>NZ_FZLN01000010.1 GCF_900197575.1 Acinetobacter apis | reverse complement strand
TACTTAACATAATGCACGTTATGCGAAGTCTTATCTTTCTTTTCTTTTTATTTCAACAGTTTAACCACTTTACATAATCTAAAAAACCATAAAATAGCCAGCATGGAAATATGTTGGCTAATTTATGAGCAGGTTTGGCACTTTTTGCCTATACTCGTTAAAATTTTTTGAATTATCAAGCTCAGCAAATAAACCGCTAATTCTGTTTTTAGTATATTTTGACTATGTCAAAAGCTCCGCAGGACAAAATGATACGTTGAGCATGAAATGCGAATAAGTATGGTCATTTAGATAACTAAGGCTTGCCATGTTATATAACATTACACATCTTGCCTGTTTAACCCTCATTATGTTTCGCACTTAGTCGTATATAATCGCACATAAAAAAGATTAAAAGCTTTTAAATTTTTATAATTGTACTTAAAAGCTTATAACTGCAAATAATTTCTTATAGAATACTATGAACGCTTTTAATTGCATAAAAGGAAATTATTATGGTTACTAGACATGGCGTAAAGAAATTTATCATTTCTGTATTACCACAAATAGAGCAACAGTTAGAGGACGGTTATACAATTAAGGAAATCCACGCTAATCTACCTGAGCTAGCTAACAATATTTCTTATAGTTCACTTTTAAGAAACTTGAATAAAATGGAAATCAGTCAAAAAAAGTTATATTCAAACAAAATAGAAAAATCCGTGAAGTTAAATACTGATCCTAGTCATAGTCAAAAAAAAACGAATGCTGAAAGAAATCTTGAAATATTACAAAAGAGATCTGAGAAATTTGAATTTGATCCTGGGACAAATGATGAGGAATTAATCTGAATCCTTTTAGAACAGTTTTTTAGATTTCACAGCCTAAATTATATGCAGAAAATTAAATATAAATGGACAGTATTGAATAAAAAATCTCTATGGGCAAACTGAAAAGCAAGGATAATTTTCCTTTTTAAGTTTTTAATTACTTTTTAAGTTTTTAAATGCTTTTATAAAGACTACAAGCCTTTATTTATAAGAGTTTCAAAGGTTATATGTCCACGTTTACCTTGCAATATGTCCACGTTTACCTTGCAATATGTCCACGTTTACCTTGCAATATGTCCACGTTTACCTTGCATAAGTACACAAATAATAATAACGTGTACTTATGAATAATAAAAAAGTTAGTGGTTATGAGAGATTTAGTTGTAAAAGATAATGCCTTAATTAATGCTAGCTATAATTTGGATTTGGTAGAACAACGTTTAATACTGTTAGCGATTGTTGAAGCACGTGAAAGTGGTAGAGGCATTAATGCAAATGATCCATTAGAGGTTCATGCCGATAGTTATATCAATCAATTTGGTGTACACCGCAATACTGCCTATCAAGCTCTTAAGGAGGCCTGTAAAGATCTTTTTGCACGTCAGTTTAGTTATCAAGAAAAAAAGGCTAATGGGAATACCAGAAATGTTATGAGTCGCTGGGTTTCTCAAATTGCTTATAACGACAATGAAGCGACTGTAGACCTAATATTTGCTCCAGCTGTCGTTCCATTCATTACTAGATTAGAAGAACAATTTACTAAATATGAACTACAACAAGTCAGTAGCCTTAGTAGTGCTTATGCTATTCGTTTATATGAACTTTTAATTCAATGGCGAAGTGCTGGTAAAACACCAATTATCGAATTACAAGAGTTCAGAAAAAAATTAGGTGTTCTTGATAATGAGTATTTACGGATGGCTCACTTAAAAGAACGTGTGCTAGAACTTTCAATTATACAAATAAACAAACATACAGATATTTGTGTAACTTATGAGCAGCATAAACGGGGGCGTTCAATATCTGGCTTTTCTTTCGGCTTTAAACAGAAAAAAAAGGACTCTCTACCTCTAGTAGATAGAGATCCTAATGTATTAGATTTCTTTACAAAGATGACTGATGCACAACGCCATATGTTTGCAAATAAACTTTCTAAACTTCCTGAAATGGGTCGTTATTCCGAGGGAACTGAAAGCTATCCGCAATTTGCTCTTCGTATTGCTGAGATGCTGCAAGATCCTGACCGAATAAAAGAACTATACCCATACCTAAAAAAGTGGGATATATGCCATCAAAGAAAAAGGACACCATAAATGGCTAAATTATCACTAAGTGAAGTGTCTAAAAAATTTCATATGGATAGATCAACCATTTATAGAGCTGTACGTAATGGACGTTTATCACGCTCCAGTGATGGACAATTCGATCTAGCAGAGGTCATCCGATGCTTTGGGGAACCTGAGAAAATGCCTCAAAAAATTGAATCATCTAAGCAAGAAGGTAATGAATCTACAAAAAAACTTATTGCTCATTTAGAAAATGAAGTCAAAAAATACCAAGAACGTGAAGAACGGTTAATGCATCAAATTGACCGTATGCAAGCACTCATTGAGCTGAAAAGTGTTGCACCTACCACAGCAGTACCACAACAAGATGCTACAGCATGCGACATCCATATGCCACAGTATGATAAAACACAGCAAAATAATGATAATAAAAAGAATAATGAATTAAATATTGCAGAAAATGTGGCAGTTTTACAGCAAGAAACTGCGGCATACCATACTCAAATGCTACAGCATGCCACGTTGCAAAATGTAGTAATACCAAAACACAAAAAACGTAGTTTGTTTGGCCGTGTGTTGAATGCAGTATTCGATAATAATTAAGCAATAAATGGAGAGAAATTATGCCAAAACTGAAATACATTGCCCTTGGAATTATTGTAGTTCCACTGCTGATCGCATCGTACCAGGATAAAAAAGCGCTGAAAAAGGAGCTGGATGAACGCCAAAAAGAAAAAGACTAAGCATCTCGTTTATTTAATTGACCTAATAAAAAACGTGGAATATGCCTTACTAATTAGATGTATAATGGTATTTTTCAATAAAAAAAGCATTTCACATAAGGCGTATTATATTAGTTTTAGGTAAATTGAAAGATGACTATCTTTGAAACGGAAAATTTATTATTAAGACCATTTGCTGAAGAGGACTTAAATGAAGCAATCACCCTACTTCAAGATAAAGACTTCATGGCTTTTTCACCTAACGGAACATTGGATGTTGAAGATGCAATAAATCGTTTTTATGAAATCTTAGGACATTATGAAAGATATGGGTTTGGAAAGTTAGCTATTATCTCGAAAAACACCAATAAGATTGTGGGTTACTGTGGCTTTGAAATATGTACTATAGATGAGACAGATGAAGCAGAATTAGGTTTTAGATTGGTCAAAAACGAACGAGGACATGGATATGTCGTTGAAGTAGCTTCAAGATTGCTAAAAGATATGAAAAATAGAAATTTTAAAAATGTAATAGCTTTTTCTGAAGAAAAAAATGTGCCAGCTCATAACCTTCTAAAAAAATTAGGATTTATCAAAACCTTTAATTCTAATTTTTTAAATATGGATGTAGTTTTTTTCAGTAAGGATCTATAAAGATATCACCACTTAACATAATGATCCATTATACAAAACTTTCGAGCGGCATCGTATGAGACAAGAACTAAAGGAGTTATTTATTAGTGGATGTGATGAAAAAATCAATAAAAAAGGAGCTACCGTAGGTTTATCTTTTTATGCTTTTTTTAAAAATAAGAATGATAATCCCGAACTATTAATGGAAGCTGCTACTTGGTGGATCATAAAACATAAGTTAGATCATTTTGAGAAAGCAATTAAGATTAAAGAGCTAATTTTGAATGAGTCCAAGCCATGACTTAACATAATGGAATTAAACGAAATGTGCGCTAATAGCTCCTATTTTTAATTTAAATAAGCACTAATATATTTATTTAAAGTACTGTTCTAATACCATTATTTTTCATAATTTTGAGATCCTGAAGTATGCTTTATATATTTTTTACTTATTGATCTTAGACACCTTTTACTTAACATAATACACTTATAAGAAATTTTTGTTGTTACTCACCATTTGAAATATTTATAGTATCTGCTCAAAAGTAACAGATAGAACTTGGATATATGACTAAGATCAAAGGTAGTGAACAACTGGCTAAAATCAATCAGAAGGTAATAGAAGATGGTCAAAACCTTCCCTCTGTAAAATTAAAAGATGGAAGCACTGTTCAGACAGGAACAGTTGCAACTATGTTACATAATATTCAACTTTACAACGCTGGTGAGAGAGGAAGTGTTGAAGATGAACTAATATTAGCAATTCCTACTTTACTAAAAGTCGGTATTTTTGATTTATTTTCAGTAGATGAATGGATTGCTGGAGATAATTCAGGACGGAGCTTTGTTGGAGTACAGACAAAAAAATATTTAGATAAAATAGTTAATACTTTATAACCTGCTTATTTAACATAATGATCTCTTATGAGAAATAACATCTATTTCGTATCGTTTTTAATCAGACAAAGTGATAGAATCAATATACGCCATTGACGTATATTGATTCTATGTTATTCATCGAAACTAGTATTTTTACTAAGCAGATTAAGAGTCTTTTATCTGATGACGAATACCGAAAATTTCAACAAGATCTTTTAATTCAGCCTGATAAAGGTGATTTGATCAAGAATGGCGGTGGTATTCGTAAGGCACGTTGTGCCCAAGGTAATAAAGGAAAAAGTGGTGGCATACGAGTAATCTATTATTGGGTTACTGAAGACAGTCAAATCTTTTTTCTAGTAGCTTATCCAAAATCAGTGAAAGATAATTTAACAGATAAGGAAACAGCTGTTTTACGCCAACTCGTGAAGGAGCAATTTGATGGAAAATAATTTATTTGATGACTTAGTTGCTTCAATAAAAGAAGCTGGAGCGATTAAACGTAAAGAGATTAAAGCAAGTCGAGTTAATGAGCTCAATTTGCCTGATATTAAAGAAGTACGTGAAAAAACTGGTTTAAGCCAAAATGAATTCGCTGCACGCTTACATATTAGTCCTCGTACCCTACAAAATTGGGAACAAGGAAGGCGTTATCCAACAGGGCCTGCAGCTACATTGATTCGTATATTAGATACTAATCCAAGTCTAATTTAAAAATGGAGCATGATGCTCCATTTTAGTTTCGTATAAGCTGTATCATGTTAATTTTAGAAAATATTAATAATTTCCATTTAATTTAGAGCTATTTTTAACAATTATGTCTGTTATTTCATCATAAACTAGCCTAATTCTTGGAGTTGATATATTCGATGCATGCGTGACCAACCACAATGATTCTTCTAATAAATAAGGTTGTTTGATTTGTTTTAACCCTTCTGCTACAAAACATGGAAGGATTCCTACCCCGAGCCCTGATTGAATAGCTGCTTTTTGAGTCGCTAAGTTATTAAACTTTAAATTAGGCTCCCTTCCTGTAATTTTTTTAAGCCATTTTGAGGAAGGTAAATCAATATTTGAACTCCATCCCACTAATTTTGATTTAGTTAAATCATTCATATCCGAAGACATTGCATATAGACTACTAGACATAATACCTACTTTTTTTATTGTTAAAGCACCCCGTTCAGGCCGAACCAATCTCAAAGCGATGTCAGCTTCTCCTTCTGCGATCCCAATAGAACTAACCCCTACAATTAATTCAATATCAATTTCGGGATGTCTATCTAAAAATTGTTTAAACGATGGTAATAATATTTCTGTAGCAATTAATTCAGGTGTAGCAATACGTACTACTCCACTAAAATTTTTAGATTTATTAATAAAATTATTTTGCAGGGTCGTCAGGGTTTTTTCAGCATTTTTAACTTCATCAATGAGGCTCATAGCATCTATTGTCGGTTTGTAGCCTCTAGGATGTCTTATAAATAAAGCTGTTCCCAATTTAGTTTCTAAAGCTGTGATTTTTCTAGATACAGTCTGTGGACTAACACATAGTTCTTTTGATGCTCTACTTAAGTTTTGATATTGAACGACTGCTGTAAAAAATCGAAGATCATCCCAATTCATATAATCTTTCCATTTTTGGAAAATAGTAAATTATTTTGATCCATTTATGCATAAAAAATGAAGCCTTAATATTAAAACTCATCAAAATTTAAGGCTTCCTATGAATACTTTTATAAATGCAGATAAAAGCTCTGCTGAAATAAATATTGTGCGTCTGTATTTGTCTGCTTTTTCTCAGAGTGATATTCAAAAGGCATTAGAATATATTCATCCACAAGCCATATGGCATATAGATGGAGATCCAATAGTTAAAACAGTCGGAATCATACAAGGACACATAGCTATAAAAAAATGGTTAGAAAATTTTCCTAAAGCATTTCAGCCTCTACAATTCGCTATCAATAAGTTAATTAGCGCAGATAATACGGTTTTAGTTATTGGACGATTTAGGCATTTAGTTCTAAAAACAAATATGATTGTTGATAGTGACTATATAATTAAATTTATAATAGAAAATAATAAAATTACTCATTATCAAATATTTGAAGATTCTCTCTTATTATCAGAAGTACATAGACAGTCTAGTTATAGCCGAAGAATAACAATTAATCAAACATCCTATGAATGGGATGATATTGGAAATGGTACTCCTATTATTTTTTTACATGGTTTGTTTTTAGATCGGAATTTTTGGGAAAATATTACTGAAAACCTTCCACATAATCGCTGTATTTCATTTGATATGCCTGGGCATGCTAAAAGTGGATGGCGTGACCAAATGGATTTAGATGTTATTGCAGAAGATCTTGTTATTTGGATGAAAGAGTATTGTATAGAGAAAGCTATGCTTGTAGGACATAGTCAAGGAGCGATGATTGCAATGAGGATTGCTTCAAAATACCCAGAAATGATAGAGAACCTTGTATTAATAAACACTTCTGCTCGGAGAGAATATAATGATCGTATTTCAATTTGGGCTGAACGAGAAAAATTTTTACTTTCTAATCCATCTAATAGATTAGAACTTTTTAAGGATATTCAGAGGTTAAAGCTGACAGATCAATGGTTAGAAAACCATAGTAATGAAGCAACTACCGAATTAACGAGAATGATGGATCATAATCCGTATAATTTAGCTAAGGCAATAAAATCGGCTGTAGATCGTTCAGATATTACAGAAAATCTTTCAAAAATTAAGGCAAAAACAATTGTACTATCTGGTGAATTAGACAAAGCCACACCATCAGAACTAGGGGAGGAGATAGTTAAGCTGATTCCAAATGCACAACATATTTTATTAGCTAAAGTTGCTCATTCTATACCGCTAGAATCGCCACAAACAGTACTCAATGTTATTCATAATTTATTTGAAAATAACCCCGTTTAACATAATGGTAAGTTATACGAAATTTGAATGTTAATTTTGAAATAAAAGTAAATCTCTTGCTTGTTTGTATCTTATAGGATACTTTTAATAAATGTACTCAATATATACCACTGAAGTCTTTGATGAATGGTTTGATAAATTAAAAGACCAACAAGCAAAAAGACGAATACAAGTCAGGATTGACCGAGTTGAAGATGGAAATTTTGGAGATACTGAACCTGTCGGTGAAGGTGTTTCCGAGTTACGTTTCTTTTTTGGACCTGGTTATAGAGTTTATTACTGCAAACAAGGGCAAAGAATCATTGTTTTACTCGCTGGTGGAGATAAATCCACTCAAAGTAAAGATATAAAACTTGCTCTTCAATTAGCAAAAGAATTAGAGGAGGAGTTGTAAATGGCTCTTAAACTTCGAAAATGGGATAGTGCTGAACACCTTAGAACAGAAGATGATATGCAAGCTTATTTACAAGCTTGTATTGAAGAGTCTAATGGAGATGCTGCATTTATTGCAAAAGCATTAGGTAATATTGCAAAAGCTAAAGGTATGTCTCAATTATCAAAGGATACAGGATTAGGTAGAGAGAGTCTTTATAAGGCCCTTTCAGGTGAGGTAAACCCTAGCTTTGATACAGTGATCAAAGTAGTTAAAGCTTTAAACTTGCGTTTAGCAATTTGAAAATGGAGCTTTATGCTCCATTTTTATTTCGTATAAGTCGTATTATGTTAATTGTAGGAAAGCTTAATAATTTTATACGCACAAGTTAGGCTAAAAATATTCTAATACATAAACCTGGATAAGCAAGATCAGGTAGAACTCATTTTAAACGAAAAGCCAGACACTAATGTTTGGCTTTTTTATTTAAACTTTTACTGATTATCCAACATATTAGGAAATTATTGATTCTCTATCCATAAAACTTAAATATCCTGGATTTATTATTTAAAAACCTGGATAAAAAATAAATTAAATATTTATTATCCAGGTTGTTTACTTGTGGTATTTATTTATGTATATTTTGAGATATATATAAATACCTGGATATTAAATATGAATTTAGAACTAGAAGACAACCTACCTCACCCACTAACTGGATCTTTAGATGATCTACTAGATAATGGGAGTAGCAGTGAACAGGATTACAATGTATTTGTTGGGAATAACTTAGGAGAGCGTGTTTTTCTTCTACAAGTTCCGATGAAAGAATTTTTTAAAATTTCAGAAGTAGCCAACGAACAATATCGTGAAGGCATAGAAGTCACTCAGCGTAAACTAGATCAAGTTCATGCAAATAAACTTGCTTTATATATTTTGAAAGGCTTAATTTCATCTGCTATTAACTTTAAAAAAGCTAGAAAGGCACCTATTGTTCCTGCTTTACTTGATATTCAAGAGGATCTTGGCCGACAACCTTATTTGTCTCTACAGCCAATTGTAGTGAATATACGTGATATCGGTCATCGCGGTGGTAAGTTAAGAGCCGTTCGAGTTTTATCAAAAGAAGATTCTTCAACGGCTTGTTTTAAAGTTTACTTGGCTCAAAATAATCTGCTATGGGTAATCGATGGTCAGCATCGTAGAGAAGCTATGCGCTTAGTATTTGAATTTATAGAATCAGTCCTAAGACACCATATTTACCCAAAAAAGAAATCATTATATACACCGTTAGATGGTCATTTTGATATTACATCTGAAGAGATCCAAGCCTGGCAAACTGTTTTAGAATCGACTAAAACATTCTGTACAGTATCAGTTGAGGTTCATTTAGGATTGAATGGAGACGAAGAACGTCAACTTTTCCATGATTTAAATAATCTAGGTAAAAAAGTAGATAGAAACTTAGCTTTAAAATTTGATAGCTCAAATCCTATTAATTTATTTATCAAAGAAGAATTAATAGATCAGTTAGGTATTCAAGTATCTGATGTTGAGCAAAAAGATTGGTCAAAGGATGATGGAAGTATTCTACTAAAAGACATGTCTGCTATTAACGCTATCTTACTGTTGAATAAAACCAATATTTCTACAGCTACTCCAGAAGTGAAAGACAAATTTAATGTTGCCAAACAGTTTTGGGAAAGTGTTAAGGCAATTGATGGTTTTGGTGAGAAGCAAGCTAAAGAAAAGACAATTGCAATGCAACCTGTGGTATTAAAGGCTTTAGCTAAACTGGTATTTGACTTTAATTTCTCTAAAAAATTGCCTGAAAATGCAAATTCTCTTTATTACACTCTGTTAGACGGCATCAGTAATTTAGATTTTTCACACAAGAATCCCATTTGGCAATATTATGAAATGCCTGAATCAAATCGAGAGACAATGTTTCCTGGTTTAAAATCATATCTTCCTAGTGAAGAAACTGGTAACCGCGATATTGGTGGATTTAATGCAGGATTAATGCGCTTTGGCTCAAAACACAATGATATTTTCCCTATCATTGGCGACATGATTCGATATCAATTAAGTTTGCCAAGTAGACATGGCTCTAACCCTTAACTATTTACTAAGTAATAATCAAAATCCCAATTTTGTATTGGGATTTTGATTTCCAAAAATTAATACAAAATTTCTTATACGATATTATAATTTCATGTTGAAAATTAGGTAAACCAAATAGACAATTCTTTATGATTACCTAATCAAACTAATTTCAAAATTAACAGTTGTTTTCCATTTATGGATTACCAAAAAAGTCTAATCTAGCTGGATTAAATAAGATAAGAGGTCGCCCGCTTGCAAGTTGGGCTGGGATTATTTGGTGTGCAAATAGTTTCACAAATTTATCAAAATCGAATATATAATTTGGCTTAGAGCAAGCGTCTAGCGCTTTAAAAGCTGATGAGACTATTTCTTGATCTTTACAAGTCTTTTTCCATCTTGAATCAAGGCATTGCATAAGAAAGTTACTGCTGCAATAAGCTCGAGAAATAGTATTTACTTCATCACTACCAAACTCTACTTCATGGGCATCAGACACCCATTTTGAGAAAGCATCACTCATAATCGGCCCAAGTGGTGAATTACAATTTCCAATTAGGAACAATTGTGTAATGGCCTCCATTGCTATAGCGATATCATCGTCATGGTAGGGTAAATTACGCATGCCATTCCATGCAGATTGAATAGCTTTAAGATACCGTTCGTAGTCTAGTTGTTTTTCAAGTCCAATGATTTTCCAATTTACAGCGTAAGTACGTAAATCAGAATTCCCCAACAATGCACTACGAAATGCATTTTTAATCTGTAAATGGGGCGCAGGTGCACCAGACATATACCTGACCTTTATATCAAAAGCCTTTCCTGTCACTATATGAAATTGTTCTCTTCGCTCGATGAACCAATTAGAAAGAGTTTTTCCCCCCCAACTATTGAGTAATGTAGGTATTACAGAAAAATTTGATTCTTCATATCTTAGAGAATTGCTTAAGTACGGTATTTCAACAATATTTACACTTTTTTTAATTAATTCATCCATATTTAGCTTTCCTTTCCTCCTACGCTCCAAACATTGAAATTCGTCAAGGAGATGTTCAAGATGACTCTTTTGCGGTGGGTAAATTTGATCTCGCTGAGGATAAGCAGCAGGCCCAGTCCATGGAAATTCAATTTTATCAACACTATATATTTCGTACCAAGGATGGTTTGTATTGAGAAAGTGACCATGTTGAGCTTGTAGTCGCCACAGGTTACTTACATCAACAGTCACTGGCTCAACTTTTAGATTTTCACCCATATGTTTATTAAAAAAATTTAAATTTTCTTCATAGAATTTAACAAGATCCTTTGTATTAAGACAGAAAATCGCTGAAACTGTACCTCGCACAGGATTCTTATTTGTATCTGATGCAAAAAAACCAGCAACACTTGGTTCAGTGGTGAAGTCAATGTATGAAGTCGGATATCCGTAATGCTGAAGTATTGCATACAGAGCGTGCTCGTTCGAGGGATCATTTAGATATGCTAGTTCAGGTATACGATTCGCCCAATGAAGAAATCGAATAACTTCTTCATTAAGTTCTTCAATATTTGAACCCCCCCTTAATTTTCGTTCCAACGATGAAGAGGGTAACCAATCAGTGCACTCTTGACCACGGAACCAATTATACTTTCCCTGTCTCTTAAAATCTTCAGCTAAATCAATAGCTTCTTCAATGTTTGCTACAGTTGCAATTCGCATTGGTACTCCTATAATTTTATATTTAAGTATAATTAGCAATCTCAACACGACAAAGTCTTTTCATTAGCGGTTATTTTTAACCAATAAGTACTGAATTAATATATACATGAAACGTTTATTTTTTTAATTATTTCCGCCATACGATTGCCAGAACCTTGTGATGCCATTTTCGTTATAACGACTGCATAAATATTTTCAAAAGAATTATGGATATATTATTGCATTTGATGGCTTTTTATATAGAACACCATTCTAAAGGTTTAAGCTTTATTTTACTGATGAATCATTTTTCTGAAAATGCTAATAAGCCTATATTAGGAGAGATCTTATATTTATCAACAGTGTTTTTTACAATGAGGCTGTTGATGATTTCTCTAAATATAACTTAGGACTTCCTTTTGATATTCAGTTTTCTATGAGTCCTAATGATCTAATAATAATTAGAAATTATGATAATGGAAATATTTTAACTCAAAGATCGCGTATCAATAATCAGAAATAGAACTTATAGGGTTAACTATTACTCATTAACATACATATAAAACTGCCTATCGATTTTAAATATAACCGACTTAACATAATGACCAATTATACGAAGTTCTTGAATTTATTAGATCATTAGGAAATAAATTACTTGCGTTTTGTATTCGATCGAATACAATTAATCGAGAGCAAGAGGAAGCTTAATGATTGAAGTTAAACGTCTGCCTGAATTTGATGAATGGCTAGATGGAATTAAAGACAATATGACTCGGATTCGCTTAAACCGTAGATTGGATAAGGTTCAGCGTGGTAATTGGGGAGATACCAAATATCTTCAAGATGGTGTTTGGGAAATGAGAGAGTTCTTTGGTTCAGGTTGGAGAATGTACTATATTAAACACGGTGATGTTGTGATTGTTATGCTTGGTGGTGGAGATAAATCTACACAACAACAAGATATTGATCGTGCAGTCAAATTATCAAAGATATTGGAGAATTAAAATGGTTAAAGTCGCTGATTTGCCAAGTTTTGATATGGCTGAGTCTCTCAAAACTGAAGAAGACATTGTAATGTATTTAAATATAGTTCTTGAAGAAAATGATCCAGCTGAATTGGCTCATGCTCTTGGCATAATTGCTAAAGCTCGTGGTATGACTCAAATCGCTAAAGAAGCAGGTATTGGGCGTGAAGCACTCTACAAAGCCCTACGTCAGGATTCAGCACCACGTTTTGATACGATTAATCGTGTCGTAAATGCTCTTGGCCTAAAACTAACAGTACAACATCTCTAAGAATTTCAAATATAAAAATGGGAGCTAAAGGCTCCCATTTTTATATTTCGTATAAGTCGTATTATGTTAATTTTAACAATATTTAACTATCTAATTTCTGTTTTAAGGGGTAACTATTTTCAACCACTGATTTTATTTCAACATCTGTAAAGCCAATAACTTTTAAAAAATGTAAGTTAAAAATAACTTCCATCTTTTGACAAATTTTCCAAAGATCTATTCCTTCTAATGCCATATCAGCTAAGTTCTCACTATAATGTGTTAAATAGTTTCTTGTATCTATTATATTTTGTAAAAGTCTATTTCTTTCATCACTCGTACCCAAATACTCTTTAAATGGTTCAATAATAAGTTTTAATCGCTTACGAAGATTAATTTCATTTCCATGCATTAATCGACCTTGTAACCACTCACGATGATTCTCTGGACAATTACTAATAATTTCTTCAACTAATTTTGTAAATGCATCTGTGTCCATTAAAGTTTTATTACTAGTTCGCCTATGATAAGTTTCTAATCCTTGTGCTAAAGCTAAAAATTTTCCATCAATATATTTTTGAGCATTTATTTTAGTTGAAAAATACAAGTTCATTGCTGGAGATAAGTATTCATAAGCATCTAACCATTTATTGAAGACGTCCTGAGCATTATCCTGAATCGTACCAAAGGTGAATAGCATGTTGTGCCAGCTTTTATTTGGAACTTTTTCAACATATGTAGTACTTGGATAATATATTTTTATAGGTAACGAATATTTTTTCTCTCCCATATCCCTTTGAATTTCAGGTGAGGTTGCAATTACATTCTTTATAGAGACAACCTCATCTAAAGCAAAACACATAAAATTAGTAATTTTAAAAGCAATACTTATAAAATCATTTAATTCACGTAAGTCACTAGATTTAATAGAAAGATAAGCATTTTGATGCACTACTGCTTCTTTTAAGGCTATCCCTCCCGGAAGAGTATATCCAAATCCAATTTCAAGCATCATTCCATTGTCTAAAGAAAATATTTTCTTTTCAGGTGGGGTATAGCTAATAGTTGTTGTTTTGAAAGCGTAATCATTATTAATACTAATACCTGTAATTCCTATCCAATCTTCTAAGCAGTCTAACGAGAACGAAAAAGTATCAAAGGTCACTATTTCATCTTTCTTCCATTGAGCACCACATAGAACCTTATTTACGTAAATTTTTGATTTTGAAATGCCACCAAATGAAAAACTTTTTTTTGTATAAAAACACTTTTCAAGGGTCACTAAACCATCTTCTTCAACAAAGCCAATAATTCGGCTGAAATCATCTGGACCGTTGAATGACTTAATTCCATTGAAATGATCAATAATTTCTAACTCAATTTCCCCACCATTAACTATTGTT
Source organism: Acinetobacter apis (assembly GCF_900197575.1). GTDB lineage: Bacteria > Pseudomonadota > Gammaproteobacteria > Pseudomonadales > Moraxellaceae > Acinetobacter > Acinetobacter apis. The sequence continues at coordinate 257 of NZ_FZLN01000010.1, read as the reverse complement.
AGAACTCCTGGTATTTTTGAATCTTCTTTTTCAGGTAACCAAAAATACCCAGATTTTTTATATTCTTTTTCGATTCTCACTAGAGCTTTCTTCTGTAGATAAAAAAGATAAGATTACCTTCTTATTCTAACAATTAGAAACAATTCCTAAGAATTTACTATTTACTTAACATAATGCACGTTATGCGAAGTCTTATCTTTCTTTTCTTTTTATTTCAACAGTTTAACCACTTTACATAATCTAAAAAACCATAAAAT
>NZ_FZLN01000009.1 GCF_900197575.1 Acinetobacter apis | reverse complement strand
CTTCGCATAACGTGCATTATGTTAAGTATACAGAAAGAAATTTTTTAAATTGTATATACTCTACTAAACTCACTTATAAAGAATATATGGAATATTATTATGCTAAAAAAAATCTTCTATGGATTAAGTCTCTTAATCCTCACTTCTATAATAGCTAATGCTGAAACGACTTATCGTACTGACAGCTTTGGTAATACACGTCTTACAGATTCTAATGGTAATACGACGACTTATCGCACTGACAGTTTTGGTAATACACGTGGTAGCGATGGTTCTAATATGCGTGCAGATAGCTTTGGTAATACGCATCTTACAGATCCTAATGGTAATACGACGACTTATCGCACTGACAGTTTTGGTAATACACGTGGTAGCGATGGTTCTAATATGCGTACTGATAGCTTTGGTAATACACGCATTACAGATTCTAATGGTAATACGACAACATGCAGAAGTGATTCTTTTGGAACTACTCGATGTAATTAATTCAAAATTTAAGTTTTTCTAAAATTAATATAATACGGCTTATGCGAAATACAATAAAATAAGTATTTAAATTTCAATAATTTATAATTTTATGACTAATTAAAATAAATAAAAACCAATTTTAATTAATTTGGCATTTTGCAATACAAACCCTACTTTTGAATTCATTAAAAGTAGTAAAATCAAGTAAATAAGAGCAATTTTTTCTATCGAGGGATAGGCGTATGCCGCATAAATGCTATTAAAAGTGTAATTTTTGAATTAATTATTAAAAGTTTTATTAAATAAATTTAAAGTATAATTTATTATTTATTGGTATTTCATTAATATATCAATCGTTATTTATTTTAATATTAAAGCTTAAATAGGTTTAAATTCGTTGAATAAAATTCAAACACATTACGATAATTTAAAAGTTTCTAGAACTGCACCTATAGAAGTTATCCGAGCTGCATACAGAAGTTTGTCTCAAAAATATCATCCGGATAGAAACCAAAATAGTGTTGAGGCTAATCAGGTTATGAGATTAGTTAATCAAGCTTATGAAGTATTATCAGATCCTGTAAAAAGAAAGAAGCATGATGAATGGATTGCTAGGCAGGAAGAAGAACAAACTTTTTCACCACCACCACCAAGACAGCCGCCGCCAAGACATAACAACATTGACTTATTTCCCTTAAAAATAAAAAATTTTGTTAATCAGTGTCTTAAAATTTTATTTTGGATATTCTGTATATGGTTAATAGGAATAATAATTTACGTAAGCAGTAAGAATGTACTACAAAATAAAGAAGTTAAAATATCAGAACCAGTTAAGAATTCTGAGATTAATTTAGATAAGGATTTACAAAATAACCTTAACAACACAAAAGCTAACTATCAAACTAGTTTTGATTGCAATAAAGCAAAATCCAACTCTGAAATTTTAATATGTAATACTGCTGAATTAGCTGAAGCGGATTTAAATTTAGAATATTTAATAAATGAAGCAAGAAACAAGTCTGATGACATTATTGGTTTTAATAAATATATTAGAAAAGAATGGAATTACAGAGAGAAAAATTGTAAGGATATTAACTGTTTAAAAAATTGGTATAATAAACAAAAATTAGCATTAAGTAATGTTATTCAAAAAGGTTATATGGCCTTAATACCAGTTCCTCTGCCTGAAACAGGAATTATAGGAAATTCTAATTTTGAGGGAGTAGCTCCCTTACAAGTGAAGATTCCGTTAACCGGAGATAGCTACTTTTTAAAAATTACTAATGCCTATACTAATGAATATTTAGCTAGTTACTTTATCAGACCAGGTGAAATTCTTAACGTAAATTTACCTGTTGGTAGTTACACAATTAAATATGCATTAGGTAAAGAATGGTACGGTGAAAAGTATTTATTTGGTGAAAATACTTATTATGCTAAAACGGATCAAATTTTTAATTTTCAATTCAATGGGTATGAATATAATGGATATTCTATTGAACTAATACAAAGACAAAATGGAAATTTAAAATCATCGAATATAAATAAAAACCAATTCTAGATAAGTTTTAGTATATTCAAGGTAGAAGTTGCTACTAGGGTATTTCGACAAAGCAACAACGGTATGAGTAGCTAATCTAGTCACAAATTGTATATTGGGGAAACCCTTACAGAGTGCGAAATTTCTTTATTTATCCAACACGAGAGAAATATAAACTATTTGTCTATATTTAATGTCAGACTGAAACTGTCTGACATATCACCAAACCAATATTTTTTAAACAAAACATTCAAAGTTTGATATGTAGAGCTTAAGAGTTCCTCTATCAATATAGGTAGTTCCAAATTAATTTTTCTATCTTGCGAGTAGAATAATTTTCTCGATTTATATTTTGTAAGATCCTTACCATCAAAATCAGGCATTAAAATGAATCTTTCTTTTAAGATACCATCAACTCTGTTTTCATAAATACAATTATCTACATCTAGAAAACCATCGTGAATTAATTGATTTCTGAGTCTCTTTAATATAAATATTTTTTCATTATTTTCATCAAATATTGTGTTTAAACGGGCTTCTTTTGTCCAATTAATTTTTAAATTATCATTTTTTTGATCGAATTTTGTTTTCCCATGATCATAATCAAAGGATTTTCTTTTTGGATAAATATCGAATGATTTAGGTATATTTTCAACTTCAAAGACAAACTTACTTAAATAATCCAGGATTGATGTAGCCTTAATAATAATATTTTCCAAAATAGAGTTAATAAACCTAGATTCTATTGAATATACAGTTGTTAATCCTTCTTTTATTTCGTTACTTTGGAATATCTGAGGACTGTTTAGTTTTTCGTAAAAAACATATGTTAATTCTTCAACTTGTATAACTAACTTTTCAAAATCTGCAAGTAGAGCTTGGATTTCCCTAAAATACATAAATTTAATAATATCTTGCCTAGATGCTTTTGAATCATCATTAATTTCATTGTCTATAAAGTTTGAAAATTGACTCACAGACATAATACTTTCAGCGCCTAATCCTGCATTTATATAATATTTATTTTGGTTGACATCTAAAAAAAATTTGCTCTGTAAATAGTGGAAAATATCCATTTCTCCTTTAAAAACTCTTTGAATAAAAAGATTTAGATATAGAGAATTAGATTGAAATATTTCTTCTTTAAAGAAATTTATATTTGAAGTATATGTTTCTTTATCTTTTTTGAGAATGTAATAATTACAATGAATATCATTTAAATTTTTTCCCAAGATACCATCTAGATTGAATATTTGTTCCACCTTATTTTTATCCTTTAATAGTAAAATTTTTTAAATTAACATAATACGACTTATATGAAATTAAAAATCTTATTTTATATAAATCATAGTGTTATCTAATATAGAAAACCCAATCATCACCTATTGTACTTTTTTATGGATTTTTCATATTTCACGCCTATTATTTAAATAATATTTCATACTTTTAATTAGCTAAGTTAAATAATTCTATCTTACCAAAAGCTGATTATTGATGTTAAATACAATCAACGAGGCATGACTAACAAAAGGCTAAGATATGACAATCGATGATGAATTAAGTGAGCGTGAGATTGCTATAGCAGCCGCGCGTACCCTGCAGGAAAAATTCATTGAAGTGGCCAAGACGGAAGCAGTCCTTTATGTGGAAAATGATGTATTGTTCCGAAGAGAGCCGGGTCAGAAGCCAGTATTTGTGAAGCACTTAGTTGGCCGTGATCCCTATTTAACTAAGCTTATGCTTAACCAGAGCGTATTTATAATTAAAAAGCGTTCTATTGAATAATGTAATCAATAAACTAACCATAAGGCTTAAAAAAACGACTCCAAAACCCTCTTTTATCTATCTCAGGTTCGATCTGTTCAGGTACAGGAATATGCTTACTTTCCATTTGTTCCGGAGTAGTCAATCCGTCATCTTTTGGCTCAGGATCCGTTGCTATATTTTGACTAGGTTTCTGATCGACAAATTTAGTCATATTAGTTTGAGGAGGCTTCATTTCAATGAGTGTAAGTAAGGTATCAATACGAGAATTAGCCCTAGCCTCCCGATCTTCTGCTTTTTCTAATTGTTTTTTTAAAAAATCAATCTGATTTTTGAGTTCAACAACTGTATTGTAAGCGTATTCAGGTGTATCAATATTTTGTTTTGGAGACGTATCAATACGTTTTTGGGTTTTCTCCCCAAAAGGCTCGCCATAAACACGAAGTAATTCTGAAAAGTCGATAGAACCATCATGATCACGACTTAATATCCCGTTTTTTATATCTTTATATAGTGTAGCTCGAGATTTTTTGTACAATGTTGCGGCATCACTAACACTGTATTTTGTACTTGTTTTCATAGTGTATTACTGTGTATTTACGATACGTATTGAAGAATACAATAAGTGTATTCTTCAATACACTCAAGGTTTAAAGCCTAAGTTTATGAGATGTGGTAAAAACTGCTTTTGTTGTTTTGGATCTCTCAGCATTTGTTTAATTTTTGATGCTAATATTTCATAGCTTTCACCCTTAAATGCCAAATGAGAAAGTTCATGCAGACGAGATAGCTGATTCCCAAATATATTGATTTGAGCATCGGTTAACTTATAAAACTCTTTTGGTATATCTGTAGTCTGGTGAATAATGCTTTTAGCCTTAAAAGAAAAGGCTATGTGAGTAACTTTACGGCCTGTTTTTTTCTGTACATACGTTACGTTTAAAGGAGTGTATTCATTTATTTGATCGACAGCAGTATCAATTACTCGTTTTTTGAAGTCTGCAAACAAAGGGTATTTTTTGCCGAGTTCTAACATAATTCGTAAATTATCAACAGAAATTTCACGTTTACCTATATTTTTATATTGCATCAATAATTCGTAAACACGTATAGCATAAGCACTGTTGATTCCAGCAATATCCGATAAAGCATATTTAGTGAACTCTCTGCTCAAATTAGATATGAAAGGCAAAATTGGTTTTGAAAAACGAATACCAATGACACTTTGACTGTCTAAAAATTGTATTTCTTGCACCCATCTCATCTTGATAGATTTATCGTCAATACTAAGGTTAATGGATCTTTCATAAAGCCTATTAATACCATCCTTTAAATCTCTATATGCTGTTTTTTCATGTACCCCTAAAAGCTGTAATTCATTAACACTTACTGGATATAACTTATCATCTGTGATGGGTTGGTTTTTGGGAATACGTGCAATAGCAGCTAAGACGATACGCTGCTCGACTGCACTTAATTGATATGAGGCCTCTATAACTTGATTTGATTTTACGACTTGATTCTTATCCAAAAGGAAACCATTAGTTCTTAATATATGACAAATATATACTTGTCATAGTTAGTAGTCAATCCGTCATAGTTAAGTAGTCAATCCGTCATAGTTAGTAGTCAATCCGTCATAGTTAGTAGTCAATTCGTCATAGTTAAAAGCTGAAACCCTTTCTACAAAAGGTTTTTAAGTGACTTAAAAGATTTAAAAGATTTAAAAGATTTAAAAAGGAAAGATTTGAAAAATTACATAAGAATTAATTAGCTTCGCTTTAGAAATCAGTTTTCTGCAAGTGATTTAATATTTTTAAGCTTTTGATACTTAAAAATTGTTTTTCAGAAAGTCTAGACGAGACATTCTTAATGTTTACTCGTAGACACTCACTCTAAACTTGCAATTAGATGCAAAAAATAGGGGGTATCCGCGATTTTCTCACTGATTACAAGAAAAACTATTAACAACGAAAAAAACGTGCTTAAAACGAAAATGAGAGCGTTGTAGAACTCCACTGACCTTAAAGGTCAGTGGAATTATTTAATTTTTTTGTTATTAGACAAAAACTAGAATTTAAATTTTTGAAATTACGATCAAACTCTTTTTTGAGCTACCAACTCAATGTAGTCACCACAACTACTATTTTTTTACATATCAAACTATTTACCGGCGTAGTCTTTCATTACTCATTATTGCGCTTACGTTTTTATTCGCTCGAACAATATGTTCCCGACCTAAGTCGCTTTACTCAACTACTCTCCCATCCTCTAAATTTTTGTTTAAATCTTACAGTCACCAACTAAAAGAATTAAATAAACAAATCTTTAGCGAACTTCCCACGTTAATTTTAATTGTCATTTTGATGCCCGATTTCTCGCTTACGCTCAAGTCTTATTCGTGACACTTGCCTAAATCTTCCTGCCATTTCATGAGTAGTTGTTCCAAGAATTCATTTATTGGTTGGCTAAAAACTCTTTAGATTTATCGTGCTATCAAAATTATCTGCAAAGCAAAATTGAGGTTTTACTCATTTTGCCGTTACTGGCTTAAGCTATCCAGTAGACCTCGATTATGTATTTTCGAGTGCCTGTCATTCGTGGATGGTTCTCACCCCAATGACGGATAGTTTTTCTCTATCATCACAGCCCACCAGTGCAGCCTGCATTGCAAAATTACTCATGCAAAACAGGGGTTATTAACGCTCAACTACGGTCCATGTAGTTTATTGCTCACCTTCAATTAAAACAGGACTGCTCATATCACTATGAGATCCGTTTCCGTGTCGCCCAACAACTTTCGTTTAGATTGGGTAGAAAAAGAGAATTTCACTCTTTAGCCCCCTTCGTAGCCGCACCAGCGAGGTTTCCCCAGCATGCAGCTTCGCCGATCAAGAACTGGTTAGGTTCTCTTTCAGTTTGATAGTGTAAAAAACGTCAGATTGGCGGTGGTAAGCTGCCAATCAAAAAAAGGCAAAACTTCCCCGCAGACGCAGTTATCTGAAAATTTCAAACGATTTAAAAAGACAGCAAACATGGAGAGTGAAAATTTCACTGCGATCCTGTTGCATAAAGACATGGTGATACTCCGATTAGCGCTCGGATGACGGCTAAAACTGTTATTAATTTTAGAAATTAAAAATGAATCAATTTTAACAAGATTAGAATAGCAAAATTTTTATGAAATGCAAATCGCAAGGAACAACCATTTATTCAAATACCATCATGTGAAAATTGAGCCTGCTTTGCAGGCTTAAAAACCTTTTATTACAATACTTCCGATAGAATTACGTTTTTTTATAAAAATGTGCTAGATTTTCCGATAGGATTACCAATATTCAAGTGTATTTTAATGATATATTTTTGTGTGAAAACCGATGAATTTTTAGCATCAATTTTGGATAAAGTTAGTCTAGGAGCACAGTATTATTGTCAATTTGATGTGCCATTGACTAAAGCTGAAAGCATTATTGAAAAGCTGAAAAAACGTTATGTTCTTGATCAGACCGCTCGACAGAGAAATTACCGGATGCAGCAAAAGTTAATGCCAGTTGTAGATTTAGTGGTTTTACTGAACCAAAGTTTGTATACGGCAGAAAAGCTTCGACTTTGCTTACTTTGTACGATGCCAGCTGAAATGCGACCAATTGCTTTGAATTGTAGTGAGGTGCTGCGAAGTTCATATCAGCTTGAAAAGTCGGAGCTTGATCATTTTTTCTCTGTTTTAGATAGAAAAAACCGCCTGTTTTATATGAGTGTTGCTAATCCATTACTTCTTAAATCTGCAAAAGATAAATTGGCGTCAGTTCCAGTCTATGAGCTTGTTCAAATCCCATATACCTTGGAGCAACGTAAGCAAAAGAATATCCCGCAAAATAAGGCTCAGGGATGGACGTGGAGACTTCATAAGGAATTTATGTTACTAAAAAAAACACAGCTAACAGATGTGTTTAAGAAACAGCAACAGAATCAAAAAAATAATCCTGTACAAGATGAAGTTATACAAAAAGAATTGCAAAAATTGTGGAGCTTATGCGGTTTCAGAGGTGTAAGGCACTGCATTTTTGATTTAAATCGTAATGTTCCTAAGTGGTACATTTCTTATTTCAATCGAAAGTCACCGATTGAACTGATTGTCCCACCCTACAAAATCAAGTCAAAAAGACTTGTTTCAAATTTAAACGAAGCATTGAAGTTTCATAAATATGAGGTTCAAACATGATTTCACTAGCCAGCCAAATTAATGAAAAATTTGGAAAATTTAAAAATCCTTTTAAATCAAAAATTTTATTCTTTTTAATTGGGGCTTGGTCTGTTGTTAGTGGTTTCAATTACATTGATGTTATACCGAATGACGATTATGTAGCGATCTCTCAGTCTTTAGCTGTATTAGCAATTTTTGGGTATTTATTTGAGTCTAAAAAGCCTTAATGATGAAATACCTAGACTATAGTTTTGTGGAAAATAGATATTAGTTGAAAATACAATCATTTAAAAACAACTTAAATGATTGATAATAAATATAATTATATTTTATCTAAGTGTACGACAGGGGTTTTTTTTATTATTAAAAGTGTACGACAGGGGTTTTTTTTGGAAAGTAATAACGTGGAAACCAGTGGTAGATAACTGAGTTGAATTACATAGTTTATATTTTTATATCAATAAATCAATATCTTACATTTTAACGTGCTGTGTATTTTTTTATATCTAAGTCGATTTCTGGCAATATTGAAAAAGTGTACGACAGGGGTTTTTTTGAAATTAGTGTGCTACTTATTATTTTCTATCATTTAGAAATTTTTCAGTAAACTAAAGCTAATTTAAAATATAAAACAACAACTTAAAAGCTTATGAAGTGAAATTTAGAAAATATTTAATTTTAAAAAAACAATGAATTATATTTTAATGTGGATTTACTGAATTCAAATACATAATAGAAAAATACTATTTTGATTTTGAGCTTACAAAAGCATTTTGCATAAGGTGTATTATGTTAATTTTCTACTTTTAAACTCGTTTAATTTGCGTGAGCATTAGCCACCTAGTACACAGTATATTTTTACAAGAAAAGAGGCAAATTGGGTCTTGTTTGAATATATTTGAGTTTACTACATGAATAAAAAGGTATTCTGCAAATGGTTGGTTAGCCCTGAGTCTTTTAATAGAAATATTTTAAGAATTTAGAGAGAAAAGCTATCTACAATAGTGTCTAGGATCAAATATCATGATAATTAAATTTTTAATACGACAAAACTTAAGAATCTTGTAAATAATAGAATTCCTAACATTAGATTATTTAATAAATATAAGCATATAATATTGTAATAATTAAATTTATTGTTAAATATAGCAAAGGAATGGTTGTGGCGAAGATTAAGACACGTGCTCGTACTCTAGATATGTTAGGACGTCAGCAAATCGCTGGTATTCCAACAGCATTAAGTGAGTTATTTAAAAATGCTCATGATGCTTATGCTGATAATGTAGAAGTTGATTACATAAGAAAAAAAAATTTACTAATTCTAAGAGATAACGGTTTAGGTATGACTCTTAGTGAGTTTGAAGATCGTTGGCTCACCATAGGTACAGATAGTAAATTTGACGATGAAGACGCTATCGAAAAACCTGCTATAGATATGTATAAAGACAAACGTCCTGTCATGGGGGAAAAAGGAATTGGACGTTTAGCAATAGCGGCAATTGGCCCTCAAGTATTAGTTATGACTCGCTCTAAACGAGAAGATGGATTGGGTGAATTAGTCTTAAGTTTCATTAATTGGAGTTTATTTTCTTTAGCTGGTCTAGATTTATCAGATATTGATATCCCAATATTAACAAAACAAAATGGCGAAAACGCAAATTTTGAGGATGTTGAATTTCTTAAACATCAAGCAATAGAAAATGTAAAAAATTTATCAAACAAGATTTCTGCATCTAAAATTCATAAAATATGTAATGAAATTCAAAGTTTTAGCTACGATCCAGAGTTTTGGAGAAATGCTCTAAATAGGCAAGATGAAAATTCAGGATTAATAGATAATCGAGATTATCTTCAGGTTTGTGATGCTGGTTATGGAACACACTTTATAATATCGCCAGTTGATTTTGTAATTACGAATGAAATAGATGAATCAGATGATAAAGAAGTATCTAAATTAAAAAGAGTATTGTTAGGTTTTTCAAATACAATTCAAAATGATAGAAAACCACGAATTAATGCTAGTTTTCGCGATCACAATTTAGCAGGTGAAACGATCGATCATATTGCTGAGCAAGAGTTTTTCACACATGAGGATGTTGAGTTAGCTGATCATTATTTTGCGGGTAATATAAATCAATTTGGTCAATTTTCTGGTAAAGGAAAAATATTTAAGGAAGTATTGGATAATGTCCCGATTAATTGGAAAAATATAGACAACACTCCTATTAGTTGTGGTCCATTTAAAATCATATTAGCTGCTGTACAAGGTACAAAGAAAGATACACTCTTATCACCTGAATTACATGAGTATCTAAGAGGTAAAACAATAAAGCTAGGTGGTATTTACATATATAGAGATGATATTCGAGTATTACCTTATGGTGGACCTGATGTTGATTTTTTTGGTGTGGAAAAGAGAAGAACTTATAGAGCAGCAGATTCATATTTTTCAAATCGAAATATGATTTGTTATATAGAATTAACTAGAGAAAATAATTCGACACTACAGGAAAAAGCAGGTCGAGAAGGTTTTATTGAGAATAAAGCATATAAGCAATTCCGTTCTATTATTGAAAACTTTTTCATTTCTGTTGCTAAACAGTATTTTGTTGACTCTGGAGAGCTTGCAGAGACATTTAAGTTTGAAAAAGATAGAAATAAGAAAAATTATGAAGCTTTAGAAAAACGAGCAAAACTAAAAAATGAAAAGAAGAAACAGCTAGTTAAGGACTTAGATGTTTTTTTTGAAAATTTTAAAGATGAAAATTTCGCTTCTCTACTCTTAAATAAGAAGATTGACATAGAAAATAAAATATACTCATTTAATGAAAATTTAGTTGATTATAATTCTTTCATAACGGGTATAGAATCAGAAAAAATTAAATTTTTAGAGGATTTGAAGTCAAACTTCAATATAAAAATACCAAACGGTTTAGGATTCAATCGTGAAATATCAAATCTTATTGATAAGTTCAACTTGCTAAAAAATGAATTCCAAGTTGAATCAGACAAGTTTAATACTAGTTTAAACAAGATTTTCATAGATTTTGAAAATAAGCATGGAAACAAAACTGATCTGAAAAAACGTGTTACGGATTCTTTACTTCAGCAGGAAGAATCGTATAAAAAAAGTATTGAGCAGCTATATACAGAAACTAATCGTTCAATTAAAGGACTAGCTGATTGGGCGACTAAAGAAATCCGGAAAAATAAAGAAGAAGGCTTTAGATCTTTATTGCAATTACAAACAGAAGTAGCATCTATAGATTTTTCAAATAAATCTAATAATGAGTTAATAGAATTAAAATCAACTGTAGAAAAGCAATTTCAAAATTTATCTGAAACAGTATCAAATAGTTTGAAAGATATCCAAATACAGATCAATACGAGTCGGGAACAAACCTCAGAAAACACTTTATCTTCAGCAAGATTAGTTTCTATTCTTGAAACTGAATATGAGGTTTTAAAAGAGCATCAAGAAGAAAATCTAGAAATGATTCAACTTGGCATGGCCTTTGGTGTAATTCATCATGAATTTAACCATAATATTCTCCGTGTTCGTAGAGGTATTAAAGATTTATCTCCTTGGGCGAAAGCGAATCCAAAGCTTCAAGAAATATATAACAACATACGTACTGGTTTTGATCATTTAGATGGTTACTTAAGAACATTTATTCCTCTTTCAAGAAGGCTTACTCGTCGTAAGTCTATCATCACGGGTGCAGCTTTACGTTCGTTCTTAGAAGAGATTTTCACAGAAAGGTTAGAAAAAGAAAATGTAGAAATGCTTTTCACGAATGAGTTTTTGAACTTTAGAATCCAAGCATTTAGTTCCACCATATACCCTGCTATTGTTAATTTGGTCGATAATGCAATTTATTGGGCAAGTCAGAGTTCATCATTGCAAAAGAAAGTAACACTACATGCCGATAATGAGTATTTATTTATTGCAGATACTGGTCCTGGTGTTCCTTTAATTGATAGAGAAAATATTTTTGAATTTGGGTTCTCACGAAAAATTGGTGGTCGAGGTATGGGGCTTTATATTGTAAGACAAACCTTAGAAAGAGATGGATTTAATTTAGAATTAGAAGAATTTGATCCAAAAATTGGTGCAGTTTTTAAAATTAGTCAAATTGAAGTTGGTGGGGACTAAATAAATGAATAGTCAAATGCAGGAATCTACGCCACAAAATTTTTTCGAAGAATCTCGCCTAATTGCTGAAAAATTCATCCAAACAGTTGTTGCTGTGGATGATAATATTTCTTTTGGAGAACGTCCTAAGAGCGTTAATAATTATGATTTACACGTTCAGGCTCCTGATGAGGAAAGTGGTTTAGGTACAAGTAGTGTTAGTGCTCATGAATTGAGTTTAGATGCTCCTGATTTAAATAGTGATTTAAATTATCAGGAGTTATCAGCTTGTTTTGCTAATAAGTCGATTCTGTGTAGTGCTTTAAAGGTTTATGAAGGTGATAGTGGAGAACAACAGACCATAGATGCAACCTTCAATATTTCTAAGAAAGCTGACATTACTATCTTAGATTGGCAAATGGAAAGAGAGCAGAGTAATTACGGGAAAATTGCAAAAGGGGCAATTAAAAAACTTCTACAATACGATGTAGATGGGAATGGCCGTTTACGCTTAATCCTGATATATACGAGTGAACCCATACAAACCGTATTGAGAGCTTTAAACAGTCAACTTACAGAATTTCAGTCAAAGATAGAGAAAGATAAAGAAATACAATTTTCTTGCGAAAACTTATCTTTATGTAAAGTAGTTGTGATTAATAAGCAAACGAATATTGAAAGTTTAGTAGATAGATCAATTGAAGAATTTACGCATATGACATGTGGCTTACTGTCAAATGCAACTTTGTCTGCCATTACAGAAATTCGTGATAAGACCCACCATCATTTATTTAAGTTTAATAAAAAATTAGATTCAGCTTATATTTCACATGTTTTAGGGTTAATCTCATTACCTGCCATGAGAGAAAGTGCACATGAGGTAGCTTTTGATTATGCTGTTGATTTGATTTCTGAAGAGTTAAAAAGTGATCTTCAGACGAGTAAGTATTTAAAGGATTCATTAACCAATCAGACTCTTCAAAAATGGCCTGTTTATAAAAATCCACAAAATGAGGCTATACACTCTATTACTGTTGGTGAAAATCAACCAGTTCTTCTAGAAAATGAAAGAATGCAAAGAATGCTATCAGTTATAACTGATGATGATCTAAAACTTATTTTAGATGAAAAGCCAGAATTTCCAAAAACAAAGAAAAAAACTAGATTTGATTTATTTCAAGACAGTTATATTCAATTTAAGCGAGTAGATGAGGATAATATAAATGAACACCTTGAGTTAAGTGCGATTGAATGTTTAAGAAGAGATCCTTTAAGTGTTAGCTCTGAATTTGAACCGGTCCTTAAACAAGGCACTATAATAAGAAAAGACGATACATATTTTGTATGTATACAACCGATTTGCGATAGTGTTCGCTTAACCTGTGCAACAAGTTTCTTGTTCTTAAAATCTGAAAAATTAGACGATACTAATTTTTCTCATGTTATCAGACATAGTGAAGGTTACAAACGTTTACGTTTCAAAAGTACATCACGATTTGTTTCACTTATTGAGTTCACTCCAACTAATAAAGTGGTCAGAGCAATTAAACAAGAAAATATAAACGTTTTTCAGTCAACAAATGAAGATATATATGAATGGTGTGGTGAGCTGAAACAAGCTATTTATCAAGAATTGGTGAATGCAGTTTCAGCAAGTATTGCTAGAGTTGGATTTGATTCTTTTGAATGGCTGCGTTTACGTAAATCTTAATTTTCTAAGTAAATGTAATATTTATTTGCTCAAATAGATATTACATTTAGAACGTTAATTTCTTAAATAGATAATTTATTTCAAGCAATAAAATTTAAGTTCACATTACATTTTATTTGTTTATTGTATAAGCAAGAAACTTTCTATTTTCATTTATAATCTAATTATCTTTTGGCTTTAAATAGAATTTAATCATGTCTTTGAAATTTATAGATTTATTTTCAGGAATTGGAGGGTTTCATTTAGCTCTATCAAATTTAGGCATGAAATGTGTCTTTGCTTCAGAATTTGATGAAGCTGCTAGAAAAACTTATTTAGCTAATCACGAAATAAGTAAAGATTTCTTTAATACAGATATACGTTCAGCATCATATGATTCAATCCCAGATCACGATATTTTATGTGCTGGATTTCCATGCCAAGCATTTTCTCATGTTGGAAAAAGAGTCGGATTTACAGATGGTTCAAATTCCGAAAGAGGTAACCTTTTTTACTGTATTAGTGAAATATTAGAAGTAAAAAAACCCAAAGCATTTATCCTGGAAAATGTTAGAGGACTTGTTAATCATGATGATGGAAACACCTTTAAAATTATTAAAAGTGAATTAGAAGCGCAAGGTTATATTGTTTATCATAAAATTTTAAAAGCCAGTGAGTTTGGTAGACCTCAACATAGACCACGAATTTTTATTGTAGGTTTCAATAAAGATCAAGTTGATGTAACCATGCCATTCGAATTTCCTAATCCAATTCCGTTAAAAATGACCATGTCAGATATATGGGAAGGTGAATGTAGCCGTAATATAGGACTGACATTAAGAGTAGGTGGAAAAAGCTCACCAATTGATGACCGACGTAATTGGGATGGCTACATTGTAAATGGTGAAGTTAAGCGTATTTCACCTAAAGAAGGTAAAAGAATGATGGGGTTTCCTGAGGATTTCATCTTCCCTGGAACAAAATCACAAGCAATGAAACAACTAGGTAATAGCGTATGTGTTGATGTTGTTCAACATGTTGCGTCTCAAGTTGAAAAATATTTAAAACAACATACAAAGAATGTAAATATGACTAAAAAATCAATAAAATTAAATAAAGGGGAATGGAGTGAGTTCTTTGCATTCTTAAAAATGATTGCTCAACCAAACGTACATTTTGGAGACAAAGACTTAAATATTGAATCTGTAAATGATTATGTAACTATATATGAATTACAACATATTAATTCTGATAAACGTTATGTACTAGCAGATGGCCTACTCAAAATTATTGAAAGTAATAATGTAATTACTTTAGGCAATATTGATGAGATTATTAGTACCAATCTTGTTGAGGAAATTAAGAATTTTATCGTTAGCTCTGCATCAAAAACATTCAATATCAATCAGCCAGAATTATTAAAGTTGCTTGATATTGAATCATTTAAAGGTGATTCAAATACAAAAGCTGATATAAATGTATCTTATCGCTATCAAGGTATCGATAGATCCATAGATCCATGGGGTATAAAATCATTCCTTGGAAGTTATCCTACTTTACTAAATGCTGGCTCTACAACTAATTTTGTTTATGAAATTATTAACTTCAATGGAGATATGAATCAAATTAACTCCATTGCAACTCGATCAAAAATCAAAGATAGACTTCAAGCCATCTATACATCAGGTGCTAAATTTGAATTTTCACACTGTGAAAACCAAACATTTTATGACAATCTACGAAAAACTGATTCTCTAATGCCTGAATATTTATCAGATATTTTAATTGATTACTATTCAGGAAAAGGGCGACATCTTACAGATCTTATCCAAGATGATATTATTAGAATTAGAGTGACAGATTTCTTAAAAGCTGTACTTTTAGGTATGTTTTCTTCTAAACCCTGGGAAGGAAAATATAATTGTACTGGCTTATTAGTAATTAAATCACAAGGTGACCTACTGCTTTATCATGTTATCAAAGATGATATTTTGAAAGACTATTTGTTCAACAATACTCAATTAGATACTGCATCTAGCACGAGACATCGTTTTGGTAGCATTTATCAAGAAAGAAATGGTAAATATTATTTCAAACTTAACTTGCAGATTAGAAATAAATGAATAAAAGCACTTTAAGGTGCTTTTCTATTTAACATAAAATCTCTATTTGAAATTTAGTTCGATCTTAAATTTTTAATTGCTTTAATTACATGATCTCCTAATTGTTGAGTATTTTTAGGATTTCCTGCTGAGTTATCTAAAGATACATTTAAAGGTAGTGCTATTTTTTTCAGAACTTCTTTAGCTGATTGTTGTTTTAAGCCTTCTTTATAGATCTCTATTTTTGCATTCTCATACTGTTTTATTTCATATCCATCATAAATTATATTATTTATTATCAATGGAATATGATTTTTTCCTTTATAAGTTTCTATTTCTTTTTTAAGGGGTTCATTTAATCCTATATCTACATATGAGTTCACCAATGTACTTTTACTAGCAACTCCTAAAGTATATTTTCCTCTATACTCACGTGATTTAGCTTTAAATTCCACCATATCCATATCGTACACTACATTAATGCATAAATCAGATGGATCAATTCTAAGAACTATAGCCCTATCAACTAAATCAAGAGTTTTTATATTAAAATCTACATGACGTGCTTTAGTAACAGTTTTAACAGAAATCCTCTGCCCCGTACTTGAAACAACATCATAGCCTTTTTGATTGACTGAATCAGCCAATTGCCCTAATGTCATCATAGCAACATAAAGTTCACCAATCCTTCCTGTTAGATGCCTTAATTCTGCAATAGGCATTCCCCAAGACAACTCTTTTTCAAACCATGCAATAGATTCCCCTAGAGATTTAATGATATCAAATTGACTTAAAGCCATTGTTAATTCCGTATTTTAAATTTTTTAGTGATATTAGATTATATTAATTGGTTTTCTATTCGGAATTAAATTATATGAACTATACTTAACATAATGGCTGGTTACGCAAAGTCTTAATAAAATAATGAGATCCTTTAAAGTAAAAAATTGTGAGCTCATGTCTGGTGACATGTCTAAACCGATTAAAACTTATCCCAAAAGTTGTCCGCAGAAATTGGGGATAAATATGAGCTTGAAAGGTATATAAATTATATGGTTTTGCTTATTAAATCACCAAAATCGTAGGCGAAAAGTGCCAAACCAGCCTAAAAAACATCCAACATATTTCGATGCTGGCTATTTTATTGGTTTTGGCATTATGTAAAATCAACAAGTATATGATTTAATTAAAATAATTAAGAAAGGCTTCGCATAACGTGCATTATGTTAAGTATACAGAAAGAAATTTTTTAAATTGTATATACTCTACTAAACTCACTTATAAAGAATATATGGAATAT
>NZ_FZLN01000008.1 GCF_900197575.1 Acinetobacter apis | reverse complement strand
AGTTAGTGTTGTTTTACCATGGTCGACGTGACCAATTGTTCCCACGTTTACGTGTGGCTTATTACGTTCAAACTTAGCTTTAGCCATGATGACTTTCCTTTCTTAGTGCTCATGATGTTACTCATGAGCATTAGTTTTTTTAACTTAATATTAAAATGTCGCAACAGAGCAATTAAAAATTACTCGTCATCACCTTTCTTACCAGTTTGGAATTTAGTGATGATGCCTTCCGCCACGTTACGTGGTGTTTCAGCATATTTAGCAAATTCCATTGAGTAAGTTGCACGACCTTGAGACATTGAACGCATATGCGTTGCATAACCAAACATCTCAGCAAGCGGTACTTCTGCGCGAATTGCTTTCGTACCACCAGGTAGATCATCCATACCTTGAACCATACCACGACGACGGTTTAAGTCACCCATGATATCGCCCATGTAATCTTCTGGAGTTTCAACTTCAACTTTCATGATTGGTTCAAGAAGCACAGGATCTGCTTTCATGAAGCCATCACGGAACGCATATGAACCTGCCATTTTAAACGACAATTCATCTGAGTCGACATCGTGGTAAGAACCATCAAACAGAACCGCTCTAATGCCAACAATTGGGTAACCTGCAAGAACACCATTTTTCATGCGCTCTTGAATACCTTTGTCTACAGCACCAAAGAATTCTTTTGGTACAACACCACCAACAACTTCTTCAGCAAATTCGTATTCTTTTTCGCTATCAGCGCCCATAGGCTCTAAACGAACATAGACATGACCAAACTTACCTTTACCACCTGTTTGACGAACAAATTTACCTTCTTGCTCAACCGTTTTACGAATTGTTTCACGGTAAGCAACCATTGGTTTACCAATATTTGCTTCAACGTTAAATTCACGCTTCATACGGTCAACAATAATGTCAAGGTGAAGCTCACCCATACCAGCAATAATCGTTTGACCAGATTCTTCATCCGTACGTACACGGAATGATGGATCTTCTTTTGCTAAACGACCTAAAGCGATAGACATTTTTTCTTGGTCAGCTTTGGTTTTTGGTTCAACAGCAAGTGCAATTACAGGATCTGGGAATTCCATGCGCTCAAGTGTAATGATGTTTTTCTCATCACATAATGTATCACCTGTTGTAACGTCTTTAAGACCTACACACGCAGCGATATCACCCGCACGAATTTCTTCTAAATCTTGACGGTCAGCAGCGTGCATTTGCACAATACGACCAACACGTTCGCGTTTTGATTTAACTGGGTTAAATACTGGATCGCCTTGCTTTAACACACCTGAATAAACACGGATAAACGTTAAGTTACCCACGAATTTATCATTCATGATTTTAAATGCAAGTGCAGAGAATGGCGCTTCATCAGATGCTTCACGTGTTGCTTCTGTTTCAGCTTTATCGTCTAGAACCCCACGAATTGCTTGAACTTCAGTTGGCGATGGTAAGTATTCAATCACCGCATCCAGCATACGCTGAACACCTTTGTTTTTGAACGCAGAACCACATAGCATCACTTGAATTTCGCTTGCTAATGTACGAGCACGAAGACCTTGCATCACTTCTTCTTTAGAAAGATCGCCTTCTTCTAAGTACTTGTCCATCAACTCTTCAGATGCTTCAGCTGCAGCTTCAACCATGTTGACACGCCATTCTTCAGCAGTCGCAACTAGTTCAGCAGGAATATCACCTAATGCAAACTCCATCCCTTGAGATGCTTCATCCCAAATGATCGCTTTCATTTCGAGTAAGTCAACAACACCTTTGAACGTATCTTCAGCACCGATTGGAATAACAATTGGTACAGGATTCGCGCCAAGACGTGTTTTCATTTGTTCAACAACACGGAAGAAGTTTGCACCAGTACGGTCCATCTTGTTCACGAATGCTAAACGAGGCACTTTATATTTGTTTGCTTGACGCCAAACTGTTTCAGACTGAGGTTGAACACCACCTACAGCACAGTACACCATGCACGCACCATCAAGAACACGCATAGAACGTTCAACTTCAATCGTGAAGTCTACGTGTCCTGGAGTATCAATTACGTTGATACGGTGTTGCTTGAATTGGTTAGCCATACCTGACCAGAAGCATGTTGTAGCAGCAGACGTAATAGTAATACCACGTTCTTGCTCTTGTGCCATCCAGTCCATCGTTGCTGCACCATCGTGTACTTCACCAATTTTGTGAGATACACCTGTGTAAAAC
Source organism: Acinetobacter apis (assembly GCF_900197575.1). GTDB lineage: Bacteria > Pseudomonadota > Gammaproteobacteria > Pseudomonadales > Moraxellaceae > Acinetobacter > Acinetobacter apis. The sequence continues at coordinate 32,991 of NZ_FZLN01000008.1, read as the reverse complement.
AAGATACGTTCTGTGGTTGTAGTTTTCCCTGCATCAATATGTGCAGAAATACCGATGTTACGGTATTGAGAAATAGGGGTTTGACGAGCCATGATGTCTTACATTCCTAATGTTATTTATAAAACAGGACGCATTAAGTTTAAAAGCTTAATGCGTTCAAATGTCAAAAATACAAGTATCTTAAACATTTTTTTTGTAAATGCCTGTTTTATCCGCTTAGAAACGGTAATGAGAGAAGGCTTTGTTGGCTTCAGCCATACGGTGCACGTCTTCACGTTTTTTGATTGCTGCACCTTTGCCTTCAGCTGCATCAAGCAACTCGCCAGCAAGACGTAAAGCCATTGTTTTTTCAGAACGCTTAGCAGCAGCATCTACTAACCAACGCATCGCTAGAGCAGTACGACGGGATGGGCGTACTTCCATAGGTACTTGGTAGGTAGCACCACCAACACGGCGAGCTTTTACTTCAACCATTGGGCGAACTTTTTCTAAAGTTGTTTCGAAAAAGTCAGCTGGGTCTACTTTATTTTTTTCTTGAACGCGTTCTAAAGCACCGTAAACGATACTTTCTGCAATCGATTTTTTACCGTCTTGCATTACGTGGTTCATGAATTTAGCGATTGTTTGGCTACCAAACTTAGGATCCGGAAGGATTTCACGGGCAGCGACTACGCGACGTCTTGGCATGTTAATACACCTAATAATATGACACTTCAGGATAATCCAGCAGTTTGTACAAGTGTCATGTACTGACGCTGGCCTTACTATACGTCGCTTGATTTCAATCTAAAGAAAATCAAACAAGCGAAACGCTAAAAAGGTTATTTCGTTTTAACGCCTAAAAATTATTTTTTAGGACGTTTAGTACCGTATTTAGAACGACTTTGGTTACGATCTTTTACGCCTGCGCAGTCTAATGAACCACGAACGGTATGATAACGTACACCTGGTAAATCTTTAACACGACCACCACGGATTAGAACAACACTGTGCTCTTGAAGGTTATGGCCTTCACCACCGATGTAGCTTGATACTTCAAAACCTGAAGTTAAGCGAACACGGCATACTTTACGCATTGCAGAGTTAGGTTTTTTCGGTGTTGTTGTATAAACACGTGTACATACACCACGACGTTGTGGACATGCTTTTAGTGCAGGAACTTTGGATTTTTCAACCAAAGTTGTACGACCCTTACGGATCAATTGATTCGTTGTTGCCATATGGCAATTCTCCCGTTAATAAAAAACCCCGGAAAAAGAGAATATAACTCTTTTTAAGGGCACATAATTGTAGTCAAAAAGCGGAGCATGGTCAATACAAGCAACACTTTCTGATCATTTAGATCTGATCTGTCTAATTTTTTTATTTAAGCATGTGCTTTTAAGCGCTGACACTATGCAATTTGATGCTGATTTTCAGTTCATAAACACGTAATTTAACGCTTCGAATGCCTAGCAAATTCAAAGCAGCACTTTAGCGTGCAAACAAGACAGCTTGATGAAAAGAACGTCCAATACATTTACTGCTGTAATTGGTTTACAGCCTGCTGATATGCAGCCAATGCACTTAGATCTTGTTCTGGATGTTGGATCAAATAATCTCGCGCGACTGAAAACACATGCTGAGCATTTTGCCCTGCATCTTCAATTAACTTCCAACTATAGACTGTACCAATTGATAAAGTGACTACAGGCGTCAACTTGGTAATGGCTGAGAGTTTAGGAACTTTACTCAATACGTTGAGATCAACATCATCAAAACGTTCATGAATAAAATTTTTAATCCAAGTTAAATCATTCTCTGAACCAATTAAACGTTGTAGCTCGGCAATATCTGAGCTTTTAATGGCATTAGACACTGTGCGAATTGCAATCAACAGCGTCTGTTTTTCCATAATGGAATCAAGTTGAATCTGTTTAAAAATAAATGCAACAATATCTTGATCTTCTGCTTTAAGCTCAAAGCCATAAGCACGGCCTGTTTGATAGACTGTTTTTAATACCAAAACAATCGATAATGGAATATCAAGCCCTGATCCGACTGCACCTGCTGCACCACATACCCCGCCTTGCGCTGCTGCCAAATATTTATTTTGTTCAATCAATGCCTGACTAACACGACCTGATCTAGAGACATCTTGCTTTAAATGATCTAAATGTTTAACCCCTGCTTGTTCTAAGACTTTATCGACTGAACTTAACTGCTCAGAAAACTGATTTAAACGCGTAAATAAATAATCAGAGATACCATCTAAACCCACAGGAGATACAAAACCAACAATTTGGCTTAAACGACCATGATGTCGGCCAAGAAGTTGGCGTGACAAATTCGGTACATATTCCCGAACAATACTTTGTGGCGTAGTAAATGCAGCATTCTTTTCTTCAGCTTGACCATCGATGACCTGTTTTGAGCGTCCAGCACCTGTTTGTACTGTTTTTTGCCCTCGACCACGTGCATTTAACTTGTCTAAACCTGCCTGACTGAGCTTTTTAGCCACCCCAAAAGCACCACTCAATTTATTTGTTGAGCGGTCACGGGTATAATTTGACATGGCAGTTCCCCTCTTCGTTTTTCTTTAAATTATTGATAAATACTAGAAGATAGCTGCTTTGATCACAACTTGAATATGTATCTTTTAGTTAAAGATGAGCTAATTGGTCGCAATTTCTATAATAATTGAAATAGACGTCTTATTTGCCATAAGATTTAAAAACGCTTTCTGCTATGATAAATCAAGATGATAAATATGAATGATATCAAAATCACACTTGATTGAACTCAATCACATTACTGAATTAGGAAGCATTGCAATGAAACGTGTTGTTATCACAGGTATGGGTATTAACTCATGTATTGGGAATACCTTAGACGAAGTCACTCATTCATTAAAAAACGGTATTTCAGGGACCCATTTAAACCAAGTACATGTTGATCTCAATTTTAAAAGCCATGTGAGCGCGTCAGCAAAACAAGACTTTGACCATATTGACCGTAAACTCAAGCGTTTCATGGGTGTATGTGCAATGTATGCATATAATTCAGCACTTGATGCCATTCAACATGCTGGACTGACTGTTGAAAGCCTTGGTGAAAACCCACGTTACGGTATTGTAGGTGGTTCAGGTGGTGGTTCAACAGCATCTGTGATTGAAATGAATGAAATTCTAGAAAGTAAAGGTGCACGTAAAGTTGGTCCATTTTTTGTACCACGCAATATGACCAATACAATCACTGCAAACTTAGGTACTGCATTTAAATTACAAGGTGTGGCACACTCTGTGGCAAGTGCTTGTGCCACGTCTGCTGATGCAATCGGCTATGCTTATAATTTAATTGCGCTTGGTAAACAAGATTTAATGTTGGCAGCAGGTGGTGAAGAAGACCATTGGTCACAAAGCTTATTATTTGATGCCATGGGTGCCCTAAGTAATAAATTTAATGAGACACCTGAATCAGCTTCTCGTCCATATTCTAAAGACCGTAGCGGATTTGTGATTGCGGGTGGTGGCGGTGTTCTTGTACTTGAATCTTTAGAACATGCTGAGGCACGTGGTGCAAATATTTTGGCTGAAATTGTTGGCTATGCTGCCAATAGTGATGGTGCAGACATGGTTGCTCCAAGCGGTGAAGGTGCAACACGTTGTGTGTTAATGGCACTTGAAGAAGCCAAACAACATGGCGTTGAGCAAATCGATTATGTCAACACTCACGGAACATCAACCCCAGCTGGCGATATTACAGAATTAAAAGCAATGGAAAACGCTTTTGGTCAAGGTAAAGTTCCTGCAGTCAGCTCAACCAAGTCAATGACTGGACATAGTTTAGGTGCAGCGGGTGTACAAGAAGCCATTTATTCAGTATTAATGTTAAGAAATAACTTTATTGCACCAAACATTAATGTGACTGAACTTGATGAAGGTACTGAAGGTTTTGATATTGTACTTGAAAAGCGTGATACTGAATTGAATACAGTTATGAGTAACAGCTTTGGTTTTGGTGGTGTCAATGCCTGCTTAGTCTTTAAAAAATGGGCAAACTAATTTAAATAGGACAACTTATGATGGATGCGCCATCTGATGGTTTTTTGTGGGTTAAAGCGCTACATATTATTGCTGTAGTGTGTTGGTTTGCAGCGCTGTTTTATTTACCACGGTTATATGTTTATCATGCCATGAGCAATGATGCTGTTAATCATCGCCAATTTGAAGTCATGGAACGTAAACTTTACCGTGGCATTATGTGGCCAGCCATGGTTGCTACGCTCATCACGGCGCATTTTTTAGTAGATTGGGGTGATGCTACACGTCATTACCATGAAGCATTGTGGTTTTATATCAAAGTTGGTTTAGTCGGTTTGTTGGTCATCTACCACTTGGTATGTGGCTATTACCGAAAAAAACTTATTGAGGATCCACATTGTAAGTCACATAAATTTTGGCGTATGTTTAATGAGCTGCCCACCATCATATTAGTCGTTGTTGTATTACTCGTTGTGATTAAACCTCAGTTTTAACTGGGGTTTTTTATTTTAATACTTAAAGCCATCTTCAAGCTGCACTTTATATTATACTTATCATTAAAATAAGTTTAATGATTACCTCATGATTACCAATACAAAACATTCAAGATTCCCTGAAATTGCCCTGATCTTAATTACAATTATTTGGGGAGGAACCTTTTTAATTGTGCAGCATGCGTTGACGTTAACGAGTCCAATGTTTTTTGTTGGATGTCGCTTTTTAATTGCAGCATGCGTAGTCAGTTTTTTTTCATTAAAAATACTTAAAGGAACCACTTTAAAAGATTTAGCAGCGGGTGCTGCCATTGGTGCAACCATTACTTTAGGCTATGGGGCTCAAACGGTAGGGTTACAAACTATTTTAAGCAGTGAGTCTGCTTTTTTAACTGCGCTATATGTTCCACTGGTGCCCTTATTTCAATGGGTTATGTTTAAAAAAGCACCTCAATGGTCTACATGGACAGGAATTATTTTTGCTTTTATTGGATTGGTTTTACTAACAGGTAACCACACCTTTGAGTTTTCTTTAAGCACAGGACAAGCTATTACAGTATTTGGTGCTTTTGCAATTGCTCTTGAAATTATCTTTATTGGGCTCTTTGCTAAGCATGTTAATTTGCAACGTGTCACCATTTTACAGCTTTTATTTGCATCACTCTTTGCCTTCATGAGTATGCCGCTCATGAATGAACATAGTATTCCTGAATTTTCATGGACATTGATTTTAATTTTACTGTCAATTGGTCTATCAAGTGCAATCATTCAATTTACTATGAACTGGGCACAACAATATGTTGACCCAGCTCGTGCCACTTTGATTTACGCAGGTGAACCAGTTTGGGCAGGAATTTTTGGTCGCATTGCAGGTGAACGCTTATCACCATATGCCTTAATAGGTGCTCTGTTTGTCTTAATAGGCATTATCATCAGTGAATTTAAACCAGAATGGTTCAAAAAACGCTCACGTGATTAATGCCTTATAAAGCATTAAAATGGGTTAATAATGCTGAAAAACAATCGATCGTGTCATCAGGTACGTATTCTGCTCGTTCTGCTGCGCTACCATAACCATAAGTCACTGCAATTGCAGGCATATGGTTGGCGTGAGCACCAATAATGTCATATTTGCGGTCACCCACCATGACCGCATCTTGGGCAGAAATCCCCTCTTTTTCTAAAATATAAGCGATTAATTCTGCTTTATTGGTACGATCACCATTAAGTTCACTGCCATAAGCAAAACGAAAATATTGTGCGATATTAAAGTGGGTTAAAATTTGCTGAGCATATATTTGTGGTTTGGCTGTCGCTAGATATAAATTATAGCCACGTTCCACCAAAGTCTGTAATGTGGCTTGAACTGTCGGATAAATTTGATTTTCAAATAATCCCACTGTTGAAAATCGCTCACGGTAATACACTAATGCACGTTCTGCCAATGTGTCATCTGTTGTATTTAATAAGATTTTGAATGAATTTTTAAGCGGTGGACCAATGGTCCAATCAATATTCACATTCGGATCTAAAGGCAAATCAAGCTTATTTAAAGCATAGCGTATACAACCATGAATTCCCTCTTTCGGGTCGGTCAAAGTACCATCTAGATCAAGGAGCAGATATTTCTTATTTTTCACATGAATTCCTTACATTTGTGATTAATCATTCGAAAAAAAGGTTAAGTTTTTTTATACTAACCGAAACTCTTATGTGAAGGATATTCTTGTGCGTGCAACCGTTCTTTGTTTTTCAGGATTAGATCCCTCTGGCGGTGCTGGATTACAAGCAGATATCGAAGCCATTGGTCAAAGTGGTGCACATGCTGCAATTGCATGTACAGCACTCACCATCCAAAACTCACAGCAGGTCTTTGGATTTGAAGCAACAAGCCAAACCTTGCTTTTAGCCCAAGCCAATGCTGTCGTCAATGACTTGCCTATTCGCTGTGTTAAATCAGGTATGCTTGGTACCACTGAAAATATTGCTGCATTGGCTCAGTTTTTAACAGCACATCCTGATTTTTTATATGTACTTGACCCTGTACTCGTTGCGAATAGCGGCGGCTCTTTAGGCGATCAGGCAACACTCGTCAAAGCCTTTGCCACCCTAATTCCATTGGCCACCATCATTACTCCCAATACTGTTGAATTACGTGCACTTACAGGGATTGACGACTTACAGCAAGCGACAGAAAAGCTCATCGATATGGGTGCGAAAGCCGTTTTAGTTAAAGGTGGCCATGAAGATACGCCAGATCATATTAAAAACACGCTATATATTGGCAAAGATAAAATTTCTGAAACCACTTGCCCACGTCTAGAGGGTGAATACCATGGTTCAGGTTGTTCATTGGCAAGTTTTATTGCCGGTCGTCTTGCACAAGGTGACACGTTGCCTCAAGCGGTAAATTTTGCAGAAACATGGTTATTTGGTGTTTTAGAACACGCTGAAAGTCCTGTACTTGGCGGCCAAAAAATGCCAAAGCGTTTTTAAGTTTAACAAGTGTTGCCTTTTTAAAGTCGATTCTTTTATAAGGCAACAAAATTTAACCGTTTCAACCAAATTCTTAAGCATTACTTTCATATTCAATTAAAAACTAAACGATTGATGATCAATTTAATTGCCTTCTAATTTACTATAATATGTAAAGTAAGCTTTATATTGAGTATTATATGACCTATTATGATGTAAAGCTTACTTTACACAAGAGCCAAATAATCATGAAAAGTTATAAATATGCTGTAGAAATAGTATCCGCACTCATACTTTATGTTTTGGTATTGGTGTTTTCTTTAACGTACTTAAAAAACAATGATATCGAACCCCAATTCAAGATTGTTATTACTTTATTGCCTGTAGTCCCTTTTTTATTCATGCTTTTTAGTATCATTAAGCGAATTGCTCAGCTTGATGAACTCCAATTAAAAATCCAGCTTTGTGCACTGACTTTTGCATCTTTAGGAACAGCATTTATTTCTTTTAGTTATGGTTTTTTAGAAAATATAGGCTTCCCAAATCTATCCATGTTTATGATCTGGCCGATAATTGCCTTGTTATGGGGAGTTGGAGCTGTAGTCGGTGTGTGGCGTTATAGATGAAAAATATTATTCCTAAATTACGAGAAACTAAAGGTTGGTCACAAGAGCAATTGGCTAAAAAGCTGGATGTTTCTCGTCAAACCGTTAATGCGATTGAAAAAGAGCGCTATGATCCAAGTTTGCCTTTGGCCTTTAAAATATCTGAAGTATTTGAGCTTTCAATTGAGGCTATTTTTCAAAACCAAGCTTAATCATTCATATAGCTAAAATATTAAATACTGCTTGAGGTTTTATCAACTCATCATGGTATTGATATGAATCACTTACAGATAATGAGCATAATTCAAACATCAAAAATAAATGAATATTCTATCTGATTCAAAAACGAGTATTCGATAAACTAAACCCCGTAAAATATAATTGAACAAAATGATAATGTTAATTTGAACCCAACTTAAACCAATGAAACTAATCATATTTATGCATATTGGTATAAGAATTTCTAAATTTGCAATACAAACGATTGAGCTATATTAAAACAAAGTTCACATGAAATTGCGTTATGATTAAAATTGATAATGTAGACAAAATATTCCAAATTAAAAAACAAAATATTTATGCATTAAAACATGTCAATGTTGACATTCCTCATCCCAACATTGTGGGTATTATCGGGCATTCTGGTGCAGGGAAATCAACCCTGTTAAGGCTCATTAATGGATTAGAGCAACCAACCCAAGGTACAGTTGAAGTTCTCGATTTACCTGTGCATTTAAACCAAGCCCAAGCGCTAAAAACACTGCGTAAAAATGTCGCCATGATTTTTCAGCATTTTAACTTATTAAAAAGTAAAACCGTATTTGAAAATATTGCCTTTCCCTTACGTTTAAATCACTTGAAAGAATCTGTCATTCAACAACGTGTGGAAAAATTAGCATCACAAGTTGGTTTAAGTTCACATTTAAATAGCTTTCCCAAGCATCTGTCAGGCGGACAAAAACAACGTGTAGGTATTGCTCGTGCATTGGCGACTGAACCAAAAATATTACTTTGTGATGAGGTCACAAGTGCTTTAGACCCCATGACTACGCATGAAATTTTAAATTTATTATTAACCATCAATCAAGAACAAGGCATTGGTATTGTACTCATTACCCATGAAATCGATGTCATTCGTAAAATTTGTGACCATGTCATTGTTATGTCTGAGGGTCAAGTGGTGGAACAAGGCACTGTAGATCAAGTGTTATTACAACCCAAACACCCTGTATCTCGTTCATTAATTTTAGAACCGATTACATTGGATGCTATTGGGTCAAATACAACCTCTTATATTCGGATTACTGCCATTGGAGATTTTGCCCAACATCCAAAATATGAGTCGTTCGCATTAAACACCAATATACAATTTCAAATGATTCACTCAAAAGTAGAACGTACAAAAACATCTTTATACAGCCAAAGTATTTTAGCCATTGATGGTGAGGTGGATCATCAAAGACATTTCATTGAAAAACTACAACAACACCAAGCCTATGTCGAAAAAATCACACCAACGGTCTCTTTGGATGCTGCTTAAATGAACGAATTATTTGCTAGTGTAGACCCAAATGAGCTGTGGGATGCCACAAAAGCCACAGTGACCATGTTGTTTTTTTCATTAATTGCGATTGTCATTTTAGGATTGCCACTTGGCATTCTTATGTATTCTTTTGCAAAAAAAAGCATTAAAGCCACGCCCTTTTTATATGCCATTTTGTCATTCTTAATCAATGTCATTCGGTCAGTGCCGTTTATTATTTTAATGATTTTGCTGATGCCATTTACAGCACTCATTACAGGAACCACCATAGATATTGCAGGTGTAATTCCGCCAATCACTGTTGCTGGTATCGCCTTCTTTGCGCGTTTAGTTGAAACCGCATTACGGGAAGTTGACCATGGCGTGATTGAAGCAGCTCAATCTATGGGAGCAAGTTATTGGCAAATTATTCATGGTGTTTTATTGCCTGAAGCGCGTGCACCTATTATTGCCGCCATTACAATCACCAGTATTGCACTGGTTGACTATACCGCAGTATCTGGCGTGATTGGTGGTGGTGGTTTAGGTGATCTTGCAATTCGTTATGGTTACCAGCGCTATGAAACTGGAATTATGATTGTGACGGTGGTGTTGCTCATTTTAATTGTGCAAATGATTCAGCTGCTCGGCAATCGACTCGTCATTTATTTTTCAAGACATTACTAATCTAAAACAACACAAGGAAATGAGTTTATGCATTTTTTAAAAAGAATTGCTTTTGCAGTTGGCGTATCTACAATTGCCCTTCATGCATTTGCCAATCAAACCATCACCATTGGTGCAAGTGCCACACCACATGGTGTTATTTTAGAACATATTAAGCCTGAACTTGCTAAACAAGGTATTGATTTAAAAATAAAAATATATTCTGATTATATTCAACCCAATGCCCAGTTGGTCTCTAAGAAAATTGATGCCAATTATTACCAATATCGACCATTTTTAAATCAATTCAACAGTAAAACACAATCTCATCTTGTCCCTATTGTGCCTGTTCATATCGAGCCTTTTGTGTTGTATTCAACTAAAATTAATAACCTTAAACAAATTTCACAAGGTGCTACTGTTGCAATACCAAGTGATCCTGTGAATGGAGGCCGAGGTTTATTACTGTTGTCTAAACTGAACTTAATTACATTAAAACCAGGTTTTAGACAGCCTATTTTACCAACAGATCCTTTACCCACGGTGCGTGATATTGCAACCAATCCTAAAAATCTAAAAATTAAAGAACTTGATTCTGCTATGTTGCCAAGAATCTTAAATCAAGTTGAGTTGGCTGCATTAAATGGTAATTATGTTTTAGAGGCTAAACTTGATATTAAAAAATCACTTTATATCGAACGTGGTCAAGACGGAAAAAACATTTGGGCTGAATATTTAGTGACTCGACCTGAAGACCAAAACAATCCAGCCATTAAAAAAGTAGCACAAGCATTAAATAGTGCAGATACTCGTCAATTTATTATTAAGAATTTTAAAGGTGAAATTTATCCAGCATTTTAATGCTAGGCGGTTTAATCATCGCATCAAGCACATGGATTAAAACTTGATGAGATCTATCTATATCTTTGATCTCATCACTGTATAATAATTTCTATATTGTGCAGTTATTTTCGCTCACTTCACGTCTATGAGCATTTCATCTTACTTTTGAACATTGGTCTCTAAATTCAATAATATTTTTTTATTCTCTAAGCCACTCGCAAAGCCCCCTAATGTGCCATTGCTTGCAATCACACGATGACATGGCACAATAATCGACAATGGGTTATGCCCTATCGCACTTGCAACAGCACGCACAGCTGTGGGCTGTCCAATGGCATTTGCCATCCATGCATAACTTACTGTTTCTCCAAAAGGAATATCATTTAGTTTTTCCCAAACACGTTTTTGAAATGATGTACCTTGCCAAAAACTAAAGGGAACTAAAAACGTCTCTAACTGTTGGTTAAAATAAGCCTCAAGTTCAGATTGAGCTTGTAATAATATATGGTGAGATACATCTTCATGATAGTCATGTCCTGCATACGGCGTTTTACTGTCATCCAACCAACAAATAGCCACTAAGGCATGCTCATGAGCAATCAGTTTCAGTTGTCCAACAGGACTTGGCATCAATAGTTGATAAAGTTGCATTTGTCTTTCCATTTACCTTGAACCGTCTTCTAGCATCTTAAAGCATATTCATTCATCCCAAAATAAAAGATGGTTACAGTGAACTATAACCATCTTTTCAAAGGAGTCGTGAATACTAAAAGCGCAGTAATATGCCTGCACCATAATACATGCCAGACTCTGACTCTGTTTTATGTTGCCAAGCGGTATCTTTTAAACCTTTTTCATAACGATAAGCAACATCAATAAATGGCATTACCCGTCGATTCATCTCATAACGGGTTTGTATCCCAATTTCAGCATCTGATAAACCGGTTTGATTGGCTGATTTAGATTCGTCTTGAGCCACAATGGTTGCACTCAAATATGGCTGTGCAATCAGCTTTTGAGTAAACAAAACATCACGAGTCATCTTCAATTCCATTGCCACATATTGATGCTGTCCTACATATAAATAAGCATCTGTTTCAAAAAAATACGGCGCTAAACCTTGAATACCGACCACAGCATCTACAGCACGTTGATCAAAGGCTTTATTTTTATCTTGGCGATAACGTACCCCTGCTTGTGCATCCCAAAATGTGGCTATATTCCGACTGTACAATGCAGCCAAATCACCCTGATACTTTTCATTATCCGCTTTAGATACATTGGCTTCGATAAACAGTTTATTTTCATCTGTACCAATCCAACTGGTCAATGAAGAAGAAAACTCACCTTGTCCATGCCGATCTTGCATCCATTTATTTTCAAATAAAGTGTCGGTATATATTTCATTGCCATGTTCATGTGAATGATTCAAATCCATACGCTTTAATTGAGCTGTATTCTGTGTAGGCGATACATTTTGGTTTTTAGTCATCAACGATGATGTTTCCGTTTCTGCAGACCGTGCCATTTGTGAAACAGCCGCCACGGACAAAAGGCAAAGCATAAGCTTAGTGATGCGCATGATGTGCCCCCTGACTTGATGATTGCGGCTGCGAAATCTCTTGCATACTTGACATGTCATGCCCTGAATGTGAGGCAGATGGATGACTTTCAACCGTATTTGCAACAATCAGTTTATTCATCATGCCTGAAGTCATGTGATACAACAAATGACAATGAATTGCCCACTCACCAAGTTCATCTGCAGTCAGTAATACGCTGACTGTTTTACCTGGTGGCACAATCACAGTATGTTTATTAGGCATACTTTGGGCAGGCTGCCCATTTTCCAATTGCACAAACATGCCATGTAAATGCATTGGATGCGCCATCATTGTATTATTCACAAAAGTTAAGCGGACCCGCTCACCATATTTCACTTGAAGTGGTGTAGCCTGATTATACTTTTTGCCATTTAGCATCCAAATATAACGTTCCATATTGCCATCTAACGTCATGACAATGGTTTGATCCGGCTGACGGAGGTCTTTTTGTGGGGTTAATGATTGCAAATCTTGATACTGCAACATTTTTAAACCTTTGGGCGTGCTTGCATTTGCCCAACCATCAGGCGATGTGGCATTAGTCTCACCTGTATTGGTATCACTCATGTCATGGTTCATTTTCGACATATCGTGATCCATGCCTTTCATATCACCCATGTCATGATTCATCTTCGACATATCATGATCCATGCCTTTCATATCACCCATGTCATGATTCATCTTCGACATATCATGATCCATGCCTTTCATGTCACTCATGTCGTGGTTCATCTTCGACATGTCATGATCCATACCTTTCATATCACCCATGTCGTGGTTCATCTTCGACATATCATGCGAATCATGAGCCATTCCCATATCTGCCATATTTAATAATGCACGCGGGCGATGTGCTGGTGTTGGTAAGATCACTAAAGGCTGTGTAGTCTGATGCAATGTACCTAAAGCAAAACCACTGCGGTCGATAGATTCTGCTTGGATCTGATAATTGCTGTCTTTGGGTTCTACAATCACATCATAGGTTTCACTGGCGCCGAAACGGAACTCATCGACCACTACAGGCTTAACAGGTTGACCATCTGCGGCCACTACCGTCATTTTTAAATTTGGAATGCGTACATCAAAAAATGACATGGCTGAAGCATTAATAAATCGTAATCTGACTTTATCGCCTCGATTAAATTCACCAATCCAATTCTTGGTCGGTGTATAGCCATTCATTAAAAAAGTATAGCCGGTAACATCGCTTAAATCCGTTTTTAACATGCGCATTTGGTTCCACATTTTACGGTCTTGCCATGTCGTTTTTACGCCTGTGTTTTGAACTTGTCGCATCACATCAAAAATGGTTTCACGGCGGTTTTGATAATACTCAGCAGATTTTTTTAAATTTGCCATAATGGCTTGGCTTGATGATGGATGAAAGTCCGATAACGTCACTACATAATCTTGTTGTGTATTTTCATGTAGAGCGAGGGGCTTTCTGTCTTTGGGATAAATAATAAATGCCCCATACACACCATCTTGCTCTTGACCTTGACTGTGTGCGTGATACCAATAGGTGCCGTTTTGACGAATTTTAAAACGATAAACAAATGTACCATTTGGCTGAATCTCTTGAAAGCCACCAAGGCCTGGTACACCGTCCATTACATTTGGCAAAAGCAAGCCATGCCAATGCAATGAGGATGCTTGATTTTTTAACTGGTTATGAACATAAATAACAGCGTCATCACCTTCTTCAAAAGTTAATGTTGGTGCGGGGAGCTGACCATTGACAAGGATTTTCTTAACCGGCTTCCCTGTCACATCAACCACTTTTTCATCAATGTTTAAATGATATTCACGAACCTGTGCAACAGCCAATTGGCTAAATAACACACACAGGCTAAAAAGACCTATACGTAGGGTATTCAAAGACATGCGCTTACCTTTATCTATAATAAATGAATAATAATGAGATAAAAGTTAGCTTTTAGGCGGACGCAGAATTTGTTGCCAATATCCGGTCAGAAGTGATGATGTCGTCAGGTCTTGCGCTAAAATAGGGTCATAACTGTTAAATAGCAGCGCACTCATCGGCTGATATTCTGTTAATGTACAGTTTAAAGATTGACAATGCAGTGTCTGACAATCTGCACAGCCTGCATGGTGCGATGATACATTCAGATCAAAACAATCATCTTCTTGTTGCTGACAATGCGTTGATGAGTCAACATCTTTAGCAGTATGCTGATGCATATGTTTGGATGCGTTTTTAACAACTGGATTAGATTGCATGTTCATATGTGACATTGATGCATTGGCAACAGTCAAGCCACCGATCGCACACGCGAGCAGTAAACGAAACATTATTGCCAAAGCACGATATATCTTCATATCACAATAAATAAACTGGATTCAATTTACAGAATACCGAAAGGTCTCTTGAAATTCAAATGACAATCTTGTTATTCAAGAAGATGACGTTTTCAGTACACGCTGTGCATAAATCGCCATGACTAAAATAAAGAAAGCACCACCTAGAACATCAGCAATCACCTCAGAATGAAACAAAGTCACTTGTAAAGGTGAGTCACTACCACCTGTGCTTGTAGACACCACAATAATTAAAGCCAAAATCACGCCCATTAAACTTTCGCCGACAATTAAACCTGCTGCAAACAACGTGCTTTTTTGTTCAATATGCTTTAAGCCTTGCTCATTAACTTGTTTTTTCTTTGCAGCGCGTTGAACTAATGCAAATAATACAGCACCGATAAAAATAGGCACATTGACACTGGGTGGCAAATAAATTCCCATCCCAACAGCAAGCACAGGCAAACTGTATTTTTGTGCGGAGCTACGTTTTAAAACAACATCAATTAAAATAAAGATTACTCCTAGACCTGCACCAATTAAAATAGAGTCCCATGCCAATTGATGTGAAAAAATACCTTGGGCGATGGTCGACATTAAAGTCGCTTGCGGTGCAGCCAACACAAGTGCCTCATCCATTCCACTACGCGGTAACGCCCCTGTAAAACCATAGGCTTGATATAATAATTGTATGACAGGTGCAATAACCAAAGCCCCGACAATACAACCAATAATTAAAGCAATTTGTTGTTTGGCTGGCGTTGCATACACCAAGTATCCGGTTTTTAAATCCTGCAAATTATCATTTGATATGGTTGCAACCGCAAGAACAGCTGATGTCGCAAATAATGTTAATGCCGTTAAAAATTGAATACCACTTGGTTGGTCTAACAGATGTGTTGACTGCCCAATCACAAGCAACACCAATGCAATAAATAACACCGATAAAATACCAATTCCTGAAATTGGACTAGAAGATGAACCAACTAAACCTGCCATATAGCCACATGCTGCTGCCACTAAAAAGCCAATCAAGAACGTTAATACCGTGACAACAACAACCAATAACCATGCAACAGATGTAGAAACAGGTGCTAATGCAATAAATTGATGGAATGTTGCAAATAAAATAGCCATCACTACGGCTAAAATAATAAGCATGTGTTTTGGTGATAAATCACGGGCAGCCCGCTGGGTATTATGGTGTTGCTGAGTTTGCTGATAAGATGCAACGGATAATTTAATGCCTTCAACCATCGGCTTAAACAGTGAAATAAGCGTCCAAATGGAAGCAACGCCAATAACACCAACCCCTATAAAGCGTACTTTACTTGACCAAATTTGTTTGGCGTATTGTGCGATTTCAACATGTTCAGGCTGCGGGAGTATGGCCGTAAAATAAGGTACTGCAAGGCCCCATGCAAAGAAGATTCCAAGAAAAATAGCAATCCCGGCAGACAAGCCAATTAAACTGCCTGCACCAAGTAATGCAAAAGAAAATCCAAAAGGAATTTGAAAAATTGCCCCACCTGCTTTGAGCCAAATGCTTGCACTATCAGACACAATGCGCAAACCACCGCTCAATAAACTCATACTTGCAGCAAGAACACCCCCATAAACAATTTCTTTTGCATGTGATTGTTGGCTACTATTTTCATCTCGAACAATATCGCCTTTTTCATTGGCAACCACCCCGACCGTTCCTGCTTTTAAAATCTCGGCAGCAGCAACGCCTTCAGGATAGGGCAACTCACTGTTCACCACCATGACCTGACGCAGTGGAATGGTAAATAGAACACCTAAAACTCCCCCGCTTAAACACAATAATGCAATCTGCCAAAATGGAAAACTTTGCCAATATCCAAGCATTAATAAACCGGGTAAAACAAAAATCACTGAAGACAACGTTCCTGCTGCAGAAGCTTGGGTTTGTACTAAATTATTTTCTAAAATATTTGAACCTTGCGCAAATTTAAGCAATGCCATAGACAACACTGCAGCTGGAATAGATGAAGCAAAGGTCAACCCAACTTTCAACCCCAAGTAAATATTAGATGCTGTAAAAGCAATGGTGATGAGTACACCTAAAATGACCCCGCGTAATGTCAGCTCTTGATAATGACGATAAGGATCAAGCTGTGTGGGTTTATGCAGCATAGTAACTCTCAAAAATATTTAACTTTTTATATTCTCGTAACTTATCATTATACTTTTTAACTTACATTAAAATAATTTCTTTTGATCACCAATCATGCAAAAAAAAGCACCTTCATCGGTGCTTTTTGAGAGAAAGAACAGCTTGGATTTATTTAACTTGTGCAAGCTCAGCACGCATAGTATCAATCACTTGTTTATAATCAGGCTGATTAAAAATAGCAGAGCCTGCCACAAACATATCCGCTCCTGCTTCAGCAATTTCACGAATATTGTGTGGGCCCACACCACCATCAACCTCTAAACGAATATCACGTCCGCTTTGATCAATAATTTGACGTGCTTGACGTAATTTTTCGAGCGTCATTGGAATAAATTTTTGCCCACCAAATCCTGGATTTACACTCATTAATAAAATTTGATCGACCTGATCTAAAACATAATCTAAATAATGTAAAGGCGTTGCTGGGTTAAATACCAAACCTGCTTTTGCACCACCTGATTTAATCAGCTGTAAAGAACGGTCAATATGATCACTGGCTTCTGGATGAAAAGTGATGATATCTGCACCTGCTTCTAAAAAGTCACCAATCATACGGTCAACTGGTGACACCATTAAATGCACATCAATCGGTGCTTTAATTCCGTAGTTCTTTAATGCTTTACAGATTCCTGCACCAAAAGTGAGGTTCGGAACATAGTGATTATCCATTACATCAAAATGGACAACATCTGCTCCTGCTGCCAATACACTTTCAACATCTGCCCCTAAACGAGCAAAGTCAGCAGATAAAATTGATGGCGCAATAAGAAATGGCTTAGACATGAAAATCCCAAACAATGAACAGGTATTTAAAGATTATAGCAAATCTCAAGCCTGTCGTCTTAAACCACCCGTCAAGATCTTCCCACTCAAACTACATTTTCTTACCTGTTATTCATTTTTCTTACACGGCATACCTCTAATCTTGTTAAGATTCATTCTCATTCATTAATCAGGAAAACTCAATATGAAAAGTATTACTCAAATTCATACAGCAGAAGGACGGCGGATTGGGAAAAGATTATTGAATCATTGGAAACATAAATTTGAAGTTGAAGAAACAGCATCTGCATTTTTTATTCCGTTTCCGGATGCCAAAATTTTCCTTTATCCCAAAGAAACCACTTTAGATGTGTCAATTGAAGGTCATGAAGAAGTTGATTTTGCACGCTTAGAACAAGTGGTGATTAACCATCTTAACCGTATGGCGCAGCAAGAATTTGATGTGACATGGCAACACATCAACTAGATTTTTAGGTATTTTATGTACTTAGGATGGCTACTGCATGGTGGTCATGCATATTGTCAAGCAAAAAAATCCATTATATCAACCTGACTGCCGTACAGCAGTCAGGTTAATTCACTGTATTACTATGCATACAATAAATGTGTAGTGTATGCACTCCATTAACGCATAAACCACTTTAAAGAGTTTAATTTTCTAAGCTATTCACATGAAAACGTAAATGATCGGCCACAAAGGTCTGAATGAAATAATAACCATGGTCATAGCCTTCATGTTCACGCAAAGTGATCTTTTGCTTCACATCTTGGCATGCTTGAACCAATAAATCAGGGTGCAATTGGAAATAGAATTCATCTGCTGCCCCTTGATCAATTAACACATCTTTAAATAATGCGCCTTTTGATTTAACAAGCTCAACAGCATCATGGGCAAGCCATTGTTGTTGATCATCACCTAAATAAGCAGTAAAGGCTTTTTGTCCCCATGGACATTGTGTCGGTGCACAAATTGGTGCAAAAGCAGAAACTGTTTTAAATTTATGTGGGTATTTCCATGCCAATGTCAGTGCACCATGCCCACCCATACTATGACCAGTAATACCAATTTTTTGTGGGTCTATCGGAAAATGTTCTATCACTTTATTGTATAGCTCATCCACCACATAGCTTTCCATATGATAATGCGTCGACCATGGTTGCTCAGTTGCATTCACATAAAAACCTGCACCTTGACCAATATCCCATGCATCACCAGGTTCTACATCATCACCACGTGGTGAAGTATCAGGTAAAATTAAAATAACCCCTAACGTTGATGCAATTTTTTGTGCATGTGCTTTAGCTGCAAAGGTTTCTTCTGTACAGGTTAAACCCGCTAGAAAAAATAAAGCAGAACACTTTTGTTTTTGTAATGCTTTCGGTGGTAGATACACTGAAAACTTCGCTTTACCCTTTAAATATGTTGAAGTGAATTCATGAACTTGTATTTCACCATCAAAACATTTTGCACGTTGTAATAATTCCACAGAACACTCCTAAGGCTGAATGGCATCAGTTGATGCGACATTATTTGTAATCGGTATAATCGTATTTGCCACAGGAAATAAATGCTTCTCCAACTGCGGAAGCATCAGTTCCATATTCTTCCCTAAAGACCACTGCGGCTCTGAAGGCTCAAAGCCTTGTGCCGTTTCCCATTTTGTTACCGTTGCTTGTGCATCAATAAATGCATCATGCAACGACATTTTTTCTCGCATTGCTTGGTCAAAAAAAGCACGACCAAAATAAGTATAATCCGCTTGGCTATTACATCCAAATGACGAGCGATCTGCTGCCGATGCAGTAATTACTAAAGTATTATCTGATTGTAACGCAGGGATGAAACTTCCAGAATAACATGCAGATATGACAATCACACGCCATTTAATTCCTGACTTATCTAAAGCACTTCGGAGCCAATTTGGATCTATTTGTTTTAAATCGATTGGCGCATTTTCAAGTTCAAAATGATTCTCTAATCCATGCGATGTCATGTATAAAAATAATACATCAGTATCACGGTTCATTTGCTGACCAATACGGTTTAATGCCAATTGAATGCTGGTTTGTGATGCCATTGGAATTTTTGTTCCAGTATCTGGATCATTAACCAATTGTACTGATCGCCCAAATGTCCCAAAGCGGGTATCAAATTGTGATTTGATACGCTGTATTTCCGAGCTAAATACAGCATCATAGCTGTCACCAGCGACCCCTAAAAAGTACCAATGGGTTTGTGAAAAATCACCCAATTGAACAGCATCTAAAGATTTTTTCAATAAATCATTTTGGGCATAAAATACATCTTCAGAAATCGTTGGTGGTAAATCGCTGACTTTCCAAATCGGTTGCTCTTTGACCGACATTTGCCACACCACAAGTGTACAGATGGTGGCAAACATAATCAGTGCTCGCTCCCACCATGGCCATTTTAATTCTCGAGAAAACACCCAAATTACAGCTAAACTTTGCCATACAAAAAAGATCATAAACAATGTAGGTAAAAAGTTATATACATCGTCTGGCAAAAAGTTGAGGTAATCGTGATCGCCTAAATATTGTAAAAAACACTGTAGAAGCAATACATTGCTGTCTAGCACCAACCATAAAATGGCAGGCACCAACATCAAGCGAGTATTGTTCATGCGTTGTGACAGAAAAATACCTACAATTAATGCAATAAATGGCCAAAGTGCATAACTAACTAAACCTTGCGGATTAAAAGCGCCTGTTTGTCCTGCCACCATCCAGCTATATAAGGTGTTTACACCAGCCGCAACAACGCCCCAGAAAAGCAACTGAAATATCGATGGATGTACAATTTTCAAGCACTTTCGTGAGCCCAAAAAGAGCCACAACCCTGCAATTTGATTGCTCTTTAAGTCGTGCCAAAAATTGATGGAGGGTTTCAGATCAATCATACTATTTTGCTAGTTCAGAACCATGTGAGATGTCATTGCTTTTCTTTCCGTCGTTTTATTTTAATTTGTTGGATAATTTACACTATCCAAATTTTTTATTATAAATTTAAATTAAAGTAAGCATCAAAACGGCATGCATCACCCAACCATTGGTGATCAGGGTGTTCATGGTTTAGAAATATAGCATGGCGTGGGCGTTTCACAACCACTCTTTTTGCAACTTTATGTGCGCAAGTCAATAACTCATCCCCCAAGTCCATACCATTTTCTTCAGGTAACAAGATATGCAGTAATTGCATTTGCTTCTTAACCTGTGCCTGTTTTTTCTGTGGCTTCTGATGCTGATCACGTTGTGGAAACATCGGATCTAAATACACCACATCCACTTGCTGCTGCTGCTCAGACAGTGCTGTTAAATAGTCAGCTGAATTTGCATAAATCAGTTGAATCCTTGCCACAATCGGCTGCAAATAAGCATCTGATTGTGCTTGAAAATAGGCATCTTCAAGCAAAGTAAATAATATTGGATGACGCTCAACAAGCTGAACATGTGCGCCAAACTTAGCCAATAGTAAGCTGTCATGTCCTAAGCCTGCTGTTGCATCAATTAATGTCGGTGCGTCATTGGCTTGTGTTGCGCGTACAATCATTTCAGTTTTCAGTGTCGATCGCTTTAAGCGTCCAATTTCAGCCTGCCATGCAGGCTGCATTTTCATACCCAATGCAGCTAAGCTCAAACCATCTTGGTCAACCACCAAAGATAGCTCAGGATGTAAGCGTAAAAATTTAGCTTGAATTTTTTCAACCACAGTTGGACGAAGTATAACGCCTTTTTGCGCCAATCGCTTTTGAATATTTTGAACTTTGTCTTCAAATTCAGCTTCATACCAACAAGTGAATTGCATTACCAACTCACCCAACCTGTCCACCATGTCGCTAAAATCAATAAGCCAAAAATAATACGATAGTAAGCAAACACAGTAAAATCATGTTTAGAGACATAACGGATCAAAGCACGGATCACAAGCAATGCTGAAATGAAGGCAACCACAATACCAACACCTAAAATTTCCATGTCTTGAGCATGCAAATCATGGCGCATTTTATACATGTCTAATAGACCTGCGCCCATCAGAACAGGAATACCTAAAAAGAAAGAAAATTCAGCAGCAGCTTTTCTTGAAATGCCTAAAAATAACGAACCAATGATGGTTGAACCCGAACGAGATGTCCCTGGAATCAAGGCAAAACATTGCACTAATCCCACCAAAACAGCTTGTTTAAATGTAAACTGCTCAACTTCATGGCTTACAATATGATGTTGACGGCGTTCTGCCCATAAAATAATGAATCCACCAACAATAAGCGCAATGGCAACTGTCACGGCATTAAATAAATACGCTTTTAATGCTTCACCAAAGGTGAGCCCTAAAATCATAATTGGGATCGTTGCCACAATCAGATTAATGGTTAATCTGCGACCTTGTGGGTCTCCTGTAATTGCGCCTGTTAAAGCGCCCCAAAGCTTACCCCAGTATTCGTAAATGACTGCTGCAATCGCACCGATCTGCACCGACACCGCAAACATGTCTCTTTTTTCTGGTGTCCAAAAATCAAGTAACTGTCCTGCTAAGATCAGATGTCCTGTACTTGAAATTGGTAAAAACTCTGTGATGCCTTCAACTAAGCCCATCACAGCTGCTTTTAAAAGCAAAATGATATCCATATGAAACCCTAATTATTTTATTGTTTGCCTTGTTCAGCAATTTTTTTCCACGCATTATCCCGCAAATAAATTGGCAATGCATGTTCTGCACTCACCCATTGTTGTTCATTGACAAAATAAGTACCCAATACGGCAATATCTTCTGCTGTCGGTTTTACATCAGAAAATACAGCGGTGTCATCAACGAGTAATGCGCCTGAGCCAACCAAAGGATATTGCACCTGTGCTGCTGCGTCTGCATAGCTTAGCATTTGCTCAGTATCCTTTAACTGCATGATGTGTTGTTCATCTAATTCAAAATTCGCAATATATACTTCTTGCATTCTTGCATCAAGAACCGCGGTAACCGCGGTTAATCCATGTAGACGATATGCTGCTTGAGCCAATGCTTGTAATGTCGATACCGGCACAACAGGTAAATCATTTGCCCATGCCAAAGCTTGTGTCACTGCTGCATTGATTCTGACCCCACTAAATGATCCTGGACCACGGCTAAAAGCGATCGCGGTCAGTTCATCACATGTCAACTGACATGTTTGCAAACCTTGCTCCACCATGGGTAAAAGCATTTGTGTTTGCATTCTGGTTTGATCATTCAGTACATTGAAGAGAATCTGTGTGTCATTTACAATACAAACAGAACACTGTTCATTGGCTGTTTCGAGTGCTAGCAGTTTCATGCACGCCCTTATCATCAAATAAAGCTAAAAAGTTACGCTATCATACGCAAATCTAAATTGATTCGCGATAGTTTCATTGCTGAATATGAATGCGCCTAAAATAATATGCCAAAGCATAAACAATAGATATGCTATCGCGTATGCAAAGCCATCAATTTTACACGATTAGAACAGATCAACCGTAACATCAGATGCTTAGGACATTCTTAACTGATTTTATTTTCCCTAGGCATAGGTTTTAATACAGTACATGTCATATACATTTTCAGTATTGTTTTCATCACAATAGATGCCAAAATTGGTTTTTTACGTTATGCTAAAATGACCAAACGGACAGAAGTATATTATGAACTGTTGCATTAAATGCGGGCATCCAACGACCAAAAAGAAACCGCTTGGAGATGAAAAACTACGTCAAGTCTGTACCCATTGTGGCAACATTCATTATGAAAACCCAAAAGTCATCTGTGGTGCATTGGTGGTGGCTGATCAAAAAGTATTATTGTGTCGCCGAGCAATTGAACCTCGTTACGGATTATGGACATTACCTGCAGGTTATATGGAACTTTCTGAAACAATGGCAGAAGGTGCAGCACGTGAAACACTTGAAGAAGCAGATGCTCGTATAGACATTGAACAAATGTATTGCATGTATGATATTCCACGAATTGGACAAATCTATGCGCTTTTTAAAGCTAAACTGAGAGATCATCAATTTGGGGCAGGCCCTGAAACATTAGAAAGTCGCTTATTTGAAGAGCATGAAATTCCATGGGATCAATTGGCTTTCCCAAGTGTGAAAAAAACCTTGCAACATTATTTTGCAGACCGAAAACAAGCACACTACCCCATTCATTTAGAGACCATAGACTCTCTACTGACTTAATGCAAAACGTCACTGTACCATGTGTACAATGACGTTTTCTCTAAACCGATTTTCTTTTATTGTTGAATGTTGATGCTATGCAAAAACACCCTTTACAGCTTGATCTGTCCGCTGCACAGATTTTACTCAAACTTCACGCATTGCATGGCATCATTTATTTACAAGATCATGGAAAACCTGTGATTGGTGTTTTACCTCAATCGTATTGGTTAAAACACCATCATCACTTTGAATACCATGAACGCCAAAACGATCTCAGTTATCAACCCATCACAACACAAGCGCATCGTCCTACACTGACACTAAACACATCCTTAACCGATAGTACCGCCACAGGCTTTCATGGTGGGTGGATCGGCTTTGTCGGCTATGACGTTGCAGCCTCACAGCATGTTGCATCTTCGCCCATTCATGCACAACCTGAACTTTATTTTGGCCTTTATGATTGTTTTTTAAAATTTGAAAACAATGATTGGTATTTATACCATGAACAACATCATCTCGACATGGTCATACAGATCGAAGCGCTTTTGCACATAGCGCCACCACAGCTTGCTTTTGAATTGTGCACGCCATGTGATGCAACATGGCATAAAGAGAAGTATGCCGAGCAATTTCATCAAGTCATCAATTACATTCGCGCTGGTGATTGTTATCAAATTAATTTAACTCAAGCATTTACAGCAAAAGCAAAAGGCAGTTTATTGGCAACTGCAGAGCAATTTTGGACCTTAACGCATGCACCCTATGCAGGCTATTTAAAAATTGATGGCTTCGAGTTGCTGAGCTGTTCGCCTGAGCTTTTTATTGAGTTTCAAGCCAATCGCGTGATTAAAACACGGCCGATTAAAGGCACGATGCCACGTTATTTAAATGACCCTGAACAAGATGAACGTTCAAAACAAACTTTGACGGCGTCTGAAAAAGACCAAGCTGAAAATGTCATGATTGTCGATTTATTGCGTAATGATTTAAGCGTTTATGCAGAAATTGGCTCTGTTCACACCAATAAACTATTCGAAATAGAAAGCTTTCAACAAGTTCATCACATGGTGAGTGAAATTCAAGCCACACTTAAACCCATGATCGATCCCATCAATGTATTGTTTGAAGCATTGCCTGGCGGTTCAATTACTGGTGCGCCTAAAATACGCGCCATGCAAATTATCAGTGAACTGGAACAACAACCACGTGGTGCATATTGTGGCTCGCTCGGTTACTTTAATCATGACGGAACAGGCTGCTTTAATATTTTAATTCGCTCGATTCAAAAATATCAGCATGATCTTTCTCTTTGGGCTGGTGGTGGCATTACCATTGCTTCAGATCTAGATGCTGAATATCAAGAATGTTTAGATAAAATTTCTGCCATGAAGTCTTTGCTCAACACATGGTATACCACATCAAATTAAGCATTGAGTAAATGTTCAAAATGCTTTTTTGAATTGATGAGCGTTGCGTTAAAGGCTTCAGAATAACTTGGCTGTGCCATCAATCGAATCCACGCTTGATACGCAGGTTGGATTTTTTTTAAAGCAATACCCAAAGTTAAAATTTGGTAATCAATACCATACCGTACAATATTACGTTCTAATGCGGTTGCGCCTTCATTTTCACGCTTTTGCTGCGCAAGCATTGCAAAATCATAAGCAATCTGTGTATCGCCTTGCTCTGTATATAGCAAGCTGACTTCATATAAACATTCCAGCTGCTGTGGCAAAAAACTTGTTCCTTTTAGCCAAACAAAGACAGCATGTTCAGCTTGTTTTTGCTGTTTATAAATACTGCCTAAATGCCGACATGCCAAATAACTTTCAAGCTGATTATTGGTTGAAGGTGCTAAATCAATACGACATTGAAACCATTGTATGGCACTCGCCATATCACCAAAACTATAATATGACGTTGCACAATAATAGGCATAGCGTGCTTTTAAAGCGGGACGTGTTTCATGCTCATATGCTTGAGATAAAGTATGTGCATCTTCTAAGTATTTATTTGGATTTTGGTTGCGATCACCAAAATGTCCAGTTTGAATATAATAATCGCCAGTAATTTCTAACTCAGACAAATGATCTGCAATGTTAATCAAACTTTCGTGCAAAACACCAACCCAACGTACTATCTTCTTATTTTTAATTAAAATTTTACGGGTATAAAAAAAATCACGTCCATCACCTTTAAAGGTAAAATGATAAATATCATGATGCAATCGCTCAGGCAAACGAGGCTGTCCACAAAAGCGGTCATCCGCATCAAATATTAAAATGTAGTCTGACTTTCCTTCACACAATGAGAGTGCTTGATTGCGATTATGTTCAAAATTAACCCATTCATGCTGATGAATTTCTGCAGGAATCTCATGGTGCTGAATATATTGTTGTAATTGTTCGATTGTATGATCTGTAGAACCTGTATCACAAATCACCATATAATCAATTGTGATATGGCTGCGAATATTATCTAGCGTTTGCCAAATAATATTCGCTTCATTTTTGACAATCATGTTTAAGCAAATGGTTGAAGTTTGCATAAGCTGCCTGTTTATTATTCTTTATCCCAAGCAGATTATAATCGCTTTAACGCATCAACTAAACGCTGATTTTGTATATCCGTCCCGACAGTAATTCTTAAATACTGATCGATACGCGGTTTATTGAAATGGCGAACAATAATCCCGTCCATACGCAACTGCGCAGCCAAGTGTTTTGCATCATGCTTTGGGTGAGTCGCAAAAACAAAATTGGCTTTCGAAGGTAAAACATCAAACCCAAGCGCAGTTAACTGAGCGATCAAGAGATCACGACTCGCAATCACTTTTTGACACTGTTCAACAAAGTAATCTTGGTCTTGAAATGATGCTGTCGCTGCCACAATTGCAAAGCGATCTACAGGATAAGAGTTAAAGCTATTTTTTACTGTCTCTAAAGCGGCAATTAAATGTGGCTGAGCTATGGCATAACCTACTCGTAGCCCTGCCAATGAACGCGATTTAGAGGTTGTTTGACAAACCACTAAATTATCATATTGCGCCACTAAAGACACCGCAGATTCAGCTCCAAAATCAACATAAGCTTCATCAATCACTACCACACGATCAGGGTGTTGTATTAAAAGCTGCTCAATCTGTGTCAATTCAAGCGCAATACTGGTTGGTGCGTTTGGATTGGTAATAATGATGCCGCCATTGGGTTGCTGATAATCTGCAATATCAATTTCAAAGCGTTCATTTAACGGCACTTGTTTGGTTTTTAAACCAAAGAATTGGCTATATACAGGATAAAAACTATAGGTAATATCTGCATATAATACTGGCTCATCTTGAATAAAAAATGCTTTAAATATATGCGCAAGCACCTCATCAGAACCATTACCAACAAACACATGACTCGTTTCAATGCCTTGTTGTTCCGCAATAGCTTGCTTTAAGCCACTGGCATCGGGGTCAGGATATAAACGCAGCAAATCCGCTTGGTGTAGAAGCGCTTCTTGAACCGCATCAACTACATGTGGTGATGGTGGATACGGATTTTCATTGGTATTTAATTTCAGTAAGTTTTGTATTTTAGGTTGTTCACCTGGAACATAAGGTTCGAGTTCACGAACTTCAGGGCTCCAAAAACGCATTTGTTGTGCTGAAAAAGTCATGATTAGACCTCAAAAGGGGCTGTCCTGCCCCATCTATTTTTGAATTAAATTTCGGTGTAGCGATAGCGTGCTGACCGAGCATGTGCATCTAAATTTTCTTCTTGTGCCAAAATATCAGCAGCTTTAGCCAACGGCTGTACACCCGCTTTTGAGCACATAATCAGGCTTGATCTCTTTTGAAAATCATATACACCAAGTGGTGAAGAAAAACGCGCGGTTCCTGATGTCGGCAAAACATGATTTGGACCTGCGCAGTAATCACCAATTGCTTCAGGTGTATAGCTTCCCATAAAAATTGCACCTGCATGGCGAATATGTTCGCTCATGGCTTCAGCATCATCGACACAAAGTTGTAAATGTTCAGGTGCAACTTGATTAATCAGCGCAATCGCTTCTTCACGGTCTTTGACTAACACCAAAGCACCGCGATTTTCAATAGACGTTTTGGCAATTTCAGCTTTAGGTAAGTGCTTTAAATGCTCAGTAATTGCCTCGGATACCGCATTTAAAAACCGCTCATCTGGCGTAATTAAAATGGCTTGTGCCACGGTGTCATGTTCAGCTTGAGACAATAAGTCCATTGCCACCCATGTTGGATTATTATTAGATTCTGCATACACCAAAATTTCTGATGGACCTGCAATCATATCAATCCCACACTGACCAAACACAGCACGTTTGGCCGCAGCCACAAAACGATTGCCTGGCCCTGTAATTTTATCAACTCGAGCAATGGTTTCAGTGCCATATGCCAAAGCAGCTACAGCTTGTGCACCACCAATGGTAAAAACACGGCTTACGCCTGCCAAATGTGCAGCAGCCAGCACCAATGGATTTAATACACCATCTGGAGCAGGTACCACCATAATAATTTCATTGACACCTGCTACATGGGCAGGAATTGCATTCATCAATACAGAAGATGGATAAGATGCCAAACCACCAGGCACATAAATCCCAACACGATCTAATGGTGTTACTTTTTGACCCAAGGTATTACCAAGGTCATCCACATAGCGCCAACCATCTTGCTTTTGCGCTTGATGAAAAGCACGAATACGTTGTGCTGCCAATTCTAAAGCAGTACGAACTTCGGGTTGTAATTGGTCAAAAGCTGTTTTTAATTGCGCTTGGGATAGCTCTAAGTCTGAAAATTGATGCGCAGGATGTCGATCAAATTTTTGTGTTAGATGAAGCACATGTGCATCGCCATGTTGGCGCACATCATTAATGATTTGATCTACAGTAGAGAGGAGCTCAGGATCATTGACAGTTTCAAAAGCCAATAAATCAGCAAAGACCGTTTGAAAATTTTGGTCTTGAGTCGATAAACGTCGCATCAATTTACCCACAAGGTTGAACAATAAAGTGTTAAGTTTAACCTGTTTAAGCCATCTTGTGGGTAAAGATATGTCGATCTAGACCGAAAGCATGATGAAAAATAAGATTCATCAGCATTGTTTTTTTATATTAGGCACTGCGTGCAGCTACAGCTGCTTCCAATTGTTCAAGAATTGGATGCAAAATCTGTTGCTTACGCTTGAAACTGGCTTTATTAACAATAAGACGTGAAGACACTTTACAAATTTCTTCTAGTGGCTCCAAACCATTTGCACGCAATGTATTGCCTGTATCTACCACGTCAACAATGTAATCACCCAAGCCGACCAATGGTGCAAGCTCCATAGAACCGTAAAGCTTAATCACATCAACTTGCTCACCTAAGCTTGCATAATATTGACGCGTAAGATTGACATATTTTGTGGCAATTTTAAGTCGACCTTTCGGACGACTCATTCCCACACGACCAGCAGTCATTAAACGACAATTTGCAATTTTAAGGTCTAACGGCTCATACACATTTTGAGCACCATGTTCCATCAGCACATCTTTACCAGCTACACCAATATCTGCTGCACCATTTTCAACATAGGTTGGCACATCAGAGGCACGTAAAATTAAAATACGGACCAATTTATGTGTGGTTGGAAAAATTAATTTACGTGATTGATCAGGATCCTCAAGTAAATTGATTCCAGCTTGCTTCAATAAAGGCAATGTTTCTTTTAAAATTCGCCCTTTACTGAGTGCCAAGGTTAAACCATGATCAAAATGACCCATTACATCAAAATTGGGGTCATCATTTTTAAAATCACTCATGCCCTACTCGCTTATTCGTTGAATCTTTGCACCAATGCCTTGTAGTTTTGCTTCGATATTTTCATAGCCACGGTCAATATGGTAAATACGGTCTACCAAAGTTTCACCTTCTGCTGCCAATGCAGCAAGTACCAATGAAAATGAGGCACGCAAATCAGTTGCCATCACAGGAGCTGCTGATAATTTTTCAACACCAGTTACCACAGCATCATTGCCTTCAACTTGAATATTGGCACCCATACGTGACAATTCAGGGACATGCATGAAGCGATTTTCAAAAATAGTTTCTGAGATTGTTGAGAAACCACGTGCAATGGTATTGACCGCCATCACTTGTGCTTGCATATCAGTTGGGAACTCAGGATGTGGTAATGTACGGAAACTCACTGCTTTTGGACGTTTGCCTTGCATATCAAGTTCAATCCAATTTTCACCACGAGTAACTTCTGCACCCATTTCTTCAAACTTTTCAAGCACTGATTCTAATAGTGCAGGATCAGTATGCGTGGTTCGAATACAGCCACCTGTAATCGCTGCCGCAGCCAAATATGAACCTGTTTCAATGCGGTCTGCAACAACAGCATATTCACAACCTTGCAAGTTTTCTACACCGGTTACAACAAGAGTGTCTGTGTCAATACCATCAATCAACGCACCCATTTTAACCAACATATTGGCTAAATCTGTAATTTCAGGCTCTCGTGCTGCATTACGAATGGTTGTAATTCCATCTGCCAATACAGCAGCCATTAAAATGTTTTCAGTACCACCGACCGTGACCATATCAAATATCACTTCGCCGCCTTTTAGGCGTCCGTCTACTTTGGCATGAACATATCCATTTTCAACTTCAATCGATGCACCTAAAGCTTCTAATGCTTTTAAATGTTGATCCACAGGTCTTGAACCAATCGCACAACCACCAGGTAAAGACACCTTAGCTTCACCATAACGTGCCAATAACGGGCCTAATACCAAGATCGATGCACGCATGGTTTTAACCAATTCATAAGGTGCAAATTGGTTGTTTAACGTCGATGCATCTGCTTGAACCTGACTATCATCATAGCTAATAGTGATGCCTAGACCTGCAATCAATTTGACTAATGTATTTACATCTTTTAAATTCGGTACGTTTGTAATTGTTATTGGGGTATTGGCAAGAATGGTTGCAGCAATTAAAGGCAATGCTGCATTTTTTGCACCAGAAATACGAACTTCACCATTTAAGCGGTGCCCACCTTGAATCAGAAATTTATCCATTGAAACCTTATACTCCAAACAAACTTGCTTTGCGCCATTCTTCTTTGGTCATTGCACGAATGGTTACCGCATGTACTTCACCACTCGAAATAAAATCATTTAATGGAGCATACACAAGTTGCTGGCGTGCAACTGAACGTTTTCCTTCAAACAAATCATCAACAACACGTAGGTCAAACTTTCCCGCTTGTCCGCCTACTACAACTTCTGCATTAGGAAAAGCTGTTCTTAAAATCTCTGTAAGTTGTTCGCTATTCATAATCAAGCCCTCGCTTTGGACCCACGGCTAAAAGTCGATTATTTTACTATAGTTCATTCATTGAATTCATTAACAACCCATCAATTTAAAACAAAAAGGTTATAAAATCGTGCCTGTTGAGCAAAATTATTCAAATCAACCAACAACAACTTAAGCTTGTTTAAAGAATGACTTTGCGATCTGATGATGATGCAATATGCAAAGCTTCCCGATATTTTGCCACTGTTCGTCTTGCAACATCGATACCATCATCTTTTAAAAGCTTTGCAATGGTATTGTCAGAATATGGCTTACATGGATTTTCAGATGCAATAATTTTTTTTATCATGGCACGAATCGCTGTAGATGAACATTCACCACCAGTTGCTGTACCCACATGGCTTGAGAAAAAATATTTCAGCTCAAATAATCCTTGTGGCGTTAATACATATTTATTGGTAGTCACACGAGATACTGTGGACTCATGTAACTCTACTTCATCTGCTACATGGCGTAAAACCAAAGGTTTCATTGCTTCAGCACCTTGCTCTAAAAATCCACGTTGATGCTTTGCAATACAACTGGCAACTTTTAATAAGGTTTTATGACGCTCATCAATACTTTTAATAAAATTCTTTGCTTCTAGCATTTGCCGCTTAATATATTGATTATCGGCACTTTGATCTGCACGTTTAATTAGCCCTGCATAAAAAGAATTCACTCTAATTTTTGGTAAAATATCTGGATTTAATTTTACATTCCAAACATCATTTTCACGGCTAATTACAACATCTGGAATTTGGTATTCAATCTCACCTGTATCAAAATCTGATCCTGGATAAGGCTTTAATGTTTTAATCAAGCTCAAGCCTTTTTTAAGCTCATCTGCTGTCAAACCAGTTGTTTTAATCAGTTTATTTAAGTCATGACTGATTAAATACTGATGATTCGCTAAAATTTTCTCAGCATGTGTTTTATCTGCTTTCGATAGCGTTAAATGATCAAGCTGAATTAAAAGGCATTCCACCAAGCTTCTAGAACCCACCCCAATTGGATCAAGTTGCTGAATATGTCTCAAGACGACATATACTTCATCTTCTTCAACTTCATCATCTTGCATATCAACCTGATATAACAATTGATTCACTGTCATGGTGATTTCTGGCAAGCTGTCAATCAAAAAGCCTTTTTCATCTAAGGTATCAATAATACAAAAAGCAATTAACTTATCTACATTTGAAAATTTTAATAGATTAACTTGTTCTTGAATATGTTCTTTTAATGATGTTTGTCCAACACGATTATCTTCGCGCTCTTCAAAGTCATCACCAACCAAACTCGTTGCTTGCTGAGTATAGATATCATCCCATTGTGTATCTACAGGCAAGTCTTCTGGTAAGAATTCACTTTGAATGACTTCTGATAGTTCCTGACTTTCAAACTCTTGTTGTTCAGGCACCGTTTCGACTGTTGTGGTTTCGTCAATACGTTCTAATAAAGGATTACTGTCCAGCTGCAATTGTACTTCTTGTTCTAGCTCAAGATTAGACAGTTGCAGTAAACGAATTGCTTGTTGTAATTGCGGTGTTAGTGATAGTGAATTACTAACTTTCAAACCCAAAGATAACTTCATAAATACACTCATTTCACTAGCAAAATTTATGCCGCCACCGGTTTTTATACCACATGATTCATAAAAATCATACGTGTTAAGCTTGAAAGATTAACGTTGTTTACAAAACTATTCATTCGACACAGAATTTAATTTTAACACAGTGTTGATTATTCTAAAAATTGTGATGACTCATGTATAAAATGATATCCATAAAAAAAGCCCCCTCGATTGAGGGGGCTTTTTAGGAATAAGATGCTGGCGATGACTTACTCTCACATGGGTAATCCCACACTACCATCAGCGCAAAGAGGTTTCACTTCTGAG
>NZ_FZLN01000012.1 GCF_900197575.1 Acinetobacter apis | reverse complement strand
AAGTCATCATGGCTAAAGCTAAGTTTGAACGTAATAAGCCACACGTAAACGTGGGAACAATTGGTCACGTCGACCATGGTAAAACAACACTAACTGCTGCGATCGCAACGATTTGTGCGAAGCATTACGGTGGTGAAGCGAAAGATTACGCGGCAATTGACTCTGCACCTGAAGAAAAAGCACGTGGTATTACAATTAATACATCACACGTAGAATATGATTCACCAGTACGTCACTATGCACACGTAGACTGTCCAGGTCACGCCGATTATGTTAAAAACATGATCACTGGTGCTGCACAAATGGATGGCGCGATTTTAGTATGTGCTGCAACTGATGGCCCAATGCCACAAACACGTGAGCACATCCTACTTTCACGTCAGGTTGGTGTACCGTACATCGTTGTATTCTTAAACAAGTGTGACCTTGTTGATGACGTAGAATTACTAGAATTAGTAGAAATGGAAGTTCGTGAACTTCTATCTTCTTACGACTTCCCAGGTGATGACACACCAGTAATCCTAGGTTCAGCATTAGCTGCGCTAAATGGCGACCAAGGTGAATATGGCGAATCAGCTGTAATCAAACTTGTTGAATCATTAGACTCATACATTCCTGAGCCTGAGCGTGCGATTGACAAGCCATTCTTGATGCCAATTGAAGATGTATTCTCAATTTCTGGTCGTGGTACTGTAGTAACAGGCCGTGTTGAATCAGGTATTGTAAAAGTTGGTGAAGAAGTTGAGATTGTTGGTATTAAAGCCACAGTTAAAACAACTGTAACTGGCGTTGAAATGTTCCGTAAATTGCTAGACGAAGGTCGTGCAGGAGAGAACTGTGGTATTTTATTACGTGGTACAAAGCGTGAAGACGTACAACGTGGTCAAGTATTAACTAAGCCAGGTGCAATCAAGCCACATACTAAGTTTGACGCAGAAGTATATGTGTTAGCGAAAGAAGAAGGTGGTCGTCATACTCCATTCCTAAATGGATACCGTCCACAGTTCTACTTCCGTACAACGGATGTAACTGGTGCGATTCAATTGAAAGAAGGCGTTGAAATGGTTATGCCAGGTGACAACGTTGAAATGTCAGTAGAATTGATCCACCCGATTGCGATGGATGCTGGTCTACGTTTTGCGAT
>NZ_FZLN01000007.1 GCF_900197575.1 Acinetobacter apis | reverse complement strand
TAAATTTCTATTTCTAGTCACCAATGATTCTTATATTCATTGGTAACAATCAACAAAAATCCACACAAGTTGTTCTTCATTGCTTTTAATGATTTCTCATTGATTCGTCATCAATGAGCACAAATGCTTTAAAATCTTAGTCTTAAACTAGAATTCGTATCGCATATTGCGTTGGAATGATGTGCATTATAGGGAATATATTTTGTTTGGCAAGCACATTTTTAAAAATTATTTTCAGGTGAGTGCTAATTAATCAAAACCACCTTAAAAAGGTAATCAAATTTAAGGCTAGGTTGTTTAATTTAGCACCTAAAACCACACTTTAAAATAATTTTTACTTTAAATACAATACTATATTACAATATACTTTTTATTAATTTGTTATTTAAATGAAAACCTTACAGCCTTTCTTTTTTATATCACTCATGATTCTCATACTTTCTGCATGTACTTCTAACAATACACCATCGACTGCACCCATCAGTACATTTAAAAATACAGAAGAATATTCAACCCAACTTATAGACATAATTTCAAATGAAAAAAATTTTGCACTGAAGAAAAATAGTATTTTTCGTGATGATTTAAGGTTTGATATTCGGGCGATTGATGATCATCAAGAATTAATTACTGTCACTGCTTATAAACCTGAAAATAATGAACCAGACCCAATTGGAAAAATCAAAGTTAATAAAACTGAACAGACAATTAGAAATTCTACATTTGGCGATATAGCAGCACTCACAATTAAATTGGGTGAACACACTCATTTTATTGCAGATTGCTTTTAGTTATTTAATCGACAGTGACTTGTAGCAAATCTTCAATAGGTGTAACTATACTTATATTGCCAATCGCTATGTGTAATTGAAATTTGGTTATGCATAGTAGGTTTTAATCAATATAAAACCATTTAATAATTGTTATATATAGCACGCTGCAATAAAGTGAATATGTGTCATAACCTTTAAGTCAAAACAACTTTTCCAAGTGCTTTTAAGAATTCTAAGTTTCTTTCTCTGTTGTTAAAGCGATTAATCAATAGTATAGATTGAATTGCACTCATATTTAGTATGTAACTCAATACGCATTAAACATGTCCTGACAGCACATTTGAAAATATGAATGATGAGTTAAAGATCATTCAACCTTTAATTCTGCACTATCTATTCGCATCCAACCTAAACTACCAACATATATAGATAAACTTACTGATTTGAGCCTTAAAACAACTATGCCCTTTTACTCTTTATAGAATATTCACTTTTGGTGTCTATCCTTCCGATAAAGCCAAGCCGTTTTATTTGTTTTTCACTGTCATTTTAGTAATGATAACAGGAGTTACTGGAACATTTTGATAGCGTCCTTGGGAGGCTGTTGCAACATGTGAGATCTTATCAACAATGTCCATACCTTGAGTCACTTTGCCAAATACAGCATAGCCTGTGTCATACGGGTTTTTATTTAATGCAGGATTGTCTTCAAGATTAATAAAAAACTGTGAGTTAGCAGAATTGGGATCGTTGGTTCTTGCCATAGCTAATGTGCCACGAGTATTGGTCAGCCCATTATAAGATTCATTAATAATCGGCTGACCAGCTGTTTTAGCTTGCATTTGAGCATCAAAACCACCGCCTTGTATCATAAAGCCAGGAATAACACGGTGAAATGTTGTGCCTTGATAAAAATTAGACTTCACATATTGAATAAAGTTTTTACTTGAAATAGGTGCTTGCTTGCTAAAAATCTCAACTTCTATTTTTCCAAGATTGGTGGTGATTTCTACGTAATTATTTGCTAGAGCAAATGGACTAGTACTCAATAATACACCAGCAAGTATATATTTATTCATGGCTGTACTCATTTGATATGGTGGTTCAGTAATTTTATAAACAAACAAGTATAAGTATTTTATTTTGAATAGATAGCAAGAGTTAAGCTGTCTTATTTAAGAATCAATCTAGTCAATTGGTTTTATTATAAATGTATTAAAAAAATGAGCCATCTATGCTGACCTGATTTTGCATAAATGACTCATTGAAACAGCATATAAAGCATGTTTTTAAAACACCTTTCTAATCTCTACATCTGGTGCGTAGTGATCTAATCGTTTTGATAAAATATGTAGCTTTCGTGTTGGTACAGCAGGAAATAAGTGATGCTCAACATGCAGGAACATATTGTAGGTGATCACTCTTTTAATTGGATTTCTAATTGTGCGTGCCATATAAACATGATCTTCAGTGCCATGATGAACAGTCCATACTGCAAAAAAAGCAGTCATACATTGGCCAAAAAGCATTACTAAAACATGGTATTTAAGTACAGTCACATCAATAATAAAGAAGACAAGGCCAATTAGTAAAAGATTTACGATAAGTTCAACAGTCATCCATTTTTTTTGTGTTTTGGTCGCAACTTGAAAAGCTTTTCTGTGTAGTAGTATCGGAAAAAATGGACCGAAGATAAATGCTTTCCACCACACCATTCGAGCACTTTTTGCTTCAACATCCTCTTCGCTCATACAATATTGATGATGGCGTAGGTGATTAATTTGTATTGCATGCATAGAACCTAGCATCAATAGACTGAACAAAAAGATGAAGTAATGTGTTTTTGGTTTACTAAGACCTAGCGCAAAATGAAAAGCATTATGGACTTGTCGAAGACCAGTTAAAAAAAACATAAATGAACACATTAAAGCCAAGACATACCATTGTTGATACGCTAAAAATAATGAGGAAATAAGCCATGGTGATGAGATCAATAATTCTGAGATAACATCTCGAGTATTAAGTTCTAATAAGTCTTTCCATTGCACGTTTTCTAGCATTTGACGATGTGAAGTCATAATTATCTCAAATCATAATAAAATGATATAAGAAAATGAAAGCATCCTTGCTTTTGCTTTCATTTCACCCAAAAACATGATTTAAATCATGTGTTAAATGAAGAATAAAAGAATACGTATTCAGTTATATTACCAAAATATAATATATTAAACATATCACACTATTTATAACTTGTAATGATTATTCAGCAAATTAGATGATTTAATTTTCAACTTAAATTAAGACTTTTAAACGATTATTTATTATTAATTTCATGATAAATATGAATCAAGTTCACTTGGAATTTAGTATGATGATAGAGTGAATACAGACATAATGTTATAAATAGATATCCACATCCAAAAACTATATATAGTGGATAAGTTAAAAGATATCCACAACTAACAACTAGATGTAGTGGATAACTCAAAAGATATACACAGCCTTACTGTGAATAAATAAATATTTTAATTCTGATCAGAAAGATATCCACAATATTCTTGCCAAAACGTGGATAAGTTGATTTGTTACCAAAATCACTCAACCTAATTCATTTCGTGAATTCTTGTTTTAAATAAATTAACAAGACTGAATATTGGTAAGTAATTTGAACAAGTAGTGGTAATCTACCAAAAAAATGTAATCTTCATCTAGGTTTATAAAATGAAAAAAACAAATTTAGTGTCAGTATCTGTTTTATCTGCCCTCGGTTTATTGGGTTTGCCTCTACATGCAGAATTGATCGTTAACAATGGCGCAATACAGCAGCAATCACCAATGCTTACGACGTCGCAACCTTCAAGCCATGACCCTGCTTTTTCAGCATGTTTAGCAAATTTACGCTCAAGTGCCATTCAAGCAAAAGTCAGCCCAAGTACATATGATCAATATACTGCCAATTTAACGCCTGACTATTCGGTACTTGAAAAACTAAATTATCAACCTGAGTTTTCGACACCAATTTGGGATTACTTGTCAGGCTTAGTTGATGATGAAAGAGTCCATGCTGGTCAAGAAAAGTTAAACCAATATCGTGATGTTTTAAATCGTGTTGCTGCAACTTATGGTGTTCCTGCTGAAACAGTCGTTGCAGTTTGGGGGGTTGAAAGCAATTTTGGGGATATCTCAGGTAAATATCCACTTTTACAATCTTTAGGTACATTAAGCTGTGCTGGTCGCAGACAAAGTTATTTCCGCACAGAGTTTTTTGCCACATTACGGATTTTACAACGTGGTGATTTAACTGAAGATCAGTTAAAAGGCTCATGGGCAGGTGCATTTGGGCACACACAATTTATGCCTTCCACATATGAACGCCTTGCTGTAGATTTTGATGGTGATGGTCGTCGTGATCTCGTTTCGAGTACACCTGATGCACTTGCTTCAACAGCCAATTTTCTAAAAAAAGCAGGCTGGCAAACAGGCATGCCATGGGGCTTTGAAGTGAAAATTCCAAATGGATTATCGACTCAAAATCAAGGTCGACGAGCGAAAAAACCGTTATCTGAATGGGTCAATCAAGGTGTTACCCGTATTGATGGAACAGTTCTTGTGCAAGGCAATTTAACCACTGAAACACCTGCTGGCTTATTCATGCCTGCAGGTGCTGAAGGGCCGGTCTTTTTGGTATTTAAAAACTTTGATGCAATCTATAGTTATAATGCAGCTGAAAGTTATGCCTTGGCAATTGCTTATTTATCAGACCGATTAGCCAATAAAGCAAAAATACAAACTGCTTGGCCAACTGAAGATGCTGGAACTTCACGTGCTGAACGTCGTGAAATTCAAACCTATTTATTGCTCAATGGTTATGAGATTGGTAATGCAGACGGTTTAATTGGAGACAAAACTCGCCAAGCTATTCAGCAAGAACAACAAAAAATGGGGTTAAAGGCGACTGGGCGAGCAGGGCAGTTGTTTTTACAAGCAATTCGAGCAAAAAACACCGTACGATAATATCGGAAGATGATACGTATGATATTCATCTACGTATCATCTTTTACTTATTTGGCAGGTGGTGTAAGTGCTGTCAATATATCAAATAATGCAACTGTAATATCTTGACTTAAATCATGATCATTAAAGATTTCTTTTGCTGTAATGGTAATGTCGGTATCGCTTGGTAATTCTTTTTGCTCTTCTTCAATCAAGACTTCAATTGGCTGGACGGTATGTTTGACTTCAATCCGAATTAGATCTTGGTAGTCCACAAATTCATCATCAATTTCAATTGCTTGTTGATTAAGATAAGGTAAAAAAACCAATGTAATATAATGATTTAGATCGTTTGGTTCAATGTTGAAATATTCAATATCGCGTCTTTCTTCAACTTTATTTGTTTCTTCATTGATTTCAATCGTTAGGTGATAATAACTCATATTACAACTCCAAACGTTCATATGGCATCATTCATTAATAACAAATTTTTACCATAGTTTAAAAAAGTAAGCGTCCTATCCATGTATGATAAGAATGATTTTGGATATTTGTTAACTATACTTATCTTTAAGATAAGGTAAAACAAATTGTTCAGTCAATGGAGCAAGGCGTAGCTGTTGTGAATTATTGAAATCAATCCAAGAGATTTCAGCAATCTCAGCCGAATGACAAGGATGACCTGTTATATCGACTTCAAACACATGTGCTTGAAGCTCAAATCCGACTTCATTTGCTGCTGTGGTATGTATGATGCCCAATGAATGTTTAATTTGTGCGTCGACCTGAATCTCTTCTTGAATTTCTCGTATTAAAGCATCTTCTGCTGATTCATACGGCTCAATTTTTCCTCCAACTTGCATATAAAAGACAGTACCATGTTTTCTGACAAGAAGTAATTCTTTGTTTTGATTAATGATAATTGCTGCAGAGACAGTAATCACTTTTTTTTGCGTATTAACCATAATAAGTGATCTCAATGTAATGGCGACTAAGGCTGAAAATTTCGTTATTAATTAACGTATGATTACATTCTCCTATCAAAAGTTAACAATATTCAAAGATGATAAATATCAATGATATAAAATTATTTTGAATATTAATTATACAAATGTACGACATTGGCTACATACGTAATACATAGAGTTTTATACTCTGTGTTTGCCCAACATAATATAAAAAAATAACGAACTAGAATAATAACAAAGCTATAATCAGAGGGTGGGCGACAGACCTCTTTATCTACACGATAAAGAGGTCTGTCACTTTCTAGCGTTTAGTGATTAATTATACGGCGACTCATTGCATCTACACAATACGCAATAATACAGCCAAATAGGCAATATAAAACGCGTAATAATGCACCTTCAAATGTATTGTGAGAGACATCATAGACAGTCACAATTAATAAACCTGATAATGCAATTCCGCAATATTCAATATGATTCAATACAACACAAATTATCGTCGTACAAATAATTCCCATCAAAATCAACCAATACTCTGCGTATATTAATGTATGGTGCATTGATAATTTAGAGATAATTACCCATGCAAAAATTCCTATACTCGATCCAATAAGATTACCTGTAATTTGATTAAAATTTACTTTGCTTTGAATATCCGCCTGTATCGTGAAGAACGCGGTTAGTGAGCTCCATAAGAAAAAATTTGATACTTGAGACTGATCAAAAGCAATTGATAATGCCGTGACAATCAGTGCGCATAAAGTAATTTTAACCACATAAATAAGTTTATCGACATGCTGATATGAATGATTTGGGGTCATAATTTATTCTTTTAGCAGTTCATCAATTCAAACCAAATTATAGACTTTTGGCCATAAAAAAACCGCGCTTATGCGCGGTTTTTTTTGAGATAAAAATTACTTCTTATCGTCTTTTACTTCTTTAAATTCAGCATCAACAACGCCATCGTCTGCTTTTTTGCTACCAGCACCTTCTTGGTTAAATGCATTCGGATCAAATCCTGCTGCACCACCTTGACCGCCTTGTGCTTGTTCATAAGCACGTTGAGTAATTGGCATCAAAATGTTTTGTAAGCTTTCAGTTTTTGCAGTGATTGCTTCAACATCATTTTCTTTCGTTGCTGCTTCTAACTCAGTAACTGCGGTATTTACTGCAGTTTTTTCGTCTTCAGTCACTTGATCGCCTAAATCTTTCACTGCTTTATTCGCACTTGAGATTAAAGCATCTGCTTCATTACGTGCTTTAGCAATTTCTTCAAATTTGCGATCTTCTTCTGCATTCGCTTCAGCATCTTGAATCATCGCTTCAATTTCAGCATCAGATAAACCTGAGTTTGCTTTAATTTGAATTGATTGTTCTTTGCCTGTGCTCTTGTCTTTTGCTGATACTTTTAAAATACCATCCGCATTAATGTCAAATGACACTTCAATTTGTGGTACGCCACGTGGTGCAGGTGGAATATCGCCCAATTGGAAGTTACCTAGCAATTTGTTTTGCTGTGCAATTTTACGCTCACCTTGGAACACTGAAATATCTACAGCAGGTTGATTATCTGCTGCTGTTGAGAATACTTGCGATTTTTTCGCAGGAATTGTCGTGTTCTTTTCGATGATTGCAGTTAATACACCACCCATTGTTTCGATACCTAACGTTAATGGTGTTACGTCAAGTAATAAAACATCTGTTTTGTCGCCAGACAATACAGCGCCTTGAATTGCTGCACCCATTGCAACAGCTTCATCTGGATTAACATCACGGCGTGGCTCTTTGCCGAAAAAGTCTTGTACTTTTTGTTGTACAAGTGGCATACGTGTTTGACCACCAACCAAGATCACATCAGAAATGTCACCATTTGATAAGCCAGCATCTTTTAATGCAATACGGCAAGGCTCAAGGGTGCGTTCTACTAGGTCTGCAACCAATGATTCAAGTTTTGCACGCGTCACATTAATCACTAAATGCTTAGGACCTGATGCATCTGCTGTGATATATGGCAAATTGATTTCTGTACTTGTTGATGAAGACAATTCAATTTTTGCTTTTTCAGCAGCTTCTTTCAAACGTTGTAACGCCAATGGATCGCTTTTTAAGTTCACATCTTGGTCTTTTTTGAATTCAGCAACAAGATAGTCAATTAATGCTGTATCAAAGTCTTCACCACCTAAGAATGTATCACCATTTGTAGATAATACTTCAATTTGTTGGTCGCCATCTAAGTCAGCAATTTCAATGATTGATACGTCAAATGTACCACCACCTAAATCGTATACAGCAACTTTACGATCGCCTTCTTTTTTATCCATACCAAATGCAAGCGCAGCAGCAGTTGGCTCGTTGATGATACGTTTTACATCAAGACCTGCGATACGACCTGCATCTTTCGTTGCTTGACGTTGCGCATCATTAAAATAAGCAGGGACAGTAATAACTGCTTCTGTTACTGTTTCACCTAGGTAGTCTTCTGCAGTTTTCTTCATTTTTTTCAGAATTTCTGCA
This sequence comes from Acinetobacter apis, assembly GCF_900197575.1. GTDB lineage: Bacteria > Pseudomonadota > Gammaproteobacteria > Pseudomonadales > Moraxellaceae > Acinetobacter > Acinetobacter apis. The sequence continues at coordinate 33,041 of NZ_FZLN01000007.1, read as the reverse complement.
GATACTTGTTGTGGTGCCAATTTTTTATCGTTGACATCAACCCATGCATCACCGTTGTCTGCTTTTACAATTTTGTATGGCACAAGACCAATATCTTTTTGTACAGCAGAGTCTTCGTATCTACGACCAATTAAACGCTTGATCGCATATAATGTGTTTTTAGGGTTTGTAACTGCTTGACGTTTTGCACTTTGACCTACCAATGTTTCGCCGTCTTTATAAGCAATAATTGATGGTGTTGTACGTGTGCCTTCAGCGTTATCAATTACTTTAACTTTATCGCCTTCAAGTACTGCAACACATGAGTTGGTTGTACCTAAATCAATACCAATAATCTTAGCCATTAAATGTATTCCTTAATTTTTACAAAATCTTTACTTGTTATCTGATATAAGATTCAATCTGTTTTTTTCAAGTATATTTGCGAAAATTCATGCAAATTATCTCGTTTTATTTGGTTATTGACCGACAGTAACCATTGCTGGGCGTAATAGACGTCCTGACAGCGTATAACCTTTTTGAAGAACATTACCAATCACGCCTGCAGCAACATCTGGTGCAATACCCACAGCTTGGTGTAATTCGGCATTAAATCCATTCTCGGTATCCACAGCAACGATGTCATGCTTTTCTAATGCAGATGTTAATGATTTCAATGTTAACTCTACACCTTCAAGTAATGGTGTTTTTTCATCACCTGCAGCTTGAATAGCACGCTCTAGGTTATCGACAGAATCAAGTAGGCTTTTTGCGAACTTTTCTAAAGCAAACTTTTTCGCGTTGTCTGCTTCACGTTCAATGCGTTCTTTTACTTTTTCTGCATCATACACTGCATTGGCTGCACGGGCTTTTTCAAGTTTCAAACTGTCTTTAAGCTGTGCAATTTCGTTTTCTAATGCATCAGTGCTTTTTTCTGCAGCTTCAGTCTGTTCATCAGCTTGAGTATTTTCAACTTGTTCAGCTTCTAATGGTTTCTCTTGAACTGAATCTTTTTGCTCATTCGCCATTGATGATCTCCGTTTAAAAAATTTTTCAAACATGTACAGCCCTCAAAAATAAAATCAGCATGCATAAAGGCTTAACTGAAGTGAACTGTCATGAGCGTCATGAAAGATAAGATTACTTAGGAAGGTCGGGTTGGAATGATAAAATTCAAGAGTAAAGTGCAATTATTTTAGTTTTTTTGCACAATTTTTTAATAAAGTGCTGTTTTGGTATGTAGAAAACAAAAAGCGACTATTGGAAATAGTCGCTTTTTTAAACATGATAGATTAAATATGAATTTGCGTTTCTTTGGTTAATGCCAAAGGTTCTGGCAAAATTTCAGCCAATTGTTGGCACAATGTTGTCAGCATGGCTGGATTTTTTGGCATAAGGGTAATATGGCCAAGCTTCCGACCTTCACGCTCACTTTTGTCATATAAATGAAGATGTGCGCCGTCTAATGCCAACACTGCTGCAACATCTGGGTGTTGTCCAATGACATTGACCATCACTGTTGGCTGAATAAGGTCTGTAGAGCCAAGTGGCAACCCTGCAACAGCACGAATGTGATTTTCGAATTGTGAACATACAGCGCCTTCAATAGACCAATGGCCTGAGTTATGCACACGTGGTGCCATTTCATTGGCATATAAACCATCAGCTGTCACAAAAAGCTCGAGTGTTAATACACCAACATAATCCAAATGGGTCAGTAAGCGTGCAATATACTCTTCAGCAACGGGTTGTAAGTCATCACTTTGTGGGGCAGGGACAATTGAATGAGATAAAATGCCTTCATGGTGATGATTTTCTGCCAATGGCCAAATTTTAATATCTCCATCTTGACCGCGTACAGCAATGATAGATACTTCTCGTGAAAAATTAACAAAGCTCTCTGCAATCAATGATTTTGCAGGACCAAGTTGCGCCCAAGCTTCCTCAATTTGTTCAGCATGACGAATAATAAATTGACCTTTACCATCATAGCCACCTGTTGCAGTTTTCAATACCACAGGTAATCCTAAGTTATCCACAGCAACTCTAAGATTATCCACACTATCCACAGGTAAAAACGGTGCAACTGGAATATCTAAAACGCGGAATAAGTTTTTTTCTAATAACCGATTTTGCGCGATCGCTAAAGCTTCTGCAGGCGGGTAAATTGTTTTATGTTCCATCAGCAATTCAACATCAGCCAACGGCGTGTTTTCGAATTCTAAACTAAATACATCTGCGCTTTGAGTAAATGGAATTAACTCAGGGTCAGCAGATGAAAATACTTTACCGAGTGCTGCAGCAGGACACGATCGGTTAGCTTCATAAAAAGTACATTGAATATTTAAAGGCAGTGCCGCTTGTGCCATCATGCGACCCAATTGCCCGCCACCAAAAATACCGATGGTTTTACTCATGTTTAACCTCGTTTTATAGTTGCCCAGGAATATTTTTACTTGATACTTTTTCAGTTTGTGCCAAACGGAAGTCTTGAACTTTTTGTGCAATGTGCGGACGGGTTAATGCCAAAATTTGTGCAGCTAAAATCGCGGCATTGGTTGCACCTGCATTGCCAATTGCCAATGTCCCAACTGCAATACCTGCTGGCATTTGAACAATCGATAATAAAGAGTCAACGCCATTGAGAATAGAAGATTTAACTGGAACACCAAGCACTGGTAGTTCAGTTTTAGCAGCACACATACCTGGTAAATGTGCAGCACCACCAGCACCTGCAATAATCACTTGAATCCCACGTGCTTTAGCTGTTTCAGCATATTCAAATAAACGATCTGGTGTACGGTGTGCTGAAACCACTTCTGCCTCAAAAGGCACATCAAGTTGTTTTAACATATTTGCGGTATGTTCAAGCGTTGCCCAGTCTGACTGAGATCCCATGATAATGCCCACTAAAGGTTGAACTTCTGCTGCGGTATTCATGAATAATTCCAATGGAGGTTAACAGTAGACGAAAATGTGCCTACTTAATGCGAAATGAAAGAATCTTAAATGCATTATAGCCTGTTTTGTTGTGTTCACTAAATAACTTAATGCACCCATTCACCCCCGTGTTTCAACATCCGTTATCTATTGATGTCTTTTTAACATTGCATACAACAATGATAAAACTACGCATTTAATACGGTATATCAATCTATTTTTAACTACAGTACACTCGAGCGTGTCAATCATTGATCAAATCACGTATATTACATGTGAAGCATATGCGATCTATAAAAAATAATTTTATAAAACAATGGTATAAAAATATTGTTTAGATATTTTTAATACATCAAAGCATCATTTTAAAATGACAATTGTATAGATGACATCATTTCGATGAACCACCATAAGCCATGAGGAAATAACAATGAAATCACGTGCTGCTGTTGCATTTGGTCCGGGGCAACCATTAAAAATCGTAGAAGTTGATGTTGCACCACCTAAACAAGGTGAAGTGCTCATTCGCATGACACATACTGGGGTATGTCATACAGATGCATTTACATTATCAGGTGAAGACCCTGAGGGTCTTTTTCCTGCCATTTTAGGTCATGAAGGTGCAGGAATTGTGGTTGAAGTGGGTGAGGGTGTGACGAGTGTCCAACCTGGAGATCATGTCATTCCGTTATATACTGCTGAATGTAAAGAGTGTTTATTTTGTAAATCAGGCAAAACCAATTTATGTACTGCAGTTCGTGCAACCCAAGGAAAAGGCGTCATGCCTGATGGAACCAGTCGCTTCTCTTATGAAGGACAACCAATTTACCATTATATGGGTTGTTCAACCTTTAGTGAATATAGCGTGGTTGCCGAAGTATCAGTGGCAAAAATTCATCCTGATGCCAATCCTGAGCAAGTCTGTTTGCTTGGTTGCGGCATTACCACAGGTATTGGTGCAGTACATAACACAGCCAAAGTTCAAGCAGGCGATAGCGTTGCCGTATTTGGTTTAGGTGGAATTGGTTTGGCTGTTGTACAAGGTGCTAAGCAAGCACAAGCTGGGCGTATTATTGTCATTGATACCAATCCTGATAAATTTAAATTGGCCAAAGAGTTTGGTGCAACTGACTTTTTAAATCCAAAAGATTATGACCAACCTATTCAGCAAGTGATTGTTGAAATGACGGGCTGGGGAGTGGACCATACTTTTGAATGTATTGGTAATACACAAGTTATGCGTGCTGCCTTAGAATCGGCGCATCGAGGTTGGGGTCAATCCATTATTATTGGTGTAGCAGGCTCAGGACAAGAAATTTCTACTCGTCCATTTCAATTGGTGACAGGGCGTACATGGAAAGGTACCGCCTTTGGTGGTGTTAAAGGCCGCTCACAATTGCCAAAAATGGTTGAAGATGCAATGCAAGGTCACATTCAATTGGCACCTTTTGTCACTCACACCATGCCGCTTGAGCAAATTAACGATGCATTTGAGCTAATGCATGGCGGTCAATCTATTCGTACAGTCATTCATTACTAATTCAAATCGGTCATGATTCAATGCAGTCATGACCGAATTTGGTATGATATCGCCCTAGTTATTCATTTAAATCTAAACTCAAATAACAGTTTGGATTGTTTTGCTTACACCGACCATGCAATACATATGATCTGCAGGTCAACATCGGATTTGGAGTAAAGGTCATTATGCATCTGCATATTTTAGGTATTTGTGGCACATTTATGGGCTCGCTTGCATTACTTGCTCGCGATTTGGGACATCAAGTTACTGGCTCAGATCTGAACGTTTATCCGCCGATGTCAACTCAACTTGAAAATGCAGGCATTACTTTAATGCAAGGTTATGATGCAAGCCATTTACAGCCTGCACCTGACTTAGTGATTGTTGGAAATGCCATGAAACGTGGTATTGATGCCATCGAATATATGCTAAATGCAGGCCTACCTTATATTTCAGGACCACAGTTTTTAGCAGACTATGTGTTACAAGGAAAACATGTGCTTGGTGTTGCAGGTACCCATGGTAAAACCACCACCACCACCATGTTGGCTTGGATTTTAGATCAAGCAGGACTTGCCCCTGGTTTTCTGATTGGTGGCGTACCACAAGGGTTTAAAGAAAGTGCACGATTGGGCGCAGGGCAATATTTTGTCGTTGAAGCAGATGAGTACGATTCTGCATTTTTTGATAAAAGATCAAAGTTTGTTCACTACCATCCTAAAACTGCCATTTTAAATAATTTAGAATTTGACCATGCCGACATTTTTGATGATTTGGCCGCGATTCAAAAGCAATTTCATCACTTAGTACGTACCATTCCAAGTGAAGGTCGTATTATTGCACCAATCACTGAATCTCATATTGATGAAGTCCTTCAAATGGGCTGTTGGACACCTGTTGTGCGTACAGCATTGCAGTCAGATCATTCTGCACATCTATGTTCGACCTTATTGGCTGACGATGGCAGTCATTTTACTGTACATCAACAGCAAGACTGCCTAGGTGAAGTGCAGTGGAATATGACTGGACAACATAATGTTGCTAATGCTTTAGCTGCCATTAGTGCAGCAGAACATGTTGGTGTTCGTGTTGAAGATGCATGCCGTGCTTTATCACAATTTGGTGGAATTAAACGACGGATGGAATTACTCGATACGATCCATGGTATTGAAGTATATGATGACTTTGCACATCACCCCACTGCGATTGCAACCACATTAGATGGTGCAAGAAAACGGTTACCACAACAACGTTTGTGGGCGGTGATTGAACCACGCTCAAACACCATGCGCATGGGTGCACATAAAGCAGGGCTGGCGGATGCTGCACGTTTAGCAGATGACGTTATTTGGTATCAACCTGAAGGCTTAGATTGGGATTTAAGTCCTGTAATTGAAGCATCGAGCAACCGTGCTGCTGTGTTTCAATCTTTAGAGCAGATCATTCATCACTTAAAAACCCATGCTCAAACAGGCGATGCGATTGTAATTATGTCCAATGGAAGTTTTGGTGGCTTACATCAAAAACTCATTCAGGCATTAAAAGCCAAAATATAATTTGCATTCAAAATATGAATCTGTCATTCTAAATAACAGATTGGATGAATTTCATCCAAAACAATATATGCAGTGAACAAGGGGAGTAGCCTCCTCCAAGCTTAACCCGTTTAAGCGTCAGATTGCCGTCAATACGCTTTGAAAAAAGTCGGTATCTGAGCATTACAATCGTGTGTTCTGTAATGTAGGCAAGACCTTGATCATGTTGTTACAGAAGATTAAAAAAATCATCTGGCAACAGGTCAAGGTTTTTTTATGCCTGATGCTAGATGGGGAGAAAATATGGACTCTATCGGAAACATTTGGTTATATCTTGTCTTTTTTGGCATTGTCTTTGTCATGCTATTAATTGACTTTTTAGGATTCAAACAAAAAAACTCAGATCAAGGCACGCAATCTGTATCTATTAAACAAGCTGCGTATTGGAGTATTGCATGGGTCAGTGTGTCATTGATTTTTGCAGGTGGACTGTGGCTTTATTTGAAACAAACCATTGGTATCGAAATTGCTAACCAAAAAACGCTCGAATATTTAGCAGGTTATTTACTTGAAAAATCTCTAGCTATTGATAATGTGTTTGTTTGGTTAATGATTTTCTCTGCATTTGCTATTCCGCCTGCGTTACAGCGCCGTGTATTACTTTATGGTGTACTTGGTGCAATTATTTTACGTACAATATTTATCTTTATTGGCGCATGGCTCATTCAAGAGTTCTCTTGGATTCTTTACATCTTTGGTGCATTTTTGGTTTATACAGGCTTTAAATTCTTAAAAGGACAAGAAGACGACCCAAACATCGAAGACATGGCACTGTTAAAATGGCTACGTAAAAAGTTACCAATTACCTCAACATTACGTGGTGAAAAGTTTACAGTTCGTGATCAAGGCAAATTCTTTTTCACACCACTATTTATTGTTTTAATTTTGGTTGAATTTTCAGATGTGATTTTTGCTGTCGATTCAATTCCAGCCATTTTTGCGGTGACCAATGATCCGTTTATTGTATTAAGTGCAAACTTAATGGCAATTTTAGGTTTAAGAGCAATGTTCTTCTTACTCTCAGGTGCAGCCGAAAAAATGCATTACTTGCCTTATGGCTTAGGTGTTATTTTATTGTTCATCGGCTTCAAAATGCTCATGCTTGATGTGTTCCATATGCCAATTTGGTTCTCATTATTGTTTATTGCTGTGGTGCTTACCATTACCGCTATTTTATCATTCCGTTATAGTAAAAACTTAGAGCAAAAGTAACCGTCTCGATCATGCACCATTTATCAATCTATAAGTGGTGCATCATACAGCACATCATTTTCGTAAACTTCAAAAAATCAGCTACAATTCATCTAAACAGTTAAGGTACATTTCTTATGGCAGACTCATCACAGCCAACCATTATTCGTGGCCGCTTTTTAGATATTCAGCACCTTGTTAGCCAGCCTGCTGAAATTAAAGAGGCTGTCCGCTACATTGAAGATGGTGTTTTAATGACTGTACAAGGCAAAATCGTTTGCTTTGGTGCATGGCAAGATCATCAAGACAATTTACCCTCTGATGTAGAAGTTAAGCATTATCCTGATCAACTGATTGTACCAGGCTTTATTGATACACATATTCATTATCCACAGACTGAAATGATCGGTGCCTATGGTGAGCAACTACTGAGTTGGTTAAACACCTATACCTTTCCCACAGAAATACAGTTTGAAGATCCAAGTTATGCCAAACACATTGCAGCATTTTTTGTCAATCAGTTATTAAAACATGGCACAACCACTGCACTTGTATTTTGCACAGTTCATCCTGCATCAGTTGATGCTTTGTTTGAGCAAGCTTCTGAAATTAATATGCGCCTCATTGCAGGAAAAGTGATGATGGATCGTCATGCTCCAGAAGCATTGTGTGATACTGCCGAATCATCTTATCAAGAATCTAAACAGTTGATTGAAAAATGGCATGGACAGGGGCGAGCTTTATATGCCATCACTCCACGCTTTGCGCCCACATCAACGCATGCTCAATTAGAGCGAGCAGGGCAGTTAAAAGCGGAGTTTCCATCAGTTTATATCCATACCCATTTAAGCGAAAATAAAGATGAAATTGCATGGGTAAAAGATCTGTTCCCGGAGCGCGAGGGTTATTTAGATGTATATCATCATTATGGTTTGACAGGGTCGCACTCTGTATTTGCGCATTGCGTCCATTTGGAAGAACAAGAATGGCAATGTATGCATGATACACAGTCTGCAATTGCTTTTTGTCCGACCTCTAATTTGTTTTTAGGAAGTGGGCTATTTCCATTGCAAAAAACATGGGATAAACAAGTCAAAGTCGGTTTAGGCACTGATGTTGGTGCAGGGACATCCTTCTCTCAATTACAAACAGTCAATGAAGCGTATAAAGTACAGCAATTGCAAGGCAATAAGCTGTCAGCATTTGAGTCGCTGTACCACTTAACTTTAGGTGGTGCCAAAGCATTGAATTTAGATCACCTACTAGGTAATTTTGACGTCGGTAAAGAAGCTGATTTTGTGGTGCTTGATCTTGCTGCAACAGAATTACAAGCATTACGCCAATCTAAACAGAAAAACATTGAAGACAGTCTTTTTGCACTATTTACCTTAGGAGATGATCGCAATGTGCTTGCAACCTACATTGATGGCAAAGAAGCCTATTATAAAGTCTAAGTGGCGTATGATCGGTTCAATTACAGTGATTACAACATGTCTTTTATTACTTAAAAGTGATACACGCACTCACAAAAGTCAAAAGGGCTAAAGTAATCTAATAATGCATCTGTTTGTTTTTTGCTTTAAACTAAAGGTCTAATTTGAGGTGTTGCAACGCAACACCTTTTTTATTCGTAGATTTAGGGTTTTGCGATGACTGTTCAAATGAATGTGATGATTTCTGCAGATGAAATTCAGGCTAAAGTTAAACAACTCGGTGAGCAAATTAGCCAATTTTATGCAAATAGTGATAAAGAATTGGTTTTAATTGGCTTATTACGAGGTTCGGTCATTTTTATGGCAGATCTTTGTCGTGAAGTAGATAAAGCACATGAGCTCGATTTTATGACAGTATCGAGCTATGGGGGTGGCACAGTATCTGGCCGTGATGTCAAAATTCTAAAAGATTTAGATGGTGAAATTCGTGGCAAAGATGTCTTAATCATTGAGGACATTATTGACTCTGGCAATACTTTAAGCAAAGTATTAGAAATTTTAGAAACACGTCAACCACATTCTATTGAGCTATGTACACTAGTAAGTAAGCCATCACGCCGTGAAATTGAACTTGATGTACGCTTTTTGGGTTTTGAAGTCGAAGACCGCTTTATTGTTGGTTATGGTTTAGATTACAACCAAAAATACAGACACCTTCCTTTTATCGGAGAGATTGGTCTTTAAATACCAAATGAGAAGCGGGCATCACCGCTTCTCATTCAACAAAATGCTACATATAATTGCAAAAATAATGCTTTGATTTACTCGAAATCATCTGATAATTAATTATAAATCAAGACACTCAGAATAAAATAATTTTGATGAATTACAATAAGGAGTTTGAACCATGTGGAACTTGATCGTCACCGTATTAATTGGTTTTTTTGCAGGTCTAATCGCTCGTGCTTTACATCCAGGCAATGACAAAGCTGGTTTTATTGTAACAAGTGCTTTAGGTATTTTAGGTTCTGTTGTTGCCACGTATTTAGGGCGTTTTCTCAACTTATATGATGCACACTCTTCAGCAGGATTTATTGCCTCTGTAATTGGTGCCATTATTATTTTGGTTGTTTATAGCTTTTTTACAAAACAAGATTAACAGGCAAATTAGAGCAGTATGAGGCCTTCATACTGCTCAATATTTATTTACTCGCTTGTATCTCTTTTAATGTGTTTTCAATGTCCTGTTTTGACATATAGCCCATACTTTTCATACCATTTGAAAAAATAATTCCTGGTGTTCCATCAATTCCAAGTTTACGACCCAAAGTTAAGTTTCGATCAATTGGATGGCTACAGTTGGCATTTGCTTGAGGTAAAATGCCTTGTGTAATCAATCGATTCCAAGCATAAGCTTTATTTGCACTACACCAAACACGCTGTGCAGGTGCAATTGACTGTTGTCGAATTGGAAATATAAAAGTATAAATAGTCACATCACTGAGCTGTGCAAGCTCTGCTTCCAATCGTTTACAGTATGGGCAGTATGGATCAGAAAAAACTGCTATTTTTCGCTGCCCATTGCCTTTAACTGTTTGAATAGCATCGTTTAAAGGTAGACTTGACCAATCTATTTTATTGATTGACATGCTTAATGCTTTGGTCAAATTCTTCTGATCTTTTAGACGAATCATAGAACCTAAAATGACATATTGCCCTGTGGGATCTAAATAAACAATTTGATCATCTAATGTGGCGCTATAGAGTTGTTTGACTTCAGTTGGCTGAATATTTTTAAAATCTAAATTTGGATACTGCGTTTTTAATTGCTGTGCCAATGTACTGTCTGCTGCATAGGTCGAATGAATTGCCATCAACGTAGCCACAATAGCGCAGAACTTTCCTAAAATTGTTTTTTTCATATCTCACCATGTTAAACATCATCTATGATTTGGCATTTGAACTCATGTGGTTTTTCGCTGAATAACCATAATGTTTCACGTGAAACATCATGGTCTATATCATAGAGTTATTTACCAATACAAAATGAACCAAAGATTTTTCCAAGTAAATCATCAGCTGTGAAGTCACCTGTAATTTCACTGAGCGAATTTTGTGCTAAACGCAAAGATTCAGCCACCAATTCACCTGCTTGATAGTCTGTCAGTTGTTCATGTGCATCAACCAAATGCTCTTGTGTACGACGCATTGCATCTAAATGACGTGTTCTTGCAATAAAGGTATCTTCTTCAGGCTGAAAGCCGACATGATCTGTGATGGTGTTAATCAATTGCTCCATACCTAAACCTTCAGTTGCAGATACTGAGATATGACGATACCCCTCATAACTCCCCACATGAAATGCATCTGTAGTTAAATCACATTTGTTACCAATTAGTATTAAACGAGCAGGGGCTTGATCATCTAAGAAATAATGTTGCGCAAGTAACAGGGGATCATCATCCGTATTTAAGTCATATACCAACAGCAGTAAATCAGCCTGATTAATTTCTTTAATTGCACGGCGTATACCTTCTTTTTCAACAATATCAACAGTTTCTCTTAATCCTGCAGTATCAGTTAAAGTAATCGGCAAGCCATTTAATGTGATTTTTTCATGCAATGTGTCACGCGTGGTTCCTGCAATATCCGTTACAATCGCGCGCTCATTGCCTGCCAAAGCATTTAATAAACTCGACTTTCCTGCATTGGGTTTTCCTGCAATAACAACTTGCAAACCTTCTCGCAGTAACTGACCTTGCCGAGCGGTTTTTTGTACGCTTGAAATTGCGTTTTGTACGCCTTTTAATAAATTTAATATTTTACCATCTGCTAAAAAATCGATTTCTTCTTCTGGAAAGTCAATGGCTGCTTCTACATGCAATCGCAAATGAATAAGCTGCTCTAAAACAGTTTGAATCCGTTTTGAAAAGTCACCTTGTAAAGAGCGTACCGCGGATCGGGCTGCAGCTTGAGAAGTTGCATCAATTAAATCGGCAATCGCTTCCGCTTGCACGAGGTCTAATTTATTATTTTCAAATGCGCGTAGTGAAAATTCACCCGCTTTCGCTGCTGTTGCGCCAAGCTCTAAAACACGCTCTAACAGCGTATTTTGGATCACAGGGCCACCATGACCTTGAATCTCGACAACATCCTCACCTGTGAACGATGCAGGCGTAGCAAAGCAAATAATTAACCCTTCATCTAACACACGTTGCTGATGATCAAAGAACTGACGAAATGCTGCCATTCTTTGCTTTGGCAACGGCTTTTGGGTCAGCTGTTCAGCAATTAAATAGGCTTTAGGTCCAGATAAACGAATAACACCAACACCACCTTTACCTGGCGGTGTAGCAATTGCAGCAATCGTTGTTAGAGTTTTCATTGAACCTTATTCTCATCTACAAAAAAACCGCTTAAGCATACCATGCTCAAGCGGTTTTATAGATGTGCTAAAAATGATTAATCAACTTTCAGCAACAGCTTCTTTCTCTTTTTTAACATTCTGTGCAATAAACCACTGCTGCAAAATAGTAATACTGTTGTTCACAATCCAGTATAAAACCAAGCCTGCAGGGAAGAACAGCATGAATACAGTAAAGATAATTGGCATTAAGCGGAATACTTTTGCCTGCATCGGGTCGTTTGGCTGTGGGTTCAACATTTGCTGTACATACATGGTTACACCCATCAGTAATGGCAAAATAAACCACGGATCCATTGCTGCTAAATCTTGAATCCAACCTAACCATGGCGCATGACGAAGCTCAACACTCTCCATTAACACCCAATATAATGCAAGGAAAATTGGCATTTGTAAGAAAAGTGGTAAACAGCCTGACAGTGGGTTAACACCTTCACGCTTATACAATGCCATCATTTCTTGAGAGAAGCGCATACGGTCTTCACCAAACTCTTCTTTCATACGTTGCATTTCAGGTGCAATAACACGCATTTTGGCCATGGAACGATAGCTTTTTGCGGACAAAGGCCAAAGAATCATTTTAACCACAACCGTGAGTAAAATAATTGACCAGCCCCAATTGCCAAGGAACTTGTGGAACGTTTCTAAACCAAGGAAAAGAAGTTTTGCAATTGGCCATAACCAACCATAATCTACAGTTTGGTTTAATCCAGCAGCTAAATCCTTTAACTCAGATTGAATTTTTGGACCTGAATAGAATGTTGCGTTCACTTCCATTGATGTACCAACAGGTACTGTAATCACAGGGGAGGTGAAGCCAATAATATTCATATTGTCTGGTGATTTACGTGACTGCAAATCAGCTGTATATGGTTTACCATCTGCTTGAGTCAATTTAAGCGTACCTGGAATCCAAGCACTCACAAAATAATGCTGTACAACTGCAACCCAACCGCCTTGAGCCTGTTGGTTTAATTTTTCATCATTAAAATTGCTAAATTTAAGCTTATTGTAATGCTCATCAGGTGTACCCCAAGCACCACCTAAATATGTTCCTAATTGGAAAATACCTTGGCTTGATTTACCTGGATCCACTGAGTCATCACGTTTGATTTGACCAAAGAACTGACCTTGCCAACTCTGTTGGCTACGGTTGATCACTTTGTAGTCAACTGTGATTGGATATTGACCTTGTGTAAATGTATATGTTTTTACAACTTCTACACCATTTGCAGTTTTATACACCATTGGTATGGTCAGTACTTTGACTGCTTGTCCAACAGTTCTTGCCGCAGCTTGTGCATCAACAAGGGTATAACTGTTTTTTTCGACTTCAAATACTGGACGACCACTGCTGCTGCTGTCAGGGCCATTGGCACCAATTAAGCCTGATTGCGCAACATAAGTTCGGTTTTTATCACTTTCAAGCATCACAAAAGGTTGATTACTGTTTTTGCTTGAATCATGATTGAGCAGTTCTAAACGAACAATATCTCCGCCTTTTGGATTAATCCATACGCGGTAAAGATCAGTTTGAACTGTCACTAATTGCTGATTTGTTGTTGCAGTGGTTTCAGCATTTGCTGGCTGATTACCTGCAACATTTGCTGCAGTTGGTACATCTGTTGCTACATTGGTTTGACTGGTTGACACATCAGCGGATACTTCATTTGATACAACAGCCGTATTTTCTGGTGTTGAATTTGTATTGCCGTAGTCTTTTTGCCAAGCCAAAACGAGTACATACGCGGTAACTAATATCGCACCAATAATCGTAAACCTAGCCCATTGTTGCATAGCTATGACCCCAAATGGTTAGAGTAGAGTTGATTCATAAAATGCACACGAAAGGGTACGATAACGTGATGCACTTGAGAATGAATTTGCTGAAATGAAATAAAACGGATTACTTTTGACGATGATGGTACAGGATCATAACCGGAACCACCCCAAGGGTGACAACGACAAATTCGCTTTGCAGTGAACCAACTTCCTTTTAACGCACCATGTTGTTGAAGCGCTTCAATTGCATATTGAGAACACGTTGGGATATAGCGACACTGCGGACCAAGTAATGGACTCATTACAATCTGATAAAAACGGATCAACCAATGTAATATATAAACCATTGGTCATCTCTACTTTGGCGGGGAAACAATCGAAGTGTGTAGCTGCTTTTTTGCCAAGCGTTGTAACTTATTCCATGCAGATTGCAACTGTTTATGTAACTCTTCATTACTCACAGTATCAATCCCTTGTTTTGGCATGACCACAATATCTAGCAACTCAAGATGATTTTGATTCAAGCGAAAACTCTCACGAGTAATACGTTTTATTCTATTTCTTTCATGTGCCCGACGTACTTTCTTTTTTGCAACAATAATTCCTAAACGACTGGTGTCTTGTTTCGAAAAAATTGCCAAAAAAAGAAAATGGGGCTGATGCACTTTAAGAAGCGCATCATCGAATACACATTTGTAATCTGAAGCACAGCGTATTCGTCGTTCAGTGCTAAAGCTATAAAGCCTCATAAAGCCAAAGCTCAAGCCATAACAGTGTGAATTACACTGTTAAGCTATGACGACCTTTTGCACGGCGGCGAGCTAGTACTTGGCGACCAGCTTTAGTAGCCATACGAGCACGGAAACCATGAACGCGTTTACGCTTTAATTCAGATGGTTGGAATGTACGTTTCATATCGAAACTCCTAAAATTGATCTATCTTAAAGGTTCGCGATTTTATGGCTCATTTGAAGAAAAGTCAATCAATTTGTCATTTGTATCCACAATTTTAAATTTAAATTCATTTTTTGTTTTCTCTTTTTTAAATTCATTTTGATTTTTTAAATTCAAATTATGCACAGGTAAGCTCGATCTTATATATAAATTTAAATTTATAAATTTAAACTTATTATTATTAGGGAGGCTTTTTTCTGTGGAAATGTATATTTTTATCATTAAAAACAGTATATTATATTGTGGATAAATATGTTATAAAAAAAATAACAAATTGTGGATAACTTATGGAAAAAATTTATCCACAAAGTTATGATAAAGTTATCCACAGTGGATAACTCCACATGAGATTGCAAATTTATCCACTTTTCTTATGACAGATGTGGATAACTTGGGTAGAATAGCCACCCCTTCTATCGAAGGATAAAAAATTTAAATGAGAGGGAGGTGATCAATGCTTTGGACAGAATGCTTAGCGCGACTCAGGCAAGAGTTATCTGACAACGTATTTGCAATGTGGATCCGTCCATTGATTGCTGAAGATCAAGGTCAGACATTATGTTTGTATGCACCAAACCCTTATTGGACACGCTATATTCAAGAGCATCATCTTGAGCTGATTTCAATTTTGGCAGAACAACTGTCTGAAGGTCGAGTAAAACAGGTCGAAATTAAGATAGATTCGCGTCCTGGCGCCATTTTAAAGGCCAATGAACAGCCAAGTAGTGGGACAGCTGTAAAACGTCCATTACAGCCCACTCAGACACTTGCAAAGAAAGAGAAAGAGCCTGTTACACAAGGACAGCCAGCACGTAATAGCAAACAGAGACAATTGAATCCGTTATTTACATTCTCGCTATTTGTTGAGGGACGGTCTAATCAGATGGCCGCTGAAACTTGCCGCAAAGTGCTAACGCACCTTGGTGCATCTCAACATAATCCATTGTTTTTATATGGACCTACAGGGCTTGGTAAAACGCATTTAATGCATGCAGTCGGTAATGCACTTTTACATGCCAAGCCGAACGCACGTGTGATGTATATGACAGCAGAAAGTTTTGTACAAGATTTTGTCAGCTCATTACAAAAAGGCAAAGTTGAAGAATTTAAAAAAAATTGTCGTTCTTTAGATTTACTCTTGGTTGATGATATTCATTTGTTGGCAGGTAAAGAGGCCAGTTTAGTTGAATTTTTTTATACGTTTAATGCACTGCTTGATGAATCAAAGCAAATTATTTTAACGTCAGATCGTTATCCTAAAGAGCTGACTGAGCTAGATCCACGCTTAGTTTCTCGCTTTTCTTGGGGACTGTCGGTGGGTGTTGAGCCGCCTGATATCGAAACAAGAATAGAAATTTTATTGAAGAAAGCAGAAAGTACAGGGATTGATTTACCGCGAAATTGTGCATTGTTTATTGCACAGCAAGTGGTGGCAAATGTGAGAGAGCTTGAAGGGGCTTTAAACAAAGTGGTTGCTATTGCGCGCTTTAAAGGCTCATTAATTGATCTTGAAATTGTCAAAGAATCCTTGAAAGATGTTTTGGCGATTCGTGCTCGAACAATCAGTACAGAAAATATACAGCGCGTAGTCAGTGAATATTTTAGAGTACCGCTTAAAGAGTTAATTGGTCCGAAAAGAACAAGAATTTATGCTAGACCACGTCAATTGGCGATGGGTATTGCTCGAGAGTTAACAGGCAATAGTTTTCCTGAAATTGGTATGGCGTTTGGCAATCGTGATCACAGTACAGTCATGCATGCATGTGAAAAAGTGGTTAGCTTAAGAGAAACTGATCCAATTTTTGATGAAGATTATAAAAACTTAATGAGATTGCTACAAAGTTAAATTGTTTATTGAATTAAACCAACAAACTGTATTCAAAATATAAACTTTTTCGGTTTATGAATATAATATATTTGCAAACATGCGGCTGAGGATTACATTGTGCGTTTAAGTATCGCAAAAGAAAGTTTATTAAATATTTTATCTCATGTGGTTGGCGTCGTAGAACGTCGTCATACGTTGAACATCTTATCCAATGTTAAGATTCACGCATCACAACAAGCGCTGACAATCACAGGTTCAGATTTAGAGGTTGAACTTGTTGCAAGTGTTCCTTTTGCAGAAGGGGCTTGCTTACAACCAGGTGAAGTGACTGTACCTGCACGTAAGCTCATGGATATTTGTAAATCTTTGCCATCAGCGGCATTGATTGATTTACAAATTACTGAGGATCAGCGTTGTATTTTAAAATCAGGCAATAGTCGTTTTGTTTTAGGTACTTTACCTGCTGAAGATTATCCATTATTAACAACAGAAGGTACGCAAGGTTCACAAATTCAAGTGACACAAAAAGAATTGAAACGTCTTTTTGAAAAAACAGCATTTGCTATGGCTGTACAAGATGTTCGTTTTTATTTAACAGGCACGTTACTTGAAATTGATGAAACTCAATTGCGTACAGTGACTACAGATGGTCACCGTTTGGCATTATGTGAAACCACCGCAGAATCTACGGTAACCCAACCTTTGCAAGCAATTGTGCCACGTAAAGCAGTCGCAGAATTACAGCGATTATTGAGTTTAGATGATCACCCGCTGAATGTCTTTATTGGTCGTGAGCTATTAAATATTACCATTAATATTCCAAGCCGTGATAAAGAGCAGGGCAATGTGACTGTACGTTTTACCACCAAATTGATTGATGGCAAGTTTCCTGATTATAAGCGTGTTATTCCGCGTGGTGGCGATAAAAACGTGGTGATTGGTCATGATGTATTAAAGCAATCGTTACAACGTGTGGCTATTTTAAGTAATGAAAAATTAAGAGGTGTATTTCTTAATTTCTCGAATGATACATTAGAGCTTAAAGCCAATAACCCTGAGCAAGATGAAGCCAGCGAAAAACTCGCAATTCACTATGGATATAGCCCATTAGATATGTCATTTAATGCGCAATACTTATTAGACGTATTAAGTGTTTTAGATGGTGAAGATGTATCAATTACGATGTCTGAAGCCAATCAATCAGTATTGGTACAAGATCCTGCATATAAAGACCAAGTTTATGTGGTCATGCCAATGCGAGTGTAAAATTTAAAATGCATTTAAAGCGCTTACATGTAGAGCGTATACGGAATTTAGAAACGGTTGCAATGAAAGATTTGCGACCGTTTACCGTTTTATATGGTGAAAATGGTTCTGGTAAAACATCTATTTTGGAATCCATTCACATCTTAGCAACGGGTCGTTCATTTCGAACTCATATGGCTAAACACTATATTATGCATGATGCACCAGATGCGATTGTCTTTGCTGAAGCCGTAAACGACAAAATTGGCATTCAAAAGTTTGTATCTGGTGAACAAACAATTAAAGTAAATGGTGATCCGATTGCTACCCAAGGGCAGTTGGCACTGATGTTACCCGTACAATATTTAGACCCACTTAGTACGGATATTATTGATCATGGCTCAAAACCACGTCGTCAACTTTTAGATTGGCTGATGTTCCACGTGGAACCTGATTTCTATTTCACATGGCAACATTACTCACGGGCTTTAAAACAGCGTAATGCCTTATTGAAAAGTAAAAAACAAATCACATTGAATCAAATTGAACCTTGGAATAATTTATTGGCTCAATATGGTGAGTTATTGCATGTGCAGCGTAGTCAAGTAATAGAGCAATGGCGAGAGTTTTTTAATATTGAAATACATGCTTTGTTACCTGATGTTGTTATTCATATGGAATATTACGCAGGTTTTCAGACACAGCATCATTTACTTGATATCTTTATCGAGCAGCATACAAAGGATTGTGATCGCCGTTACACCGAATATGGACCACACCGTGCAGATATTAAACTCAAAACTATGCATGGTTTAGCGGATGTTATTCTTTCTCGTGGTCAAAAAAAGCTGTTAATCACTGCATTAAAACTGTCTCAAATTGCGATGTTGCATGCGAGTGACAAGGAAACTGTGGTATTATTAGATGATCTAACAGCAGAATTAGATTTATCAGCGCAACAGCGTGTATTAGGACGTTTACATGAGCTAGGTAGTCAAGTTTTTTTAACTACCCTAGATCAAGTAGCAGTAGAAAAACACTTATATAATTTGGGTATTTCTTACCAGTTATTTAATGTTCATCGTGGCATGGTGTATTTAACGCGTGAAACAAACCCAACCGAGTAATCATTTTTTATATATCACTAGGGAGAAACCATGAGTTCAGAGTCTCAATCTGCTTCTCAAACAGAACTAACCGATCAGAAAGCTTATGATTCTTCTAGTATCAAGGTATTACGTGGTCTAGATGCTGTTCGTAAGCGACCGGGTATGTATATTGGTGATACCGATGATGGTACTGGCCTTCATCACATGGTTTTTGAAGTAGTCGATAATGCAATTGATGAAGCACTTGCAGGACATTGTGATGATATTATCGTTACAATTCATCAAGATGAATCGGTTAGCGTCTCTGATAATGGGCGTGGTATTCCAACAGATATTCACCCAGAAGAAGGGGTGTCTGCAGCTGAAGTGATTCTTACCATTTTGCATGCAGGTGGTAAATTCGATGACAACAGCTATAAAGTATCAGGTGGTTTACATGGTGTGGGTGTTTCAGTCGTAAATGCATTGTCTGAAAAGCTAGAACTCACAATTCACCGTGCAGGTCAAAAGCATTTGCAAGAATATCGTCACGGTGTACCGCAATATCCGTTAAAAGTGGTGTCTGAAACAGAAACAACAGGTACAGTGGTTCGTTTTTGGCCAAGTGCAGAAACTTTCACTCAAACTATTTTTAATGTAGATATTTTAGCAAGACGATTACGTGAGCTGTCGTTTTTAAACTCGGGCGTTAAAATTGTATTGATTGATGAGCGTGTTGATCTTAAATATGACTACAATTTTGAAGGCGGTCTTGCTGAATTTGTGAAATACATTAATGAAGGCAAAACGCATCTTAATGAAATTTTTCATTTCAAAGTAGAATCAGACCAAGGTATTGCTGTAGAAGTTGCATTACAGTGGAATGATTCATATCAAGAAAACGTAAAGTGCTTTACCAATAATATTCCACAAAAAGATGGTGGAAGTCATTTAGCCGGTTTTAGGGCTGCATTAACACGTGGTCTAAACAGCTATTTGGAAAAAGAGAATATTTTAAAGAAAGAAAAAGTCACAGTGTCTGGTGATGATGCACGAGAAGGGCTAACTGCCATTGTTTCGGTCAAGGTACCTGATCCAAAATTCTCATCACAAACCAAAGAAAAATTGGTATCAAGTGAAGTGAAGCCCGCAGTTGAACAGGCAATGAATGTTGCCTTTTCAGAATACTTGCTTGAAAACCCTGCGGCAGCAAAAGCAATTGCAGGCAAAATTATTGATGCAGCACGTGCGCGTGATGCAGCACGTAAAGCACGTGAAATGACACGTCGTAAAAGTGCACTTGATATTGCAGGATTACCGGGTAAGCTTGCAGATTGTCAGGAAAAAGATCCTGTGTTATCAGAGCTTTACTTGGTCGAGGGTGACTCAGCAGGCGGAAGTGCAAAACAAGGTCGAAATCGTAAAATGCAAGCCATTTTACCGTTGAAAGGTAAAATCTTGAATGTTGAGCGTGCACGTTTTGACAGAATGATTTCAAGTCAAGAAGTCGGTACCTTAATCACAGCATTAGGGTGTGGTATTGGTCGTGAAGAATATAACCCTGACAAGCTGCGTTATCATAAAATTATTATTATGACCGATGCGGATGTCGATGGTTCACATATCCGTACACTGTTATTGACCTTTTTCTTCCGTCAAATGCCTGAACTGGTAGAGCGTGGTCATATTTATATTGCTCAGCCACCTTTATATAAACTGAAAAAAGGTAAGCACGAGCAATATCTAAAAGATAATGATGCGTTAGAAGCATTTCTCATCTCAAACAGTATTGATGATTTAACGTTACATGTTGGTCATGATGCGCCTGCTATTTCAGGGCAATCATTGGCAAGTGTAATTAAAGATTATCAAACATCACAAAAGAGTTTGACTCGCTTAACACAGCGTTATCCTGCTACAGTGCTAGACGCTTTAATTGCAATTGAGCCTTTTGCCTTAGATCGTAATACAGATCAGGCTTATGTTCATGCTTGGATTGAGCAAGTGCAGGCGCATGTAAGTCATTTACAGCCAAGTTTAAGACCTGAAATCAGTGTTGAAGCTTTTGAGCGTGAAGATACTCAGGGTGTAAAATCTACAGTATATTGGCCGCGTATTACTATTTTTGTGCATAATTTGCCACAACAATACTTATTGGAAAGTGGTTTATTTGGTTCATCTGAATATAGCCGTTTACTGAAAAACTCGAAAAGTTGGTTTAACTTGCTTGAAGAGGGTGCTTACTTAGTGAAGGGTGAACGCCGTATTCCAGTCAATACATTCCATCAAGTTTGGCAGAACATTATTCAAGACTCACGTCGCGGCATGATGATTCAGCGTTATAAAGGCTTGGGTGAAATGAATGCTGAGCAGTTATGGGATACTACAATGGATCCTGAAAACCGTAATATGTTGCAAGTGACCATTGATGACGCAATTGAAGCAGACCGCATGTTTAGCTGTTTGATGGGTGATGATGTTGAGCCAAGACGTGCATTTATTGAAGAAAATGCATTGAATGCTGACATTGATATCTAATTGATTACCGCATAAAAAAAAGCATTCTTTATGAATGCTTTTTTTATGTCTATGGGTTATGTTTAGCGGACAACACCTAAAATGCCAGAAGCAAATAAATAGCCAAGGCCAACCAAGAGCACAATCCAAATAAATGCACCAGCAATGTTATACATTAAAAACAATTTATAATTCATATGGCTAGAGCCAGCAGCAAATGGTGCAAAAGAGCGAGCAAATGGAATAAAACGCGCCATTAAAATGGTTTTTCCACCATGTTTTACAAAGTAGGCTTCTGTTTTTGCTAAATATTCTTTTTTAATCCAACGTGATTCATACGAGGTAATACGGTGACCTAATACTTTGCCTGTATGATAGTTGACAATATAGCCAAGTGTAGCGGCAATAAAAAGTAAAAATATCATGTAATCAATGCGTATAAAGTCTGTTGTGGCACACATGGCACCAATTGCCAGCAGGAGACTATCACCTGGCAGAAAGAACATAAAAATAAACGCAGTTTCTGCAAAAATGATTAAAAATAATATGGCATAGATCCAAGTCCCATACTCTTGTACCAGTACAGGCAAATAATGTTCAAAGCTAACCATCAAATCAAAAAAATTCATCGGGGTAAGGTTCCCACGTTATATTTACATAATATTTTATTGAAGCAATAGCATATGCTACTTGCAATTCATACAGCAAGCTTCAATTCTAACATACATTATGAAAAAGTGAGTTGAACTGAAGTTTTGATATTCTCAACAATATCAAAATATTAAAACTAACAATATAAGATATAGAATATTTATTAGGATTATATTAAAACTGACCTTTTATATTTTACTGGTTAAAGGATCAGATTATTGTCATTTGTTTGTTGCTATATTTTTGTTGCGATGAGGTCGGGGAGTAAAGAACTCCCCATTCTCATGTTCCACGTGAAACATTTTCTTTTAGAAAGATTGCTCAAGTGTTTCAAGTGCCATCATTAGTTCAAGTAGCTGCTCTTCGTCTTGGCTCAATTGGGTATTGAGCTGTTGCTGCTCATCCATAATACGAAGCAGGTCTTGTTTTTTCTCAGCCGAATAAAGCTCTGTATCCTCTAACTGCGTTTTAATGGCATCAAGTTGAGTTTGTATTTTTTCAATATGACGTTCAACCTTTTCAATATCTTTCTTTAAAGGGCGTGTTTGTTCACGTTGTTTTGCAGTTTCTTTGCGCTGTACCTCTTTATCCGCTTTAAGCTCAGGTGTAGCAGCGACCACAGTCTCTTTAACTTTCGCTTTTTTATTTTGCGATGCGGAGTAAGCATTAATTTGTTGCTGACGTGCCTGTCTGAGCCACTGTGCATAATCTGTTAAATCACCACGGAACTCTTCACATGAACCACCATGAACCAAGACCAAGTCATCACAGACGCTAGCAATCAATTGTCTTTCATGCGACACCAAGATAACAGCGCCTTGGAAGTCATTTAATGCCATGGTGAGGGCATGACGCATATCTAAATCTAAATGGTTGGTTGGTTCATCGAGTACCAATACATTTGGACGTTGCCACACAATGAGTGCCAAGGCCAATCGTGCGCGTTCACCACCTGAAAATTTCTCACATGGGGTATCCATTCGTTCGCCACTAAAACCAAAACTGCCTAAAAATGAACGTAATGCTGCTTCACTAATTCTAGAGCCTGCAAGACGTGCAAGTTGGAGCATTGGACTGGCATTGGCATCAAGTGCATCCATTTGATGCTGTGCAAAATAGCCAATATTTAATAGATCAGATGCTTTTCTTGAACCACTTAACAGAGGTAAATCACCTACTAAAGATTTGATTAGTGTTGATTTACCTGCACCATTCATCCCAAGTAAACCAATTCTTGAGCTTGGTGTAATTTGTAAATTAACTTTTTGAGCAATTTCTTTATTTGCATAACCAATACTGACATTGTCTAACGTCAGTAAAGGCGTACTCATTTTAGTAGGCTCTCTAAAACTAAAAGTAAAAGGCGTGTCTACATGAGCAGGTGCTAAAAGCTGCATCCGTTCAAGCTGTTTAATACGGCTTTGCGCTTGACGTGCTTTGGTGGCTTGCGCTTTAAAGCGGTCAATATACTTTTGCATATGTGCACGCGCTTCTTGCTGTTTATCAAAAGCTTGTTGCTGTTGGGATAGGCGTTCACTTCGAATGACTTCAAATGATGAATAATTGCCTGTATACAGAGTCAATTTTTGGTTTTCAATATGTAGAATATGATTGGTCACAGTATCTAAGAAGTCACGGTCATGTGAAATCAGAACTAGTGTACCTGTATAATTGCTGAGCCAATCTTCAAGCCATAAAATAGCATCTAAATCTAAATGGTTGGTTGGTTCATCAAGCAACAATAAGTCAGAGCGACTCATTAAAGTTCTGGCTAGGTTTAAGCGCATACGCCATCCACCTGAAAAACTCTCTACATTTAATTGCATTTGGTGTTCAAAAAAACCAAGCCCTGCCATCAGCTGTGCTGCTTTGGCATGTGCGGTATAGCCATTGATTTCCTCAAAACGTCCATACAATTCAGCAATTTCATCGTTTGATAATGTATCGACATGATCTAATTTTTGCTGAATTTCCCAGCATTCTTCATCACCTGATAAAACAAAATCAATTGCAGGCATATCTAAAGCTTCAATTTCTTGTGCCATATGCGCAACGGTCCACCCTTGTGGACGGCTTAAATTGCCTTCATCGCCTGAAATTTTACCCAATAGCGCAGCAAACAGAGAAGATTTACCTGCTCCATTCACACCAGTTAAGCCTATTTTCCAGCCTGGATGTAATTGCAGCAATGCATCTGTTTTAAATAAGACACGACCGCCGAGACGTACACTAAAATGTTCAAGCTGGATCATAAGATGTTCAGTATCAATAATAATAAGATGGGGGTATTCTAATGCTTATAGGCCATGAAAACAAAATAAAAGCACAAAGCGAAGATATCTTGTTTATAAATAAAATATGCTATGATAGCGGTCTGTTTGGTCTTGCCAAACGATCGGTTGATTTGAGGAATGCCCATTATGACTGCTCAAGCTTTAGTATTAACAGACAATGCAGCAAAAAAAGTGCGCCAACTTCGTGATAGCGAAGGTAGCCAAGAATTAATGTTGCGTGTTTATGTCACAGGCGGTGGCTGTTCTGGTTTTTCATATGGTTTTAATTTTGCTGAAAGTGCAAATGATGATGACGCAGCATTTGAAAATGGCGATGTTAAAATGCTTGTTGACTCACTCAGTTATCAGTATTTATTAGGCTCAGTGGTTGATTATATTGAAGGACTAGAAGGTTCGCGTTTTGTGGTAAAAAACCCAAATGCAACCACAACTTGCGGTTGTGGCTCTTCATTTTCAGTGTAATTGTATACAGACTGATCCAAAGCGGCCGATATGAGCCGCTTTATTTTTGTCAATTAAACTGCAGTGATGGTGCCTAATATACGTGTTGCATCAGCCCCAGTAACAGCAGGCAAATTCCCTGTTTGCTGTGTCACAAAACGCATAGCCAGCCATGCAAATGCTGTGCTTTCTACCCATGTTGGTGAAATACCAATGACATCAGTCGTTTGTACTGTCCATTCATGTTTTCTTAAACGCCAACGCAATTGTTCTAAAATGAATGAATTATATGCACCACCACCACAGACATAGACTTCGCCATCTTGGATTCCAGACCGATAAATTGCCTTTTGAATGGCACGTACTGTTAATTTGGCTAAAGTGGCTTGGATATTCTCGGGTAAATCGTCAATTTCTTCGTATTCAGCATCATTTCGCCAATCTATAATTTGCTCATCAAGCCAATCTAGGTTGAACTCTTCACGACCTGTACTTTTAGGCGGTTTTTTCCCAAAGAAATCATGTGAATATAAACGGTCAAGCAAAGCACGAATTGGTGTGCCATTGGCAGCCCAATTACCATTTTCATCATAAGGTTGACCCGTATAACGGCGACACCAACCATCCATCAGGATATTACCAGGTCCTGTATCAAAGCCTGAAATTTGACTTTGGTTGGCAGGTAAAATACTAATGTTTGCAATCCCACCAAGATTTAAAATGACGCGGTCACGCGTTTCGTGTTGAAAAATTGCTTGATGAAATGCAGGAACTAACGGCGCACCTTGGCCACCTGCAGCCAAATCGCGACGTCTAAAATCTGAAACCACAGGAATTTTAGTGATTTCAGTAATTAAATTTGGATCACCCAACTGTAACGTAAAACCATCTTGTGGACGATGACGAATAGTCTGACCATGTGAACCAATTGCTTTAATTGTTTTACGGTCTAAATTATTTTTCTTGATTAGCTGATTAATTCCTTTTGCAATTTTTTTTGCTAAAGTCACATCAGCTTTGCCCATTCTATCAATTTCATTGTCACCTGGAAGGGTCAATGACATGAGCTCATCTTTTAAGTCGGTATCAAAAGGGATTGTCAGTGTCGCATGTAACTTTAAAGGTTCAAAAGACGCAGCGACAATGTCGATACCATCCATACTTGTTCCTGTCATCACTCCAATATAGATTGATGTCATGATTAACAAATCCTGCAATGTATTGAAAAAGTGTTAGTATATCTCACAAATTGGATAACTAATGTGTTTGGATTTTGTGATGTCAAATTTTTTATCTGCTGAAGAACAGTTGGCTCTTATTAAAAGAGGCACGCATGAGATTATTTCTGAAGAAGATTTACTGAAAAAGCTCAAAGAAAATCGCCCGTTACGTGTCAAAGCTGGCTTTGACCCAACAGCACCAGATTTGCATTTAGGGCATACTGTTTTAATTAACAAATTAAAAGTTTTTCAAGACTTAGGTCATGAGGTGTTATTTTTAATTGGCGACTACACGGCAATGATTGGTGATCCATCAGGCAAAAGTGCAACACGTCCGCCATTATCACGTGAACAAGTACTTGAAAATGCAAAAACTTATCAAGAACAAGTTTTTAAAATATTAGATTCAAGTAAAACCAAAGTGGTATTTAACTCAGAATGGTTTGCTGAAAAAACAGCTGCGGATTTAATTCAGCTTGCGAGCCAACAAACAGTATCGCGTATGCTAGAGCGTGATGACTTTACTAAGCGTTATCAAAGCCAACAACCTATTGCAATTCATGAGTTTTTATATCCATTAATTCAAGGTTATGACTCTGTCGCATTAAAAGCGGATGTCGAATTGGGAGGCACAGATCAAACATTTAATTTGTTGATGGGCCGTACTTTACAAGGTCGTTATGGTCAACAATCACAAGTTTGTATCACCATTCCAATTCTTGAAGGCTTGGATGGCGTACAAAAAATGTCGAAGTCATTGGGCAATTATATTGGTGTGTTTGATACACCTGGTGCAATTTATCAAAAAGTACTGTCTATTCCAGATACACTTATTGAGCGTTACTTTGAGCTATTAAGCTTTCAGCCTATTGATGCCATTCAAAATCTCCTTGAAGACATTAAAAACGGTCGTAACCCACAAGAAGTTAAACGAATTTTAGCTTTAGAATTGGTTGAGCGTTTTCATGATTCAGACGCTGCTGAACATGCACATAAAGGGGTTGGTAACCGTATTGTAGATGGTGAAATTCCTGAAGACCTTCCTGAAGTTGAAGTTTCTCGTGGCGAACAAGGTGAATTATTTATTGCATCTATTGTCCGTTTAGCTGGGCTCACCAAAAATGCAGCGCAAGCAAAAGATGCAGTTGCGCGTGGTGCAGTTAAAGTTGATGGTCAAGTGGTTGATGCAAGCTATGCAGTTCGTGAAAACACAACATTAATTATTCAAGCAGGCAAAAAAGCCATTGCTAAAGTTGTTTTTCAAGACTGATATTTAACCTAATAAAAAAAAGAAGCCATCTTGGCTTCTTTTTTTATTGCTGCATTTGTCATACTTTTTAAACTTAATTTGTTAAGAATAACATTTTATCGTGTTTTATTAGATTGGTTTATAAAATGAAAGCGTGGATTTTCAAGCAAAAACGAGCAATATTATGTTTAAGCGTAGCCACATTAATGTCAGGTTGCCAAAGTACTCAAGATAAACACACAGAAAAAGACTCTACAACGACACACGTGGTGACTGCACCGACAGCAGTGCAAACGCCTTATCAATTAAAAATTTTGCATATTAATGATCACCATTCACACTTAGATGAAGATCAAGTTCAATTGAAGTTTGATTTAGGTCAAGGCAATGAAGCATTTTGGGTGAAGCGAGGAGGTTTTGCTCGCGTAACCGCCTTAATGCAAGTGCTTGATCAACCTGAGCAGACCATTAAGATGCATGGTGGTGATGCAACCACAGGCGATTCATATTATACCTTAACCGATGGTGTTTCAGATGCTGTTGCTATGAATCAGATCTGTTTTGATACTTTTGTCTTTGGTAATCACGAATTTGATGCAAAAGATCAAGGCTTAAAATTCTTTATAGATCAATTGACCCAACAGCAATTGGGCAGGTGCCAAAAACCGACTCAAATTTTAGCTGCAAATGTGGTCTTTGGTCCAACCTCACCGCTATATCAAAATCAGCAAGTTAAAAAATCCACCATCATTGAAAAACAAGGTGAAAAAATTGGCATTGTAGGAATTACCATTGCCAAAAAAACAAAAAATGCAGCCCAAACCAATGCTGATACGCTGTTAACTGATGAGCTGACAGCTGCACAACAAGAAATTGATGCTTTGAAAGCACAAGGTGTGAACAAAATTATTTTACAATCGCATATTGGTTATGATTTCGATCAAAAAATTGCTCAGCAACTTACTG
This sequence comes from Acinetobacter apis, assembly GCF_900197575.1. Classification (GTDB taxonomy): domain Bacteria; phylum Pseudomonadota; class Gammaproteobacteria; order Pseudomonadales; family Moraxellaceae; genus Acinetobacter; species Acinetobacter apis. Next base: position 4,722 of record NZ_FZLN01000007.1, on the reverse strand, counting down.
ATGTCGATGTAATTGTTGGGGCAGATTCACATACCTTTTTAGGTCCTCAATCTTTAAATACTGTTGGGCTAAAGCCACAAGGTGAATATCCAACCCGTACCACCAATAAAAATGGTGATCCAGTATGTATTGTACAAGCATGGCAATATACCTATGTATTGGGTGAGTTGAATGTACAGTTTGATCCCGAAGGCCGTATTATCAATTGCCAAGGTACACCACATCTTTTACTTGATGAACATATTAAGCATGCCAATACGGGTAAAGAAATATCTGTAGAAGAGCTTGAAAAAATTGAACATATTATTCAAAAAAATGATTTACCACTTCGTTTTGTAACCCCTGACTTTAATACTCAAAAGGCGATTCAGCCGTTTAAAAATAGAAAAGAAATCCTCGAAAATACAGTCGTTGCAACTGCAAAAACACCATTTTGTACGCAAAATAAACCAAGCAAAACACCAAAAGAAAGTTGTGTTACTTATGGTGGAGATATTCAGCAATATGTTGCAGAAGCCATCTACCAGCAAGCACAACATTACTTCAAAGCAGATTTGTCGTTACAAAATGCAGGTGGGGTGCGTATGGCAATACCACAAGGACCGATCACTCAAGATACGGTTTATCAATTAATGCCATTTAAAAATAAGCTTGTACAACTCAGTATGACGGGCGCAGAAATTAAAGCCACGTTAGAAGATGCGATTGATGGCTCAGCAGCCAGTGCAGGTGGTTATCCTTATGCAGGTGCAATGCGCTGGGTGGTTGATCTTACGCAGCCGAAAGGACAACGTGTACAGCAGCTTGAAGTTCGTGCATCATCAGGTAAATATCAACCAATTCGCTTGAATAAAACCTATCAAGTTGCAACGAGTGATTTTTTAGCGCACGGCTATTGGTATTACAGCACTTTAAAAACAGTGACAGGATCTCGATATCGTGAATTCAATGTAGATTATACCCAAGTCTTTTTAGATTATTTAAATGCATTACCGACTGTTAAAGGGGAAAAAGTAATTCAAAGATTGCCAATTTCTGCATACAGCACACAATCTTTAATTGATGCACCTTAAGGGGATTAAAAATTAAATGCCAACACACTGACTCAGCATGATCATTAAAACAAAGAGATATTTTTACTAGAATAAGTGATTAATGTCATACAGATTAAACGCGATGCCAAGATAATGCAGTTTTTTCATGGGTTAAGTGAAGATGCATTGTTTTAAAATGACAAGCTTAAAATTATCTGTGCTTTGTGTCAGTGTGGCAGGCATGATGCTCGGTTGCCATAGCGCAAAGCAACCTCATGTTGAGCCTACTTCAGTGGTAACACCGCCACCATTTGAACTGACCATTTTACATATTAATGACCATCACTCACACTTAGATGAAGAAACTGTCAAACTAAAATTTGATGTTGGTCAAGGACCTGAAGAGTTTATGGTTGATCGAGGGGGAGTGGCACGTGTTGCAACCATGATCAAACAATTGGATCGTCCGCAGAAAAATATACTAAAAATGCATGCAGGAGATGCCATTACAGGTGACTTCTATTATACCTTGACCGATGGTGTTGCAGATGCAGCAGCCATGAACCAAATTTGTTTTGATACCTTTGTTTTGGGTAACCATGAATTTGATGCAAAAGATGCAGGATTAAAATACTTTTTAGATGCACTTAAACAACAAGGCAAATGTAAACAAGCCACGCAAGTGTTATCTGCAAATGTCACGTTTGGGCCATCTTCGCCGTTATATCAAACCAAAGATGTGCAAAAAACAGCAATATTTGAAAAACAAGGTCAAAAAATTGGGGTGGTTGGTTTAACCATTGCTGGAAAAACTAAAAATGCTTCACAACCAAATGCAGATACTATGTTTGCAGATGAAGTAAAAATAGCTCAGCAAGAAATTGATAATTTAAAATCTCAAGGGGTAAATAAAATCATCTTGCAGGCCCACTTAGGATATGATTTTGATAAAAAAATTGCACAACAGCTCACAGACGTGGATGTGATTGTAGGGGGAGATTCACACACATTTCTTGGACCAAAACAGCTTGAAACAGTAGGTTTAAAGCCTGAAGATGAGTATCCAAAACAGCTCAAAAATAAAAATGGCGATCCTGTCTGTATTGTTCAAGCATGGCAATATAACTACGTACTTGGTGAGCTGAACGTCAAATTTGACCCACAAGGCCGCGTTATACAATGTTCAGGCACGCCGCATATTTTAATTGGGGATGATTTTAAACGTATAAAAGATCCTACACATGTCATCAATCAAGCCGAGCTTGGAAAGATTAAACAGCAGATTGCACAGCAAAAACTGCCGTTTGACATCGTTGAACCTGATCTAGACATGCAAATTGCACTACAACCTTACACTTTGAAAAAGCAGTCCTTTACTTCACATGTCATTGGCTATGCTCCAGAAGACTTATGTACACAAAGCAAACCAACCCATCAACCGACTGGAATGTGTTCAACTTCAAGTGGTGATGTGCAACAGCTCATGGCTGAAGCTATGTATTTGCAAGGTAAAAAGCAATTTAAAGCAGACTTTTCTATACAAAATGGTGGTGGTGTACGGATAGAAATTCCAAAAGGGCCTGTAACAGTAGATATGGTGTATCGTTTATTGCCTTTTAAAAACAAGCTCGTGCAATTGGATATGACCGGTGCTGAAATTAAAGCAACTTTAGAAGATGTGGTCGATGCTTTGGCAGCAAACAATAAAGGCAGCTACCCTTATTCGGCAGGAATGCGCTGGCGTGTTGATAAAACATTGCCAAAAAATCAGCGTATTCAAAATATTGAAGTTAAAAATGGGCAAGGAAAATTTCAACCAATTTCACTTCAAAAAACCTATCGTGTTGCCACAATTGATTTTTTAGCGAGAGGGTCTGAATCGTATACACGCTTTAAAGATGTTACAGGAACACGCCGTCATGATTATGAAACAGACTATGCGGATATCTTTTTAAATTATGTGGATAACTTACCCACAGTGAATGGACAAAAACAAATACGCCGTTTACCTGTATCAGATTACAGCACACAAAAATATATTGAATAAAAAAGCTGTTTAATCCGGGTCAGCAGGTCATCTTATTCAAGGTGGCCTGCTTCTTTTTGAAAAGGTAGAATAAGTTGATGAATAATATCTACCATGATATTAATCACATGTTCTTGATCTTTTTTATTATCTGCAATGTAGCTTAATGAGATATTTTCGATTGCAGACCATATTGCAATACAACTGTAAAATAGATCAGCCGAATGATGCTGTACATTGGGCTGGAATAGATTCATCAGTGCAGTTGCAAAATAATGACGTATATCATGTCGTAAAGACTGATGTTCTGGATAGGCAACCAATGCAGAAACAATCATTTCATATTCAATGCCATAGTCTTGCACACATTGAAAATAGTTCTGTGCAATAATTTGAGCAGTATCATTAGTACTTAATGAAGTACTTATTGCAGTTTCAATACGTTGAATCAATTGTTCATCATAACGTCGGTACAACGCATACAATAAATTTTGTTTAGATTGAAAATGATTATACGTAATGGGTTTAGTTAACTTGGCTTCTTCCGCCAATTTGGTCAAAGTAAGGGCATCTGTGCCCTCACTTTGAATCATCTTGAATGCCAAATCGAGTAATTGTTCGCGACGATTCTCTTTTGACATACGTGAGATAGGGTGAGCCAAAATAATTTCCTAAGCACTATATTGCGCAGATAAAGGCAATCCAAAAATTTTGTCGAACGCCCAACTAAAAAAGAATGTAAAAAACATAAAAAACAGCGTTAAGCCAATATCTAAGAAAAAAGCATCAAGTAAGCTGATTTCTAACCACCATGCGAAAAGGGGTAAAGTGATGGCAACAAAACCGGCTTCAAAGCCCACAGCATGCTGAATCCTACGTTTTAAGCTTCGTCCTTTGTCTGGTTGCTTAGCTTCCCACCATTCAAAGATCATATTAAAAATAAAATTCCAGATAATAGCGAGAACGACAGTCATAGCAGCCAAGATGCCAGATTGTGTTGCATCTTTAGATGAAAATAAGAAAAAAATAGTACTGATGATTGAAAAGCTCAACAGCTCATAAAATACAATATATGTAACACGTCTTTTTAAACCTTGCATAAAACACCTCGAAATCAATTAAGAACAAATACTAAAATCTGTCTGATCGATTAAGGAGGGCAAACCATTGCATAATTTAACTGCTTTAGAAGGATCACTATTGCACCATAAGTTACTATTGGTAAATTACCAATAGTAACTTATGGTGCAATCATGTCAAGAAGAGAAAATATGTAAATAAAATAAGAAATGACTCAATTTTTTAAAATTTAAAAGCGAATTGACTTATACATGAATGGAAATTAAGCAAAAAACACATAAATTGGCTTAAAACGCACAGTAACTGACCAAGCGGAAGAAATAGTTAAAAAAAGGGGTTGCGTTGGATTAGGAATGGTCTATAATGCGAATCCATCGGCGGTGCTGTTAAATAAAACTTGTTGATAAACAATAGCTTGGGTTATTGAGTTGGTTTTAGAGACGAACTTTATAGTTTAAGAATAGGTTTAGAGATAAGGAAAAATAAATAGCACAACTGCTTGACTTCTTCGAAGAAGAGAGTAATATAGCCGACCTAGCTTACTGATGACGAGTCACTAAGTAAATCATTAAAAGCAATGAA
>NZ_FZLN01000002.1 GCF_900197575.1 Acinetobacter apis | reverse complement strand
CTGATCCCTTCCCGAACTCAGAAGTGAAACCTCTTTGCGCTGATGGTAGTGTGGGATTACCCATGTGAGAGTAAGTCATCGCCAGCATCTTATTCTTAAAAGCCCCCTCAATCGAGGGGGCTTTTTTTATGCGCGTTTTTATATTATTAAAAGATATTTTTAAACTTTCTGATAAAATTAGCTTGTGATTAAGCTTGCAGCAATATTGATACAAATGGCCAAAATAATCGTATTAAAAGTAAAAGCAAATAAAATATGTAAGGTATTTAAAACACGCATTTTTCTTGAACTAATAGATACATCTGCCGTTTGTGATGCGGTACCGACTACATAGCTAAAATAAATAAAATCAGAATAAAGGGGTTTCGGTGTATTTGGAAACTCTAATCCACCTGATTGTTCTTTATTAAACTCAATGTAAAAATCATGTGCATAGTGAATAGCAAAAATAGTATGCACCAACAGCCATGCTAACCCAATGGTGATGAGTGACAAACCAATATGTGCATACTTTAAATCAGCTTGATTTGGGATATGTGATAAATTAACAAAAATGGCAAACAAACACATTGCTAAAGCAAAGCATACAAAAATGAATATCAACCATTTCCCTTCATCTTGTCGCTCGGCGCGACCGCTGATGTCTTGATGATCATCATCCTTCAAGAGTAAATAGGTGGTTAAGAGATATAAACTTATTGCTGAATTCCAACAGACTAAGACTGTGGTAGACCATGTCCAACTGGTTAAATTGTGTAAAATGAGCCCAATCATTAAACCGAAAGGCAGCATAAAATAAAAGCGTGGATGATATCTAATGCCACGATATATTTTTCGAATAAAACTCATATAAATACTCTAACGGGTCAATATATTTTTAATGTACAGTGATAAAATTAAAATTGTTTTAGATCACAGTATGTTTATATTGAAATGATTAAAATCAATAAATTTGATGATTTAAACAAGATGAGAAGTCACTTGAATTGGAAAGGTACTGAGTAATAAATATATGCTAGACAATCATACGTCAATCGCCAGCACAACCACCCAAGATTACTTACATTGGTTTCGCCACACTGCACCTTATATCAATGCACACCGCAATAAAGTCTTTGTAATTATGTTTGAAGGTGCTGCATTAAAAAGCGATTATTTTCATCATATTATTCATGATATCGCTTTACTACACTCTTTAGGTATTCAGTTGGTCTTGGTACATGGTGCACGGGATCAAATTGAAGCGCAGTTAGCAAAACAAAATATTAAAACGCCAATTCATGATGATCGCCGAGTGACCACAAGAGAGTCATTACCTGAAGTGATGAATGCCGTTGGTGCATCTCGCATGCATATTGAAGCACTTCTTTCTATGGGACTTGCCAATTCACCGATGTTTGGCTCTAGAATTGATGTGGTTTCTGGTAACTTAATTACAGCCAAACCATTTGGAATTCATGAGGGCATAGATTTTCAATTGAGTGGGGAGGTACGTACAGTCGACACAGAATCAATTAAAAACTTATTAAAACAAAATAATATTGTCCTGTTGGGTCCAACAGGATATTCGACCACAGGTGAAGTATTTAATTTATTGGCTGAAGAAGTGGCAACCAAAACAGCAATTGCTTTAAAAGCGGATAAATTGGTTTTTTTGACTGAAGAGCAAGGTGTTATGAATACAGGTGGGCAATTGATTCGTGAATTGTCATCTGACTATCTCACCCCGTATATTGAGCAATACAAAAAGACATCGCCATATTTTTCTTTAATGTTAAAGCATGCAAAAGAAGCATCATTACATGGTGTACAGCGTGTGCATTTACTACCATTTTCATATGATGGTGCCTTAATCCAAGAATTATTTACACGTGATGGCGTTGGAACGATGCTGACAGATGCACATTATGAAGGTGTACGTATGGCAAGCATTGATGATGTAGGTGGCCTAATGACGCTGCTACGCCCATTAGAAGAGCAAGGTATTTTAGTGTATCGCTCAAGAGAGCGTCTCGAGAATGAAATCGAGCAATTTGCAGTGATTGAGCGAGATGGAACAATTCTTGCGTGTGCAGCTTTATATCCAATTGATACAGTCGATACAGAAGCCAAGTGTGCAGAAATTGCATGTGTTGCTGTTCATCCAGGTTACCGAAAGTCAAATCGAGGAAGCCAAATTCTTGCCTTTTTAGAGAGTCGTTCACGTCAACAAGATATCAAAACATTGTTTGTTTTGACCACAAAAACATCACATTGGTTTTTAGAACATGGCTTTGTTCAGGCCAGTGTGGACGACTTACCAAGTGCAAGACAACAACTGTATAATTATCAAAGAAACTCATTGGTTTTTAAAAAAATCTTATAAAGAATGGCGGATAGATAAAAACGATAGTATTTAATTGATTTTTTCATCATTTTTTTAAACAAATCAATGCACAAATAAGAGTATTTGTTCTAGAATCTATGTATCTATTTTTTTGATAATTTGTCACATCTTATGGAACTTAAAAAAAGTACGCAAAAGCGGAACCAACTTTTAAATGCAGCCTTAGATGTCTTTTCAGTCTATGGGTTTACTGGCGCAAGTTTGGATGAAATTGCTAAACTTTCCAATATGCACAAGTCAAATATCTTTTACTATTTTTCTAATAAAGAAGCACTTTATGTTGAAGTTCTTACTTCTGTATTACAAAAATGGTTAGAGTCGATGCAGGTATTACATGCAGATGCTGATCCTGAGGAAATGTTGACCAAATATATTGAAAATAAGCTTGAGTTTTCTCGTGTGAATCCAAAAGCATCTAAATTATTTGCCCTTGAAGTGATTCAAGGTGCGCCTTATATCAGCAGTATTTTAAAGGGCTCAATTAAAAAACACTTTAAGCGTAAAGTAAAAGTGATTTCTGATTGGCAAGAGCAAGGCAAAATCTCTGAACATATTGTTCCTGAATTATTTATCATGAATTTATGGTCATTGACGCAAAGTTATGCAGATTTTGATATTCAATTTGATGCATTAACAGGTAAAACGTTGCGTAACCGAGCATTTCATCAAAAAGCAATCCAAAATACAGTACACACGTTACTGTATGGCGCAGTGACTAAGTAATTAGGTTGGGCATTATTTATTTTGGCTTAGTCAATTTAAATATGCCCAAACTTGAGTTTTGAAAAGAAAATAACAATACAAGACGAATTGATCATAATATGGCAAAATAGCCAAATATAAATAAATTACCTTACGCTTGGTCCATGAAATTACTTCGTCTGCATGCATTATCACCCCATATGCAACTGCCCAAAACGGCGGTGACTATTGGCAATTTTGATGGTGTTCATCTTGGACATCAGGCCATGGTGAAACAATTAAAACATGTCGCTTTAGAAAAAAACCTAAAAACATTAGTCATTGTCTTTGAGCCACAGCCGCTTGAGTTTTTTAAGCAATATGATGCACCACCTAGAATTTCATCTTTACGCGAAAAAGTAGAAGCATTGGCAGCGTTAGGCGTCGATTATGTGGTGATTGTAAAATTTAATGCTGAATTTCGTAATCAGAGTCGTGAAAACTTTGCCTCAATTTTAAAAAATACATTAAATGCAGAGCATTTGGTGTTAGGTGATGATTTTCATTTTGGAAAAAATAGACAAGGTAACAGCAAGTTTTTAAAAACCTATGGTTTTGTTGTCGATAATTTAAAAACCGTGGTTCTAGATGGTGAGCGTGTAAGTTCAACACGAATCAGACGCGTATTACAACAAGGTAATTTAGCATTAGCCAATCAATTATTAGGTCGTCCCTATAGTATTATTGGTCGTGTACAGCATGGCGATAAGCTTGGTCGAACTTTAAGTTTTCCAACCATCAATATTGGTTTAAAGCGCCATAAACCGTGTTTAAGCGGAATTTATGGGGTAGATGTGGTGTGTGAAACACAGCCGTTAACTGACCATATTCGTAAAGACAGTGCCTTAACAGGCGTTTTAGGCTATCAAGAGCAGAGCTTATTTGGTGCAGGCCATGTTGGAACGCGCCCTGCAATTCAACAAGACACACCAGAATGGCGTTTAGAAGTTCACTTTCCTGAAGTTTCTGCTAATCTGTATGGCTTATTAATGCGTGTTACGTTTTTAAATTATTTACATGGCGAAAGAAATTACGCTTCATTGGATGCTTTAAAAGAGGGAATTCATGATGATGTTGTACAACTGCTTGAATTTAGGCAAAACAACAGCACTTTTCCTTTTTAATTGATTTATTTTTTTGAAATACCTGAGTACTTAACATACTTTGAAATTGGAAGCCACTTGCATGAGCGATAAGCAAAATCCTGAAAACGTCGTAGATTATAAAGCCACATTAAATTTACCGGGAACCGAGTTTGCCATGAAAGCAAACTTAGCAGTCCGTGAGGTGAAATGGTTAGATGGTTGGTATGCAGACGGCATTTATCAGCGAATTCGTAACGCGCGTATTGGCAAGAAAAAATATATTTTGCATGATGGCCCTCCTTATGCCAATGGACAAATCCATTTGGGCCATGTCGTGAATAAAGTATTAAAAGATATCATTCTTAAAAGCAAAACATTAGATGGCTTTGATGCGCCTTATGTACCAGGTTGGGACTGCCACGGTTTACCCATTGAGCTGAAAGTAGAAGAAAAAGTAGGCAAAGTGGGTGAGAAAGTCACTGCATCAGAATTTCGTCAGCATTGCCGCGAATATGCATTAAAGCAAGTGGATATACAGCGTGAAGACTTTAAACGGTTGGGAATTTTGGGAGATTGGGACAATCCTTATCTTACAATGAATTTTCAGCAAGAAGCCAATATTGTGCGTGCTGTAGGTGAAATTCAAAAGAAAGGTCATATTCAACCCGGTTTAAAACCAGTCAATTGGTGTTTGGATTGTGGTTCAGCATTGGCTGAAGCTGAAGTTGAGTATGAAGATAAAAAATCTGATGCGATTGATGTCGGTTTTCGTGTTGTTGATCTTAATGATTTATCAACACGTGTCGGTCATAGCATTACTGATGATACCGATATTGTGATTTGGACAACCACACCATGGACATTGCCTGCGAACCAAGCTGTTGCATTGCATGCTGAAATTGAATATCAATTGGTTGCAGTAAATAGTGTACGTGGTGCGCATAATTTAATTTTAGCCAAAGATCTTGTTGCTTCAGCATGTGAACGTTACCAGCTAGAGTCGCCTGTGGTACTTGCAGATTTTAATGGTCAAGCTCTAGAGCACTTGAAATTACAACATCCATTGATCGCAAGCCGTCAAGTGCCTGTCATTTTAGGTGAGCATGTGATTGCCACCAGTGGTACAGGGGCTGTACATACAGCAACAGGGCATGGTGTAGACGACTATAAAGTTGGCTTATTGTACGGATTACCTGTAGATAACCCTGTTGGTGGTAATGGGGTCTATTTGCCTACAGCGCCTATTTTTGCAGGCGAGCACATTTATAAAGCCAATCCAAAAATTATTGATGCTTTAAAAGAAGGCGGTAGTTTATGGGCTCATGAGCCGATTCGCCACAGCTATCCACATTGTTGGCGCCACAAGACACCAATTATTTTTAGAGCAACACCGCAATGGTTCATTAGCATGGATCAGCAAGGGTTAAGACAAAATGCCCTTCATGCGATTGAAAACGACATTCAATTTATTCCAAATTGGGGTAAAAACCGTATTGAATCAATGATTGATGGTCGTCCTGATTGGTGTATTTCAAGACAGCGTACTTGGGGTGTACCTATCCCATTCTTTGTGCATAAAGATACCAATGAGTTGCATCCGCGTACTGAAGAGCTGATTGAAGATGTTGCTGCATTGATTGAAAAAGAAGGTATTGATGCTTGGTTTAACCGTGATGCGAAAGATTTCATTGGCGATGATGCAAATGAATACCGTGCAATCCGCGATACCTTAGATGTATGGTTTGATTCAGGCACCACACATTATGCAGTACTTGACCAGCGTGAAGAACTACAAAGCCCTGCAGATTTGTATTTAGAAGGTTCAGATCAGCATCGTGGTTGGTTCCAATCTTCATTATTGACCTCTGTTGCAATTCATAATCGTGCACCGTATAAAACCTTGTTAACACATGGTTTCACAGTGGATGAAAAAGGACGCAAGTTATCTAAATCATTAGGCAACTATATTCCTTTAGAAGATATTATTAAGCAGCTTGGTGCAGATGGCTTACGACTTTATGTTGCATCAAGTGATTACCGTTATGAAATTTCCGCATCTAAAGAAATTTTTAACCGTGTCAGTGACAGCTATCGCCGTATTCGTAATACATTACGCTTTTTATTAGCCAATCTAAAAGGTTTTGAACCAAGCCGTGACTTAATTGCAGCTGAATCATTAATTGAATTAGATCAGTATATTTTAAAGCGTGCAGGTGAAGTACAAGCAAGCATTATTGAATCATATGCAGATATGAACTTCCATGCGGTATGTAGTGCATTAACCAACTTCTGTATTAATGATTTAGGTGGTTTTTACTTAGATATTATTAAAGATCGTCAGTACACAACCAAAGCGGACTCACAAGCTCGTTTATCTGCACAAACAGCGCTATACCATATTGTGCAGGCTTTTGTACGTTGGATGAGCCCAATCTTAAGTTTTACCGCTCAAGAGGCATGGCCACTGATTCCTGAGCAACATGAAGATTATGTGTTTACTCAAACATGGTATGACTTGCCGAACGTGTCATCGAATATCATTTCAGCAGAAGATTGGCAGCAATTAATCCAAGTGAAATCAGCTGTTAATAAACAAATTGAAGTCGCACGTAATGCAAAATTGATTGGTGGTAATTTATCGGCAAAAGTGCAGCTTTGGGCAACACCTTCGCTTGAGCGCATTTTGAAACAGCTTGAAAATGAATTGCGCTTTGTATTGATTACATCAGAAGTTCAAGTGTTTGCCTTTGATGAGTCACAAGGCGATGCCACAGATGTAGAGGGTTTACGTATTGCTGTGGTGGCTGCAGAAGGTGAAAAATGTGCACGATGCTGGCATGTTTTACCTGATGTGAATACACATGCTGCACATCCAGGTTTATGCTCTCGCTGTATTGAGAATGTAGATGGTACAGGTGAAGAGAGAAAGTATGCCTAATCCACAGAAAGAGAAACAATCTAAAATCCAAGCTGCTAATGCAAAGTGGCTTGGTATTCCATTGCTTGCAATTATTCTTGACCAATGGACTAAACATATTGCCAGCACATCATTAAATTATGCTGACCCGCAACATGTTTTGCCATCACTCAATTGGACGCTGCTACATAATTATGGCGCAGCTTTTAGTTTTCTGTCTCAAGCAGGTGGTTGGCAGCAGTATCTTTTTACCGGTCTAGCCAGCGTAGTGTCAGTGATTTTTTTATTTATACTGATGCGTATGCCTAAAGGCTTAATTATTTTACCACTTGCCATTGCGCTGATGTTAGGTGGTGCGATTGGTAATTTGATTGACCGTATCACACTTGGATATGTGGTGGACTTTATTCATGTGTATTATCAAGATCATCACTTTCCTGCATTTAATATTGCAGACAGTGCAATTACCTTAGGTACAATTTTATTGCTTATTGATACTTTCTTTTTAGAAAAGAAAAGAAAGACACAGGTTTAATGGATTATGTCTGACATTATATTGCCCAATGAAGAAACGCGTATTCAATTAAATTCTACAGTGGAATTGCATTTTTCAGTGGCACTAGAAAATGGTGTGGAAATTGACAATACCCGTCAGCATGGTGAGCCTGTTCATCTTGTGGTGGGTGATGGCAGTTTATTACCTGGCTTCGAATCTGCATTAATGGGATTAAGGGCAGGTGACCGTCGTACAGTGCATTTACCACCAGAAGATGCTTTTGGTCCGTGGAATGCTGAGAATGTACAAACATTTGATACAGTGAAGTTTGCTGAACGCCCAATTGTTGGACATTTGACTGAATTTGAAGACAAAGCCAAATCAAGTTTATTTGGTGTGGTGCAATCGGTTGATGATAATGTAACTACGGTAGATTTTAATCATCCTTTGGCCGGAAAAAATATTAGCTTTGAGGTGGAGATTTTTAAAGTCACTCCGCCTGGGCAGTCTGGTATTCAAATTCAATAATTAAAAAAAGCTCTAAATTTAGAGCTTTTTTTAATTATTGGACTCGAACAATTGCATTGTTAGTATCAACCAATAAAAAATCATTGTTAATTTTATACCATTGTTGGTTTTTGCCGGGTGCTGACAACTGATATTCACTCGGCTCAACTTTATAGCGATCACTGCGATAATGTTGTGGCATGGTATAACCTTCTTGCCATTTGATATGCTTTAAGCGTTCAAAACCGCGTTCTTCTCGTTCACGGCGCCGTTCTTGTAAGTCATCAAACAAGTCACGGCTTTGTGAAAAGCTTTGTCGTTGGCTGATTTCGACACGTCCCATCATCATATCGCCGCCCATACCGCCGCCACGACCTCCACCACCAAAGCCACCCCCACCACCACCGGGACCAGCAAAGACATGAGGGCTTATGGATGCAAATATTATAATTAAATGATATTTTTTCATTTCACATCTCTAAAGTGACGGTCAATACATACAGGTTGAAAAGATGAGCTACTGTATAAAAAAAATGCAGAGAGAGTATGAAGATTGCGCTGTTATTTTATTAAGTGAACATAAAATAACAGCATAAAAATAGCATGAATTGAAAATAAACAACGTATTTTTTTTTGTAATTTAACCGTATTTTTTCAATGATAGATTAAAAATAAATCATTGAGCATTAATGCTTTCTCCATTTAAGTGTTTGCTGTCTTCACCCATGAGGTAAAGGTAAGTTGGCATTAATGCTTCTGATGTAGGTAAGGTTAATGGATCTTCATCAGGATAAGCTTGTGCACGCATTGCTGTACGTGTTGCGCCAGGATTAATGCAGTTAAAGCGAATATTTTCTTCGGTATTCTCTTCAGCAAATATTTTTGACAACGCTTCTGTACCAAATTTTGAGACAGCATATGCGCCCCATAAAGCGCGTGCTTCCCGCCCAACCCCTGAACTTGTAAAAATCACAGAAGCACTTTGTGATTTTTTAAGTAAGGGTAACAGCGCTTGGGTCATCAAAAGTGGTGCGCGTAAGTTGACAGCCATGACTTCATCCCATATTTCTATAGGATAGTCTGCAAGGGGCAGTCTTGACCCTAAAATCCCAGCACTGTGTAAAATACCGTCTAAACCGCCAAATTGTTTTTCAAGCGTGTTGTACAGCGTTTCATACTCTAAGGTTGATGCACTTGAGAGTTGTAAAGGTAAAATAGCAGGTTGTGGCGCACCTAATTTTTCAATTTCATCATAAATGACTTCAAGCTTATTGAGTGTTCGACCATGAAGTACCACCGTTGCACCATGTAATGCATAGCTTAATGCAGCAGTTCGTCCAATTCCATCACTTGCGCCAGTCACTAAAATAACTTTGTCTTTGAGTAAATCCGTTCTCGGTTGATATGCTGTGTACTTCATGATGAAGTCCTCCATTCATGCCATTATCAATTTTAAGGTGAGATCAATGCTTCAATTTCAGCATGTAATTGCTCTACCGTGTGGACAATATAATCTGCATTCCATGCATCTAAATCATCTTTCGCATCAGGTGGTAAATAGCCGTAGCCTGCTAAAATAGTGAGCATGTCTGCACTGCGACCTGCATCAATATCACGTGGATGATCACCCACATAAATAATATCTTCTGCGTCAAGATCAAGTTGTGATGCAGCCAAATACATCGGTTCTGGATCAGGCTTGGTACGGTGTACATCATCAGGACATACCAAAACAGCACAACGTGTTTTTAAATCAAGCGCATCTAATAATATTTCACTTAAATAACGTGGTTTATTGGTGACGATACCCCAAGGAATAGATCGTTGCTCTAAATCTTGAAGCAGCTCATCCATCCCATCAAATAGCTGTGTGTCGACAGCAATATTGTCTTGATATTCAGATAAGAAGCGGTCGCGATGTTTTAAGAACGTTGCTTCATCTAAATGAGATGGATAGACCAGTTTTACCATTGCACGTGCACCTTCAGATACCCGTGCACGGATGAGGTCTGCATCTAATACAGGAATTTCTGCTTCGCGGCACATGTTTTGTACAATGCGGATAAAGTCAGGTGCGGTATCAATTAAAGTGCCGTCTAAATCAAATAAAACCGCTTTTTTCATGAGCTTGCTCGATTTTGAGTATGAATCATGTAGTTCACATCAACATTAGGTGCAAGCCAATAACGTTTTGTCAGCGGGTTATAGTGCAAACCGATCATATGTTTTAACTCAAGATCAGCGGCACGAATGTCATATGCAAGTTCAGAAGGTTTAATAAATTTATGATAGTCATGCGTACCTGTAGGCAGCAGTCTTAACACATATTCAGCACCGATAATGGCAAATAAGTAAGATTTTGGATTACGGTTGATGGTTGAAAAGAATACATGACCACCAGGTTTGACTAAAGTTTGGCACGCTTTAATGATCGATGCAGGGTTAGGCACATGCTCAAGCATTTCCATACACGTTACAACGTCATATTGTCCAGGCTGTTCTTTAGCAAGATCTTCAACAGAGACCAGTCGATAATCAATATTTTCCACATTCTCATGGGCAGCATGCAGCTTTCCAACACCAAGTGGTGCTTCTGCTAAATCAATACCTAATACATGAGCACCTTTGCGTGCCATGCTTTCAGTTAAAATACCGCCACCGCAGCCAACATCAAGTACTTTTTTGTCTTTGAGTCCTTCTGAATGTTCATTAATCCAATTCAATCTGAGCGGATTAATTTCATGTAACGGTTTGAAGTCGGAAGTTTTATCCCACCACTTTTCAGCAAGTGCTTCAAATTTAGCAACTTCTTGTAAATCAACATTGGTATCTGACATGTTTTTATCCATTTTGTTATAAAGTATTGGTGATTTAAGCTAGTGTAGCTTGTCTGCGAGAAAAAGTGATAATCCTTAAAAAAAACTTCACACAAACATGACGTTTTATGCACCATACTTTTTAAAACGCAAGATATGCTATGTTAGTTCAGATTTAACTCAGGAAAAGGAACAGTTTCTTAATGAAAAATATTTTAATGTACGGCTTTGCCGCAACCATGATGGCTTTCTCAGTTCAAGCGTCAGCTGCAGAACAATATGTCGCAGACAAAGACTATACTGTGTTGAAAAACCCATCGCCTGATGTTGGCAATAAAATCTCTGTACGTGAGTTCTTTTGGTATGGTTGCCCACATTGTTTTAAATTAGAACCATATATGCAAACTTGGTTAAAAGCATTGCCAAAAGACGTGACTTTTGTGCGTACGCCTGCAGCGATGAACCCAGTTTGGGAGTCAGGTGCACGTACTTATTTTGCATCTGAATTATTGAATGTACGTCAAAAAACACATTTGCCATTGATGGATGCAATCCATGTAGATAATAAGCAAATTTTTGACCAAAAATCAGCAGCACAGTTTTTTACCAAATATGGTATACCTGAAGCTAAGTTTAATAGCGCATACAACTCATTTGCAGTCAGTAGTAAAGTGGCTGAATCAAATAAATTGGCACAGCAATATCAGTTGACAGGTGTACCTGCAGTTGTTGTGGCTGGAAAATATATGATTCAAGGCGAAAATGGCCGTGTTACTGCAATTCTAAATTACTTGCTTGATAAAGAACGTGCAGCGAAAAAATAATTGTAAACTCAGTGTTCTTCAGCCAATGACAATGTGGCTGCTGACGTTTTAATAGGCTGTCTTAAAAAAGAAATCTTTTTTTGACAGCCTTGAACAAATGACTGCTTATAAGATTCAGCAGGCGCACCAGCCTGAGACAATTTGATCCATTCTTTTGACCATACAAGTAACAGTTGTAATAATAATTCTGAAAAAATATAGAGCTGTTCATCAGTTGCATGCTGATAAGTTTCTAGTTTTTTTAAGTCTTTCATTAAATCAATCGTTAAATTGTCCACTTCGCTATAAATGGTTTCTTCTAACGTGGAATAACCACCCCACCGCTCAGAGACAAAAAAATGCCAATAGATGGCATATTTGCTGACTTGATCTAAAAATAAGTTAAGTTGATATTCAATTGAATCTGGATGTTTATAGAAAGTCGTTCTTGATTGAAGTAGGGTGCTTTTAATTAACACGCTGACTTGATCAATAGTGGCTTGTGCCAAGATGTCTTTATTTTGAAAGTAGCGGTATAGCGCACTTGGTACGATACCCACTTCTTTAGCCAATTGTCTTAAACTGATGGTATGAAAGGATTGTCCCTGATGGCTTAGCATCAGTACAGTATCAATAATGGTTTGGCGGTTTTGTTTTTTTCGCTCTGAACGTTGTGACATGCCGTGTTGACCTAGACACATTAAAATAAAGTTGGCTTATTTTAACCAATAATGTGTCATAAAATGGTAGAAATATGAAACAAATCATATCAGTCTCAATTTCATTCAAAATTGAGACTGATCAAAGTCATTATTTTGCTTTTGATGACAGGTATGTTTTTGCAACATCAAGCACAAAATCTTGGCAAGCTACACCTGTATTTGGGTTATAACCATCTTGATTAGTCAGGTTATTTGATAATACACGAATCCCAATAAACGGCACATGATAGAGCGATGCCACTTGTGCAGCAGAAGCAGTTTCCATTTCTTCAATCGAAGTTTGATAGTTGGTGTGGAAATAATTAATTCGATCTAATTCATTATTCCATACATCTGCTGAACCAATCACACCATCAACCACTTTGCCTTTGTTATAACGACTTTGGCTTTGGTGTGCAGCAGCCAAAAGTTTTGCATCTGCTTGAAAAATCAAACGGCGACTTTCTTCTTCAGGACGATTATTCTGAGGCAATAGATTGAATGATTTATTCCATGTTAGCGCATTAGAACCTTCACCCACGGCTTTTTTCGGGGTGATAAATGCACCAATGTTGATTGAAGATGTGCCAATGACAATATCAAAGACATGCAATTTTGGATCATGACCGCCAGCCGTACCTTGGTTAATAATTGCTTTAGGATGATAATGTTCAATCGCAAGTGCTGTAGCTGCAGATGCATTGCCCATTCCCATGAGTGTTCTTGAGATTACAATTGGATAGCCTTCATAAGTGCCTTCCCAAAACTGCCAACCCCCCATTTTTTTGGTTTTTACATTTTTTAGTTTTTGAACCATATGATCGGTTTCAATATCTAAAGCCCCTTGGATAATGACAGGCTGTTGTTTCACCGCAGCATGTGATTGGATGGCAAGTAAAACTAAACCTGAAGCAATGGCTGATTTCATAACAAGTTTAAACATGAAAATTTTTCCTGACTGACGTACTACTGTAGTGCTTTAACATATTGAATGACGAGTTTTGATGAATTTTTCGCCGCCAATTTGAAAAAGACTTCTTCTTCATTTTCACCCGAACCACCGCCTGCTAAATCAGACAATGAACGAAATACAATAAATGGCACTTGGTTGACATAGGCAACATGACCAATGGCAGCAGATTCCATATCTACCACATTGGCTTGGAAGGTATTAAATGCAAATTGACGCAGTTCGGCATTATCCATAAACGATTGACCTGAAATACCTGAACCACCGAAGACCACTTTTGGTGTATGACTTAAGCAGTGATCTTGATCTGTACAACGATCAAGTTGTGGCTGCACTAAGATTTTTTTAGCTTGAGCCATTAAATGATCATCCACTTTAAACCAAAATTTTTCTTCAGGGGCTTGTGCGCCATTGGCAATTTGTACATTTTGCGGGAACATCATACCAAAATTTGGGTAAGGCGTTTTCAAAAAGCCCGGTGCAACAAATTGACCGTTCACTTGGCGTGCTAAAATATTTTCAAGATATTGTCCCCATTGATCAGGGACAGCAACATCACCAATGCTCAAGCTTGGGTTTACACCGCCTGCAATACCTGAAAAAACAATACTTTTAATATTAAAATGATCTAATGCCATTTGGGTGGTCATTGATGCATTGACCATCGACATACCCGATAAAAATAACACCACATCTTTATTGCCAATTTTTCCAGTATAAAATTGAGTTCGATGAATGGTATGTAACTTGGCATCTTTTAATGCTGCACGTAATACAGGGATTTCAGGTTGAAAGGCACACACAATCGCAATGCGTGAAACAGGATCGGCTTTTGGACCTGCCCATGAAATTGTGCTTAAAAATAAGCTCAGAACAGCAATTAAAATTGTTTTCATCAAGTTAAGTCCTTTTCAATGAAGGCATGGATTTCACCACAATATTTTATGATTTATCCATTTGCATCGCATAATGTGCCGATGCTTGAGTCAAATTGTTTAAAATCAAAACGCTTGTCGGCATTCGTTAAAATAAAAATATAGTTTCTCATATAAGTTTAATAAAATAACAACGTATTTTAACATTAGGTATTTTTTTAATTGCTAATGACAAGGTTGTATTGGCAAATAATTCATATCGCGTGTTTGTGGCTATTTTCAAATGATGTTTAGGAGCGAATTTCACCATGCCGACAAAATTACTTCAACGCTATGGCGCTGTGCTTGGTTTGGCCGTGATAGGTTGTGGATTTCAAAGTGCGCATGCAGGTATCAATGCAACCATGTGGGGAATTTACAGCAATAATATTAAGTTTAGTCCTAAAAAAGTTGAAAATGCTTATTTAGAAATTGAATACTATGGGCAAACAGGACCTATAGATTGGTATGGCTATTTCGATGCGCCTAAATATTTTATGGGCAATGAAAATATTAATGGGGTATGGGATCGTGGTGAAGCAACCTCTTATTTATTTATGGAACATCAACCTAAACTCTCGTTTAACCGCTTAACAGGAAAAGATCTGTCTGTTGGTATTTTTAAAGATTGGTTTATTGCTGCTGATTGGATTTTAGATGCAGGCAATGACACATTAACGCGTCAACATACTTTGTATTACGGTGTGGGGACAACAATTGATACCCATACCAAACTTGGTATGAATGTTAATTTATATGCACGTCAGCAATGGGAAAACTATGGTGCAGCCAATGCTTATCAGTCAAATGATGGTGGACGTTTACAAGTTCAGTTTTTCTATCCGATTTACCAATTTAAAAACGGGGCTGCACTGAATTATTTCACCTTCTCAAATTATGACTTTGGTTCAAATTTAGGCGACAAAACCAATCAGGCAGGTGGAAATTATTTAAGTACCAGAACCAATGAAGCTTTTGTTTCAACCCACATTTTTTCTTATAACACCAAGCATTTTCGCGCCTATGCAGCAGGACGTTATTTCCATAATGGCAGTCAATTTAAAGATGGTGCATTGAATAATTGGGGCAATGAATTTGTTCAAGACAGCACAGGTTGGGGCTATTATTTGGGGTTAGGCTATCAATTTTAATCGGATAAGCCTATAAAAATTCATCTGAATGTAAACAGCAAGATGTATGATATGACCATCAGAGCAAATTCAGCTTTCATGAGCATATGCCTCTAAATCGGCAAAGAATCTGCTATGATGGTAACCTATATTATATTTTGTTTAGAAGCAAAGGATGAGTTATGCGTATTGACCAACGAGCGTCAGATCAGCTACGTGATGTAAAAATAACAAGAAATTATACACGCTATGCAGAAGGGTCAGTACTGATTGAGTTTGGACATACAAAAGTACTGTGTACTGCCAGTGTGGATTCAAATGTACCACGCTTTTTAAAAGGTAAAGGCCAAGGGTGGGTTACTGCCGAATATGGTATGTTGCCACGTTCAACCCATACCCGTTCAGATCGTGAAGCAGCCCGTGGCAAGCAAAGCGGTCGTACCCAAGAAATTCAGCGTTTAATTGGGCGCAGTTTGCGTTCGATGATTGATTTAAAAAAATTGGGTGAATTTACTATTACGATTGACTGTGATGTAATTCAAGCAGATGGTGGCACACGTACTGCAGCAATTACAGGGGCAGCGGTGGCATTGGTTGATGCAGTCAATGGACTAATTGAAAAGAAAAAAATTAAGCAAGATCCATTAAGAGGTTTAATTGCTGCGATTTCTGTAGGTATTTATCAAGACGAAGCATTGCTTGATTTATGCTATGAAGAAGATTCAAACTGCCAAACAGATTTAAATGTAGTCATGACACAAAATGGCGAATTTATTGAAATTCAAGGCACAGCAGAAGATAAACCATTTACTCGTGAGCAAAGCAATCAAATGCTAGCGCTTGCAGAAACAGGAATTCAAGCTTTAATTAAACACCAACAACAAGCCCTTGGTTGGTAAGTTAACTTGCAGTTCAATTAAGCCCATTGAATAATGGGCTTAATGCATTTTTAGGGTGCAAAATACAGAAAAATAAAGACCCAATTTAGCGCTTGCATGTGGCTTATAATTTGATTACGATAAAAGTGTAATCAATCTGCTTTGAATGGATTAAAGCAGTACATGAAGTTGATTTTGTAGTTATCAGTGACTATATAGCTTAGGGACAGTACACATGAAAAAAGTATTAAAAACAAAATACAACGCAATGCTCTCACGCTTATATCACGTTTCATCTACAACACACATTTTTATATTTAACATCTAAATTTTCTTTGATGCTGATCGTCAAAAGCATTTGGCTCGTATGCTGAAATCTATGCTAATTTAATGAAATAAAGCATGCACTATGATCGATCATATTTGCTGAATTTATTACTCAGTTTTCAATAATCTATACTAAGGTAGTATTTGATTTAGAGGGATTAATAAATAAGGTGTTTTGTGAGATAAAAATGTAAATTTCAAATAGTGGTGGTTTAATCTTGCGCTATTTATAAAGGTTTAATGGAGTGGGTGGATATGTCATATTTTGCAATCATGTTTGAAACAGACGATACAAACTTTAGCCGCGTTGAAGATGCGATACATACTGTTTCGAAAGGCGAATGCCAAAAAATTTCACATAATTTTTGGATTGTAAAAACCACAATTCATCCTGACGCTAAAAAAGTACGTGATTATATTAAAAACTATTTAAAACTCGATTTTGATGACAAAGTATTTGTTGTAGCAGTAAAAAATGATGAGTCACCTTGGGCATCTTGGGGACTCGAAAAAAAGGTTGTTGATTGGTTAACATCAAAACCATAGTTAGAAGTTTCAGTGTATAAAATATAGTAAAGAAGACGGACGTTTTATTTAAAAGGTGAGTATAAAATGATTAATGTTGCTATTAATGGATTTGGTCGTATCGGACGTAGTTTCGTTCGTGCACTTCAAGCAAAGCAAACCGAAATTAACATTGTTGCAATCAATGATCTAGGGTCTGTAAAACAACTAGCACATTTATTAAAATACGATACAGCATTCGGTAACTTCCCAGGCGAAGTGAAATTTGAAGACAATGCACTGTTTATTGATGGCAAAAAAATCACAGTTTACCAAGAAAGAGATCCTGAAAACTTACCTTGGAAAGAACTTGACGTTGACGTGGTTCTAGAGTCAACAGGTGTATTTGTTAGCGGTCCAGCAGCATCTAAGCACATTAAAGCAGGCGCAAAGAAAGTGGTTATTTCTGCACCAGCATCTGATGTTGACTTAACAGTTGTACATGGTGTGAACCATCATTTATATGACGCAGCGAACCATCACATTGTTTCAAATGCGTCATGTACAACCAACTGTTTAGCGCCAATTGCGAAAGTCATTAATGACAACTTTGGTATTGAAAATGGATTTATGACAACAATCCATGCTTATACTCAAGATCAAAATTTACAAGACTCTCCGCATAAAGATATGCGCCGTGCTCGTGCTGCTGCACAAAACATGGTTCCAACATCTACAGGTGCTGCAAAAGCAATTGGTCTTGTTATCCCTGAATTAAAAGGCAAATTAGACGGCGGTGCAATCCGTGTTCCTGTTATCACAGGTTCAATTGTTGACTTGTCTTTAAATCTAAGCAAAGAAACGACTATTGAAGAAGTTAAAGCAGTTGTGAAAAAAGCAGCTGAAAATGAGCTTAAAGGTGTACTTCAGTATACTGAAGATGAAATTGTATCTTCTGACATCATTAAAAACCCATCATCTTCAATTTTTGATGCGCAATTAACTAACGTGATTGGTGGTAAATTCCTTAAAATCACAAGTTGGTATGACAACGAGTGGGGCTTCTCTAACCGTTTGATCGATACCATTCAAGTGGTTGCTGCTAAATAATTTAAGCCGCATACTTAAAAAGCCAATGCTTTGCATTGGCTTTTTTTATGGCATTTAAAAATCACACACATATTGCTTGTTATATGAGGGTGTATTGGTAGATATTTTATATCTGATATCCACCTTTCAAGTGAAAACACGTTTTATTTAGACAAAATTTATATTATTAAAATTATTAAAGTGTTGAATTTAAACATATATTTTAAATTTAGTTTATATTTTAAACATATGTAGGTTGTGGATCACATACATAGAATAAAATTACATATAAGATGCTTATTATGAATTTGGGGATTCATGGAAAACAAAAAATAATAAAGATTTTTGATGTTGCAATCAGCTTTGACTCGCTATGAGTTGAGTGGTTGAAGTTGATTGTAGCGTCAAAGATTAACAATAAAATTATCACAAACATATAATCTAAAAATTTAAATTTAACTGTTTTTATTTGAGTTTTCATTAGATTTGAATGAGTCTTTCTCCAATCACTTCAATGATTCTCAGCAAATAACCATCAGGATCTTGTACTAAAAACTGTCTTTGACCATGTTCAACATCATTTTGACGATACCAGCATTCATTGAGATCAGAAAAAAGAGGCCATTGTTTTTCTTTGAGCCGATTTAATATTAAATCGATATGTGGTATTTCAATTTGAAAGTGAATTCCTCAGCCAAAAGGATAGTTTAGTTGTCCTGTTAACCATAAGTGCTGTTGTTACTCTTCTAGCATAAATTGAATGCCATTTTGCTCTAAGTACATAATTTATCTTCAATTCTTTGATACTTTAAAGAGAATCCAAGAATATCTACCCAAAATTGGTAACTAATGTTTAAATCTTTCACCATGAGTTCAGGAACCAAGGGGTTTAATTTCATGATTCTCTCCGAGATCAAGCCACCAATGTATTTACTCAAAAAGGACTTGATCCAGCTTGTAAGGTTTTATATTGAATGAAAATGGTATAGCAACGTCAATATAACCTTTATATAAGTTTAATCATCCAAGGTCATTGTATATTTCTTCCAATGTTCTTTAAGAATGTGAATCTATTGGTTAGAATAGAAAATGACAGTAAAGTGAACGTTGTTGTTCATAACGTGTTAACGTGATATGTAATTTAATTTTGAAAATTCGCCATTTTAGTTAAACCCACTGAATGCCAGCGCGATGATGAATGCTTACCCAACCTATCTATTTAGGTATTGCTTCTGCGCAAATGCGACATTTTCATGATTCATCACTGAAATATGCAAATTATGATGAGGTCATCAACCTAGTCCATTAATTTAATGTTCTTAAAAAAGTTCTTGCATGCTCAGACGAGATCGCTGTTTATTAACAGTTAACCAAAAACTATGATGGTACAAAATTTATTTGTATGACACGCAATTTAAGCTGATGATTCATCAACATTGCATTACCATCTCAAGCATCAATTTGGAAAAAACACATGCCTGATTATCGTTCAAAAACATCGACACATGGAAGAAATATGGCTGGCGCACGCGGTTTATGGCGTGCAACAGGAATGAAAGATGATGATTTTGGGAAACCAATCATTGCTGTAGTCAACTCATTTACCCAATTTGTGCCAGGTCATGTGCATCTAAAAGACTTAGGTCAATTGGTGGCTGAGCAAATTCAAGCATCAGGTGGTGTGGCCAAAGAATTCAATACCATTGCTGTTGATGATGGGATTGCCATGGGTCATGATGGCATGCTGTATTCTTTGCCTTCTCGTGATTTGATTGCAGACTCAGTGGAATACATGGCCAATGCGCATTGTGCAGATGCCTTAGTCTGTATTTCAAACTGTGACAAAATCACACCAGGGATGTTAATGGCATCAATGCGCTTAAACATTCCTGTGGTTTTTGTGTCAGGCGGTCCAATGGAAGCGGGCAAGGTAAAATTTCGTGGCAATGAAAAAGCCATTGACCTTGTTGATGCAATGATTGTTGCAGCAGATGAAAGCTATACTGATGAAGAAGTACAAGACTTTGAGCGTTCTGCGTGTCCAACATGTGGTTCATGTTCAGGCATGTTTACAGCCAATTCAATGAACTGCTTAACAGAAGCTTTGGGTTTGTCTTTACCCGGCAATGGTTCAATTGTTGCAACCCATGCTAATCGTAAAAATTTATTTTTACGTGCAGGTGAAGTGATTGTAGACATTACTAAGCGTTATTATGAGCAAGGTGATGAAAGTGTATTACCACGTTCAATTGCAACTAAAGCTGCTTTTGAAAACGCGATGACACTTGATGTATCAATGGGTGGTTCAACCAATACGGTTCTACATTTATTGGCTGCAGCGCATGAAGCAAATGTTGACTTTACAATGGCAGATATTGATCGCTTATCACGTCATGTACCTGTGTTGTGTAAAGTCGCACCTGCAAAACAAGACGTACATATGGAAGATGTGCATCGTGCAGGTGGGATCATGGCAATTCTTGGCGAGTTAGGTCGTGCAGGCTTGTTAGATACATCGGTTAGCACTGTGCATGAAAAAACCTTGGCAGATGCGATCCATAAATGGGACATCATTACCAGTGAAGATGAATCCGTGATGGAGTTTTATCGTTCATCACCAGGTGGTATTCCAACACAAGTGGCATTTTCACAAAGCCGTCAATATCCGACTTTAGATGGCAACCGTGAAACAGGTGTAATTCGTAATGCAGCACATGCTTTTTCACAAGACGGTGGTTTAGCGGTATTGTTTGGTAACATTGCACTTGATGGTTGTATTGTGAAAACCGCAGGCGTTGATGACTCGATTTTGAAATTCACAGGTCAAGCTCGTGTATTTGAAAGCCAAGATGCAGCAGTAGATGCCATCTTAAAGTTAGACATTAAAGCAGGTGATGTGGTGGTCATTCGTTACGAAGGACCTCGTGGTGGGCCAGGCATGCAAGAAATGCTATACCCAACGAGTTACTTGAAGTCAAAAGGCTTAGGAAAAGACTGTGCTTTAATTACAGACGGTCGTTTCTCAGGTGGTTCATCAGGTTTATCAATTGGCCATATTTCACCAGAAGCTGCTGAGGGTGGTGCTATAGGCTTGGTTGAAGACGGTGATACCATTGAAATTGATATTCCAAACCGTACGATGAATGTACTTGTATCAGATGAAGTCCTTGCTGAGCGCCGTATTGCCCAAGAACAATTGGGTTGGAAGCCAAAAGAAGACCGTCCACGTAAAGTATCAAATGCATTAAAAATTTATGCAGCACATGCAACCAGCGCAGCCAAAGGCGCTGTCCGTATTGTGTATTAAAAATCGTTTTCTGAGATGCTCTGTGTGAGCATCTCAGATTTTATCTGTGATAAAAACAATCAGACTGAATTAGCTTTTAAATATAACAGTCATTACACATAAATTTTGTTAAACTAAAATGTCTTAAATATTGCAAAGTTAAGCTTTGCTCAAGCATACTCATTTTTATCTATTATTTAATGGTTCAATAAGAGGCTCAAGAAATGTCTTTTCTACGGCGGTGGTTTGATCCTGTGAGATCGAAGTTGTTTTATAAACAACCTTCGCGACAAGAGACGTTGCCGACAGACCAAGGTTTGACAATTCATTTGCGATTAGATGATGTTTACAGCTATTTAATTGTGCAGCAATTAATTCAGTTAAACGAGATCTTAACAGAGTCGATTAAACCCTTAAAAGTAGTGATTTCAAGTCAATCGGCTGAACCACCTAATCAGATGACTGAAGAAAAATGGCGTAAATATGCCTTGAATGATGCAAAAATTTTAGCCAAGCAACACCGCTTTGGCTATGATGATCAGCCAGAGTTGCCAAGTGAAGATGCATTAAAACAAGCTACAACAATTTTAAAAAACACACCATTACGCGATGAGCAGTTTCTATATTTATTAGAAAATGTATTTCACATGCTGTGGCAACAACAATATGGCAAATTGCGCACCCTCTATACAATGGCAAGTCGTCAAGCTACGCCAAAAAATTATCCAGAACGCATATTTAATGATGAACCGTTGTTGGTTAGTTTTTTTGAGTTTGGTGGGCGCAAATACAATGCTGTAGACAATTTATTACGGTTAACACGACGTTTAAAACAACAAAAATTATTGACTGAAAATCCAATCTTCTTGACCAATCATATTGAATGGCGTGAACACTTAATGGGTGATCCAGAAGAGCTTGCAGACATTCAAGCGATGCACCCTGAACTAGATTTGTACATTGCCCTTGAAGATCCAATCAGTTGGCTACTATTGGCTTATATTAAAGAAGAGCTTGCAGGCTATTACAATATTCAATTGCGTGTACACCCTTTAACTTACCATGGTCGTGACCAATTTGATTGGTCTTTAGCAACTAGGTTGTCTAAGCGTGCCCAAGTAGATTTCACCCCGTTTTGTCGACCGACTGAAAAAGGGGTTTATGAAATGGCGCGTTTATTTTATAGCGTACCAGAAGATGAACGCATTGATGCGATTTATACCATTTTAAGGTCGGTATGGGCTAAAGGCTGTGATTTGACGTATCACCCACATGCATTAAAGGTTCGAAAAAGCCTGCACATTGCAGATCTGACAGAGATAGATGTCAATGCGCAGTTAAAGGAAAATGACGCAGTATGTTCGTCTAAAGCCCAACCTGACTTTCCAGTGTTGGTCTTAAAGATTAATGAAGAAACTTATACTTTCAATAGTTTATATCGTGTATGGATGATTGAAAGTATTTTCAATAATGTATTAGAGAAGAAATATAAAGCAGAAAATCGGTGATGAAGTTATTTAAACTCACCACGACTTAAATTATCGACGCTGTTGCCACGCGCATCTTTAAGTTGTGTGTTGGCACCTTGTTTCACCAAACTGTCTAAAACTTCTTTACGTTGGAATAAAGCAGCATACATGCTAGCAGTTTGACCTGCATTATTCTTTTGGTCAGGAGAGCATTCGGTTTGCATCAAAGTTTTTGCAATTTTAAGCTCACCTTTGAAAATTGCACCCATCAGTGCAGTGTTTCCAGTTTTATCTTGTACACAGGCATTCGCACCTGCTTTTAATAACTGATCGACCATGGCTTTATGACCATGATAAGCTGCTAAAATCAGCGCAGTATAGCCTTTCTCATCTTGTGAGTTTAAGTTA
This sequence comes from Acinetobacter apis, assembly GCF_900197575.1. Taxonomy (GTDB): domain Bacteria; phylum Pseudomonadota; class Gammaproteobacteria; order Pseudomonadales; family Moraxellaceae; genus Acinetobacter; species Acinetobacter apis. The sequence continues at coordinate 315,112 of NZ_FZLN01000002.1, read as the reverse complement.
TATCCAGCTTGAATAAATTCATTGAGCATTTTTGTGTTGCCAGTTCGTGCAGCATCAAAATAATATTCACGAAGCTGTTTTTTGATGTCTTCTGATTGTGCAGCAGAAGAGGCAGGCGTAGTTTTTGCGGTGTTTGCAGCAAAGCTTGTTGAAGCCATGCCAATTAAACTGAGACTGATGAATAGCGCATATTGTATTTTCATTGCATCCTCACTTCATATTAAATTGATATGCTCCTTGAGGAGCATATCAATATGAATGATTAGTCTTCTAATTGTGCAGCTAACGCTTTCACACGGTTTACATCAGCTTTAGCTACTTTAGCAACGCCTGTACCGTATTCTGGGTCAGCTTTATACAAGAAAGAAGCAATCTTATATTTCGCTTGTTCGTCAGCACCAGCAAGTGCGCCACCGAAGTTTTGGATCAAGTCTTTACGGTCAGACGCTGAGAATGAACGGTAAAGATCGCCAGCTTGTTTGAAGTTCTGCTCTTTTTGAATCTTCGTTTGTTGGGTTGTACCTGTCAAAGGAAGTTGGCTATAACGGCCAGCAGCAACTTGTGAACGTGGTTGACGTGCACTTGGCTCGTAGTTGACATCTGATTTTGTGTTACCAATGTTCATTTGACCATCTTGGTTGCCATTGTTTACAGGCGTTACAGGACGGTTAATTGGTAAGCTTAAACCATTTGTACCAATACGATAAATTTGTGTATCTGCATAAGAGAATACACGGCCTTGAAGCAATTTATCTTCTGATGGCTCAATACCAGGAACGATATTTGATGGCGCCATAGCAACTTGTTCAGTTTCTTGGAAGAAGTTGTCTACGTTTTTGTTTAACACCATTTGACCAATTTTACGCTCTGGTACATTTGGCCAGATTTTAGTTGCGTCTAATGGGTTAAAGTCAAATTTATCCAAATCTTCAGGCGTTAATACTTGGATGTATAAATCCCATTTTGGATAGTCACCACGGTTAATGCTGTTTACAAGGTCAGCAGTCATGTGACTGAAGTCTTGGCCTTGAACCACAGGAACTTCTTTTGGCGTTAAGTTTTTAATGCCTTGTAAGCTTTTCCAATGGAATTTAACGTAATGTACTTGACCTTGTGCATTGACAAATTTGTACGCGTGAACACCGTTACCATCCATAAAACGGTAGCTTGCAGGCGTACCATTGTTTGATAACAATTCAGTTAACGTACGTGTTGACTCAGGAACATGTTGGAAAAAGTCAAATGTACGTGACATGTCACCAAGGTTTGTTTTTGGACTTGGTTTAAATGCATGAACCATGTCTGGGAACTTGATGGCATCACGAATAAAGAATGTTGGGAAGTTGTTACCCACTAAGTCCCAGTTACCTTGCTGAGTATAAAACTTGGTTGCAAAGCCACGTGGATCACGTAAAGTTTCTGGTGAATGGTTACCATGAACCACTGATGAGAAACGTACAAATACAGGCGTTGTTGTACCTGGCTTGAACACTTGTGCAATGGTTAAGTCTGAAATGTTTGCTGATGGTGTGAATACACCATGAACACCTGTACCACGTGCATGGACAACACGCTCAGGAATACGCTCACGATCAAAGCGTTGTAATTTTTGAATGAGGTGAACGTCTTGTAAAAGCGTTGGACCGTTAGCGCCTGCTGTTTGTGAGTTTTGGTTATCTCCAACTGGAGCACCGTTATCACGTGTAAGTGGGTCTGCTGCAATGGTATGTTGTGAAACTAAAGCTGGAGCAATCAATGCGACGATTGCTAAAGATTTTTTAAAGTGCATAATTTTTCCTAGGACACCATGCCATACTTGAGGTTTAATTTTACTCATTTTTTCACCATCTTTAAATAAGATTAAGATGATAAGTTTAATAGTTATTTCCGATCATAAATGAGTTGTTGTTAAAATCGTGTAAAAGCGTTAATAATCCATATTTTAGACGGCAGTAAATCAGCTAAGTCTGATATGAGACTTTATTTTATCATAAAATGTTCAGGCAAAAGATTGTGTAAAATAAAACCAACAGAGCTAAATTAAACAGTTGAAAATCATAATTTAAAATTTATATTTTTCAATGAGATATGATTAATTGTATTGGCAAAACCAATTAAGCTCATATGAAAAAATAATCAGACAAATAGTTCACTTTAAAATCATTCATCAAATCTTTTAAATATAAATGAGTTATTTAAATGTCGTAGACCATAAGAAAAATCAATATAGGCTTTTGATTAAAAAATATAAAAGCAGGCAAACCCATTTAAATTGTTTTGAAAATTCAATGAATTTGCCTAACTTAAATAAATGATCATTGTTTATGCGGGTGCAGGCGGATTAATTTCAATGGTGGTATGTACCAATTCATGATGTATAGACAATAGATGACGAATTTCTTTAGCAGTGACCAACTGATTTGCTGATTCAATTTGCAACATACATGAAAATTTATTTTTGCTAACTTGCGACAAATGCACATCTGTTAAGACGGCATCAGCCAATAGCGTACTGTGTGACAGTGTATGTAATACACGCTCGACAATCGGGTGCTGCATTTCAGCATCAAGTAAAATTACGCCAGTTTGTTTCAGTAGACCCCATGACCATTGCGCAACCAAAACAGAACCTACTAGACCCAGTATGGCATCTAAAATATCCCATCCAAAATATTTGCCAAGAATAAGTGCAATAATGGCCAAAACCGATGTGGTGGCATCTGCAACTACATGTAAAAAAGCTGCCTTTTGATTGAGATCTTCATGAACATGATGATGATCTTCGGCATGATGTGCATGGTGAAGGTGTCCATGATGTTCATGTGTATGATCATGATGGTCTTTTAATAGCCAAGCACAAACCAAGTTGATGAGTAAACCAAGAGTTGCCACAAAAATAGCTTCATTATATTCAATAGAGACCGGATGAAATAAACGATTGATTGAACCAATCGCCATTAATATCGCCACGCCCATGAGTAAAATGGCACTTGTATATGCCGCTAAAATTTCAATTTTCCATGAACCAAAATTAAAACGTGGGTCTTTTGCATAGTGTGTTGCAGCACGATAGGACAGATAAGCCAATCCCAAGGCAATCACATGAGAACTCATATGCCAACCATCTGCAAGTAATGCCATGGATTGAAATACAGTCCCAGCAATAATTTCAATAACCATCATGACAGCAGTCACTACAGTTGCAATTAAAATTTTACGTTGTGCTAATGGATTACTTTCATGGAAGGTATGTTGATGTTGCTGTGATATAGTCGCTTTTTTCATAACATGAAATACATAATATACTATACTAGGTATAGTATATTGAGATGAGTACAGGTGTCTAGATGGGTCATTTAAATTCAAACAAAAAAATTTTGAATCGTGTCGGGCGATTACAAGGTCAAATTCAAGCTGTAAATAAGAAAATGCAGGATGAAGAAACCTCGTGCATAGATGTATTACAGCAGGTGGCTGCAATTAAAGGGGCAGTTAATGGTCTGATGAATGAATTAATTGAAGAGCATTTAAAACATCATGTTTTGCATGATGCCAATTACGAGGCAGAAGAACTTGATGAGTTTTTCAAGCTTTTAAAAAAATATAGAGAATAGCTTTTGCTATTCTCTATATGGTATGTGCTTTAAATGATGGTTAGCCTGTGTTACGCAAGCCTGCTGCAATCCCTGTAATACTGACCATGAGCGCATGATCAATTGGCGTATGTTCAGCTTGATGATGGGTTAAGTAGTCTCTACGTCGACGCATCAGTTCTGCTTGGAGTAAATGCAGTGGCATGAGATAGGTTTTTCTCACCCGCATGGCTTGATCAAGTACTTCATTTTGACTGAGCAATTCAGATTCACCTTTGACTTTCAGCAAGGTATCGATAGCATCTTGTAAACGCCCTCGAAGCTCATCGCCTAATGTACGTAAATTTTCATTGTCTGTAAGTCGTCGTTCATAATACAAAGCCACATCGGCATCTGATTTAGATAACACCATTTCAAGCATATCAATCAATGTCTTGAAGTACGGCCAATTGTCGAGCATTTCTTCAAGCTCGGCTTTTTTGTTTTCATCTAAAATTTCATCCAGTGCAGCACCTGTGCCTAACCATGCAGGCAGCATGAGGCGGATTTGTGTCCATGCAAATACCCATGGAATAGCACGCAATGACTCAATGCCTCCGCTGACTTTACGTTTTGCAGGACGTGAGCCCAATGGCAGCATTTGCAGTTCAAGTTCAGGCGTGACTGTGCGTAAATATTCCACAAAATAAGGGTTTTCACGAACTGTTTTTCGATACAAATCAACTGATGTTTCAGTCATTTGATCCATTAAGTCACGCCATTTTTGTTTTGGTACAGGCGGTGGCAGTAAGGTGGCTTCTAAGGTGGCTGCAGTGTAAATTTCAAGGTTTTGCAGCGCAATATCTTCCACACCAAACTTAAATCGGATCATTTCACCTTGTTCAGTCACACGAATTGCACCTGAAATAGAACCAGGTGGTTGTGAATATAGTGCTTGCTGTGTTGGCGCACCACCACGGCTAATTGAACCGCCACGACCATGGAATAATGTCAATTGAATACCATGTTGTTTTGCAACTGCAGTCAGTTCTTCTTGTGCACGGTATTGTGCCCAATTCGCAGACATAAAGCCTGCATCTTTGGCGGAGTCTGAGTAGCCAATCATCACTTCATGTTTGCCATTCACATGCTGCTTATACCATTGCATGTTAAATAATACATCCATGGTTTTTGCTGCGCCGTCTAGATCTTTGAGTGTTTCAAACAAAGGTACAACGCGAAGCGGATGCTGAATACCTGCTTCTTTTTGTAGCAATAAGACGGCTAGTACATCACTTGGATATTCAGCCATAGAAATGACATACGCACCTAAAGATTCTTTAGGTTGTTTTGCCAAAGTACGCATGGTTGCAAAAACTTCTTTTACATCAGGATGGTTAATGAGCAGGGTTTCTTCTGTTTCATTAATAAAACGTGGCAAAAGTGGGCGTTTGCTTTGTAATTCATTTAATAGGAAGTTTTGTTTGGCTTGCTCTGTCCAAGTTTCAAAGTTACCTAAACCTAAATATTCAGTAATTGCTGATATAGCTTGGCGATGACGACCTGATTCTTGTCGAATATCAAGCTTTAATAATTCGATACCGAAGCAGTGCACACGATGGATGAAATCTAATAAATTACCATCTGCAATTTCAGATAAGTTGCATTCTACCAACGAGTTATAGCACAACATCAATGGATCAAGCAGATCACTTCGATCACGGATGAGGCGTGGGTCATCTTTTGGATTTTTACCTTGTAATTGGTCAGCCAACCATTGACGAGTCACCAATAAGCGTTCACGTGTTGCTCGTAAATATTCACGATAAGGTTCGACATGGTCATTGCCTAAAGCTTGTCTTAATTCAGGAGTACATTCTTGAATAGACAGTTCCCATCTTAAACTTTCTAAATCTCTTAAGTATAAGTCAGTGGCTTGCCAGCGAGAAAACCACAATACTTGTTGTGTGATTTTGTGAGTTACATTTGGGTTTCCATCGCGGTCACCGCCCATCCATGATGCAAAACGAATCGGTGCTGTATCAATTGGCAACCGTTTACCAAATTTCTCTTCGACCAAATCGCCTAATTCTCGAATAAAGCGAGGAACTGCTTTCCACAATGTTTGTTCAATGACAGTAAAGCCCCATTTTGCCTCATCGAGTGGGGTTGGGCGTTGCTGACGAATTTCATCGGTATGCCATGCAGAACAAATTAGATGTTTTAAGTTTTCAACGACTTTAATTTTTTGCTGTGGGGTTAATTTTTTTTGATCAAGCGTTTCAAGGCAACGGTTAATGTTGTCGTATTTTTGAATAAGCGTTCGACGGCTGACTTCCGTCGGGTGAGCGGTTAATACCAGCTCAATGTTTAAATCGCAAACTTGCTGAAAGACTTGCTCCTGATCAATATGATGTTCTTGAAGTTTGTCAAACAATGGTCCCAATGGATTGGGTGATGCTTTTTGATCATCAAACTCTGCTGCACGACGGCCACGAACCACGTGGTATTGTTCTGCAATATTGGCAAAATTTAAAAAATGGGTAAATGCACGTGTAAGCGGTAGAAATGCATCATCTTCTAAATTTAAAAACAACTGCTCAAGCTGTTTTTCTGCTTCGATATCACCATCGCTAGCGCCTTTTGCTAATGCACGAATTTGCTCAACTTGATTAAATAAGTCTTCACCAACATGCCGTTTGAGATTATCTCCAAGCAGGTTACCAAGAAGGCGTACATCATCGCGTAACGGAGCATCGATACTTTGTGCCATAATAAATTCCTTTATTTGAGTATGATTTTATCGAATTAAGACAGTGATGATTCAATTATTAAGTCCTGAATAATTGGATTAACCATAGCAAAAATAAAATGAAAAATCTTTAGCCAATGGTCTAGCATCACACATACAAATCTTGCCTTGTCCCTGAATTTATATCATAGCGGAATATCGCTTAAATTTGAGAAATATAAGTTTACATTTGCCCTATAAAACTCTCTATTATTTGTCTTATTTTTCATGCAAATTAGATGCTAAAACAACAAAAACCTCTTATACTAGAAGGTTGATTTTATAACATCTAATAAAGGGAAAGTTTGCTGTTTTTCGCATGAGACAGAATCAGCAAATTTGGTTAAAAAAAATATGGGAACAAATCATATTGCTCAGCAACGCCGTTTGATGACATGGGCATATATTTTTATGTTTTTAACACTGTTTACTGTGGTCAGTGGTGTCCTTGCTTATTTTATGTCAGCAAGAGTTGCACAATCTGCCAATGCAGAAGTTTGGATCCAAGCGCAAGCATTATGGGTCATGCGCCATGTGCTATTATTTATTTGTATTACGCTTTTTGGGGGACTGTGGCTGATTCCTTTGCATTTTTATACTTGGGATGCATATCAGTGGGTTACAGCATGTACAGTTGTTGGCATTATATTTTTATTCATTGCATGGATGATTTTATTGAATGCTTTTGTAAAAGGTTTTTTCAAATACCTGAAAAATAAAGCAGTTTTTTAATAAAATATTATTTATTGAAATAAGCCTTGTAAAAATAGCTTCAAACCCCCACGTAACTCGTCAATTACTGTATTTTGAATTTCCGTGAGGAGCGTCGCCTACCATGGCTAAACGAGATTATTATGAAGTTTTAGGAACCGCTAAAACCGCAAGTGATGATGAAATTAAAAAAGCCTATCGTAAATTGGCGATGAAGTATCATCCTGACCGCAATCCAGATAACCCTGAAGCTGAAGAAAAATTTAAAGAAGCCACTGAAGCTTACGAAGTGCTGTCGAATTCAGAAAAGCGCAGCATGTATGACCGTATGGGTCATAATGCATTCGAAGGTGGCTTTGGCGGCGGGGGCGGTGGTCATGGCGGCTTTAGTGCAGATGATATTTTTAGCCAGTTTGGCGATATTTTCGGTGGTGCATTTGGTGGTGGGGGTCGTTCACAACAAAGACAACGCCAAGGTGCAGATTTACGCTATGTATTAGAGTTATCGCTTGAAGAAGCGGTAAAAGGCGTGAAAAAAACCATTACCTTCACTGCGCCTGCGCCATGTAATACCTGTGATGGTAAAGGCTCAGAAAACCCGAATGATGTTGAAACCTGTAAAACTTGTCATGGACAAGGACAGGTACGTATCCAGCAAGGGTTCTTTGCTGTACAGCAAACTTGTAGCACATGTCATGGGCAAGGTAAAATCATTAAAAACCCATGTAAAACATGTCATGGCTCAGGTGTAAAAGACCGTCAGCAAACGCTTGAAGTGACTATCCCAGCAGGGGTAGATAATGGCGACCGTGTTCGTTTAAATGGTAAAGGCGAAGCGATTCGTAACGGTCAGTCAGGCGACTTATATGTTGAAGTGGCTGTTCGTGAGCATGAAATTTTTCAACGTGATGGTGCAGATTTGTATATGGATGTCCCAATTAATATTGTGGACGCTGCACTTGGTAAAGAAGTTGAAATTCCAACACTAGACAGCCGTTTAAGCTTGAAGATTCCTGAAGGAACACAAAACGGTAAAGTGTTTAGATTGCGTGGTAAAGGCGTTCGTCCTGTTCGTGCAAGCATGGTGGGTGATTTGCTGTGTCGTGTTGTGGTTGAAACACCAGTTAATTTAACCGCACGCCAACGCGAGTTGTTAAAAGAACTACAAAGCACCATTGATGGCAACGAAACGCATTCAAGTGAAAAAAAGAAATCATTCTTTGATCGTATTTTTGATTAATAGCATGTACTTTCAAAAACCTGCCTCAATTGGCAGGTTTTTTATTTTCAGAAACACGATCTGTCTGAGTTTTGCTATAGTAAGTTCAGTAAAATAAATGCTACGGAGAAATCATGTCAAATTTGCCAAGAATCGGCATTCTAGGTGCAGGCGGTCGTATGGGTCGTATTTTAATTCAGGCCGTTCAGCAAGCAGGCTATGAGTTGGCTGCTGCTGTAGAGCGTCCTGAGAGTTCACTGATTGGTACAGATGCAGGGGAGCTTGCAGGTATTGGAAAAGTAGGTGTTCAAGTGTCAGGTCATTTACAAGATGTATTCGCCAATGTGGATGTCGTGGTTGATTTTACATCGCCTGTTGCCACAGAACAGCATTTGAAATTATGCCGTGAAGCAGGTGTTGCCATGGTAATTGGCACCACAGGATTTTCTGATGCACAAAAGCAATTACTTGCAGAAACTGCAGAGCATATCCCTGTGGTGTATGCAGCCAATTATTCAGTTGGTGTGAATGTATCGATTAAACTGCTTGAATTGGCTGCTAAAGTATTTGCAGATACAGTGGATATAGAAATTATTGAAGCACACCATCGTCATAAAGTTGATGCGCCGTCAGGAACAGCACTGATGATGGGGGAGGCTGTTGCCGACACGTTGGGACGTAATTTGAAAGACGTGGCAGTCTATGGTCGTGAAGGGCACACAGGCCCACGTGATCGCCAAACTATTGGTTTTGAGACTATTCGTGGTGGTGATATTGTTGGTGAGCATACAGTGATGTTTATTGGTGAAGGTGAGCGTGTTGAAGTGACGCATAAAGCCACTAACCGTATGAACTTTGCATCAGGTGCAATTCGTGCTGCAGGATGGGTTATCGGACGTGATGCAAAACAATACGATATGAAAGATGTATTAAATTTAAACAATATATAAGTTTACAAAATATACATAAACCCGAAATTATTTTCGGGTTTGATTAATTTAAGTATCTCAATTGTTACGGTTTATATTATTTTGGATCATATCATCTTGTGGTCAATGAATTGTCATAATTTGAGCTTAGTCTGAGCATATCCGAATTAGAATAGTCAAGTCGTTATGATTTTAAGAGATAATGTAGAGATTACATCAGAACAAGTCGTGTTACGTGTGTTTAGCGATTATGATGTAGAAGAGGCCTTTGCTGCCGTCACCCCAAACCTTGCAAAATTTATGAGTTGGGATCCACCCAAAGACGTTTATGACTTTGAAAAAGTGTATCGACGTTGGGCGGATAATTTAAAAAAAGGCTTAGAAATTGTGTTTGCAGTACGTGAACGTAAAACCAATGAGTTTTTAGGTTTAGTTGGTTTACATCGTATTGCAATTGATCCACGCGTAGGCATTTGGATTAAAGAAGAGCGCCATAGCGAAGGCTTTGGTAAAGCGGCTGTACAAGCTTTAATTGAATGGGCAGCTTTAGAGCTAGAAATTGAGCAGTTCACTTATTTGGTGGCTGAAGAAAATTTAGCGAGCCAAAAAATTGCATTGTCTTTGGGCGGTGTGAGAAATGGTTATACTGTATGTTCAAAATTTAATGCACAAATCTATAAGATTCACCATGTAACACAGCGTTTTTGTGCATAGTTTGCAATACCTTGATGTATATTACTAAATACTAATAAATAAATTGAACCATTTTATAAGCATAAATTTCGTGATTATCATATAAATTAGCGACATGAATAAACCCTTGTTTTTGATAAAAAGGTGCTGCAGTCAATGTCGATTCAACACATATTTGAGTAATAGAAAGTTGTTGTAGGTGATATCTGACCTGCGCAATCAGTTGTGAGCCAATACCTTGGTGTTGGCCTTCAGGCAGTACATAATTTAATAATATGTCACCTTGTTTAGAAAATAAAATAAAAGCAATAATACGCTGCTGTTGATCTCGGTATACATAAGAGGGGTTGTGTTGCATCCATGAACTGAGCTGTTCTACAGTTTTATTGGCAAGCCAATCTGCAATGATTTGTGTGTTATTTTGATGATCTAAAACACAAGATAAAATACTTTTTTGAATGACGTAAATAATATCAGCGCAGTCTTGTATTTGGGCAGGTTCGATCATGGTGTTGGGGGAGATAAGTTGTGAATATTAACCATAAATTATAAATCAATGACATTCAAACTGTGATGGAATTTATTTAAATGGGCAGTGGTTTTCATGATCATTGACCATACCAGATGCTTGCATAAATGCATAACAAATGGTTGGACCTACAAACTTAAAGCCATGTTTTTTGAGTTGTTTGGAAAGCTGAACACTTTCTTTGGTCGATGTTGGAATATGATGATGGTCAGGAATATCATTGTTTTGAATAGGCTGATGTGTAAATGTCCAAAGCCATGCTGACATATCACCATGTTGATGTTTAAGCTGTTGCCATGCAATGGCATTGTCCCGAATAGACATTAATTTAAGCCGATGACGAATCAATCCCTGATCTGTTAGCTTTGCCATTATGTCTTGATCTGTGAATGCTGCAATTTCAGCAACAGTATATTGAAAAAAGTGCTTGCGATAACAAGCTCTTTTTTTTAAAACCGTGATCCAAGCTAAACCAGCTTGTTGACCTTCTAAACATAGCAGTTCAAAAAGGGCTTGCTCATCATATAAGGGTTTTCCCCACTCTTCATCGTGATAGGCAATGTAAATCGGATCATTGGTACACCATGCGCAGCGCTGAATAGAATGAGACATGATCAAATAACCTTATTGCTAAAGCGTAAAAGCAACCCATTGACTGGTTTTGCTATCCCAATAGGCAAGTTCTGCTTGTTGTAAGTCCTTAAAGGAAAACCACATGTCTTTGCCGGTTTTTTCTTGAAATCCTGTACTGAGTAAAATACCTTGTTCAGCAACTTCCATAATCCAGCCTTGATGTACTGCCGATGACAGTGTCACTTTTTGCTGATTCCCTGATTCTGCAAATGCAATTAAACGTTCAATTAAATGATCTGACATTAAAAATCACCATGTAAATAAGGAAAAGGATTGACTGCACCACGACCTTTACCTTGTAAATAAATACCGTAATGTAAATGACTTGCAGTGTACTTGGCATTTCCACTGTTGCCAACATATCCGATCAAATCGCCTGCTTTTACCATGTCTCCGACAGCCAACCCACGTTTGTGACGGTCTAAATGTGCATAATAATGCCAAGAACCACTTGGTCCAAGGATCCACACCACATTGCCACCTAAGGGGTTACTTTGTAATCCTGAAACAATACCTACGGTCGTACTATATACGGGTGTTCCACGTGGAGCCATAATATCTACACCTTCGTGACGCCGTCCAGCACTCCGTGCTGCACCCCATGTATCTGTCAATTGCTGACGCGAAACACCTGCAACAGGCAGAGGTAAAATTGGGCTTAATGGTATGTTTTTTAAATCAATACGTTGCTGTTGCAAGATAGGAGAGGTTGTTTTTTGGGTAAGCGGACGCTTTGTTGTACATGCTGTCATGCACAAGAGCAATCCAATCCATAATAACGATTGAACAGTACGTATTTGCGTTGAATTTATTTTCATATTTTTGAAGATGGTGTATGTTTAATCAGTTTTTGCATGGCGGTTGGAATACCTTTATTGATGGCATCTTGTGTAGATAGCCATTGCCATAACAGTTGGTCTTGTGCTTGTAAATGCTCAAGCAAAGTATCATCTACACTAATACAATGAACTTTTAAAAGCCATGTGAAATGCGTAAAGCTATGTTGAATTTCAAATTCACTGGTTGGCAAAGTGAAGGGAAGGTTTGGACAAGTGGTATGTAAATCATCTTCATGTTCAAAAATTGGCAAGCACCATAAGCCACCCCATAAGCCAAGTGATGGGCGTTGTTGCCAAAGCCACTGGCCTGTAGCATTTTGAAATATCACAACATGACCTGTGCGTATAGGCGTTGGTTTTTTACTTTTTTTGAATGGGATTAAATGTTCTATACCTTGTAAATAGGCTTTGCAATGGGTTTGCATTGGACAGTAAAGACACAATGGTTTTTTAGGTGTACAGATTGTCGCACCTAAATCCATAATGGCTTGGGTGTAATCTGCATTACGTTTTGTTGGGCAAAATGATTCAGCAATTTGCCACATGTGCCGTTCATGTGCTGTTTGACTTAAATCATCATCAATGGCTAAAAATCGTGACAAAACACGTTTGACATTACCATCCATAATGACGCCATATTGACGTAAACCTAAAGACATCATTGCCCCTGCAGTTGAACGTCCAATGCCTGATAAACGCATCCATCCGTCTAAAGTTTCAGGAAATTGATCATTCTGTGCATGTATTTGTACAGCAGCTTTATGTAGATTTCTAGCCCGCGCATAATATCCAAGTCCTGCCCAATAAGGAGCAACATCATCCCATGATGCCTGACCCAATGCTGCGACCGTCGGGAAGCGTGTTATAAAACGATCAAAGTATTTCAGCACAGTTTTGACTTGGGTTTGCTGTAACATAATTTCAGATACCCATACATGGTATGGGTTATCTTTGACTTGCCATGGCAAATCATGTCGACCATGTTGATCAAACCAAGTTAAAAGTGCATCTGAAAAAGAGAATGAAGGCATAGCAACTCAAAGCGTGAAGAGATGCAAAGTATAATTCAAAATAGGAATGTTGTTGTAAAGAGCGGTATGATTATTTGAATGATTAAAGGGCAGCACCACCTTTACATCATATCGATATAAAGATGGTAAAACGCAAATATAAATTAAGCCAAGCGTTTCTTTAAAAGGGCATCTAATGCTGCAAAGCTTTTGTGTTCTGCTTCGGCATTATAGGCTAAGTCAACACCTGCATTTTTAGCACGTTCGTCTGATTTTGGATTGGTAAAGCCGTGTTTTGCATGTTCTAAAACCAAAATTTCATGGCTGACCTGTGCATCTTCAAGCTCTTTACGAATTTGCTCAACATCATCTAGGCTCACCATGCTGTCATCTGCACCATGGCAGACCAAGACATCAGCTTTAACTACACCGGCTTTGGCTGGATTGTTGGTTTGTAATGTCCCATGAAAAGATGCTGCCACATGAATGGGTGCACCTGCACGTGCAAGCTCCAATGCAATTTTACCCCCAAAACAAAAACCTACAGCAGCTAGGCGTTCAGGATCAACCTCAGGTTGTGCAGCAAGTGTTGCCAAGGCCGCATTAGCACGGTTAAGTAATGTATTTGGTTCTGCAAAAGTTTCCATCATTAAATCATATGCTTCAGTTGCATTTTCAGTGGTTTGTTTGTCACCATACATATCAATGGCTAAAGTGGCATAGCCTTGTTCAGCCAATTCTTTAGCACGCTGTACAACATATTCATTACGACCCCACCATTCTGGTCCAACTAAAATACCTGCCACAGGATGTTTGGTGCTGGGTGCCGCAAAAAATCCAATGAGTTGTTTGCCATCATTTGCAGTATATTCAATTTCACGTGTGATTATTGTGCTCATAAGAAACCTTTTATTAAAATCTTGGTGTTATTTGAAGTGTTGGAGGAAACCATTTTAGTGCATGTTTACAGGATGACGCTGATGCACTGTTAGCGACCTCGCGTATAAAGTCCGATTGCCGCAAGAACGAGTGCAACAACAAATAAAATTACCGCAAATTCTTTGGATAATCCAGCAATACCACCTAAACCAAGTAAACTTGCAATCAAGGCAATGACAGCAAAAATAATTACCCAACGAAACATAATGATTTCCTTATATTTTATTCTTGTGATTGGCTCTTATTTTAGCAGTGATAAAGTGTAAATTAAGCGAATTTTTGTGTGAAATATGTGTGATAAATAACAAGGTGAAAAGAAAAATGATCAATCATCTATTGGCAATTTTTCGATCAAAATCAGAGTATGTTATGATGCTGTTATGAATATTGCTTGAGTTGTTAAAGATGTCATTACGTTTAAATTTTTGGCAACATTATTCATTAAATGAGTTGACCCAACCTGAGTGGGAAGCTTTATGTGATGGCTGTGGGCAGTGTTGTTTGATTAAACTTGAAGATGATGATACCCATGACGTGGCATATACCAAAGTGGCATGTCATTTATTAGACTGTAGTACAGGGCACTGTTCGGATTATACGAATCGTAAACAATATGTACCTGAATGTATTGAACTGACTGTCGAGAAAATTTCAACCATTGCATATTGGTTACCTCAGACTTGTGCTTATCGCCGTATGTATGAAGGCAAGTCGTTGCCTGCATGGCATTATTTAAATACAGGTTCACGCCAAAATGTAATTACCGCAAAAAAATCTGTGGCAGGTCGGTGTATTTCAGAGCTTGATATTGATGATGAACGCATTGATGAATATGTAATTCGCTGGGTCAGATGAGACCCAGCGTAATTGTTAAGAATGTGCATGTGAGTGATGTTTTGCTTGTTGTCGCTCAGCAAGTGCCCCTTTAATAATTTGTACACCACCTGACCATCCTAAACCAGCCATAATTGCAGCAACAATTAAGTCAGGGAGCACGCTTTGTGTGCCAAATACACCAAGTGCAGCACCTAACACAGCGACATTACCAATAGCATCGTTACGACTACATAACCAAACTGAACGCATATTGGAGTCGCCTTCTTTAAAGGCATATAGCACAAGCGCACTGACAATATTAGCAGCTAAAGCCAATCCACCAATAATGCCCATGGTCATTACTTCAGGCGGTTGTCCATTGCTATATGACCAAATCACTTTAATTACAATAGCAGCAGCAAAGCTCAGCATCATAATACCTTTGACCAAGGCTGCTGTTGCACGCCAATATAAGCTCATGCCAAGTGCAATTAATGATAAAATATAATTAAAAGAATCACCTGCAAAATCAAGTGCATCGGCCCAAAGTGCTGAAGAACCAGACTGCATACCACCAATAACTTCAATTAAAAATAGTGAAGCATTTAGAATCAGTGCAATCCAAAGCGCCATACGAAATCGCTGTGAAAAGCCTGTTTTAGGTGCTTCATGATGACAACATTTAGCCATTTGAATCTTCCTTTGAATCGATTTACACTCATTTAAAAGCTTAGAGCAACTCCAAGGTCAAGCAAAAATCATGAAATATACGATTGGTGAATTGGCAAAAAAAGCAAAGCTAAGTGCAGATACAATTCGTTTTTATGAGAAAAAAGCGTTGATTGATCCTGCACAGCGTGCAGACAATAATTATCGTTATTATGGTGAAAATAGTTTGTCGCAATTAATATTTATAAGGCATTGCCGAGAACTTGGTATGTCATTAAAAGAAATACAAGCATTGCATGAGCAATTAAAACATCCAACAGATGGTTGTGCGCCAGTGAATGAATTGATTGCAAATCATCTTAATCATGTGAATCAAACTATTGATCAATTGCTAAGGTTTAAACAGCAGTTAGAGCATTTAAAGCAGTTATGTGATCACGATGAAACGGTGCAAAATTGTAAAATCATTCAGTCACTTCATGCCCCTGATAGTTCAGATGACATCATTGATTTACGCCTAAATATTCACTGAGTATAAATTTTGTTGAGACAGTATGAGGATGTGGTTTAGACCCTTATAATGAATTTACAGTTGATATTGACGATTCAAAATGACAGACCGCCAAAGCATTCCTTTACCTGAACGGTTACGACCGCGTGATTTATCAGAAATTATTGGACAAAGTCATTTATTGGGTGACGATGCACCATTAAAACTCATGATTGATCAAGGGCATTTGCCTTCTATTATTTTTTGGGGTCCACCTGGCGTGGGCAAAACCACTGTGGCATTGTTACTTGCTCAAGCTGTTGACCGTCCATTTTTAAGTTTGTCTGCTTTAAATACTGGGGTCAAAGAGTTACGTGAAATTATTGCCGATAGTGGTGATTTATTGACTCCAGTCGTTTTTATTGATGAAATTCACCGTTTTAATAAATCACAGCAAGATGCTTTATTGGGGGCTGTAGAAAAAGGCAAAATCACCTTAATTGGTGCAACTACAGAAAACCCTTCATTTGAAGTGAACAGTGCACTTTTATCACGTTGCCAAGTGTATACCTTAAATAGCCTTGATGAAAATTCGATTACTCAGTTATTAACGCATGCGATTCAGACAGATCAAATTTTAAAAGAAAAAAATATTTTTATTAATGAATATGAAGCACTCATTCAATTTGCAGCAGGGGATGCAAGAAAAGCATTAAATTTATTGGACTTGGTGGCAAGTACATTTGAAGATCAAAGTGAAGAAAAAAACCATATTACCAATGCGCTAGTGGTTAAAGTTGCCCAGCAAAATATTGCACGCTATGACAAATCAGGCGAGCAACATTATGACTTGGTGTCAGCATTTATTAAATCTATTCGCGGGAGTGACCCAGATGCGGCGCTTTATTGGATGGCTCGTATGTTAAAAGGTGGTGAGGATCCAATTTTTATCTCACGCCGTATGCTCATTGCAGCTTCAGAAGATATCGGTAATTCAAATCCCAATGCTTTATTATTGGCAGAAGCTTGCTTGCGTTCTGTGCAAGTGATTGGTATGCCTGAAGCACGTATTATTTTGGGGCAATGTGCTGTCTATTTAGCCACAAGTGCAAAAAGCAACAGCACGTATTTGGCAATTAATCGTGCCATGGCTTTGGCAGAAAAAACAGCCAATTTGCCTGTACCATTGCATTTAAGAAATGCACCTACACAACTTATGAAAAACCAAGGCTATGGCGTCAGTTATTTATATCCACATGACTATGCTGAAAACTTTGTCAAACAAGATTATTTACCACCTGAGCTTTTGGGTACAAAACTGTATGAATCAGCCAGAAACAAACGTGAAGTTGAAGGTGAACGGTTACAACAACGCCGTTGGCAACAAAATCATGAAACACCTGAATAATAGACCGAGATGCCATTAAATGTATGGCATCTCCGTCTGAGTTAAAATTGATTTTTCTTTAGCCAAGTGAGAAATTGATTTGGCCATGTGGTGGTTTCAGTATTGGCTTTGCCTAGACCAAAGCCATGGCCACCTTGCTTGAAGACCACCAATTCATTTTTGACTTGCTTGGCATCAAGGGCTTGATGCAGTAGTAAGCTATTTTCAATAGGTGATATTTTGTCATCTAAGGCATGGGCTAAAAAGACAGGTGCTGTATTTAATGTGACTTGTGCATTGACAGAATATTGTTGTAATAACGCGCCATCTGTCGACTGGCCAAATAAGCTTTTATAGGCATGAGTGATATTTAATGGTTGTTGCATGCTAATCACAGGATATAACAACACTGCAAAATCTGGTCGAGCAGAAAGTTGATCGATCGGATCTTGTGGATTATAAAAAAGATAAGTTGGTTGTGTGGTAAGCATACCTGCCAAATGTCCACCTGCCGAAAAGCCCATCACGCCAATACTTCGAAGACCTAATTGCTGTTGTTTTGATTTGATGATGCGTAAAGCACGTTGTCCGTCTGCAAAAGGAAAGGTTCTTGACTCTTTTAAATGGTCTTTTTTAGGCAGCCGATAAATAAGCTCATATACCGTAAAACCTTGTTTTTGCATCCAAAGTGAGGCAGGTGTGCCTTCTTTATTCAATATTTCATGTGCATAACCACCTCCGCTAATCACTAAAACAGCTATGTGGTTCGATTGCTTTGGCAAATATTCGGCCATAAATGGGGTATGGAGGTCTTTAGCGGTTAAATTCTGATGAAGTTGCGATGGTGTTATGGTTGGTGCTTTAAGATGAGGCCATAAAGCAATCATTGTTGGGGGGCGAAGCGTGCTTTGATCAGCATGTGCAAATAGACTGATGCCAAGTAATAAAAATAAACCCAAGCGATGTGTGATATTCATAATGATCAACTGAATAGATTTTATTCAATGTAACATAAAAAAAGCTGAGCCATTTAGGCTCAGCTTTTGTATTTGTAGGAATTAGATTGAATCAAGTGATATACCTAAGCGCTGTGCAACTTCTTCATACGCTTCAACCACATCACCAAGCCCTTGACGGAAACGATCTTTGTCTAATTTCTTTTTGGTGTTTTTATCCCAAAGACGGCAGCCATCTGGTGAAAACTCATCACCAAGCACAATACGGCCATGGAACACACCAAATTCAAGTTTAAAGTCAACCAATAGCATGTCGCCTTGATCGAATAACGCTGTTAATACATCGTTCACTTGATAAGTTAATTTTTTCATTTGCTCAAGTTGTTCTGCTGTGGCCCAACCAAGTGCAATTGACTGTGATTCATTCACCATTGGATCACCTAAACCATCATCTTTATAAAATAGTTCAAATGTTGGTGGAGTTAGTTGTTTGCCTTCTTCAATACCTAAGCGGCGGCACAAAGAACCTGCTGCATAGTTACGAATTACACATTCAACAGGAATCATATCTAAACGTTTAACCAAAACTTCGCTTGGATTTAATAGCTTTTCAAAATGTGTTTCAATGCCAGCTTCAGCCAACTTTTCCATAATGAAGGCATTAAACAGGTTGTTAACTTTACCCTTACGATCTAACTGTGCAACTTTTTCACCATTAAATGCCGAAGCATCATCGCGAAAAACTAAAATTAAATGATCTGGATGATCTGTTTCATAAACAGATTTGGCTTTACCAGTATAGAGCAGGGTTTGTTTTAACATGGGATGAACCTGTTTGGATAATTAATGCCTAAGTTTAAGCTGGCCAATTTTGAGCAATTTGCTGTAATAGCACGGTTGCAGCAGCAGGATCAGCATAACTATTGTCGGGGTTGAATAGTACCAAAGTACAGTTTTTACCTGCGACGGAAAGCTTTAACACATAAAGCTTGTCATCGACTTTGATGGTCGCTTCATAGCGTGTATTACTTTGCTCAACCACGTTATAGTTAAAGCTGCTTAGTGTTGCAAGTGTATACTGCCAAATGGTATCAGATTTACCCGTGACTTTCAGCAAAGGGTTTTGTTTTGCATCAAACAATACTGCTGGACGTACATAGGTTTCTTGACGTGAATTAGAGCGGTTTTTTACCACTTCACCAGGTCTTGGCATAGCAAAACGGTTGCCTTTTTGATTTTCAAAATCAGGCGCATTTTTTAATGCCAATGGATCAATAATTGGAGCAGGGTAGAGCGGAGTCGCTGGACGTGCCGTAATACCCTCAGGATATTTAAGAGATTCAACTGTGGTTGCTTTTTTATAGTCTAAAGAACCATTATTCACTGCAAGCTTTGTACTGATCGTACTACAACCTGAAATGGTGAAGACTGCAAGCGTAGCTATGGCTATACTTAAACGTAGTTGCATAAAATTGTGCTCTTAAATAATACCGATATCTTGGAGAGTTTCACGTAAAGGTAAACGATGCTGTTCCGCCAATGGCGTCAGCGGCAAACGAATGCCTTTTTCAATCATTCCCATTTCATAAAGCGCCCATTTGACAGGAACTGGATTGGCTTCACAAAACAAAATAATGTTTAATTTTGCAATTTCGCGGTCAAGAAGGCGAGCTTGCTCAGCATGATTTGCAATGGCTTCTTGGCAAAGCACACTAACTTTTTTCGGGGTAACATTCGCTGTTACTGAAATACTGCCTTTTCCGCCCATGAGCATGAGTTCAGTGGCTGTTTCATCATCGCCTGAATAAACCACCATTTGGCCATTCAAGCGTTCAATCAGCTCTCGGCCACGTTCCAAATCACCTGTGGCATCTTTAATACCAATAATGTTTTTTATGCCAGCAAGACGCATGACTGTGTCATTGTGCAGGTCAGTGATAGTACGGCTTGGAACATTGTATAAAATAACGGGAATATCAGCAGATTCTGCAACCGCTTTAAAATGTTGATATAAGCCTTCTTGGCTTGGCTTATTGTAATAAGGCACGACAGACAATACGGCATCTGCACCGAACTCATATGCTTCTTGAGTTAGCTTAACAGCTTCATGTGTTGAGTTGGCGCCTGTTCCTGCAATCACTGGAATACGTTTATTTGCAACACGAACAACTTCTTTCACGACTTGCGAATGTTCATCCATGGTTAACGTTGATGACTCACCAGTTGTTCCTACAGCAACAATTGCGTTGGTACCCTGTTCGATATGCCATTCAACGAGCTTCTCTAGACCCTTCCAGTCTACCTTGCCATCTTCAAGCATTGGAGTGACGAGTGCGACAATAGAGCCTTGAATGTGCTGAACGAGCTGAGTCATTTTAAAAACAATCCTGTTGTGCCATCTCTCATCAATATGAGATGGTCGTTTATTCGAAATTTAAAAAATTCAATGAAAGATTCAAATCACTGCATAAAGTATATGCAAATTATGACTGATCACTGAAAGAAGAACAACTTTATTTCATTACGTTTATAAAACCTTATACACTTTTTTTCAACTCCCTTTACTCGTTATTCAGTTTAAAGTATGACTAAATAGGCATGACAATACACTTTATTTTGTTTGTTCAATACCAAATGAATGAACGATTAAAGCAAATCACAGCGGAGATGAGATGAAGAATACAGCATTGATTGTGGTTGATATTCAAAATGGCTTTATGCCAGGTGGGCAATTGGCTGTTGAACAGGCAGATCAAGTTATTCCCTTAATTAATACGTTAACAAAACAGTTTAATCATGTCGTTTTGACCCAAGATTGGCATCCAAGTGATCATATTTCATTTGCAGATAACCATGAAAATAAACAACCTTATGATTTGATAACACTCGATTATGGTCCACAAATTCTTTGGCCACGTCATTGTGTACAAGGGTCAGAAGATGCGGCATTTCATCCTGCATTAAATATCGATATTCCCGCAGTACAACTGATTATTCGTAAAGGCTGCCATCGTTATATAGACAGTTATTCAGCATTTTTGGAGGCAGATCATCAAACGCCAACTGGTTTAAATGGTTATTTAAAAGAAAGAGGAATAGACACCGTTTATGTTGTAGGTGTTGCAACAGATTTTTGTGTGGCATGGACAGCAAAAGATGCTGCAAAACTTGGTTTTAACACCTATGTTATAGAAGATGCGACAGCAGCGATCGACTTAAATGGTTCACTTGAGATTGCATGGCAAGAAATGAAAGCATTAGGTGTTGTGCGTATACAGAGTCATGAAATCTTAATTAATCAATGACATGTGATAGGTACATGGCTGTACCTATCACCTATACATACTAACTAACTTTTTTCATTATTTGGTTTTGATTATATTGCTGAATTGATGTTTTTTGAATAATTAAAATGAGCTGGTTATTGGGTTGTTGTATGATGTCAGCGCAATTTACCAGCTGAATAGATAAAGCAACTCCATTAAAATAAAAATAATAATGATGTGGGTTCATGGGGTGTTTTGATAAATATGCTGGCCATGTACATGGATCAGACTGATGTACATAGCTTAGCGCATCCCAAACCAATTGTTCAGTACATTTTTGACCTGAGTCGTTAAGCTGTTGATCAAAAAAAATGATGAATGGCTGCTCAATCACATCTTGTTGTAGCTGATGCTCAATGTTGGTGTAAATAAGCAGTGGTGTAAGCAGATGATGTTGATTTTGGAAATGCTCTTGATGGCAAAAGCTATAAAAAAAGTGTGTTTGTTTTAAGCTGTCCCCTAGACACTCATCACATAGTTTCTGGCGTACCATAGGATTTCTAAAACGAGTGACAACATCATCTTTCCACGCTTCATCGTGTAAAAAAAGATCTTCAGATTGATAAATCATAAGCGACCTGCACTAACCTATCTACTGTGGGTTACTTACGATTGTACAACATATATACGTACAGGTCTGTACATTTTAATTTTTTTTGTAACAGGGTACTATGCTTTAATCATTTGGAGAACCAATGCCCAGACAGCAGAGATTGCTCTTTGATCTTTAAACATTTTTTCATGAATAATTGCACCATCTAGGAGCATTCGCATTTGAAAAGCCAATTGTTGATGGTTTTCTAAGCCCATAGATTGTAAAACCTCTTGCAACAAACTCACGGTCCATTCTTTGTGTAAAATAGAAATATTTCGCGAGTTGGTGTTATAAGGTAGTTCATCAAGTGCTTTGATGAACATGCAGCCATGGAAGTTATCTTGGTTAAACCAATGATTAAACCAATCGAAAATTCCTTTTAAACGTTCAAAACCATTCTCTTTAGAAATAGGTTCTAATGACAATAAAATGCTTTCTCGAATGAGTTGATCACGCTCTTTTAAACATTCGGTAATCAAAAAATCTTTTGATGGAAAGTACTTATAAAATGTCATCTTGGCTACTTTGGACTCGGCAATAATGCGATCTATTCCCACACTTGAATAGCCGAATTCATTAAAAAGCTCAATTGCTTTATAAAGAATATCTTTTTGCTTTTTTGACATCTACAAATCTCTTGATAATTCTACTATTATACTGGTATACAGACTAGTCTGTAAAAAATATCACTTAAGGGGGCTCACATGTGTAATGCAACACAAAACCAAACTGCAAGACAAACGACAATAGACTTGTTAAAGCAATCTATTCCAAAAGAAAACTGGGACGAGAATCAAAGAAAGTTAGATTTGCTCAAAGAACAAGTGTTAAAGCACCCATTGTTTGAGCATAATATTATAACACGTCTTAAAAATAAATCATTTTCTCTAAATAAAATACAAAGTATTCATTTAGAATATCAGCACAGTATTGTTGAAATATTTACTGATGCATTATTAATGTCTCAATTCCAAGCAAAGCAGTTAGATAATAAAATATTCTCTTCTGTTAAAATGTATCCTCGTTTTTTAATTGCATTTAATATTAATGATGAGTTTGGTTTATCTTCAGACCATAATAGTTATAAAGACACACCATTAAATTCACATTTTTGTTTATTTAAAAAAGTTTTAGATGACTTAAGCATTTCTAAAGAAACACAAGATACATTTGTATTTTCTAAAGAGGCAATCAACTTAAGAAACTTTTTAGAAAGTACTTACTCTGATTATATTAAAGTGGTTTTAGCACTCGCAATTGCAGAACAGCAAGTAATTACCTTCTCTCCACCATTAAGAGAATCAGTTGCTAACTTGGATATCGCTGTAAATAGAGGCTATTACAATGTCCACGGTACAACAGATGATGGCACAACAGAAGCTGCTGATGATCTTCATGAGCAAGATTTATGGTTGCTATTAACACAGGCTTTACATTTTTATGATTTTGAAGAAATCAGTCAAATTGCATTTGATTATTGCGATCTATGGAATGCATTTTGGAATAAAATGGACGAAACTGCATAACGCATAATCAAATAAAAAAAGGGAGAATTCTCCCTTTTTTTATTTTGTGATATCTATAAAAATAAATGAATTTATGTTTTGTATTTTTACATCTTTAATAATAAAAATTTAAATGAATGTTATTATTGTTAAATAGTAGTATTAAATGATTGGAGTATTTTATTTAATAGTATGAGGAAATAAATTAATAACTATTTTATTTTAATAAATTTATTTTAAAGTGAATATGTGTTCTTTTTTAAAATAAGTTTTTTTTAATATTTAAAATAAAATTTGTTATCTTTTAATATATTTTTCCAATAAAAATTATTAATGTCTAGTGAATGAAAAACAAAAATAAAGGTAAAAAAATCATTTTTTCATTTGTTTTTTCAAGGGGTTGTCTAAATTTTCTTCTAAATTTTAAGATATGTTGCAATAAACATCATTACATGGCATTTTTTGCTACAAGACTTATCATTAAAATCTATTACTATTTGAGGAATACATCATCCAATTGGGTTGGAAAAATGAATTGTCCTCAATGTCAATCTTCTGTGATTAAATCACGTAATCATGATCAAATATTAAATACCATGGGTGGCGTAGTGTTAGGCTCTGCAGGCGTTGCAGCTGGTGCTGTAGGTGGGGCAGCCGCAGGCGCATCTACAGGCGCTGCTATTGGTACTTTAGCGGGGCCGTTAGGGATCATTACAGGTGCAACCATTGGAACATTTGTTGGTGCAATTAGTGTTGGGGTAACCGGCGGAATTTTTGGAAAGCGTTTTGGGAAGCGGGCAGGGTCAATGATTGACCGTAATATTTTTTTAGATTGTCAGTGTCAAAAATGCGGGCATCGCTTCAAGTTAGCGGCGACTGTAACGAAATAAAAAAAATCGGCTTTCATTGAAAGCCGATTTTTTTGATGAGTCTAAATTATTTAGACACGTCAACAATTAAGAATTTAGTTTCTAAATAGTCATCAATACCGATCTGTGAACCTTCACGGCCAAGACCTGATTGCTTAATCCCACCGAATGGACCAACTTCATTTGAGATTGAGCCTGTGTTCACACCGACCATACCATACTCTAATGCTTCACCAACACGCCATTGGCGACCTACACTTTGGGTGAAGATATAAGCAGCTAGACCATAGATTGTGTCGTTGGCATATTCAATAGCTTGGCTTTCTTCTTTAAATGAGAATAAAGCTGCGATTGGGCCAAATGTTTCTTCTTTAGCAATTTGCATGTCTTGCGTTACATGTGTCAGTACTGTTGCTTCAAAGAACACACTACCTTTGTCTGATGATTTACCACCAACAGCAACTTTCGCGCCTTTGCTAGTTGCATCATTGATATGCTCAAGTACTTTATCTACAGCTGCTTGCTCGATTAGCGGACCTTGTGTTACGCCTGCTTCACGACCATCACCTACTTTCAATTTAGACACAGCTTCAACAAGCTTTTTGCTTACTTCGTCATATACGCCTTCTTGAACATAAATGCGGTTTGGACATACACATGTTTGGCCACTGTTACGGAATTTACTTGAAATAATTCCTGCAACTGCTTGGTCGACATCAGCATCATCAAAAACGATCACAGGTGCATTACCACCTAGCTCTAACGATAATTTTTTAATCGTTGGTGCTGATTGTTGCATTAAGATACGACCAATTTCAGTTGAACCTGTAAATGTCAGCTTACGAATAGTATCGCTTTCACACAATACTTTACCAACATCAGATGATGCGCCACTGATGTTAATCAGCAAGTCATCAGGTAACCCTGCGCGACGTGCCAATACTTCAAGCGCATATGCTGAAAGTGGCGTTAATTCAGCAGGTTTTACAATCATTGAACAGCCTGCAGCAATTGCAGGGCCTGCTTTACGTGTAATCATAGCTGCTGGAAAATTCCATGGCGTAATTGCTGCAGTTACACCAATTGGCTGCTTTAACACCAAGAAACGCTGGTCTTTTTGCGTTGTTGGAATGATGTCACCATCAATACGGCGCGCTTGTTCAGCAAACCAACGTAAGAATGATGCTGCATATTCAATTTCACCTTGTGCTTCAACAACAGGTTTCCCTTGTTCAGCAGTTAGGATTTCAGCAAGGTCTTTTTTGTTTTCTAGGATCAGTTTATACCAAGCCAATAAAACATCAGCACGTTCTAGGGCAGTTTTATTTTTCCAAGACGCTTGTGCTTTTTCAGAACGGTCAATAACTTCTAAAACTGATGCCTTTTCGTGCTTTTTTACCCATCCTAAGCTTTCTTGTGTAGATGCATCATTGACTTCAATATAGTCGTCTGGGTTTTGTGGTTTCTCAAAACTAATATCTTTATGTTCTAATAAGTGTTGAAGGTGCTTTGAAATCATGCGAATTGCTCCGAATTTCTTTGTCTGCTGTTGTCGGTATTCATGGTTAGTTTAGTACTTCAAAACTTTGTTTTAAGATGTGTAAACCTTCTTTAAATTGATCCGCAGGAATGGTTAACGGATACAAGAAGCGAATTACATTACCATGTTTACCACAGGTCAGTATCAACAGACCATGTCGCATTGCTTCGTTTTGTATAGCTTTCGCAAAATCTGCATGTTGCACTTCAACAGCAATCATTGAGCCAATCGCACGTATATCGGTAATCACATCGGAATGGCTTGATTTTAAATCAGTTAAAGTCGTTAACAGTTCTTTACCAAGCGTATTCGCACGCTCACATAATTGCTCTTCTTCGATCGCATCTAAGACGGCATGTGCTGCTGCAATTGAGATTGGATTACCTGCATAAGTCCCACCAAGTCCGCCTGGATTTGGCGCATCCATGATGTCTGCACGACCAACAACACCTGACAATGGAAAACCACCTGCCAAGCTTTTTGCCATAGTGATTAAATCAGGTTCAACTGAATAATGATCCATTGCAAACAGTTTACCTGTACGTGCAAAACCAGATTGCACTTCATCTGCAATTAAGACAATACCGTGCTCATCACAAATTTTTCGTAATTCAACAAAAAATGCATCAGGAACAATATGAAAACCGCCTTCACCTTGTACAGGTTCTAATACAATCGCAGCCACATCGTGTGCAGCAACATCTTCATTGAAAATGTCATGAATACTATTAATTGCCGCTTCTACACTAATCCCTTGTTTTTCGACTGGATAGCGTGCATGGAATACACCGCCTGGCATTAAACCAAAATCGCGCTTATATGGTGCAGTTTTACCTGTCATCGCCATAGTCATAAATGAACGACCATGGAATGCATTACCAAAAGTAATGATGCCTTGGCGTTTTGTATGCGCACGGGCAATTTTTACTGCATTTTCGACAGCTTCTGCGCCTGTTGAGAAGAAAGCAGTTTTTGTTGCGCCTGAAATTGGTGCACGTTCATTAATCCGTTCAGCCAATGAGATATAACTCTCATACGGTACAACCTGATATGCTGTATGAGTAAATTGCTCAAGTTGTGCTTGAACAGCTGCAATCACTTTTGGATGGCGATGCCCTGTATTTAGAACGGCAATCCCGCCTGCAAAATCAATATACTTATTGCCTTCTTTATCCCAAATAGTTGCATTTTCAGCTTTTTCAGCATACCACTGACACATTACACCGACACCACGAGGGGTCGCATTTTGTTTACGTGTATTGAGCTCTGATTGTTGTGTACTCATTGCAATCCTCATTATCTTTTTAAATACATTGATTTTGTCATGTGCTGTTGCATCGATAGATGCTTTACAATAACAACACGACGGATCATTAAACTACATTGTATTGTTTTTATTGATTTTACGAGAGCCACTTTTTACATGTCGGAGAGAGCCAATTGCATAGTTTGTTAGGAGATCATGTACTGCAACGGTTGCAACAAGAAACCAGTGGCACGTTACATCAGCGCGTATTTCGTTGCTTAAGGTATGCAATTGTAGAGGGTATTTTAGCACCCATGGCAAGGCTGCCAGCATCAAGAGATTTAGCACGAGAGTTACATGTTTCAAGAAATACCATATTAAGTGCCTATGAGCAATTACAGGCAGAAGGTTATGTGGATGCGAAAACAGGACATGGCACATGGGTAGTACCACACTTGCCAGATGCGTTTTTAAAAGTTGCGCAAGAAAAAGCCAATACAGTTCATCCATCAAGTACTGAAAAAAAAATGTTGTCACGTCGTGGTGCAAGCTTAGTCGGCTATGCTGCCGCATCGCCCTACCAATGGGGTGCTTTTGTACCTGGTGCACCAGATGTGACCGAATTTCCACATCCAATATTTAGTCGGATACAGGCTAAACTCAATAAAGAGCCGCAAATCGAACAGTTGATCTATAGCAGTGCAGGCGGCTGCCCAGAATTGCGTAGTGCTTTGGCTGATCATTTACGTGTTGCACGTTCAGTGCACTGTGATGCTCACCAAATTATTATTACTGAAGGCGTACATCAAGCGGTAGATTTGGTTTGTCGAACGCTTACTGATATTGGTGACGATGTTTGGATTGAAGATCCTGGGTATTGGGGTGTTCGGAATAATTTACGCATGAATGGCGTTCAAATGCGTCCGTTGCCTATTGATCAGCATGGTGTTGTATTAGATCAATTGCCCAAAGGGTCGCCTAAACTCATCTTTGTGACGCCATCACACCAATATCCATTGGGGTCACATCTTAGTTTGGAACGGCGAAAGCAATTGATTGCTATAGCACGTGAGCATAAAAGTTGGATTATTGAAGATGATTATGACAGTGAGTTTCGCTTTTCAGGATTACCTTACCCATCTTTGCAAGGATTAGAAGAAGACAGCCCTGTTATTTACATGGGCACGTTTAGTAAAACCATTTATCCTGCGCTAAGAATTGGTTATATCGTGGTACCTAAAGCATTGTATTCGCCACTTCGTGTGGCTGCGGCAGAATTATACCGTGGTGGACATTTACTGATTCAGCGTGCATTGGCTGAATTTATTCGTGAAGGACACTATGAAGCACATATTCGTCGTATGCGTCTGCTTTACGGTAAGCGACGAAAATTTTTAATTAACCTAATTTCACGTTATTTAGGTGAAGATTTCTTACATGAATATGATGATCAATCCGGTTTACATATCATTTTAAAATTACCATCGCATTGTGATGATGTGGCAATTGCTTCAAGTGCTTTACTCTATGGCGTGAAAACTCGTCCATTATCACAATATTATTTGTTTTCTCATGCACGTGCACAGCGCGGACTATTGCTTGGATTTGCTTGTGTGAATGAAAAAGACATGATGATGGCTTTTGGTATGTTATTGCAATGTTTACGAGAATTTGGCATTGAAAAGCTAAATTAAGACAGCAAAAAAAGATGTATGCAAATGCAATTTTAAGGAGCCATTTACTACTTAGAGAAGAGAGCCAATGCAGGGTATTGATGGTATTCATATTGCTGTATATATAAATAAAAATGTTTAATAAATAGTACTTTAAGTTATTTCTTTCGTTATTTTTACTGTATTTGATCCCATACTATGAATGAAGAGGCTACTGAATAGTTCTTGACAAAAAATAGTTAAAATAATACATAAAATGTTATATGTTTTAACAAGAGCGATGGAAATGACTAAAGAAGTACTAAAACATTTTATTAATGGCGAATATGTCCAAACTAGTGGTACTGAGTTTTTTGATCTTGTCAGTCCTGTAGATGAACAAGTATATGCCTCATCACCAAATGCGACTCAAGATGATGTGGATCAGGCATATATTGCAGCATTGGAAGCGGCAAAAGTTTGGGGTAAAACTACACCATCAGCTCGTCAAAATGCGTTGTTAAAACTTGCAGATGTAATAGAACAAAATGCTGAGCGCATCATTGATGCACAAAGTGCTGAAACAGGACAATTAAAGCATATGATTGCTCAAGAAGAAGTGAAAACTTCTATTGATCATATTCGCTTCTTTGCCGGTGCTGCACGTTGTTTAGAGGGTAAAGCAACAGGTGAATATCTAGAGGGTTATTCATCAAGTATCCGCCGTGAGCCGTTGGGCGTGGTTGGTCAAGTGGCACCATGGAATTATCCATTAATGATGGCCGTTTGGAAAATTGCACCTGCATTGGCAGCAGGTAATTCTGTTGTATTAAAACCGAGTGATACCACACCATCGAGTAGCTTAATTTTAGCGGAGCTTGCAGCGCCACTATTTCCAAAAGGTGTGTTTAACGTAATTTTAGGTCGTGCTGATGCAGGCTCTAAAGTTGTTTCACATGAAACACCTGCTTTGGTTTCAATCACAGGTTCTGTGCGTGCAGGGTTACAAGTGGCGGCATCTGCTGCTGCAAACTTAGCAAAAGCACATTTAGAGTTAGGCGGAAAAGCACCTGTCGTGGTATTTGCTGATGCGAATTTAGAAAAAGCAGCAGAAACCATTGCCATTGCAGCCTTCTTTAATGCGGGGCAAGATTGTACAGCTGCAGCACGTGTTTTGGTTGAAGAGTCAATTTATGAAAAATTCATTGCGCTTTTAGTTGAACAAACTAAAACCATTCATTGTGGCCAACCAGATGACGAAACTGCATTGTATGGCGCTTTAAATAATGATCGTCAGCTTGATCAAGTTAAAGGCTTTTTAGCACGACTGCCTGCCAATGCCAAAATTGAAATTGGTGGTAACCGTGTTGACCGCCCAGGTTATTATTTTGAACCAACCATCATTAGTGGTTTAGAGCAGCATGATGAAGTGGTTCAAACAGAAATCTTTGGTCCTGTGATTACTGTTCAATCTTTCAAAAACGATGATGATGCGCTTGAGAAAGCCAATGATGTTGAATATGGTTTAGCATCAAGTGTATGGACGACAAGTCATTCTCGTGCTTTACGTTTTAGCCGTGATTTAGACTTTGGTACAGTTTGGATTAATACCCATATACCTTTGGCTGCTGAAATGCCACATGGCGGTTTCAAAAAATCAGGCTATGGTAAAGACTTATCTGCTTATGGCTTAGAAGAATATACCCGTATTAAGCATGTAATGAGTGCATATGACGAATAATACACTTGTATGAACGTCATTGAAGTAGAAAGTATTTTTAAGGTTAAAACATAATGAATAATGATAAAGAAGTAGCAACAGTAAATTTAACTGCAGCAGAGTCAGCATCAAAGCAATTGATAGATTCCTATATGGCTGAATGGAATAATCAAAATGCTCCAAAAGCCGCAACATATTTGACACCTGATGTTCAATATTTTGATGCAGCGGTTGGTTCACCTTTGATTGGTCAGACACAAGCACAAGAACAAGTGATCCAAGTGTTCTTAACAGCGTTGCCTGATTTCAAATGGGAAATGATTAGCGCCCCTATTTTGAATAAAGATGGGATTGCATTTGAATGGCGTATTACAGGGACAAATACGGGTGTATGGGGAACTGAACCTGCAACCAATAAGCCAATTTCCTTCACGGGTGTGAGCTTTATTCGCATACATGAAGGTAAAATTACTTATCAAGGTGATTATTATGATGCAGAGAGTTTAAATAAACAGCTCAGCTAGTCAGCATTCGGTACATAAAAAAAGAGAGCTCGCTCTCTTTTTTTTGTTTATTGAGAAAAATAATTATTCATTTTAAGTTGCTTCTCTTACAATCCATTTATTATTTCAAATGGATCTGCTAGCAGACTCATGATTAGACATGCTGTAATTTTTAGTCCACTTGGACAAGCTACTCGAGTTGAGCAAGTGATTGCACGTTTAAGCCATGCCATTATCACTGGCTTGTTAGAAGCGAATGAGCAATTGCCCAATGAAGCAGAATTGGCGAAGCTAATGGGGGTGTCACATATCACAATTCGTGAAGCACTCAATACATTACGAAGTCAATCGTTGATTTACACCACACGTGGACGACATGGTGGTAGCTTCATTAATAAAATATCATCTGAGCAGCGGGTCAAACAACATCCTCTACATCAGCTTAGTAGTGATTATCTCTCTGACTTAGGAGAGTTTCATGCGGCAATCGTGCTCAGAAGCACCAAACTTGCTTTACAGCGCACCACTGTGAAAGAGTTGACCAAGTTAAAACATTGTATTGATGTATTTGCCGAAGCAAGCACAGCTGAGTTTCGAGCTCAGTCAGATATGCGCTGCTTACTTACTATTGTTGCCAACGCACAATCCGCCCGACTTGCCAATCAGGCATTAATGCTTCAATCAGAATGGGCACCACTTATTGCGGTGTTATATCAAAAAGATGAAATTCATACAGCAATGAGCACATTATATTTAGAATTTTTTGAGCAATTTAGTCAAAAAAATACACAGGCGATTCATTGTATTGAGCAGATTTTCATGCATTTGACAGATGAATTGTTAAATCAAAAATTTAAACTGAAAACATTATAAATCTCAAATTTAATGAAGGTCTGAGTATGGACATTACAAGCGATAAGCAGCAGCGCATTCAACGTTTAGAGCAAAAAATCTCATCTATTGCTGGCTTGTTTATGCAGTCTATTCAACAATTGGCTGCGGATTTTCAACAGGTTTTTTTATCGTCAGCCACACAAAATTTAACGCCAGGAATATTGTGTTCACCTGAGCTTCGTTTAGGGCTGCAAACAGCCATTCAACCGCGGCTTGAGAATGACCCATATTGCCATGGTGCAGGGTTTGCCAGTTATTTTGATCAAAAACAAACCAATTCTGAATATTGGTTACTTGAGTGGTGGTTAAAACAGCCGACGTCAGATCATCTTCAATTAGAGCTTGATCAAGGCACACAGCAGCGGTTAGATTTTAGAACGTTTGAATGGTTTAATCATACAGAATGCAGCCAAACACCATATATTCATGGCCCATATGTGGACTATATTTGCAGTACAGCGTATACATTAACTGCAGCACAGCCTATTTATGTGAACCAACAGTTTATGGGTGTTGCAGTGATGGACTTATTGGTTGCAACCTTTGAAGAATGCATTTCAGAAGAACTTAAACTGATTGATGATGTGGTCTGTATTACCAACCAAGAAGGGCGGGTGATTGTCTCTAATACGGCAAAATATCGCATAGGTAGTTTGATTCATGACAATCAAGTTCAAGCATATCAAAAAAATACCTATGCGCCGTTTCACTTATATTTCAGTGGTACGTTACATTAAATCATTTATGGCTGTTTAAATGCGCGTAACTTGTTGGCATATTCGACTGCATCATTTTCTGGTGCATTCGATTGTCCATATGGCTTGGCAATAAACATATATAACAAGCCACTACCAATGACAATCGCAAGGCCAATCAACACCACCCAACGATCTAAAATGGTATGGCCATCCGCAGGCTGTGCCAATAAATAAATTGCCATTACACCATAAATTAACGCAATCACATTAATTGCAAAGCCAAAGCGACCCACGCTCCATTCACCTGCAGGTTTCCACCCTTTGATACGTTGACGCAGTGCAGCGAATACAATCATTTGAAATGCAACATAAATTCCGATGACAGCAAATGCTGTGATGCGTGCTAAATTGTCTGGTGAGAAATAAACCCATACACAAATTATAAGCGGCAATATGCAGCTTACAATCATGGCATGGTCAGGCACACCTTGTGCAGACAGCTTAGATAACCAAGCACTTTTCGGCAGCATTTTGTCACGTGAAAATGAAAACAGTAAACGACTGAGCGCAGCTTGTAACGATAAAATACAAGAGAGCATTGCAATAATGGCAATGACAATAAAGATATTGGCGCCAGTTGTTCCTAAGGCATCACGTAAAATAGCAGGAATAGGATCGCTAATTTTACCAGAAACAATAGCCGCCAAATTAGGCGATGCCAGTAAATAGCCAAGTACAGAGATCACTGCCGAAATAGCACCAAAGACAATACTTAGAATCATTGCAACAGGAATTTGTCGGCTTGGATTTTTTACTTCTTCTGCGACATTACCACATGCCTCAAAACCAAAAAACATAAACAAACCAAGGAGGGATGCAGAAAAAAATGCAGTCACATAAGAACCATTACTTGCGACTGCACCCATTGAGTCAAAAACAATTGAAAAGGGTTGTTCGCGATGAAAGATCAGTAAATAAATACCTAAGGCAATAACACTCACAATTTCACACCAAAACCCAATTCGAGCAACTCGTGCTAAGTTTTTGGTGCCAGACATATTAATAACCATCACAAACAGCAATAAAACGACGCTCGTTAATAAGCTATTGATCGGACTATTTTCATAGTGAAATAATGAGGCAACAAAGGCTGCGCTATATTCTGCAATAGAGGTAACTGTCACAACAATGGCCCATAAATAAATCCAAGCAGCCATCCATGCATATTTACGTCCCCATAGCCGCCGTGCCCAAGGATAAAGCCCGCCTGTAATTGGGTATTGTGATGCAGTTTCACCAAACACAATAGCAACCAATAATTGACCAAATGCTGCCACTAAAATCCACCAAATAGAAGGTGGACCTGCCAATGTAATGGCCAAAGCAAATAAGGAGTAAACTGCGGTCAATGGTGATAAATAAGTAAAACCCAAAGAAAAGTTTGAAATCAGCCCAATTGACCGTTCAAATTGAGAAGATGTATCGGATGTTGGAAGAGAGGTATCTTTTACTGCGCTATTTTTCATGATGCATCCCTATTCATGTCATGTGATATTGTTTTTAATTGAAAGCAATAGAGCACTGATACATATAAAACCATCTGGATGTACTGACTTATTTAGCAGTAGCGTACTTTGGAATGAGGGTAAGCAATCAGTCATTTTAATATAGACCCCCATCAGTTCGTGCATAAATAGGCCGTACCGTATTAATCAATAAAACATTAAATGTTTTATGTTTATAAATAAGAATTTGGCGATTTTCATGCCATTAAACGAGAGCCATTTATTTGATAATAGAGAGAGCCAATCGGGCATAAAATTAAAATTTAATGCTCAAACCTATTTTTATACTGCATGTGATATGTATTACATTGATATCTTTATTTTTAAGATATTGTTTTTAAATATATTTAATTTAAAAACCATGATTTGAGTTGTGATATATCTGAATCAAATTAGAAATAAATATGCTGTATTCTTTAGTATAATATTCAATGAAAATAGGACTAAAAAAGCATTTTTTTGATTATAAGTGAATGAAATATATAATATAAATAATTAGTTTAATATTTGTTGAGCATAATGTACAACATGCTGGGTTAATAGCT
Source organism: Acinetobacter apis (assembly GCF_900197575.1). Classification (GTDB taxonomy): domain Bacteria; phylum Pseudomonadota; class Gammaproteobacteria; order Pseudomonadales; family Moraxellaceae; genus Acinetobacter; species Acinetobacter apis. The sequence continues at coordinate 280,271 of NZ_FZLN01000002.1, read as the reverse complement.
GTAATTGTTTAGATTGTTGCTGCCAATGGTGCCAATACAAAGGAATATCTAAGGTGGCTTGAGGACTTAAAATAATTAAGTTAGTGTCTTTGACTTGCAGTTCTGGCACCATGCCATAACCAAGTCCTAATTCAATCGCATGTAAAAAAGATTCAGACGATGGAATAAAATGATATGGATAAGCCGTTTTAGGTAGACCAAATTGTTTGAGTAACACATCCGCATGCATTTCATCTTTACGGTTAAAAATAACAGCAGGTGCATGGCGTAAAGTATTACGATGAATTCCTTGATGGAACCATTGCCGAATAAAGTTTTCTGATGCCACCAAATAATATCGTATATGACCTAAATACACCGCATAGCAGCCATGCTGTGGGGTCGATAATGTTGAGACACAGGCATTGACTTGACCCGCTTGCAGTAAAGCATGAGTATGATCTTGATCATCAACATGAATATTTAACAATATTTTTTCTTTTAAAATGACATGTTGTAATGCAGGCAAAAACCAAGTGGCAAGGGTATCTGCATTGGTGGCAATTGAAGCTTTAAAAAATGGCGAGTTATTTTCTTTACCTGAAAACTGATGCAGTAAATCTTGTTCTAATAAACGAACTTTATTTAAATAATGCCAAAGTTCTTCTCCTGCTTGTGTCATTTTACACGGTCTTTCTCTGAGCAATAAAATTTGCCCTAAAGCATGCTCAAGTGCTTTCACCCGCAAGGTAATTGCAGAAGCAGTAACATGAAGCTGAGTTGCTGCAATCTCAAAACTGCCAGCTTCGACCACAGCTAAAAAAGCTGCGCACTGTTTGTGATCCAACACCAACGGTAACCTTAAAAAAATTTAGTTTGATCTATATTTTCTTAATAATAATTAAAAAGCAATCACTTTGTGAATAATAGCCATATTCAGACCAAATATTAAAAAGAGGTTGCCATGTGGTGGATGACATTTGGACAAGGCTTGTTCATGGGTGCGGGACTTATTATTGCTATTGGAGCGCAAAATGCACATGTGCTTCGTATGGGCTTACAACGTCAACATGTTTTGCTTACGGTATTCATTTGTATTTTATGTGATGCCATTGCAATCACCCTAGGCGTGGCAGGTATTGGACAATTTATTCAACAAAATGACATTTTGATGTTTATTGCCAAATGGGGTGGTGTTGCCTTTTTAACATGGTATGGGCTAAAAGCACTTCAACGAGCAGTTTTTGCCCAAGCAAGTTTGTATGTGCGACATGCAGAAGAAAAAATCACCCGAACCACAGCAGTACATTTGGTATTGGCTGTATCTGTATTAAACCCACACTTGTATTTAGACAGTATGGTTTTGCTTGGTGCAATTGGCAGTCAGCATACAGCAGGGCAAGCAAAAATTGCTTTCATTGTCGGTGCAGTCGCAGCATCAATCATTTGGTTTACTTTACTTGGTTGGGGGGCAGGAAAAATGGCACCGTGGTTTAAAAAGCCGATAGCATGGCGTTGCATTGACTTATTTGTTGCATTCATGATGTTTACAGTGGCAGGATTACTGATTTCATCGACTTAAACAAAGGCATAATTGGTGTTAAATCTTTATTTGGTTTTACTTGGAGGCAAACATGCACAGGCACACATTGAAGTGCATGATATACGACCTGTCATTTGTACTGATTTAAGCCACAGTTATGGCAAATTAAAACAACAATGGTTTGGTCTAAAACAAGGGGTACACATTGACGGATGGATGAAAATTCATGGTGTCAGCTACCAAGGGATAGATTATCGTGTGGTGATTCAGCCTGAACCACCTCATCAATCAGTACAATTAAAATTATATTTAATTAATCTTGGGGCATATGTGCCCCATCTTTTTGGTGAAATTCATAAATATGTAGTAGTGGCAGGACATGATCCGATGGATGCCAAACAAGAAGGAAAATTTTTTATTGAACAACACTGGGAGAAAGCACATACCGATGCTGTCATTGATGTGGATGATTGTATTGAACTGACTTTGTTTGATGATTATCACATTCACTTAGAACAAGGCCATTATGATGTTAATCAGTTTAAAAATGACTATATAATAATTTAAATCAGTAAATCTATTAACTTTTACACTAAAAAAAGTAATTTTTGTCACATTAATGTTGCATAAATGTGTTTAAATATTCATTCTAAATGTAATCATTAAGTTTGTTGCTAACAAAGAGTTTAAGTTATGAAAGGTTTTGCTGTTGATAAAGCACAGACAACACATGGGGGTGTTGTGCCTGCTACACAAAGTCAATATACCACCATGGGTGTTCCTGTACTCAGAGCAGGAGATGGCCATTATTGTCCCAAATGCAAATGCTGGTCGACTGTGCAAAAAATGCATAATGATGTGATTGTCGATGGTAAATCGGTTGCTTATGAAAATGATGCATTAAGTTGTGGTGCAAAATTAATTAAACAACAAAGTCATGTTGTTGGTGCAGGTTAGGCTTAAAACATAGATCTGTGCAATTAAATATCGGTGTAGCTAGCGCTGTTATTGCATGAACTACGCAAGCCGATGTCATATATTGGCAATTACAACTAACAATTCTTCACTCAATCACTTTTATAAAAATCTGTGTATAAAAAGTATTCTTTATGTAAATTAGTGTGATATATTCAACTTAATCTTAATTAAATATTATTTGATAGGCTTTTTTAGTGCTCAATATTTACGATATTTTAGATAAATTAGGTTTTGATAGTCAGACACGTGCAATCAGTGCGAAATTTTCAAATACTTTTTTGAATAAAAACGTATTTGTTCAGCGCGTTGATGGTCATCAAGAAATTAATTCTGGTTTAAATATAGAATTATTGGCACTGTCGGTTGACTCAACAATTCCTTTAAAACAATTCATGGGTTGCCAAGTTGCAATTGATACGGTTACAGATACAGGTCAATTGTTTCGAACAACAGGGCTTATTACAGAAGCTTCACAAGGTCAAAGTGACGGCTCATTAACGGTCTACAAATTACAACTCAAAGACGCAACTGCTTTATGGCAAAAACGCCGTAATCAGCGTGTCTTTATGAATAAATCTTGCCTAGACATTATCCAAATTTTGTTTAAAGAATGGCAAGAACGCAGCCCTTTATTTGCAGCAAGCTTAACCCTCAGCACCGAACGTCTTCATCAAGACTATGATGTTCGACCTTTTACAATGCAAACGTCAGCAGAATCTGAGTATGAGTTTATAACTCGGTTACTCAAGTCAGAAGGGATTAATTTTTTTATTGATGAAACAGAAAGTTTTGTTCGTGATAACAGTGCTCCAATTCAGCCTCAAAAATTATGTTTAATTGATGATAATCATCAGTTTGAGGCATTAACACGTCAGAATATTCGTTTTCACCGTAGCGATGCAACTGAACCATTTGATACCATAACCCAATTTATTGCACAGCGTAAATTACAGCCCACAGCGGTACATGTACAACGTTGGCAACCCAATGAGCTTAATCAGCAAGATGGGGCAGGATCAGTATTATCTTATCATCAGCACAGTGAGCAACATGACAATGAAAGTTTAAGTTTAGAAGATGCATGGCACATTAGCCCTGCATGGATACAAGACTTAAACGGTGAAGATGGTGCGACTGCATCAAGCAGATCACAACTCGAACATCTTAATGATCAATTGTCTAAACAGCATAATCTCAACGCAAAATATTTTACAGCCTATAGCACCGTGCGTGATGCTAAAGTTGGTTATTGGTTTAAATTTCATGGGCATCCAGAAATTGATCAACATCATGAATCAGAACAAGAATTTTTGATCTTAAATAAGCATTTTTATAACCAAAATAACTTACCCAAAGATATTCAAAAACAAGTTCAATACTTGTTAACAGAAAGCCATTGGCACAACAAAAACCATGAAGAAGAAGCACAGCGTCAAGGCAATTGCTTAACTTTGATTCGTCGTAGTATTGATGTTGTACCGTCATATCATCCAGAACAAGACAAGCCTGTTGCACATGTACAACGTGCGCAGGTTGTAGGGTCTGCAGGTGAGCAAATTCATGTGGATGAATGGGGACGAATTAAAGTACGTTTTCTATTTAGTCGTGCAGAAGATAATGCACATGATGGCGGTGCAGGAAGTAATCACTCAGATACAGATTCGGCATGGGTAGATGTATTAACGCCGTGGGCAGGGGATGGTTATGGTGCGCGGTTTTTACCACGTGTCGGTGAAATTGTAGTGATTGACTTCTTTGATGGCAATATTGACCGTCCATTTGTGATGGGTCGTTTGCATGAAGCAGAACGTACACCTACCCAGTTTGATCGAAAAGGAAAGTTACCACACACTAAAAAGTTAAGTGGAATTCGTTCACAAGAAGTCGATGGTAGCGGGTTTAACCAACTTCGCTTTGATGACACCACAGGGCAAATTAGTACCCAATTACAAAGTAGCCATGCAGTCAGTCAGCTTAACTTAGGTCACTTAAGCCATCCTAAAGATCAGGCGACCAGTCAAGGGCGCGGTGAAGGCTTTGAATTACGAACAGATGCATTGGGTGCGGTCCGTGCGGGTCGTGGGCTATTACTTTCTACTCATGAAGACGCTCATGCAAAACAGCCTCATGCTGATGCTGCAACCACAAAAAAACAGCTGCAAGGATCACTTGATAATACACAAGCTTTAAATGAAATTGCCCAAGGGCAACAAGTTGATCCGCTCGATATGCTAGAGAATTTAAAAGCATTTTTAAATCAAATTGAGCAAGAAGATCAAGATAAAGCCAAAGTCTTTAAAGAGGCTGTCATTTTATTGGCGTCGCCTAAAGATGTGGCGTTATCAAGTCATGAAAATATCTTTTTATCTGCAGATGGGCAAATTAATCACAGTGCGGGCGACAGCATCAATGTCAGCACGCAAAAGAATGTATTTGTACAAGCCCAAGAAAAAATCAGTTTATTTGCAGCGCAGCAAGGGGCTCGTCTATTTGCAGGATTAGGCAATGTTGAAATTCAAGCACATGGTGGCGGCATTTCAGCATTGGCTAAACAAAGTATTCAATTGGGGTCAGTTGAAGAATCTATTCGTATCTCTGCACCGAAAGAGATTACTTTTGAAGTAAATGGTTCGAGTTTGCAACTGTCTTCATCAGGAATTGTCCTTAAAACCAAAGGCGTATTTGACGTTCAATCATCGCAAAGCACCTTTAAAGGCGCAAGTGGCGGGCAGGTGCAATTAAAATTGCCACCAAGCCCAAAACGTGGTCAAGGCATCTTAGAGTTATTGAATACTTATAACCGCGATCAAGGGGTAAAAAATGGTCGTTATACGTTGGTTGATAATTTAGGCAAAGAAACCAAAGGTCAGTTAAATGATCAAGGTCAAGCTGAAGTGACAGGCTTACCTACAGGTTTTGCTAAAGTGTATTTTGAGCCTGATTCACGTGATCCTTGGCGTGCAGACAGTGATTTTAAACGTCAAACAGCGTGGCCATCGGCCAATACGACTCAGCCTCAGCGTACCAGTTTACTTGGACGAGCCTTTAAGAAAATATCTGAACCTCACACGCTTAATCAACTGATTGAAAACACTAAAAAAGTTAAATCAGATGGCTTACGCGGTGTCATTCCTTTAATGCAAGAAACCATGTTAAATCAAGAAAACCTTAAAAAAGTAATTGATGGTATTGGCTCAAATGACGATATGTCGCATCCCAATACGTCAACATCTGATGTCATTCCAACAAATCCATTTGTATCTATTTAAGAGGCTCCTTCCGTGTCAGAATCAGTGGTTAAACCTTTAACAGAGCTTGTACCTGAAGATATCGATCGAGTCCGTAAAGAAATAGATCAATGGTTGTTAGATCATACTTATCAAGTGATTGGTATTGATGTCTTGATCCGATTTTTGTCTATGTTGCCGATTTCAGGCAGTATCATGGCAGCGGTAGATGTGGTCTCGGATATTATTCAATTGGTGGATAAAGGAACAGAAAAAGCAGATATCTTAGATTACAGTAATTTGGCAATTGATGTCATTGGTATCATTCCAGTGCCTGCAACAGCTGCCATTCGAGTAACAGCACGTCCAGCATTGGCACTCGTTCGCCAAGAAATGCTAAGGGGTGGTAAGAGTGGGTTAAGTGCTGCCATAGTCACCGTGATTGCGAATCATATTAATGAACGTGTGGCAGGAGATATCGAAAAGTTTTGTACTTCAGGTCTTGCAGAAATAGGTCCTATTTTAAGTACATCCGGTCAGACAGTTCAGACAATTACTGACACTACACATGGCGGGATTGTTCGAGTTATTAACGAAGGTCAAGTTTTTAGTAATAGTGGCCGTAATGTCGACCGAGCAAAACAGCAATTTGATGGCGCAGTAGACGGCTTTGCTCAGGGTGATGCTAAACGTGTTGTACTCAATTTAAGTTATATGGTTCAAAACCTTGGCAAAGCATTAATTAAAAGCGAAGTAAATGCAACTGCTCAAGTCGCGACTCAACTGACATCCGCAGATGCGAAACAATCTGTACTTACTTTAGCGAATCAGTTTAAACGTTTGGGGATCACAGCCAATCAAAAAATTTCAGGGTTAAGTAACCCTAAAACAGAACAGAGTATTGCTTGGCTTTTACAGGTTTTACTTGATAGTGTTGTTTTACATAGAAAGAAAGCGGTTTCAACTTCTGTTGCAGCCAATAAAACAGCGAAAGCCGCGACCAATAAAAATACGCAGCCACTTGAAAAAATCAGTAAAGAAGTGCCTGCCAATCAAAATGCCAGTCGTTGTAAAAATGGCACATCAACAGGTACAGGTTGCTCAATTAGCTTTGCAAAAGGCACAGAAACCTTATTGCATCAAGATGCGCAAATCCATCCTTTATTTGCAGAACAACTGATTCGTTATTATTCGTCAGATCTGTACCAATACAATGATGGTATTTTTGGTGCTCGTTGGATCACGCCGTTTAATACGGCAATTATTCCTGCCACTGCATTTAATCCAGCCTTACCAAATGAGCTAACCCCTTTAAATGGATTTGAATATATTGGTTTAGATGGACGTGCAATTAAACTTCCAGAATTAGAACAAGGTGAAAGCCATTATGATGCTGTAGAAGGCTTTACCTATAGCTGCGTATCAGATGACTTAAAAGTAATTACTTTTGATTCGCTCAATCACCAAATTTATAAGCTAGATAAAACCAGTCAAAATTATCGTTTGGTTACGCTTGACCATGAGCATGGATTTACAGTTGGGCTACGCTATGATCATTTGATTGATGGTCAAACCTACTTATCAGATCTTGTTTTTAAACAAGGCGAAAGTATTCTTGCACAGGTAAATTTGCAGCTCAACACTGAGCGCAAAGTGGCGGCAGCATGGTTAATTCAAGACAATGAACCTGTACGCCAATTGGCAGCATACCGTTATGACGAATTTGGTAATTTAATCCAAGCAACTAATGAGTTTGCACAAAGCCATCATTATGCGTATCAGCATCATCTACTGACACGTTATACCGACCTGACAGGTCGTGGTATGAACATCGAATATGATGGCATATTGCCGACATCTAAGGCCGTTGCAGAATGGGCAGATGACCGTAGTTCAGCCAGCCAGCTGATTTGGGATCCAGATATTCGTAAAACCACCCTTCGTGATTTGGAAGGCAATCAAACCGAGCATTATTACGGTATTACAGGTTATACCTATCGCACTGTGTATCCTGATGGATTACAAGAATGGTTTTTCCGTGATGACCAAAAGAACATTATTAACCATATTGCTTTAGATGATTCAGAAACCAGTTATAGCTATGATGAGCGTGGTAATGTTTTAAGCATGACCCAGCCAGATGGAAAAATGCTGCATTATGCCTATGATGAGCAAAACCGTTTGGTGGGGCATGTTGATGCAGAAGATGGGCGTTGGCTTAAAGAATATGATGATCAAGGCAATTTAATTCGAGAGACCGACCCGCTCAAATCAGTTACGCAATATCGTTATAATGGGCTTGGTTTACCTGTCAGCATCCAAGATGCTAAAGGCGGTATTAAACAGCTACAATATGATGCACAAGGTAACTTGGTTCGTTATGTTGACTGTTCAGGTAAGGCCATGCAGTGGGAGTATGACGCACGTAACCGTGTGGTATGTGTCACCAATGCATTACGTGAGAAAGTCACTTATCATTATAGTGAGCCAAGCAATGAGCCACGTCAGCCGATTGCAGCCAATTTACCTTTAAATGCGCTCGGGCAATTAGAAAAAATAACCTATCCAAATGGCAGCGAAGAGCATTATATTCATGATGCTGAAGGACGTTTGCTTGTACATATTGATGCTAATACACAACAAACCTCATATGCTTATGATCAAGCCGGGTTAATTACTCAGCGTACAGATGCAATGGGGCAAACCCTCAAATATACATGGGATCGTTTAAGCCGTTTAACTTGTTTGACTAATGAAAATGGCGCACGGTATCAGTTTAAATACGATGTTATGGGGCGGTTACTTGAAGAAGTAGACTTTGACGGTAAATGTAAAACCTACCATTATGAACAAAGCACAGGTCAACTAACAACCAGTGTTGAAGTGGCGAAACGTTATGGTCAAACCCATGACAGCCTTGCAGTAAAAGATCGTATTCAGCATTTTGTATTTGACAGTATGGGACGCCTTGAACAGCGTACAGCAGGCTATGGACATATTGGTCATGAGCTAGAACATCAGCAAACTGAAGAGTTTGCATATGATGGTCGTGGTCAGCTCATTAAAGCCAAAAACCAACACAGTGAAATACAATGGATTTATGATGCGATTGGGAACTTAACCCGTGAACATCAACATGATCTGACCACAAAGCAAACAGCAGTGTGGCAGCATATGTATGATGAAATTCATGATCGGGTGAAAACTATTCGTCCAGATGGACAAACCTTAAGCCACATGACTTATGGTACAGGACATGTTTATGGTCTTGCCATCAATGGTGATGACTTAGTCAGCTTTGAACGTGATGACTTACACCGTGAAACATTACGTCATTATGCCAATGGCTTATCGCAAAGCCAACAATATGATGTGATGGGGCAGTTACAACAACAAACCATCCAAAACCATCATCAAAGTGGCTATAACAACAGCACATCAAGCCCACAAAATAATGCGATACAGCACAGCAAGGATTTAATTGAGCGGGTATATCAATATGACCGTACAGGACAACTGACACAAATTAAAGACAGCCGCCGAGGCACGTTAAATTACCGTTATGACCCTGTAGGTCGTTTGCTTGAAGCAACTAGTTCACTTGGTCGAGAAACCTTTGCATTTGACCCTGCAAGTAATTTACTTGATCCACGAGCTGCAACATCTCAAACCCAAACGCATTCGAGTAAGCGATCCACCCATTTGATCAACAATGTTGTTCAAGATTATTTAGATTCAAAATATGAATATGATGCTTATGGTCAACTGATTCAGCACAACACGACAGGTAAACAAGGACAGCTGAATTTAAGATGGGATGTATTTGGGCGATTAATTGAAAGTCGTAATGCACAATATACCGCAAGCTATCGTTATGACGCACTTGGGCGACGGATTGCTAAAGAGGCTAAAAAGCAAGCCGGCAGTAGCATACGCACGATTTATGGTTGGGATGGTGAGGCCTTAGCCTATGAGTCTGCAGAACAACACACGCGTCACTATGTGTATGAAAAAGACAGCTTCATTCCATTGTTGCAAATCAACTATGATCAAGCGATTACACTCCATACCACGCCGCAACTCGCTCAAAACGAAACATATAGTATTCACAAAGACCCATTGTGGAATACAAAGCAACATGCAGTGACCACAAGTCAAATTTATTATTACCACTGTGATCATTTAGGCACACCGCAAGAGCTGAGTAATGCCAAGGCACACATTGTTTGGCAAGCAGCATATAAAGCATGGGGTGAGTTAAAAGGTCCTTCAGTCCAACAGTTGTTTGAGAATAGTGAGATTGTCACCAACAACTTACGCTTTCAAGGGCAATACTTTGATGTTGAGACCGGGTTGCATTACAACCGACATCGCTATTACTCTTCAGAGATTGGTCGTTTTATCAGTAAAGACCCGATTGGCCTATCAGGCGGATTGAATGTATATGCCTATGCCCCGAACCCTGTGGGGTGGGTGGATCCATTAGGGTTGAATACAAGGTTAGGTTCTGGTGCAAAAAGTGCGAAGGATGCTGCAGATATAGCCTTGAGCTCAGGAAAAAATAAAGGAGCGGCGGCTGAGTTAAAAGTAAACGGAAAAATCTATACTGGTGTAAGTGGGAGTATTGGAAAAACTCATCCAAAAGTACAGCAAGCTCTGGATAATGTACCATCTATGCAAAGAGAAAAATGGCATGGGTATTGTGGTGAAATATCTTGTGCTAATCAAGCATTAGAAGAACATGAATCTATAATTGGTTCCAAAAGTTTAGCAGTTAATATTGGTGAATCTGGTAAAGGACATGGGACATTAAAAAAGACTTGTCGCTCATGTCAGTCTGTTCTTAACCAACTAGGAGTTAAATATGATTATTGAAGATTATTTTAAAATATTTGAAGTTCTAAAGTTACGCAAAAATAATATTAACTTAAAGGCTTTAGATTTTTTGAGTAGATATACGACTATAGATTATATACAAGATTTCTTTAATGAAATTAATTTAATAGTAAAAAAAAATATGAGTGAAGAAGAGTTATTAAAAGTTTTTAATAACCTCAATGAAAAAAACTGGGATCAGATTGATAAAAATATACAAAAGGATACAACCTATTATTTTTTTTTAAGGATTAAAGTTTTTATCTTAACTTTAGAGTTTGATAGTGATTTAAATGAGGATGAAGAATGGTTAATATTTTTTCAAGAACAATTTATTAATAGTTTATTGTAAATGCTAAAGTGTATTGTATATAGAGTAAACGCTCTTGACACGTTATATCATGTGCTGAAGGACGCTTACTCGTTCATATCGATGCCAATGCACAACAAACCTCATATGCTTATGATCAAGCCGGGTTAATTACTCAGCGTATAGTAGGCTATGGACATATTGGTCATGAGCTAGAACATCAGCAAACAGAAGAGTTTGCATATGATGATCGTAGTCAGCTCATTAAAGGTAAAAACCAACACAGTGAAATACAATGGATTTATGATGCGATTGGGAACTTAACCCGTGAACATCAACATGATCTGACCACAAAGCAAATAGCAGTAAATCCATAGTTGAAAATCTATAAGCGTAGGAAAAATTAAATATTTTAGAGTGAATAAATAATTTAGACAAAATATTGAACAGACATATAAATACCATAAGCTGCAATACAGATTAATAGTAATGCACAGCTGGCTAAAAGTTTAGGGTAAATTTTACTTTTTGAAATGGTATGGAACATTTTATAAACTATAGAGAGCGTTATGAAATCAAGCACAATCCAAACAATCACTAAAATAGATAAACTGATATTAATACTATGATGAATACCAATAAATTGCGGAAAAAAGAAGAGAAAAATATAATATCTTTGGGATTAGAAATACCTACTAAAAAGCCTTTTTTAAACCCGCCATTTGCCGTTGTTATTGGTGTCATACTTGCAGTATGGGTTTGTCTTGCTTCTTTGAGTAAAGCAATACCAATATATGCAATATAAAGCGAACCTAATAGTTTAATAATAATAAATACAAGTTCATTGATGCTGAGAATGCCTTTTAATACTGAAATAGATATAGCTATTAAAATTAATGAGGCAAAATTGGTTCCCAAAATAGTTTGTAATGCAGCACGATATCCATTTTTTAAACCTGCACTTGCAACCAACAGCATCACAGGTCCTGGCGTTGCAATCATGACTACAATGGTTAGAACATAAAGACCTAACTCCATAAAATTCATTCAGTGTATCCTTCACTTTTATATGTATTTTTAATGGTCTTAGAATTTATTTGATAGGTTTAGAATAGTATTGATTTAAAAAAATATATTAAGCACAAAAAATCTAAGATTTAATTATTATATTGATGGTGAGAGCATTTTAATCTCTCACCATCTGTACGAGAGTACTTTATTACTCTCATACACCATCAAGAATAGTTGTTTAAAGACTTATTCAACAGTCACTGACTTAGCCAAGTTTCTTGGTTGGTCAACATCTGTACCACGTAATACAGCCACATGATATGACAATAACTGCACAGGAATGCTATACACGATAGGTGCAAGCCATGCGCTGATATGCGGAATTTTCACAACATGCTGACGATCTTTTTCAACAATGCCACTGTTTTCATCCGCAAAAATAAACAGTTCGCCACCACGCGCTTGAACTTCTTCCATATTGGATTTCAGTTTATCAAGCATGCTGTCTTGAGGTGCTAAAATGACCACAGGCATGTCGTTATCAACGAGTGCCAATGGACCATGTTTCAGCTCACCCGCTGCATAACCTTCTGCATGGATGTATGAAATTTCTTTGAGCTTTAATGCCCCTTCAAGTGCAATTGGGTATAGCGTGCCACGACCTAAGAATAAGCAGTGTTGTTTTTCAACAAACAATTCAGATAAACGTAAAATTTCCTGATTGTGCTGTAAAGTCTCTGACAATACTTTTGGACAGTGCCATAAACCTTTGACAATACAGTCAATTTCAGCTTCATCTAAACGTTGCTTAGCCGTACCAATTTTTAAAATTAATAAGATCAGCGCAGCCAATTGTGTGGTAAATGCTTTGGTTGATGCCACACCAATTTCAGGTCCAGCCAAAGTCAATAAATGATAGTCTGTTTCACGTACCATTGATGATGTCGCGACATTACAGATCGCCATGGTTGTGATGTTTAAGTCTTTGGCTTTGGCACGCTTTTGTGTATCACGTAAAGCAGCCAATGAATCCGCAGTTTCACCTGATTGTGAAATACACAAATACAGAGTGCGATTCATAATCACAGGTGAGCGATAACGGAATTCACTTGCAATTTCAACTTGGCATGGTAAATCAATTAACTGTTCTGACCAATATTTCGCGATCATACCTGCATGGTAACTGGTACCACATGCAATAATTTGAATTTGATCAATGTTTGAGAAATCTTGTTCAGCATGACTTAAAAAGTCATCACGTAATCGATTGCCATTGAGTGCTTGTGAAATAGTTTGTTGTAATGCTTCTGGCTGCTCATAAATTTCTTTGAGCATGAAGTGTTTATACTCACCTTTTGATGCATGGCTAACAGCGGCATCAAGCTCTTTAATTGGACGTTCAATGCGGTTAGTGCCATGAGCAAAAATTTCAACGTTAGTACGTGTTAAACGTGCAATGTCGCCTTCTTCAAGGTAAATAAAACGATTGGTAATTGGGAGTAATGCCAATTGGTCAGAGCCAATGAAGTGCTCGCCAATCCCGACACCAATCACAAGCGGTGAGTTTTCACGTACTGCAATCAATTCATCAGGATAATCTGCATGAATCACACCTAAAGCAAATGCACCTTTTAAACGCGGTACAATCTGTTGTACTGCATCAAATAAAGTTGCCTGTGTTTTTAATGCTTCAGCAATTAAGTGCGCAACCACTTCAGTGTCTGTTTGTGAGCTGAACTGATAACCAAGCGCTTCTAATTCTGCTTTAATTTCCGCATAGTTTTCAATAATGCCGTTATGCACAATCGCTACTTTACCTGAAATATGCGGGTGTGCATTCACTTCACTAGGTTTACCATGTGTAGCCCAACGCGTATGCGCAATGCCAAGATTACCGCTTAGATTTTGTGTGCGTACAGCATCTTCTAAATTTACAACTTTACCAACACGGCGTTCACGTAAGACTTGCTGCTCATTAATGAGCGCTAGACCTGCTGAGTCATAACCACGGTATTCAAGGCGTTTTAAGCCTTCAATTAAAATTTCACTGATATTACGTTCTGCAACGCCACCAACAATGCCACACATATAATTTCCTTGTATTTTTATTGCGTCTTTTGAGGACGTTGATAGTTTGTTTTTTCCGTTTGTTGTGAACGTTCAAAAGCAAGCGTGTGTGCTTTAACATCACGGGTAATGACGGAGCCTGCACCTATAGTTGCATAAGTGCCGATATGAACAGGAGCAACAAGCGAAGAATTTGATCCAATAAATGCATAATGTTCAATTGTTGTTTTGTGTTTGTTGACGCCATCATAATTGCATGTGATGGTACCTGCACCAATATTACAGCCTTTGCCGATGTCTGCATCACCTAAATACGTGAAGTGATTGGCTTTAGATGCCTCTCCAATCTGTGTATTTTTTACTTCAACAAAGTTACCAATATGAACATCTGCTGCAAGTACACTGCCAGGTCTTAAACGTGCAAATGGTCCAATACGGTTATTTTTACCGACTTGAGCATGGTCAAATACACTATAGGGTTGGACTTGGGTATGTGCAGCAATACAGGTATTTTTTAAAATACTGCCTGCACCAATCACGACATGATCACCAATTTCACATTCACCTTCAATGATCACGTTGATGTCAATAAATACATCTTGTCCGACTTTGAGTGAACCACGTAAATCAAAACGCTCAGGATCTGCAAAAGCAACCCCTTGTTGCATGAGTTGTTTGGCTTGTTGACGTTGATATTCACGTTCAAGGGCAGCCAATTGAATACGATCATTTACACCTTCAACTTCAAATGCTTGTTCAGGCTGAATAGATGCTGTGCTTAATCCATCTTGAACGGCCATGGCAACAATGTCGGTTAAATAATATTCGCCTTGAACATTATGATTGGACAGTTTAGGTAGCCATTCATGCAGTTTCGCGTTGCTTACACAATAAATGCCAGTGTTAATTTCTTGAATTTGACGTTCTTCATCAGATGCATCTTTATGTTCAACAATGGCTTGAATCGCGCCATTTTTACGGACTATACGGCCATAACCTGTTGGATCAGCAACATTGAGTGTAATCATACCAATGCCTGATGTTGCTGTTGCGCGAACAAGTTGGTCTAAGGTCTTTTTGCTGACAAGTGGCACATCGCCATACAAAATTAATGAATAGCCATCTTGTGGTAAAACAGGCAATACCATTTGTACAGCATGTCCTGTACCCAATTGTTCTTTTTGTTCAACCCATTGGATGTCTTCTTGTTGGAATGCATCTTTGACGCGTTGGCCTTCATGGCCATAAATGGTGATGATTTGATGGGCTTGTAATGCTTTTGCTGTTTGGACAACATGACCAAGTAGGGGCTGTCCAGCCAAAGGTTGAAGTACCTTTGGAAGGCTTGAGCGCATGCGAGTACCTTTACCTGCAGCAAGAATAATAACAGTAGTTGACATAATAACCCTATTTCATTGGATTTAAACCAAAAAATAAATAATGATACACAGCGCTGCCCAAATTCCTGCCATCAGGTCATCAAGCATAATCCCTAATCCGCCTACCAATTTTTCATCTGCAATCGAAATTGGCCATGGTTTCCAAATATCGAATAATCGAAATAACAAAAATGCGATAATGACCCATTGTACCGTGACGATATTAAAATAGATTAAAGGCAACAGTGCAATGGATTGTCCTGCAAATTCATCCCAAACGATGCGTCCATCATCATGAACATTCATGAGTTTGGCACTGTGACCACAAATGTAAAAGCCAACCATTGACATGATGGTGATGAGTGCGAATGAAAGATAAAAACCGCACCATAACCAAAGTGGAATTAAAACAAGAATAAATAATGAGCCAAAGGTGCCAGGTGCTTTGGGCGCAAGTCCCGAACCAAGACCAACCCCTAAAAATAAAATGAAGCGATGGTAAAAAGAATATTGGGAAAACTGAATTTTTGATTTAGGCAAAATGTTGGTATCCACGTAGATCTAACATTTGCTTTTGTTGATGATGCATAAAATTCAAGCCTAATTTAGATTGAATTTGTCCAATCACAGTGAAAGCAGGAGATGTTGTCAATTGACATAATTTTTCATAGTGCTGAGGCGAAATGGTAAAGCATAATTCATAGTCATCACCGCCGGCTAAAGCATATTGCCATTGCTCAGTCAGTGGCAAGTCATGTAATGCTGAATCAATGGGTAAACTTTCAAGATAAATATCTGCACCCACATGAGATGCTTGTAAAATATGGCTTAAATCTTGGCAAAGCCCGTCTGAAATATCGATCATGCTTGATGCCAAAGACACCAATTGCTGGCCAAGTTCACAGCGTGGTGTTGGGTAGTCTAAGCGTTGTCTTAATGGGTGATTAGGATGTGCTAAAGCAAAAGCAGCATCGCCTAATTGGCCACTAACCACAATGTAGTCGCCAACCTGCGCCCCTGAGCGCGTAATGGCTTGACCAGATTCGACCCAGCCCATTGCAGTGACGGTGATGGTTAAATGCGGCCCTTGCGTGGTATCGCCACCAATTAAGTCAACTTGGTATGGCGCACAGCAGTCAAATAGCCCTTGGCAAAATGATTCGAGCCATTCATGGTCAATAGCGGGGAGGGTTAAAGCCAATAAAATACTATGTGGCTTAGCGCCCATTGCGGCAATGTCAGACAAATTGACCGCAACGCTTTTCCAGCCAATGGCATGTGCACTGGTATCGACTGGAAAATGGCGTCCAGACACTAATGTATCTGTACATACCACCAATTGCTGATGCAAAGGTGGTGAGATCAGAGCCGAATCATCACCAATGCCTAAGATGACATCTTGTTGCTGAACAATATTTTTTTTGAAATATCGATCAATAATTGAAAATTCGGCCATGAACTCGTCCGTTTTACGCTTGTTTTTCTGCTTGACGCAAATTCTGCGCTAAACGATCAAGTACACCATTGATGTACTTGTGACTGTCTGCACCACCAAAGTGTTTTGCCAATTCAATGGCTTCATCTAAAACCACGCGATATGGGATTTCAACATGATTGCGTAGCTCATATGCACCTAAACGTAAGGTTGCACGTTCTACACCATCAAGTAAATCTAAATCACGGTCTAAGACATCTGCCAACAATAGGTCAAGTGCTTGATGATCTGCAATCACTTCAGTGAGCAGTTCATGGTAGTAATTTAAGTCAACTTTGTGCATCGCATTTTCAGCACGGGTACGTGCTTCAATTTGATGGGCAGGGTTATGCGTCATTTGCCATTCATAAATCCCTTGTACAGCAAAGCGACGGGCTTTACGTTTTGCAGCATACGCTGCCTGTAATGTTTGTGACATCGATTAAATTGCCTTTAACAAGTTAACCATTTCAATGGCAGTTAAGGCAGCCTCGCTCCCTTTATTGCCCGCTTTTGTTCCTGAACGCTCAATAGCTTGTTCAATGCTGTCTGTGGTCAGTACACCATTGATAATAGGAAGGCCTGTATTTAAACCGACCACACCTAGCCCTTTTGCACATTCACCAGCAACAAACTCAAAATGAGGTGTACTGCCACGAATAACAGCACCCAGCGCGATAATGGCATCATAAGATGATGTTGCTGCCAATTTTTTAGCAACAACAGGAAGTTCCCATGCACCAGGTGCATGAACAACAGTAATATTCTCTTCCGCAACACCGTGACGTTTTAATGTGTCAATTGCACCTTCAAGCAAGTGCTCTACCACAAAACTGTTAAAACGTCCGACCAAAATTGCATAGCGACCTTCGCCAGCAAGATGCATTAAACCTTCAATACGGCGAATAGCCATAACAACCTCTATTATTTCTCAGTAGATGAGTCAGCAGAAATATATTCTACAACTTCTAAATTAAAGCCAGATAGTGCATTAAAGCGGAGTGGTGAGCTAAGCAGCTTCATTTTCTCCACCCCTAAATCACGTAAAATTTGCGCCCCAACACCTGTATTTTGGTATTGTTTTGACAAATCTGCATTTGATTTGGCAATTTTTGGCGTGGTTAAGGTATTTAATGCTTGACCTAAATCCAATAAATGTTTTTGACCAATCCACACAAAAATACCACGTTCGCTTTGGGCAATATATTGAAGGGCTTGATCTAAACTCCAAGCGGCTTCATTCGATTGCTTTTTCAGCTTAATTAAATCACGTGTTGGGTTAAAGCCATGAACGCGAACAGTGGTAATTCCATCTTTCGGCTCACCTTTCACTAATGCAAGATGAACTTCGGTGGTGCCATGTTCTTTATAGCGATATAACTCGAACACACCGTATTCAGTTTCAATGGTTTCTTGGCTTAAACGTTCAACCGTTTGCTCATTGGTCATGCGGTAATGAATCAGGTCAGCGATTGTACCAATTTTTAAGCCATGTTTCTCGGCAAATTTTTCTAAATCTGGTCGACGGGCCATTGTGCCATCATCATTAATGATTTCACAAATCACAGATGCAGGCTCTAAACCTGCTAAACGTGATAAATCTGAGCCTGCTTCTGTATGTCCTGCACGGTGTAAAACACCACCTGGTTGTGCCATCAACGGAAAGATATGACCTGGCTGTACAATATCGGCAGGCTTCGCATGCGGTGCAACAGCAGTTTGAATGGTATGCGCACGTTCAGCCGCAGAAATACCTGTGGTAATACCATCAACAGCTTCAATCGATAGGGTGAAGTTTGTGCCGTGTTGTGCGCCGTTTTGATCGACCATTAAAGGTAAATTTAATTGCTGACAGCGTGCTTTACTTAAAGTTAGACAAACAAGCCCTCGTGCATGGGTGATCATAAAGTTAATATCTGCTGCACGGACATGGGTTGCCGCCATCACAAGATCGCCTTCATTTTCACGGTCTTCGTCATCCATGAGAATGACCATTTTACCTGCACGAATATCTTCGATGAGTTCTTCTACGGTATTGAGTGACATCTGTTTCCCTGCACCCGTTTGCGTGTATTACGCAAAGCGCGTTAATTGTTTATTTTAAATCGATTCTGAGCCTGTTTAACCCTGTCTGTGCAGTGGTTCAACAAGCGGTGATGGCCATATATTTACAATAAAGTAAAATCATAACGATGAAAAGAGAAGAGATGTATTTGTCCGCATTATCACATGGCATCAAGATTGCAAATATTGTTGGAAAATTAGGCAATTTAATCTAAATACGATCAAAAAAAGCTCAAATATGAGCTTTTTTTGATTTAAAAATGATTTACTTCTTACTTTTTAATATATCTGTTCTGAGCTGTTGTGCGAGTTCAGCACATTCTGTATTCATGCCATTAATAAGAAATGAATGACGTGTAAGTACGTTATTTGGGTTAGGCAATGCCAACAAATGGTAAGAGTCTGTCGCACCGCGTAAAAGTTTATGATTAATATATACCGCGCTTTCTTTGGCACTTAACACAGGTGTTAAACGGCTTGCTGCTTGCTCTGCTTCAAGGTTCATTTCCGTCACGGCACTGGCAATGGCAGAGCGAGTTTGTAACACAAAACGTTTTTCTTCACGATAGCGTTTATACAATACTTCTGAGAGCAATTGAAACACCGAAGAAATCATCAATAAACATTCTGCAGCTTTATACGTTTCTGCTTGAATGGTGAGGGTGATTCCTTCTGCGCTGAAGTTGTCTTTTAAAACAAAGTCATCTTCAGCAAGGCGATAGTGCTTAGCACATAGCGCAATGCTTTTATTTAAAAACAGCTGACACAAGTTAAAGTAAGACAAAGCCACCGATTGGCTGACTGAGCTTAAAAGTTGTTTTGGATCATAAAACTGAATATTCAGTGCAATGGCTTTTTGATTCAGTTGAGCACTTGGTTCATGATCTGTGTCATTGACAGCAGCTTTAAGCACAGGTTTTGCTTGTTCAGGCAGGTTTTGGCTGAGTGTGGTCAGATTTTTTTCTTGTTCAAGTGCTAAGGTGAGTTCCTGAATTTCATTTTTCAAGGTCATTTCACGGTTCACACGCGCAAGGTATTCACTGCGGCTTGGACGTGCAATCACACGATAAGCAAGCCATAAAACCAAGTAAAGTACAAAAGATAAAACAATTGCTAGCCATTCAGTCCTTAGAATTTCACCAATGCTCGGTTTAATCAGTGTGACTTCAATACGACCAACTTTTTGATCGTTTTGTAATGCATCACGTGAAAATACCTCACCTGTTCGTGTTTGTTCCATTCCACTGGTTGCAAGCACTTGATTGCTGTTGTCTAAAATACGAATAGACGCAACACTTGGATTGGTTGCATAACGGTTTGCAATCAGTGCCAAAGAGACCGTATTGGGTGGATTCATTTCTTGCAAACTGTCCGCAATCATTTGGCTGGTCATGAGTTGACCTTGGCTCATACGGTTTTCTTGTAATTGATGTGTTGTTGCAACAACCAATAAAACTGTTTGTAATGCAAAACTTACAATCAGGAGGCTTGCAAAAAGCCCTTGTCTAGGTGCATTCAAAGTAAACATCCAAAGCAATATAGTTCATTTTTCGTGTTGATGGTTGGCAAAGTCAGACGTTGCAATGACAGAAGGTGAACTTCATCGTAACGAATGGCTGCATTACAGTACAAAACGCTGTTTTATACGCAATCTCAGCACAATTGACAATGCACGAGAACCTAAATTCAACATATTATTATTTATCTTAAAAAATAACCTTAACTTTAGCATAAGCGCAAGATAGTATTGTGCTATTGCAACCAATTAGTAACGTATAAAATGAATTCTAATCATAGTCCATCTATACAGCATGACTATACCGTCATCTTGTTGGCAAAAACAATTACAGCACATCATATTGAACGTGTAAAAGCAGAATTAGAACATGCAGGACTGATCGTTAACCAACAACAAACAGAAACCATTGAGCGTCATGGCTTACTGAGCGTGTTGCGTATAGATGTAACTTCTTCGCGTAGCTCACCCACTGAACTTGGAATCATTAGCTTAGCACTGGCTGATCAATATGAGCTTGATGTATTCATACAACCTCAAGTGCAGCGTAATATTTCGCATGGCTTAATTTGTTTTGATATGGATTCAACCTTAATTGGTCAAGAAGTGATTGATGAATTGGCGAAAGAGGCAGGAATTGGTGAGCAAGTAGCAGAAATTACTGAACGTGCCATGCAAGGCGAGCTCGACTTTCAGCAAAGCTTTCGTGCTCGTGTTGCATTGTTAAAAGGTTTAGATGCAAATGTATTGGCAAAAATTGCTGATCGCCTAACCATCAATGAAGGAGCGCAACATTTAATCACCACTTTAAAAGCACAAGGTTTTCATACCGCAATTTTTTCAGGTGGGTTTCAGTACTTTGCAGAGTTCTTACAGAAAAAACTCGGTATTGATGAAGTCCATGCCAACACCTTAGATATTCAAAATGGGGTTGTGACAGGGGAGGTTGTGGGGCAGATTGTTGATGCTGAACGTAAAGCTGAACTGTTAAATACTTTGGCGACACGTCTGAATTTAACCTTAGAACAAACCATCACAGTGGGTGATGGCGCAAATGATTTACCAATGCTGTCAGCAGCAGGAATTGGGGTGGCATATCACGCGAAGCCATTGGTTCGCTCACAAGCACAATATGCGATTTCGCATGTGGGGTTAGATGGCGTATTGGCATTGGTGTTGAATGAATTTTAAAACAACAGCAACAAATATGGCTTTTATATCGCCTAGTTATCACATTTCTGCATAAACTACTGTTCAGGGGAAAAACCGATAAAATTAAACCTTTTTTTTCATAAAATAATTATTTTATCGGTAAAAATTGGGTATTTATTTGTAATGACACGCGAAGCCATGAGTAGACTTCTATTGCTCAAAAAGCACCAAAACAAAAGTGTAATGACAAGTGATTATCGCGACAAAATGCGTCGTCTAAGGTGAAAAATCGACTATTGTTTTCCACATTTTTTGAATAATATGGAAACATCAATCAAGCAATACGCTGTACATGGAAGATGTGAAATGTATCGCTGATCTGTTTGGGATAATCGTTTATCGCATATGTCATTCACACAATGTGATTGATGGAGGTTGCATTATGTTAACAGTTAGTTTTGCGAGTGTTTTAGGGTTTAGCCTGATTCTGATTGCATTGATCGCTGTTTTCTTTTCACCATATCGTCATTGGCTTGGGTTTATGTTTGCTGGTATGGTGTTTTGGGGTGGAATTGAAATGCTCCGCTTTGGCGTGGAGTCTATTTTTCAATGGTCATTGCTTTATTCGTACTTGGCTGCAATCAGCGTGGTCATGCTTGGATTGCTCTTTGCTTTGTTACGGTTGGGCCGTTTAGAGCAACAACAGCTTGCGAATCGTCAATTAATTGAACACACACCAATTTATGATGATGAAAAATAACAACGCATCATAAGTATTTAAAGCGGCGTATTTCATATACGCCGCTTTTTCATTTAAAAAAAGTTACAAAGTATGACAGCTTGAGCTAGGAGATTGTTTGAGCTGTGATAGGATGTATCACGTTTTGAAAATGACAATAGGCGAAATGCAAATGAATCTTTCTGCGATTCCTGTCGTAAAATTACCTTTAGTGAATGTAAGTACCGATCCACTTGATTTAACCACTGTGGGGATGGTGTTACGCATGAAGCAATTGGCAAAAACAAGCCCAAAATTTATAGAGCTTGTACATGATCGTCAGTTGAAGATTCAAATTTGTGCTGAAAATGGTATGGCACGTCAAATTATCATTAATAAAGATAAAGTGGACAGTGAGCCTGGGTTAAACAAAGACGCTGACTTTACTTTAATTTTTAAAGACAGTGATTATGGCGTAAAAACCTTACTTAAAGGCGATCCGTCAGTATTCATCGCAGGCATCAAAGATGGTTCTATTAAAATTGATGGCGACCAAAGCATTTTAGTGTGGTTTAGCAAATTAATGCGTTTATTGCCACCAAAGCTACCTAAGAACGTTGAGCGCCAATTCAAACAAGCCAAATTATTTGTTCGTAAAAAATTAGGTAAATAAGCTGAAATAGCTAATTCACTTCAAGGTTAAACGTGACAGGTCCATCGTTGACCAAATGGACTTGCATGTCTGCTGCAAAAATTCCTGTTGCTACCACTTTATATTGAGATTGGGTATAGGTGACAAGTTGTTCATACAGCACTTTGGCATCTTGTGGTGGCATTGCTGGACCAAAATCAGGGCGTAAGCCTTTTTGCGTTTGCGCCATTAATGTGAACTGTGAAACCAATAACACACCGCCTTCGGCTTGAGCAACATTCCACCCCATTTTGCCTTGTTCATCATCAAAAATACGATACTTTAAAATCTTATCAACGAGTTTTTGAGCAGTTGCCAAGGTGTCACCTTGTGCAATACCAATAAATACAAGTAAGCCATGTTCAATTTCCCCGGTTATGCTGTCATCTACCACCACTTTGGCATGTTTGACACGTTGAATTAATGCACGCATAAATGATTTTCCCTTTTTTGAATAAATTACGTATTTGAAGTGTAAAAGACGACGATGGTCTATGCCTTTTCGCAAAAAATAGCCGCAGATTGCCTATAAAATATGGTTTAATGCGGCAAGCCATAAAAATATATCTTGTTATGCAACCAATTATTCACTCGCTCTTAGATACGGATTTATATAAGTTCACGATGCTACAAGTGGTATTGCATAAGTTCCCACAGACGCACAGTGTATATCAGTTCCGTTGTCGTAATTTGGAGCATACACGCTATCCTTTGACCGATATTTTAGAAGATTTAAACCATCAGCTTGACCTATTATGTCGATTAAAGTTTAAAAAAGAAGAATTACAATATTTAAGAAAATTGCGCTTTATTAAAAGTGACTTTGTCGATTATTTAGAACTGTTTCAGTTAAAACGCCGTTTTATTCATACAGGGATTGATGCTGAAGGCCGTTTAGATATTCATATTGAAGGCCCAATGATTCAAGCTTTAATGTTTGAAATCTATGTCCTTGCTATTGTGAATGAGTTGTATTTTAGCCGTTTAAATTCAGATGAAGTAATGCTTGAGGGTGAAAAACGCTTACAAGAAAAGCTTACCAAACTTAAAGAATATGAAAAGTTACAGCTTAAAGGTGATCCACCGTTTTTAATTGCAGACTTTGGTACACGACGCCGTTATAGCTATGCATGGCACCGCCATGTGGTACAAGAATTTAAATTGACAGCACCGACGTTGTTCCGTGGTACGAGTAATGTTTTGTTGGCGAAACAATTGGGCATGACACCGATTGGCACGATGGCACATGAGTTTTTACAAACCTTTCAAGCATTAGATGTCCGATTACGCGATTTCCAAAAAGCAGCACTTGAAGCATGGGTGCAAGAATACCGTGGTGACTTAGGGATTGCTTTAACCGATGTGGTGGGTATGGACGCATTTTTAGAAGATTTTGACTTATATTTTGCCAAGCTCTTTGATGGTCTGCGTCATGACAGCGGCGACCCGTATGAATGGGGCGATAAAGCCTATGCACATTACCAAGCATTAAAAATTAACAGTCAAACCAAAATGCTGACCTTTAGTGATGGTTTAAACTTAGAAACAGCATGGGATCTTTATCAATACTTTAAAGATCGTTTTCAGGTGAGCTTTGGTATTGGTACCAATTTGACCAATGATATGGGTATTACGCCGTTAAATATTGTGCTTAAATTGGTCGAATGTAATGGGCAATCCGTGGCTAAAATTTCAGACAGCCCAGGAAAAACCATGACTGACAATGACACCTTTTTGGCTTATTTACGTCAAGTATTTGATATTGATGAAGAGTCAATTTAAATTAAATTTCAATGAAAGCTTATGCAAAGTTGAGAAAAACAATTTTTTTCATCATGTTATGATTTGATGTAATAATAAACACAGAATCGACCCATTATGGCAATATCTGATTTGACTTCAAGTTTACTGATTGAGGCAGAAGACTTGGTTCCTTATTTAGGTCATCCTCAGTTACGAATCGTGGATTTGACCCGTGCGTCTGTTTATGAACAACTGCATATTCCACATGCAATTCATGTACAACCAAAGCAGTTGGTGAAACAACAAGAATTAGCATCGGGCTTATTACCTGATCATGAAAAACTACAGCAGCTCATTGCTGCTTTGGGGTTATCACCTGAGCATCATGTGGTGGCATATGATGATGAAGGCGGTGCATGGGCAAGCCGTTTTTTATGGAATTTACATTGTATTGGCTTTCACCAAACCAGCTTATTAAATGGTGGAATTCATGCATGGCTAGGTGCAGGCTTGCCAACAACCACTGAAAAAGAGCCTATTGAACCGGTCAGTCATTTTTTTCCTGTACCTGAAAAAATTTTAAGCCAATATCAAATTTCATATCATGATGTATTGCAATTGGTTGAAAAAAAAGAAGTTCAGATTTGGGATTGTCGTACATTTGATGAATATACAGGGCAACGTTTAGCAGCACGCCGAGGCGGTCATATGCCAAATGCGTTAAACTATGAGTGGAGTCGTGCATTAAATCGTGAAAATCATTTAAAATTGCACGAACTAGAGTATATTCAACACAGTTTACAGCAAACAGGTTTTGATTTAGCACAACCTGTCGTTGTGTATTGCCAGTCTCATCATCGGTCGGGTCTTGCTTATATGGTGGGACGTTTACTCAATTGGAATATTCGAGCATACGATGGCGCGTGGAGTGAGTGGGGCAATATGCCAAGCAGTCCAATAGTTACAGGAGAGAAGCCACTTTGAGCCTCGCATCATTAAAGAAAAAAGCTTTTTTACAGATTCAACGTGTTGTACCACAACATCAGTTAAGCCGTGTCGTGGGGAAAGTTGCAGCAAGTGAACATCCTGTGGTCAAAAATTTTGCCATTCAAGCATTCAAAGCAAAGTATGGGATTGATTTGTCGATTGCAGAACAAACAAACGCGTTAAAGTATAAATCATTTAATGAGTTTTTTACTCGCTCATTAAAGTCTGACATACGTCCGATTGACCAAGATGCAGCGCATGTTGTAAGCCCTGCAGATGGTGTTGTGTCACAAATTGGTGATATTGTTGATGGTGATATTTTTCAAGCAAAAGGCCAAAAATTCACTGCAGAACAGCTTGTGGGTGACCCACAATTGGCAGCACCTTTCAAACAAGGTGCGTTTGCAACCATTTACTTGTCTCCAAAAGATTATCACCGTGTTCATATGCCACTTGCAGGCACATTAACTGAAACTTTATATGTGCCAGGCGAGCTTTTCTCCGTGAACCAAGTGACTGCAGAAAATGTCACCGGTTTATTTGCACGTAATGAGCGTATGGTGTGTTTATTTGATACCGATGTCGGTCGTATGGCTGTGGTTTTGGTTGGTGCAATGATTGTTGCAGGCATCGAAACAGTGGCAACGGGTAAGGTTAAGCCTACAGGTCGTTTAGAGCTTGAAAAGCATGAATTGGCATTAAATAAAGGCGATGAGCTTGGGCGTTTTTATTTGGGTTCAACAGCCATTGTTTTATTTGAAGACCAAAAAGTATCTTGGGACGCTGCATTTAGCGCAGGATCTGCTGTGGTCATGGGTAAAAAGCTAGGTCAAGTCCTTTAAGCCTGATGATATAGCCATAAAAAAACGCGATACATTGATCGCGTTTTTTTGACTTATTTTTTTAATAAATCATCACATTTGATGTAATCGCTTTTTGCAATGGTTTTTTGTTCGTTAGACAATGCCAAATAATCTTGAATGACTTCATGCACAAAATCAGGGTAAACTTTAGGTTTGTGATAGGCATAGTCAGGCACGCTATAATCAATAATGTTTTTGACACGACCAAAACTCTGCTCATTGTCAGCGCTAATATCATGATGTTGAATGATGTAACACAATGCTGCACGATGATAAGTTTTTTCTTCTTCTGATGGCTTTGTAATTAATAAATATATGCCAACAGTGATCAGCAGAAAAAGTAGTCCTATTACAAAATATGTTTTTTTAATCATGAGTTAAGATAGTTTAACCTTCATGGAGTTTCACTTTGACAAAGGCGATCTTTAGGGAAAATGGCTTTAAAACAAGAGCCTTTATTCGCTTCAGATTCAATTTCTAAGTGAGCATTATGTTGCATTAGTACATGCTTAACAATGGCAAGACCGAGCCCTGTACCGCCTGTATGACGGCTACGTGCAGAATCGACACGATAGAAACGTTCAGTCAAACGTGGCAGATGTTTTAAATCAATGCCAATGCCGTTATCTTGCACAGTAAAATACCCGTTTTCTTGGTCATCATGCCAACCAATCGTAATTGCACCACTACCGCCACGTGGAGTGTACTTAATGGCATTGGTAATTAAGTTGCCAAAGGCACTAGCAAGCTCAGTATCTGAACCAATTAAATCGCAATGGCTGTCTATGTCTAAGTTAAGCATATGACCATAGTCTGTATTATACGCTTGCGCATCATCAAAAAGTTGTGTCATGAGGCTTG
Organism: Acinetobacter apis; assembly: GCF_900197575.1. GTDB lineage: Bacteria > Pseudomonadota > Gammaproteobacteria > Pseudomonadales > Moraxellaceae > Acinetobacter > Acinetobacter apis. The sequence goes on along the minus strand of NZ_FZLN01000002.1, from coordinate 252,833 downwards.
GCATATCAACAATTTGGTTTTTTGCAACTTGTCGATCATTTTCTAAGCGTGATAAGAGCAATAAATCATTCACTAATGCATTCATACGGCGCGTTTGTGATTGCATTTGATCAAATGCACGCTTCCATCTTGGGTTAAAGTCATCTTGATCTGTGAAAGTTTCTAAATAGCCGCTCAACACAGTAAGTGGTGTACGTAACTCATGCGAAATATTGTCAACGAAGTCTTTACGCATTTGCTCGAGGTTATGAACACGTGTGACATCATATGCAACCAATAAACGGCTTTCCATTCCAAAGCGTGTCAACTTAATTTGAACATGGTGATCTTCATAGACGGATGAATTGAGCTTAACGCCATCAGGATATTGTTCCATATTGTGAAAATAGTCGACAAAACTAGGCTGGCGTAAAATACCTAAAATATTACGGCCTTTATCTTGCTGATTAATATTCAGTAGGCGTTCAGCAGCAGCATTCCACCATTCAATTTGGTGTAATTCATCCGTTAATACCACCGCTTCACCCAAGGCAAAGAGTGATTCTTGCGCACGCGCAATCAAGCCCACCATATCAGCTTGTACAATGCGTTCTTGGCGCTGCGCACGATAAATATTAAATAATAGAGCACCCCAAATGCCATTTAAATTGGGTGGGGCATCATAAGAGCGGTGGGAAATCCATTGATTGACCACATAAAGCGCATAAAAATGAAACGAAATAAAAATTGTAAAGCCAATGCTTAAACATAAAATGAGATGATTGATCCCAAGACCGATGAGACCTGTAATCAGCAAAATAAAAAAAAGGACTTTAATATCGTATTTTGCATATTCCCATAGGCTGCTATAACGATATTTTTGCTGTTCAGGCTTCACTTGCGGCGTTGGGTACGGTTCATACATAATTCATTTAATCTGGCTTAATTTAATGCATCAGTACGTGTTGAGAAGCGATAACCTGTTCCACGAACAGTTTGTACAAACTTATCAACACCAAAAGGTTCTAAGATTTTACGTAAACGTCGGATGTGAACATCAATGGTACGATCTTCAATATAAACATTGCCGCCCCAAACATGGTCAAGCAATTGGGCACGTGTATATGCACGTTCGGAATGGGTCATGAAGAATGCAAGCAAACGGTACTCAGTAGGGCCCATTTCCAAGATACTATCATTAAAACTTACACGTTGGCTGACAGGGTCTAGAATGAGGCCATTTGCATCAATGGTTTTTTCGCCATTTAATGCATTTGAACGGCGAAGCACAGCTTTAATCCGTGAAATCAACTCACGGGTCGAAAACGGTTTGGTCATGTAGTCATCTGCACCAGCATCTAAGCCTTGTACTTTATGATCTTCTTCACCACGTGCTGTTAACATAATGACTGGAATTTCAGATAATGTTTCATCGCGTTTTAAGCGATAGCATAAGTCTACACCGCTGAGTCCGCCAGGCAACATCCAGTCAAGTAAAACTAAAGCAGGACGTTGATCAACAATCATTTGATGTGCTTGTTTGGCATCTTCTGCTTGTAAGCATTGGAAGCCTGCCATATCTAATGATGTATGAATCATTTCTCGAATTGGCAATTCATCATCAACAATTAAAATGTATTCCTCTTTCACGGCGCAATATCCTATATGAGCATTTTATAAACTTTCGGCTATTACAAAGTGTTATTATGACACTATTATTGCAACCAATGCAGTAGTTCCTTTTTTATGACAAAAATACGTTTTATTTGTGAAAGTAAAATGACATTTCGATCAAATACATACGGATGATGCCATTCAGGACTTGATTTATTCACTGATAAAATCATTATAGAGTGTATTCTATTTTGAAGATAATGGTTATGGCAGAAGATTTAAATGTAATACAGGGCGACAAAACTACTGAATATGCGAACTTGATACCACAAATTAAGGCCTTGGTGGAAGATGAACCTGACCTGATTGCCAATTTAGCCAATATGACAGCTGCATTAAAAACGCAATTTGATTGGCTTTGGATTGGCTTTTATTTGGTTAAAGACAATGAATTGGTACTTGGTCCATTTCAAGGCCCGATTGCATGTACACGAATTGCAAAAGGACGTGGTGTCTGTGGCACAGCATGGGCGAAAGAAGATGTCATTATTGTCGACAATGTGGATGAGTTTCCAGGGCACATTGCTTGTAGTTCAGCATCTCGCTCAGAAATTGTCCTCCCTATTTATCAAGCAGGTCAGTGTATTGGCGTATTAGATATTGATAGTGCAGAGTTAAGTACATTTGATGAAGTTGATAAACAATATTTATTAGAGATTGTTGCATTGATTTAATTGAATACACATAGGGCAAATATGCCCTATGTGTGTCTTAGACCAAACGCTGAATTGATTTTTTCTTCCATACAAAATGGTAATAACTGTATTGCATTAAACATAAGCTCACGAATGACAATGCATATGCCATCCAAATACCTTGTAATCCCCAAAAGTGGCTAAATAAATAAGCACAAGGCAGTTCAACCAAAAGAATGGCAGAAATGTTAATGATCATGGGAATATTGACAGTGCCTGAAGCACGCATGATTGATGCAAAAACAGCACTCACACCAAAAAACACAATTGACCAAATGACGGTAAATAATAAGGTTTGACCAAGTGCAACCACATGAGGGTCAGTAATAAATAGATTTAAGAGGTGGCGTGAAAATAAATATGCCAATAACACCAAGCCGCCTGTAATGATGACGCTAGATTGTAACGCTGTTTTCTTTACTTTGGCCAATAGGTCATTTCTACCTGCACCAATGGCCTGAGAGGCAAAAATCGAAGCGGCAATGGCAATGGATAATGCAGGAAACTGAATATAATTAATCACCTGATTAATTGCACCATACGCTGCTGTGGCATCGGGACCAAATGAGTTCACTAAACGCATAATCACCAAACCAGATAAAGACGTGGTCACCATTTGTATGCCTGTTGGGATGCCAAGTTTTAAAATGCTACGGCTAAGTGCCGGGTGATAATGAATTTCTTTGAGTAAATCTTTATTTAACTTTAAAGCATGGTCTTTTTTGTTTAGATACACAATTAAAAAAAGAATCACTGCAATATTACCCACAATAGATGCAATTGCTGGTGCAACAATGCCAAGTTGAGGCAGTCCCATGTAACCACCAATTAAAACAGGTGTAATCACCAAACCAAATAAACTGGTCATTGAGAGGGCAAGTAAAGGCGTGACACTGTCACCAACACCGCGTAAAACAGAGGTATAAATAATATAGATAAATAATAATGGACTGCCCGCCAACATACTGCGCACATAAGGAATAGATAAGTGCATGACATCGGGTGAAACACCCAAGATTTTTAAAAAATCAGGTGTAAATGCAATGCCAAATAAAGCAATACAGACACCTAAAATGAGCGTCAAAAAGAGTGTTGCCCCAACAATTTGTCGTACTTTGGCTAAATTATTGGCCCCCCAAGCTTGTCCCACTAAAATGCTTGAACCTGAGGATAAGCCAATGACAAATGCCATCAATGCAAATAAGATTGGAAAAAAAACTGCGACTGCTGCTACAGCATGCACACCAAGCATTTGCCCAACAAAAATAGTGTTAATGGTGCCAGATAAATTTTGTAAAATATTGGTGGCAACCAATGGCAATAAAAAGATCAAAAAGGTTTTAAATAAAGGTTGATCTGTGACCAGTGATTGTTTATTCATATTTAATTGATCATAGATAAAGGCATCTTGCAATGTATCATTGATTATAAGCCTATAGATACTTAATTTATTGATAGGTATTTAAAATATCAGCTGCTTGTTGTAGCGTATGATCTTGTTTTGCCAAGAGCAATTTTCAGGTAAAAATAAAATGTCTTACATTCGCCGAATGAATGACGCAGTAAGACTTTAATTTTCTTAGAAACTAAAACAGATTCATGTTTATCAAACTTGAATCCATATTAAAGATAATTAATCTCAGGTTGAATATCACCTAACCCTATTTCTTTTTTATCAATTCCAAAATTTTCGCTCTGTTGAACAAGTAATGAAACGATTTCATAAATAGCAAAGTTATAGCCTTTATCGAAACTTTCAGTTTCATTAGAAACTGGTAATTTCTTTTCTAAAATTTCTTGAATCACATCAGATAAGAAATTTTTATAGGTATCATTATTCATTTTAAAGCTATCTATCAGTGTATAAAAAAGCCACCTTCACTAAGAAGATAGCTATGATAAAGTTACTGCTCAGTAGAAATGATCTTAGGGTGAAAATCCGTTAAATCTTTATCTGTTAATATATCTATTACTTGTTCTTGAGTAATAATAACGAAATGATTTATATCAGGTAAAATACCATAACTTTCTTTATGAAACCAATGCATTAATTCAGATTCATTCACTGTGAATAACCATGATTTATCATCTAAATTTTGTTGAGATAGTTCGTTTGAACTAATATATTTTTTTCTAATCCTAAATAAACGTGGTAATTCAAATTTTAAAGCTTGAGAACCAGTATCAAATTTTAGATTTAAAATTAGTCCACTTTCTTCCTCGCTATCTCTAATTTCTTGAATATTCTCTAGATATGGAATACCTGTCAATCTATCCATATTGCATGGAGACCAATTTAACATTAGAAATTATCCTGATCGGAATATGAAAATATAGCTTTATCTTTTAATGAGATATTTAGATAGTTACCCAAGAATGGTTTAGATATTTTGGGTGGGGATTTAGCTAATACCACAGTAATATCTTCTTGACTAGGGATAACATAGTGTTGAAATTTATCTTGAAATTCACCACCACTTTCTTTGTTGAACCAGTCAACTAACTCTGAATGATTTGTTGAAAATATATGACTATCATTGCCATGAAAATCTCGAGAAGCATATGTTTCTAAGGCTAATCCTTCATCTATATTTTTAAAAAATAAATATTCATCAAAATAAACGACTATTCGTTTATTATCATTATCATCAAATGTAAATATTAAAAACAATTCATCTTTTTCAAATTTTATATATGTTAGAAATAAAAAACTTTTTATTTCTAGAAGTTTACTCATGGCCCAATTTGACATTATTTTATCCTCTAATATCGAATTTTTATACTTTTATCTGTTATTTCCAAAGTAGGTCTACCATCTCTAGTACTATAAGAACGAGCTGTTACCCATTGATTGTTTCGAAGTTGACCAATAACAACAGTCTCATTTGGTTTGGAAGGTATATTTCGAATATTCTTTAAAGCTAAAGAATTAAAGTCAGTCATGACTTGTTCAAACCCTCCCCCTCCAATTCTGTCATAAATACTGTTTTTAGCCCCTTTTTTACTTCCCTTTTTAGTTTCAAGCGTTGTTTTTTTCAAGAGGGTATCAATTTTATTGTTGGCATCATCCTCATCGTCATTATTAGGAGGCGTTGAGTTATTTCCGTTATTACTTCCAGTGTTCTGTGATGCTTGTAATTTGGTATTTAATTGCGCTTCCAAAGACTTTCTATAAGCTTCGTCATGCAGAAGCATATCTTGTATGACAGATGAAATATACTTTTCAGCTTGAACGTTCTTTTGTTTCGCTAAAATGAGTATTTTTGATGACAGATTTCTTAATGAAAGAAGTTCAGGTTTAGCATTGGCATCATATTCATCATTGGTTGTTTGAGAAAAGAAAAATGAATACCCATAAGGATTACTTTCTTCTCCTTTAGATCCCCAATAACATTCATATTGATATTCACGATTGATACATTCTGTGATAAAGAAATTTCCTTCCCCAGGATATTCATTTAAATACTTTCTGACTTCTAGACGAGCTTGTTCTAACGTATAAATATAAGCTTCATACCCAGTATATTGCCCAAATGGTGAAGTATATTGATATTTAGAAGTATTATGATTATTCTTTTTTAAACTATATTTTATATACTGATTAGGTACATCAACAATAAAATCTGTACCTTCAGGAACAGCTGGTATTACAGCATTTAGAGCTAGTTCAGATAGTCCATTTTTTGCAAGATGATTAGTGACTTTCAGTGCAGTTGTGGTTGTTGATATTGGTAATGGAGAAGTGTTTGATGTATTTTTAATTGCTTTCCATCTAGTTGTAGCACCATTCACAACAGGATCGCTCAAATTCCATTCACCAACGGTTGCATTGGCATAGATGGATTGAAATTGCATTACACATAAAATAAAAAAGAGTTTAGTTAAAATATTCACTATTAATCAATATATAATATAAATATGTAATGTATCACATAATTTAACTTTTATGTTAATGTTGAAGTACGTATGCAAAGCTGAGATGGTCGCAAATAACGCCTAATTAAAATAGCTGTAATCACTAAACCAAATAAAGCAATATAGACATCTAATATGAGTATTAAAACATGATTTATGAACAAGTATTTAAAATATCAGCTGCTTGTTGTAGCGTGTGATCGTGTTTTGCAAAACAAAAACGTAATAAGGTTAAGTTCTTAGGCGGACTCTTATAAAATGCAGACAATGGAATCGCAACAATTTTATATTGTTCAGCCAAGTAATAGCACATTTCTCGATCCGTGAGTGTTGGCTGAATTTGACGGTAGTCTAAGGTTTGAAAGTAAGTCCCTTGACTTGGCTGAAATAGAAAGTTGGAATGCTGAATGGCATTTAAAAATAAATCTCTTTTTCTTTGATAAAAACCTGCCAATTCTTGAATATGTTCAGGATGCTGTTTCATAAATTGTGCAAGGGCCATTTGGACAGGGGTTACCCCACAAAAGCTTGCAAATTGATAGACTTGTCGAAAAAGCTGTGTAAGCTCTGGTGCTGCAATGCAGTAACCCGTTTTCCAACCTGTGACATGAAAGGTTTTACCAAATGAGCCGACCACAATTGCGCGATGTCGTAATTGGGGAAAAGATAAAGCAGAGTAGTGTGGTTGCCCATCAAAAATTAAATGTTCATAGACTTCATCGGATAACACCACAATGTTTCGATCTTGAATTAACTCAATTAAAGTCAGCCAATCTTGCTTTGACCACACTGTACCTGTCGGATTGTGTGGTGTATTGACAATAATCATGCGTGTTTTGTCAGAGATATTATCTTTAACCTGTTGCCAATCGACAGAAAAATGAGGTGCTTGTAATGCCAAATGAATGGGTTTGCCTTGAGCCAATTCAATACAAGGCGCATAGCTGTCATAACTTGGATCAAAAACAATGACTTCATCGTTGGGTTGTACCAAAGCTTGTATTGCACTATGTAAGGCAATAGTGGCTCCTGATGTAATGGTGACTTCTTGCTCAAGATCCAACTGCAGTTGAGGGTCTCGATTTATCATCAGCTCAACAACTTGTTGGCGTAATAATAATAAACCATGTCCTGGTGAATACTGATTATAACCTTGCTGTGCGGCATCATTTAATAAATCAAGCAATGCTTGTGGTGCAGGAAAGTCAGGAAAGCCTTGAGACAAATTTAAGGCATTTAACTGCTGAGCCAATGCAGACATCACTGAAAAAATGGTGGTGCCTTGATTTGGCAGTTTCGATGATAAGCTCAGCATGAAAATCTCCTACAACTTTAAAAAATGACATCGACAGCAAGACGAATCAGTCCCAACACCAAGCCAATAAATGCACCAACCAATACGCCATTGACTCGAATCATATGTAAGTCAGCACCAACCTCATTTTCGATTTTCGCAATCATTTCAGTCGAATCCCATTCTTGAATACGTGTACTGATAAATCGAATGACTTTATCGCTGTATTGACCACTAAAATGTATAGCCAAGGTGCTTAAACGACTATTTAACAGGTGTCTTACTTCTTGGCTGTCAATTAAGTTTTTGCCGACCAATTCAATAGCAGCTTGGATATTCATGGCAATGCCAGATTGTTCTTTTGCTAAGTCATCTTTAATTGCATTAAATAAAATAATAATGGCACTGCTAATAAAGTTGACCAATTGAGGGCTTTGTAATAAAGCATCTTTACTTGCATTTAAACGAACACTGGCCTCACTATCATCATTTTGCAAATCTTGCATTAATGCTTGGCCATATGTGTCTACATAATGACGCCATGGATGTGCAGGGTTTTGTAACATGTCCTCAAGCTGTTCGATAAAGCTGTCGACAGTCCGTTGCTGCATATCAATCCCAATCCAACTTGCGCCTTTAGACAGCTTAGAGATTCCAAGTTCTTTAAATAATTTGGTTGTAATGTCTCGCATTTCTTGTGGATGCGCTAAAACCCATTGATGTGCTAAATCTAAGCTATGCTGTAAAAGATCTTCGTGGAAGTCATTGTCTAAAATAGAGTGCAACATTTCGCCAGCTAAGCGGTTAATTTTGGTATTTTCAATCCATTGTAAACTGTTGCTTTGAATAAACTGTGCAATTTTTTCTTGTTCAATAAAATCAAAAATTTTAGGCAAGGTATTTTGCATGGCTTCGGTAATTTGACGGCTATTATTGGGATTATTTAGCCAATTTCCGATGCTCATGCTTAAATCAGTGCGTTGTAAACTGGTTTCAACCACATGTGGTGATAAAAAGTTTTCCTGTACAAAATGCCCCATAGACTCAGCAATACGAGCTTTATTCCGTGGAATAATTTCTGTGTGATCCCGTAAAAAGCCAGGAATAGGGAGCTTACCAAATGGGTTGCGAAACAAAACTGTAATGGCATACCAATCAGCAAAGCCACCAACCACGCCCGCTTCTGCTGAGAGCATGAGCAAATGAATAATCCATTGGTGTTGTGGAAACACATGTGCGCTGATTAAAAGCACAATCCACGCAATAATCGCGCTGAGTAAAGCAATCGTTGCATAGCGTTTACTGCGTTTTAAATTGGGTGATGATGGTTGTGCTGTCTCTAAACCCATAAGTTGGTCCCACTTAATTAAAGCATATTAATTCGTTTTTATTGGCTGCGGTGCAAGCAATGTACCGTTTTCAGCAACACCATATTTTGCACCTAAAGACTTCAAAATCAATACAGCATCAAACGCATCTTTTGGATAGTTTTGACCTGCTTTAAAACATTCAATGTTATAGGCCACTTCATTGGGTTCTACAGTAATCACTTGTGGAAAGTCATTCCAAGGTCCACCCCAATATCCATGACGTGGACCATAAAAACCATAAGGACCAAACATAGGTGCAGCTGATTGATACACAACAGCTTGTCTAGGTGGTTGATTTTGTTGGCTTGGGTCATTCAACACTTTAAAATATTGGAAGCCATTTTGTACAGTAGTTTGTGCAGCTTTGACCAGTGCAATCTCTTGGGCTACACCATAACTCATGTTAGAGCTACTTCGTAAACCAACTCGAAAGGTCGATTGATTAAGTTGATATGCTGAAAATTGTCCTAACTCATTAAAGCTGTGTGGTGTAAAAAATGTGGTACATCCAGATAAAGCCAACACAGCGGCCAATGCGCCACCTAAATAAATACGTTTTTTATTCATTGTCATTGCTCCAAGATCTGATTGATAAATAACGATGTTTAACTTGGTTTAACTGTCATGATCTGCAAAGACAACGTTCACTTCAAATCAAGAAAACACCCTGATATAAGCTAACTGAGCGCTATGATTCAAATCATGAACCTTTCTCATTTAAACTGCTATTTTTTGATGCATTTGTGTATCTTTTATCCCATATTATGAGGGATTTCAGCTGAAGTATTTGCAACATACAGTACACTTTATGTGTTTATATGAAGGCCATTGGTTTTTAACTTTTTTATCAAAACATGAATTTTTTGATTGATCTTGTATGAATTTGCCCTTTAAATTGGTGAGATGGGAAAAATTGATGTTTTTTCGTCAACATACAGTCAACAAGGTATGTTTGAATAAACACACATATAAATATTAAATATTGGATAAAAGAGAGTGAGTGGATATGAGTCAACCCAGCGCAAGTTCAGGTTCAATTTTACCAGCTTGGGTCGATGCATCAATGCTGAAAGGGATTTTACGGGGAATTGAGCGAGAAAGCCTACGCATGCAAAGCGATGGCTATTTGTCCAAACAACCACATCCTAAAGCATTAGGTTCAGCGTTAACACACCCACATATTACAACAGATTATTCAGAAGCCTTGATGGAGCTCATCACGCCGCCGCAGTCATCAATTGATGAAGTACTGAATTATTTAACTGATTTACATGCCATTGCACATAAGCACTTACCTGAAGGTGAGCGTTTATGGCCAATGTCTATGCCATGTATGTTGGATGAAGATGAGTCACGTATTCCACTTGCACAATATGGCACATCGAATATCGGTCGTTTTAAAACACTTTATCGTAAGGGTTTAGCCATTCGGTATGGCCGCCGTATGCAAACGATTGCGGGCATTCATTATAATATTTCTTTTCCAGATACATTATTTGCGCAGTTACAAGCGCATGAATTAGATGAGTCGCTTAAGCAACTCTCTTTTGAAGATTATAAAAGTCATCGGTATTTTGGTCTAATTCGAAATTTTATTCGTTATACGCCAATGGTGATTTTTTTATTGGGTGCGAGTCCCACCGCATGTGGCAGTTTTTTAATTAATAGAAAGCACGACCTTAAATCTTTAGTGGGTGGTGCTTTACATTTACCTCATGCAACTGCATTACGAATGGGCAAGTATGGCTATCAAAATTCAGCACAAAAAAAGCTCGGTATTCATTACAACAACATCACAGGTTATCTTGAAGGGGTGAAGCAGGCTGTAAAAATGCCATATCCACCTTTTGCAGCGCTTGGTTTAAATGATGAGCAAGGTCAGCCAATTCAAATTAATGACCATACTCTACAAATTGAAAATGAATATTATAGTTTGGTGCGACCAAAACAAGTACCAAAGCAAGATGAAACACCTTCTGATGCACTAAGACACCGTGGTGTAGCGTATGTAGAATTGCGTTCTGTGGATGTCGATCCTTATGATCCGATTGGGATTACAAAAAAGAGTGCTGCATTTTTAGAAATCTTGGCATTATATTGTTTATTGTTAGAAAGCCCTGAAATCACAGATGCAGAGCAAGATCGCATTGATTTAAACCAAAATCAAATTGTAGAACGTGGTCGTGCTCCAGATACAGTGTTGCAAACAGAAGATGGTGAAATCACAGTATTCGCATGGTTGGCGCAGCATGTTGCTAATATGCAGCCGCTAGCAAAACTGTTTGATGACAGCAACAACACATCTTTATATGCAGATGCACTGCAACAAATGCAATCTCGTATTCATGATCCTCAGCAAACTTTATCTGCACATGTTATTCAAGATATGGTTCAGCATGGTGGAACATGGCGTTTTGGGGGCTATTTGGCTGAACAGCATGCACAAGTGTATGCACAACATCAATTGTCCGCAGAAAAGCAGCAGTATTTTAATGATCTAGTCGATATTTCATTGCAAGAACAGCAGGCTTTAGAACAGGCATCAACCCAAAGCTTTGAAGCGTATTTGAGTAAATTTCGCTAGATTAAGTGAGAGAATTTAACCATGAAATTGAATTATCGCCTTGTCAATGGATTGCTGGTTTTGGCCAGTATCATCGGCATGTCTTTCGCCTTGTACTTAGAGCATTGGAAAGGATTAAATCCTTGTCCATTATGTATTTTTCAACGTGTTGGGCTAATGGCAATGGGATTATTCGCACTCATTGGTTTTATTCATCATCCTGCACAAAACGTATTAAAACGTATTTATGCATTGTTGGCTGCCATAGGTATTTTATGGTCAGTTGGTGTTGCAGCACGCCATGTGTGGATTCAGCACTTACCTGCAGATGAAGTGCCAAGTTGTGGTCCAGGGTTAAATTATTTGGTAGAAGCCTTTCCAATGAAAGATGTATTAACGCAAGTTTTTACAGGCTCAGGGGAGTGTGCCAAAATTGATTGGACGTTGCTTGGCATGTCATTGCCAATGTGGTCATTGTTCTTTTTTATTGTTTTAGCAGTGATCGCTTTATACCAAGTTTTTCGTAAAATTTAAGTACATAGAGTAAAAAGTAAGAGCCATATGATTGGCTCTTACTTTTTGTATGATGTATTTTTCGTTTTGGCTTGTCTAAATCTGCTGCATATTCATATTGCTTTCATAAAGTCAGCTCGAGCTTACATAACAAGAAATTATTCATCTATGACTTGCAAATCAAACAAGATACATTAAATCCATCTAAACAATGGATGATGCTTCAATGAAAAAAATTAAAACCTTACTTGGATGCGCAATCATTGCATCGGTTTTAGCAACTTCAGGTTGTATGCTGTTTGATCCAGGTTGGTGGTGGGGCGGACATCATGGTGGTGATGGTGGTCACGGCGGTGGAGGCGGTGGTGGTTATGGCGGCGGCGGACCAAGAGACCGTGGACCAAATTAATTTTGCCACACGACTAAATAAATTCATGTTAAACGCTTCAAGCAATTGAGGCGTTTTTTTATATATTTGAAAAGTAAATATATTTTCAAATTATCTCCCTAAATGGGTTAAGTGAATTTTAATGGCTAAATGGCATCATAAAAAGACTAAAAATTGCTTTAAAATACTTTGAAATCAAGCTTATTTGGTCAGTGCCCAATTGTTAGAAGCTTGATTAACCCTTATTGATAGTAGTACGGTTACCTATGTTATTAAACTATAAAAAAGAATGGTTTAGCCATATCCATAAAGATATTTTAGCGGGGTTAGTGGTTGGACTTGCATTAATTCCTGAGGCCATTTCTTTTTCTGTGATTGCGGGTGTAGACCCACGCGTGGGTTTATATGCTGCGCTATCAATGGCTGTTGTAACTGCTTTTGTGGGTGGGCGACCCGCCATGATTTCCTCTGCCACAGGTGCCATGGCTTTATTGATGGTCAGCTTAGTGAAAGAACATGGACTGCAATATTTGTTGGCAACGACATTACTTACAGGGTTGATCCAAATTATGATTGGCAAGGTCCGCTTAGCAGAACTGATGCGCTTTGTACCTAAGCCTGTGGTCATTGGTTTTGTAAATGCTTTGGCGATTGTGACTTTAATGGCTCAATTTCCACAGCTCATGAATGCACCTTATGCTGTTTATGGTTTGGTGGCTTTGGGTTTATTAATTATTTATGCATTTCCTAAAATCCCCAAAGTGGGTCAGATGCTACCACCTTCATTGGTCTGTATTATTATTTTAACTGTACTCACATTAATATTTGATATTTCAGTAAAAACTGTTGGTGATATGGGGCATTTACCAACCACATTGCCGACATTTATATTGCCTGATATTCCTTGGACATGGCAAACCTTCGGTATTATTTTACCTCATGCGATTGCCATGGCATTTGTTGGATTACTTGAGTCAGTGATGACTGCAAAAATTATCGATCAAATGACAGATACAGTCAGCGATAAGCACCAAGAATGTATTGGACAAGGCGTTGCCAATATTGTGACGGGTTTTTTAGGGGGAATGGCAGGCTGTGCCATCATTGGCCAGTCTATGATTAATATAAAATCAGGCGCTCGTGGCAGACTGTCTACCTTAGTTGCAGGTATTTTTTTGATGATGTTGGTTTTGGTATTAACAGCATGGCTCAAAGTTATTCCGATGGCAGCCTTGGTTGCAGTGATGATTGTGGTGTGTATTCATACCTTTGAATGGAAGTCGATTACTGAATTTAAACAGCAGTCTAAAAGCAATAACATCGTCATGCTTGTCACAGTGACTATGGTGTTGGTGAGTCATAATTTAGCTGTAGGTGTGTTCGCAGGAGTGATTGTTGCTGCACTTAGTTTGGTGGCGCAGCTTGAAAATAGTGTACAAGTGCGATTGCAATCTGTAGCGGATGGGACACAAACCTATGTTGTACAAGGACAGGTTTTTTTCAGCTCTACAGATCGATTAATTAATGCCTTTAACTTTAATCCAAGCCAAGTCACGCATGTCATCATCGATTTTAGCGCAGCACAACTTTGGGACATTAATGCAGCAGAGGCATTGGACTACATTATAGAGCAGTATCAGCGTCATCAAATGTCGTGCAATATTGTCGGTTTAAATGAAAAAAGTATTGCACTCTGCAAGCGTTATGGTCAGAGCTATGCACATCATGTATAGTTACTTTGCTTGAAAACGTAGATTGAGCATCACTTTAAGCGCTTGATACTCACGGTAATGCTTCGTTGTTTTTACCGTGTTTATATATAGCACTGATGTGCAAATCAGGCAAAATAAAACCATATGATTCGCTTTTAACTTAAACATGCTGTCAGCTTTATTAAAAAAACATTTAGGTCACATGCATGTGATCTATTTACATGGTTTTCAAAGTAACCATCGCTCGGTGAAAGGGCAGCTGTTGGCTGCGTATTGTCAGCAACATGTGCCTGAAATAAATGTGTATTTGCCTGATTTGAATCAATCTCCTCATGCTGTGGTGCAGCGGCTAGATCAGTATATTCAAGACCACACTGACAAACACTTGGTTTGTGTTGGTAGTAGTTTAGGTGGTTTTTATGCCAATTATTTGGCGAGTCAATATCATCTGCCTGCGGTATTGATCAATCCAGCCATTTCACCATGGCAACTTTTTAATAGTCGTTTTGGTCATCATCAATTGCCATTTGCTATTACAACGGATTGGACATTAACTCAAGATGACCTAAATTATTTACAATATGACATGGCGCATAAACCGCAAGATCTCAAAAAAATCTTATTGTTATTGCAACAAGGAGATGAAATCTTGGATTATCGTCATGCAGCACGCTATTATCATGCAGAAGATTCGCAATGTATGATGATCTTAGAGCAACAGGGAGATCATGTAATGCGTAACTTTGCAGACAAAATCCCGATGTTATTGATGTTTTTAGTGCATCGCTGTTTATCAAGGAATCTATAAAACGTGTCACAATATACTGCCCAATCGCTTGAAGTTCTATCAGGTTTAGATCCTGTTCGTCGTCGTCCGGGAATGTATACTGATACCACACGTCCAAATCACTTGGCGCAAGAAGTTATTGATAATGCTGTGGATGAAGCACTTGCAGGGCATGCTAATCAAGTGACTGTGACCGTGTATAAAGATGGCTCATTGGCTGTGCAAGATAACGGTCGTGGTATGCCTGTTGATATTCATCCTGAATATCAACAAAGCGGCATAGAAATTATTTTAACCAAACTTCATGCTGGCGGAAAATTCAGCACAGACAATTACCAATTTTCTGGTGGTTTACATGGCGTTGGAATTTCTGTGGTGAATGCATTATCGACACGTGTTGAAGTCGAAGTGCAGCGTCAAGGTCATCTGTATAAAATGGCATTTGAACATGGCGAACCTGTGACAGGTCTAGAGGTGACAAGTAATCGAATTGCCAAAAAAGTCTCGGGAACGCGCGTTCAGTTTTGGCCAGATAGTCAGTATTTTGACCATCCTAAATTTGCTTTAAAAGCCTTAAAGCACAACCTTAAAGCCAAAGCCGTTTTGGCCGCAGGGTTAAAAATTATCTACATTGATGAAATTAACCAAGAACAAATTGAATGGCAGTTTGAAAATGGCTTGGTTGATTACCTCATGGATGAATTGCAAGACCGTGAGATTTTGCCAGATCCTGCTTTTGTTGCTACAGGACAAATTGATAAAGCACAATGTGAATTTGCCTTGTGTTGGAATGTCGATGGCGGTGAGCAAGTTCAAGAAAGCTATGTCAATTTAATTCCCACAGCACAAGGCGGAACCCATGTGAATGGTTTACGCTCAGGTATTACAGATGCCTTACGTGAGTTTTGTGAATTAAGAAACCTTTTACCTCGTAACCTCAAACTGTCACCAGAAGATGTTTGGGATGGCGTGAACTATATTTTGTCGTTGAAATTACAAGAGCCACAATTTTCAGGACAAACCAAAGAACGTTTATCAAGTCGTGAAGCATCTGCGATTGTATTAAATATTGCCAAAGATGCATTTACTTTATGGCTTAACCAAAATGCAGAAACTGCCTCTCGCTTGGCTGAAATGGTGATTGCTAAAGCAGGACGCCGTTTAAAAGCAGCTAAAAAAGTTGAGCGTAAGCGTATTGCATCAGGGCCTGCACTGCCTGGAAAACTTGCAGACTGTTCAGGTCAAACCCGTGAAGAAAGTGAGTTGTTTATTGTTGAAGGAGATTCAGCAGGTGGCAGTGCCAAACAAGCCCGTGACAAAAACTTTCAGGCCATTATGCCGATTCGTGGCAAAATTTTAAACACATGGGAAGTTTCATCTGATGAAGTTTTGGCATCTCAAGAAGTCCATGATATTGCCATTGCCATTGGTGTAGACCCAGGCAGTGATGACTTATCAGAGTTACGTTATGGCAAAGTATGTATTTTGGCAGATGCCGATTCAGATGGATTGCATATTGCGACCTTACTTTGTGCATTGTTTGTGAAGCATTTTAGAGCTTTGGTTGAAGAGGGGCATTTATTTGTCGCTATGCCACCATTATTTCGAATTGACGATGGTAAAGATGTGCACTATGCCTTAGATGAGAATGAGCTAGAAGTAACCCTGAAAAAATGTAAAACAAAAAATCCGCAAATTACCCGTTTTAAAGGTCTAGGGGAAATGAACGCGAGCCAATTGCGTGAAACAACAATGGATCCAAACACACGCCGTTTGGTGCAACTAGATTTAGATGATATGCACTTTACCGCCAATTTACTCGATAAGTTGCTTGCCAAAAAGCGTTCTGCCGATCGGAAAGAATGGCTAGGCTTAAATGGTAATTTAGCGGATATTGACGTTTAAAATTCAATTAAAAAGCAAAAAACGGGATATGTTTACATATCCCGTTTTTTTATTGTGCTGAGTTATTTAACTCGCGGGTTTCTCGGTAGAGATCCCATTCATTTTTTTCGACCCCATTTGGCAGCTTACAGTTATAACTGATATTGCCAAACGCATCTTTTAATTTGCGTAATTTACCGCCTTCTTCAATACAATATTGGCTGGCTGGATTGGCTGTTGCCAAATTTTTGGCTGGGTTTTGGCTACACGCAGACAAAACAACACCACTACAAAGGCATGCCATCAAAATATGAAAACGCATAAATTATCCCATAAAAATAAGATTCAATATAACAAAGCAAGTTAAGCGCTGTGTAATGTTTTATCAGCAAGGCTTCATAAACACCACAAAATGTAAAAGAAACTGACGTCAATCAGAAGTCATTTCACACCATAAAGTGGATGAATGTATTGAGTTTGGGTGTGGATAAATCATTTGTTATCCACACTATATTCCTGTCTTAGAAGTGGTAGTCAACACGAACCATTGGCGTGTGTGCAGTTGCGCCTGCATTGCCACGAGATGGGTTACCAAATTTGTTGTGCCAATATTGATATTCAAAACCGACACGTAAGGTTTTATCATTTTTGCCCCATAATGAGCTCAAATCATACATCACCATGGCATCAATATTAATTTCAGGTGCTGTTTTGCCACCAAATTCATTTTTGCCTTTTGAGTCAATCCAAAGCGCATAGCCTTCAAATGACAATGGTGTTTTCGCAATTGGCATGCCCCATGTCAATTGAAATGCAACTGTTGGGTCATAGCTATAACGGCTATCAATACCTTTTGGTTTATTGCTTTCAAAAAAGGCAAGTGTACTGAAGCTTAAAAATCCAGGCACATCAAAGTTAATGGTTGGACCAACCACAAACATTTGCTTTTTTGAACTGTATGAGTCGTTTTTAGTGTTCCAATCAAATCCTGCAGTCAGTGAGTAACCACGAATCCCTTTTGACGACAAATCTTTTTTAAAGACTTTTCCAATGTCTAAGTTATTACGATAGACCACGTAAGCTTCTTGTGTACCTGTTTCATTTTGATCGCTACCAAATCCGCCATACTTTTCTTCTGATGACTGTAAAAAGTCAACGTTTAAAAAGTTTGTACCGTAGGCATATCCGCTGCTATGCGTAAATGAAAAAATATGTTTGGTAATATCTGTTCGAGAACCATCACTATTGTTTTTATAGGGTTCAGCAAAATCATTGCTATAACGCCAGCCGATTGCATTGTCACTCCAAAGTAGTGCAGATGCTGATTGAGAGAATAACAGCGTGCTGAACAACGAAGTTGCAATTGCCGATTTTCTATAAGTAGATAGGAGAGTAAACAACATAATAAATGCCCCAGTGGTCTTACCGCACGACCAAGATAAACGAGTATCTGACCTTAGTTTGCTAGACTGATGTGTTGAAATCAGCCATGTGTTGGCGTATCTAGCAAAAAATGAACCATACTGTAGTCAATTTGTATCAAAAAATAAACAAAAAATATGTTTTTTTGAAATTTACACATGAATTCATTCATTTAACTTAAATATAAATATGTTAAATCCGAGAAAAATAATGGATGGTTCATTTTAAACAGCTTGAAATATCTAGATTGAGCATTTCATTAGGTGTTTTGGGTTATCTAAAATGTCATGATCATTATTGATGCACTTATTTGGTGCTTGATAATAACAGTGCACGGTTTGAGTCATTGAATGTTTAAAATTTGCGGCTGCGAGCGCAGAAATAGTGCATTTAAAGTGCAAAATAAAGTATATGCATTATTTTGCATTTCTTCGCATAAAAGCTGCAAATGAATAGAATAAAAATACTTATCAGAAATAAATTAATTTCTTTAATCTGCTCAATTAGTAACAATTCATGTCTTTGTATCAATAAAAATAGCAAATAAAAAGTGTAATAATTCACTTAAATCATTTAATGATTGAATTTGTTTGCATAATAATTTGCATTAATTTTCAGGGCATGTTGCACAACGAAATGAATTGTTTTTGTTTTGCAAATTTTTAATAAATACCACTTGCATCTTTTTAAATTAAGCGCATATTAAAAGTATGGAAACAATTAATGGTGAGGTTTTTAGAAAAAATTAAATTATATGTTAAATTTATATCTATGAAAAATAATGCTATATAGTCGTAAGGTACATTTGTGTTTAAGATTTTTGTACCGTAAAGTCAAAAGTGAGGACGATTTATGAATATTGAAATTCGCACCGACAAGAACATCAAAAATAGTGAACGTTTAATCAGTTACATCCGTACATCTTTAAATGAAAAGTTCCAACGACATGGTGAGAAAATCACCCATTTTTCAGTCCATATCAGCGATGAAAATGCCGCAAAAGGGGGAGAAGAAGATTTGCGTTGTATGATTGAAGCACGTCCGGCAGGCATTAAACCTGTGGCAGTGTCTCATAAAGCAACCAATATTGATGCAGCAATTCATGGTGCTGTGGTACGACTAAAGCATAGCCTAGACCATATTTTTGAGAAAAAGAAAAATCCGCGTGTGCCTAAACCTCTATTAGAAGCAGTTGAAAGCAGCATTTAAAGTGGATTATTTAAAAAAGCGCCTGTTGGCGCTTTTTTTATCGTTTATAATGGCATGATTCAACCACTTCTAGCCAATTTACGTGCAGTTCAAGCACACATTAAACGAGATCGCTATGCTGACAACAGAACAACAAGCGCTAGTTAAAGCACTTGAAGAATTAGATTTGACGACAGTTCAAACATTATTAAGTACAGGCTTAGATGTGAATTTCATTGATCCTGATCAAGGATTTCCAATTTCTATTGTTTGTGATGGATTATTTCAGTGGTGGGAAGGGGTCGCTGAGGCATATGAGTCTGGGCAACCTTTATCAGAACAAGAAAAAACAGATCGCTTAAGCATTCATTTACAATTATTGGATGCTTTAATTGCCGCTCAAGCCAATGTGCATTTGTGGGACAGTGAAGAGTTTTATGGTCCACTTTGGGATGCTGCAAGTGCAGCATGTGTACCTGCTGTAGAGCGCTTATTGGCTGAATCCGTCGACCCAAATACACGAGATGATGAAAATTTAACTATATTGTCGTCTATTAGTCAGTTATTCTTTGAATGCGACTATGATGAAATCGATTGGTCACAAGCCTTACCTGAAGAAAAAAAGACTTTGCAAACACTCCGAGAGCATGGTGCAAAGATGTCTAAAGAGTTGAATACATAAATGTTTGGTATTGATATGAATAACAAGTTAAGAATGACAACACTTGTATTGGCAACATTGGTCACAACGCAAGTTTTTGCAGAAGATTTTTCTTTTGATCGTCCACGTACTGGATTTACCACAAGTATTACACCCGTTGGGAACTTAGCTTGGGAGCAAAGCTTACCAACAGTTCAATATACTGAAGCAGATCGTCAAAATGATCAGCAAAAGACCATTGCGATCCAAGGTGACATGTTATTGCGTACAGGTTTAACAAAAGACCTTGAATTACGTGTAGGCTTTGGCGGTCCGGGTTGGATCAGAACCAACCAAGCGGGTAAAAAAATTACAGATGAAGGTTTAGGTGATGTCAGTATTGGTTTGAAAAAGGCCATTGATTTAAATGATGACCGTATGAGTATGGCATTACTTGCTCAAGCACAAATCGCGACAGGCAATGATGGCTTTACAGCACACGATGATATTTATACTGTGGCATCTACCGTGAACTATATTCAAAATGAGTTTTTAACCACAGGCATTACCATGCGTTATGAAATTCAAAATAGCACATGGGCTGTGACAGCCATTCCAACATTAAACTATAAGTTTTCTAAGAAATGGTCAGGTTATTCTGAATTCGTTTACCGTAAACAAGAAAGCGAAAATATTCAAAGCACTTTGGCAATAGGTGTAATGTATAGTGTCAATCAGCGTATGCAACTTGATGCAAACATTGGTGCAAGTCTAAGTGGCGATATTCCTGATTATAAAGGCGGTTTTGGCGTATCTTTCTTATTTTAATCAACACAATAGTTGATAGCGTGATGGGGTGAATCAATTGGTAAATATAAAAGCAACATTGCGTTTGGGGATACAATGTATTTTATGTTTGCTGGTATCAAGTAGCATTTATGCCAACGATGCCCCATTGTTGCCTGCTGCACAAGCATTTGCTTTTTCAGCAGAGTCAGATTCATCTCAAACAGCAACTCTTCGTTGGCAGATTGCACCTGATTACTATTTATACCAACAAAAAATTGCAGTTACAGCGCAGAAGCAAAACGTAGCAATTGCTTTCCCAAAGGCCATTGCTCAGCATGATGAAAACTTTGGACAAAGTTTGGTGTATTACCACAATTTGGCATTTAAAATCCAAGTTCAACCAAACACCACGTATTCGATAACTTGGCAAGGTTGTGCTAAAGATCGTTTGTGCTATCCACCGCAGCATACTGAAGTGACGACCGATTTAAATGGGCTAATCAGCCAAGACCAAGCGCAAACACATAATGCATTGCGTTTATCTGATCTTGCTGCACAGTCATCAAATACGCTACAACCTGCGGCAGCAGCAATACCAAGTCAAAATGTAAAATCTGTTGCAGAAGACCAACGTTGGTCAGATCAATTACAAGACCATTCATTCATTTATGGTTTAGGGCTATTTTTAGGGCTTGGTTTTTTATTGGCATTTACACCCTGTTCTTTGCCAATGCTGCCGATTGTCAGCTCTTTAATTTTACGTGATCAAAAAGGCACAAAAGCATGGCTGACAGCACTTACTTTTGTGGTCAGTATGGCATCGGTCTATGCTCTTTTAGGAATAGTTGCCTCCTATGCAGGACTTGGTTTTCAGCGCTGGTTACAACAACCGAGTACGTTAATTGCATTTAGTGGATTATTTATTTTATTTGCGTTGAACTTATTTGGTTTATTTGAAATTCGATTGCCATCCGCCCTAACCAATCGCCTAGACCGTGTACAGTCTACACAAAAAGGTGGCTCATTAATGGGTACTGCCGTCATGGGTGCAGTATCTGCACTATTGGTTGGCCCATGTATGACTGCACCGCTTGCTGGGGCTTTGTTGTTTATTTCACAGACACAAAATCAATGGCATGGTGCAACGCTTTTATTTGCTTTGGGCTTTGGTATGGGCATCCCTTTGCTGCTTGTGAGTTTAGTCGGCACCAAAGTTTTGCCTAAAGCGGGCGAATGGATGAATCAAATTAAAATCATCTTTGCCTTTATTATGCTTGGCTTGGCATTGTATTTTGTACGACCGCTACTTTCACCTTTGACCATGTTGCTCTGTAGTCAAGCGCTGTTCATCAGTGCAACAGCATATGCGCTTTATGCCATTTATAAGCAATCAGTAGGCTTAAAAGCATTGTATTTGGTGTTGGCGATCGGAACTGTGAGTGCTGCTGTCTACACACAACATGAATACCAAAATGCGCAGTCACAACACGATGTACTAACATGGCATGTGGCTAAAAATGCCAATGAATTTCAGCAGCTATTAAGTCAAGCACCTGCCAATCAGGCAGTTGTGATTGATGTTTATGCAGATTGGTGTGTAGCGTGTCAGCCTATTGAACATAAAATTCTTAAACAGACTGACGTTCAACAGGCATTACAGCCATATTATTTAATTAAATTTGATTTAAGCCAATATGACCCATCACAGCAGACAATTTTATCGACTTGGGATTTACTTGGTCCACCAACATATTTATTTTTAAATACAGCACACCAAGAACAGCGTGAATTAAGGCTTACGGGTGAGTTTCATGCAGACACCTTATTAACACAGTTGGCTGCATTAAAACCCTAAATTAAAGAAGATGCATGGGGTGAGCTCATGCATCTTCTTTGAGTTGTTCAACAAAGTGTGCAATGTCGTGTAATGCAGTTTGTCCTTCCTCAAACCATGCATTAAACATAAAGAAATTATGCCACATGCCCGTATAAAGTTTATATGTGGCTTCAACTTCTGCAGTATCTGCCATTTCCTTGAGCCGTTTAGCATCATCCATCAGTAATGATTTACTGCCGACTTGAATAAACAGTGGCGGTAGCCCTCTTAAATCATCAAATAATGGAGAAACCCTTGGGTTGTCTACTTCATAATTTGTGTGGTCAAGGTAGTAGTGAATCGCTTGCTGTAAAAATTTAGGTGACATTACTGCATCATGTTTTTGGTTATAACGCACCGATCCGCTGGTTAATGTTAAGTCTAAAAATGGTGATAATAAAATTAAAGCACAAGGCAAAGCTGTGGTTTTTTGACGTACTAAGCGCAGCGCTAAACTTAATGCAATATTGGCACCGCTATCATCACCTGCCAAAATAATATTTTTAGGCTCAATACCTGATTCAACCAATGTTATATACGCATGGTAAATGGCTTCTGCAGATTCAGGAAACGTAGTTTCAGGCGCCAAAGGATAATCTAAATGAATAGCTGGAATTTTACTGGCACGGACTAAGTCACAAATCCAAGCACGATGTGATTTGAGCGAACCCAAGCAAAAACCGCCACCATGAAAGTATAAAATGACTTTAGGGCTTGTGATTGCAAGTGGGGATATTTTTTCAGCTGTCATAGACCCCAATGCATAGTCAGCAATATGAATTTGTTCTTTATTTAAAGGAAAGATTTGGCTGACTTGCTCAGTAAAAATACGCATGATTTTAGGCGATAAACGACGTGTGCTTGGATAGCGAACCGTGCCTTTGAGTAACCCTTCAACAAAATATTGTTTCCACATCTCATGCATCGTAATTATCCTATTATTGTCATAAAATAGATGAAGTATTATTTGTATTCTTCAGTCAATCAGTCAGTTTACACCAATCTGATTGGATTGGTAAAAACGTATTTAGATCAAAATTCAATCAAATGATTGATGTGTCGAGGGAACAATGAAAAAATTATTGCTTGCATTTACTATGCTCGGTTTAGCTACTGCAGCATCTGCCGCAGACCCACTACATGGTACTGTGTGGAAAACCATTGACGACAGTACCAAACAAGCCAAAGCACAAGTTGTATTTAATCAACAAGCTGATGGTACATTATCTGCGAATATTCAACGCATATTTGGTGGTGATGCAGGGGGGATTTGTTCATCATGTGAAGGCAAATACCACAATAAATCATTGCAAGGCGTGACGATTGTTTCAGGGCTAAAGCCGATTGGAAATAATCAATATGAAGGTGGAGAGATTTTAGACCCTAAAAACGGTAAAACTTACCGTTTAAAAGGTGAACTTACACAGCAAAATAAAGTACTGAAATTAAGAGGGTATTTGGGTGTCGCATTATTGGGTCGTGACCAAGTATGGCAACGTATTCAATAATTATTTAGATATATTTTGATGAAGCGCTCGGTATTGTGCCTCATCAAAACCAATAATGAGCCCATGTGCAGTTTCAAGCACAGGGCGTTTAATTAAGCTGGTATGTGCTTTTAAAGTTTCAATTAATTCTGCCTGACCGACAAGCGCATGCTCTTGTTCTTCTTCACTGAGTTTGCGCCATGTAGTGCCTTTTTTATTTAAAATAAGCGCAGCGCCTGCTTCATTTAACCATGTATGTAGCGTGTCTTCGTCAATGCTTTGTTTTTTGTAGTCATGAAACTCATAACTTAAACCCAATTCATTGAGTAAATCGAATGCTTTTTTCATGCTTGAGCAATTTTTAATGCCGTAAATTTTTAACATATTATGATACGTTTTAATTGAAGGAATTGATAAATAAGCCTAGCGTAAAATAAAATAACTCGCTATATTAAATTTTGTTTTCAGTATTTTAAAACAAGAAAACCCGCATTAAATCATCCTGATTATGCGGGTCTCGAGTTTCAACGTCCAATGTCACATCCTTGAGAAAACCTGTAAATAAATTTACCGACTTTCTTTTTCATCCTACGGCGTCCAATCCTTTTCTGTCATCCTGACATGTCCCTTTGCCGTACAGGAATAATGCGCTTATTTTAGTGAGATAAATATCATCTTGGACGACAAAGAATGTAAGCCTTTTACCATGCCCAAGAGAACATATGTTCACATTTGAAATAAGCTTTTGATAAATAGTGATAAAGGATATTAGGGGTAGGTAATTTTTATTCAATTATTTTAATTTTTTTATATATTTTTTGAACTTCTATTACAGATTAGTTGCTTATCATGATGATTTGATGACATAGGAACAACAAACATGACAAAAAATGACCAATAGGTCAAATCTTATCATGTTTTTTTGTCGCTTATGATTAGATTTTATAGTCAATGATGACAGGGGCATGATCACTAAACCACTGATCACGGTATACCCATGCATTGACTGTACGATCTTTCCAATCAGGGCTGCATGCATGGTAGTCAATTCGCCACCCAACATTTTTAGCACGTGCTTGACCACGATTAGACCACCACGAATATAATTCAGCTTCAGGACGAACAGTACGGAAAGTATCAACATACCCTAGCTCATCATACATATGATCTAGCCATTCACGTTCATGTGGTAAGCAACCGGATGAATTTTTATTGCCTGACCAATTTTTAATATCAATGCGTTTATGAACAATGTTGTAATCACCGCAGATGATGATCGATTTTTTTTCATCACGCCATTGCTTTAATATAGCTTGATACTTTTCTAAGAAAATATCTTTTCGGGCTTGTGCTTCATCACCTGATGAACCCGATGGTAAGTACAACGAACAAATAAATGCATTTTGACCTAGGCCTAAATCGAACTCAGCTGCAATAAATCGACCTTGTGAATCAGCCAATTCAAAACCAAGACCATCTTGCACAGACACAAAAGGCAGACGACTATAAATAGCTGTGCCTGCATAACCTGCACGCTCAGCTGGGAACAAATGGGTATACCAACCTTCAGGTTTAAATTGTTCAGTCCATTGAATTGGCGTAATACGGCTTTCTTGCATACAGACCACATCGGCTTCGGATTGTTCTAACCACTCAAGTAGGCCTTTTTTTACCGATGCACGTAATCCATTTACATTTAATGAGACCACACGAAGAATTTTTTCATCACTCGAATAGCTATCCTTTGGTATCATGGCTTAGTTTTACCTCAATGTCGAAAAAAACGGAGCACCTCATTCATGACAACGCCTTCTCAATTTAACTCGCAAGCTTTTATTGAACTTGCCTTATCACGTGGTGTGCTTAAGTTTGGTGAGTTTACTTTAAAATCAGGTCGTGTGAGCCCTTATTTTTTTAATGCAGGCTTATTAAACGACGGAGATGCGTTGTCATTATTAGCACAAGGTTATGCAGCTCAGTTGAATCAATGTGAAAATGTGGAAGTGATTTTTGGTCCTGCTTATAAAGGCATCCCATTTGTAGCAGCAACAGCAGTGGCACTCTCTCAGCACCATGGGAAAAGTGTACCATGGGGCTTTAACCGTAAAGAGGCCAAAGACCATGGCGAAGGTGGTGTATTGGTTGGTGCTGCTGTATCCGGCAAAAAAGTATGGATTATCGATGATGTCATTACTGCAGGAACTGCGATTCGTGAAGTGGTACAGATATTACGTCAAGCGGGGGCAAGTATAGCAGGTGTATTGGTGGCATTAGACCGCCAAGAATGTGGTCAAACTAAATTGTCAGCAATCCAAGAAGTACAGCAACAGCTTGAAATTCCAGTTCATGCGTTAATTACAATGCATGATTTAATGGATTATTTAGAGGCTAAAGGCGAAACAACAGCCCTAGCGAATATGAAAGCATATCGAGATCGCTACGGTATTCAAACGATCTAATAAAAAGGAGCTTATGCTCCTTTTTTTATGAGGCTTGTTTTAGTTCATTCAAAATATCGGTACTTTCTTGATAATCATGAGAAGTTTCTTTAGTGATGGCTTGTCCAACAATAATATGCTCGCCATTAAATGACATAGTAGGTGAACCATATAGTTCCCATCCTAAATTGAGAGCTTTTGTGACACGTGCACAAAATGCAGCATCATCTACCCCAGTTAAGTAACGATATAATTTCACAGTATGATTCTCCTGTAATTTTTTTTTGAATGGTATACATTATTCAGTGCGTCATAATAAATATCAAAAAAGGAAAGATATAAAAATGGATAAGGACACCATACTTTGCCTTTCATTGGCTGCAAATCCGAGTAATTTTGGTACACGGTTTCACAATTTTTTGTATCAAGCTTTAGGTTTAAATTATTTATATAAAGCATTTGCGCCAGCAGATTTATCTCAAGCATTGCAAGGCGTGAGAGGGCTTCCTGTGCGAGGCTGTGCAATTTCAATGCCCTATAAAGAAGATGCTATACAATGGGTTGATGAACTTGATGCATCTGTACAAGCTATTCAGTCGGTCAATACCATTGTCAATACAGACGGAATATTAAAAGCATATAATACTGATTATATTGCGATTCAAAAAATTATAGAACGGCATAACATTTCATCCAAGAGTCGCTTTGCAGTTCGAGGCAATGGGGGGATGGCTAAAGCAGTATTGTTTGCTTTAAAGCAAAAAGGCTTTGAAAATGGTGTGGTTGTGGCTAAAAACCGTGTTAAAGGCATTGCACTTGCGAAAACATTGGGTTATGAATGGAAAGAGGCAATATCAGCGGCATCATTTGATCTTCTCATTAATGCCACACCCATCGGTATGGCAGGTTCAGATGTAGCTCATGAATTGGCATTTGATGAAGACAGCATTAGGCAAGCACAAATTGTTTTTGATGTGGTTGCTTTACCTGAAGAGACGCCATTGATCCAAAAAGCCCGCGAGCTTCATAAAGCCACAATTTCAGGTGCAGAAGTGTTTAGCTTACAAGCATTAGAACAATTTTATTTGTATACCGGGGTTTATCCCGATCAACATTTGTTTCAAAAAGCTGCTGAATTTTCTCGTCAAGAAACAGCCAAAATTCAAATTGAATGTCTTTATAAATCATAAAACCGAGTAAGTATTATGCGTATTCTTGTGGTCATGGACCCGATTCAACACGTTAATCTAAAAAAAGATTCAACCATGGCAATGCTGTGGGCAGCGAGCCGCCGTGGGCATTCACTCAGCTATATTGAACAGTCAGATTTATATCTTGATCAAGGCAAAGCATGGGGTTTAACGGCTGATTTAAAAGTGTTTGAGCATCAAGCCGATTATTATCATTTGGGTGAGCAAGTAAAAACTCAGCTTGCAGATTTTGATGTCATTTTGATGCGTAAAGATCCGCCATTTGACATGAATTTTGTCTATACCACGTATATTTTAGAGCAAGCTGAGCGTGAAGGGGTTTTGGTGGTAAATAAGCCGCAGTCTTTACGTGATTGTAATGAAAAACTCTTTGCAACACAGTTTCCTGAGCTTCAAGTTCCAACGCTTGTAACATCAAGAGCCAGTTTAATTCGCGAATTTATTGCAACCCATCAAGATGTGATTGTAAAACCTTTAGATGGTATGGGTGGAACAGGTATTTTTCGGGTAACTCATGGTGGTTTAAACATTGGTGCAACGTTAGAAATGCTCACTTCATTAGGTACAGTTCCTATTATGGCACAACGTTATATTCCTGAAATTGTTGATGGAGATAAACGTATTTTAATGATTAACGGTGAACCTGTACCTTATTGCTTAGCACGTATTCCTCAAGGTGGTGAAGTACGTGGTAATCTTGCTGCAGGTGGTTTAGGTGAAGCACGACCACTCACTGAAAAAGACCGTGAAATTGCCGAAAAAGTAGGTCCATTTCTTCGTGACAAAGGTTTATTCTTTGTTGGCTTAGATGTGATTGGTGAATATGTGACTGAAATTAATGTAACCAGTCCAACCTGTATTCGTGAAATTGATGCTCAATATGGTACATCAATTGCCGATTTATTATTTGATGTGATTGAGGCAAAACGCTCAGCATCATAAGCGTGCAATTGTCGTTAAAATGTACGTAGCAGATGGTATGTCATAACACACTGTGTTTTAATACGCAGTGTGTTTTTTATTTTAAAGCACAGTCAAAATAACAAATAAAATGGAATAAATTTACAATTCAAGTAATGAATCCTGAAGATACCTTACTTATTGTAGGCATAAATAATGGTGAAATCTAAAATTTTATCGCAATTGATTCAAGCACCTTCATGAAATAGCTTGATTGCATCAATATTTGTTGAAAAGGCGTGAAAATCATTCACCCCCTTTGGCACTTTATGATTAAAATAAGATTTTTAAAATGATCACTTTGCAGTTGAAGTTATACACGTGAGCAAATCTGAAATTCCAAACCGTAAACATGTCATGATGATGGCCGCAGGCACAGGCGGTCATGTGTTTCCTGCATTAGCAGTCGCCAAGCAATTAAAGCAACAAGGGCATCAAGTTTCATGGCTTGCGACACCGCATGGTATGGAAAATAGACTGCTTCAAAATGAAGATATTCCAATTTATCAAATTGATATTCAGGGTGTCCGTGGTAATGGATTATTTCGTAAAGTGGCAGCGCCATTTAAAATTCTTAAAGCTGTTGTCTGCACCATTCGATTATTAAAAAAACATCAAGTGGATGCTGTAGCAGGTTTTGGTGGATATGTGGCAGGGCCGGGTGGTTTAGCTGCCCGTGCTTTGGGTATTCCGGTACTTATTCATGAGCAAAATGCAGTTGCAGGCTTTACCAATGTGCAATTATTACGTGTTGCCAAAATTGCGTGCCAAGCTTTTCCAAAAACATTTCCTGAACATACGCGAATTGTGACCACCGGCAATCCTGTGCGTGAAGAAATTTCTAATATTTTTAGTCCTGCATGGCGTTATGAACAGCGTGAAAAGCAACAATTGCCATTAAATATCTTAATTGTTGGTGGTTCGTTGGGCGCTCAAGTGTTTAACCAAACTTTACCACAGGTATTTAAACAGTTTGATATGCCGCTTCACATTACCCATCAAACGGGTCAAAAACAATTTGAAGAAACCCAAGCGCGTTATGCAGATTATCCATCGCATATACAGGTTCAAACCACTGCATTTATTGCAGATATGGCAACGGCTTATCGAGATGCAGACTTAATTATTTGTCGTGCAGGCGCACTGACGGTGACTGAAGTTGCAACCGCAGGTGTTGCTGCACTGTTTGTACCATTGCCAAGTGCTGTGGATGACCATCAAACAGCCAATGCCAAGTTTTTATCCCAAGACAATGCTGCCAAGCTGTGTCCACAAACTGAGTTTACACAAGACAGCTTGTATCACACCTTAACTGACTTGTTTAATCGCCAAAGATTGACAGAAATGGCAGTAAAAGCACGTCAAAAAGCACAACCGAATGCGACACAGCATGTCGTTGATTTAATTGAAACACTATAATATTTGAGCTCCCTATGTCACCAACACCTTTTCAAACTCATCTCGAAAAAACGTTGATTCGAATTCCAGAAATGCGCCGTATTAAGCATATTCACTTTGTGGGTATTGGTGGGGCCGGCATGTGTGGTATTGCTGAGGTATTAAAAAATCAAGGATATTTGGTTTCAGGGTCAGATATTAAAGCGTCAAAAACCACGGCTCA
Organism: Acinetobacter apis; assembly: GCF_900197575.1. Lineage (GTDB taxonomy): Bacteria > Pseudomonadota > Gammaproteobacteria > Pseudomonadales > Moraxellaceae > Acinetobacter > Acinetobacter apis. The sequence continues at coordinate 222,427 of NZ_FZLN01000002.1, read as the reverse complement.
ATTAGAACAAGATGGGTTAACGGTATTTATTGGTCACAGTGCTGATAATATTCAAGGTGCTGATGTGATTGTGGTGTCAACCGCCATTGATCGTGATAATCCTGAAATTAAAGCAGCATTGGCACAGCGTATTCCATTGGTACGTCGTGCAGAAATGCTAGGCGAACTTATGCGTTACCGTCATGGTATTGCAGTAGCAGGTACACATGGAAAGACCACTACCACCAGTTTATTGACCACAATTTTGGCTGAAGAAAACTTTGATCCGACTTATGTGATTGGCGGATTATTGAATCGAACCGGTGTGAATGCTGCATTGGGGGAGAGCCGATTTATTGTGGTTGAAGCCGATGAATCTGATGCATCATTTTTACATTTACAGCCTATGGCTGCGATTGTGACTAATGTTGATGCCGATCATATGGATACGTATCAAGGCAGCTTTGATAAGTTAAAAGAAACTTTTGTTGAGTTTATTCGTAGATTGCCTTTTTATGGGTTAGCTGTGGTCTGTGGCGACGATCGCAATGTACGTGAAATTATGCCAAGTTTTGGTCGTCCCATTTTGACGTATGGTTTTGATGAAGACAACGATATCCGTGCAATTGATGTTGTTCAAGATGGCATGCAGTCGCATTTTACAGTGCTTCGTAAAGACCGTTCACCACTTCGCTTAACCATTAATCAGCCCGGTCTACATAATATTTTAAATGCGCTTGCCGCAATTGGTATTGCAACAGATGAAGGCGTGTCTGATGGTGCAATCAGCCGTGCATTAAAAAACTTTGGTGGGGTAGGACGCCGTTTTCAAATTCAAGGCGAATATCCAGTGGCAGAGGGCACTGTAAAGTTAATTGATGATTATGGTCATCACCCAAAAGAAGTCGATGCCACCATCAAAGCTGCACGTCAAAGTCATCCTGACCGACGTTTGGTCATGATTTTTCAACCCCATCGTTTTTCACGTACACGTGATTGTTTTGATGATTTTGTTGATGTGCTCTCTGAAGTGGATGAATTGGTTTTACTTGAGGTGTATCCTGCAGGTGAAAAACCGATTGTTGGTGCAGACAGTCGTGCTTTAGCAAGAAGTATTCGATTACGTGGTCAAGTTGAACCTATTTTAATTGATCCGCTTGATGAGAACCATTTAGAACAAGTGTTAAGAAAACTTTTACATGCCAATGATTTGGTGATGACACAAGGCGCAGGTAATGTTGGCGCAATCTCATCTGAGCTTGCACAAAAGCAGTTGTATTTACAACAGGTTTAGTCATTTATGATTATGACCGTTCATTAGATTAGAGAAAGAATAAGGTGTCATCTATGCAAAAGTTTGGAAAAGTAGCAGTATTGTTCGGCGGTCATTCTGCAGAACGCCAAGTGTCATTAGACAGTGGTCAAGCTGTATTTGACTCATTAATTCGTTCAGGTGTTCAAGCAGAAGCATTTGATCCACAGCAGCGCCCAATTGCTGAGTTACAGCAGTATGACCGTGTTTTTATTGTATTGCATGGTCGAGGCGGTGAAGATGGTCAAATTCAAGGTTTACTTGAATGGTTTAAAGTACCTTATACCGGTACAGGTGTGCAGGGCTCTGCCATTGGTATGGATAAAATTAAAACCAAACAAATTTGGCAAGGTAGTGATTTACCAACAGCACCTTACCGCATAGTGACTCAAGATTCAGATCCTGAACAGGTTGTTGCTGAATTGGGTTTACCGCTCATTATCAAGCCTGTGCATGAAGGTTCAAGTATTGGTATGAGTAAAGTTGAGCGTGTAGAAGACTTGGCTGCAGCCATTGAAAAAGCCATTGCTTTAGATGATGTGGTGATGGCAGAAAAATGGATTACAGGTAAGGAATACACTATTGTGGTATTGAATGGTGAAGCATTGCCTGTGATTCGTTTGCAACCACCAAAAGATGTTGCATTTTACGACTATGATGCAAAATATCAGCGTAATGATGTTGAATATGGTATTCCAAGTGGATTGTCAGATGAAGATGAAGCACAGCTTAAAGCACTGACTTTACGCGCTTTTCATGCTGTTGGTGCAGAAGGTTGGGGACGTATTGATGCCATGCAAGATGAAAACGGCACTTTTTGGTTGCTTGAAGTCAATACAGTACCAGGTATGACCAGTCATTCACTTGTTCCAAAGGCAGCGCAAGCGATTGGCTATAGCTTTGATCGCTTATGCTTAGAAATTCTAGAACAAACTCTGACCAAAACGGCTCACTAATTTATGTCGCAATTGCCAGCATCAATGCGCCGTAAACCACGTACGGCCGCAGTGACATCGATTCATGATCGACCAGCCACAGTAAAAGACAAGCTGATGAATGTCGGTGGGTGGTTGCTGCTTGTATTTGCAACATGCGTTGCTATTTTAGGACTATATGGGTTATACAAAGTCATGACAGATGCACGTGCAGTGCATCTTGATGTCGTCGGTACACAATCTGCAGCAGAACAACAACAAATTAAAGCGTATGTTCAGCCTGTGGTACAAAATAATTATTTTACTGCAGATTTAGGCTTAATTCGCGACCGAACATTAGAAATGTCATGGGTGGATAAAGTCGTGATTTCACGAGCTTGGCCAGATCAAATTCGTATTCGCGTGATTCCTAAGCATGCTATTGCACGTTGGGGAACAGGGCGATTGTTAAGTGACAGTGGTTTAGTATTTAAAGAGGCGGTTGCTCAAAACCATGCCAATTTACCGTTATTACATGGTCCTGCCAATCAATCACAAATGATGATGCGTCGCTATAATGAGATTAATCAGCTTTTTAAACCATTTGGTTTACATTTGAAAGAGCTGTATCTTACAGAGCGAATGACTTGGTTTATGCAATTTGATACTGGATTACGCATTATTGCTGATCAAGATCAAACCATGAGTAAATTACAACGTCTAAGCCAATTGGCAGGGCGAGATTTGAACCCAGTGTGGGGACAAATTGCGACTGTTGATTTACGTTATCGTAATGGATTGTCTATTCAATGGAAAGGCGTGCCACCAGTGTCACATGGGCAGTTTGTTGTAACGAATAATGAATCAGCTATTGCAGGAAATGCACCAGCAAAGCCATAATATATGGTTTTTAAGTATAAAGAACAGGCGATGAGCCATAATTAAACGATAAGTCGATGGTATTAGGTAATGAATGAAGTTGTTCCTTCAGTGGTAGCGATAGATATCGGAACACATAAAATCTCTGTATTGATTGGTAAAGTCCATGCTGCTGACCATATTGAAGTGGTGGGTATGGCAACCGCGCTCAATCGTGGCATGAGTAAAGGAAAAATTATCAGCCTAGACAAAGTTATATCTGCGATTAAAAATGCAATTTCTGAAGCAGAGAATATGGCTGAATGTCGTGTACACTCAGCGTGGGTATCTATTCCAAGCACAGATTTAAAAAGTTTTTATGCTGTAGGCAAAACATCAGTGATTAACTCACAACAAAGTATTACAACAAGTGAAGTGGTTACAGTATTAGAGCAAGCAAAAAAAGAACATATTGCAACAGATTACTACTTGGCCAGTGCTGTGCCATTGGGCTTTGAATTAAATAATAATTCGGATGAATGGGTCATTAACCCTGTGGGTATGTCGGCACACAGTATTTCTGGACATTATCAATTGATGATGTTGCCGATCAGCACCATGCAAAACCTAGACCGTGCCATGAAAGGCTCAAACTTAGGTGTTGAAAGCATGGTGGTGTCATGTTTAGCAACTGCTGAAGCCAGTCTATTACAAGATGAAAAAGACTATGGTGTTTGTTTAATTGATATTGGTGCAGGAACGACCAATATAGCTGTTTATCTTGATGGACGTTTGGCGCTCACCAAGACCTATACTTTAGGTGGTGAAAACGTGACACGTGACATTGCAACAGTGTTACAGACCACCACAGAAGAAGCTGAGCGTTTAAAAGTTTTGCATGGCTGTATTGACCTTAAATCAGTTAAACCTGACCATATGGTGCAAGTACAAGGCATTGAAGGGCCACAAACCATCAGCCGTATAGAATTGAGTGAAATTATCATTGCACGTTATGAAGAAATTATGATGAAAATTCGTTATGATTTAGAAGAAACAGGTGCATTACATGGGCTATACCACGGTGTGGTACTCACAGGGAGCTCTTGTCAAATTGAAGGCATGGTAAGTTTTGCGCGGAATTTCTTTGGTGTATCTGCTCATCTAGGCAATATACCTATCCAAATTACGGCAAAAGATGCCTTATTGCCGATTCTTCGGCGTTCGCAATATGCAACGGCTGCTGGGCTTTTGCTGTATAGCCAAAAAGAGCCATCAGAAACGGTGGATATTGATGCAAATGCAGCACCACAAACCTTGGTTGGACGTTTAAAGCGTGGATGGAATAGCTTAAATAATACACTTAAAACGATTTTTTAGTTTTAATTATGCGAATCGTGTTGAATTGTTGTAAGTGGTTAGAGTGATACTTGACAAAACTCACCTGATCGCTTCATGCTTAAAGTAATTTAAATTTTTATTCGAAAGATAAGGCAGCATACGGGCTTAAGTCACTGCCAAAAACATTAGGAACATTCAAGGTCATGGCCTCATTTGAATTTTTAGAAGACGAACAAACTGAAGGTAACGGTCAAGCCCGTTTCACTGTATTTGGTGTTGGTGGCGGCGGCGGAAATGCTGTGCAGCACATGGTGCAATCAGATATCAAAGGCGTTAAATTTGTATGTGCTAATACAGACAAACAAGCGCTTGATCGTATGAATGCGCCGTTTAAAATCCAGCTTGGTGAACAAAGTACCCGTGGTTTAGGCGCAGGTGCAAATCCAGAAGTTGGACAAATTGCTGCAGAAGAAAGCCGTGAACAAATTCGCCAGCACCTAGAAGGTGCAGATATGGTATTTGTGACTGCGGGCATGGGCGGTGGTACGGGTACTGGTGCAGCACCTGTGGTTGCAGAAATTGCCAAAGAAATGGGACTGCTTACTGTTGGCGTGGTTACAACACCGTTTAATTTTGAAGGTCGTCGCCGTCAAAAATCAGCTGAAAAAGGCATTGAAGCGCTAGAACAATTTGTAGACTCGCTGATTATTATTCCAAACGAGCGATTATTGAATGTCTATGGCGACATCTCAATGCAAGATGCATATCGTAAAGCTGATGATGTATTGCTAAGCGCAGTAAGAAGTATCTTTGATTTAGTGGTTCGACCAGGACATATCAACCTTGACTTCGCCGATTTAAAAACAGCGATGAGCACTCGTGGTTATGCCATGATGGGTGAAGGTAAAAGCTCAGGACCAGATCGTGCAGAAGAAGCAGCACGCTTAGCGATTCGTAGTCCACTACTTGATAATGTGAATATCATGAATGCCAAAGGGGTGTTAATTAACATCACAGGCGGTAATGATGTGACCTTACGCGAAACACAAATCATCACTGACGTGGTTAACCAAATTGTAGATTTGGACGAAGGTGAAGTTTTCTTCGGTACAGTCTTTGATCCAGATGCGCGTGATGAAATCCGTGTGACGGTGATTGCAACAGGCTTAACACGTAATTCAAATACCCAAGAAGCACGTCCATCTAAAGTGGCTGTGCACAAAGCAGCGCAGCAAAATGCAGTCCAACAATCTGTTGCATCAGGCAGTGATGATGATGTTCCTGCCATTCAGCGTCAAGGTATAGCCGATGATTCTGCTTCGACAGGCACAGAAAAAAATGCTACAAATTCAAGACCAAGTCCGATGAGTATTCAAGAATACCTTAAAAAACAACAAGGTAAGTGATATTGATTAATTCAATACTCATCATCTAAAAAAAGGTAGGTTGTTAACCTACCTTTTTTGTTTTTTATCAATGGCTAAATGTGCTAACGTATAGCGGTTTGATAGGCGGAATATGAGTATAGATGTTAAAGCAACGTACCCTTAGACGTGTTGTTAAAGCCAGTGGCATTGGCTTGCATAGCGGACAAAAAGTCATGATTAATTTTGTACCGCATACGGTCAATTCGGGCATTGTTTTCCGTCGTATTGATATTGAGCCACATATTGACTTGCCAGCAGATGCCATGCTCATTCAAGAAGCATTCATGTGTTCAAATTTAATTAAAGACCAAGTCAAAGTCGGCACCATTGAGCATGTCATGAGTGCGATTGCAGCGCTTGGCATTGATAATTTAATTATTGAAGTCTCTGCCTCAGAAGTGCCGATTATGGATGGGAGTGCAGGGCCATTTATTTACTTGCTCATGCAAGGCGGCTTGGTTGAGCAAGATGCTGCAAAAAAATTCATCAAAATTTTAAAACCTGTAGAAGCTTACATTGATGACAAAAAAGCCATCTTTACACCGCATCAAGGCTTTCAGCTGAACTTCACCATAGATTTTAATCATCCTGCAATTGCCAAAGAGCATCAATCTGCCACTATTGATTTTTCAACTGAAACATTTGTGTATGAGGTTAGCGATGCTCGTACCTTTGGTTTTATGAAAGATTTGGATTTTCTAAAAGCCAATAACTTGGCTTTAGGTGCAAGCTTAGAGAATGCAATTGGTGTTGATGACACTGGGGTTGTAAATGAAGAAGGTCTGCGTTATAGCGATGAATTTGTTCGTCATAAAATTTTAGATGCTGTTGGCGATCTGTATTTACTTGGCCATCAGATTATTGCCAAATTTGATGCATATAAATCTGGTCACGCATTGAATAACCAATTGTTACGCAATGTTTATGCAGACCCATCAAACTATGAAATTGTAACATTTAATGACATGGGCAGTTGCCCAATTCCGTATGTCGAAGTGAGCTAACTCTTTAAAATTAAATGACTGTTTTTTCTTTCATTTAGACTGAAAATAAAATATAGCCTGTGATAATGAGAAGAATTATCTTTCATTTTCATCGCTGTGTTTTTTAATGCTTGCAAAACGCTGTATAGCTTGGCTAAGCTTAGGGTCATTCACAAGCTGAGCTGCATGTTCTAACATTTGCTGTGCATCTGCAGGAAGTGCTTTAGATGTCTTTGAAATCGGTGGCTTTGTTGCAGACTCTCTGACTCGAACATGAATCTTTTGGAGTTCTCTGAACTCACTCAGTTGTGATATTTTTTCAATATAGTGTTTTTGCAGATAACCGAGTTGGCTCACCATGGCCTGGTTCTCACCTGTCAGTGTTAAAACACCATATTGATAACAAGCCACTTGCCAATTTTCTGGTTGTGGCAACAGCGGTTGAATGAGTTTTGTCAGCTTTTGCCAATATAAAACATGCTGTGTCAGTGATTTAACTTGACCTGATTTTTTATCTTGGTGGTTATTTTGAAAAAAGCGCGTTAGATGAGACATAAATCACCTCTGATATGTGCAAATGCATATTAAGTGCTTATACATCATCAAACAAGGCATGACATCATTTAAACTGGGTTCATCATGACTTAGAGGTTTTTATGCAACGTATCTTGTTCGCAGCACTGTCTTTGTTTGTTTCTACAGCAAGCTTTGCTGATTTAATTGAAACAACAAATAGCCAGCCTAGAGAGATCTCTGTAGATCGCTTAACTAAAACACTATCAGCTGGCTCATATGATGAGCAAGAGAATGGACGTGTTTCTACTGAAAGAACAACAAACATTACACTTAGAAATACAAAAAGTAATACGACTGAACAGACCTTAACAGCCACCAAGAAATATACAACCTCTAGTAATGGGATCATGTCATGGTTGACCAAGAATCCATTACCAGATGCTGTACGCGTGAGTTCTCATTTTGGTGAGCGTATCATGTTTGGTAAAAAAGAAGGTCATACAGGCATTGATTTGGCAGCACCAACAGGCACATCAATTTATGCTTCCGGCTCAGGCATTGTAGTTCGTTCAGGTTGGGTGACAGGCTATGGTCAATTGGTTGAAATTAACCATGGCAATGGCTATCTGACACGTTATGGACATGCTTCTCGTATTTTGGTGAAAGTGGGTGATCGTATCCAAGCCGGCACTGAAATTGCCAAAGTAGGTTGTACTGGTCGCTGCACAGGCGCGCATTTACATTATGAAATTGTTGCAGATGGAAAACGCAAAAATCCAAGCACTTATTTAGCAATGTTGCCATAGATTATTGTGCTTTTATAACCATAATCTGTTTGCTTAAAACAAAGATTGTGTCGTGTGTGATGAAATCGCCAATTTGGCGATTTTTTTCTGTTAAATTTGTTTAAAAATAAACCAATATTTATTTAATAAATGTTGAAATGGTGTTGTATTTTAAAGTAGCCATTACGCATTGCTGTGAAAACATGGTAAAACTACGTGTGGCTATCGATAACGATTAAGGAAAGGTGAAATATGGCGTATTATGGTGATTCCGACGCACAAGAAACCCAAGAATGGCAAGACGCCTTTGACTCCGTTTTAAAGCATATGGGTACAGATCGAGCTGCGTTTTTGCTAGAGAAGTTATACCAGCAAGCAATTGCTAAACATGTCCCTGTACAGCGCCTCAATACGCCATATCTCAATACAATTTCTGTAGAAGAACAACCTGCTATGCCAGGCGATACAGATATGGAACGCCGTATTCGTGCGTTAATTCGTTGGAATGCTTTAGCAATGGTACTGCGTGCCAATAAAACAGGTGATGATTTAGGTGGACACTTAGCCAGCTTTGCTTCATCAGCAACACTTTATGATGTCGGTTTTAACCATTTCTTCCGTGCCAATAACGATCAGTTTGGCGGGGATATGATTTACTACCAAGGTCACTGTGCGCCAGGTATTTATGCACGTTCTTTCTTAGAAGGACGTTTGACTGAAGAGCAGTTAAGCAACTTCCGCCGTGAAGTGAACGGCAATGGTTTACCAAGCTATCCACACCCGTATCTCATGCCAGATTATTGGCAGTTCCCAACAGTATCTATGGGTCTTGGCCCAATCATGTCTATTTATCAAGCACACATTCAAAAGTACTTGATGAACCGTCGCTTAATTAAAGAAGAAGATCGTAAAGTTTGGGCATACCTTGGCGATGGGGAAATGGATGAGCCAGAAAGCTTAGGTGCGATTTCTTTGGCAGGTCGTGAAAAGTTAGATAACCTTATTTGGGTGGTCAACTGTAATTTACAGCGTCTAGATGGTCCAGTTCGTGGTAATGGCAAAATTATCCAAGAATTAGAGTCTTTATTCCGTGGTGCAGGTTGGCGTGTCATTAAAGTGGTTTGGGGCCGTCAGTGGGACCCATTGCTTGCAAAAGATGAATCAGGCGCGTTACGTGCTTGTATGGATGAAACTGTTGATGGCGACTATCAACGTTATCAAGTAAAAGGTGGCGCTTATACACGTGAAAAATTCTTTGGACGTTATCCTGAATCAGAAGCATTAGTGAAAGATTTAAGTGATGAAGACATCGATAATTTAAAACGTGGTGGTCATGACCCATATAAAGTGTATGCAGCATATGCCGCAGCAACCAAAAGTAATGGTCAGCCAACAGTGATTTTAGCGAAAACTGTGAAAGGTTATGGCTTGTCTGATGAAATTGAAGCAGTCAATAAAACGCATCAAATCAAAAAGATGCAGCTTGAATCGCTGAAATACTTTAGAAATCGTTTTAACTTACCATTCTCAGATGACCAGCTTGGTGAATTGCCATTCTATCGCCCAAGCGAAAACTCACCTGAAATGAAATATTTAAAAGCACGCCGTGAGTCATTAGGTGGCTATTTACCTGCACGCCGTAAAGAAAGCAAAACGCTACCAATTCCTGAGTTATCAGTATTTGATGCAGTGCTTAAAGGCAGTAATGGTAAAGAGCAATCGACTACAATGGTTGCTGTGCGTCTAATTTCAGCTTTACTCAAAGAGAAAGGCTTAAAAGACCATGTTGTACCAATTGTACCTGATGAAGCACGTACCTTTGGTTTAGAGGGTATGTTCCGTCAGCTTGGTATTTACGCTGCACATGGGCAAAATTATACCCCAGAAGACCAAGAACAGCTCATGAACTATCGTGAAGCAAAAGATGGTCATATGTTACAAGAAGGGATTAATGAAGCCGGTGCAATGAGTGCTTGGGCTGCATTGGCAACCAGTTATTCAACCAATGACTTGCCAATGATCCCGATGTATATGTATTACTCAATGTTTGGTTTCCAACGTATTGGTGACATTGCATGGGCTGCAGGTGATGCGCAAGCACAAGGTTTCTTATTTGGCGCAACAGCAGGTCGTACTACATTAAATGGTGAAGGTTTACAACACCAAGATGGTCATTCGCATATTTTAGCCAGCACCATTCCAAACTGTGTGGCTTATGATCCATGCTTTGGTTATGAGCTTGCTGTGATTATGCATGATGGTTTAAAACGTATGTATACCAATCAAGAGCGCGTGTTTTATTACTTAACGCTCATGAATGAAAACTACGAACACCATGCAATCCCTGAAGGTGCTGAAGAAGGCATTAAACGCGGTATGTACTTGCTTGAAAAAGATGATAAAGCCACAGTACAGCTGCTTGGTTCGGGTGTGATTTTACGTGAAGTCATTAAAGCTGCTGCCATCTTACGTGAAGAATATCAAATCCATTCAAATGTATGGAGTGTGACCAGCTTCAATGAGCTTGCGCGTGATGGTATGGTGTGTGAAGAATACAATCGCTTACATCCATTGGCTGAAACGACCAAAGAGTCTTGGGTATCGCAATTACTTAGACCAACAGATGGTATTGTAGTATCAACAACAGACCATATGCGTGCGTATAGTGAACAAATTCGTGCGTATCTTCCAGACAATCGTCCTTATGTCACATTAGGAACAGATGGTTTTGGTCGTTCAGATACACGTGCAAACTTACGCAGCTACTTTGGTGTTGATGCAGCACATATTGTGGTTGCGACATTGAAAAAATTGGCAGATGAAGGCGAAGTTGATAATCGCTTAGTCAAAGATGCCATTTCATCATTTGAACTCGATACAGATCGTCCTGTTGCATGGGCGCCGCAAACGTATCCTGAAGTACAGGCAGTGGCTGAATACCAAGAGCAATCGGGTGAGAAGGACTAACAGTATGGAAATTAAAACACCGGATATCGGCGTAGATCATGCAACCGTGTCTGAAATCCTCGTTCAAGTTGGCGATGAGATTGCAGAAAACGATAGCATTATTGTCGTTGAGTCAGATAAAGCCACTGTTGAAGTGCCAAGCACTTCAGCGGGGGTGGTTAAGCGTATTGTTGTGAAAGAAGGCGATGAAATCAGCCAAGGCACGCTTTTAATTGAGCTTGAAGAAGCAGGTCAGGCATCAGGTTCATCTGCTGAGCCAAAAAATGACAGCCAAGATAAAGACAACAGTAAAGCTGAAGCACAGACTGAACCTGCAAAAACCACCACTGTACTTGAAGAAAAAGCACAGCCTAAAGGCAATACAAGTTCAGCAGTGATTGACATTAAAGTACCTGACATTGGTGTTGAAAAAGCATCTGTTGGTGAGATTTTAGTGAAAGTTGGTGATGAGATTGCAGAAAACGACAGTATTGTGGTGGTTGAATCAGACAAAGCGACTGTTGAAGTGCCAAGCACACATGCAGGTCAAGTTGAAAGTATTGAGATTAAAGAAGGCGATACTGTTCAAGAGGGTGTAGTTTTAATTAAATTAAAAACAGCATCTCATGACGCTTCAGATGAGCCACAAGCTAAAATTGAAATTGTGCATGCATCGAAAGATGAAACACCAGCTTCAGCAGAAAAATCACAGCCTCAATCACAATCTTCCGAAGCATCGGGCACCATTAATATTAAAGTGCCTGACCTTGGGGTGGATAAAGCAGCAGTGGCTGAGATTTTGGTACAAGTTGGTGATACGATTGCCAAAGATGACAGTATTTTGGTGGTCGAGTCAGATAAAGCCACAGTTGAAGTGCCAAGTACAGCAGCAGGTGTGGTTAAAGCCATTCATGTCAAAGTGGGGCAAGATGTAACAGAAGGCGTTGAAATTGCTACGATTGAAGCAGAAGGTCAAGCACCTGCGCAACATCAAGCTGCGCCTCAGGCACCTGAAAAAGAAAAAGCACCACAGCCAAAAGCTGATGAAGCTAAACCTGCTGCAAAAGATACAGTGAACCCTGAGCTTACAGCAGGCCAAGTCGATAAATTGACGAAAGAACAGCAAGTTGCGAATGCTAAAGTTTATGCTGGCCCTGCGGTCAGAAAACTTGCACGTGAACTTGGTGTTGTCCTCACTCAAGTGAGTGCATCAGGCCCGCATGAACGCATCATGAAAGACGATGTTTTCGCTTATGTGAAAAAACGTTTAACTGATGATCAGCCAGCTTCGACAAAATCTGCACCTGCTGCACAGCCTGCCGCAACAGGCCTGCCTAAGCTGCCAGATTTTACTGCATTTGGTGGTGTTGAAGAGAAACCGTTGACGCGTTTACAGCAGGTTTCTATACCACAGCTGTCGTTAAACAACTTCATCCCACAAGTAACACAGTTTGATTTGGCTGATATTACAGCGTTAGAAGCATGGCGTGGTGAATTGAAAGGTCAATTCAAACAACAAGGTATTAGCTTAACGATTTTAGCATTTATTGCCAAAGCGTTAGCACACTTGTTAAAAGAAGAACCTTACTTTGCAGGGCACCTTGCTGATGATCAAAAATCAGTCTTGCTGCGTAATGAGATTCATATGGGGATTGCGGTTGCAACACCTGATGGCTTAACTGTTCCTGTACTACGTAACCCAGATCAAAAATCAATTAAGCAAATTGCAATTGAATTGGGTGAGCTGAGTAAAAAAGCGCGTGAGAAGAAGTTATCTCCGAAAGATTTACAAGGTGCAAATATTACCATCACCAGTCTAGGAAGTATTGGCGGCACAGCCTTTACACCACTAGTGAACTGGCCACAAGTTGCTATTTTGGGGATTTCTCCAGCCACAATGCAACCTGTATGGAATGGAAGTGAGTTTGAGCCACGCCTCATGTTGCCATTGTCACTGTCTTATGACCACCGTGTGATTAATGGTGCAGATGCAGCACGTTTTAGCAATAAATTAACCAAACTATTACAAGACATTCGTTCGCTATTATTATAGTGTTTTACATCTTGTAACATTAAAAGCCCTGTTTTATACAGGGCTTTTTTATTTTTCAAAGTATTTATTTTTTATAAGATATTGAAATATATTAGATAATTCTAATATTTAAAAGTTGACTATTTTGGTTGGGATTGCAATATATATTTATTTTTATATAATAAGTGTAACTTCATTGGGGAGTAGCCGCTATTCACATCACGTGAATAGATGATGGTCAACATACTTGTTCGCTTGAACATGGCCATTATAGCAAAGAACCAAATTTCTTTTGTTGGCAAGACCTTTGATTTACTTTCTCTGCAAAATTTTGGCTGGCAGGAGGAGTAGATCATTGGTATTTCACGCCAGCCAAGGAAAACATAAGATGTATGCTTTTCTGATTTCTGTCTCTGTTGTTGCGCTCGCTGAAATGGGTGACAAAACACAATTATTGGCATTACTCCTCACAGCACGCTTCCGTCAGCCGCTTCCAATTTTAGCAGCAATCTTATTAGCAACAACCATCAATCATGGCATCTCCGCAGTCCTTGGCCAGTGGCTAACCACCGTGATCAGTCCAACCACTATGGTATGGATTTTGGCAGTGGGCTTTATTGCAATGGCAATATGGATGCTGATTCCAGATAAACTTGATGATGATGAAGCAGATAACATTAATAAATGGCAGCGTTTTGGGGTTTTTGGCGCGACTTTTATTTTATTCTTTCTTGCAGAAATTGGGGACAAAACACAAATTGCCACCGTGGCACTTGCTGCTCAATATGACAGTATTTTAATGGTGATGATTGGAACGACGGTTGGTATGATGATTGCCAATGCACCTGCTGTTTTCATTGGTCATAAAATGGCGGGTAACTTACCTATTCAGCTCATTCACCGTATCGGTGCTGTGATTTTCTTGGTTGTCGGCATCAGTGCACTTGTGAAGCACTACTTTATTTGAATCGATCATGCCATCCTAGCGTATCAATCTTGGGGTGGCATTTTTAGTTGAAAATTTGTCACGAGATGTGATCTATCGTTTAAAAAAATATAACAAGACATGAAATTTAAGACAAAATTTGTTTATAATAGATCACGGAATTAATCAATGAGATCGTTATGCTAACCATCATTCAAGAAGCCCTAACCTTTGATGATGTTTTATTAGTGCCTGCCTATTCTGCTGTCCTTCCAAAAGATGTTTCACTCAAAACACGTTTAACACGTGATATCCAACTGAATGTACCACTTGTGTCTGCCGCAATGGATACAGTGACTGAAGCACGTATGGCAATTGCGATGGCGCAAAACGGCGGTATTGGTATTATTCATAAAAATATGGATATTGCAGCCCAAGCTGCAGAAGTACGCCGTGTGAAGAAATTTGAAGCAGGTATGGTGAAAGACCCAATTACTGTTACACCAGACACCACTGTGCGTGAGTTAAATGCCATCACGCAAGCCAATAACATCAGTGGTGTACCTGTTGTTCAAGATGGCAAAGTGGTTGGTATTGTGACAGGTCGTGATACTCGCTTTGAAACCAATTTAGAGCAACCTGTACGTAATATTATGACCCAGCAAGATCGTTTAGTCACTGTGCGAGAAGGCGAGTCAAAAGAAAACATTCAAGCGTTACTACAAAAGCACCGTATTGAAAAAGTCCTTGTGGTGGATGAACATCATGCATTGAAAGGCTTGATTACAGTGACTGACTTCCGTAAAGCGGAGTCTTATCCAAACAGTTCAAAAGACCATTTAGGTCGTTTACGTGTAGGTGCTGCAGTCGGCACAGGCATTGAAACACCATCTCGCGTGGAAGCATTGGTTGAAGCGGGTGTAGATGTCATCGTTGTAGATACTGCACATGGTCATTCAGCAGGTGTGATTGAGCGTGTAAATTGGGTGAAGAAAAACTTCCCTCAAGTCCAAGTGATTGGCGGTAATATTGCAACAGGTGATGCAGCATTGGCATTATTAGATGCAGGCGCAGATGCTGTAAAAGTAGGTATTGGTCCAGGTTCAATCTGTACAACACGTATTGTTGCAGGTATTGGCGTTCCACAAATGTCAGCAATTGACAGTGTAGCAAATGCATTAAAAGAGCAGATTCCATTAATTGCAGATGGCGGTATTCGTTTTTCAGGCGATATGTCGAAAGCGATTGGCGCAGGTGCAAGCACCATCATGGTGGGTTCATTGCTTGCAGGGACTGAAGAAGCACCAGGCGAAGTTGAATTTTTCCAAGGTCGCTATTATAAAGCATACCGTGGTATGGGGTCACTTGGCGCTATGGCAGGCTCAACAGGTTCTGCTGACCGTTACTTCCAAGATGCGAAAGCGGGTGCAGAAAAATTAGTACCTGAAGGGATTGAAGGTCGTGTACCGTATAAAGGTCCAATGGGTGTTATTTTACATCAAATGATGGGTGGTTTACGTTCATCTATGGGATACACAGGTTCTTCAACCATTGATGATTTACGTCATAATGCAAAATTTGTCAAAATTACGGCAGCAGGCATGAAAGAATCACATGTACATGATGTCACTATTACCAAAGAAGCACCAAATTATCATTTAGGATAATTGCTTCTTTACAAATAAATATGAGAAAAAACCGTCTACAGATGACGGTTTTTTCTTTTTTCTGTAAAGTGAATTAATTTTTAAATAAACTGATAGTTTAATCGGCAGATTTAACTGATTTGTACATAAATGAGAAATGCATGAGTTATTTTGGGACAGATGGTATCCGCGGGAAATTTGGTGAGTTACCTATTACACCAGATTTTGCTTTAAAACTTGGCTTTGCTGCGGGGAAAGTATTAAAACAGCAAAATATTAACCATAAACCTGTGGTGGTATTGGGGAAAGATACCCGTTTATCAGGGTATATTTTAGAGGCTGCATTACAAGCCGGATTGAATGCAGCAGGGGTGTATGTCCATTTACTCGGTCCATTACCAACGCCTGCGATTGCACATTTAACTCGTGCACTCCATGCAGATGCAGGCATTGTTATTTCTGCATCACATAATCCTTATTTTGATAATGGCATTAAATTCTTCTCATCAGAAGGTAAGAAACTGCCTGACGAATTACAAAATCAAATTAATGCTGAATTAGAGCATGACATTGTGATTGAAGATTCAGCACAGCTTGGCAAAAGCGTACGTGTAAAAGATGCCAATGGCCGCTATATCGAATTTTGTAAATCAAGTTTCCCATACCATTTTAATTTACGTAATTTGACCATTGTTGTGGACTGTGCTCATGGTGCAGCATATAACGTTGGACCAGCCGTATTTAGAGAGCTTGGTGCCAAAGTGATTGCCATTCACAATGAGCCCAATGGTTTAAATATTAATAAAGAATGTGGCTCAACACATCCTGAATCACTACAGCAAGCTGTGGTTGAACATGGTGCAGATTTAGGTGTCGCCTTTGATGGTGATGCTGACCGTGTAGTCATGGTCGATCGTTCAGGTCGTTTGGTTGATGGCGACCATATTTTATATATTCTTGCTACACAAGCGCGAAAACAACCGGCAGGAATTGTTGGTACAGTCATGAGTAATATGGCGCTTGAAGTGGCTTTACAACATGCCAATATCCCATTTGTTCGTGCCCAAGTGGGGGATCGTTATGTTTTACAACAATTAGTAGAGCAAAAATGGGCAATTGGTGGTGAACCATCAGGCCATATTTTAACTCTAGACAAAAGCACCACAGGTGATGCCATTATTGCAACCTTGCAAGTGCTTGCTGTCATGATTTATCAAAATAAAGCACTGCATGAATTGATTGCAGATTTTAAATTATTTCCACAGGTGTTGATCAACATTCGTTTGAAGCAAATGATTGATCCATATACTGTGCCTGAACTGGTCACATTGTTTGAACAAGCAGAGCAACAATTAAAAGGTCGCGGACGAATTTTAATTCGTAAATCAGGCACAGAACCATTACTTCGTGTCATGGTAGAAGGCGATCAAGAGCAAGAAGTCAATCAGCTTGCAGAACAGCTTGCTGAAGCCATTCGTCATTATTCTAATCAGGTCAATCCATGAAAGATATTATCAAAGATTTAAGTGAATTGCGTTTGAGTTATGAACAAGGTGAACTGCTTGAAACTCAAGTGGCAGCAGATCCACATGATCAGTTTACATTGTGGTTTAATCATGCTTTAGCATCTGATTTACATGAACCTTATGCCATGTATTTAGCAACAGCAGATGCAGAAGGGCATCCACATGTGAGAACGGTGTTACTGCGCGGTGCAACGACAGCAGGCTATGACTTTTATACCAACTATGACAGCCAAAAAGGCTTAGATTTAGCCGCCAATGCGCAGGCTGAAATTTTATTTTATTGGCCAAGTTTAGAACGCCAAATTCGAATTCATGGACAAGTCAGTAAAATTAGTGAACAAGAAGCAACAGCTTATTACCATAAACGTCCAAGAGAAAGTCAGCTTGCTGCACATATTAGTACCCCACAAAGTGGTGTAGTTGCAAATCGTGCAGAATTAGAAGCACGTTTTCAGGCATTATCTAATGATATGGCAAGTCAAGATTTAATTGAAAAACCTGAATTTTGGGGCGGCTATCGCATAGAAGCAACATCATATGAGTTTTGGCAAGGGCGACCAAACCGTTTACATGACCGTTTAAGCTACATTAAAAAAGATGACCAATGGTTATTGCAACGATTGATGCCATAAATGTCAGCACCTCATATACAACAGCGTCCACAATTCACACACCCTGAAGCTTTTTTGGGGGTGCCGCAAGTTATGGCCAATATTTTGGCACGCCGTTCGGTGTCTTCTATAGCGGATTTAGAGCTTAAATTAAAGCGTCTATTACAGCCAACGCTAAAAGGGTTAGATGAAGCGGTTGCGCTCATCGATCATGCCATTGATCAGCATGAAAAAATTGTCATTGTGGGTGATTACGATGCTGATGGTGCAACAAGTACAGCGCTGATGATCTTGGCATTACGTGCTTTAGGTGCAGACGTTGACTATGTTGTACCGGACCGTTTTAAATATGGTTATGGGCTCACAGCAAAGATTTCTGATTTGGTGCAATCGTTATATCAGCCACAATTGCTCATTACAGTAGATAATGGAATTTCGAGCCATGAAGGGGTGCAGCAAGCACAGCACTATGGCATGAAAGTGGTGATTACAGACCACCATTTAACCACAAAAGCTGCACCTACAGCAGAAGCTGTGGTTAATCCCAATCAGCTAGGCTGTCCTTTTGAAAGCAAAGCATTGGCAGGCGTGGGTGTGGCTTTTTATGTGCTCGCTTATTTAATGTCTTATCGAAAGAAGCAAAATAAGTCGGTTGTTGCCATGACACAATATTTAGATTTGGTGGCATTAGGCACATATGCTGATGTGGCGGCACTTGACCATAACAATCGAATTTTGATTCAGGCTGGTGTATCATTAATCCAAAAACGTCAATGTCGACCTGGTATTTTAGCGCTAATGGACGTAGCTGGCCGTGAACCTGCGAGTATGCAAGCATCAGATTTAGGCTTTATTTTGGGTCCTCGATTAAATGCGGCAGGTCGTATGGACAGCATGCAAGTGGGGATTGAATGCCTGTTGGCAGAAGAAAACCAAGTGGCCTATTCTTATGCCATGCAGTTGCAAGCATTTAATGTGGCACGTCGCCGTGTTGAAACTGAAATTAAAGAGGATGCTTTAAATTATTTAAATCAGATCGAGATTGATCAAGCCAATTTACCTGCAGCATTGGTCTTGTATGAGCCACATTGGCATCAAGGTGTAATTGGCATTGTAGCAGGGCGTTTAAAAGAACAGTTTCACCGTCCAAGCATTGTTTTCGCACCGGATGAAGATGGTATACATATTAAAGGTTCAGCACGTTCTGTTGAAGGCATACATGTTCGTGACTTAATTGAAAATGTGGCAGAGCAATACCCGCATTTAGTCCGTTTTTTTGGTGGGCATGCAGCAGCGGCAGGGTTGAGTCTAGTTAAAGAAAATTTTGCAGAATTCAAACGCGTATTTGAAGAAAAAGTTGCAGCGTTAGACCCAACATTATTACAAGCGGTGATTTGGACAGATGGTGCATTGCCTGCAAGTGACATCCATTTAAACACAGTGAACATGATTGCCGACTATGGCCCATGGGGACAACGTTTTCCACGCCCTGTATTTGATGATGTGTTTTTAATTGCTCAAGTGCGTTGGTTGAAAGACATACACCTGAAGCTGACTTTGCAACTACCCACAGGACAGACAGTGGATGCGATTGCATTTAATGCAAAAGACCGCTTTGAATTTGCTGAACAAAAACCTAAAGTCCATTTGGTTTATGAGCTTGATAAAAATGAGTTTAATGGCCGAATCGCGATTCAATTAAAAGTGATATATTTAAAATCAGTTTAAAAAAAACCGTGTCAGTGGACACGGTTTTTTTAAATCAGCTTCAATTAGAAACGGTATGATGCACCTACAGTATAGGTATTATAGTCATCACCAAAGCCAACACGGCCATCAACACTTAAATTTGGTTGAATGAACTTTTTCGCTTTTAAACCCCATTGATCTTGATCAATTGATTTATCTTTGGTGTAGTCTGCACCAACACTGAATGTTTTATCGATGTAATAATCACCGCCAACATAGTATTGTTTGTTTTCATCACTGCCAAACACACCACGTGCTTCTAAGTTCACATCATGTGTACCCAATTGCGTGATTAATTTTGCACGTAATGTTGGGTCTGCGCCATCACCACCATTTTTGGTGTCATAGCCTTGTACACCGACTGCAACCAATAAACCTGGTGCAGGTAAATAACCTACTTCTGCATTATAAAGCGTTGTTTTTTGGTCGATGTTTGCGCGTTTTACTTCATATTCATTACGTGCAACACCTGCACCTACATAAAATTCTGAGTTTGGAATGTAGTATTCACCTGCAATTCCATAAGTCGAATTTTTTGTACCGCTGTTATCGCCGTAGTTTGCCTTACCACTTACATTGCTGGCCTTATCTAAGAAAGCAGCTTCTGCCAATGGTGAATTACGAATTTGTACTGGGTTAAAGTAGTATGTGCCATTCACACCAAATTGGCTTACACCACTGCCATTGTCAGGATCTAAATAGCTATAGCCTCCACCAACTTCAGCTTGATAAGCGTTTGCTGTTCCTGTGATGGCTAGACCCGCAAAAAGTGCAGTTGCAAGAAGCGTTTTTTTCATGGTTACTTTACTCCAAGAGTAGGCATTAAATTTTTTGTTACAAGTTGAAGTTTAAGTTAAACCGTAAAGTGGTCAATGGCTGTCAGGTAAATAAAATCTTAAAGTTTCATTAAATATTCTATTTTTGATTGTAAATATTTGATTTAAAAAATAAAAAATTATTGTTTTCTTTTATTAACTATGTGTATGAACTGTCTATTTCATGTAATTAATTGATTTTTTGACTAAAAATATTGAGTGATTTCTTGAGGAAAATGAATGATCAGCAAGTTTAAAACAGGGCTTTGAGCCAAGCTGGTATATGTTAAAATAGTGATTCAATATTGAGTAAGTGAGAATTACGTGGAAATTAACCCGTATTTAAATCAATTAAAAGACTTATCCGACCGTAGTCAAATATTACGGGGGTATCTTTGACTATGATCTGAAAAAGGAGCGTTTGGAAGAAGTCTTACGTGAATTAGAAGATCCCACCATCTGGAATGACCAAAAACGAGCTCAAAACATGGCCAAAGAAAAAGGCGAGCTTGAAAATGTGTTAAATGTTTTAGATGGTTTAGCAGAACAGTTAGATGATGCAAAAGCCATGCTTGATTTGGCTGTTGAAGCTGATGATGAAAGCCTATTAACTGATGTTCAAAGTGAGTTAGATGCGGCAGAGACTGCTTTAGCACAGCTTGAATTTAGACGGATGTTTAACAATCCGATGGATCCAAATGCATGCTTTTTGGATATTCAATCAGGCTCGGGCGGTACAGAAGCACAAGACTGGGCATCGATGTTACTTCGAATGTATATGCGTTGGATTGAGCGTCATGGCTTTAAAGCTGAGTTGATGGAAGTGTCTGATGGTGATGTTGCAGGGATTAAATCGGCAACACTACGAGTCGAAGGCGAATTTGCTTTTGGTTGGTTAAGAACAGAAACGGGCGTTCACCGTTTAGTCCGTAAATCACCATTTGACAGTGGTAACCGTCGTCATACATCGTTTAGTGCAGTGTTTGTATCACCTGAAGTCGATGACAACATCGAAATTGATATCAATCCTGCAGATGTTCGTACAGATACTTATCGTGCATCTGGTGCAGGCGGTCAGCACATCAACAAAACGGATTCTGCAGTACGTCTAACCCATACCCCAACCGGTACAGTGGTTGCTTGTCAAAACGAGCGTTCACAACATGCCAACCGTGACCGTGCATGGAAGCTTCTGCGTGCAAAATTGTATGAGTTAGAAATGCAAAAACGCAATGATGCTGCACAAGCATTAGAAGATTCTAAATCAGATATTGGGTGGGGCAGCCAAATTCGATCTTATGTCCTTGATGACTCGCGTATTAAAGACTTAAGAACAGGTATTGAAAACTCAAATACCACTGCTGTATTAGATGGTGATTTAGATAAATTTATTGAAGCCAGTTTAAAACAAGGCCTTTAAGGTCTTGTGCTGAAACATGATGCTGTGTAGTGTTTTTGTGAGATAAATATACATATCATGAATCAGCATAACCACGATGCTTAGATTCAGTTAGTATGAAATGACTAGCTGAATCAGCTGATGTCTCGTGATCAAAAAATAAATGGGTTTGGGGATGATCCATTTTATACATCTACAATATGATGAGCGAAGATAAAAATAACAATTGGTTCGGTACATTCTTCAAACACAAGCTGTAAAACACCATGTAAATCATATAAATTGTAAGAAATGGAGAAGAATATGGCTGAGTTGAACTCACCGTTTAAAGCGGGTGATCTTGAATTTAAAAATCGCTTGGTTTTGGCACCGTTAACGCGTGCACGCAGTAACCCAGAACGCATTCCAACAGATTTAAGCGTGGAATATTATAAACAACGTGCTAATGCGGGATTAATTTTAACCGAAGCAACTGTCATTGGTCATGATGCTGTGGGATATGAAAATACACCCGGGCTATGGAACCAAGAGCAAGCCCATGCTTGGAAAAAAATAACAGATGCTGTTCATGAGCAAGGTTCAACGATTGTTAGCCAATTGTGGCATGTTGGGCGCATTTCACATCCAGATTTATTAAATGGCGAAACGCCTGTGGCACCAAGTGCCATTCAACCTCAAGGGCGTGTTAGCTTATTGCGTCCTAAACGTGCTTATGTAGAGCCACGAGCGCTGAGCGTTGATGAAATTAAAGCCATTGTTGCTGAGTTTAAGCAGGCTGCAGAGCTTGCAAAACTCGCAGGTTTTGATGGGGTAGAGCTACATGCGGCCAATGGTTATTTGATTGATCAATTCTTACATTCAGGGACCAATACCCGAACAGATGAATATGGTGGTTCAGTTGAAAACCGTGCACGTTTACTGCTTGAAGTAACTGATGTATTTATTGAGGTGTGGGGCGCAGGCCGAGTTGGTGTACACATCTCGCCACGTGGTGACCAACATGATGTAAGCGATGCTAATCCATTCGAAACATTTAGCTATGTGGTTAAACAACTAAATCAGCGTCATATTTCATTCATTTTTTCACGTGAGCATCAGGCTGAAGATAGCATTGGTCCAAAACTACGTGAGCAATTTAGTGGTGCTTGGATTGCCAATGAAAACTTAACTGCTGATAGCGCAAAACAAATTTTACGTGATGGTCAGGCCGATGCGGTTGCTTTCGGACGCTTATTTATTGCTAATCCTGACTTATTAACACGTTTAGAGCAAAATTTACCGCTCAATGAACTTGATGCAAACACATTATATCCATCTGATGCACCGCCAGAGAAAGGTTATACAGATTACCCAAAAATATAATTACTTTTTTTAATAAATGCCTCTGTCCCAGAGGCATTTTTCATAGAACAGTAAAGAAACTGTTACATGATAAGCACTTAAATTGTCATAACAACAATTGAGGCAAAGTATGCTTAAAAAAGTGTTATTGGGTTTAAGTGCGGTTTCTATGTTTGTTTGTGCAGGTGAAACTTTTGCACACCAAGTGAAAAAAAATCACGCCACCCAAGAAAATAAACAAGACGGAGTTTTAGTCATTGCCCACCGTGGTGCAAGCGCATTGCGCCCGGAACATACATTGGCATCTTATCAAAAAGCAATTGAAGATGGTGCTGATATTATTGAGCCAGACTTGGTCTCAACAAAAGACGGTGTATTAATTGCTCGTCATGAAAATGAAATTGGTGGTACATCAAATGTGAGTGCGTTGCCTATTTTTGCTCAGCGTAAAACCACAAAAGTCATTGATGGACACACATTAGAAGGTTGGTTTACAGAAGATTTTACAGCAAAAGAAATCAGACAGTTAAAAGCCAGAGAGCGTATTCCAAATATTCGTCCTGCCAATACAACGTTTAATGATTTATATGGTATTCCAACCCTTGATCAGATTATTCGTTTAGCAGAAAGACATTACAGAAAAACAGGCCGTGTCATTGGTTTATACATTGAAACCAAACACCCAACTTATTTTGCATCGCAAGGTTTGGCAATGGAAGACCGCCTATTAAAAACGCTTGCAAAATATAAATATACGCGTGACATTGCACCTGTATATTTACAGTCTTTTGAAGTAACCAACTTAAAGTACTTAAAAGACCGTACTAAAAAATATGGTATTCAACATGCAAAAATTATTCAATTGTATGATGATCCTGCCATTCGTCCTGCTGATTTTGTGAAGCAAGATGTCGCGACCACATATGCAGACTTAGCAACAGCAAATGGTTTAAAGCAAGTTGCGACATATGCAGATGGCGTTGGTCCTAGCAAAGGCTATATCTTTAATCAAGCAACACAGCAGCCAACCACTTATGTGGCTGATGCGCATCAAGCTGGGTTAAAAGTACATCCATATACATTTAGACCAGAAAATAATTTCTTACCAGAAAACTTAAAATGTAGTGCTGTTGCAGATCAGCGTTGCCCAACAGGTTCAATTAAAGAAATTCAGCAATACATCAAGCTTGGTATTGATGGCTTCTTTACAGATGATTCAAAACTTGGCCGTGAAGCGATTGCGACCATTAAATAAGTGATCATCTTGGTTTTTGAATAAAGCGAGCACGGTGCTCGCTTTATTTTTTAGTAACACCTAAATAAATTGGCTTGAATCGAGCATGTGTAAAGTAATTTTTTTGACCTCATCACGGCTTTGTTGAATATGTGATACCAATGCATTTAAAGCGGCCTCGGTATTATGCTCAAATATATAATTTAATATGGTTTGATGCTCAAGATAGGTGGCCTCAATACGGTGTTGTTTAGAAAAGTCTAAGCGCCGTATAATACGCATTTTCTCACTGAGTTCTTTATGAATTCGCGCCATTTCTTGGTTTGCAGCAGCTCGAACCAAAGCACAATGAAAGGCCTCATCTTGCTTAGAAAGTGTTTTAATGTCTTTTAAATAGTGTTCAGGCGCAATACACCATTGTTCTTTTAAAACCTCTAGTTCAATACTTGCTTGGCTAGGGTTTGCACATAGCGTTTCTACAGCCACTTTTTCTAAAATAGTGCGTACATCATACAGTTCTTCATAGTAGCGAAAATTCAGCGGCTTGATTTGCCACCCTCGACGAAAGCCGACTTCAACATAACCTTCTTGCTGTAAACGATATAAAGCTTGGCGTATCGGTGTTCGACTTACCTGATAATGTTCACACATTTCAGACTCGGTAAATCGCTCACCTGGGGCTAACTTAAAATCAAAAATATCAGCTTTTAATTGTTGATATACCAATTCAGATAAATTTTCAGCGCGATGTGTAGTTGCTGTCGTTTTTTTCATGACTTATTCCATATAAACAAGTGGTTCGCCACCATGAACAGTTTGTCCTGTACGACACATTACTGCTTTAACGATGCCTTTTTTAGGCGCATAAACAGGCAGTTCCATTTTCATGGCTTCAATGACGGCAATCGGCTCATCTTGCTGAATAATCTGACCTGCTTCAACTAAAATTTTCCAAACATTTCCCGTCATCGATGCATTGATGGCCGTATATTGGCTAAAATCTTGCGATGAATGATCTTCAGCGAGCGTATATTCAGCAGGCGCAGGTTGCTCTTTCCAATGTGAGACTTCTCGTTCAAAAGCAGCTTGTTGTTGGTCTTTAAACGCTTGGATACTTTCAGCTTCATTTTCTAAAAAAGTACAGTATTTTGCATAATCAAACTCTGTGCTTTCGATTTTAATTTCAGCTAAACCATGTGCAAAATCTTCACGCCATTGCTCTAACTCAGTTTCTGTGACTTCAAAATATTTAATTTGATCAAAAAAGCGTAAAAACCACTCTTGATCACTAAATTGGCTATTCTTTTTAAATCTGCTCCAAATCGGCAGTGTACGCCCAACCAATTGATAACCACCTGGTGAGTCCATGCCATAAATACACATATACATTCCACCAATGCCTACGGTACCTTCTGCAGTAAAAGTACGTGCAGGACTGTATTTAGAGCTGAGTAGGCGATGTCTTGGGTCAATTGGCACAGCACAAGGGGCTGTTAAATAAACATCACCTAAACCCAAGATGAGATATTTTGCATCAAACAAGATTTTTTTCACTTGATTTCGATGTTCTAAGCCATTGATGCGTTGAATGAAATCGACATTATTTGGAAGCCAAGGTGCAGTGGCACAAACACTGTCTTGATAGCGTTGAACAGCGTTTAATGTTGCACTGTCTTCAAATGCCATGGGCAAATGAATAATCCGAGATGGCACTTTAATTTGGCTTAAATCACCCATATTGTGTTCAATAGCGATCAATTGATAAATTAATTCTTGCTGCGGAATAATTAAACCATCATATTTAATTTGGAGTGATCTGACGCCCGGAGAAAGCTCTAACACGCCTTTAATTTTTAGGTGTTGTATTGATTGAATCAGTTGATGAACTCGTAAGCGCAGCGAGAGGTCTAAGACATTATCACCATATTCTAGGAGAATATAACGGTCTCCTGCTTGGCGATAAACAATTTTAGGTGAAATTTCAGTGGATTCAATTTGTATTAATATTGCTGATGTTGGCTCAGCGTGAGTCATTATCGGCTGCTGCACAGGCTGCACAGGCTGCACAGGCTGCACTAAATGCTCAATAGTATGTTTTTGTTGTTTTTCTAATTCATTGGCTTCAGCAATGTTTAGTGGATAAAAAGTGATTTGATCATCTGCTTTTAACTGTCCAATTTTCCATAACTCAGCATGTGCAATAGTAACAGGGCAAACAAAACCTCCCAAGCTTGGTCCATCTTTGGCAATAATAACAGGAAAATCACCTGTGAAATTAATGGCACCAATGGCATATTCACAGTCATGGACATTGGATGGATGTAATCCTGCTTCGCCACCATTTTCGCGTGCCCAGTTTGGTGTCGGTCCAAGTAATCGAACACCTAAACGATTAGAGTTAAAATGCACTGTCCACTGTGTGTCAAAAAATGTCTTGATATATTCTTCTGTGAAAAAATCAGGTGCGCCATGTGGTCCATATACCACGCCAATGTTCCATTGATTGCTATAGTGAGGAACTGCATCTTGCGCTAAAGCTTGGGGCAAAGTAGATGCAGTTTGCACATGATCAGATGCTTGTAAAGGATCTACCATTTTAATGGTGTCTCCGATACGAAGTGTACGACCTGCATGTCCACCAAAATGCCCCAAAGCAAATGTTGAACGGCTATTTAAATATAAAGGCACATCTAAGCCATGTCGTACTGCCATATAAGTACGGCAGCCTGAGGTAACATAACCTAAACTAAGCTGCTGACCTGCTTGAATATCAATCGGTTGCCAAAAATGAACGGGTTCTCCATCGAGTAGTGCATCAGATGGTGCACCTGTTAAGGCAATCACAGTATCTGCATGAAATTTAAATGTCGGTCCATGTAGGGTGAATTCAAAGCCTGCTGCTGTTTCATGATTGCCTACAATACGGTTGGCAAGCTGAAATGCAAAGTCGTCCATTGGGCCAGATGGTGGAACGCCAATATCCCAATATCCGATACGTCCAGGGTAATCTTGAATAGAACTTGCTGTACCTGCGTCAAGCACTTCAATGACATGTGGGCAAAATGAAAAATCATCTAACATGCGTGTCCAAATTTGCATGGCATGGAAGCGTTGATCAGCAATAATTTTACGTGCATAGTCAAGATTGGTACTGATACCATTGAGTCGAATCTTGCTCAAAGCATGTTGTAATTGAGCGATCGCTTCTTGTCGTGTTGGAGCATGAATGATGACTTTGGCAATCATGGGGTCAAAGTACTGTGAAATTTCAGTTCCTGTGCTTACCCACGTGTCTACTCGAATATTAGGTGGGAAATATACATCGGTTAATATGCCAGGGCTCGGCTTAAACTGCTGTACAGGATCTTCAGCGTAAATTCTGACTTCAATGGCTGTACCGTTAGGTTGAAGGGCTGATAATGCTTGCCAATCTAATCGATCATTGGCGGCAATGCGCAACATGCACTCAACTAAATCTAATCCGGTCACCATTTCTGTAATCGGATGTTCAACTTGTAAACGTGTGTTGACCTCTAAAAAATAAAACTCATCACGGACAGCATCATAAATAAATTCGACAGTGCCAGCACTGCGATACTGAACCGATTCACCCAATTGAATCGCAGCTTGATGGAGCTTTTTTTGAGTCGCCTGTGGTAGTTGAGCAGCAGGGGTTTCTTCTATAATTTTTTGGTTACGTCGTTGCAAAGTGCAGTCACGCTCGCCTAATGCGACCACAGTGCCTTGACCATCACCTAATATTTGCACTTCTACATGGCGTGCTTGATCGATAAAGCGTTCTAAAAATACACCTGAATCTTTGAAAAACTGTTCTCCAAGCCGTTTTACACTGTCATAGGCATCAATCAGTTCTTGTTCTGAATTACAACGAGTTAAACCAATACCACCGCCGCCAGCGGTACTTTTGAGCATAACGGGATAGCCAATTTCTTCAGCTGATGAAATTGCATCTGCTAAATTGGTTAACAGTCCTGTACCTGGTGTCATCGGGACATTTGCACAAGCTGCAAGTTCTCGTGCTCGATGTTTTAGACCAAATTCAACAATTTGTGTCGCTGTAGGACCGATAAATACAATATTATTTTCTTCACAGACATGTGCAAATTCAGCACTTTCAGATAAAAAACCATAGCCTGGAAAAATTGCCTCGGCACCTGTATCTAATGCAATTTGAATCAGTTTTTCAATATTTAAATACGTTTCAGCGGGTTTAGTACCATCTAAAGAAATAGCCACGTCTGCATCTAAAACATGCTGTGCATAACGGTCAGATGATGAATACACAGCGACACTTTGAATGCCTAATTTTTTCAGCGTGCGAATAGCCCTAACCGCAATTTCACCACGGTTTGCAATAAGAACAGTATGAAACATAGCGAATCCCTTTGATCAGTTTCAGTTGATGCAATATGTTATGCAGTATGCGACGCATGAAGATGCTGAATATAAGCACGCCAACCGCCAAAATGGCTGATATCTTCAGCATGTTGTAACCCATAAGGTTCACAAATAAATCCTTTAACCCAGCGTCCATCTGTAAGTTCAATGTTACCTATGCCAAGCGGTGTTGGGATTTCAGCAACAAATTCTCCAAATCTTGCAAGAGGTATATCCCAAAGTTCGACAATAATCTGTTGTCCATTGATTTCATCTCGTGCTAATCCTGGTTTGGGCGGTGTTGTGCCTTTTAACGCATATAAACTATAAGCCTGAGAGGTCTGAGTTGTTTCAACCAATACCGCTTGTCTCTCGGTCAGTTGAGCGTTTAATGGCATTCCTGTTAAATGTGCACCCACCACAGCAATCCGGACATGATGCTTAGATGGTGGTGATATTGTTGGTTGTTTCTTTAGCGGTTGGTGTGTTGCACCTAAAGTTAAATTCAAATGGTTTTGCCAGTATTTGCCAAAATGTACTAAAGCCTGATCATGCCATGCATTGGCAATTAATGTAATGCCATGTGGTAGGCCATCCTCCCTAAACCCAGCAGGCAATGCGAGTGCACTCAAATCCGCCAAATTGGTGAAATTGGTATAAGTACCGAAATGCGAGTTGTATTGAATCGGATCTTTTTTAATTTGTTCGATGGTGTAAATGGTCGGGGAAGTTGGTAAAAACAGGGCATCAACTTCAGCCAAAATAGATTGAATTTGACGTGCTAAATCTTGTTTTAAGTATTCAGCTTGATAGGCATCAACTGCGCTGTATTGATGTCCTTGTTGTACAATTTGACGCACAGTTGGGTCAAAATCTGCATGGTGTTCAGTTAAATAGGGCGTTAGTGCAGCAGTACGTTCAGCAACCCAAGCACTTTGGTAAAGTTGTAATGCCAGCGTTTTAAAAGGTGTAAAATCTATTTCTTTGATAGATACATCAAGTGATTTTAACTTGGCAACAGCAGTTTGGAATGCCTGTTTTGCTTGATGATCACCAAAAAACTCTAAATGGCTTGGAATGGCAAAAACAGGCTGCTTAGAAAATTGTGCAGGTGCAGTATTCGGATGGTGACGAGAATAACTGTCTTGTTCATCATAGCCTTCTGCTAAGTTGGCAACATATTCAGCATCTTTAACCGTCAGTGCAAAAATGGAAATACAGTCTAGACTTTTACAAGCAGGCAATAATCCATTATTTGAAAAACGACCTTTGGTCGGCTTTAAACCAACAATATTATTAAAGCCAGCAGGAATTCGTCCAGAACCTGCTGTATCTGTACCTAAGGAAAAAGGAACAAGTCCACGTGCAACGACACTTGCTGAACCTGAGCTTGAACCGCCGCTGACGTAATCTGCATCAAAGGTGTTGTGTACCGCACCATAAGGTGAACGTGTTCCGACCAAGCCTGTCGCAAACTGATCTAAGTTGGTTTTACCAACCACAATAGCGCCTGCTTGTTTGAGCCGTTGTATTAGTGTGGCATCTTTTGAGGCTTTTGTTGTAAGTGCCTGACAAGCTGCTGTTGATACAAAATCAGCTACATCAATATTGTCCTTGACTGCAAAAGGAATACCATACAATGGAAATTCATCAGATGATGATGCATCAAGGATGGCATTTTGTAGTTGCTCTATTTGATCTTGGATGTGTTGACGAGATGCAATTGAAATCCATGCGGGATCATTTGGATCAAATTGTTCCACAAAACGAATTAAATCTTCTATTTTTATGTCTAAATTTTGATAAGCGACTTGCCAATCACGAATTGTCCATCCACAGGTTTTTTTAATATCCATTTTAAAATCCCATCTTGTATACAAGTTGATGCTTAAAAATAAGCATAAAATATGCCAAGAGTAAAATCAACGTTGTTTACAAGACGAGGATCATATAAAGAAGTTATTTTTCCATGGTTTTACATAATGAACAAATAACACCACGGTGTTTAACTGAGTGCATGACATCAGGTCTTTCATAATCTTGATCACAGGATAAACAGGTATAGACTGTGGCCACAGGTGATCCGTCTTGGTCAAATCGAGGTTCATCAATGCCATCATCTGTGTGCTGAATATAATATTTTCCTTGGGTAATTAATCCAAGAATAGGAGTTAAAATAAATCCTGTGACCAATGCAATAAGTGGTGAGTAAGAAGATAAAAAACTGCCTAAAAAGCCAAAGAAGGCAAGAAGTGATAAACCTGCTGCCGTAAAAAAAGCAATTAAACCCACAGGGTTATAGTCATATAGCATTTCCCGGCGATATTCAGGTTGTTTCGGAGATAGTTTGAGTAGATATTTATTTATAGCGATATCTGTAGCCACCACCACAACCCACGAAATTGCAAAGTTTGAATAAAAACCAAGAATCTTACCCAAAACAGCAAACATGTTGCCTTCCATAAGCAACAAAGCAATGGCGAGATTAAATAAAACAAAGATAATACGACCAGGATACTTTTTGGTGATTCGTGTATAAGCACTGGTCCAAGCAAGTGAACCTGAATAGGCATTTGTGACATTAATTTTAATTTGTGAAATAACCACCAAGATGACAGCCAAAGACAAAGCCAACCAGCCTGGCACCATGTCGTGAAAAGCAGCATTAAATTGTTGTACTGGTTCTGCTGAATCAACGCCTGGAAGTTTAGTCAGTAAATAAAAGCCCAAAAAAGCGCCAATCATTTGCTTGATTGCACCAAGAATGACCCAACCTGGACCTGCAGAAATAACAGCAATCCACCATGAAGTGCTATTTTCTTTAGTTTTTGCGGGCATGAAACGTAAATAATCAATTTGCTCACCAATTTGCATGATCAGCGATAAACAAATGCCCGCACCGAGCATAATGGCAGCAAGATCACCGACAGGATAGCCTGATTGACCATGAAATGTGACAAATGATTGAACCAAATCAGGCTCTTGGTAAATCAAATATGCGACTGGACCAATCATTAAAATTAACCAAATAGGGGTAGTCCAAACCTGTAATTGGGTTAAAGCTTTCATGCCATAGATAACTAACGGAATGACCATGAATGTCGAAATCATATAACCGAGCCATAATGGAATATTTAAGCCCAATAATAGTCCTTGCGCCATGATCGAACCTTCAAGGGCAAAAAATATAAAGGTGAAACTTGCAAAAATAATGCTTGTGATAACTGAGCCAAAATATCCAAAACCTGCGCCGCGAGTGATCAAATCTAAATCAATATTATATCGTGCTGCATAATAAGACAGTGGAATACCAGTAATAAAAATAATGAGTGCTGCAAATAAAATTGAATAAAAAGCATTGGTTGTGCCATAAGTCATTCCAATACTGGCACCAATGGAAAAATCAGCTAAATAGGCAATTCCACCAAGTGCAGTAATGGCAACAACTTTTGGACTCCATCGCCGAAAACTGTATGGTGCATAACGTAAAGTGTAATCTTCTAATGTTTCGTGAGCTGATTGATCCGTTGGTTTTTCACGGTCAATGACATGCGTTGAATGAGAGTTTTGCATTTCATATGCTCCTGTCCTTAGTTTTATTTATTAAATGCATATGATATGTAGCAAGCCTTGTGCCAATATTTATTGAATGAATAATCCAATTTTGCAATTTTAATATGAAAAATTTAATTAAATTAGTTGGTTAAATTGAGGTGAATTAAAATGTGTAATTTTATTAAGGAAATTTAGATAATAAATTTTTTGATATTCATTAATGTATATGTTGTAAAAATTTTAGATATTTGATGATTTTAAATAAGAGTAATAGAGGATAACTTAATATACAGATAGGTCTATATTATAATATGAGTAATAAGTTAAGTTGATGACTCAGTTTAATAGTTAATCTCTTAATTCATCTATTTTAATTTTATTTTTGATAAATCACTGATTTATTATAAATATTAAATAAAATGAATAAATAGGTATGAAAATATACCTATTTATTAAGTAATAATATTTTTTGATTTAAATATATTTAAATCAATTTATTTACTCTTTGATGATTGGGTATGCATCCAACGGTTATTTTGTCTAAAGTTATAATTAGACTCTTTATCTCTTTGAATTTGAATGTCTTTAACACAGTCAGCAAGTTTATTACTGTTGGTGTAACCAAAATTTAAACACTTCTGTTTATCCATCTGAATTTGTTGTTGTTCAGATACACAGCCAGACAATAATAATAAAAAAACAGGCAATACAAAAATACAGTGCTTTATCATGTTTATGTTCCATATATTGATAATTAGAAATAGATTCCTCTATAGGGTCGGGATTTTATAATTAAGTTTATTGTGTGACAATGTTCACTTATTATATAATTAGTTTAATAATTGTATATTTTAAGATTTATTATTATGAGCTATTCACACTTGATATATTGAAGTGTTAAATGATTTAAAGCTAATATTTTATTTTAATGGTGATGGCTGAGCCATATACATTGCAACGGGATAATTAAATTAATTACTGAAATTAAATAATAAAGTGAATGCTTAAATAAAACACGGAGAGAAAGCATAATGTTCAAGCAACTCGTCATGAGTATGGTTTATGCGGTGAGTTTACATACCTTTGCAGCATTACCTATTCCGAAAGACGCTAAAATTGAAGTGATTACCGATCAAGCAAAATGGAGCGAAGGACCAGCAATTTTACAAGGTGGAACAATTATTTGGAGCGATATTGAAAATAACAGAGTATTACAGTGGAATGATCAAACAGGTGTTAAAACGTGGTTATTTCCAGCACAATTTCATAATGGTCATGCTATTGATCATCAAGGCCGTGTGGTTGCAGCATCGCATGGTAAACGAGCCATTGAGCGCCTAGAGGCAGATGGAACGTGGAATATTCTTGTCGATTTATATGGAGATAAAAAACTAAATAGTCCAAATGATTTAATTATTGATCGAGATGGAGATATTTGGTTTACCGACCCAACCTTTGGTATTCAAAAAGACAATGAAGGTTATGGTGGTAATGCTGTGGTGGGTGGTGAATTCAGTTATCGTTTTTCTCCAAAATCTAAGCAACTGATTCGACTAAATACACCAGAGGTTAAAACACCAAATGGAATTGCCTTTAGCCCTAATCAGAAAAAACTGTATTTGACTGATTCACAGATTGCGCATGATCAAAACAATAAGCAATTGAATCATCATGTATTTGTCTATGACATTGATGACAATAAACAGACGCAACATGGTCGAATGTTTGCACGAATTGATACAGGTATACCAGATGGCTTAGCTGTCGATGATAAAGGCAATATTTGGGTGACGGGTGGTGAATATATTCATGTTTTCACTGAAGCAGGAAAATTATTAGGTCAACTCAAATTTCCAACCCCTGTTGCTAACATGGTATTTACCACCTTAAAAAATGGAAGCAAAGTGGTTTATATCACAGGTGGTACATCGCTTTATCGTTTAGCCGTTGATGTGAGCGCAGCTAACTAATCATTTTATGAGTTATTCAAAATATCATTAATTAATTTGAGGATAGGTATTTTCTTTATCAAAAATTTAAAATTTTAGTAAAGAAATTATTTTTAATTTAAATATTGCACTATTAAATGAATAACCAGTAAAAGACAGGTTTTTATGAATCATCATATTTGTGGATATACAGACTATAATTTTGATTGTGTGATTAAGTTTGGTGGTAGTTTATTAATTGATGCTGAAAAAATGCATCATGCCATACAAGCGTTAGAAATTTGCCGGTTAAACGGTAAAAAGCTTTTAGTTATTCCTGGAGGTGGTCCAACAGATAAAGCAATTGAAAAAATAGATCAAAAATATACTTTATCTGCAGAAACACATCATGCAGCTTGTGCGCGAGCTCAAGATCAGACCGGTTTGATGATTTGTGATCCTATTTTTAGCAAATATTTACGACCATGTACTACATTGGCAGAAGCTCGATTTATATCTGATCAACATTTAATACCTGTTTTACTACCATCACAGATTATTTTTACCATGGATCCTTTTCAAAAAACTTGGGATATCACTTCTGATGGTATAGCTGTTTGGTTTTCATGGGTTATACAGAGCCCAATTACAATGGTTTTAACCAATGTAGATGGAATATTTCCAATAAATTCTGATTTTGCACAAGCCAAACCCTTACAAAGTATTTCTGCTCAAGAGTTAATCACATTTGGTCATACGGCTGTTGATCGATGTGTTCCTGAGTTTATTTTAAAAAGAGGAGGCAAGGTTTGGGTTGGAAATGGTATGTACTCAGATCGTTTATATAAAGCACTGATAGGCGAAGAGACTATTGGTACATTTATAATTTAATATGATACACCATTCAAAATGTGTTTTGATAAACGACCTGAATACATTAAACAGGTCGTTTATCAACAAAGTTATTTTGCCCATAACGAGCCTATAGGTGCTGCATGTGCACGGTCTTGCGCTTGTTGATAAAAGCGAAAGAACATAAACGCGGTACATAGCGCAAGCACATTAAGCCAAATGTTGGTGCTAGAGATGATGAACGAGGTGATTGGCATTAGAACCAAACTGACTGAAATGGCTGCCAATAAATGCGGCAATGCTTTTGCATAGCCAACCATGAATGTATAAGCTGTACACAAAAGGAAAAAAGCATAATAACTATAAAGGAAGAAGTGATTTATGCTTGTGATATGAACGACTGAATAAAACCAACAACTTATCAATAATGTTCCTGTAATTGCAAAAATACAGCCTAAACACATGCCAATGGTTAAATTCGCAAAAAAAGTGACATCTTTACGTTGAACAGGAATCGGGTCATGTGCAAATTTTTGCTTTTTAGCACGGCTTTCAATCCAAAGAATGTTGCCTGAATAAAATAAAAAAGCACCGCCTATACCAAAAATAAAATAAATCCAACGTACCACATCACCACCATAGCTACCAAAATGTAGACTAAACATCGCATTGACCAAGGTATTGCCTGCATCTGTTTGCGTGCTAATACCACTGTAATTGATCTTTTCAATGTGGTATGGGTTCATGCGTACAAAATCATTTGATGCCCCACGCAACATTTGATCGCTGCTATATAAAGCAATACGTGCTGCCGCTTTTTGCGGCTGATCTAAATTACTAAATTCAATGTAGTCCACAGTGTATTCAGGTGCTACTTTTTGAGTTTTGAGCAATATTTGCTGAATATCGAGCGTGGTTGATGGAAAATGAGGTTGCTCTTGTTTGGGTCGGTTAAAAGCAGGTTTTCCTTTCATCGCAAGCTGATTAATTGAATCATAAAAAAAATCATGAAATGCAAAAACAATGACAGAAATACAAATAATGATATGAAACGGTAAGCTTGTGATTCCAACCACATTATGGGTGTCTAACCAAAAACGTTTTTTATTTTTTCCGGGACGAACCGCAAAATAGTCTTTGACCAATGTAGGAAGTAATAAAATGAGACCGGTCATTAAGGCTAAAAAATATAATATGGCAACCACACCCATCACATAAACGCCTAAGCCATGGCGGCCAACCATGCCAGGAATACCCGCCGTTTCATGCAATTGTTCGATTAACCAACCTGCTTTGGATAAATTAACTTGTTGTGTCATGAGCTGACCTTGCGAATCTAAGCTTGCAAGCCATGTCTGTTGTGCAAGATTAAAGCCTTGACGATGTTCAGATTCTTTCCAAATTAATGGGGCATATTGATGTTCAAGAGAATGAATGTTTAATAAAAAAGACTGTCGGGTAGCAGGATATTTTTCCTGAACTTGTTGGATAAGTTGGCTATATTGCTCAGGTTGGATAGCAGGTAAAACTTGCTGTTGTGGCGTCGACCATTGACTAATTTGATGTTGAAACATACTTAACCCACCTGCAAAAAAGCAGATGAACAATAAAATACCTGCACTTACACCCACCCAAGTATGCATACTTTTTGCGAGTTTCATGAGATCAGAGCGAATTTTCATGCTTTATCCTCGTAAAAAGAACAGGCAGCTATAGGCCACGGTATTGGCAAGTGCCATGTAGATAAACGCAGTTTTACCGGTATAAAATAGATAGCTGATAAAAAAGAGGGGCATCCACAACCATGCAATACTCCACATGCCAATCTGTACCATCAGACCAACCGCAAAAAAGTGTTTACCAATCACCACAATTAAATTGCCCAAAGCAATCGCTAAACTTAAACCTAAAATTGCCCCAACACATGACTTTGACCACCAATCAGGTTGAATTGTTTTCGCAGCATTTTTTTTCATGGATTCAGCCTGCGTTTCAAGAGTTTAATGAATGGAATATGTGACCAAACCAAAATCATTAACGTAATCCAAATGAAGCAAGCAACCACTTTAGGTAAGCTGATGAGGAGGACAATCAGTGCAACCAATAAAATCTCTATTCCCAATAATTTAAATATTTGCGGAAGAGGTACGATGAATAAATTCTGATTTTTATGGCTGCAATAGATGCTCAATGTCCCTATGAGCGTGAGTAATATTCCAAGCATTTTCATATGAATGATAAATTATAATCATTGTTTATTTGTTGAAGAGTATATATAATTGATAATCATTATCAAGTAAATAATTTATATTTTTAAGCTTAAATAAAAGTGATCACTAGAAAATAATTTAAACTATAAATATATAATTTTATTTAACAATTTATTTTATTAGCATTTTTTAATGAATCATTATTTATATTTTAATTCACGTTTAATTCAGCACGTATTTAAACAAGCGGAAAAATTAAATTTAGGCAAGGATTGGATCTGCTATCAATTGGATTTAAACCATATTGATCTTGAGTTGTTCAAATCTCTTAAGCCTCCACAATATATGCAGCATGCTGTTGCTCAGCGGCAATTAGAATTTTATAGCGGAAGGATTTTAACTCAGGCGATATTGGCACATCATTTTAATTTTTATCAACCAATTACATCGTGTGTACAGCGTTTACCCCAATGGATTTCACCTATTTTAGGCAGTATTAGTCACTCCAAGCAGCAAGTTGTGGTCATGGTCTCTTGCCAAGTCAATTATATTGGCATGGATATAGAGCATTGGGTGAGCGAGGAGTTATTAACAGATGGACAGCATTTAATTTTAAATCAGCAAGATTTAAATATATGGCAAAAAGCACAATCATATTTTAGCTTTCAGCAATTTCTTACTCTTGTGTTTTCTATGAAAGAAAGTTTATATAAAGCTGTTTATCCACAAGTTCAGCATTATATTGATTTTTTAGATGCATCTTTATTTGAAATATCATTCGCAGAGCAGCGGGTTAAATTAAAATTCTCAGATCACATACAGAAAAAGTATCAACTGCTTGATGAGTATGATGGCTATTGGCAAGTCGCTCCAAACCACATAATGACTTGGGTTTCTCAATTGAAATAAAGGCATTTAGATGGGGGAGGTCAGAAGAAAGCAAGTTGCTTTCTTCTGATGCTGTATTAACTTTCTTGTAAATCAGGATCTTGTAAGCTTGTTTTCCGTACGCTGCTAAAACGCATCATGCACAGTAATCCAATGAATAAACTGATTAACCCAAAATAAAAGATACTGCTTGCAATCGGTAAGAAACGCGTGAGTAAGCCTAGACCTGTGGTGGCAATAGAATCTGTAGATGCATCTTGTGCCAACCAAATGGAATTAATACGCCCCAAGTAATGATCAGGCGTATGGCCTTGCACAATACTATATTGTAATAAGTTGGCAACCGCACTGCAGTAACCAAATACGGTTAAAATAAACAAGGTCAGGCTAAACCATGGACTCAAACCAATCGCAATCATACTTGTAAATACGGCCAAGCAAAAATACAGCATGACATTCCCTGGACGGATAAGTTGATTGGTCCAACCACTTAAAAAAGCAGCAACAACGCTTCCTAAAGGCACTGCTGAATACATGAGTCCCAATTCAAACGCACCACCTGCAAATTGCTGCTCAACCATTTGTGGAAAAACAATACGAATTGCGCTACTAAAACTAAGCAGCGTACCAATTAAAATGGTACTGCCGACAATTTTATGATGGAACACAAATTTAAAGCCTAATAACAGTTGTTTGAATGGTGATTCAGTATTTTCATTGTGTTGCAGTGGTTTAAGGGACGGCAAGTTGAGCAATAACATCACAGTCAATAAAGTACCGATGGCTGCAATCCAATAAGCAGCAGCAATATTGGTTGTAGCGATAATTATGCCACCTAATGCAGGAGCAATCACTGTTGCAAGACGGATTGACAACATGCTGACAGCACGTGCTTGCATAATATTTTCACGACCAACAATAATGGGCATGACTGCCATCATGGCGGTTACACCTAAGGCACCAAAGAAACCATCCCAAGCACTTAAAAAATAAATGACGCTAAGTGATGAAGAACTCAACATGGCATTCACAGCCAAGCCGATAAACCCAATACCACATAAACTTCGAGCACATAAAATCAGTTTTTTTCGGTCATAACGGTCAGATAAAATGCCACCCAATAACAACCCAATAAACATGGCAATGCCTTCAATTGCAGTCGCAAAAGCGACATGCAACAGGTCATGTGTCATTTGGTAAACTTGTTGTGGAATGGCAACAATTAACATTCCAATGGTTAATAACGACAAAGTTCGTGCAATAAAAATATGACGAAAATGACGGTTGGTTTTCA
Source organism: Acinetobacter apis (assembly GCF_900197575.1). Lineage (GTDB taxonomy): Bacteria > Pseudomonadota > Gammaproteobacteria > Pseudomonadales > Moraxellaceae > Acinetobacter > Acinetobacter apis. Next base: position 182,966 of record NZ_FZLN01000002.1, on the reverse strand, counting down.
GAATACTAAAATCTGTCACTAAGCGGTTAAATGACATGATCAATCTCCGCAATATGACGAGCCTGCATAATATATTGGTTTAACGTCTGCCCAAATGTTTTGAGTTGGCTTGGTGATAACACATTACTGTGATCTGCATTTGGCAGCGTGGTTATTGAAAGCTGTGCGACCAAAGGTTGCCACTGAGCTTGTGGTTGGATATACGAAAGTAAATCTTTTTCTGCAACCACAAGATGTAAATGACCATTAAATTTTGGCATTTTAAATGGTTTTAATAGCCGTACTGCATCACGATAATTTGCAAAAATATCTTCTTGCAAACGCTGAGTTTCTTGACAAAGAGACACATCTGCATCATCTAAAACATCATTAAAAAACTGCAATTGTTCTTGTTCTGCTTCAGCATGTAGGTCTTCAGCTGAGGCATCTAACCACTGATGAATTTCGGCAGGATACGTATCTAATAATCCTAAATAATCCACCTGTTCATTTTGTGCAAGCAGTTTGGCTGCTAATGCATATGCTACTGTTCCACCTAAGGAATACCCTAAAAAGTAATATGGTCCATGTGGCTGTATGGTACGAATGATTGCCAATTGTTTTTCGACCAATTCATCAAGTGTGCTACTGGTTGCAAGCAGCCCATCGGGACGAGGAGATTGTAAGCCAATCATAGGAATACTTGGATCAAGATACGGTGACAATGCCGTATATTGCCATGCAGAGCCTGAACCTGGTGCAAAACAAAATAGCGGCCGTGTGGTGCCTTCACGTATTGGCAACACCGCTTGCATACCACTTTGTTCCACATGGTGGATTCGTTCTTGTGATAACAATAAGGCTGCGATACGCTCAATACTCACATGTGTCATTAACATGCCCATTGGTAAAGACTGATTAAATACTTTGCGTAGTTCGATCACCAATTTCATCACTAAAATTGAATGACCACCAAGCGCAAAAAAATCAGCATCAATCGAAATATCATCTTCAATGTTTAAAATCTTTTTAAATATTGCAGCAACTTGATGCTGTATTTCAGAATGTGGTAATCGCTGAGTATGTGTCTGTAGGGCAATAGGTTTAGGTAACGCTTTACGGTCTAATTTACCATTATGACTTAAAGGAAATTCAGTCAGTGAAATGAAGTGACTTGGGCACATGTAAGGCGGCAATACTTTTGCCAATTTTTTGTTGATTGCAGCAGTTTCTAATGCTGTGGCTGTTTTTAAATATGCCACCAATTGCGGTTCTTGCGAAGGATTCAAAACAACAGGATGAACCACAACATCATCTACTTGCGTGATTAAACGAATTTGCTGTTCAATTTCGCCTAATTCAACACGTTGACCACGAATTTTTACTTGATCATCAGCACGGCCAACATATTGAATACGACCATTTGATTGCCAATGCGCAATATCCCCTGTGCGGTACATGCGTTTGCCATGATGAAATGGATTGGCCACAAAACGGCTTGCTGTTAAATCAGGTCGGTGATGATATCCCAAAGCCAATTGTTCACCTGCAATATACAGTTCACCATCGACATTGAGTGGCACAGGGCGTAAATACTGATCTAAAATATAAAGTTCGGTATTCCAAACAGGATAGCCAATCGCAATGTGATGTTCTGAGGTGTCTATTGCCGTATTAGCTTGCATAAAACTGACATCCACCGCAGCTTCTGTTGGGCCATATAAATTATATAAATCTGCATTAAAGTGCTGACTAAAGCTCGTGGTTAAGCTTGTAGGTAACGCTTCACCACTACAAAATACTCGTTTTAATGGCAGTTGCTGACATTCTGTTTGAGATATACATGCACGAACTGCTTGTTCAAACACTGACAACATGGATGGGACAAAATGTAGTGTTGTAATGCCTTGTGTCTGAATGATATCTAATAACTTAATTGGATCTTTGTGGGCATTTTCTTCTGCCATCACTAAACGCGCACCCACCAAATAAGACCAAAAAAACTCCCACACTGACACATCAAAGGTGCTTGGGGTTTTTTGTAATATCACATCATCTGTATGGAGCGGATATTGCGCTTGCATCCATAAAATCCGATTCACAATGGCTTGGTGAGAGACCAATACCCCTTTAGGTTGTCCTGTTGTTCCTGAGGTATAGATCATATAAGCAGGATGTTGTGGGGAAATAGGGGGGGGTTGGTAATTGGCAAATGTATCTGCTTGGATCTCAAATAGTACATCAAAATCAAATCGCGCGGTCGGCAAATCAGTCAATATGTTGGATTCGGTGATGATAAGTCGAGGCTGTGCATCTTCAAGCATATATTGAATACGTTCATGAGGATGCTGTAAATCAATCGGTAAATAGGCAGCACCTGCTTCAATCACCGCTAAAACGGCCAAGCTCAATTTGGCTGAGCGGGGTAATGCAATAGCAACCACATCACCTGCTTGGACATTATGCTGCTGTAATTGTTGTGCCAAATAGCAGACTTGTTCACGGACTTGTTTTAAATTCAGTGTATGCTCAGCATCAATTAAAGCTACGGTGTGAGCATGTTTTTGAGCTGCATGCTGTAATAAGGTTTGTAATGTGGTGGCAGGTACATCATGTTGTGTTTGATTGATCGATTGCACAAACTGCATTTCTTGCGGCAGTTGCATTTGGTAATCTGCCAATATTAAATGTGGCTGATGTAATGCAGTTTCGATCATTTGTACAATACGCATCATTAATAGATCAGGCTGATCAACCACACCACGATGCTCTAGTAACAGTTCGATAGATTGGTCAGGTATCACTAACAGTGCCAATGGATAATGGCTATAACCGCGATTGGTCAGTTTTTCAATCTGTGCATTGCCAAAAGGCTGCTCTAAATATTGATGATCAGGATAGTTTTCCACCACCAAAAGGGTATCAAATAATTGTCCTTTACCACAGAGATTCTGAATTTCATTAAGACCTAAGCCATCATGTTCTAAATGGCGACTATGCAGCTGCTGTAATGCATCTAGCTGTTGCCACAAATTCTTTTGCATATTTAATTTGACATGTACAGGGATGGTATTGAGAAATAAACCAATCTGTTGTTCTAAGCCCATAATAGGTGCTGTGCGACCAGAGACAGGTGTACCAAAAATAATGTCTTCACGGTAAGCATATGTTTGTAGCGTCATTGCCCAAATTATTTGCATAAACACATTTAAGGTAATACCTACTTCACGAAGGCGCTGCTCTAGTTGTTGACTCAGTGTAGGGCTGAGCTGATATGCATATTCTTGAATGGCATGATTTTTTGAGGCTTCAAATAAAATCAGAGGTTGTGCATCATCTAAATCTTCTGCCCAAATGGTTTGAGACGCGGCATGGTCTTGCTGAACCAGTTGCAGCATAACGTCATGATATGAATGGGACAGTGGATTTAAATGGGCAGAAGGCTTTTGATACGCTGCTATAAAGTCTTGCATAAATAAGGGCGTTGACCAACCATCTGTTAACAAATGATGAATCAGAATAATGAGCTCTGCATGTGTTTTGCTATGCTCAATCAAGACTGCACGAATTAATCCATAAGCCTGATTTACCTGCATGGGTTGTTGTAACACATCTTGAATGTGGTTTTCTAATTGATTGACCGTACAGTGGAGCTGTGTCAGTGGCCAGTTTTGGGTGATTTGATCTTGGTAAATAAAAATGGGTTCTTCGGCATTTTCGCTGTCAAACCATCCTGCCAATTGTGGATGTTTTGCCAATACTGTATTTAAAGCATGTTGTAAATCTTGATGGTTGATTTGACCTGTTAAACTCATTTGGGTAAATGCATTATAGCTTGCATGCTGTGCGTTTAATTGTGTATGAAACAGCATGCCTTTATGCAGTGGTAATAAGGGCAATACAGTGAAATGCTCACCATATTTAGATTTAACCTGTTGGAGCACTTGTTCGTCGATTAAAGCCTGAGAAGTTAAAGGTGTATTTGCCTGTTGTTCTAACTTTTTCAAGCGTGATGACATGGCAGCCATATTTTTAAGTTGGAATACTTCGCTTGGTTTGAGTACATAGCCATGTTGACGTAATTGAGTACATAACATAATGGCAGAAATACTGTCGCCTCCAATCATGAAAAAGTCATCATCTATTCCCATGCGTTCAAGTTTGAGAATTTGAGCTGATAAGTCACACAGTAATTGTTGTTCAGGGGTTTGTGCTGTACGACTCAGTGTCGATATTTGTGGGCGAGGTAAGGCTTTTTTATCCACTTTACCACTGACATTACGTGGAAATTGCTGCATCACTGTCAATGCAGAAGGCACCATATAATCAGGTAAATTTTCGCGTAATACACTTAAATAAGATTGGCTTAATTGTTCTGCATCTGAGGCATTCCATACGAAGCCTTTCACAACACAGTAGCCCAATAAGCGATGGCTATTATTCATAGGTTCTGCAATTACCACAGCACTTTCAATATTGGGAAGAATAGACAGTGCATTTTCCACTTCACCAATTTCAACACGGTAACCACGGATTTTAATTTGGTCGTCACAACGCCCCATAAATTCAAGTTTGCCTTGGGTATTCCAGCGCACTAAATCACCTGTGCGGTACATTCGTTGCTGACTTTGAAATGGATTGGCTACAAAGCGTGTTGCACTTAAATCAGCACGTCCAAGATACCCATTGGCAATACCAAAACCTGAAATATAAAGCTCACCAATGACCCCTGTGGCACAGAGTTTTAAATCTCGATCTAAAACATAAGCATGTGTATTGCCAATGGGGTTGGCAATGACAGGACGCTCTGTGTGTTTTAATTCTGCACGGAATGTGTCAACCGTGTATTCTGTTGGACCATATAAATTATGTGCAAATAAATCAGGCTGAGCATTTAATTGTTGCCACAATGCCAATGGTGCAGCCTCACCACCAATTAAAATTAGATTTGGATGATGTTGACCTTGAGCAAATAAACCGTTGGTAATCATTTGTGCACAAAATGACGGCGGTAAGTCCAAAGTATCAATATGGCGATGCTGAATTTCTTGGACTAAGCCCCAAGCATCACGACGCATATGTTCATCAAAAATATGTAATTCTTGTCCCCATATCATCCAAAATACTTGTATCCATGATGAGTCAAATGAAAATGAATGGGTATGTGCTGCACGTAATGTGCGATGTGGGTGCTTTTGATTCACTGTATCTAAAGCAGGTTGAAAAATTGTGTGTTGATGTGAAAGAATGAGATTCAGTAAAGACCCATGTGTATTCATCACCCCTTTAGGGCGACCTGTACTGCCTGAGGTGAAAATGACATAGGCAACATCTTGAAAGTCAAAATGACGTTGGCTTGGTGGAATAGGTTGGCTATCTTGGCGTTGAATTTGTTCAAGCACCTGTGGATCATCTAAGTAAATCCGTTTTAAATGAGGTGGCAATTGATGTGTTACCAATGGTGTAGTCAGCACAAAAATGGGATTGGCATCTTCACACATCATTTGCATGCGATCGATTGGATAATCTAAATCAAGGGGTAAAAAGCTTGCACCTGAATTTAAAATTGACAGCATTACCACCACAGATTCTGCAGAGCGTGGCATTGCAGCCGCAATCACGGTATTTTTTTTGGCCCCTTGTGCCTTTAAGTATCGTGTAAATTGATTAATTTTAATGGATAGTTCGGCAAAGCTGAGTTGATATAAATGGTCACGCTCACCACTTACGAGTGCAATGCGGTCAGGATATAACGCAGCTTGTTCATAAAAGATATCTAAAATATTATTATATTTATTCGGATGAGTAATATTTTCACCTGTACCAGCTTGAATTAACGCTTTTTTTTCAGATTGCGGCACAATGTCTATCTGTTGAATGGCCTGTTTGGGTTGTGCTAATGCTTGCTCTAAAAGGAGGGTGAGGCGTTGCCCGTGTGCAAGTAACTCTTGCTGACTATAACGTTCAGCATCTGCACGTAGCTCAATCACTAAAGTATGCTGTTGTACAATAAATGAAAACTCAAAGTCATCAATTGGGCCGGTAGAAATGTGATGCGTTTGAATAGCATCTTGACCCAGCTTAAAGTCTTGATCAAACGCTTTATAATTTAGAATGGGGCCATGGATACGTTCGTGAATATCGACACTGTTAAGATCACGCACAATATGTTCAGCATCATATTTTTGATGTGGACGAATCGATGTCAGCATGTGTTGAACTTGAGTGGCTAAGTCATACCAGCTTGAGTTTGGAAGTACATTAAACTTGACCGGTAACACATTTACTGTTGGCATTACAGCGCGAATGGCTTTAGAGCCAAGTCTGCGCATGAATGGAATCCCCACCACCAAAGCAGATTTATCACTCATTTTATACAGATACAATAAAGACAATGCCATCATTAAATCAGGCAGTGTGCATTTGTTCTCTGTTGCAAGATGCTGAATTTTATTTAAAATTCCTGTTGAAAAATGCAATTGATGCTGTACAAATTTCGCTGTGGTTTTTGCAGCAGCATGATGAATACTCAGTGTGATGGGGGAGGGTAAATCCTCACAATAGCGCTGCCAAAACTGTTGGTCTATTTTAAATTGTTGGCTCTTTTCATAGGCCAAACGCTCTCCAATGACGTCATCTACACCAATAAATGGCGATGGCGTGACAGGTTGATTCAACACACGGTATTGATAAATTTCCATGATGCGTTTAGTCAGTTGAATCAAGCTAAAACCATCTAACATAATATGGTGATAGCGTTGATACCAAAATACTTTGTCATGCGTTAGAAAAAGCACTTGCCGATAGAGCGCATGACTATTTTGCTTTAATGATGGGGCATTTTGACGATCTCTAGCTATCCAATCCCAAACTTGTTGGATTGCTTGTTCAGCAGCTAAATGACGAAAGTCCAATGTTTCAATGGCAATTTTAGCATCAGGCTGAAGCAAAAATACGGCCTGATGGGCTTGAGTTGAATAAGCTGCTGTAATGGATTTTGCTTCAGTAATACCTTGTTGAATGGCCAATGTAAATTGAGAGATATCTAAACTATTTGGACATTCTAAACAGTGTGCAACCGCATATAAGTTTTCAATCTCAGTTAAATGATCAGCCAAAAATATGCCATGCTGTGTCGATAGTAGAGGGTACTCTTGTGTATACGATGTATTTGCTTGAGGTCGGTAAGGTAAAGATTGATTCATGCGGCAACTCCTTTAAGCATGCTGAAATGGATTGATTGATGTCCAATGTTGTTCGACATAATCGATACATGCACGGCGTGTATCAGGACCAAAATGGCTTTCCCAACCTGCAGGCAAGTGATGTGTTGCAGGCCATAAACTATATTCACCAGCTTGGTTTTTTAATACCTGAAAAGGAAGTTGTTCGTTATCAAATGGATTGACATAATTTTCTTGTAATTGACTCATATAACATGTCCTTATTGTGATGTTTTAAGCAAGAATGTGTTGAAGCGTATTTAATAAATCGTGGTGCCAATGAACAGGATCATGTCCGCCGTAAAATGGATGAAAATTGGAATGAATACCGTGATGTTTGAATTGCAGATCGAGTTGTTGAGACAACTCATACATATCGCTTTCACACTGTCCCGCACTCATATGAAATTGAGTCGATGTTGAATAAGCTGCTAAATGCGGCTGAATCAAATGATTAAAATCAGGTGTCGTTTGAACATCAGATGTAGATGTTGTTTGAGTACCGATAGGTGGTTTATGCGCTGCTGAATGATAGGCATCTCGTTGGGATTGTAAAAACGGGCTATGGGTCAAGTCAGACCACCAATATGCACCCGATTGTGCCACCACATGTTGAAAGGTATTTGGATACAATATGCTGCTGTGTATGGCACATAAGCCGCCTAGGCTTTGACCAATTAAAGAAACTTGATTCAAATCAATGTTTGCTTGCCATTGTTGTAACCAAGGAATTAATTCATTCACCACAGCATGACTAAACTGATCATGACAACCATAATCATGTTGTCGTCGCTCAAAGGCAGAGTGGATTAACACATACATTGCAGGCTTTATACGGTGTAATATAGTGTGTTGTGCAAGCTTGGTATGCAATGCTGATTGTTGAGACCACAATTGCCCATCTAAAAATAAAATGAGAGGCAAATCAAATGGAGTCTCTTGCAGTGATTTGTGATCTTCGGTGGTGTAAATATCGATTTGATAACAAGTATTTAATATTTCACTATGCCATGATTTTGATTGATATCGATTTAATGAATTCGATTTTGATATGATTGGGAACTCATCAACAGCATACATTTGGTGAATAACAGCAGCAATTTGACCTTTATAGCTTGGATAAGCATTATATGGATCGACTTGTGCACACTGTTGTAATTGTTGAACCCACCATGCACGGCGCTCAGCAGCAATTGTGGTTAAAGGTGGATGTTCTACGGTTTCAACAATCACATAGCTGCCAAACCAATCGCGTGGTAGAGCAATCTCGTAAACACAAACATCTGTATTTTCAATACAGTGAAAAAGATTCCACTGTTCATATACCGAAGGGGTTTGTGAATAAATATCAATTAAAACATGATGGTCAGAATTTTTTTTTCTATAAATAAAATGACATTGAATGTGGTTGTCCTGATCTGTAATGAGCGGATTTTGAATGTCTTTAATCTGCTCCCACCACATGCTTGAGCCAACATGATCTTGATTCAATATGGGATGAGTAGGATGAAATTTTAGCTTCATCTATTGACCATTTTTATAGGAAATTTTCGCGTTAAATTATCAGAGTAATTTTTGTTAGTAAATAAAAACGATTATCATTATTATTAATAAAAAATTGACCAATTAATTTTTTTAATAAATATCATATGTATATATTAGTAATTTAAATAAATATGACACATAGAATGATTCAATTAAGTTTCAGTTAAGATTAATAAAATAATTATCATTATGTTAATAAGAATTATTTGTATTAACTACTCAATTAATGGTCGACTTGGAGTGATTTATGGGTTCTACCATTGTGGTTACAGGAGCTGCAAGAGGAATTGGGGCTGCTATTGCCTTAAAGTTATTAGAACAAGATTTTGATGTCATTGGAATTGATATTGAACCAGATAAAAATCAGTGGGAAGTTAAGCAAAAAATAACAGAACAACATCAACACCGTTGGCATGCGATGGTGCAAGACATCACGGAATTTTCTCAAATACAAAAGCTCATTCAACACATCGTTCAACATCATCATGTGGTTGGTTTAGTGAATGTGGCAGGTATTTTAAAAATGACGTCGCTGTTAGAGGCAACACTCGAAGATTGGCAAAGCTCGATTGCCGTGAACTTACAAGCTCCCATTGTGTTGAGTCAATATGTTGCTCAACATTTGGTTCAACAAGGTGGTGGCAGCATTGTTACTGTCAGCTCAAACAGTGCCCGTATGGCTCGGACACAACTTGGCTTATATGCCACAACCAAAGCTGCGCTAAGCCATTTTTGTCGTAATTTAGGCTTAGAAGTTGCCCCTTTTAATGTCCGCGTTAACGTGGTTTCCCCAGGTTCAACTTTGACTCAAATGCAAAAACAGTTGTGGACAGATGAGCATCCGCCAGCAAGCATTGTGGATGGTGACTTAGTGCAGTTTCGCACCGGTATTCCACTTAAGCGAATGGCACAAGCAGAAGACATTGCCCATGCGGTGGTGTTTTTATTGTCTGAGCAAGCATCACAAATCACGATGCAAGAAATTGTGGTCGATGGAGGCGCTACATTAGGTGTGTAGTCGATCATTTAATCAATTAATGACAAAAAAATGAATAATATATAACCGCAGAAGGAAGCATGCGATGTCTATTCAACCACCTTATTTTATTCAAGATCCGAATTTAACAGAAGCACATGTTGCCTTAGCAGAAGAGGTTTTACAGTGCGGAGATACACCTGCATTTTTATTTAGTACCCCTGATTATGTGATTCAAAGTCACCAAAAATTGGCAGATGTGCATGTCTCACCTGATCAAGATTTGTCAGCTTGGTTAAAACAAGCCAAGTTGCAATTACAAGACACTATTCAGCAAGGTCATCCTGATGCATTGATTATGGGCGGTATTCCATTTAGTCATGCAGAAGATGTTAACTTGATGATCATGCAACAGGCAAACTATTATCAAAAGCTGTTATTTTCGCAAGCAGATTATGATTTAACCCATCAATATCACAGCACAAGTTACATCCCAAGTGCTGAAGACTTTCAACAATCAGTTGAAACCTTGGTTCATGCATTAAAAAATAATCTGCTAGATAAAGCAGTCTTGGCTCGAATATTACATATATCTTTCCATCAAAAAATTGATATTTCTAAGCTTTATTATAATTTATCAAAGCATAATCCAGATGGTTATAATTATGCGGTTGCACGTAATCCTCAACAAGAAGGATGGTTTGTAGGCGCTAGCCCCGAATTATTAATTGCTAAACAGCAGCAGCGCATTTGGAGTAAACCTGTGGCAGGGACATTGCCACGAAGTGCGGATGTTGCACAAGATCAATATCATGCACAACAGCTTTTAAATTCTGAAAAAGACCAATATGAGCATGCTTTGGTCATTGAAATGATTGCTGATCAACTGAATCCATTTTGCAAACAACTGCATATTCCTAAACAACCAAGTTTAATTCGAACCAAACGTTTATGGCATTTAGCAACCCAAATTGAAGGGACATTAAAAGATGAGCAAACGCATGTCTTTGATTTGGTTGAGAAGCTTCATCCCACACCTGCCATTTGTGGTCAACCGACCGATATAGCACGCAAAAAAATTGCTGAACTTGAACCATTTAATCGGGAATTATTTGCAGGAACTATGGGTTGGGCAGATGGTTGTGGCAATGGTGAATGGTCAGTCACGGTCCGCTGTGCACGGATTTTTGAACATACTGCACGGCTTTTTGCAGGTGCAGGGATTGTCGCTGCATCTGATCCTGCTGCCGAGTGTAATGAAACGGCTGCAAAATTTAGAACAGTTTTAGATGGTTTTGGGCTGTCGCCTGAACAAATATCTAAAGGATGAACCACATGCCAAACCATTATTTAAAAGGTGCTGTTGCATATCCTGAAGAGTTTGCTCAAAAGTACCGAGAGAAAGGCTATTGGATTGGGCAAAATCTAAGTGAATTTCTGCATGTATCTGCTGAAAAATTTCCAAACAATATTGCCATCTACTGCGGCGATCAAACAATTAGCTATCAGCAATTGAATATAGCCGTAGACGCTTGTGCTACACGCTTGAGTAAATACGGTTTACAAGCGGGTGATCAAGCTGTTGTGCAGTTGCCCAATCATCATGCGTTTTACATAGTGTTCTTTGCATTAATTCGATTGGGTATTTTGCCGATTATGTCGCTCTCCGCCCATCGCTTTTCTGAAGTAAACAGTTTTTTTAAACAAACTCAAGCATGTGCTTATTTTTGTGCAGACTTTGGAGCACAAAAATTTGATTATCGGGCTTTGGCTCGGCAATGCCAAGATGCTAATCCAAGTTTAAAACATATTTTTATTTTAGGCGATGCTGCAGAATTTGAATCAATTTCAGCCTTATATGACTTTGATACACAACCACCTGACAAGTATGTTGCAAGCCAAGCCAGCAGTGCTGATCAAGTGGCTTTTTTACAATTGTCAGGGGGCAGTACAGGCATTCCTAAATTGATTCCACGTACGCATGATGACTATCTTTATAGTGTGCGAGAAAGTGCCAAAATCTGCGAGCTTAATCAAACATCTAGATTACTAATGGTGTTGCCTGTTGCGCATAATTTTTCGATGAGTTCTGCGGGAGCATTGGGCATTTTTTATGTCGGTGGTGCTGTTGTGCTTGGGACAGATCCAAGTCCTGAAACGTCATTTGCATTAATCCGAAAATATCAAGTGACAGATGCTTGTCTTGTGCCTGCATTGGTTCATCCTTGGATTGAAAAAGCTGCACGCGATCAAGATGATATTTTATCGACTTTACACTGTTTACAAGTGGGTGGTGCCCGTTTAGCTGATGTCGTTGCAACACGCTTGATTGATGAATTTAAAGTGAGTTTGCAGCAGGTTTTTGGAATGGCAGAAGGCTTAGTCAATTACACCCGTTTTGATATGAACAAGGCACAAATTATTTATACACAAGGGCTCAAAATTTCTGAAGATGATGAAATATTGGTTTTAGATGATGAAGATCGACCTGTGGCACAAGGGGCGATTGGGCACTTGCTGACACGTGGTCCTTATACCATTCGTGGCTATTATCAAGCGGAAGAACATAACGCACGTTCTTTTACGCAAGATGGCTTTTATCGAACAGGCGATCTTGTCCGAATATTAGATGATGGTTGTATTGTGGTTGAAGGTCGTTCCAAAGAACAGATTAACCGTGGCGGTGAAAAAATTGCCACTGAAGAAGTCGAGCAAGCATTAATTACGCATCCGCAAGTCAAATTGGTGGCTTTAGTCGCAATGCCTGATGAATTACTTGGTGAGAAAAGCTGCGCATTTGTGTCTTGGCAAACACAGCACGACGATCCGAGTGAAATTAGGCGCAGTTTGATGCTACGTCAATACTTAAAAGATTATGGTCTAGCACAATATAAAATTCCAGATTCTATTCAATTTATTGAGCATTTTCCCTATACCGCTTTTGGAAAAATAGACAAAAAAACACTGATTAAACAGCTTTAAAGTCAAATTAATAAATAAGGTACACCCATGACTATTCCAAGAATTGCCAGTTATCCCATGCCAAAAATGGATCAATCTATTCATAATAAAACAGATTGGCGCATTGACCCTCAACAATCCGTATTGCTTGTGCACGATATGCAGCAATACTTTTTAGATTTTTATGATGTTTCGCAAGAGCCTATTCCAGAACTTATTCGGCACACGAAAATGCTGATTGAACATGCACATGAACAAGATATTCCAGTGGTATATACCGCACAACTTGGTAATCAAACGCCAGAGCATCGCCAGCTTTTAACTGACTTTTGGGGGGCAGGGTTAAAAGATGATCCTGTACAAACAAAAATTCATGATGAATTAACCCCACAGCCAGAAGACACTGTATTAACCAAGTGGCGCTACAGTGCATTTAAATTTTCAAACCTTGAGCAACTGATGCAAGAGTGGGGACGTAATCAATTGATTGTGTGTGGTGTATATGCACATATTGGTTGTTTAATGAGTGCCGCAGAAGCATTTATGTTAAATATTAAACCCTTTCTCTTGGCAGATGCGATGGCTGACTTTAGCCGTGAAGAACATGATCTTGCACTTAAATATGCCAGTACACGCTGTGCCCAAGTGATGACCACGGATAATGTACTTACAGCATGGTCAAATCAGGCAGAGGATCAAATACATCCGCTATCAAAAGCAGGTATTTTGCGTGCGGTAAGTGAACAGTTACAACTTCCTGCTGAAGAAATTCAACTCCAAGATGATTTATTGCTTTTAGGCTTAGATTCAGTCCGTTTAATGACATTGGTGGGGGTATGGCAAGCTTGTGGAAGTCGTGTCAGTTTTGAGGATTTAGCAGAGCAACCCACTTTAGATGCATGGATTGGAAAAATAGCCGCTTAATCTGTTTATTCAACATCAAGAGGTGCTTTAAAACGTGATATTGGGTTTGAACACGTTGTTTTATACAACATGATTTCAACCCAATAGATTAAAGCACGGCCTTCAGTTTTAATGACTGAAACAAAATGAGCTGAATGTCGTAATTCAAAGATACTTTACTTGAGTGTGATTTATTATTTTACCAAATGATTATATTTATTTAAATTAAATCTAAGTTTATTTTTACTAGTGGTGAATTTAAATTAATCAAAGTGATTAATATCAATTATTTAAATTTAATATATCCATAGAATATGAATTGATATTTTAATTGAAGGTTAATGGTTATTGACCGTTATATAAATAATAAACATTTATACAATAGTTAAACTTTTTATTGCAATCTGCAAAGGTGAGGGATAAGATACCAAAAAATAAATGATAATGATTATCAGTATATTGTGCTATGGAGAATGGATTATGGAGAATAAGGAATGAAATTGATAAAACCAAGATTGGGATTGGCAATTACAGGAACAATGATTTTATCAATTCAAGTTTATGCAGAAGATACAACTGTAGTAGATGAACCGAAAGCGCAGCAGCTTGAAACCATTGTTGTTAGTGCATCGTTAAAAAAACAAGATATACAAAAAGCGCCTGCTTCAATGAGCGTGGTGACCAGTGAAGATATTGAGCGTAGTGCTGCGCTCAATATTGCAGATGTTCTGCAAAGAGAAGCTGGTGTCTATAACTATAATACTGGGATAGACAAAGTTTTAATTCGTGGGATGCAAGACACATCGGGGAGTTATACGTTAATTTTATTAAATGGTAAGCGCATGTCTTCATCAGGTGCCATGTGGCGTGGTAACGATTTTGACTGGAGCTCAATTCCATTAAATAGTATTGATCGCATTGAAGTGATTCGTGGTCCAATGTCATCGCTTTATGGGTCTGATGCCATGGGCGGTGTCATTAATATTATTACTAAAAAAGCCAAGCCTGGCGAAACGACAGGCTCTATTTTTGCACAGTTTAACCGAGCTGATACAGGCCGAGGAAAAAACCAATCTCGCTATGGTTTTAACTTAAACACGGGGTTAACAGATCATCTTTCGTTACGTGTTACTGGGGATGCATACAATCGTGATGCATGGTATCGAGAGGCGGCAGTGACAAAAGATGGCGCATATTTTGTTAAAAAAGAAACCAAAAATATTAATACCACTTTAACTTGGGATATTAACGATCAGCAAGCGATTGACTTTGATGTGAATTATAACCATGACCGACGCCCGTTGACACAAGATACATCCAACGGTTTTTCTGAACTTGAAATTGAACGTACAAATTTTGGTTTAACTCACCGTGGTCATTGGGATTGGGGAACAACAGAAGCATATATCGGAAAAGAAACAGGTAAAATTGAAGATTACGACAGTGATTATGACGCGCCACAACGCCGTAATTATAAACAAGAAAATTTAATTGGTCGTGTATTTGCTAACTTTGATTGGTGGATGAACAGCAGTACAGTGGGTGCAGATTATAAAGACCAAGAAATTACAGACATTATTGGTTATCCAAATACAGGCGGTTCTCAGCAAAAATCTTATGGTGTCTTTGCCCAAAATGATACCCATATTACGAAAGATTTAACCCTGACACTCGGTGGTCGTTATGATGACTTTGACAACTTTAAAGGCAAAGCGACAGGTAAAGCCTATTTGGCATATGAATTACTTGATGGTGTCGTGGTAAAAGGGGGCGTAGGGCAAGCTTATAAAGTACCAAGTCCTTATCAGTTAAATGAAAGTTATCGTTTCATATCGTGTGGTGGTAGTTGTTATATTCGAGGCAATGCCAATTTACAGCCTGAAGAAAGCACAAGTTATGAAGTGTCGTTATTGGTGAAACGACCAGATTGGAATTTTAACATCACTGCATTTAACAACGATGTTGAAAACTTAATTGAGCGTGTTAAAGACACCTCTGCACCTGCGGGATCGTTGTTTCCAAACAAATGGAGCAATATTTCAAAAGCCAATTTACGTGGGATAGAACTTGCAGCAGGTTATGATTTTAATGATGATTTGGGCATTAAAACCAATGCAACTTATTTAGAAACAGAAAATAAAACCACCAAGAAAGAGCTAACTGAACGACCAAAATGGATGTGGAATAACTCTGTATTTTGGACACCAGTTGAAAATTACAAAGTGAATTTAAGTGCAAATTATATTGGTTCACAAATTTTAAGTTCTGGACAAAAACTGCCGTCATATACCACCTATGATGTTGTATTTTCATCTAACTTAACACCAAAAGTAATTGTAGATTATGGTGTTAAAAACATTACCAATGTCGATTTAGAAGATAAAAACACAGGGTTTAACACCAAAATGTATGGCCGAAACTATTTTGTGAAAGCAACTTATAATTTTTAAAAATTTAATTTTAAATTGACCTATCATTGTTCTACAGTGGTAGGTTTTTTAGCTTAAATGATCAATATTGATAATTGAGTTTCAAATTTATTGCTCAATTATATTGTCATGACAATATGATTTTTATCACTCACCTGGCTTACTAGATTTTAAATTTTTATTGATTTAAATCGCTTATCTTTCATCTCTATACCGTTATACTTATTGATATATGCCTATCAATGAATAAGATTTATATGAAAAAATTTGCTGTTGTTGCTGCTGTCATTCAACATGAAAACAAAATTTTATGTGTACAAAGAGCATCATCTAAATATGATTATATTTCTTTTAAATACGAATTTCCCGGCGGAAAAATAGAACTTGGTGAAACACTAGAAGAAGCCATTGTCCGTGAAGTTGAAGAAGAATTATGTATGCATATCATTGTTGACTCATATCTTATGACAGTCAATCATGACTATCCTGATTTTAGTATCTCTTTAAATACATTTTTATGTTATAGCCAAAATAAGAGCTTACAGTTAGTTGAGCATATAGATTATCAATGGTTAACTGCTGATGAGTTAATCACTTTGGATTGGGCAGCAGCAGACTTACCCATTGTGAACGAGTTGATAAAAAATGATTAGAGATGCTTTAGCTCAAGGATTAATGACAAGCTTTATAGATGGGTCTGTCACTTCTGAAAATATGTATCAAGCTCAATTGGTGCAAAATCATTATCCAATACAAAAAGTGATTAATACATTTGAAAATGAATTAGCAGATTGCACAAGATTTTGGTTCACTACTGCTTTTTTAAGCATGAGTGGCTTTAACACCCTTTATGCATTGCTTGAAAATTTACAATCTAGAAATATACCAGGCCAAATTTTAGTTTCTCAATATCTTAATTTTACGCAGCCTGATGCGCTCATCAGATTAAAAAAATTTTAAAATATCGAAGTTCGTATAGACACAACCTCTGATTTACACGCAAAAAGTTATCTATTTGAGCATGAAAATCATGTTAGCGTGTTATTAGGGAGCAGTAATTTAACAGCCAATGCACTTTGTAAAAATGAAGAGCTAAATATCTTTATTCGGGCATTACCTAACAGTAAAGTAATTCATGATCTTATCTTTAAAAAGCAAACTTTATTTGATCATGCACAAGAATTAACGGATGACTATATAGCACAATATAGTGAGTTATATCAAAATATTAAAAAAAATTCTCAGCAATTGCTGCTGCAAAAACCATCTGCCTATCAAGCTATTCAACCCAATTTAATGCAACAAGATGCGTTAGCCAGCTTAAAAAAATTGCGACAGCAAGGTCATTCAAAAGCATTACTGATTTCAGCAACGGGTACAGGAAAGACGTATCTGTCTGCATTTGATGTTCATGCTTTTCAAGCTAAAAGCTTGTTATTTGTAGTACATCGAGAAAACATACTAATTGATGCACAGAAGACCTTTAGAAATGTTTTTGGCGCTCATTTTAAATCAACTATTTTTTCAGGTTCTCAGCAAGATTTAGCAGGTCATCAATATGTTTTTGCAACCATCCAATCTTTATCTAAAGACCATCACTTAAATCAGTTTGCACCTGAAGCTTTTGATTATATTGTAATTGATGAAAGCCATCGTTCTGGCTCGGCAAGTTATCTTAAAATTATTGAATATTTTAAACCAAAATTTCTTTTAGGAATGACAGCAACACCAGACCGCAGTGATGGCGTAGATATTTTTAAATCATTTGATTACAACATTGCTTACGAGGTTCGTTTAAAAAAAGCAATGGAATGTGATTTGGTATGTCCTTTTCATTACTTTGGTATTTCAGATTTAAAAATAGATGGTGAGCCCATTGCTGATCATGCAAACTTTAATGACCTCGTAAGTGCTGAACGTGTTTTAAAAATTAAGCAAGCATCAGATCAATTTGGTACAGACAATGGTGAATTAAGAGCTTTGGTTTTTTGTTCTGGTGTTCAAGAGGCAGAGATTCTTTCAGAAAAAATGAATACTTTGGGTGTCCGAAGTATCGCTTTAAGTGGTCAGAATACGACAACACAGCGCGTTGCTGCAATTGAATCAATCAGTTCAGCAGACAATAATCGTGTTGAAATGATTTTTACAGTGGATATTTTTAATGAAGGCATTGATATTCCTGCAATTAACCAAGTCATTTTTTTACGAGCAACAGAATCATCAATTATATATATTCAACAATTAGGCCGTGGGCTCAGAAAACATGTAAATAAAGAATATTTAACAGTCATTGATTTTATTGGTAATTATGAGAAAAACTTTTTAATTCCAATGGCTTTATTTGGGGATAATTCATTTAATAAAGACCAACTGCGAAAATTAGTGACCAGTGGCAGCTCATTATTGCCTGGTGCATCAACAATTTATTTTGATGAAGTTGCTAAAGAAAAAATATTTGCCTCAATTAATCACTCTAACTTTCAAACTAAAAAAGATTTGGTGAGCGATTATAAGTTATTAAATGTGAGACTTGGTCGTATGCCAATGATGATGGATTTTCTTGAAACTCAATTACGAGATCCATTTAGCTTTGTCAGTTATGCAAAGTCTTATTATTCTTTTGTGCATTTAATTGAAAAACATATACCTATATTAAATGAGTTTGAAGAAGCCTTATTACAATTTTATGCCTTAGAAATTAACAATACTAAGCGGGTACTTGAGTCATTATTATTCAAAAAATTACTTGCGTCTAATTTAACCCATCTATCTGTTAAAGCTTTTCAAGATGATGTGAAAACGCAGTATCAAATTGACGTGTCTAGCGCGGATATTACCTCAATTGTTAATAATTTAAATATGGTATTTCATCCAATCAAATATTTTAAAGATCGTGAAGTATTCACCATGTTGAGTATTAACGATGCTTATTTTAAGGTATCTGATTTATTTAAAGAGGTTTTAAAAAAGACTACTTTTAAAATTTTTTTAATAGATAATGTGGACTATGCTGTCACAAGCTATTTTAAAGATTTTGATCGTCAAAACTTTAATCATGGCTTTGTTTATTATGCAAAATATTCACGCAAAGATGTATTTCGAATTTTAAATTGGGAAAAAAACCAAAATCCACAAAATGTGGGTGGATATTTAGCCAGCCCAGATAAATCCAATTGCCCAATATTTGTTACTTACCATAAAGCAAATGATATTTCTGAAACTACGAAATATGAAGATCAGTTTATTGATGCTCAGCATTTTCAATGGATGTCTAAATCAAAAAGAAAAATTTCAAGTCCTGATGTACAGGTGATTTTAAATTCACAGCAACAAGGTACATTACTGCCTTTATTTGTTAAAAAAGATGATGATGAAGGCGTAGACTTTTATTTCATTGGTTTTTTAAGTTATATCATAGGAACTGCGCAAGAAACTTTAATGCAAACAGAGGAAAAGCCTGTTTCAGTTGTGAAAATGGATTTTAAAATTGATCGGCCAGTTGAAGCTGGGCTATATAAATATCTTGTAAATGCATAATATCAATTTTCATTCAGAGTAAGACTGATCATTATTTTAATTAAATATTTAGCTCTGTAGCATGAAAAGTAATGCTTATTCAGGAATGAATATAAGGAAGAGAAATGTCAACAACACAAGATTACTATAACCAACATGCTGAAGCGTTTTATGCTCAAACGGTATGTGTAGATATGAATGATTTATATCAACCTTTTTTAACTCATTTGCCCAAACATGCCAAAATATTAGATTTAGGCTGTGGATCTGGTCGAGATACTTTGGCTTTTAAACACCAAGGTTATGATGTAGATGCGATAGATTATTCAGAAGAATTGGTTAAAAAAGCATCTCAATTCACAGGCTTAAAAGTGATGCATCAAAGTTTTTATGATTTATCGGTAAAAAATAAATATCATGGGATTTGGGCTTGTGCATCCTTATTGCATTGTGAAAGAAATCGATTATCTGATGTCATACACCGTATTAAAGAAGCATTGCTAGATCAAGGTGTTTGTTATATATCATTTAAATATGGTGATAGTGATCGAGAAAAAGAAGGGCGCCAATTTACAGACTTAAATGAACATCAAGCAGAAGTATTATTTAATCATTTTGCAAACATTCAAATACTACAGCAATGGATTACTACCGATCGAAGACCAGATCGTGATGAAAAATGGCTCAATATTTTATTTAAGAAAACCTAGACTTGAGTGGAAGATGACTAAATTTTATGAAATTGAACCGAATCTTGAGAATTATTGGCGCTCAATTATTTTGTTTGGTCGTAATGTTGCATCTTATAAGTTTGCTTTAGCAAAATCGTTATATCACTTAAAAGAACAAGGCAAAACAGTGGTCACCCTAGACCAACTCGCATATCCATTTAGTCAACATATCTGTGAGCATTTAAAGTTAGTAGATAAACAGGCAACATCAAATTCAAGTAAATTTTTAGATGTCTGTCGAGCATATAATTGCAATCAGATAGATCAAAACACATTAATACAGAAAACAGTTCAATATGGTTTTGCCAATGTGATTGATGCATTCCATATGGTACATGGGCAAGAGTTACCACAAAGATTTTTTGCTGATGCAAGAAAAACGCATGGCGGCATTATTTTAACCGATGAGGTTTTTCAATTATTTGATACTCAACATGCCAATGATTTGATTGATGAAACAGAAGCCAGATGGCGCTTAGTGGAAACAGCATGGAGTATGAATTTACCTAAACATTTAGTGCAAATTGAACATGATGATACAGGTATTTTAATTGCAGACAATAAGATGAGAAGAGTGAATGTAACTTCTGCAAAAGCGGCTTTAAATGGTTATCAAAAAGGAAAATGTTTTTATTGTTTTAGACCAATTACTATTACATCATTACTTGATGAATCTGCTGATGTGGATCACTTTTTCCCGCACAAGTTACGAGAGTGCGATGCAGGGAAGCCAATTAATGGGGTATCCAATTTAGTATTAGCTTGCATATCATGTAATCGAGGGCATCAAGGAAAGTTTGATTTACTCCCATCTATTTCTTTATTAGAACGTTTACACAAGCGAAACGAATATTTAATTACAAGTCATCATCCATTAAGAGAAACTTTAATTGCCCAAACAGGGTTTACTGAACCTAAAAGACAACAATTTCTTCAACAGGCATATGATTGTGCAACATTGACTTTAGGGGCAAGTAAAAAATGGCAACCATTGCAAATGGCTGCTGCTACGTTTTGAGCTTTGTCACTATCAATAAATAAAAAAGCCCTCATCTTTCGATGAGGGCTTTTTTGAATCTGGAGCGGAAAAGGAGACTCGAACTCCCGACCCCAACCTTGGCAAGGTTATGCTCTACCAACTGAGCTATTTCCGCATATTGAGCAGTTTTATAAAAACTTACACTAAAAAATTTGGAGCGGAAAAGGAGACTCGAACTCCCGACCCCAACCTTGGCAAGGTTATGCTCTACCAACTGAGCTATTTCCGCGTGAGGCACATATTACATCAAGTGGGATAAGAAGCAATAATTTTTTGATAAAAAATTGATTAAGTGAATAAAATTAAAGCAATAAGGTGTATTTAGTGTTAAATTTATACAATATTGAAGCAGGTCGGTGAGAACCTTGTCTTTATTTACGGAATAATTATAAAACTTGTTATACTGATTAAATCAATAATTATTAGACAGCTAAAATTATGAGCTTACAACAGCAACTGATCGAGAATTTGAATTCACTTTCTCCTAGCCATCTAGAAGTCATTAATGAGTCATCTGGCCATGGGGGTTATTACCCAGGTAAAGAATCACACTTTAAAGTTGTTATTGTGAGCGAAGCCTTTGAGGGGCTGCGTGCTGTACAAAGACATCAAAAAGTGTATGCATGTACTCAAAACTTATTGTCTGCAGGTGGTGGTCATATTCATGCATTGGCATTGCATACTTATGTACCAAGTGAGTGGGTGGGACGTGTTCCTGAAAGTCCAAATTGTGCTCATGCGCCAAAAGGTTAAATATGATGGATTTATTTGTTGGATTGAAAATTGCCCATGGTGTGGCAATGACACTATTACTGATTATTCTAATTACACAAACTGTGATTTTATATCGTGGTAAAGAAGATGTATCTACACTAGCTAGCCGAAAAAAGATAGTGATTGTGCAGCATTCAACTTTCTTCTTATTAATACTTACGGGCACATTCTTGTTATATCTTAAAGGCTTTAATGTTCAGCATTGGTTTTATGCCAAAGCAGTATTATTTTTAGTAATTATTTCAGCCTCGACCAAAGCATTCAAAAAAGGTGATGGCAGCATTTTACCTGTGCAACGTAAAGGCGGAATAGTTATAGCATGGGTTGCTTTTTTTTCCATTATTGGCTTAGTTATAACAAAACCTGCATTTTTTTAAGCAGATTCCTTACAAAAGAATATTGTTATTGTCCGCTCAATATTGAAAAATGAGAGAACTTTAAAATAATAAAATAGGTGACTGGTTGATGAATATACAAATCAAATTGGTTGTATCATCTTTGATGCTAATGTTATTAAGTGCATGTGCAACAGGACCTGTAAAGCCCAATTATGTCTCGCCAACGCTTTACCAAAATTTAAACTGCAATCAATTACAAGCTGAATATAATCGCTTACAGCAATACATTAGCCAAGGTGTTGAGTCTCCAAAGCGAATTTTTTCAGGCGTAGGTTTGGGTTTAGGTGGTGGTTGGGGGCGAGGTGGCTGGGGCTTTGGCCCATCTATTTCGTTTAACTTAGGTCAGTCATCAAACAGTAAGCGTACCGAGGTTGCTCAATTGCTTGGACAGCAAGATGCGATTGCTCAGGCTGCCCGATTTAAAAACTGTTATATTGAAACGGTTCGGCGCAATTAAAAAAAGAGGGTTAGCCCTCTTTTTTGTTTTTACCAGCAAATTTATTACGCACAATTTCAAAAACAGCAGGCACAATGCTTAACACAATAATGGCAATAATCAGTAAAGTGAAATTGTCTTTAACAATCGGTAAATTACCAAAGAAGTAGCCTAATGTTACAAATGAGCTAATCCATAAGATCGCACCTATCACATTATACATTAAGAAAAAACGATAATTCATACTGCTTGCACCTGCTACAAAGGGCGCAAATGTACGAAAAAAAGGTAGGAACCGTGCAAAAACAATGGTTTTACCGCCATGTTTTTCAAAGAAGGCATGGGTTTTTGCTAAATGTTCTTTTTTAATAAAACGGCTGTCTCGTTCAAATACTTTAGGACCAATATAGCGACCAATATGGTAGTTTAATGTGTCACCTAAGATTGCTGCGATGCAAAGTAAAATAATGAGTGTTATTGGGTCCATCACACCTGTAGATGCGGCAAGTGCGCCTGCCGCAAACAACATACTGTCACCTGGAAGAAATGGCATGACCACTAAGCCAGTTTCAACAAAAATAATAATAAATAAAATGACATAAATCCATGTGCCATAAGCATGGATAAATTCTAATAAATGCTGATCTATGTGAAGAATAAAGTTAATAATATCCATGGGTTTAACAAAGTGGTCATATTGTCAAAATGCTAACAGTCTAGCGGCCTAAAGTCAGTAATAAAATGAATAAACTGTACTTATTTATGATGCTTTATAGCAAATCCGTTAGTCTTTGATATAGTTTTCCCCATCTACAGTCATTTGCCATTGATCACCCACCAAATGAGGAGCTTGGGTTACCTTAAATTCAGTGGTAAAAAAAGCAACGCCAGCTTCAATAACAGTCGGGTCAATATGCTTAATAGGTGCATCAATATGTGATTTTGATGACGATGATGCGCTTTCAGCAGCATAGTTATATTCTAAGCGTCCATCACTTTGAATTATGATTCGGCTATGTGGTGCATTCCATGTTCCAATAAATGTTTCATGTTGGCTTAGGCCGCTGTCTTTGGATGTACATGCCAATAGCATAAAGCTCGTAAAAATAAGTGCAATTAAACGTGATAGAGCCATGATAAAATATCTCTGTTGATCATAATTTTGTTACACATATATAACATATTTTAAATTATATATAAATAGTCACTATTTATTTAGAAAAAGTTAATTAGTTTACATTTCATTAGAGTGATTAAGCATGACGTTTTATCGCGTTAAGGATTTTATTCGCCATTGGCGTTTATTACCTTCAGCATGGCTTTTAGCAGTACAGCTGTTTATCTTGGTCATGACTTTTGTACCAATCCAATATCGTTGGTATCAAGTTACTGTTTGGTGCTCAGGTGTATTAACACTATTTTTAATTGCTCGTGTAATTAAAGAAACAGCCACAACACGTTTTTTAGGTCGTTTCTTTATTTTTGGTGCAATTTTATGTTTGTGCTTGTTGATGGCAGGATTTCAGCACTTATATATTCAGATCACGTCTCATGTTTTTGAAATAGGGGCTTATGGCTGTGCTATTTATGGTTTATTACGCTATATGTTTGCAGATCAGTTTTTAACAAAAGATGAACTCTTTGCAGCAGGAGCCGTATTTACATTATTGGCATGGGCATTTGCATATGCATATCATATTTGTCAGCTAGTTGCGCCAAATAGTTTCTCAAACTCTTTGGCTGAAAACCAAATTGAGTCTTGGCTTAATATTTTATTTTATAGTTTTAGTTTGCAATCTGCGACAGGCTTGTCGCATTTACTGCCAATGCGACCTGCGGTTAAAGTCATTTCTATTGTTCAAATGTTTGTTAGCGTGATGTATATCGCCATTGTGGTATCACGGCTATTTTCGTTACGTGAAGTAAAATACGTTCGCAAGCATAAAAAAAGGATGCTTTAAGCATCCTTTTTTGTGGTTCAAGTCTAATTTAAATTAGAAACGAACTCGTGCATTTAAACCAATTGTTTCTGCATCAGCAGCTGGAGTAGCTGATGAGTCTTTATAGTTTTTCGCATCAAGCTTGTTATATGTTGCACCTACAGACACTACAGGTGTGATGAAGTAGTTTACATTACCACCCCAAACTCGGCCATATAGTGAGTCATAGCTTGATGTGTCAGCATAAGTCATACCAACGCTTAATTTTGGCGTTAAGTATAAATCAGTTGCTAAACCATATGCAGCATTATCATTTGCAAAAATGCTGTCTACTTCAAAGCCAAATGCCATGTTTGTATTGTCAATGTTGCCTACATATTTAGCACGTGCAGTAATTGCATCTTTACGTTGGTTTGCAACACCAGCTTCATTTTGTGCAATCAATAAACCATTGTTAAATGCTTTAAAGTTGTCTAATGAGTATGGGTTTGCAACACTTGTGTAACCTACAGCAAGCAAGAAGTTATCTGTTGGCATTGCACCGATTTCAAGTGCATAACGGTCGCCATTGTCTTTGTAGCTTGTGCTTTTGTTTTTCGATTGTGTATGGCTATACGAAGCACTACCATACATTGGTACAGCTGGTAATGCAGGTAAAGTGTAATAACCTTCAACCTTAGCACCATAAGCTTGAGTTTGGGTGCGTGGTCCACCGTTGTCAGCTTCTAATTTATTGTAGTGATAACCTAATTGAACATTTGACGCTTTATTTAAGAAAGCAGCTTCAGCTAAAGGGCCTTTAGATGAATCTACATCTTTAAAATAGAATGTACCTTGGCCTTGACCTGTGTATGTCTTGTCATATCCTTTAACATCAAGGTGCTCTGATTGACCTTGTAGCTCAACTTGATATGCATTT
Organism: Acinetobacter apis; assembly: GCF_900197575.1. Taxonomy (GTDB): domain Bacteria; phylum Pseudomonadota; class Gammaproteobacteria; order Pseudomonadales; family Moraxellaceae; genus Acinetobacter; species Acinetobacter apis. Next base: position 157,197 of record NZ_FZLN01000002.1, on the reverse strand, counting down.
GCGCCGGTCATGGCTAATAATACAGCTGTTGCTAAACCGATTTTTTTCATGTCCTAACTTCCAAAGTGGTTATTAAATCCTAATTCTTATTATATTGTTACAAATTACTTAGTCAATAAGGATAAAAAGTTTGACAAAGTCTAAAATATTTAGATCAAATAACATAAATATACAAAAAAAAAGGCAGGATGCTTTGTTTTAATAAAAAGTTGAGGAATAACAATATGATATAAAAATATATAAATTCATTTTTTTAACATAATTTGATTTATTTTCTTTATGGTTGTTCCATAATGGTGCATTATTTTTCTGTAAAATAATGTTAACTTTTCATTAACTCCTAATTTTTGTGTTTCATGTCACATTTAGAAATAGGTAATATGTTCATTTTTATGGAAAAAGAAAAATGAATCTTTTCTTAAAAAGTAAAGAGCCAAGATAAAATCTTGGCTCAAAATATAGCAATCAGACCATTATTGTTGTAATAACGGCTTTAAAAAGTGCCCTGTATGTGAAATTTTCACTTCTGCAACTTGTTCAGGTGTACCTGTTGCAATGATTTCACCACCACCAGAACCACCTTCTGGACCTAAGTCAACAATCCAATCTGCTGTTTTAATCACATCTAAGTTATGCTCAATCACAACAATGGTGTTGCCTTTGTCACGAAGCGCATAAAGAATATCGAGTAGTTTGGCAATATCATGGAAATGTAGACCTGTAGTTGGCTCATCTAAGACATAAAGCGTTTGACCAGTATCTCGTTTTGCAAGTTCACGTGCGAGTTTAACCCGCTGTGCTTCACCACCAGATAGTGTTGTGGCTGCCTGACCCAAACGAATATACCCTAAACCGACCATCATTAAGGTGTCTAGACGGCGATGAATCACAGGAATTGCATCAAAGAATGTTGCGGCATCTTCAACTGTCATATCAAGAACATCAGAGATATTTTTGCCTTTATAGCTAACCTCTAAAGTTTCGCGATTATAGCGCTTCCCTTGGCAAGCATCACAAGGAACATACATATCAGGTAAAAAGTGCATTGCCACTTTAATCATGCCATCGCCTTCACACACTTCACAACGCCCGCCTTTGACGTTAAATGAAAAACGCCCTGCAGCATATCCACGTGCTTTAGCTTCTGGTGTTTGGGCAAATAGCTCACGAATAGGAGTGAATAACCCTGTATATGTGGCTGGGTTAGAGCGCGGTGTTCTGCCAATAGGGCTTTGGTCAATATCGACCACTTTGTCTAAATGCTGTAATCCATTAATTGAGGTGAATTTCTCAGCAGTGAGTGTGGTTGCACCATTTAATTGTGTTGCAGCCAATGGCAATAATGTGCGATTAATTAGAGTTGATTTTCCTGAACCAGATACCCCTGTTACACAGGTCATAATGCCAAGTGGTATATGTAAATCTACATTTTTAAGATTATGCCCACTTGCGCCAATCAGCTGTAAGGCATGCTCAGGTGAGGGTGGCTGTTTACGTTGTTTAGGAACTTCAATTTTAATTTTGCCTGATAAATACTGTCCGGTTAGCGATTCGCTGTGGTTTGCTAAGTCTTGTGCAGTACCTTCAGCAATGATATGTCCACCATGTACACCAGCACCTGGTCCAATATCAATAATATGGTCTGCTGCTCGAATCGCATCTTCATCATGCTCAACAACCAACACAGTGTTACCTAAATCACGCAGGCGAATGAGGGTTTGTAATAAGCGATCATTATCACGTTGGTGTAATCCGATGGAAGGTTCATCAAGTACATACATGACTCCCATTAACCCTGCACCAATTTGTGAGGCTAAGCGAATACGTTGCGCTTCGCCACCAGAGAGCGTTTCTGCTGAACGTGACAAGCTTAAATAATTTAGTCCTACACTGACCAAAAACTGTAAACGTTCGCGAATTTCTTTGAAAATTTTATCAGCAACTTCACCTTTGGCACCCGAAAAAGCAACGTCTTGATAATAAGTTGCTGCATGACCAATAGACATTTTAGTGATATCAGCAATTGTTTTATCTTTGACACGGACATGGCGTGCAATTTCATTTAAGCGAGAACCATCACATACATCACATGCAGCATTGGATAAGTATTGTGATAAGTCATCACGGACATAGTTGCTTTCGGTTTCTCGGTAACGACGTTCTAAGTGTGGCAGAACACCTTCAAAAGCTTGAACACGGCGATGTTGTCGACCACGTTCATCCACATAACTTAAATCAATTTTTTCTTTGCCTGTACCTTGCAGTAGCTTTTTTTGGACATCTTTTGAGAGCTCATTCCATGGCGTATCAAGTGACCATTCAAAATGCTGAGCAACTTTTTCAAGCAAAGTGTAATAATACGGGCGCTGTCTGTCCCAACCACGGATGGCACCTTGGCTTATGGATAAACTTGGATCAGGGATCAGCTTTGCTGGACTAAAATGGCTTCGTGTACCTAAGCCATCACAAACGGTACATGCGCCATATGGGTTGTTAAATGAAAAAAGACGAGGTTCTAATTCACCCACTGCACGATCACATTCAGGACATGAGTGTTTGGCTGAAAAGACGCGGTCAGGTGTTTCGCCATTCATCCAAGATAAAATAGCAATATCACCACCTAAGCGTAATGCAGTCTCAAAAGATTCTGCAATTCGGTTGCCTAAGTCATCACGTACTTTAAAACGGTCAACCACCACTTCAATGGTATGTTTTTTCTTTTTATCTAATGTCGGTGGATTGTCAATATCGATAACTTCACCATCGACACGTGCTCTGACAAAACCTTGACCTTGTAATTGTTCAAACAACTGAACATATTCGCCTTTGCGGTCACGAATGACAGGCGCAAGCAATAACAGGGCAGTACCTTCATCAAGTGCTTTTACAGCATCTACCATTTCAGAAACAGTTTGCGCGACCATGGGTAAATCATGTTCAGGGCAAAACGGGGTACCTACACGTGCATAAAGCAAACGTAAATAGTCGTAAATTTCAGTAATGGTGCCGACAGTTGATCTGGGGTTGTGGCTGGTCGACTTTTGTTCAATGGCAATTGCGGGGCTCAATCCTTCGATTGAGTCCACCTCAGGTTTTTCCATTTGTGATAAAAATTGGCGTGCATAGGCTGAAAGAGATTCAACATATCGCCGTTGACCTTCAGCATATAAAGTGTCAAAGGCTAAAGACGATTTGCCTGAACCGGATAAACCCGTAATCACCACAAATTTGTCACGTGGAATATCGAGTGACACATTTTTTAAATTATGGGTACGTGCACCTCGGATACGGATATGACTTTGGCTCATAAAATGGGGCATCCTAATTTGATATTTAATGTCGTTTTTCTTTAGTGTATATCAATCAGTGCGGGATGTGTATTGACCTCACAATGTGGCTTAGGTTTCGCAACAAAAATACGCACAACAGATGTTGTGCGGGATGGAGTAAGTCATGTTTTTATTTTTTATTATTATAGGTTAAGCATAAGCACAAGCAGGATGAAATGATCGTTCAAAGATAGATTGTACTGATTCAAACGCTAAACTTCGTTTGCTATAGCGTTCTTGGAATGCATAATGAATGACGTGTTGTTCGAGGGTGGATAAAAAGAGGTTGTAATCATCTTCAAAGGAGCATAAATCTAATAGGTCAAAACGACCTGCAGCATTACAATTATATGTTGCGATAAAATCGAGCATGAGTTTTTGAATTGATGAGTTGGTAAAATAAATTAAATAGGTTGCCGCTGAACCACAATGTAAACAGCCTTGGTTAATATAAATTTCTTCATCTAATGACCAACATGTGCGTAATGTAACCATTGCACGGATGGCTTCTGTACCGAGGGTATGTTGATGTGACATGTCCTGATCTCACTTTATTTATTGTATAACAACAGCTACTTTGGTGTTCTAAATAATAACGATTATCATTAATAAATAAGAATGCAAGAAAAGCTCGAGAAAATCAAGCTGAATTTTACATAGCGCAAATGAATAGAAGCGCTTTGTATTCTGCGTTTAGAAAGGTAGAATTTAGAAATAAAATATTAACGAAGGATCGTTTAGCATGGCAGCACTATGGTTGAAATGTTTATTGGGTGTGGCTGTGGTGCTATGTATTTCTGCACTTTCAAAAAGTAAAGCGTTTTATATCGCAGGTTTAGTCCCTTTATTTCCAACCTTTGCTTTAATTGCCCATGCAATTGTTTTTCAGCAGCAAGGTGCAGATGCATTACAAAAAACGGCTTTATTTGGTTTATGGTCATTAATTCCTTATGCCATTTATTTGCTGATGGTGTACTGCTTAGCCACCAAAACGTCATTGATGGTATGTTTGTTAAGTGCAACAGCAGCTTGGCTTGTGGCAGCAGGAATATTATTGTATGGATGGACGACTTATTATCGTTAATGTGATTTAAGTACAGGCAGTCAACTGACATTAACTGCCTGTTAACTGACTTATAATGTGTCTAAACCTAACCATTGACGTTGATGATAAGCACTGTCCCAAAATAACCATTCTAATTCAGCACCACGGCGGTAGGCTGCTTTCATTTTTTCTCGTGTGGTTGGATCAGATTGTTCAGCCACTTGATCGACTGTTGCAATAATATGTTGTACTGCTTGATTAAACTCATCACCTGAGTAGGTATCAATCCAAGCTTGAAACGGATTGTTTTCAGTCACTTGTTGGACAATCGTTTTGCCGACTTCAGCATACACCCAAAAACAAGGCAATAATGCTGCAAGCACAACAGGATAACTTTCAGACCATGCTGTAGATGTTAGAAATCCGGTGTAATGGTGGCACGCGAGTGTGAGTGGTGTGTTTTTAAATTCATCTTCAGTGATTCCAAATTGTTCCATAAAGTTTTTATGCAAGCCACGCTCAACAATAATGGCAACTTTTGCACCTTCAGAAAATTGAATAATATCATCTGCTTCATATGCTTTTGCAGCGGCAACAGACAGTGCTCTGCCATACGCCAACAAATAATGTGCATCTTGTACGATATAATGCTGAAAAATTTGTGGGCTCAACGTACCGTTTGCTAACCCTTGGTTAAACGGATGGTTGATGGTGTGTGTAAAAAGCGTGAAATTGTCTTGCCATAATTGTTGAGTAAACGTCATAGTTTGACCTGATGCTATACTGATGAAAGAATGAGATGGCTTGAATATAACGTTTTTTACTGCATTGATGTGTATGATTTACTGCGATGAAAAATAAAATCAGTATAATTCAACAATAATTTACATTTTACTTTTATTGATTGTGTTGTGAGGTCTGACGGCTTCTCTTATAGGTTTCTTATGAAGCATTTCCGTTTTTCGATTGTCTTTAGTATTGTCTGTTTAGCCATTTCTGCCTATTGGGGATATACCCATGGACCTGCGGCTGGCATAAGTACCATGTTTAAAGCATTGGCTGTAACTGCTATTTTGGCGGTTATGGAAATTTCCTTATCCTTTGATAATGCAGTGGTGAATGCGTCGGTGTTACGCGGTTGGGACCGGTTTTGGAAAATGCTGTTTTTAACTGTAGGTATTTTAATTGCAGTGTTTGGCATGCGGTTAATTTTCCCTGTGGTTATTGTGGCAGTAACTGCAGACATGGGTTTTATTGAAGTTACACAATTGGCATTGAATAACCCAACAGAATATTCAGCACGGTTAATGGCACACCATGCAGAAATTGCTGCATTTGGTGGTTCATTCTTAATGCTTGTCTTTTTAAGTTTCTTTTTAGATAGCGAAAAAGACACGCATTGGTTTGCAGCAATTGAAAAACGTTTTGCTAACTTAGCCAATGTGCCTGCAATGTCAGTTTTTGTGGCATTAATTTCGTTACTAGTTTTAGCAGCTTATGTACCAGATACAAGTCGTCTAGCGGTGGTAATGGCAGGTATTTGGGGTATTGTGATATATATCGGTGTACAAGTTTTAGGTCATTTACTTGGCGGTGAACCTGAAATTGATGAGCATGGACAAGCTGTTACACATGATGCATCTGGTCAAGCATCTGGTGTGGTAAAAGCCGGTATTGGTGGGTTTTTATATCTTGAAGTTTTAGATGCATCTTTTAGTTTTGATGGTGTGATTGGTGCATTCGCGATTACATCAGATGTAGTCATTATTATGCTTGGTCTTGCAATAGGTGCAATTTTTGTCCGTTCAATGACCATTTATTTGGTTGAGACAGGCACATTAGATGCTTATATTTATTTAGAGCATGGTGCGCATTATGCGATTGGTGCTTTGGCATTTATTATGTTGTTAAGTGGCACAGGAGTTCATGTACCAGAAGTGGTGACAGGTCTTATAGGTATTGTCTTTATTGTTTGGTCTGTGTTGGCATCTATTCAGCATAAAAAGCATCATTCAAATTAGCCATTAAGTTGATAGAAAATTAGATTAAGCCAAAATTTAATATCTTGTATAGAATATCGGGGTACAATAGGTTTGTATCCCTTTTTTTCTGGGAAAAATAAGACAGCTCTCGTGCCATCTTACATACGCTTTTAAAAGAATTAATTGATAGAAATGATATGATGAATGCTTTAGAACGCCGTTCAACCTTTGCTTTAAGCAGTATTTTTGCACTGCGTATGCTTGGGTTGTTTATGATTATCCCTGTGTTTGCGATCGAAGGGCAATCATATCAATATGCAACGCCAGGTTTAATCGGGCTTGCGGTAGGCGTATATGGCTTATCACAAGCAATTTTACAAATTCCTTTTAGTTTATGGGCAGATCGTTTTAGCCGTAAACCCCTCATTATTTTAGGATTGCTTCTATTTGCAATCGGTGGTGCAGTGGCAGCGCTGTCACATACCATATATGGTGTAATTATCGGTCGTGCAATTGCTGGTGCAGGGGCAGTATCTGCTGTAGTTATGGCATTACTTGCAGATGTGACGCGTGAAGAATATCGTACCAAAGCCATGGCCACGATGGGTATGAGTATTGGCTTATCGTTTGTGGTTGCTTTTAGTGTTGGTCCATGGTTAACCAGCTTAGTTGGTATTTCAGGCTTGTTTTGGGTGACCACCATTATGGGCTTACTTGCTATTGCGATGTTGGTCTTTGTCCCTAAAACGACTCGTCATCATCGCAGCTTTCAGCACGGCTATTTACACCAATTAAAACATGTCTTAAGCATGGGTGATTTAAATCGACTGCATATTTCAGTCTTTTCTTTACACTTATTATTAACGGCAATGTTTATTTATGTGCCATCTCAGCTGATTAACTTTGCCCATATTCCACTGTCACAGCATGGTTGGGTGTATTTACCCTTGTTGGTCATTGGTGTGTTGTTTGCATTTCCAAGTATTATTTTGGCAGAAAAGTATCGCAAAATGCGCGGTATCTTTTTAACAGCCATTTTAGGCGTCATCATTGGTCTTGCTGTTTTAATTTTTGGTTTTACGTCAAAGTATATTTTATTGCTTGGGCTGGGTTTCTTTTTCGTGGCATTTAATGTGATGGAAGCCTTACTGCCATCATGGCTATCTAAAATTGCGCCCATTCAATCGAAAGCAACCGCTATGGGGGTGAATGCCAGCGCTCAATTTTTAGGAGCTTTTGTGGGTGGTACCTTAGGTGGGCAGTTAATGAAATTACATGATACATCAGTGGGTTGGGGTATCTTGTGTGTCATTGCACTCATTTGGTTGATTGTCAGTTTTAGTTTAAGACAGCCGCGTTATTTGTCGTCCATGGTATTACGTTTACCTGAAACCGATGTAGCACACCAATGGACAGAGCAATTGCTTGCCATTGATGGTATTGAAGAGGTGGTTGTGATGCCTGACCAACATGTGGCTTATGTTAAACTTGATAAAAAAGTGCTCAATGATGATGGGCGACAGCGTTTAACGCAGCTCTTTGGCAAAGAACTAGTTATTTAAGTATAATTCTTATAAAGTAAGACCATAGCAGATAGAGGGTATAACCGATGCGCGGTATTAATAAAGTGATTTTAGTTGGAACGTTGGGTCGAGATCCAGAAACAAAAACGTTTCCTAATGGCGGCTCTTTAACTCAGTTTTCTATTGCGACCAGTGAGTCTTGGACAGACAAAAGCTCAGGTGAGCGTAAAGAGCAAACTGAATGGCATCGTATTGTGCTTAACAATCGTTTAGGTGAAATTGCACAGCAATATTTGCGTAAAGGCTCAAAAGTTTATATCGAAGGTTCATTGCGTACACGTCAATGGACAGATCAAAATGGGCAAGAGCGCTATACCACTGAAATTCGTGGTGACCAAATGCAAATGTTAGATTCTGCACGTGCAGGTGGTGAACAGCCGAATCAAGACCAAAGCGGTGGTTTTGCACAGCCTCGTTATAATCAGCAGCCACAGCAGCAAAATCAAGGCCAAGGTGGTTATGGTGGATATTCACAAGGTCAAGGTGCGCCAAACAATAGCTATAATAACTCGTCTGCCAACCAACAAAATAGCTATCAAAACAATTCAGCGCCTCAGCAGCAGCAATCACGTCCTGCACCTGCTGACTTAGACGATGATCTACCGTTCTAGACCATATATCTCATTAAAATTTCAAAAAAAGAACCTGACCATCAGGTTCTTTTTTTGTGATGTATGATTATTTGTTTAGATAACTCTTCAATGATTACTGAGCTAAAGATGGGTTTTTGTAGTGAAATTCAATTTCCATGGCATAGTCTTGCAGGGTTGAAATCATTTTTTGTAAATCGATATACTCAAAACGGTTTTTAGTTCCGACAATTGTTAATGCCAACGGCTGAATTTTATTGGAATAGCGAACAGGAACAGCTAAGCCTGAGTAATCTGCAAGGACTTCACCTTGAGAGAAGTAATAACCTTGTTTTTTTATTTTTTTCATTTTATCAAGAAATGCTGATTCACTTGCCGCAAAATTTACGTCTTTTAATTGATGTGAATAATGACGATAAAAATCTTCTAAATAATGTTTGTTGGTATGTGCAAGAATAATTTTAGGCGAAGCGCCAATATAAACAGGTCGCGGATTTCCTCGTCCATATGAGATTAAGACATTTTTTTTAAATGGCTCGCTATGTAAATCAATGCAATAATCATGATTTAGAAAAGTTAAAATACAATTTAGCTCAGTACGTTCTGCAATTTCTTTCATATACGGCATGCTAATTTGTACAAGTGGATCTGTAGCACGAGAAAAATAATCTAAAACAGCCACTTTAGGACCAAGAATATATTCCCCAGACGTACCATTAATTCGTTGTAATAACCCCGTTGAAACCAATTCTTTTAAATAGCGGTAACTGGTTGGGCGTGATAATTCAAGTTCATGACTGATGATATCAACATCGATGGCATGACGGGTGACAGAGAATAAATCTAAAACAGTCAAAATTTTGCCAAAGCTCGTTAATGCCATGATTTAAACAATCCATCTTATTTTTAGAATAAATATGAGTCACTTTTTATCATATTATGTAAAAAAAACCAATACTCAAATTATGAGTTTATTATCATAATAAGATATTATGCTATAATTGATAAGGATAAAATAAATAAATATATAAATTAATATCTAATTAAGATATTTTATTAAAATAATTATAGGGTCATATTAACTATGTCTTGAGATCAACACGTTGATCTTTTTTTATTCCTGATATCGAAGACCGATGCAAGACCATAAATAATTTATACGCGATATAAAGGGAGTTATAGATGCAATTGATTCAGCAGTTATTGGCATTTAGGCCAAGCAGGATGGATATAATCTTTGCTTTGAAAACCTATTTAACTGCAATCATTGCACTATTTTTTTCATTTTATTTAGATTTATTAAACCCAATTTGGTCTATTGGGACGGTATTAATTATTGCTAATCCATATGCAGGAATGGTGTCTTCTAAAGCGATTTTCCGAATCGGTGGTACAGCCATTGGTGCCATTGTTGCCATTTTGTTGATGCCACATTTAATTAATTTACCTTGGATTTTTTCGCTTGTCATTGCTGCATGGGTAGGGTTTTGTTTATATATCTCACTGCTTGACCGTACACCACGCAGTTATATGTTAATGCTGTCCGGTTATACCGTCGCCATGATTGTTTTTAATGCCATTAATTCTGTTGATACACACAGTATTTTTGATATTGCCTTAGCTCGATTCTTAGAAATTGGTATTGCGGTAATTTGTTCTGCAGTGGTCTCTGCTGTAATTTTACCCGTTCATGTTGGGCCTGTGATCCAGCAGCGGATCGATAAAAATCTAAATAGTTTAGAACAGGTTTTTAGTAGTATTTTAGCCAACCAAAAACAAGAGCAAAACTATATCCAAACTTTAAATGCTGTCACCCGTGATATGAGTGAAATACATGTCATGACTGAGCATTTATCCTATGAAAACTCTGATCTCAAAGGCATGACGCATCCTTTACAAGAGATGTTACATCAGCTTTCAATGGCAGTATCCAACTTAGTGGCAATGTCTGAACGATTACAGCAACTCAATGTTCATGATCAAACCTTTGATCAGCACTTGGCTATCATTCGGGAAAATGTAATACAGCACATTAAGGATAAAAAACATATTGAGGAAAGTCAGCTTGAACAGATGTTTGACGATTTTGAAACACAATTTAATGCTTTAACAGCATGCGTGTCTTTAGATCAAAAAGTGATTTTAAATAGTTTTAGAATGGATGTACGGCACTATATTTATAATATCCGCATTGTGCTATTTATTTGGCAGAATATTCAAGATGGAAAAAAAGACTTTCCAAAAAATATTGTGCCCTTAACCACCAAGTATCCAAGTTTGCATCGTGACCATGGTGTGGCATTAAGAGGTGGTCTAGCTGCATTTTTAGGAACATTTGCTGCAGCTGCTATTTGGATTGTCAGTGGATGGAAAGCAGGCTTCATGTTGGCTCAAATGGCAGCAGTGACTTCATGTATTGTCACAGCCATTGATAATCCTGTTCCTGTGTTAAAAACATTTATTTTGGCCAGTATATTAAGTTGTGGTGTGGTGTTCGTTTATGCTTTTGCTATTTTGCCGGGCATAACTGAGTTTTGGCAATTGGCATTGGTGCTTGCCCCGCCATTAATTTTATTTACTGTACTAATTCCGACTCCAAGCCTGATGGCGCTTGGGTTAATGCTTGGAATTACCACAGTCATGTCCATGAATATACAAAACCGTTATAGCATTGATATTGTTTCTTTTTTAGAAGGTTCTTTTGCAACAGTACTTGGTGTGGTCTGTGCATTGATTGCTATTTATTTTATTCGCGCAATGTCTCCTGAAACAACAGCGCAGCGGATTTTATCTAAGCATTATAAAGCCATGCGTCAAGCAATCAATTTGTCTTATGACACACGTTTTAGAATACATTTGCGCAGCATGTTAGACCGCATTGGCATATTAAATAGCAAGATGGTGCAGTCAAGTGCATTGAAGCAGGCGATGAATCGTGCATTGATTGAAACCAGCGCAATTGTTGATTTAACCCGTGTGCATGAGTTGGCAGGGTCGCAACTGATTTCAACAGCGCTACAGCAAAGTATTGTCAATCTGCAAAATGAATTAAACACCATGTTTAATGAGTTAGAAAAAAATACTGTGGTGTCTGACCAGACCAAAGATGCTGTAGTGAGTTATATGAATCAGGCTGAACAGGTTGCCTATCAAGAAGAAAATGAGAATATAAAATTCCGCGTTTTGATGAGTTTAAATAATATTCGTAGCAGTATTTTTCATACACAAGCCAAGGATGCAATACATGTGGGAGAAACTGCACTGTGAGCGATTTTGATATTTATGGCATTTTTGTCCCTAGTTTTTTAATTCAAGCCATTTTAGCGTATGTGATTTTTGTGATGATTCGTCCGTTAACGAGCCGATTTATCGAGCAAGGGTGGGTGATTTTTTTAGGACTATTTAATTTATGTTTATATTTGATCTGCTTGTTTATTGTGCATCAAATCTTCATTGGACTGATTAAATAAATACAGATAGGAAAAGGTTATGCGTTCTTTTGATGCACGTAAAGTGGTAAGGCCAATGATTCTTCTTGTGATGTTGGTGTTGGCATGTATGGTTATTTTACATTTATGGGACTATTACAATGCTGAACCGTGGACACGCGATGGTCGAGTACGTGGCGATGTAATCGAAGTTTCATCTGACATCTCAGGCTTAGTGACAGAAGTGTTGGTCCAAGACAACCAAACTGTAAAACAAGGGCAAGTCCTTTTTAAAATTGATACAGCAAGACAGTTACTTGATGTTGAGCAAGCAAAATCTGATCTTGCCAAAGCCAAAGCAGGTCTTGCTCAAGCAGAGGCAAGTCTAATTCAAGCCAAAGCCAATTTAATTAAGTCTGCAGCCAACACCAAACTTGCAGACCGTAATGCCACCCGTTATGCCACGTTAATGGATGGTGCAATTTCAAAGCAAGATCAAGATCAAGTCTTTGCGTTAAAAGATCAAGCACATGCAGAGCATCAGCAACTAGAAGCAATGATTGTACAAGCCCAAGCCAATATTAAACAACAACAGGCATTGATTGAGGTTGCACAAAGTAATGTGAATTTAGCAGCACTAAATTTACACCGTTCAGCGGTTGTCGCACCATCAGATGGCACATTGTCTAACTTTGAAATGCGTGTAGGTGATTATGTCAAAGTAGGTCAAGCAGTTGCTGCGATGGTTGATCGTAAACAATTATATATTGTCGGTTATTTTGAAGAAACTAAACTCAATCGCATTCATATTGGTGACCAAGCCACAGTAGAGTTAATGGGAGATCATCAAAAATTAAAAGGTCATGTACAAGGTATTGCATCAGGGATTGAAGATCGAGAGCGTTCATCAAGTTCATCCTTATTGGCCAACGTTAATCCAACTTTTACTTGGGTGCGTTTAGCGCAGCGTGTTCCTGTTAAAATTGTTTTAGATGAAGTTCCGCAAAATTCATTGGCTTTTGTTGCAGGTCGTACAGCAACAGTAAACATTGTTGGGCAAAGCAAATAAGTTCATTTGAGTTCACTGTAAAAACCAATCGAAGTGCCTTACGACGCATAAATTATCAGTCATTTGCATGAATCATAAAAAAGTAAGAATTTATCTGACAAAATTGTATCAAGTTGTTTAATAAGTAATCTATTTCTCATTAAATGTGCTACATTTCATACTTTTTCAATGTAGTGTTAATTATGTTAAATAAATTTTTTATTACTTTTACATGCATTTTGGTTACAACGGTTTCTCATGCCGCTGATTATCCGGTTACAAATTTAGGTAAATTGACTGGTTATGCAAAGCAAGCACGAGTTACTGGCGGGGGAAGTGGCAAAGTTGTTACTGTTAAAGACATTGCAATGTTAAAGTATGAATTACTAGGTAATACACCCAAAACGATTGTTATAAAAGGTCGTATAGCAAGTTCTTCTAAACAAGTGTTGTATTTTGGCAGTAATAAAACAATCGTTGGTTCATTTAATAATTTGAATGTTTTAGAGAATATTTATTTAACTTCTTCTTCAAATAGTTCAAATGTCATTTTTAAAAACTTAGTGTTTAAACATGATCCAAAAATCCGTGCAAATGGAGATATGCAGTTATATATTTCTTCGGGCAATAAATACTGGATTGATCATTGCTCATTCGTTGGGCATAAGTGGAGTGCAAATGATGGCAGTTTAGATAAACTGTTATATATCGGTGAGACAGCAGACTACATCACCATCAGTCATTCACTATTTCAAAATCATAAATATGGTTCTATATTTGGCTATTCTGTAGCGGGATATAATTCAAAATATAATGGCTATCCACATATCACGTTATCTAACAATTATTATAATAATATTGATGTGAGATCCCCGGGTCTGATGAGATATGGTTATTATCATGCTTATAATAACTATATTTCAAATTATCATTTGGGCTATACGCTTGCACAAAATGCAAAAGTTCTGTCAGAAGCAAATTATTTTGAAGCAGGTAATGAAAAAGGCATTGTTGATGATAAAAAAGAAAATACTTCTTTTACGGATATCAATAGCTATCCGAGCAGTATAAAGAAATACTCTAGATCACTCTCATGGAAAGTGCCTTATTCTTATAGCGTCAAGGCTGCTGGTTTTGCTAGAAATTGGGATATCAATTATTCAGGTGCTCAAGCTTCAGCAAGTAAGTTTGTTTATCCGTATTAAAACAGACGGTTAAGCTAATGCTGTATTTTAACCTCAGTTGGTGTAAATGCATATATAGATCTTAAATTCATCCAAATTAAAGTAGTGCTGTTACTTAGGTTGCAGCCTTACTTTTTGTCTTTTAAGATTTGAGCATGCAGGTTTCAACTTGAGGCTAAAACATATCATGGTAATCCATTAAAATAATAATTTTCTATTGCGCTTTAGCGTAAGCTGATTTCGAGTCAATCCATTCAATTTAAGGTTGGATGCCTTCAGGTGTGTAATACCAACTTTCAATGAATAATGCAGCGGCTAAGCTGTCTGCAGACATCTTTTTTCCACGCCCTTGTTGATGATATTTCTCTAAATCATGCCGTGCTTCTCGCGTGGTTAAGCGTTCATCCACCATCCATGTTTCTATATTGGTTTGATGTTTTAAACGACGTGCAAACTTGCGTGCACGTCTTGAAAGCTCTGATTCACTGTCATCCATATTCAACGGTAATCCCACTAAAAACAGTTCTGGTTTCCATTCATGCACAATGTTAAGTAATTGTGTCCAATCAGGAATACCGTCTTTCATTGGAAAAGGTGCCAAGGGCGTATTGGACTCAATCGCAGGTTGTCCAATTGCAATTCCCATTTTTTGTGTCCCAAAATCAAAAGCCATAATAAGCTGTGGTTTAGGCATGACCAATCTCGACAGACAGCCTTGCAGGGTCTATACCAATTTTGCGGTAAGCTGCATCTAGGCGTTGGTGATAATCTAGATTAAAGATTAGATCCATATCAGAATCACAAATTAACCAATCTCCGCGAGATATTTCAGCTTCAAGCTGACTTTTACCCCAACTGGCATAACCAAGCGCAATTTGATAGCAATCTACACCTTCGTTATGTGCAATTGCATCTAATATATCTTTACTGGTGGTAATACAAACATTTTCACCAATTGCAATTGACGAGTGCCATGTTGGTTGTCCGGTATGGAGTACAAAGCCTGCTTCAGGACGTAATGGACCACCTTGTAATACGGCATGTGGATGGACATGGTCTGCATCAATATCTAAGTCATTCAATAATTCTTTAACTTGAATATTGGTGGGCTGATTTATAATAATTCCTTGTGCACCGTCTTCGTCATGACGTGCGAGATAAATCACAGTATTTGCAAAGGTGTCATCCTCCATACCAGGCGGTGCAATTAAACAGCGATGTGTAAAATATTGTTTGGCCACCGTTGTGATTCTCCCAGAATAGATGAGTCATTTAATGTCGTGTTTCTTCTCAACATACAAGAGCTGAGAAAAATCACCAAGTAAAATTATTTATTTTTGTTGATATTTGAGTGTTCTGAGTTGTTTAGCATGCTCAAGGGTGATGTTGTTAATTTCTATACCGCCTGTCATTCGGGCAAGTTCTTGAATACGTTGATCTTCATCTAGCTCGAATATTGTACTGCTGGCAGGGTCTGTTTGTTGCTTTTGAACCAATAAATGTTGGTCGGATTGTGCTGCAACTTGTGCTTGATGGGTAATACATAAAACTTGTACATGTTGACCAAGTTTTGCCAATAATCGACCAACAATTTCAGCAGTACCCCCACTGATCCCTACATCAATTTCGTCAAATACAATGAGATCTGCATCTGTACGCTCAGCATTCATCACTTGCATCACTAAAGCAATCCGCGACAATTCACCACCAGATGCAACTTTTGCTAAAGGTTGTGCAGGAATCCCTTTATTCGCAGTAAAGTGTAATTGGACTTGGCTTAAACCTTCGGCATGCGGTTGTTCAAAAGGCATAAACACAAACTCAAACTGTGCTTCAGGCAATGCCAAGCTTTTCACTTGATGGGTCAGCTCTTTGGCTAGTTGCGGTGCAGCAGCTTGTCGCATTTGGTCAAGCTTTTCTGCTCGTGTTAAAAATTCTCGCTCTGCTTGTTTAACATGTAAGGCAAGGGTTTCAGGATCTTCAAGCAAGTTTAACTGTGTCAGCTCATCTTGCCATGTTTCATATTGCTGTTTAAGGTCTTCAGGAGCAACACGGTGTTTTCTGGCTAAACGATGAAATATTTCCAGTTGAGTATTCAGCTCTGCCATTCGTTCGGGATCAAAGCTTTGATGGTCAATAAACTGTCTTAATTGTGATGCAGCTTCGCTAATTTCATTTTGTGCATTCAGTAGAGCAGTATTGATGGCAGCCAATTCATCACTTCGTCCTGCATGAGTATCAATGCGTTTTAAAATACTTGCCAACTGTTGTGCAATATTTTGCTCGGAATCATCCAAAACATCTAAGCTGTAGTTGCAATCTTGCATGATTGCTTCATGGTGACTATAACGATCAAATGCTTGTTCGATATCAGGGTAATGATAAGCTGTGATGGGTTCAATTTCTTCGAGTTGAAGTTCAAGTAACTGCACACGTTGTTGATGGGTGGTTTGTGCATGTAATGCATCATCATACTGACGAATAGCTTTTTGCCATGCTTGGTAGTGTGACTTAACATCTTGTACCGTGTCTAAGAGTCCACTTGAGCGATCAAGCCATTGTTTTGGATAGTGTTGCCCAAGCAACTGTTGCTGACTGTGCTGACTATATAGCTGAACAAGAATCTGTCCCAATTCTTTAAGTTCGGCAAGACTGGTTGGACGGCCATTGATCCATGCTTTACTGCGTCCTGTTGAAAAAATAACACGCCGTAAATGAAGTTCGCCTGACCCATCTTCAAGTTCTTTGTGCGTGAGCCAAACTTGTTCTGGAGAGTCTTTAATATAGCTAAAGACCGCTGTAATATCAGCTTTGTCTGCACCATAGCGGATCTGTTGACTGTCTGTTCGTTCGCCTAAGCATGCAGATAAGGCATCTAATAAAAGTGATTTTCCCGCACCTGTTTCGCCAGTGAGTACATTAAAACCAGAAGAAATATCAATTGTTAAATGATCAGCCAAAGCAAAATTTATAAGCGTTAAATGAGTGAGCATATACGCATCCAGGATTGTGCGAAAATTCTTTTAGATAAAAGGATAGCGATTAATTGAAGAGATGTCATAAAAAATTCATCATTAAAGATGATGATACATAAAAATCGTGATAAGCCAACCGAGTTTAAGCGATGTTTGATGGAAAAATTTATAAAATATGTATTACCATTTCATGATAAAACTGCTAATTTTAATTATAGAGTGAGTTTAATGGATTGGAAATTACTCTTTTTAACTCGATTAAATATTATATAGAAAGAAAATGTGGAGAGTCTTTATGTCACCTCAGTTTGATCATGTGTCTGTTGTGAAAAAATCAAATGTGTACTTTGGTGGTTTGTGTGTAAGCCACACGGTTCAATTTGAAGATGGCACAAAAAAAACTTTGGGTGTAATTTTGCCAAGTGATCAGGTCTTGACGTTTGAAACGCATGTACCTGAAAGAATGGAAATTGTTTCAGGGGAATGTCGTGTAAGAATTGCAGATAGTGAGCAGAGTGAACTGTTTCGTGCAGGTCAATCATTTTATGTACCTGGTGCAAGTACGTTTAAAATAGAAACAACTGAAGTATTAGATTATGTCTGCCATTTAGAAGGTTAACTTCTCGCACATAAAATCAGCTAAACTATGCTGCTATACTTAATCCTGTAAAGTGATGCTTTACAGGATTTTATTTTTTTGGGTCTTTTAAGGTGGTTAGGTCATGGCAAAGCCAGAATATTATTACGGTGTGCATTCAGTTGAATCTCTTTTAAGTCTAGAACCTGAGCGAGTACTGACACTATTTACTTTAAAAGGGCGAGAAGATCAGCGCTTACAACATATTTTAGAATTGGCTGAACCGTTTGGGATCAGCGTACAAAAAGCAAGTCGCGATAGCTTAGAAAAATTGGCAGGTTTACCTTATCACCAAGGTGTGGTGGCGGCTGTTCGTCCATATCCTGTGTTAAATGAACAAGATTTAGACCAAATTTTTGCAAGCAAAAAAGATGTTTTATTGTTGGCATTAGATCAGGTCACAGATCCACATAACTTAGGTGCATGTGTACGAACTGCTGCAGCTATGGGGGTCGATGCTGTGATTGTGGCACGTGATCGTTCAGCCAGTCTAACGCCTACAGCACGTAAAGTCGCAGCAGGTGGGGCAGAACGTGTGAAGTTCATTCAGGTGACCAATTTGGCACGGACATTGGCTCATTTGAAAGACCGTCATTACTGCCGTGTGGTTGGTACCATGTTAGATGAAACTGCAAAATCAATTCAAGATTGTGATTTATCTGGTGCATTGGTTGTGGTGATGGGTGCAGAAGACACAGGGCTTCGTCCAATCACACAAAGTCAATGTGATGAAAAGGTATATATTCCAATGGCAGGTGACTTACAAAGTTTAAATGTCAGTGTAGCGACAGGTATGGCATTGTACGAGGCTTGTCGTCAGCGCAATATCACACATCAACCATAAGATAAGAGGGAAGAATGCTCACCAAAATGCAAATACAAGGTTATTTTTATGTTTTCTTGACCATGTGCATTTGGGGCGGGTTTACTATTTTCTCTCGCCTAAATGCATCATGGAATATTAGTGCATGGGATATTGTGGCCATTCGCTTTAGCATTGGCTGTTTAATTTTATTACCTGTACTGTTGTGGCGTAAAGAAACTGCGTTTTTATGGCATATCAAACCGTTTATTTTGGGGTTATTAGGTGGTGTTGCCTATTGTGTGACTACATATAGTGCCTTTTTATATGTGCCTGCTGCACATGCTGCGATTTTCTTGACGGGTGCCATTCCACTGACCACTGCGATTATGGGTTATATACTCTTCAGACAAGCTTTTGATCGTCATACGTGGCTAAGCTTGGCGATTATGCTGACTGCATTGTCAATCATGAGTGTGTTGCTGTATCAGCAAACAGGTGTTGCTTTTAGCTTGGGTGACGGTTTATTTTTTCTGGCAGCGCTGTGGTGGGGAACATTTACTGTATTGGTCCGCAAGTGGAAGTTTTCTGCATGGCAGTCGATGAACTCTATTGCTATTTGGTCCACAATCATCTACCTACCCATTTACTTAATTTTTATTCCTAAACATTTTCATGAACCATCTACGGCACATTTAGTGATTCAAGGCGTGTTTCATGGCGTCTTTATGATGATTATTGGTACATTAACTTATGTTGCAGCCATTGAGCGCTTAGGGGCATTTAGAGCAGGCAGTATTATTGTGTTGGCGCCGTTTATTGCGGCAGTTGCAGCCATCCCTTTATTAGGTGAGCCGCTGAATGTGGCTTTGATTTGTGGCTTGATTGGTATGGCGATTGGTGCATTACAACCATGGCGCTGGCTTAAGCGTAATGATCCATTACAAACACAGCTTGATCAGAAAAAGTAACTTAACTGTTATTGGCCAAAATTAAATAGTGTTGATGCAAGAGATGCAGCTTTTGATATAAAGCATCGTATGTACTGTTATTCAATATAATATCATCGGCACGTTGCTGTTTTTGTTCGCGTGGCATTTGTGCTTTGATGATTTTTTCGATCTGTTGAATAGACTGTTGATCGCGCTCAGAGGCACGCTGTATTTGTAGAGCTTCAGTTGTATCAATGAGGAGCGTGCGTTGCACCAACAGATGTTGATCTGTTTCAAACAGCAGTGGAGAAACAAGCAGCGCATAAGGGCTTGTTGCATACGCTAGTTGCTGCACAATGGCTAAGCGAATACGAGGGTGAGTGATGCTTTCAAGCTTGAGTTTGGCATCAGGCGAATTAAAAATAATTTTTCGCAGCTGAGCACGGTTTAGTGTGCCGTCTGTTTGAATTACTGATGAGCCAAAATACTGTTCAATTTCAAGTAAAGCCGGCTGTCCTGCTGTCACCACTTCACGTGAGACAAGATCTGCATCAACAATACAAATACCTTGTGCTGCAAACCAGTCGCTTGCAGCACTTTTTCCGCTGCCTATACCGCCTGTCAGTCCCACTGTGAAATGCATATTTTATCCCAAGTAAAGTGCCATAATCTTTTCGCCCCATAAAAATGCAATCCATCCAGCAATGGCAATATATGGACCAAATGCAAAGGGCATATTTTTTTTACGAACTTTGATTAAAATAATACCAACGATGGAACCAATAAGCGATGATAAAAACACAATGAGTGGCAATAACAAGGGTCCCATCCAAGCCCCTAAAGCAGCAAGTAGTTTGAAGTCTCCATAACCCATGCCTTCTTTACCCGTGATGAGCTTAAATGCAATATACACAACCCATAAGCACAAGAAACCAATGACCGCACCCCAGATCGATTGAACTGGTGAAATATACAGACCATAACTATTTAATGCCAAGCCCAACCCAACCAATGTGAGGGTAAAGCGGTCAGGGAGCAGCTGAGTATCAAAATCGATGAAAGTTAATGTGACCAAGACCCATGTCAAGATGATACCAAATACAGCTTGTAGCGTAGGACCAAAATGCACGGCCACAACCACTGAACCAATGGCAGTCAGCAGTTCAATAGCAGGATAGCGAAGACTAATTTTTTGCTCACAATGTGCGCATTGACCTTTAAGCATCAGCCAGCTGATGACAGGTATATTTTGATACCATTTAATACCTGTCTTACATTTTGGGCAAGTTGATGCAGGCTGGCTAAGTGTCAGTTTTTCATGCTCAATGACTGGATCATGTGGATGAAGCAACATCTGACACTCTGCATGCCACATATTTTCCATCATTTTAGGGGTTCGATAAATCACTACATTTAAAAAACTGCCAATACATAAACTAATTAAACCAACCGTGACATAAAATAATGTCAGGTTGGCTGTATAAAATTGGATAAGATCATTCACTAAACCACAGACCCCATTTGGAAGATTGGTAAATACATTGCAACTACGAGTCCGCCGACTAAGACTCCGAGTACTGCCATAATAAGCGGTTCCATCATTGAAGTTAGGCCGTCCACAGCATTATCGACTTCCTCTTCATAATAGGTCGCAACTTTATCAAGCATACTGTCAAGTGCGCCTGATTCCTCACCAATACTGACCATTTGAATGGCCATTGATGGAAAGCGGTTGGTTGCACGCATCGCAAATTGTAATTGTTGTCCTGATGCAACATCTTCACGAATTCGCATCACAGCATTTTCATAAACCACGTTATTGGTTGCACCTGCTGTAGATTCAAGCGCATCAATCAGAGGTACACCAGCGGCAAATGTTGTTGCTAGGGTACGGCTATAGCGTGCAATAATTGATTTAAAAATCAAATCACCAAAAATAGGTAGTTTTAATGTAAGTTTATCTAACCCATCTCTGACCTTTTGACTTTTTTCATAGCTCTGCTTCACAAAAATGACCAGTGCTACAATGCTTGCAATCAAAATATACCAATATTGCTGCATCCAGTTGGACATGTTTACCACCATTTTAGTAAAAGCTGGTAAATCTGCACCAAATGATGAAAATAGACCTTCAAATACAGGTACCACTTTTACCATCAAAATAATCGTAACAATAAAAGCAACGATTACGACACTGATAGGATATTTTAATGCTTTTTTAATTTTTTGCTTTAGCTGTTCACTTTTTTCTTTGTATATAGCTACTCGATCAAGCATGGTTTCTAAAGCACCAGACTGCTCACCAGATTCAATGAGTGAACAAAATAAACCATCAAAATATTTCGGGTATTTTTTAATTGCTTCAGCAAACGTATTACCATTTTCAACTTCACTTTTGATTCCCAAAACAACTTCTCTCATGGATGGGTTTTCTAAACCTTCAGCCACGATTTCAAAGCTTTGTACCAATGGCACACCTGCTTTCATCATGGTTGCAAGCTGGCGTGTGAAAATTGTGATATCAATGGTATTGATTTTCTTTTTGAAGGCACCTTCAAGCAAGTTTTTACGTTTGAGCTGAATTTTAACTACAGTCACGCTTTGTTTACGTAACATCACTTTTGCCAATGCCATATTAGGCGCTGTCAATTCCCCTTTTACAGTGACACCTTTTCTATCTTTGCCGGTATATGAAAAATTAAGTAAATTATTTTCTGGATTAGCCACTTTGATTATCCTATGGTCAATTACATACTGCTTGTGACACGGTTGACTTCTTGCAAAGTAGTAAGACCTTGCATGACTTTAATGAGTCCAGACCGACGTAAATTGTTAAATCCAAGTGCTTGTGATGCATCAGCAATTTGGATGGAGTTTGCATCTTCCATGATTAATCTGGCAATTTCAGAAGTCACTTTCATGACTTCATAAACACCGACACGTCCTTTGTAACCGTCTCGGCATTCAGAACAACCAACGGCTTGATAGAGTTTAAAATCACTTTTACTTAAATCTGCTTGTGTAAAGCCCATTTCAAGTAAGCTTTTTTCAGGAATACTCAGTGGGGTTTTACAATGTGGGCACAAACGTCGCATTAATCGCTGAGCAATAACTAAGCTGACCGAAGTGGCAATATTAAATGATGGGACCCCCATATTTCTGAGTCGAGTCAACGTTTCAGGTGCGCTGTTGGTATGCAGTGTAGACAACACCATATGTCCTGTTTGTGCAGCTTTAATAGAGATCTCAGCTGTTTCTAAGTCACGAATCTCACCCACCATGATAATGTCTGGATCTTGACGTAAAAATGAACGTAAGGCTGTTGCGAAGTTTAATCCAACTTTGGCATTTACGTTGACCTGATTAATACCTTCTAAGTTAATCTCAACAGGGTCTTCTGCTGTGGAAATGTTGGCATCTTCTGTATTTAGAATGTTTAAACCGGTATATAACGAGACTGTTTTCCCCGATCCCGTTGGACCTGTAATTAATACCATGCCTTGTGGCTTATGTAGCGCTTCTAAAAAGAGTGCTTTTTGCTCAGGATCATATCCAAGTGCATCAATACCCAGCATGGCACTAGATGGATCTAGAATACGTAATACAATTTTTTCACCAAATAAGGTGGGCAGTGAGTTTACACGAAAATCAATGGCTTTATTTTTAGAAAGCTTAAGCTTGATACGTCCATCTTGTGGAATACGTTTTTCAGAGATGTCCATTTGTGACATCACTTTTAAACGTGATGACAGACGGTTCGCTAGCTGAATGGGTGGCGTAGCGACTTGTTTTAAAATACCGTCAATACGATAACGAACGCGGTATACTTTCTCATAAGGTTCAAAGTGTAAATCAGAAGCACCTGAACGAATAGCATCGACAAGTAGCTTATTTACATATTTAACAATTGGTGCTTCATTTTCTGGGTCATCATCATCTTTTGAGTCAACAGGTACATCTTCATCAAAACTGATGTCAAATTCTTCATCCCCAAAATCGAAACCGCCGCCTTCACCATAGCTGTCTTGAATTAAAGCTTCTAATTTATTGTGTTCAACAATAACAAGTTCAGGGTTTAGCTTGCTGTTTAAGCGAATTGCTTCAATCGCTTGTAAATTAGTCGGATTGCTGACCGCCATAATTAAGTTATTACCACGTTGTAATAACGGCACCATGCGATAGTTACGTACATGTTTTTCGTCAACAATTTCTTTGAGCAATAAACTCTTATCAAATGCGTTTAAATCAAATAAAGGTTCGCCAAATTCTTGTGAAATTGCCTCAGCAATGGTTAAAGAGGAAAAATTAGTCTGATTAACAAGGTAATGAACAATATCCTCTTTTTGTTTGCCTGCATTTTCTAAAGCTGAAAGTGCGGTTTGTTCGGAAAGATGTCCTTCTTCCACCAAACGGCGCATAAATCCTGTCAATCTTAAAGTGTTCGAAGAAGATATCGCCATAAATGAAGCCCCGTGTACAACAAAAAAAATAAAAAAAGCAAAGTGCTAAAGCATGATTATGCATATAAAATATACATTTCACCAACATTTGTTTTTAATCAGTTGATTTGAAAGTAAATAATATAATAATCGATATATTTTATAACATTTAAAAATGTTGGCGATATAAAATTATGCGCCCAAAGCCAAAAAATGTGTAAAATAGGCTTATTTTATACTCAGATAATTAAAAGGTGTTACCTATGTCAGCTCTGACAATTGTACCTTGGGTAATTGGCAATTGGAAAATGAATCCAACTGGGGAAAATGTTCAAACATGGACTGAACAATTTAACCAACTGTTGCAGCAACAACCAATCTCAAATGAGTCATGCCATCTTGCAGTCGCGCCAACATTTATTGCATTGTCGCAAGTACAACATGCATTTTCTCAGTATAACCGTACAGTTCATACAGTTGCACAAGATGTTTCACGTTTTCCTGCAACAGGTGCATATACAGGCGAAGTTAGTGCTGACTTATTAAAAGACAGCCATATTCAGCATGTATTGATCGGACATTCTGAACGCCGTGAACTTTTAGGTGACCATAGCGAAATTTTGCGTGCTAAATTAACCAATGCACTTAATGCTGGTTTAACAGTGATCTATTGTGTGGGTGAAAGCTTAACACAACGAGAAAATGGTCAAGCAGAGCAGGTGGTTTTACAGCAAGTTCAAGATATCGCATCAGTTGTTGCACCTGATCAATGGGCATCAAACATCGTGATTGCATATGAGCCAATATGGGCGATTGGTACAGGTAAAACAGCATCTGCAGCAGATGCACAAGCCATTCATGAAAAAATACGTGAAGGGTTAAGTCAAATTACAGATTCAAGTGCTAAAGTTGCTATTTTATATGGCGGTAGTGTGAAGCCTGAAAACGCAAAAGAATTTGCAGCCTGCCCAGATGTAAATGGTGCATTGGTGGGTGGTGCATCTTTAAATGCTGAATCGTTCTATCATATTGCAGCAGCTTTTGCACAGTCAAATTAAGTAAGGATGGGTTTTAATGTACACGTTTGTTCTTGTTGTACACGTTTTATTGGCATTTAGCATGATTGTACTGATTCTAGTACAGCATGGTAAAGGCGCAGATGCAGGTGCATCTTTTGGTGGTGGTGGTGCAGGTACTGTATTTGGTGCAGCAGGCTCAGGTAACTTTTTAACACGTTTAACTGGTATTTTGACAGCAATCTTTTTTGTGACCAGTATTACATTGGCTGTGTTTGCGAAGAAGCAAACCGTAGATGCATACCGTTTGGTCCCTGAAAACCAAGCGCCTGTGACTGCGCCTGCCAATACACAGAGTGGAAATTCAACAAATACATCAAAATAAGCAATTAATTTGATGTTAGGTCTTTTATTTTTCAGATGAAAAGAATAAAATGCCTGCAAATGCGGTGGTGGTGGAATTGGTAGACACGCTACCTTGAGGTGGTAGTGCTTTCGGGCGTGGGGGTTCAAGTCCCCCCTTCCGCACCAAACATGCAAAGTTGTTGTATTGTTTGGAAATACGAGAAGGCTTAATCTGATAAAGATTAGGCCTTTTTTGTTGTGCAAATTTTTATTTGTAATGATTGCATGTTGCCGTGCTTAGAACAACGTCGAGTGAAAATCACATATTCAATTATTGGATTTTATTATATAAAAAACATATAAAAGCAGTGACTTAGCGTGATCATAAAATATCAGTACTATTATTCATTAATGTATACAAATTTACTTTATTTTTATAAAACACCATACAGTTATTTAATTAGATCAAAACTAGATACATAAAATAACAAATATAATGATTCAAAGCATTTTATATGCTACATGCAAGCATCATCGGATTATTAAATATAACTTATTCAATTTTCAGATGAAATTATTATAATTATAATTATTTAATATTCATTTATTTTATTTGAGAGTTTATATTAGATAAATTAAATGAATGTATTTTTATTTTTAGATGTAGAAATTAACTGGTATTAAGCTGAAAAATATATTAATTAGAATAAAGTGACTCATTAATTATATGAAATACAGTACTTTATAATCATTTAATATTAAAGATATAAATAAATATTATATTAGTGGGTTTTCTCATTATTTTGGTTTTGAGTGCCTCTTTTATTTTTTTGAATTTATTTTATTATATCTTTGTTGAATGTTTAAATAAAAGTAAGTAAACACTTCAAGTAATAGGATAACGGAACATACTATTATTTTATTGGTGATGAAGTCATTGCTTAACTCAGCGATAACGACTGTTTTGGAACAAGGTACGCAGCCAATGTATGTATATGAAATGACTTTTCAATTAGACGCTTGTGAAAGTTACAGAGAGTTTTACTTGCATGATAATGAATCTACACGGAGTGAATTCCATTTGTTTTTACAAAAAGCAAATGAGAAAGAGCAAAGCAATTTATTTAGTTGTAAACAATCTTCTTTAGAGGAAATAGAATTTTTAAATGAGGTATTTAAAGAAACAAATAACTATATTGAAAAAATGAAAAATGATTTTATTCATACTGGAAAATCTGCTTTAAATGAATATACATTTATTACTGTTAAAAAAATTAAAATTAATGATTCAGTATTTAATTAAAATAAGTTTGAATAAACCAAGTCATCATTTAATGTTATTGGCTTTTAGTCATATAACAATGAAAACATTATTTATTGATATAACAGGTAGTAAATAAAATATTACCTGTTATTTTTTGCATTTAATTTCTCTTATCTCATAATTCGCTAAGCAATCCAAAAAATATTTATTCTAATATATAACAATCCCTCGTATCGTATAAAAAATAGAAATTAAATACAGACGATAAGGGTCGGCAATGAAGTTCAAGCGAGTTCATCTTAATTTAGATGTCTTTGTATTCTAATGACCAAAAATCAGTACATTTAGGATTAAACAATGACATATTTTAAATCGTGGTCAGCAACATCATCTACAGCCATTGTGCTGATCTTGCTATTAAGTGCATGTGGTGGTCAAAAAAATGCATCATCTGAAGGCTCAGAAAAAAAAACCACCTCAGATGAATTAAAAACACTGACTATTGGCTACCAAAAATCGTCTTTAAATTCGATTGTGCTTAAATCCGATGCACAGTTACTGAGTAAAGAATTTCCGAATACGAAAGTGGAATGGAAAGAGTTTCCTGCAGGACCGCAAATGTTAGAGGCATTGTCTGTTGGCTCAATTGATTTAGGATCTGTTGGCAATACACCACCAATTTTTGCACAAGCTGCCAATAAACATATTGTTTATGTCGGTTATGAAAATGTTCATCCAAAATGGCAATCCGTTCTGGTGCCAAAAGACAGCCCAATTCAATCCATTGAAGACTTAAAAGGCAAAAAGATTGCTGTACAAAAAGGCTCTAGTGCACATGATTTACTTGGTCGTGTTTTACAAAAAGCGCATTTAACTTGGTCTGATATTCAACCTATTTGGTTAGCGCCTGCAGATGCACGCGCTGCGCTTGATAAAAAATCAATTGATGCTTGGGCGATTTGGGAACCGTTCTTGAGTGCAGCTGAAATTGAAGGTCAAGCTCGCTCTATTGTGGATGGCACAACCTTTGAGTCAACGTATAACTTTTTGATTAGCCGTCCTGATTTCGTTAAAAATCATCCAAGTGAAGTCAAAAAATATATCCAATCATCTAATAATGCAGCGCAGTGGATTGTCGATCATCCAAGTGAAACGTTATCGCTTTATTCAAAAACAATCGGTTTAAACACAGACATTGCACAGCGTGTACTAGATAAGCGGTATAAGCCATCGATTGTGAATGAGTTAAAACCTGAAGTGGTTGAAGCACAACAACGTATTGCTGATCGCTTTAGTGAAGAAAAACTGATTCCTCAAAAACTTGATGTCAAACAAGCTGTTTGGCAAAGCCAATAATCTTAAATTCAGGATCGTTCAATGAAAATTTTTTGGTTCATTCCAACACACGGTGATAGTCGATATTTAGGTACAAGTAAAGGTGCTAGAC
The DNA here is from genome assembly GCF_900197575.1 of Acinetobacter apis. Taxonomy (GTDB): domain Bacteria; phylum Pseudomonadota; class Gammaproteobacteria; order Pseudomonadales; family Moraxellaceae; genus Acinetobacter; species Acinetobacter apis. The sequence goes on along the minus strand of NZ_FZLN01000002.1, from coordinate 129,151 downwards.
AGGTTGATCATGCTTATATGAAACAAATTGCTATTGCAGTTGATCATTTAGGATATGAAGGCGTCTTGATACCAACAGGCCGTTCTTGTGAAGACCCATGGATTGTTGCTGCAAGTTTAATTGAATCTACAAGTAAATTGAAATTTTTAGTGGCGCTGCGTCCGGGTGTCACTACACCTGCACTTGCTGCACGGATGTCTGCAACATTTGACCGCTTATCTAATGGACGTATTTTGCTGAATTTAGTGACTGGTGGTGATGAAGAGGAATTAAGAGGTGATGGCGTCTATGAAGACCATGCGACCCGTTATCAAACTGCTGAAGAATATGTAAAAATTTGGCGTGAGGTGTTAACTCGTTCTCATACAGGTGAACCGTATACATTTCATGGACAGCGTTTAAGTGTGGATGATGCAAAACTTTTATATCCACCTATTCAAACACCATATCCACCATTATGGTTTGGTGGCTCATCTGAAGTTGCTACAGATCTGGCAGCTGAGCAAGTGGATACCTATTTAACTTGGGGTGAGCCTCCTGAAGCAGTTCGAGAAAAGCTTGAGGTGGTACGTAAAAAAGCAGCTGCTCGAGGGCGTACATTAACTTATGGAATCCGTTTACATGTCATTGTACGTGAAACCAATGAAGAAGCATGGGATGCTGCCAACGAGCTTATTCAGTATTTAGATGATGAAACCATTGAAGCTGCACAAAAGAAATTTGCACAAATGGATTCAATTGGTCAAAAAAGAATGGCTGCATTGCATGGCGGACAAAAAGATAAACTTGAAGTATCACCCAACTTATGGGCTGGCATCGGTTTGGTTCGAGGCGGTGCAGGAACTGCACTTGTCGGTGATGCAGAAACTGTTGCAGCACGAATTAAAGAATATGCTGATTTAGGCATTGATACCTTTATTTTTTCAGGATATCCGCATTTAGAAGAGTCTATTCGTTTTGCTGAATTGGTGTTCCCATTATTACCATTAGAAGTACAAAAAAAATTAGCACAGCCGAATTTAACGGGTCCTTTTGGTGAGGTGATTGCAAACAACTATACGCCAAATGGAAAGGGTAAACCGCATAAAACCAAGGAACCAAGCGTATGAGTCAATCCACACAAGCTAGGTTAAACCATCAAGTCATTAAAAGTGTATTGCCTTGGATTGTACCTATTTTGTTGATTGGTGCATGGCAAGTGGCGTCATCCACTGGATTGCTGAGTGCACAAGTATTGCCTGCACCAAGTGCTGTGGTCACTGCATTTTGGCATTTATTGTTAAGTGGTGAACTTTGGCAAAATGTCAAAGTGAGTGCAGGCCGTGCTTTAATTGGTTTATTGATTGGTGGCAGTTTAGGCTTTATTTTTGGATTATTAAACGGAACATCCAAAATTGCTTCAACACTATTTGATACCACATTACAAATGGTGAGAAATATTCCTGCATTGGCACTCATTCCATTGGTGATTTTATGGTTTGGTATTGATGAATCAGCAAAGCTTTTTTTAGTTGCTGTCGGTGTGTTTTTCCCAATATATATTAATACATATCATGGTATTCGCTCAGTAGATCCACAATTGATCGAAATGGGACAGAGCTATGGATTAACCCGTTGGCAGTTATATAAAGAAGTCATTTTGCCTGGTGCAATGCCTTCTATTTTAGTGGGCTTACGATTTGCTTTAGGTTTAGTGTGGGTTTTATTGATTGTTGCAGAAACCATATCCGCACAGTCAGGCATTGGTTATATGACCATGAATGCACGTGAATTTTTGCAAACAGATGTAGTCTTGGTCGGTATATTGCTCTACGCATTATTAGGTAAATTGGCAGATGTACTTGCACAATATTTAGAGCGTTATTTACTCCGTTGGCATGCTGGATATCAAAATTAAAAGGTAAGATCATGACAAACTTAAATATTGCACACCTGACACAAGAACACACGTCCAATCAAGCAACCACACGCGGGCATGCACAATCATCTGCCACAGCAGGGGTTGAAATTGCTATTAACCAACTACAGAAATATTATGGTCAAGTCACTGTACTAGATGATTTAAATTTACATATTCGAGCAGGTGAGTTTCTTGCTATTGTCGGTCGAAGCGGTTGTGGAAAAAGTACATTACTTCGACTGATTGCAGATTTAGAGCAAAGCAGCCAAGGCAGTATTGAATTTAAAGCAACAGAAAAAATTGGTCGAGATGATATTCGAGTCATGTTCCAAGACCCTCGTTTATTGCCATGGCGAGACATTGTTTCGAATGTGAATTTAGGCTTACCAAAAAGCAAATTAAGCCAAGCACAGGATTTGCTTGCGAAAGTGGGTTTAGCAGAAAAAGCAGGCTTGTGGCCAACACAGCTCTCTGGCGGTCAACGCCAACGCGCTGCTTTGGCACGTGCATTATTACATCGACCAAAAATACTTTTGCTTGATGAACCGCTTGGGGCATTAGATGCATTAACCCGTTTAGATATGCAAAGCTTAATTGAAAAATTGTGGTTAGAGCAGGGTTTTACAGCCATATTAGTAACGCATGATGTCAGTGAAGCAGTACAACTTGCAGATCGGATTATCTTATTGGATAAGGGGCGAATTGCCGAACAGTTTACTGTTGATTTGCCTCGACCACGTGTTAAAAATACAGCTTTTGTAGAGTTGGAGCAAAAAACATTACAGGCTGTGCTAGCCACCTAAAATAGCGCCATATAAAAAAAGCCATCGAAAGATGGCTTTTTTTATATGGTAAATTATTTTTTCGGAATAATTTCTTGCTCTACAGTCATGTCATAGATGTAAACATTGCTTGCAGGCGTTGTTTTGGTTTGAAAACGCTTGGTACGAATAATTTTTCGTGTTGAAGCATCATGCTTATAGCCTTCAATATCAATTGGCTCAGCAAACCATGTTGGACTTGTTTGTTTAACACTTTGTGCATTATAAGTGATTTCACGGACCACAAAACACTGCTTACTGGCATCTGCTGGACATGGTTTGGTTTCAGGCGCAATTTCTAAAAAGACTGTTTCGCCTTCAGATTGGTATTTTGCTTCAGGCTTCATACGCCCTGTAAATTGATAGCTGACGCCTTGCTTATCTTTTAATGTTAATACAGGTTGTTCAGTTGATCTTAAATCAAGATTTACACGTAACTGAGCATCACCAAACAGCGCTTGTGATTGTTTTTCTTGTGCCATACGTGCAGGATCACACATCATGAGCGTTGAGCGTAAAGGACCTGTTTGTAGCCTTTGACCAACAATCTGCCATGTACCACTTTGCTGATTACAACCTGTTGCAATAGAAAATCGATTTTCGCCTTCAAAATTGACTTCAATTGGTGGCAAATTTGGATTTGCCTGATGCGACCATGTGTAATCGACTAAAGCATGGACCTGTTTTGCTGTCAGTTGTTCTGCAACTGCAATTTTACTTTGTTCAGATGAAAAAGGCATATTTTGGCACGCAGTGACTAAAAAGGGTAGGCAACAGATTAAGGCATATTTTATTTTCATACAGAGATCATCTTTTTCGTAGTCATGTATTTAGACTAACCGTTTATTACATTCAATATGTTGTTTTTAGTGAACAAATAAGAAAACTTAGGTAATTAAATTTAATTTTTTTATAATATATTGGACAGCAGCTTAAATTTCAAGATGAACAACTGTCTTTAAATTTGTGTTGTAACCGAAAAAATACTGCCGATTAAAGATATTAAATGCTTTTTTCTATAAGTCTGATCTTTAAGCTGACTTGATCTATAATGCTGCCTTTATTTTTGCTATTTGTCATGCCATGCAGCGTTTTATTTTACTGATATCAGCAATTTTACTTAGCTTGGCATGGTTGTCTCCTGACCACTATACACCTTGGCTAACCTTTTCAAGCGAAATGTTTGCATTTGCAAGTATGATGTGTCTATTGGCATTGTATTATGACCAACCCCTTGAAGTGCCAAAGCTACAAGTAGGCTGGATGCTTGTAGTGCTCATCCCGCTAATACAGTGGTGTTTTTCAATTGAGCTATATTTTAGCAAAGCGCTTTTATCATCAAGTTATTTATTTGCATTTGGCATGGTTGTGGTCTTGGGTCATAACATGGCAAAAGATTATGAAAAACGATCCTTATTCACAGCAATATCGTTAATGCTGTTTATTGTGGGTTTCATCACTTCAATCATTGCGCTCTTACAATGGTTTGATTTAGAAAAAAATATTTGGGGACTGATGGAGCTAAAAGGCAATCGTCCTTATGCAAACTTTGCTCAGCCTAATAATATGGCAACATTTTTACTGATGAGCTTAATGGGCGCATTGTATGTGTTTGAAAAGCGCAGTATCCCTGTATGGCTTACGGCTTTGGGTGTAGGCATAATCTTATTTTGTATTGCTTTGAGCCAATCACGTACGCCATGGATCGCATGTATTGTTTTAAGCTGTTATTTTTTATTGAAACACAAGCATGACCGCTATCACTTTAGCAAAAAGCATCTTTTATTGTGGGTTTTACTTTACCTCAATTGTTTATTGTGGATTCCATATTTAAATAGCTTATTGGTGGATGTGGGTATTTCTCAAGCACAAATGTCAGATATTGTTCAGCGTGCCAACACAAGTCATTCACGTTTTGGTATTTGGAAGCAAATGTTATATGCCATTCGTGAACAGCCTTGGCTTGGTTATGGATGGAATCAAACAGGAATGGCGCAATTGGTCGGGGCTGATTATGTTGTGCACAGCGAAAGAACCAATAGTGCTCATAATATTGTCTTAGAAATTATCGTGTGGAATGGAATTATTTTAGGCACTTGTATTTTGGCATATTTTGCGTATTGGCTGTGGACATTAAACCGAGTGGTTCGTTCTAAAGAAACGCTAATTGCTAGCTTAATTGTCTTGTCTGTTGCTATTCATGCCATGCTAGAGTTTCCACAAAATTACGCATACTTTTTATTACCTGTTGCATTTTTATTGGGGTTTATTCAATCAGAAACCACATCTAGCGTGGCTTTTAAAATGAAAGGTGGAGTAAACACCTGTATTTTGATTGTCTGTATTTTGCTTTATGGACTCATTTGGCGAGATTACATCCATGCAGTAGATGGCTTATCTGATGGACGTAAACACACAGATGCTGGATTGGCTAAACAACCCGCCACACAGGTTTTCATGCTCACAGAGTATTCAGCACGTACTGAATGGTATTACTTAGATCGCTTTACTCATCTGACACCTCAAGAGTTACTACATTTTCATCGTGCTGTTTTGGTATCACCATCGCATTATGATTTATATAAATATGCACAGTTATTAGCATTTAATGGGCAAAGTGCAGAGGCAATGCATCAATTGACTTTAATTCAAGGGTTATACCGTATGAAACATGACCCTAAACAATTGACTCAGCGTTCAGAGAATCAGAATTAAACCATAAAAAAAGCTGCCTTGAGGCAGCTTTTTTAAAGTAATGAGCTTAATCCTTACTCAGATTACTTTGAATATAGTTTTCAGTACTGATGGTTTCAGCTAAATCAATTTGAGTTTCTGCCCAATCAAAATATTCTTCTTCTGATGCCAATATTTTTTTCAGCATGTCACGTGTTACGTAATCTTGATTGGTTTCAGAGATTTCAATACAAGATACCAAGACATCAATATTTTCTTTTACTTTACGCACATCACAATGCAAGATTTCAACAGTATGTTGACCAATATATAATTTACCTAAGTGCTGTAAGTTTGGTAAACCTTCTAAAAATAAAATCCGTTCAATCACTTTATCTGCATGTTTCATTTGGCGGATCGATTCTTTATATTCGATAGAACCGAGTTTCTCAATGCCCCAATCGTTGAACATACGTGAGTGCAAAAAGTATTGGTTGATTGCTGTCAGGTGGTGATAAAGCACTTGATTCAGTTGATTAATCACATCACGATGGCCTTTCATGGGCTATATTCTCCGCAAAAATTATATGCCCTGTAAAAAAGGCAGTGTATAGATGCGTATGCTAGCGAAGACAGGCGATGAAAGCGAGATGTTTTTTGAACAGCAAATGGAAATCAGAATCAAAAACAATTATATAGATATCATTTGCTGCACAGGAGGGGATTCATTTGTAGCTAATATACGTTATGCTGCAGTTGATATACGGGCAGCAATTTGAGCCAATTCTTCACTGATAATTTGTCGTGCTTCTGGAACACAGCGTCCACAGCATGTGCCAAGATCAAGTTCTTCACGAATCTGACGAAAGCTCTCACTACCGTTGTTTATAGCGTTCTTAATATCTTGATCAGTAATTCCACGGCACAAACAAACATACATGAGACGGACTCACAGTTGGGTGATTAGAATAATTATAATATTGATAATTGTTATCGTTTGTCAATGCTCTTGATCGAATTAAATTGTTAATGTGATAGGTAGAGTAAATAAAAAAAGCTGCCATTTTAGGCAGCTTTTAAAAAACACTATTTTGATGTTATTGAGGTACAACAATCCCATCCATTTCAACCAATGCGCCTTTTGGTAAGCTTGCAACACCAAGTGCTGCACGTGCAGGATAAGGCTGAGAAAAGTACTCACCCATAATTTCATTCACCAATTGAAAGTGAGATAAATCTGTTAAGAAAATATTCAGTTTAGCAATATCAGCAAGCGTAGCATCTGCAGCTTCACAAATGGCTTTGACATTTTCGAAGACTTGACGAATTTGCGCTTCAATACCGTCTACAAGCTGCATATGTTCAGGGTGAAGACCAATTTGTCCTGATAAATATACTGTATCACCGACACGTATGGCTTGTGAGTATGTACCAATTGCCGCAGGAGCTTGGTCAGTATGAATAACTTGACGTGTTGTCATGGCTTATTGTCCTTTGAAAATGGAGCCTTTAACTGACTCGACTTATTTTATTAATAGCAACAGGAATATCTTGTCTTACAATACGTGGAAAACCAAAATGCATGCGTAACTCACGAATAAGATGCGCAATTTGTTGCCTGTTATTGACGACAAGATTGACATAGGTTTTTTTGCCTTCAGGATGAACTTGTTCAACTCCAATATGCGATTTACGACATTGATAAATCAGCTCAGAGATTTGCTCATCATCCATTGCCATATGAATGCACAAGTAAGCAGGGAAATTAACATCGCTGTTATCATCATTATTCCAATGCAATGGCATAATATTTTCAGGATGCAGTTCCTGCTCATGCGATAGGTTGTAACAGCCTAAACGATGTGCTACTAGACCACGACGAGACAAATGCCCACGAATAGGGTCACCAAGCACAGGATTACAGCACCGTGCATATTTAATATCAATCCCATCCGTGCCTTGTATTAAACGTTGTGATTCCTCAGGACAATCTGCTTCATTGGCAAATAAATGATTGGCAACCAATTGTGGTAAAAGCTCACCCACAGCAATTTGTTCATATAACTGTTCAGGTAGATCAATACGTCGCCATTCAAGAAGCGCTTGCCACTCGTGTGCAGAAATATCACTGAGTGTTTTATTAAACAATTTAAATGCGCGTACTAATGCTTGTTTACCAATGACACGCTGCTCTTCAATATCTTGGTCTTTCAAAATGCTTTGAATAGCCCGACGCGCTTTTTGAGTATTTACAAAGCTTAGCCAATCTGGATTTGGAGAAGCCAATACATCTGTTATTATTTCAATCACTTGACCATTAGCAATTGGTGTAGACAGTGGTTTTACTTCACCATCAACTTTTGCACCGATGGCATGGTTGCCTAAAAATAGGCTTGCTGAATAAGCAAAGTCAACAATGGTTGCACCTTGTGGAAGCTCATGAAGCTGACCATGTGGGGTATAGACCCAAATTTTCTTTTGGTGCAGGTAATCTAATAAATAGTTAAAAGTGGTTTTTGCACAGTCAGTATCAATGAGCGTATTTAAGTTTTGCATAGACGCTTGTATTGCTGAACGACATGCTTGAGGTGCATTTTCACCTAAAATGACACCAAACCGCGCTGCCTTTTGCATAAGCTTGGTTTGAATGGTCAGTGTTAGCGTGGTTTTTTCACCCTTTAGAGTCAAAATTAATAATTGGTTGCCACCAGGCAGTGGACGACGGATATAGTCTTTGAAGCTGACAACTTTAAAGTTGGCTTTTAAAACTTCAACTAAATGGTCACAGTCAGCAATAGTATCTAAAATAATTTCAAAGTTATGGCTTGTGGTGAGTTCTTCTAAATTAATTTTATTTTTTAAAAAATGTCTTAATAGTTCAATATTATTATTTTTTTTCTTGATTTGCCCTTGCAAGTTAAACTGCTGAAGTAGGGCATGTAAATTTTCTTCCCACACTTGTTGGTATTGACAACGACGAGGTCGTGTTTGCCGCAGCGCTTCTTGAATTCGGTTAAATAAGTCTAAATCAAGATTTTGATAGCATAAATATTCAAGATTATCTGCGATTTCATTCATACCGACAATCCGTGCCATCGGTACAAAAACATCATAGGTCTCTTGTGCAATACGTGCTCTTTTCTCAGGACGTAAAGCATCAAGCGTTGTCATATTATGATAACGGTCAGCCAATTTAATAATAATGACACGTGGATCTTGTAATGTAGCTTGTAAAATTTTGCGAAACGAAGCTGCTTTATTAAATTCTTTATCGCTTGAATGTGTCAGCTTAGTGACGCCGTCAACAAGATCAGCTACTGTTTTACCAAATTTTTCAGTAATGTCATCTTTAGTAAATTGAGTATCTTCAATCACATCATGAAGTAATGATGCCATTAAAGTTTCAGTGTCTAAACGCATATGCGCAAGAATACAGCTCACAGCAATTGGGTGAAGAATATAAGGCTCACCACTTTTGCGTGTAATACCACTGTGTGCCAAGTCTGCAAAGTCACAGGCAGCCAATACGCGAACGACATCATCAACATCTAAATAAGTGTCGATAATCATTTTTAAGTGTTGTTTGGCTTGGCTGACATCTTCGCCTGGCATAGACCGGTAATCCTTATGTTAGACAAAAATAGAATGGATATACACTAATGAAAAGCATTCTGTGTCTATTGTCAAATCTTATGAACAAGAAAGTGCGGAAAAACTAAAAAAAAGGGTGATATTTCTCACAAATTCAGCGAAAAAACAAAAAAGCCTAGTCAGACTAGGCTTTTTTCAGGAAACAATTGTTTAGAAAGAATAACCATCTAAGTTCAAGTTGTTTGCAGATAATGCCATGTCGAGATTAGATGTTTGATAATCTTGATCACGTTGTTTCAAAATACCTTTAGTCACATGACCAAGCGCAATTTCACGAAGTGAAACTACAGTTGGCTTGTCATTGTCCCAATCAACAGTAGGTTCCATGCCTTGACGTGACAATTGACGCGCACGTTTACTCGCCACAAGTACCAACTCAAAGCGGTTATCTACGTGGTCTAAACAGTCTTCTACAGTGACGCGTGCCATAATTGATCTCTTATATCGAATGCGTTAGTTTTAACTCAATGGACTAGTATAAATGGCTTCGCCACTAGACTCAAGTTTTACTCAACTTTCAGGACGTAACAATTTTTCAATTAATGCAGCATGACGACGAGCTTGTTGCAGGGTTGTAAGACGACTGGCATGAACAACAGACTCTAAGTCATGTAATGCTTTTTTAAAATCATCATTAATAATCACATAGTCAAAGTGCACATATTGTTGCATATCTTCTACAGCACAGCTTAAACGATGTTCTATAATGTCAACAGCATCTGTACCACGGTTGGATAACCGTTGGCGAAGGTCAAATTGGCTTGGTGGTAAAATAAAAATTTGTTTGGCATCAGGAAAGATTTTTCTAACTTGCTCAGCACCTTGCCAATCGATCTCTAATAAAACATCATGTCCTTGCTCAAGTTGCTGACGTACTGTTGCTTGAGAGGTTCCATAATAATTGCCAAAGACTTCAGCATATTCAATAAAACCGTCTTGCTGAACTTGGGCTAAAAAATCATCTTTTGATGTGAAATGATAATGGACACCATGCAATTCGCCTGGTCGTTGTCCTCTGGTGGTGTGAGATACCGAAACATGTAAATTCGTCACACGCTCAAGCAGGGCTTTGACTAAAGATGTTTTGCCTGTTCCCGATGCTGCAGAAACGACAAACAATAGACCTGACATGATATTTTCCTGATATGATAAAATATCTTCTGTATTTTAAAGTAGACTGTATCTAAACAAAATACTTTATTTATCTTTGACGGACATTTCATTACAGAAAACTGATTATTTCAAAGGTTGTTGAGGAATTTATGGAAATTATACTGGCGAATCCAAGAGGTTTTTGTGCAGGCGTTGATCGAGCGATCGCGATTGTGAATCGTGCACTTGAATGTTTTGATCACCCCATTTATGTCCGCCATGAGGTTGTGCATAATAAATTTGTTGTTGATGATTTACGTCAGCGTGGCGCCATTTTTGTGGATGAATTAGATCAAGTCCCTGATGATAATATTGTTATTTTTAGCGCTCATGGCGTTTCAAAGGCTGTTCAAGACGAAGCACAAAAAAGAAGTCTAAAAGTGTTTGATGCCACTTGTCCTTTAGTGACGAAAGTACATATTGAAGTCACAAGATATGCAAGAGAAGCACGTGAAGCCATTTTGATTGGTCATCATGGACATCCTGAAGTCGAAGGGACCATGGGGCAATACGATACCAAGTATGGTGGTCAAATTTATTTGGTTGAAGATGAAAATGATGTGTCTGCATTAACAGTCAATGATCCTACACATTTAGCATTTGTCACACAAACGACACTGTCGATTGATGATACAGCCAAAGTCATTGATGCATTGCGCCAAAAATTTCCAGAAATTAAAGGCCCACGTAAAGATGATATTTGCTACGCCACACAAAATAGACAGGATGCTGTGCGTGATTTAGCAACACAATGTGATGTTGTTTTAGTAGTTGGCTCGCCAAACTCGTCAAACTCGAATCGTTTAAGAGAACTTGCAGAGCGTATGGGTAAAAAAGCATTTCTTGTCGATAATGCAGATGAACTGAATCAAGCATGGTTTCAAGAAAATTGTAAAATTGGTGTGACTGCAGGCGCTTCTGCACCTGAAATTTTAATTAAACAGGTAATTCAACGGCTTAATGATTGGGGTGCTCAAATACCTAAAGAGTTAGATGGTCGTGAAGAAAACATTACATTCAGTTTACCGAAAGAACTTCGTATTCAAGTAGTACAATCGTAGTCAAAAGAGCATACAATAAAAGCGAATACATATTTATTCGCTTTTTTTTTGTTCTATTTGTTATTTTAAGTTATCTTATTTATTTTCGGGGGCGTAGATGAATTTTCTACGGGGGTTCACTTTAATTGAGCTCATGGTAACAATTGCAATTATGGCAATTATTGTAACTATGGCAGCTCCTTCATTTTCACGTTTATTTGAAGAACAGCGACTGGATCAGTCTACGCAAGCATTAATTAATCAATTGGCTCAAGCCCGGTCTCAAGCTGCAACAGCGCGTGTAGAAGCAACAGTTAATTTAAACAGTACAGCTGTTGATACAGCAACAACTCGCAATTGGTCACCAACTGAGAATATACAGTTAATTGTTTCAGATACGAGTATATCAAGCATTGTATTTAGATTTGATGGTACAACAACATTAAATCAAACGTTAACTTTTCGCGTATGTAACACTAAATTAAATGTTAGCAAGGTATTTACTTTGGGGCGTATTGGCTCAGTCGTTAAGCAGCCTGATATTATGGGGACTTGTTGATGTACTTATTGAAATTAGAAAAGGGAGTGGGGTTGGTTGAAGTGTTGGTTGCACTACTAATTTTATCAATAGGAATTTTAGGTTTTGCCACACTGCAGCTTCGCGCAGTAGAAGCATCTTCTGAAGCGTATAACCGTATTGCAGCGATGAATATTGCACGCGATTTGGCAGAAAAAATACGAGTCAATAGTGGATTAAATGGTGATGTTATTGCAAGTTATCAAACAGAGCTTTCAGGCGGACTAAACAAGCAAAATACCTTCGCAACCAACTGCTTTACTAGCTTTTGTAATGCAGTAGCCAAAGCAGATTTTGATGTTAGTCAATCTGCAGCTGCTGCAACTGCGCTTGGTATGGTACTCAATATGACCGTTTGCCCAAGTGCGGTGAATGATAAGCGCTGTATATATGTTGCTTGGGGAAAAACTAAGGCGACCAATGTATCATCTTCAGCTGCTACCGGCACTATAGAAACCGCATGTACAGTGAGCCAAGAAGATGGCTTTCGGTATGTAAATAACTCAACCTGTACTGTAATGGAGGTTTTGTAATGTTGAACTTACAAAAAGGCTTCACACTCGTTGAGCTAATGGCTTCTCTTGTACTTGGTTTATTGGTGAGTGCAGCAGCATTGGCATTATTTTTCTCTGCCCAGCGTAGTTATACATTGCAACAAGCAACATCTGAAATGCAAGAAAATTCAAATTTTGCTCTAGAGTATGTGGTTAAGAATATTCGAATGGCAAATTATAATGGAAGTACTGTTGTCAATGGTGAAAGCTCAAACAGTGGAATTGTTTTAACTGATAAGAATTTGCCTGGCGCATCAACAAGTCTATTGACAAAAGCACAAGTTGGTTTCTCAAATGTAAGTGTCAAGAGCGATCAGTTAACTATTCAATATCAAGTAACAAGTGATCAAGTGAATCAAGGCTTCTTTGACTGTCAAGGGCAGAAAGTGACAGCAAGCCGATATGTCGTTGAGCGCTATTTTGTACGTGAAGGTGGAGGGTTAGCTTGTACATCTAATGTAGGTGGTAATCTAAGTGCATTATCTGGTAATGGAGAGCTTGTAATTGCTGGTGTAGATTATTTCCGTGTTTTACTGATGATCAAAAATGAAAAGAATGATTTAAAAGATATTTCTATTGCAGGCTATGATGGGGTTTCAAACATAGTTGGTATTCAGATGGGCGTTATTGTGCGATCAAACCAGTCATTTGGTACAGAAAAATATATTGATAATAACCGAGATATTCAAATTTTAGATCAAAAAGTAAAACTAAATGCAGATACACAGGCAGTAAAACAACAATTTTTACGTGATGTTGTTATTCAGACTGTCGCGTTAAGAAATGCTTTGGGGAGCTAAATGAAATTTTCAAATAATCAGCAGGGGTCTGCTGTTTTTGCAATTACAGTAATCGTTTTATTACTCATAACCATTATTGGGGCTGTTGCAGTCAGACAAAGTATGACGGGTTTAAATATATCAACCAATGCTCAAGCGAAACAAATCATGTTTCAGAGCTCAGATGCTGCATTATCAAAATTTCAAAATGCAAATGGAACATTAGTCCTATCAGTTAGTAATATTTTGGAGTTATCAAGAAATAATTCTACTGACGGTAAAGAAATTGTATTTTGCTACCAAAAAACTCAAGCAGAATTTTTTTCTAACATCCGATACAGTGTGACCGAATGGATAAGGGGACAAGGTCAACCTAGCAGCTCTCATGGAGTGTTAGGCTACTGTCAAGCAGGCAATAATAACTTTTTTAATAGCGGCCGGAATGCTGTACTTACCCAAATATCTATTCAGAATTTGCCAAGCGAAACCACACAACCTTTTGAAGGGCAAAGTTTGGGTACAGATATTCAATCACTAAACTCGACATCAGGCGGTGGAAATACACCACAAGTCAATTATAACTTACGTGTATATGCTGTATCACTGATGCCAACTTTATCTTCGGCATCGAATGAGAATATCAATACTTGTTTAAGATCTCGTATGAATAATCCGATTAATCCTGACTCATCGACATCTCAAGTAAGTACTGAACAAACAATTTCTCAATGTTTGAATGTATTAGCGGTTCCATTTGTCACTTTAACTAGTGATTTTCTTCTTATTCAAGATGAATTCCAAAAAGCGGGGGGGGCTTGATATGAGATTGTTATCTTATTTAAGTTCGTATAAAAACTTATCTTCTCAATCTAAGAAGATAACATTGTGTGTCAAAGTTCTACCATTAAGTTTGTTGATGATACCATCAGTTGCTGTACATAGTAGTGATATTGAAATTTATAAAACTGCGGAAAGTATACCAACATTAATGATGATGCTTGATATTTCTGGCAGTATGAGCGCATATCAAGTAGGTACCGATGCATGTGATCCACCAACAGGTTATCGTATCAGCAGCACCGATACAAATATATATCAAGAAAGTGGAACAACAGAGCGTCCTTATGTAAGAGTATATTGTCAGGGAGAAACCACAACACTACAAAGAAACTATTACATTAAAGTTGAGCAAAAGTATTACAGAGGTTTTTTTGGATTATTATACGCTGATGGCCCACCCATCTATTATCAGTGCGGAGTTACAGGTCGATCAACTTTAATTGAAGATTGTAAGATTGTTTTAACACGTACACCAAATTTACGACCTTATAAATTTACGTCTACTGGCACCGTAAATTTAGTCAACACGACATATTATTATCTTGATGAAACAACACCTGAAAAAATTTATGACCGTATCACTAAAGTAAAGGATGGGATGTATGATTTGTTACAAGGATCAGATTCCATAACACCTTTATCTGATGAAAAAGTGATTGGTTTGTCTAATTTTTCTTATAATGCAGATGGTCGGCGAGGCTATGTGAGTGTTCCTGCGAGACGTTTAGATGATGTCGTCAGTACGAATGGTCGACAAACAATTACACAAAGGGATACGTTATTAACAGCAGTTGCGAATTTAGTGGCACGAGGTGGCACACCGACAGCACATGCATATGCTGAAACTGCTGCTTATTTAATGGGTACTACAACTGTAGGTGCAACATATAGCGGTTTTACCTCTTCTGCTTCAAATACAAGAAGTGGTACAAACTACGTTAAACCAGCCTCATTAAGTGCAGATAATGCATCATGTTCAAGTCAAGGTATTTATGTATTAACTGATGGTGAGCCAAATAACTCAAGTACAGCGCTTGCAAGAAACATTATGCAACCTGCTTTAGGCAGTAAGCAATCAGGTTTAACTTGTACTTCTTCACTGTTGTCAGCAGGTACTAGTGATACAAGTGCGTGGTTGTGTATAGCAGACTTTTCTCAGTTATTACTAGATAAAAATAAAAATCCGCTAGGTCGTCAAATTAAAACAGCAGTTGTTGGTTTTGGTAAAGATTTTCAATCAATTCCATCATACGATAAAGGCAAGAGTGAAGCCTTCAATATTGCGTCAATTGATGCATCTACGGGAAGTGTAAATGTAAAAAATACTGCAAAATGGGGAATATATGCTAAAGGGCGGTGGTATTCTGGTACAAACTCAAAGGATGTAGTTGATAGTTTTAAAGCATTTGTTAATGAAGTGGATCC
Organism: Acinetobacter apis; assembly: GCF_900197575.1. GTDB lineage: Bacteria > Pseudomonadota > Gammaproteobacteria > Pseudomonadales > Moraxellaceae > Acinetobacter > Acinetobacter apis. Next base: position 113,739 of record NZ_FZLN01000002.1, on the reverse strand, counting down.
AATTCCACCCGTGACTACAGGTGCAGCAACTGTACCGTCTGACAACTTAAACCCATTGGCTTTGGTCAATAAAGCATATTTTTCTCAGTTTATACCAACGCCTGATAAAAATTTTCAACTATGGCTTGGGAATCTAAAACTTTACAAAGTTACAAATGGTGTTTTGAAAACAAAAAATAATTTAGATGTTTTGAAAGATGGTTTAATTATAAATCAATATGATGAATGGGCAGAAAGCGAGAGAGATGCTGTGGGTGGTACAGCAAAGAATCTTCCTTTGAGACTAACTGGCGACAATTTGAATCGAACAATTTGGACAGATCGAGCTATTACAGCAGAAGGTGTGAAGACGGACGAAACGAGTTTAAGAAAATTAAATCTAACACTTGTAACCAACTCATCAGGTGCAACAAGTGATCCTGATCGAGGTTACCTATTATCTGCACTAGGTTTTGCAGTTGATTTGAATGGGTTACCAAAAAATTTGGCACAGCTTAAACAGGTCGCAGAATTAAGACAAATGGGTGCATTACTCCACTCATCACCTATTTTGTTAACCAATCAAGGAAAAGTGCAGGTAAGCTCAGGTAAAGTTACTACATCAAATCGAGAAGATTACGTTTTGTTTGGAACAACACAGGGTTTGTTACATGTAGTAGATGCAGGAACAGGTATTGAGAAATTTGCATTTTTACCGAATGAAATGATGAATTCACAGAAAAAAGCTTTTTTGTTTAATGAAATGGTAAATGGTGGAATAAGTAATCTATTTTATGGCATCGATGCACCATGGACGAATTATACAGAATATGTGACCAAAAATAGCTCTACAGGCGAAGTGACGGTCGGTACAGGTGAAAATAACACTCAGGGCAAGCAATATGTATATGGTGGGCTGCGTATGGGAGGAAGAAGTTATTATGCGCTCAACCTTTCAGATATGAATAATCCGTCAATTTTATTTCATATTGATCCACAAACACAGCGTATTTACTCAAAAAATACTGATGTATTTGGAACACTTTACCCTGAATTACAATATATGGGGCAAAGCTGGTCTAAGCCATCAGTCAACTGGATTCGATGGAATAATGAAAAACGCTTGGTCATGTTCCTTGGTGGTGGCTATGATGCGGGTGGAAGTGATGGTAATGGAGTTCTTGAGGGGGAAGAAAAGCGTTATGAGGGCTATGAATCTGCAACATATAATCAGACCAATAAAAAAGGTGCTGGGGTATATATGTTCGATGCAATCACAGGGCAATTGCTGTGGTGGACAGGCGCAAATGCAACCAAAGACAATACTAGTGCAAATGTAAAATATACGACAGCACCTAATATGGAATATAGTGTGGTTAGCCAAATTAGAACGGTAGATCGTAATTTAGATGGATTAGTTGACCATTTATATTTTGGTGATTTAGGTGGCCAAGTTTGGCGTATTGATTTAAATAATAGTGCGCCTTCATTGGATTTATTTGCTAAGGAGCCGGTAAGATTATTAAACTTAAATAATCGTCAATATAGTCCACGCTTCTATGAAATGCCTGCCTTTTCTATTTATAGAGCTGCTAATAGCTCAGTATTTGCAGCAATATCTGTAGGCTCTGGAAATCGTAGCTCACCGTTATTTACCACAACGAATTCTAGTTACTTAGACGACAGTATTTATAATATTTTTGACCGAGATGTTGCACGTAGTAATTTATTTGATACGGTGAAATCTGAGGGTTCATCTACATATACGTATTCTGCTGCTGCTAAAACCATGGTTAGTCAAGATATTAGTTTAAAAAGTTCAAATGCTGCAACTAAAATGGTGCCATTCAAAGATGCAAATACATCAGCATCAGGTGGCTGGTATTATGCTTGGAAAAGTCCGACTAATGGCTTGCAGAGCGTAAAAGTTATTCAAATGCCAATTGTTGTAAGTAATGATTTATTTGTACCTACATTTAATAGTGCTGCATCAGGTATTGCTGGGGCTTGTGGTGGGGGTGTTCAAGGACAAAGTAGAGTCACTTCATTTTGCATGCCTTATGGGAAATGTTCACTATCTAATAACTATGACTCAGAAGAAACTTTAATTGGTGCTGGTTTAGTTACAGCATCAGTGACTGGTGATCCAACGAATACTGAAACAAATGGAAGTACTGTGACTGGTGGTTCTGGTAGTCGGGTATTCTTAAATCAAGCTTATAATAGAAATAATAAATTCTTTATTAAAGCTTGGCGTGAAGTTAATCCTTAAGGTGATTAATAATGAATTATCAGAAAGGATTTACATTGATTGAATTGATCGTTGTTGTAGTAATTATTGCCATATTTATGGCAATTGCTATCCCAAGTTTTCAGCAATCTGCACGTCAAAACAATGAAAGCCGTGCTATACAGTCTATACAACAGGTTAGCTTGCTGCTGGAGCGGTATAAGGCAAGAAATTTTACCTATCAAGGTTTTAATGAAGTATTAGTTGCACCTCAAGGGTATAACTTAATTCTGACTGATGACCAAGGAAATGCCTTAAATAATGCAGCTAGCACAGGATCAACTTGGTCATTGATTGCTCAAAATACAACATCTGATACACGACAAGCTTCTATGCTGATAACCAATAAAGGTGTGCGTTGTAAAAATACTGCGTTTGCTAATATCACGAAAACAGATTGTGGTACAGGAGGAGAAACATGGTAAAAGATCAAGGGTTCACTTTAATCGAAATGTTGGTTGTGATCGGGATAATTGGGGTTCTGGTTGGAATTGCTTATCCCTCATATGCGAACTATATGGTAAGTGCTAATCGTGAAGATGTAAAAGTTGAGTTGACTCAGATAGCATCAAAGTTGACATCCTATCAACAAGTTAATCATTCTTTTAGTGGTGCTTCTCTTAATTCTAATGGACAAATTACATCAGTGGCTACGGGGAATAATAGATCAAATTATCCACGTCAAGGCACGCCTTTGTATACCATAGAGTTAGCTGTGACTACAGCAACGTCTTATACTTTGACGGCAACTCCAATTGCAAGAGGGCGTCAAGATGGAGATGGTGTAGTGTGCTTAGATAATTTAGGGCAAAAGTTTTGGCAAAAAGGTGTAGGAGTCTGTACTTTAAGCTCAACATCAACATGGGACAATTAGGTTTCTAAATTGTTTTTACAGAATAAGCGACATATTCATCTTTCACTTCCTGTGAATATGTCGTAAAATGTTCGCCTTTTAGGTTCAGCCGAATCTAAAGAGCTTCATTAACATGTGAGAGTATGAACATGGTCGTAATTCGTCTAGCACGCGGTGGTGCTAAAAAACGTCCGTTTTATCAAGTTGTCATTGCTGATAGCCGCAATGCACGTGACGGTCGTTTCATCGAACGTATTGGTTTTTTCAACCCAACAGCTCAAGGTCAAGCAGAGAAACTTCGTTTAGATGTTGATCGCTATGCACACTGGGTTGCTCAAGGTGCTCAACCTTCTGAGCGTGTTGCTGCTTTAGCGACTCAAGCTAAAAAAGCTGTTGCTTCAGCATAAGTGGTAAATTGCCCATGAAACCAGCACAGAATGTACCAGAAGATCGCATTCAGATTGGACAGCTACGTTCAGCTTATGGCTTAAATGGGTGGCTTTGGGTGTATTCAAATACAGAGCCCATGAGCAATTTGTTTGACTATCTGCCTTGGTATGTAGAAACCAAAGATGGTTGGCAAGTCATGGATGTCAAACGTTGGAAACCACATGGTAAAGGCTTGGTTGTTTCGCTAAAAGGTGTGAGTGATCGCACAGCAGCAGATGGTTTAGTCGGTGCAAATGTTTGGATTTCAAAGTCGCAACTTCCAAAAGCAGGCGTAGATGAATATTACTGGTCAGATTTAACCGGATTAACCGTTTTAAGTCTTGATGAGCAAGAACAAGATATTAATCTTGGCGTCATTTATGAGTTGTTTGAGACAGGAGCAAACGATGTGATGGTGGTTCATGCAACCCCAGATAGCGTTGATTCTGAAGAGCGAATGATTCCGTGGCATAAAGATGTTGTACAACACGTTGATTTAGATGCTGGTCGAATTTACGTTAATTGGGGCGTAGATTATTAATCTTTTTAAAACAAGTAATTGGAAATTGAGGAATCTGTAATGTTTTTTGCAGTCATTACACTTTTTCCAGAAATGTTTGAAGCGATTAGTGCACATGGCATCAGTGGACGTGCGGTAAAACGCGAGATTGTGCAGATTCACTGTATCAATCCACGTGATTTTGCTGAGGGCAGCTACCAAAGAGTGGATGAACGTCCCTATGGTGGTGGTCCAGGTATGGTCATGATGGCTGAGCCATTGGCGAAAGCAATCCTGCATGCCAAAACGCTTGCAAAGCAAGCAGGTTGTATCAACTCACCTGTGGTGTATATGTCTCCACAAGGTAAGACACTTCATGAAAATGAAGTACATGGCTTGATTGAATATGATGGTCTCATTGTACTTTGTGGACGTTATGAAGGTGTTGATGAGCGTTTAATCCAATCGTATGTCGATCAGGAATGGTCAATTGGTGATTACGTTTTATCTGGTGGTGAGCTTCCTGCGATGGTGTTATTAGACAGTTTAATTCGGCGTTTGCCCAATGTGATGTCTGATGAACAATCGGCTGTGCAAGACTCTTTTGTGGATGGTTTATTAGATTGCCCACAATACACTAAGCCTGACCATTTTGAAGGTTTAGCTGTGCCTGATGTATTAAAGTCAGGACATCATGGCAATATTGAAAAATGGCGTTTTTTACAGCGATATCAGCGTACACTTGAACGCCGCCCTGAACTGGTGGAACAAGTTGAGTTGAGCCCGCAGCAAAAAAAATGGCTGAAAGATTTAAATACTTAAATTTATTTAAGTTCATGATATAGGCTCTTTATGCATTCTTTTAATCAAGAAGAATGATAAAGGGGAAGATAAACGGGTTGATATGCGCCATAGCCTCTATCCCCAGCGGTCATTGAGTTAAATCTCAACCGTATTCTTGGAGATTCCCACAATGAGTGGTAAACATCCTTTAGTTCAAGCTGTTGAAAATGCACAATTAAGATCAGATATTCCTGCATTTGCACCAGGTGACACAGTAATTGTACAAGTTAAAGTAAAAGAAGGTGATCGTGAGCGTCTTCAAGCATTTGAAGGTGTTGTGATTGCGAAGAAAAATCGTGGTTTGAATTCAGCGTTCACAGTACGTAAAATTTCAAGCGGTATCGGTGTTGAGCGTGTGTTCCAAACGCATTCTCCAATCGTTGCACGTGTTGAAGTGAAACGTCGTGGTGATGTTCGCCGTGCTAAATTGTACTACTTACGTGAGTTGTCTGGTAAAGCTGCGCGTATTCGCGAAAAATTACCTGCTCGTAAAGCAAAATAAGCTTTTTCGAGTAAGAAGAAAAAAATGCGCTGAGTTAAGCGCATTTTTTTTGTTTTTAAGAATGCTTTAAAATGATGGTGATAAATTGACTTATTAATAAAAACCATTAAATTCATTCAATCCTTATGCAGTGATTTGTTAATATAATTCGTCTTTTTATCGTGGTATCAAGTATGTCTGCTGTACAAAAAAAAGTGCAACGCCGCCGAATTCATGGTGTATTTTTACTGAATAAACCATTAGGTTTAAGCTCAAATACTGCATTACAAAAAGTTCGTCGTTTATTTCGGGCAGAAAAAGCAGGACATACCGGTGCATTAGATCCTTTAGCGACAGGGCTACTTCCTATATGTTTAGGAGAAGCAACCAAATTTTCGCATTACTTACTTGACTCAGTAAAACGTTATCAAACAACGGTAAAGTTGGGCGTTACCACAGCCACAGGAGATGCTGAGGGTGAAGTGGTTGCAACGCAAGTTATACCTGATTTAAATGAGGCATTGATTGAATCTGTATTAGAAAAATTCAGAGGCGATATTGAACAAATCCCACCAATGTATTCAGCATTAAAAAGAAATGGTCGTCCACTCTATGAACTTGCACGCCAAGGCATTGATGTCGAGCGAATTGCACGTCCCATCACTATATTTCAATTAAAGCTGCTCTCATTTACCGCGAATAGTCTGACACTTGATGTGACATGCTCTAAAGGCACTTATATTCGTGTTTTAGGTGAGGATATTGGCGATGCTTTAGGTTGTGGTGGACATCTCACAGCTTTACACCGTACTGCAACAGGACATTTTGATTTAATACCCGAATATACACTTGAATATTTAGAAAGTTTAACTGAGCTTGAGCGTGAAGCATTATTGTTACCAGTATTTGAACCTATTTCGTATTTTACACAAGTACAAATACCAGAAGGACGAGCAAGTTACTTTTCAAATGGATTAGAAAGCAATATCGACCATGCGGCAGCAGAACAGGTTTTGGTATTTGATGGCGAGCTGTGCCTTGGGTTGGCGGAAATTACGGATAAAAAGCGTTTAGTACCTAAACGCGTTCTCAATTTAAAATAAGTGATCAAATATGGATATATGGACCCTTGTAACTTTAATTGGATTTGCATTTACGGCAGGGGCAATTGATGCTGCTGTGGGTGGTGGTGGATTAATTCAGATCCCTGGTTTAATGAGTACTTTTCCTCAAATGCAGACCGCAACAGTCATTGGAACCAATAAGCTGTCATCAATTTTTGGTACAGCATCTGCAGCATATACATTTCTAAAAAAAGTATCTTTGCAGTGGAAATTACTTACCGTAATTGCAATTTGTGCCTTAATTAGTTCATTTGCAGGTGCAGCTTGCTTATCTATGATTCCACAGTCAATTTTACGTCCTTTTGTTTTAGTGATGTTGATTGTGATTGCAATTTATACCTTTGCAAAAAAGGATTTTGGTCAGGTCCATGCACAATTGGAAATCACCACCAAGTTGCTTATTTTTGCTGGGATTGGCAGTCTATTGATTGGTTTTTATGATGGAATTTTTGGACCAGGGACAGGCAGTTTTTTTATTTTCTTTTTTATTCGTGTTTTAGGTGTTGATTTTTTACATGCATCAGCTTTATCTAAAATTGGTAACTTCATGACCAACTTAGCAGCGCTTAGCTTTCTAATACCAACAGGACATGTATTGGTTGGTATTGGTTTAATGATGGCTGTTGCAAATGTTATTGGCTCAGTTGTTGGTGTCCGAGTGGCGTTAAAGTATGGAAGCGGTTTTGTAAGAAAAATCTTTTTAGTACTCGTCACAGTGCTTATTTGTCGCATCGGTTATCAAACATTTGCTGGATAACGAAAAAAAATGGCTGATTTATTCAGCCATTTTTTGTTGTCGATGTTCTTTTAATGTAATTCCAATAGAGGCCATCATAATTAAAAATAAAGACAGCCATTGTAGTAGCGTTAAATATTCATTTAAAAAGATAAAACCAGACAATGCAGCAAGCACAGGCGATAAACTTGAAAGTGTGCCATAACTCATGCTTGATAATTGTTTTAAAGCGAGCAGATCAAGTGAGTAGGGAATGGCTGTGGCTAAAATTGCGATCAGCAGTGCTTGAGGCCAAAATTGAATTTGGATGAGTGCTTGAGGATGATGGCCAATGCCAATTGGTAATAAAAACAACACAGATAAACTGATGGCAATAGTGAGTGCATGCATACCAATATTTTGTTGTACAACACGCTGACCAAAGTAAATATATAATGCCCAACATAATCCTGCACCAAGTGCACAGGAGGCGCCAAAAAAAGAGAATTCAAGTTGATTAAGCATGGTCCAAGGCACCATCAATGCAATACCCATGCATGCAAGCAAAACCCAAAACAAATCATTTTTGTGTTTTATGGATAAAAAAGCCAATCCTAAAGGACCAATAAATTCCAAACCAACAGCAATGCCTTGAGGTAATTTTCCTAATGAAACATAAAATAGGGTATTCATTAAGCCGAGTGCAAAGCTATAGCATAATAAATCACGCCATTTCAACTGCGAGAGTTGCGATAAAATACGCCAAGATTTAAAAATAATTCCAACAATAATTGCTGCAAAACCAAGCCGAAGAATAGTAACAGTAATGGGATCTAATTGTTCGATCAGTTGTTTTGCCATGGATGCACTGAGTTGGTAAGACACCATAGATAACAGCATACAGAACACTGCCATAAAGTATGTATTGGGCATAAGTAACTTTCTTCAAATTTATTGAGAAGATGAGTGGTTAGGTATATTTCGTCCACTTTATAGCAATCTATTGTACGTTGCATAAATGATTAAAGCGGCAAAATCTTTCACAAGAGATACTAAAGCTTTTTACTAGAAATTTGAAACTTTGGTAATGTAATAAAGGTTTTAATGGAGCAAAATTAAAACAATAGCTGAAAAGTACATATTAATATCGAGTTACCCACAGGAAATATATTTTTAAAACAAGTCCTAGTATGTTCACTTCGACGAATTAATACTTTTTGAGTGTTTGCTATTAAATAATTGAATGATCAATATGGTTGATATACCAATGTGACCTATATTAGCCTCTATAAAGTGTGATAAATATAGATAAATAATAAATAAGTGTGATATAATTCAATTTATATTTGAGTATAGTCATTAAAATGGCTGCTCAACAGCAGTGTGAATTGTGATAGTAAGAAAATTTTGTTGTTTTGGCATATTTACAATCAGCTCATCAGAGCGCCTTAGCATATGCATGATACTTTGGTCACGGATGGATAGGCATTGTACTTAGTGTATGCCATCACATCATTCGCATAAAACTTTTATGTTGAGACTAGACGTATATTTTGAAATGAGATGATCTCAAATTTAGTGAATTTTTCATTCAACTGGGTATTTAAATCAAAAAATTAAATCAATTATTAGTTGTTTATAGATAAAAAACAGCCGACTGATGTTCATAGAGTGATAGTTATTTTCAAGCGTAGACTCTGTTAAACGCTTTCTTGGGTAGAGTATTAAAATGAATATTGAGCAGTGGCTTGATCATTTAAAGTATACAGCAACGCCTTCTTTTGAAGAATGTCTTGATGTATTAGGTCCATATTTTCCAGCACTTTATAAGTTAGAAGAGACCCCACAAGATCCAAAATGGCATGCAGAAGGGAATGTTGCTATTCATACGGCATGGGTCTTGTCAGAAGTATATCAATTATTAAGTACACATCCGCTTTCACCACAAAAGCGCCAAGCATTGATTTTAGGCGCATTGTTACATGATATTGGTAAGCCTGCGACAACAATAACGTGTTCTGAAACAAATCGGATTAAATCTCCGAATCATGAACAAGCTGGAAAAATTTACTTAGTCTTTCGATTGCTTGAATTGAATTTAGATCAATCTGTTTATTTAGAAATTCTTGAACTTGTAGGCCAACATCAAAAGCCAAAGTTTCTTGTTATTCGTAATCTTGCACATCAACATTATTATAAGTTGATAAGAGACTGTGATTTTATGCAGCTGTATTACTTAGAAGTTGCAGATATGAAAGGCAGAATTTGTGATGATTTAGACTTACAATTGATGTATTTAGAGGAATTTAAAGCTATTTGCCACAGCTTGATGGAAAGTCAGCAACAAGATATTGAGGTCGATGAATTATCGATGTTGAAAGGTCGTTTTGGTTTATGTGAAGGGTATGTCACACATGTGAGTGAGTTTACATCTCGGTATAAGTTTACCAATCGTCCAGGCTCTTTAACATTATTATGTGGTGTTATTGGGAGTGGTAAGTCAACTTATATTTCAGGAATTAAAACTAAAAATACAGTGGTGATAAGTTTAGATGATATTCGTGCAGAAGTTTCTTTTAGAGCGGATCAATCACAAAACAAAAAAGTACTTATTATTGCGAATGAACGATTATTACAGGCTTTAAGAGAGAATAAAGATGTGATTTGGGATGCAACGAATACAAGAAAAGATTTTCGAGATAAATTGATCAATGTTGCTTTGAACTATCATGTCTTTGTGAACATTGTAGTGATCTTAAAATATGAATCTACCATTCGCTTGCAAAACAAAAAAAGAGCAATGCCTGTGCCTGATCATATTGTTGATCAACAAATTCAACGTTTTCAGCTTCCTACTCAATCAGAAGCACATCAGGTCACATATTTAATCCACTAATTTTAAAAACATATTATGAATTATACACATGAGCACTTCTAACAAATGGGTGACTCAAATTGAAAACTAATTTAGGTCGTATATTGTGATTGTAAGTAAAAAGTATAAGTATCCTCGAACACGGCATATGCCGTTTAGTCCTGGTGCCACGTCAGATGATAAAATGCTGACAGAGCAACAGTTTAATAGTTATTTTTTAAACACAGATATTCTTGTCACTGAAAAATTAGATGGGGAATGTTCTACGCTCGCTCGCAATTATATGCATGCGCGTAGTCTGGATAGTAATTATCATCCAACACGGGATTGGTTAAAACGATTTCATGCTGAAATAGCACACAATATCCCTGATGGATGGCGGATTTGTGGGGAAAATATGTTTGCTACACATTCTATTTCTTACGATAACTTGGCATCTTATTTCTATGGTTTTTCTATTTGGGATGAAAATAATATCTGTTTAGATGTTAAAACAACGAAAGATTGGTTTGATTTACTAGGTATTACTCATGTGCCAATCATTAAACAATTAAATATAGGAACAGGGTTATCAACTATATTAAATGAAATTTCTAATCAAGTGGTTAAAGCGGGCCAAGAAGGTATTGTGATTAGAAATATAAATGCTTTCCATTACGATGATTTTGCTCAAAATGTAGCAAAGTACGTGAGAGCCAATCATGTACAATCATCAACACATTGGATGCATGCAGCAATCAAAATGAATCATTTAAAACAAAGTGATGAAAGTTAATTCACTTATTATGACATGAATATATTTACTGAATAACTAAAGAGTTACTTTGGATGATTAAGTGCTTCAGTTATGGGTTAGCTTAACTTATAAATTTGACTAGACAGGGTACAAATTAAAAAAGCTAAGCGATTATATGGTAATTATCGCTTAGCTTTAAGTTTAGATATAGCTTATTTATTAGAACAATACACGAACACGAATTGTACCAACAACTTGATGTAGCATATCAAGTGCTTCTTTTGATGCTGATGCATCAACGTCAACCACTAAGTAGCCTACATCACCTTTGGTCATTAAAGACTGACCTGAAATGTTGATATGTTGTTCAGCAAATAGGGTATTAATTTTTGATAATACGCCTGGTATATTTTTATGAATATGCAGTAAACGATGTTTACCTGCCGCAAGTGGCATTGCAATTTCAGGAAAATTCACAGCAGATAACGTCATCCCTTTATCTGAATATGCAATAAATTTATCTGCTACTTCAAAACCAATGTTAGCTTGCGCTTCCATGGTTGAACCACCCACATGCGGAGTCAAGATAACATTGTCTAAACCGCGTAATGGAGAGATAAATTCTTCATTATTACCTTTTGGCTCTTTTGGAAATACATCAATTGCAGCACCCGCCAAATGACCTGATTTTAAAGCATCGGCCAAATCTTCAATCACAACACATGTACCGCGTGCTGCATTTAAGAAAATGGCACCTGGTTTCATTTGATCGAACTGTGCTTTGGTAAAGAAGTTACGTGTAGATGGTAAATCAGGCACATGCAAAGTAACGACATCTGCTTCACCAAGTAATTCATCAAGTGAACCAACTTGGCGTGCATTACCCATTGGTAATTTAGTCACTGTGTCATAATAAATGACATGCATGCCTAGGTTTTCTGCAAGTACAGACAATTGAGAGCCAATTGATCCATAACCGACAATACCTAAAGTTTTACCACGTGTCTCAAATGAGCCAACGGCTGTTTTTTGCCAGCCGCCACGATGACACTGCATTGATTTTTCAGGAACGCCGCGCAGTAAAAGAATAGATTCAGCCAAAACCAATTCAGCCACAGAACGTGTGTTTGAAAATGGTGCATTAAATACAGGGATACCACGGTTCATGGCTGCATCTAAGTCAACTTGGTTGGTTCCAATACAAAAGCAACCAACAGCAATTAGTTTTGGTGCAGCCTCAAAAATCTCTTCAGTCAGTTGAGTACGAGAGCGTATACCAATGAAATGCGCATCTTTAACAGCATCTTTTAAGGCATCGCCTTCAAGTGCAGTTTTATGCGTTTCAATGTTGGTATAACCTGCAGCATGGAGTGCATCAATTGCGTTTTGATGAATGCCTTCAAGTAACAAAAAGCGAATTTTATCTTTATCGAGAGAGAGATGTTGGCTCATTACGGCTCCGCTAGAAAGGCCAAATGTTGGTCGCAGTATGATAACATATTGCGTAACAACTTGTTTATTTCTTGCTGGATTTGCCAAGATGAATACTGCCGTACAATTATCGTCCGATTTACTCCATGAACTCACCAATATTGTTGGTGAAAATCGAATAAAAACTGATACTACCAGTTTGCAAAGTTGGGGGAGTGATTACACCAAGCACTTTGAACCGAATCCATCAGTGATTGTTTTTCCATCAAGCACTGAGCAAGTTCAAGCCCTCGTTCAGTTTGCCAATCAACATCATATTGCCATTACTCCCTCAGGTGGTCGAACTGGATTATCTGCAGGTGCTGTAGCAAGCCAAGGTGAAATTGTGCTGAGCTTGGATAAAATGAATCAAATTTTAGATTTTTATCCTGCAGATCGGATGGTGCGTATTCAAGCAGGTGTGGTTACTGAGCAGTTGCAACGTTATGCAGAAGAACAAGACATGTATTATCCAGTAGATTTTGCATCTGCTGGATCAAGCCAAATGGGTGGAAATATTGCCACCAATGCAGGCGGAATTAAAGTCATTAAATATGGTATGACACGTAATTGGGTGCTGGGTCTGACGGTTGTGACAGGGAAAGGGGATATTCTTCATATTAATAAAGGCATGATTAAAAATGCAACTGGTTATGCATTACAGCATTTATTTATTGGTGGTGAAGGTACGTTAGGTATTATTACGGAAGCCGAAATTAAGCTTGAGCGTAAACCACATGATTTACAAGTGATGGTATTAGGTGTTCCTGATTTTGATGCAGTCATGCCAATTCTGCATGCATTCCAAAGTAAAATTGATTTAACTGCCTTTGAGTTTTTTGGTGAATTGGCGATGCAAAAAGTACTTGACCATGGTCATGTACAGCGCCCATTTGATACAGAATGTCCATACTATGTTTTGCTTGAGTTTGAGGCGCCTTATGAGCCAATTATGGATCAAGCCATGGAGATTTTTGAGCATTGTATGGAGCAAGAATGGGTACTTGATGGCGTACTCAGTCAAAGTTTAGAGCAAGTAGAAAGTCTATGGCGTTTACGTGAAGACATTTCTGAATCAATTGCACCTTATACACCATATAAAAATGATATTTCAGTACTCATTACGCATGTACCTGCCTTTATCAAAGAGATTGAGGAGATTGTACAAAGTAACTATCCTGATTTCGAAATTTGTTGGTTTGGTCATATTGGTGATGGAAATCTTCATTTAAATATTTTAAAACCGCATGATTTATCAAAAGAAGAGTTTTTTGCTAAATGCCAAGTTGTTAATGAGCATGTATTTAATACAGTTAAAAAATACAATGGTTCTATTTCTGCGGAACACGGTGTTGGGATGACTAAAAAACCCTATTTACATATCACACGCAGTGCTGAAGAAATTGAATATATGAAAGCATTAAAGCAAATTTTTGATCCCAATTTAATTATGAATCCGGGTAAATTATTCGATATTTAACTAAATAAAAAAGAGCGACTGTCGTCGCTCTTTTTTATTCTTAATGTTATATGCTTAAATTGCTTCAGTACGCTGAATGAGCCATGCTTTTGCATCGCCTTCAAGTTCATCTTCAAGTGCTGTTCTGACTTGCGCGTGGTATGCATTTAACCATTTACGTTCAGACGCATCGAGTAAATCGACCAAGATGCAACGTGTGTCAATTGGGCATAAAGTTAAATTTTCGAATTTTAAAAATTTACCATAGCTATATTCATCACCACCTGCATAGACATTCACCACAAGGTTTTCAATTCGAATACCCCATTCTTCTTCGCGGTAAAGTCCAGGCTCATTGGATGTGACCATACCTTCATACATACCTACATTGGCACTGATTGGTGCATAATGTGTAATGCTTTGCGGTCCTTCATGAACATTAAGTGCAAAGCCTACGCCGTGCCCAGTACCATGACGGTAATCTAATTGATGTTGCCATAGTGGTTGGCGTGCAATTGGATCTAGAAGCGGTGCAGCAATGCCTTCAGGGAATGCAGCTTCTGCCAAGGCAATATGACTTTTTAATACCAGTGTATAATCAAATTTTTGCTCTTCAGTCACATCACCCACAGGGACGACACGCGTAATGTCTGTAGTACCGTCATTATATTGACCGCCTGAGTCAATTAATAATAAACCGTTGCCTTGAATATCTGCATAGTCGTTTTCTGTTGCACGGTAATGCGGTAAGGCACCATTGGCATTAAAACCTGCAATAGTTGGAAAGCTTGGGCCGTTGAAGCCATCTTGTTGTGCACGAAATTGCGTGATTTTCTCATCAATGGTCAATTCACTGATCGCTTCATGATTGGCAAGTGCTTTTTCTAACCAAGCAAAAAAGTGGCTCAGTGCAATACCATCTTTTTTCATGGCATTGCGGATGTGATCAATTTCACTTGGCTCTTTACGTGCTTTAAACAGCGTGCTTGGATTAATTTCTTCAACAATTTCTACATTATCTGCAATTGCATGGCCATGGTAAATGGTGACGCGTGCAGGGTCGATCAAAATACGGCTAATTTCCAATTGGGCAAGAAAACGACCTGTATCCTCATAAGGACGGATTTCGATACGTTCTTGATCTAGCAACTCTCTGACTTCAGCTGTGATTTTCTCATCATCAATAAAAATGGTTGTGGTTTTATCATTAGCTATATAAAGATGTGCTAAAAACACAGGGTTGTAATCGACATCTTGACCACGGAAATTTAGAATCCAAGCGATATCGTCTAAGCTTGAAATAAAATGGCCATCAATACCGTGTTCATTGAGATAACCACTGACCTTAGTGATTTTGTCTTTACGTGATAAGGCATTTAGACCATCTTCCATCGCATAAATAGGCGCATTAGGCAGAGGAGGGCGGTCTGACCAAATCGGAGTAATTAAGTCTTTAATGGTGTGCAAAGCAATGTCATATTCTCGAAGCGCTGTAGATAAGCTATTAAACTGTGACAGTGATAAAGCACGCCCATCAATAGAGACAATATCGTTACTATTAAGTTTATGTGTTAGCCAAGAAATATAATTTGATTCAGGCTCTGAAGTGAGCTTTTTAACAGCAATATCTGTGCCTTGTAATTCTTTTTCTGCTTGGATCCAATAGCGTGCATCCACCCATAAACCCGCTTCTTCTTCTGTGACAACCAAGGTACCTGCTGAACCGGTAAAACCACTGAGCCATTCGCGTGCTTGCCAATGCTCAGGTAAATACTCTGATAAATGCGGGTCTGCACTTGGTACAATATAAGCCGCGATATGATGCGATGTCATTTGCTCGCGGAGTTGTTTTATTTTTTCATTGGTAGATCGTACTTGTGTCATAAAAATCAACCTTTACCCTAAATTCTGTGAATCGCTGATTTGGTCAGCATTAAAAAATAAAATGATTAATTATAATTAACATGATTTTGCTTGATAGTCACTTTATCATTCGATCGTTATTTCAATAAGATACACCGATATTTTTCATTCGTCTAATCTCAGCAAGTAGGTGATTTGTGTCCTTTGCCGAAAAAAGGTTGATCTTTAAAAGAATGTCTAGATTCGATCTTTGCGTGGAAATATGCTATGTTTCGCACTTTATTATGCCTATATAGCATTGTCTGTTCATTGACCTCAGCATCAATGCACTTAATTTAAAGATTGAGGCATATTGTGATGTTTCAAGATCAGATGTCCCCATAATCATGTACAACACATGTGTTTTTTTGATCGATCATCAATTAAAGCATGCTCTGTACCTTAGTTATTTTAGATAAACATGCAAAATACTTACGCAAAAACATTAAATCGAAGCACATTAATGTTTCCACTGGCTTTGGTTCTCTTTGAGCTGGCAACATATATCTGTAATGATTTAATTCAACCTGCCATGTTACCAATTACGCAGCATTTTGGCGTAAGTACTACGCTTGCACCTTCAGCAATGTCACTTTATTTGCTGGGGGGCGCATGTGTTGCATGGTTATTTGGACCACTATCTGACCGTTTTGGTCGTAAAAAAGTCTTGCTGTCAGGCGTACTGTTTTTTACAGTCTGCTGTATTTTAATTCTATTTACTCAAAGCATGACACAGTTCTTGTTGCTGCGGTTTTTACAAGGCGTGGGATTAACCATTGTTTCAGCAGTGGGATATGCTGCAGTACAAGAGTCATTTCAAGAGCGTGATGCTGTAAAAGTTATGGCGTTAATGACTAATATTTCATTGCTTGCACCATTACTCGGCCCTGTACTCGGCGCTTTCCTAATTGACCATATTTCATGGCATTGGGGCTTCATTTTTATTGCCATTATGTCATTAATCAGTTGGTATGGTTTAAAACGTGCCATGCCTGAAATCCCGCCATCACATCAATCACAATCTTTGCTTGAATTGTTTAAAGGCTTTAAAGCTGTTTATGCAGATCATCACTTTTTAAGTTTAGCGATTGCATTGCCAATGGTGGTGTTGCCATTGATGTTATGGATTGCGATTTCTCCGATTATCTTGGTGGATGAGCTAGGTTTAACTAGCCTACAATATGGCTTATTCCAAATTCCTGTATTTGCAGGATTGATTCTAGGCAATATTGTTTTAATTAAAATTGTGGATCGTTATCCGCTAGGTAAAACTATTTTTGCAGGCTTTCCAATTATGTTGGCAGGTGCATTGATTGCAGCAGTGGGCTTGTTCATTCCATCATTGTTATTGCCTTTATTGTTAATTGGCTTAACTTTAATTAGTTTTGGTGAGGGGATTGCTGTATCAGTGGTGTTCCGTACGGCGTTTTCATCTTCAGACCGTCCTAAAGGTACAGTGGCTGCATCTATGTCGATGCTAAATATGCTGTGTTTTTTCTCAGGCATTGAGATTGTTCGTGTTTTATATAGCCATTTCCATATAGCAGCTTATATTGTCGCGAGCATTGTTATTATTTTAACGTGGTTTACTTTCCCGCGCCGTGCATTAATCCAAGAAATGCAAAAGCGTGAATTGGCAGAATCAAATACATCTTCAGTATAAAATTTGGATGTAAAAAAAGAGGCTATGTGCCTCTTTTTTTATGAATCAAATTATTTAATTACGCCACAAGCCAAACGACCACCGCCACCGCCAAGTGGGCTTGGTGTGTCTGAATAGTTGTCACCACCTGCATGCACTACAATGGCATGGCCTTTGACATCAGCAAGTTTTAAGCGCGGTGCAATGGATGTTTCTTTGACATAGCCTGCTTGGTTGGCAGTTAAGTATGGAAGATCACCTAAATGCCCACTCAGTGGCGTACCATGATGTTCTGCATGATTGGTATTCAAGTGACTGCCTGCGGCAAGTGCAGGACCAACTTGACCATTTTTTGCAGTTGATTCGCATGATGCGAATTCATGGATATGGAATCCATGTGGACCTGCCGGAATCTTTTTCAAGTCCGTGCTAAGTTGTAAGCCGCGTGGGGTGTCTTCTAGGGTGACTGTACCAATTTTTTCACCAACACCTTGCGCTGATACAGCATACACAGCAACATGTTCTTTATGGTTGTGATGAGATAGTTTTTGGTAATGTTCATGAATGGTTGAACAGCCTGTAAAGAGCAGACCGCTTAAACCGCATAGTCCCGCGAGTTTTAATATATTATTCATTATTAGTCATTTTCCGTATTTTATTTAATGTGCTTTACCTTCATGAGCATATGTTTTTATTTAAAAAAATATAAGCATGAGAGTGTAATAACTTTGTTACATTCAATGACAAATATCGGTTTATGATTCAGGTGGTTGATACGGCTGAGATTCAGGTTCATTAATCCATTCACGCCAAATTGCAAGCACAATAGCCAAAATGACAGGACCAATAAAGACCCCAATTAAACCAAAACTGGTAATTCCACCAAGAACACCAAACATGATCAATAAAAATGGTATTTTTGTTTTACCTGAAATCACAATCGGACGAATAACATTGTCTGAAGTACTGACAATGCCGAAGCCCCATACCAATACAGCAATGGCTGCAACTACGCGGCCTTGTGAAAATAGCCATAATGCAACACTGCAATAAGAAATTGGTGTACCAAATGGGATCAGTGCCAAAACAAAAGTGACTAAAGTAATGACCACAGGGTTAGGTACACCTGCGACAAAATAACTCAGTCCTGCCAAAATAGCTTGTACTAAGGCCGTCAAGCCAATCCCGTACACCACAGCGCGTGTGGTATCAGAAATGGTTTCAATATAATGATTGATTCGTGTACCAATAACTTTTTGTAATGCAAAGTGAAATTGGTTTAATAATGATTTCCCATCGCGGTAAAAGAAAAATAAACACAATAAGGTGAAACTTAATTTCACAATATTACGGCTGATTTCACCGACAACGAACCGTCCATAATTTAAATGACTTTGCAACCAAGCAAAAATATTTTGCGTGAGACTCTCAGGATTACTATTAAAATTAGTAAGAATTTTTTCTGCTTCAGGGCCGATGACTGGCAAATGCAAAATATAATCAGGTAGGCTTAAATTGCCTGACATAATTTGATTTTTAACTTGGAAATAGAGGTTTTGTCCCTCTTGCTGCACTGTAATAATACCGAATGCAATTGGTAACCCAATCGTAAAAATGATCAGTAACAGCATGATAGATGCATTTAATGTATGACGCTGTGGACCACATTTCTTTCGGATCCACTCATAAATTGGCCATGTCATATATGCAATAATGATTGCCCAAACCACGGGAATAATAAAATATTTTAAGACACTAAAACTTAAATAGATGAGTATCAGTATCAAACTGAGCAATAAAATACGATGCAGTAATCCTGGAATATAGCGTTGCACGGTCGTCTTAATATCCTGATGGTTTGAGCCAAAAAACGTATAATTGTTTCATGTCATTATTATTGAGGATCATGGTTATTTAAAACCACTTGGTTTCATCTTCAATAATAGCATCTAAAAGAGGTTGCCATTGTTTTTGAATGTCAAGATAACGCTTTTGATGTTGATCAAAAATACTCAAACCTTGCATTGCCAATTGTCCGTAGGCACTACGTTCAGAAATCCAAACCACGGGTTCTTGCTCAATTTTTTTGAAGAATTCTTGAAATTCAGGCGATTTAGCACTGTTATATTTTACACGGTTTGCAACCAACAAAATTTCGACCTTGCCTTTACGAATACGTTTAATATCTTTTAGGCGTTTAAGGAATGATTTGGTGCTGTGTAAATCAAAAAATGAAGGCTGTAATGGGGTAATAATAGCATGGCTTTCACTAATGAGCTGTTCCGCATGTTCACCTGAAACAGCGCCTGGAGCATCGATGACCAAATAATCAATATGGCTTGGTGCTTCGCCAATTGATTTTTCATTACGCCAATCTAACGTCATGATTTTAAACGCAGTCGATGGCCGTTGCTTGGTCCAATGTAACGTCGACTTTTGGTTGTCTGCATCGGCAATGGCAACTTGGTAGCCTTTGGCTGCTAAAGCAGTAGCTACCGTAATGGCGGTATTTGTTTTGCCACAGCCACCTTTTTGGTTCGCGATCAATATTGTTTTCATGAGGTATCTGAGTGGTTTATGCTTTTTACACTGTAACATTTTTATATGTCTAAAATATACTAATGTGTCTATCATCATGAATTGTTTTATTCAATAGATTCAACGTCATTATTTGGAAAACTTATGTCAGGCTGGATGATTTTTATAATCGGGTTATGTTTTGGTGGCTTGATCAGTACATGGATCCTTTCACACACACGAAATGGGAAAATTAAAGCAGAGTACGAGCACTATATTGCTCAGCTTCAGCTAGAACATGAGCAGGATTTAGAAATGGCACAAAAGCGCAGTGTGAATGCTAGCCGAGCCATTTTAAAAGGTAAGCTTGCCGAACAATTTGCACCGATGTTTCCTGAATTTGAATATTTACCGGCTGATGCAAAATTTATGGGCGATCCTATCGATTATGTGGTATTTAATGGATATACCGAGTTCCGTGATGGTGTGGGTACCATTGATGATATTGAAGTCATTTTTATTGATATTAAAAGTGGTCATGCCAAACTAACAGCAGGTCAAAAAGCAATTGCTTATGCCATTCAAGCAGGGCGTGTACGTTTTGAAACAGTTCGGATCGAGTTGTAATCTCAGAAAATGAGAATAACTTGATCGTGTTGTACAGAACCACTACTTAAAATAAAGCCATTGTTACCTAGTTTTTGGTTTATCTGTATACTATAGATATTATTCTTGGTTGTATGAATAAAGGTTTTTTATGCAACGTATATTATTAAGTTTCATTTTTTTGTTTGGTTTTACTAGTCAGGTTTTTGCATCACAACTCGATGTAACTTACAATGTTGCCCGAGGATTACCAATTTTGGCACAAGGTCAATCCATTGATACCTTAAAGCCATTTGAAGGTGAGTTTAGAATTTTAAGCACCAAGTCATATACAAATGACATTCAAGCAAAATTTTCACCCATTGACTATGCAGTCAGTTGGGGGTTATTTGCAGATCCAAGCATTGCAAAAAACATTCATGTACGTCAATACGACCGTTTTTTGAATTGGCAAATGAATCAGCTGCCTGTACCACCAAAAATTGCCATGCAAATGGTGTCAAATATGCACATCATTCCTGCGAACCCTGAAATCGCTAAACAAATTCAGCGCGCAAGTCGTGGTGATTTGATTCGACTAACAGGTGAACTTGTTCAGGTGAAAGATGGTAACATGGTTTGGCGTTCATCTCTGACCAATACTGATGGTGGCGAAGGTGGATGCGAGTTATTCAGAGTTCATTCTATTCAATGGATAGAAAAATCAAATATTTAATTCATGCAATATTGAGAAAATAAATGTTTTTAACCCCGTATCTACATCAACTCGATTGAATGAGTGGGCTTGAGTATGAAGTTAATATTCAGAATAGGCGTATTGATCGGTGCTTTAACTTTGATGAATTGCTATAGCGGCAATCAATCTATAGATGGCAAAACGCATGTTTTTACCTTAAAGCGAAAATGCCCTGTACTTTTCAAAATGAAAGTCGGACAGAGCCTTATGTTTCATGCGCCTGAGAATGTGAGTACTGGGTACACATGGAGTGTGGCAAAACCATTGCAACTGTTTCAAGTTGATCAATACGAGCAAAAAGCCAAGCATCATGCCAATGCAGATCACCCGATGCTTGGTCAAAATGCTGAAAAAATATATCAATTCGAAGCCATCAAAGAAGGGGAAGAAGCCATCGAATTAATCCATGCCCGTGCATGGGAAAAAGACATGGAGCCCACTGACTCGTGGTTATGCCGAATTAAAGTCAGTTAATTTAAGGTTTTAGTGTCGCTTCCCACGTAGAAATTTCTTGATGTGCTCTGACTAAAATCTCTTTATTGGCAGGTAGTCGATACGCTTGGCTATCGACAGTATGCTCATTCACTTGCTGTTTAAAATACATTGCTTGATGCGACCAATATTCTAATAATAACGCTTGTATGGATTGTCCTCTTTTTGTTTGTAATTCAAGATCATTTAACATATTGACGGCTGCCAATGCCTGAGTAGCTTGCTGCTGGGTAATATAAGCAGGTGCAAGCATATTTTGCTGCTTAAGGGCTTGAATTTCTTCTGCTGTGTGTTCAGTCAATACTTTAAATTCAACCACAAAGGATTGTAATTGTATTAAATCATCACGCGCTGGTGATGCAGTATGAAGCATAGGTGTTTCGACTTCATGAGTATGTGGGTGTGAATGTGCCTCTAAGGCATCGGCAGGAGGCTGCTTTGTACAAGCACTAAGCGCAATCAGACACACAATGCTAAATGGCCATATATTGCGTATGCAAAGATGATGAAAGTAGGCTATACCTGTATTGCGTAGACATTGCATGAATCATTACAAATGAATTAATAGATTAAAATAATCATAAATCATTTTTTATTCGTGCAGCAATGCGATTAAGTTGGGCATTAATTATATCTTGTTAAGGTATAAATTAATTTTGAGTATTTCTAACTGATATCGCTTGATTAATGCAAATGATAAAAAATTAAAACCAATTTATACAATGAGGTATAAATTGGTTTTAATGTTGTAGTACAGGTAATTTTAATTAGTTATTTTCATAAAATATTTTTAGAATTTTTGTTAAGTCGAGCAACTCTGATTTGGGTATATTGCTCTCTTGTAGTAAGGTGATTGAAATCATATGTGAGCGCTTGAGTTCTGAAACGCTTGCACAATTGCTGACATTACGTGCATGGGCACGCGCCATAAGACCACAATAGGTATTGAGTGCTGTAGAAATCATTGATTTCATGTTGTCTAAGCTATACTCAATGTCATCATAGGTTTTGACTTCAGGTGCAGCAGGGGCAATAGCCTCTTTGACAAGAGGCGTAGCCTCAGGTTCAGCCGCAGTAACATGGTTAATAATTTCAGCCACATCTGCTTTGCTCACCACCTCAGTTGCTTGAGATGGCGTAGCACTTTGATTTGAAAAACTATCTCTTTTAATAAATCCAAGAGATAACAAACTCTCTATGAGATCTGACGTACAGAGTTTTTCTTTGAGAATATCGGACAACTTCTCAAATTCATTACAACCGATTAAAATAAGAAGTTGGCGCTGTTTAGTGGATAAAATTCGATCACGCGTTTGCAATGCCGTGATCCCTTCAGGCGTTTTAATGTAATGCATTCCCCAAATTCCAATAAAGAGGTAAATAATCGTTTTTCCGCGTATACTGTTACAAATATATATGACAATTTCATGAAGTTAATACATGGGATTAATTGATTAACTATTCATTTTTTATGGTTTTTTTCTAGAAGCTTTAATTATGCGTTGGTTTTTTATCAGATTAAGTTAGATGATGCATGTTATATTTTCTTTGATAAATATTTATTTTAATTTAAACCAACAATGACATTATTTTTTATCTTATTTCAATGATTTAAAATTTGAGATAACGATTTATTTAAACCTTGGTGTGGAATGGATAAGCAAATAGTTTTTGAAGATGAGCAAATCAGAGTTATTTTTTTAGCAGGTCATTCCGATGAGTTGGTTTTATCTTTTGGTGATTTAATTACTCGTGCGAAAGGCTTGAGTATTAACGCTGAAAAATCGTTAATTAAATATGATTATAATGTGATTGGCATTATGCCAAAAGAAAAATCATGGTTTCCTTTAGAAAGCATTATCAATATGTTATCTGCGATTGAGCCTTATTTGGCACAGTACAAACAGATCATTGGTTATGGCGGTTCTATGGGAGGATATGCTGTCCTCAAATACGCTAAGCTGCTTCGTATGACCCGTGCGATTGCATTTGTGCCGCAATATAGTATTGAC
Source organism: Acinetobacter apis (assembly GCF_900197575.1). GTDB lineage: Bacteria > Pseudomonadota > Gammaproteobacteria > Pseudomonadales > Moraxellaceae > Acinetobacter > Acinetobacter apis. Next base: position 90,079 of record NZ_FZLN01000002.1, on the reverse strand, counting down.
CCGCAAGATGTCGAAGATCGCCGTTATGCGGAGTTTTTTGATATGAGCTTGCACCGTGATATGCGCGTTGCAGCTGAAGATGTATCTGCTACCACAGAATATGTCATCGTTTATGATCCATATTATGCAAATGATCGTGAACATTATTTAAAAATTAAAGCGCTTATTCCCAATCTTTTGACCTTAAAGCTGCCTTTTACTGGGCATGAGGCATTGTCTGTTTTAGCAAGCTCAAGTTTATTAAATGACTTTATCCGTCATGATTTAGATGAGCAATATTTTTATGCACAAATGCGTGCGGTGAAAAAGAACAGTAAATTTTATTATCGAACTGTGATTAGTCAATTGATGTCACGTCACAGTAAAGCATTAGGACTTATTCTAAAAAATAATGATTTACAGCTTGATGCTCAATATTTAGATCCGACATTAAAACAGCTTATTACCCGTGTCATGCTGAGTCGTCGCCAAGTGACTGAACAAGATTTACAAAAGCTTGGTATTAAAGTCAGTTTGCCACAGGAATCTCGTTTACAGCTACAAGATCAGCATGCAGGCTTTTTAATCTTTAATATGATTAGCAGTAAGATTGAAAGCTACTCACAAGATTCAATTCGACTAAATGACAAATATTTAATTCCGCTTTTAGTGAAATCAAGCGGTTTGGTTAAAGTTGAAATTAACCATGAGAGATATTTGGTGGCAATGAATGACCGTCATGTGATGAAATTATTTAAAGAACATGATCCATTGTCATTAGATATGACGCCTTTGGTCTTAAAAAAGCACGAACATTATTATGTGATCAGTTACAAAGGGCTTGCGCTGAGTAGCGATGATCATGGTGTATGTCATTTTATTGACACTGCGGCAGATGACAGTACGCATTTTATTTTAGTTTAAGCTAAAAAAGCCCTCAAAATTGAGGGCTTTTAAATTTATGCTTGTAACACCGAAATATCGGCTACAGCTGTAAATAAAGCATTTAATGCAGCCAATAATTTAAGTCGATTGGCTTTTAAAGTTTCATCATCTGCCATGACCATGACATGATCAAAGAAGTGATCGATTGGTGCACGTAATGCCGCCAACTGCGTAAGTGCTGCGGTATAGTCCTGCGCATTGAGTAATGGCGTCACTTGAGGTGTGATCTCTTGAATGGCTTGATAAAGCGCTTTTTCTGCATCTTCAACCAAGTGCTGAGCTTCTACTTCACCATCAACATGTGATTTTGCCAAAATATTGGCAACACGTTTGTTTGCTGCAGCAAGTGCTGTGGCTTCAGGCAGGGTACGGAAATGATTGACAGCATTAATACGGCGATCAAAATCAAGCGGTGAACTTGGTGATAGCGCTTGTACAGCTTGTAAAACATCTATCGCCACGCCTTGGTCTTCATATTTAGCACGATAACGACCCTCTAAAAATGCAGTGGCATCTTTGAGTGTCTCAGCAGGCTGTTTAATAATGTCGCCATAACCTTGAATTGCAAGTTGAATCAAAGTGTCTAATGAAGTATTCAGCTGATTTTCAATAATTAAACGCAAAATACCAATCGCTGAACGGCGTAGTGCAAATGGATCTTTTGAGCCTGTTGGGGCTTGTCCAATGCCAAAGATACCAACTAGGGTATCTAAACGATCGGCAAGGGCAATGGTTGTTCCTGTTTTGGTGGCAGGTAATACATCACCTGCAAACTTCGGTAAATATTGTTCAGCAAGCGATGCTGCAACTTCTTCATCTTCACCTTCAATACGCGCATAGTAAGTCCCTGCAATGCCTTGTAGCTCAGGAAACTCACCCACCAATTCAGATGTTAAATCACATTTGGCAAGATAAGCTGCACGTTTAACTTGTTCTGGATTCGCTGCTGTAATTGGAGCCAATGCCACAGCCAATTGTGCAATACGTTCAGATTTATCCCATAAGGTACCAAGTTGAGCTTGGAATACCATGTTGGCAAGTTTACTAGAACGAGATGCCAAAGGTTGTTTCTGATCTTGTAAAAAGAAAAACTCAGCATCACTTAAACGTGGACGAACAACTTTTTCATTACCTTCAATAATTTGTTGAGGGTCTTTTGACTCAATATTGGCAATGGTAATAAAGTAAGGTTGTAATTTATTTGCATGATCGACCAAACAAAAGTATTTTTGGTTGTCTTGCATGGTGGTAATTAATGCTTCTTGCGGTACAGCCAAATAACGTGCTTCAAATGTTGCACGAAGTGCCACTGGCCATTCAACCAATGCAGTCACTTCATTCAATAAATTGTGAGGTGTAATGGCTATTGCATTAACTTCATCAGCTAAAGTTTGAATTTGCTTTTGAATAATGGTCTGACGTTGTTCAAAATCTGCAATCACATAAGCTTGTTCTAATTTGCTTAGATAATCATTGGCATGATCAAGCTTAATTGCTTCTGGGGCATGGAAGCGATGTCCAAAAGTGATATTTGATGTTTGTTGATCTTGAATTGTCGCTTCAATGATATCGGTATCTTTAAGCAATACTGCCCATTGCACAGGACGTACAAATTCAGTGTGGCTGGCTGCAGAGCGCATTCTTTTTGCAATTGGCAATTGATTTAATGCCTGCTGCAAAATTTCAGGTAAAAGTTGCTCTAAAGGTTGACCTTGAATCTGCTTGTAATAGCATACTTTTTCGACTTTACCTGCAACAAAAGTTTGCAACTGGTCTACAGTGACACCTTGTCCACGCATAAAACCTTCAAGTGCACGGGTTGGTTTGCCCTCAGCATCAAAAGCCGCTTGTTTGGCTGGGCCATCAACACGTTTTTCAGTATCAGATTGTGCTGCATCAACATTAGTAATTTTAATAGCCAATCGTCTTGGTGCTGCATAGCCATCAATATGTGCAAATTGAAGCCCTGCAGACTCAAGTCCTTTTTTAGTTTCTGCAACCAATGCGTCACGTAATGTTTTTAGGCTTTTAGGCGGAAGTTCTTCACAGCCGAGCTCAAATAAGACAGTATGTTGATTCATTATTTTTTCTCCGCCTGTGTTTTGGCATCTTGCTCAAGTTGCATACTGGCAAGGACTTCTTCACGTAAAGTCGCATCAGCCATAGGAAAGCCAAGTTTGGCGCGTGCTGCAACATAGCTTTGAGCAATTGCACGAGAAAGTGTGCGAACACGTAAAATATAACGCTGACGTTCAGTCACTGAAATTGCGCCGCGAGCATCTAATAAGTTAAATGTATGTGATGCTTTAATCACTTGCTCATAAGCAGGTAAGGGCAGGTCTGCATCAGTTAAACGATTTGCTTCTGCTTCATAAAAGTCAAACAGCTCAAACAGTTTATCTACAGGTGCGTATTCAAAATTATATGTGGATTGTTCGACTTCATTTTGGTGGAAAACATCGCCATAGGTTACAGTACCAAATTGACCTTTGGTCCATACTAAATCGTAAACAGAGTCTACACCTTGTAAATACATTGCAAGGCGTTCAAGTCCATAAGTGATTTCACCGGTTACAGGATAGCATTCAAGCCCACCGACTTGCTGGAAGTACGTGAACTGAGTCACTTCCATACCATTGAGCCAAACTTCCCAACCAAGACCCCATGCACCTAAAGTGGGTGATTCCCAATTATCTTCGACAAAACGAACATCATGAACAAGGGTATCAATACCAATGGCCTTTAATGAATCAAGATAAAGCTGCTGAATGTTGCTTGGATTCGGCTTTAAAGCCACTTGAAACTGGTAGTAATGTTGTAAGCGGTTTGGGTTTTCACCATAACGACCATCTTTAGGACGACGAGACGGCTGTACATAAGCAGCATTCCAAGTCTCAGGTCCTAATGCACGTAAAAAGGTTGCCGTATGATAGGTGCCTGCACCCATTTCCATATCATAAGGTTGTAAGATGACACAGCCTTGTTCGGCCCAATAGTTTTGAAGGGCAAGAATAAGGCCCTGAAAGGTATCGATATGAGAGATGGCGCGACTCATGTAGCATCCATTAAATTATAAGAAAATTGCCATCAGTATAAGGATTTTACGAATCTGAGGCAAAGCATATTGATGAAGAAAATAACAAAGCCTGCTGAGTTTTAGTACAACCATAAAAAAGATGCCCTAAGTATAGAGCATCTTTTTTTAAGCGTTGCTTTAACCATTCAATTTAGGTATTTTAAAATTTTATTGGCTTGGGGCATTAAGTTGAGCATCTTGTTTTGGCATAACAAGCCATAATAAAAGATAAACTAAAATACCTGGGAACGCAGCACTCGCAACTGACACAATCACAAAAATGACGCGTAATAAATTGGCATTCCATCCAAAACGTTCTGCGACACCGCCCATGACACCTGCGATCATATTGTGCTTACGCGAGCGATATAAACCTAAATTTGCCATGAAAACCTCCTTTACAGTGCACATTGCAAACAATTCGTTCTTATTAAATAAGATTGGGGGTAGACAAAAATTTTAAATGAGTTTCGGCAAGATAAAGCGTTAAATTATGTAAATTTTGTACGAAATATAAGGCGTTTATTATTAAAATACGTCAGTATTTTTTAATGCTCGATAAAGCTAGATTCGCATTAAAAGTGGTCACTTGATTAAAACTTACTTTCTTTGTCGTCAGTAATTATTATTAGAGGTAAGTCATGCATCAGTTTAGATTATATCGCTCCCAATATGTGCTGCATGTATTGCTCTTGAGTACAGTTGGTCTAATCGGTTGTAGTAATTCAAATGAACAATTAAAAAATCATGAAATTAAACCTGTGAATCAAAGTGATTTGCCTGCGCCTGTACCATCTGAGCATAGCGGTAATTTATTAAGCATTGCAGGAAAAGCGACTGCACCCAAAGTTTTAGATGAAAAACCAATTGGTCGTATTTTAAATCAAGAAGAAAAAACGCTGGTGGGGCGTTATAAAGTGACTATTTCTTGTAAAGACCCTATTGCACGTTGTACAGAAAACGAAAAAGGTTCTGTCGATTTTATTTTGAATTTATTGCCGAATGGCACTGTTTACCGTTTTATTAAGGGTTTAGGGGCAATCAAATTAGACTCTCGTAATTCACCACACTATTTCCGTGATCATTGGGGCATTACACAAATTAATCAAAGCAAATATGTGGTGATCTCTTATTCGACCGGTATGCGTGTTTTTTATCGTGTTGAACCGAATCATTCACTGTTGATGGATACATCTCGTAATAAGCTTGTGAATTTAAAAGCCTATCGTGCTGGATATCCATTTGCATCGCAAAACTATTATTTAAAACGTGTACCTGAATAAAAAGGGTACATAAAAAAAAGCCTCTTCACATTTAGTGTAAGAGGCTTTTTTGAATCTGGTGGGTCGTCCGCGACTCGAACGCGGGACCAATGGATTAAAAGTCCACTGCTCTACCAACTGAGCTAACGACCCATAATGATCAAAGAAAGAGTGGTGGGTCGTCCGCGACTCGAACGCGGGACCAATGGATTAAAAGTCCACTGCTCTACCAACTGAGCTAACGACCCATCTTTTCTTGATGGAGCGTATTGTAGCAATTTATTTGACCATGACAAGGGGTAATTCTTAAAAAGTGAAGCATTTGATTATAAAAACTACAAATTGGTGACAATCTATCAAAAAACATACACTAGATTGAAAAAAGTAAGGGTTTTTTTAGTTAATTTTTTGATTATTCAAATTTTTATTATTGCTCATTGGCTTGTTTATTAAGATAAAACAAAATAAAAGCCACCTTAAAAGGTGGCTTTTATAACGCTGTTATTCAGCTTTTGGCGTTACCGCTTTTTTAGGTGGACGACCACGAGGGCGGCGGGGACGAGCTGCTTTTTCACTGCTACTGTCTGCTGCTTTCTCTTTGGCTTCTTTTTTCTCTGCTGCTGTTTTTGCTGCAGACGTTTTATCTCCTGCATCGGCTACAGGTGCTTCTTCTGTTGAACGATGCTCATCAGAAGTTGCTTCTGCCTTTTTAGTCGCGCTAGATTTTTTAGCAGCAGGTGTATTTGTAGCTGTCTGCTCAGAAGCGCTTTCATCTGTTTCTGCTGATGAGCTTGTGACTGTAGCTTCAGCTGCAGGGGGTGTTGCTGCTTCTGGAGTTACAGTTTCATTGCTTACAGTTTCTGTTTCTGAGTGAACCACAGGTGAGGTGGTTTGTTCAGTCACGACAGGTTCAGCGGCTTCTGCTTGTGATTCAGCAGTTTCATTTTGAACAGGCTCAGCAGACACGGCTTCTTCTTTGATGTGCTGCGCTTTTGCTTGCTCTAAGGCTTGGCTTGCAGCCAATTTAGCCAAGCGACGACGCTCACGTGGATCATTGGCAACACGCACTTGCTCACTTTTTGGTGGTACAAGTGATAATGCTTCAGTGGTCACTTGATCCTGATTGGCTTTAACTGGCACTTGAACATCACGTGTGATTGGCTGTTTGGTATCAGCTTGAACACGTGGAGTTTCATTTAATGATGCCACATAACTTTCTGTGAACTTCACTAAAGCACGGTTAAATGTCGGAATTAAACCAAACTGCTCAATCAACACCGTACAATCTTCGCCATACACATGACGAATTAAACTGCCAATGTTGTATTGCTTTAAAGCTGGGTTTTCTGTTGGACTGATTTTATTCACAACAGGCTGTTGTTTTGCTTGCTGTGCTTGCTTCTGACGACGGTTTGAGCGTGGATCATTGCTTGCACGATGGTTGCTTGGTTTGGTCTCAACTTCTGTTTTTTCAACAGCAGCTTTTGTTTCCTTAACAGCAGGTGCAGGCGTTTTTGCTGCCACATGATCAGTATTTTTTACTTTTTCATGGGCAGTCGCTTGTGGCTTTGGCTGTTGTTGTGGAGCAGGCTTTGCTGACACAACCGCTGGAGTTGCAGGTGCCTGTGGATTAATCGCAACAATATCACGCGTTTCTTGATCGATATTGACAACAAGTGCAGTTGGCAAGTCTTCATGACGTGGCACATCAATCACATTCACTTGTACATCATTGCGTTCTGCTGCCACAGCTTTTTCTTTGGCAGGTGTAGCAGCAGGGGACTGCTCTTGCAATACACTTTGATCGCGCTGACGTTGTGGGCGTTGTGGACGCTGTTGATTACGATCACGGCGTGGTACAGCAGCATTTTGCTCTTGTACAGCATCCGTTTGTTCATGACGAGTGTTTTGCTCAGGCTGTTGCTGACGCTCAGAGTGCTGACGTTTTTGTTGACGACGTCCATCACGTTCTTGACGAGGTGCTTGAACAACCTCTTCATGTACAGCAGCGTGTGATTGTACATTTTGCTCAGCAACTTGTGCTGTGTTTTGCTCTACAGCTTGTGGCTCACGCTGTTCTTTATATTTATTATTGCGCTGCTTTTTATTGTTACGTTGAGGACGTTCTTCACGCTCTTCACGTTTTTCATTTTTTGCTTGTGCAGGCGCTGCTTGTTGCGTCCGTGATTCGGTATACGCATTTTGTGATGTTGTTACAGCTGCAGGCACTGTTTCTACAGGTGTTGTGATTGAACCAAATTGACCTTTGCTCACAGAACCACTATTTACCATTTGTTCAATGGCTTGTGCAGCATGGTTTGCTGTACGGGTTTGATCAACAGTTTGTGCTTGCTTTTGGGTAAACAAGTTTTCTAACCATGCACATGCACTGCTTGACGCAGGTTGAGCTTTAATTGCTTGCTGTTGCGATGCAGGTGTTGCTTGTGTAGCCAACTTGGCAGGTTGTGCTTGAGCAACATGTGCTGGTTTTTCAGCTTCATCTAAATGCCATTCTGAAGATTGGTAACCAAGTTCTGCTTCACTTGAACGTGTTGCTTCGGTACGTTCATAACTGGTTGGCGCAAAACCTTCAGGATTATATTGGATTTGGTAATGCGGTGTTTCTAAATGCGGGTGAGGCAATACAGTAATACGTACATTTGAGCTTTGCTCTAAGTAGACAAGGCTATGGCGTTTTTCATTCAATAAGAAAGCTGCAATTTCGACAGGGACTTCAATTTGAACTTCACCTTGACGCTCTTGTAATGCAATTTCTTCTACTTTACGCATGATTGATAACGACAGTGAACGTACATCACGTACCATGCCTGTGCCATGACAGCGCGGGCACACATAACCTGTCGATTCTTCTAATGATGGACGTAAGCGTTGACGGCTCATTTCCATTAAACCAAAGCGAGACAATTGACCAAATTGGATACGTGCACGATCACTTTGTGTCGCTTCACGCAATTTAGCTTCAACCATACGTTGGTTACGGTCTTTGCTCATGTCGATAAAATCAATGACAACCAAGCCACCAATATCGCGTAAACGCAATTGACGAGCAATTTCTTCTGCAGCTTCTAAATTGGTATTTAATGCAGTGTCTTCTACATCTTGACCGCGTGTTGATTTGGCTGAGTTAATATCAATCGCAACCAATGCTTCAGTTTGGTCAATGACAATTGATCCACCTGATGGCAATTTTACTTCACGTTCATAGGCAGTTTGAATTTGGCTTTCAACACCAAAATGTGCAAATAATGGCTCATTTTGTGTATATGTTTTAAGTTTTTCCAATTGACGCGGCATGACCACTTTAACAAAGTTATATGCTTCATTAAATGCTTGCTCATTATCAATTAAAATTTCAGAAACATCATCACGTAAATAATCACGAATTGCACGTGTAACAACGCCCGCTTCTTGATGAACAAGCATCGGTGATGGACCTGAATTGCAGGTGCTTTGGATTTGTGCCCATAGGTCAAGCAAGTGTTGTAAATCTTGCTGTAATTCTTCTTGGCTACGACCAATACCTGCAGTGCGGACAATCACACTCATACCACGTGGCATGTTTAATGATGCCAACATTTCTTTGAGTTCTTCACGAACGCTGCCTGAAATTTGTCGACTGATTCCGCCACCTTTTGGATTGTTTGGCATCAGGACCAAATAACGCCCGGCAAGTGAAATATAAGTCGATAGAGCAGCGCCTTTATTGCCACGCTCTTCTTTTTCAACTTGGACTAAAAGCTCAGTACCTTCTGTGATCAGTTCACGGATATTTGATGTGTCACGGTTACTATTTAAGTAGCTACGTGCAATTTCTCGCATCGACAAGAAACCTTGACGTTGTGCGCCATATTCAACAAATACAGCTTCTAAAGAAGGCTCAACGCGAGTGACATGGCCTTTATAAATATTTGATTTTTTTTGTTCGCGAGTACGGTTTTCAAGGTCGAAGTCATATAGACGATGACCTGTGACAAGTGCAACACGTACTTCTTCAGCATGTGTCGCATTAATCAGCATACGTTTCATGGGTGAATACCTAATCATTGAATTACAACGATCAGTCAGTCTTGACGGCGTAAACTTAAGCACTCCATGTACTAATCTTTTAACTTCTTGTATGCAATTAAGAGATTATATTTTCCACATTCGTTTATGGTTACAATACATGCTTACGTTTACTTATACAGGTGTATTTATCTTACGAAATCAGTTAAATTCACCTGAATGATTTATTAGTCGTTCTGTTCTGTTATTTTGCTAAGATAAATTTACTGTTAATTCAGCTTGTTGATCTTTGTTCAGCCAAGTCAAATACGGAAAATACGCATCGTATCAGATACTTAAACTAACAATAGCATGTATAGACATCACAATTTAAATCTAATAAATCGTAGCGAATGACTCATCGATGCATTTCAGTTTACATTAATAAACCAACCTAAGTTGGCCACATATATTTGGGTTGTAGACTGTTTTTTATGCGAAAGCATGAATTAACACAACAGCCTACTCATTTGCCGATATACTAAAGCCTTCGGCGTCGGCATATTCTTTTGGGACCGTTCCGAGCTTACGATGAGAGCATGACTTGCAAGATTCATCGGTTAAAACGATAGAATGCTTTTAATGCAAGGTCTCATTTACGGGGGTATCCGTGCGCTGACTATAGCAAACCTTGAGGCATCTGCCTATGGGTTGAACGGTTGTTTATAGTGAAATAAATAGTCTGAGTGTTTATATTTTATTCAAAATTATCAAATTAAGGTTGAAACAGCTGTATGAATTCCAATCAGCAATGGCAAAGTGTGACTTGGTTCGATGTCAATGAACATCAAGCCGATCAAAGAATTGATAATTTTTTAATGTCACGCTTAAAAGGTGTGCCTAAAAGTCGTATTTATCGTTTGATTCGAGAAGGCCAAGTCCGAGTGAATAAAAAACGTGTCAAAGCTGAGACACGCTTACAATCGGGCGATCAAGTTCGTGTAGCACCCATTCGTTATGAGCAAAAGCAAGACACAGACATTCCTATGAGTGAACACGTGGCTCAAGGTTTGTTAAGCCGTATTGTGTATGAGGATGAGGGGTTGTTGGTGGTGAACAAGCCATCAGGTATTGCTGTACATGGCGGCAGTGGTATTGCCTATGGCTTAATTGAAGCTTTGCGTGCTGCTACAGGCAAAAAATACCTTGAATTGATTCATCGTATTGACCGTGATACATCAGGCCTTGTGATGATTAGTAAGAAACGTAGCACATTAAAACATTTACAAGAGTTATTAAGACAGCATGATATTCAAAAAACTTATGCTGCGATTGTAAAAGGCAATGTTTTGTTAGACCAACAAAAAATTGATGCACCGTTATTACGTTATGAGCTTGCCAATGGCGAGCGCCGTGTTTCGGTATCAAAAGAAGGTAAATCGAGTCAAACCATTTGGACGGTTGAGCAGCGCTTTAAATCTGCAACGCTTGTTTATGCATCACCGTTATCTGGCCGTACTCACCAAATCCGTGTTCATGGTTTAAGTATTGGTCATCCTTTGTTAGGCGATGATAAATATGGTCATAACGTCAATTATTCAGGTCCAAAACCAAGACGATTATGCTTGCATGCCATGCGGTTAGAGATTCCGGGTTATGCTGCGATTGAAGCACCACTTCCCGATGATATGCAAGACGTGTTAAATCAACTTGCAAAGGAGAAATAATGTCTTCAATTAAGTTGGTCATCTTTGATTGGGATGGCACATTATTTGATTCAGCAGGGCAGATTGTAGATAGCTTACAATTTGCTGCACAACAGCATCAACAGCCTTTAACGGCTGAAGATGCAGCGCATATTATTGGACTTGGGTTGCCTGAGGTAATGCAGACGTTATTCCCTCAAGTACCTGAGTTGCATGATGCCATTTTAGAGAGCTATGCCACCCATTATGTGGCACATTCATCGCATGATCAGTGGTTTGTGGGGGTGCATGAAATGCTGCATGATTTAAAGCAGCAAGGCATTATTTTAGCGGTTGCAACAGGTAAAAGTCGTCGTGGACTAGACCGTGTTTTAACCACAACAGCAAGTCATGATCTGTTTACAGTCACCCGTGCTGCAAGCGAAACCAAATCTAAACCCCATCCTCTCATGCTAGAAGAAATTCTTCAGCATACAGGAATTGATGTGAATCATGCTGTGATGGTGGGAGATACCACATATGATTTAGAGATGGCACAGCGTATCGGCATGAAGCGCATAGGCGTCAGTTATGGAGTACATGCTGTAGAAGAACTGATGTCATATGAACCTATATATATTGCACAGTCATTAACAGATTTACATGACTATTTAATACAACATGTTCAGACGAAGCGTTAATCTTTCATTCACTACAAAGTATGCTGATCTAAAATTGAATTCAGCATAGTTAAAAAGCTTTTTAATGCAGTCGATGTGTCATCTTGACGGTAGCTCATTACAATATCTAAAGTTGGCAATTCAACATCAAAAGGTCGAACAGTCACATTAGGTAAGCTACCAAAAGGATCGACATATTTCGGTAGAATTGAACAGCCTTCACCCGAATTAATTAACGTCAAACTATCAATAATGGTTTTTGCATATTTTTGCACATTTAAATTGATCTGATGGCTTTGGGTAAACTCGTGCACCACTTGATTCATGATTAAAAATGTCGGTGACGTTGGCATAATAAAATCCAAGGTCTTTAATGCTTCAAGTGGAATAGTTTCACGCTGTGCCAAAGGGTGATTTTTAGGTAAGATTAAAGACAACTCATCTTTAAAAATCACTTGATCAACCACGGTTTTATGATTGACTTTTTGACGTGTAAAAATAATATCAAGTTCAGCATTTTTTAATGCCTGATGCTGTTCTGCATCACCAAGCAAAGAAAATTCAATCTTAAAATGTGGATATTGCACACGGAAACTTGGCAAAATAGTCGGAAAAATCCGAATCTCTGCTGCTGTTAAGAATCCAATTTTTAAAATTCGTTGTTTGGATAAGTGGGCTTGTTGGGTTAAATGAACTGCACGATCTGCTTGGGCAATGGTGAGACGCGCCTGTTCTAAAAACACAGCACCTTCTTCGGTCAGTTCAACTTTACGTTTGGTTCTATGAAAAAGTTTTACACCAATTTCTTCTTCTAAGTCTTTAATTTGTTGGCTTAACGAGGGTTGAGCCGTGTAAAGTCGAAGTGCTGCTTTACTGAAATTTAATTCTTCTGCGACAGCTATAAAATATCGCAAGTGACGTAGTTCCATAATATCTGTCCGACGGTGATGAAAACTAGGTAATGCTAGTATAGCTTAAAGTACCTAATATTAAATTATGTTTTATTTTATATGGTTATAGTTTTACCGAGTATGGTTTAAACTTACAATTTAAAAGAGATGATCAAATAGAAACTAACTGTTTCATTTAAATCTGAAAAATAAATGTTGTAGCAGAAATGTAGTTGTATAAAATACATAATACAAATCTTAAAACTTGATGGTACTATACATTTTAACACACAGATAGATAGCCATTCTAACGTGATTCGCCTTGAGTCAGATAAGAAATAAAAGAAGAACATATGACAACATCTAATAAGCGATTGAGTTATGAAATTCCAGTAAAAAACACATGGTTTCATACGTTAACAAAAGCAAATCAATCCTTTGAAACATCTGCTCATTTTCGAAATGGGAGGTTTCATAATGAGCATGCGCCAGATATTAAACACAGCAGAATCAAAATTTTAAAATGGCTGATGAGTCGTAAAAACAATTCATGGAATGTAGATATTGATCAGGAGTTTAAAAACTTTTTAGCACAAGATCATGAAGTTCCAACCACTTTACATACCAATGAAGGTGATCAGCCACAATGGCGTGTTTGGTTTGTAGGGCATGCCACTGTATTAATTCAGATAGGGCCGTATAACTTTTTGACAGATCCGATGTGGTCTGATCATGCAGGTCCAAGGCCTGGAACTGGACCACGCCGTGTTTGTCCTGCAGGGATTGCTTTAGAAAACTTACCAGAAATCCATGGTGTATTACTCAGTCATAACCATTATGATCATATGGATATTGCCACATTAGAATGGCTAGATGATGCCTTTAAAATGCCTATTTATACAGGTCTTGGTAATGGACATTATTTACCAAATCATTTTAATGTGATTGAACTTGATTGGTGGCAATCTGCCATGTTCAAAGATTTTGAAATTGTATATACCCCAGCACAGCATGGTTCTGGGCGAGGTATTCGAGACCAAAATGCAGCATTGTGGGGGGGCTTTTGTGTGCGGCAAGATGAGCAATATGTTTATTTTGCAGGTGATACAGGTTACTCACCACACTTCAAAGAAATTTATGCCAAATTTGGGGCTCCAAGGGTGGCTTTACTGCCGATTGGTGCTTATGCACCACGAAAAATTATGAAGTATCTGCATATGGACCCAGATGATGCTTTAAAAGCGCATATGGACTTACAATCACATCGTTCTGTGGCATTACATTATCGAACTTTTCAGTTAACAGATGAAGGTCGTTTAGCACCAGAAGAAGTGCTTGAAGAGTCGATCTCTCAAGCATCTAAATTAATGAATCCATTTTATTGTATTCATGAAGGTCGAAAACTGATTGTATAAAAAAAGCCCTCAAATTGAGGGCTTTTTTATAAGAGCGATTTATTGGTAATCGCTGTGACCTGTTGCTTTTAATTCTGCACGAACACCCGCTTCATAATCTGGATGTACACGGCCAAAATGTGTTAATTGGCGTTCAATAATTTCTTTTGGTACACCTGCCATTGCACCTGCAATGTTGTTAAATAGGCGAGATTTTTCACCATCATCAAATAAATTAAATAATGCAGTAACTTGAATATAGTCATTATTGCCTTCGTCTTGACGATGATCAAAACGGTCAACTACACTTTGATTTAACTTTAAAGGCGGTTCTTTAAATTCAGGGGCTTGTACTGGGCCACCAAATGAATTCGGTTCATAATATGCATCAGGATTTGGAAATTCTTCTTGAATATTCATGAAACCATCTTTGTGATATGTATGTACTGGCACATGTGGACGATTCACAGGAATATTTTCATAATGCGTCCCTAAACGATGACGATGCGCATCTGCATAGCTGAAAATACGCGCCTGTAACATGCGGTCAGGAGAAAAACCAATACCTGGTACAACATTTGATGGAGAGAATGCAGCTTGTTCAATTTGTGCAAAATAGTTGTCAGCATTGCGGTTTAATTCAAAGAAGCCGACTTCAATTGGCGGATATTCGCTATGTGGCCATACTTTGGTTAAATCAAATGGGTTGTAAGAGGTTTTTTCTGCATCAAGCTCAGGCATGATTTGAACTTGAAGAGTCCAACGAGGGAAGTCACCATTTTCAATGCTGTAGAATAGATCTTCTTGTGTGGTTTCACGGCTTTGACCCACTTTTTCGAATGATTCTTCATTGGTCCAATGACGATGGCCTTGCTGTGTTTTAAAATGGAATTTAACCCAAAAACGCTCGTTTTTATCATTCCAAAAAGAGAATGTATGTGAGCCATAACCATTGATATGACGCACATCAGTTGGTAAGCCACGATCAGACATTAAAATAGTCACTTGGTGTAAGCTTTCAGGTGACAATGACCAAAAATCCCACATTGCAGTTGGTGAACGCAGGTTTGTTCTTGGATGGCGTTTTTGTGTATGAATGAAGTCAGGGAATTTTAATGGGTCACGGACAAAGAACACGGGTGTATTGTTACCAACCAAGTCCCAGTTACCTTCTTCTGTATAAAACTTTAAAGAGAAACCACGAACATCACGCTCAGCATCTGCTGCACCATGTTCACCAGCAACAGTTGAGAAACGAGCAAGCATTGGAATCTGTTTATTTACACCATGAAAAACTTTAGCG
The DNA here is from genome assembly GCF_900197575.1 of Acinetobacter apis. GTDB lineage: Bacteria > Pseudomonadota > Gammaproteobacteria > Pseudomonadales > Moraxellaceae > Acinetobacter > Acinetobacter apis. The sequence continues at coordinate 74,860 of NZ_FZLN01000002.1, read as the reverse complement.
CGTGTATATTCAGATAAATCTTTTGTGATAGTTAATGTACCAAAAGCACCCCAACCTTTGGCATGTACTGTACGTTCTGGAATTCTTTCACGGTTTTGATGTGCTAATTTTTCAATTAATTGCCAATCTTGAATTAAAAGTGGGCCTCTTGGACCGACTGTAACGCTGTTTTGATTATCAGCGACTGGTGAACCCGCTGTTGTTGTTTGATGATATGGGCACTTACTCATGGCTTACTCCTGATACGGGCTTGCTGTTACTTGTAATTAGTTATAAGAATTCGAATTTATATATTTATCGTCTAAATTTTACGCATGATATGCGTAAGAGCAACCCTATTATAGTATGTGGTATGTTACAGAACGTTGATTGTTGTTCATGTTTGATTGAAGCAATAAATCATACTGCCTTCAAGTCTTGGTAATAAATTGCCAACAAATGTAGCCATGTTAAGTTCCAATGAAATCATCAAAAAAAGGTGATTGGCTTTTACTATTGTTTTTATTCATAAATCCTGATTTCAATTTAAAGACAAAGCGTCTAGTTTAGTCAATATAGATGATTCGCTGATAGCAAAAATTTAAAAATGGGAGTGTGAACATGTCAAACGATACGCAAGCCAATGTAGGGAAATGTCCTTTTCATGACAATGGGACAAATACCAATGTAGCCAGCTCAAATACAGATTGGTGGCCGAATGCATTGAACTTAGACATTTTATCGCAGCATGATAAAAAAACGAATCCAATGGATCCAGACTTTGATTATGAAAAAGCATTTAATGCATTAGATTTAGATGCTGTTAAAAAAGATATTCGTGCACTCATGAATACCAGTCAAGCATGGTGGCCTGCAGATTGGGGCAGCTATATTGGGATGTTTGTGCGTACAGCATGGCATTTGGCAGGAACTTACCGTAAGCAGGATGGTCGTGGTGGTGCGAACACAGGTAATCAACGTTTTGCGCCGTTAAATAGTTGGCCTGATAATGTTAACACAGATAAAGGACGTCGTTTACTTTGGCCAATTAAGCAAAAGTATGGTAATCAAATTTCATGGGGCGATTTAATCGTACTTGCAGGAACTGTGGCTTATGATGTTGCAGGCTTAAAGACCTATGGATTTGCAGGTGGTCGTAAAGATATTTGGCATCCTGAAAAAGACATTTATTGGGGTGAAGAGCGCCAATGGTTAGATGTGACCAAAAACCGTTATGAAGATGATCAAGACAGAACATCACTTGAAAATCCACTTGCTGCTGTACAAATGGGCTTAATTTATGTCAATCCTGAAGGGGTTGATGGTAAATCTGATCCATTAAAAACAGCACAAGACATGCGTACAACATTTGACCGCATGGCGATGAATGATGAAGAAACTGTGGCATTAACTGCAGGTGGTCATACTGTCGGTAAAGCACATGGTAATGGTCGTGGTGATAACATCGGTGCAGATACTGAAGCGGCTGATGTCGAGTTTCAAGGGCTTGGCTGGCATAATTCAGAAGGCACAGGCAATGGCGCCAACACCATGGTCAGTGGTATTGAAGGTGCTTGGACCACAAACCCAACCAAATGGGACAATGAGTTTTTCTACTTGCTTTTCACTTATGAATGGGAATTGAGAAAAAGCCCAGCGGGTGCAACGCAGTGGGAACCAATTGATATTAAAGAAGAAGACAAACCAATTGATGCCCATAACCCGAATGTTCGTCGTAATCCAATTATGACAGATGCGGATATGGCACTTAAAATGGATCCAGAATATCGTAAGATTTCTGAGCGCTTCTATCATGATCAAGCTTACTTCTCTGAAGTGTTTGCACGTGCATGGTATAAACTGACTCACCGTGATTTAGGGCCTAAATCAAGATATTTAGGTGAAGCCTACCCAAGTGAAGATTTAATTTGGCAAGATCCGATTCCAGCTGTGGATTACACATTAAGTGAAGCTGAAATCCAGGTATTAAAAGCTAAATTACTTGAAAGTGGTTTAACTTCAGCTGAATTAATTAATACTGCATGGGACAGCGCCCGTACTTATCGTGGTTCGGATTATCGTGGTGGTGCCAATGGTGCGCGTATTCGTTTAGCTCCACAAAAAGACTGGGCAGGTAATGAGCCTGAGCGTTTAGCGAAAGTCTTGGCCAAAATTGAAGAAATTCAAGCATCATTAGACAAGAAAGTCAGCATTGCAGATTTGATTGTTTTAGGTGGTACAGCGGCTGTAGAAAAAGCAGCACAAGATGCAGGCTTTGATATTGATGCACCATTTACACCTGGTCGTGGCGATGCTTTGCAAGAGCAAACAGATGAATACTCATTCCAAGAGCTTGAACCAAAGCATGATGGTTTCCGTAACTGGATCAAATCAGATTATGTTGTTCAGCCTGAAGAAATGTTACTTGACCGTGCTCAATTGCTTGGTTTAACTGCACCTGAAATGACAGTACTCATTGGTGGTATGCGTGTACTTGGTACCAACCATGGCAATACCAAACATGGGGTATTCACTGATCGTGAAGGCGTATTGACCAATGACTTCTTTATTCATTTAACTGACATGAATAACACATGGAAGCCAACAGGTAAAAACTCATACGAAATTCGTGATCGTGAAACAGGTGCTGTGAAATGGACAGCAACACGAGTTGACTTGGTATTTGGTTCAAATTCAATTCTTCGTTCATATGCTGAAGTGTATGGTCAGTATGACAACAAAGAAAAATTTGCCCGAGACTTTATTGCAGCATGGACGAAAGTCATGAATGCAGATCGTTTTGATATCAAAGCATAATTGAATAAATAAAAACCCCAGCCGAGCTGGGGTTTTTATTGTTGTGTGATATGTTAAAAATTGAGATCCGAATTTTTCAATAAATTAATCATTTTTTATAAAGTGAAATGCTAGAAATGAAATTGCTTGGCAGTGTTTTTGACTAATTCAACTGTATCTTGATGATGCGTTTGATCGACTAGTTTTGTAAAAAAGTTTGGATTTTCAACCAAAAATGAGGGACGTTCTGTCGTGTTTGCGTGTTGGTATAATTCATTAAGAATGTATATTGCATCATAAAAGCAATCTTCACGATGAATATTCAAATCTATAATCATAGACATAACCTCAGACACAAGTTCAAATGAAGTCATTGCTGAGAGTGGTTTAATTGAGACGTCAATAAAATCAGATAAATACCATTCATTTGTATTGTTGTTTAACTTAAATAAAAAAGATGAAAACTCATCTAAAAACTTCTCTTTCACCTTATGAACATCCAAGTTTATTCACATTGTTTCAAATAATAAAATATAAAAATGTGTTTTTATAAATCTCACTTTCTAATAATTTATTAAATAAAAGTAGTTTATGTTTAATATCATCTGTGTTTGATGTAATTAGTCTAAATATTGACCATGCTCAAGCTACTGACCTCAGCATCGGTTTCTGAATTTGACTCAACTAAATATCTATTTAACTTGTAATTAAACGATTCGTTTTGACCATATCAGCAAGGCCATTATTTTTAAAATGGTTTTCAAGCCAGCTTTTAATCAGCAGTGGATTATTGAGTTTTAATACATGGGCTAACAGTTTTTCAGCATCTTGCATTGGAATATGACAAATTGCCTTTCTTACCCGTAAAATATTGCTTGAGCTCATAGATAGGGTACTAAAACCCATCGCCATAAGTAAAATCGCTGAAAGCGGGTCGCCTGCCATTTCACCACAGACGCTGACGGGTTTATTATATTTTTCACATTCTTTTTTGAGCTGCGATAACGCACGCAAAATGGAAGGATGAAAGTGTGAGTAGACACTCGACACATGGGCATTATTTCTGTCTACGGCCAATAAATATTGAATAAGGTCATTGGAGCCAACCGAGAAGAAATCGACCAATTCAGAAAATTCTTCTATTTGAAATAATACACTTGGAACTTCAATCATAATACCAATTTTAGGTTTATTGATTTTGACCTGTTCTTCTTCTTGCACTGCATTCCAATCACGTTCAAGTAAGTAAAGAACTTCTTCAACTTCACTGACATTGGTAACCATCGGCAATAAGATATGTAAATTGTTTAAGCCAATACTCGCTTTTAACATGGCACGAATTTGCGATGAAAAGATTTCAGGATGATCAAGCGTAAAACGAATACCTCGCCAGCCTAAAGCTGAATTGGTCTCTTCAATGGTGAAATAAGGCAGCTCTTTATCAGCACCAATATCTAATGTTCGCATAATGACAGGTTTATTGGCAAAGTGGCTCAACTGCTGACGGTAAATAACCCGCTGTTCTTCTTCACCTGGAAAACGATCACGCAGCATAAATGGAATTTCACTGCGATATAGCCCAACACCTTTCGCGCCACGTTGTACGCCACGAACCACATCGATCATGAGCCCTGTATTCACAAACAATTGAACCGCTGTACCATCTGGCGTAATGGCATCTTTGGTTTCATATTGCTTTAAATCTTTAGCAATTTGTTCTTCTTCTTTTTGAATCTCTTTATACCGTTGGCGTAAACGTCGCGGCGGATTGATGGTCACTTTGCCTTGATAGGCATCAACAATCATTTCAACATCATCAAGGGTGTTGACAGGTAATTCAGTGACGCCAACTACAGTTGGAATACCTAGTGCACGTGCAACAATGACCATATGGGAATTGGCAGCACCTTCACTGGTAACAATGGCTGCAATTTTATCAACAGGTAATTCAACAAGGGCTGCTGTACTGATTTCATCACCAACAATAATACTGTCTGAGCTAAGTTCTTTATGGCTTGAGTCTGCCTCTTGTAAACATGCTAAGATACGTCGTCCTAAATCTTTTAAATCTGATACTCGTTCACGTAAATAGTCATCTTCCATTTGGGCAAAATGCGCAATATGTTTATCAATGACACGTTTAACGGCACCTTGTGCCCAACTTCCTGCACGAATTTCATCTTGGATTTCAAGTGGCAACGCATGTTCATCAAGCATGCGTAAAAAGACACTAAAGAGGGCGCGTTCATCTGACATGAGTGAGTTTTGCATCTTTTCATCAAGTAATTGAATTTCAGCACGTACAGATTCAATCGCTTGTTCAAGTAACTCTAACTGCTCACTAATATCTTCTGCTTCACGGTCAGGCACTGCTGATAAATCGGCAGGCGGATACAAGATAATGGCACGACCAAGCGCAATGCCACCAGAGCCTGCAACCCCTTGAAAGGTCTTGTAATTGGATAAATTGGCAACTTTACGAAATAAATCACTGCTGCCTACAGCATGAGCATGTGCAATCACACCCGACAATTGGGCACACAACGTGACTAAAAAAGATTCAGCAGCTTCGCTAAAGTCTTGAGGTTGTCTTTTTTGTACCACTAAAACGCCCATTACTTTACGGCGGTACATGACAGGGACACCTAAGAATGAATGATATAACTCTTCTCCTGTTTCAGGAAAATAAGCATAACGCTCATGCTGAGATGCATTTTCAAGGTTGACAATTTCTTCGCGTTGTCCAACCAAGCCCACCAAGCCTTCACCAAGCTGTAATGAAACATTTCCTACAGATTCAGGATTTAATCCTTTGCTTGCCATGAGCAAATAGCATTGGTTGCGCTCATCTAGCAAATAAATTGAACATACATCAACATCCATTGCTTCAGATACTTGTTTCACCATGATATCTAATGATTCATGGAGGCCATTGGATGCGTTAATTTCCTGCACAATGCGCCTTAATGTATCTAATTGCATATTAGACATTCATGCATACTCCTTTGCTAGTTAAGCCATGGTGGTATTGATCAGATCAGTATAATCCGTCTTGATCCATTGATAACGTATTCAAAAGGAGAGTTGGATGGAGAGTTCAACCATGGCACGTCGATAAACATCTCTTTTAAAATTCACAACTTGACCTAAAGGATACCAGTAACTTACCCATTGCCATTGATCGAACTCTGGCGGGTTGGATAAATTGAGCTGTATATGTTTTGTTGATGCTTTAAGCTTCAATAAAAACCATTTTTGTTTTTGACCAATACAAATGGGTTCAGGTCCTGAACGAATGTATCGGTGTGGCAAACGATAACGCAACCAACCTTTGGTTTGAGCAATGATTTCCACATGCTCAGGCAATAAACCAACCTCCTCACGTAACTCTCGATACAGCGCATCTTCAGGTGTTTCTCCATACTGAATGCCGCCTTGTGGAAATTGCCATGCATTGTGTCCAATGCGTTTTGCCCATAAAACTTGTCCATTGTCGTTTGCCAAAATGATCCCGACATTGGGTCGGAAACCTTCTGAGTCGATCATTTGGCTACCTTAATCTATTATCTCATGCGATCTTGCGTTCTAGAATATTTTCATATTCGACCTTCGTTAAAAAAAGACCGCAGAATATTGTTAAAAATTGCTATGATCTTAACGAATTTATTGCCTTTAGCGGTGATTGATTTACATTTTTTTTCTTTATTTTTCAAATTAAACGAGAACTTTCATGAAACTGGCTTTATTTGACTTAGATCACACGCTTTTAAATATTGACTCAGACCATGCATGGGGTGAGTTTTTAATCCAACATAATTTAGTTGACACGGTTCGACATAAAAAAATGAATGATCAGTTTTATCAAGATTATCAAGAGGGTCAACTTGATTCGATTGCTTATAATGAGTTTGTTTTTGAGTTTTTAGTTGAAAATGATCAAAACACACTTGCAGAATATCATCAGCAATTTATGGAAAATGTGATACGTCCACAATTACGTCCAAAAGGATTTGAAGCCGTTCAGCATCACCAAGCATTGGGACATGAAATACTAGGCATTACTGCAACCAATGATTTTATTACTACACCTATTTTTCATGCTTTTGGTGTCACTAATGTGATTGCCACAACTGCAGAGCAGGTTAATGGAAAATACACAGGTAAAGTTCTTGGTACACCAAGTTTCCAAAATGGCAAATTAATTCGTTTAGATGAATGGTTAGATGGGCGAACTGTTGAAGAAAGCTGGGCCTATTCTGATTCGTATAACGACCGCTTTTTACTTGACTATGCAAGCCATGCAACTGCTGTTAATCCAGATGAAAGATTACAGCAATTGGCGACATCAAAAGGTTGGGATATTGTGGATTGGTCAATTTAATCGCTTTGTCCAAGCATCAATTTATATATTGCCTGCTTGGACAAATTGAATGAGTGTTTCGGCAGCTTTAGATTGGCTACGACCAGGATGCCAAACCATACCTAATGTTCGTTTGAGTTCGATATCAATATCTAGTGGCTTTAAATCTTGATTAATCAGGGTTTTTGGCAATACTGACCACCCTAAACCAATGGATGTGAGCATGCGAATAGACTCAAGCGGGTTAGTACTCATACTAAATTTAGGACGTAAACCATGTTTTTCAAATTCAGCTAAAGTAATTTGACTGGTATACGTTTTTGCCGCAGGCAATAAGCCAGTATGTAGCAACAATTGGCTTAAAGTTAAATTTTTCATTTTTGCTAAAGGATGAAAAGGCGCTGCCACAAAAACCAATGGATCTTCCCACATCGCAATATACGACAATCGCTCATCAAGGTGGGGAGGGAGCGTTAAAAAGGCAATTGACAAATCACCATTTAACACATGTTCATGGGCTTGCTCTGAGTCAACAAATTTGACATCTAAAGACACCTGTGGGTAAGTTTGCACATAGTTTTTCAAATACGATGGCAAATGGTGTAAACCGATATGGTGACTGGTGCCGAGTTTGAGAGACCCTTGTACAGTTTGATGTTGGTGGCTTAAATTGTGGTGAATATCACCCAATTCATTTAACCAACTTTTTACTTTCGGTAGTAATTCTTGCGCGACAGGTGTCGGCTGAATACCACGACCAGCAGATTCAAATAAACTGACATTAAAATACTCTTCAATGCTATGAATACGTTTGGTAACTGCGGGCTGAGTAATAAAAAGTTGATCTGCTGCCAAGGAAATTGACCCCATTTCCATCACTTTTACAAATGCTTCAAAGGCTGCAAGATTCATATTAACGTCTCTTTTAATGTAATCGTTTTAGTAATATTAGTATTTTGAATCATTTCTTATTAAAAATTGCGCTGTATCGCGTATATTAACTGACTTAAACAGAATTGAGTTCTTTTTTTTGTATGTTTGCCACACGTATTCCAAAAAGTTTACATACATATAAAAATGATAAATTAGATTTATAATACATTCGTTATATAATCGAATGAGACCAATTTAAAAATACACCCAGTCCAATGGAGTATAACGACATGGCAGGCAAGACTTTATATGACAAATTATGGGATGACCATTTAGTCAAACAGCGTGATGATGGTTCGAGCTTAATTTATATTGATCGTCAATTATTACATGAAGTAACTTCTCCTCAAGCATTTGAGGGGCTTGCACTTGCAGGCCGTCAGCCATGGCGTTTAAGTGCCAATATTGCAACACCTGACCATAATGTACCAACTTCTAAAAAAGAACGTGATCAGGGAATTGCAGGCATTGAAGATAAAACATCACGTATTCAAGTTCAAACATTAGATGACAACTGCAAAACCTTCAATGTGGTTCAATTTGGAATCAATGATATTCGCCAAGGAATTGTGCATGTTGTGGGTCCTGAGCAAGGTTTAACTTTGCCTGGCATGACGGTGGTTTGTGGCGATTCGCATACTGCAACACATGGTGCATTTGGTTGTTTGGCACATGGTATTGGTACATCAGAAGTTGAACATGTTCTTGCAACACAGTGTTTAGTTCAAAAGAAAATGAAAAACATGTTGGTACGTGTTGACGGACAGCTTGGCCAAGGTGTGACATCTAAAGATGTGGTGTTGGCTATTATTGGTCAAATTGGCACAGCAGGTGGGACAGGTCATGCCATTGAATTTGGCGGACAAGTTTTCCGTGATATGTCGATGGAAGGGCGGATGACTGTATGTAACATGGCCATTGAAGCAGGCGCACGTGTTGGGTTAGTGGCTGTCGATGAAAAAACCATTGAGTATGTTGAACACCGTCCGTATGCACCTACAGGCGATGCTTGGAACAAAGCGGTTGAGTATTGGAATACGTTGCATTCAGATGAAGATGCACATTTTGATACTGTGGTTGTGTTAAAAGGTGAAGAGATTGAACCACAAGTATCTTGGGGTACATCACCTGAAATGGTCATTCCAGTCTCTCATGCTGTACCCACATTAGAACAAGCAAAAGATGACGTACAACGTAATGATTGGATTCGCTCATATCAGTACATGGGTTTAACCGCAGGCCAAGCACTTAAAGATATTCATTTAGACCGAGTCTTTATTGGTTCATGTACCAATTCACGTATTGAAGATATTCGCGCTGCGGCTGAAGTGGTTCGTGGTCGTAAAGTTGCTGCTAGTATTAAACAAGCCATGGTGGTGCCAGGATCAGGTTTAGTCAAATCTCAAGCAGAAAAAGAAGGATTAGATCAAATCTTTATTGATGCAGGTTTTGAATGGCGCGAGCCGGGCTGCTCAATGTGTCTTGCCATGAATGCAGATAAATTACAGTCAGGTGAACATTGTGCATCAACATCTAACCGTAATTTTGAAGGTCGTCAAGGAAATGGTGGGCGTACACACTTAGTGAGTCCAGCGATGGCAGCAGCAGCTGCAATTGCAGGTCATTTTGTTGATGTACGAACCTTTTAGGAGTCAAAATATGCAAGCCTATACAGTTGAAACCGGTATTGTTGCACCTTTAGATCGTGCCAATGTAGATACCGACTTAATTATTCCAAAACAATTTTTAAAATCAATTAAACGAACAGGCTTTGGTGACAATTTATTTGATGAGCTTCGTTATTTAGATGAAGGTTACCCAGGTCAAGACAATAGCATTCGACCTAAAAACCCAGATTTTGTGCTTAATCAAGCACGTTATCAAGGTGCAACTATTTTGGTGACACGCAAAAACTTTGGTTGCGGTTCAAGTCGTGAACATGCGCCTTGGGCGTTAAGCGAATATGGTTTTCGTACAGTGATTGCACCAAGCTATGCCGACATTTTCTTTAACAACAGCTTTAAAAACGGCATGTTACCCGTTATTTTAACTGAAGAAGAAGTCGATACCATCTTTAAAGAGTGTCAGGCTGAAGAGGGTTATCAATTGGTTGTAGATTTGGCATCGCAAGAAGTCAGATTGGCTTCAGGTCAAATATTTACCTTTGATGTTGATCCATTTAGAAAGCACTGCTTATTGAATGGTTTAGACGATATTGGTTTAACTTTGCAAGACAGTGATTTGATTGAAAGCTATGAAGAACGGATAAAACAATCAAAGCCATGGATTTTTCAAACGCTTTCACGCTGATAATCATCACCAAAACATAGAACATAATGTCAACTATTTGATAATATGCAGTCTGTTATTTAAGGCATACTGTTTCTAGGTTGAATAAAATCTATGCAAAAGGTTATTGGTCAAAGTGTGTTGGTGGGCATGTGTCTTATTGGATTAAGCGCATGCCAAAATACGCAACATGCAATTAAAACGGCACAAATTCGATATGCAGCATTAACACCAAATGCAGAAGCAACGGTCAAGATATTTTGTTCTGGTACCAATACTTGTGAATTTGAACGAATTGGAAATGTTCCTGTGGTCAGTGATACCACGCATTTGGTGAGCAATGAAGCGATTCAAAAGGGTTTTGTACGGTTAAAAGCAAGCTCAACCTTACAGTCAAATGCACTATATTTGACGGTGCCTGCTCAACAATATGAAGTTGTGGTTCGTTTTTATCCAATTTCAATTGACCGTGCAGAAACCATACATGTGATTCACCCGTTTAAAGCAAATAAAGCCTATACATTCACCATGTATAGAGACCGAGTAAAGCGTGCTAATAATCTATTAAATGCGGCTGTTCCTGACCCTTTATGTGTCAAAGTCATGGAAGAGAAACGTGTCGTACGTCGTTTTTGCAAACCTTATAATGTACTAACCGGGCTTGGTGAGTTTGTAGAGCAAAAAAACTAAGCTATATTGAAACAATTATTTAACCAGATCATGGAAGCTGTATGTCAAAACATATTCTCATTTTAGCCGGTGACGGCATTGGTCCTGAAATTATTCGTGCTGCTGAAAGCGTACTTTCGACCATTAACCAAAAATTTAGCTTAGGTTTAACATGGGAGCATGGTTTGCTTGGTGGTGCTGCGATTGATGTACATGGTCAGCCTTACCCTGATGTAACAAGCGCACAAGCGAAACAAGCAGATGCGATTTTATTGGGTGCAGTAGGTGGTCCAAAGTGGGATGGTATTGAACGATCAATTCGCCCTGAACGTGGACTATTAAAAATTCGTAGTGAACTTAATTTATTTGCCAATTTACGTCCTGCAATTTTATATCCGCAGTTGGCAGATGCATCTAGCTTAAAACCAGAAATTGTATCAGGCTTGGATATCTTGATTGTGAGAGAGCTAACAGGCGGTATTTATTTTGGTCAGCCTCGTGGTATACGTGAACTTGAGAATGGCGAAAAGCAGGGCTATAACACGGATGTATATTCAGAGTCAGAAATTCGCCGTATTGCTAAAGTTGCTTTTGAGTTAGCAAAATTACGCGGTAGTAAAGTATGTTCAGTTGATAAAGCCAATGTGCTTGAAGTGACTGAGCTTTGGAAGCAAACAGTAACTGAGCTTCATCAAAATGACTATCAAGATGTAGCTTTGTCACATATGTATGTTGATAATGCTGCAATGCAATTGGTTCGTGCACCAAAACAGTTTGATGTGATTGTCACAGGCAATTTGTTTGGTGATATTTTATCAGATGAAGCAGCGATGCTCACAGGGTCGATTGGCATGTTGCCGTCAGCATCTTTAGACGAGCATGGCAAGGGTATGTATGAGCCATGTCATGGTTCAGCGCCTGATATTGCAGGACAAAATATTGCAAACCCATTGGCAACCATTTTATCGGTTGCAATGATGTTACGTTATAGCTTTAAAGAAGAACAAGCTGCAGTCGCGATTGAGCATGCTGTAGGGCATGTTTTAGACTTAGGTTTACGCACAGCAGATATCTATGCTGAAGGTTTAACACAAGTGGGTACAGAAGAAATGGGTCAAGCCATCGTTAATGCATTGAATACTTAATTTTAAACATAAAAAAAGCTGGCCATGGCCAGCTTTTTTTATGGGTGTTTTTAAAAAGCATCAAACGAAAAAAAGCCACTGTAAAGTGGCTTCTCGCTTGCGCTATAGATTAGCGTGCGCGATAAGTAATACGACCTTTCGTTAAGTCATAAGGCGTCATTTCTACTTTTACATTATCGCCAGTTAAAATACGAATGTAGTGCTTACGCATTTTACCTGAGATGTGCGCAATGACTTCATGCCCATTTTCTAAACGAACACGGAACATGGTATTAGGAAGCGTTTCGGTGACAACGCCTTCGAACTCGATCAGTTCCTCTTTATTGGCCATAGCCTACCTAAAAGAATAAATAATTAGGCGCAAATTATATACAAAATAAACTTAAAACACAAGATCAAGCACCCTAGTTCTGAAAATAGCTGTCGTCTAAATCGGCAGTTCTTGTAAAAATTGCTTGGCTTTAAATAAAGAGGCTGTAAATCATTTTCTTAAACTGATATTGGAGCAATTAAAATGCATTTTAAAGGTTACATGTCCAATTAATTTGGCCAATTTAACCACTGCGGACCGAGCATGACTTGTGGTAGTTGAAAATGTTCAGGATAAGTGGCTTGAATGAAATATAATCCATCGGCAGGGGCTGTAATGCCTGCAGCTTTACGATCTTCTGCCGCAAAGATCTGATCAATATGATCAATGTCATGCACACCTTGACCAACATCCAATAAGCAGCCCACAATATTTCTAACCATATGATGTAAAAAGCCATCTGCTTCAATATCTAAGACCAAAAAAGGACCATGCGCAGTGAATCGGCAGTGTTTAACATGGCGTACAGGCTGATTTGATTGACATGCTGCAGCACGAAAACTTTCAAAATTATGTGTACCTTCAAATTTAAGCGCAGCGTGTTGCATCGCTTTAATATCTAAAGGATGACGAACATGGGTGACTTGTCGGTATAATAATGCAGGTTTTTGTGCTGCTTGGTAGATAACATACCGATAACGTCGTGCTGTCGCTTTAAACCGTGCATGAAACGCCATGTCCATGCGTTGAATCCATTGAATAGAAATATCATCAGGGAGTTGGCTGTTGGTGCCACGTATCCAGCCATAATCTGAACGCTCTGAAGCACTGTCAAAATGAGCAACCATATTTGTGGCATGAACACCTGCATCGGTACGTCCTGCACCATGCAAAACCACAGGATGATTGGCAACTTTACTTAAACTGTGTTCGAGCGTCTCTTGAATACTCAAAATGCCTGCTTGTTGAGTTTGCCAACCACGATAATTTGTGCCACAAAACTCAATTCCAATCGCATAGCGCTGCATAATCACCTCAGATTTGATCATCAAACCAATGTGTATACCATTGGTTTACATCGGGGTATTGTAAATACAATTGCAGTATTTTGGCATATAAATCCGCATGGCCTAAGGTATGTGTGGCAATAATTTGTGCATCTTTAATCCATGCACTCACTGCATAACGTTGATCAATTGCACCAAAGGTAACTTGTGTTGTAATAACGCTTAAGCAACCTTGCTGTTTTAGTTGTTGTAATTGATGAATGATTTTAGCGTTGACTGGCACATTGCCTGTTCCGAACCCTTGTAGTATTAAAAAATGTGGCGGATCAGACAAGATACTTTTTAAGAGTTGTTCACATGATGTCAGCTCAAGTGGCTGGAGCATAAAATTAAAAATTTTAAGTTGTTGTGCCTGTTCTATATGCTCTTGATGAACTAAAGTTGGTTTAAGTGCAAGATCAAGAAGTGGGGCATATGCAGAAATGCCTTCAAAGGCGTGATTTTGCGTGGTATGGCATTTAATCACGCTGCGTGCATGATAAAGGCGATTGGCAAAGCTTAAATACACACCAGAGATTTGTTGTTGTATTTCTTGAAGTGTAAATAATAAGTTGTCTAAAGCATCCGTATTTTGCCGTACTGTCAGTCCTGCTTCATCAAGTAAAGGATGTTGGCTACCTGTTAAAATCACACAGCAAGAATGACTTAAAAATCGTGCTAAAACCGCACTGGCATAACTTAAAGTGTCTGTACCATGAATAATAATAAACTTTTGATAATGCTGTGTTTGAAGGTTTTGAATTAATTGAATGAGCAATAGCCATGATTTGGCAGTGCAAGCACTGCTGTCAATAATTTCTGGTGCTGCAAAGCAGTCCACAGCTAAATTGCTATGTAGGGTAAGAATTGATTTTAAATGGGGGATAAACTGGGCTTCAGGCATAGGACTGAGGGGAGAACCCACACAGCCCAATGTACCGCCCATATAAATGATTGCAATGTTTGACATGCTAAATGAAGAATACAGTTAAATAATCTTCATCATAAGTTGAGTCAAATTAAGATGCAATTTTATTCAGCAATTGATCAACTTCCGTTTGCTCTTCTGCTGTAAATGATTGATGTGGATCAGTTAATAAGTCAGATGCACGAGCAAATTCACCCATATCAATATATTGCTTTGCAAGCTTAATATTGAGTGCATTTTCACTGACTTCTGACAACTCTGGGAATGCTAAGAACAAATGATCTGTTTCTGCAGGTGTGATTGCAGGAGATTCATCTGCTTTTTCATTTTCAGCTGGTGGCGTTACTGATGCTGTTGGTGCAGCTTCTGCAGGCTGGTCAAATTGAAGTTCAAAGCTTTGACCATGGCTGGTTGTCTCAGTTTTTACAGGTTGTTCAACTTCAGCATCTTTTTTCTCTGATTGGCTTTGACCGCCGAAATCAAAATCAATAAAGTGCGCGTCTTGTTCATCTTTTTTCGGTTCAGCTGCAACAGGTGCTGGTTGCGCTTGAGGTTTGGTTTCTGCTTTTGGTGCATCAAACTCAAATTCAAGCACGTGTTCTTGATCATGTTGTTGTGCTGCGGGTGCTTCTTTCTCAGCTTGTTTTTCAGAAGACGAATGTGATTCTAGTTCTGAAGCAGTCGTCGTATTCGAGCTTGATGGAAACTCTAAAGGCTCAAAATTTGACGAACGTTCTTGTTCAGTGGTTTTCTCTTGAACAGCTTGTTTTTCACTTGCTGAGGTTTCTTCAACTGATTTTTCAGTATCAGGTTTTGATTCAGCAGGCGCTGTTTGCTCTACGACCGGCGCAACTACAGGTGCAGGTTCAGCTGCTTTTTGAGCACGTTTACGTTCAGCTTGTTCTTTCTCAGCTTGTTGTTTTTCTTTTGCTGCTTGAACTGCTTTTTGCTGAGCTTCTTTTTCTTCAGCTGCTTTTTTTGCTGCAATTTTATTTTCAATTTCACGCAATGTATCAAACATCTGTAATGTACGTAAGTCATTCAGAATTTGATTAATTGCCAATTGATTATCTTGCTTTTGATAAATCTCAAGTAGTAGCGAATATAAATGCCCTTGCTTGTGATCACGATTTAAAGATTGATTAATTAATGCTTCTGCATCATAAAACTGTTCTTGCGCCATCAAACTTTGAATGGTTTGAAATTGCTTTTCATTTTCCTTTTGAATTGCTGCATCTTCTTTTTGCTGTTTTTCAACAGCTTGAGTTTCTTCAGCTTTTGCTGCAGAAGATGAAGCCTCTTTCGCTTTACCTTTTTGAGGTTTTTGCGTATTACCACGTTTTTTCATCACCACAACAATGGCTATGAGCAAAAGAAGTACAAGAGGGAGGATGTAAGTCAACATATGGGCACCCCACGCTAGAAGCGTTGTGAAATAAAAAAAAAGTGTGTCTCTTAAGTCGCAATTCTGCTGTTTAATTTTCTAAGCTGTTTGCGAAGTTGCGCTAATCTGACATTAATTATATCTAGTTTAGCATCTTTTTGTTTAAGTTCACGCTCCAAATGAGTGATTTCCCGCTCGAGTGATTCCATCCTTACTTTAATTTGTCTGACTTCTTGGCGTACAGTTGGTACAGGTTTGGTTTTTTTCGTTATTTTGGAATGGCTTGGTTGTACCGCTGATTGATTTTTTGTAACAAATGCAGATGAGTCACTTGTTGTAGCAGGTTCTGATGATGCTGTGTCTTTACTTGTTGATTTTACTTGTGCAGAAAAATTTTGCTGTCTTTTTTCAATTTCACGAATTTGTTTTTTATTAAAATAGCTGCGTGGAATATTGAGAACAGTGTGTTCTTTAAGTTCATTACCACCAAGTTCTGTAAATGCATCAACATTATTTGACTTGATGGTTTTTAAAATTTTAAAAATAGGTTGGTTGGTCTGTACTGAAATTTTAGATGCAATAGACCATAAAGTTTCATCCGATTGAACTGGGTAGCTCAATAAAGTGTTTTTTTTAGCGGGTGTGGTACTTTTGACCGTCTCTGCTTTTTCAACAACAGCTGTTTTTTGAGTTGAATGTAAGTTTGATGAAATTTCCTGTTCGCTTCTAATTTTAATTGGCGTCAAGCTATGTTCTTCATTTTTATTTGCTTGAATCGTTTTAAATGGAACATCAATTCGTTTGAAATAAGGTGTATCTAGCTCTTTCACTCGAATGACAAAGTTAACACGGTCATGGCGAATTGGTTTTGAGGATGTAATGATAATGACGCCACGACTAGTCGTGGTTTTTCGAACTGTAAAATTTAAATCTTTATTTTTAATGCCTAATGTAGAAACGTCTTCACCATCCGCTAAACCTGCTTGAATGGACTTGCTGTTGACAGCCTCTGTATATGGCAGCTCCATATATAATATGCGTTCTTTTGTGCTCGGAATAGACGGTTGACCCAAAATTAATGCATGACTGAATTGAGCTAAGCAACAAAAAAACAGCGTAGAAGCAGAAAGTTTTATTATAGAGGTCATTGCACTGATTTAATAAAAGTAAAGACAAGCTCTAATGTAGCGAGATGTTTTGCATTTGTAAATTTTTTATACAAAAAGCCAATCAATTTGATTGGCTTTTTGAATTTAAATGATCATTTTAAGATTTGTAATCAATTAAAATACGTAACATACGGCGTAAAGGTTCAGCTGCACCCCAAAGCAATTGGTCACCAACGGTGAAAGCACCTAAATACTCTTTACCCATATTGAGTTTACGTAAACGACCAACAGGTACAGAAAGTGTCCCTGTTACAGCCACAGGCGAGAGTTCATGCATTGATGCTTCACGGGTGTTTGGTATAACTTTTGCCCATGGATTTGATTGACGAATCATATCTTCAATTTCATCTAAAGGAACATCTTGCTTTAATTTCAGCGTTAATGCTTGTGAGTGACAACGCATTGCCCCAATACGAACACAATGGCCATCAATTGGCACAATCGTTGTGTTGCCTAAAATTTTGTTGGTTTCTGCTTGCGCTTTCCATTCTTCTTTAGACTGCCCATTTTCCAATTGTTTGTCGATATATGGAATCAATGAGCCTGCAAGTGGTACGCCAAAGTGATCTTTAGGAAAACCCTCACCGCGTTGTAATGCTGCAACTTCACGGTCAATGTCTAAAATGGCAGATTTCGGATCATCTAGTAAAGTTTTGGTATTGTTGTATAAGTAACCCATACCTGAAATCAATTCACGCATATTTTGCGCGCCTGCACCTGATGCAGCTTGATAGGTCATGGCACTCATCCATTCAACCAAGTTATTTTGAAATAGCGAACCTAAGCCCATGAGCATCAATGAAACTGTACAGTTACCACCCACATAGGTTGTGATTCCTTGGGTGAGAGCAGTCTGAATATGCTGCTGATTCACAGGATCGAGTACGATGACTGCATCATCTGACATTCTTAATGTCGATGCAGCATCAATCCAAAAACCTGACCAACCCGTTTCTTTAAGTTTGCCATATACAGAAGATGTATAATCGCCACCTTGACAGGTAATAATGACATCCATTTGCTTTAGACTATTAATGTCTGCTGCGTCCATAAGTGCTGGGGCGGTTTTACCGCCAAAAGCAGGGGCTTCACCACCTGCGTTACTGGTAGAAAAATAAAATGGCTCAAAGTGAGCAAAATCGTTTTCTTCAACCATACGTTGCATGAGGACAGAACCAACCATCCCACGCCAACCGACCAGACCTACTTTCATGTCATTGTGCCTCGGTGTGTTAAAAATAAAAATGAACTAAGAGTGTACCAAACCTTAGATGAACTGCAAGTAGTACTTTCGCCCAACAAACTGATATTTATTTTATAATTTTCTGATATAGCTGAATGGTTTGCTGACACATATCGTCTAAACTAAACTGATTGACCACAGGGACAGAGTGTCTTGACTGAATATGTTCTTCAATGCATTGAATTAAATGCGTTTGATCATTGACATCAATGAGGCCTTTTGGATAAAGCACCGATAAAATTTCAGCAACTCCACCACGGTTCCAACCAATAACAGGTGTGCCTAATGACAGGGCTTCTAAGGTGGTTCGACCGAAGGTTTCTGCTTGACTTGATAATGATAAAACAAGATCACTCAATGCCAGCCATTTTCGAATATCTGAACGGTGACCAACAAACGTTACCTGATCTACCAAGTCTTGATCCTGCACAGATTGTTCAAGCTCTCTTAAATAAGCTTGTTTTTTCATGTCTGCACCGCCGACTACCACGGCATGGACATGAGGGTATGCCTGCTTTAAATGTGCCATGATGCGAAGTAGTGTTTCATGACCTTTTAAGCGGGTGATCCGTCCTGGTAAGCAAATGAGTAGTTTGTTCTCAAGTTGAGGGTAGTCGAGGTATACCTGCTGAAGCCATTCAGCCGAAGGCTGATAATTATGTGGAAATGCTTTCGGGTCAATACCTCGATAAATACGGGTAATTTCGCGATTCGGCCATTCAGGATAATTGTCTTTGATATATGAAACGACACTGTCTGAAACAGCAATCACGTTTTCAGCTTGCGTCATAATCGCACTATAGCGATTCACAGAATAAAAACCATGAACAGTGCTGACCAAATGTGGACGTTTTGATTTGAGTATCCCTTTTAATGCAAAGTGGGTAAGCCATGCAGGAACACGTGAGCGCACATGAAGAATATCTGGTTGTTCTTGAATAATGAGTTGTCGAAGCGGTCGGATTTGCAATAAGCTCGAGAGAGATTTTTTATGAATTGCGAGCTGAACATGTTTTGAACCCTCAGCCTCAAGTTGTGGTACTAGACGTCCACCATGCGAAACAACCACAGATTGATGGCCTTGATTCACTAAAGCATGTGCAATTTCAAGTGTGCCACGTTCTACACCACCGCTATTGAGTTCTGGAAGAAGTTGCATCACTTTCATAATAAAGGGCTCAGTTTAAAATATCGAGTTTAATAAATGTCGTCATAACCCTCAGGGCGTGTTTTAAAACGGCGATGGAACCACATGTATTGCGTGGGTGCAATACGCAATTGTTGCGCTATAATTTGATTCATCCGTGTTGCATCATCAAGTTCATCATCTGATGGCAGGTTTGGAATGATAGGCTCAATTAAAATGGTATACCGTGGATCAGATTCATCACCATGACGATAAAAGTATAACGGAATAGCTACAGCTTTTGAAATTTTAAGTAAGCGACGATGTGCTGTAACGGTTGCAGCAGGCGTACCAAAAAAAGGCGCCATCACACCTTGCTTTAAACCAAAATCCTGGTCAGGACTGTACCAAATGGCTTGCCCTGCTTTTAAATTTTTAATCAGGCCACGCATATCGTCATGGTCAATCTGATGCTGATAAATGGTGGCTCGGCAGCGATAGACCAACATATCTAATAATGGGTTGTTTTGCGGTCGATAAACGACACTTGGATCAAAAAACTGAGCACAAATATATCCACCGGCATCAAGGAGTGTACTGTGTGTCCCCATCAGAAGGATGCCCATGCCTTGTTGTTGAGCCTGTGTAATATGCTCAAGTCCTTCAATGGTGACACGGTGTTTAAACCAAGATGGACAGTACCATGCATTAAGCGTTTCAAAGATGCCAAGCATCATGTCATGAAATACCTGTTTTCCTTGTTGTTCTCTTTTTGCAACTGTCCACTCTGGAAAGCAAACTTTTAAATTTTTGAGGGTGGTTTTACGCCGTGATTTGAGATATTTCCAGCAGATATTGGCGAGTATATGAGCTAAACGCCGTTGAATTGCCCATGGTAATATGGCAAGCAACATAAGCAGCAGAATCGCAATCCAAAGCATCCAATACTTAGGAAGTAAAAAAGACCAATAAAATTGGCCAGGAATATAGCGAAATGGCGTACTGCTCATGGGTTTGTAAATGGTGGTATTAAATTAGATATAGTCTAGCATGATCTGATGCTAAGAGTAATTTCAATTCTAAACCCCATCATTTACCATTGTACATTTGGCTTTAAAGATTATTTTTTCTTTATATTTTGCAATAATAATGGCAAAAACAACAGCCAACCATGGAAAAACCGCCGTGATAATATTCCAGCCATAAACGCGTCTTGGAATTGAAACAGGGGTATAATAATCAGTCCACCAAATATATTGAAAATATAAACAAGATAGTAATGTAAGTGAACATAGTGCATATAAAACTTTAAGCTTGAATAGCTTGTGTAATAATTTTAATACAACGAAAAAGGTAGTGATATAGGCAAGATAAGCTATTAAAGAACCCATTGAAATTGCAGGTAATAAAAAAGGTAGTATTATGATTCCTGGCCCCATCTCTCCTTGAGGACCTAGACAATCACCGAGAAAAACTAGGCTTGTAATGAAGCCAAGACAGATGTGGATACGAAGAAAATATTTTAATAAACGGTTTTTCTCTAACTTGGTTAATAATAATACAGGCCATAGTGCTAAATAGGGCATTAGTATGATGAACAAGTATGCAATTTCAAACAAAGTGCCTAGTTTGTCCTTAGAAAAAAGGACCCGTATTATCGAGATGGTAATAATAGACAAGATAATATATAAAACTTTTTTAAATATTTGATTATTATCAAAAAATGTAATAATTCGAATAGGGTTGATAAAAATCAAGATAACAACATATATCGTGAAGACCACATTAATACAATGAATAAAAAAGCTGAGGTCAACGAAACTATTTTGGGGAAAGACTTTGGATAATAAAATAGATACCATGAGCATAAGCACCGTGATGCTTGAGCTTCTAAATAGGCTGAAAAGAAAGTTTTTTTCTCGTGTTGGCAATTCAGAAGATTGCAAAAGAAAACGAATACCCAATAGTAAAAGAGTGCAATATATAAGAGACCATACTGAAGACAAACCAATCGCATTGAAAAAGGTCATAATAGAGTTGTGTTAAATGAGTCAAATCATTTTATATGAAAGTATTTTTATAATAAATTTAGAATGTTACATTTAATATAAAAAATTAAATTCATCATTCAATCATTTTAGCAAAGTAAAATATTTGCAGTTGACTAAAGGTCAGATGTACTTGTACTGAATCATTAGCAGCAATGTTAGATAAACATGGTCTTGTACATTTTAGTCTTTTTTTGCCACTTTTAATTAATATCATTTCTAAAATATGTCTATCTAATAAAGCTGAATTGATCGCATTTACCTGCCTTCATTAAAAAGGCCACAGATGAGCTGTGGCCTTTTAAAACATTAGAAAACCTATCCTTTGGTTAAGTTTTCTAACTCATCCCAACGTTCTAACTTCTCAAGTAATGCATCTTCAATTTCTGCTAAACGTTCGCTAGCACTCGTTGCTGCATCTGCATCTTTTACAAACCAAGAGCCATCGGCTAACTTTTCAGTTAAAGTCGCTTGCTCTTGTTCTAAAGCTTCAATTTCTTGAGGCAACTGTTCTAAAGCACGCTGATCTTTATAGCTGAGCTTGACTTTTTTCGCCACAGGATTGCTTGAAGCTTTGTCTTGTTTATCCTTTTTGACAGTGTCTTGACGTAGTTCAGTTGGACGTTGGTCTAAATAGTCTTGGTAACCGCCAACATACTCATCAACTCGACCTTTGCCATCAAATACCCATGTAGATGTCACTACATTGTCCATAAATGCACGGTCATGGCTAATCAGCAACAAGGTTCCTTTGTATTGTGAGAGCATATCTTCAAGTAGCTCTAAAGTCACCATATCTAAATCATTGGTTGGCTCATCCATCACAATTAAATTTGATGGCTTAAGCAATAATTTAGCAAGTAAAATACGGTTTCTTTCCCCACCCGAGAGTGCTTTAACAGGTGTTCTTGCACGTTCTGGAGAAAATAAGAAATCTTGTAAGTAACTTAAAATATGACGGCGTTGACCATTCACATCGACAAAATCAGACCCTTCTGACACGTTATCAGACACTGATTTTTCAAGATCAAGTTGATTGCGAAGTTGGTCAAAGTAAGCAATTTCAAGCTGTGTACCTGTTTTTACGCTACCTGTATATTCAATTTGACCTAAGATGGCTTTAACGAGTGTAGTTTTACCAACACCATTGTCGCCGACAAGTCCAATACGGTCACCACGGATAACCACGCTTGAAAAGTCACGAATAAGCAAAGTATCGCCATAACTGACATTGAGGTTTTCAATATCAAACACCAATTTACCAGAACGCTGACTGGCTTGTACGCCCATGTTTACTTTACCTTGTTGTGAACGGCGTGCTTTTGATTCTTCGCGAAGTGCTTTTAAATCACGAACACGACCCTCATTACGGGTACGACGCGCTTTAATACCTTGACGAATCCATGCTTCTTCTTCAGCTAGTTTTTTATCAAATAACGCATTTTGTTTCTCTTCAGCTTCAAGCTGCTGCGCTTTTAATTCAAGGTAACGTGAGTAGTTGCCTTCATAGCTTCTGAGCTGACCGCGGTCAAGTTCAATAATTCGTGTCGCCACTTGATCGACAAATGAACGGTCATGCGAAATAAATAAAAGCGTTAAATTATTTTGCTCAAGAAGAAACTTTTCTAACCATTCGATGCTTTCAACATCCAAATGGTTGGTTGGCTCATCAAGCAATAGAATATCAGGTTGCATTAATAAGGCACGTGCCAATAAAACACGGCGTTTTCGTCCACCTGACAGTTCTGCCAAGTCAACATTTGGGTCTAAGCCCATTTTTCCTAAAATGGTATTCACTTTATTTTCAAGTGACCAGCCATCTAATTGATCCAATTTGTGTTGTAAATCACCCATGTGTTCACAAGCTGCCATGTCGCCAAGTACACAGGCATCACTGGCAATATTATACTCTCTAAGCACGTCAGCTGCTTCACCTGCACCGCTAGCAACAATATCAGCCACTTTGCCTGAATCCATCGGTACATCTTGGGTGAGCATGGATACAGTTAAACCGTTTTGTATTAAAATTTCGCCTTGATCTGCATGAAGGCTTCCTTCAATCAGCTTAAGTAAAGTAGACTTACCTTCACCATTACGCCCAATCAAACATACTCGCTCGCCACGTTCTAATGTGAAATTTGCGCCGTCGAGGAGGGCAGGTCCACCAAATGCAAGTTGGACATCCCTTAAAGTAATATAGGCCATCGTGTTTCCTAAAGTCTCAAAGTTGAGGAGTGCTTACCATGACAAAACCACCATATGATGATTATCACACGCCATTGTCCGCACCTATTGAAGATTTGCAAGTCAGAATTGCATTTTTAGATGATTTAGTTGAGCAGTTAAATACGCAATTGGTTCATCAAAGCCAAGAAATTGCAGATTTAAAAAAACAAATGCAACTGTTATATCATCGTGTAGATGCAGCTGATTTATCAGAAGGTATTGCCACATTTGACCCTATGACCAATAGACCACCGCATTATTAAGCATAATAAATATTGAAAATTTAAAATACAACATTACTATACACAGCATTTGCTATAGGCTTTACACATTTATCGCAAAATTTGCCTTTTTTATAGAGATCATGTCACTCTAATGGTGTGTACAGGAGAAAATACAAGCAATGGGTTTTTGGATTATTGCACTAATTGTTGTATTTGTTGTCGGTTCGATCTTTGGGTTACGGGTCAGTCCAAGAGAAAAAGCACTGGGTGAAATGCGTGATTTATCACGGCGGATTGGGTTGTATCCACGTTTGGTTGCTGCACCAGACTGGACAAAGATACCAAAAATGACTGAGAATCGAGCCAGTATGGTGGCTTATTATAGTGTACTGTTGCCCAAAGCAACATTGCCATTAATGCGTGCCATCATTGTAGATGGACAGTTTGATGTGGTATATGGTGCTGAAAAATTCCAACACTATCCTGTCACATTCACAGGTGTATATGCCATCGATATGCAGGCAAATAGCATTGGTATGTATTGGGATGAAGAAACAAATTTGCAGGCAAGCCAGCTAGAAGACATTAAATCCTTTTTAATTTCTTTAGCAAAAGTTTAATTTAGCGATAGGAAAAATATAAGATTATGGCGAATGCGTCTCGATCTACTTCAAACAGCACAACAGTTCAGGCTGAAGCGGCTGCGAAAAAACGTGCTTTAGTGATTGTAGAGTCGCCTGCTAAAGCAAAAACAATAAATAAATATTTAGGCTCTGAATATATTGTTAAATCTTCTGTAGGTCATGTGCGTGACTTACCGACAGGTGGCTCTGTATCGAAAACAGCAGAAAAAAAACCAATTTCACGCGTGAAATTGACAGAAGAAGAAAAAAAATTAAAAGCACAGCAGGCTTTAGTTAATCGGATGGGTGTTGACCCAGAGCATGATTGGAAAGCGCAATATCAAATTTTACCTGGTAAAGAAAATGTTGTTGCTGAATTGAAAAAACTAGCAGCACAAGCTGATGAAATTTATCTTGCAACGGATTTGGACCGTGAAGGTGAAGCGATTGCTTGGCATTTGCGTGAAGTGATTGGTGGTGATGCCTCTCGTTATCGCCGTGTGGTGTTTAATGAAATCACTAAAAATTCAATTCAAGATGCATTTAAAAAACCAACCCGTTTAGATTTAGACCGTGTTAATGCACAGCAAGCACGTCGTTTTTTAGACCGTGTGGTTGGCTTTATGATTTCTCCACTTCTGTGGGAAAAAATTGCACGTGGGTTATCAGCAGGTCGAGTACAGTCTGTTGCAGTGAAGCTTGTAGTTGAACGTGAAAAAGAAATTCGAGCATTTATTCCAGATGAATATTGGCAAATATTTGCAGACACTGCCAAAGATGATACTAAAATTCGATTAGAAGCGGTAAAACACTTAGGTAAAACACTTAAGCTTAAAAACAAAGCAGAAACAGATAAAATTCTTCAAACTTTAACAAATGTCGAGTATAAAGTAGTACAACGTGAGGACAAACCCACTAAAGTTAGTCCAAGTGCGCCTTACATCACATCTACTTTGCAGCAAGCAGCAAGTACACGACTTGGTTTTTCGGTGAAGAAAACCATGACCTTGGCTCAGCGCCTTTATGAAGCTGGTTTTATCACTTATATGCGTACAGATTCAACGTATTTAAGTGATGATGCTGTCAACATGGTGCGTGATTATATTCAATCAGAGCATGGTGCACGTTATTTACCTGAACAACCTGTGCGTTATGGTAATAAAGCGGGTGCACAAGAGGCACATGAAGCGATTCGTCCATCGAATGTGGCTTTAAAAGGTGATCAGTTGCCTGGTGCTGAACGTGACGCGCAACGTTTATATGACTTAATTTGGCGCCAATTTGTTGCATGCCAAATGACACCTGTCGAATATTTATCATCAACTTTGCATGTTAATGCAGGTGAGGTGGATTTAAAAGCGAAAGGTCGTACCTTGGTATTTGACGGTTTCACTAAAGTTCGTGGTGCCAATAAGTCGGATGACGATGTATTGTTACCAAATATTCAAGTGGGCGAACGATTAACCCTTGAGAAGCTAGACCCAAGCCAACACTTTACCAAACCGCCTGCACGTTTTACCGAAGCATCTTTGGTTAAAGAGCTTGAAAAACAAGGTATTGGTCGTCCATCAACTTATGCTGCGATTATCTCCACCATTCAAGATCGTGGCTATGTTAAGTTAGAAAATCGCCGTTTATTTGCAGAAAAAATGGGTGAAATTGTCACTGAACGTTTAGGTGAGAGTTTTAATAACTTGATGAACTATGCGTTTACTGCCAATTTAGAAAGCCAGCTTGATAAAGTTGCGGTGGGTGAGCAAAACTGGAAAGATTTATTAGACAGTTTTTATGGTGACTTTAAAAATAGATTAGTGACTGCACAGGGTGAAAATGGCATGCGCCGTAACCAACCTGTTGAAGTGGCAGAAGTCCATTGCCCTGAATGTGATCGTCCAATGCAAATTCGAACGGGCACGACTGGGGTATTTTTAGGATGTTCAGGTTATAACTTACCACCCAAAGAACGTTGTAAAGGAACCTTGAACTTAGCACCTGTGGAATCATTGGCAGTATTGTCTGATGATGATGGTGCAGAAACCGCAGATTTAATGTCTCGTCGTCGATGTCCAAAATGTTCTACTGCAATGGACAGTTATGTCATTGATGGTGGTCGAAAACTTCATATCTGTGGTAATAATCCAGATTGTGATGGATTTGAAGTAGAAGAAGGCGAGTTTAAAATTAAAGGCTATGATGGCCCAAGCATCCCATGTGACAAATGTGATGCAGAAATGCAGTTAAAGACGGGGCGTTTTGGTCCATATTTTGCGTGTACTGCGTGTGAAAATACACGTAAAGTATTAAAAAATGGGCAACCAGCACCGCCTCGTGTTGATCCGATTAAGATGGAACATGTTCGCTCAACCAAGCATGATGATTATTTTGTGTTGAGAGATGGCGCAGCTGGATTGTTTTTGGCAGCCAGCAAGTTCCCGAAAGTCAGAGAAACTCGAGCACCGAAAGTGGCAGAATTACGGACTGTGGCGGATCAACTCGACACAAAATATCAATTTTTATTAGAAGCACCAGATCGCGATCCAGAAGGTAATCAAACCATTGTTCGATTTAGCCGTAAGAACCAAGTGCAATATATTGGTTCAGAAAATGCAGAAGGCAAACCGACCAAGTGGAGTTTGATTTATACCGATGGAAAATGGGCTGAGAGTTAATCTTGGCCTATATCGTATAAAAGCTGGTTAATGACCAGCTTTTTTTGCTTTCATGTATTGGGACAAGGCAATGTGGAAGAAAATTAGGGTCATTATTTTATTATTTATACTTGGATATGTTGCATTCCAAGCTTGGCAAGATTCCAATCAAAATTGGGACAAGCCTGTAGTTGTGCTATTACATCCGATTAATGCAGATGGTCGTGCAACAACAGCTGCTTATATTCAAAACCTCAGCGCCCCAGAATTTTATGAAATACGTGATTATTTAGCACAAACCGCGAAGCGATATCAAAAAAAAGGCGATTTTATGATGGTCTTAGGTCGTACGCTAGAGGAAGCACCACCAAAGGTTGAAGCCAATGCCAATGTGTTTGATACCATCTTGTGGAGTTTAAAGTTTCGCTATTACGCTTGGCAGCAAGAAAAAGCCGCTGATGGTTACTCTACAGTGACTTTGTATTTGAATTATTATGATTCAAGTGCCACCAAATCATTAAAACATTCAACAGCACTTGAGCGAGGGCGAATTGGCATTGCCAATATTTTTGCCAATGCAGAACAAGAGCCACAAAATAATGTGATCATTACACATGAATTATTACATGCTTTTGGTGCGAAAGATAAATATGACCTCAAGACAGGGCAACCTATTTATCCGCAAGGTTATGCGAATCCAACGCAATCTCCGTTATTACCACAACATCGTGCAGAGTTGATGGCAGGTTATATTCCCATCACAGAACAAAAAAGTGTAATGCCACGAAATTTACAGCGTACCGTCATAAATGATGAGACTGCAAAAGAAGTAGGTTGGATTTCAACGCATTGGTGGAACTAAACTTAAGCACTAATGCATTGTTTTACTAGACGCTACATTCAGTTGAAACGATTTTGATACACTAAGGAGAATAGCTTTCACATGGCGTCAATATGAGTTTACAGTCATTAATTTCTGAGTTAAATGAGCAGCAAAAACAAGCAGCCACCACAGATGCTCAGCATAGCCTTGTTTTGGCAGGTGCAGGCTGTGGTAAAACCAAAACCATCGTCGCACGTGCAGCTTATTTAATTTCTCAAGGTGTGCCTGCAAGCCAAATTCAAATTTTGACGTTTACTCGTCGTGCTGCTCATGAAATTGTGACTCGTGTTGAACAGTATTTAGGAGATCAAGCCAAAGGCTTAAGAGCATCTACCTTTCATACCTTTTGTATTTATTTACTCAGACGAAATCGTCAAGCATTTGGCTTAGAGCAGTTTAGTATTATTGACCGAGATGACCAATTGTTGATGTTTCGGTTGTTAAGAGGGAAAGGACGAGATAGTGTGCTGCCTAAAGCAGCACAGCTTGCGGATATTTATTCATTTGCCCGTAACACGCAGTCTAAATTATCTGATGCGATTGTTAGAATATTACCTGATGCAATCGATTATAAAGAAGAAATTAAATCGGTCATGCAAGCTTATGAATCAAGAAAGCAAGCACGTGGTTTTTTAGATTATGATGATATTTTAGCAATTGTAGCTGCGCATCTTCAGGCATCAGAGCAACTTTGTCAGTGGGTTGCCAAGTTAAGTCCAATATTTCTTGTCGATGAAATGCAAGATACCAACCCGTTACAGTGGTCGTTATTGTCACCATTACTTGCAAAAATCCAATTATTTTGTGTTGGAGATGATGCTCAATCTATTTATGGATTTCGCGGGGCAGATTTTAAAAATATCCATCAATTTACGACACATGTTCCAGACGCCACTGTATTTCGGTTAGAACATAATTATCGTTCAACACAAGGTATTTTAGATGTATCCAATTGGCTGTTAAAAAGCAGTCCTATCCATTATGACAAACAATTAACCGCCCATCGCCAAGTGCAGAGTGTGCCGATCTTGCATATTTTTGCGAATGAGTTTGAAGAGGCACATTGGATAGCAACAGATTTGAAACAGCGCCATGAAGAGCAGCAAGCAGAGTATGCCGATCATATGATTTTGGTACGCTCAAGTTATGCTGCACGACATGTAGAGAGCGCACTAATTAAAATGTCTATCCCTTATCGTTTTATTGGTGGTACCAAGCTACTTGAAGCAGCTCATGTGAAAGACTTACTCAGTGTATTACGGGTTGTGGTCAACTCAACAGATGATATTGCATGGATGCGCTTTTTAACGCTGTGGGATGGTATTGGTGATGTCGGTGCAAGCAAAATTACCACAGCATTATTGGCACAAAACGATTTAATGGCCTGTTGTGATTATCTTGAGCAGCACGTTACTAAAATTCCTGCATCGGTTGTGTTAGCAATGAAACAACTGACGGTATTAGAGACGGAAGTCGTTGCATGTTTAAGTATTGCGTTTGAGGTGATGGCGCCACAACTTGAAAAAAATTATCATAATCAAGATTGGCAGCGCCGAGCAAAAGATGTTGAATTGGTGAAACAGTTGGCTGCAAAACATAATCATGTTGCAACATTTTTAGAAGAGTACATTTTAGAGCCGGTGTCTATTTCGGAAGTACAGCAAGCAACCAGCCAAGATCATGTTACTATTATCACCATCCATTCTGCAAAAGGTACGGAGCAAAAGGTCTGCTATGTGCCTCATCTGAGCGTTGGACAATATCCACATGCACGTGCTCAAGGTGATTTTGATGCTGTCGAAGAAGAGCGCCGTGTATTATATGTTGCCTTGACCCGTGCACAAAATGAATTGATTTTGACTAAGCACCAATTTGTCCAATGGAGTATTGATCAAGTCGATGAGCAGGGTCGTAAAATCAGTCAATACTTTTTAAATGATTTACCAACTGCATTGGTGGATATACAAATTCATCAACGTGAATAAATCAGATCATATTCGCGACAAAATACAACGCCTAAAGTCAAAAGAATCACTTTTGGTTTAGATTTAGATTAAACTGTGCAACCTTTAAAAAATAGACAGTGATGATACTGTTTATGATGATTGAGTGAAACGATGAAAATATTAGTAAGAAACCTAGAGCGATCAATTACAGAGCAAGAGTTGTTTGATTTGTTTAAACCTTTTGGACAAGTTAGTGACTGTACTTTAGTTAAAGATCAAGCGACAGGTAAATCGAAAGGTTTTGGTTTTGTTGAAATGCCAAATGGTCGTGAAGCTGTGAAAGCAATTAAAGGTTTAAACACCTATCGCGTGAAAGGGATTGGAATTCGTGTCAAAATGGCAGAAGATACAGAAAAATAATGTATTGGATTGAAAATACCCAAATTCACACTTGACCTCTAAGGAACAGCCATGTCTCGAGTTGCGCGTTACCATGCAGATCGAACCAATCAAAAGTTATATTTTGCACGTCTTGCATGTGTGGATGCTGAACAAAATGATGCACATCTGCAAAAAGCTCAAGCGCACCGAGAAGCTGCTGTATTTCATTTACAAGGTGCGGTACTTGCGTTTTTACAAGAACTGGTGCGGTACTATCGTTTACATGATGCTGAACCCAGTTTAAAATCCATAGAACAACGCATGAGCGATAAAGGTCAAGTCTCACCTGAAATTTCAATATTAAAACAATTATCAAAAGACAATTTTTTGGCTGAGCTAAATCGTGCTTATCGCATGTGCCAATATGCGCCTGAACCTGTGGCGACTGAAGCTGAGCAAGATACATCCTCAAAATTAATTATTAAGGTAACCCAAGGTCCACAGTCTTGGTTGCCAGATACTGAAATTTTACGTGATTGGCATCAACAACTTTCTTATTTGATAGAAAGCTTTAGAGCTGAGATGGTTGAATTTTAATAAAAGAATTACGTTTCATCACACTTGAATTTTGCATTTATGACTAAATATAAGTTAGTCTAAGAGTTAAGAATTGCATCCATCTATGGTGCATATGGAGGTTAGATGTCTATCCAACAGCAACTAAAAGATTTATTCGGTAGTCAAGAAGCCGTACTTGAGTTGGTACAGCTTGAAAGCGGTGAGCTTGCATTACGTAATGCAGATTCAGAAAAAGCACCTCTAATGACCATTCAGTTTAATGATGAAGTCAAAGCGTTGCTTGGTGATCAAACTGGCCTTATCGCTCAAAATATGGTGCAAGCGGCATTACTTGGTTTGCTTGAAAAGCAAATGAACCAAATTGATGCTGAAATTGTAGATGAGCAACCAAAGTATCTTAGCTAAAGCTTACTGATGCTTTAAGTACACTTGCTGTGCTTAAAAATACGTCACAGCGTATTTTTAAGCGGTTTTATGATGTGCCTTATCAATTTGATCAAGAATATGCTGACTCATGTTGATTGCCATTTGTTCTTTGGCATAAAACACATCACCAATATGATCTGCTCGAATTGCTTCTGCTTCTTCTTTATTTTCTGCACAGACCAACACTTGAATTCTTGAATTAAGCTGCTTTGAAATATCTACTATTCTGTGAATATCAATGATATCCATTGGCGAGATGACCAAAAGTCTAGCATGCTGAATATGTGCTTGAATGAGTACGCCTGGTTCTGTCGCAATACCACAAACAGCTGCAATGCCTTTGTCTCGTAACTCTTCAACAATCTCACGGTTTTCCTCAGCCACCACCACTTTAATGTTTTTTTGCATGAGTGTTTGCATGACACGGCGTCCTACTTCGCCATGACCAATAATCACGACCTGATCGCGTAAGTAATCTTGATCGACTTCATCTGGTAACATTGCAAGTGGGTCACTGCTGCGCTCAAAATACCGAGCTAAGTATGAACGCTGTCGAATCCACTGTTGCACAGGTTCAATGGCTTTAAACATGAATGAATTTAAAGTGATGGCAAATAATGCGCCTGCTAAAATTAAATTTTGTGCTTCGATAGTCAGTAAGCCAAGTGAGACTCCAACTGCGGCCAGAATAAATGAAAATTCACCAATTTGAGCAAGACTTGCCCCAACAGTTAATGCAGTGTTGAGAGGGTAGCGAAAGCATAAGACAAGTGCCATAGCCGCAATAGTTTTACCAATGACAATCACAGCAATGACTTCTATAATTTCGATTGGTTTAGAAAGTAATATTTGTGGGTCAAATAACATGCCCACCGATACAAAGAATAATATTGAAAAAATCTCTCTTAACGGCAGCGTTTCTTCTTCTGCGCGGTGACTAAAATCAGACTCTTTGACCACCATACCTGCAAAGAAGGCGCCCAATGCCATAGAGACCCCAAACACTGCATACGCACCATATGCGACAGACACTGCAGCAGCAACCACTGTCAGGGTAAATAGTTCACGAGACCCAAGCCGTGCAACAAACTGAATAATGAGTGGAATTACTCGTTTACCAATAATCAGCATGAACGCAATGAAGCCTGACACTTTAAGCAGTGTCATGACAATAGTTAGCCAAATGGCTTGGTTTGGTTCATGACCAACAATAGGTTTTCCACCCAATAAGACTGCAACAGCAGGTAATAATACCAGCACCAAGACCATGACTAAATCTTCAACCAACAGCCAGCCGACGGCAATTTTACCATTCACAGAAGTGAGTAACCCACGGTCACCTAAGGCTTTAAGCAAAACCACGGTACTGGCACAAGATAAACAAATACCAAATACCAAAGCAGATCCAAAAGACCAGCCCCATAACATGGTGATTGCAACACCCAACATGCTAGCCACACTAATTTGTAAAATAGCACCTGGTACAGCGATTCGTTTAACTTCAAGTAAGTCTTTTAATGAAAAGTGCATACCAACACCAAACATTAAAAACATCACTCCCAATTCAGCAAGCTGATTGGCAAGGGTAATTTCACCAACAATACCTGGTGTATTGGGGCTAATGACAATTCCCGCAATTAAATAACCTACCAATGGTGGCAGTCTCAATCGTGCAGCAAGATAGCCAAAAAATAAGGCAAGTCCGAAACCAACAGCCAATAAAACAATCAAGTCGACATTATGTGGCATGAGATTGGTTCCTTGGCAAACGTAAATGAATTGTAAGTATAGGGGATAGGTGGGCAATTACAGAATAAAAAGACAAAAAAAACGACTCTTTAATGAGTCGCTTTTTTTCAAAACTAAAATTATTTGATTTTAGCTTCTTTGAAAATCACGTGCTGACGGATTTTTGGATCAAATTTTTTGATTTCCATTTTTTCCGGCATAGTACGTTTGTTCTTCGTCGTCGTGTAGAAATAACCTGTACCCGC
Organism: Acinetobacter apis; assembly: GCF_900197575.1. GTDB lineage: Bacteria > Pseudomonadota > Gammaproteobacteria > Pseudomonadales > Moraxellaceae > Acinetobacter > Acinetobacter apis. The sequence continues at coordinate 41,505 of NZ_FZLN01000002.1, read as the reverse complement.
AGAAGAAACTAGGCGAATTTTGTCACGCATGGCAATGACTCCTTAGATCTTTTGGCCTTGAGCACGAAGATCAGCGATAACCTTTTCAATGCCCAATTTGTCGATAATACGCATACCTTTAGTTGTCAAACGAAGACGTACGAAACGCTTTTCGCTTTCTAACCAAAAACGGTGGTGATGCAGGTTCGGCTCGAACCGGCGCTTGGTTTTGTTGTTTGCGTGTGAGACGTTGTTACCAACGACTGGACGCTTGCCGGTAACTTGGCAAACCTTAGACATGGTGGAACTCCATTGATTTAGCCAACAGCAAACCTGTGGCCAGTCATAAAACAAACAGATTGAATTTATTCAAGGGGCGTTTTATATCAAAAATGCGCTTAAAAGACAAGCAAATTTGCATAAAAAAGCGTATTACGCAACGTAATAGCTCATGCCTTGATCATTTCTTGTAGCTTGGTTTATTGGTATTAGACAGGCGATTCAATCTGGCTTATTTCGTTATTTAAAACTCAAAAAAGCAGGTGAATCCCATCTAAATAAACTGTCCTAAAACGATGTGTTGCTTGGCATAACGGAATTTAGGAGATGCTACATTACTTTAAGCGCAGGGATAAAAACACCGAACTCTTAAAGTAAAAATCTTGTGATCGCAAATTATAGCTGAAACTTTTTAGCTTTTGTAGTCTGAATTTAATGATTCCTACATTCTATCTAAATATAACTGTTAAATTAGAGTAAAGGCTCTAGATATATGGTGCTATTTTATAGATAATAGGTCAGTCTTTGATGAAGGTGTAGTTGGATGGTGGCGGGTAAAAAGTTAAATACTAAGCAACGAATTTTAAATATGAGTTTAACGTTATTTAACGAAAAAGGAGAGCGCGCTGTTACAACCAACCATATTGCTGCTGCACTTGATATGAGCCCTGGAAATTTATACTACCATTACAGCAATAAACAAGAAATCATTAAAGCATTAACTGACCGATATCAAGAACAGACCTTAAAGATGCTTGAGTTGCCCAATGATCGGTCGGTCACAGCAAATGACAAAATAATTTATTTTAAAGCACTAAGTGATCAATTGTGGTCATACCGTTTTTTACATCGTGATGTATTTCATTTGGTTGAGCGAGATCAACATTTCAATCAAGATTATGCAGATTTTGCTAAGCGTGTGATGCATAAAGTGCAAAAGCTTTATCAGGCCTTTGTTCAAGCGGGGTTAATGAAGCTGACTTCTATTGAAATGGAAGCTTTAATTATTAATATTTGGATTATCTTAACCAATTGGACCAACTTCTTATTTATGTCAGGTCATCTGAATGACAGTAATCATTTACAAGAAAAGTGGTCGATGCTTGCGTTAAAACAGCTTGTGATCTTAGAGTCACCATATTTACTTGGTGAGAGTCAAAAAACCTATCAGCAATTTTTAGCTTCTTTTGATGAAAATGTATGGTTCATGAATGATGGGTTAATGACAGACAACAAAAATGATGTGTGAATATGATTAAAAAGGGGTAATATACCCGGCTAACTTTTTTGTATGAATAAGTGATATCCATTGACATGAATACTAGTACCGCAAACACAGCTCGCCTTTTGATTACATGTGAAGATAAGCCAGGTATTGTACAAGCCGTATCAAGCTTTTTATACCATCATGGCGCAAACATTACTGCGCTTGATCAATATGCAACAGAAGCGCAGGGCGGACAATATTTCATGCGTGTGGAATTCGAGCTTGAGCATTTGCAAAATCGAAAAGATACATTGTTGCAAACCTTTGAAAGTAATGTTGCAACACGATACCAAATGCAATGGCATTTAACATTTGTTGGCGACCTAAAGAAAGTCGGAATTTTGGTATCTAAGGTTGATCATGCCTTGTACGAGCTACTATGGCGCTATGCACGTGGCTTATTGCCTTGTGAAATTACCCATGTTGTATCGAATCATGAAACATTGCGTTCAGCAGTAGAGCAGTTTGGTCTACCTTTTACCGTTGTCAAAGTAACAAAAGACAATAAAGAAGAAGCAGAGGCAGAAATTCAACGCATTATGGATGGCAATGATTTATTGGTGCTTGCTCGCTATATGCAAATTTTGAGTGAAGATTTTGTGTCAAAATGGCCAATGAAAGTGATTAATATCCATCACTCATTCTTGCCTGCGTTTGTTGGTGCTAATCCATATAAACAAGCATATGAAAAAGGTGTAAAGCTGATTGGCGCAACTGCACATTATGTGACAGCCGACTTAGACCAAGGTCCAATTATTGAGCAAGATGTCGAGCGTGTTGGGCATGAATATAATGTAGACCAACTTCGTGAATTGGGTCAGGATGTCGAGCGTAATGTCTTGGCACGTGCTGTGCGTTGGCATTTAGAAGACCGTATTATTGTAGATGGCACAAAAACAGTCGTCTTCTAAAACACAACCATGATAAAAAGGCATGTATATATACATGCCTTTTTTTATTGTTCGTCGTCAGCAGATGCTTCAGGAATATCGGATAGCTTAACGCCATCTAATGTTTGATCTAAAGTATAGTTTAATCGACCTGCCATAACGCTTGCCAATTCTTCTAAGCCCTGCTTATTTAGAGATGAGAACAATTGAATTGAAAAATTTAAATTCATTTTCTTTAATCGTTGCTTAACATCAAGTAATGCTTGATTGGCAGGTCCACGATTTAACTTATCTGATTTGGTCAGTAAAATGTGTACAAAAAGCTGTCTAGAGTATGCCCATTCGAGCATCATCAAGTCAAAGTGCTGTAAGGGGTGGCGAATGTCCATTAATAGGACTAAGCCTTGAAGGCTTTGGCGTTGAATAAGATAGTTTTCTAATTCTTTTTGCCATACGCGCTTCATTTCCTCAGGTACAGCTGCATAACCATAACCCGGTAAATCCACAAGACGTTGATCAGGATTACCCAAGCTAAAAAAGTTGAGCATTTGTGTGCGCCCAGGTCTCTTTGAGGCACGTGCAAGCTGTCGTTGGTTGGTTAAAGCATTAATTGCGCTTGACTTGCCTGCATTTGAGCGGCCAGCAAAAGCAATTTCATAGCCTGTATCTTCAACACACAAACTTAGCTTTGGTGCGCTCATTAAAAATTCAGCACTACGTAGCCAATTTAAACTTTGCGATGCATATGCTGTCAAAGCAGGGTCAGGCTGTTTCTCATAGCTAATTTTTTGCTTTGGTGCAAGTTTGGCTTTGGTGTCTTTAGATTTCGCATAACGATGCATATACAATTCACAACGAATAACAGGTTTGCCATAGTATAAAGCAAATCGTGCAATTACTGAAAATTTAGATTCATCCAGCAAAATAGCGAATGATTAGAGTGGTTATATTGTATGTGAATGCTGTCTTTGAATAACTCGTTATAGGTGAACTTAACTAATTTTGAAGTTATTGATTGAAAATGCTGTTTTGCATATTGTTAAATTTAAAAATTATTGAAAATAATAAAGAATTCAAGCGTTATCACGACATCGCATATTGTACAAACTTGTAAAAAAACGCTGAACTGATCAAAACTTGGCTTTAATTTTGCAGGTAATACCATCAACAGGGTTTTATGCAGAATTAAAATGAAACAGAATTTAAGGGTACATTGTTTTCAACATGCCATATATGATGGCGCGATTAGCTCGCATGATTATTTGTTGCGTCATGGTGCACATATCACCACTACGGAATTTTTTGCTTTGCCTCAAGATGCTGAAATTGAAATAGATGCACTGCCTCTGCCTACAGATGTTGACTTGTTGATGGTCATGGGAAGCCAATTAAATGTAGAAGATGAGGCTAATTTGCCTTGGTTAAAAATTGAAAAACGTTGGATTAGACGTTATTTGGCTGCCAATAAGCCACTAATTGGCTTAGGTGCGGGCGGGCAGTTGGTTGCAAGTGCTTTGGGTTCAGCTGTGGTAAAACCACAAGATCGTATTGGACCAAATTGGGTGAAAGTACATGGTGTGAATGGCTTGCCATCGCATTGTTTTCAGGTTCCGCCATCGATTGATGTAATGTCGTGGTATGGTGGTGAAACTTTCGATATTCCTAAAGGTGCAATTCATTTGGCAATGAGTAATGATAGTGCAAACCAAGCCTATCAGCTGAAAAATAATATTTTAGGTTTTCAATTTTGTCCTGAAATGACGCCAGAACACTTGAATCGCTATTTAGAAGAGCATCAAAATAGTGCCGAAGATTATTTAACTCAATTTGACTATCAGTCTTTATTGGCAAAAGAGTCATTTTTAAGAAATAACGACCTGTTAGTGAAAGCTATTGAATTTGTTTTAAGATAATTGAAATGATTTCATAGTGTGGAATTGTAGATTGAATCTAAGCATGGATGATGATTTAGAATCAAATGGATTTTGTGTATTTAAATAATTCATTTTATTCTGGATTAGTCGGTGAATGCTATGTTGTAGCGCATTCACCCCAGATAGTACGTGAAATGATGCGATAGAGATGCTGATGAATAAATATACAAAAACTTATGGTCAAATCGCTTAAAAAAATTTGCTTAAGCATTAAACAGCGGTTATACTAAGTGACCCTCGAATAAGAGGGGTGGTGAGTAATATTATATATACTCCCATATCGTTACAGTCGTGGCATCGATCATGACCTTAGTGATTTTCACTACCCTTGACACTTACCAACTATAGGTGAGATGCGTCATGGGTGATTCTTTACATATTTGGCTTGGAGTTTACTGGTATGTCTAACCAGAGAATCCGTATCCGTCTTAAGTCTTTTGATCATCGTCTGATTGATCAATCTGCTCAAGAGATCGTAGAAACAGCAAAGCGTACTGGTGCACAAGTGTGTGGTCCAATCCCGATGCCTACTCGCATCGAACGCTTCAACGTTCTGACTTCACCGCACGTAAACAAAGATGCGCGTGATCAGTATGAAATCCGCACCTACAAGCGTTTAATCGACATTGTTCAACCAACAGACAAAACTGTTGATGCATTGATGAAATTAGATTTAGCAGCTGGTGTTGACGTTCAGATCGCATTGGGATAAGGCTTGTCGGTTGATTAACGTTGTTAATCAAGCCGCATTTTAAGAGGTTTACACACATGGCTATTGGTTTAGTCGGTCGTAAGTGCGGTATGACCCGTATCTTTACAGAAGCCGGCGTTTCTGTGCCAGTTACAGTGATTGAAGTTGATCCAAATCGTATCACTCAAATCAAAACACTTGAAACTGATGGTTATCAAGCTGTTCAAGTAACTACTGGCGAACGTCGTGAATCACGCGTTACAAATGCTCAAAAAGGTCACTTTGCAAAAGCTAGCGTTGCTGCTGGTCGCTTAGTGAAAGAATTCCGTGTAACGGAAGCTGAGCTTGAAGGTCGCGAAATTGGCGGAACTATCGGAGTAGATTTGTTCACAGTAGGTCAAATTCTTGACATTACTGGACAATCAAAAGGTAAAGGTTTCCAAGGTGGTGTTAAGCGTTGGAATTTCCGTACGCAAGACGCAACTCATGGTAACTCTTTGTCTCACCGTGCAGTAGGTTCTACTGGTCAAAACCAAACACCTGGACGCGTATTTAAAGGCAAAAAAATGCCTGGTCACTTAGGTGATGATCGCGTTACAGTTCAAGGTCTTGAAGTTGTATCTATCGATGCTGAACGTTCTATCGTAGTTGTTAAAGGTGCAATCCCTGGCGCAACTGGTGGTGACGTGATTCTTCGTCCTACTATCAAGGCTTGAGGGGAAATAACGTGAATTTAACTACTGTTTCCGGCTCTGCTGTTGAATTATCTGAAGTTGCTTTCGGACGCGAATTCAATGAAGCACTTGTACACCAAGTGGTCACTGCGTATTTAGCAGGTGGTCGTCAAGGTTCTCGTGCTCAAAAATCACGTGCTGATGTATCTGGTGGTGGTATTAAACCATTCCGTCAAAAAGGTACTGGCCGTGCTCGTGCAGGCTCTATTCGTAGCCCAATCTGGGTAGGTGGTGGTAAAACTTTTGCTGCTCGCCCACAAGATTGGTCTCAAAAAGTTAACCGTAAAATGTATCGCGGTGCAATGCAATGTATCTTAGCTGAACTTGTTCGCCAAGATCGTTTAATTTTGGTTGAAGATGTTCAAGTATCTGCACCAAAAACGAAAGAATTGATTGCAAAGCTTGGCGAATTAAATGCACCACGTGCATTAATCGTGACTGATGCGGTTGAAGAAAACTTGTATCTTGCAGCACGCAACATTCCACACGTTGCTGTGGTTGATGCAGGCACAATCGATCCTGTAAGTTTGATTGCGTTTGATAAAGTTGTGATGTCTGTGGCTGCTGCTAAGAAAATTGAGGTAGAACTCGGATGAACAACGAACGTATCTATCAAATCCTTCGTGGACCAGTTTTTTCAGAAAAAGCACAAGTTTTAGGCGAAACTGCTGGTGTTCAAGTGTTTAAAGTTGATATCAATGCGACTAAGCTTGAAATCAAAAAAGCAGTTGAACAACTTTTTGGTGTTGATGTTGTGAAAGTAAATACAACAATCACTAAAGGTAAATCTAAACGCTTTGGTAAAACATTAGGACGTCGTTCTGATGTTAAAAAAGCATACGTCACCCTGAAAGCTGGCCAAGATGTAGAAATGGCTGACTTGGGCGATACCGCTGAAAGCACAGCGGAATAAGGACGAGAATTATGCCTATTCAAAAATGTAAGCCAACGTCTCCAGGACGTCGCTTTGTAGAGAAAGTGGTTCATGATCACTTGTACAAAGGCCGCCCTTTTGCTGCGTTGGTAGAAAGTAAAAAAAGAACAGGTGGCCGTAATAACAATGGTCATATTACTACTCGCCATGTAGGCGGTGGTCATAAACAAAACTATCGTATTATCGATTTCAAACGTAATAAAGATAGTGTTCCTGCAACTGTAGAACGTATTGAGTACGATCCTAACCGTACAGCGCATATTGCTTTATTGAAATATGCTGACGGTGAACGTCGATACATTATTGCGCCTAAAGGCTTGCGTGCTGGCGATAAAGTACAATCTGGTAACGATGCACCAATTCGTCCAGGTAACTGCTTACCGTTACGTAACATGCCAATCGGTTCAACACTACATAATATTGAATTGAAAATCGGCAAAGGCGCGCAATTAGCTCGTTCTGCAGGTACTTCAGTTCAGTTATTGGGTCGTGACGGTTCTTATGCAATTCTTCGTCTTCGTTCAGGCGAGATGCGTAAAGTTCATGTTGAATGTCGTGCTGTAATTGGTGAAGTATCTAACCAAGAAAGCAACCTACGCTCACTTGGTAAAGCTGGTGCTTCACGCTGGCGTGGTGTTCGTCCTACCGTACGTGGTATGGCAATGAACCCAGTTGACCACCCACATGGTGGTGGTGAAGGGCGTAATAAAGGTATTCAACCTGTAAGCCCATGGGGTCAAAAAGCGAAAGGGTACAAAACACGTACCAATAAGCGTACGACTAAGATGATTATTCGCGACCGTCGCGTTAAGTAACAAGTAAAGGAATCTGACTAATGCCTCGTTCATTGAAAAAAGGCCCATTCGTCGATGCGCACTTGTTCGCTAAGATTGAAGCGGCTGTTGCAAATAATACTCGCAAGCCGATTAAAACTTGGTCTCGTCGTTCGATGATCCTCCCAGACTTTGTTGGTTTAACAATTTCTGTTCATAATGGCCGTAACCATGTTCCAGTAATTATTTCTGAGCATATGGTTGGTCACAAACTCGGTGAATTCGCGCCAACCCGTACCTATCGTGGTCACGGTGTTGACAAGAAGTCTAAACGTTAAGGGTGCTATGATGGAAGTTACTGCAAAACTACGCGGTGCCGCTATCTCGGCACAAAAGACACGTTTAGTGGCTGATCTAATCCGTGGCAAATCAGTTGCACGTGCACTTGATATCTTAAACTTCAGCAACAAAAAAGCTGCAGTTTTAGTGAAAAAAGCGCTTGAGTCTGCAATTGCAAATGCTGAGCATAATAACAGCTTAGATGTTGACGACTTAAAAGTATCAACAATCTATGTTGATGAAGGTGTGAGCCTGAAACGTATTATGCCACGTGCGAAAGGTCGTGCGGATCGTATCACTAAGCGTACTTGTCACATCACTGTTAAGGTAGGAGTTTGATATGGGTCAGAAGGTTCATCCAATCGGTATCCGCCTAGGTGTTGTGAAACGTCATAACGCTAATTGGTATGCGAGTCCGAAACAATATTCTGAATATTTATTAAAAGATCTTCAAGTTCGTGAGTTTTTAAATAAAAAACTTAAAAGCGCGATGATCAGCAAAATTCTTATCGAACGCCCTACAGGCGCAGCAAAAGTGACTATTAGCACTGCTCGCCCAGGTATCGTTATTGGTAAGAAAGGCGAAGATATTGAGAAATTACAGCGCGAATTAACTGCAATCATGGGTATTCCTGCGCAAGTCAGCATCAACGAAATTGATCGTCCAGACTTAGACGCTCGTTTAGTTGCTGATGCAATTGCATCTCAACTTGAAAAGCGTGTAATGTTCCGTCGTGCAATGAAGCGTGCAGTTCAAAACTCAATGCGTGCTGGTGCGAAAGGGATCAAAGTTGAAGTTTCTGGCCGTCTAGGTGGCGCTGAAATCGCTCGTACAGAATGGTATCGTGAAGGTCGTGTACCTTTACATACATTACGTGCGGACATCGATTATGCTCCTGTACGTGCTGAAACGACTTACGGTACGATTGGTGTTAAAGTTTGGATTTTCCGTGGTGAAATCTTGGGCGGCATGAAGCAAGTCATGAACCCAGCACCACAAGAAGATCGTCCAGCGAAACGCGGTCGTGGTCGTGGCGGTGAAGGTCAAGAGCGTCGTGGTCGTCGCAATGATCGTTCTACTGCTAAAGGAGAATAATTCATGTTGCAACCGAAACGTACAAAATTCCGTAAACTGCAAAAAGGCCGTAACACAGGTCTTGCACACCGCGGAAGTACTGTATCATTTGGTACGATTGCACTTAAATCAGTTGAACGTGGTCGTATGACTGCGCGTCAAATTGAAGCTGCACGTCGTACAATTAGCCGTCGCGTAAAACGTGGTGGTAAAATCTTTATCCGTGTATTCCCAGACAAACCAATTACTCAAAAGCCTTTAGAAGTGCGTATGGGTAAAGGTAAAGGTAGTGTGGAATATTGGGTTTGTGAAATCAAACCAGGTAAGATCCTTTACGAGATGGAAGGTGTAAGCGAAGAATTAGCGCGTGAAGCATTTGCTTTAGCAGCAGCTAAACTTCCGTTTAAAACTGCTATCGTGAATCGGACGGTGATGTAATGAAAACTAATGATCTACGCGAAAAATCGGTAGAGGAATTGCAAGCTATTCTTGATGAAACACAGCTTAATCAATTCCGTCTTCGTATGGCAAAAGCAACCGGTCAACTGGGCAAAACGCACGAAGTGCAAGTTGCTCGTAAAACAGTTGCTCGTGTTAAGACACTCCTCACCGAAAAACAGGGGAACGGACAATGAGTGAAAATATAGTCCGCACGTTAACCGGCAAGGTTGTAAGCGACAAAATGGAAAAATCTATTGTTGTGCTTATCGAACGCCGCGTTCAACACCCGTTGTATGGCAAATCAATCCGCCGTTCAACAAAATTACACGCTCATGATGAGAACAATGTTGCTAAAGTTGGCGATGTTGTAACCATTAAAGAAAGCCGCCCAATTTCTAAAACTAAAGCATGGACTTTAGTGGAAGTAGTTGAAGCAGCTGTTGAGTAAATAGACGTTCTTGTTGCATCATCGGTCAATTTCAAGTACGCTATGCGTCTTTCGAAATTGTGACCGGTGATGCTCGGTTTTGGAGTAGGGCAATGATTCAAACCGAAACTATGCTTGACGTAGCAGACAACAGTGGTGCACGCCGCGTACAATGTATTAAAGTACTTGGTGGTTCACACCGTCGTTATGCTTCAGTTGGCGATATAATTAAAGTTACTGTAAAAGAAGCAATCCCACGTGGTCGTGTTAAAAAAGGCGACGTGATGAATGCAGTTGTTGTACGTACAAAGTTTGGTATTCGTCGCCAAGATGGTTCTGTGATCCGTTTTGATGACAATGCTGCTGTTTTGTTGAACAACAATAAAGCACCGATTGCGACTCGTATCTTTGGACCAGTGACTCGTGAACTTCGTACTGAACAGTTTATGAAGATTATTTCATTAGCTCCTGAAGTTCTATAAAGAGGCAATCATGGCTAAAATCAGAAAAGGCGATCAAATTGTTGTGATCGCAGGTAAAGAAAAAGGCAAACAGGGCACTGTTTTGTCTGTTTCAGAAGACCGCATTAAGGTTGAAGGCCTTAATTTAGTGAAGAAGCATCAAAAGCCAAACCGAGCAACTGGTACCGAAGGTGGTATCGTGACTCAAGAGGCTGCGCTTCATATTTCTAACGTGGCAATATTAAACGCTACAACCCAAAAGGCTGACCGTATTGGTTACCAGTATGACGAAAACGGCGTGAAAACGCGTGTTTACAAGTCAAACGGTGAATCAGTGGCGGCAGCAAAGTAATAGGTTGACACAGGCTATGGCCAGACTTAAAACACGCTACAATGAAGAGCTCAAGGCAAAGTTACAAGAAGAACTTGGTCTAAAAAATGTGATGGAAATTCCACGCATTACTAAAATTACGCTCAATATGGGTGTAGGTGCTGCTGCTGCTGATAAGAAATTATTAGATGGCGCACTTTCTGATATGCAACTTATTGCAGGTCAGAAACCAGTACTTACGCTTGCTCGCAAATCAATCGCTGGTTTTAAAATCCGTGATGGTTGGCCGATCGGATGTAAAGTTACATTACGTGGCGAGCAAATGTACGAATTCTTAGACCGTTTGATCTCTATTGCAATCCCTCGTATTCGTGACTTCCGTGGTTTTTCTTCAAAATCATTTGATGGTCGTGGAAACTATTCTTTGGGCTTGAAAGAGCAAATCGTTTTCCCTGAAATCGATTTTGACAAGATTGATCGTATTCGTGGTATGGATATTACTGTTACTACGACTGCTCGCACCGATGACGAAGGCCGTGCGCTTATGCGTTCATTTGGCTTTCCGTTCAAATAAGAGGTCGATATGGCTAAGAAAGGTATGGTTAATCGCGAATTAAAACGCGAAAAAACAGTTGCTAAGTTTGCTGCAAAACGTGCTGAATTAAAGGCAGTAATTGCAAATGTAAACGCAAGTGACGAAGAACGTTTCGAAGCAATGCTAAAATTACAAGCATTGCCACGTAATGCATCTCCAGTACGTCTTCGCAACCGTTGTGGTTTAACAGGTCGCCCTCATGGTTACTTCCGTAAGTTCGGTCTAAGCCGTAACAAATTACGTGATACAGTAATGCAAGGTGATGTACCTGGCGTTGTGAAAGCTAGCTGGTAAGGGGCGACTATATGAGTATGCAAGATACCGTTGCCGACATGCTAACACGTGTTCGTAACGCACAAATGGCAAAAAAACACACTGTGTCTATGCCAAGCTCTAATTTAAAAGTTTCGATTGCAAACGTTTTAGAGCAAGAAGGTTATGTTTCAAATGTAGAAGTTGCTGATAATGAAGGCAAAGCTACTTTGACTATTACCCTAAAATATTTTGAAGGCAAACCAGTTATCGAAACTGTGAAACGCGTAAGCCGTCCAGGTCTACGTCAGTATCGTGGTAAAGATAAACTACCTAGCGTTAAGCAAGGTTTAGGTATTGCAATTGTTTCTACAAGCAAAGGCATCATGACTGATCGCGCTGCACGTGCTGCGGGCATCGGTGGTGAAGTTATTGCTTTTGTTTCTTAATAGGTGATTCCTCATGTCTCGTGTGGCTAAAGCCCCAGTAACTGTACCTAATGGTGTAGCAGTTACTCAGAACGGCCGGCAGGTCGAAGTGAAAGGCACTAAAGGTACTTTGTCTTTCACCCTGCATGCGCTGGTCGAGCTAAAACAGGAAGAAGGTAAACTTCAACTTGCTCCAGTTAAAAACTCGCAAGATGCTTGGATGCAAGCTGGTACTGCTCGCGCTGTATTAAATAATCTTGTTAAGGGTGTTAGTGACGGCTTTGAACGCAAACTACAATTAGTAGGTGTTGGTTATAAAGCTGCCATTAAAGGCAATGTTGTGAACTTAAACTTAGGTTTTTCACATCCAATTGACTACCCATTACCTGAAGGTGTAACTGCAGAAACACCAACGCCAACAGAAATTTTGCTGAAATCAGCAAACAAACAACTGTTAGGTCAAGTGGCTGCTAACATTCGTGCATACCGTTCTCCTGAACCATATAAAGGTAAAGGTGTTCGCTATTCGGATGAAGTTATTCTTCGTAAAGAAGCTAAGAAGAAATAGGGCGCGAGGTTCTTATGAACGAAAAGAAACAATCCCGTTTACGTCGTGCAAAAAGCACACGTTTGCACATTCGTGCATTGGGTGCGACTCGCCTGTGTGTCAACCGCACACCGCGTCACATCTATGCTCAAGTTATCTCTGCAGATGGTGGCAAAGTATTAGCGCAAGCTTCTACTTTAGATGCCTCTTTACGTAGCGATACAACAGGTAATATTAAAGCAGCGACCGCAGTTGGTGCTTTGATTGCAGAACGCGCTAAAGCGGCTGGTGTAACTAAAGTTGCATTTGATCGTTCTGGTTTTAAATATCATGGTCGTATCAAAGCTTTAGCTGATGCTGCTCGTGAAAGCGGCTTGGAGTTCTAATCATGGCGAAAGTTGAACAAAACGAAGGTCTCGTTGAGAAGCTGGTTGCCGTTGATCGTGTAGCCAAAGTTGTAAAAGGTGGTCGTATTTTCTCTTTCACAGCATTAACTGTGGTAGGTGATGGTAACGGTCGCGTGGGTTTTGGTCGTGGTAAAGCACGTGAAGTTCCAGCTGCAATCTCTAAAGCTTTGGAAGCTGCTCGTCGTAACATGATTACTGTAGATCTTAGTGGAAATACATTACAACACCCTGTGAATGCTCGTCATGGTGCAAGCCGTGTTTACATGCAACCTGCCTCTGAAGGTACAGGTGTTATTGCCGGTGGTGCAATGCGCGCTGTTTTAGAAGCTGCAGGTGTACACAACGTACTTGCTAAATGTTATGGTTCTACTAATGCTGCTAACGTAGTTAACGCGACTTTTAATGGTCTGCGTGATATGACTTCTCCTGAGAAAGTCGCTGCGAAACGTGGTAAAACAGTAGCAGAAATTCAAGGGTAATCAATCATGAAAACGATTAAAGTTACCCAGACTAAATCTTCTTCGCATCGTTTGAAAAATCACAAACTTTGCCTACAAGGTCTAGGTCTGCGTCGTATCGGTCATACTGTAGAAGTGCAAGATACTCCTTCTAACCGTGGTATGATCAATCAAGTCTACTATATGGTTAGTGTAGAGGAATAAACCATGACTCTGCGTTTAAATGAATTATCACCTGCAGAAGGTGCAAAACGTGAACACCGTCGCTTGGGCCGTGGTATTGGTTCTGGTGTTGGTAAGACTGGTGGTCGCGGTGTAAAAGGTCAAAAATCACGTAAAAGCGGTGGCGTACGCCCAGGCTTTGAAGGTGGTCAAACAGCGATTTATCGTCGTTTACCTAAATTCGGTTTTACAAGTCAATTGGCTCTAAAAACTGCTGAAGTTCGTGTTTCTGAATTAAATAAAGTGGAAGGCGACATTGTTAGCCTAGAAACTTTGAAAGCAGCTAACGTTGTACGTCGTGATAAAACACGCGCGCGCATTGTGCTTTCTGGTGAAGTTACTCGTGCATTCACTGTCAAAGGTGTTGCTTTGACTAAAGGCGCTAAAGCTGCTGTTGAAGCTGCTGGCGGTAAAGTCGAGGAGTAAATACGAGTGTCTATGTCTCCTAGTTCTTCAAGTCATGTCCACATGATGAAAAACCAACCGTTTCATGTGAAATATCGTGAAATCATTCGTCGCATGGTCTTTCTGATCTGTGCGTTATTGGTTTTTCGACTAGGATCGCATATTCCCGTACCTGGCATTAATAATGCAGCACTTGAGCAACTGTTTAACGCAAACCAAGGTACTATTCTCGGTTTGTTTAATACATTCTCAGGTGGTGCATTGCAAAGAATGTCTATTCTTGCTTTAGGAATTATGCCGTATATCTCTGCATCAATTATCGTGCAGTTAATGTCGACAGTGATTCCTTCACTCGAAGCTTTGAAAAAAGAAGGCGAGCAGGGTAAGCGTAAAATTAATCAATATACACGTCAAGGCACCTTGGTATTAGCCATTGTGCAAGCAACAGGGATGTGTGCTGGATTAATAGGTCAGGGTATTACCCTGACTTCTGGTTTGGCATTTTATATTCCTGCTGTGACCTCTTTAATTGCAGGAACAATGTTCCTAATGTGGCTTGGAGAACAAATTACCGAACGTGGTGTTGGTAATGGTATCTCAATGATTATTTTTGCAGGGATTGTTGCAAATTTACCAAACTTGGTATTGCAATCATTCTCTGGAATTGAAAATGGTCAAACAAGCTTGATTGGACTTGTTGCAATGGTTTTAATTGCACTCGCAGTATTAGTGGCGATTGTGTTTATTGAAAAAGCACAACGTCGTATTGCTGTAAATTATGCGCAAAAACAACAGGGTCGTCGTGTATTTACTGCACAGCAAACACACTTACCGTTAAAGATTAATATGGCAGGTGTGATCCCTGCTATTTTTGCAAGCTCGCTTTTATTATTTCCTGCGAGTTTAGGACAGTGGGTTGGCAGTGCAGATCCTAATGCTGGCTTTGTTAAGCGTGCATTACAAGATTTAGCGCTGGTTTTATCGCCTGGACATAGTTTGTATTTAATACTCTTTGCTGCTTTAATTATTTTCTTTTGTTACTTTTATACTGCGCTCATGTTTAGCCCAAAAGAAGTTTCAGAGAATTTAAAACGTAGTGGAGCGTATGTGCCTGGTATACGCCCAGGGGAGCAAACAGCTCGTTATTTAGATCATATTCTCAATCGTTTGACGTTTATTGGTGCAATTTATATTACCATCATTTGTTTAATGCCAATGCTATTACAAAATATTTTTGGCATGACAATGGATGTTGGTGGAACATCATTGTTAATTGTTGTGGTTGTTGTGATGGATTTCATGGCTCAATTACAATCGCATTTAACATCTCACCAATATGACAATCAAACATTGATGAAAAAAACGACAGCTCATCCTAAGGGATAAGCGCACTTAGAGGTTTCATCATGAAAGTACAAGCTTCTGTAAAGAAAATCTGTGGTAGCTGTAAAGTTATCCGTCGTAATGGGGTTATCCGCGTAATTTGTAACGCAGAACCTCGTCATAAACAGCGTCAAGGTTAATAATCTAACTTAGACTGTTGATTTAAGTAGGTGAATTGAGTTAATATCCGCTCCTTAAGAAATTTAATGGGCGGTTACTAGATTCGACCGCCTTTTTGGAGAAAGTGAATGGCTCGTATTGCCGGCGTAAATATCCCGGATAACAAGCACGCTGTTATCTCCCTCACTTACATTTTTGGTGTTGGTCGCCACACTGCAAAGAATATTCTTGCAGCTGCTGGTATTGGCTTGACCACTAAAGTACGTGAGTTGGATGATGCACAGCTTGATGCGATTCGCGCAGAAGTTGCCAAGGTTCCTACCGAAGGTGACTTACGTCGTGAAATTTCCATGAACATTAAACGTTTAATGGATCTAGGCTGCTACCGCGGTCTTCGTCATCGTCGTAGCTTGCCTGTCCGCGGTCAACGCACGAAAACTAACGCACGTACCCGTAAAGGTCCGCGCAAACCGATTAAAAAGTAAGATTCTGGAAGCTAAAAGATGGCTAAAGATACACGCGCACGCAAGAAGGTCACTCGTACCGTCTCTGAAGGTGTTGCACACATTCACGCTTCTTTTAATAACACCATTGTAACGATTACCGATCGTCAAGGTAATGCATTGGCTTGGGCTACCTCAGGTGGACAAGGCTTCCGTGGTTCACGTAAATCAACTCCGTTTGCTGCTCAGGTAGCTGCTGAAGTTGCTGGTAAAGCAGCTTTGGATTACGGTTTGAAAAACTTGGAAGTCCTTGTAAAAGGCCCAGGTCCTGGTCGTGAGTCTGCGGTTCGTGCATTAGGCGCAGTGGGTTATAAAATTAGCAGTATTACCGATGTGACACCAATTCCTCACAACGGTTGTCGTCCACCCAAAAAACGTCGCGTATAAGGAGAAACATTCATGGCTCGTTATATTGGTCCAAAATGCAAACTCTCTCGCCGCGAAGGGACAGACCTGCAGTTGAAATCTGGCGTCAAACCATTTGATGTCAAAACAAAAAAACATGCGAAAGCTCCTGGCCAACATGGTCAGTCTCGTGCAAAACAATCAGAGTATTCACTACAATTACGTGAAAAACAAAAAGTACGTCGTATGTACGGTGTGTTAGAGCGTCAATTTAGTAATTACTATAAAGAAGCTGCTCGTGTTAAAGGCGCTACAGGCGAAAACTTACTACAGTTGCTTGAAAGCCGCTTAGATAACGTTGTGTATCGCATGGGCTTTGGTTCTACACGTGCAGAAGCTCGTCAGCTTGTCAGTCACCGCTCAATCACTTTAAATGGCCGTCGTGTAAACATTGCGTCTATTCAAGTTAAAGCTGGCGACGTCATTGCTGTACATGAAGGTGCTAAACAACAACTTCGTATTAAAAA
This sequence comes from Acinetobacter apis, assembly GCF_900197575.1. Classification (GTDB taxonomy): domain Bacteria; phylum Pseudomonadota; class Gammaproteobacteria; order Pseudomonadales; family Moraxellaceae; genus Acinetobacter; species Acinetobacter apis. The sequence goes on along the minus strand of NZ_FZLN01000002.1, from coordinate 24,758 downwards.
CGCAGTTGAACTAGCGACTCAACGTGGCTTACCAACTTGGATTGAGATTGATCATTCTAAAATGGAAGGTACGTTTAAAGCTGCACCAGATCGTTCTGATCTACCTGCTGAAATCAACGAAAGCTTGATTGTAGAATTGTATTCTAAATAATCCTTGAGGTAGCAATAATGACGCGTACTGCAAACGAGTTTCTAACTCCGCAAGCGATCAAGGTCGAAGCGGCAAGCGGGACCTCGGCAAAAGTGATTCTTGAACCATTAGAACGTGGCTTTGGCCATACTCTTGGTAATGCTCTACGTCGCATTTTATTATCTTCTTTACCTGGCGCTGCTGTGGTTGAAGTTGAAATAGAAGGCGTTGAGCACGAGTACAGTACTTTAGAAGGCTTGCAGCAGGACATCGTCGAGCTCTTGCTGAACCTTAAAGGATTGTCGATCAAGCTGTTCGATCAAAATGAAGCATATTTAACATTAGAAAAGCAAGGTCCTGGCGATGTAACTGCGGCAGACCTTCGTTTACCTCATAATGTTGAGTTGGTTAACCCTGAACATGTGATTGGTACATTGAGTGCTACAGGCGCGTTAAAAATGCGTTTGAAAGTGGCTCAAGGTCGTGGTTATGAAACATCTGACTCGCGTTTCCCGGAAGGTGAAACACGTCCTGTAGGTCGCCTACAGTTAGATGCAAGTTATAGCCCTATCAAACGTATTTCATACACCGTTGAAAACGCGCGTGTTGAACAACGTACTGACCTTGATAAGCTTGTCATTGATCTTGAAACAAATGGTACAGTTGATCCTGAAGAAGCAATCCGCAAAGCGGCAACAATCTTGCAACAACAAATTGCAATTTTTGTTGACCTTCAAAAAGATCAAACTCCAGTTGCTCAAGAACCTCGTGAAGAAGTTGATCCAATCTTGCTTCGTCCAGTAGATGATCTAGAGCTTACTGTTCGTTCTGCGAATTGTTTAAAAGCAGAAAATATTTATTACATTGGCGATCTTGTTCAACGTACTGAAGTTGAGTTATTAAAAACTCCTAACTTAGGTAAAAAATCGTTAACAGAGATCAAAGATGTGTTGGCATCGAAAGGCTTACAACTAGGTATGCGTCTTGAAAACTGGCCACCAGCTAGTCTTCGTTTAGATGACCGTTTTGCCTATCGTAGCCGTTAATTAAGTAGGACTATCACCATGCGTCATCGTAATAGTGGTGTGAAATTAGGCCGTACAAGCAGCCACCGTAAGGCGTTGTTTCAAAATTTAGCAAATGCACTTGTTGAGCATGAGCTAATTAAAACAACTTTACCTAAGGCGAAAGAACTTCGTCGTGTTGCTGAGCCTTTAATCACTTTAGCTAAAAACGATACAGTAGCAAACCGTCGTATTGCGTTTGCTCGTACTCGTAATGCAGCAATTGTTGGTAAATTATTTACCGTTCTAGGCCCTCGTTACAAAGAACGTAATGGCGGCTATACTCGCGTGCTTAAAGCAGGCTTCCGTGCTGGAGATGCAGCACCGATGGCTTATGTTGAGCTTGTAGAGCGTGAAGTAACAACTTCTGCAGAATAAATGAATTAAATAAAAAAGGCCGGTTTTCCGGCCTTTTTTATTGTCTTCAAAACGGTATTATAGGTTGATAGCCACAGCAGAGTTAAAAAATGGATTTGACATTAGAACAAAGACAAGTCATTTATCGTGCAAGACGCGGTTTAAAAGAACTAGATATTTATTTCGATCCTTATGTAAAACATCATTATGTGCATGCAGATTTAGATGAACAGGCTGTGTTTAAAGACTTAATTGCAGAAGAAGATCCAGATTTATTAGATTGGTTTATGGAGGCAGCTGAACCACCATCAATTAACTATAAAATGCTAATCCAAAAATTAAAACATTATGTCCATGGATAAGCCAACTGAAATTCAGTGTCAACGTAAATTGAGTTATTGGCAATTGGCGATGCATATGTTTTTCATCATAACGATAGAATGGATTGCATTACATATTTTGCCATGGCCGTATCTTATTTTACTTGCCGTCATTTTCAGTCTAGCGATGTATTATCATTTAAAGAAACAAAGGCACATGCTTTCATGTGCCATGTTAGAACATCATACATGGACTTTTTTGTATGAAGATGATTGTGTTGAGCGTTACAACGTCACACAGATTATTGATCACCATCTATATTTTGTATTTTACTTTGAGACAGGCATATTTGCTCGCTCACAAGTCATTTGGAAAGATCAATTGTCAGCTTGTGATTATCGTAAGATGAAAGTCTATGCCAAATTGTATTAACGAGATTTAGGTTTAAATTGAATGACACCAATATCATCTGCAGTATGCTGAACCGCTACCGCTGAGGTAACATCAGCAAATGTTGGTCGCTTATCATTGTAATCACATTCAATACATTCAATATGCTCATTTCCACCATCATCAGTGAACATCACAATACGATCAATCGCATTACATTTAGGGCATTTTACGCCTGCAATAAATCTTTTTTTCATACCATGATGCTCATTGAAAATTTTAAGTTAAACAGAACTCGTGGTGGTCCAGCCTTGGTGTTTAAGTAGGGCATCAATTTTTGGTGCTCTTCCTCGGAAATTAATAAATGCATCTAAGGCTTCATCTTTACCGCCTACAGCTAAAATACATGACCTAAAAGATTGACCCGTCTTTTGATTAAATACACCTTCTTGCTCAAATCGTTCAAAAGCATCACTTGCTAATACTTCAGCCCATTTATATGAGTAATAGCCTGCAGCATATCCGCCTGCAAATATATGGCTAAAGCCATGCTGGAAGCGGTTATACGGTACAGTCGGTAGCACAGAAATCTGAGCGCGAATTTCATTTAATTGCGTTTGAATTTCATCACGATCTAATGCTTTGTCTTGCATATGAATGGTAAGATCGAATAAGGCGAATTCAAGTTGACGAAGCGTTTGCATACCAGACTGAAAGAATCGTGCATTTAAAAGCGCATCAAGCAATTCTTGAGGCAAGGTATCTTGTGTTGTGACATGTGCTGTAAGTTGGTCAAGTGCAGTTTTATCCCAACTCCAAAACTCCATAAATTGGCTTGGTAATTCTACAGCATCCCATGCCACACCATTGACACCTGCAACCGAAATATTGTCAACTTCAGTGAGCATATGATGCAAGCCATGTCCAAACTCGTGAAATAATGTCAGTACTTCATCATGTGTTAAAAGCGCAGGTTGGTTGGCCACTGGCGGTGTAAAATTACATACCATATAACACATCGGTTTTTGCAACCCTGCTTGAGTTTGCATACGTGACAAAGCACCATTCATCCATGCGCCACCGCGTTTTCCACTTCTAGCATATAAATCAAAGTAAAATGCAGCAATCACTTGTCCATGATCTTCAATCTCATAGTATTTGACATCTTTATGCCAAACAGGCGCTTCACGTTCAACAATATTCACATTATAAATTTGCTTTACGATACTGAATAACCCATCAACCACTTTAGGCGCAGGAAAATAAGGCTTAAGAGCTTCTTGTGACAAATTAAATTGTTGTTGCTTGAGCTTTTCTGAATAATATGTCGTATCCCATGGTTGCAAATCTGTGATTCCATCCTGACTCGCAATCGCTTTAAGTTCTGCAATTTCACGTTGTGCAGGTGCTCGTGCGTGTTCTGCTAAATCAAATAGGAACTGATGCACGGTATTGACATCAGGTGCCATTTTGCTGGCTAAAGAGAGGTCAGCATAATGCTTAAAACCAAGCAACTTGGCTTTTTCTTGCCGTAATTGCAAAATTTCTTCCATGATTTCGGTATTATCGAATTCAGGTGCATTGCCTTGATCAGAGGCTTTCGTGCTATAAGCACGGTATAAAGCCTCTCTTAATTCACGATCTTCAGCATACGTCATAATCGCAAGGTAAGATGGAAACTCTAAGGTGGCCGCAGGCTGAGTAAGCTTATGCTGTTCACCATACTGGGTCAGCAATTCAACAGCGCTCTGAGGTAATCCTTTTAGCTGATCTTCATTTAATGGCAATACATAGGCTTGTGTTGCGTCTAATACATGATTCGAAAAATCAGAAGAAAGCTGTGAAAGACGTGCAGAAATATCTGCAAAACGTTTCTTTTTTTCACCCTCTAGTGCTACACCTGACAATTTAAAATCACGTAATGACAGTCGAATCGCACTTTGTTGTGCATCTGAGAGCGTTGTTAAAATTTCGCTATCATAAATGTGCTGATAGGTCTGAAATAATACGGTATGTTGCCCAATTTGAGTATAGAATTGGCTAAGGTTAGGTAGTACCGATTGGTAAACTTCACGTGTCTCAGCATTGCTCATTACTGCGTTTAAATGTGACAGTGTTCCCCATGATTTGTCTAGGTCATTAGTGAAAAGATCAAGCTGGGTAATGACATCAAGTTGTTGTGTTGAGTGTTCAGGTACAGCATGGAGCTGATCTAAAAATGATTGTCCATTTTGAATAATATGTTCAATTTGTGTTTTAAGTTCAGAAACTTGAACTTGAGAAAAATCGATAATAGGCAGTGTAGCTGCTTGTTGTGTCATTGAATGTCTACCTATGTTGATAAAATAATGAAGTGCTATAGATAGATGTAAGTCTTCCACACCGTGAAATCAAGGCAAAATAGTAATTTATTTCTGTTCTTTTGATGTTGTCTGGTCATTTGCTGAAGTTTTGAGTAAAGCAAACCAATACAAAGGCCATTTGCGTTTAGAAAAAATACCGTAAACAAAAGCAGTTATGATGACAAGTAGGATTGAGCCGGAGAGTACAGGAGTAAATAAAAACGACCAATCATAGCTCGTGGTATGCGCAGTTAAAAGCAATACCAATGGATTTGCCCCAGCAGGTGGATGGACACATTGAAAATATTGCATACAAGCAATGGCAAGTCCGACAGCAAGTGACATGCTGATAAGGGATGCCCCAATGGTTTTTAAGAACAGAAGTCCAATGAATGCAGAAATAAAATGCCCCAAGATAATGTTTCTAGGCTGTGCAAGTGGTGACATCGGGGCTGCATAGAGTAAAACACAAGTGGCGCCAAATGGTGCCATGATCATGACATGGTGGCTCCATTGTGTGAGCAACAACAGGCATAAAATACAGATTGACCCGCCAAAAAATGCCAACATAATTTCTTTTAGCGGTACTTTTGGAGGGAGTTTTTCTTGACCGTTTATTAAATTTAGCATATTTATGTTCCTTTAAATATGGCATGCAGATGCGCTATTTATTTTATAGTACAAATTTGTACTTTTTTAAAGGTGTATGATTTTTAACTCGAAAATCTACATCAACTAGGGGAAAATGTGTCAAAATCTGCATTAAAAATTTTAGAGACCGCTGAATTTTTATTTAATCAGCTTGGGTTCACACGTGTTGGCGTGGACTTGATCCGTGATCAATCGGGGTGCTCTAAAACAACATTGTATACTCATTTTAAAAATAAAAATGAGTTGATTCGGCAAGTTTTAATTTTAAGGGATCGTCGCTTTCGTGAAGAGTTGCAAGCATATGTTCGTAAACATGATTGGGAGGATGCACTAATTGCAATATTCGATTGGCATTTTGAATGGTTCCAGTCGAAGGATTTTAAAGGTTGTTTATTTGTTCGTGCTGTTGGCGAGTCTTCAGAGTCTGAAGAGGATATTTCAATACAAGCAAAGATCCATAAAATTTGGATGCGAAACTTTATTCATGAAGTTTGTAAACAACAAGGTTATTCTGTCAATGTAGCTGAGTTAGCTTATAACTTGATTGAAGGTCTAACGAGCAGGTTTTTAGTAGAAGGCTATGATCATAGTGTGGCAGCAGAAGCTAAACACACTATAATCAGGGTCACTCAATTACTTTAGAATAGTCTCATGCATTTAAAACAGTTAATCCTGTTTAGTTTTTGCATTTGATTTTTTCTTTTTCTTAATTTTTTTCTTTTTTTCTTTGCTTGAGATTTTCGTAGCCTTTTTATCTTTATCTGCCTTTTCTCCTGCATGTGACTTTTTATTTTGGCCTTGCGGTTTTTTGGCTGATCGTGGTTTTTTGGCTGCGGTATGATCAATCACGGTGGACTCTTTATGCTCAGACGAGGTGGTTTTTCGTGTGGGTGTAAAGACGTCCTCTCGCTGTGCTTGAGGTTTGCTATTACGGCGCGGTGCACGCTCACGAACCAAACGACCAGCATGACTCACTTGTTTAATCAATTCAAAATCAATTTTTCGCTCTTCTAAGCTCACACCTGCCACTTTAATTTTAACTTCATCACCTAAGCCAAAAATTTGACCATGGTTTTGACCAATTAAGGTTTGGCTTGCCATGTCATAAACAAAGAAGTCATCTCCCAATTGACTGATATGAATCATACCATCGACATAAAGATCTTTGAGTGTGACGAAAAGACCAAACTCAGTCACCGTGGTAATATGACCGATAAACTCATCACCTAAATGCTGTTTCATATAGTGACATTTAAGCCATGATGTCACATTACGTGATGCTTCATCTGCACGGCGTTCTGTTCTTGAGAACTGTTCACCTGCATCATCTAATGCTTGTCCTGAGATTGGAGCCGGGCGTTCATTTAAATGGGCTTTAATTGCACGGTGTAAAAGTAAATCAGGATAACGACGAATTGGTGAGGTAAAATGGGTATAAGCATCATATGCTAAACCAAAGTGACCTGCATTTTTTGCACCGTAATAGGCTTGCATCATTGAGCGTAACAATACAGAGTGAATACTTTGTGCATCAATACGGTCTTTGGTGGCTTCGATGACTTTTTGATAATCTGCTTGAGTTGGATTTTCTGGGAATTGAAGTCCAAGCAGTTTTACAAAGTCGCGCACTTTTTGAATTTTTGTGTGCTCAGGTGCTTCATGTACACGGTACAACATCGGTACTTCATGTTGCAGTGCATATTCAGCAGCAGCAACGTTGGCAAGCAACATACATTCTTCAATTAATTTATGGGCATTATTACGTTGTCTAGGAATGATTTCTTTAATGCCGCCTAAATCATCAAATGTCATATAGGTTTCTGTGGTTTCAAATTCCATGGCATGACGCTTTGCTCGTAAATCTTTTAAGATGCCATAGAGCTGAAATAAAGTATTTAATGACTTTTGAACATCACGATCATTCGGAATCGCTTGTGAGTCGCCATCAAAATACTGACCCACTTGGGTATAGGTTAAACGTGCTTTTGAGTGCATCACAGCAGGATAAAATGTATAGCCTGTCACACGACCTAAGCGAGATAGTGTTAAGTCACAGACCATACATAAACGGTCAACGTGTGGGTTGAGCGAGCATAAACCATTCGATAAAGCTTCAGGCAACATTGGTAAAACATAATGTGGAAAATAAACTGATGTACCGCGCTCTTTGGCTTCATCATCTAAGGGCTTGTCTGGACGAACATAATGACTGACATCCGCGATTGCCACCACAACACGGAAACCACCACCTGGGCGTTTTTCTGCAAACACAGCATCATCAAAGTCGCGCGCATCTTCACCATCAATAGTCACTAAAGGGAGTTCGCGTAAATCTACCCGATTTTTACGATCTGCTGCGGTTGGTTCTTTAAAACGCTCAGCATCTTGAATAACTTCTTCTGGAAACTCATACGGTAAGCCAAATTCTAAAATCGTTTGTGGGATAATAATTTCAGTATCCGCTTTGTCTGCCATCGACTGCACAATATGGCCAGTTGCGAAGGTTTCCCGTGTTGGATAGTCATCAATTGCAATACGAATAGAGTCGCCAACTTGAGCACCGGCATGATCAATCAGCTCTTTTTCAAGTGTAATCGGCTGATGCTGGTTAGGCGCTGCAGGCTGTACGAAGTATTCGCCTTCATGTTCACAAATTTTACCAATTAACTGCTTTACGCGATGTTGTTCAACACTTTCAATAAAACCCCACGCTTTGCCTTTACGATCTACTGACGTTTTACGGACTTTGACGCGGTCGCCGTTAAAGATTAAGCGTAATTCGCGTTCAGCCAACAACAGTGCATCTTCACCATCAATATGTGCTGAACCGAGTCCTTTATTATTAATATAAACCGTGGCGTCATGAGCAGGTTGTTCTGGCAAGATAGAAAATTTCATGCCTTCTTTACCCAATTGACCATCACGTACCATGGCACTTAAACGATGGTTAAGTGCTTCAATACTTTTTTGATCTTGGATTTGAAAATGGTCCACAAATTCAGCATGTGAAAAAGGTTGTTTAGACTGGTTAATCGTTTCAAGAATGAGGGTACGACTTGGAATAGGATTGTCATAACGTTCAGATTCAGCTTTAGCTTCAGGGTCCACCCAATTTTTAATCATATCTTTGTCTTCTTATTACGAGATAGGATAAGCATAAGTCATAGCGACTCAGACTGCACGGGATACCTGTAAATTTCTATACAGTTTATGCAGTTAATCTATTTCACTTGGCTGTTATTGTGTATAAAAAGAACAGATTAAGTGAAATTGTTTAAAAAGTAAGTAACTGAACCAATATTTTTAAATTTATTGCGTTCATCGCTTGCGTATCGGGTACGAAGTTTGTATTATTGCGTCTCGTTACGGTGAGATGGGTGAGTGGCTGAAACCACGTCCCTGCTAAGGACGCATACGGGTAACTGTATCGAGGGTTCGAATCCCTCTCTCACCGCCAACATACTTAACGCGCTCATAGCTCAGCTGGATAGAGCACTTGGCTACGAACTAAGGGGTCGGGAGTTCGAATCTCTCTGAGCGCACCAAGTATGTTATGTAACGATGACAATGAAGTCAATAAAATAATACCTGCGCTCATAGCTCAGCTGGATAGAGCACTTGGCTACGAACTAAGGGGTCGGGAGTTCGAATCTCTCTGAGCGCACCAAATTCGAAACAAAGAAACCGCATATTGTGCGGTTTTTTTGTGTCTGTAAAAACATCATGTGATCATGCTGTATATGAATGTTGAGATTGTCTTATAAAAATAAGATTAATCATGTTCATTTTAAGTATTCCACATTATGCTCTTATCCATATTAAACTCTCGATTGAAAACGAAACTATGTCTGAACAAAAACCTGCACTGTCTTTGGATTACTTGTTAAATTTAGATGAGTCGCAAGATGGCTTTAAATTAATGACTTTAGGGAAAAAGCAGCTTACACAATGGATTACTCCATTAATTAGTGTCGGTTTAATTGTGTGGGGTTTTTATTTAGGCTTTGCAGGAATTGGACGTTATTATGTGGGTTTAGGCGCGGTATTTCTAACATTGCAATTGGCTGTTCGTTATGTGGTTTTACCCATGATTTTTAAACGTCAATTTGTGAAGTATCAATTGGGAAAAAATCAACAGACTATTTTATTGTTTCAGCATTATTTTGAAGTCATATCTAACGGTCGTCAAAAAACATATACTTATTCTGAAGTGAAGCATTTCGCAGAAGGGAAGCTGACTTATGTGATTGAACTAAAAACACGCGTTGTCATCATTGTACCTAAACGTGTTATGACAGAACCACATCAAGTCGCAGCATTTGTAAATACATTCAAAAAATAATTCAAGGAAAGAAAATGACCGCTCAACCCTCAAAAATTGTTTGTGTTGGACGCAGTTATGCCGCGCATGCTAAAGAGCTTGGCAATGCAGTACCTACACAACCTGTATTGTTTATCAAGCCGCCAAGCAGTTTAGCTAGCCTTGCACAGGGTGTGCGTTGGAACACCGCTTTGGGCAGTTGTCATTATGAATGTGAACTTGTTATTCAAATTAAAACGCCGTTAAGCCAAGTCACAGATCCTACTTTGGCATTGGCAGCGATTGGTGGAGTGACTTTAGGCTTAGATTTGACATTAAGAGATGTACAAACAGCCATGAAAACGCAAGGTCAGCCATGGGAGCGTGCTAAGGCATATGATGGCTCATGTATTTTGGGCGAATGGGTTGCACCGCAATTATTACCACATTGGGATCAGATTCATTTTCAATTCAAGGTTAATGGAGAAACCCGTCAGCAAGGTGATACAGCACTGCTATTATTCTCAATTGCAGAGTTAATTTGTGATATTAGCCAAGCATTTACATTAAATGAAGGTGATGTAATTATGACAGGTACACCTGCAGGCGTTGGTGCACTGCAACATGGTGATCAATTAGACATGATATTATTTGGACAAGAACAAACATTTACTTGGCAAACACATGTAGCATAGCGATTATGAAACAAAAAAAGCCACAATAATGTGGCTTTTTTTGTTTCAAGTAACCTTAATCTTCTTTTTTGTCTTCAAAAAGAGAAGACATTGGAATAGCTAATTCTTCAGCAAGATAATGATTAGATTGAATTAACTTTGGACCTAAACGTTTCATCCATTCATCATCTGGGTGGATATGACCAATTTCTTCATTGGTTGGCAGAGTGAAGGGCAGCTCTTTATAAAAACTCCAAAAATCGATGTGTGATAAATTACGAATAAGCACATATTCATCATTATTGGTGGATTTAATAAATTGTTGCTGCTCTAAAATTTGTATATAGGCTGGCCATCGACCGACTTCACCACGTCCTAAAACGGTTAAACCGTCCTTTTCACTAACAGTTTCCCCAACGATTTGTTTTTTATAAAACAGCTCTAAGATATCAAGCATCATTACAAGTGGGTGGCGCGTTTCGATTTTACCTGTATTAAATGAAGTCAGTGCAAAGCTGATTTCAACACCCAATAAAATAATGTTCCAAGATAAATAAATCCACAGGAGAAAAATAGGTATGGCAGCAAAGGCACCATAAATCAGCTCATAACTTGTGAAGTTAGACATGATATAACCAAAAAAGGTTTTTAGAAGCTGAAACACTGTACCGCTAAAAATTGCAGCTGTTAACGCGGATTTTAATGGAATAGAGCGGTTTGGAATGGTCCAATAAATAAAGAAAAAGCCAAGTACAATGAGTGAGTAGGAAATTAATGCAAGAAAAAATGTGCTGTCAATTTGATAGCCACTAAAGTTGTTATTTAATACATTTAATGATGTGACAGCTGATGAAATAACAAACGCTGTACCCAATAAAATAGGACCTAAAGAAATAATGGTCCAATAGCGCATGAAGCCAACAATGCCGCTTCGCTTTTCTTTAATTCGCCAAATTCGATTAAATACATCTTCAATGCTGTTTAGCATCATTACGGATGTAATAAATAAGAACAAAATACCAATCACTGTTAAGTTGCTAGATTTATCGGTAAATGAGCTCAGGGCCTTGTCAAATGCAATCGAGCTTTTTGGTAAAAAATTACTATAAATTAATTGCTGGAGTTGTTGCCGTGCAGGTTCTAAGGCTTTGATCGATGAGATAATCACCAAAAAAACCGTTAACATGGGGACCACTGCAAATAGCGTGGTATAAGTTAAAGATGCTGCTTTATCACGGCAGCGGTCTGATTCAAAACGAGAAATCACAAATAAAATAAATTGAAACCATGTTTTCTCATAAAAGGGCAGTTTTTTTAAGTATTGAAGCATCTATCTTCGCCTAATTTTTCTAATATGAATAATTGTGTATGCAAACAGTGTATCGATTTTCATAAAAGTTGTAAAAATCTAAAACAAAGAATGCTCAGTATGCAAAATGGACATGCAAGCTTTGATTGTGTCGATGATATGTTTGATGATTGGACAAGTCAGTTAAAATAAAAAAGACCGCTTGGCGGTCTTTTTTAGTGTTATCTAACAAAAGTGACCTGATTATTCTCGAGTGATTCAACGCGTGCCAAAGATTCAACACGGTATCCTTTTTCAAGTAATAGTGCTCGACCTGTTTGAAACGATTTTTCAATCACAATACCCACGCCAACAATTTCAGCATTGGCTTGATGAATCAGATCAATTAAACCAAGTGCTGCTTGACCATTGGCAAGAAAATCATCAATCACAAGTACTTTGTCTGTACTATGAATATGCTTATTTGAAATCGCAATAGTACTTTCAGTTTGCTTGGTGAATGAAAATACTTTTGAGCGGTATAAATCATCTTTAAGGGTTAATGATTGATACTTGCGTGCAAAAATAACAGGGACACCCAATTCAAGGCCTGCCATTACTGCAGGGGCAATGCCTGATGCTTCAATGGTAATGATCTTTGTGATGCCTTGATCTTTAAAACGCGCAGCAAATTCTTGACCAATTTGCTGCATTAACACAGGATCAATTTGATGGTTTAAAAACGCATCAACTTTCAAGACATGGTTGGATAGAACGATACCTTCGGTGAGGATTTTCTGTTCTAGTGCTTGCACGGTGTGAAACCTCGACATATTGAATGCTTTTTAAGCGAGAAGATATTTTAAAAAGCATAATAAAAAATGCAAGTCCTAATCTTGAAAAGTGATGAATTTGTTATCACTTGTATTGAATCAATGAGATGGCATAAGAGCTACCACCATCATTATGCGCCACTTTTACAGGTAAGTAGTCAAGCTGAGGTGCAAGCCAAAACAGTGTATTACGCTCAGGTTTGCCATGCTCTAGTTTGAATTTTAAGCTTTTGATGTTGCCATAAGGGGTTTTGACGGTTTCTTCGCCCAATTTGACAAATTTACGCGCGTCAATGCCTTTGGCATCGGTAATGTAATAGACAGATTTTAATTGATTCTTTTTCAGATCTTCACGAATCTGAATTTCTGCATTCAGCTCGTCTAATGGGTTATTTTCTAATTTGAAAGAACGTGCTTTACCACTTTTATTGGTGGAAACCATGTTGCTGTTATGGTCATAGTTGATTTTTAAACTGTCTGAAATACCAATATAGTTTGTTGCACGGTTAAAGCGATCAGAAATAACTTGGTCTTTATTGACATGGAATTCACTTGTTTCGCTAGCAGATGCAATAAATCCTGCTTTGGCATTAAAGGTATAAATCCAGCGTTGGTCACCTTGTTGCTTGAGTTCGCGAGTGGCAGTGCTGATATTTTTCCCATTATAAGAAAATTGATACGTGGCTTGGAATGGAGTAATTGCAAATGCGGATGCAGACGCCATGAGCATCGTTGCAAGAAAGCCAGTATGAAAATAGGTTTTAACTGCCATAACCAAAAAACTCCAATAAAAAGGAATAACCGTTTTATTATCATTTCATAATTAAGTTTAAATTTCAGCGTCTAAGTGTGCAGAAAGTGTAGCTTAAACCGGATCTTGGGGATCTGCTTTCGCATCTACAGGCGCTTTATTCATGAGTGCAGCTAAATTTAAATTACCCATGACGACAAGTTCTGCTTCACGCAGTACAGCATGTTTGACACGGACTTTGTTTAAGGTCTCTAAAACTGATTGGTTTTTTCCAAGCCATTTATTTAAATCTAAATGTAGTAATTCATCTTTTACTTTGAGTACATCAAAGCGCTGTAAAATCATGCCAAGCGGATCTTTTTTGAGTACTTTTTGGTAGAAAAAGAGTGCAGACTGAACAGCCCACTTTTGTAGAATATTTTTATATGTTGCATCTATGACTTGGGTTTGACTAATTTGTTCAAACACAATGAGCTGCGTTGTTTTGTTCATTTCCATTTTTAAGACTTTTAAGTCTACAGAAAGTGTGGTGTGTAAGCCTTGTACATCAATTGTGGCATACAAACGTAACCAATCATCATGTAAATCTGCATGTAGGTCTTTGAGTAAGCCGACATTGTCTGTAACAAAGCGTTTAAATGTTGCATTTAAGAATACTTGAGAGACTGCAAACTCTCGTTCGTCCTCAATGAAACCTCCTGCTTTGCGATATACATCTTGTATATAGTTAGAAATATTTGTAATAAACGTTGACATAAGTATTCCGCAATAACTGTCATATGACGCACAATTTATTTGAATTAGAACAAAAAAAGACAGCTTAATCTATATATTTTGACTATTTGAATTGGCTGAATATGCAGTTGCTTTAAGCAATTAATATTAAATTTATAAGGATTGAAGCATAACCCCATGCGATTATACTTCAACTTGTGGCTTAAAAAGCAGCAAATCAGTAAATTATTCCATATCTATTGAAAAAGAGGCATCGTAAGGGTTCGGAAGATCAAGTTTTTGTAAAATTTGAATTTCGATGTATTCCATTTCTTCAGCATCTTCTTCACTGAGTTCATGGTCATAACCAATCAAGTGTAAAACGCCGTGCACCAGCATATGAGTAAAGTGGGCAAGGGGCGTTTTGCGTTGTGTATTTGCTTCTTCTAAGACTACAGGAATACAAATGACTAAGTCACCAAGAGGAACTTGCTCTAATACATCAAGCAATTCATCAGGTAAATCGCTTGGAAAAGACAACACGTTGGTGGGTTTGTCTTTTTGGCGATATTGTAAATTATATGAATGACTTTCTTCTTCATCCACACAAGCAATACCTACTTCATAATCTTTTTTAAGTTCAAGATAGCGCAGTGTGGTTTCAATGACTTTTTTAATATAGGCACGTTTTAGCACCAAAGTTGGTGCTAAAACATTTTGTTGTAAGGTTAATTCAAGTTTCAATTTCAATCCTAAGTGGTTTGATGTTGATGGTCTGCAGCAACATCATTTTCTCGAATCAATGCTTCTTGACGTGCTTTGCGTGCAGCACGTTCTTCGGAACCAATTCGCTGTTGTTCACTGTCCCAACCCTCATAGGCTTCAACAATTTTTTGAACCAATTGATGACGCACAACATCACGAGAATGGAAACGAGTGATGTGAATTTCTTTTACAGGTTCAAGTACACGTAAAGCATGTGCTAAACCAGATTGTTGGCCGCGTGGTAAATCGACCTGAGTAATGTCACCTGTAATGACCGCACGTGAACCAAAACCTAAGCGTGTGAGGAACATTTTCATTTGCTCAGGCGTAGTATTTTGCGCCTCATCTAAAATGACAAATGAGTGGTTCAGTGTGCGACCACGCATATAAGCAAGTGGTGCAACCTCAATCACTTGACGTTCAATCAGTTTTGCAACTTTTTCAAAGCCAAGCATTTCATATAAAGCGTCATAAAGTGGACGTAAATAAGGGTCAATTTTTTGCGTTAAATCGCCAGGTAAGAAGCCGAGTTTTTCACCAGCTTCAACCGCAGGACGAACCAATAAAATACGCTGTATTTCATTACGCTCAAGCATATCTGTTGCTGCAGCCACAGCCAAATATGTTTTACCTGTTCCGGCAGGACCAATACCAAAAGAAATATCACTTTGTAAAATGCGTTGGACATAACGTTTTTGGTTTAAACCACGTGGCGTAATGCGACCTTTACGTGTTTGTAACCATACATCGTCAAGGCCTGTATGCTCTTGGTTAGGGTCCTCGCTTAAATCAACGTCAGTTTGACTTGCCTGAATTAATAAGTGAATTTGGTCTGCAGTCACTTGTTTTGATGATTCAGACTCTTCATATAATTTATTCAATAAAGACTCAGCACGTGCAACAGTATCTAAGTCACCATCGACATAAAACGAATCGCCTCTATGAATAATATTTACATCTAAGCGTTGTTCTATTTGTTTTAAATGGCTGTTATACGCGCCAAGCATAATTTTTAAATGTTCAATTGAAATGCCAGGAAAAGCGACTGTACGTCTAATCGATGTAGTCAAAAGTATCCCTTTATTAGGTGATGAAGTGATACCCCTACATTACGCCACGTTAGCCTCAACATTCAAGAGTTTCGCAGTAACTAAATTCAAGGTTTGAATTTCAATCACTTCGACCTCTACAAACTGCCCAATTAATGATACATCGCCTTCAAATGTCACATAACGGGTATTGTCCGCCGTACCTGTGAGCATCGTTGGATCATTTTTAGATATGCCTTCAACCAAAACGCGTTGTTTGGTACCAAGCATGGCATCAGTTTTTTCAATACTCGATTGTTTAATGACTTTTTGAACTTGAGCCAAACGAGCTTTTTTAATCAGTTCAGGCAAAGTATCTTCAAGCTCAGCGGCAGGTGTACCTGGACGTTTTGAGTAAATAAAGCTGTATGAGTGGTCAAAGTCGAGAGCATGAATGAAATCTAATGTCTCTTGAAAATGAACATCTGTTTCGCCTGGGAAGCCAATAATAAAATCACTTGATAAATGCATATCAGGGCGAACTTGACGTAGTTTTGCAATTTTATCAATGTAAACATCAATGGTATGGTTACGCTTCATGCCTTGTAACACGTCATTTGAGCCGCTTTGTACTGGCAAGTGTAAGTGCGAAACCATTTGTGGCAGGTCACGATAACAATCAATCAGCTCATCTGAAAATTCAAGCGGATGCGATGTGGTATAACGTAAACGACCAATGCCAGGAATCTCTGCAACCAAGCGTAACAGCTCAGGGAAGGTACAAATTCCACCATCAAAGGTTTCACCACGATAGCCATTGACGTTTTGACCCAATAGCGATACTTCGCGTACGCCTTTTTCTGCAAGTGTTGCAATTTCAGATAACACATCATCTAATGGGCGAGAGACTTCTTCACCTCGGGTGTAAGGCACCACACAAAAAGAACAATATTTTGAGCAGCCTTCCATAATTGAAACAAATGCTTTATGACCTTCTACACGGGGTTCAGGTAAAAAATCAAATTTCTCAATATCTGGAAATGAAATATCAACCAATTTAATTTTTTGTTTTTTGGGCGCAGCCAATTGCTCTTCATGCTGATCAAGCATTTGTGGCAAGCGATGTAATGTTTGCGGGCCAAATACCATGTCAACATAAGGTGCACGTTTTTGGATATTGTCACCTTCTTGCGACGCAACACAACCACCAACACCAATCACAAGATCTGGATTTTTATTTTTAAGCTTTCTCCAACGTCCCAATTGGCTAAATACTTTTTCTTGTGCTTTTTCACGGATTGAACAGGTGTTCATCAGTAAAATATCAGCATCTTCTGGGTTGCTGGTTAATACATATCCATGCGAGTCGCCCAAAAGGTCGGCCATACGATGACTGTCATATTCATTCATTTGGCATCCTTGTGTTTCAATGTAAAGTTTTTTAACCATTGAAACGTCATGAGGATGCAAAGGCTGGTGAACAGTGTTGTCTGAGGCAGCTTCGGCACGCGAAGGAATAAAAGTTTGAACCGTCATGTAGGCTCCTAAATACAAAGGTTAAGCAGGGAAGCTCATGGCTTCACACAACAGCAAAAAAAGAGCACGCATACTAGCATTTTTCTGTATAAACGAGTAGTGTAACGCGTTCATTGCAGGTAAATAAGCCTGTAAATTTGTAAATAATTACACAACATAACAATAATAAAGTGGGCACAAAGATTACACTGATGAGGTCAAATTGATGATCGGATATTTTTGTTTTTATGAGCAATTTACAGGTAAAACATCGTCAGAAAAAGCATAAATGCCCTCTGAATGCCATGATCTTTGGTTTATCGTTAGGTTGTTCATTGGCTACTGTATCTTTTGCTTCAAATGATCAGTTCAAAGATGCTTTAACTGCCTCAAATAGTGGAAACACGGCATTACTCGATCAGTATGCATTGGCAATGCAAAATGATGTCTTGGGCTATTATCCTGAATATTTTAAATTAAATGCTGATTTGGTGATGCAGTCACCAAATAGCATTATTCAATTTGCTCAAAAATATCCGCAGTCGGCTATGGCAGAAAAACTAGCAGCAGATTATGTGGAAGAAAAAGCCAAGGTCATGATGTTTGCAGATGCAGTGCCTGTACTGCCTTATGTTACCAATCCTGATCGTTCAGAAAGCTGTGCTGTTGCACAAACCCGTGCGCAAACAGGTGACCCGCTTGTTTTTGCAGAATATCGAGACTTGTGGTTAAGCACCAATAGCATGCCTGATTTATGCTTGGGCTTAACACGTATGATGCTTAATAGTCCTTTAATGACCACAGAAGATAAACAACAGCGTTTATGGACACAGCTTCGTGCGGGACAAATTGGATTAGCAACTTCGGTTGCACAAAATTTGGGTGTCAATATTACCATTGCTCAGTTAACTCAAATTCAAGCTAATCCACTTGGTTATCTATGGTCTGCGCCAAAAAATAATGCTGCAGATTATGCCTATTTAATTTTTGCTTTAGGTCGGCTATCTGACAGTGATTTAACTGCAGGTTTAGGTGCTGTGAACCGAGCAGCAGAAGGGGTGCCAGCAGATGTACAAAAATATTTATACCGAACCGTAGCTTATATTGGTGGCACAACTGTATTAAAAAACAACTTTAATCGCATTATATTGAACTATTTTGATTCAAGTTATGGTATACCATTTAGTCAAGAAGAAGCTGAAATTTATGCAAGACAGGCCATTCGTTTTGGGGCTTGGGAAAGTTTAATTCGAGCAATTTCAGTGATGGGGGTGGATCAGCAACGTGAAGATCGTTGGCAATATTGGTTAGCACGTGCTTATGAACAACGTCAAGATGATGCATCAAAGCAGCAAGCCAAAGGCATTTATCAGACGCTTGCCCAAAGTGGTGATGACTATCACAACTTATTGGCACAAGAGCATGTAGGTGAAACCTATAGCCGATTTGATCAAGCACAACCCACACCAAGTGATGTCAGTATGCTGAATGCAGACATCAATTTTAACCGCGCATTTGCATTGAAAGCGATTTCGGCACCTGCGCTTTATAGCAACCGTGAGTGGAATTGGGCTGTTAGACAAGCTTATCTAAAGCAAAATGATGGTTTATTACTTGCTGCGGCACAAAAAGCTGCTGCAATGGGTTGGTATGATCGCGCAATATATGCTGCAGAACGTACAGTCAATAAACACAATTATGCGCTTCGCTATTTAACACCTCACCAAACTGCGGTGGTATTACACAGTGGAAATGTTGGATTAGATCCTGCTTGGGCATATGGGCTAATGCGCCAAGAAAGTCGCTTTGTGACAACAGCACGGTCGAATGTGGGGGCAGGCGGCTTAATGCAAATTATGCCAAACACGGCAAAACTTGTGGCACGGCAAATGGGTGAAACATATAACCCTGCTGCACTCAGTGATATGAATACCAATGTGCGCTATGGCACATACTATTTGTCAATGATTCAGTCACAACTGAGTAATAATGCTGTGCTTGCAACCGCAGGATATAACGCAGGCCCAAATCGTGCGCTCAGATGGCAACCTAGTGATCAAAACCTTGTTGCTGATCAATATGTTGAGAGCATTCCGATTGATGAAACACGAAATTATGTAAAGAATGTCATGACCAATACAATTCATTATGGTGCTGTCCTTGGACAGGGCAAACAATATTTAAGCAAATGGATGAAAATGATTCCATTACGCACTGAACAACAGCAGTAAAGCAAATGGACAGAGCGTGGCTTTATCAGGTGAAAAAGAGTGGCAGGTGAGCTGAATGATTAAGAAACAATATTCTCAGTCATGGGTATTTCAAGTGGTGATCCTGTTCGGTGGTACATTGGTATGCTGTTTAAGTGTAAATACACAGGCAGCAAAAACACCACCACTAGGATATATTCTGCATATTCAAATGACACCTGCAGTATGTGCATTAGATGCAACTCAGCAAAAACAAAGAAAATGTTTAGAGGGTTATTCATTAACCATTGGAAGTTTAGTCCCTGAAAATATGGACAGTGAGTGTGCGACCACAACATCACCAACGTTACCGCCGTTACAAGCCAAAGTTGTTGCAAATGTGATTCCTGATGAGCCATATCGGACACAACTATGGCGAACCGTTGGTGGGTGTATGCAAATGAATGCATCGCAGTATTTTAGAACCATTATTAACTATGCACAAAATTTAAAAATACCTGCTGTATTAACAGATAGCACATCACATAGCATTTCAAAGCAAAGTTTAGAAAATCAATTTTTAAGTCTAAATCATGGACTACCTGAACGAGGTATTCATATGACATGTCAAAAAGAGGGCAGATCTACGTTTTTAACGCATATTAGTGTGTGTTATAAAACCAATGGACAGTTTAAAAACTGCCCAGAGAGTGTTTTAGCCTCAAGCTGTCCAAATAATTTTAACGTGCAAGGCACATATTAAAATAATGAGCGAATGATCCGTGAAAAATTGTGATTAAAACGACATCATCAGTCAGTTTGGAGTACAATTGTTTGCGTTTGTGATTTGCAAGAAAATCACAATATGGTTCTGATTTAATGAGATTAATGAAGTCAATTGGAGATAGTTACATGAAGCAACCCGTTCGTGTTGCCGTTACTGGCGCTGCAGGTCAAATTGGATATAGTTTATTATTCCGTATTGCAAGTGGCGAAATGCTAGGGAAAGATCAGCCAGTGATTTTACAATTACTCGAAATCCCAGTTGAAAAAGCACAGCAAGCACTGCAAGGTGTAAAAATGGAATTAGATGACTGTGCCTTTCCATTATTAGCCGATATTATTTGTACAGATGATCCAAATGTTGCTTTTAAAGATGCAGACTATGCATTGCTCGTGGGTGCACGTCCGCGTGGACCAGGTATGGAGCGTGCTGATCTCTTACAAGAAAATGCCAAAATCTTTACTGTACAAGGTAAAGCGCTCAATGATCATGCAAGTCGTGATGTAAAAGTACTGGTTGTTGGAAATCCTGCAAATACCAATGCATATATTGCTATGAAATCTGCACCTGATTTACCTGCAAAAAACTTTACAGCAATGCTTCGTTTAGACCATAACCGTGCATTGACCCAACTTGCTCAAAAAGCAAATGTTCAAGTGGCAGATATTGAAAAGCTTGTGGTATGGGGAAATCACTCACCAACCATGTATGCAGATTATCGTTTTGCTATCGTACATGGTGAAAGCTTAAAAGATAAAATTAATGATGCTGCATGGAATAAAGATGATTTCTTGCCAACTGTAGGTAAGCGCGGTGCAGCAATAATTAATGCACGTGGTTTATCTTCAGCAGCTTCAGCAGCCAATGCGGCTATTGACCACATCCATGATTGGGCTTTAGGGACAAATGGTCAGTGGGTAACCATGGGTATTCCATCAGATGGTTCATATGGTATTCCAGAAGGCGTGATTTATGGTGTGCCAGTGACCTGCCAAGATGGTGAATATACACGCATTGAAGGTTTGGAAATTGATGAATTTAGCCGTGAGCGTATGAATATTACCTTACAAGAGCTTGAAGAAGAGCGCGCAGCGATTGCACATTTATTAAACTAAGCTAAGTTGGCATAAAAAAACACCTCAAATTGAGGTGTTTTTTTTAATGCATTTTTTGCTGTAATAATGTTTGAAACCACGTTAAATCTTTCATTTTTTGAAAAGCAGGATGCTGCTTAACACCTTGGAGGTCAAAAGCATCAGTTGTTGAGTACTTGTTGAGCCAATGGCGTGTCATAGCAACTTCGTCTTTAACAGCATGTGCATAAGCCAACATGAAATAAACATGAGCATCTTGTAAATGCGAAATGGGTTTTAAGATCTGCTGTGTAATTGTTGCAAATCGAATCTCTTTTGAAATTTCATAATACAACATATAAGCACGCACTAATTCTAATGAAATTTGAATATAAAGCTGAACAGCAATCTCTTCAAACTCAATACGAGCTTGCTCTAAAATAGCAATAGCTTCATGTAAAAAGTAAGTTTGTTCTTGTTTATTTTGACTTAAAAGCACCAATTCTAAGCGCAATTCGCCACGCTCTAGTGCAAGTTCAGCTGAATTTTCTTCTAAATATAACTGATCTGTTGCACCAATTCTTTCGATAATATCACGACTCATTTTGCATCCTTCTCAGCTCAATCTATTTAATATGAGGGGGTTTTAAATAATTTAAAGCATAACAATGTAACAAGACGCATTAAGACCATACGCTTTTATCATTTCTAAGCCATGCAGTAATTGACAAGCGTTGTTGATGTGACTGCAACACTTCATGTAATAAATGGCTATCAAAAATTACCAAGCGATTGGGTAGGGGCTGAATCATATGCCATTGATTGGAGCGATCTTGTAGCCGTAATTCACCACCATCATGTGGTTGCCATGTTTGATGAAGATAAAAGACACTTGAGATGACGCGATGGTTTTTTTGCTGAGGGTTGTCACGATGCAGTGCATAGGCTTCGCCTGCGTTATAACAGGCAAAATGTGCTTCAATATCGTTTAAGCCAAAAAAGAAGGCTTGATTTAATAGTTGAGACAACTCAGCCAACATGGCTATATGCTGTTGTGCTTGAACTTGTGTATCAGTTAACCACAAAATATGGTCACTTCGAATATCGCGTGCAATACCATCTTGAATTGCAGCCTTACGAAATTGATCTAATCCATGCACACATTCAATATATAAATTCTTCAAGTAATCAAGATGATAGACATGATCTAGAATCACAAAACCTAAATCATCTAGTTGATTTATCATGTAATTTGTATCTAAATGGGTTGTTAAGTGATCTGTCATGAGATATAAAAAAAACAGCAATAAACAAAAGGAACTCATTTTAGAACAATTTGAGATTCAGCATAGATCTTTTTTTTCATGTTAATATGGCGATTGAAATGAGGAATTTATAGACTTATGAACTACCGTCACCACTTCCATGCTGGAAACTTTGCTGATGTGATGAAGCATACATTATTGCTTCAACTGCTTAGCCGTTTGAATTTAAAAGACAAGCCATATCGCTATATCGATACCCATGGCGGGGCAGGAAAATACAATTTATCAGAAGCACCAGCACAAAAGTCAGGTGAGTTTCTGTCTGGAATTCATCGCCTTGCACAATTATCTGCACAGCAAAAAAAGACGGCACCTGAAGGTGTACGTCATTATTTAGAATTGGTTGAAAAGCTCAGAGAGCAAGAAGGAAAAGGGGCTTATCCAGGTTCTCCTTGGTTTGCTCTTCAAGAAATGCGTGAGGTTGATACAGCCACGATCTTTGAAGTACAGCCTGAAGTTTTTCAACAGCTTGATCATCATATCTATGATAAAAGAGCAGGATTACATCAACGTGATGCCTATGAAGGCTTACTTGGCGTTATTCCACCCAAAGAAAAACGCGGTTTGGTGATGATTGATCCACCTTATGAAATTGAGCGTAAAGATTTTCCGCAATTGGTTGAACTTTTGCAAAGTGCCCATAAAAAATGGCCTACAGGCGTTTTTGCAGTATGGTATCCAATTAAAGACCGTGCCATGATTGACCGATTCTTAAAGAAAATGAGTAAAACAGGCATCCGCCGTCAGTTGGTTTGTGAAATTTGTGTATGGCCAGATGACACACCTGTTGGATTAAATGGGTGTGGATTACTTGTGATTAATCCACCATGGAAATTTGCAGAACAAGCTGCCGAGTCACTGAAATGGCTTGCGCCTGAGTTGAAAATGCATGACTTAGGTGGCTCAACCACAGTTAAATGGCTGGTTGGCGAATAATTCATCAATACATGGGGATATGTATGAGTAAGACATCAAAGCAAGATCATGACTATTCAGATGACATGCATGATGGGTTAACTTTTGAGGTCATTGAAGAGGAAGACACACAAGAAGGTCAGCGTGTACAACGCCGTGGCATTTACTTGTGGCCGAACTTAATCACTACAGCAGCATTACTGTCAGGCTTTTATTCCATTATTGCCAGTATGGATGGACATTATTTGCATGCAATTTATGCCATCTTTTTGTCTGCCTGTTTAGACGGATTAGATGGGCGTGTTGCAAGGGCAATTGGTGCGCAAAGTCCATTTGGAGAGCAGCTTGACTCACTCTCGGATCTGATTGCATTTGGTTTAGCACCAGCCATATTAATGTATAGCTTTAGCTTACATGGCTTAGGGCGTATTGGTTTAGCTTGTTGTTTTGTTTATACCGCCTGTGCAGCATTCCGCTTGGCACGATTTAATGTGCAAATTGGTTCAGTTGACAAACGCTATTTTATTGGGATTGCTAGCCCACTTGGTGCAATCTTAGTGGTCTGTTTAATATGGGTCAGTAAAGATTACCCACATTTCTTTAATACCAAAGACCAAACTGCCCAAATTGCATATGCTATTTACATGGTGGTAACAGGTATTTTGATGATCTCAAACATGAAATATTATTCGTTTAAACAGGTTGACCGTAAACGAGTTCCTTTTATAGTCATGTTACCTGTTGTTTTGGTGCTTGCAGCGATTACATATAATATTCCTGTTGGAATTTTGGTGGTGTGCTTAATTTATGTTGCATCAGGGTTCGTAACAACGTTCTTTGCTAAAAAGCCAGCAGTTGCAGCAGATTAAAAGCAGCTTTTCAAATAAAAAAAGCCAAAGGAAACTTTGGCTTTTTTTTATTTTAAGCAATAAATTTGCTTTTAACGCAGATAAATTAATCAAAAAACACATAAATTGGCTTAAAACGCACAGTAACTGACCAAGCGAGATGAATAATTAAAAAAAGGGGTTGCGTTGGGTTGGGAATGGTTTATAATGCGAATCCATCGGCGGTGCTGTTAGATAAAACTTGTTGATAAACAATAGCTTGGGTTATTGAGTTGGTTTTAGAGACGAACTTTATAGTTTAAGAGTAAGTTTAGAGATGAGGAAAAATAATTAGCACAACTGCTTGACTTCTTCGAAGAAGAGAGTAATATAGCCGACCTAGCTTACTGATGACGAGTCACTAAGTAAATCATTAAAAGCAATGAAGAACAACTTGTGTGGATTTTTGTTGATTGTTACCAATGAATATAAGAATCATTGGTGACTAGAAATAGAAATTTA
>NZ_FZLN01000006.1 GCF_900197575.1 Acinetobacter apis | reverse complement strand
TCAACAAAAATCCACACAAGTTGTTCTTCATTGCTTTTAATGATTTACTTAGTGACTCGTCATCAGTAAGCTAGGTCGGCTATATTACTCTCTTCCTCACAGAAGTCAAGCAGTCGTGCTATTTATTTTTTCTCATCTCTAAACTTATTCTTAAACTATAAAGTTCGTCTCTAAAACCAACTCAACAACCCAAGCTATTGTTTATCAACAAGTTTTATTTAACAGCACCGCCGATGGATTCGCATTATAGACCATTCCAAATCCAACGCAACCCCTTTTTTTAACTATTCCTTCCGCTTGATCAGTTATTCACCTTTTTTAGCATTATCATAAGAAGATTGTTCAGCAAACAATCTTTTTGCCCCATTTTATTGTTCATGCTATACACTAAGATAATAAATTAATTCTTTTGCGCTCTTTGGAATTCACATGTGTGATAAATCTTATAAAATATTGTGGACATCGTCGCTGACCTTAGCTGCGGCTATTTGTATATCAACAACTGTAAATGCAGAAACTTTTGATCAAGCCGCGCCAAATTCTAGTGACTATACAACTGAAGTATCCACTGAAAGAACACCATCGACTACAACAACAGTCACTGTTCGACGTTATTTAAAACATCAATTAAAAACATTAAAGACTGAATTAAAAGTCGATGCAAATGCTGCACAGCCTGAACAAGTAAAAGATCCGTTTCAATCGGTCAACCGTAAAGTCTTTGCATTTAATGATACGTTAGATACCTATATACTTCGTCCTGTTGCTGTGCAATATAAAGCCAAAGTACCTGGTGAAGTACGCGGCTCATATCGCCAATTTCGTAATAACTTAGGCGAACCATGGAATGCAACAAACCAAGTCATTCAATGGAAACCTATGCGTGCTTTAAAAACTTTAGGGCGCTTTGCTATTAATACACTCACCACCTTAGGTTTAGCTGACCCAGCACAGCGTCTACATTTAGATTATGAAGATGAAAGCTTAGGTACAACCCTTGGTTATTATCATGTACCGTCTGGTCCTTATATTATGCTGCCGGTTTTTGGTCCAAGTACCTTACGAGATGGTTTAGCATTAATTGTTGATAGACAAGCACGCCCTCAGCGTTATATTTTTGATGATTCAGACCAGTTGTTTTGGCTTGACAATGCACTAGGTGCAGTTGATTTGAGAAGTTCTTTGCTTGATGTAGAAGATACTTTACAAGGTGATAAATATGCAGCAATTCGTGATGTATATTTACAACGCAAAAAGTTCATCATTGCAGAAAAACAAGGTAGAGCAGATCAAGATGTATCTTTTGTGAGTGATGATGTAGCAGATTCTGCTCCACCATCAAAATAATTTTGTGATCTAACCAAATAAATGAGCATTAATGTTTTTTTATTTGGTTATATATTAGGTATTCATCTTATATATGTATTTTATCCAACCTTCACGTTCAATCTCGCATCTTGATACTGTATTAAGTATTTTGCCTGATTTAGAAGTCATTCAGCTTGCTGATCTTGACCAATATGACCATAGCGTGATTGTGATTGCAGATGTGAAAGACTTTTTAAAACATTTGTGGGATTTTCCAACGGTTGTGTTGGCATTTGAAGATGAGGGCTCTACATTGGCCGAAGCATGGCAATCAGGTGCTTTGGCTGGTTGGATTTGGGATAAAATTCCAACCAACCCTATTGAGCAATTACACAGTATTGATGCACAGTATAAGCGAAATCAAGACAGTCGCGATTTACCGTCAGCTGCGTTATTACAGAAAAAATTATTGCCTGATGACATTGATATTCCAAATTATTCATTCGAGTCT
Source organism: Acinetobacter apis (assembly GCF_900197575.1). Lineage (GTDB taxonomy): Bacteria > Pseudomonadota > Gammaproteobacteria > Pseudomonadales > Moraxellaceae > Acinetobacter > Acinetobacter apis. The sequence goes on along the minus strand of NZ_FZLN01000006.1, from coordinate 43,757 downwards.
TTTTTTAAGCCATCGGCCTATTTATCTGGCGATTGGTATGACTACTGGAAAATCAGCGATAAAGAAGTCATGTTTTATTTGGCCGATGTTTCGGGTCACGGTGTTGCCAGTAGCTTATTAACATCATGGATGGCTGCATTTCATGGCAGCTCCAAACGACCTAGAGAGCTAATTAAAAAGCTCAATGGAATGTTGATTCAAGAAGATATTGAAAAGCACATTACCATGATTACAGGTATTTTAAACTTTGAAACACATGAGCTGCGCTGGTCTAGTGCTGGGCATTACCCACCAGCCATTTTGTTTAATGGCCATGAAGAGCCAATGATTTTGAACACCAGTAGTTTTGCGTTAGGTTTAACTGAGGACATTGAAATCGAAGAGTTTGAATGTGTTTTGGCTAAAAATGCACGCTTTGTGGTTTGCTCAGACGGCGCCTTAGAAGCATTTGATGGCTGCTTAAGTGATCAACTCAATCTATTGATTGATCAGTTAAAAAACCAGTCTTTTAAAGCACCAGATCACACTGTCGATGATATTGCCATCTTGACCATCTGGCGACAAAAGTAACTGTTTATCAAATATATAGCTAAAAGGATATGACTTTCACATTATCCCCTATTGAGTATGTGCACATGCTATGGGATAATTTATCAATCCTTTTTAAAAAACGGCATATGTATGTCAACTGGTCATGTTGAGTATGCAAGCTTAAATGGCACTCACTTTTTCAAAATTATTGGTGAAGTTCGTGCGCAATCTTGTATCAGCTTAGATAAGTTATTGGGTAAAATTGAGAAACAATCAACAAACATTGCAAGTGCTGTTGTAGATCTTACCCAAACCACATTTATCGATAGTACCGTTCTAGGCATTTTAGCAAAATTAGGCATTCGCCTAAAACAAACGCATCACATTCAAAGTATTATGTTATCGACCAATCCCGATATCACAACGCTTGCAAATAGCATGGGTTTGGGTCAGGTATTTTCTATTTTAACTTGTAATGAAGCAAATAATATCTGCTGTACACAGGTTTTAAAAGATGATGACTTAACACAAAAAGCCATGCTAAATACCGTATTAGATGCACATAAAACATTATCTAAGTTAAATGAAAGTAATCAAAATGTGTTTAAACCTTTAGTTAAACAATTAGAAAAAGAAAAAAAAGCGTTAAAATGTGCTGATTAAATCTCTCCTGCTGAGGTCGTTGATCTATGTCCCTCATTTCTATTGCACAAATGAACTCCCAAGACAATATTGAGCAGAATTTAGCTGATGTGAAGCAATTAATTATTGATGCTAAACAGCAAGATGCTCAATTGTTGGTTCTGCCTGAAAACTTTGCTTGTTTTGCACCTGGCAAACAGCGTGATACCGCTGAACGCTTTGAAGAGATTCAACAGCAACTAGAACAATGGGCTGCTGATCATCAAATTTGGCTGATTGCAGGAACATTGCCTTGCCCATTTAGACCAAATGGCGATCGAGTACCTGATTTACGAGTTAGAACCACGAGCTTATGTATTTCACCTGAAGGTACTGTGGCACGTTATGATAAAATTCATTTGTTTGATGTGGCTGTTGGCGACAATATTGGAACCTATCAAGAGTCATTGAATTTTGAACCTGGAGATGACCTTGTGGTTGCAAGTACGCCTTTTGGTCAGATCGGTCTCATGGTATGTTATGACTTGCGGTTTCCTGAACTGGCAGTAAAACTACGCAGCCAAGGTGCTGATTTGTTAACTGCCCCTGCCGCTTTTACCTATCAAACAGGACAAGCGCATTGGGAACTTCTGCTACGCGCACGTGCCATTGATACACAATGTCATGTTTTAGGTGCAGCTCAGCAAGGTTGGCATGGTGGTGATCGTCAAACATGGGGACATGCAAGCATTGTAAATAGCCGTGGTACCGTGTTGAACCATGCTCATCGTGATGGTTTACAACTCATCACTGCACATTTTGATCAACATGATCAAGAACAGCACCGAACAATGATGCCATTAATGCAACATCGTCGTTTATCATAACGATTTATCATTAAAAGCCAACAAAATACATAATTAGCATATGATGGTTTTTTCATATAATTTTCAGGATATAAACCACATAAAATGATATCAAATGGAGCGCTTGTGAGTGCTGACAGCGTAAATGACAATAAAGAGACCTCACCCAATATTAAATGGTGGGGCGAATATTTATTTGAATTAGACCAATCGCGTACATGGAAATTCGGCTCTTTAATTTTACAGATTACTCGTCATGCACAAGAATGGAGAGTGGAATTTCATCGTCCATTGGTTCAGCATGATTATGAACAAAGTTGGCGTGAAATTTTAGATCCAGATTATGTACTGCCCGAGCCTAAACATGTTGAACGCTACATGTTTAGAAAAACTCAAAATCAATTTCAGTTGATGCCCCGCTTAGCAGATCATTCGGTTGTAATTCACCCCATTGAACCTATTTATATTCCTGCAGGTCAAAAAGGCTTACTTTATATCAGTACCCCGCTGTGGGTAGTCGGTTTTGCTGAAGGACATGAAGATCCTTTATTTGATATTCCTGTGATTCAGCCAAAAGAAACTTGGTTTGGTCCAGACACCAAAAAAGGTGAATTATGTTATTCAACCAAAGTTAATGGACGCACAGAATTAGAAAAATTAGAACCAAAAGCGTTTCGTGCAGTCACACCAATTGTTTTTCACAACACAAGTCATGAACAATTACGTTTTGACCGAATGAACGTTCCAATTGTTGCTTTACCTTTATTTTTTAGCGAAGAAACGAATCGATTGTGGACATCTCATATTAAAGTGATTCATGACTCTTCTGATCGTCCATCACGGGTAAAAATTGAAAATAGGACTCCACCACGTGCAGGAGAAGTGGTCTATGTTCACGCACCACGCTCGCCAGGCGGTGTACTATTTAATATGTTTGATTCATTTTTTTAGGAACAGTCATGGATAAAACACAAATACCACAAGACCTTGTTTCTAGTTTAAAAGCAATTTTCACGACAATAAATTTCAACCGCATCAGCGAAATTTTTATTGCTGCTTTATTGTGCTTTATTGGCTTTCTCATTGCGCGACTGGTTTCGAATACATTCATTCGTACAGTGGGTTTACGCTTTAACGCACACCAAAGAATGGTTTGGCGACGTGGTATTTTCTATACCATTTTTCTATTCTTCATCATTGCTGCTTTAAAAGAAGCAGGCTTTAAAGTCAGTGTATTCTTAGGTGCGGCAGGGATTTTATCGGTTGCCTTGGGTTTTGCCTCACAAACCTCTGCGACCAACTTAATTAGTGGTTTGTTCTTGATTGGTGAAGGGTCATTTGAAGTTGGTGACGTGATTCAAATGTCATTATTACGTGGACAAATTATTGAAGGTGAAGTGATTTCAATTGACTTATTGTCTGTAAAATTACTGACCATTGATAACACCTATATTCGTGTACCCAATGAACAATTAATACGAACGCCTGTTTATAATTTATCTAAATATCCCATACGGCGTATTCCTGTCACTTTACCAGTCACGTTTCATGAAGATTTATCGAAAGTACGGCGTGTTCTGACCAAAACTGCATATGACCATCCGTTGGTGTTAGATGATCCTAAGCCACATTTGGCCGTCACAGAATTTGCTGAATCATCCATTGAATTGACGTTTACAGTATGGTGTCATCAAGCCAATTATGGACAAGTCAAAGATGAAATATTAGAACGAATTCGTAATAGTTTTATTCAGCACCAAATTGAAATCCCTGTACCTAAAATTGGCTTTGTGAATGATACGCAATCGATGAATCGTTTACCTGTACAGCAAGATGATTACCGCTAAGTGGTATACTGTCTATAACACGATTCGATGAAGCACAATTAAAACAACGATAGCTGCACGAATGACTTGCTGTGCATTCACAGTACATATAAATCTATCTCTTGATGCGCTGAACAGTCGCTCAAGATTTTATTGAGGAACGCAATTATGACACCATTTGTTTTGGTTGATGGGTCTTATTTTTTATTTAGGGCGTATCATGCCCTTCCTCCATTAACGACTTCGACAGGCTTGCATACCAATGCCATTCGTGGTGCTTTATCTGCGATTCAAAAGTTAATGCGTCGTACTCAGCCAACGCATATGGCTGTGATTTTTGACACACCTGAACCCACTTTTCGTCATAAATTGTCTCCTATTTATAAAGGCAATCGTCCATCTATGCCAGAAGATTTGGCTGAACAAATTCCATATTTACACGCATTAATTCGTGCACTTGGTATTCCTTTATACACTTTGCCTGGTGCAGAAGCAGACGATGTGATTGGAACACTGACCAAACACGCTGAACGTGAAAACCAACATGTTTTAATCTCCACAGGGGATAAAGACATGGCCCAATTGGTCAATGAAAAAGTTAAACTTGAAGATAGCTTTAAGGAACGTGTCCTTGATGTAGATGGTGTATTTGAAAAGTTTGGCGTTTGGCCACATCAAATTATCGACTATTTAACCTTAATGGGCGATGCATCAGACGGCATTATGGGTGTGCCTGGTGTGGGTGCTAAAACAGCAGCCAAACTATTGGCAGAATATGGTTCCATTGGTGGCATTTTAGAGAATGTCGAACAAATTAAAGGCCGAGTTGGCAACAATTTAAAAGAGCACGCCGATAACATTGCAATTGATCACCAATTGGCAAGTATCGTGTGTGATTTAGATTTAGGGCTGGAATGGGATGATTTAAAACTTCAGCACCCAAACACCAATGAACTGCGCCGCTTATATACAGAGCTTGAATTTCGTAACCAATTACAATCACTTGATCACCCCAACAATCCAGACAATGCTGCATATAAGCAAGCAGCTGCAAGCCAACCTGTTGTTGAAACAGCAACAGATCAAGCACAACTTACCAGTCAAGATGACCAAATTGGTGAGGCGACCTATCATATTGTTTTAACCGAGCAAGATTGGGATGCTGTGTATCAACGTCTTCAAACAGCAGATCATTTTGCCATTGATACGGAAACAACACATCTAGACTTCCGCTTTGCAAGCATGGTGGGCTTCTCAATCGCATTTGATGCAAAAGATGCGTATTACATCCCTTTTACACATGATTATGAAGGTGCACCTGCTCAACTTGATCGAGATCGTATCTTAAAACAGATTCAACCCTTTATTGAAAATCCAGAAGTTAAAAAAATTGGTCATCATTTAAAATACGATGCCCATATTTTTGCGAACCATGGTATTCATTTACAAGGTTGGTATTTTGACACTATGCTTGCCTCGTATGTTTTAAATGCGACTGCAACACGACACGGTATGGATGATGTTGCACGTTTGTATTTAAGTCATTTAAGTACAACCTTTGAGCAAATTGCAGGCAAAGGCGCCAAGCAAAAAACGTTCAATCAAATTGAGCTTGAAACTGCAGGTCATTATGCTGCTGAAGATGCACATGTCACTTATCGCTTGTATGAAGTATTAAATGAAAAGCTACAAGCTGAGCCATTACTTTTAGATGTATTACATCGTATTGAAATGCCTGTTGCTGCTGTACTGACCCAAATGGAAGAAATTGGTATTCAGTTGAATCCTGAGTTTTTAGGACAGTTAAGCGAGGAATTTGCTCAAGCGATGCATGGACTTGAAAGCCAAGCCATGGAAATTGTGGGCGAACAATTTAATATTGCCTCTCCAAAACAAGTGGGTGATATTCTATTTGATAAACTTGCAATTAAAGGTGGCAAGAAAACAGCCTCAGGGCAATACAGTACCAGTGAAAGCGTGCTTGAAAAACTTGAGCATCCAATTGCTGAAATTATTCTTGAGCACCGTGGCTTGGCAAAACTACGTAGCACATATACTGATCGCTTGGTTGAGCAAGCCAATCCAGAGACTTTTCGAGTACAAACCAGTTATCATCAGGCAATTACAACCACTGGGCGTTTATCATCATCTGATCCCAACTTACAAAACATTCCCATCAGAAATACCATTGGGCGTCAAATCCGTAAAGCCTTTATTGCACCAGAAGGACGCAGTATTTTAGCTGCCGATTATTCACAAATTGAATTACGCTTAATGGCTCATTTTTCTCAAGATGAAGCATTGATTGATGCATTCCAAAATGGACAAGATATTCATCGCCGTACAGCATCTGAAGTGTTAAGAATTCCACTTGACGATGTAACGTCTGACCAACGCCGTCAAGCCAAAGCTGTAAATTTCGGATTGTTATATGGCATGTCTGAATTTGGCTTAGTACGTCAGTTAGGGTTTACCCGTGATGAATCACGAGACTATATTAAGCAGTATTTTAATCGCTATCCTGGCATTTATGAATATATGCAAAGCACACGCCAAGTGGCTGTTCAACAAGGTTTTGTTGAAACAGTATCAGGACGTAGGTTATATACTCCTGATATTAATGCACGCAACATGATGGTCAGAAAAGCCGCTGAACGTGCTGCAATCAATGCACCGTTACAAGGTAGTGCTGCCGATATTATTAAATTGGCCATGATTGAAGTTGATCGACAACTGCCTAAAGATTCGATTCGTTTGTTACTCCAAGTACACGATGAATTGGTATTTGAAGTCGATCATGATGCGATTGAATCACTTTCACCTCAAATTGCTGAGATTATGTCTTCTGTATTGACCCTTGCTGTGCCACTCGAAGTTGATATTGGCGTTGGCAAAAATTGGGATGAAGCACATTAAGTGCTCATTTCCAAATATAATGCAACAAAACATTGCACAAAGATTGATCGTGAGATTTCTATGCTAATATGAATCTCATATAACGCTTGTTCGTCAAGATTATATGCTCAGCCTTCATCCTAGTGGTTTGTTGAAACCTCCGTTCAACAATATAAAGCTATTGGTAGCCCCTTTACGACATTTGTTTAGGGGCTTTTTTTATCTTAACTCAATTAAGTCAATCGTTGGTTTCACACGAAACCGAAATGGTATTCCAACCATTCCTGTTCCAACAGTGACATACACGTCTGCATTTTCATGCACATATAAACCTCGTTTATGCCCGAGGATCGAAATTTTACGCATCATATGATCAGTAAACCATGGCAACTCCACTTGTCCACCATGTGTATGACCTGACAACATCAATGGTCTTGTTGGAAGTTGAGGAACCAAATCAATGGTATCAGGATTATGAGATACAATAACCCACGGTTTGTCTTGGGGTAAATTTGGCATAAAGCTCATATCAGATTTACCTGCCCATAAATCCCCCACGCCAAGCATACGAAAATGATCAAATTCAATCATTTGACCTTCTATATCAACAATGTGGTTACGCTCAAGGGCGGTTTTTAACAGTGCCTGAATAGGTGGTCCTGGAAATTCTTCATCATGGTTGCCATTGACTGAATACACAGGTGCTTGAATGTCTTTTAAAATACTCAGTTGATCAGCCAAGGTATGTTCGGGCTCATATGTCCAATCACCGGCTACCACCACAATATCAGGTTTGGCTTCATTTAATTGATCTACAATTTTTTTTAATTGTTTGGCTGATCCTGAAAATAAACCCACATGTAAATCTGCGATTAATGCTATTTTAAATGGCGCACGAGTTTGATGGTCATCTGATAATGGCAACGTGTATTGAGTCAATTTAACCTGTAAGCAATGTGGTTCAATAAAACGCGCGTAAATTAATACACCTGACAGCACAATTAAGATCACACTGACCCACACTGAAATAAACCCGTATATACCGCCAAGCAATGCCATAGCAAACAGTGGAAATAATAGATAAGGTTGATAACGCATCGTCAAATGAATAAATGCCTTAACAGGATGAATTGTTTCTGTTTTTGCTTGTACACGCCAAGACTGTATCGCAGCCCAAATGGCAACTGCGATAAAAATTATATAAAAGGTAAAAAAAAATGTATTAGAATTCCACATAAATTCTCTCAGGCCAGTTCACATTACACTGTCAGTTCACGCTGACCCATTTCTCACTTCAAGTTTGCACGTTTAAGGCATTATGCAGAAAAACAGATTTTTAAAGCCATGTTTCAATCTCCAACTGATTCAACGATTGATTTGTCGTGGAACAATCTATACTGCTTGTCTAATGACACTCAATGCATGCAGTACTTTACCAAAACAAGTCCAACAAACACCAAGCTATATTACAGATATTGATACCTCTAACACACAACTTGCACAAATGATTGTGCCCTTACAAACACAAAACCCCGGTTTAACCGGCTACCATTTGCTATTTGACCCATTAGAGGCCATTGCAGCACGCTTAAGTTTAATGGATAAAGCACAAAAAACATTAGATATTCAGTATTACATTTGGGATAACGACAAAATTGGTGCTCTTGCGTTATATCATATTATTCAAGCTGCTGACCGCGGTGTGAAGATCCGCTTGTTAATTGATGATAACAATGCAAAAAAAATGGAAGGTGTGTTTTTGGCTTTGAGCCAGCACACCAATATTGAAGTCAAACTTTATAATCCTTATAAATTTAGAAATTTTCGTCCTTTAGACATTGTGCTCGATTTAAAACGTGTTAATCGTAGAATGCATATTAAAAGCTTTATTGTCGACCATGAAATTGCATTGATTGGTGGTCGTAACATGAGTAACCAATACTTTTATACCAGTGACAATTACCAGTTTTCTGATTTAGATGTCATGCTTGTTGGGCAATCTGTACAAGATATTGGACGCTCTTTTGATGAATATTGGAATGATAGCTATGCCTATCCTGTCAAACAAATTGTCAATCCACGCCAGCATCAACTGCGTTATGACAATTTAAAACAGCAGCTCACAGAACATCAGCAGCGAATTGTAGTACAAAATTATTTAAACCTTGCTAATCGAGCCAATGAATTCAATGATTGGCTATACCACGATTTGAAGCTTGATTGGGTCAAAGCCAAAGTTGTACATGACAAGCCAGAAAAAATTCATGGCACAGCACAACCTAATGACTATTTACAAGCACAATTGAGTCAATATTTGGATAAACCAAAACATAATATTGATATTGTGTCTGCGTATTTTGTACCTGAAACTTTAGGGACAAATATTTTAAGTAAAATGGCTCAAAATGGCGTAAAAGTGCGCGTATTAACCAACTCATTTAAAGCCAATGATGTTTGGTTAGTGCATGCTTTTTATTCAAAATACCGACAACAGCTACTTAAAAACAATGTTGAACTGTATGAGTTTTTGCCTGTTTTAGATGATAAAGCACTCAATAAATATACCAAAAGCTTATCTTATCGCACGAAAGTCAGTTTAAAAAGCTTAAGCCGCTCAAGTTTACATGCCAAAATGATGGCTGTAGATGATCAAGTATTTATTGGTTCATTTAATCTTGACCCACGTTCAGCCAAGTTAAATTCAGAAATTGGTGTCTTACTCTATAGCTCGGATTTAGCGCAAAATATCCATCATGCCATTACCCGTAATATCAACTCATATAGTTATCAGCTCAAACTTACCCCTTATCAGAAAATTACTTGGACCAAAGAAACCCCTCTTGGCCCCGTCATTTATAATCATGAGCCAAAAGTATTGTGGTGGCAAAATGGCGGCTTAAAACTCATCTCTCTGCTGCCGATTGAAGGGTTAATGTAACTTACATAGACTCAAATTGAGTTGGATGTTTTAGTACCTTTTGATGCAAGTCAACCAAGCCTTTTTTCATGACTTCATGCACTTCATGTGTTAAAGATTCCATGCTATGCCCTGCAACAGAAATAGCTGGCATCAACATCACATGAGCTGTGACTTTTGGCATTTCAAGCACTCGAAATAAATGATCAGACATCGCGATATTGCCAACAAACGGCGCAACTGTATCAAGCTCACCTTGTTGATTCACATAACACAATAAAGCCACTTGAACAGGTTGGTTGGCTTCTATGGCTGAACCAAATAATTTACCGTGAATTTTTAAAATGTGAGTGCCATCTGATGTGGTTGCCTCAGGGAAAAACAGTACAGGAATATTATGCTTTAAAAAATCCGTAATTTGCTCACGGATTTTAGATGAGTCGCCTGAACCACGTTTAATAAATAAAGTACCACCACTTTTTGCCAATGTGCCAATGACAGGCCATTGTTCAATTTCAGCTTTTGCTAAAAAAAATACACGTGCACCTGACCCTAATACAGGAATATCAAGCCATGACACATGATTACTGGCCCAAAGCGCAATCGATTGTTGGTCAGCATGACCATGAACTTGTACGTCAATGTTAAATACTTTGCAGAGTTTTTGACAAAACCATTGCACATATTCTGTATTCTTTGGGTCATTTGGGGTCTTATAGAGCTGATTTTTATAAACAACAAAAAAACCCTCTCCAATCACGGCAGCACAGTGTACTAGCTTTTTAGTGTAATGAAATGCACGAAAGCCTGTGCGTTTACCTGAATTAATCAAAGAACTTGTTTTATGTAACATAGCATCAACGTAATCATATTGTTTGAGTGAAAAACATTCATTATGATCATAACGTTATATCGCATTCTCTACAATTATTAATTATTTAAACAATCGAACAAAACTATTAATTTTTTCAATTTTATTTATTTACTCGATAAAACTATACTTATTAAATAAATTTCAAGAGAGCAAAGAAATATGAATACTATTAATCACAGCATACAAAAAGTTATCCCAAAACAAGCAATGTACCAATTAAAAATTATTGTAGGTTGTTCAATTTTATACCTAGGATCATTCTTATTGGTGTGCAAATTCTTCTCAAGCGTTTTATAAGTTAAAGGTCTATATTTTACCTAGACTGAGTGCTACAATTTTTAGTTCATACATTTTATTTTTTCAGGTAGGTACATTTAATAGTGGAATATTTTGATCGGCATCAAGGCGGAGAACGCGCCATACTCGTTAATGTTCATGTCAACATGTTACAAGACCTCGATGTCGAAGAGTTCCAATTACTTGCTAAGTCTGCGGGTGCAGATATCTTAGAAAATTTAACCGCGCAACGCCAGAGGCCTGATCCGAAACTTTTTATCGGTTCAGGTAAAGCCGAGGAAATTGCTCAAGCGGTACAATTGCTTGAAGCAGATTTGGTCATTTTTGATCATGCTTTATCTCCAGCCCAAGAGCGTAATTTAGAAAAAATTATGAAGTGTCGTGTGATTGACCGCACAGGTCTCATTTTAGACATCTTCGCCCAACGTGCACGAACACATGAAGGTAAACTCCAAGTTGAGTTGGCTCAGCTTGAGCATCTGTCTACCCGCCTTGTCCGTGGCTGGACTCACTTAGAACGTCAAAAAGGTGGTATTGGTTTACGTGGCCCAGGTGAGTCACAACTAGAAACTGACCGACGCTTACTGCGTATTCGTATGGGACAGTTAAAAGACAAACTTGAAAAGGTTCGTCAAACTCGAATTCAAGGCCGTGCATCACGCCAAAAGGCAGCCATTCCAACTGTGTCATTGGTTGGTTATACCAATGCGGGCAAGTCAACATTATTTAACTTACTTGCCAACAGTGAAGTGTATGCTGCAGATCAACTGTTCGCCACACTTGACCCAACTCTAAGACGTCTTGATTGGGAAGGCGTTGGACCATTGGTACTTGCAGATACGGTCGGCTTTGTACGTGATCTCCCCCATTCTTTGGTTGAATCATTTAAAGCGACGCTTGAAGAAACATTAGAAGCCACTTTGCTTTTACATGTAATTGACAGCAACAGCCCAGAGATTATGGAGCAAATAGATGCAGTTGAATATGTACTTAAAGAAATTGGTGCAGATATTCCAACACTTCGCGTTTATAACAAAATTGATCAAAGCGGTGAAGCAGCTAAAATTATTTATGCTAAAGAAAATGTGCCAGACCGTGTTTATGTTTCAGCACATACAGGCGAAGGCTTAGATGAATTAAAACGTGCTGTGCAAGAAAGCCTCGTTGGACAATTACAGCCATATCAATTGTTATTAAAACCAGCTTATGGCAAACTTAAAACGCAGCTTTATCAATTACATGTTGTACAACATGAAGATTATGATGATGAAGGTAACTTACTGTTAGATGTTTTAATTGCACCACATCAACTTGAGCAAATTATTCGACAGCTTCACCTGCCCCTACATGATATTTTAGGGCAGCATGCGACACAATTTGAACGGCGTTTAGAGGAGTTTGAAGCCCCTTCGCCATAATTTCAATTTACCCACTGATGATAAAACAATGATAAAAATAAGTCAGGTTGATTGGCCAGCATGGATCTCTAACATTGCTTTAATTGTTGTCTTTCGCGAAGTCTCTGTATGGTTAATGAAACAACTTGGCCATCCAGAGCTTGGCAATTTAGTGGGTTTAATTTCATTACTCATTTGCTTAGTTATATGGCGTGTGGTGAAAAAATCTTTGCCAGAACGAATCATGAGTACCAATAGTGTGGTCATGAAACAAAGTGCCTTTGCATTTTTACCCATTTGTGCAGGTGCATTACTTACACTTGCCAATATGGGACATGAAATTCCAATCTTTTTAACCATTCTTTTAATCAGTACACTAGGCCCTCTTTGGGTATACGCTAAAATTTCAAAACGATACTTATAATAAAAAGGAAAGGAATGTCGCATGATGATTCTCTATAGCTTTACCATCACATGCATTGCCTATTGGGTTGCAACATTGGTTAATAAACGCTTTCCAAAAATTCCTGTCATTATTTTGAGCATGGTGTTTGTCCTCATATTGCTTTGGCTGTTAAAACTCCCTTATGACACTTATGCTGCCAATACAGAAGACTTATTTGGACATTTACTTGGCTATGTTACTGTGGCATTGGCCGTACCTTTAGCCACCATGCGCTATGATGATTTGGCGTTAAAACCACTCACGGCAATTTTGGCTTTTGCCAGCTTTACTGCAGTCACTTTGCCAATGTTATTGGCTTATTTGTTTCAACTGTCAGAATCAACAATATTGTCTTTTTCAACACGCTCAGTCACCACCCCAATCGCCCTTAATATTGCCAATTTAATCCATGCACCAGTATCGACTGTAAGTTTGGTGGTGGTTTTATCTGGACTCATTGGCGGAGGCTTATCATCATTAGTATTACGAAAAATTGATGATGACCGTGCAGTTGGTTTGGCTTTAGGTTTAGCTGCTCATGCTATTGGTACTGTACAAGCATGGCAACGTAGCCCAGTTGCAGGTCGTTATGCCGCTTTTGGAATGGCAATGAATGGCGTAATTACAGCAATTTGGCTGCCCATTGTGCTATATATTATTCGTTAAATTATTTATTGTATTGGATTTTTCACTTTAAATACGTGTTGATCTTCTAAACGGTATGCAATCAAGTCTGCGCCCCAAACACAGCCTCCATCGACATTAATTAAAGATGGATGTTTACTTTGGCCTTGTAATGATGCCCAATGCCCAAAAAATTGCTGGGGTGCTGTAAACGGATACAATGAAAACCATGGTGTAAAATGTTCAGGCATTTCTGCATCTAAACCTGCTTTAAAACCAAATTCAAGCTGGCCGTCTATATTAATCAAACGCATGCGAGTGAAGTAATTTACGATCACACGTAATCGCGTTAAACCGCTCAAGTCCTCAGACCAAGTATCTATACGACTGTCATACATTTGAGCTAAAAATTCATCAACCACTTGCCAGTCAGCTGATAAAAGCTGTTCAACTTCTTTTGCATACGCTTTTGCGGCATCAATGGACCAAATATGCGGTATACCTGCATGCGTCATCATAGATTGGTTTGGTAAGGTTAATAGCAAAGGCTGCTTCCTTAGCCATTCTAATAATATGTCGCAATCTTGGGCAGCCAAAATATCTGCAATCTGATCTTTTTTATTGATCTTTTTAAAACCGCGTGCATATGCCAATAACGTCAAATCATGATTTCCAAGAACGGTATAGGCATGTTTGTTGTCTACTAACTCTTTCACAGCACGAAGCGTGGATAACGAATCTTCTCCACGAGCAACCAAGTCACCAGTAAACCAAATTACATCTTGGCTTGGATCAAATTTAATGTGTTCAAGCAACTGACAAAATGCCCGATAGCACCCTTGCAAGTCACCAATCACATAATTAAAACGCTTCGCACTGTTTTGCATTTAAGCCACCATTTGGTCAGCAAGTGCAACAAATTGACCTAGTGATAATGTTTCAGGTCTTGCCATAGGGTCAACCCCTGCTCTTTCAAAACCACCTTCTGGCAACATGCCTTTTAAGCTGTTTCTTAAGGTTTTACGACGCTGAGTAAATACATGTGCAACCAATCGCGCCAATGCTTTCTCATCTTGTGCCACAATCGGTTTATTGGCATGAGGTTCTAGACGAAATACAGCACTCGTGACTTTCGGCGGTGGGTTAAATGCACCAGCCGGTACTTCAAATAAAAAGGTGACTTGACTGTAATATTGAATCATGACCGATAAACGCCCATATTCTTTGGTATTGGGCTGTGCTGTGATACGGTCAACCACTTCTTTTTGCAGCATAAAATGCATATCTTTGACTTGTCCATCAAAGGTCAACAAATGAAATAACAACGGGGTTGAAATGTTATACGGTAAATTACCAACAATACGAAGCGGCTTATCTACCTGAAACAACTGGGTAAAATCATACTTTAAAGCATCAGCCTCAATAATTGTTAGACGCTCAGGATGCGGCACGCGGCGTGGCAGGCCAGCAGCCAAGTCACGGTCTAATTCAACCACAGTTAAGGCATCGCATTCGCTAATTAAAGGTGCGGTCAGTGCGGCAAGTCCAGGGCCAATTTCTACAATATTCTCTCCTGCACGTGGATTCACTGAACGTACAATTTTTTCAATCACACGTTGGTCATGCAAAAAGTTTTGGCCAAAGCGCTTACGTGCTTGATGCCCTTCATCTTTTGGGTTGAGGGCATTAATCTGATACATATTTAAATTCCAACAATTATTTTAACTGCGCCAACTGTAATGCTAAATCTACAGCAACAAATAAACTTGATGCTTTGGCCTGACCTGTTCCTGCAAGAGATAATGCGGTACCGTGATCGACAGAGGTACGGATAAAAGGCAGCCCTAAAGTGATGTTGACTGCATCACCAAAGCCCTGAGATTTTAGCACAGGTAAGCCTTGATCATGATACATTGCTAAAACGGCATCTGCATTTTCGAGATGATGAGCTGTAAATAAGGTATCTGCTGGCATCGCCAAACTGATCTGCTCGCCCTGTTGCTGATACTGTAAAAGTACAGGATTAATCACTTCAATTTCTTCGCGGCCTAAATAACCATCTTCTCCAGCATGGGGATTTAAACCACATACTAAAATTCTAGGTTGTTTAAGTTGAAATTTTTCTTTTAAGTCATGTAGTAAAATATCAATCACCTGTTTTAATCGCTCAGGAGTAATTGCAGCAGGCACTTGACTGAGTGGCAAATGTGTTGTGACTAAGGCAACACGTAATGCACGGGTTGCAAGCATCATCACCACTTGATTAACCCCTGCACATGCTTGATAAAACTCTGTGTGTCCGCTAAAAGCAATGCCTGCATCATTAATCACCGATTTTTGGACAGGTGCTGTGGCAACGCCTAAACTGCGTTGATCTAATGCATAAGTTGCAGAACGCTTTAACTGCTCTAAAACATAGGCTGCATTGGCAGAGTTTAATACCCCAGCCTGCACCGGTTCAGCAAGTGCAACATGCTCTACATACAGTTGGTGAATGGCAGCAGGTTTAGTTTGATTTTGATATGGAATTAACTCGATATCTAAATTCAACAAACGCTTTCGTTCAGCTAGCAATTCATAATCTGCTAAAACCACTAAAGGACACGGATAAGTCGCTTGACCAAGCGCCAAACAGATATCAGGGCCAATGCCTGCAGGTTCTCCACTTGTCACATACAATGGTTTCACATACACCTCGGTAGTTAATGAAAAAGAAGATGAGTACGCTAGTATTATACGCTGAGCCTTGCAATTACACCTTACTTGGGCTTTAGAATTTTTGTATAAATTGCATAAAAGGCAGCTGAAACATCTTTCTATATGAAGCAAAATCGGTTAGAATGCGCCCTCAATTTTATATTGATGATGTTGTGACTTGACGGATAGCTTAACTTGACGATCAATTTTCAACTGTTTTTTGTTTGGATGCTTTTAATTCAAACCAACTATAATAGGTAATGTAAGTAGATGAAAACTCTCAGCGCGAAGCCAGCTGAAGTACAACACGATTGGTTCGTTGTTGATGCTTCTGGTAAAACTCTTGGTCGTTTAGCGACTGAAATCGCTCGCCGTTTACGCGGTAAGCATAAAACGTCGTATACACCTCACGTTGATACTGGTGATTACATCGTCATTATTAATGCTGAACAAGTTCAAGTGACTGGTAAAAAATCACTTGATAAAAAATACTATCGCCACACTGAATTCCCAGGCGGCTTAAAAGAAACTAACTTTGAAAAGTTAATTGCTCATAAGCCAGAAGAAATCTTCCAACGCGCTGTAAAAGGCATGTTGCCAAAAGGTCCTCTTGGTTATGCAATGATCAAGAAGATGAAAGTGTACGCTGGTAGCGAGCATCCACATACTGCTCAACAGCCACAAGTTTTGGACATCTAAGGGATACAGCACATGGCTACGAATTATGGTACAGGTCGCCGTAAGACCGCAACTGCACGTGTTTTCCTATCAGCAGGTACTGGTAAACTCGTTATTAACAACCGTACAATTGAGCAATATTTCGGTCGCGAAACAGCTCGTATGGTCGTTCGTCAACCATTAGAACTTCTTGAAGTTTCTGAAAAGTTTGACTTATATATCACTGTAAAAGGCGGTGGTATTGGTGGTCAAGCTGGCGCGATTCGTCACGGTATTACACGTGCTCTAATTGCATCTGACGAAACATTGAAGCCAACGCTTCGTCAAGCTGGTTTTGTTACACGTGATGCGCGTGAAGTTGAACGTAAAAAACTTGGTTTACGTAAAGCACGTAAACGTCCACAGTTCTCTAAGCGTTAATTCGTTTATCGAATTGGACAAAACCTCGGATTTATCCGGGGTTTTTTTATATTTATAACAACAACGCGTACTCTCTCCCTCCACTTCATGATTTTTAGGCGCACATCGTGCAATTAAAAACGATTTTTAGTATGCTAGATCATTTATTTAAGGTAATTTCTTCTTCATGGCATTAGAACTATCTGAACACCAAGGTATTACACTGCTCAGTCACTCTGATGACTTCAGATCGCATTGGGTTCGTTTTATGCTGACTGAAAAAGAAATCAAATATCAGCTCATTCTGACCGATTATGAAGATGAAGACTTAGCAAGCTTGAATCCTTATAACACGTTGCCTGTGTTACTTGATCAAGGGATCAAACTCTTTAATACCACAATTATTGCGGAATATATTGATGACCGCTACCGACAAAATAAGCTATTTACAGACAGTCCTTTAGAACGTGCTGAACAACGACAATATATTTGGCGTTTTGAAAAAGATTGGTTTTTGTTGGCTGATCAAATTTTATTACACCCTGACAGCATGAATGCAGCTCAAAAAAAAGCAGCTCAAATCAAATTAAAAGATACCCTTGTTTCTTTAACCCCACTTTTTCAACACTTCCCATTTTTTATGTCTGATCATTTTTCAATTTTAGATTGTATGATTGCACCTATGCTCCTGCGATTACATGACATGGGAATTGAACTACCACAACCACAGTGCAAAGCAATATTTTTATATCAACAACGTATTTTTAATCGTACAAGCTTTGTCAAAGCAATGACATTACAAGAGAAAAATAGGTATAGTAAACTCATTAAGAAACAATAGAGTCTCATGATATGTCTGAACAAGAAGCTATATTTTCACCAACACGTCCTTATCTTGCTCGTGGCATTTATGAATGGATTTGTGATAACCAACTCACGCCTTATTTGTTGGTTGATGCCACTCAACCCAATACCGATGTCCCATTACAATTTGTGAAAGATGGTCAAATTGTTTTAAATGCTGCGCCTCATGCAGTGCATCAATTACACATGAGTAATGATGCTATAACTTTCTCTGCTCGTTTTGGTGGTGTATCTAAAGATATTTTTGTGCCGTTTGCATCATTGCTTGGCATCTACGCCAAAGAAAATGGGCAAGGTCTATTTTTCGACCCAACTGAATATGATAATTACCAAGCTGAAGAACAACCAACACCAAAAGCTGAAGAAGCACCAAAAAAACGCTCAAGCTTAAAAATTGTTGAATAAATTTTCTTTAGTCATAAAAAAGCCAGTATAAATACTGGCTTTTTTTATTAATAATTGACCATTAGTCGTTGAATTTACGACGTGGTGGACGATCATCAAAACTACGTTCTTTACGTACTGGCTTGTCTGAACGGTTACCACGGTTATCATCGTTATTAAAACGTGGCTTATCGTTAAAACGACTGTTGTCACGTTGTGGACGATCTGAACCACCAAACTCGCGTTTAGGACGATCTGAGTTAAACTCACGCTTAGGACGGTCTGAACCACCAAATTCGCGCTTAGGACGATCCGAACCAAAATCGCGGTTAGGACGGTCTGAATTGAACTCACGCTTAGGACGGTCTGAACCACCAAATTCGCGCTTAGGACGATCCGAACCAAAATCACGGTTAGGACGGTCTGAATTAAACTCGCGACGTGGACGATCTGAACCACCATCACGTGCTGGACGGTCTGAACCGAATTCACGACGTGGACGATCAGAATTGAACTCGCGTTTAGGACGGTCTGAACCAAAATCACGGTTAGGACGGTCTGAGTTAAACTCACGACGTGGGCGATCAGATGCACCAAACTCACGCTTAGGACGATCTGAACCACCATCACGTGCTGAACGATCTGAACCAAAGTCACGACGTGGACGATCGCCATCACGTTTGAATTTGCTTTCGCCTTCGAAACGACGGCCACCGCCACCATTACCACGACGTCCATCACGCTTGCCGCCGCCATTGCTATCACGACGTGAACGCGCAGGAGGTGGAGATGGCTCTAAACCTTCAATTTCAGATACTTTCAAATTGGTTTCTAAGTAATCTTCAAGCGCACGGATTTTGCCACGCTCACGGTAAGTTGCCAATGTAATCGCTTGACCTGTACGACCAGCACGACCTGTACGGCCTACACGGTGTACATAGTCTTCGTTTTTCATTGGTAAACCGAAGTTAATTACATGAGAAATTGTTGGAACGTCTAGACCACGCGCTGCAACATCTGTTGCAACCAAAATACGTGCACGGCCTTCACGAATGCTACGTAAACGACGGTTACGTACAGTTTGTGGCATTGCACCATGAAGTGCAACAACTGAGTGACCTGCTTCTGCAAGCTCTTCAGCCAACATATCAGTGTCTTCTTGAGTGCTTGCAAACACAACAGCTTGATCTAATTTTTCATCGTTTAACCAATGAGAAAGTAGTTTTTTCTTGTGTTCAAAGCCATCAGTCCAATGCAATGTTTGTGTTACATCAGTATTTGTTGAATGACCTGTTTCAATTGCAATACGCTCAGGCTTATTCATCATACGTTCAGCAAGGCTAATAATACGGCCTGCAAATGTCGCAGAGAACATTAATGTTTGCTTACGGTTGCCTGCAAGTTCGCTAATTGCTTCTAAGTCTTCAGAGAAACCTAGATCAAGCATACGGTCTGCTTCATCAACGATTAATGCATCAACTTGGTCAAGTTTAATTTGACGACGGTTCGCTAAATCTAACAAACGACCAGGTGTAGCAACAACAACTTGCGCACCTTTTAATTGTTGGATTTGCTTACCAAAAGGCATACCGCCCATCACTGCTGCAATACGAACGCCTTTCATATGGCGAACGAAACCAATTGCATCTTGGCTTACTTGTTGTGCCAATTCACGTGTAGGACATAAAACTAAAATATTCGGCTGTGTTACTGCACGCATGCGGTCTTTAAAAGACGATAATGAATCGCTTTCTGCCAATTGATTCAGTGTTGGTAATAAAAACGCAGCTGTTTTACCAGAACCTGTTTGGCTTGATACGAGTAGATCTTTACCTGCTAAAGCAGCTGGAATCGCTTGCTCTTGAACAGGGGTCGGGCTTGTAAAATTTAACGCCTCAAGTGCCTGTTGGAGGGATTCATGTAAAGAGAAATCGGCAAAAGTTTTGCTCATAGAGAATTTCACCCAACGCGGGGTGCTCCATCTAATAATTAAAAATAAACATCGGCAACAGCGGTACAGCAACATAAGCTGAAAAATGAGTTTCAGCGGCGATCCGAGATAAGACGATGTGGATATTACGCACGCTTGATAACAGTGGTGACCTGAAGAATCGCTTTTAGCGATTGGGGCGCGAGAGTGTGTCCTCTGTGGACTATACGCGCATACACAATAATAAGAAGAGAAATGTTCAGGCAATGAACGGAAATGAAGTGCGTTGAGACAAATTGTAGCAGGTTTTTTGAAAAAGTCACCCTTCTTTTTAATCTTTTTTCTAAGCAGCTCAGAAAATACGATCAGGCAACCATGCGTTGCCTGATTTTAAATCAATATCGCTTATTTAATTGCGCCGCCCCAAGCCGGAACAACAGCTTGCATAAATGGTTTTAACATTTTCATAGAAGAAGCAATCACTTGGCCATTTTGCATACAGTCTGATCCACCACGTGCATCGACCACAATACCGCCTGCCTCTTTTACTAACAATTCACCTGCAGCAATATCCCATGGCTTTAAACCAAGCTCAAAGAAACCATCAAAGCGACCAGCGGCTACATATGCTAAATCTAATGCTGCTGAACCACCACGGCGAAATTGTGCACCAGCTTCGGTTACAGCAAGCATGGCATCAAAATGTTGTTTTGCGTAAGAGATAATTTCGCCATCACGCTTTGCACGATAAGCATGACCCACAGAGATAAATGTATTGGCTAGACTGTCTTTTACATTTACACGAATACGGCGTTGATTCATCATTGCGCCACGACCACGGCTTGCTGAAAACAGCTCATCACGGACTGGATCATAAATCACACCATGCTGTGTGACACCTTTATGCTGAACAGCAATAGAAATACAAAAATGCGGTAAACCATGCACAAAGTTTAATGTGCCATCTAAAGGATCAATCACCCAGCACCAATCTGCATCATGTCCTTTGCCTTCTTGTAAGCCAAACTCTTCACCTAAAAAGCTGTGGTTCTTATAGCTCTTAGATAATGTGTTAATGGTTAACTCTTCAAGATAACGATCTACACGTGTAACAGGACCATCAATACCTTTTTCTTCAACCTCAAGGTCTAACTTATGACGATTTTTGTGCGCTTTCAGAAGCTCTTGACCAACTAATTGAGCCGCTCTCGCAGCCATAACCACCATAGGTTCCATGAGAAAACACCATATTCAGATTGAAGATTTTGATAAAGAATAATGCATAAAAGCGCAGCGATTATAGCAAAAACCGCGCATTTTAGGTAGATAATATTCGCAAAAAATTATGCTTGATTAAATATGCTGCATGACTTTAGACCATGCTTTAACCACTGAATGAGCAATCCCCTCAGCATCTAAACCGCAATCATGTAACATTTGACGATGATCTGCATGTTCTAAGAAACGATCAGGCAATCCAAGATTCACCACAGGTTTTAATATGGCCTCAGCTGCTAAGTACTCATTTACAGCACTGCCTGCTCCTGCCATGACTGCATGTTCTTCAACAGTTACAAAGAGTGTTGTTTGATCACTTTTTGCTAAAATTAGCTCGTGGTCAAGTGGCTTAATAAAGCGCATATTCACCACACAAACTGCCACATTCAACTGGTGTGAAAGACGTTCTGCAGCTTCTACAGCAGGTGCAACACGACTGCCAAACGCCAAAATCGTAATTTGCTCATCATATAAATCTGTATTTAAATCTAAAACGACTTCGGCACGACCAATCTCAAGCAACGTCATATCTTCAGCCACATCAACGCCTAAACCTGCACCACGTGGATAACGCACAGCCGCAGGACCTTGGTAATGATATGCTGTATGTAACATATGACGACATTCATTTTCATCTTTAGGCGCCATCAGTACTAAATTCGGCACAGTACGCATAAATGCATAATCATATGCACCTGCATGGGTCGGGCCATCCTCACCCACCAAACCTGCACGATCGATACCAAAAGTCACATCTAAATTTTGCAATGCCACATCATGAATCAATTGATCATAACCGCGTTGTAAAAAAGTCGAATAAATAGCAACTACAGGTTTTAAGCCTTCACATGCCATCCCTGCTGCTAACGTTACTGCATGTTGTTCAGCAATCGCGACATCAAAAAAACGTTCAGGATACTGCTTAGCAAAACTCACCATACCTGAACCTTCACACATGGCTGGGGTGATCGCAAGCAACCGTGAATCTTTGTCTGCCTCATCACATAACCACTGCCCAAAAATATCAGTATATTTTGGAATAGGCTTTTTCAGTGGCGGTAATCCGCGAGTAACCGTGGGTACAACTTTTGAAATAGCATGGTATTTAATTGGATCACTTTCAGCCGGTGAAAAACCCTTGCCTTTTTTGGTATACACATGAATAAGACGTGGACCTTTTCGCTGCTTAATGGCATGAAAAGCACGTATAAGCTGGTCTAAATTATGACCATCAAATGGACCATAATATTCAAAACCAATTGCTTTAAATAAATTATCTGCTTCCTCTGTCGCAGGCGTATGCAAGCGCGAGGTATATTCCCAAACAGGATGTGGCTCGATTACAGCTTGGCCATCTTCGTTTAAGATCACCGATTGGCCTTTATTCCAAATGGCAGCTAAATGTTTTGCAAAGCCACCTGTGCTGCATGAGATTGACATATCATTGTCATTTAAAACCACCATCATATCTGCTTGATGTGCAACAGCGTCGTTCATGGCTTCAAATGCCATGCCTGCGGTCATTGCACCATCACCAACGACAGCAACGACGTCACAAGGCTGCTTTTTATAACGGCGTGCCAATGCCATACCAAGACCTGCAGAAATTGCCGTCGATGAGTGACCAACACCAAAGGTATCAAATAAAGATTCTTCACGTGTTGGAAAGGCAGCTAATCCATTCTTAGCACGAATGGTTGGCATTAAATCACGGCGGCCTGTTAACACTTTATGTGGATAGGCTTGATGACCGACATCCCAAATTAAACGATCTGTTGGGGTATTAAAACAATAATGTAGAGCAATGGTCAGCTCTACAACGCCTAAGTTAGCACCGAAATGCCCACCGCTTTTGCCTGCAGCATACAAAATGTATTGACGCAATTCGTCTGCGACCGCTAAAAGTTGCGATTGATCAAGCTTACGTAGTTGTTGTGGATGGTCAATTTCATCTAACAATGGCGTAACAGGACGTTGAGTCGGTATTTCTGTATACAACATAATGTAGCAGAGCCTTCTAGAGCCTGGTAAATCCAAAGCTTGGGGTAATGTGTAAACCGATAATTTTAACTTATCGACACTTATTTTCAATCTGAATATTGATACAGATATATTCTTAGGTATTATTTATCTTCAACATGGATTCAGATTATCTAAAAAAATGATATCAATGTTCAACTATTATCGTCTTCTTTAAACAAAAATGAAATGTTTGACTGAAGTTTTGTATATTTAATCAACTAAAAGATTTTTGTTCAGATATACTTTTTCAATTTCCGATTACAAAAGAGTACGTATTGTGCCAATAAAATTTGTTGCAACATCTAAACTACCCACAGCTTATGGCGAGTTTAATATCAGCGTCTTTCAAGACCCTGAAACCAAAGAAGAACATGTGGCATTATCAAAAGGGCTTGATACCCCATCTGATGAGCCTGTGTTAATCCGTCTTCACTCAGAATGTCTTACAGGCGATGCGTTTTCATCGTTAAAATGTGACTGTGGTCCACAACTGCAATCTACTTTGCAACTTATCAATGATGCAGGTCGCGGCATTATTTTATATTTACGCCAAGAAGGTCGAGGTATTGGCTTAACCAACAAAATTCGTGCCTATGCCCTGCAAGACCAAGGACATGACACGGTAGATGCCAATTTAATTCTGAACCTACCGGCGGATGCAAGAGAATATGATATGTGTAAAATCATGTTAGACCATTTACAGGTCAGTCAGGTGAAATTAATTACAAATAACCCGTTAAAAGTAAATGCACTAACAGATTTAGGCATTAATGTAGTTGAACGCATTGCATTAACTGTTGGATTAAACCCATTTAATGAATCATATTTAAAAACCAAAGTTAGCCGTATGGCTCACCTATACAAACAAGAAGACTTCACAAAATATTAATTCTAACATTACCCATAAATCCCTTACTTTTTTTATGGTTTTATGCTTTGATAAATATAATTTAAATTACTCTGTTTTGTGGGGTTAATATGCAAAATCCATCATCTTTAGACATTCAACATGTACGTACATTTTTATTGGGCTTACAAGAACGTATTTGTCGTTCACTCGAAGAACAAGAAATAGAAGGTGGTGGCACAGCAACATTTATAACTGATGACTGGACACGTGCTGAAGGTGGCGGTGGTAAGTCTCGTGTCTTGCAAGGGGGGCAAGTCATTGAAAAAGGTGGTGTGATGTTTTCACATATTCACATCAATAATTTACCTGTTACTGCCACCACACGCCACCCTGAATTGGTTGGGGCAACTGCACAAGCTTTAGGCGTATCTGTGGTTATTCATCCAAAAAACCCGCATGTCCCAACATCACATGCCAACATCCGATTATTTGTTGCAGAACCTGAAGGAAAAGATCCCATTTGGTGGTTTGGCGGTGGTTTTGACCTCACCCCTTATTATCCAAAAGATGAAGATATTAAATTTTGGCATCAAAATGCTTTTGATCTATGTCTACCATTTGGAGATGAGGTCTATGCCAAACATAAAAAATGGTGTGATGATTACTTCTATCTTAAACACCGTGATGAACAGCGTGGTATTGGCGGTTTGTTTTTTGATGACTTAAATCAATGGGGCTTTGCTAAATGTTTCGACTATATGCAAGCTGTTGGTAATGGCTATTTAAATGCCTTATTGCCTTTGGTTAAGAAAAATAAAGATTTAGCGTATAGCGATGAGCAACGTGAGTTTCAGTTATACCGACGCGGTCGCTATGTAGAGTTTAATTTGGTTTATGACCGTGGAACGTTATTTGGTTTACAAACAGGTGGGCGTATCGAATCTATTTTGGTGAGCTTACCTAATTTGGTGAGTTGGACCTATCGCCCGTCATGGGATGCAGATTCCATCGAGTCAAAACTCACAAGCTATTACCTCAAACCAAAAGATTGGTTAAATATCCTTTAAATAGCAGCATAAGAGATGGAGATTAATCTTCATCTCTCTTTACAGTGACATATTTTGTATCTGAATACATGATATTTTGATTGGTTTAAGGCGCAGTTCATATTAATTTCATACGATTGCTATAGAATAGCAAGTGCTGAAAAACGATCCAATCGTTAAAATATTATGGAGAATATCGAGCATGCCTAAAAAGCTCAACCAATACAAATGGTTAATTATGATCAGTGCATTATGCATGATGATGCTTAGCTCTATCACTGCCACACTCGCCTATACAGATGCCCTATCTGACAGTCTACTGATCAGTACAAGCGTTTTACTTGGCACCACTTTGTTCTTTACTTTGGCTTACTGCGTCATCGAAAAAATTAACGATATTTGTAACCCATAAACATCGTTTTCACATACATAAAAGCAGCCTAATTAGACCGCTTTTATTTTTTTCTTCAAATATCTATTTTTTATTTAAGAGCTTTCATGTGCTGTTGTTGTTTGAGCATGCTCTTCGTTCACCACTGCAGTTTGACCACTTCTTGTGTCAATCACTTTAAACTCAATGCGACGATTTCTAAACTTGCCTTGGTCAGTCACATTATCTGCAATTGGGTTTTCTGCACCATAACCTACCGCCTCTAATTTCTCAGGATTTACACCTTGAGTCACTAAATAATCTACTACAGATTGTGCACGGCGTTGTGATAATTTTTTATTCGCTTCAGCATTACCACTCGAATCCGTATACCCTTCTGCAATCAATTTCACGTTAGGGACATTTTTAATTAAAGTTGCTGCTGCATCTAAAATTTCTTTATTACGTGGTGGAATTTCACGTGAAGCCGTTGGGAAATTGATAATTTGAATATTTAATGCACGTGCAATAGCCTGTGGTGTTGCATCTTCACCCAATAATGCCAACGCTTGTTTACTTTCAGTGATACTGTTTGAAACAGATTGTTCAACATTCAATGGCTCTGCTGCATTCACTTTCAATTCAGGAACATGTGCTTTAATTTTATCAACCAAACCTTGTACAACATTTTTGTCTGGTGCATTAATGCTAATTTGATCGCCTTTCCAATCAATACTTGCGTTTGGTACATTTTTAATTTCAGTTAAAATAGCTTCTAATTTATCAAAGCCTGGTAATGTTTCTGCATAGACCTGATCTGTCGTCACTTCACATTTTGCTTTTGGATTAAATACTTTTGCAACCACTGCCTGAATTGCTGCAGGTACAGCATTATTACCCACATTGGCATGACACGCTTGAACTTCATTGCCTGTGCCTGACACCAAAGATAAGCTTGATGGTTCTTTATGCTGATCAACATCTGATGTACCCAAAGTCGGCTCTGAAGCACCCATTGGTTTTGGTACATCTGTTGTCACTGGCGCAACTTTTTCACATGACCGTAAAAGAAAGAAGACAATAATGGCAAGTACAGCAATGGCAGCCAAAGGCAATACTTTTCTTAAAATGCCTGGTTCATCATTTTTACGGGTATAAACATGTTGCGATGTATTGTTTTTAGCAAATAAGGTGTCTAAACCTAAAATAGGCAATAAGCCTGATGCCCATGCTGGAAACTTACTTGCAATGGCGTCAATATGACTAGATAAATAAGGAACAACTTTATCTTCACCACCGGCTTCTTGTTTTAATGCTTGCACACTCAGTGGAATGGCTTGATTAAAGAGTGACTCAATAGTAGGCACTGGCAAGCTATGATGCTTAGCAAAGCTTTGAACTAATTTTTTAACAGTTTCTTGTTCTGAAACAAATAATAATTCAAGGTTATTTACATTCGGTTCAGCATGAGTCGTCGATTTTAATCGATTAGGATGTTTATGCAAAACAGAGAGTAAAATTGGATAGAATTGTGATAATAAAGAAGATTTTTTATCGGCATCAATTTCAAGCTGATGTTGATTCACAACTTGAGGCGTCACCTTTTGTTGTAAAAGTTCAATGGGATTGATAGACATGATCATGCTCCTTTGGCGTCCCAACTTATTGTTATGTCATATAGCACTCAAATATTTATTGATCGTTCTAATTATTGGGCTATTTTTTTATGAAAACTTCATGATGTACATGAGGTTGATTATATGCTGAATGCTAGAAAATACAAAAATATAATGTTACTTTTTGCACAACATCACTTACATTATTTATTTACAAATCATTTGATTGCCTATAAATTCACAATAATTTTCTTTTTTATTCAACTATTTAATTGACTCATTCTAGGCCATAAGATCATGACATCAACACCTAAAAAGTTTGCGGTAATTGGAAACCCTATTCAACACTCACGCTCACCTGAACTACACACATCTTTTGCCAAGAGCACCCACTTAAATATAACATACGATAAACTATTCGCAGAAATTGATGCTTTTGAGCAAACCATCGAGCATTTTTTTCATACAGGTGGTCAAGGCTTAAATGTCACTGTACCATTTAAAGAACATGCTTTTCAGCGCTGTGATGTACTCACACCACGTGCAACCATTGCAAAAGCGGTGAACACCTTATGGATGGAAAACCAAAAGTTATATGGTGACAACACAGATGGACAAGGTTTGGTTGATGCTATATTGACGTTAAAATGGCCATTAAAAGACAGTCGAATTTTAATTTTAGGTGCAGGTGGCGCAACACGTGGGGTGGTATATCCTCTTGCGATGGCTGGCGCAAAACAGATTGTCATTGCAAACCGAACCCTTGCACGTGCAGAACAACTCATTCAAGATGTTGCACCTGCATTACCCACCACAACATCGCTTGAGGCCATTGCGCTTGATCAATTACAAGGTTCATTTGACATTGTGATCAATGCGACCTCAGCATCACTCACAGGTGATGCCCTAAATTTACCTGCTACACTTGAATTTTCATATGCCTATGAAATGGCATATGGTAAGCCATCGACTTTTTTAGATCAGGCAAAAGCGCGAGCTGTTCCAACAAGTGATGGCTTTGGAATGTTAGTTGGACAAGCCATCGAGTCATTTTATATTTGGAATGGCGTTAAGCCTGCATTAAAAGATTTTATTTAACCAAATAATATTTAATTTGAGGTTTGATCAATCAAACCTCAATTATAAAAAAGACTCAAGCACGGTATTTAAAAACTGATGCCCATGGCTTGTACAAGCCAAAGTATCAGCTTGATCTAACATCAAGCCTTTTTGCTGTAAATGATGCACTTGTGTAGCAATGGTGTCGAAATGGATGCCTGTACGTGCAGCATAAAATGATTGTGGTACACCTGTATTTAAACGTAATGCATTCATCATAAATTCAAAAGGCAAATCATCAGCTTGAACTTGTTGAAACTGCACCATGGCAGCGGGGGTTTGTGACAAATAATCTTTTGGCATACGTGTTTTTTGAAATCGATAAACCCCATCTGCTTGTGTGACCTTGCCATGCGCCCCTGCCCCAATGGCTAAATAGTCACCAAACTGCCAATAATTTACATTATGCTGAGATGGTGCTTCTTTACGCCATGCAGATACTTCATATTGAATAAAACCCTGTGCACGTAAATAAGCTTCTCCGCTAGATTGAATATCAAATAAAGTTGATTCATCCGGTAAAGTAGGCTGCGTACGGAAGAATACCGTATTGGGCTCAATGGTTAGTTGATACCATGAAATATGTGTTGCACCGGCTTCAACAGCTTGCTTTAAATCAAATAATGCTTGGTCAAGCGTTTGTTCAGGTAAGCCATGCATCAAGTCAACATTTAAACGTTCAAAACCCGCAAGTTTGGCATTCTCAATGGCACTGACTGCATGAGCTGCAGAATGAATTCGACCTAAACGCTGTAAATGATCCGCATCAAATGTCTGCACACCAAGTGATAAGCGATTGATGCCAACAGCCAAATAATCTTCAAAAGGTTGATGCTCTAAAGTGCCTGGATTTGCTTCTAATGTAATTTCACATGAGGCTGTAAAGGTTAATCGAGCTTTAAGTTGCTGAAATAACCATTCATATCCTGCAGCTGAGATCAATGATGGCGTGCCTCCACCAATAAAAACACTTTCAATTTCTCGGCCTTGAGCATAAGCCACTTGCGTTTCAAAATCAGCCACTAATGCAGCCAAATAAGACTGCTCAAGAGAATCTGATAAAGCTCCATCTGGCACAGTATGTGAATTAAAGTCACAATATGGGCATTTTTTCACACACCATGGCATGTGAATATATAACGAAAGGGGAATATTTTGCGGGATCAATGAAGTCAAAAAAGTACTCTATGCGACATAAAATTCATCAGCGCAAATATTATCATGCCCTCAATCATTTTGAAGTTTTTATTCAAAGGAATCATGTCATGTTATTTGAACAGCAGGTTGGTCTATAATGCAACCATTTACGCAGCAACCAACTTAAAATGAACCACAAATTGGTACTTATTTTTATATAAAATGATTGCATGGCAGATTAAATTTCGCCGCATAATGATTCAAGAAGAATTAATTTTGCCATCATAAAAGTCATTCTATGACATTGGCAGTACTTCAAAACTTTCATCATTAAAATAATGACATGTTATGAATTAAGGATACCCCATGCAAATTGCTTCAACATGGAATGAGCTCAAACGATTATTTGGGCTGATGATCCCGATTTTAATTACGCAATTTGCGCAAGCAGGCTTAGGTTTTATTGATACCATTATGGCTGGACGGTTTTCTTCAATCGATTTGGCTGCCATCGCGGTTGGTGTTGGAATTTGGCTGCCTGTCATGTTGTTATTCACAGGAATCATTTTAGCCACCACCCCTTTGGTTGCAGAAGCCACAGGTGCAAAGCAACGACATCAATTGGCAGCTTTGGTACAACATGCCATGCGTTTAGCCGCCATCTTAGGTCTGGTTGCCTTTGTCATTTTGCAACTGATGCCACTCTTACTTCCTTGGTTAAAAGTACCTGCTTCGCTTCATCCTAAAGCAAGCCTATTTTTGCACAGCATTGCGTTTGGTTTACCTGCTGTATGTATATATACCGTATTGCGCTGTTATTCTGAAGCACTGGGTTACCCTCGCCCTGTGACTTTCTTGAGTTTGGCATCACTTGTGGTGTTGGTTCCATTAAATTATTTATTTATGCATGGCATCGGTCCATTGCCTGCACTTGGCAGTGCTGGCTGCGGAATTGCAACTGCTGTTTTACAATGGTTAATGCTATTGTGCTTAGCAACTTATATTTCTAAAGCATCAATTTATCAAGAAGATGGCATTTTTTCTCAATGGCAACCCTTTTCTAAAGCACTTATTCAAAAAGTCTTTTTTTTAGGATTGCCCATCGGATTAGCGCTGTTTTTTGAAGTCAGTGTATTTTCAATGGCTGCGATCATCATTAGTGTGCTTGGTGAAACAGTGGTTGCAGCACATCAAATTGCGATTTCTATTACAAGCCAATTGTTTACTATTCCTTTATCCCTAGGCATTGCACTGAGCATTCGAGTAGGAACATATTATGGCGAAAAAAACTGGGCAGCATTAAAACAAATTCAAATTCTAGGTTTAATCACGGCTGCAAGTATGGCATTTTTGATTATGGCATTTTTAATTGTCTTTAAATCAGAATTAACCGCGCTATATACTGATGATGCCCATGTTGCCACCATTACCATCTATTTACTTAGCTTTTGTGTCATGTATCAATTGGTCGATGGATTACAAATGAGTGCATCAGGTTGTTTGCGTGGTATGCAAGATACCAAGTCACCGATGTGGGTCACATTATTTGCTTATTGGGGCATTACATTACCTTTGAGTATTTATTGGATTCGCTTTAATGGACAAGGTGCAGAATTTATTTGGATTGGCTTAATTATTGGTTTATCTATAGCCTGTGTTTTATTACTTGCTCGGCTGTATTATTTAAATAAAACACGATTAAGCAACCAATAACTTGGCTGCTTAATCATTATATTAAGCTTGTGTTTGAAGTGCCTGTGCAATTGACTCAACCAATGCATGCGCAATCTCAAGTTTAGGTGCTTTCTCTAAAGTGCGTGCAGGCATGGCATACTTCTTAGCAAAAAACACCACCATTGCATTATCATCAGAAGCAAAGCCAATGTCTTTACGCGAGACATCGTTACAAGCAATCATATCTAACTTTTTATTGACCAATTTGCCATTGGCATAATCTTCAAGATGCTGTGTTTCTGCTGCAAAACCCACCATAAATGGACGCTGGGCTTGTTCTGCAATTGTTGCAACAATATCTGGGTTTTTCACCAATTCTAAATCTAAAGTATCACCAATTTTTTTAATTTTTTGTGTTGCAATGTCATCGACACGGTAATCCGCCACAGCAGCTGTTGCAATGAAGATATCACAGCCTGTCTCGAGTGCATCCATGCTTTGCGCGAGCATGTCTGCTGCTGACACCACATTCTTTCGCTTGACCCCATATGGTGTACTTAAACATACTGGCCCTGCAATTAAAGTGACCTCAGCTCCTGCCGCATAACAGGCCTCTGCCAAAGCAAATCCCATTTTACCTGTGCTTTGATTTGAAATATAACGCACAGGATCAATCGCCTCACGTGTTGGTCCTGCGGTAATTGCCACACGTTTACCCGCCAACATGCCAAGCGATGTTGTATTTTGTGTTTGCTGAAAATAAGCATGAACCTGTTCTGCAATGACTTCAGGCTCAGGCATACGGCCTAATCCAACATCGCCACATGCTTGTGCACCTGAATCAGGGGTAATAATATGTACACCGTCTGCTTTTAAAATCGATAAATTCCGTTGTGTAGATTTTGCAGCCCACATTTGCTGATTCATCGCAGGTGCAATCCATACTGGTGCTTTAGTGGCCAAATACAATGTCGACAGCAAGTCATCTGCTAGACCATGTGCACATCTTGCAATGGTATTACAGCTGGCAGGTGCAACTAAAACCAAGTCAGCCCAGCGTGCGAGCTCAATGTGCCCCATGCCTGCTTCTGCATCTGAATCTAACAATGCGGTATGTACAGAATTTCCAGACAATGCTTGGAATGTGAGCGGTGTAATAAAGGCCTGCGCCCCTTGGGTCATGACCACACGCACATGAAAACCATAATCTTTCAAACGGCGAACCAATATCGCGCTTTTATAGGCAGCAATGCCACCTGTAACCGCCAAGATAATGTTTTTACTTGAATTTATTTCTAAATAATTCACAAACAGACTACTCTTTGTCTTGCAGTGAGGTGAACAATAGCATTAAATAGAGATTCTCCCAAGTGTAAAGCACAGCAAACGGTATCTACGAATGCATCCTCTTCACTGTTCTATCAAATCATGGCCTGTACAAGAGCGTCCACGTGAACGCTTACTCAAACAAGGTGCAGAAAGTTTATCCGATGCTGAATTATTGGCAATTTTTCTACGATCTGGCTCAAAACAACACTCAGCAGTTGAGCTTTCACGACAATTGATTCAGCATTTTGGCGGCTTAAATCCAATTTTTGATTGTTCAATGGCTGACCTCACGGCTTTTCATGGCATTGGGAGCACCAAGTATGCACAGCTCATGGCAGTGAAAGAATTGGGACGGCGTTATGTCGAGAATGATTATTCATCGGGTAAACAGTCTTTTGATTGTGCAGAAAACGTCATCAAATTTTTACGTTATCAGCTACAAGGAGAGAAACAAGAAGTCTTTGCTGTATTGTGTTTAGATGCGGATTTAAATCAATTACACTTTAAAAAGCTGTTTTTTGGATCGCTGAATCAATGCCATTTTTCCATGAATACCTTTACTCGCTACATCATTGAATCTCATGCATCACAAATTATTATTTGCCATACGCATCCATTTGCTGTTGCCAAGCCATCTCAATCTGACCTTCAGCTCACCAAGAAAATTCAGCAGACTTGTCATTTACTTGAAATTAATTTAATTGATCATTGTATAATATCGCCAACCAGTTCATTCTCTTTCTTAGAACATGGTTTAATTACACATTAATATTTACATTACCATGAGGTTAACACCCGTATTTTAATATGATCATTCGCGATAAAAATAACATTTTCAAAATCTTGTTTGCATGGAAAGGAACCGTATTGCCTCAAGTCGTCCCGCAAATGATGATGTTATTTATCATCTCACTTGTGGTTGAGGTTTTATCTTTTTTGCAGATCATTCACGTCCCGCAAATTCCAACTAGCGGTGGCTTTACTATTTTTGGCGTCATTATTTCAATTTTTTTAGTGTTCAGAAACAATGCAAGCTATGACAGATGGTGGGAAGGTCGTAAGCTGTGGGGCTCGCTCATTGCAAGCTCAAGGCATTTAGACCGTAACAGCAAAGTATTGCCTGCTGCACGGCGAGAATGTTTAATTCATCATACCATTGCCTTTGCCAATGTATTGCGTGATCGTTTACGTCAACAAACTGCTGACCTTGAACAATTCATCGAAACCTTACAGCTCGATCAAGAAACACTCTTGTATTTAGACCAACACGTTAATGCACCACAATACATTTTGGGCTTAATGCAAGAAGAATTACTTGCGTCTTACCGAGCGGGTGAAATTAGCGATATTTTTTATACCCAAGTCAATACGCATATTATTGAGCTAGGCGCAGTCCAATCAGGTTGTGATCGTATTGCAAGTACCCCATTGCCTTATGCATATTTGGTGCTGCTTAACCGTGCTGTGTATTGTTTTTGTTTTCTATTGCCTTTTTGCCTTGGCTCTGTACTTGGTTTATTTACGCCTTTATTGGTATGTTTATTGGCATATTTGTTTTTAGGTTTAGATAAACTTGGTGCGGAATTAGAAGAACCTTTTGGTGTACAAAATAATGACTTACCTCTTGACTCTATCGTGCGATTAATTGAACGTGAATTATTAACTTCTTTGGGACAGCCATTACCACCGCCCATCGAAGTTAAAAATCATAATCTTTTATAATCAACTAAATGCTTCCCACACACCCAACTGATGTGGCTTTGGCTGAGGCGTATGTCCAAGCTTTAGCCAAGGCATATGGGAACCATGAAAATCACTTCCAATAGAAACTTTTAAACTAAACTGCTCGGCTAAACGATCAATCATTTGCCGTGTCGATGCTGGTTCAGACATGGGTGGGAGTTCAATTGCATGACCACCATGCTGTGCAAATCGCTCCACCATATAACGTACATTGGTTGCAGATAAGTTATATTTGGTCGGATGTGCTAAAACTGAAATACCTTTCGCCTCTTGAATTGCACAGATTGTTTCTTCTAAACTGAGCCAATTAAATGCAACAAATGCAGGCTTGCCTTCTTTCAAAAAGCGATCAAATGCTTGTTGCAGTCGATTCACAACACGGTTTGCTAAAAGTGCTTGAGCAATATGACTTCGGGTAATCCGATCTGCATGTCCATCTGCCATTGCTAAGATCTCAGGATAAAAGTCATGCTTCAATATTTTTTCGAGTTTTTCACAAATCTGTTGTGCGCGAATGGCCCGAACATGTTTTTGCTGATTTAATACGTGATCTAGTGATGCTGGCTCAGCCATATTTAATGCCACAATATGCACACCATACACTTTATTGGTCGATGGTCTTGACCATTGGCTGGATATTTCTACCCCAGGAATGATGCGTATACCACATTCAGCAGCCGCAATTTGGGCCCGCTGAACGCCATCCATTGAATCATGGTCAGTTAATGCTAAAGTATGCAGCCCAGTTGCAAATGCTTTTTGCACTAAGGCTTCAGGGGTTAACTCACCATCAGAAATATTGCTATGTGTATGTAAATCGATACTCTGCATATTATACTATACGACTCGCGAGATAGGATTAAACACTTTAACATGAAAGCACTTTTGGACTTTATTCCCCTCATCATTTTTTTCTATTTTTATAAAACTGTTGATCCTAAAAATACACATCATCCAATTTTAGAATTGATTGGTTCAACAGGTGGGGTGGATAATAACAATATTTTGGTGGCAACAGCAGCACTGATTATCTCAATGGTTGTGGTTTATACTGCCCTTTTTGTCTTTCAAAAGTTCCGTCTAGAAAAACAGCAGTGGCTGATTCTATTTATGACCGTCATTTTTGGCGGTATTACGCTCATGCTTAGTGATGACTTCTATATCCGCTTAAAAGCTGTGCTATTAAACATTTTATTTGCAGGCGCTTTTTTACTTTCTCCACTCTTTAATAAACAAGGTATCCCACTGATTCAACGTTTATTTGGTCCATTTTTAGAATTAACAACGAAAGGATGGCGCAATTTAAACTATGCATGGGCTGCAATGTTTATTGTGATGTCATCTTTGCATATTTTCTTTGCATTTTTATTTATGCAAGGCAAATATTGGGGTGAATTTACCTCATTTGGCGATATGATTGTGATGTTCTCTTTTATCATTATTCAATTTATTATTTTAAGAAAACATTTCAAAAACCCTGAACAATAAGGATATCTCATGGCTTTATTTATTGTGACATGCACAGATCATGACAATGTACTAGAAAAACGATTTGCTGCACGACCAGCACATCTCAAACGCTTAGAACAGCTACAAGAAGATGGTGGATTAATTTTAGCAGGCCCAATGCCTAAAAATGCAGACGACTTAAGTGCAGGTTTTTATGGCAGCACCTTAGTTGTTGATTTTCCAAGCCGTGAAGCCTTAGATGAATGGCTAAAACAAGAGCCTTACTTGGAAGCAGGTGTATATAAAGACATTGATGTTAAACCATTTATCCAAGTTTTCCCTACAGGGTCATAATATGCGTGTTTTTGTGGCAAGTTTTAGCAGTCTTGTATTGTTGACCTCTTCTCTTGCTTGGGCAGAGCCCAATCCGGTTACCACAACAGGTGCAGTAACACCAATACCTCAAACTGTAGGTACTGCACCTGCAAAACCTGTGGTGAATGCCAATCCATCACTCGTTGAGCCTAACTCTCCTGCTCAATTGGCCCAAAAAAAAGCAGAAGAAGATGCAAAAATTAAAGCTTTGGTGAAAAATCAAGAGTCACGTATGCAGCAACTTGAAAAAGCCAACTTAGCTGCATTGGCTGAAAACCAAGCTTTACAGCTCAAAACCGACAATCTTGGTGTACAAGTACAAGTTTTGCAAAGTGAACGTACAGCACAACTCTTTATGTATGGTGCAGCAACACTTGGCATTGGTGTCTTAATTGGTTTTTTATTGGCAGGCTATATTTATACCAAACGTCGTCGCCAGTGGTAATTGCAAGGATTCTTTAGTGTTTGGTCGTATCGAAACAGCAGAACTGACATGGCAGCATATTGATGGCATTGATATTCCAGTATCAACTCAATTCGGTGATGTTTATTTTTCTAAAGACAATGGGTTATTAGAAACACGTCATGTCTTTTTAGCAGGAAATGACTTAGACACACGATTAAGCCAACTCACATCCCATGACTATTTTACTGTAGCTGAAACAGGTTTTGGTACAGGGCTAAATATTTTGGCCCTTTGGCAACTATGGCAACGTGTTCGACCAGACAATCAGAGCCATTTACATGCCATGAGTGTTGAAAAATACCCTCTCACCAAGCACGATTTAACCCGTGCTTTAGCAGCATGGCCTGAACTCAAACCTTTAGCAGACAGCTTACTTGAGCAATATCCTCAGTTAACACCAGGTTGCCATCGATTACATTTCCCAAATGAACGTTTTAGTCTAGATTTATGGTTAGGCGATGCAGAAGATATCTTTCCATTGATTCATAAAACACGGGCTATCAATGCATGGTTTTTAGATGGTTTTGCACCGTCGTGTAATCCTGAATTATGGCAAGAACATATTTTAAAGCACGTGGTGCGGTTGTCAGGTACAGGAACAACATTTGCATCATTTAGTGTTGCAGGTATTTTAAAACGTGGTTTAACCGACTATGGCGTCAGTATTACACGACCAAAAGGTTTTGGTCATAAACGTCAAATGCTAAAAGGTATTTACTTTCCTGAGCATGTCAGCACCACCCATCCACATCAACCATTAAATATTGCTATTGTTGGTGCAGGTATTGCAGGCTTAACTGCAGCTTGGGCATTTGCACAGCGTGGATGCCATATCCAAATTTTTGAACAACATACACCATTGTCGGGTGCATCAGGCAACCCACTTGCATTACTCAATCCTAAGCTGTGTCCAATATCACAAGCCCATAAACATTTAATGGTGCTCAGTTGGCAGTATGCTCTAGCGCATTACTCTCAATTTAACGCATTTACCCCGATTTCAGTGCAACAAAGTGATTTAAAACACACAGGTGAATTTATAGTACGGCAACAAGAATATCCTAAGCAGACACTCACTACAGTGTCCGATCAAACGCACGGCATGTTTCAGTCTGACTATCAAGCAGGTAAATTAAATCAAGCAGGTTACATTCTACCCGAACAACTTAAAGAGCAAATTCTACAACATCCAAAAATCACGTTGCATCAAGCTCAAATTGCTTCCTTAAAAGAACATGAACACTCTGTGGTGTTAGAAAGTACGACAGGAACAAGTTATCATGCGGATCGTGTCATCTCGTGTGTTGCTGAACAAAGTCAGCACATCATTCCTACACATCCTACATTAAAACCCATCCGAGGTCAGGTCAGTTGGTTTAAGCTCGAAAAAGACAATAGACCTGACATCGCATATAGCTATGGCGGATATATCGCACCTTTAAGTGTAGATCAGTTAATTATCGGGGCATCATTTCAGCCCAACTGTACAGATAAAACAGTTACTATGGATGACCATCAACATAATCTGCGTTTAATCCAGTCAGTTTACCCTCATTTTGCAGCAAAGCTTCCTGAGTTAAGCGTATGGCAAGGTCGGGCGAGCTTGCGTGCACAAACAGCCGATTATTTGCCTGTGGTCGGCTCAATCAGCGATCGCGATCAGATTTATACCTTTTCAGGTTTAGGGTCTAAGGGCTTTTTATTTGCCCCATTGTGTGCTGAATTATTGGTTGCAGAGATCTTAGGAGAGCTCATGCCAATGCCTGTGACGTTATATAACAAATTATCTCCACGTCGTTTTCAAAAGAAAGTTAAACCTAAAAAACCGTATTATCGATCAGCTCATCAATAAAAAAGCGCCTCGAGGCGCTTTTTTTATGATTGGGTTTCAATGCCCGCAGCTTTCACTGCACGCATGCCACCCATGAGAACCACATATTCTCGACTACTGTCTAAATGATCTAATATTTCAGCTGCACGAGGCGCTTTACTTCCCCCACCACATAAAATATAAATAGGCTGATCCGCTGCAACATTTGCTAAACTGTCTTTAGTCAAAGTATCTATCGGCTGATTAACGGCTGCTTTTAAATGACTTTCTGCATATGCATTTTCATCACGAACATCCCAAATAATGGCCTCATTTGGAAAGTCAAATGTTGTAATTTCTTGTTTACGGATCATTCTTTACTCCTTTTATATAAACAACACTTGGCAAATCAAGAAAACCCTCTTAGCATCTCAGATATGTCATCCATTTGTAAAGGTATAAGATATGCCATCTTTTGATATTGTATCTGAATTAGAAACTTTTGAAGTAAACCATGCGGTACAAAACACGCAAAAAGAAATCGCAACTCGTTTTGATTTTCGTGGGCAAGATGTCACCATTGAGTTGAACGAAAAAGCCAAAGAAATTAAGCTCTCAACAGAAAGTGATTTTCAATGTGAACAAGTTTATGCCATGCTCGAAGGACATTTTTTCAAAAGAAAAATTGATATCCAAGCATTAGATCCGCAAAAAGCAGCACCATCAGGTAAGCATTTTGTACAAATCATTAAGCTGAAAGATGGTTTAGACAGTGATACTGCCAAAAAAATCAACAAAGCGATTAAAGAAAGCGGTATCAAAGCACAATCATCGATTCAAGGCGATAAAATCCGTGTAACTGATAAAAAAAGAGATACATTACAACAAGTAATGACTTTTTTACGTGATCAGCAATTTGGTATTCCGTTGCAATTTAATAATTTTAAAGATTAATTATCTTCATAAAAAAGCCCAATTGATGGGCTTTTTTATTTATTTGGCGATGATTCTTTTATGTCCATCACCATCAATTGCAACAAATGTAAAAATTCCTGCAGTTACCCGTCTTGCTTCGCGTGAACTGTCATGACTGTCCCAAACTTCAATCTGAATTTGAATCGAAGTGTTACCCACTTTTAAAATTTTAGTATAGCAACTGATGACATCACCTACTTTCACAGGCACAAGAAAAGACATTTCATTAATTGCAATGGTAGCGCAGCGCCCTTGGCTTAAACGTTCAGCGTGAATTGCCCCCGCTAAATCCATTTGTGACACAATCCAACCACCAAACACATTACCACTCCAATTGGTGTCTGCAGGCATTGCAATGGTTTGTAGCGATAAAATACCTTCGGGTGTTTTAGACATAAAATGACTCCTTATTATTTTAATTGTTGCGTAACCCAAGCTTGAATATCTTGGCTTTTTAACGAGCCACTAATCCGTGACACTTCCGTTGTTTTATTCATTAATACTAACGTAGGAATGCTTCGAATATTAAACGCTTGGCTTAAACGTGGATTTTTTTCAGTATCAATTTTGGCAAAAATAACATGATCAAACTGTGCAGCAGCATGTTGAAAGTGTGGCGCCATTGCACGACATGGTCCGCACCACTCAGCCCACAAGTCAATCATCACAGGTAAATCAGTATTTTGAATGAATGTACTGAAATTTTGCTCGTTTAACTCAATAGCATGGTCTGGCACTAATGCAGTTTGACACTGACCACAAGTCGGTTTCTCTGACAGTTTTTCAGCAGGTACACGGTTTTTTGCTAGACATGAAGCACAAACAATTATCATATTTAAATCAAAGTAAATTTTTCTCTACTATAACTGATTCATTTCAACAACAAAAACCTTTCCCGCTTTATCAAACTGATTTTCAATATGAATCGCCA
The DNA here is from genome assembly GCF_900197575.1 of Acinetobacter apis. Lineage (GTDB taxonomy): Bacteria > Pseudomonadota > Gammaproteobacteria > Pseudomonadales > Moraxellaceae > Acinetobacter > Acinetobacter apis. The sequence continues at coordinate 3,322 of NZ_FZLN01000006.1, read as the reverse complement.
TAAAAAAAAGAAAGCTGATACAATCATTAAATCTATTTTTCATATAATTTATGATAAAACATTAGCTGTTATTTAATTTTTTAAAATGGAGTCCGTTATGAGTGAAGATGTTGGTTTTGCAGGACAAATCACACCTGAACAAGTTGTGCAAGTGGTTGAAAAAGGCTTTAAATCTGTAATCAATAACCGTCCTGATTTAGAAGCTGGGGACAGCCAACCCACTAGTGCGGATTTAGAAGTTGCTGCACGTAATGCAGGGTTAGATTATGTTTATCAACCTATTGTAGCAGGACAAATTACTGAACTTGATGTACGTAATTTTGCCAATCATTATAATGAGTTGCCTAAACCTATTTTAATGTTTTGTAGAACAGGAAATCGTTCAAATAACCTGTACCAACTTGCAAAACAGATGGATTTATTAGACGACTAACATTTCAAAACATCTCTACATGACATGTCTGTTGAATATTTCATGTAGAGCATTCCTCAAATCTCATGCTGAATTCAGACACGACGTGACACCCTTGTATAGAAACATTCGATCTGTGTAAAAAAATGCAACCGATTAAGTTATGCCTAGCAAACTTGTTTATATTGAATTGATCATCTCTCAAACAATGAATAACAACTATGAGCTACGATCTAATAATTATTGGTGCAGGTACTGCAGGCATCAGCGCGTATACTGCTGCAAAACGACAAACAGATAACTTACTGATTATTAATGATGGTCCTTGGGACACCACCTGTGCGCGTGTGGGCTGTATGCCAAGCAAGGTGTTGATTGCAAGTGCAAACCAATATCATGATGCCAAGAACTTATCAAAAGTCGGTATTCAAGCTGAGCTGCAAGCTGATTTATCAGGCGTTTTACCACGAGTCAGAGAATATCGTGATCGTTTCACCAGTGGTATGCAAAAAACTGTTGATGGTTGGAAAGCAGAACACAAAATAAATGGTAAAGCGCGTTTTATCAATCACAATACTGTCGAAGTAAACGGGCAACAATATCAAGCAAAGGCATTTATTATTGCAGTAGGCACCACACCACGTCCAAATGATGAATGGCAGCAAGCGATTGGTGATCGTTTATTAACTACAGACACAATTTTTGAATTAGAACAACTACCGTCCTCTATTGCTGTCATTGGTAGTGGTGCAATTTCAACTGAGCTTGCTTTGGCTTTAAATCAATTGGGTGTAGAGACAACTGTATTTTCACGCGGTAAAAATATTGCCAATGCCACAAGTCCAAAAATTCAAGAATTGATTAACACAGCATTACAGCCTCAGCTTAATGTATTATTTGAAACCACTCCTGAATCATTTGAACTGAAAGACAATCAAGTTCAAGTTCATTTTAATCAGGGTGATGAAAAAAAGAGTATTGCTGTAGATTACGTATTAAATGCCACAGGTCGAGTATCTTTGCTTGATGGTTTAGCACTCGATCAAATTGATCCATCTTATGATGACATTAAAAGCTTACCTATTAATGAATATACCAAACAATTGGCTGACCGCCCTATATTCATTGTTGGTGATGCGCACACCACAACGCCTGTTCAACATGAAGCATCAAATGAAGGTAAAATTGCTGTAAAAAATGTATTTAGTTACCCTGAAGTCAAACAGGGTAAAGATTTAGCACCTTTATCCATTGTGTTTTCATCGCCAGAAATAGCCCTTGTTGGTCAGTCATACCAACAGCTTAAAGACAATAACATTGATTTTGAAGTGGGTTTTGCATCTTATGAAAGCCAAGGCCGTGCAACTGTGCTTGGAAAAAATGTAGGAGGTATTGAGGTTTATGTGGATAAAGCCAGCCAAGTATTTTTGGGTGCAGAAATTTTTGTGACAGATGGTGAGCATCTCGCACACCTTTTAGCATGGATTTTAAATCAAAAACCAACTATCAGTGATATTTTGAGTCAGCCTTTTTACCACCCAACGCTTGAAGAAGGTGTAAGAACCGCCTTTCGCGATGTTAAATACAAGTTAAAATCATCGTAATTTAGATTTAAACTCTACACCTAATGATTTTATATTATGATATCCAAGCTTAAATCACTATGTGTAGAGAATCTCCATGCAGCTTAAAAAATTACTGACTGTTCTTGGTACTGTCGGCATTGTGGCAAGCCTTGCGGCTTGTTCATCAATGAACACCACAAAAAAAACATTTGTTCCTGTAACTACTTCCCCACAATACCTGACAGATTCAACACCTAGACTTGGTATTATTGCTGCATTTGGACAAGAAGCAGACTTGCTACTTGCATCCATGACCGATAAAAAAGACTATTTGATTCGCGGTAAAAAATTCACCACAGGTCAGTTAGAAAATAAAGCAGTGGTCATTACCTTAAGCGGTATTAGTATGACAAATGCAGCCATGACTACTCAGCTTTTATCAGACCATTTCCAAGTTAAAGGTTTAGTTTTTAGTGGTATTGCAGGCAGCTTAAACCCGAATTATCATGTTGGTGATGTGGTAATTGCAAAAGGTTGGATGGCGCCAAATGAAATTTATTTTGCCAATACCACAGACCTCCCTTCAGCTTGTGGCTCAGCGGGTGATGTGTCTTGTTTAGGTTTGGCATTGGATCAGTCGATTCCACCTTATCAACAACAGTTCTTCCGTCAAACCAATGTCATTAATGCTGCAAATTATCAGAATGTCGCATTAACTACAAAAATTGGTGATCAAAATATTCCTGTAGCCTATGGCGAAATGAAAAGTAGTTTTGCTGTTGATGCCAACATGTGGAACATCGCCAATACAATTCACTCAAATATTCCATTAGAAGCGATTTGTAGCGATAAAAATAACTGTTATCAACCTAAAATTGTCATGGGACAGCGTGGTATTTCAAGTGGTTCATTCTTAGCCAATGCAAAATACCGTGACTATCTGCACACAACCATGCAAGGTGATTATGTAGATATGGAAACAGCAGCGGTCGCACAAGTGGCATATGCCAACGATATTCCATTCATTGCCTTCCGTAGTTTATCTGATTTAGCCGGTGCTGATCACGACCCAAATGTGGCTGCTTTTTTTGGTTCAGGTGTTGCACAGCGTAACGCAGCAAAATTAACCATTGGTTTTGTGAAAGAGTGGAACATTCGTTAACTGATCATTGTAATTAAAGAGGTCTATTTGACCTCTTTTTTCATTATAAAATAACGCATATAAAAAAAGCCCCCTCGATTGAGGGGGCTTTTAGGAATAAGATGCTGGCGATGACTTACTCTCACATGGGTAATCCCACACTACCATCAGCGCAAAGAGGTTTCACTTCTGAGTTCGGGAAGG
>NZ_FZLN01000001.1 GCF_900197575.1 Acinetobacter apis | reverse complement strand
CTGATCCCTTCCCGAACTCAGAAGTGAAACCTCTTTGCGCTGATGGTAGTGTGGGATTACCCATGTGAGAGTAAGTCATCGCCAGCATCTTATTCCTAAAAAGCCCCCTCATCGAGGGGGCTTTTTTTATGGGTGTCTGTTACACATATCATTTAAACTAATGGTAAAATAACATCAAAACTATATGAAGACTTCATCACAACTCATATACAATGTGATTCTATAAAATGAATACATAAAATAATTAAAATAAAATATGTTTGTTGCTCATCTGTTTTTAATAAATATGAGCTAAAATACTCCAAATTTAAATAACTTAACTTATAATTTGATATAGTGAAAAACAAATAATGAGACATTCCCATGAATAAAGCAGCATCAGTGAAGTCTGACGTACTAATAGACGTTCAAGGTCTGAGTTTTAAACGTGGAGAACGGATCATATATGACAATATTGATATGTGTATCCGTCGCGGTCAAATCACAGCCATTATGGGTCCTTCAGGGACAGGTAAAACGACTTTACTGCGTTTGATTGGTGGTCAATTAACACCAGATCATGGTGTGATTTTATTAAATGGAAAAGATATTGCAAAAATGAGCAGGCACGATCTGTTTGCTGCACGTGCACGCATGGGAATGCTTTTTCAAAGTGGTGCGCTGTTTACTGACATGACAGTGTATGAAAATGTCGCTTTTCCAATTCGTGCGCATACTAAATTGCCTGAACACTTAATTGCAGAGTTAGTGGCTTTAAAATTAGAGTCTGTTGGACTCAGAGGTGCAGAGCAGCTCATGCCAGCTGAACTTTCAGGTGGTATGAATCGCCGAGTTGCGTTGGCACGGGCAATTGCACTTGATCCTGAATTAATTATGTATGATGAACCATTTGCAGGACAAGATCCGATTGTCATGGGTGTCTTAACACGCCTCATTCGTTCGTTGCGAGATGCACTTGATTTAACCACAATCATTGTTTCACATGATGTACAAGAAACGATGTCGATTGCGGATTATATTTATATTGTTGCAGATGGGCGTGTACAAGGTGAAGGAACACCAGAACAATTAAAACAGCACTCTTCAGCATTTGTAAAACAGTTTTTAAATGGACATGCTGAAGGTCCAGTGGGTTTTCAATTTAATTCGAATACTTATTTAAACCAAGAGGTTGGCTCGTGAATGGGATTGCCTTATTAGGTCGGCGGGTGATTGATGCCGTCAGTGGAATTGGCATAGCAACCTTATTGCTATTACAAATTGTTTTGTCATTACCCACAAAACTAGGATTTAAATTATTCATTTATCAAATGTATCGGGTAGGTGTGTTATCACTTTTAATTATTGTGGTATCTGGCTTGTTCATGGGACTTGTCATTGGTTTACAAGGCTACAGCATTTTGGTGAATGTTGGCAGTGAATCAATGCTAGGAACCATGGTGGCATTAACACTATTACGTGAGCTTGCACCAGTCGTTGCTGCACTATTGTTTGCTGGTCGTGCAGGTTCTGCGTTGACTGCAGAAATTGGTTTGATGAAAGCCACAGAGCAATTGTCTAGTATGGAAATGATTGGAGTTGATCCTTTAAAACGAATTGTTTCACCACGTTTATGGGCAGGTATTGTAAGTTTACCCATGCTAACCATGATTTTTGCAGCGATTGGTATTGTTGGTGGGAAGCTAGTAGGTGTCGATTTTTTAGGCGTGGATGAAGGTTCATTTTGGAGTGGTATGCAAAATGCAGTCAACTTTAGCCATGATGTCCTAAACAGCGCCATCAAAAGTATTATATTTGCCGTTTTATGTACATGGATCGCTGTATATCAAGGTTATTCATGTAGTCCAACGTCTGAAGGAATTGCCACCGCGACAACAAGAACTGTGGTGTATTCTTCTTTATGTGTATTAGGTTTTGATTTTGTTTTGACTGCGGTCATGTTTGGAGGAGTATCATGAGGTCTCGTGCAATTGAGCTGACCGTAGGTATATTTGTAATTATCTTTGGTGTTGCTTTATTTTTTCTAGCGATGAAAGTCAGCGGTTTATCAGGCAATACAGTGGGAGCAAGTTACCCGATGTATGCCACATTTGACAATGTGAACGGCTTAAAAGCACGTGCAAAAGTAACGATGAGTGGCGTGACGATTGGTCGTGTTGAGTCAATTACACTAGATCCAGTAACACGCTTGGCAAAAGTGACTTTTGATTTAGATCGCAATTTAACGACTTTCTCACCAGAGCAACTTAAAACTGTACAACAAAGTGCATTAGAAGAATTGAAATATGGCAGCGACTTTCAACAAGCGAACGTTGCGAAACAAAAAGAAATGGAAACGCAACTATTTGACAGCATGAAATCTATTACAAATATCGATTCAGATGCTTATATTATGGTTGCAACCAATGGTTTATTGGGTGAGAAATATTTAAAAGTTGTACCAGGTGGTGGATTAAACTACTTAAAACCAGGTTCAAGCATTAACAATACCCAAGGCACCATGGATCTTGAAGATTTAATTAGTAAGTTTGTGACCAGTTTTGGCAAATCAGGCTCAAGTGCTGATGCTACTGCACCTGCTGAAAAAGATGCAAGTCAGCCATCATTTGCAGAATAATTTTATAGGAGATGTATTTTGAATACGCTATTTAGACAAGCAATTATGGCAAGCGCATTAACTGCTGTGGTAAGTACTGCAGCCATTGCAGCGCCAGCCCAAACACCATCTGACTTTATTAAAACTGTGGCAGATGGATTAATCGGTCGCTTAAAAGCAGAACATTCACAATTACAAAACAATCCATCAGCAATTAATGCGATTGTGAAGCAAAATCTTGAACCGTATGTAGATGTTCAAGCGTTTACACGTCTTGTGATGGGCACATATGCATCACCACAAAACAGTACACCACAACAACGTGCAAATTTTGAAAAGAGCTTACGTCAAAGCTTAATTCAAAATTACGGTACTGCATTGGCAAAATATTCAAACCAATCTTATTCAATTCGTCCATATCGTCCATCTGCTGGTGCGTATCAAGTGGTAACGTTAGACTTTATCCAGTCAGGGCAGAAGACACCTGTTGCATTCCAATTGTCTGAGCAAAGTAATCAGTGGAAAATCCGCAATATTAATGTTGCAGGTATTGATATTGGCTTGCAGTTTAGAAATCAGTTTGCATCGACAGTTCAACGTTCAGGCGGTGATCTTGATAAAGCCATTGCAAGCTTCCAACCTGATGCCAATGCAGCAACTAAAAAATAGTTTTGGTGATGATATAAATGGAACTTTATGTAAAAGATCAGCAGTTAATGTTGGTTGGACAAATTGATTTTAATAATGCAGAGCATGTGTATCAGCAGGGACTTAAAATCATTCAAAGTCATCCATTGCCACTTGTGATTAATGGCGAGGCACTAGAGCATGGTAGTACGCTTGCTTTAGCAGTTTTTGTGCAATGGGTGCGCCATGTGCCTCATACACATGACCTTGTATTTAAAGCATTAACTAAAAAAATGCTGAATATTTTGCAAGCATCGCATTTAGACCATGAGCTGACCTTAAGCCACTAAGTGAAACATAAAAAAAGCATCTTTAAGATGCTTTTTTTATGTTTATTAGATCCAGTTTTTCCACTTAAAGTAAAAATAAGGGCCAATAAACGATGTTGCTAAGAAGCCGCCAACAATGACTAAACTCACAGGGCTGTGCGCATAGGGCAGTTCTTCAATATTCATTCCATAAACACTTGAAATGAGCATAGGTGGTGCAAGCATACTTGGTAAGATGGAAAAGCGTCGGATGGTGTCGTTCTGTTCTGTATTAATAAAGCCTGATGTGGTATCCATTAAAAAGCGTACTTTTTGGAATAAAAAGGCATTATGTTCAATTAAAGAACGAACATCTTCACTCATTTCACGGATTTCAGCATCATAAATATGACTGCCTAGCGCTCTTGGACGGGACAAAAACGTTAAGATTCTACGTAAATCAATCAAACATAATTGTGCTTTTCCAAGCATATCTTCTTGTTGTGCTAAACGGGTTACCATTTCATCAAGATCTAAATGCTGTTCACGATGATGGTTATTTAGAACTTCTGTTGAATATTTTTCTAAATCTTTATGAATATCTTCTAAAATATCTGCCAATTCATCTAATTTAGCTTCAAAAAGCCCAAGTAAAATCCAAATAGGATCTTTGTAGTCAATATCGTAGTCATTACGACGTGATCTTGATTTAAATGCACGAAATGCAATGAGTTTTTCACCACGTAATGTAATTAGGCGGTCTTTTTTTAAAATAAAAGCAACGGTTTGTACTGTACCGAGTTTGTAATCGCCTTCATCTTCATCATGTTCTTGATAGTGCCTATTCTTTGTTAAAAAATAAGTACTGATATGAAGTACGCCATCATCTTCTCGGTAAAAACGAGCAGATGAAGAAATATCTTCTAAAGATTTGAGCGTTGGTAAGTTTTGTTCGTATGCATCAACAACCCATTGTTGTTCTTCTTGCGAAGGCGCAGTTAAATCAACCCAAACACAATCAGATTGCAGATCAAAACCACCATTAATCGTTACATTTTCCAAACTACCACGCTCTGTGGCATAAAAAGCTTCAAGCATTGGAGTGTCTTCTCCTTAAGGTGGTTGGATTTAAACAGGGTGTATTTTAGACAAGGAATGATGTAAAACACAGCTCTGAGGAGTATTTTATTTTAAAAAAAGTATTTTAGTTTATTTTAATACAGAGAATGAGAATAAATTCATTATTTTTATCTCTTTAAGTTGATTTTAATCTGACCCAAGGTCAGGCCCTGCATGCATAGGTTTAAATCCAGCTGCATGTGCAATACAAATTACATGAACTTGATGACAACCTAAATTATGTAATTTATTTTTTAAGGCATAAATTGAGCTTCCTGTGGTGACTACATCATCAATAATTAGTACGCGACGATAGCGAATTTTATTTTTGGCTTGTATGACAAATTGTGCTTCAATATTTTGAATGCGTTCTGAGCGATCAAGGTTTTTCTGTTGTTCTGCATGCACACGCTCAATAGGCATCCAAATAGGGAGTTGACGTGGACGAGCAATAAGCTGTGCCAAAAGGTAGGCTTGGTTATATCCACGTTGTTGTAGTCGCTGACTTGAGATTGGCATGGGCACAACAGCTTGGACCTGAGGAATGTTTAAGCGTGATAATACATCATTAAAAATTACGCTGTGATGTAAGGCCTGTTGGTATTTGAACTGTTGAATTAACCGATCTATAGGAAATTGATATGATGTGGCCACTTGGATTGTAATGCCACGCTGCTGAATAGTACTCGGCTTGATATTTAACTGCTGCCAGCATTCAAAACACAGGGAAGTCTGTTGGTGTTTGAACCATGTGCTTTGACACAGTGCACATGGTTTTATGCGATTTAACCATTTTAAGTGATTAAACATAAGCATAGCGTGGCGCATGTGGCAGCCAACGATTTAATAAAGATTCTGCATGCTCAGGATGGGTGTTTAATATATCTTGGGCAATTCGATGTGCTTTTTCAAGTAAGTGTTGGTCTCGCTCAATATCTGCAACGCGAAAGCCAAGATCTCCTGTTTGTTTGGTGCCAAGTAACTCTCCGGGACCTCGGATTTCTAAGTCTTTTTCTGCAATCACAAATCCATCATTACTTTCTCTTAAAATTGCAAGACGCTCATAACCATTTTGTGACAATGGTGTTTTATACAGCAAGACACAAAAACTCTCTAGCTGTCCACGACCAACACGTCCTCTAAGTTGGTGAAGCTGTGATAAACCTAGGCGTTCTGCATTTTCAATCACCATAATGGTGGCATTGGGGACATCAACCCCCACTTCAATGACAGTAGTGGCAATTAAAAACTGTATGTGATTGTCTTTAAAAGATTGCATGACATGTTGTTTTTCATCTGCTTTCATTTTTCCATGGACAAGTCCCACACGTACTTCAGGAAAACGGCTTTGAATATCGTTAAAGTGTGCTTCTGCAGCTTGTGCATCTAATGTTTCTGATTGTTCAACCAAGGTACATACCCAATAGGCTTGTTTGTGATCATCGATGCAATTCTTGATGATACGTTGCAATACTTCTTCACGTCGGTTTAATGGAATGGTGACCGTTTGAATTGGGGTTCTGCCAGGCGGAAGTTCATCAATAATAGAGGTGTCGAGGTCGCCATAGGCACTCATGGCCAATGTACGTGGAATAGGGGTTGCAGTCATTATTAATTGGTGTGGTGTGGTGTTGGCACTGCCTTTGTCACGAAGTGCTAAGCGTTGATCTACTCCAAAGCGATGTTGTTCATCAATAATGACTAAGCCGAGTTGTTGGAATTGAATATCATCTTGGAATAAAGCATGTGTGCCTACCACCAACTGCGCCTCTCCTGAGAGCATGGCCGCTTTAACTTGTTTTTTGTCTTTGGCTTTTTGTTTGCCGGATAACCAAGTGACATGAATACCAAGAGGCTCAAACCAACGTTTAAAGTTTAAGTAATGTTGTTCTGCCAAAATCTCAGTAGGTGCCATTAAAGCAACTTGCCAGTTTGACTCTAAAGCATGGCACGCGGCAATACCTGCAACCAAAGTTTTTCCTGCACCTACATCGCCTTGAATTAAACGCAACATGGGCTGATTTTTATTCAGATCTTGCATAATTTCTGCAGAGACACGTTGTTGTGCGCCTGTAAGCTGAAAAGGCAATTGTTCGAGTAAAGCGTTCACTAAGCGTTGACTAGGGCTAAACACAGGTGCTTTGACTTGTTGGACATAAGCACGCCGAGTTAATAGGCTAATTTGGTGAGCAATGAGCTCTTCTAAGATCAGACGTTGCTGTGCAGGGTGTTGTCCTTGCATCAGCTGTTGCATATTCGCATCCACAGGAGGGACATGAATATAGTGCAAAGCATCTTTTAATGCATAACCTTGTGTGTATTTTTTAGGTAAAAGCTCTGTTAAGTCATGTAGATAATGTTCAAATACTTGTTGTACCAAGTCACGAAGTTTTGCTTGGCTGAGCCCTTCTGTACTCGGGTAAATTGCAGTGAGGCGAGTTTGTCCTTGGGTGGGCTGCGGGAGATGTATTTCAGGGTGATAGAGTTCAAGCCCACGTGCGCCAACGCGAACTTCACCAAAAATTTGAACATGATGACCTATTTTAAGTCGGTCATTGAGCGCTTTATAAATATGATAAAAACGTAGCGTCACCTTGCCAAAGCCATCTTGTACTAATACAGCCATTGACTTGCGTTTACCTGGTGGATAGTCAACAGAAATCACTTCACCTTCAAGCAAATAGGTACGACCTACTGTCAGTTGGTTCATTGGAATAATCGTGCTACGATCTTCGTAATCTCTTGGCAAATGAAACAACAAATCTTCAGTTGTATAGAGATGCAACTTTTCGAGAAGTGCGGCGGCTGCATTGCCAACGCCTTTTAATTCATGAATTAAAGCCATGTCAACTCAGGTTCTATCATGCATATATTATTTATTGGTTATGGTAAAACATCCAAGCAGATTGCAAAACAATTATTTGCGCAAGGTCACCAAATTACAGCAGTAAGTTTAAGTGAAAAAAAAGACAGCGCAATTCAACACTTACAACAAAATGTTCATCAGTTGGATTTGAGCCATATAAAACCTGTTGATTGTGTTTATATTCTATTAAGTCCAAAAGAAAGCAGTTTAGCCGGCTACCAAGATACTTTTGTTGATACAGCACCTGCCATTCTCAGTGCATTAAAATCTCATCCAATTCGCCGTTGTATTGTGGTGTCATCCACTCGTGTGTATAACGGTTATGTGGGTGAATCTGTCAATGATGATAGTCAGCCAATTGCAGATGATGCTCAAGGTCAGTGTTTATTGGATATGGAAAAAGCTTATCAAGAGGCTTATCCAAATGAATGTACTATTATTCGCCCAACGGGCATTTATGGTGGAAGTGTTGAGCGTATGGTTAAATTGGCTCAGCAAACACATGAATATCATAAGTTGCATTGGAGCAATCGGATTCATAGTGAAGACTTAGCTCATTTTTTAGCTGAAGTCATTCAGCCTGCATATCAACGCAAAAGTTATATTGTGAGTAATTCACAGCCTTATCCATTGCATGAAGTAATTTTATGGTTTCAACGAAAGTTAGATCTACCATTGTTAAAATATGATCCGCAGCAAGAAACCGGAAAAAAAATCTATGCAACAGCATTAGAGGCAAGTGGTTTTCAATTAAAGCATTTAGATCCATTTCAAGACTATGCACAGCTACTTTCACAAAAATAAATAAAAAAGCGCAAGAGGAATCTTGCGCTTTTTTGCTATTTTTTCGCTTTTCGTTTTAAACGCCGTTTTGCATTTTCAACCGCTAACGCATTTAATGCTTCTTCTAATCCTTCATCTGTAAACTGCGTAATATGTTGCAGCATATGTAATGTGGCATCATCTAAAACCAAATTAGCATATTGCGCAATATGAATCAGATGGTCATCAAATTCAATTAAGCCTTCACGGATACGAATATAATCTTTTTGAGTTAAAACTTTTAAGAAGCTTTGGAATAAGGATTTGTCAAAAAAGTCAGGTGAGTTGTATTCATAGAGGACAGATAAACGTTGTCCAAGTAAGTAACTGATGTCTTCGACTTGTTTTGAAGACATTTTGCCTGAACCACGTTGCGTAATAATCGCCAAAATCATGTAATAACGTTCAATACTTTGTTTGACCGAGGCACCTAAAATCACCAATTGATTGTGTGTTTCTGTATTTGGTGATGGGCTAAATAAATAACCATCTTCTGTGGTAATTAATTCATCTTCAATCAATGCATCAATGTATTGTTCAACTGCAGGCTTTAAGGTGTCAGTATCCCATTTCATAAATAATTCAGCTTTTAAGAATGGGTAAAGCGTTGCAATCACATTAATTAAGTCATGACGTTTAATTTTACCATTTAACTCAATAAGCGATGCAATGAGTGACGGCAAAATAAAGGCATGCAATATATTGTTTCTAAAGTAAGTCAGTAAAACCGCTTGATTGTCTTCAATTGCAATAATATCGCCAAGTGCATGATGAACACGTTTAATGAGTTTAAGTTTTAAAGCATGGGTAATGATTTCTTGACCAGACAAATGCGTTAATTCGCTTAAACCATCATAGGGTAAACGTGTCAGCAATGCCCGATAAGCATCTAGTTGTTTGATAAACAGTTGTTCATCTAATGTATGTTTTTCAGTTGCCAATAAAATTAAAGAAATAAGTGAGACGGGGTTAATGACCACTGCATTATTAATTTTTTCTAAAATTTCATATGCTGAACTGGTAATTGCTTCTGACACAGGCGTTGGAATTGGATCATCATTTTTTTGAATGGTGATGTCTTCTGCATGGTGCTTTTTCAATAAATGATCTAAAAAGACCGGCTCACCAAAATTCAAATGCACTTTACCAAAAATACGTTCAATTTTTCGAACGGTTTTGATTAAGCCTAAAATAGATTCAGCTTCTTTAGGCTTGCCTTGTAATTCGCCAATATAGGTTGAACCTTCCATTAAACGCTCATAACCAATATAAGTTGGTATAAAGACAATAGGCTTATTTTTCTTTTTATTACGTAAATGGCTATGAACAGTCATCGCCAACATACCTGTTTTAGGCGGTAACAAACGCCCTGTTCGTGAACGACCACCTTCAATAAAGTATTCAAGTGGGGTATTACGAGACACAATACTGTATAGATATTCTTTAAAGACTGAGGTGTATAAACCATTACCACGGAAAGACCGACGAATAAAGAATGCACCGCCACCACGTAAAAACTGCCCAACCAAAGGCAGATTTAAATTATCACCTGCAGCAATATATGGCACCATCAGACCACGCCTGTGAATAATATAAGACAGTAATAAGTAGTCGACATGGCTACGGTGGCATGGTGTATAAATGACTTGGTAGTCTTTTGCCAATTCTCGAACAGTATTAAAGTTATGAACCTCTACACCATCATACAATTGTGTCCAAAGCCGAGTCAGTGCCATATCTGCAAAGCGAACCGTAGAGTAGGAGTAATCTGACACAATTTCATTGATATAACCTACAGCACGTCGCTCAGATTCGAACAAACTGATTTTACTGCGTAAGCTTTCGCGGCGGATTGATTCTTGTAAATCGGTCGATTTCATCAAAGATTGAATGACATTGCGACGGTCAGATAAATCGGGTCCAAGTACGGCTTCACGCTGGCGATCTAGGTACTGATTTAAATGATTAACAATATATGTTGCAGGAGACAGGTTTGGATGCTGTTCTTTGGCCGTGTGGATTAATGATTTAAGAGAACATTCTGGGTGGAATTCTAAGAATGACTGACGACCATGAATACCAATGTTGACCAATTGCTTAACTTTACTTGGTGTTTCCCATGTATCAGTAAACAACAGTTTAAATAATGAGTCTTCTTTGTCTGGCGAGCGTCCCCATAAAATCGTCACAGGGATTAGGGTGATATCAATGTCTAAATCAGGATTGCTATTTAAATATTCGATAAAATGTACAAGTTTGGGCGGTAGAGATGATTTCTTTTGTGCAAAATAACTGGTGTCTTTTTGTTGTAAAAAAAATACAGAGGTGTTTTCTGATAACTCGTTTAACTGTAATGGTTCAAGAGCAGGGGGGAGACCCAAACGCCGTGTTTCACCATCAACGACCAAGGCATTACTCCGCGAATAGGTTTGCAATACATAGCAAATAACCGGCTTCTTGGTGGGGGTAGTCGATTCAGTGGCCTCATGGCGGTCTTGAGATTCAGTGTGAGGAACTTCTCCAAGAACACGAGGCTTTACCACAAGATCAAGTACTTTACTTGATAGTCTGCGATAGATCTGACCAAAGCTATTCTTGGACATAAAGACTCCTTACTTAATACGCATATTAAGCTTTAAAATATAAAATAATTTAAAAGCGATCGTAAATAAAATTTAAGTGGGCAATTTTAACTAAAAAATGTCATTTTAGGCTAATAAAACTAGAAAAAAAGTCGTTATATCGCAATAAAGTTTAAAAAATAAGTCATTTTTAGCTAAGCAGGCCATGAAAAAGTGGTAGATATGGCAAGATACACCGAAATGAAAAAGTGTTCTAATAGCGCTATTGAAAAACACCTCGATGAAGTAGACGAAGAATGATGACACAATTGACACAAGAACTCATTGAAATCCTAACTTTAGAAAAGCTAGAAGAAAACAGGTATCGAGGCCATAGCCGTAACTTCGTGGGTAAGCGTGTTTTTGGTGGGCAAATCCTTGCCCAAGCACTAAGAGCTGCTGCTGATACCACCAATCGACCTGCGCATTCTTTGCATGCTTATTTTTTATTGGGCGGGGATATTAATGAGCCAATTGTGTATGAAGTAGAACGTTTAAGAGATGGCAAAAGTTTTGTGAGCCGTCAAGTGCGTGCTATTCAGCATGGCCGTACTATTTTTACCGCGCTTGTGTCTTTTGCATCAGAGGAAGAGGGGCTTGAGTATCAACACCCGGTACCAAGTTATCCGCAGCCTGATGAATTAAAAGGCGAGAAAGAATTGAAAGAATCAATGATGCGATTTGTACCTAAGGCATTGCAAGCAAGCTTTATGCAAGAGCGTCATATTGAATTAAAACCTGTAAAAAGCGATATTCGTAACTTTTTTCAGCCAAAACCGATTGAACCATTTTATGCACACTATGTGAAAACCCATGATCAACTGACCGGAGAATATGATACCGTATCTTTGCATCAGGCGATTGTTGCATTTTACTCAGATTTTATCTTGATGACGACAGCACTGCGTCCGCATGGATTAAGCTATTTGTCACCAAATATTCAGTGTGCAAGTATTGATCATGCCATATACTTTCATAAAGCCATTCGTGCAGATGAGTGGGTGCTTTATGATATGGAAGCCACAGTGACATCGAATGCTCGAGGTATGAATCATGGGCGGATGTGGCAACATGGTGAATTGGTATGCAGTACTGTTCAAGAAGGGTTAATGCGTCTAAGAGATTTAGATGCTTAATGATATGGATAGTGTCTAAACTACTGAGATAGATTTAATAAAAAATCATATGCTTATGCAAAATAAATGAATAAATAATAGAGTGGCTATCGTATGATACCGCTGACCAAAATGATAAAAATGGATTAATATGAGCTTAAATACTCAAATTTTTATTGCTGCAGTAATCGGTGTTGTGGTCGGTGTATTATTACGCCTTGACCCGACGTCAGGTTTTTTTGCGGGCAGTATTTATGGACTTAGTATCATTAGTGGCATTTTTATTGGCTTCTTAAAAATGCTGTTGGTGCCGTTAATTTTTACTTCAATTGTTGTCGGTGTGGCAAGTTTAGAGTCTGGACGACAATTGGGTAAAGTCTGGAAAGTCACTCTAATGTGTAGTGCCACCACCATGACTTTATCACTGATTCTTGGATTAGCAGGGGCACATTTGTTTGAAGTCGGCAAAGGCATGGACATCACTTTGTTCCAACAAGCCATGAGCCAATATCATTCTCCAACTCAAAATTTAGATACTTCTTCATTTATTACAAATTTTGTCCAAAATACATTAATTAATCCATTTAAAGCATTTAGCGATGGCAATGTTTTATCCGTGGTGGTCTTTGCAATTTTAATTGGTTTAGCCCTCGTTTATGGCGGCAAAAAATTTCAATATGTCCGTGCGGTGAATGAAGAGTTCTTCAATATTGTCATGATGCTTGTTTCTTGGATCATGAAGTTAGCACCGATTGGTATTTTTGCGTTGCTTGCTAAACTGATTGCAAAAGAAGATTTAACCGTGTTAAGCCGATTGGCTGAGTTTGCAGCCGTGGTGACAGGAACCACAATTTTCCATGGTTTAGTCATTTTACCGTGCTTACTGTGGATTTTTGGCAAAATGTCGCCGTGGACCTTTTTTAAAGGGACTAAAATTGCATTGATTACAGCGTTTGCCACCAGTTCAAGTTCAGCCACAATGCCACTAAGCATTCGATGTGCTCAAGAAAATTTAGGTGTTCGTCCTCAAATTGCAGGCTTTGTGATTCCAATGGGTTCACATTTAAACATGGATGGTACTGCACTGTATGAGGCGGCAGCTGCTTTATTTGTTGCTAATTTAATCGGTTTGGATTTAAGTTTAGGGCAACAAATTATTGTTTGCTTAACCGCAATGATTTCATCCTTAGGTGCGCCTGGCATTCCAAGTGCGGGTATGGTGACCATGATTATGGTATTACAGTCAGTGGGGTTACCGGCAGAAGCAATTGCCATTTTATTACCGATTGACCGTGTGTTAGATACCGTTCGGACAGTCGTGAATGTAGAGGGTGATATGATGGTCAGTGTGGTGGTAGACCGTTACACCAAAGAAGAAAATATTGATCATTTACCCAACGAAAGCTAACCCCATCTGCGTGTATTTTAGTCTAACTCAATCTCAATATTTCAATCAAAAAGAGTTGTGATTGAGTTAGATACCAATTTCTCTCTCTGAAGTTCAACTTGATTTTGTTATGTTATAACTATACATTATGCAGTACAATAACAGATCAGAATGAGAAACGATTTTCAAAAACAGGTTGCAAATGAAAACCCTTCTCATTTATTATATTGAGCAATATCGTTTAACTAGAAACGGATGAGTAATTATATACAGTCATCACTGTACTAATTCCTCATACGACAAAGGTCACCATTGTGCTATGAGCCATTCTTCCGCGCTAAATTTGAACCATCCTGGTAATTTGAAGAAAAAAGCAATCATTGCAGTTGCTGCTGTGGTGATTGGGCATGTCGGTGTGTTATGGACTTTAAGTCAATTGAAAGTATCGACGTTAAAGCCTGTTCATAAAGAGCCTGTTAAAGTGCAATTTGTGAAAATCCAACAGCCAGCGCAGCCACTTCCACCGGAACCGAAAAAGAAACCGGAACCGAAAAAAGAAGTGAAAGAAGTGAAAATTGTCAAAAGCCCACCGCCACCACCCAAACATATTGAAAAAATTCAACATGTCAAAAAAGCGCAAGAGCCCAAAAAAGTGGTTCAGCATGTTGAGCAGCCTTTGCCAACACCTGCACCACCTATTGTGACTGCGGTGGAAACTAAACCTGAGCCGACACCTCAACCTGCACCTCAGCCTGCACCGCCTGCGCCACAAGCAGAAGTGCCGACAGAAAAAGCAGCGAAGAATGTCGCAATTGGGGGCAGTGGTGTGCAATGGAGCCGTGCCCCAAAACCATCATATGAACCAAGTGACTTAAGAAATTCTCCACGTTCAATCATGGTGTTGATCGAAGCAGATGAAAAAGGAAAAATCATTAGCGCAACTGTTGTTAAAAGCAGCGGAATCTCGGCATTAGATGAAAAAATTCTACGAGCAGTACGAAGCGCACGTTTTAAACCTTATATAGAAAATGGTGTTGCATATCCAATTAAAGCACAACAACCATTTGATCTTACTTAATATTTAATTACGGCTAACCAACGATTTAGGAATTCACCAATGAACTTTTCAGTCTACTGGCAAAGTGCAGATGCAGTAAGTAAAACACTTTATTTTATATTACTGATCATGTCGATTGCGACTTGGACGATTTTTGTCTTACGCCTTGTAGGAACTCGTCAATTAAAGCAACAAGCCTTTGCTCGACTAGAACAGTCATTAAATGTATTAAAAAGCAAGCTTGACCCATTAAGTATAGAGCAACGTAAATCTGTTGCAGAACAAGCATTATTGCGTCAAATCTCTGACCAAAAAACATCAGCAGACAAATTTGTACCTGTGCTTGGAACCATTGCTTCAATTGCACCATTTATTGGTTTATTTGGTACGGTTTGGGGGATTTTCCATGCGTTGGTTGCAGTGGGAAGTAGCGGTCAAGCAGGTTTAGCACAAGTTGCACTTCCTGTGGGTGAGTCACTAATTATGACAGGGCTTGGCTTAGCTGTTGCAATTCCTGCAGTGCTTGCTTATAACATCTGTTTACGCGCAAACCGTGCATTAGGACATGCTTTACAAGATCAAGCACATCATTTGTTAATTGACACAATGCTTGAAACTAAACCATCTGCTGGAGGTCAATCGTAATGGGTTTTCAATTGGGTGAAGATCACGATTCTGGAATGAATGAGATGAATCTCATTCCATTGATCGATATTATGTTGGTGCTCATGATTATCTTTTTAGTCACGACAACAGTTGCAAATCCATCAATTCCGTTGACTTTACCCAAAACAACAGCGGAAATGACCACACCGCCACCCAAAGCAATCACTATTAGTATTAATGCAAAAGGTGAGGTGGCATGGAATGATCAAATGATTTCATTGCAAGAGCTAGCAACCCGTTTCCAAGAAGCAGGACAGGCTGAGCAAAAGCCAACAGTGCAACTGCGTGCAGACAAAGAGTCACGTTATGACACTGTTGCCCAAGTCATGTCACGTGCAAGTGAAGCTGGACTGAGCGATTTATCATTTGTTAGTGAAAACTAATTCGATGCTTTGGCATAAAAAAACCCATCTTTAGATGGGTTTTTTTATTAAAACTACTTGAGTAAAGATTGAAATTTTTGACGTAGTTTATTAAGTTTTGGTGGGATCGCAAAGTTGCAATAACCTTGTGTTGGGTTTTTAGCAAAGAAGTTTTGATGGTACTCTTCTGCTTTGTAATACGTTGGCACAGGGTCAAGTTGAGTAACTACGTTTAACCCTTCAGCTTTTAATTCCTGAATCATGTGCTCAGCTGTTTGCTTTTGCGCTTCATCATAATAAAAAATCACCGAGCGATATTGTGTGCCAATATCATTGCCTTGACGATTTAATGTGGTTGGGTCATGCATACCAAAAAATACATTCAATAGATCTTGGTACTGAATAACAGTTTCATCAAACTCAACAAGAACGACTTCAGCATGCTCAGTGGTCCCTGTACATACTTCTTCGTAAGTTGGGTTGAGTGTTTTACCGCCTGCATAGCCATTTTCGACATGAAGCACGCCTTTTAACTCTAAAAGAACCGATTCAATACACCAAAAACAGCCACCGCCAAACATTGCCTGTTGCATTTTTATCTCAATTTACATGATGGATTTAAACTTATGATATACGCTCATTTATAAGATTTAAATAAATTGGCAGAGCTTATTAACAAAAGAATCACAGTGCTGATTTTAATTGCTCGCATTTAAAGTAAACGGTGTTTGAAAATCACGTTAGACTTCACGCGGCACAGGTTTTACCTTTTCCAACACATACTGTGAAGCAAGTGCACCCTCTATTTCATGTCCCTCTTGATCAAGTGCAATCAGTTGATTTCCTCGCACTTGATACATGGTTTTTTCATTTTGGTGGTAAAGGGTAATAATGGTAAATTCATCATTTTTTAAACTCAGCTTACCTTCTACAATGAGAGGTCGTTCTGATTTACCGAGATAAACATTTTTAAGCTTATAAGTTCGATTTTTAAATAAAAACAACTCTGTTTTAATGCCATCACAGTCAGCACAAGGCAATGTCCCTGTGTATTCACCATGCCAACTGGTGACATGCGTGGTTGGTGTAATGTGGCTGGCTGTCACTAAATCTACAGATGCAGCTGTTTCAGAAGCTGTATGTGTTGATGTTTGGGCTGAAGCTGTTGGTTCAGTATGGGTATGTGGTGCAGATTCTTGTTTTGAACAAGCGACAATGAGAAGGCTTGTAATTATACTCATTGTTATATTTTTATTCATTGTTTTGCTCATTATGGAATGAATTACAGTAAGTTATCTCCTTTTATGGGCAAAATCAAAGGATAAAATGTTATTGTTTGAGCATGTTATTTGTTCGTGATGCAGTCGGTAAACCCGCACGTATTTGCTGTGAAAAAGCTTCACTACTTTGGTCTGTGTGTTCAGAAAAATGAGCAGTGCGTGGATTGATATAAGCATGGTTGTACCAAGTTTTAATGTCCCATTGCCGATTTAATGCACCGCTATCATATAGATAATTGGGTAAATAACCTGACATCAAAATTCGATAATCTTTGGGTAACTGATTGGGGTGAATGGCTTGTGCCATATCAAAAATAATGGTGGTACAGTTACTTGTAAGGGTGTTGTACCACGCAGGAGATTGTTTTAACTGATCTGCTGTATCTAAATAAGCCAAAAACAAATGTCGTATTTCTTGTTTTGGAATACGAACAGGAAAGAAATATACTTTTTCTTTACGAATATTGCTGCGTGTATAAATAATATCTTTTTCATCTGCAGCAACCAACGACAGTTCAAACTGACGAAAAAAACCACCAATGGCTGAGAACGATTCATTTTTTTCTTTACGAATTTCAAGAGAGAACACAATCGGCTGTTGATGTTCAAAATCAAAGCTGACTAGCGTATGTGCAATTTGCGGTCCCATCCAATATGAGGCTATTAAATTGACCCCTTTAATTTCGTTTAAATTAAAGCTTCGTTTTTCCCAATGTATGTCATAGCTTCCATCATCATGCCATCTGAAATTACGAACATTATTGAGCGTTATCCATGGACCTTGTTTTTCATAGGTCAGTATTTTTTCAACTTCAGGGCTCCATACCCGATCTTGTTTAGGGGTTAAACTAAAATACCAACATAATCCTATTATTGCGACAACAACATAAATGAGCAGGCTAATCGGTCGATGTACAAATAATTGAGTAAAATAAATGCCAAGCACACTGAGTGAAAAAATAATCCATAGCGCAATCAGTAACAGCGTAAGAATTTTACCAAGCGGCAACTGCACCCATAAAGCCAATGAAAACCAAATACTAAACGCAGATACAGATAAACTGAGCGCCAAGTAAAATAGCCCCATTCCAAGCGTGGTTAAATGTGAAATTAGCTGGTCTTGAGGCATAGTCATCGCATTATTATTTTAATTGGTTTTAAGATTACTTTTTATATGTGGCAAATTCAAACTCAATCTGAGCATCAGCATTAAAATGAGTGGTACTTGCAACTTTTTTAAAGCGATCAGGCAGTGCAGGGTAAAATGCTTCACCATCTTCTACTGTAAAGTCGACATGTGTTAACTCTAAACGATCAGCAATATCTAAGGTTTGTTTAAAAATTTCACCACCACCAATAATAAAGATACTGTTTGGTTTTTCACTGTCTTTTGCGTCATTCATCGCTTTAGACAGCACATCATCAATACGGTAACCTACATGCACATCATCAAATTGCCACTCTTGATCGCGTGTAATCACCCAATTCACACGTTTAGGCAGGCGTCGACCCATTGATTCTAGGGTTTTTCGACCCATGACCACCACACCACCTTGCGTGATTTCCTTGAAGTGTTTCAAATCTTCGGGAATGTACCAAGGTAAACTATTATTTTTACCAATACAGTGTTGTCGATCCATTGCTACAACATGCACAATTTCTATACCTTGAAAACTCATACAGCCACCGGTGCTTTAATTGTTGGGTGAGATTGATAATTCACAATTTGAATATCTTCAAAAGAAAAATCAAAAATATTTTTAATGTCAGGGTTGAGTTGAATTTGACACAATGGCATTGGTTCACGACTCAGTTGTAGTTGTGCTTGTTCCATGTGATTGGCATATAAATGAGTGTCTCCACCGGTCCAAATAAAATCTCCTACATCTAAATTACACACTTGCGCCACCATATGGGTCAGTAGTGCATAACTTGCAATATTAAATGGAACACCTAAGAATACATCTGCACTGCGCTGATACAGCTGGCATGATAATTTATTATTATGAACAAAAAACTGAAATAGGGTATGACAAGGCGGCAGTGCAACTTGACCTGCCTCATTTGGATTCCATCCTGAAATAATTAATCGGCGCGAGTTGGGATTATTTTTGATTTCCTCAATCAGCCATGAAATTTGATCAAAACCATCTTTTTGATAACTGCCATCGGTATTTTGTGTTGCACCAAAATTACGCCATTGATGACCATAGACAGGACCAAGCTCTCCCTCAGGACGGTTAAAGCGTGCTGTTTGCTCTTTAGTTGCCCATTCATCCCAAATAGAAACTTTATGGTCTTTTAAATATTGTACATGGGTATCACCTTTCAAAAACCAAAACAGCTCAATGGCAATTGAGCGGAAATGCACTTTTTTTGTGGTGAGCAAAGGAAAGCCTTTTGATAAATCAAAACGCATTTGATATCCAAATACTGAGCGCGTTCCTGTTCCTGTACGGTCACCTTTATCTCCACCGTTGTCTAATATGTGTTGCAATAGATCAAGATATGTTTGCATAAAGTGCCTCGAGGAAGTGTATAAATAAAATAGGAATTGCTTGAATGACGGTATATGACATCAGTGATGTCTTGGGCTACGTGATACAAATGTGGTGATTAAGGTGAACCCAAGCACCATGAACGATACAGCTTGTATACTTAATATAAGATAATGTGTCTTTATCACAACATTAAGCAAGATCAGTATAATAATTGGCAGCACAATTAAGCCATAACGTGGCAAAAATTTTAAGCGCCGTTGCAATACCACATAACCATGTATGCTGAGCCCTGTAAAGACACTGATCACGATCCAAACACGGGTTAAAGGCATTATATTTTGCAATGCAATAATAATGCAAAAACAGATAAAAACAGTAATCAGTTTAATATTTTTTGTTGATTGTAATGTATTTAAAAGCATATTTATGCTGACGGCTTTTTAAATAGAATATGCATAGAAAATATGCAAATCGTTATAATCATAAAAGCAATGCCTTGCACACCCCATTCTAATAAATGATCCATAGCTTTAGTAAAAATAATTGCAGCAAGTAATGCCAAAGGAATCCACATAAAAATACGTTGTAATGGTCGGGTTCGATCACCTTGAATGAGATGAATCTGACACATACGACATATTAAAAAGACAATACCGGTTGCAACAAAAAGCAAAATTAATTGGTAAGGCATGGGATGGATGACATACAACGTCACTGCAATTGCGATGGCAATGAAAAGCAAGGTAAGTTTGTGTGAGATGGAGGTGGTTTGATTAAACCAAAATTCAAGCATAACGTTATCTGAGCGCACCTTTTAGCCCAAATCTTACCATAAAAAAAGAGGCAAACGCCTCTTTTATTGGGTTAGTTTTTTTGTGGTCCCCAATCATAAATCGGACGTTTATATGCCCAAACAAGAACTAAAATTCCAATAATAATCATTGGGAAAGAGAGCAATTGTCCTTTGGTCATCCAACCGAGTAATACAAATCCTTGGTCGGCATCTGGTTCGCGGAAAAATTCCATTACGAAGCGTGCAAGCCCATAGCCCATTAAGAAGAGGGCAGATACAGCCATACGTGGGCGCGGCTTGGAACTAAACCACCACAAAATAATAAACAGTAATAGACCTTCACACAGTGCTTGATAAATTTGTGAAGGATGGCGTACCAATTGCAATGGGTCTGTCGGGAAGATCATACCAAATGGATAGTTGGGATCAACTACTTCACGGCCATATAGCTCACCACCAATGAAGTTACCAATTCGTCCGAACATTAAGCCTGTTGGTACACAGGGTGCAATAAAGTCCATCGTTTGAAACCACGTTTTTTGGTATTTACGACACCATAATATCATGGCGACCATGACACCAATAAAACCACCATGAAAGCTCATTCCACCTGTCCAAACTTTGAATAACCAAAGTGGATTGGCAATGAAATTATCAAACTCATAAAAAATCACATAGCCGATGCGTCCGCCTAATACAACACCCAATGCACCATAGAAAATCAAGTCAGAGATCATTTCTGAGCCCCAGCCAGTGCGCTGCCGTCCGCGATAGGTTGCAAGTCCCCATGCACATAAAAATGCCAATAGATACATGATGCCATACCAGTGAACTTTGAGTGGACCCAGCTCAAGAGCTATTGGATTGATATTGGGGTAGGCCAGCATGATGATTCCTTTTAACAAACATGTGAGGGCAATTTTAACGGAACAATATTAAAAATGGTGAGTTTTTCCGTAGTGATTATGATCTAAAACTTATTTTTTATAGTGAAAATATTGAAATAACATAAAGTATAACTGTGGTTTATTTAAAATAAGCATGGCTTTAAATAAAGAATACCCCGTACAAAGACGAGGTATTCAATTCATTTTAATGCAATTAGCCTGCGATTAAACCACCGTCTTTACGTGTGATAACAATGGTTGCTGAACGCGGACGAGCTGTTGTATTACCTGCATTGGCTTGTGTTGCAGGCCAATGGCTATTTGGTTGATCAAAGCTTGCAGATTCTTCACCTGGGTGCTGAATATTGACAAAAATTGCTTTATTGTCTGGCGTTAAAGTAATTCCTGTAATCTCAGCTTCTTTTGGACCCACTAAGAAACGTCTTAAGTTGCTGTCATTTACTTTTGCACCAACACGAGTAAGCTGACCACTACTTGTGGTTGCAGTTGTGCCATCACCTACAAAACCTGGTAGGGCAGCAAGCATCATGCAGTTCGTCACATCAGTATATGCACTGTCATCTGTTTGAAGCCACAAAATCCCGCGTGAGTCAAAAGCCATACCATCTGGACTTGAAAAGTCATTGTTGTCTGTTAATCCAGATAAGTTAATGTTTGGATTCATACCAGCTTCTGCACCAAATAGGTAAATATCCCATTCAAAACGTGTTGCAGTGGTTTGATCATTCACTTCTTTAAATCGAATTACATGCCCATTGACATTACCTTTTTGGGTTTTTGTACCACCATAAAGGTCTTGATAATTACGTGGGTTGGCTGCATCTGTTGGGTAATTGGTACCACGGTTTGAGTTGTTGGTGAGTGTGACATACACTTCGCCTGTTTCAGGATGAATACTGCACCATTCAGGACGATCCATACGAGTTGCACCCACACTATCTGCTGCCATACGGGCAAAGGTGACAACATCAGCTTGGCTTGTAAATGGATATACTTTATTTGATGCATTTAAACCATTTTTACCATGGGTTAATTCAATCCATTCACCTGTACCGTTTTGATTGAATTTCGCCACATATAAACGGCCTCGGTTCATATATTTGTCACCAGCTTTATAGCCACCTTTTGAATCTCTTGGATTCCATACAGCGTCTGAGACATACTTGTAAATATATTCACCACGAGAGTCATCACCCATATAAAATGCAAGTGGTTGACCTGCAACAGCACGGCATGCGCTATCTTCATGTGCAAAACGGCCTAAGGCAGTACGTTTTACAGGGTGGTGTTTGATATCAAATGGATCAATTTCAACCATCCAACCGAAAGTATTTGGACCATTACGGTAATCTAACTTTTCGCTTGATTTTTTAACATCAGCCACCCAGCGATCATATAGGTCTTGTGGTTGTAATTTACCAACGGCAGATTCCCAGCCGTAGCGAGAGCTTGAACCTGCTTTTAAGCCATAACGTGCAAGTGCAGCGATTTCATGTGCAGGACGCTTGTTATCGTCTTCTTTAGAACGTTGGAAATAACCAATAAAGTTTTCTTCTGTAGTGAGGTAAGTTCCCCAAGGAGTATAACCATTACCACAGTTATTATGTGTACCGCGTGTACGAACGCCTTTAGGTGAAAAGGCAGTTGCAAGAAGTTTTGAACCTGCAGCAGGGCCTTCAAATTGCATTAAAGTTGTTGCAGTAATACGACGGTTAAAAATAGAGTGTTTAACCAAATTAACATCTTGAGTCGCATCATCTTTTCGAATATGAATAATCGATACGCCGTGTGCATTGGTTTCACGGATGACTTCATCTTCAGGGCGATGACCATCTACTTTGGTCGGTCCTTTTGGATGTAGGAAAGTCGGGTTAATATACTCATGGTTCATGACAAGCAACCCTTCTGATGATACACGATCATCAACTTGTTTAGTTCTTGAGTTTAAACCAAAGAAGTGAATACCATCATGGCAGTCGCCAGAACGGAATTGGAAGCTTGGACCCGATGGAATATTATTATCATCCCAATCATTTAACGCTGGGTGAATTGCATCACCTAAACGATAAAGTACTTTTACATCATACCCTTCAGGAACAGTCACTACATCTAGTTTGTTTTTAGCTACAGGTGTGAATGTAAGTTTTTCAGGACGTGTTCCTGATTCAGTTGGGCGATGTTTATGCGGTCTTGGATGTCTAAATGGAATACTGGTTGCAGTTGCTGATGTTGCAATCGCTAAAGCAATTGCACCACTTGCTGTTTTTTTGATTAAATCGCGACGGCTGATATATTGTTCAAGAATATCGTTGAAATGTGTATTTTCTGAATTGTTATTATCAAGTTCTTGGTCTTCATGATATGGCGTCTGCTCTTTCATGAGAGGCTCCTAAGGTAAGTTAAAAGTATAAAATCATTAAGTTTTTAAGAATATAAGTGTGAAAAATGAATATGCCTTGACACTTGTGTGACAAAATGGTTAAAAGTTTACTTATTCGTGATTTAACTTTCTTTTTTCGAGCGTTTTACCAAATAAAAGTCCAATCTCAAACAGCATCCACATTGGAATGGCAAGCATGATCATAGACAGTGCATCAGGCGGTGTCGCAAACATTGCAACGAAAAAACAGCCCACAATGACAAAGCGTCTTTTTTCAACAAAAGTTGTTGTACTGACTAAGCCTGATAAAATGAGCAAAATTGTGATAATAGGGATTTCAAAGGTGAATCCAAAAACTAAAAACAACTTTAGACAAAATGTTAAATAGCTATTAATGTCAGTCATTGGAGCAACGCTTTCAGGCGCGATATTAATAAAAAAATGCAAGATGGATGGTAATACCACAAAATAAGCAAAAGCGATTCCAACATAAAATAAGCTAATGCTACTGGCTAATAATGGCCATGTGATGCTTCTTTCATGCTGATGTAAAGCAGGTTTAATGTATGACCAAATCTGATACAAAATAAAAGGCATACTGATCATGAGCGCAACACATAAATTAAGTTTAAATGGCGCTAAAAACGTTGCTGTGACATCTGTTGCAATCATGGATGAATTAACAGGAAGTTGTCGACGAAGTGGTTCAGACAGCAATTGATAAGTATGGTTGGCAAAAGGCAATAAACATAAAAACAAACCCAAAACCATTGCAACAACTTTAATGAGATGCCTACGTAAAATAATTAAATGCTTATGAATTGGCATTTCATCAAATTGTTGCAGCTCATCTGTCTGCTCTTGCGAAGAATGTAGCGTTGTCATACAGCAACCTTGAGTTGAGGCAGTTCAGCAGTGTTAGATGCTGTATTGGTCACTAAAAATGGATAATCTAACGAATACCCGAAATGGATTTGCTGGATAGGGGTAAGCTGATGGCAGGTCTTTGATAATGATTGTGCCAATTGATTTTTTGGTACATCTAAAGATTCCATGCTTTTCAACTGCATTTGCATTTTTTGTTCAAGCTCAGTGATTCTTTGCATTTCTTTTTGCATTTGATCTTTCAGCTCAGACACTCTTAACTCACGGTCAATATCATCTTGAATGTTACCGATGAAGCGTTTGGTTTTACTGTACCAACGACTTGCAAAACGGATGGCTTCAGGCAGTTTATCTGGACCGAGAATTAATAGGGTAATAATGGCAAAAACCAGCAGCTCTGTGATGCCGACATTAAACATACACTACTCAGTTTTTGTAGTTTTTACAGTTGCAGGTTCAGCTTTCACTGTGCGGGGTGCAGGTAGCTTTTCATTTTCATCATCATGCATCGTTTTTTTAAAGTCTTTGACAGCACCACCAATATCTTTACCTAGATTTTTTAATTTTGAGGTACCAAAAAGTAAAACGACAACAATTAAGAAAATGATGACATGCCAAATTGATAAACCAGCCATATTCTATTCTCCTTATAATGAGACTTATATCAACAACTTCCTATGACATTGTGATGACAGATAGATTGCAATTTAAAGAAAGGATTAAGTCTAGACATGTATGTTCAAAGGCTAAGAACAGATTTATGTTCACCATCAAAAGGAATAGTTGATGTCAGCATGGCTGCCTATTTTAGGCTTTGTTGTGGGTTGGTCGATGAATTACTCTTCATGGGCAGAACGTTTTAAGCAAGGATGTGCCACCACTTTGGCGTGGTTCTTTATCCCATTTATCATTATATATCAGATGTTAAATTATCAAGCAGGCAGCTTGATGTTTATGCTTGTGAGTTTTTTTACAGCAGTGATGGTTTATGCTGTATTTAGCTTGATTTTTAAAGATACTTTAATTGCTTTATGTGCAAGCTATGTGAATATTGGTTGGCTTGGTTTTCCATTGGCATTACTTATTTTTGGTCAAGATGTGAGTGCAATGATGATTGCCCTTTATATTGGCAGTTCTATTTTTGGCAATATTTATGCTGTTCGTGCCGTCAGTACAGAAAAGCTAAACATACTTGCAACTTTAAATAAACTACGTCGAACCCCTGCAATGATGGCTTTAATGCTCGGTGTGTTTTTGCATGAACTTGGTATACAGCATAGGGTGCAATTGAGTTATATCACAGAGTTTGAAAGTTGGGTCAAAGTCGGCATGGTATTGACAGGAATGGCGGTTTTAGGCACATGGCTTGGTCAAACCAAAGTGACATGGCATGATTTAAAAACCAGTATATCAATGATGTCGATTAAGCTTGTGTTAGCAAGCAGTATATGTCTAATAATTTCATGGACATCATTTGCTGTATTTAAAGCACATTTAACATTGTGGTTTTTCTTATTCTGTTTACCGCCAGCTGCAAATATTGTGGCATTAGAAACCCATTACCAAGGCACAGGCAAGTCTGCGCATTATATTGCTGCAGGTACAATAACCAGTTTAATTACAATTATGCTATTTGCTATTGTCCTGCAGGTTTTAAATTGATTTTACTGGTTTAAACTTTGGTAAAACAGTTGCATAGCTTGACCACGGTGACTGTATTTATTTTTTTCACTTTTCTCAAGTTCGGCACTGCTTTTTTGTAGCTCAGGTAGCCAAAATAATGGGTCATAACCAAATCCATGCTCACCACGGGGTTGGTCTAAAATTTCACCTTGCCAAATACCTTGAAACACACGTGGCAGTGGATCTTCTGCATGTGAGACATAAGCGAGCACGCACACAAACATTCCTTGAATCGGTTGCCCATGTCGATATGCTTCTAATGTTTTTAATAGCTTTTGGTTATTGGCTTGATCATCACCATGTTCACCTGCATAGCGTGCTGAATAAATGCCAGGTGCACCGCCTAAGATAGGGACAGATAATCCTGAATCATCAGCAATCGCAGGTTTTCCAGATAAGCGTGCTGCATGACGGGCTTTAATAATGGCATTTTCAATAAAGCTTAATCCATCTTCAATGGCATCAGGAATATTAAGCTCACCTTGTGCAATGATTTGAACAGGCAATTTTAAATCAGCAAAAAGATGGTTAAATTCGCGAATTTTGCCTTGATTATTACTGGCAAGGACAAGTTCAGGTTCAGTCAGCCATGTGGTTTGAAGGGGATTTGCCATAATGGTCATGTCCTAAGATATTTAAGTTTTGTCCAATAAAAAACAGCACAAATGTGCTGCTTTGAGTGAGAAATGTACTAACTACATATTATTGTGCTTGAATCCATTGATCTGCACGATCAACTGCTTGCCGAATTTGTTCTGGCGTTAAGTTTGCTGCTAAAGCTGTTTTTTTGCTTTCAGACATATTAATTACTTTGTTATCTAACATGCCATCGCGTGTAGACAGTTCATACCACTGATATGCACCAATAAAGTCTTTCTTATGTTCTTCCATGAGCGCCAAATTGAAGCTTGCGCGGTTATCGCCATGGCTTGCTGCTTTTTCTAAATAGGTGCGTGCTAAGGTCATATTTTTGCTTGTACCTAGACCATCAGCCAACATACGCCCAACATTTAGTTGTGCTGCAGGAATACCTTGATCTGCAGCTTTTTTGTACCAAGCAAATGCTTGATTCATATCTTTTGCAGTATCTTTACCTGCTTGATAATGCATAGCAACATAAAATTGTGCAGCTGCTTGACCTGCATTGGCTTCTTTCACAAGGTCAGTAAAGCCCATTGTTGAATAACGTGCTGCTTGTGATGACACAGTTTGTTGTGTGGTTGGTAGATAGTCGGCATGTGATAGGACAGACAGTCCGAATAACAAACTACTAATTAAAAATTTTCTCATATTGCGCTCACTCGATAAATAGCGACTTCACCGAACAGATTGGGAAGATATTTACTGAGTAAACTATCTTGCTGATCTCCGTTCACAGCGAGCCGATTAATAATCCGAATTTGATTTTCAGCACATAGCGCCTCAAAATCTCGGAAAGTACATAAATGAATATTTGGTGTGTTATACCACATATACGGCAGTGCATCAGAAACAGGCATTTTGCCTTTTAATGCGAGAAATGAGCGTGTTTTCCAATGAGCAAAATTAGGAAAAGTAATAATTGCCTGTTTTCCTACACGTACCATATCTTTTAATAATACATCTGGCGCGTCTACAGATTGCAAAGCCTGCGCCATGACCACATAGTCAAAGGATTGATCAGCAAAACGATGTAATCCGAGGTTGAGGTCTTGTTGTATAATATTTAACCCTCGACCGATCGCAATTGCAATCTTTTCTTGATCAATTTCTAAGCCATAAGCACTAATATTATGCTTTTTACTCATATTTGCAAGTAGTTCGCCATCACCACAACCTAAATCAAGGACTTTAGAACCCGGATTAATCCATTTTTCAGAGAGTTGCTGATCTAATCTCATGTGGTTTTCTCCTGTAGGCGAGGTGTGGTGTGAAGGAGTGTTTCACCACCTAAAAACGCACGCATGGTATTGACATATAAAGGAATTGGAAACAAGAAAGAGTCATGTCCTTGTTTGGCATTAATTTCAAGATAGCTCACAGGTTTGTCTTTGGTAATGAGCGCATTCACAATTTCTTCTGAACGTTCAGGACTAAAGCGCCAATCTGTAGTGAAAGAAATCACTAAAAATCGGCATTTGGTATTGGCCATAGCTTGGGTCAATGATGCATCAAATTCACGCGCTGGATCAAAATAATCAAGTGCTTTGGTCATAATTAAATAGGTGTTTGCATCAAAGTTACGGCTAAACTGTTCACCTTGATAGCGCAAATAACTTTCAACTTGGAATTCAACATCAAAGCCATACATGAATTTGCCTGACTTTAAGTCACGACCGAATTTTTGCTTCATGGCAGCTTCAGATAAATAGGTAATGTGTCCAACCATACGCGCTAAAATTAAACCACGGCGCGGATAACTGTCATTGGCCAAATAATAGCCTTGATGGAAATCTGGATCAGATAAAATAGACTGTCGTGCCACTTCATTAAACGCAATGTTTTGAGCAGACAATTTAGGGGCACTGGCAATAATGACACAGCGTTCCAAACGATCAGGATAATCCACTGACCATTGCAAAGCTTGCATACCACCGAGTGAACCGCCAACTACTGCATACCATGTCTGAATCTTTAAGCGATCTGCCAACATGGCTTGAGTTTTGACCCAATCCCGTACCGTAACCAATGGAAAATCTGGGCCATAGGGAAGGTTATCATTTTCAGGATTAGGTGATGTTGGTCCTGTTGAACCATGACAGCCACCAATATTATTGAGTGCCACCACAAAAAATACATTGGTATCAATGGCTTTTCCTGGACCAATGCATGCATCCCACCATCCTGGTTTTTTATCTGTTTCTTGGTGATATCCTGCTGCATGATGATGGCCTGATAACGCATGACAAATTAAAATGGCATTTGATTTATCTTGGTTTAATGTGCCATAGGTTTCAACCATCAATTCAAAATGAGGTAAAATACGACCGCACTCCAATTGAAGCGGGTTTTCAAAGCTATACTTTTTCGGGGTAACTATACCCACGGAGTCAGAAGGAAAAGACACGGGTCGTAATCGCCTTAATTTTTAAATCATGAATGAGAAAAAGGATACCAACTTGGGTATCCTTTTTAAACCATTATTTGGTTTAAACTGTTTCTGAAACAATATCATTGATCTTTAAAACACCTTGATCAATCAATCGGTTGGTGCATGCAATAATTGCTTCAATTGGTGAAGTAATGGTATTGCTATGAATTCCTGCAGCAAATGCACTGCGACCTGTATCTTTAACTTGAATTTCAAGTAAAGCCAATGATTGTGCTTTAGAGTCATGACCAATACTGCGTTCTTCATAGCTCAAAACATCAATTGGAAGATTCAGCGCATTAATGACCGCAGAAATCGGTCCATTACCACGACCTTGTAAACGTTGAACTTGATCATTAATCACAATATCTAAATCAATGATTTGATCATGATCTTCTGTTGAAAGATGGTATTTTTTAATGCTGTAATGTTTATCTTTGATATTAATATACGTGGCTTTAAATAAGTCCCAAATTTCTTCAGCAGAAATTTCTTTGGATGTGGTGTCAGTATGCGCTTGTACAATTTGGCTAAATTCAATTTGTACACGGCGTGGCAAAGTGATGTTGTACTTTGATTCAAGTAAGTAAGCAATTCCACCTTTACCTGATTGGCTGTTCACACGAATCACAGCATCATAATCGCGGCCAAGATCTTTTGGGTCGATTGGGAGGTATGGCATATCCCAAATGGTTTCATTTTTTTGAAATTCAAAGCCTTTTTTAATGGCATCTTGATGCGAACCTGAAAATGCCGTAAAGACCAAATCACCTGCATATGGATGACGTGGGTGGACAGGCAAACCTGTACATTCTTCAATGGTTGCAATAATTTCATTAATGTTTGAAAAGTCTAAATGTGGTGCAACACCTTGCGAGTACATATTTAAGGCAATGGCTGCAATATCCACATTACCTGTACGTTCGCCATTTCCAAATACACAGCCTTCAACACGATCTGCACCTGCCATGATGGCAAGCTCAGATGCTGCAATTCCACAGCCGCGGTCATTATGGCAATGTACTGAAATCAGTACGCTATCGCGACGTGCTAAATTACGGTGCATCCACTCAATTTGATCGGCATAAACATTTGGTGTTGAAACTTCAACAGTTGCAGGTAAATTTAGAATAACTTTATTGTCAGGGGTAGCATCCCAAATTTCTGTGACTGCATCACACACGTCTTTAGCGACTTCAAGTTCAGTGGCTGAAAAACATTCTGGGCTATACTGAAACACCCATTTTGTTTCTGGTTGCTTTGCTGCATATTCTTTGACTTTTTTTGCAGCATCTGTAGCAAGTTTTTTTGCGCCATCAATATCTGTATTTAATACTTTTTGACGGAATGTCGGTGAATTTGAATTATAGATATGCACAATTGCACGTTTTGCACCGACAAGTGACTCAAAGGTACGAGCAATTAGATGATCACGTGCTTGTACTAAAACTTCAATATAGACGTCATCTGGAATATGGTTTTCTTCAATCAGTTTACGCGTAAAGTCAAAATCAGTCTGTGATGCTGAAGGAAAACCAATTTCAATATGCTTAAAGCCAATTTTGACGAGCATAAGAAACATTTTAAATTTTTGTTCGAGACTCATTGGTTCAAAGATGGCTTGATTCCCATCGCGCAGGTCAGTGCTCATCCAGAGTGGTGCTGTGGTGATTTCTTTATTTGGCCACTGGCGGTCTGGTAAATTAACACGTTGATACATACGGCGATATTTTTTGCTTGGATCAGCCAACATGATTGAATACTCCTTGTTATTTATGCAGAAGGGGGTCGTGTTATTGCATGAATAATATTATTTTAAAAATTTTGCGATTAGTTTACCTATATCATCTAGTTATGCATAGATAATCAAATCATTTAAGGGAGTTTAGGGTGGGTATACCCAAGTTAAATGATAAATTGTCTGATGTCAATCACCTTAAAAGGCAGATGTGTGAACTTGAAATATCTTGAAGCGTGGCTGTCCCTGCAAGGGCCATAGTAATTTCAAATTCTTCTTTTAATGTGCGGATGACATGAGCAACTCCTAAAGCGCCTGCACTGGCTAAACCATAAATATAAGGTCGGCCAATGAATATTGCAGTTGCACCTAAAGCCAAGGCTTTAAATACATCGCTGCCGCGCCGAATCCCCCCATCATAGAGCAATGGAAAGTCATCAGGAACTGCATGGCGAATTTGCTGTAAAGCGTGTAAGGCAGGGAGTGTTGTGTCTAGAACACGACCGCCATGATTCGATACAATAAGCCCAGCAACGCCATGCTGTATGGCCAGTTGAGCATCTTCAGGATGTAAAATACCTTTTAAAACCACAGGAAGGCTTGTGTTTTGAGTAAGCCATGCAATATCTGACCAAGTGGGAGCAAATTGCATTAAACCATCAAATACAGGATGCTCCTCTGGAGTGAGATGTTCTGCTATTAAATAAGGTTTGGTATGTGGATGAGGCATATTGGCAGGCAATTGAAAGTTGGCGTGGCGTTCAGTATCACGAATGCCTTTATGGGGCGCATCGACTGTGACCACAATCGCTTTATAGTTATGTGCTTCAGCTTCTTTTACGAGTGCTAATGATTTATCGCGATCGCCTTGCCAATACAACTGAAACCATTTAAATGGGTTGTCTTGTTTGAAGTGTTGCAAAGGGGTGTTGGTAAATGTGCTTAACACCATATTGCTTTGCATCACTTCAGCTGCTAATGCAGTGGCTTGTTCCGCTTGCTGATGAAATAATGCTTGATGCCCAATAGGCGCTAAAAAAATTGGATGCGGATAATGCTGCCCAAATAAAGTCAGTGCAGTGTGCCCATTTCGTAAGTTGTTGAGCATACGAGGTAAAATACGCCATGCATTAAATTGGGTTTGATTCTCTTGTAAGCTGATTTCATTCATTGCACCGCTTTGTAGGTATGACCAATATGATGCAGGCAAATGCTGCTGCGCTTGTTGTTCATAATCTAGTAGCGTTAAAAGATGCGCTGGAATATGTGTGAGTGGTGGCAGCATGGGTCAAACTCCTAAACGCGCCGAAAGAAAGCCTTACATTTCAGCCCATTTGCGAATCAAATTATGATACAGGCTTGTCAGTTGAACAACTTGCGGATGCTGATCACCTTGTTCGGCTCGTAAGCTTTGAATCGATTGATCCAATTGAAATAGCATATGTCGGTTAGAGTCATCACGGATCATGCTCTGTAACCAAAAAAAAGAGGCAACTCGGCAACCTGATGTAATTGCAGATACTTCATGTAAGCTTGTAGATGGATATAAAATCATATCTCCTGCAGGCAGCTTGGCTTCATGATAGCCATATGTATCTTCAATAACCAATTCTCCGCCATCATACTCAGTAGGATCGCTTAAAAACAACGTGCAAGATAAATCTGTGCGAATACGTTGATTGGAATGCGGCATATGCCGAATGGCATTGTCGACATGAAAACCAAATGCTTGCGAAATTTCGTATTGATTAAAAAAAGGCGGCATGATGTCAAGTGGCAATGCTGCTGATAAAAATAGCGGATACTGTGCAAGTGCATCTAAAATATGCTGACCTAGTTCTTTGGCAATTGGGTGATCAACAGGCAGTTGTTGGTTATTTTTGACCAAGGCTGACAAATTACCTGTGGTGGTTTTACCATCAGTCCACGTTGCTTGTTTTAATCGTTCACGAAAGTACTGAACTTGTTCAACATGAAGTACATGTGGAATGTGATGAATCATATCTAGGGTTTTCCGCAGAGAATCAAGTTGACTTGAAGAGCATATTCAATAAAACAGCCTCAAAAGAGGCTGCTTTATAAAAATGATAATCAATTAATATTTGAAGTTCAATGCCAATACTGCATTTCGTCCATCGGCTTCAGTCGCATAATGCGCAGCAAATGCTTTGGTGAAGTAGCGTTTATCAGTTACGTTGTTCACATTTAACTGTAAATCGATGTTTGAATTTACAATGTATTTTGCCATAAGGTCATAGCGTGTATAGCCTGGAACCCATAAGTTGTTGGTTGCACTACCGTAAACTCGGTCATTGGCAACGACACCACCGCCTAAGCTAAGTTTTGGTGTCACACGGTAATTGCTCCACAATGTAAAGCTGTTTTTAGGTACATTGGGTAATTGCTTACCTTGCGTATCTAATGCCACACCATTACGTGTATTTACACCAGGATTGCCTGTTTGTTTTGCATCTAAATAGCTATAGCCTAGCGCAACATCCCAAGCATCTGTGATATTGCCATTTAAGCCAAACTCAAAGCCATCAACTTGGCTTTCACCTGCATTGGTATATTGAATTGGGCTTACAGCAATACGAGTATTTTGTTTTTCGGTACGAAATATAGCTGCGGTAACATTGGCACGACTGTTCAATAAATCCCATTTTGTACCAAGTTCATAAGTACGTGCTTTCTCAGGAGATAAGTCAGCATATGCAGCAGCAATGGTTTCTGATCCATCACCTGAGCTAATCCCAACTGGGTTTGCTGATGTGGCAAAGCTTACATAAATACTGCCTTGCTCTACAGGTTTAAACGTTAAGCCTGCATTGTAAGTAAAGAACTTACTGTCGTTGTTAATACTGCTTGGGGACAATACCGTATATGTTGCACCGCTTACGCTCGCATATGCAGTTTGCTTGGTATTAAATTGATCCCAACGTACGCCTAAATCAAGTAACCATTGTGGGCTCAGCTCAATATTATCAAGTAAATAGACACCAATATTTCTGGTTTTAGTTGAGCTAACACCATGTCCAACACGATCGCTTGACCATGCATCATATGGGTTAGGACTGGTCAATGATGTACAAAAACCATTGCTTGTACCAATGCCATAATTTGGATTGAGTTTATTGGCACCTGTACCACACGCTTGTGCAGCGGTGAGTGAGTTGGTGGTGGTATAACTGCCGCGATCTGTGGATTGATAGCTGTAATCAACACCCATGTTCAGACGGTGTTCAAAACGTCCTGTGTTGAGTTTGCCACGCAGTGAAAGTTGGTCAGCATATGCGTCTGTATCATAAATATTGCTATTTGCACGACGCCATACTTTGTTATAGGTCACATTGCCTTGAGAGTCATCAGGCTGTGTCCATGAATAATCGTTTTTTGAGCCTGTATACGTGGCTGTATTGGCAAGTACAAAGCCGTTGTCAAACGTATGTTCAAGCTTGAATGTACCGATTTGATTTTCTTGTTTTTGGAAATCACGGTTCTTTAAGCCATAAAAAATGCCTTGTTTAACATTAACAGGTTTGCCTGCCGTACCTGCACCTGTTGGGTTGCTATAGGGTACGCCTGAATCAGGAATATCATCTGTTCTTAGATAGTAATAGCTGAAAGTGGCTTTGGTTGCAGAGTCTGTTCCAAAAACAATACTTGGGGCAATGCCTGCACGACTGTATTCAGCGCCGTTACGTTGTCCTGGCTTATCATTTTGATGACCCATCACCACAACACGTGCAGCAATGCCATTGTTAAAGTTTTTATTGCCATCAAGAACAATACGACGATAGTCATCTGTACCTTGACCAATTGAACCTTGAATAAAGTCTTCTTTTTTCGGGAGCTTACTGATGATATTAATACTACCACCTGTTGTACCTGCACCACCTAAAGAGGATGCTGATCCTTTAATAACTTCCACTTGATCAACATCAAACATTTCACGTTGTTGAGATGTCGCATTTCTCACACCATCAACATAGATTGAACTTTCAGAGTTGTAACCACGAATGATTGGACGATCGCCATTGGGGTTACCACCTTCACCAGCACCTAAAGTCACACCTGGCACTGTTCTTAATGCATCACTTAAAGTTGTGGCTTGCGTATCTGCAATGAGTTTTGATGAGATAACATCTACTGATTTTGCAGTATCACGCAACGGTGCTAAAAATCTTGGGTTTGCTGACTGATCTGTTTTTAACGATGGTGCTTTTTCTTCAGTATGGCTATGTGACTCAATCGTTGGTAGTTCTGCAAGGTCTTGCTGCGCAATCGCTGCTGTTGTAATCATAGACAGAGAGGAGACAAGTGCAGAAGAGACAAACTTTTTACGTGATTTGATGAAGGACATGTTTCAACTCGTAAGTAAATGTAACGATTCTTAAATAAAAATGATTATCGTTAATTTGGTATACTTTGAAAATAGCAAAACTTCAATCATGGATGAAAAAAGGATTTTATAGAATTAAAATCATTATAAATCAGTATTTTATATGTTATTTTAAATAGCAATAGATCGCCATAAAGCAATCGTTATTAATAATCATTATTATTTGATAAATTAAGCTCAATTTAAGACTATTTAATTAATGAAATGTGTAATTGAGTGTTATTTAAATCACTGATTTTAATTTTAATTATGAAATAGACAAAAGAGACGGGCTAGTCAGTTTTCTAAATAATGAAGTGAATAGGTATCACGTTAATTATAACGCTTCAATCATGATCAAAATGTGACAAAAAAAGACAATTTGTAACCATGCGAAGCAGGAAATATGCGTTGTGCTGGTCAAATAGTAACTTTGTTGAAATTGGCTTGAAATGAATAAAAAAAGCCAAAAATAGCACTTATTCACTCTATTTTACCCCTTTTTAGGCGTAAATGGATAAACATACAGCAAAACTTTGTATATATTGGTTGTATAGAATATAATGCACCACTTTAAAAATTTTGTTATTACTCACCTGTGAAAAGAATAGAGGAAGCCATGCAAGTAACGACTGAAGCTGTTTCGGGCGTTGCCCGTCGTTTAAACGTATCTGTACCGACTGGCCGTATTAATGAGCAATTTGAAGCTCGTTTAAAGCGCACTGCCAAAACTGCAAAAATCAACGGCTTCCGTAAAGGTAAAATTCCTTTAAATGTTGTACGCCGTGAATATGGTGCAGGTATTTATCAAGAAGTTGTGAATGACATCATTCGTGATACCGTATTTGAAGCAATTCAACAAGAAAAAATCAATGCTGTTGGTATGCCAAATATTGAAAAAGTTGAAAACACTGAAGATGCATTAGTGTATGAAGCGACTGTTGAAGTTTATCCTGAAGTTGAAGTGAAAGCATTTGATGGTTTAGAAGTTGAACGTCAAATTTCAGAAATCAAAGATAAAGATGTCGATCAAATGATCGAAAACTTGCGTAAACAACGTCAAACTTGGGTCAACACCAAAGGCATGGCGAAAAAAGACATGCAAGTGACTTTTGACTTTGAAGGTTCGATTGATGGCGAAATCTTTGATGGCGGTTCAGCGCAAGATTACAAACTTGTGCTTGGCGCAGGTCAAATGATTCCTGGTTTTGAAGATGGCATCATTGGCATGAAGAGTGGCGAAGAGAAAGTTATTGATGTAACTTTCCCTGAAGACTATCAAGCTGAAAACCTTGCAGGAAAAGCTGCTCAATTCAAAATCACACTCAAGCAAGTTGAAAAAGCAAAATTGCCTGAAGTTGATGCTGAATTTTTAGAAATCTTTGGCTTAGCTGAAGGTGAAGGCGTAGATAAATTAAAAGCTGACGTTCGTAAAAATATGGAACGTGAAGTGAAAAATGGTTTACGTAATCAAGTGAAAGCAGCAACATTTGATGCATTGGTTGCAGCCAATGAAATTGAAGTACCAAATGCAATGGTTGCTCAAGAAATTGACCGTCAACGTCAGCAAATGATTCAGCAATTCACACAACAGTTTGGTGCTCAAGGTGCAAATGCATTTGATGCAAGCATGTTGCCAGATGATTTATTTAAAGAACAAGCAACGCGTTCAGTGAAGCTAGGTGTACTTGTAAGCACTGTACTTGCAAATGCGAAACTTGAAGTTGATCAAGCGCGTGTTGATGCTTATATCGATGAAATGTCAACTTCATATGAAGATCCAGCTGAAGTGATTGAATATTTCAAAAACGATCAGCAACAGCGTTCACAAATTGAAGCTGTGATTTTAGAAGACCAAGTGGTTGACTATATTCTTGCTTCAGCAAAAGTGACTGAGAAAGAAATTTCTTATGAAGACTTGTTAAAAGAGCAACAAGCTCGTCAACAACAACAAGGTTAATGGTTGTGTTGAACCGAAAAAAGGCGCTTTAATCGCGCCTTTTTTTATGCTGTTGTTAAATTGTTAATCCTGTATAAAATCAGCACGATTCCAAAAGAATCTGCGTAATAAAAGTCAGGATTCGCTTTGCATTTTCAGCTAATATACCTCATATTGTTACCGTAAGATAAGTGACAAAAAGAATTTAGGAAAAAATAAAGCCATGTATGTTCCAAATATAGAAAATGCTTTAGTCCCGATGGTTGTTGAACAGTCCTCACGTGGGGAACGTTCCTTTGATATTTTTTCTCGTTTATTACGCGAGCGCGTAATTTTCTTAACGGGCGAAGTTGAAGACAATATGGCCAATTTAATTGTTGCGCAGATGTTGTTTTTAGAAGCAGAAAATCCTGATAAAGACATTCATTTGTATATCAATTCACCTGGCGGTTCTGTAACAGCAGGGATGGCAATTTATGACACCATGCAGTTTATTAAACCAGACGTTTCTACCATTTGTATGGGTCAGGCAGCATCAATGGGTGCTTTTCTGTTAAATGCCGGTGCAAAAGGGAAGCGCTATTGTTTAGAAAATGCACGTGTGATGATTCATCAACCTTTAGGCGGTTTCCGTGGTCAGGCATCTGATATTGAAATTCATGCCCGTGAAATTATTTTTATTAAAGAGCGTTTAAACCGTTTAATGGCCGAGCACAGTGGTCAAGACTATGAAACGCTAGCACGTGACACTGACCGTGATAATTTTATGACTGCTCAAGCAGCCAAAGATTATGGTTTAGTTGACGCAGTGCTTAATAAGCGCCCATAAATTAAAATTTAGTGATTTGGAGTAAATATGTCCGACCATCCTCAAGGACAAAAAAACTGTTCATTTTGCGGAAAGAAACAGGCAGAAGTCGGTAAATTGATCGCAGGTGAGGACGCATATATCTGTAATGAATGCGTAGATGTATGTTTAGACTTAGTGCAAACAAGTCAGCAAGTCAATACAAATGATTGGTCAGCACGTCCGTTACCAAAACCACAAGAAATTCGTGCTGCGCTTGATCAATACGTTATTGGACAAGACACTGCGAAAAAAACATTGTCAGTTGCGGTATATAATCACTATAAACGCCTCAAAGTATCTGAAAGTACGCAGAAAAAAGATGCAGTTGAATTGGCGAAAAGTAATATTTTGTTGATTGGTCCAACAGGATCGGGCAAAACATTATTGGCACAGACATTAGCACGTTTATTAGATGTTCCTTTTGCAATGGCAGATGCAACAACACTCACTGAGGCAGGTTATGTCGGTGAAGATGTTGAAAACATCGTCCAAAAGCTGTTGCAAAAATCAGATTATGATGTCGATAAAGCACAAAAAGGCATTATCTATATTGATGAGATTGACAAAATCACACGTAAAGCTGAAAACCCATCCATTACCCGTGATGTATCTGGGGAAGGGGTACAGCAAGCTTTACTTAAAATGATTGAAGGCACTGTGGCATCAATTCCACCTCAAGGCGGACGCAAGCATCCACAGCAAGAACTGATTCAAGTCGATACTTCAAATATATTGTTTATTTGTGGTGGTGCGTTTTCTGGTTTAGAAAAAATTGTTCAGCAACGTCAAGAAAAAGGCGGCATTGGCTTTAATGCAGAAGTCAGTAAAAAAGATGATCGCCAACGTGTTTCGGAACTATTTAGTCAAGTTGAAGCCACAGACCTTGTGAAATTCGGTTTAATCCCTGAGTTTATTGGTCGTCTCCCTGTGATTGCAACGCTTGAAGAATTAGATGAAGAAGCATTAATGCAAATTTTGACTGAGCCAAAAAATGCGTTAACACGTCAATATCAATATTTATTTGATATGGAAGATGTGGATCTTATTTTTGAAGATGCTGCGCTTCGTGCGGTGGCGAAAAAAGCATTGGCACACAACACAGGTGCACGTGGTTTACGCTCAATTTTAGAAAATGTATTACTTGATACCATGTATGACTTACCAAGTCGCCAAGATGTCGGTACAGTGATTATTAATGATCAAGTGATTTCAGAAAATAAATTGCCTGAGTTCAAACCAGAGCGTCAGCCGAAAGAACAAGAAGTTGAACCTGAGCCTGAATTAAAAGTTGTTGGCAATAAATAATTGTAGTTAGAATTAAAACGCACCTTGGGGTGCGTTTTTTTATACATTATTTTAGTGCAGGATGATTTTTTAATTCAGTGAACACACGGTAAGCTGCTTTAATACGTTCTTGATTTGGAATACGTTTATTCATCAGCATGACCAGTGCAAAGTCCTCGTTTGGAACAAAAAATAAATATGTGCCAAAGCCATTGGTGGACCCTGTTTTATGAAAGACTTTAGAACGCGGTTCAGAAAAATGAGTAGTCATTTCATTTGATTCAAAAATGATTTGTTCTGTATTACTGTCTGTGAGTGTTTCAAGGCGAGTTGGATATGCAAACATTTCCCAACCTAAGGCTTGATACATGTCATGTCCTACCACTTTATAATAGCCTTGTTGAGTATCTAAAATGGCTTGTTTCATTAAAGGTGAGCTGGTTTCTGGATGCAGACTCAGTTTTAAAAACTGTAATAAATCAGGCAATGTCGACTTAACACCATAAGCTTCTGCTGAAAACGGACCTGCATC
Source organism: Acinetobacter apis (assembly GCF_900197575.1). Classification (GTDB taxonomy): domain Bacteria; phylum Pseudomonadota; class Gammaproteobacteria; order Pseudomonadales; family Moraxellaceae; genus Acinetobacter; species Acinetobacter apis. Next base: position 1,341,026 of record NZ_FZLN01000001.1, on the reverse strand, counting down.
CACACGAATGGGACGGTTTTTGCTGTCATAACCCAAGGCATAGTCTTTCATTTTGTCGGAAGGCACTTGGATATAGGTGTTTTTGAGTTCAAGTTGTGGAAAAATCGTACCTTCTAACCAAGTTGTAAAAGGCATACCTACAGCCTTTGCAGTTAAATGACCAAATAAACCAATACTTGGATTTGAATATTGACGGTATTGTCCGGGCTTATTTTTGATTTGCCAATTTTTAAAGTAGCTCAATACTTGTTGGTCAGTTTTTACAGTTTCTGGAAACTGTAAACTTAAATGACCACTGGTATAAGTTAAAAGCTGTAGTAAGTTGAGCTGATCAATCGGAGCTTGTTTAAGTGCAGGCCAATATTGACTCGGATGATCTTGAAAAGATATTTTACCTTGTTGTTTGGCATAAGCACCTGCTGTTGCTGTGAAAATTTTACTCACTGATCCCAATTCGAATATGGTTTGCGGTGTTACAGGCGTAGCAGTTGTTATAGATTGAACACCATAATACTGCTGATTTATATGGTTTTTATAAATAATACCAATGGCCATACCAGGAACATGGTATTGATTCATTAATGGCTTGAATGCGTTGGTAATTACAGTTTGAATAGGATCGGGAGGGGTATTTTGATGTAAGGCTTGAGCTTGCGTTTGTAGGCTACATCCATAGATGAGTGTGATAAAACCCAATTTTAAAAATGATAACAGGTGTCTTTGCATGATCTTCACGTCCTTGTTGGTCACTTTAAGCGTAGGCCAATTATGAAGAAAATGCTGTTTTAATCTTGCAAATTACTACATACAGATGCAAAGGCATTCAAGATTCATAAGGACTATGAATCTGAGCCTACTGTGCACAATGAAACAGTGTATTGGTTGCGTAGAAGATTATTTCTTTGGTAATTCTGCCAAAATACGCTGAATGTTTTGGCTAATTGTTTGTTGGAAGCTTGCGCTTTTTGCAATGTTGGTAATAGACATCGCAATTTGCTGATCGATTGCTCCACTAATTTGGGTTCTTTTACTCATAATTGAGCGACCTTCAGGGGACTTTAAAAAACGTAAATAGGCTTGGATTTCTTGATCAGTGTAATAGGTCGCATATACACCTTCGATGCTTTGCATAATGTTCATGCGTTTTAAGTAATCTTGCGATGTACTAAGCATACTTTGCGTGAGTTTATCAACCACTGCCAAATCCTTTGCAGTTAATTGGCTGTGTCCTGTATGCTGCTGCACCAGTTGAATTGAACGTTGGCGGTAAGATGGAATTAAGCTGTCAAAGGTACGGTTTAGTGTATTGGCGTCTGTTAAGCTAATGAGCTCTTGTGCAGGCGTCATTGCATGGGCTTGAAAGGTGATACCAACAGTTGCAGCAACTAAAAACAGTCCTTGTATTGTATGTGAAATACGTTTTTTCATATTAAAAAGCCTGCGTTAAAAACACTTAAAAGGTATGTATAATGTTGTATTTAATTTTTAATTTATTGACCAAAAAGTTTAAATAAACCTTGGCTAATTTGACTGTGTGTCATAACGTTTTGGAGTGCGATTTGATACGTTTGTTGGGTGAGCTCAGGCATTTTTTGTGACAAAGAGCGACCTTCTTTGGTGTTGTAGAATTGGTCGAGTGCTTGTATTTCTTCTTCAGTTAACCTGTCTTGGTATGCCTGTTTTAATTGGGGTTCAATTGCTGCCCAAAATTGATCTTGATCTAAGCCCAATTGTTTAAGTTGTTGCGGTTTAATCATGGCTTCTGTGTTTTTACGAATTTGTAATGTGTCAAATAATTGATTAATAGATGCCGCTGTTGCTGGTGTGGCATGTGCCAATGGCATACAGAAAAGGCCAACGATCAATGCTGTGGTCGAGATAAATATTTTAATGGTCATTACGAATAGAGATCTAATTTATATGACTTATAATTTAAACCAAAAACACACAAGGGTGTGTGTTTTTGTTGAGCAAATCATATGTTAAGACTTGGCTGGAGCAACTGCAGCAGGTTGAGCTTTTGGCAATTTTGATAAAATATCTTTGACTTGTTGGTTCGACTGTTCTCGTCTTGTTTTTACATCTGGATTGCTTTGCAGTCTTTTCACCACATCTTGAGTCACATTTTGTGTGATAAGCGGTAATTTACGGTTAATAGATTGACCTTCGGGTGTTTCTAAAAATTTAATATAGGCTTTAAGTTCTTCTTCTGTGTAATAACGGCGATATACATCCCCAGCAATCTGTTGGATGTTTAAATCTTTTAGAATGCTGTTTGTATTGTTATAGAGCACTTGTGCAATTTGTTGTGCTGCTTGGTTGTCTTGAGTTGTTAGGACATTATGACCTGTATATTGACGAACCAATTGAACAGATTGACTGGTTAATACAGTTTGTGAAGATTGAATACTTTGGCTCACAACGTCATTAATATTTGTTAGTTTAAGCGCTTTTTGTACAGAAACTTCAGTGGCAGGAGCAGCAAATGCATGTGCCATATTTAGACTGATTAAACCAAATAAAACTATTTTTTTTAACATAGGGTTATTACTCTTTATAGTTATAAACATGATAAATACCATGTTAAGCCTGAAAAATAAAGTAGGCAGTAAAATTCTGCCTACTTTCTTCAATTATAACATGGCATTGGTTACAGCAATTTGACTAATTTTTTTCTGCCAAATTTTAGGGGCAATGGCATGAATTGATGTGCCATGGACATCAACCGCCACAGAAACAGGCATGTCTTCAACCACAAATTTATAAATGGCTTCCATTCCGAGCTCAGGGAAAGCCACGACTTCTGCTTCGCGAATGGCTTTAGATACTAAATATGCAGCTCCACCAACAGCCATTAAATAGGTGGCTTGGTTGTCTTGAATGGCTTGAATAGCCGTTGGCCCACGTTCAGCTTTACCAATCATGCCGAACAAACCTGTGTGTGCTAACACTTTAGGGGTGAATTTATCCATACGTGTGGCTGTGGTTGGTCCAGCAGGGCCGACCACTTCATCATTGACTGGGTCAACTGGACCCACATAATAAATAAACTTGCCTTTTAGGTCGACTGGTAAAGGCTCACCTTGATCAATCATTTCAACCAATCTTTTATGTGCAGCATCACGACCTGTGTACATGGTACCACTGAGGAGCAATGTGTCACCCGGTTGCCATGTATTCATATCTTCTTGGCTCAGCGTATCCAAATTAACATGCTTTGCTTTTGAGGAAGACCATGTGATTTCAGGATAATCAGAGAGCTTAGGTGCAGGGATATGTGCAACACCTGAACCATCTAAGGTGAAATGTGCATGACGTGTAGCGGCACAGTTTGGAATCATTCCCACAGGTTTTCCTGCAGCATGACAAGGATAATCTTTAATTTTGATGTCTAATACCGTGGTTAGCCCACCTAATCCTTGTGCACCAATGCCTAAAGCATTTACTTTTTCAAACAGTTCTAAACGCAGCTCTTCAATTTTATTTTTTGGGCCATGTTTCAGTAATTGATCAATATTAATTTCTTCCATGAGCGACTCTTTGGCAAGCATCATGGCTTTTTCAGCTGTCCCGCCAATCCCAATACCAAGCATGCCAGGCGGACACCAACCTGCACCCATGGTTGGGACTGTATTTAAGACCCAATCAACAATTGAATCCGATGGATTGAGCATGGCAAGTTTAGATTTATTTTCAGATCCACCACCTTTTGCTGCAACTGTTATGTCAACTGTGTTACCCGGTACAAGGGTGTAATGGATGACAGCAGGGGTGTTGTCTTTGGTGTTTTTACGCGAAAACGCAGGGTCTGCTAAAACAGATGCACGTAAAATATTGGCATTTTCTAAATAACCTTGACGTACACCTTCGTTAATGGCGTCATCTAAACTCAAGGTAAGATCAAATTTAACATCTAAGCCCACTTGGACAAAGACGTTCACAATGCCTGTATCTTGGCAGATCGGACGATGGCCTTCTGCACACATTCTTGAATTAATTAAAATTTGTGCAATGGCATCTTTTGCAGCAGGGTTTTGTTCATAGTCATAAGCGCGGCTCATGGCTTGAATAAAATCTTGTGGGTGATAGTAGGAAATAAACTGTAAAGCGTCCTTGACAGAAGTAATCAAGTCTTCTTGCTTGATGATCGTGGTCATATCTTTAATCTCTTGAGCGGGCGGTAAGCTAGCGCGATAAATTATATGCTTAAAATGAATAAGGATGTTGAATTGATGGCATTTTTTCAACGACTGAAAAGCGCATCAGATACAATAATTGCCCTGATGCGCCAAAGTTATTTAGGTGCTTGTGCTTGAATTGCAGTGAGTGCAATGGTGAACACAATGTCATCGACCAATGCACCACGAGACAAGTCATTGACAGGTTTGTTTAAGCCTTGCAACATTGGACCAACACTCACCACATTGGCAGAGCGCTGTACGGCTTTATAGGTGGTATTGCCTGTATTTAAATCAGGAAAAATATACACATTGGCTTGTCCTGCAACTTTAGAATCAGGCGCTTTAGACTTACCGACGCTTTCAACAGATGCTGCATCATATTGTAATGGACCATCAACCAATAAATCAGGACGTCTTTCTTTGACAAGCGTGGTTGCTTGTAAGACTTTTTCAACATCAGTGCCCATACCAGATGCACCTGTAGAGTAGCTGATCATGGCAATCCGAGGCTCAATGCCAAATGCTTTTGCAGAATCTGCCGATTGAATGGCAATCTCTGCCAATTGTTCTGCATTCGGATTTGGGTTGATTGCACAGTCGCCATAGACGAACACTTCATCCGGTAAAAGCATGAAAAAGACAGAGGAAACCAATGAATAAGCAGGCGCTGTTTTAATTAATTGAAACGCCGGGCGTACTGTGTTGGCTGTGGTATGAACGGCACCCGAAACCAAGCCATCAACTTCATCAAGTGCCAACATCATTGTGCCGAGTACTACAGTGTCTTGGAGTTGCTCTTTGGCTTGTGCTGCAGCCAACTTACCTCGTCTAAGTGCAACCATTTGGTCTACATACTGATGACGAATGAATTCAGGATCAATAATTTCTAGGTCTGCAGGAATTGTTAAATGACGTGCACTTGCAACTTTATGAACGTCGTCAGGCTTTGCCAATAACACACATTGTGCAAGACCACGCGTTTGGCAAATGATCGCAGCTTCAATGGTACGAGGTTCATCACCTTCAGGTAAAACAATTCGTTTTTTGGCTTGAATGGCTTGTTGCACCAATTCATACCGAAATGCAGCAGGTGATAAGCGGACTTGATGAGATTTTTTGACATAATGCGCAAGCCATTCTTCATCAATATGACTTGATACAAAACGCGTAATTTGCTTGGCACGCTCAATATCATGAATTGAAATTTCAAGGCTAAATTGATGAAGGCGTTGAATGGTTTCAATGGGATTGAGTGGGGTATGAATGATGGGAAGCCCAAGCTGTAATGTGGGTTCACAAAATTCTAATACTGCTGCTTGCGGTTGTTCACGCTCAGACAAAATAAGGCCTGCAAGCGGTGTACCTTGTTGAGTGGCTAAACAGCTAGCCAACAAAATATCATGCCGTTCTGTCGAGCTGACAATCAGCTCACCTGCTGTCAGTTTATTTAACTCATAAGCAACGTCTGAACTTGCCAAACTAGTATGCAAAATACGCCGTTGCTGTGCTTCGCCTTCATTAATCCATGTGCCTTCGATGGCATCTAAAATATCGGCTGTTCTTGGAACGCTTAAAGTGTTGCTAAATGGAACGAGCCCAACCACAGGTAAATGTGCTTGCCCAATGTGTTGGCTATACTGCTGTAGTGCCCGCGTAAAATGTTTGGTTTCTTGAACTAATCTTAAACTTGAATCAAGTGTTACAGGAATCTGAGCTGATTGTTCAGGTAACCCTTTGGTTCGCATGAGCAAGACGCCTGCAACACGGTTACGCCCTGTAATGTCTAATGCTTTATAGCTTGCATCAATGGAAACAGCTGTCGCTTCGGGTGCTTGAAGGTCTGCATCACTGACTAAAAGTATTTTGGCATCTAATGCTTTAGCAAGTTGTAGGTTAAGGTCATAACTTGAATATAAATGTGGTGCAGGGGGGAGACCTTCTACAATAACAATGTCACGGCCTGCAGCAATTTTACGGTGTTGTGAGACAGCATCTTCTAGCAGCTCATCGATTTGATCATGATTGAGCGCATATAAAAATTTTTCATAATCAATAGACAGTGCAGGCGTATCTTGAAATAACTTTTCATATAAGTCGGTAGTTTGCTGCTTTTCTTTTTCAAAGGGCTTAAAAAAACCAGACTTCACACCATTGCAATCTAATGCATAAATTAAGCCTAAACAGGCTGAGGTGAGTCCCACACTTTCTTTGCTTGGTATCAGTAATAATGTATTCATACAGCACCTTATTTGAGGTTGTGAGTGAGTCGGTTTATTGTTTATTTTGCTGAATCACTTCTATGGTTTCTTTGGCAATGCGGCCTTCTTCATCTGTTGGAATAACCCAAATTTGAGGTCCTTGACCTTGGTCAATTCGTCCTTCTTGCCCACGTGGTAATTGAGTGTTTTTTTGCAGATCTAGAGCAAAACCAAAATGTGGTAAATATGCGACTGTTTTTTCGCGGATATGTGCTGAGTTTTCTCCAATTCCGCCTGTGAAAATCAGTCCTTGTAAAGTAGGTAATCCACAGCTTAATGCAGCAAGTGATTTGGCTAAGCGATAACTAAACACTTCAATCGCAAGTGCTGCATCTTCATGACCTTGTTCTGAAGCCTCAATGAGCGTGCGCATATCATTGGATAAATTCGATAAACCAAGTAAACCACTTTCTCGGTTTAGCATGTGATCAATTTTATGAAGATCCCATCCTAAATTGGTGGCAAGGTATTGATGAATACTTGGATCAATGTCACCGCTTCGGGTGCCCATAACCACACCCTCAAGTGGCGTCATGCCCATAGATGTATCAACACTTTTTCCATTCCAAATTGCACATGTCGAACTGCCATTACCTAGGTGGGCGGTTAACCAACCACCTTGATCAATTTGACCTGTCAATTCACCTGCTTTTTGTGAAACATAGGCATGGCTTGTACCGTGAAAACCATAGCGTCGAACATTATGTTCTGTATATAAAAATTGTGGTAAGGCATAACGGTAGGCATGTGCCGGCATGGTTTGATGGAATGCGGTATCAAATACTGCCACTTGCGGTAAATCGGGAAATAAGCGCATGGTTGCATCAATACCAATCAAATGGGCAGGATTATGAAGCGGGGCAAGGGGAACAGCTGCGCGAATGGTTTTTATAATTTCGGGGGTTAATCGTTCTGCTTTAGTGAGTTTACCACCATGAACAACACGATGCCCAATGGCTTGAGGTTTATATTTTGACAATCGTTGTAATAAGACATCAAGTGCCTGTTCATGATTAGCATGTGGAATGGCAAGGTCTAGCGGCTGTCCACCAATGGTAATGCCTTTGATGCGTGCTTCTGCTGAACCTAAATTTTCAGCCAAACCATGAATGCGGTCCTGTGGTCGCTCTGAAATCAAAGCATATTTTATTGAAGAAGAGCCGCAGTTTATTACTAAGATAGATGTTGACACGTCATTGTTCCTAATGAAAAAAATCCTTAAAAGCCAATCAAATCTAGTGAGTTACTGACAAAAAATAAACTCACTCAATTTAGACTTTAACAGATATGTTTTATAAATATGAAGTGCTTTTTTAACCTTTTATGACATGAAAAACTAAATATAACAAATGTATATATTGGGGTAAATTATGAAAATATAACTAGAAAATACCAACTTATGGGTTTTATTATGCTTATTCATGAAAGGGATTATAAATAGTGAATAGTTTGTTTTTAAGTTTAATATACAGTATTGGGGGGGTATTTTTTCCAGCCACTAAGTTATCGGTACTATTTTTTATTATTATTTTAACGAGCTGTGAAAAGACTCCAAACACTCCGACCATTAAAGAGAAGCCTTATGAGTGTGGCATGTTTGGTCATCAGCAAATGCGTATTGACAGAAATTATTTATTTTTAACCAAAGTGGAATATGTCGGTGTGGATTATTGGGGCGGTAACAGTGTGATAGCACATCAAGCAAAAGGCTGCCATGATGCAATTAGTAGTGCTGCTTTTAGAGTATCTTGGCCTGCCATGTCTGCGACAAAAGCTTTTAATTATTTAGAAAAGCCAGATGATTTAAACATTCAATTAGAACAATTCGCAATCAATACCAATTCGGCGAAAGAGTTAAAGCAAAGATACTTAAATGAAGGTAATAAAAAAAAATTACAGCTTAGTTTACGTAAAGGGGTATTTGGTGGTGAAGAGATGCCTGATGCAGAGTTTAAAGAAAAAAAACAATTTAATAAGTCCTTAGACCTATATCAAATAGATATCATTACAAATGAAAATGGAACTAAAAAGACGGTCTATTGGCAAGAAACCCCTGATAAAAAGGTCAGTGTTGTAATCCTTTGTTTGTACTTTAAAGTCGGTAAGACAATGTGTGAATTAAATCAAACACAAATTATAAAAGATCAAGATATCCGATACTTAAAACTTGGGTTTAGATCAGAATTATTACCGCATTGGCAACAGCTGATTACTGACTCAGAGAAGTTAATTCAATCTTTTACAGTAGTGACGCCAAGCTAAAAGCTGATCTATATATTGGGATGAATTATGAAATATAACTAGAAAATACCAACTTATGGGTTTTATTATGCTTACTCATGAAAGGGATTATAAAGAGTGAATAGTTTGTTTTTAAGTTTGGTATACAGTATTGGGGGTGTATTTTTTCCAGCCACTAAGTTATCGGTACTATTTTTTATTATTATTTTAACGAGCTGTGAAAAGACTCCAAACACTCCGAGCATTAAAGAGAAGCCTTATGAGTGTGGCATGTTTGGTCATCAGCAAATGCGTATTGACAGAAATTATTTATTTTTAACCAAAGTGGAATATGTCGATGTGGATTATTGGGGCGGTAACAGTGTGATACCACACCAAGCAAAAGGCTGCCATGATGCAATTAGTAGTGCTGCTTTTAGAGTATCTTGGCCTGCCATGTCTGCGACAAAAGCTTTTAATTATTTAGAAAAGCCAGATGATTTAAACATTCAATTACAACAATTCGCAATCAATACTAATTTGGCGAAAGAGTTAAAGCAAAGATACTTAAATGAAGGGATTAAACAAGTATTACACAGCAAATTAGAAAAAGGGATATTTGGTGGTGAAGAGATGCCTGATGCAGAATATAAAGAAAAAAAACAATTTAATACCTCTTTAGACCTATATCAAATAGATGTTTTTGAGGATGAACAAGGGAATAAAAAGACAGTCTATTGGCAAGAAACCCCTGATAAAAAGGTCAGTGTTGTAATCCGCTGTTTCTATTTCAAAATGGGTGACACAAGCTGTGAATTAAATCAAACACAAATTATAAAAGATCAAGATATTCGATATTTAACACTTGGGTTTAGATCAGAATTATTACCGCATTGGCAACAGCTGATTACTGACTCAGAGAAGTTAGTTCAATCTTTTACAGTAGTGATGCCAAGCTAAAAGCTGATCTCATGTTAAATAGCCATTTAAATAGATGGGTAATAAACCATCATTAGCATATTGATTTGAAACCAAACAGAATAGATAAAAAAGCTCAAGCCATTGCTTGAAATTCAATGGTTTGAGCTTTTTATGACTTATGGAGATTTTTGTTTGGATATAAAAAGTCAATAGCGTGTAAAAACTACCTATTGACGAATTTCACCATGACCAAAGACAATCCATTTTTGTGAAGTTAAACCTTCAAGTCCAACCGGACCACGGGCATGAATTTTATCTGTTGAAATGCCAATCTCTGCACCTAAACCATATTCAAAACCATCTGCAAAACGGGTTGAAGCGTTAATCACCACAGAGCTTGAATCAACACGCGCTAAAAAGGAATGAGCAAGGGTAAAGTTTTCTGTCAAAATGGCATCTGTATGATGTGAACCATAATGATTAATATGGTGAATGGCTTCATCCATATCCTGAACCACTTTCACTGCAAGAATTGGTCCTAAGTATTCTGTGTACCAATCATCTTCTGTTGCAGGGACAATGTCACTACCTAAAATACGCACGGTTTCTGCACAGCCACGTAGTTCAATTTGCTTTTCTGCATAAATGGCTTTGACTTGTGGTAAGAAGTCCTCAGCAATTGCTTGATCTACCAACAGCGTTTCCATGGCATTGCATACGCCATAGCGATGGGTTTTGGCATTAAGAATAACAGGCAATGCTTTGGCAATATCTGCTTGTGCTTCGACAAAAATATGGCAGTTGCCATCTAAATGTTTAATGACAGGAATACGTGCTTCATTGGTGATACGTTGGATCAAGCCTTTACCACCCCTTGGAATAATCACATCAACATATTCTGTGAGGGTAATTAATTCACCCACAGCTGCACGGTCTGCAGTTTCAATGACTTGTACAGCGGCAGCAGGAAAATTTACAGCATTTAATGCCTGTTGAATGACGTGGGCAAGCGCTTGGTTTGATGCCAACGCTTCAGAACCACCACGTAAAATAATGGCATTGCCTGATTTTAATGCCAATGATGCAGCTTCTAGCGTTACATTTGGACGTGATTCATAAATCATTCCGACCACGCCAAGCGGTACACGCATTTTTCCAAGCTGAATGCCTGTTGGGCGATATGCTAAATCGGTAATTTCACCAATCGGGTCTTTTAATGCAATAACATCTTTTAAACCTTCTAACATGCCATTGAATCGAGCTTCAGTGAGCTCTAAGCGATCAAGTAGTGCAGCATCTAATTGGCTAGCACGTCCTTTTTCCATATCAGCTTGATTGGCAGTTAAAATGTCTGCTTTATGCGTAATCAATGCATCATGAATGGTTTGTAATGCATCATTTTTACTTTTTGTTGATGCAGCAGACAAGAGCTGTGATGCAGCGCGTGCTTGTTGTCCGATCGTTTTCATATATTCTTGAATAGACTGTTGCATAACCTATCAGCGTAATAAAAAGTATTAATTGGGTTTATCTTAACAGCGTCATCAGGGAAATAAAATCATCATTATTTGCTTTGTGGCTGTGATGAGCTAGGTTAGTTTCATTACATCAGGTGCTTTTAAGGCAATAAGACTTTATTTATGATGATTGATTCACAAATGCAGTGACTGTGCTTTGGACAGTTTGCCATGTTTCACCCAAATCGAAAGCTTCACCAATTTGAATGGCGGGAATGTTGCCACGCATACGTTCTAAGCGTTCTTGATTCGGTAGCGGCAATGCTTGAATCGCATTTAACGCTAAAATAGCAGCATCACGTTGGTTACAGACCAGCCCCATATCACAACCTGCTTTTAGTGCAGCTTGGATTCGCATATCTGCACCACCGACCACACATGCAGCTTGCATGGTTAAATCATCTGAAAATAACACACCATCAAACTTTAAATGACCACGTAAAATTTCTTCAATCCAATAGTTAGAGAAACCTGCGGGATGTCGGTCTACTTGTGGGTAAATCACATGTGCAGGCATGAGCGCATCAAGATGTGGCATTAACTCAATAAATACCTGCATATCATTTTCATAAATTTCATCATAACTGCGGTGGTCCACGGCTTCTGCCACATGCGAGTCTGCTTTTACTGAACCATGGCCTGGGAAATGTTTACCTGTGGTTGCCATTCCTGCATCATGCATGCCTTGCATAAATGCTGAAGCTAACCTAGGAATGTCTTCTAGGTGTTTGGAAAAACTGCGATCGCCAATCACATCACTGATATTATTGACATCAAGCACAGGGGCAAAGCTAAAATCAATGCCCACAGCTAAGACTTCAGTTGCCATTAACCAACCGCTATGCTGAGCTAAAGTTAATGCTTGGTCAGGCGATGATTGATACAGTTCGCCAAGCTTACCCATTGCAGGAAGTCGCGTAAAACCTTGCTTTAAACGCTGAACGCGTCCACCTTCTTGGTCAACGGCAATTAATAGCTCAGGACGAACTTGTCGCATATGGTCGGTCAATTGTCTGACCTGTTGTGGCGAGACAATATTGCGGGAAAATAAGATGATACCACCGACCTGAGGATTGGTTAAAAGCTCAATATCTTGGTCAGATAAAGAGGTGCCTTCGATATCGAGCATGAGTGCGCCAATCATAAGCGTATTTTTCCCTGTGGACTTCAGATTTAAACATTGCGCATATTTTGCAATGATTTGCTACATTTTGTTTGCACAGAATATGATAAAACTAGACAACATAGAAGGTATAGTTTGTTTAACATATTGAATACGCTGGTATCCAGAACACTTAAAAGCGTGTTATTTGGTTAAACTCAAAGGAAATATAATTCGTTTATGAAACTTCAAATAATCGCGTGTGCTGTTGCATTGGCAACTGGTGGTTTATTTTTTAACCATACAATGTCTGAAGCCATTGCTGCAAACAATATAGCGTCGGTACAGAAATCGATTCAACCTACACAAGAGCAAAAGCTGGTCACTCGGCAATTGGCCAATTTAGTAGACCGTCAACATTACTTAAATATGCGTTTAGATGCCAATACATCGCAGCGTATTTTAGATATGTATTTAGACAGTTTAGATCCAGATCATACGTTATTTTTAGCCTCAGAAGTTGAAGCATATAAACAAAAATATGGTGCAACCTTGGGTGCGGCTTTAAAAGCAGGTGACTTAACGGCAGCTTATGATATTCATGCACAATATCGAAAACATCTGACCAGCTTCTATGAAAGCATGCTCAAAGAAGTGAAAAAACCACAAAATCTTGAGCAAAAAGATGTTTATCTTGATATTGATCGTGAAAAAGCGCCTTATTTTGCAACGACAGCAGAACGTCAAGATTATTGGGATAAAATGCTGGTATCACAGCTTATTAGCCTGACTATTACCAAGCAAGAAGATATGGCAAAACAAGCTGCTTTAAAAGCAGACCCTTCACTTGCCAATGGACAAGATTTAACAGCTGCCGAAGACTTAACACCAGTCCAAACCTTGACCAAACGTTATAAGCGTAAGCTAGAACGAATTAGCCGTTTAAAGAGTGATGATGTGTTAGAGCGCATTTTAAATGCAATGACTTTGACATATGATCCACATAGTAATTATTTCCCGCCTATTGATGCCATTGAATTAAACCGTCAAACCACGCTTGAGCTTGAAGGGATTGGGGTATCCATTCGTCCTGAACGCCGTAATGAAGATTACACACGTGTTGAAACCATTGTTGAAGGTGGACCAGCCAGCAAATCAGGTCAAATACACCCAGGTGACCGCATTATTGGTGTGGCCCAAGACGGCAAAAAAATGGAAGATGTGGTGGGTTGGACCAGCCAAGAAATTGTAGGGTTAATCCGTGGTAAACGCGGTACTAAAGTGACAATTCGTTTATTGGGTGCAGGCGTTTCTATGAGCCAAGCACGTAATGTGACATTAGTCCGTGATGTGATTAAAGAAGAAGATGAAGGGGTGCGTTCACGCACCACAGAGGTTGTACGTGATGGCAAAACCCATAAGTTTGGTGTCATTGAAATTCCATCATTTTACTTAAATTATCGCGCACGTCGTGATGGCGCAGATTACCGTTCAGTCGCTCAAGATACAGCAGCTGCATTACAGTCGCTACAAAAGCAAAATGTTGAAGGGATTATTGTAGATTTAAGAAATAATCCAGGTGGGTCATTAGAAGAAGTGGCTCGTATGATTTCGCAAGTCATTAAATCAGGGCCTGTTGTTCAAATTCGTGATGGCAATGGCACAGTGAGTGTGTTTAAAGACAATGATGATGGCGAACAGCTTTACTCAGGACCACTTGCCGTACTTATTAACTTGGCATCGGCATCTGCAAGTGAGATTTATTCTGCAGCAATTCAAGATTATGGCCGTGGCGTAGTGATTGGCAGTACAACGCTTGGAAAAGGAACAGCACAAATTCAGCTTGATAGCTTAGCGTATGGACAAGCGACGTTAACACAGCGTAAGTTCTATCGTATTACAGGTGGAAGTACGCAAAATAAAGGCGTAATTCCAGACATTAAATTGGTTGATATTTACAACGAGCAATTTGGTGAGCGTAAAGCAAAAAATGCATTGCAATGGGATACTATTCCAACTGCGCCATTCAAGCGTGAAGGCGATGTTGCAAAATATTTACCACAGCTTGAGAAGTTGTCTGCTTCACGGGTAACACAAGACCCGCAGTTTAGTTATTTAGATGCACGAACTAAGCTTGCTAAAAAAGAAGATGACCGTAAAAAGATTGTACTGAGTCTTTCTGAGCGCCGTGCTGAAATTGATCAGATGGAGCAACAAACCCTTACAGCAGATAATCGTCGCCGTGAGCTAACCAATTTAAAGCCTTATCCAAATTGGGAAACCTATCAGACATCATTAGATGCCATGATTGAAGCACGTGCAAAAATGAAAGCCAGCAAACGTCCACCTTTACCAGAAGATAAAGCGTTTGTGGATGAAGCTGCAAATGTTTTAATTGATTATGCAGGCTTACAACAACCAAAGTAATGTTTCAGATTAAACAAGGGCTGAATTGATTCAGCCCTTGTTCATGGCTATGAAAAAGAAATTATTGCCATCAAATGACACAAATTTACTGACCCATAGTGTGAGCCATGTATAATAAGTAAATATTATTTAATATCAAGTGTGACAGGCCAATGTAGTTTTCGTCTAAATAGCGTTGATTCGTCAACATTCAAAAATTGTTCCTATCTGATAGAATAGGCGCAATTTCATCTTATATTTATTCTGAGTACTGCATTGTCGCAGTAGGTATTTGTTCATGAGTTTTCAGCAAGAATTAACAGCACAAGTGGCGCAGCGTCGTACATTTGCCATCATTTCTCACCCCGATGCGGGTAAAACCACCATGACAGAAAAGCTTTTACTGTGGGGTAAAGCTATTCAAGTCGCAGGTATGGTAAAGAGCCGTAAATCGGACCGTTCAGCCACATCGGATTGGATGGAAATGGAAAAAGAACGTGGGATTTCAATCACCACATCAGTGATGCAATTTCCATATAAACAGCACACAATCAATTTATTAGACACACCAGGACATGAAGACTTCTCTGAAGATACATATCGCACTTTAACTGCTGTTGACTCGGCACTGATGGTGATTGATGGTGCAAAAGGGGTCGAAGAACGTACCATTAAATTGATGGACGTATGTCGTATGCGTGATACGCCTATTGTTTCATTTGTCAACAAAATGGACCGTGAGATTCGTGAGCCTTTAGAGCTACTTGATGAAATTGAAAACGTTTTAAAAATTCGTTGTGTTCCAATCACATGGCCAATTGGTATGGGACGTGATTTTGCAGGTGTATATCATATTGCCACCAATAAAACGTATATTTATAAAGCAGGATTTGGTTCAACCATTACAGATATTGAAGTGCGTGATGGCTATGATTATCCAGATCTTCGTGAAAAAATTGGTGATATGGCATTTAAGTCATTTGAAGAATCGCTTGAATTAGTTCAAATGGCAGCGGATGAGCTTGACCATGATCTGTTCTTACAAGGCAAGCAAACGCCTGTTTTATTTGGTACTGCATTGGGTAATTTTGCTGTAGATCATGTGTTAGATGCATTTATTCATTGGGCACCAGAACCTAAAGCACATCCAACTCAAGAGCGTGAAGTTTTAGCAACAGAAGCAGGTTTTTCAGGTTTTGTATTTAAAATTCAAGCCAATATGGATCCAAAACACCGTGACCGTATTGCCTTTATGCGTATTTGCTCAGGTAAATATGAAAGAGGCTTGAAAATGAATCACGTTCGAATTGGTAAAGATATTCGAATCTCTGATGCCTTAACCTTTTTAGCAGGTGAGCGTGAGCATTTAGAAGAAGCATGGCCAGGGGACATTATTGGTTTACATAATCACGGCACGATTCAAATTGGCGATACATTTACAGATGGTGAAAATTTACATTTTACCGGTATCCCACATTTTGCTCCTGAAATGTTCCGCCGTGTCCGTTTGAAAGATCCTTTAAAGTCAAAGCAATTACAAAAAGGTTTGAAAGAACTCTCAGAAGAGGGTGCAACTCAAGTCTTTATGCCACAAATTAATAACGATTTAATTGTCGGTGCAGTGGGTGTTTTACAATTTGATGTGGTCGCTTACCGTTTAAAAGAAGAATATAAAGTGGACTGCGTCTATGAGCAGGTGAATGTAAATACGGTTCGCTGGATTCATTGTGATGATGAAAAAATGCTAAATGACTTTAAAAAGAAAGCGCATGATCAACTTTCAGTTGATGGCGGTGGACATTTAACCTATTTAGCAC
This sequence comes from Acinetobacter apis, assembly GCF_900197575.1. Lineage (GTDB taxonomy): Bacteria > Pseudomonadota > Gammaproteobacteria > Pseudomonadales > Moraxellaceae > Acinetobacter > Acinetobacter apis. The sequence goes on along the minus strand of NZ_FZLN01000001.1, from coordinate 1,324,604 downwards.
CAAGCCGAGTCAATTTGCAAATCATGCAAGAGCGCTGGCCGGATGTGCAGTTTAGAAGCACACGAGAGCACTAATCATACAGTCAACAGCGTCTTTTTAGATGCTGTTTTCTTATCTTGAGTACATATAATAAAAAAGGTGGTGGGTATGCGATTTCGTTTAATTGGCTTAGGATTATTGACAGCGTGTATGGTTAGTGCTTGTGGTCAGCCACATCAAACCGATGCTCAAGCTGCTGAAAAGGTGGCTCAATTAACAAGCAAGGAACAACCTGCAGCGTTTAAAGTACAGCAATGTTATGCAAAAGCATGCCCTGTGATTGCAATTCAAACCTTGCAAACCTCCAATCCATGGTTCAATACATGGTTGAATGAGCAGCAAAGCGTGGTCATTCAATCACAAATCCAAGCCAATAAGGTTGCTTTATCGCTACAGCCCACCATTGATGCCTATGTACAAGCATCTACACGCTGGCAAAAAGAGTTTGCTGGCAATTTGTCATATCAGCTCAGCTTACATAGTCATTTGGTGCAACAGAAAAAACAATATGTTTTGCTCATGTTGGGTTTAGACACACAGCAAGGAATGATTCAAGTCAGTGACCGTCGTTATTTTATGGTGGCAGACTTAAGTCAAAAAAAACGTGTGCATTTGCCTGATCTCATTCAAGTAAAAGAACAAAAAAATAGTAATGTCATGATTCAGCAGTATTATCAAGCATGGTTAAAAGAACAACCTAAACTGATTCAAGTGTCGGCACCGAAACAACTTGTGTGGACACAAGCCGATTGGTTTTTTGACCAAACTGGGGTTGGACTACATTTTAGAAGCAGTGAAGTGGTTGCTGGAGCAGATCAACTTGATATTTATTTAACACAGCAACAAACCAAGCAAATATTAAAAAATGAGGTATATCAAACCCTATTTTTATGAAATGATAAAGACAATGTAACGTTGACATATTTTAATAAATTGGATTGAGATCATATCGTTAATCTTGAGAGCGAATCGATAAATGACATTTTTAAAAAAGCACGGGTTGTTGGTTGGTATTGTGCTCAGTAGTGCTTTAATCACAGGCTGTGAAAAAAAAGAATCATCAGCAAATGTAGAACAAAAAAAGACCGCCAATGACACATCAGCTCAACCTGCAGCACCTGCTTTCAATGCCAGCATTCAAAGTATGCAAATCCAATTGCCAGCGTGTTCAGGACGTGGCTGCCCTGAATTTTTGGTAAAACAATTACAAAGTAATCAGAAATTTATTGATCTTGCGATCCAAAAAGCAACTCTTGCAATATTACGGCAAAATATTGCTTTAACTTTAATTGCACAAGGTGAAATGCCCGCTGCTTCAGATGTTGTGGCGCAAGATGCCACCTTTAATGCACAAATTCAGCAATACGCCAATGAATTTAGCCATGCTGTAGATGAGCTTAAAAAATTCAGTGCCAACACAGAAATTACCTTTCAAATTGAACCGCAAGTCATACAGAGTAAAAAAGGGCTTGTAACCATTAAGCTGGTTTCTTATTCCTATTTAGGTGGCGCACATGGTGCGAGTACACAACAATATTTTGTTTTTGATTTAAATCAAAAACGTCAAATTGAGCTTGATCATGTGATTGAAAAAGGTCAGCGTAAAATCTTTGATCAACTTGCACATGAGCAGTTTAGTGCTTGGGTCAAAGCTGAAGGATTGGCAGAGAATGTTGACCAATATGAACAATCTTGGGAATTTAGTACAGCACACAATTTTTATTTTTCAAAAGCTGGATTGGTTTTACAATATGGCGAATATGAAATTGGTCCTTATGCCGCAGGTATGCCTACATTAACCATTCCTTATAACAAGTTAAAAGGTGTAATTCAGCCACAATATTTACCTTAAATCATCACAAGGAACCATTATGCAACTTTTTGATACCCATACGCATTTTGATGTTTCTGAATTTGATGCAGACCGTGAAGCTTTGGCTGTTGCTGCGAAAAATGCAGGAGTGGATGCGTTGGTGTTGATTGGGTTTTTAGCATCACGTTTTGATGATTTATATGCTGTACATGAATGGTTAAATCAAGATCGGAGACGTTATCCTCGTAGCTATTTTGCCCCAGGTTTACACCCTTTTTATATTGAACACCATCAAATGACCGACTTAGACCTGCTTGAGCAACGCTTACAATTAAATGATTGTGTTGCTATTGGTGAAATTGGTTTAGACACATTTTTAGCGCAACATAAAGACCCTAAAATGTATGCCAAGCAACAGCAGTTTTTTCATGCTCAGCTTGATTTAGCGGTGCAGTATGATAAACCTGTTCTTTTACATATTCGTAAAGCACATGCCGATGTATTAAAGATTTTAAAACAACATCGCTTTAAACAAGGTGGTATTGCACATGCATTTAGTGGCGGTGTTGAAGAAGCCAAAGCATTTGTAAACTTAGGATTTAAAGTGGGTGTGACGGGGCAAATTACCAATCCAAATGCTAAAAAATTACATCGTGCTGTGCATACTGTAGGATTAGAATCTTTGGTCATTGAAACAGATTGCCCTGATATGACACCGCTATGTTGTCAGCAGTCATCTACAGTGCGGACACGGAATACACCAGCCAACTTAGTATATGTTTATCAAACATTGGTAGATATTTTTCAGCAAGAACCCACATCAGTTGCAGCACAGTTATGGCATAACACACAAACTGCTTTAAAACTGCATTCATGAAAGCCACAAGACGAAGCCAATAAAACACGTTAAAATAGCTTCAGATGATTATGAGGCAAAAGCATGACTGATTTCCCCAACCCTGATGAATATGAGCGCCGTTTTCAAGGCGTGGCAAAAGTGTATACAGAAACGGCCTTTGCTCATTATGAAACAAGTCATGTCATGGTGATTGGGATTGGCGGTGTAGGCAGTTGGGCGGTAGAAGCACTTGCCCGTACAGGAATTGCTGAATTAACGTTGGTTGATATGGATGTGTTGTCAGCATCTAATATTAATCGTCAGTTACCTGCGTTGACATCCACTTTAGGCTTAGAAAAAATTGAAGTGATGGCTGCACGCTGTCGTGAAATAAATCCTCGAATTAAACTTAATTTAGTAGATGATTATTTATCAAGTGATACGTTACCTGAGCTTATGGCATATCAGCCTGATGTTATTTTAGATTGCATTGATGATGTAAAAGCCAAACTTGCACTCATGTTACATTGCCGTTTTCATAAGTTACCGTTGGTGGTCTCAGGTGGGGCAGGCGGTAAGCGTGATCCGTTAAATATCCAAGTGGCGGATTTATCTAAAACTGAGCAAGACCCAATGCTTGCAAAGCTGCGTAGCCAACTTCGGGCAAAAGGCATTTGTAAAAAGCCAAAAGAAAAGTTTGGTATTACCTGTGTGTATTCAAATGAAAGTCCACTGACTCACCATCAAATGGTGAAATCAGCAGGCCTTCGCTGTGGTGGTTATGGCTCTGCTGTGGTGGTGACATCAACATTTGCCATGATTGCTGTGGCAGAAGTGCTTAAGAAATTAGATCATATATTGAAAAAGCGCGCTATGCATGCGCTCTAATATTTGCAGCAAGCTGTGCTAAATCATCATGGCTTGCTTGTTTTGAATCATGCGAAGAAATATAGCCTTCGTATTGGTCAAAATAATGTTCAATGGGTGAAGAAATACAGCGCCATGTTTCTTGTGCTTCGACTGTGCCATGCATTGGAAAGAGCTTAGCATGTACATGGTCAACACCAAAACCTTCAAAAACCATGGCTGTACGTCCAACATCAGGAAAAAATGAATCTAATGTTTTAGCCACAGTTTTGGTGAATTTAACTAGTTCAGATAAAATATTATCATCAAGGTCAAAGGCATAGCTGCTGTAATGCTGTTTTGGAATCACAACTGTTGTACCTAATGTATTGGGAAATAAAGATAAAAACGCAAGAAAATTTTCATTTTCAGCCACAATGTGGTGCTGAATTTCTTTATTGACCATTTTACAAAAAATACAACTCATGAGATGTGTTCCAATCATTTATTTTGAAGTGAACAATTTAAATTATAGGTCAAATGTTTCAGTTTGATGTCACAGAAGCAGATTGTTTGGTTTGTTTTTTCCAATGTAACCAACCATATAGTGAGTTGAATAACGATGCACAGGTCATCATCACCATGGCATAATTTTCTGCATTCACCCAAATAATCATGCCTAAAATGTTGGCACTCATCCACAATAACCATTGTTCAGTATAGCGAAGGGTCATTAAAATCTGAGCAAAAATACAAATGACAACAGTGAATGAGTCAAGATGAACTTGTTGGGCATTTAAATATGCCAATAATTCTGCGTAACCTAAAGCACAGATACATACTAAAGGCAGCATGATGCCCCAACCTTGAATAGACAGTTGCTTAATTTGAACATCACTTTGCTTGGTGGTTTTTTCACGATGTTTAAGCCAAAAATACAGCCCAATGAATTGCATTGGAAAGTAAAATAAGCCACTTAACATGGCTTCACCATAAATTTGATTATGATAAGAAATATAGGCATATAGCGAAGTTGCTATCATGCCAAAGAAAAAGTTTTCCAAGCGCCCTTTGGCCACCAAGACAACGCACAGCATATTGGACAATGCGCAAATTAAGTCAATCAGATGTTGCTGCCACCAAAAATATAAAATGAATTGAATGGTGGTAAAACTGAGCAACCAAATTTTTTCAAAACGCGTCCAATTCTGCAGTAATTTCATGAGCAATGGTGGTTGAATAATGATTTAGGCATGATGCGCTGAATTAGATCAGCTGACAAGAGGGTGATAACCCTCTTTGCCTTGCTGATGATACTAATCTTCGCGTTGATGAGTGGCTAGATACAATTCTGTGCGTTCGATGGCTTCTTGCATCTGTTGAATGGCAAACAAAATATCATCAACTGTTTTGGCTTTACCACCGCTGAGTGCTTGGCGCCATTTTCTTGCACCTGGCAAGTTTTGAAATAAGCCAAGAATATGCCGTGTAATAATAGACATAGGTGCGCCGTTTGCTAAACGCTGTTCAATGTAAGGCATCATGCGTTCCATAATGTCAAAACGATTGGGCAATGGATCTTGCCATAAAGCATGCCCAAGTTCAGCTAACACGTACGGATTATGGTAAGCCTCACGTCCAATCATCACGCCATCCACATGTTGTAAATGCAGCTTGGTGTCTTCTACAGTTTTTATGCCACCATTAATTTCGATATATAAATGTGGACGCTCTCGTTTTAAACGGTATACATCTTCATAGCGAAGTGGTGGAACGTCACGGTTTTCTTTTGGCGATAGCCCGTTTAATAGTGCTATTCGTGCATGAACCACAAAATGCTGACAACCTGTTGCCGCCACAGTATCTACAAAATGCAGCATTTCTTCATAAGACTGCATATCATCAATGCCAATACGGTGTTTCACGTGCACTGGAATATCAACCGCATTTTGCATAGCCGCAATACATTCTGCAACGAGATCAGGTTCAGCCATTAAACATGCACCAATCTTATTATTTTGTACACGGTCGCTTGGGCAGCCAACATTCAAATTTATTTCTTGGTAGCCATAGTCTTGTCCCATTTTACTGCAAAGCGCGAGGTCCTTTGGATTTGACCCTCCAAGCTGTAATACCACAGGCTGTTCTTCTGTATTAAAACTTAAATGCCGTACTGCATCACCAAATAAAATAGCGCCTGTGGTGACCATTTCAGTATATAGCACCACATTGGGATTAAATAAACGTGCAAAGTAACGGTAGTCTTTGGTGGTCCAATCCATCATTGGTGCGACTGATATACGAGGAGTAGGTAATGGTTCTGTTTTAAGATGAGATTCAGTCATTCTATTACTCCTAGGCATGATGATTTGGCGACGCACTATAGCTTAGTTGATTAAAACAGTAGATCGCAAAAGAGGAGTGATTAGAAAAGAATCTAAGGGGTTTGTCAATGAACACAAATTTAATATTCGAAGTTTACTAATATTTTATAGGATTTTTTTCATACATTAATTATTATGTTTATAAAATTTCAAGTTATTTAATTATATGACTTATATAAATCTTGATCGGAAATTTTCTCAAATAATTCCTGATGACTCTTTAAAATTAAACGCAGAAGAATCCATTCAATGGAGTGCATTATTACAAGAATACAGGTGTGTCGTTTTAGCTGAGGCAGGAGCTGGTAAAACATTAGAATTTAAAAAGCAGGCTGAAAAATTAGAACAAGCTAGAAAATTTTCATTTTTTATAAGAATTGAGGATATTGATAATGAACTTACAACATCATTCGAAGTAGGGGATGAAAGTTTATTTTTAGATTGGATTTCATCTACTGATGATGCATGGTTTTTTTTAGATTCAGTTGATGAAGCTCGATTAAGAGGTCCAAAAGAATTTCAAAGTAAAATTAAAAAATTTGTACAAAAAGTCAAAAGTGCAGCTCAAAGATGCCATGTTTATATTTCAAGTCGACCTTATAGTTGGCGATATACAGAAGATGCAACGTTATTAGATTCAGAATTATTTTTTCCTTTAGATGGCAATACAGATAAAAGCTCTTTGAAGGTCTATCAGTTAAATCCTTTAAAATATGAAGATATACAACAGTTTTGCCAGCAGCGTTCTGTACATAATATTGCTGAGTTAATAAATGAAATTAAAAGGTTTGATCTATTAAGTTTAGCTGAAAGACCTTTTGATTTAGATAATATTATTTTGAAATGGAGAAGTGACAATAAATTAGACTCTCGTTTAAATATTATTAAATATAATATTGAGCAACGTTTAAGAGAAAGACACACACTAGACAGAAAATCTAATACGATTAACTTTGAAAAATTATATGAAGGAGCTCAACGTCTTGCAGCAGCAGTTATTTTGATGCGTAACATGAATATAGCTACGCCATCTTCTATGCATGATAATGATAAAGTAATAAATGCATCAACACTTTTACCAGATTGGAATAATGAAGAAGTAACAAGTCTATTACAGTCAGGAATATTTAATGATATTTTATATGATGCTGTAAGTTTTAGGCATAGAGATATTCGAGAATTCTTGGCGTCTCAATGGTTTTTCAAATTACTAAATGGTGATGATAGATTATCAGTTGAAAAATTATTTTTTCGGGAGCAGTTTGATAAAAAAATTATAGTGCCCACGCTTCGTCCGTTATTACCTTGGTTGGCAGTTTTAGATGATAAAATATGTAAAAAAGTAATTCAATATCAGCCAGAAATCATTTTTGAAAGTGGAGATCCTTCTCAGCTATCGTTAGAAGTACGCAAACAAGTTTTATCAAAATATATAGATAGAATAGTTAATAATAAAGATGGTTGTACAATTAGTTATAATAGTGCTGTTACAAAAATTGCAAACGCTGATTTAGAAACACTAGTAGTATCTTTGATAAATCAATATATTGACAATGATAATGCCATCTTTTTTCTAGCACAAATGGCTTGGCAAGGCAGATACACTCAAGCGACTACTACATTAAAATTAATTGCCTTAGATTCTAGCCGAGATGTATATTTGAGAAGAATATCTATCCGAGCGATTATAGGGTCTAGCAATGATCAAAATAAATATGAGTTGTGGACGGATCTTAACAAGAAAAAACCCTTAGATAGAAAACTAATTGCGGAACTTGTCAGTGAAATTGAGCCAGATGAAAGTATCATTCGATTACTTATAGATTCATTGCAAATAGCCAATGACAAAAAACAATATCAATATGATGATTTAAATCAATCTTTGACTTACTTCATACAAAAATGTGAAGAGCGATTGATCTTTGAATTATTAATTGGTATTGAAAAACTATTAAGAACACAACCATGTTATCGAGCTAGAGAGTATGAGCTTTCTAAACAATATGCATGGACTTTAGATATTGCATTCAAAATTATTGAAAAGTTAGTAAAAGAACGTAGCGATTTCGCTCTTGAAAAAATAACAATTAATATTTTAATAGATTCAATAGCATTAAAATATCATGAAGATTTTAGTGTCTCTATAAAAAGTAACTATTTGGAATCTAATATTCCAATGTGGGAGCAGTTAAATGATAAGTTGTATTGGTGTGCAATAGATAGATCACGAAAATATATTGTTAGTACTAACAATGGTGGAAGGCTACTAAATGATTTTAATGTTTGTGATGAAGAACACTTTTGGGAATTTAATGATAAAAGTTTAGATCGTTTATTAAATTATCTTGATGAAAAAACTTGTGATGATCAAATTGTAATTATAAACAGAGCATTTGCTATTTATAATCAAAAAAATAAGTGTGTTGATATATTAGAGAAAATACAGGAAAAGAGTACAAATTATCCAGATCTTAAAAAACATGTAAATTCATTATTGAATCCAGTATTAGATGATACTTATATAGAAGACCAACAAAAATGGAAAGATATACAGTTATTAAGAGAAAAAGAAAGAGCCGAGACAATTCAGTCTAGATTAGATTGGATTAATCGATTAAAAAATAATCCAGAACAGATTTTTAATACACCTGCTACTCTAAATGCTCAATTAAGCAATAATCATGTTTGGTTAATGAACTCAATAGAAAAAAAAACTCAATCTCATAGTGCTTATGCAAATTGGGGTAGTTTAATTCCTGAGTTTGGTGAAAATGTCGCAAATGCCTATAAAGATTCAGCAAAAAAATTTTGGCGCATATATAAACCAAAATTATATTCAGAAGATAGCAATTTGAAGAAGAATTCAACTCCTGATAATTTAATTTTTGGTTTGGCTGGTTTAGAAATTGAATTTAGTGAAGATTTAAATTTTTTTAAAAAATTAAATGATAACGAAATAAACAATGCAATTAGATATATTACATGGGACAGCCCAGGATTCCCTTCATGGTTTGAGAAGTTATACCAACTTTTTCCAAATAAAGTTATTGAAGCCATCAATAAAGAGTTGGTTTGGGAGTTTGAATCAGCTGCTCATGATATAAAAAATAGCTATAACCATGTTATACAAGACATATTTTATCATACACCATGGTTGCATAACGATATAGCTCCTAAGATATTAGATTGGCTTAAGAAGAATTCCCCCGTTTTTTTGCACAAAGACCAAAGGACATATGCTGTACAAATATTAATTAATTCTACTCTTGGTAAAGAAAATTTTATTTTACTTGCTAAGCAAATGGTAGCTAAATCAAATTCTAACGAGCAGAAAGCTTGGTGGTATGCACTTTATGTAGATAGTGATCCTCAAAATGGAATTCTTTCTTTAACCAACTGGTTAAAGTCATTACCTGAGATAGATGCTGTAAATTCAGCCCAAATTTTCGTTTGTCATTTATTAGGAAAAATCCATGCTATCAATGGTCGGGCAGGAGACAATGAGTTTAAAAAAATAAAATATTTAAAAATGTTGCATGCTTTAATGAATAAATACATAAAAATAGAAGAAGATTTGCATAGAGCTAATACAGGAGCGTACTCGCCTACATTAAGAGATAATGCACAGGATGCTAGAGATCTACTTTTTAAGTATTTAAAAGAAATTCCATGTGCTGAAAGCTATCATGCTATTCAAGAACTTTCAAAGGAAACCATTTGTGAGACTAGACGGATTTGGCTAGAAAGAATAGCTTATGACATTGCTTTATCTTGTGGGGATATAGATGCATGGCATATCGAACAAATACGAGACTTTGAGATATCAGGCAGTATTAAGCCCAAAACACATAAAGAGTTATTTAATCTAGCAGTATTAAAGACAATTGATTTAAAAGATTGGCTTGAAAATGGAGATGATAGTGCTTGGTTGACATGGAAAAGAGTTAAGAAAGAAACAGAAATGAGAAATCTTATTGCTCGTGAATTAAAGCAAAAAGGGATAGGAAAATTTTCAATTACTCAAGAATATGAGCTTGCAAATAGTCAACGAACTGATATTCGTTTAGATCATTTTATGATTACTAGTCCGGTACCGATTGAATTAAAAATCCTTGATAAAGATTGGACAGGTCCAAAACTATGTGAAAGATTAAGAAACCAACTAGTGGGTGATTATTTACGTGAAACCACAGCTGGATGTGGCATTTTTTTACTAGTTGCCCAAAATGCAGATAAGAAATGGAAAATCCAAAGTAAAAATGTAGGTTTAGATGGGTTAGAAGAGGCTTTGCAAAATTACTGGTATTCAATTGCTCATGAGTGGACAGGAATAGATTGTATAAAGGTTATTGTTATTGATTTAAATAAACGAGGGAAAGTTTCAGACAGTTAAATATCGAATATTAAGAAATTTTTTTTGATGATCTATAGCTATTTTATTTATGATCAATAAAATCGTTAATTTTATTAACTAAATAGAGTTAAACTTAATGGCAAGATATCAATATGCAAAAAATAAACAAGGGAAAGCGATAAAAGCAATTGATTTAGTTGGTCAGAGTATATTTAATGATTTTTTCTGTTTTGGCTGTGGAAAATTATTAATAGCTAAAGTTAATGGAAAAGTTAAAAAACCACATTTTGCACATAAAAACATACAAGAATGTAATGGCGAAACTTACTTGCACTGTTTAGGTAAGCAAGTTTTTTTTGAAACATATAATAATTGTTTAAAAGAAAATGACCCATTTTATATTGAATTTAGTATACCAAAAAGATGTCATAAATTTAAAAGAGTTATTCGTAAGTACTGCGGTCTTGGTTTCACAAGTAGACGATATGATTTAACAAATTATTACTCTAAGGTGAAAGTAGAAAAGAAAGATAATAATTTTATACCAGATATTTTACTTTTGCGTGAATCTAGTCCTAAAGAGACTATATATGTAGAAATTGCTGTAACTCATTTTCTAAGTGAAAAAAAAGAATCTTCTGGTAAGCGAATAATAGAAATTCCTATTAACTCTGAAGAAGATATTGACAAAATTAAAAACTATCACATAACTGAGAATGACGCACTTTTTTTAGGGTTTAATCAAGGTATAGCTGTAATACCAGAAAGCGAATGTGTCTGTATGAAAAAGCAGTTTTTTGCCTTTTATGTATGGGATTCAGGAAAATCTTTTTTAGAATTAACATATCTATCAGATATTGAAACTAAAATAGCCAAATTTAAGCAAAGAATTGTTTATTATAATTTGATTGAAACTGATTTAGAGTTTGTAAATTCAAGCATACAATACGGTTATTCCCATGGAGAGTTTTTTATCTCTCAAGTTAGATTAGCATCTCAAAATAAAGTACCAATCAAAAACTGTTATTTGTGTAAATATAGTGGGGAAAATTGGAGTTTTGATGGTAATCAGCCAATTTATTGTAAAGCAAAAAAAACTAAATGTGGTTCAAATCAGGCTGCCGAGTGTGATTGGTATAAAGTTAAATCGTTATAGCTTTATATATTGGTTTTGTATGATTTGTTATATTGTCTAAGTATTACTTGTTTAATTGCATACCTCATAAATTGTAATATGAGCTTACTAATTAAAATACAACTTAAGACCATGACAAAAAAAATTATTCGCAAGTGTGGTTTCTTTGTTGCAAGCAGCTTAATTGCCATTCAAGCTTGGGCAGCGCCATTGGATATTCAATCATTCAGCAGCAAAAATAAAATAAGCCCTATAGTACAAAAAGATATTTGTGCTCAGCAGCAAAGCCTTTGTGCCCATCCTGAACGTTGGAAAAGCGTTACCACCGCAGACCAACACCTTTGGTTATTGGCAGATGACCAAGTTGCAGTGTTTACCACCACAGATGCTCAACCGAAACTATTGCAGCATTGGAAAATTGATCTGACGCAAAAACTCTCTGCTGATCAAATTGCGCTGAATAACTCAAAACTATATGTTTATCCAAAACTTTTTCCAATAGCAGACAATCGCTTTGCAATTGCACGGATTCACTCATACTCAGAACTATACTCTGGTGGCGGTGCAACCATGGAGCGTGCAAATTTTTATGAGTTATTAAACAACGGAAAAACACAGCAGTTTATTGGCAATTATCCATTTAGTTTAAAGCAAACCATGCGTGCCTGTTTTTCAGAGCAAGACTATAAACAAGCAAAAGGCAACTGTCATGACGAATACAATTTAGCGGTGTCCATTCGTCCATTAAAAGCGATGCAGTGGCAATTTCGTTATAACTACAGCGCATCCTTGTCTGGAAAAAATCCTAAAACCACGAAAAGTAGTCGTGCTTTAAATATTGATTTAAATCGAGCACCGAAACAACCGAATATTCCTAAAGATTGGAATTACAGCGGGATTGATGATTAGTCATTACAAGCAACTATATAGATACATTAAGCCTAAACAGCGTATTAAAGTGATACAAATGTGTACTTTAATCTCGTCTGATCAGGTCAAATAATTATTTTATTCTTTTAGCTGATTCATTAGAACAAGACCATGGCACATTTTTCTGTATGTAAGTTATTAACCTATACCGCATTAGGTACAACAGCGTTGGGGACGGCATTTTGGTTACATCAGCGCCGTTTGCCTGTGAAAAAAAATGCTGAATATGTTGCTTTAGGCAGTTCATTTGCTGCAGGGCTAGGGCTCGGTGAACGTGCCCCCAATAGCCCTATAATTTCACAGCGCAGTGTCAATGGTTACCCACAGCAATTGGCACGCTTACTGAATATATCGTCATTTACAGACATGACATCTTCAGGGGCTACAGTACGCCATATTTTAAACGGTGGGCAGCGTATGCTTGGTCCACAAATCGATGCACTTGGTCCTGATACCAAGCTTGTCACACTCACCGCAGGTGGTAATGATGTGGGGTATATTGGTGATTTAACATGGATGGCATATCAAAACCAACAGCATATTGTAGCTCATGCAATCAGCTCAGTATTAAAAAGAAAAATACCAAGAGACCACAAACGTTTTGCTGATTTGGCTCAGTTGTTAAAAGCCACTATTCAAGAAATTAAACGTCGATCACCACATGCACATATTGTGGTTGTGACTTATCCTGTGGTTGTGCCTGTAGAGGGAACATGCACAGCACTCGGTTTAACCGCAGATCAAGTAGCACATGTCACAGCAGTTGCAGATCAATTGGCACAAATTACCCGTGATGTTGCAAAAGAAACGGCTGTTACTTTGGTGGATATGGCAACAATTTCAAAAGTGCACAGTGTATGTAGCCAAACACCATGGGTGAATGGTTTTAAATCGAAGAAGGGTGCGGATTTTCATCCCAATTTAGCAGGGGCTGAAGCCACAGCAAAAGCCATTTTTAATGTTATTCAGCCGTCTTAATCAATCAATTCCAACCACAGTGGTCATAAAGCTTGTGGTAACTAAAATGGCAAAGCCAAGCAGCATTTCAAAAGTTAAAACAGATCTAAATACTTTATACATGTTGGGCTGGTCTAAGCGTGGTGTAAAATAAAGCTTATTGCATGTAGCCAACACCAAAATACTGAATACCAAAAGCAGCTTAACAAGCAAGGTATTGCCATAAGGTGTGGTAAATAACGTCATGATACTCGGTAAAAGTAGAAATAACACACTGACCCCACAGACAATCAAGATGCCGACAACGCCCAAAGCAATTTGCCCAAATTGTTCAACATGTGTTTTAAATGTGAAACGATGGGTATGCCGATTTAGCCACCACAATGGATACAGTGAACCCATCCACAAAGACATGGTAGCGACATGAAACGATACAAGTACTTGGGCATACACGGCTAAGTTGGTGACATGTCCAAGCTGTGAAAAGCTGATAATAATGGGGATGCAAAGCGTTGCAATCAGTAGTTTTTTAACAAAAGACCATGCTGACCTGTGTTGCCATGGCAGCACAATAACCACAACTAAAGCCAAAAAGCTCAAAATTCGTAAGGTATGCACCATGCCAACAGGCGTATTCATCAACAGTGAAAAATAGGTGGCATTCCATAGCCCACTGAACCCTGTTTGGGCAAAACTTGCAATTAACAATAAAAAACTAAGTACACTGCTTATCAAGCCAAGCACTGCACCCCATCTGATGTATTGAAATACAGCAATTTGGCTATGCTTTTCATGACAAAAATAATGATAACAAAATAGGCCGCCTACACTCATAGACAAGCCTAAATATAAAAATACTTTCACAATCCATGTGAAAATGATCCAAAGATGTGCATCCATTCGTGTTTACACTATTATTGAATTGAAAAACTATAATCACTGTTCATGTTGTGACCATCTTTCCCCATTGCTGACCACTGCACGGTATATTTTCCTGTAGTTAGAGTTGATACGGGAATTTGAAAGCTTTTTTTAAGTTCGTTACTGATTTGATAAGTTAATGGAATGGCTTGGCCTTGAGCATTGATCAGTTTCACATTCATGAGCATTACATCTGCTGAAAAGTTTAATGTAATGGCTTGCGGTTGGCCTGAAACTGTTGCATTGATGCCTGGCGTTGCACTTTCTAAATGGGCATGGGCAAATGCAGCGACAGAAGTCATCATCACTGTTGCAAAAATGGCAGCATGACGTACAGATTTTAATATTGAGTTTTTAAAAGACATGAGCTTGCTCTCTTGAACATTTCAAAGAATATATGAATGTAGTATGAGGTGATTATGGCATGGCATCTTGTACACATCGATGACTGAAGAATGACAATCGAGTCATTTATTGTAAAAGCGAATATATAATTAGAGGAGGTTGAGTTGTTGTTTGGTCTTGATGTTGGTTTGGATTAAATGTGATGGGGGAGTCACAATCCATGTGAAATTTAGCTCAATACATCAGGGTGATGACGTGAGTGAGGTGGTTATCTAACCGAGAAACTATATTCGCTATGCATATCATGTCCACCTTTTTCAGCAATAGATAACCGAACAATATATCTGCCTGAATTTAAATGTGGCACAGCAATATGAAAGGTCTTTTTTAAGTCATGATTAAATGCATGATTTAATTTGATGTCATGACCTTCTTCATTGAGTAATTTGACATTGGTTAATACCACATCAGAACTAAAGTGTAGGGTGATTTTTTGCGGTTGTTGGTTTAAGAATGAGTTGGCATAGGGTGTAGCACTGGCCAAATGAACATGTGCAAATGTGCTCACAGATGCCATGATCAGGGAAATAAATAACATGACATGACGTCGTTTTTTGAAAGATTTTTGAATTAAAAGCATGGAGTTTATCTCTTAAAATTTATTAAAATTAATCATGATATGGTTTAAAAAGTGAATTCATATCAACTATGTGAATTATAGTGAGGAATAATATACACTTTAATTACATAAAAGTAATATATGAAACATAAAATTAATTGAAATATTTTTAATTTTGAGACGAGTGCTTAAAGGTGATGGTAAATGTTAAGGCGCCATGCTGAAAGGTCGCATCAATATGTGCTTCATGTGCTTGCAAAATAGATTGGGTAATGGCAAGTCCAAGTCCTGTCCCTTCTACTGTCCGTTGTCTTGAGGCATCGGTACGGTAAAAACGGTCAAATAAACGTGAAATTTGTGATGAAGTCAGCTCAGGGCTTTGATTGGTCATCAAAAGTTGAGGTTGGTGTTCTGCATTTATCGTGGTATGGATGGTAATGTTCGAGTGAGATATGCCATATTTAATTGCATTTGAAATTAAATTACTCAAAGCACGCCGTAACATTGCTGCATCGCCTTGAATATGTAGTACTTGACCTGTATGTATAAATTGCATGTGTTTTTCAGCAGCCAAAGCATCATAAAAATCTAATAAAGCACTAATTTCATGATTTAAGTCGACAGATTTAGCTTGATTTAAGCTTAATCCATGTTCTGCTTTAGCTAAAAACAGCATGTCAGAAACCATACGGGCAATGCGTTCAAATTCTTCTAAATTCGAATATAAGATGTCTTGATAAACTTGTAAGTCACGGGGGCGTGATAAACAAACTTGGGTTTGTGTCATTAGATTATTGATTGGTGTACGCATCTCATGGGCAAGATCAGACGAAAAATCAGATAACTTCTCTAATGCAAACTCTAAACGGTCAAGCATGGCATTAAAGGCAGTGGTTAATGCATATAATTCGGTTGGAATATGTTGGGTAGGGAGTCGTTCAGACAAATGTTGTGCGGAAATTCGTTCTGCAATATGCGTCATTTTTTGTAGTGGAAATAAACCACGCCAAATGGCAAACCAACCAAGTGCCATTAAAATCAGTGTGCCTAGACCCCCAATGAGTAACAGCTGTTGTTTAAAATGATCCAAAAAATGCTGATGTTCGGATTTATCCATACCAATAATAATACGAACGGATGGTGTATGCTGTGCAGCAGGCGCTTGATGGCTAATTAATCCGCGGTAGGTTTTATTGTCAAATTGCCATTCAACCCAAGATGTTGGATCATTTTTAGATTGCATCGGATAAATAGGCTGAATTGCAGAGCTAAAAATGATATGTCCTTGCGGGCGTTCAATCTGAAAAATCAGATTATGATGTCCCACCAAAGCATCTTTTAAATCCAATTGTAAAGTATTTGTATTTAAGGGGTTTTGCGCAAATAAGTTATTAATGAGCTGAACTTTACCTTCAAGTTGCATGCGATCTTGGGATTCAAAGTGTTGAATCACCAATCGGTGTACCATCAATCCCATTAAGCCTGAAATTACAATGCTAGACAGAGAAAATAGAATGGCGATACGAAATCCAATGCTACTGACAATTTTACGAGGCATCATCAATCTCTAATAAATAGCCCATACCGCGAATATTCTGAATCAATTTAGGTGAAAAACCATGATCAATTTTAGTACGCAGGCGTTTAATGGCAACTTCAACCACGTTACTGTCACTGTCAAAATTCATATCCCACACTTGTGAAGCAATTAAGGCACGCGGTAATACTTCGCCTGGTCGTCGCATAAATAACTCCATTAGCGCGAATTCTTTGGCAGTTAAATCAATGCGTTGTCCTGCACGTGTGACGCGTCGTTTACGGACATCAAGTTCAAGATCTGCGATGGTAATGAGGTATTGATCCTCTTTAGATTGTCCACGGCGTAATAGACTTTTCACGCGAGACAATAATTCAGCAAAAGCAAATGGTTTCACTAAATAGTCATCAGCACCTAAATCAAGTCCTTTAACACGATCTTCAACATCATCACGGGCAGATAAAAATAAAATCGGTAGCATTTTGCCATGTTCACGAATGCTTTGAATGACTTGCCACCCATTACGCTCAGGCAGCATAACATCTAAGATAATGAGGTCATAATCTTCAGTTAATGCATGATGTTGTCCACTTATGCCATCTGTGACCCAATCGGTCAGATAGCCTGCTTCTGTAAGTCCTTGTTTGAGATAGTCGCCAGTTTTTTGTTCATCTTCAACCAATAAAATCTTCATCATCAATACAAATTACTAGATTGATTTCATCATACCTTGAAATGAAACTATTCTGTATGAGATGACAAAAATGTCATTTTGAGGTCATGTGATGGTCAAAAGAGATGAGTTAAGCGGGGAAGGGGTGGCAAAGTAAAGTGAGCTGAATAAAAAAGCATATGCTGTGAGCGTGTACTCACAGCATATTAATGAGCTTATAAAACGCCTTGTGCAAGCATGGCATCTGCCACTTTAACAAAACCTGCAATATTGGCACCATCTACATAATTGACGTTGCCATCTTCTTTTGTTCCGTATTTGACACAGTTTTGGTGAATGTCTTTCATGATGTGTTGTAAGCGGGCATCCACTTCTTCATGTGTCCATGACAAGCGCATGGCATTTTGAGACATTTCAAGACCTGAAGTTGCTACACCACCTGCATTTGATGCTTTGCCAGGTGCATATAAAATATTTGCTGCAATAAACGCTTCAACTGCCCCAAGGGTGGATGGCATATTCGCACCTTCAGCCACACAGATTAGTCCATTTTGAATCAGTTTTTCTGCATCTTGCGTGTCTAGTTCATTTTGTGTTGCACATGGTAGAGCAATATCTACAGCAATATGCCATGGCGTTTGGCCTTCAAAAAATTCAAAGCCATGTTGTGTTGCAAATGTTGATAGACGACCGCGCAATCTGTTTTTAATGTCCATGACTTCGGCTAAAAGGGCATCAGTTAAGCCATCTTTCACATAAAGCGTGCCGTTTGAATCGGATAATGTCACCACTTTTGCACCAAGAGACATGGCTTTTTCTGCTGCATATTGTGCAACATTACCAGAGCCTGAAATGGCAACGGTTTTGCCTTGAAAGCTTTCACCACGTGTTTTTAGCATTTCTTCGGCAAAGTAAACTGTGCCATATCCTGTCGCTTCAGGGCGAACCAAGCTACCACCAAAAGAAATTCCTTTACCTGTAAATACAGATGCGGTGTTATTGCTGAGTTTTTTCATCATCCCCGCCATATAACCGACTTCACGGCCACCAACACCAATATCACCTGCTGGAATATCAGTATCTGGACCTAAATGGCGATATAGCTCTGTGATTAAAGATTGGCAAAAACGCATCACTTCACCTTCAGATTTTCCTTTAGGATCAAAATCTGAACCGCCTTTACCACCGCCTAAGGGTAAGGTCGTTAATGCATTTTTAAATGTTTGTTCAAAGCCTAAGAATTTTAAAATAGACAAGTTCACTGATGGGTGAAAGCGCATTCCGCCTTTGAAAGAACCAATGGCTGAGTTAAATTGTACCCGATATGCACGATTGACTTGAGTTTCACCTTGGTCGTCAATCCATGACACACGAAATTGAATGATACGTTCTGGCTCTACCAAACGGTCTAATAAGCCATAACTTGCATATTGAGGATGCTTTTCAATAAAAGGCCATAAACTGGTTAATACTTCTTCAACCGCTTGTAAAAACTCAGGTTGATGTTGATCTCGTGCTTTGACTGCAGTTAGGAAATCGTTAAGGCTATTGTATTTCAAGCTGAGGTCCTCGTTATTGGTTTTAAATATGGGCTGTGGTCATGCACGTATTCAACTTTATTCATGTCAAAGTGTGAAATAACATGCATAAATATAGTGTAAACTGAAAATTAAGAAAAAAAATAGCCAATTCAATCAATTGTGAATTTAAAACATCATGACTTCATTGTGCTGATCTGAAAAAATGAATGATATGGCCATCAATACTTGATCAATGCGGCTTGTGAACAATGTCATGCCATTAAACACAGCACTATAAAATGACAAAAGCCGCTAGTTACAGCGGCTTGTTTGAGGTATTGAATGTCATCGATTTAAATTAAAAGCGATAGCTAATTCGTCCATAATAATAACCGCCGTATAAGCCAAAAGGTGACAATTGTGCATAGTAGTTTTCACCCAATGAATCAATGACGTTTGATTTGTCAGGATAAGTATTAAATAGGTTGTCTGCCCCCAAGGTGAAAGATAGATTTTCAGTAGCATGGTAGGTTGCATCTAAGTCAACAATCCATTTTGCACCAAATTTTTGATCTGTTTCTACAGTTTCACTTGGCGAAATATAGCTGCCATAACGGGATAGGCGGGCATTAATATCAATTTTTTTATACAACCAATTGGTGGCAATTGTAAATTTGGTTTTTGGGTCTGCATCTGTGATCATGCCTTTGGTTCGGCGGGTAATACGATCAATGTTAATGCCTTGCAATTGGCTAGGATTGTCAGCAATGCCTGTAATGCGTGTTTCGTTAAAATTAAAGCCCAAACTCCAACGTAATTTACCAAATTGTTCTAATTGTTGGGTGTAATCTGCAATGACATCAACACCATTGGTGACTGTATCAAACAGGTTGGCATAATACGTCACATAGTTGACGTTTGAGAAACCATTGGCCGCTAAAATAGAATTAATGCCTGTCCCTGTGAGTCCTGCAGTTGCACTAATACGGTCTTTTAATTCAATACGATATGCATCAACTGCAATATTTAAATTTTTAAGTGGCGTATAGGTTAAACCCAATGAGTAGTTGGTGGACTTGGTTGGATCTAATGCTTTAGCACCTAAAGCTTGCCCTAACGCAGAATCAGTTCGAACCATTTTAGAATACACATCCGAGCGTACGCCATCTAAAATAGTGCTGACAATACCTGTGCTTGCAAAGCCTTGTTGGTATAGTGATGGTGCAATAAAGCCTGTGCCAATGGTCCCGCGTACAGCAAGTTCAGGTGTAATTTCATAACGGCTGTTAATTTTACCATTAAGCGTATTACCCGAGCTGTCATCATAATGCTCAAAGCGGCCTGCAATGCCTACGAGCCATTTTGGCGTAACATCTAAAGATAAATCGAGATAGGCGGCTGTATTACTGCGTTTAATTTTAGCCTCATCTTCAGGCAACAACACAAGTGCACCAAAGGTCCCTACAGTGGCCGTTGAACCTGCATTATCTCCTGTGGTGTAAATATACCCACCGTTTTTATACGCCAATGGGTCAGTGGCTTTGGATGACCAACCTTCTTTACGATAATCTAAGCCCCATGCCACATTTAATGGTTTATAGCCAAATCCAATGTCAAAAGCACGGCGGAAATCTAAGTTGTTTGACCATTGGTAGGTTTCATATTTCTGTAAGCCAAAGGATGTGGGACTTGCTGTGCCAAGTGATGGATTTAAGTTGCTGCTGGTGGAATGCTTTTGTGTATCTTTGCCATAGGAGGTGCTTGCATCCCATGCCCAACCCAAGAAGTTATCACCTTTAACGCCCCAAACACTTTGATAATCTCGTTCATCAAGCGCAATAACAGGGGTGGTGCCATTTGGATAAATTTCCGTGACCGCAGAGCGTGAATTTGGACGACGATATGATGCGCCTGTAATGGCATCACGCCAACCTGCTGTGGTAAATGTATAAAGTTTGGCTGCATCGCCTAAAGGCAGTTCAGCATTTAAAGATAGATTTAACTGTTCAACAGAAGGTAAGCCAAGTTTATTTACATTGCGATCAAATGTGGCTTCACGTGGGTCGCTTTGACCATTTACTTTTGAGTAAATATCACCGGATACTTGTCCTGCACGGGTGGTAGCATCTTGGTTTTTAATGTCATAGCCAAAGTTAACAAAGCCATCACTTCCTAATTTTGTACCTACATTGCCACTGAGCTGAAATGTTTCACCATTTCGGTCGGTACCTGAGTAATGCTCGCGACCGCCATAGGTGGTGGTAATGCTGCCACCATGATCAGCAGACTTTAAAACAATATTAATGACACCTGCAATGGCATCTGAACCATATTGCGCTGCTGCGCCATCACGCAGCACTTCAATCCGTGCAATGGCATTGATGGGAATTAAATCTAAATCTGCCGCTTGGTATCCTTCTACAAAACCATATTTGTTGACTGCCAATGCACCTACATGTCGTCGCTTACCATTGACCAACACCAAAGTGTGACCACCGCCAAAGCCTCTTAGTCCTGCTGAGCGTGCCACTGAGCCATAACCATCAGGTTGACTCGGAACGGTTGCTACACTAAATGATGGGATGATTTTGGCTAAAATGTCTCGAAGCGCCAAGGTATTTCCTTGTTTTTGGAGTTGATCACCACTAATGACATCTACAGGTGCAGGGCTTTTGGTGACTGTACGGATACCACTTCGGCTGCCGACCACCACGACTTTTTCTGTGGCTTGGGCATCATCTTGTTCTGTTTTTTGATTGGCATTGTCATCCGCAAAAGCAGATCCTGTGACACCTAAAGTTAAGGCCACAACCATTGATCGATAAAAATGTGATGATCGGGTTAAGTCAAATAAATGGGTTGCGAGAGGCGCGAACTTGGTTTGCAGCATGGTATTTTGTTCTCTAGGTGCATTCAGCAAAATCTGATACGGGTAAAAAATGGGTATAGACAAGCCGCCTGAATGATTTGAAGTATTCAAGAAAATTGATATATAAATATTTAAATTAGGATAAATAAATAAACTAACTGCTATTTATTTTAAATGGCGTCAAATAATAAGTATTTTGATTTAATCCATAATGAGTTTGCATTTTTAAATTCCTTTGCCAATATATTGTCAATTCATAATTCATTGTTTGAATGAAGTATTTACTCAACGTATTTGTTCTGTGTTTTTAATGTATATATATTTTTTTTATTATTAAATATTAAAAAGTTATTTAAATATATTTTTTTAAAGAAAAGCATTTATCTAAAAATATAATAATTATTTTTATTTTTAATATATTTATAACGATTTAGGTTGAGGTCATGGCACTGCATGTTTTTCTTTTTTTTATATAACCTTAACCATATTTAATATTTTAATTTTAATGATTAGTCATTGTTTAATCATTTTAATTATTTACGACACAGTAGATCAGACAATAATGGGCCAACCGTATAAATTAAGCATACTCGATAAATGCCCACAATCTGAGCAAGCCACGGCAGAAGCAACTTTTCAACATACATTACAACTGGTTCAGGTGGCTGAACAATTGGGTTTTCATCGTTATTGGATTGCTGAACATCATGCCACGCCACAACTGGCAAGCCCATCACCAGAAATTATAATTGCATGGTTACTTGGGCAAACTAAACGTATTCGAATTGGTTCAGGCGGTGTGATGCTACAGCATTATAGTGCGTATAAAGTGGCTGAAAACTTTAATATCTTAGCCAGTTTAGCGACTGGTCGTGTGGATTTAGGCATTGGTAAAGCACCAGGTGGCTTTCCAGTATCGACACAGGCATTACAACTGGGTACTGACCTAAAAAAGAAAGGTACATTTAGCGAGCAACTCACACGTTTAACCCAATATTTACAACCACAGAATATCCCAAAGGTGGGCGAAATCATTGCCACCCCTGTACCGAAAGTTGCAGCAGAGCGTTTTTTATTGGGTGCAAGTGATGAAAGTGCTGAGTTGGCCGCAAAACTAGATTGGAATTTTGTTTTTGCTGCACATTTAAATGGCGATCCTGAACGTTTAAAAAGTGCACTTGAGCTTTATTTTAATGCATCGCAAGGTCGAAAAGCATTGGTGGCGGTACAAGTGGTGATTGGTGATACACGTGCAGAAGCTCAGCAAGCGGTGAGTCAATTGACCGTGTGGACACTTGAACTGGACAACGGACAACGAGTCAAAGTACCTAGCGAAGACAGTGCGATTGAATTTGCACGACAAGCCAAAGCAAAAATTGTTGGGTTAAAACAAGAACAACTGAATATTTTGGCTGGGACAGCAGCCGATATTCAAGCCCAACTGCATAATTTACATACTCAATATGGCATTGATGAATTTGTTGTCGAGTTTCCACTGTCGAATCATGAAAAACGCTTACAGTCTTTAATTGCCATTGCCAACCGATTGGCATTGGCTGGATAAACTCGGAGTAGAACATGCAAAATTTACAACGCTTTGAAGCGCAGTTGATCGATTGGCGTCGTCAATTACATGCGTCTCCTGAACTGTCGAATCATGAGTTTGAAACCACGAAAAAATTAAAAGCATGGTTAAGTGAATACGGTATTGCATCTGCATCATGGGGGTTAAAAACAGGCTTAGTGGCTGAAATTGGTTCAGGTCATCCAATAATTGCTTTACGAGCAGACATTGATGCATTGCCAATTTTTGAAGAAGTAGAACAAGACTTCACCTCAAAGCACCAAGGTGTTATGCATGCCTGTGGGCACGATATTCACTCTTCAACTATTTTGGGTGCTGCAATTTTATTGAAGCAACACGAAGCAGAACTTCATGGCACAGTGCGTATTATTTTTCAGCCTGCAGAAGAAAATTATACAGGTGCATATGAGGTTCTAGATGCAGGTGTATTAGACGGTGTTGCTGCAATTTTTGGTTTTCATAATATTCCTGAATTGCCTGTTGGCACATTTGGTACACGGGCAGGGGCGTTTTATGCCAATGTGGATCGTTTTAATATCAAAATTCAAGGCAAGGGCGGTCATGCAGGCCGTCCGCATGAAACCAAAGACCCTATTGTTGCGAGCGCACAGTTGGTGCAAGCAGTACAAACCATTACTAGCCGAGTGGTTGATAATTTAGATACTTGTGTGGTGAGTATTACGCAAATTCATGGCGGCACCACATGGAATGTACTGCCTGAAAGTGTCCATTTAGAAGGCACAATTCGTACACATTCTAAAGCTGTACGTGCCCAAGTAGGCGAACATTTGTCGCAAATTGTGCAAGGTGTTGCACTAACCCATGGGGTGACTGCGAACTTAGAAATTGACCATGGCCCAGCAGCATTAATTAATACCCCTAAATGGGCTGAGTTTAGTGAAAAGGTGGCAAAAGAAGCTGGTTATCAGATTGAAGCATTGCCTTTGTATTTAATCGGTGAGGATTTTGCAGCGTATTTAGAACAGGTGCCTGGGGTATTTGTCAGCATTGGCAGTAACAGTGCTTATGGTTTACATCATCCAAAATATCAACCTGATGAAGCTTTAATTTTGCCTGCAGCACAGTATTTTGTTCGGTTGGCACAGCAAGTGCTTGATCATTTAAAACAACAACAGCCATAAGATAGGATATCTAAACATGAGTCAAAAACACATTCGATTGGGTACGATTTTACATGGTGCCAATGGCAATATGTCGGCATGGCGTCACCCTGATGCAGTGGTCGATGCAAGCATTAATTTTGAATTTGCCAAAGATATTGCACAACAAGCAGAGCAAGCAAAGTTTGACTTTGTGTTTGTTGCTGATGGTTTATATATTAATGAAAAATCAATTCCACATTTTTTAAATCGCTTTGAACCAATTACGTTGCTATCTGCTTTGGCATCAGTCACTCAGCATATTGGTTTGGTGGGTACGGTATCTACTTCTTATAGTGAACCCTTTACAGTGACACGCCAATTTGCAAGTTTAGACCATATTAGCGGTGGTCGTGCAGGTTGGAATGTGGTGACTACTCCCCTTGAAGGCACAGCCAAAAATCACAGCCGCAAAGTGCATCCTGCACACAGTGAACGTTATGAAATTGCAGATGAATATTTACAGGTTGCTAAAGGATTGTGGGATTCTTGGGGCACAGGTGCATTTATTCGAAATAAAGAGACTGGACAATTTTTTGACCCGAAAAAACTACATACTTTAAACCATCAAGGCAAACATTTTGCAGTGGCAGGGCCATTAAATGTAGGTCGTACACCACAAGAACGTCCGATTGTTTTTCAAGCAGGTGCATCAGGTGCTGGACGTAATTTGGCTGCAAAACATGCTGATGCGATTTTTACGCATCAATCTACCATCGAAGAAGCACAAGCCTTTTATCAGTCTGTCAAAAATCAGGCCATTCAATATGGTCGTCATGTCGATGACTTATTAATCTTTCAAGGCATTAGTGTGTTGGTGGGGAGTTCTGATGAAGATGTAGAACAGCAATATCAAGATACAGCGGCATTGGTCACTATTGATGATGCATTAAATTATTTAGGTCGTTTTTTTGAGCATCATGACTTTACACAATATCCACTTGATGATGCATTCCCAGATTTAGGCACTTTAGGAGAGAACAGTTTTAAAAGCACCACAGATGAAATTAAAAAGCATGCCCAAGAGAAAGGACTGACCTTACGCCAAGTGGCATTAGAGTCAGCCACGCCAAGACCGTTATTTTCTGGTACAGCAACATCTGTGGCTGATCAATTGGAACTTTGGTTCAATGCACAAGCCACAGATGGTTTTATTATTTCAGGTGCAACACCCAATACATTGACCGTATTTATTGAACAGGTCATTCCTATTTTGCAACAGCGCGGACTGTATCGTACTGAATATCCAGGTACCACGTTACGCTCAAGTTTAGGGCTCAATCATCCGCACAACCAATTTGAACAACCTATAGAAACACAGCAACAGGACAACCTTCATGCAAGTTAAACCACGCTATTTTGTATTGAGCCTTTTGGCAGTGTCATTGGGGCTAGGTTTAGCAGGCTGTGGTCAACCTGATGCCTCTAAATCATCCGGTACTGCATCGCAAGTGGCATCTACAGCCAGTCCAACGGTTGAGAAAAGTGCGTTACATGAACAAGAAATTGCCAAACTCACAGCCAATACAGTACCGATCAATACCGCAAAAAATCCAGCTGCAATTGCAAAAATTCCTCATGATTATAAGTTTGTGAATGAGGGTTACTTTACTGTGGCTGCGATTACAGGTTTGCCGCCACTGAGTGTACTTGCACCTGATAACAAAACAGACATTGGTACAGAGGTCGACTTTGCACGTTTAATTGCAGACAGTTTAGGTTTGAAGTTGAAACTGGTTCGTACTTCATGGGAAGACTGGCCACTAGGAGTGAGCAGTGGAAAGTATGATGCGGCCATTTCAAATATTACTGTGACCAAAGAGCGTAAAGAAAAATTTGATTTTGCAACATATCGCCGTGATGTTTTGGCTTTTTATGTGGCAGACAAAAGCAGTATTCAGCAGATTAAAGGACCTGATGATATTGCAGGACTTAAAATTGTGGTTGGTTCAGGAACCAATCAAGAAAAGGTTTTATTAGATTGGATTCAAGACAATAAGAAAAAAGGCTTGAAACCAGCAGAAGCGTTGTATTACGGAGACAGTGCATCTGCAAGCTTGGCATTGCAATCAGGTCGTGTAGACGCAATTTTTGGACCGAATGTGGCTTATGCATGGCAAGCAGTGAATGGTGCAAAAATCCGTTCGGTAGGCACAGCACTTGGTGGCGGTACACGACCTGCAGATTTAGGGGTAACCCTGAAAAAAGGCACAGGTTTGGTTGATGCTGTTCAAGTGGCAATCAATGGTTTTATTAAAACCGGTGAATATCAACAAGTATTAAATCGTTGGGGCACGCAAGCAGAAGCACTAGAGCAATCGCAAATTAATCCGCCAGGATTAGGTGATTAAATAAGTAAAACCGCCACCATGTTGAAGCTGAATTTCCCACTACAACAAAGCATTGAAATTTACATGTTATGTTGATGGTGGGGGATTAAATTTGAAAAGACTGACTGAAAAATCAATGAGATGGGTATGAGTGATCAATTTATTGCAATGTCGGTTGCTGAAGATGAAGTACAGCCATTTTTAGATGGTTTGTTTGCTGAATATAACGATATTTATGGGGATTTCTTTGAGAAACAAGGGCAGGCTGCTGCATATCAAAGAAATTCTCATAATGAAAGTGAGCGTTATGACGACCCGAATAAATACTTACCTCCACATGGTCTATTTATTGTATTAAAGCGTCATGGGCAAATTATTGCCATGGGGGCTTATAAACGTTATGACCATGAAACTGCAGAGCTCAAACGAATTTGGTCCCATCATCAATTGCGTAAACAAGGTCTTGCAGGACGTGTGGTTCGGGAGCTAGAACGGCGTGCGTATCAAGCAGGCTATAAAAAAGTGTATCTGACCACAGGATTTCGGCAAATTCCTGCTGTTAAATTATATTTAAGTTTAGGGTATCAGCCACAATTTGAAATTACAGCCGATTTTAACTTTGACCATTATATTGCTGCACCCTTTAATGGTGGTCTTCCCTTTATAAAAACCTTACAACAAGAGGCAGTCGCATGAGCCAAACGCCCTATAAAATCGTCACTGCTCGGTATCCTTTACGCTATGTGGGCGTTGCCATATGTCTTAGCATTGTGGTGGTGGTTTTAGAATCTATTTTTTCTAATCCAAACTGGGGATGGGCTGTGTTTCGGCAATGGTTTTTTGACCCTGCCATTTTGCATGGTTTGCTGATCACATTAAAGCTAACATTTTGGTCAATTATTGGCAGCTTAGTGTTTGGTACAGTGGTGGCAATGATGCGCATGTCATCTTCATGGTTTATACGTGGTTTGGCATGGACTTATATTTGGCTATTTCGCTCATTGCCTTTATTGTTGGTATTGATTGTTTTATATAACTTTTCATACCTGTATGAGCATATCTCAATTGGTATTCCGTTTAGTCATGTGGTCTTTGCTCAATTTAAAACCATTAATGCACTCGATCAGTTCACAACTGCTTTATTGGGTTTAGTGGTGGTACAAAGTGCTTATACTGCAGAAGTTATTCGTGGTGGCATTTTATCTGTCAATCAAGGACAGTTTGAAGCAGCAGATGCTTTGGGGCTCTCTTGGTGGCACCGTACTCGCCGCATTATTTTACCGCAGTCCATTCGCAGTATTATTCCTGCCATTATGAATGAATGTGTGGGTTTATCTAAAGGAACGTCAATTGTTTATGTATTGGCAATGCCTGAGCTGTTCTACACTGTGCAAATGATTTATAACCGCAACCAAGAAGTCATTCCATTATTGATGGTGGCTGCCGTATGGTATGTTATTGTGACAAGCATCTTTTCGCTGATTCAATGGTATATTGAAAAATCTCTAGCCAAAGGAGAGCGCCGAGCTGTGATACATGAAACACGTTCATGGTTTCGTAAGCCCGTTCAAGTGGCCATGCCACAGCATGCTCGTACAGCATATAAAGACAAGTCGCTCGTCCATACTAAGTTAAAGTTGTAGATGAGAGATAAAAAAATACAGCCCCATAGATATCAGTCAAAATAAAAATCAAGATGTTGGTATGCTTCGTTTCAAACATGAATCAACGGCATACCAACCAATTAACCAATCATGGATTAAATTAATAGCGCTTAATCAGCTGGCTAACTTCAGTGACATTATATTCAATGTAGTTTACAGTGATGCTGTCTTTATGACGTGCGCTGTTAAACAAAAAATATAAGTCAGGATCTACAATTTCTGAACTGTCTCGATTAACCCATAAAGAATAAGCAGGCTGTTTATCTTTGTCAGATAAAAACTCTTCTACCTTTTCAAAATATAAAGTATGGCTATTGTCTTTTGCTTTTAAAGTAATTAGTGCTTTTTGCATTAATCCCTCCAATCCCAAACAATAAAATAGCTTTTGGTACATATTCTATAGCGTAATTGTGGCTATAAAATGATGCGTGGATATTATTATACAAATTAAAAATTTATGATAGATGGTTTTCTGATGTAGATGTATGAATTATTTTACGCTTGAGAGGCACTTTTTTGCTTTTTTTTTGATCAATCGATGCCATCTCTGCTTGAATTAAACAGGTTATAAATTCAGCAATTTCTTTTTCATTCAGTAGTTTAGGTTGGAAAAATTTTAAATTTTTAGACTTGAAAAATTGATCGACCATCTTGTTTTTTTGTACATATTTCATTGACCAATGTTTAAAACTAATTTCATGAATTTCTTTTAAACTGACTACTTCAATATCTGTGTGTCTTGGATCATTTTTAATATGTGCAAATGTATTCTCGACCGTTTCTTTTTCACCTTCTAAACATTGAAAAAACGAGTTACGGGCATAATATAAAACCCCACAGATATTTTGGCTTTGGTTTGACCGAATTGCCTCGGTTAAGATGCTACTTAGATCAGCCATTAGATCTTTGGATTCTCGCTTGGTGCTGGTATAGCATAGCTGAATTAACATTACGCCGTCCTTTAACTTTTTTTATGTTTTTTCAAATTGCAAGGAAAAACAAGTTCTCATTGTTATTATCTGACTTAGTATGTACGAACGTTCTATTATGTTGTTATGGTTTCTTGTAAGTTCTATAAGTGTTTTGATAAAAAAAATTCTTTAAATCGTGGGGCAAACAGCATATTTTTGACAAACTAAGGACACGTTCAAGGTAATCGCTGCATCTACTACCAAAAGTTTATATTTAATGATTAGTTTGACAGTCTATTTAAAATAAATTTGACCTTATGGCATGGATAACATATTTTTAGTTAGAATATGTTTTTAGAAAATAACAATCAGCTGAAATATCTTTTACAGCGGAGCATCCTTGAGCTGTGTCAACTTATACAGGCAATAAAGCAACTCTACTTAAATTTTAAAGTGGTTATATAATAATAAACGGTAATTTTTAGAATCAAGATCGCTGTATTCACGTTAAAACTATGAATGGCAAATACCGCGCTAAGCTTTTTAAATTCGTCACATCATGAATGGCGTTTAGGTGCTCACTGACCATTCATGACATGGACTATCTGTTAAATGAAATACGATGTGGTCGAATCAATTGGATCGCGTTTTAGCGGTATATAATATGTTAAAGTCATAAACTTTTTTTCTTGTTGATAACTAATCAACGTACCATTGGCTGCTTCTGCAATTTTTCGGCTTGGCGGATTCTCTAAGGCAACAGGGTAAAGAAAGCCTGAAATATTCAGTTCAATATGATGCTGAGATGCCCATGCAATAAGCCCATGTACAGCTTCACGGCCTAAACCTTGGTGATGCTCACTTTCACTAATCCAAATGCCTAAAGCAGGCAACACCGTTAAACATTCGTGTATACCTGTTAACCCTAAAAATCTTTGATCTGTTTTATCACGAATGGTCAGTACCAAACGTTCTTTTTGTGTTCGCATATTTTGTTGCCAATCTTCGGCAATTTGTACAAAATCTTCAAAGGTTTCAGATGGATTCCAACTCAGATATCGAGTAAGACTTGGGGTGATATCTCGATAGATATCATCATAGTCTTGTTTTTGAATTGTCGATATAGACAGTCTCTTTGTTTCAAATTTTATATTATCAAAATCCATGCTAGGATAATCCTAAGATTCATATGCGCAATCGTACTAATTTACTGCTGGTTGTTTACAGTTTGATGTCGTGCAAAGCGTGCATAATCGACAAAACATAGTCCTGTTGCGATTAAACTTAAAATCACACCAATCAGACAGGTAAATGACCAACCGCCATAATTCCATGAAAAAATACCAATAGCAGAGCCGAATGCGGCACCACCGAAATAAAAGGTCATATAAATAGCATTAATTCGTGATTTGGCATCAGGTCGAATCCGATAAATAATATTTTGATTGCATGAATGGACAAAAGCCAAGCCTAAGTTCACCACAGCAAAACCAATAATATAAAAAATCAGACCATGACTTGAAAAATACATGGCAACCCAACTCAGCAGCAGGAAGACCCCACCGAGAAAAGACAGTTGAATGTTATAACCACGGTCTGCCCATTGTCCGACATATTTAGACGACAATGCACCCAAAATACCAACCAAGCTCACCATACCAATAAACGTATCTTCGAGTTCAAATGGCGGAGAGGATAGGTAAACCGCAATGGTTGAAAACAAAATACTTAATGACGCAAATGCAAAAGCCCCCATCAATGCACGTAAAATTAAACGTGGTTCTTCAAGTACCAAATGCTTCATTGAAATAAAGACATCGGCATATTTCATTTTTAAACGTTCTGCATGAGGCAGTTTTTGACGCAAAAAATAAGCACAGGCAAAAATTAGAATTGCGCTAACAATATAAATGACTTGCCAATGAAACAAATTGGACAGAATGCCGGCTAAACTTGTTGATAAATAAATTCCAACCAATAATCCACTCATTAAGAAACCAACGGTTTCGCCCATTTTTTCAGGTTTGACGGTCATGGCTGCAAAAGGAATTAAAACTTGTGCTGCCACTGAAAATAATCCTGCAATGGCTGTACCAATCCAAAGCATCGGCAAATTGACAGCAGTCGCACAAATTAATAAGCCCACACCTGCGAGTGCCATGAGTAAAGGAATAAATTTAGTCCGGTTGACAATATCGCCTAAAGGGACCAAAAACAGTAATCCTAAAGCATAAGAGAGCTGGGCAAATGTCACGGTCAGCTGTGCTTGCGCTGTGGTGCCTTGAAAAGCCTGTTGAATTGAATAAATTAAAGGCTGAGAAAAGTAGTTGGCTCCTGCGGTTAAACCACAAGACAATGCCATTAACCAAAGCAATGTTTTATCTTGGCTGATATCTTGGGCAGAGTGCATTACACATAGTATCCTTTGTTAATTATAGTGGCTTTCGAACCATTGCTCATGAGGTGTTAGACAGGCCAAAACGTCAAGTATAATCAAGTATTTAATGTTTGAGATATGCTTTTGTGCTTTAAAAATTAAAAGCTATCAAATTTACTCATATGCTAAACATAAAATATTGAAATAATTATCAATTTAAAAAATACAAACTGATGTTTAATTGGTGGCAATGTCTAAAAAAATGATTTTTTTAATGCATAAATTTTATTTTTACTTTGATGTGATGTAAAAATCATCGATTTATTTTAATTACTCTAGTGTGCCTGATTGGTTGGTATGTTTGTGTTATCTGATCGTTTTGTTCTTTTGTGCTTTATTTTACTCAAATTAAATGTTTGATATTTATGTGTTATTTTATTTAAGTTTTGTAAAAACACTTAAAATTTTCATACCATTTCATAAGTGATTCATATCGAAAGCAATTTTGCGTTAAGACAAAAGGCTAATTGCGACTGCAAGATCAAATCAAGTATTTTGACAAACCTCTTATTCTACCGATGAAATGCGACATTCAAAATGTCAACTTAGAAATATTCTCCATTTATTAAATAAATAATGGGTGGTATTTTTGTGTAGATTACATAGAATCAGGGTCAAATGTCAGAGCGTAGCAACAATTTATTGCAACACCATGATGTTCGAAAAAATTATATTAGCTTGGTGAAGACTCATGCAGATTGGAATACCAACCGAATTAGTAGCAGGTGAAAATCGTGTAGCGGCAACGCCTGAAACCGTAAAAAAATTGATTACAAATGGTCATACCATTGTTATACAACGTGGTGCTGGTGTGAAGTCAGCCTATATTGACTCAGCATATGAACAAGCTGGAGCAACCCTTGTCGACAATGCATATGAAGGCAGTCAAATTATTTTGAAAGTCAGGGCGCCGACAGGTGAAGAAATTACACCGATTGCGTCAGGCACCGTGGTTGTTGCCATGTTCGATCCTTATAGAAATCCTGAGTTAGATCAGTTTGCTCAACAGGGCATTTCTGGATTTGCTTTAGAATTATTGCCACGTACGTTATCGCGTGCGCAAAATATGGATGTTTTATCCTCTCAAGCAAACTTATCAGGTTATAAGTCTGTACTACTTGCAGCCAATGAATATCAAGGGCTGTTCCCAATGTTAATGACTGCTGCAGGTACAGTAAAACCTGCGAAAGTCGTCATTATGGGGGTTGGTGTTGCAGGCTTACAAGCAATTGCAACAGCGAAACGTTTAGGGGCTGTGGTTGAAGCGACTGATTTGAGGCCGACTGCAAAAGACCAAGTGGAGTCATTGGGTGGTAAATGGCTTGATGTGCCTATGACCCCTGAAGAAGAGCAGCGTGCTGCAGATGCCTTGAAAAATGGTTATGGTTGGACGCCTGGTGAACAATACATCAAAGACCAAACCATGATTGTTGATAAAGCAGTGAGCAATGCTGATATTGTCATTACCACAGCGCTTTTACCTGGCCGCAATGCACCGCGTTTAATTCATGCTGCAACCATTGCTAAAATGAAAGCAGGTTCAGTCATTTTAGATATGGCGGTTGAAACAGGCGGTAATGTTGAAGGTTCAGCTGTTAATGAAACAGTGATCACTGACAATGGCGTTAAAATTCTTGGTGTGCCAAATATTCCATCGACTGTTGCCAAAGAAGCATCTGCTTTATATGCGCGAAATGTATTAAATTTTGTGACGACATTATTTGATGAGAATAAACAGCTCAAAATTACATTAGATGATGAAATCCAAAAAGCGCTCTTGGTGAGCCATGATGGGCACGTTTTGTTAAAGCGCAGTTAAGGAGAGGGACATGATCGAAACCATTACTATTTTTGTCTTGGCAATTTTTGTGGGTTATTACGTGGTATGGGGCGTAACACCTGCACTACACACTCCATTAATGGCCGTCACAAACGCGCTATCTTCTATTGTGATTGTAGGGGCAATGATTCAAACCACAGGGCTTCCTATGCTTGGTGTAGAGGCAAATGTAGCATTCCAAAGCATTAATACCGTCAGTATTTTAGGTGCAGTGGCTGTATTTTTGGCTAGTATTAACATTTTTGGTGGGTTTGCAGTGACAGCACGTATGCTCGAAATGTTTAAGCCAAAAGCCAAGAAAAAAGAGGGGGCTTAATCCATGGAACTGATTCGAGAATATGCAGGTTGGTTCTACCTTGTTGGCGCAATTTTATTTATTTTAACACTGCGTGGATTATCAAGCCCAAAAACAGCGATTCGTGGTAACACCTATGGCATGGTAGCAATGGCGATTGCTGTAATCACCACATTTTTTGTGGTTGACCATGTTGTTGTGTGGATGATTTTAGCGCCGATGGCTTTAGGTGCGGTAGTAGGTATTGGACGTGCACGTACTGTACCAATGACACAAATGCCTGAAACAGTAGCATTAATGCACTCTTTAGTTGGTTTATCAGCAGTATTAATTGCTGTTGCAGCTATTTTACATAACAACCATTTGGTTGACATCTTCAGTCAACATGCAGATGCATTGCAAGCGGCAGGTGTTGAAGAGCCACATATGAGCAAAGTTCATTTCTTTGAACTGTTTGTTGGTTGTTTTGTGGGTGCAATTACCTTTACTGCATCATTATTCGCTTATGGTAAATTGGCTGCTAAAAAATGGGCAAAAACCATTTCAGGAAGCTGGGTTAAACCATTACAAGCAATTTTATTTGCAGCCATGATTGCCTGTGGTATTTACTTCTTTGCTGCAAATAACATGACTGCTTTTTGGCTCATGACTGCATTTGCCTTGGCATTTGGTTGGGTTTGGATTGCACCTGTTGGTGGTGGTGATATGCCGGTTGTGGTATCCCTATTAAACTCATTCTCAGGTTGGGCTGCGGCTGGTATTGGTTTTACTCTTGAAAACAACATGTTGATTGTTGCGGGCTCATTGGTCGGTTCATCTGGCGCAATTTTGTCTTATATTATGTGTAAAGCCATGAATAGAAGCATTTTAAATGTTTTGTTTGGTGGTTCAATGAGCGCAGGTGCTGCTGCAGCTAAAAGTGGCGAGCATGTTGAGCGTAACCATCGTTCAGGTTCAGCAGATGATGCAGGCTTCTTAATGTCAAATGCTGACAGTGTTGTGATTGTGCCTGGTTATGGTATGGCGCAAGGTCGTGCACAAAATGCAGTTAAAGAACTAGCGACCATTTTAAAAGAGCAGGGCGTGACAGTACGTTTTGCAATTCACCCTGTTGCAGGGCGTATGCCAGGTCATATGAACGTACTACTTGCTGAAGCAGATGTTCCTTATGATGATATCTTGGAAATGGATGAGATTAACTCAGACTTTCCAGCAACTGATGTGGTCCTTGTGATTGGTGCAAATGACGTTGTTAACCCTGCGGCAAAAGACGACCCAAGTTCGCCAATTTATGGTATGCCGATTTTAGAGGCGTATAAAGCACGTACCATTATGGTGATTAAGCGTTCGATGGCAACAGGTTATGCTGGCCTTGATAATGACTTATTCTATAATGAAAAAACCATGATGATTTTTGGTGATGCCAAAAAAGTGGTTGAAGACATGACTAAATCAGTGAATGGTACAGGCCACTGATCTGATTATTAAGTACAAAAAAGGAGTGATGATTCACTCCTTTTTTAATGATTAATTTGAACTAAAAAAGCGACCCCATGGTCGCTTTTTCTTTGCTGTATTGTTTATGCGTTTGCAATATCGTTTGGTGTAGAACGCCATAAGCTTTCTAAATCATAAAATTTACGCGCTGTTGGTAGCATCACATGCACTACAACATAGCCTAAATCAATGAGCACCCATTCAGCATCTTGTTCGCCTTCAATACCAATTGGGCGGTAACCCGCTTTACGTGCTTCATCAGCAACATTATGCGCCAATGCTTTTAAATGACGGGTCGATGTGCCACTTGCAATCACAATTGCATCTGCAACATCACTAATTGCACTAACATCAAGCTCAATCACGTCTTTTGCTTTTACATCAGCTAATGCTTCATGTACGACTTTAAGACAATCTTTTGCTTGTTGGTTTGGTGTATTCATCGCGTGTTCCTGTGAATTAGAAGCGCTGGGCGATGGTTCTAAGTTCATATAAGTCAATTATTCCAGAGAATTACTCAATGTATAATATAGCGTTTTTTGGGCGAAATTTCAAACATTGCAATGCATAATTCCATAACGCAATCATTTGATTCAAAAAAATGCGATTGGTTATAATCTGTACAGCCATATTATGAGGCATTAAGCTTATGCTTTGCGGCAACACGGGTTTGTTCAATCACTGTTTTTAGATCATTAAAGCGTTTTAACGTGGCATGCACAAAATCAGAATCTGCTTTACGTTTTTCTTTTCGCAATGTCGATATAAACTGTTCAAATTCACCCGTGACATGTTGTAACTTTGGGGTGCCGACATAGCGTGTTGCACCATATAAACGGTGTAAAACATGTTCAAGTTGAGGGAAGTCTTCAAGTTCAATCAATAAACGCATTTCTTCGATTTCATTATCAAAACTGTCTACCAACATGTGCAATAAATCGAGTGCCAATTCTTCTTTGTGTGCTGCAAGTCGGACGCTTTCGCTCCAATTTAAAATATTTGAATCAGTTTCATATGCAGATGGTGGTACATCATGGGCTTTAGTATGCGTTTGTGTAAATCGGTTGCTGGTCCATGTGGTAAGAATTTGAATTAACTGCTCAATTTGAATAGGTTTAGTCACATAATCATTCATTCCGACAGCCAATAAACGCTCTTTTTCATCAGAGAGTGCATGTGCTGTCAACGCAATTACAGGAAAAGCATTGTGGTCAGTTAACGTTGACTCTAAAGAGCGAATAGCACGTGTGGTATCAATCCCTGACATAACGGGCATTTGAATGTCCATAAAAACCAAGTCATATGGAGGATCTTGTTGGTCAATATTCTGCTTAATTAAATTTAAAGCATCTTGACCGCTTAATGCTTTGGTGGTTTTTACATTGAGTTCACCCAATAGTGCTTCAAGGACAATAAGGTTTGGCATATGGTCATCAACAGCCAAAACATGTAAGCCTTGACCATCAAAAAATTGTTGTGTGGCCAATTCATGCTTGTTGTTAAATTGATCCGTCAATAATTGTAACAACGCTTGACGGCTCAATGGCTGATAGAGCGGTGTTGCATGGTAGAGGCTCAGCATTTCTGGGTCTAATGCCATTTGATAGCCATAGACTGCCAATTTGCCATGATAACGTCGTCTTATTTCTTGTAATAATGCTTGAGTATTTCCACTGTGATCAACAATGACCCATAAATCGTTGTAGTGCACAATTTGGTTTAGTTCGCCCAATAAATCTAACACCGAAGCACTTTCTTTATGCTGTACCTGATAATACTCAAGATATAACCGCAATGAGGTTGCTGCTGCTGCATGAGAAATAAATGACAATACTTGAACAGATGGGTAACGCATGAGATCAAGCTGACTATTTTGTTCTCGCTCAAAGAGGGCAGTAAACCAAAAGGTCGAGCCTTTTTCTGTGGGGGTCAATTCTTGGTTATTTTCAAAACCAATTTCGCCGTGCATCATTTGCACCAATTGTTTGGAAATGGCAAGCCCTAAGCCTGTTCCACCAAATTGACGTGTGATTGAGGTATCAACTTGAGAAAAAGAGTCAAATAGTTTGTTGCGGTCATTTTCATGAATACCAATGCCACTGTCTTGTACCGAAATATACATGGCAAACTGTTGACGGTTTTGCTCTTGTATCCGTGCACGAACAATAATTTCTCCCTCAGGGGTAAACTTAATCGCATTTGAAATTAAATTGGTTAGGATCTGTTTAAATCGTAATGGGTCACCAATGCCTTGAGATGGTAAATCAGGCGCGTAATAAAAAGCCATTTGAATATTTTTTTGTGCTGCAAGTGGTGACAGCATATCCATGACATCAAACATGGCTTCTTCAATGTTAAATGGAGCCATTTCTAATTCAAGTTTGCCTGCATCAATTTTAGAGAAGTCGAGAACATCGTTAATTAATGCCAATAAATGGGCAGATGATTTACGAATGGTTTGTAAATAGATGTTTTGATCATTAGTTAAATTACTTTGACGTAACATTAAATGAATAAAGCCATCAATACTGTTGAGTGGTGTGCGAAGCTCATGGCTAATGTTGGCCAAAAACACTGATTTGGATTGATTGGCAGAAATGGCTTGGTCGCGTGCTTGGCGATAAGTAATGTTTTGCACTTCAAGTGTATCTAAAGTACGTCGTAAATCATCTTCAGTTTGCTCGGTATAGTCTCTGAGCTCTAAAAAACTAAAATGTAACCGCTTGAGCGTGCTTTCAATATCTTGCTGTAATAGTTTTAATTCACCACTGCTTCGAATACTTACAGGCTCATCTAAATTGTCTGCATTAATTTGTTGCAGCTGCATGCGCATTTCATAAAGTGGTGCAATCCAACGCCGTGAATAAAAACTTAAACACATGAATAATAACAGTAAAGTGATAAATCCTGTCATGATAAGAACCGTTAAGATGCGGTAACGCGCAATCTCTAAAGGTTCATTGTCAAGTTCAATTAACAGCCATGCACGATCGCCTTGTTTATTAATATTTATACTTGCCCCGTAAATGGTATTACGGTGATAAGGAATGGGACCGATAAAGCGTTCATGGCTGGATATTTTAGGCCAAGCCAAATAGTTACGCTGACCTAAGGTCAGTTGGGTTTGTCCTGCGGCATCAACAATACTGACCCGTTGTAAAAACTGTTCACTGAGCATGCGCTGTAAAATATGTTCAGCTTTAGGCTTTAAACTGGGGTCTTTTTTTATGGACTGCAGTAATACATGTGCCGTATGTTGATAGCGTGCTAAAATGGCAATGGCAGCATAACGTTGTTGTTCTTTGGCTGAGGTTTGTGTCTCTTGGATAACCAAAAAAGTCCCAATACCCGCTAAAAACAAAATGGGTATAAATATAAAAGCAACCAACTGCCCATAAGCATGGTTAAGTTGTAAGCGTTGTAAGACCGTTTT
The DNA here is from genome assembly GCF_900197575.1 of Acinetobacter apis. GTDB lineage: Bacteria > Pseudomonadota > Gammaproteobacteria > Pseudomonadales > Moraxellaceae > Acinetobacter > Acinetobacter apis. Next base: position 1,285,672 of record NZ_FZLN01000001.1, on the reverse strand, counting down.
TTTTGATTTTGCCATGACGGATACAATGAAATGTTTAAGCTTTATATTTTAACATGCTTTTTCAAAGCGGGTTGCTTTGGTTCTTTGTATAAAAACTTGTTTAATGAGTGCAGGGGATTCTTTTTTTTCATACAATAGGGCCACCTAAAGCAGGGTACATATTATGAGTTTTGATCATTCCACTTTATTTGAATCACAAGCGTTTCTTTTAGACCACTATGTTGGAAATACCCCATTGGTTCGGTTGCAGCGATTAAGTACAACAACACAAGCAACTATTTTAGCCAAATTAGAAGGGAACAATCCTGCAGGCTCAGTCAAAGATCGTCCCGCATATAATATGATTATGCAAGCAGAAAAACGTGGTGATATTCGACCAGGGGATACATTAATTGAAGCCACAAGTGGTAACACAGGCATTGCCCTTGCCATGGTTGCAGCAATGCGTGGTTATAAAATGAAATTGATCATGCCTAATAATATGAGTCAAGAGCGCAAAGACGCTATGTTGGCTTATGGCGCTGAGCTTATTGAAGTAAGTCAGCAAGATGGCATGGAAGGCGCCCGTGATTTAGCGTTAAAAATGCAAACTGAACAACAAGGGATCGTGCTGAATCAATTTGGGAACCCTGACAATGTAGAAGCACATTACTTGACCACAGGTCCTGAGATTTGGCAGCAAACACAAGGCAAAGTTACACATTTTGTCAGCTCTATGGGAACCACAGGCACCATTATGGGGGTGTCTAAATATTTAAAAGAACAAAATCCTGATGTCCAAATTGTTGGCTTGCAGCCTGAAGAAGGTGCAAGTATTGCAGGGATTCGCCGTTGGCCTGAAGCATATTTACCGACGATTTATGACAAAAGCCGTGTTGACCGTGTGATTGATATTCCACAACTTGAAGCTGAAAAAATGATGCGTAAGCTTGCCAAGCAAGAAGGGATTTTTTCAGGTGTATCTTCAGGTGGTGCGATTTGGGCTTCATTGAAAATTGCACAAGAACAACCTGATGCAGTGATTGTATGTATTATTTGCGATCGAGGAGATCGTTATTTATCAACAGGTTTATATTCAATCGAAGATGATGCATAAGGTTATATTTCAATGAAATTACCTGTTTTGGTTTTTGACCTAGAAACTGCGCTTGATTTGAAATCTGGCGCTGCATTGCATGGTTTAACTCAGCTTGATGAGGCCAATCAATATCAAGCATTAACCAAACTGCGTCGACAAGATACAGGAAGTGATTTTCAACGTTTACCACTGCATCAAATCATTTGTATATCAGGATTATGGATTGATGAAAAAGGTATGCGCTTATTTTCATTCAGCCAACAAGACAATACAGAGCTTGAGCTATTAGAGAAGTTTTTGTCCATCTTCAACAAAAGACACCCTGTGCTTGTGAGTTGGAATGGATTGCAATTTGACTTACCTGTGATTTTGTATCGCACCATGTACCACGGTTTAACTGCCCCGAACTTATTTGATCAAGGTGAATTAGACTATCAGCGCCGTTTTAATAACTATCAAAATCGATATCATCAGCAACATATTGATTTAATGGATGTAATGGCAATGTTTAATGGGCGAAACTTCCAAAAACTTGATGATATTGCTCGGTTTTTAGGGTTTCCGGGGCAACCAGCATATCAACGTCAAAATACGATGGCTGAAGACTTAAGTTCTTCAGATTGGCAAGAATTAAGTGTTGGTTGTGAACGTACAGTGATCAATACATGGCTGATTTATTTAAGATGGATGCGTTTAAAAGGGCATTTAGTGCCTGATCAGCATGACATTCAAATTCAATCGACGGTTGATCTGCTTCATCAGCATCCACAACATATCAATTTTTTGGCTGATTGGAAGAAAAATGCACAACATACGGCATTTACTGCACAAATTTTTAAAGATGAATAAGGGTAACGTTTGAAACCACATGCCAAAACTCGCGCTGACGTCAATTTGAGTTATACCTTTCAGATTGAAGGCTTATCTCATGAAGGCCGAGGAATAGCTCATTACAGCAAAGATCAGCCTGACCACCCCATTGAAAAACAAGGTAAAAAAGTATTTATCCAATATGCTTTGCCTGGTGAGACAGTGACTGCACAGATTCAGCGGCAGAGCAAACGCTTTGAAGAAGCAGATATGCTCAATGTGGTGGAAACAGCATCTGTTTCTCGTGTAACACCGATCTGTAAACATTTTCAACAGTGTGGTGGCTGTAGTTTGCAACATATGCATCCTGATGATCAAATTGCCATGAAACAGCAGGTTTTGAAGTCACACTTTCAGCATTTTTCAAATTTAAGCTTAGCTGATGAGGATTGGTTGCCTGCCATTCGCTCACTTAAAACAGATTATCGACGTCGTGCTCGAATTGGTGTGCGTTATATTGCCAAAAGTAAAAAATTGGTGATGGGGTTTCGTGCAAGACAAAGTAATCATCTGATTCAAATTGATGAATGTCCTGTGTTAGATCTGCAGTTAAATCAGGCTTTGCCTAAGATCTATCAAGTGCTTCAACAACTGCATGGGCGTGCTGATATTGGGCATATTGAATTGTGCATGGGACGTCATCAAACTGCCTTATTAGTTCGTCATACTGCTCGGCTTTTGCAAACAGATATTGACCAATTGATCAGTTTTGTGAAAGATAGGAACTGGCAACTGTATTTACAACCAAATGGTATACAAAGTGTCTATCGTGTAGACGAACTGTATGCTTTGACAAGTTTACAGGATTCACTTGATGCGTTTGCTGTTAATTTAAACTTTTTGCCGACAGATTTTACGCAAGTCAATGCCAGTGTAAATGAACAAATGGTAGAATTGGCGTGTAAATTGCTTAATCTTCAGGTGGGTGAGCGTGTGCTTGATCTATTTTGTGGACTAGGTAACTTTTCTTTGCCTTTAGCGCGTTGTGTTGGCGAAACAGGCAGCGTTGTTGCAGTAGAAGGCAGTGAAGAAATGGTTCAACGTGGGCAGGCCAATGCCAAATTGAACCAAATGAGGAATATTGCGTTTTATGCGCAAGATTTGACGCAAGACTTTTCTATGCAGCCTTGGGCGAATCAAGGATTTGATGCATTGCTGATTGATCCACCGCGTTCGGGTGCCGATCAAGTCATGCAATACATTTCTAATTTTGCTGCCAAACGAATCGTTTATGTGTCATGTGATCCAGCAACGCTTGCGCGAGATGCAGGCATTTTAGTACAGCATGGCTATCAACTGCGAAAAGCCGGCGTGATGGATATGTTTACTCATACAAGTCATGTGGAATCGATTACCCTATTTGAAAAAATAGAGCAGCATTACAATACAAGTGAATGACATGATGATAGGAGATAGGCATGGTCACAGTACGTGAGCAGTTACCTGAGCGACTGACACAGTCTTCAGAAGAAACTGCTGCAGGACATGCCTTACAGCAGCGAGATTTAGCAGATTGGCTAGATCGCGTGCGTGAGCAAACCAAGAGCCCATTGACTCAGCTTGAGCAGGTGTCAAAACTGACCTTGCAAAAAGAGCTAGAAGCCACTGTGGTGAGCCGCAACAATACATTTGTAACGGGCATTGGTATTGCCGATATATTAGCGCATCTTCATGCAGATGAAGCCACGCTTACAGCTGCTATGCTATATCGTAGTGTCAGAGAAGAACTGACGTCTTTAGAGGAAGTGCAAGCCTATTATGGCAAAGAAGTGCTTGACCTTGTTGAAGGCACCTTGGCCATGGGTAAACTCTCTGAGCTGATTGAGCAAAATAAACGATTAGAAGACCATTTTAATAATAACCAGCGTGAACACTTAACAGGCATTTATAAAATGCTAATTTCAGTGACTGAAGATGTGCGTGTGGTTTTAATTAAATTGGCTGAACGAACCTATGAGTTGCGAGAGCTTGCCAATTCACCAAAAGAACGCCAAGAGCGCGTGGCACGAGAAATTTTAACCATCTATTCACCACTTGCACACCGTTTAGGGATTGCACAGCTTAAATGGGAACTTGAAGATTTAGCTTTTCGTTATTTAGCGCCTGATCGTTATAAAGAAATTGCCAAATTACTCAACGAAAAGCGTTTAGAGCGTGAGCATTATATTGATGCTGTGGTTGAACGTTTAAAAGTTGAACTTAAGCGAATCAACATTGATGCTGATATTTCCGGTCGGGTAAAACATATTTACTCGATTTACCGTAAAATGAAGAGTAAAAATCTCAGCTTTGATCAGTTATATGATATTCGTGCGTTACGTGTATTAGTAAATACCGTACCTGAATGTTATCACGTGCTTGGTATTGCACATCAAATGTGGCGTCATATTCCACATCAGTTTGATGATTATATTACCAACCCCAAAGCCAATGGTTATCGCTCATTACATTCTGCGGTAATTGCTGAAAATCGTTCATTAGAAATTCAGATTCGTACCCATGAAATGCACAAAGAGGCAGAGCTTGGGGTATGTTCGCACTTCAATTATAAAGAAGGCGAAAAAGCGACAGACTTTTATTTTAATCATCGTTTGCATTCATTGCGTTTGGTGCTTGAAAACTATCAAGAGCGTAATGAGTCGAATGCTTATATCAAAGACGATGAAGATTATGAAAATATTCAAGACTTTGATGATTTTGAAAAGATATATGTGTTCAGTCGTGACGGTGATATCAAAGAATTACCACATGGTTCAACGGTTTTAGATTTTGCATACCATGTGCATACTCAAGTGGGGAATCATTGCTATGCCGCACGGGTAAATCAGCGTTATGTACCGCTGACATATACGTTAAAGACAGGTGAGCAAGTCGAAATTCTGACCAAGAAAGACCGTGAGCCGAATCGTGATTGGCTTGTCAGTTCACTTGGTTATATTAAAACTGCACGCGCAAGAAACAAGTTACGTCATTGGTTTAGACAACAAGACCGCAGTAAAAATTTGGAAGTGGGTCATGAATTACTGACCAAAGAGTTGCAACGCTTAGCCATTCATCCTAAAAGTATTGATTTAAATGACTATTGTCAGCACTTTAATGTCAAATCAGGCGATGATGTCTTGGTGGGCTTGGTGACAGGGGATATTGGTCTACAGGCACTCATGAATCAAGTTAATCGTCATATGAAGATTGACCAAGATGAGCCTGAGCTGATTTTAAAGCCAACATTAAACCCAAGGGCCAGCCATACTTTATCGGCACATGGCATTTTAATTGATGGTTTAGACAATGTTGAGCTAAATATTGCCCAATGTTGCCAACCTGTGCATGGCGAGCTTATTGGGGGCTATATCACCATTAATCGTGGTGTGAGTATCCACAAAGAAGGTTGCCAAGATTACTTGCGTATGATCACACAAGAGCCTGAACGTGCTGTAGATGCCGATTGGGAATTGCAACCAACGCGCGGTCAAAGCGTACAAATTGTGGTTGAGGCATATGATCGCCGTGGTTTATTAAAAGATCTCACACAAGTCATTTTTTCAGATCATATTAACATCCGTCAGGTGAATACAATTTCTGAAAGTGATGGTATTGCCAATATGAAGCTGATGATTGAAGTCAAAGGTCTGTTACAATTGTCCCGTTTATTGGCGCGGTTAGAACAGCAGCCGGGCATTATTAGTGCTAGACGCCATGTACAAGGCAACTAATTTAGATGGGTAAAAGGAGCGACATGTGTCATCGGTTGAATCGTTAGAAAAACTGTTAAACACCATGCAAGTGCTACGCGAAAAATGTCCTTGGGATCGTGAGCAAACTCCAATGAGCTTAACCAAATATGCGATTGAAGAGGCATATGAAGTTGAAAGTGCGATACGCTCAGGCGATTTAGACGACATTAAAAATGAATTGGGTGATCTCTTATTACAAGTGGTTTTTCAATCTCAAATGTATGCAGAGCAGCATGCGTTTACTTTTGATGATGTTGCAGACGCAATCAACCAAAAAATGATTCGTCGACATCCACATGTATTTGAACAACAGCCAGCGTTTTTAACTGAGCAAGCCCTTAACGACTCATGGCAAGCCATTAAGCAACAAGAAAAACAAGCACGTGGACAAACACTGTCTGTACTTGATCAAGTAAAACATGGACCAACGCTCACCCAAGCTGAGAAAATTCAAAAAAAAGCAGCTGCTGTTGGTTTTGATTTTGCCACCATAGAAGATTCAATGGAAAAATTTCAAGAAGAGTGGGTCGAGTTACATGAGGCCATGACAGCACAAAATGCTGTTGAAATTGAAAAAGAATTTGGTGATTGTTTATTCTCGCTTGTGAATGTCGGGCGCCAATTGGGCTTATCGTGTGATCAGGCATTGTCTTTAACTTTAACCAAGTTTAGAACACGTTTTGCATTTATTGAGCAAGCAGCACAGCAGCAAGGTAAAGCCTTGACCGATTTAAGTGTGATTGAAATGGATACCTTATGGGATCAAGCAAAGCTGACTGAAATCGTGAAATAAGGACACGTGATGAAAATCATCTTATTTGTATCTTTGTTATGGTGTGCCATTTCAGCATCAGCAAATACAGAATATGATCGTCAATATCGTGATTGGAAGCAAAAACAGCCTGCTGTGCCACAAGCTCGCGTGACTCAAACAACCGATAAATCATCTGCAAATGCTAAAATTTCCATTAATCAAGCGGATCAGCATGCTTTTGCAAAGATGTCGGGTATTGGGGATAAAAAAGCCCAAGCAATTGTTGATTATCGTACTGAACACGGGCCGTTTAAGCAGGTTGATGAGTTAAAAAAGATTAAAGGAATTGGTGATAAAATCTTAGAAAAAAATAAAGATCGCCTAGTTCTTTAAAACTTGATGGTGAAACTATCTCATGCTTAGTATAAGATACAGAGAAATTAATCGATGATGACTGATTGATTTTGAGTCAAAATTAAAATATTCATTACAGACGTAGGAGAAAGCGTCTTTTGCACACTTTACGCGCGTCAAAATATGGTTTATCCATAAAGAAACTACCGCCGTCAATTACAGAAGTGATTGATACTTTAAGTAAAGCAGGTTATGAGGCATACATCGTTGGTGGTGGAGCTCGTGATCTTATGCTCGGCTTGCAGCCAAAAGATTATGATGCAGTGACAAATGCCACGCCTGCACAAATTAAATCGGTCTTTGGTCGCCGATGCCGTATCATTGGGCGCCGTTTTGAGCTAGCTCATGTCTATATTGGTCGTGATTTAATTGAAGTTGCGACTTTCCGTGCACCACCTAAAAAAGAGGTGACCAGTGCACAGGGCATGATTCTACGCGACAATAATTGGGGCACGATTGAGCAAGACTTTATTCGGCGTGATTTCTCAATTAATACTTTGTATTACCAGCCACGAAAGGGCATTTTGCTTGATTTTTGTGATGCGATTGATGATATTAAAAGCAAAACTTTGCGTTTATTGGGTGATCCAGCGAAACGCTTTGAAGAAGATCCTGTACGCATGCTTCGTGCACTTCGCTTTGCAGCAAAATTAGATTTTCGCTTATCAAAAGATATTTTGGCGGTATTTACCCCAGAAATGGCAAAACTACTGCGTGATATTTCCCCGCATCGTTTGTATGACGAGTCACAAAAGCTATTTACGATGGGGCACTTACAAGATATTTTGCCAATGCTCATTCAGTTCGATATTTGGAAGCAATTGTTTGCTGAAATTCGACCTGAAATTACCCCGTTTATTGGATTAGTTGCCAAAAATACAGATCAGCGCATTCAAGTGGGTAAAAATATTAATCCTGCCTTCTTTTATGCAGTGTTACTTTGGGATAACTTCTTAGAGCGTACACAGTTTTATTTGAACCGCAATATGGTGCCTGCAGAAGCGCGTGCACAAGCCGGTTTAGATGTTCTGAAGCGTCAATCGACACGGACCATTATTCCACGTTTTACGGAAACTTTTATTCGTGAAGTTTGGGAAATGCAAGTTCGTTTGTTAAATCCTAAGCCACAGCAGATTGAGTCTTTAGCAAATCATGCGCGTTTTAGAGCAGGGTTTGACTTTTTGTTATTGCGTGAAAAGTCAGGTGATAAAACAACTGAAGGCATGGGGCAGTGGTGGGATCAATATCAGATTCTGACGAAAGATGAAAAAGAGCTTGCGATTATTCAATACAATCGTACCCGTGTTAAAAAGCGTCGTAGAACATCTGAAGTTGTCATTGAAGCACCGATAACCACTGAAATTGAACCTTTAGTGAAAGAGTCAGAAGTGCATCCACGTCGTAGTCGTTCGCGAACACGCCCAACACCGTCACCTAGCCAAGCTGAACACAAATCAGATCAAGGCCAAGTGATTGATGCTAAGCATCCGATTTTAAAGCGAAAGCGTGTACAACGTGATTTAAAACAAGTTGTTTTTGGGCCAACGCAGTAATGAATACCACCTATATTGGGTTTGGCAGTAATTTAGGTGATTCAGTGGCAATATTTAATACTGCCATTGAACACTTAAAGGCGCATGGACAGGTTCGGGTATCGCAATTATATTCAAGTCCGCCGATGGGTCCGCAAGATCAGCCAGATTACTTTAATGCCGTGGTTGAGCTTATAACCTCTTTATCGCCTTTGGCATTGCTTGATCAATTACAAGCGCTTGAGATTGAAGCCGGTCGAGTTCGGCTTCGTCATTGGGGCGAGCGAACATTAGATTTAGATTTATTGTTATATGCAGATCAAGTGATTCATCATGAGCGTTTGATCGTACCGCATGTTGGGGTGTTGTTGAGAGATTTTGTACTGCTGCCACTGCTTGATTTAAATCCAAACTTAATTGTTCATGGACATCAATTAGCAATGCTTGATGTCGTAAAATCATCTACATTAAAACCTGTGCTTGCAGCAGATTGGGCTGTGCATGCCCCAGCATCTTCAACATAAAGATATACAATAAGGAAACCTCATGACAAGCTTAAGTGATTTACGTCGTTTTAAAGTGGAAAATCGTAAATTCTCATGCCTAACCTGTTATGACTCAAGCATGGCAAAAGCCATGGAAGTTGCGAAAGTGGATACGATTTTAATAGGTGATTCGCTCGGTATGACCATGCAAGGTCATGACTCAACGCTTCCTGTCACCATTGAAGATATGGTTTATCACACCACGTGTGTTAGCCGTGCAAACCGTTATGCCATGATTATTGCAGACCTGCCGTTTGCATCGTATGCAAGCCCACATGATGCTTTGCTGAATGCGAAAAAGGTTATGCAGGCCGGTGCGCAAATGGTTAAAATTGAAGGTGGTGCATGGCTGAGTGAGACAGTCCAATTGTTAACCCGTCATGGTGTTCCTGTGTGTGTCCATTTGGGTTTAACGCCACAGTCAGTTAATGTTTTTGGCGGCTATAAAGTCCAAGCGAAAACACGCCAAGCTGCTGATGCCTTACTTGATGATTGCCAACAATTGGTCGATGCAGGGGCTGCACTTTTTGTTTTAGAGTGTGTTCCTGCGCAAATGGGTAAAGAAGTGGCTGAGCGATTTAGCCAAACACCTGTGATTGGCATTGGTGCAGGTGCAGATACCGATGGGCAAGTGTTGGTGGTCCAAGATATGCTAGGCTTAACACAAGGTCGCATTGCGCGCTTTGTACGTAATTTTATGATTGAACAATCAGGTGCGAATGCAATTATTGATGCAATTCAAGCATATCATCATGCAGTGATTGAACAACAATTTCCAGCCATTGAACATACTTTTCAAATTGAGTTGTAGCATGAAAACCGAAACCACCATCCATGGACTTGCAGCTTCATTACATCCTGCACGTAGTGCAAGAAAGCTTATTGGTTTTGTCCCAACCATGGGCAATTTACATGAAGGTCATTTAAACCTAGTTCGTGAAGCAAAAAATTTATGTGACATTGTGGTGGTCAGTATTTTTGTGAACCCAACCCAATTTGGTCCAAATGAAGATTTTGATAATTATCCACGAACATTAGAGCAAGATAGTCATCTCTTGGCCGATGTTGGTTGTGATATTATTTTTGCACCAACGGTTGAACAACTTTATCCTAAGCCGCAAGTGAAAACCAAGGTTTTAGTGTCTGGTGTGACAGATATGTTGTGTGGTCATTCACGTCCAGGTCATTTTGATGGTGTAGCATTGATTGTGACCAAGTTACTTAATATTGTGCAGCCAAGTTATGCCTTTTTTGGACAAAAAGACTTTCAGCAAGTGGTGGTGGTCAAGCAATTGGTTCATGATTTAAATATGCCACTTGAGATTATAGCTGTACCCACTACACGAAGTGCAGATGGACTGGCATTAAGCTCACGAAATGGCTATTTAACAGCGGAACAACGTCAGATTGCTCCGACCATTTATCAAAGTTTATTGGCAGCGGAAACGCAGCTACATGATGGTATAGCATTGGCAGATGTTTTAGAGACGCTAAAGCATACTTTATGCCATGCAGGATTTGAAATTGATTATGTGTCTGCATATACACCTGATTTAGAACACCTGACGCAGTTTGATCAAGATGTGGTTTTATTTGTTGCAGCAAAGCTTGGTGAAACGCGTTTAATTGATAATTTAAAAGTCAAATTTATAGCAACTTAAATACACCGTGTATTAAAGGACCATGCCATGAAGCGAATTTTGATTGTGACAGGCCAATCAGGATCAGGAAAATCATCTGCTTTACAGGTGTTAGAAGATTTAGGATATTATTGTATAGATAATCTTCCGCTTGCATTGTTACCTGAAATTGTCGCTAAGCTCGACCATGAAAATAATTTAGAACAATTGGCGCTTGGGGTAGATGTTCGAAGCACCCAAGCTGACTTACAAGACTTTGATGCTGTGTTTGAACAAATGAAGCAGCATGGTTCGGTTGATATTATTTATTTAAGTACAAAAGATGAGCAATTGATTGCGAGATTTAGTGCGTCGAGACGACCACATCCGCTTAGTAACCGTTATCAAAGCTTAAATGAATGCATTCAACAAGAAAAAAGTTTATTATTGCCAGTTCAGTTTAGATCAACTGTAAATATTGATACCACCGATAAAAGCGTTCATGATTTAAAGCATACGCTTTTATCAAAATTGGGTCAGTCAGATAATTTAATTCTCATTTTACAGTCATTTGGCTATAAGCATGGAATTCCATTAGATGCTGACTATGTATTTGATATTCGCCACTTGCCCAATCCACATTGGGATTTGAATTTAAGAAAATTGTCAGGTTTAGATGCACCTGTACAAGAATTCTTGGCTGAAAATGATCAAGTGAATGAAATGTATCAAGATATTTATCATTTTTTACAAAAGTGGTTACCTGCATTCTCAAAAGGACATCGTCATTATTTAACTGTGTCTATAGGTTGTACAGGTGGCCAACATCGTTCAGTATATATGGTGGATAGATTAAAAAGTGCTTTAGCTAAAGACTGGTCTATTCAAATTTTACATAGAGAAATGAAGCACTGGTCATGATTGACACAACGGTAGATGTAATTAATAAGCTGGGTTTACATGCACGCGCATCAGGTAAACTGATTGAGGTAACAACCAAATTTCGTTCCACCATTCAAATTGGGCGTGGCGATCATTTGATTGATGCAAAAAATATCATGGCGCTACTCATGCTTGGTGCAGGTATTGGCACCACATTACGTTTGATTGTTAACGGTCCAGATGAGGAGCTTGCTTTAGCAGAAGTAAAAGCCCTCTTTGCAGCAAAATTTTACGAGGCAGAGTAAACGTGGCACGTCGACCGCAAAAAAACTATACGAGTGAAGACTTTGATTCATTAGAAGGACGCGCAAGTAAAAGCGAGCAAAAACGTGCAGTGCAACGTATGGCCGCTTTAGGTGAGCAATTGTCTGAATTGTCCATTAAACAAATTCAAAAGCTTCCTGTAGATGAACGCTTGATTGATGCATTACTTGATGTAAAAGAAATCACATCATTTGAAGCACGTCGCCGTCAATTTTTACGTGTAGGTAAACTATTACGTAATGAAGATGAGTCGATTATTCTTTCTTACTTAACCCCGCAACAAGGCATTAAAAAGCAAGCGCAATTGTCACGTTGGGTTGACCGTATTTTAGAACAAGGCGATGCAGCCATTCATGAATTTAGTAAAGGTTATAACGCCACAGAAAAGCACACGCTTCGTCAGCATGTGTTGCGTTATCATCGTGCTAAAAATTTAGAAGCTACACCAGATGAGCTAAACGAAGAGCGTCAAAAGGTGTTAAATTATATTCAACAAGTTGCTTTACTTTCTGATCAAGGTAAATCAAAAGGGTAGTTTGCCCATCATCACACAAGATTGTCATGCATCCTCGTATGTATACATGATGGTCTTTAATTTTTTTAACCACCGTTTTTATATTTTGAGGTTTTCCTCGATCATAATCTCGCGGTGATATGCTCCTTTGTACGGGGCATCACTCCTTAAGGATTTTTGTTATGCCAATTATTACTTTACCAAATGGCGATAAAAAAGAATTTGATCAAGCCGTCTCAGTGATGGATGTTGCATTAAGTATTGGGCCTGGGCTTGCAAAAAACACAGTGGCAGGTCGTGTGAATGGCCAGCTTGTTGATGCATCAGACCTTATTACCACCGATGCTGATTTACAAATTCTCACCCCAAAAGATGAAGAAGGGTTAGAGATTATTCGCCATTCATGCGCTCACTTGGTGGGTCATGCTGTGAAACAATTGTTTCCTGAAGCAAAAATGGTCATTGGTCCTGTGATCGAGGAAGGCTTTTATTACGATATTCAAACTGCACGTCCATTTACCTTAGAGGATATGGCAGCTATTGAAGAGCGTATGAAATCATTGATTGCACAAGATTATGATGTTATTAAAAAAATGACACCACGTGCAGAAGTCATTGATGTGTTTGCTGCGCGCGGCGAAGAATACAAGCTGCGTTTGATTGATGATATGCCTGAAGAAACACAAATGGGCTTATATTATCATCAAGAATATGTCGACATGTGTCGTGGTCCACATGTACCAAATACTAAGTTTTTAAAATCATTTAAACTGACTAAAATTTCAGGTGCATATTGGCGTGGTGATGCTAAAAATGAGCAATTACAACGTATTTATGGCACAGCATGGGCAGATAAGAAACAGCTTGCTGCTTATGTAAAACGTATTGAAGAAGCTGAAAAGCGCGATCACCGTAAAATTGGTAAAGCGCTTGATTTATTTCATATGCAAGAAGAAGCACCAGGCATGGTGTTTTGGCATCCAAATGGTTGGACCATTTATCAAACGCTTGAGCAATATATGCGTAAGGTACAATCAGACCATAAATATCAAGAGGTGCGTACCCCACAAATTGTTGACTTTGTCTTGTGGGAAAAGTCAGGGCATGCGGCAAACTATGCAGAAAACATGTTTACCACACACTCTGAAAGTCGCAATTATGCCATTAAACCAATGAACTGCCCGTGTCACGTGCAAATCTTTAACCAAGGTTTAAAATCATACCGTGAATTGCCAATTCGTATGGCAGAGTTTGGCTCATGTCATCGTAACGAGCCATCAGGTTCATTGCATGGCATCATGCGTGTGCGTGGCTTTACACAAGATGATGGGCATATCTTCTGTACGCGTGATCAGATTGGTCAGGAAGTGGCTGAGTTTATCCAGTTAACTTTGGATGTCTATAAAGATTTCGGTTTTGAAGAAGTTCAAATGAAATTATCAACACGTCCTGAAAAGCGTGTCGGTGATGACAGTTTGTGGGATATGGCAGAGAAATCTTTGGCTGATGCATTAGATGAAGCTGGTCTTGAATGGGAACTGTTGCCGGGTGAAGGTGCATTTTATGGTCCTAAAATTGAATTTTCACTCAAGGACTGTTTAGGCCGAATTTGGCAATGTGGTACAATACAGTGTGATTTCAATTTACCAGAACGTCTTGATGCGTCATATGTCACAGAAGACAATGAACGTGATCAACCTGTCATGTTGCACCGCGCAATTCTTGGCAGTTTTGAACGTTTTATTGGTATACTGATTGAACATTACGCAGGATTTATGCCACCATGGCTTGCACCAACACAAATCTGTGTTATGAATATTACAGATGTGCAGGCAGATGCATGTGAGCATGTTGTAACAAAACTTAAAGAAAACGGTCTTCGTGCTATTTCTGACTTGAGAAATGAGAAAATCGGCTTTAAGATTCGCGAGCGTACTTTAGAACGAATTCCATATTTGCTGGTTCTTGGCGACCGAGAGGTTGAAGAAGGTACAGTAAATGTTCGTACACGCTCAGGAAAAAATTTGGGTACTATGTCAATTGATGCCTTCATTGATTTAGTGAAAACAGCCGTTGCCGAACGTGGCCGGCATATTGTGGAGTAATAAAGATTAAACAGTCTGATCGTAACCAACAAGGTACTAAAAGCAATCGACCTGCAATTAATGATGAAATTCAGGCAAAAGAAGTTCGTTTAATTGGTGCAGATGGCGAGCAAAAAGGCGTGGTGTCTTTAGCTGAAGCTATCCGTACTGCTGAACAAGACGAACTTGATTTAGTCGAAATTGTGGCGAATGCTGAACCCCCTGTTTGTAAAGTCATGGATTACAACAAACATTTGTTTGACCTGAAGCAAAAGCAAAAAGATGCGAAGAAAAAACAGCATCAGGTGCAGGTAAAAGAAATTAAATTGCGTCCAGGAACAGATGTTGGCGACTACAATGTCAAACTCCGTGCGATCACAAAATTCTTAGAAGATGGTAACAAAGTGAAAATCACTTTACGTTTCCGTGGCCGTGAAATGGCGCATCAAGAATTGGGTCTTGCACAATTACAAAAAGTTGAAGCAGATGTGGTCGACTTAGGTGTAGTAGAACAAGCACCAAAAATGGAAGGTCGCCAAATGGGTATGTTACTTGGACCGAAAAAGAAAAAGTAATTCGACATTCCGATAAAAAGACCGATAAAAGACCAACTCATCTGCGAGTTGGTCTTTTTTATTGCCGAATTAAAAAATGGATTTGATGGTTAAATCGACAAACTATGCGTGTATATTTGTACGGTTTTTTTTATTTTTTTGGCCTTTTTTTTAACTTTTTTCTATATATTTTTATTAAAAACAATACTTTATGTAATATTACAAACTATGAGTCTCATGTATCAGTTTGGTGAAGATGATCTTGTTTACAATGTAAACATGTGTATATTGCTCCTTATACACTAGCGTATCTGTTTGAAAATCAGTACCTAAGAAGATAGAGCGTTGACAGGGGATAACCATGAGTCAAGAAGAAAAATTACCAAAGATTTTAATTGTTGAAGATGACGAGCGTCTTGCTCGCTTAACACAAGAATACTTAATTCGTAATGGCTTAGAAGTGGCTGTGGAGCCAGATGGCAACCGCGCAATTCGACGCATTATTGCTGAGCAACCAGATATGGTTGTACTTGATGTCATGCTGCCAGGTGCAGATGGCTTAACCGTTTGCCGTGAAGTTCGCGCACACTACCATCATCCTATTTTAATGCTGACTGCACGTACAGAAGACATGGATCAAGTGCTTGGCCTAGAAATGGGTGCAGACGATTATGTTGCGAAGCCTGTACAACCACGTGTGTTATTGGCACGTATCCGCGCGTTATTGCGTCGTACAGACAAAACTGTTGAAGAAGAAGGTTCACAGCGCATTGAGTTTGATGACCTAGTGATTGACAACGGTGGTCGTTCAGTGACATTAAATGGCGAGCTTGTTGACTTTACCAGTGCTGAATATGACCTTCTGTGGTTACTTGCATCAAATGCAGGTCGCATTTTATCGCGTGAAGACATTTTTGAGCGTTTACGTGGTATTGAATATGACGGGCAAGACCGTTCAATTGATGTGCGTATTTCAAGAATTCGTCCAAAAATTGGTGATGACCCAGAAAATCCAAAACGTATTAAAACCGTGCGCAGTAAAGGTTACTTGTTCGTTAAAGAAACCAATGGAATATAAATGCACGTAAGGTTGCTGTCTCAATCTTAAAAGGAAAGAAAGTTCGTGTTTAAACACAGTATATTCCTGCGTATTTATGCCGGTGTTGTGATTTTAGTTGCATTCGTTGCATTGTTTGGTTATGTACTTGTACAGATTATCAACTATCAAAGAGCGCAGGAATATCGTGAATCATTAACCGATGGCATTTCTTATGTGATTGCGCAAGGCGTTGACCGTCAAGCAACTGATCAACAAAGAACAGATTGGATCTCAGATGCATCTGATCTGTTAGAGTTACCGATTTATTTGGTGGAAAGATCAAAAGTTGATCTTTCTCATTCCGAGCAAAAACGCATTGACCATCAACAAGCTGTGGTTCGTTATGATGCGCAAAACATTGTTGCCAATATTTATATTGGATTAAAAAACGATTCTAAGCATTATCTGTTTATCAATGTAAATAAAATTGGTGAGCGCCAAATGAAGGCGTTGCCTATTTTTATCTTAGATTATCTTATTTATTATCCAGGGCAGGAAAAAGAATATTTGGCTAAAATTCGCCAACATTTTTCTTATTCTGTTGAAATTAAATCAATTTTAGGTTTAGGGCTCGATTCTGAACAAATTGGTCGCTTACGCCAAGATCAAAGTATTTTGTTGTATCGCGATAGTGCGACCATGCGTGGAACCACCATTTCCATTGTATCTCCTGTACCGAACAACCCATCAGAAGTCTTAACCATTGGTCCAGTTCCTTTATTTAATTGGATGCCAGTACAGTTGGCAGCAGGCATTACCTTATTAAGTTTGTTCCTCTTGAGTTTGGGCGTCTATGGTTTGATTTTGCCGTTACAGCGTAAAACTAGACAAGCAATTAAAGCCTTAAATAAGATTAGAACGGGCGATTTAAGTACCCGATTGCCTGTAGAAGGCAGTGATGAAATGGCCAATTTGTCATCAAGTTATAATGAGATGGCCACACATATTCAGCGTTTGATTGAAGCACAGCGTGAATTAATGCGTGCAGTATCACATGAGTTAAGAACACCTGTGGCTCGTGTTCGTTTTGCCATGGAAATGATGGCAGAAGAAGATGATTATGAGTTCCGACTTAGCCAAGTTGAAATGATTGATAAAGATATTGAAGCATTAAATACGTTAATTGATGAAATCATGACTTATGCCAAGCTTGAGCAGGGTATGCCTTCATTGGATATAGAAGCAATTGATATTCATGATGTGCTTGAGCAAGTTGTAGTAGAAACCAATGCATTAAAAACACAAAAACAAATTTTGTTTGATGCATCAGCTGAACATGCAATTGCAGATGCAGAACGTCGTTATTTACACCGCGTTGTGCAAAACTTGGTAGGTAATGCGGTCCGTTATTGTGATGAGCGTGTACTGATGAGCGGTGGTGTTCAAGAAGATGGTTTGGCTTATGTGTGTGTTGAAGATGATGGGCCAGGCATTCCAGAAGAAGACCGAGCGCGTGTCTTTGAAGCTTTTGCCCGATTAGATGACAGCCGAACCCGTGCATCAGGTGGATATGGCTTAGGGTTGTCGATTGTGAGCCGAATTGTATTTTGGTTTGGCGGTACAATAGAAGTTGATCAAAGCCCAACATTAGGCGGTGCGCGTTTTACAATGAAGTGGCCTGCAAAGAAAAAATTACAGCGACAAGTGATGAAACAAGCAGATTAAAAAAGGGCGATGATCGCCCTTTTTTATTATTCATATGATGAGGCATCAGGGGTAATAAATGATTTACCTTCATTTAAAGCATCAACTGCAGAGGTATTGATGGTGAAGTTCACGTTATGTTTTTCACCATCGATATGATATGACTGAATGAGCGCTGTATCCCCAGAGAGCGTTTCTACTTTATATTGTTTTGCAATATGCAAAATGCTGTCTAAATCGATGGTCGCTGATGCATTGTCGCCTTGGAATAACTGTTTAAAGTCATCAATCGAAAAAATGACATGATCTCGTTTTTCTTTTTGTAAGGTGTTTTGCAAATGACGTACAACCAATTGCGCCCCTAAAAAATAGTTCGGTTTGTGGGTGAATTGAAGATTCATGATGTTCTCCTCATACTATGATTTACTTCTATTTTCAGCTTATGCTGCTTTTTAAATTTGCTCTGTACAAGAATTGCTAAATTTTGAGTGCATGCGTTAAAAAACTTCAAAATTAAGAATAAATTATCGTCCTATCATGTTCCTGAATGAGCATGATTCTTAATACCCAATGTGGCCGTATTTGCACATTATTCAGATCTATTTATAAAATGGATTCGCATTGAAAAAAAAACGCTTTATGGATGAATTAATAGTATTCATCAATAAGTATATATACCTTAGTCTTAGCCTGCTTTTGAGCTTATATTTTCATCATCTTAAAAATTTGAACTAGATTTATCAGCTAGTCAGTGCCTAAATAAGTGAGTAAAATAAAACGATTGGTTCATTTTGTTTTTCAACAAATGTATTCAATATTCTATAGGCCAGCTAGGAAGGAATCCCCGCATGAGTGCCGTCACATCGTATGAATGGGCAACGATTGCCTTTGTGATTGGAGTGACATTTTTGTGTGTTTTTATGCTTACAGTACCCACGCTTTTGGGTGGTAAGTCATGGGGGCGTGCAAAGCAAGAACAGTTTGAATCTGGGATTGTCGGTGTCGGTAGTGCGCGTATGCGTTTATCTGCCAAATTTTATCTTGTCGCAATTTTCTTTGTTATTTTCGATTTAGAAGCACTGTATTTATATGCATGGGCAAGTTCTGTGCGTGAAGTCGGTTGGTTCGGATTTGTCACGGTTACCATTTTTGTTGTCGATCTTTTGATTGGTCTTGTTTATGCCTTATCAACAGGGGCACTAACATGGGCACCTGCCGATCGTTCTCGAGTCAAAACCCAAAATGCAGCATCGCTAAATATGGATTTGGCAGAAATTACACGTTTTAATTCAGTGGATGAGTTAGTGCGTGATGCAACTGGGCGTATTCCTGCCCAATCTAGAGTAAAAAAATAAAAGTTACACTGACAAGGAGTCAACGGGATGAAATACACATTAACCCGTGCCAATCCAAATGCGGATGAATATCCGCTACAAGATCGGCAAACGGTAAGTGATCCGCTTCAAGAAGAAGTCAATAAAAACATCTTTATGACCCGCTTAGAAGACGTGATGCATCATGTGGTGAACTGGGGACGCAAAAACTCAGTTTGGCCATTTAACTTTGGGACATCATGTTGTTATGTCGAATATGCCACTACATTAACAGGTGTACATGACTTATCACGTTTTGGTGCAGAAGTCATTCGTGCATCGCCCCGTCAAGCGGATTTAATGATTGTTGCAGGGACATGTTTTATTAAAATGGCACCTGTCATTCAGCGTTTATATGAGCAAATGTTAGAGCCTAAATGGGTCATCTCTATGGGAGCCTGTGCCAATTCGGGCGGCATGTATGACATTTATTCTGTGGTACAAGGGGTAGATAAAATCATTCCAGTGGATGTATATGTCCCAGGTTGTCCACCTCGTCCTGAAGCGTTAATGCAAGCTTTGATGTTATTACAAGATCAAATTCAGCTTGAACGTCGTCCATTGTCTGCGGTCATGGGAGATGATTTAAAACCAATTTATAAACCAAAAATGACACCAGAGCGAGACCGTAAAAATGAGCAGCGTATTGCTGTGACCAATTTACGCTCAATGGATGAGATTGAATAATTCTTAACATGTCGGTGAACGCATAGGATCAGTGCTTTTGCTGTTAGGGATTGAGACGATAAAACTTATAAAAGGAAGCCAAAGATGGCTGAAATGGATTTTGCGACGCCAGATGAATTAAGTCCAAGCGACTTACGTCCAGCATTTGCAATTGTTGATGAATTAACCCAAAAATTTGCGGGCCAATTTAAACTTCAAGCGACCTTTGAAAACTTCCCAACTATATGGGTTGAGCGTCATCAGCTCCATACCGTTTTGATGTTTTTGCGCACTGTCGCACGACCATATGTCATGTTGTTTGATTTATCAGCCGTGGATGAGCGTCTGCGTCAGCATCGATATGATTTGCCTGCCTCTGATTTTACAGTGTTTTATCATTTACTGTCGTTAGAGCGAAATGCAGATATTCGTATTAAAGTGGCACTCTCTGAGCACGATTTAAATGTGCCGACTGCCACCAACATTTGGCCGAATGCCAATTGGTATGAGCGTGAAGTGTATGACATGTTTGGCGTCCATTTTGATGGGCATCCGATGTTACGTCGTATTTTATTGCCAACGTATTGGGAAGGTCATCCATTACGTAAAGAGTATTCTGCACGTGCAACAGAATATACGCCATATATGCAAAACCAAGCCAAACAAGATTTTGAGCAAGAGCATTTGCGCTTCGTGCCAGAAGATTGGGGCTTGAGCCGTGGCAATGATGACGAAGACTTTATGTTTTTAAACTTAGGTCCGAACCATCCATCAGCACATGGTGCATTTCGTGTCATTTTACAGTTAGATGGCGAAGAAATTAAAGATTGCGTCCCTGATATTGGCTACCACCACCGTGGTGTGGAAAAAATGGCTGAGCGTCAAACATGGCACTCATTTATTCCATATACCGACCGTGTGGATTATTTAGGTGGCTGTGCACAAAATATGCCCTATGTGATGGGTGTTGAACAATTGGCAGGCATTACTGTACCTGACCGTGCGCAATGCATCCGCGTGATGATGTCAGAATTATTTCGCATTAATAATCATCTACTTTATATCGGAACAGCCATTCAAGATGCAGGCGGTATGACACCTGTATTTTATATGTTTGCTGACCGCCAAAAAATTTATGATGCGATTGAAGCCATTACGGGTTTTCGTATGCACCCTGCATGGTTCCGTATTGGGGGAACAGCACATGACTTACCCAATAATTGGCAAAAGTTAATTCGTGAAATTCTAAGTTGGTTACCAAAGCGTCTTGATGAATATTATAAAGCTGCGCTGAAAAACTCGGTGTTTATTGGCCGTACTCGACATGTTGCACAATACAATGCGAAGTCTGCTTTAGCTTGGGGCATCACAGGCACAGGGTTACGTGCCACAGGAATTGATTTTGATGTGCGGAAATATCGTCCATATAGTGGTTATGAAAATTATGATTTTGATGTGCCGCTTGAATACGAAGGCGATGCGTATGCCCGTGTGATGGTACATTTTCATGAAATTCGTGAATCATTAAAAATTGTACAGCAATGTTTGGACAATATGCCATCAGGTGCTTATAAAGCCGATCACCCATTGGCAGTACCACCACCAAAAGACAAAACCTTAAAAGACATTGAAACCTTAATTACCCATTTTTTAAGTGTGTCATGGGGACCTGTCATGCCGGCAGGTGAAGCCTCTGTGATGGCAGAAGTGGTCAAAGGTGCAAGCAACTATTATTTAACCTCTGATAAAGCCACCATGAGTTACCGTACACGGATTCGTACACCAACATTTACCCATTTACAGCAAATACCGTCCGTCATTAATGGCAGTTTGGTTTCAGACTTGATCATTTATTTGGCAACGATTGATGTCGTCATGGCAGATGTGGATCGTTAAGGAGAACGAGCAATGATGATTTTAACTGATCGCAAACCACGTGTAGATGTTGCAGGTGTATTAACAGCAGATGAGATTCATGAAATTGAACATCATGTCAGCCATTATCCTTATCCACGTGCAGCATCATTAGATGCTTTAAAGTGTGTTCAACGCCGTTTTGGTTGGGTGAATGATCGTCAGATGTATGCAATTGCACAACTACTCAATATTAGTGCGGCTGATTTGGAGGGTGTGGCGACATTTTATAACCGTATTTACCGTCAGCCTGTTGGACGACATGTCATTTTATTGTGTGACTCTATTGCATGCTTTTTAATGGGAGCAGAAACCTTATCTGCTGCATTTCAAAAAGAGTTGGGCATTCAACTTGGTCAAACCACAAGTGATGGACGCTTTACCTTATTGCCGCTGTGCTGTTTAGGCAATTGTGACCAAGGGCCAACCTTAATGATTGATGAGGATACGCATGGTTTAGTGGGCGTATCGTCCATTCAAACGCTATTGGAGAAGTACAAATGAATACTGAACCGAAACCTGTTTATGGCGATGGTAATCCAGAAACCCATCCACTGACTTGGCGTTTGAGCCAGCAAGACCATGTTCATTCATTGGCTGATTATGAACGTTTAGAGGGTTATGCTGGTTTTAAAAAAGCATTAACCATGAAACCTGCCGAAGTGCTTGATGTGATTAAAGCGGCCACAGTCAAAGGTCGTGGTGGTGCAGGGTTTCCTGCTGGAATTAAATGGTCTTTAATGGCACCGAATGATTTTAGTGGTCCACGCTATTTAATTTGTAATGCTGATGAAATGGAACCGGGCACGTTTAAAGACCGTTTATTGATGGAGCGTTTACCGCATCAACTGATTGAAGGCATGCTGATTGCTGCATATACCTTAGAAGCCACACATGGTTATATTTTTATTCGTGGCGAATATATTGAAGCGGCAAAATATTTAAATGATGCGATTGCCCAATTACATGAATGTGGTTATTTAGGTGACAACATTTTACAGTCTGGTTGGGGTTTTGAGTTACATGTGCATACTGGGGCTGGACGTTATATTTGTGGTGAAGAAACCGCACTGATTAACTCATTAGAAGGCCGCCGTGCCAACCCCCGTACTAAACCGCCTTTCCCACAGGTGGCAGGCGCTTGGGGTCGTCCAACGATTGTCAATAATGTTGAAACTTATAATAACTTGCCTGCAATTTTAATTCGTGGTGCTGAGTGGTATATCGGTTTATCAAAAGACAAATCAAAAGACCCAGGCACAAAAATTTATGGTGCATCAGGTAAAGTGAAATTTCCTGGACTATGGGAACTGCCATTTGGTACTACAGCACGTGAAGTGATTGAAGACCATGCAGGCGGTATGCAAGACGGTTTGACCTTAAAAGCATGGTTACCAGGTGGGGCATCGACTGATTTTCTGACCCCAGACCACTTAGATTTACCCATGGATTCAGACAGTATTATGAAAGCAGGTTCACGTTTGGGAACGTGTTTACTGATGGTATTTGATGAACAGCAATGCATGGTGGCTGCAACTCGTAATTTAGAAGAGTTTTTTGCCAGAGAATCATGCGGCTTTTGTACACCGTGCCGTGATGGTTTGCCGTGGAGTGTAAAAGCATTACGTGCCATTGAAAATGGCCAAGGCAAAATGGAAGATATCCAACATTTGCAAGAGCTAACGAAAAAACTATGGATTGGTAAAACGTTCTGTGCGCATGCACCCGGTGCAATGGAGCCGTTACAGAGCGCATTAAAATATTGGCGACATGAGTTTGAAGCAAAGATTCAACAACCTGCTTTAGCTCCAACGTACGCAGAACAAGCTTAAGGAGTTCGACAATGGCGACTATACATGTCGATGGCAAAGAATACGACGTCAATGGCTCAGAAAATCTATTACAGGCCTGTTTATCGCTCGGCATAGATATCCCTTATTTTTGCTGGCATCCTTCACTCGGTTCAGTTGGGTCTTGCCGTCAATGTGCGGTAAAACAATATGCCAATGCCGATGATAAACGTGGTCGTTTGGTGATGTCATGTATGACCCCTGCATCAAACGATACCTATATTTCTATTGAAGATGATGAAGCGAAAGAATTTCGTGCATCAGTGGTTGAATTTTTAATGACCAACCATCCGCATGACTGCCCAGTCTGTGAAGAAGGTGGACATTGTCATTTACAAGATATGACGGTGATGACAGGGCATGATCGCAGACGCTATCGCTTTACCAAACGTACCCATCATAACCAAGAACTCGGTTCATTTATTGCCCATGAAATGAATCGTTGTATTGCCTGTTATCGCTGTGTCCGTTATTACAAAGATTATGCTGGTGGTACTGATTTAGGGGTGTATGGCAATGCATCGCGTGTGTACTTTGGACGTCCTGAATCGGGTGCCTTAGAGAGTGAATTTTCAGGCAATTTAACTGAAATTTGCCCAACAGGGGTATTTACCGACAAAACCCATTCCGAGCGCTATAACCGTAAATGGGATATGCAATATGCCCCAAGCATCTGCCACGGCTGTGCATCAGGTTGTAATATTTCCCCAGGTGAACGCTATGGTGAATTACGCCGTATAGAAAACCGTTTTAATGGCGATGTAAACCAGTACTTTTTATGTGATAAAGGGCGCTTTGGTGCAGGCTATGTGAATCGTGAGGATCGTCCGCGTCAGCCTCAATTTCGCACCACTTCACAAGTGACTATGGTTTCAGTAGACCAAGCTTTAGATGCAGTGATTGATAAACTTAATGGTCGTAAAATTTTAGGCATTGGTTCACCACGTGCAAGTATTGAATCCAATGTCGCTTTAAAGTCTTGGGTGGGTAGCATGCGCTATTCAACAGGTATGGCCAAGCATGAGCAAAAAATGGTTGAGCTTGTCGCTTCGATTTTTCAAACCGAAGGCATTTACACACCAAGCTTACGTGATATTGAGGCACATGATGCGGTACTCATTTTAGGTGAAGACTTAACGCAAACTGCACCACGTATGGCGTTGGCTGTCCGTCAAGCGGCAAAAAACAAAGCCAAAGCGATGGCTGCGAAAGCACGTACACCAGAATGGTTGGCCGAGCCTGTGCTTCGTATTGGGCAAGATGAAAAATCACCCATTTATATTGCAGCTGCAACACATACTCGTTTAACAGATGTAGCAACAGGTGAAGTCGTGGCATCTGCTCATGATATTGCTTTACTTGGTTTTGCCATTGCAAATGCGATTGAAGGTCGTCAAAGCCGTGGTTTAGATGCTGAAACGCTTGCGTTTGCTGAGCAAATTGCACACGTGTTAAAAACAGCCAATAAACCACTGATTATTTCAGGAACGAGCCTACAAGATGCATCACTAATTGAAGCGGCAGCACAAATTGCACAAGCTTTACCAAATAAAGCGGGTTTGAGTTTGGTTTTACCTGAAGTCAATTCAATGGGTGTGACATTGCTTGGTGGCTTGAGCTTAGAAGATGCCTTTCATGAAGACTATGATGCATTGGTAATTGTTGAAAATGATTTATACCGCAGGTTACCTAAAGCACTGATTGATCAAGTATTAGCAAAAGCCAAAGATGTCATTGTCTTAGACCATAGTGAAACAGAAACTGTAAAACAAGCAGATGTGGTGCTTTCAGCGGCAAGTTTTGCAGAGGGTGATGGCACAGTGGTGAGCCAAGAAGGGCGAGCGCAACGTTATTATCAAGTTTATGACTCAAGCTATTATCGCCCTGAAGATGCGATTAAAGAATCATGGCGTTGGTTACATGCGATTGCTACGGGTATTCAAAAACGTCCGATTGAATGGCGTGTTCTTGATGATGTGATTGACTATACAGTAAAAAACATTCCTGTATTGAACGCTATTCAAGATGTTGCTCCTGATGCAGGTTATCGTGTTCATGGCTTAAAAATTGCCCGTGAGCCACGTCGTTATTCAGGACGTACCGCAATGCGTTCAGCACTTTCGGTACATGAGCCTAAGCAGCCAAGCGATTTAGATTCAGCATTGACCTTTTCAATGGAAGGCTTTGTAGGAAGTCAAAATGCAGCATCATTGGTTCCATTTGCATGGGCACCCGGTTGGAATTCTCCGCAGTCTTGGAATAAATATCAAGATGAAGTGGGCGGACATTTAAAAGGTGGTGACTCAGGTATTCGTTTATTTGATCGCTTACCGAAACGAGCTGCACGTCAATATGTTGCACCAGCAGCAGAGCACACCACAGCACAACGTTTCCGCTTATTTCCAATGCATCATATTTTTGCTTCAGGTGAATTTACAATTCATACACCAGCCATGCAATCGCGTTTGCCTGAGCCAGTATTAACCATGAGTCAGCAAGATGCTTCACGACTAAATATTCGTGATGGGCAAGAAATTAAAATTCGCTCACAAAAACATGAGATTTATCTCAAAGTGAGTGTGTTGGATTATGTGCCTGAAGGGCATTTGGGCTATCCAATTGGCTTAGCACCAACGGTTTCTTTTCTAGAACCGATTGATATTTTAATTGGGGGCGCAGCATGAATGAACTTCGCCTTTTACCCGCATGGGCGACAGATTGGCCTGTCGCTTACAGCGTATTACAAGCCGTGATGATTTTATTAATTGTGGTCTTGTGTGCGGCATTATTGTCTTTTGTTGAGCGCCGTTTACTTGCACTTTGGCAAGACCGTTATGGTCCGAACCGTGTAGGGCCAAATGGTTCGCTACAAATTGTTGCTGACATGCTTAAAATCATGTTTAAAGAAGATTGGACCCCAAAATTTGCAGATAAATTGGCTTTTAGAATGGCACCAGCCGTGGCCATGGCAACTGCAGTTTTATCCTTTATGGTCATTCCTGTGAGCCCATATTTAGGGGCAGCTGACTTAAATATTGGCTTACTGTTTTTTATGGCCATGGCAGGCATTGCAGTCTATGCGGTCTTGCTTGGTGGTTGGGCATCAAATAATAAATACGCACTTTTAGGCGCACTGCGCTCATCAGCACAAACCATTTCATATGAAGTGTTTTTAGGAATATCGCTGATGGGGGTGGTGGCCATTGCTGGTTCATTTAGCTTGCGTGATATTGTCGAATCACAGCGTGATTTATGGAATATCGTACCGCAATTTATTGGTTTTATGGTGTTTGTGGTGGCAGGTGTGGCAGTGACACATCGTCATCCATTTGACCAACCAGAAGCTGAGCAAGAATTATCTGAAGGTTACCATGTCGAATATGGCGGTATGAAATGGGGTATGTTCTTTGTGGCGGAATATGTCAATGTCATTGTGATTTCAGCCCTCATTGTGACCTTGTTTTTTGGGGGGTGGTTGGCTCCATTTAATCTTGATATTCCTTTTATTCCAGCTGCCTTTTGGTTTGTATTAAAAACAGCTTTTTTTGTCATGATGTTTGTTTTGGCACGCGGATCATTAATGCGACCAAGATATGATCAGGTGATGAATTTTGGCTGGAAAGTCTGTTTGCCATTGGCATTGGTGAATGTGTTGGTTACTGGAGCAGTCATTTTACTGAAGCATTCAGCATAGTTGCAGGGAGAGCAGCATCATGATGAAAATATTAACAGGCGTCGGGTCAATTATCCGTTCATTATTTATGGTATTTAGCCATGCAACACGTAAGCGCGATACCATTTTATACCCTGAAGTGCCAGCTGAACAAATTGCACCACCACGTTACCGTGGGCGGATTGTATTAACACGTGATCCTGATGGTGAAGAGCGCTGTGTGGCATGTAACTTATGCGCAGTGGCATGTCCTGTAGGATGTATTTCACTACAAAAAGCAGAAAAAGAAGACGGACGTTGGTATCCTGAATTTTTTAGAATTAATTTCTCACGTTGTATTTTTTGTGGCATGTGCGAAGAAGCATGTCCGACCACCGCCATTCAGCTGACCCCTGATTTTGAAATGGGCGAATATGTACGTCAAAATTTGGTCTACGAAAAAGAACATTTACTGATTTCAGGTCCAGGCAAATACCCAGACTATAACTTCTATCGCATGACAGGCATGGCAATTCAAGGTAAAGGCAAAGGACAAGCTGAAAATGAAAGCCAGCCTGTCGATGTACGGAGTCTATTACCATGAGCTGGCCTTTTTACTTAATTGCTTTGGTAGCAATTATCTCGACAATTCGTGTGGTCACGAACACCAATCCTGTGCATGCATTGCTGTCATTAATCGTGTCTTTATTGGCAGTTGCAGGCATCTTTATGATTTCAGGTGCGCCCTTTGCAGCAGCATTAGAAGTCATTGTCTATGCAGGTGCCATCATGGTGTTGTTTGTATTTGTGGTCATGATGCTGAATCTAGGACAGCATACAGCCGCGCAAGAAAAAAAATGGCTCAGTTCAGAAACATGGGCTATTCCAGCTGGTTTAAGCGTGTTATTGGGACTGGTGTTGGTGTGGATGCTAGCACGTAATCATACGGCAGATGATTTGTTTTTAGGTCATCAGATGGTGGGGCCAAAAGCAGTCGGTCAATTGCTTTTTACCCAATATGTTTTATTGGTTGAAGTTGCTGCCATGATTTTATTGGCAGCATTGGTTGCAGCATTTCACTTAGGAAAGCGAAACAACGACAGTGAGGTGGATCATGGGTAATATTCCACTCGATCATGGCTTAATTGTTGCCAGTATATTATTTGCACTGGGTTTATATGGTGTGATGGTTCGCCGTAACTTTCTCTTCATTCTAATGAGTTTAGAAATCATGATGAATGCAGCCGCATTGGCATTTGTGGTGGCAGGCAGTGCATGGGGTCAAGCCGATGGGCAAATCATGTTCATTTTGGTGTTGACCTTAGCTGCAGCGGAAGCATGTATTGGTTTGGCATTGGTACTGCAGTTCTATCGCCGTTTCCACCATTTAGATATTGATGCGGCCAAGGAGATGCACGGATGAGTTCTCTATTTTTAACCGTCTTATTTCCATTACTCGGTTTTATTATTTTGGTGATTGGACGCGAACGTTTTTCTGAAAACCTATCGGCTTGGGTTGGCGTAGGTGCAATTGGTTTATCCTTTCTGACCACTATATGGGTCGGTGTGAACTTTGTTAATCAAGGTCAAATTGATTTTACCCAACATCTATGGACATGGTTTAGTGTTGCAGGCTTGGCGCCAAGCATCAGTTTTCATTTAGATGGTTTATCTTTGCTGATGATGGGCATGATTACGGGTGTTGGCTTTTTAATTCATGTGTTTGCTTCATGGTATATGCGCGGTGAAGCAGGCTATGCACGGTTTTTCTCTTACTTTAATTTATTCGTTGCAAGCATGTTGGTGCTGGTTTTGGCTGACAACTTAGCACTTTTATTTTTAGGGTGGGAAGGTGTTGGTTTATGCTCTTATTTATTGATTGGTTTTTATTATCATAATCCAGCCAATGGCTTTGCTGCCATAAAAGCATTTACTGTGACCCGTGTAGGTGATGTTTTCTTACTGATCGCATTATTTTTACTGTATCAGCAGTTTGGCACACTAAATATTGCAACCATTTTAGCGCATGCCCAACAGGTGTTGGCTTATGTTCCACATGAAACCGCTTTTTGGATCAGTGTCATGCTGTTCCTTGGTGCAGCAGGGAAGTCAGCACAAATTCCATTACAAACATGGCTTGCAGATGCGATGGCAGGGCCAACTCCTGTATCTGCATTAATCCATGCAGCAACCATGGTCACCGCAGGGATTTATTTAATTTGCCGTATGCATGGCATATTTGAGTTGACGCCTGAAGTATTACAAGGCATTGCCATTATTGGTGCCGTGACTTTGATTGTGGCAGGCTGTGCTGCTTTGGTACAAACAGATATCAAACGCATTTTAGCGTATTCCACCATGAGCCAATTGGGTTATATGTTTATGGCTGTGGGTGCGGAAGCCTATCAAGCGGGCTTATTTCATATGCTGGCACATGCATTTTTTAAAGCCTTGTTATTCCTTTCATCAGGTGCAGTGATTTTAGCGTGTCATCATGAACAGAACATTTTTAAAATGGGTGGCTTACGCAAAAAAATTCCATTTGTATTTGCCTGTTTTGTGATTGGCGGTGGTGCATTGGCTGCAATGCCATGGATTACCGTTGGCTTCTTCTCTAAAGATGCCATTTTAGGTCAAGTGTATGCACAAGGTTTAATGCAACAGTTACCAATATACCAACAGTTATATTGGGTGGGTGTGGTTGGTGCCTTTTTAACTTCAATTTACACATTCCGCTTAATTTTGGTGGTGTTTTTTGGACAAGAAAAAACTCATGCACATGCATTACATGGCATCACCTATTGGTTACCTTTAGCAATTTTACTGGCTTTGTCCACTACATTAGGCGCAGCACTCAAGCATCCTGTTGAGACTTTACTTACAACAGCACATATTCCTGCGTTAAACATTCCACTGGCTTTAGAACAACAGATTATTCATGCAGAACATCAGGCTGTATGGATTGCACTGATAGGTGTGTTGGTGGCAGGCATGGTATGGATTGTTTTCAAACAACCCCTTGAAAAATGGACACAGTCTTGGTTAGGGCAACGTATAATTACCTTGTTCTATGCAGCATTTGGTTTTGATGCTTTATATCAATTACTGTTTGTTCGTCCATATCAATTGATTGCCAAGCTTCTCGGTCATGACCCAATTGATCAAGTCTGGTTAATTTTACCTGTGCTTGTTAAATCGGGTCATCATGCCGCAAGTACTCGTCAAACAGGATCGTTAAGAGAGTACACATCAAGTATCGCCTTTGCAGCGGTGATTCTACTGATGGTGTTGATTGCAATTCAGATCATATAGGGAAATAACATGGAAAATAATTGGATATTACCTGCATTGATACTGATTCCGTTTATTGCAGGCTTTCTTTGTTGGTTGCTTGATAAAGTCAATCATCATTTACCACGCTGGATTGCTTTACTTGGTATGGCAATCACGCTGTTACTGACCTTGGTATTGTGGCAGCAAGGTGATTATCACTATGCACTCATGACACAACCTGTTTTTGCTGCGCAATTTCAAGTGCCTTGGATCCAACATCTTGGAATTACCATTCATTTGGCAGTCGATGGATTGTCTTTGTTGATGGTGGGTTTAACCGCTCTATTGGGTTTACTTGCAGTCGGTTGTTCATGGGGCGAAATTCAAAAACATGTGGGCTTTTTCCACTTGAACTTGTTATGGAGTTTAGGTGGTGTAATTGGTGTGTTTTTAGCCATTGACCTGTTTTTGTTTTTCTTCTTTTGGGAAATGATGTTGGTACCGATTTACTTCTTAATTGCTCTTTGGGGGCATGAAGGGGTCGGAGGTAAAACCCGTGTTTATGCTGCTACAAAATTTTTCATTTACACTCAAGTCTGCGGTTTAATTCTCCTCATTGGTATTTTAGGTTTAGTGGTATGGGGTTATATTCTAAGCCGTGGTGTGGTGAGTTTTGATTACTTCTTCTTAATGAATGTTGCGCAACAAATACCACCGCCATTTGCCTATGGGCTCATGCTCTGTATGTTCATTGGTTTTGCCGTTAAGCTTCCTATTTTCCCTTTACATGGTTGGTTACCTGATGCACATGCACAAGCACCGACCGCAGGGTCAGTGGATTTGGCAGGGATCTTAATTAAAACTGCAGCTTATGGTCTATTGCGTTTTGTCATTCCATTTTTCCCTGCAGCGTCACAACAATTTGCAGATATTGCCATTATCTTCGGGCTCATTGGCATTTTTTACGGTGCATGGTGTGCTTATCAACAAACTGATATGAAACGATTATTGGCATATACCTCAATATCGCATATGGGTTTTGTAGTACTTGCCATTTATTCAGGTCATTTGATTTCATATCAAGGACTGATGATTATGATGCTCGCACACGGTTTATCATCTGCTGCACTATTTATGATGTGTGGTCAAATCTATGAGCGCTTACAAACCCGTGATTTACGTCTAATGGGTGGGATGAGTGGGCAATTTCGTCATATTTCATTCTTTTTGATGTTCTTTGTTGCAGCCTTGGTCGGTATTCCTGGTTTAGGTAATTTTATCGGTGAATTTTTAATTTTAATGGGTGCATATGCACGTTACCCAACGTTTACCATTATTGCTGCGGTAAGTTTGGTCTTTGCAGGTTTATATGGTCTGATTCTAATTCACCGCACTTTATTTGGTCAGCCTGATACAGACGTGTCACGGATTCAACCACTGAAAGATTTAAATGTTCGAGAAATCACCTTGTTGATGGTATGTGTCATTGGCTTGGTATGGCTGGGTTTATTCCCACAAAGCTTTTTAGATCTATCGAATGCATCAATGCATTGGATTACCACACGCTACCTACCTGTTGAACATGGCACTGATTTTATTCAACAAGCTGCCACTCAGCTTGATCAATTAGGAGCGCAATAAGATGAATCACTCAATATTTAATGTGGCTGATCTAATGTTGCTTGCGCCTGTGTGGATCATTGCCTTGACCGCTGTCATCGTCATGTTATTGATTGCAGTAAAACGTCATCATCATCTGATAGCTACTGTCAGCGTGATTGGACTCAATTTGGCAGCAGTGACTCTCATTGTACATCTGGTATCGACAACATTTAATCCTGTCGACTTGATGGGACTGTTTGTGATTGATCGCTTTAGTTTGTTATATCAACTGTTGATTCTTGTGGCTGCTTTAGCATGCTGTACGCTATCTCATGCCTATATTGAAGGTTACCAAAACCGCCGTGAAGAATTGTATTTAATGATGCTGTTGTCGGTGATGGGCGCATTGCTCATGGTGAACAGTACACATTATGCGTCGTTCTTTATTTCACTTGAGTTGATGTCTGTACCTGTATATGGGTTAGTGGCTTATACCCATGAGCGAGAGAATTCATTAGAAGCAGGTATTAAATACTTGGTGTTGTCTGCGACAGCATCAGCCATGCTGTTAATGGGTATGGCTTATATTTATGCATATACGGGTAGTTTGTCATTTTATCTTGGATTTGATGCTTTACTCGGCATGCTAAAAGCAGGCAATCCAATGGTTATTCTTGGTATTGGACTGATTTTATTTGCTGTGGCTTTTAAATTGTCATTGGCGCCATTTCATAAATGGACACCTGATGTGTACCAAGGTGCACCCGCACCATTGGCGACATTTTTGGCAACGGTGGCAAAAGTAGCCACGTTTGGATTATTGATTCGTTATGTATTGGGTGCAGGTGTATTAATTCCATCTATTCTCACTATATTATCAATCATTGCAGTGTTGTCTATTGTGCTGGGTAACTTGTTGGCAGTAAAACAAAATAACTTAAAGCGGTTATTGGCATACTCTTCGATTGCTCATTTTGGGTATGTGTTAACAGCACTGGTCAGTAAAAATTATTTAAGTTTAGACAGCTTAAATGTATATATGGTCACTTATATATTAACCACCATTGGTGCCTTTGGTGTGGTCACTTTAATGTCTAGCCCATATAGCGAAAAAGATGCTGAGCAATTGGTTACCTATACAGGCCTATTTTGGCGCCGTCCGTTACTTACTGCGACACTTACTGTAATGATGCTGTCTTTGGCAGGAATTCCTCTCACAGCAGGTTTTATTGGTAAATTTATGTTAATTAAAGCCAATGTTGAAGCTGGGCATTGGGTGTTTGCTGCCATGATTATTGTCGGAAGTGGGATCGGGCTATATTACTATTTACGTGTCATTATGACCTTGTATATGACACCGACGACCGAGTCTATACATATGGATGCAGAGGTAAATTGGGGACAAAAAGCAGGCGGAATCATGGTGCTATTGTCTGCATTATTGGTATTACTGATAGGTATTTACCCTGATCCACTGATTCAGTGGGCGGCTTCATCGCAGCTGACTGCACCGATTCAAGTGTTATTATTTCAACAATAGATTGATAAAAAATCATTATCTGGCCTTCATTCGTGAAGGCTTTTTTATTTCTACGTCAAAACCGATTATACTAGTACAACCATGATCTGTTTTTAGGTGTTCTGTCGTGCCCATTCAAGAAATTCATCACCCGCTTATTCGCCATAAAATTGGTTTATTGCGTCGTGAAAATATCAGTACCAATAACTTTCGTCAGTTGGCACAAGAAGTTACGATGTTACTCACTTATGAGGCAACACAAGATTTATTACTCACAGATCACGAAATTGATGGTTGGGCAGGGAAGGTTACTGTTGAACGTATCGCTGGGAAGAAAATCACTGTAGTACCTATTTTACGCGCAGGCATTGGGATGTTAGAGGGCTTTTTAAGCCTGATCCCAAGTGCTAAAGTGAGTGTGCTGGGCTTAGAGCGTGATGAAGACACGCTTGAAGTTCGTACATATTACAAAAAATTGGTACCAGATGTATCGCAGCGTATTGCAATGATCATTGACCCGATGCTTGCTACAGGCAATTCGTTAATTGCAGCCATTGATGTGTTAAAGCTAAGTGGTTGTAAAGATATCCGTGTCATGGTCTTGGTTGCTGCACCTGAAGGGGTAGCAAAAGTAGAGAAATATCATCCTGATGTCCGTATTTTCACTGCATCAGTCGATCAAGGTTTAAATGAACACGGTTATATCGTGCCAGGCCTTGGTGATGCTGGAGATAAAATCTTTGGTAGTGTCGAAAAGGGCGAATAGTCTTTTGTATAAAAAAGCCAGCATCTGCTGGCTTTTTTTATATCAAATCTGTTGTCTCATAAACTTTGTCTTGGCAAAATTTTACAAATGCTTTTAAACCTGGACCTTGGTATTTATGACGATGGATCAGCATATACAATGGTCTCTTGAGTTGCCAAAAAGGCGTTTTTAAAGCAACCAATTGACCTGACTGCAACATCGGCAATAAGGCAAGTTTAGAAATACACGATACACCTAAGCCACTTGCAAGTATTTTTAA
The DNA here is from genome assembly GCF_900197575.1 of Acinetobacter apis. Lineage (GTDB taxonomy): Bacteria > Pseudomonadota > Gammaproteobacteria > Pseudomonadales > Moraxellaceae > Acinetobacter > Acinetobacter apis. Next base: position 1,251,151 of record NZ_FZLN01000001.1, on the reverse strand, counting down.
AATGGCTTCATTGTGTCCGAGCGTTAAACGGATGTTGGTATGTTTGAGATCTTTAGAAACAGCTTTGTCAAATACATCACGTGTGCCTGATCCTTCTTCACGAACAATCCATTCTACATCTTCAAAATCACTAATTTGTAAGGGACGATTTAATTGTGCTAGCGGGTGATGCGGGGCACAACATAACGCTAGCTCATCATCATGCCAATGTAATGTATGCAATTGCGGCAAGTGGCATTCACCTTCAATAAGCGCCAAATCTAACTGAAATTGACTGACCGCTTCAATCATTTGGCGTGTATTACCCACTTGAAGCTGCAAATGTGCAGAGGGTTGATGCTTTAAAAAGTCAGCCATTAAATCTGGCATCAGATAATCACTGATGGTCAGTGTTGCGCCGAGCCTTAAATCAACACTTTGTAATTCGCCACGGGCTACTTGTTCAAATGCCTCGCAACGTCCTAAGATTTCTAATGCTTGTGGCAGCAAAAAACGTCCTAAATCATTGAGCTGTAAGCGTTTACCTAAACGGTCAAAAAGTGGTGCACCCAATCCATCTTCAAGGTCTGCGAGTGCCATGCTGGCTGCACTTTGAGTCAGTTTAACAGCATCACTTGCTTTAGTAACCGTTCCTTCTTGTGCTACAGCCACAAAAACAGCCAATTGGCGTAAAGTCATCCGCATGATGAAAGCCTTAATAATCGGTAAAATATGAATATTTCTGAGAGCATGCTAACATGAGGACACAGTTTCTTGTACCTTGAAATTATGACTTCTGAAAAATTTAGCCTCGAAAAAGTCCTTTCTGTTCGCCGTTGGTCAGCACAGTTATTTAGTTTTACCCTGACTCGTCCTGCGCATTTTAAATTTACAGCAGGGCAATTTGCTCGAATTGGTATTGAAGTTAATGGTGAGCTGATTGTGAGAGCATATTCGATTGTTTCATCACCATATGATGAGACACTCGAGTTTTTTTCGATTGTGGTGCCTGATGGTGCATTCACATCACAATTAAAAGATTTAACTGTAGGTACAGATATTTATTTAGAAAAAATACCATATGGCTTTTTAACGTTGGCAAGATACCAAGAACCAACACCACATGATTTATGGTTGCTTGCGACAGGGACAGGATTAGCTCCATTTTTATCCATGCTACAAGATTTTGATGTGTGGTCAAACTATTCAGCTATTCATTTGGTATATAGCGTAAGAACTGAAGATGAATTGGCATATGTTGAGCAAATTCAAGAGATTCAAACCACTTTTGGTGAGTCACATACAGGATTCAAATTTATCCCAATTATTACACGCAGTAAAACAGCTGCCTTAAATGAACGCTTACCTGCATTAATTGCATCAGGCGCATTAGAACAGGCCGCAGGTGGTCAGTTTAATCCTGCAACCAGCCATATTATGCTGTGTGGTAATCCACAAATGGTTGAAGACACCAAAGAGGCTTTAAAAGCACGTGGCTTGACCATGAACCGCCGAGGTGTAGGCAATATTGCTGTCGAAAATTACTGGTAAGTTAATGGACAAACATATCCATAAATTTACGAATTTCTGATAGTGCTGTATCCATATCAGAGGTCAGCCATGTGGGTTCAAAGAAACCTGTATAAAATTCAAGGCGATCGGCAGGTACGACAATTCGAATTAAGCATTCTTCATCGACCAAACGCCATGGCACAATAGGTGTGTCTTGATCAATAAACGGTGCAATGTTACGAATATCAATGACCATTGCACTGATACAATCTGGCAGCGGCATAACAGAAAATTCTTCTGTACGACGTCTTAAATACTCAAGATCTTCCCAAGAAAAAGTGTAATTGTTTTTGTGAAACTCAATCACGCCAATCAAATGCTGATCACGAGTATGATGTACATAACATTGATGGGTAATGTCTGTTTTTAAGTCGAGAGATATCGGTTGAAGCTTATAGACCATATAAAGAGATTTTAAAAAAACTAAAATGTATTATAACTGATTTTCGATCAGACGCTGAAAAAAACATAAATGATGCAAATTTCACCCATGTGGTCAAAAAAATAATGCTCAAGCTGTCTAAAGTGAGGGCTAAGTATTGGCTGTGCCAACAATAAATGCCATACATAGAATACGTTTATTTTTATACATATTGTTACTTAATCAGATGGCATAGAGATGTACGATGTATAATAAGTAACATAAGAGAGCGATAAGTGTTTGAATGTTCGGTAAGAACAAGCCTTATGGTTCATATTTAATCAATAAATATGATTTAAACGTGACTAATAACACGCTTTTGTATAAATAGACTGATATGTTTGGCTTATTGGAATGTGAGCAGCTATCTTGAAAAATCAAAAAACGAATGATTGAACGTTTGCTCAAACAATAAAATAAGTCATCATTTTTAAAAAACAAAAGTGTATGAACTCGTAATAAAAACAAGAGGGTATAAAAATGAATAGTTACTTCTCGGGTGGTCGGGGTGGATTTGATTTTAATTATTATTGGGATCAATTTCAGCCGATTCTAGGCGCAATAGTAATTTTTATTGTCGGCTGGATACTCGCTTTAGTTATCGCGGCAGGTGTTAAAAAAGCTTTAAATGCAATTGGTACAAATAGACGTTTATCTGATGCGACAGGGCATACACCAGATTATGAGTCTCTGATCTCTAAGTTTACATTTTGGTTTGTACTGATTATTGGATTAGTTGCAGCACTTAATATTCTAAATATTAACAGCGTAAGTGGTCCATTTAGCGCAATGGTGACGCAAGTTCTTGTGTTCATTCCAAATGTAATTTCAGCAGTGATTGTGGGATCAATTGGTTGGGTGATTGGGCGTCTTGCACGTACAGGCATCAGCAACTTATTGGCAAGAACAGACCTTGATGAAAAATTAAGTAGTCAAGTTGGTGTACAACCGATCAGTGAAAATATTGCAGATATTATTTATTGGTTGATTTTACTACTATTTTTACCAATTGTATTATCAATTTTAGGTTTAACAGGCTTACTGACCCCTGTACAAAACATGGTGAATAATGTTGTTGGTTACTTACCAAACATCTTTATTGCTGGTGTAATCGCATTTGTTGGCTATATCTTGGCTAAAATTGTGCGTGGCATTGTTGAAGGGTTAATTAAAAGCGTTGGTTTACAAGCACAAGTTGAAAAAGTTGGCTTGTTTAAAAATACAAGCGTAGGTTCTGTTTTAGGTTCTTTCGTTTTTGCAATTATTATTATTACTTCATTAATTATTTCGTTTGAAGCATTGGGTATTGCAGCGATTTCACAACCTGCAACTGCTATGTTAAATCAAATCACTTCTGCAATTCCGAATATTGTTGCAGCAGGTTTAATTTTAATCATTGCTTATGCTGTATCGCGTTTTGTGGCAAATCTTGTACGTGATGTGTTATCAGGTACAGGCATTGACGGGATCCCTGAAAAATTAGGTGCGCAACGTTTTATTGGTGAAGTTAAAGTATCAAATGTTGTAAGTACTTTAATTGTATTCTTCACGATGCTATTTGCTGTATCTGAAGCATCAAACCGTTTAGGCTTTGATCAAATCAGTAACTTAATTTCAGTGTTTATTCAGTTTGGTGCAAGCATCTTATTGGGCGCTGTCATTTTAGTCATCGGCTTCTGGTTAGCAAATATTGTTGCAAGTGTTGTGCAACGTGGACAAAGCAACAGCTCACGTTGGTTAGGTAACTTGGTTCGTATTTTAATTATGGGCTTAGTACTTGCAATGGGTCTTCGTGCGATGGGCATTGCAGATTCAATTGTTAACCTTGCATTTGGTTTAACTTTAGGTTCAGTCGCAGTGGCATTTGCACTTGCATTTGGTTTAGGCGGTCGTCAACCAGCAGAGCGTGTATTGACTGATCTGATTGATAAAGCAAAAGCTGAAGCAGATAAGCCAAATCCAAAAGCACATGAAGCTGAGCAGCATGTATCAGCAACAGCTGACAAAGCAAATGAAGTACATTCACATGAGCCAAAACATGACAATCCAAATGGATAATTGTGTTTGGTGATATAACATCGATTTTCGATCACCTTCGGGTGATCGAATATATTTAAGGAGCAGCACATGAGTCGTCAAGCAAAGAAACCAAGTCGTTTAGCACCTATTGTGATTACAGGTATTGCAGCAGGCGTATTGTATAAAGCTTACAAAGCGATTTTTAGTGAACCAAAAGCAAAGCAAAAACCGGCGCCAAAACATTTGGCAGAACCGAAACCTGCTGAGCGTGATACAACACCTGAACAAGCAAAGCAGGCTAAACCAGCATCACATGAAGAACATGCAAAACCTGTGCGCGATGTCAAAGCATCTTCAGCAGAGGATCAGTCATCTGATGTGACGCATTCAGGACAGCAGACGCTCAATGAAAAAAAAGCATAATCGGTCAGACATATTCTGCAGCTGCGGCTGCAGATGACCATGCCCATTGAAAGTTATACCCACCTAAATGACCTGTTACATCTAAAATTTCCCCAATAAAAAATAATCCACTTTCCAAGCGGCTTTCCATGGTTTTTGATGAAACCTCTTTGGTGTCTACACCGCCTAAAGTCACTTCAGCTGTTCGATAGCCTTCGGTGCCTGAAGGTTTAACTTCAAACTGTTGTAATGCTTGACTAATTTCTAATAGTCGTGCATCGCTGATTTTTCCAATCGCGATTTCAGCTTCATGTGGCCAAATTAACAGTTGTAATTCAAGAGCAATACTTTTGGTGGTCAAAGCCAAGAAAATGGTACGAAGTAAGACTTTAGGTTGTTCAATTTTCTTTTGTTTTAAGATGGCAAACAGATCGACCTGAGGGAAAAAGTTAATAAAAAAGCTTTCTCCTGCTTGCCAATAATTAGACAATTGCAATGCACTTGGTCCACTTAAACCACGATGGGTAAATAACAATGCTTCTGCAAATGAGTTTTTAGCATTAGACAGTACAACATCAATGGCATTTCCACTTAAACGACTCGAAGTGTCTTTTACATAGTCTGAAAAGGTGAAGGGAACTAGTCCTGCACGTGTCGGGTAAATATGATGCCCAAATTGACGCGCAATTTCATACCCAATGCCTGAGCCACCGAGGGTGGGAATGGATAATCCACCACTTGCAACCACAACAGATTGACACTCAAAAACAGCTTTTGAAGTCTGTACTTGAAACAGTCCATTGTCTTGTTTTTGTACTTTTTGAACATCATGCTGAGTTTGAATGCTAACGCATTGGCTTTCTTCACACTCATTTAACAGCATGTTTAAAATATCTTTTGAACCATTTATGGTAAATAATTGCCCGTGTTTACGTTCTTCATAGGCAATGTGGTAATCTGCCACTAAACCAATAAAATCCCAATTGGTATAGCGTGAAAGCGCAGATTTAATGAAGTGGGGGTTATGGCAAAGGTAATGTTCAGGCTCAATATATAAATTGGTGAAATTGCATTTCCCACCACCTGACATCAATATTTTTTTACCCACTTTATTGGCTTTTTCTAGGATTAATACAGAGCGCCCTCGACGGCCTGCCAAGGCAGCAAGCATTAGTCCAGCGGCACCTGCACCCAATACAATGACGTCAAATTGCTGTGTCATGCGCTTTCTTCCATATGATCAAGGCGAAGGAGTATACGCCATTTTTATTGCCTCAGATATGCTTTACATGGATTGCTAAGCAGTGCGTCCTTGTAAGCCACCGCTATGAATGGCAAGAACGCGTATACCAGATTGGAATTTAGATTGCTTAATTAAATCAAATAACCCATACATCATTTTACCTGTGTAAATGGGTTCTAAAGGAATATGATAACGTTGCTCAAAGGCATCTATAAAGGCAGTCAATGTGTTTGAGCTTTTGGCATAACCACCAAAGCAGTATTGATCAGTAATAGACCAATGCGTTTTGGACGTTAGTGCAGCCACATCGTGTGTTAAAAAGTCGCCTTTGAGTGCCGAAAACCCCAAAATATGATGCTGTGGTGTACTTGATTCAATTAATCCTGTGATTGTACCGCCTGTACCTACAGCGACACAAATCACATCATATTCTGCTAAATCTGATGCAGATAATATGTCCTGACAGCCTTGAATGGCGAGGGCATTTGTACCCCCTTCAGGAATAACATAGGTATCGGGATAAATTTGCTGCAAATGTTCTAAATAAACAGGGTCATGCCGATGCTTATATTCTGCACGAGATACAAAGTGAAATTGCATCCCATATTCTGATGCCTGAGCCAATGTATGGTTATATGGTGAGTATTTTAATTCTTCGCCGCGAATGACCCCTATACTTTTTAAACCACCATGTTTGGCTGCATATGCTGTTGCCAAAATATGGTTAGAATAAGCGCCACCAAAGGTTAATATCGATGAGAAATTCTGTTTGATGGCATCTTGTATAGTGTATTTCAGCTTAAAAAATTTGTTGCCTGAAATCTGAGGGTGTACAAGGTCAAGCCGTTTCATAGAAACAGATACACCATCTTGTGTGGTCAGATGTTGTATAGGCATAGACTGTTGAAGATCATCAAACATGGTGGTAATGATTAATGTTGTGTGTCAACAGATGTTACCACAGACATACCTGGGCTTAATCGAGAAAAATCTTTTTGCTGAACATCAATGGCAATGCGTACAGGAATTCGTTGCACCACTTTGGTGAAGTTACCTGTGGCATTGTCTGCTTTAATGACACTGAATTCTGAACCTGCAGCAGGTGAAATTTGCTCGACATGTCCTGTAAATTTCTCATGGCCCAATGCATCTACTGTAAAGGATGCAGGCTGTCCAATTTTCATATGTTGCATTTGGGTTTCTTTGAAATTAGCAATAATCCAACGTGGTGGGGGAATTAGAAACAATAATTGAGTTCCTGCCGCAACATACTGCCCAAGGCGAGGGGTAACTTCACCCAATTGACCATCCATCGGTGCAACAATCACAGCATAGTTTTTAGTGATTTGTGCTTGGTCTAAAGCCGCTTTTGCATTATTCACTTGTGCATTTAACCCTGTTTCTGCAACTTGCGCAGTTTTTAACGCTTCTTTTGCCACGACTAAATTGGCTTGGGCTTGTTCTAGAAGAGTCAAATTATTGGTGTTGGTGGCAGCCACAGAGTCTTGTTCAGTTTTTGACGTTGCACCACTATTACCTAATTGCTTATAACGGCTAAGTTCTTGCTTTGATAATTTATATTGTGCTTCAGCTTGTTCAATTTTGGCTTGTGCAGACAGAATATCTGCTTGGCGCTGTGCAATTTCTTGCTTGTGGTTAGATAATGTATTTACAGCTTGGTCAACACTGGCTTGCGCCTGAATTACTTTTTGGTCATATTGGTCAGGATTAATCCGCAGTAATGGCTGTCCTTTTTTAACATGGTCAAAATCATTCACCATCACTTCTTGAATATAGCCATTAATTTGTGAAGACAAAACTGTGGTTTTACCTTTGATATAGCTGTTATCTGTTTGTTCAATTGGGGTATTAAAAGGACCAATACGCCATGCCCAAAGAATTGCTGTAATACCAATCAGTAGCACAAAAAACATCAAGACCAAAGTCGACTTTTTCGTTTTAATGATTTTACTCATATGCGGCATGGTACGTAAATCAATATTAGACAACGGCTGCGATGGGCCTTCCTTTGTTTTTTTGTTTTCATCACTCATAGTTAGCTCCCACTCATCTGATCCTGTTTTCGTGAAGCATAGAATTTATGCCATGTCATATTGGTGATTGTCCAAACGAATAAAAAGATTGCGATCACGCTATTTAAGTTAATCACATCATTATAGGCACGCACTTGAGCTTCTCTTGCGCTGATTTGTCCCAACATTTTACTGGCCTGAATTTGTACTTGCTGTGGGTCAGTGGTTTGGCTGTTATAAATTGCTTTATATTGACTCACTCGGTACAGCACATTTGGATCTGTGCTTTTCATGGTTTGATTAATATCGACTTGATAAATTTGTGTATGGTGTTTTTGATAAGTGTTATAAAAAGATGTTCCAATTAATCCACCAAAGTTTTGTGTGGCTGAAAACAAAACGATGAATGTAATGACATGACTCGAACCTTGTTTTAAGGCATTGAGCATGCCGGCAAGTAATAATGGTCCAATGAATAAGCCATTGGCAAAAGCAATCAAAAATTGACTATAAAAAAAGTTTTGCGGTCGAACGTCACTGGTGAGATACGCATCTAAACGACTGGCAATCAAAATTAATAACGTTGCGCCTAATAAATGCCAAAATACACGTTCTTTAGAAAAGGTCAGTGCACTAAAGATAACACCTGAAAAAATACCAATAAATATAACGGTATATAAGCCAACAAATTGGTCTGGCCCCATGCCAACAGTTTTTAAGAAATTGACAGCCGCAAACCCTTGTTCTGACAGTAAAAAACGTAAACATAGCGCACCAAACATAAACCTGAGCATAGGTGCAGTGCCAAGCCAACGTACCATGAGTAAGGGATTTCTGCGCTGATGTTCAAAAAACAAACCAAGCACTACTAAGCTAAAGCCAATCATGAGCATATAGGCAAGCCAATTTGAATCAAACCACCATAAAATTGGTCCTTGTGACAATACAATACACAAACAGGCAAACCCCGGTGCCAATAATGCAAAGGTCATTAAATCACCTTTTTCAAATACGGCAATTTTGAGTCCTCGAGGCAGTTTTAAAGCCACCACCATGGCATAGCAGCAGATCGCGAGTCCCAATTCAAATGTATATAAATCGCCCCAATTGTTTACGCTAACCAAATAGGGTGAAATGATCCAAGCGAGCGGAATACCAAGTTGATTAAAACCAAAACCAATATATAAGCCTTTTAACCGATTCGGTTGGCTAAACGCTTGCATGATGTAATACATGCCCAATGAGCTCAAAGGTGCAGCAACAAAACCACTCACATAACGAATAAATACAGCCATGTGATAATTATGAACAAATAAATGCATTACCATGACAGCAATAAAGCCAAGCAATGCCACTTCAGTAAACAGCCGTAAGCCATATTGCTGCCGTGTTTTAAATAAAATAATATTTGAGCTTACATTGGCCATGACATAAGCGGCAGGTAGCCATGCACCTTCGCTAGGGGTTAAGCCATATTCACCTTGTAGTTGAGGTAAGTTGGCTGTGATAAAACCATTGCTTAAACTTGCAGTTAATGCAATGAAAGTTCCAATAATGAAATATAAGTAACGCTTTGGTGTTGGGTGTTCAATCGCAGGGGGAGAGCCTGGAATAATAGGTCGCTCATGTTCAGTCCAATCAGGTGGTTTTTCTAAATACCGAGGTTGTTGATTAGACATAGTGTTTCCATATAATCCGAATATTATTTTTTTACAGCTGATCCATGCATGCCAATCAATGTATGATTTTGGCACTGGTTTTTATTATTGAAGCATGTTTACCTTAAAACAAAACTGTCGTGCAAATGTCCATGCACTCATTTTATTTTCTTTTTAGCATACTCTATAAAAGTCGGCATCTTTTTTATAAATAGTGTCATTTTGGTTAATTCTAAAAGTAAAATATATTCCAAATAGTTATTAATTATATAAAAATTAATCAATTTTAATTATGGTTTATATTGTACTAAGCTCAAGCCACAAGAGAAGGAATAAACCATGAATACACAACATGAAATTAGCCAAAAACAATATCAAGATAAATCGAACGATTACTTAAATAGCATGGTTCACCGTCAAGGAATTGAGTTTGATAAAATCATTCAAAGAATAAAAAGTTTACCGCAAGCACCACAGATTTTAGATTTAGGCTGCGGTGGTGGACACGTGAGTTATGCTGTGGCGCCGTTTGCACAAGAAGTCGTGGCTTATGATCTTTCCACAGATATGCTTGAGGTGGTACAACAAACGGCTGCTCAACAACAGTTTCATCATATTCATACACAGCAAGGTGCTGCCGAACAGTTGGCATTTGAAGATCAACAATTTGACATGGTCATTACACGTTTTTCAGCCCATCATTGGCATCATGTAGGTCAAGCATTGCAAGAAATTTATCGAGTTTTAAAGCCAAGTGGTCAAGTGATTATTATCGATACCATTAGCACAGGACGAGTGGTATTAGATACATTTATTCAAACCATGGAAATGATTCGAGATTTAAGCCATGTGCGTAATTACACTGTGGCAGAATGGGTACAATTTGCAGAGCAAGCCAAGTTAAATCCAATCCAAATTGAAAAACAGAAATTGGCTTTAGATTTTAGTAGTTGGGTTGCACGAATGCGAACACCTCTCATGGCTGTCGAAACCATACGCTATTTACAACAAGGGGTATCAAGTGAAATTGCATCTTATTATGCCATTCAAGAAGATGGCAGCTTTACCAATGATGTGATGTATATGGTGTTAAATAAAGCTTAATTAACTGTGCTGATGGTGGCGTTTTTGCCATGTGTGTAATGTACTCCAACGCCAAAACAATCGTGTAAATGCATAAAGTAAGAGTGCAGACAGGAAAGCTTCCATCAGTAGACCTGACATTAAGATTTTTGCAAAACGTGTATCTATATGTTGATGACCTAAATGCATTATCCAACTCGAGATTTGACGGAATAACTCATACAGCATGTGCTGATCAATCATATTGGTGGAATAGAGTTTGCTACCAAACCAAAACCCAACATATAAAATAGGGGCAATGGTAAGTGGGTTACTCAGCCATGCCAATGATAAGCCAATGGGTAAATTGCCATTGAGCATTAAAATAGCTAAAACAATTAAAACACTGTGAAAAGGAATAGGCAGCAAGCCAAAAAACACGCCAATGAACACAGCTTTTGAAATAGAGTGACGATTGATATACCAAAGCAGTGGGTTTGATGTTCTTTGACCAAAAATTTTCATCACTTTAGATGAGTTGATGGCTTGGCTTGAGGGTAGCCAATGTTTTAAATACGTTTTTAGCATCATTTAAATACCACCTTTTATAACAACAGAGCCTTGCATCGCTAATTCGACCCAAGGGCTGCTGTTTATATCAGAATAAATCAGCAAGATTAATATGTGATTAATTCATGAAGATGATGTAGGTAATCCGTTATATATCACCACATATTGGCTGTTAATATCCTTTTTGAAGATCGACCGATTCAGGAATCACTTGATTTTGACGGTACGCTTGAATATTTTGAGCAACAATTTTTGATGCAGTAGATGGGTTGGTTGGTGCCGAAATATGCGGTAATACAGTGACATGCTGATGTGACCAATGCCATGCATCAGCAGGTAAAGGTTCAAGCTGAAAAACATCGAGTACCGCGTGTTTTAAGTGTCTTGAATCTAATGCATGACGTAATGCAAGATCATGAACTATTGCACCTCGACTAAAATTAATGAGCGATGAATTGGCTTTAAATGCTGCAAAAATAGTGTCATTGATTAAGCCTGTTGTGGCAGGGGTGAGGGGTAATAAAGAAATCACAATATCTGCGTCTGCAAGCATGTGTTGTAAGCCATCATCACCTGTATAGCAACAAACATTCGGAACAGTTTTTAAAGTATGGCTCCAGCCAGATACACGAAAGCCATGGGCGGATAAAAGCTGTGCAGAAGCAGTGCCGAGTTCGCCTAAACCCAATATGGCAATGGTTTTTTCATAGGCAGGGATATAGGTTTGAGGTTGCCACTGATGGTTCTTTTGTTGCGCTGCATAATATGGCATATCGCGGTGTAAGTAGAGTGTCCATGCGAGAACAGCCTCTGCCATTGTATGAGATAGTTCAGGATCAATTAACCGAACAATCGGGACTTTGGGGTGATTGGCTACCATGTGTTCAACACCCGCCCACACGCTGTTGATCCATTTCAGGTGGGGCAGTTTGTCTAAATCTTTAGGGTCAGGATTGGCCACAATTGCAACATCACAGTTCAGATAGTCTTCTTGATTCAACTCATCAAATAAAACAATATGTTCTGTCGGCATAGCTTGTTGTAAAGCATGTTTCCAACTCTCTGCATCTGACCATGATTTTGGACATACAAAAGGTAAGATTTGTTTCATATCTGATATGTACCTTGTTTATAGGCATTCAATATATATTAAACATGGTGTGTTGAGATGATGATTTAAATCTTGATCATGAATGGGTTGGTATCAGTCATTTTATGAAATAACTATGAAATTAGTCCAAACCAATCATGACTGAGTGCTGTTTAATTTGAATATTACATTTTAGTAATGTCTATAGATGTACTTTAAATATATTTATAATTAATAAATTCACAATTTATATATAAAATGATACTTGTTTTGCTTTTTTGAATGTATCATGACATATAACACGTGGGTTAAAGAGACATTACATGATCATATTTTTTATATTTATTGTTGCCATTATTTATTTTGTATTCACGTCATATAATCAATTACAGCGTAATGCGCAGCATGTCAAAGCATGCTTATCTAACATTTTTGTGAGCACACAAAAAAAGATTAACTTGGTAAATCAATTGATTGATGTTACTAAAAAATACCAAGAAAATGAAAATCTAACGCACCTGACTATTTCAGACAATATGACCCAATCGAATATTGCTGCCAATCATTCAAATGCCAATAGTGCTTTGGTTGGTATACAAGGTGTGATTCAACAATATCCTGAGTTAAAAGCCAATCAGCATTATCAAAGTTTGATGACTACTATTAATGAGGTCGAAAATGACATTTCACATCAACGTGAAAAGTATAATGAATCAGTCCGTGAATTTAATACCAGTCGCTCAACGATCCCAACAGTATTTATTGCCAATATTTTAAAATTTCCTGAAGCACCTTATTTAGATTTTAATCAAGAAAATACAGAACAAACACTACTCAAAAATTTCAATACTGATCATTCAGAGCGTTTGACGGAAATATATGATGCCACCAAACAACGTTTTGTTGAAAAGTCTCAATATATTCGAGATAAAGTTGAACAGCAAAAGAAACCTGCTCTCGACAAAGAACAAGCTTTGATCACCAAAGAAGTTATACCGTCTCAGTCAAGTTCAGTGGCGGATCATCACAGTAAAAATTAAGTGGTAACGTAGATAGGTTTAGGTTGGATATGCTTGGGCAACTCCAAGCATATCCAATAGAAAGTTATATGGTGATTTGATGCGCAAGCGCACGTGCTGCATGGAGTTTTTTGTAGCTATCAATTAAGCGTAAATGGCGATCTAAACCTTCAAGCTGCATATTGGTTGGTGTTAGTCCATAAAAGCGTACGCTTCCATTAATAGAGCCGAGTGCAGCATTCATTCGTTCATCACCATATAAACGTCTAAAATGATGTTCATAATCTGCAAGATCCAACTCGTCATCTAAAGTCACTTCAAGTACAACATTAAGCGCACGATAAAATAAGCCGCGCTCAACCGTATTGGTGTTGTATTGTAAAAATGCACCCACTAAATCATGTGCTTCTTCAAAGTCTTCAAGTGCTAAATAGATCAGCAATTTTAACTCGAGAATAGTTAATTGACCCCATACCGTGTTGTCATCAAATTCAATGCCGATTAACGTTTTAATTTCAGTGTAATCGTCTGAATCTGCTTCTTCTAAACGCTCAAGTAAAGCCGCTAAGCTTTCATCATCTAAGCGATGCAGGTTTAAAATATCTTCACGAAATAGCAAGGCTTTATTGGTGTTGTCCCAAATTAAATCTTCTACCAAATACACTTCAGAGTAACCGGGTACCAAAATACGGCAAGCTGTTGCACCTAAGTCATCATAAACAGCCATGTAAACTTCTTTATTCATATCGCTGAGAAGGGCAAATAAGGTTGCTGCTTCTTGAGCATTGGCATCTTCACCTTGGGCAGAAAAATCCCATTCAACAAACTCATAATCCGACTTTGCACTAAAGAAATGCCATGACACGACACCGCTTGAATCAATAAAGTGTTCAACAAAATTATTTGGTTCTGTCACTGCATGCGTATTGAATGTCGGCTCAGGCAGGTCATTTAAACCTTCAAAGCTCCGCCCTTGTAATAACTCGGTGAGACTGCGCTCTAATGCCACTTCAAGGCGAGGGTGTGCACCAAATGATGCAAATACGCCACCTGTTCGCGGGTTCATTAAGGTGACACACATGACAGGGTATTGACCACCTAATGACGCATCTTTCACAATCACAGGAAAGCCTTGTTCTTCAAGACCTTGTATCCCTGCAACAATGCTCGGATATTGATTTAATACATCTTGTGGTACATCAGGTAAGGTAATTTCACCCTCTAAAATCTCACGTTTAACAGCACGCTCAAAAATTTCAGATAAACATTGTACTTGAGCTTCTTCAAGGGTATTTCCCGCGCTCATTCCATTACTTAAAAATAAGTTTTCAATCAGATTAGATGGGAAATATACAGTTTCACCATCAGACTGACGCACAAAAGGTAGAGCACAAATGCCACGTTCTGTATTGCCTGAGTTGGTGTCAAATAAATGTGAGCCGCAAAGCTCATCTTCAGGGTTATAAATATCTAAGCAATAGCCATCTAAAATTTCAGTTGGTAATTCATCATTGGGTCCTGGTTGGAACCACTTTTCATTTGGGTAATGTACAAATGGTGCATTGGCAATCTCTGTACCCCAAAACTGATCGTTATAAAAGAAATTGCAGTTAAGTCGTTCGATAAACTCCCCTAATGCAGAAGCAAGCGCACTTTCTTTGCTTGAACCTTTGCCGTTGGTAAAACACATCGGGGATTGAGCATCACGAATATGCAATGACCATACATTCGGAACAATATTACGCCATGAAGCAATTTCGATTTTCATGCCAAGTTTGGCCAAAATCTCTGACATATTGGCAATAGTTTGCTCTAGTGGTAAATCTTTGCCGGCAATATAAGTCGGTTGTTCACTTGCTGTGCTTGGCAATAATAAAGCTTGAGCATCTGCATCTAAATTTTCGACTTCTTCAATAATAAACTCAGGACCGGTTTGAACAACACGCTTAACGGTACAGCGTTCAATTGACCGTAAAATACCTTGACGATCTTTAGCCGATAAATCGGCTGGTAATTCCACCTGAATTTTGAAAGTTTGCTTATAGCGGTCTTCAGGGTCTATCACATTATTTTGTGATAGACGAATATGTTCTGTCGAAATGCCACGGCTTGAACAATATAATTTGACAAAATAAGCAGCACACAATGCAGACGATGCTAAAAAGTAATCAAATGGTCCTGGTGCAGAACCATCACCTTTATAACGAATCGGCTGATCAGCGATTACTGTGAAATCATCGAATTTCGCCTCTAATCGTAAATTGTCGAGAAAATTGACTTTGATTTCCATGTAATCACCTAAGTTAAATAAAAGCGGCTGTAGCGTATAGCAAGAAAAGAGTAGCATCCAATAAAATCATTTGGATGCGATATGTGAGTAAAACAGATGCGCCATATTATAAAGCCATTTTAAAGCTTTCTCATTAGTTTATCAGGCTTGAGACGCTGTTTATGAAAACAAATCTTTCAATATCAGATCTTATGGACTCGGTGGGTTGGCATCATGCTGTTCATTTAAGTGTTCAAGTGCAGTTTTAACTTCATCTGCATTGTTTTGTAAAAGCTGTAAATAATGTTTATCGGCTGAAGATAGATCTTGTTGCTGTTTAATTTTTTCAACCATATCGATAATTTGTTCAGAAAGTTCGACTTGTTCAATGTCTGCATATACAGTGGCTAAGCTCTGTAAAGAGGGCATGTGCTGGTGATATAAAAATGAAAAAGCATAAAGTTTTTCTGCATCATGATAATGTGCGATGGCTTGATAAACAGTGGCCAAATTATGTGCGCCATAAATATGATGTAGTTCAAAAGCATCTTTAAAATAGCGTTCAGCACGCTGATAATGCTTTTCTTGAAAGTGCAATAAACCTAAGTTATTTAAGGCATCTAAGCTGCCGTGTTCTATGGCTCGCTCATAAAGCGTAATGGCTTCATCGAGCGATTGATCTTGTAAGTAAGCATCACCTAATGCATTAATTCCATCAAAGTGACCATGTTGTGCGCCAAGATTTGCCCATTCTCGGGCTTTTACACGATGACCGAGTCGATAATAAATTTGGGGTAAATAACTAAACGCCAACGCTGTTGAGTGATGTGCATAAGCCAATTCAAAACAATTGCTTGCTTGATCATAATTGGCATTATAAAAGTGGATTTCACCCAAATAATTCATGGCCAAAATACTTTTATTACGAATGGCTTTTTGTAAAAGTGAGAATGCTTTTTCAGCATGGCCTTCTGACTCTTCAAGTAATGCCAAATAGTAAAAGGCATCTGCATCTTGTAAATCACAGGCTTTATTCAATAAACGATATGCTTTTGCTATGTTTTGATGTGATGTAGACAAGTAATAGCATTGTCCAAGTCCTGTCATCCACCTTGGGTCATGGGTATTGTGCGCGCGAATAATTTTAAAATCTTCAATGGCAGAGGCATAGTTATGCTGCTGAATGTGCTCTTGCGCACGCTTAAAAATCTGTTCAATCTCATCTTCAGATTTTCGATTATTTTTCCCAAAGAGCCACATTCGTATAATTGCTCAGCCTCAACTTTAATCGCTGATATGGTAGCTTGCCTTGTATGAATATATTGAAAAATAATGTAAACAAGTGCATTAAAACAAAGAAATAACCCCCATACTCAAGTGGATAGCGTGTGATAAATAAAGTATGTGTTTAATTCACTAAAACAGCAATAAGCGTGAAAATAAGGACAAGAGATGATTGATTTATATTATTGGGGTACACCCAACGGGCAAAAAATTAGTATTGCATTGGAAGAAATGCAGCTTGAATATCAAGTAATTCCCATTAATATTTTGCAAGATGACCAATTTCAAGCAGATTTTTTGCAAATCTCCCCCAACAATAAAATTCCTGCAATTGTTGATCAGGATGGACCTGAAGGGCAATCTATTTCAGTGTTTGAATCAGGCGCAATCTTGCAATATTTAGGTCGTAAAACAAAACTTTTTTACCCACAAGACCCAATTAAGCAAACTCAAGTTGAGCAATGGTTGATGTGGCAGATGGGTGGTTTTGGACCAATGCTCGGTCAAAACCATCACTTTAACCGTTTTGCCCCTGAAAAATTGCCATATGCACAAGAACGTTATATTCAAGAAACTCAGCGTTTATATGGTGTATTGAATAAACAGTTGCTAGGACAAGATTATGTTGCAGGTGAGTATTCAATTGCAGATATGGCCATTTTTCCATGGGTGCTATATCACGAGATGCAAAGTATTCAGTTAGAGGATTATCCTGAAGTCGAGCGCTATGTTGCGCGGGTGAAAGCACGTCCTGCAGTTGCTAAAGCACTTGCGATTTCAGTTTAGTCTAAATTGAAAGAATCGGTATTTACTTGTGGTGTGCCGATTCTGCCGATTTTTATAGCAGGCATGGACTAAAATTGATTGTATTTTAACAGGTATATACGCTAGAATACGCGCTTCCTTACCTGCAGGTTACTTTTGCATGGTGCAAAGTAGGCCGAACAGGTATCTAAAAGAGGTTACTATGGCTAAGCTAAAAACTCGCCGTGGTGCAGCTAAACGTTTCAAAGCGACTGCAAACGGTTTCAAGCGTAAACAAGCGTTTAAACGCCACATTTTGACCAAAAAATCTGCTAAGCGTATTCGTCAATTACGCGGCTGTGTAATGGTTCACGTTAGTGACGTTGCTTCAGTTCGTCGTATGTGCCCGTACATCTAAGGAGATTATAAATGGCTCGTGTAAAACGTGGTGTAGTGGCGCATCGTCGTCACAAAAAAATTCTTGCTCGTGCTAAAGGTTACTATGGCGCTCGTTCACGTGTTTATCGTGTTGCGTTCCAAGCAGTAATCAAAGCAGGTCAATATGCTTACCGTGACCGTCGTCAAAAGAAACGTCAATTCCGTGCTTTATGGATTGCTCGTATCAACGCTGGTGCTCGTCAAAATGGTTTATCATACAGCCGTATGATCGATGGTTTGAAAAAAGCACAAGTGATTATCGATCGTCGTGTATTAGCTGACATCGCTATGCAAGATGCGGTTACATTTGCAGCTTTAGCTGAAAAAGCAAAATCTGCTCTAACTGCATAAGTTTAGAGATTCAAAAAAAGACCGCTTATTCGCGGTCTTTTTTTATGTTGGATCAGAAAAGAATCATAAATTTACTTTTATTGAACTGCATCATAAAAATAATAAATGAAAGAAAAATGTCAGTGCGAAATTTTTAAAAAACACGATATTCTTATCAAAGTCGTACAATATTCATGCTGTACAGTCTGTTACAACTTCATCAAGCTGATGAAAAGCTGTTAGAATAATCCATATTTTTCTAATTTTTAGATGCTTTGAGAATAATTATGTCATCGGAAGCTTTGACCACTGACGCATTGGCTGCGATTGCCGCAGCAACAGATCTTGCCGCACTTGATCAAGTTCGTGTGCAATTTACGGGTAAAAAAAGTCAACTTGCAGAACTGTCAAAATCATTGGGTAAAATGGATCCTGAAGCACGTAAAGTGGAAGGTGCTAAAATACATGCGATTCGTGAATCCATTCAAGCTGCTTTAACAGCACGTCAGCAAGAGCTACAAGCACAAGCATTAAATGCAAAACTTGCAAGCGAAGTCATTGATATTACATTGCCTGGACGTGGTCAGCATACAGGCAGTATCCATCCTGTGACCCAAGTCCAAGAGCGAATTTGTCAGTTTTTTACGAAGTCAGGATTTACAGTTGAAACAGGTCCTGAGGTTGAAGATGATTATCATAACTTCGAAGCCTTAAATATTCCAAGTCATCATCCTGCCCGCGCAATGCATGACACATTTTACTTTGATGCAACACATTTATTGCGTACTCATACCTCAGGTGTGCAAATCCGTACAATGGAAGCGCGTCAACCACCAATTCGTATTGTCTGTCCAGGGCGTGTTTATCGCTGTGACTCTGATCAAACACATTCACCAATGTTTCATCAAATTGAAGGGTTATATGTTGCAGAGCATACAAGCTTTGCGGAACTCAAAGGCTTATTGGTGAATTTGTTAAATGAATTCTTTGAAAAAGAATTAACTGTACGTTTCCGTCCGTCTTACTTTCCATTTACTGAACCAAGTGCTGAAGTCGATATCATGGATGAACGTGGTAAGTGGCTTGAAGTGCTTGGCTGCGGCATGGTACATCCTGACGTATTAAAAGCCGCAGGCATTGACCCTGAAAAATACAGTGGTTTTGCATTCGGTTTAGGTGTGGAACGTTTTGCAATGTTACGTTATGGCATCAGCGATTTACGCATGTTTTATCAAAATGATGTGCGTTTTTTACGTCAATTTGCTTAATTATTTAAAAATGTGCTGCATTTGAAACAACATTCAACGATGCAAGCATAGACAGCATGTAAAGGTTAAATAGTAAATGAAAATTAGCGAAAATTGGTTACGCACATGGGTTAATCCTGATGTTAACAGTGAAACATTGGCAAACCAATTAACCATGTTGGGTTTAGAGGTTGATGACATTTCACCTGTAGCTGCACCGTTTCATGGCGTTGTTGTGGGTGAAGTGCTGACTGTTGAGCAGCATCCTGATGCTGACCGTTTGCGTGTGACTACAGTAAATATTGGTCAAGATGATGCATTGCAAATTGTATGTGGCGCACCGAATGTTCGAGTCGGATTACGGGTTGCTGTAGCAACAGTGGGTGCGGTATTGCCTGGTGACTTTAAAATTAAAAAAGGTAAATTACGTGGCGTTGCTTCAAATGGCATGCTGTGCGGTGCATCAGAAATTGGCTTAGAAGATAAAATTGATGGGTTACTTGAATTAGCAGCGGATGCACCGATTGGTGAAAATATTCGTGATTATTTAAGATTAGACGACCAAATTATTGATATTTCAATTACGCCCAACCGTGGTGACTGCTTCAGTTTACGTGGTATTGCACGTGAAGTTGCTGTAGTGAATCAAACGACAGTAACAGCACCTGCTATTGAACCTATTACCGCAACTATTCAAGATAAGTTGTCAGTCAACCTTCATACGCTAGGTGCGCCACGTTATTTAGGACGTGTCATTAAGCAAGTGAATATTGCTGCGAAAACACCTGCTTGGATGGAAGAAGTCCTTACACGTTCAGGTATTCGTACACATAGTATTTTGGTGGATATTACCAACTATGTTTTACTTGAACTTGGTCAACCCATGCATGCATTTGATTTGGCAAAAATTGATGGTCAAATTCATGTGCGTCAAGCCACTCAGCATGAAACATTGCAGCTTTTAAATGAGCAAAATGTTGAACTGAATGATGATGTTATGGTCATTGCAGATGATAGCAATGTGTTGGCGATTGCAGGGATTATGGGTGGCTTAGCTTCAAGTGTGACAGATGCTACTCAAGATATCTTTTTAGAAAGCGCTTTCTTTGCACCTATCTTTATTGCGGGTCGTGCACGCCGTTTTGGTTTGCATACAGATTCATCACAGCGTTTTGAACGCGGTGTGGATTTTGAATTGCCGCTTCAAGCCATACATCGTGCATCACAATTGATTGCTGAACTAGCAGGTGGTGAGTTTGGTCCAATTACGGTTGCAGAACAAAATGCAGAGTTACCGCAACGTAAAGCAATTCAATTAAAACATACACAAATTACAGCACTCCTTGGTTATCATATTGATGCTGGCTTTGTTGGTGATGCATTGACACGCCTAGGCTGTCATGTGGTTACTGAGTCAGGCGATCAGTGGCATGTAACGCCGCCATCTCACCGTTATGATCTCGTTATTTATCAAGATTTAATTGAAGAAGTGGCTCGAATTCATTGCTATGACAACATACAAATCAGTTCGCCACGTTTAGATGTGCAATTTGCACCTTATCAAGACCAATTTGAGCTTACCGAATTACGTCAAACCATTGTTACATTGGGTTATCAAGAAGCGATTAGCTTTAGCTTTGCTGATGCCAAGCTTGAGAAAAAACTTAATCCACATGTCAAACCACTGATGCTTGCTAATCCAATTTCAAGTGATTTGGCTGCTATGCGAAGTACATTGTTATCAAGTTTAATTCCATGCGTACAGTATAATTTAAATAGACAACAAAGCCGTGTTCGCCTATTTGAGTTTGGCTTACGTTTTGATTATCAAGACGCGCAACAACTCGATGAATTGAAGCAAATTCCTACACTCGCATTAATTTCGGTGGGTTCACATATTCCAGAACAATGGCATGCAAAAGACAAAGAAACTGACTTTTTTGACTTAAAAGGTGAGGTTGAACAAATCTTAGCAGCAGGCCGTATTCAACCAGAATACGTCCGTTCAGAACGTGCATGGTTACATCCTGGTCAATCTGCAGAGATTATCGTAGATGGGCAATCTATTGGTTATTTAGGTCGACTACACCCATCACTTGAAGCATCGCTTGATTTGGGTTTAACATGGGTCGCAGAGCTAGACCGTGATGCTGTTTTGCAATCTTATGTATCTAATTTTACAGAACTCTCACGTTTTCCATCAGTTAGACGTGATATTGCACTCTTAATTGATGATACAATCGCTATAAAAGAAATTCAGCATCTGATACAAAAAACGGGTGGAGAGTTTTTGCATTCGACGTGGCTGTTTGATGTTTATAAAGGACAGGGTATTGAAGATGGGAAACGCTCATTGGCATTCGGGATGACATGGCAACATCCATCGCGTACATTAGAAGATACTGAAATTAAATCAGGTATGGATAAAATAATTGACGTGTTACAAAGCACGTATCAAGCAACATTGAGGGCGTCATGACAGCATTAACAAAAGCAGAAATGGCTGATCATTTAAGTGAGCTGACCGCATTAAATCGTCGCGAAGCAAAACAAATGGTTGAATTATTTTTTGATGAAATTAGCCAAGCACTCATCGAAGGTGAGCATGTAAAATTATCTGGCTTTGGAAATTTTGAATTACGTGATAAGCGCCAACGTCCAGGACGAAATCCGAAGACAGGCGAAGAGATCCCGATCTCTGCACGTCGTGTAGTGACATTCAGAGCAGGTCAGAAATTTAGACAGCGCGTTGGTACTGAACAAGAATAACAGTTAATTTTTGAAAGCCCCGCATGCGGGGCTTTTTTTATGCAGTCATTGCTTGAACAATTCAAACTGACATAAAAAAAAGAGCCATAAGGCTCTTTTTTTCATATTCGGAGTAAACCGAATTATTGTGCAGCAGCAGAAGCTACAGGAGCAGCATCAGATGCAGCAGCAGTAGCAGTTGCTACAGCAGTAGAAGCAGTAGCAGTCGCTTCTGATGCAGCAGCAGCAGCTTCAGCAGCAGCAGCAGTTGCTTCAGATGCAGCAGCAGTTGCATCAGATGCAGCAGCAGGAGCACTTTCTTTTTTAGCACAACCAACAAAAGCTAGAGTTGTAGCAACCGCAGCTACGATAGCAAATTTTTTGAATAACATGGCATCACTCTCATAAAATAATAGAGAAAAAAAACCAACGCCAACCTGTTTAAGCTTTTATTATCACTATACGTTTTGCGATAGGTAACAACGCACGGGGCAGGTTAACTGGTATGCGTGTATGCTATCACCGAGTATATTTAAATACTACTAGTTAAGTGAAAAAATACGAAAAAAACAGTCGATTTGGTATGATTTTTTAACAGAAAATAACAATTGAGATGACAAGTTATATTGAGGGAATAATCGATTAAGTTGTTTAAAAATAGTAAATTTTTAGATGAATTAAAATTTGCTGAGAAACAAAACAATAAATTAAGCAGATGGTTGTCACGAACTTTGTTATTTTATGTAAAACATGTCAACCTAAGCCTTTCATTCATAAAGACTTAGGTTGAGGGAAGGTTATTGCTTACGTTTCATTTGATCAAAGAAGTCATCATTGGTCTTTGTTTCTTTCATGCGATCAAGTAAGAATTCCATTGCAGTCAACTCATCCATCGGATGAAGCAGTTTACGCAAGATCCAAACTTTACGAAGATTTTCTTCGCTCATGAGGCGCTCTTCACGACGTGTACCTGATTTTTTCAAGTTCATTGCAGGGAAGACACGCTTTTCAGCAATGCGACGGTCTAGGGTAATTTCTTGGTTCCCTGTACCTTTAAATTCTTCATAAATGACTTCATCCATTTTACTGCCAGTTTCAATTAATGCAGTTGAAATGATTGTTAATGAGCCACCTTCTTCAATATTACGTGCAGCACCGAAAAAGCGCTTAGGGCGTTCTAATGCATGTGCATCGACACCACCCGTTAATACTTTGCCAGATGATGGTACAACAGTATTGTATGCACGTGCTAAACGTGTGATTGAGTCAAGTAACACCACCACATCTTTTTTGTGTTCAACCAAGCGTTTGGCTTTTTCAATTACCATTTCAGCCACTTGTACATGGCGAGCAGGCGATTCATCAAAGGTAGATGCAATCACTTCACCGCGTACAGTACGCTGCATTTCTGTAACTTCTTCTGGGCGTTCATCAATCAGTAGAACAATGAGGAAAACTTCAGGGTTATTGCGGACAATTGATTGTGCAATATTCTGTAAAAGCATGGTTTTACCAGCTTTTGGTGGTGCAACAATAATCGAACGTTGACCTTTACCAATCGGCGCAATCAAGTCAACCACACGTGATGTCAAATCTTCACTTGTGCCGTTACCCAATTCCATGATCAATTGTTCAGTCGGGAATAATGGCGTTAAGTTTTCAAATAAGATTTTGTTACGTGAGTTTTCAGGTGTGTCATAGTTAATTTGATTGACTTTTAGCAATGCAAAATAGCGTTCACCTTCTTTTGGTGGGCGGATTGTGCCTGCTAAGTTATCACCTGTACGTAAATTAAAGCGGCGTATTTGGGATGGACTCACATAGATATCATCAGGACCTGCTAAATATGAGCCAGCTGCTGAACGTAAGAAACCGAAGCCGTCAGAGAGAATCTCTAATACACCATCGCCAAAGATTTCTTCGCCGTTCATTGCATGACGTTTTAAAATAGCAAAAATAATATCTTGTTTACGGTTACGCGCCATTCCCTCAAGGCCCATGAACTCAGCAATTTTAATGAGTTCGCCAATCGGTTTTTTCTTGAGTTCTGTTAAATTCATATGTGGTTCAATATAGATGAGAACATTGGGAGTCAAAAAGGAAGTAAATGTAAGAGTCGACCGTATACACGTATAATTGAGCAATTTCTTTGCGCGATAGATACTCAGAAGAGATCTGATTCATTGTTTCGGATAGAAAAGTAACCAATTGTTGTGCCGAGCGGCGATCTTATGTGTTGTAGCTTTTCAGAAAAAGTGTCGCTTGTGTGGCTTCATCTTTCTTAGGATTGAAATATAAGTGACAGCAGAAGAATTGTCAATTTAAGAAGCGCAAAATACGCCTACTTTGAGGCGTAATTCACAGATTTAGGTGTTTTTTTTCAAATTAAATGTTTTCATCAATAAATGAAACAAGTTTTGAGCGTGGTACAGCGCCAATTTGTTGTGCAACAACTTCACCATTTTTGAACAGTAGAAGCGCTGGAATATTACGAATGTTGTAATTTACAGCTGTTTCTTCACAGCTTGTTACATCGACTTTCACAATTTTGATTTTGCCGTCGTATTCACGTGATAAATCATCAAGAACAGGGGCAATTGCTTTACACGGGCCACACCATCCTGCCCAAAAGTCGACCAATACTGGCGTTTCAGATTCTAGTACATCCGTTTTGAAATTGTTGTCTGTGGTATTAACCAAGTTTGACATGAGTTGACTCCTGTAATTTGTTTTTTACGCTGAGCGTGTCTTTATACATAGTATGACACAGCATCTGTACACGTATTATCGATTATTGTTTCTAAGTTTATTATATGTGTATTATTTGTCTAATGGAGCTTAACAATAGCATTTATCGTATTCAGCAATCGACGAAAAATGAAAAAGTTAAGATATTGTGATGAAAAGCACTTTTCAATTCAAGGTGGGTGAATTACTCTAAGTGGCAATTTACTTTGAGCTATATGGATAATGTCTGACTTTTTAATTGATGAAGAATTACTTGCAGCGATTGATATGGGATCGAATAGTTTTCACTTAGCAATTGCCCGTGTTGACCACGGGGAAGTCAAAAAAGTTGTTTCAATGTCAGAAAAAGTACAACTTGCAGCAGGATTAGACGAAAATAATAATTTAACCGAAGCAGCTCAGCAGCGTGGTTTAGCCTGTTTATCCCGTTTTGTGGGCAGATTGAGCTCAGTCAAACCGAACCGTTTACGTATTGTTGCGACCAACGCGTTAAGAAAAGCAGAAAATGGTCAAGAGTTTATTGAAAAAGCAGCCCAAATTTTACCTAAACAAATTGAAATTATTGCCGGACGTGAAGAAGCACGCCTCATTTATTTAGGGGTTTCACACAGCATGGTTAATGGCGGACGTCGTTTAGTCATTGATATTGGCGGTGGATCGACAGAATTTATTATTGGTGAGGAATTT
Organism: Acinetobacter apis; assembly: GCF_900197575.1. Taxonomy (GTDB): domain Bacteria; phylum Pseudomonadota; class Gammaproteobacteria; order Pseudomonadales; family Moraxellaceae; genus Acinetobacter; species Acinetobacter apis. Next base: position 1,225,588 of record NZ_FZLN01000001.1, on the reverse strand, counting down.
GAACCGATTCATACCGAGTCGTTGCAAATGGGCTGTGTTGCCTATACCAAAGAGTTTTTTGCAGACGGTACAATTTCAGCAAAAAACTTCAATAAAGCTGTTGTTGCAGCCAGTAAAGAACTCTCTGCAATTGCCAGTCGCTATAAAGCTGAAGGTTGGGACACTGTCGTTGGTTCAAGTGGTACCATTAAAGCCTGTGGCCAAATTATTATTAATATGGGCTGGAGTGATGAACAAGAAAGCGTCACACGTGCAGGTATTGAAAAACTTAAAGACAAATTACTTAAATATAAACATATTGCAGATTTAGATTTTGATGGATTAAAAGACGATCGTCGAGCAGTTTTGCCAGCAGGATTTGCCATTCTTTATGCTGCATTTAATGTACTTGATATTGACCGTTTAATGTATTCAGATGGCGCACTGCGAGAAGGTGTGATGTATGATTTGCTTGGTCGATTTAAGCATGAAGATATTCGTGATCGCAGTGTTCAAGCTTTATTAGGTCGTTATGGTGTTGATGTTAAACATGCTGAACGTGTAGTAACAACGGCACAAATATTGTTTGATAATGTCTCAGAAGATTTAAAATTAACGAATGAAGACAGTGATTTACTACGACGTGCTGCCTACTTACATGAAATTGGCTTAGCGATTAGTCATGGTGGATATCATCGCCATGGTGCCTATGTACTTGAGCATTCAGATATTCCTGGGTTCTCACAAATTGATCAAAATCATCTCTCCAATTTAGTGGCATTTCATCGCCGTAAAATTAAAAGTGATGCCAAAGCTGAACTGCTAAAAATTGCGCCTAAATCGATTGTTTATTTATGCTTGTTGCTTCGACTTGCAGTTTTACTCAATCACAGTCGAAGTGATCAGATGCTTCCTGCCATTGAATTACATATTATGAATGAGCAACAATGGCAGCTGACCGTATCTGGTGATGCAAAACAATGGCCATTATTGGTGGCAGATTTGCATGATGAGCAAACTCAATTTAAACATTGGGATATTGATTTGGTCATTCACTCAGATCAGTTTATTGATTAACTCATATTTCATGTAAGGATCACGTTCGACCTATGAAGAATAAATCATCGCAAAAAAAAGCATGGAAAACTGTGCAAATCGCACGTCATCCTGAGCGTCCACAGTTTTTAGATTATGCAAATGCTTTGTTTGAAGACTTTGATATCTTGCATGGTGACCGTTTATACGGTGATGATGATGCCATGGTGGGCGGACTTGCACGTTTTGAAGGACAACCTGTTATGGTGGTTGGACAGCATCGTGGTCGTTCAACCCGTGAGCGCTTAAAATATAATTTTGGTATGTGTAATCCAGAAGGTTATCGTAAATCACAGCGTTTACTTGATTTAGCTGAGCGTTTTAACCTGCCTGTATTTACGTTTATTGACACTATGGGTGCATATCCTGGTGTGGGCGCAGAAGAGCGTGGTCAAGCAGAAGCAATTGCAACCAGTTTGGCACAACTCTCAGGTTTAAAAGTTCCTGTGATTTCAACCGTGATTGGCGAAGGTGGTTCAGGCGGTGCACTAGGTATTGGTGTAGCAGATCGTGTGATTATGCTTTCGCATAGTATTTACTCGGTCATTTCACCTGAAGGCTGTGCTTCAATTTTGTGGAAAACTGCCGATAAAGCAGAGCAGGCCAGTGAAGCTTTGGCATTAACAGCAGATAAACTCAAAAAAATGGGTATTGTTGAATATGTCATTGATGAAGGCGAAGGTGCGCATTTAAATACAGAGCGTGTAGTTGAGCAGTTGCGTGATGTTTTAAATACGACGTTGGCTGAGTTAAAGTTAATGGATGTGAATGAGCGATGCGAAGCACGTTACCAACGTTTGATGAAGTTTGGCAGCGACAATCCAGGACTTGCATCTTAAAAGACGCTGAAACTTTCTTTCCAGAAAAAAAGTTTTTAATTGGGTGTAGCGGCGGCATGGATTCCATGTTGTTGTTGCATCTTTTTGCGTTTTTATTTCCCATGCGTGTCCGCGCAATTTATGTTGATCATCAATTACAAGACCCAAGTGCATCTTGGGGTCAATTTGTCCAAGATTTTGCATTGAAGCAGCAAATCGACTGTGTCATTTGTCCTGTTGCAGTTTCACAAGGCAATTTAGAATCTGAAGCACGTAAATCACGGTACCAAGCATTTCAGCAACATTTACAAGCTGATGAGGTGTTGGTACTCGCACACCATCAGCAAGACCAAGCAGAAACGGTTTTATTGCGTTTGTTGTCAGGTGCAGGAGTGACAGGGCTTGGTGCAATGAAAGCGATTGACTTGCGTGATGATATGATGATTTGGCGACCATTTTTGGACTTATCACGACAGCAAATTGAGACATGGGCCACCTCCATTCATCTTAGGCATATTACTGATCCAACCAATATCGATACACATTTTGATCGTGCTTGGGCTCGAGAAGTGCTTTGGCCAGTATTAACCTCCCGATTTCCAAAAATGCAGACATCGATTGCACGGACAGCAATCTTAATGCAAGATGCTCAAGATATTTTGGCGGAAGTTACACAAGCGGATTTGAAGGCATGTGTTCAAGACGAAGTCCTAGATATTACTTGCTTTTCTGATCTTTCTTTAGCAAGACAACGTCAAGTAGTCTCAACATGGATGATGGCTGATACCCATTATAGACCAAGCTTTCAAATGGTAGATCGATTATTAAATGACGTCATTCATGCACGAGTCGATGCTCAAACAGCTTTATTTTGTAAGCCATATTGGTATACACGGTTTCAAGGCAAAATATATCAGTTAATGCCTGATCAATACCGCGCTAAAGATTTAGATATCATTACAGAGACAGATATTCAATTTACAATGCATTGTCCTGTACATGTCTTGAGTGGTGATTTTACAGTTTTGCCTCAGCAAAAGATGGGTTTATCCGATCAACTACTTGGTCAATCGTTACGTTTAGTTACTCGGCAAGGTGGTGAAAAAATTCACTTTTATGGTCGTGTAGGACGTTGGCCTTTAAAAAAAGCCATTCAAGATGCACATATTTTTCCTTGGTTACGCCATAGAGTGCAAATTTTATATCGAGATAATGCTATTCTAGGGGTATTTACGCCCCAAGGTTTTTGGTTAGCTCATTCTGACGCTTGTCAGCAGGGTGGCTGGTTGCCCAAATTATGCATCAGTTAAGATTTATGTTTGAGTTGGAACAATGAATGAATAGTGCTTTAAGTTATAAGATTAGTTTTATTGGTGGCGGTAACATGGCACAAGCATTAATTGGTGGCCTCTTATCCCGTGGTTTTCCTGTAGAACATATTACTGTCTTTGACCCAACTCCGTCTGTTCAAGAAATTTTGCTCGAAAAAAAAATTCGTGTCTATGCAAAACCGATTGCATCTAGTGATTGTGATGTGGTGATTTTGGCGGTTAATCCTCAAGATGTACAAAATGCTTTAGCATCATGGAAAAAATTTTTTAGTAACCAATTAATAATTTCGATTGTGGCTGGTGCAAATATTGATTTGATTGCTGGATTGATCGGGCATGACCGTATTATTCGTGCAATGCCTAACATGCCAGCACAAGTTCATATTGGTGCACATGGTATGTATGCACCTGAATTTATTTCAGAAGATGATAAAGCACGTGCAGCACAAATTTTATCGGCAACAGGGCTCGGTGTGTGGCTAACACATGAGTCTGATTTAGATGCAGTGACTGCCTTGTCAGGTTCAGGGCCAGCATACTTTTTTTACATGATGGAAAGTATGATTCGAGCTGGACGCAATTTAGGTTTAGATGAAAAAACAGCAACAGCATTAACATTACAAACAGCATTAGGTGCTGCACAAATGGCCATTAGCAGTGGTGCAACACCTGCGGAACTACGCAAAAAAGTTACGTCTGCTCAAGGGACCACACGGGCAGCTTTAGACGTATTTGATCAAATGTCAGTATCACAAAGTATTCAAACAGCTTTAGCAGCAGCACAAAGGCGCAGCCAAGAGTTAGCTCAAGAATTAAGTGATAGTACCAAATCATCGAAATAGAGGATGTATGTATATGGGTGCAACTAGTGCGCTATTTTTTAGTGCTTTTATGAATGCTGCTATTTTGCTAGTGTTTTTTCGTTTTCTTATGCAGTTGGCGGTGATCAGCCCTTATAATCCAGTGGTTTTGGCGACCATGAAATCAACAAAATTTGTGGATATATTTAGTCGTATATTCCCAACAATTGGCAAAGGGCGTGTCAACCTTGCTGCGATTGTATTGCTTGTGGTGCTATGTTTGCTGAAAAATTTTGGTGAGATGTATTTAAATGGCAATCCGCCGAATAGTGCATTATTTTTGCTGATGTATACATTTGTGACCATGATTCAAGCATTGATTACAATTTGTCGATACTTGATTTTTGGCAGCATTATTTTGAGTTGGGTGACGATGTTAACGCAATCACGTTCGCCATATATTGAAGTGATTCAAGAGCTTGCAGAGCCACTATTGGCACCATTTCGCCGTCTTTTACCAAATATGGGCATGATTGACTTATCACCTATTGTGGCATTGTTGGCGTTGTTTGTGGTTGAAACGATTATGAGTGAAGTTGCAAAAGCATTATTGTCGGGTTTATAAAATATAAATTGGGTCAGAAAAAGCAATCAATGATTGCTTTTTTTATGCGCGATTAAGGGATTGCATATAGATAAATGGCTAAAAAATGAGATGCTGCACCAGCCAAAACAAAAACATGCCATATTGCATGGGTATATCGAATTCGTTCTAGTGCATAAAATACAGCGCCAGCCGTGTAAGCAACGCCACCAATGACCAATAATTTTAAACATTCAGGTGCAAGATATTGCTGCATGTCATCAAACATTAAAATAGCAAACCAGCCCATGGTTAAATATGCTGCTAACGACAATTTATCAAAGCGATGTGCAAAAAATAGTTTAAACAGCGTTCCAATGGCTGTAATCACCCATAACGCGATTAAAATATAATGGGCTTTATGGGTGGGTATATTTAAATATAATAATGGGGTATATGTACCTGCAATCAAATAGTAAATAGCGGTATGGTCTAGTTTTTTATACCAATATCTTTGTTTGACATTTTTTGACCAATGATACAGGGTTGAGCTTGTTAAGACAAAAATTAAGCCAAAGCAATAGACCCAAACACTAAGCCATGCCAACGCAGATAGATGACTGCTCTGATATAAAAGTGCGATACTGGCCAAGACTGCTATAATGGCACCTACACCATGTGTAAGGACATTAAGTAGCTCTTCTTTTGCATCATATGTCATTGATGTTCCGTTGCTCATAGACTCTACTTGATTAAAAATACACTTGTATATTAATTCAAATTTGACTTAAAAGTAAGTGGCTTTAAAGTGAATTTGTAACTTGATTTAGGATCTTTTTGATATGTCTCAATCTGTCATTGCATCAGAACAAGAGGTTGATTTTGTGTTGTTGGTTGCTGAATCGATCGAAAAAAACACCTTGGATCGACTTATTTTGAGTCAATATAAAGGGGCAGATGCAGGCTTAGGAAAAGTCACTTGTCGTTTGGTTGAGTTACAACATACTATTAAAATTTCAATGATTTATCAGTATAAAACCCAAGATATCACCAAAAACTATGCTTTAGATGAAGCATTATCAGTTATTCAAAATTTGTTGCCAGATATGAAGCAAGCCAATCTATGGTCAAGTGAATATGATACGCAATTTAAACGTAATAAGAAAAAAGATGTCTTGTTACAGCAGCATAAAGTCAAATCTACTGTAGCGCCTAAAACACAGTTAGCCCAACAGCATAATCGAGAAAAACAGCGCTATATTGATCAAAAACAGCCGTATTTACACGATCTTGGAATCACAGATCAACACGGTCAACTTGTGCCATCTATGGCAAGAAAATGGAAGCAAATTAATAAATTTATTGAAATTTTTTCACAAGCTGTACAACCCATCATGACAGCAGATCAACCTTTGCATATTGTCGATTTTGGCTCAGGCAAAGGGTATCTGACTTTCGCAATGTATGATTATTTAAAGCAAAGCCTGCAACCCAACATTACAGGCGTTGAGTTACGAGAAAACCTCGTTGAATTTTGTCAGACAGTAGCGAATAAAAATCAATTTAATCATCTTGAGTTTTTTACAGGTGATGTGCGTAGCTATCACCCTGAACAGCTTGATGTCATGATTGCTTTGCATGCATGTGATATTGCGACTGACTTTGCTATCCATTGTGGCATTCGATTAAATGCGTCTGTCATTATGTGTGCGCCATGTTGCCATAAAGAGTTACGTCCTCAATTAACCAGCCCGCAAGTTTTAAAACCCATGCTGCAATTTGGTATTCACCAAGCACAACATGCAGAAATGCTTACTGATACCATAAGGGCTTTACTGTTAAATGCGTATGGCTATGAAACCAAGGTATTTGAGTTTGTGGCTTTAGAGCATACAAGTAAAAATAAAATGATTTTGGCGGTAAAGAAACAGACCATTAGTGAGCCAAATCAAAACATCTTGGCACAAATCGAAGCATTAAAAGCGATGTATGGCATTCAAACTCATACTTTAGAAAATTTATTGAAAGATGAATGGATGGATCAGGCACAAATCGGTTGTCGTTGCTAATTTAAGCACCAAAAGCAATGTTTTAGTGCTGTATTTATATCAATTAATTTAAAGTGATGTATGCAATTGACGATAAAGGCCGGGTGTAACGCCAGTCCATTTTTTAAAAGCACGATGAAATGTACTGGTCTCACTAAAACCAACTTGTTGAGCAACATCCTCTAAAGTCAAACTTGGCTTGAGCAATAGATGGATTGCAGCATCACGTCGCAGAGCATCTTTTACACCTTGATAGCTGCGACCTTCAGTTGCAAGGCGTCGTCTTAATGTTTGCGGTGAAAGATAAAGCATTGATGCAACATCATTGAGTGTAGGCATTTCTTCGCCAATATGGTTTTTAAGCACATCACGAATACGAGAGGTCAGCGAGTTGGTATTTTTGAAATTAATTAAAAACTGGGTTGGACCAATTTTTAAAAACTCTTCCAATGTTTCGGTCGTTTGACGAATAGGTAGGTCTAAATAATCAGCTGCAAAAGTGATTTCAGTACGTGATGCATTAAATTGGATTAATGGCGCAAAAAATAATGCATCATATTCATCTGCTTGTTCTGGCGCAGGGTAGTTAAAATGCACACGCTCTAAAGGAATGCGGCGATCAATTAACCATGATGCCAATCCATGCCAAATCATGAGCATATTGTCTGTCATAAAATGCTGAGGGTCTTCTGTACGAGGAATAAAAGGTACAAAACGTGCTTCATGTTTATCACGTTCAAGCCCTATAAACCAATCATCACCAAATAAACGATAAAATTGTGAAGAAAGTTCAAGCGCTTCACCTAAGTTTTTAGAGTGGATAATCAGTTGGCACATCATGGCAAATGTACCAAGTTTTCTTGGTTGTGATGAGAAACCTGCGTGCTCATCTTGCGTGACCATCCACAGCATTTTGATGAAGCGGGTGTATTGTTCTGGAGAAATTCGTGCTTTAGGCTGTTTGAGTAATTCAGCTTCTATGCCAACATGAGACAGCAGTACTTCAACATCCATGCCTAATTTGTGCACACCAGCAAGCGCAACATTGACATAATAAATGCTGATGGTATTTCGACTGACGTTGAGCTCTTCTGCAGCTTTAATATTCACAAATAATAACCCAAATGACGTTAATAAAGGGAGGCCATCTCTAATCTACATAGCCTCTAGAGCATATGTTTTTATGATTTAATCAGTGATGTGAGATAACAAGGAATGGCGTATATTACCATAAAGCCAATAAATAGAGTAAATACTTTATTAATGCCTTATTTTTAAATTTAGTTGATAAAAATATAATTTAATATTCATTTAATATTTCCAAAAAAACAAAAGTTAGTTATAGTATAAACACTCATTTATTGAATAAATGATGAAATTTTAACATTATAAAAAACACGATCTTAACAAAATTAATAACAAGTGTTACAGAAATATAGTATGCTACCCGCATCAACAAGAAGCAAAGGATGTGTACAGTTGAAAACTTCAGTAAATTCATTCCGTTTATCATTATGCGCTGCCATGATTGCAGGGTGCACTCAGGCTCAAGCAAGCGATATTTTCGACCCAAATAGCCCATATATGCTGGGGAGCTTTAATGGACAGCGTACTGCACTAAAAGATGCAGGTTACGACTTTTCTGTGGGTTATACAGGTGAAGCAGCAGGTGTGCTGGATTCTGATAAAACATCAAAAGGCAGCACCAAATATGCAGATCAAACCGCTTTAAATGCAAATTTGGATTTAAATAAAATCTTAGGTTGGAAAGACACCGAAGCTCAAGTCACCATCACATACCGTAGTGGACAGAACTTAACTGGTTCATCGGATGCACTGAAAGGGCAATTGAGTCAAGTTCAAGAAGTCTATGGTCGTGGGCAGACATGGCGTTTAACCAATCTTTGGATTAAAAAACAGTTCTTCGATCAAAAGCTAGATGTGAAAATCGGTCGTTTTGGTCAAGCAGGCGAATTTAATGGCGCAAACTGTGACTTTCAAAATTTAGCACTTTGTGGTGGTCAAATTGGGAACTGGGCTGGGGATCAGTGGTATAACTGGCCTGTAAGCCAATGGGCAATTCGCGCAAAATATAATTTTGAGCCAAACCTCTATATGCAAGTTGGTGTGTTTGAGCATAACAATGAAAACTTAAGACGAAGCAAAGGCTTTAACTTAAGTACAGATGGCTCAAACGGTGCAATTATCCCTGTTGAATTAGTATGGCAACCAAAATTGTCACAAAATAATTTGCCTGGTGAATATCGTTTAGGTTATTCATATAGTACGGTCGACCGCAGTACACAAAACACGAAAGTTGAGCGTAAGCAAATTGTTTGGGTTTCGATGAAGCAAAAACTGATGGATCATCTAGGCGATGCAAATCGTGGTTTAACGCTATCTGCAAGTGCTTCATTTTTTAATAATGATAAAAATAATCCAGATGATCGACAAATTTCTGACATGCAAAATATGGCTTTCTCATATACAGGTTTATTTGATGCCCGTGAGAAAGATGAAATTGCTGTTGGTGTAGGTCGTATTCATCGTAAACTACCAGGTTATGATAATGAATATAATGCTGAAATTTATTACGGTATCCATGCAACAAATTGGTTAACGGTTCGTCCTAATGTGCAATATATTCATCATGTAGGCGCATTAAAAGATGGCAACAATGCTTGGGTTGGCGGTCTAAAATTTATGACTGTCTTCTAAGTGCGTTAATATCTTTAACATGTTATAAAATGTGGGTTTTACAATAAATCTGTGCATTTTTTTAGACGTCAGTTACAATGAAGTGCATTCGCAGATTTATTCTTATTTAAATAAAATAGTTCGTCTTAGCTCCAATCTAAATCAAAAATATGGGTTGGGGTTAAGGCCGTAATTAGAGGTGATTATGGATCAGCCCTCAAAGAGCTCGGGAATGAGAATTTTTACAGTTTTCGTTCTAGTGGTATTGGGTCTCATTATATTAGGCGGTGGTATTTACCTTGCCGTGTTAGGTGGCTCGCTCTATTATATTATTGCAGGTTTGATGCTTTTGGCATCAGGCTTTTTGCTGCTTCGCCGTTCAATCCTATCGTACCTCATTTATGCTGTTCTCATTGTGGGAACAATTATTTGGAGTCTTTGGGAATCAGGTTCAGATTTCTGGGCACTTGTTCCGCGATTAGATATTCTTGGCGTGATCGGTGTATGGATGCTTATTCCTGCTGTATCTCGTGATATTAAGCATCCAACTGCACCAAGCCGTTTAGTGCTTGCTGCAACATTGATTCTTGCTATTCTTGTTGTGGTGTATTCAATTTTTAATGACCCACAAGAAATTAATGGTGAAATTAAAACTGCTCAACCAAAACCAACATCTGTAGTTGGTGTAGCAGATGGCGATTGGCCAGCATATGGTCGTACTCAAGATGGTCAACGTTATTCACCATTAACTCAAATTAATGATAAAAACGTAAAAGACTTGAAAGAGGCTTGGACATTCCGTACGGGTGATATGAGAACACCAAATGACCCGGGTGAAATGACCAACCAAGGTACGCCAATCAAAGTTGGTGACAATGTCTTCTTATGTACAGCACATCAATGGTTATTTGCTCTTGATCCAAAAACAGGTAAAGAGAAATGGCGTTTTGATCCGAAAGTTAAATCTGATATCACATATCAACATTTAACATGTCGTGGCGTATCATACTTTGATGCAAACAATACGCAAGAATTTGCGACAAGTTTGAAATACAAAAAATCAGAATCAACGCAGTGTCCACGTAAAATTATTCTACCTGTCAATGACGGTCGTTTAGTTGCAGTGAATGCAGATACTGGTAAGCCATGTACTGATTTTGGTAAAGACGGTCAAGTTGACTTACTTAGAGATATGCCTTATCCGTATCTAGGTGGTTATAACCCAACATCGCCGCCTGTTGTAACAGGTACAACCATTATTATTGCTGGTGCAACAACAGATAACTTCTCGACTCAAGAGCCATCAGGCGTGATTCGTGGTTATGACGTGAATACTGGTGCATTGTTATGGGTGTTTGATACAGGTGCAGAAGATCCAAATGCGATCCCTGGACCAAATCAAAAATTTGTTCAAAACTCACCAAATGCATGGGCACCATTATCTTATGATGAGCAGTTGGATATTGTTTATATTCCAACAGGTGTTGGTACGCCAGATATCTGGGGCGGAGACCGTACAGAGCTGAAAGAGCGTTATGCAAACTCAGTATTAGCGATCAATGCATCAACTGGTAAGTTGGTTTGGAATTTCCAAACTACACATCATGACCTTTGGGATATGGATGTGCCAGCTCAACCGACACTTGCTAATATTAAAGACAAGAGCGGAAACGTTGTTCCTGCGATTTATGTACCAACAAAACCAGGTAATGTCTTTGTATTAGATCGTCGTGATGGTAAACCAATTGTTCCTGTAAATGAGCGTCCTGTACCTCAAAAAACACTTATTGGTCCACAAACTAAAGGTGAGCGTTATTCTCCAACGCAACCATTCTCAGATCTTAACTTGGCACCAAAAGACAAGTTGACTGATAAAGAAATGTGGGGTGCCACAATGCTTGATCAGTTATATTGCCGTGTTTACTTTAAGACACTGAACTACCAAGGTATTTATACGCCACCATCTGAAAATGGTACGTTGGTATTCCCGGGTAACTTGGGTGTGTTCGAGTGGGGTGGTATTTCAATCAACCCTGATCGTCAAGTGGCATTAACGAATCCGTTGGCATTACCGTTTGTATCTAAACTTGTTCCACAAGATCCAAACCGTGAAATTCCAAGAAAAGGCCCAGGTGGTGAGCATGGTTTACAACCAATGTATGGTACGCCATATGGTGTAAATATCTCAGCATTCTTATCTCCGCTTGGCTTACCATGTAAGCAACCAGGTTGGGGCTTTGTGGCTGCAATTGATTTGAATACGCACGAAGTGGTGTGGAAGAAACGTATTGGTACGATTCGTGATAGTTTACCGAATCTATTCCAATTACCAGCATTGAAAATTGGTGTACCAGGTCTTGGTGGCGCTATTACAACTGCAGGTAATGTTATGTTTGTTGCAGGTACGCAAGATAACTATATCCGTGCTTACAGTGTGACAAATGGTGATAAGTTATGGGAAGGTCGTCTACCAGCTGGTGGTCAGGCAACACCAATGACTTATGAAATAGATGGTAAACAATATCTTGTGATTATGGCCGGTGGTCATGGTTCATTTGGTACGAAGATGGGTGACTATATCGTTGCTTACGCTTTACCAGATGCAAAATAATCATATGATTGAAGAAAAGCCTAGTTTCGACTAGGCTTTTTTTTATCAATTTAAAAAGCTTTATCAGAAAAATAGCTATTCAGTATACAAAAAAAACATTTTGCTGATAGATCAATACACCGTATGCTAGACAGATATAATTTTAATTTACTAGCTAAAAGCCATGTATGTATACACTGATGTTGATCAACAACTTGTTAATGAACGAGTTGCACAATTCCGTGACCAGACCCAACGTTACTTGGCTGGCACATTAACTGAAGATGAATATCGACCATTGCGTTTGCAAAATGGTCTTTACGTACAGCGTTATGCGCCAATGCTTCGTATTGCTGTACCGTATGGTTTAATGAATACAACGCAGCTTCGAAAAGTTGCTGATATTGCAAAGCAATATGACCGCGGCTATGGTCATATCTCAACGCGCCAAAACATTCAATTGAATTGGCCTGAGCTTGAAGATGTACCAACCATCTTAGAAGAGCTAGCAACAGTACAAATGCATGCCATTCAAACTAGTGGTAACTGTATCCGTAATACAACAACTGACCAATATGCAGGTGTGATTGAAGGTGAGATTGCTGACCCACGTCCAACATGTGAATTGATTCGTCAGTGGAGCACTTTTCATCCTGAATTTGCATTCTTACCACGTAAATTTAAAATTGCAGTTTCTGCTGTTGCAGAGAAAGACCGTGCTGCAGCATCCTTTCATGATATTGGCGTTTATATTGTCAAAAATGAAGCGGGTGAAATCGGTTATAAAATTAAAGCAGGCGGTGGCTTAGGGCGTACACCTGTGATTGGTAGTGTAATTCGTGAATTTTTACCGCGTGAAGATCTAATTGGTTATCTAGATGCGATCTTACGTGTATATAACTTACACGGTCGCCGTGATAATAAGTATAAAGCACGAATTAAAATTCTTGTAAAAGCCATGACGCCTGAAGTATTTGCAGAAAAAGTTGAAGCTGAATTCTTGCACACACGTGATCATTTGGTTGTAAAACAAGAGTTGCTTGAAAAAATGGATGCTGTATTCACACCATTTGATTATCAAACACTTGAAAACGAAAATTTCGATGCTTTATTTGCACAGCATCCTAAATTTAAACAGTGGTTTAATATCAATACCCATGCACATAAAATCAGTGGCTATCGTATTGTTAATATTAACTTAAAACGTGCAGGAATTGCCCCAGGTGACATGACCACTGAAGAAATGCATTTCATTGCTGATTTAGCTGATGAATATACATTTGGTGAATTGCGCACCACACATGAGCAAAATATTTCATTGGTAGATGTACCACAAAAGCATTTGTTTACGCTTTGGGAAAAGTTAGAAGCAGCCAATTTAGCACGTGCACATATTGGTTTCTTAACAGATATTATTTGCTGCCCAGGTGGTGACTTTTGTTCGCTTGCGAATGCAAAATCAATTCCAATCTCAGAAGCAATTACTCGCCGTTTTGATGACTTAGATGTAGTTTATAACTTAGGTGAAATTGATTTAAATATTTCAGGGTGTATGAATGCATGTGGTCATCACCATGTGGGAAATATCGGCATTTTAGGTGTTGATAAAAAAGGTGAAGAATTCTATCAAATTACTCTTGGTGGACATTCAGATCATGATGCATCGATTGGTAACATTTTAGGACCATCATTTGCTGCAGATGCTGTACCTGATGTGGTGGAAGAAATCTTAAATACTTATTTAGATTTGCGTGAAAGCAATGAGAAGTTTATAGATACTTATCGCCGTGTTGGCATTAAACCATTTAAGGAGCGAGCATATGCCTAATTTAGAATTACCAGTTTTGCTGCTTGATGGTTCTGTTGTCGCGAATACCTATCAGTTGATTGATGAGTCGGGTGCGTTACCTTCAGGTGATGTGGTTTTAACTGCAGAACAGTTAGATCATTTACCGCATGTAACAGGCAAAAAGGCGTTACTGATTACAGTAGATACTTCTCCTGAAGATCATGAATTTCCTCTTGATAAGTTTGACACTATTTTTGTTGAGTTTGCAGGCTTTAATGATGGTCGAGGCTATTCATTTGCAGCATTACTACGCCGTCAAGGTTTTACAGGTGACTTACGTGCAGTTGGTGATATTTTTAAGGATGTTCTAAATTATTTAAAACGTTCAGGCTTTAATAGTTTTGTGATTAAAGAAGGAAAAGACGTTGCTGAAGCAGCGCCAGGTTTAGATGATTTTAAACAGCCATATCAAGCGTCTACTGCTGTAGAACAAGCCAATTACCAAGTCGGCAGTTAAAATCTAGCTGATGATAAAAACCCGCACTTGTGGCGGGTTTTTTATGCGTTCTAGGCGAGAAAAAGTATTGATCGACCTTTTGAGTCGGTCAGTGGGTAGAGAATGATTTGACAGAGATTTTCATTGTGCGTGATTTCAGTTAAAGTATAGCCAAATAAAATATTCACTTGTTATTTGGAACTCACTATGGCAATTAAATCCGATCGTTGGATTAAACAAATGAGCCGCGAACATGGCATGATCGAGCCATATGAAGAAAATCAGGTACGCTTTAACAAAGATGGTGAAAAGCTCATTTCGTATGGCGTCTCAAGTTATGGTTATGATGTACGCTGTGCGCCTGAATTTAAAGTGTTTACCAATGTACACTCTGCGATTGTTGATCCTAAGAACTTTGATGAAAAAAGCTTAGTCACGATTGAATCAGACGTATGTATCATTCCGCCCAATTCTTTTGCATTAGCACGTACGGTAGAATATTTCCGTATTCCAAGAAATGTATTAACGATTTGCTTAGGAAAATCAACTTATGCGCGTTGTGGCATTATTGTCAATGTCACGCCATTAGAGCCTGAATGGGAAGGGCATGTAACCCTTGAGTTTTCAAATACAACCAATTTACCAGCACGAATTTATGCAGGTGAAGGGGTTGCGCAAATGTTGTTTTTTGAAAGTGATGAAGAGTGTGAAGTGTCTTATAAAGATCGTGGTGGAAAATACCAAGGTCAAACAGGTGTAACTCTACCGAAAGCTTAAAAAATAAAAAACCGCTCATATGAGCGGTTTTTTTATGGCTTAAATTTAATTTTTAAGCTGAACAAGCAAGTCATCTTTATTCAGGTTTTTAGATTCAGCATCAGTACGATGTTTATATTCAAAGGTATTGGCATCTAAACCTTTTTCACTCACCACAATACGATGTGGTACACCAGTTAGCTCTAAATCAGAGAATTTTACGCCAGGACGCTCGTTTCGGTCATCAAGTAAGACATCATAGCCTAGTGCTTGCAATTCTTGATACAGTGCCTCTGCGGCCTCAACAGCACGTGGTGATTTATGCGCATTCATTGGAACAATTGCTATTTCAAATGGTGCAAGTGCTTTTGGCCAAATAATACCTTTATCATCATAGTTTTGTTCAATGGCAGCAGCAATCACACGGGTTACACCAATGCCATAACAGCCCATAGTGACAGGCACAGGACGACCTTCTTCACCAAGCACTGTACATTTTAAAGCTTCAGAATACTTGGTACCAAGCTGGAATATATGTCCAACTTCAATACCACGTTTAATGAGTAAAGTACCTTGACCATCAGGAGATGGATCACCTTCAACAATATTTCTTAAGTCATAAGTTTCAGTATATGTGGCATCACGGTCCCAATTGACACCAACCGCATGATGGTTTGCTGTATTTGCACCTGCAACAAAGTCAGACAAAATTGCAGCTGAACGGTCAACAATCACGTTTAACCCTTTTTCGACTAAACCTTGTGGACCAATATAGCCTGCAGGTAAATCATACTGTTGTAATTGCTCTTCTGTGGCAAAGGTCAAAGGAGCAGCAATCAACGGATGGTTTTCTGCTTTAATATCATTGAGCTCATGATCGCCACGTAAGAACAGGGCAACTACAGGAATTGAACCATCTTCTTTTGCAATGCCTTGTACAAGCAATGCTTTGACAGATTGTTCTTTTGGCTCATTTAGAAATTCACAAACTTTAGCAATGGTATCTTGATTTGGTGTTTCCACTAAGCTGAAGGTTTTAGTAGGTGCTTGGCGCTCGCCAACAGCAATTGCTTCTGCTTTTTCAATATTCGCGGCATAGTTTGAGCCTGATGAGAATACAACGGCATCTTCACCACTTGATGCCAACACGTGAAACTCATGTGATGCTGTACCACCAATCGAGCCAGTATCTGCTTCTACTGCTCTAAAGTCTAAGCCTAGACGTGTAAAGATACGTGAATACGCATCGTACATCACATCATAAGTTTCTTGTAATGAGGCATGAGAGGTATGAAATGAATATGCATCTTTCATGATGAATTCACGTGAACGCATCACGCCAAAGCGTGGGCGAATTTCATCACGGAATTTTGTTTGTACTTGATAAAAATTAATAGGTAGCTGTTTATAGCTTTTTAATTCATTACGTACCAAGTCGGTAATGACCTCTTCATGCGTTGGACCAAGCACAAAGTCATTTTGATGACGGTCTTTAAAGCGTAATAATTCTGGTCCGTATTGCACAAAACGACCAGATTCTTGCCACAGCGCAGCAGGTTGTGTAACGGGCATAAACACTTCAAGCGCACCTGCACGTTCCATTTCTTCTTTCACAATTTTTTCAACTTTACTGAGTACTCGTTTGCCAAGCGGTAACCAAGTGTAAAGGCCTGATGCAAGCTTACGAATCATCCCTGCTCTGAGCATTAATTGATGTGAAATCACTTCTGCATCATTTGGGGTTTCTCTAAGTGTTGCAAACAAAAAGCGGCTCGCGCGCATGTACGTTTATCCTAATACAAAAAATGAAAAATACTGGCGAGGGTCTAAAAACAAGTTAGCCCATCATTGAATGGTTGTATTGTGCCAATAACCAAGATATAAATGGTTTCAACTAAAAAGTGAAGTGTGTGCGAAAAAAATTCAGAAGTAAATATATTATGCTAATCTTCTTGAAAATTAATGAACATGAGTCACGATTACAACAGGGTCATGTCATAATTAAGATGAAAAAAACATGTCAACTTTTGACATCTTGATTATATAAAGTAACATGTCTTGTAGATTTGTGAAAATAGGCTCATCTCGTCTCACGTAACTTAAACGTGATGTATGTATGATAAGCAGAATTGTGAATTTAAAACACATTAACGTTATGACCGTTTAAAATACTTAGGGGTAGTCAAGTGGTGGAAGAACAAGTGAGTGTAAAGTGTAAAGTCATGGTAATTGATGACTCGAAGACCATTCGTCGTACAGCAGAAAGCTTACTGCAACGTGAAGGCTATGAAGTATTTACAGCAATTGATGGTTTTGAAGCGTTGTCAAAAATTCCTGATTTAAAGCCTGATATTATTTTTATTGATATTATGATGCCACGTTTAGATGGTTATCAAACTTGTGCATTGTTAAAAAATAATGCAGATTATCAAAATATTCCAATCATTATGCTATCAAGTAAAGATGGTTTATTTGACCGTGCAAAAGGTCAAATGGTTGGTGCAGACGAATATTTAACGAAGCCTTTTGGTAAAAGCGAGTTATTACAAGCTATATCAAAGCATGTGGAATCGCTTTAAGGATCATTGAATGAAGCGTATCTTGGTTGTTGATGACTCACCAGCGGAGCTTTTTCGCTTAAAAGAGATCTTGAACAAACATGATTTTGATGTGATTGAAGCATTCAGTGGTGCTGATGGTGTGACATTGGCTGAAGAAAAAAAGCCAGATCTAATTATTATTGATTTGGTTATGCCAGGCATGAATGGCTTTCAAGTGACACGGCAAATTTCTTGTTCACTACAAACCCAACATATTCCAATTATTATTGTGAGTACGAAAGACCAAGACATTAATCATTCTTGGGGTAAACAGCAAGGTGCAAAGCACTATTTAGTAAAGCCAATTAATGAAACAAAATTAATTGAAATTATTGATCAGTATCTCTCGTAACACGCATTTTACTCTAAATGATGATATCAACCATTTTGCGCATTTAATCTCAATGTCAGTATTAATGCGGCACATCATGCTATATAGATGTATTTAATATCTATACAGCATGATCACCATCCTCGACATTTGGTCTATTGCCAAATGGACTGATACCAACTAAGTCAGCAGTTGTACTAAAATCTCTTCATAAATTTCAGCAAGTGGCTCTAAGTCATTCACATTAACATGTTCATTCACTTGATGAATGGTTGCATTTAATACACCAAGTTCAATCACTTGTGCACCTGTAGGTGCAATAAAGCGTCCATCAGATGTACCACCACTGGTTGAAAGCTCAGTTGCATAACCACAGACCTTTTGAATGGCTGTTTGTGTGGCTTGGACTAAATCACCAATAGGTGTAATGAAAGGCTGACCTGATAAATTCCATTCAATATGATGATCAAGCTTGTGGTGGTCAAGTATCGCAACAACGCGTTGTTTTAATTCATCAGCAGTAACTTCGGTCGAAAAGCGAAAATTACAGGTAATTTCAAGCGTATCAGGAATAACATTGGTTGCACCTGTGCCTGAATGAATATTAGATACTTGAAATGATGTTGCTGGGAAATATTCGTTGCCTTGATCCCATACACTTTCACACAACTCATTTAACGCTTTACTGGCAAGGTGAATAGGATTTTTTGCCAAGTGAGGGTATGCCACATGACCTTGCTTCCCTTGAATGGTAATTTTTGCGTTTAGCGAGCCACGACGACCGTTTTTGACAATATCACCTAAGCGATGTGTGCTAGAGGGTTCACCAACCAAACACCATGTGATTTTTTCTTGACGCTGTTCTAGCGTTTCGATCACTTTCACAGTGCCATTGACAGCAGGACCTTCTTCATCTGATGTGATTAAATATGCAATTGAACCATGATGATTAGGATGTTTAGCAACAAAACGTTCAGTTGCAACCACCATTGCTGCAAGTGCAGTTTTCATATCTGCACTACCACGACCATATAGCTTGCCATCACGGATTTCAGGGGCAAATGGCTGTGATGTCCATGCATCTAAATGACCTGTTGGCACAACATCAGTATGACCTGCAAAACAAAATACAGGACCTTGTGTTCCTTTACGCGCCCATAAGTTATCAACATCACCAAATTGCATGGCTTCAATCTCAAAGCCAATTTGTGCAAGACGCTGTGAAATAATATCTTGGCAGCTATGGTCATTGGGAGTGATTGAGGGTTGCTTTAGAAGTTCAAGGCTTAAATCTAATGTATTTGAAGAGGTCATGAGTCTATGTAAAAGAAAAGAGTATGCCGATTATAGGAAAAATAATTATTTATAGGCAATGATCAAACGTCTAAAAACAAAAAAGTCTTACCAAATGGGTAAGACTTTTTTGTTTTTTTTACTTATATATTAAAGTTTTGACTGTGTTTTAGTCGCTGTATTTGTTACAGCGTTACCTGCACTTGATACGTCTTTCCCAATTCCGCTAAAAGTATTACAACCTGATAAAACCACTGCTGTTACAATTGAAGCGAGTAGAACTTTTTTCATAATTATCTCCTGTTAATTTATTTTACGTTCTAAAATAAGAGTAAAGAATCTGCCTTGAAAAAAGTAGTTACTTTTACTTAATATATGTAATTAAATGTATCTATTGTATTGAATTTGAATAAACAAATAATTTTGAAAATTCAGGGGATTATCTCGGTAATGAGTTTTTAAAAAACGGTGGTTTTGTATAAATTGTTGGCCATGGTGTATGGCGAAACATGTAAAAAAAACCATGCTCAAAATCTGTATATAAACCGTCATTCCACCAATAATTTGCTGTTTGTGGTGTGGTGTCGGCATTGGGCGTAAACCACTCTTGCCGAGATAATTTATATAATCCATCGATCGGTTGTTGTCCCCAAAAGCCATAGCGCCGTGCAGGATTAAACCATTCTGGAAGTGGATTATTCAATTGAGTATGGTGTGGTAAATAAAGTTGTCCTTTAAAGACAGCATATTTCTTATCAATATGAAAGCCAAGGGCTTCAGAGAACTGAAATTGTTTTTGAGTAAAATGGGAAAGTTTACGTTGTAATGTGTCTTGACGGTTTAAGCCATACCACTCATTTAAATAAAAGGCTTGCTCAGCCAAATAAAACTTGATCGCGACTTCCCAATGTTCAACTTGCTGGGTTTGCGTGTTAAGAACCAAAAAATCAAGTTCTCCAATCGTTTGTTGCGCTTTAATTTGCTGAATACTGTGACCAAGCAATTGAAAGGAATGATAGTCGTCATCCAACAACCAAAACCAAATAAACATTTCAAATCTTAAGCCAAGTCGTGTACTTTTAAGTTGCTCGAGAAATGAGAGTAGTGGGGTTGGATCTTGATCAAGCGAAGCTAAACGCGCAGTATAAAGACCGTATTGTGTTTCCCAAAATGCGTTGTCATGTAAATTAAAACTGAATTTAATCTCCAAGTCATTGGGAACATGCTTAATGATATTAGGGCTGGCTAAACAAAACGCAAGTTGGCGAACACAAGCATGTTTATACATCAACCAAGGTTCAAATAAATCAGACATCTTGAGGTTACAACTCCACGAAAGTGGTGAAAGTTATTTATACTGTCAAACGACATACATGCTATCAGGTATTATCATGAAAACACTGTTTTGGCGATTTCTCGTCATTATATTTATTACATTGGGTGTGATTGGTGCGATTTTACCTGGTATGCCAACAACTGTATTTTTAATTTTAGCTGCATGGGCGGCATCTAAAGGTTGGCCACAAATGGATGCGTGGTTGCTTAATCATCCTAAATATGGGCCGACTCTAAAAAATTGGCGAGAAAATGGTACAGTGCCACGAAAAGCCAAATGGTTAGCATCAGGCATGATGCTGGTCAGTGGTATTATTATGATTTTTACCAATGCACCTATTTGGGTGAAAATATTTACCAACACGACCATGCTGATCGTATCAATTTGGTTGTGGTTACGCCCTGAGTCAAAAAAAGAAAAACTAGAGGGACATTAATGCAATATAAGCTAGAAGATGCAGACATTCTGATTGATTTAGCCAATCAAACGCTTTTTTTACCCAAGCTGCAATACCGATTTAATATCTCATCTGCACTCAATGGCATTGGTGAAACAGAAAACAGTGGAAAAACCCCACGCGGTTGGCATTGTATCGAACATAAAATTGGTGCTAATGCAGCAATGAATGCTGTTTTCGTTGCGCGAGAAGCCACAGGTGAAATTTATAATGCAGAACTTGCTCAGCAATATCCTGAAAGAGATTGGATTCTAAGTCGAATTATGTGGTTAAAAGGGCTCGAGCAAGGTGTGAATGCAGGCGACGGGCATGACACGTTTAATCGATATATTTATATTCATGGTACGCCTGATGTCAATCCAATGGCTGTACCTTTATCACATGGATGTATTCGAATGCATAACCACGATGTAATTCAATTATTTGATTTAATCGATGAAAAAGCTTTGGTTTATATCTCTGAACATGCACTTAAAGTGCAATTTTAGCAATTAAGTTGAAGAAATTAATTACTTTTTAATCGTTTGACGCAAAAAACAAAGAAACACCCATAAAAGCGTTTGACAGAAGTGATAGATTCTCTATAATGCACCTCACAAACGATAAAGACGTTTAAAGGGCGCTTAGCTCAGTTGGTAGAGCGTCTGCCTTACAAGCAGAATGTCGGCGGTTCGATCCCGTCAGCGCCCACCACTTTTTACGTTTATCTTAGATGCAGCGGTAGTTCAGTTGGTTAGAATATCGGCCTGTCACGCCGAGGGTCGCGGGTTCGAGTCCCGTCCGCTGCGCCATTTAAGATGTATTGTTTGTTTAAGTATTTAAAGAGCAGCGGTAGTTCAGTTGGTTAGAATATCGGCCTGTCACGCCGAGGGTCGCGGGTTCGAGTCCCGTCCGCTGCGCCATTTAAACACTTAATCTTAAATCATTTTTTTGATTTAAGGGCGCTTAGCTCAGTTGGTAGAGCGTCTGCCTTACAAGCAGAATGTCGGCGGTTCGATCCCGTCAGCGCCCACCACTTTATAGAAGTCGTAAGTTGCTTTTATAACGATGCAGCGGTAGTTCAGTTGGTTAGAATATCGGCCTGTCACGCCGAGGGTCGCGGGTTCGAGTCCCGTCCGCTGCGCCATTTTAAGACTTAATCCTAAATCATTTTTGATTTAAGGGCGCTTAGCTCAGTTGGTAGAGCGTCTGCCTTACAAGCAGAATGTCGGCGGTTCGATCCCGTCAGCGCCCACCATATAAAATATATTCACCACAATCTTTGAGATATGTGGTTTTTTTGTGCCTGTATATTTCATATCTATTTAATTTATTTATATAGGCTATAGCGTTTCACTGTACTTGATAAGGCGCAAATGAATTTAACTCATGCTGCATGTCTTGTTCAATACTTAAAAGGCTTTAACAAAACAGAGCGAGTCAAAAAAACGCCAAGCATGGCTCGGCGTTTTTGGATTTATGACTGACTTAATAGACATCACGTCTATAGCGTGCATCATCTAGCAGTTGATCAACAGTTTCTTCACCTAAAATTTGACGTAAAACTTGGTCTACATCGCTTGCCATTCCCTGAATACTACCGCAAACATAAATCACAGCACCACGTTCAATGATCCAAGATTTGACTTGTTCAGCATGTGCAAGCAGTTGATGCTGTACATATTGACATGCTTGACCATCTCTTGAGAAAGTGGCATCTAATTGTGTGAGATGACCTTCTGAATGCCATTGTTCAAGTTGGGCTTGATAGAAGAAATCTTTGTCGTGTTGGCGCTCACCAAAAATTAACCAATTGTCCGCATAATGCAGCTGATGACGCTGTTGCAATAGGCTCATTAGCCCTGCAATGCCTGTACCATTACCAATTAAGAGCAGTGGGCGGTTATCATCAATGAGATGGAATGATTCATTATAGCGGATACGTAAAGCAACCTCTTGTCCAACTTGTGCATGTTGGCATAACCAACCTGAACCCAAGCCAACTTCACCTTGTTCATCCTGAGCTAATCGAATGACCAATTGTAAATAGCCTTGAGCTGGAATGCTTGCAATTGAATATTCACGAGATGGCAAGACATTTAAAGCACTTAGACTGTCTTTACTGTGGATGGGCTGATTTTCTGTAAGATTTTTATCTTGTAAAAAGGCAAGATCTTCAGCATCAAATTGGTATGTATGTTGAGCTTGAAACTGTGCAATTCTCTCATTGCTATTCATCGGCTGAATTTCTGCAATATCACCTGCTTGCCATGTCACATCACTTTGAGTCGTCAATTCTATATGAAATGCAGGTTGTCCTAAGCTATTTGGATTTAACACGCTACGCTGGCTTAACGTCCAACGATCATATGTTTTTTCAACATCCATTGACTGTAACTCAGTATTTAAAACTTGAGATAAGGCTTGAGTCCATGCGTGAATTGCATCGTGATTGGCATTGTCAACCTCAATGGTTTGAAAGAGGGGAACAGCATGACATTGTTGTAGCCAATCATTGACTTGATGACCAAAGCTACAGTAACTGTCTGGGTATTCTTTAGATCCCAAAGCCAATACTGCATATTTTGCATGTGCCAATGATAATTCATTACTCATGATATGTTTAACAAAGCGAACAGCAAGGTCAGGTGCATCACCTGTACCATAAGTACTGACAACAAATAAGATATTTTCATGCTGTGTTAAATCTTCAGCTGTAACCTGCTGAATTGGTTTTACATGCGTCATTTGATTTGATTGCTGTAAACTTGATGCTGTCCGCCAAGCAATTTGTTCGGATACACCGGTTTGTGATGCATAAACAATTAGCCATGGCGGTGTATCTGATGCTGCTGTCACAAGTGGCGCATTGAGTTGTTGTTTTGCCAATCGGGTTTGTTTCTTTTGCTTTCTACGTTTCAAGTACAGCATGATGCCTGTAATAAAAAATAATGGCATGGTTAATGAGGCTAACAATGCTGCAATTTGATAAATCGGACCAAAGAAACTACCGCGATGCACAGGCAGCATGCTGGTCATGATTTTTTCATTTAATTTTCTATCAGAATACAGTTTTAAATCTTCAATTGTTTGGCTTTGATAATTGTAGTTGGCACTGTTTCTTGCGCGTTCATGTTGAGGTTCGGCATCGACAAAGCTGAGCTCAATTTTTCCATCTTTGGCTTTTGGTACATTTAAAGTAATACTTGAGTAGCCATTTTTATATTGCTGATTAAAGCCTTGCCATGTTTGATTAAATGCAGCTTGGATGTCAGTTGATGACATTTTATCTTTGTGTTTTCTGTCGCCACCGTTATGCTGACCTTGCTGACCTTGCTGACCTTGCTGACCTTGCTGACCTTGCTGACCTTGCTGACCTTGCTGACCTTGCTGACCTTGCTGACCTTGCTGACCTTGCTGACCTTGCTGACCTTGCTGACCTTGCTGACCTTGCATTGGCTGAGGCTGAGGTTTTTCAACTTGCATGATTTTAAACATGCCATCACGCCACCAATCATATGACCAATACAGACCTGTTATTGCGAAAAGCAAATAAAAAACAACAACCCATGTCCCAACAACAGCATGCAAGTCCCAAATGAAGTTGCGACCTTTGAGTTTAGGTTTTACCAAAAGCCATTGTTTAATTGAATGTCGTTTAGGCCAACGTAAATAAAGTCCACTCAAGACAAAATAAATCAACATTAATGCACAGGCACCGGTGATTTGTTTCCCGATTGGGCCAACCGTTAAATTTCGATGCAATTGCTGAATAAACTGAAAGAAGTCACGACCCTGAATCTCTGGCAAGATACTCGCATCATAAGGGTTGACCATCACATTTAGGCCACGACGTTCACCTTCTTTTTTGATGTTAATCATTGATGATGCATCAGGTGCTTGGAAGATGGTTACACTATTGATTTGAATGTTAGGATCTTTGGTTGTGAGCGTTTGATATAGCTGATCAGGTGTGAGCTTTGGTTGTTGTCGTATTTCTACTGTATAGCTGTCTTGGTTAATCCATTTTAAGATTTGTTGATCATAAGAATAGATTGCACCTGTTACCCCCATGAGGGACAAAATGAGCCCTGCAGTAATCCCGAGAAACCAATGTATTTGAAACAAAGTCTTTTTAAACATGATAGATATTGACCAAAGGCGGCTAGAACAGAAAATATGGCCACATTATAGCTAATAATCATTTTTAAACGCTATTACTTTACAAACAATATTTATTATCATTCAAGTTTTTAGGTTCAAAAAAACCCCTAATCTATAGGGGTTTTAAAGTGGTTAAATTTTCTTGGCTTCACCAACCGATTGTTTTAAATGCTTTCGAATAGTTGAGAAGGCAAAATTTCGGCTGTCCATACGTTTAGGTAAAATATAAGCACCTTGCTGATCTTTTACTTTAAAGTTGATGAGTAAAAACTCTGGTGTGTCATACCATTCATACATGTCTTTCCAACCAATGGAACCCACACCTTCTTGTGTACCCATTTTTTGACGCATGACTAAACCTGTTGGTTGAACCCCTAAGCGAATGCCTTGAATATTTTGAGCAGGGAACTCGTTCATTTTACGTTTGACATACCACTCCAAACCAAATTTGCGAACAAGTAAATAAATTGCGACGGCAATTAAAGCAACCCAACAGAAAATGGTTGAATAATTTTTAATAAGAACAATGCCAAGGATCGACAAAATAGCAATTGCTGCCATGATGCCCCAAGCCTTCATGCTGATTTTGTTGGTGCTACGCCAAATAGTGAGCTGTGCTTGGCGTTGCTCTGCTTCTGACACTTCATAACTTACAGGCTGTAAAGTGTACGCATATACATTTTTATTGGTCATAATGGATCATTGTCATCGATAACTTGAGAATTTTAACATCAAATCTAAATTTGACGTGAGCATATTACAGCAAATTACATGCTTTTAAAAAGGCTGATATGCATTTGTATCATCTTGATCATAGCTTAAATTCTGTTTTAAGGTTCTCAGCTGACTGACAATACTAAACATCAAAGACAGTTGCTGTAGAATTAAAACACTTGCATGGTTATCCGTTTGGTTTTGATTGATTTTCTCACGCATATCTTGCAATACATTTTTAACTGTAAGGTCAGGCATTTCATCATGAATGAGAACACCTTTAATATCTTCCATGGCTTGATATAACAGTTGAATAATGCTTTGGTCATCAATTTTTTCACGATGGGCACCCAAGGCCGCAATATAGCTCAAAAATGTATGATTTAAGCACAGTAAATCAAAGGCGAGGCTTTTCTTTTGTGCATCATAATCAGGCTCTGTAGCAAGGGTGGAAATGACTGATGCCAACTCTGCATCACTGTTATGCGCTGCGCGTCGAATGACCCGATAAGGCAAGTCATTATTTTTACCTGAAACATATTGTTTGATAATTTCGTTTAAATAATCACATTGCGAAGAAAAGGCTTTACGAATATTTCGAGGTAGGCGTCTAAATTTCCAATCAGGGAAAATAAACATCATACCAAGCCATGCAAAGAAACAGCCAATGATGGTATCAACAATTCGAGGTAGAGCAGCACTATAGCCTAAGCCGCCATCTAAATTGAAGTTGATTAATGCCAATAATGTGACAAATGCAGTTGCTTGAGCATATTGTTGGCTGCGTAACTCTAAAAACAGTACGCCACTAATCACTAGTACAATAAGTTGACCTTCAACCGAAGGAATCAGATAAAACACACATAGCCCAACGCAGACCCCAATAATTGTGCCAATAATACGGAGTTTTAAACGCCGTTTGGTGGCATTGAAATTTGGTTGAGTCACGAAAAGGGCAGTTAAAATGACCCAATAACCATGACTCATTTGCATGGTTTG
The DNA here is from genome assembly GCF_900197575.1 of Acinetobacter apis. Lineage (GTDB taxonomy): Bacteria > Pseudomonadota > Gammaproteobacteria > Pseudomonadales > Moraxellaceae > Acinetobacter > Acinetobacter apis. The sequence continues at coordinate 1,198,733 of NZ_FZLN01000001.1, read as the reverse complement.
AATAAATAAGTAAGAGACAAATAGGACAATAGATACCCGAATCGCATGTCTAAATAATACAGACTCCGGTGTGAAATGCTGAATGAAGCGTGACTTAATATCTGAGAAGCCTTTTAAGTCATCATCTGTCAGTAAGTTCTCTTGTTTTAGGTCTTCAAAATTCAGTGCTTGTTCTGTTTCTAAGTTTCTTAATTGGCTATCAATTGACTTTAAATTTTTATACAAAGAGTGAAATGCACGAATCCAAATTGGGTCATCGGGATATTGCATATGCAGCTGTTTTAATGACAAGTTGAGGTTGTCAAAAGCAGATTGAAAACGACTGTTATGTTGGTAAGGCGTATGGTGACGAATACTTTTACTCAGGCTTTTACATGCTTCACCTTGCATGAATAGAATTTTTTGAAAACGAAAAACAATGTCGCTATGTTTAAAATGTGCAGCAATAATTTGGTAATCAATATGAGATGAATCTGCACGTTCATGAATATCTTGGGCAACGAAATAATATTGTAAGCTGCGACGTGTACCCTTACGACCGCGGTCACCTTTGAGCCGTGTTAAAAGCGCAACTTTCATCTCATTGAACAGTTGTACCAATTGGCTGTTTTCTTTAGACAGAGCAATCCAACTTTGTCGATAGCTCTGTGCATTCATGTCTACATCAAATAAATTAGATTTGGCATGTAAAAAGCCGGCAAGTGATGTATATGTACGCGCTAATTTTTCTTCGACAGGGCGGGTTGGAAAAATCACAGATGACAGTGTAGACAAGACACCATACCAAATTGCACCTGTGACCAATAACACGGGTTGCATGTACCATTGTTCAAATAAATGGACACTCAGCATACTGTAAACAGACACCACCAAACAGCCATAAGCAATGGTGGCATAACGCCGTCCTAAAGAGCCTAGTAAAATCCAACCGACACAGGCAAACAGTAAACTAATTGCAAATAGAACAGGGTAAGGGAATAAAAAACGAATCGAGCATGCCGCAATAAAAAAACCAATATAGGTGTAACATTGGTTCATAATTCGCGCAGAAAAACGGTCGTCAATGTCACTTAAGCCCGCAGCAACAACACCTAAGGTCAATGGAATCGTTGCCAATTGAAAATTGAGAAAATAAGGAACAAACGCGGTACCAAGAAATGCAATCGCGATTCTTAGGTTATACATTAATGACGAGTTATAGGTCATTTGATGAATATGCTGTAGCCCAAATTTCAATGCGGTATCCCTACTCAACGAAATGGATGAAGTCGAATCTAACTGCTTCACTAAGACTTTAGTATAACGACTTATTTTAAATATTTAACAGTCATCTAGCTATATTATTGCAAAATTTATAAGTTCACCATACGGTATTAAATTATTATTTCGCTAAGAAATGTGCAAAATCTTCTACAGCTTCACGTGGCGTTTCTAATTGGTTTACTTGCGCTTTAGGATCAGCATATCCGAGCGCCATTCCGCAAACCAACTCTTCATCTTCATCTGCACCAAGCAATGGTAAAATAATAGAATGAAAATGATTCCATGCAGCTTGTGGGCAGGTGTCTAAACCACGCGCTTTGGCTGCCAACATGATATTTTGCATGAACATGGCAATATCCATTTTTGCCCCAACCCCCATGCTTTGATCAACAGTAAAAAACAAGCCGACTGGTGCATCAAAAAACTTAAAGTTTCTGAGTTGTTGCGCAGCCATTTTGTCTTTTTCACCACGTTGTATATCCAATAGTCCATATAGTGCCCACCCATTTTGACGGCGTCGATCAATATAAGGTGACTTCCATGTTTGAGGGTAATAAGCAAAGGTTTCTTGATGGTCGGCAGAAAGTGAAGGGTGTGTGTTGATGTCTTTTTGTGCATCACAGACTTGCTGCACAATATCTTGTCTTTTTTGTTCTGTTACAACATAAACTTTCCAAGGTTGGGTATTGGTCCCTGAAGGTGCACGCGCTGCAACAGCTAAAATTTCTTTGATCATATTTACATGAACAGGTTGATCTAAAAAAGCACGAACTGAATGGCGTGATTGTATAACTTGATCAATGGCATGAGTTGAAGAAGATGTCGTCATAAATACGTCTCAACATAGATGTGATGTTCTATCTGATAGTAAAACAAACTGATTAAAAATAAAGGGGCAATTGGTATAGGCTGTAATTTTTGGCAGCTTTATAGTCGCTATTTTGGTTTAAGCCTGCATCATCATTTGAATGGGTTACATCCATCTCATGCTAAAAACAGTTGATAAATGCTATTGATTATGATTATCATTTAATAAATGGTGCTTAAACTGTTTATATATAACATTTATATAATTTATGAATTAAACAGTTAAGCGTGACTTGATATGAATAATATGCAGTAGAGCTGTGATGATGTCCTTGATTAAGAAAAATGTGTTGCTCCAAAAGTCATTCCAATATCGATATTTAACCTGTTGTTGTTTGACGATTTTATTGGGAGTACCTTTTTCTGCAAATGCAGCTGAAGTTAAACAAGATGCTGAAACCACCCCATTGCCTGTGATGACAGTCTATGCTCAGCAAAAACATAATGTCCCTGAATCTGAAGTCGTGATTGACCGTGCCAATTTAGACCAAACAGGCGCAACAGATATGGCAAGTATCGTGCGTTATTTGCCCTTGGTTAGCGCACCTAAAGCTGTGAGTGGTGGTGGCAGTGCATGGGATGGGGCAGGTACCAGTGGTTATAATATTCGAGGAATTGAAGGAAATCGAATTGGTTTAGATATTGATGGTGTCGATTTACCTGTTGCCACCACAGAACCTGATGGCATGAAAAGTAACAGTTTTAGTTCAGGTCGTGATTTTATTGATCCTGAAATGTTCAGTCAGGTGTCGATTGAATCAGGTACCAGTAATGTAAGTTCAGATGGTATTGGGGGACGTGTAACCTTTAAAACCAAGTCACCTGAAGATTATTTATCACCAGATAAGCAGGTGGCAGCAACGTTAAAAAGTGGTTATAGCTCAGCTGATGATGCATGGTTTACATCATTGACAGGTGCAGTCGGGAATGACACGTTAAAAGCATTGGTAGCTTATGCACATCGTGAAGGGCATGAAACACAAAGTGAAGGGCAATTAAAAGAAAATCCTGTGGACTGGCGTTCAGATGCTGTGTTGGCTAAAGTGTTGTGGCAGCTGACACCACAACAAAAACTTGGGTTTACTTTTGATTTATATCAAAAAGATACAGATCGTTTTATTAGCAATGATGTTTTAGGCAGCTTATATCCACGAGGTGCAAGCCAAACTGTAGATGGTCAGCGTATTCGTTATAGTATAGACCATACACTATTCACAGATCAGTTCGCTTTATTTGATCAGCTTAAATCAACTGCGTTTTATCAAGATACTCATAATGACAATAACACAGTATCTTATTACAGCGGTGCTTATGGAACAGGCATGCGTTATACCGATAATAATTACCAAGAAAAAAATTATGGCATTAAAACCGATGCTCAAAAACAGCTTGCCAATCATCATATTCGTTATGGTTTGGCATGGAATCAAATCAAAAGTAATCGCCCATGGGTGCAATCGAATCCCAATGGTACAGTCGTAACACAAAACCGAATGATGGCATCAGAAAATAATAAATATAGCCTCTATATTGCAGACACAATGCAATTTCAACTTGCACAGCGGTTATTGGAAATTACCCCAGGGATACGTGCAGAGTATCAAAGTTATGACCCGAAAAATACTTCAAGTGTGACATCGAATGCAGTGGCTCAATCTAGTATTCAATCTGAAAGTTATCGGTATCTATCGCCAAATTTAGCCATAAGTTATGTGTTGTCACCCAATTATTATCTCTATGCAAAATATAACCGTGGCAATCGTATTCCGACTGCAGCAGAGATGTCTGGAACTTATGATCCTGGACGTGGCTATTCTATTATTGGTAACAGTAATTTAAGTAAAGAAAGCAGTGATGCTTTTGAAATTGGTCTAAAAACCACACCTATTGAAGGGCTTAAGTTTGATTTAACAGGGTTTTATACTAAATATCATAACTTTATTGATTACAAACAATTGTCGAGTGCGATTTATCAATTACAAAATGTAGCTCAAGCCAATATTTGGGGCGCTGAGTTGTCTACGCGGATTGACCTTGCACAATTTTTTCCATATTCATCTGGCATGAGTGTGGCATTGGTTGCAGGTAAAGCACGAGGAACATCTAAAAATAACAGTGGTGTAAAAGGTGGGGTGAATTCAGTTCAACCTGAAAAAGCCAGTTTTACAGTTGCTTATGATGACCCTGACCATCGTTTTGGTTTAGGTTTTACAAGTACAGCTGTTGGGGCTAAAACTGCAGCCAAAGACACCACAGTCAGTACTTCTGGTACAAGTTATCAAAATGTGCCTGGGTATGTTATTCATGATTTATCCATGTATTGGCATGCCAACTCACATGTCACTTTCAATGTGGCACTCAATAATTTATTTGATAAAAAATATTGGGATTATGCAACGGTAGGCACTTTAACCAGCGCAACTTTAATTGATCGAGCAACGTTACCTGGACGTAATGTGGTTGCTAGTTTGGCATTCAAATTTTAATTAAAAATAGCCCGTCAGTATTTGATAGAGAGTAAAGTCAATGAAAAAAATTTTGTTATGTAGCATCGCAATGAGTAGCATGGTATTTGCGGCAAATGATACTACAGTGAATCCATACTTTACAGGCTTTCAAGAGTCTACCGCAGCAATGCAAAATAGGTGGATTAAAGAGTTATCAGGTCAAGCTGATGCAACATCGATTAAAAAAGATGTTTTTGTTCGGCAATTTATTGCGCCGTATGATGCTTTATTTAACAAACATGCTGAGGTCACACAGGCTGAATTTATTGCTTTTGAAATGCATGACTTTGATCAAACAGTTCAAGCTTATGAAGATGCATCTATTCAGCAAGCCCATGTGCGCTTTGGTGTACTCAATAAAAATAAAGATTCGTATATTTCACTGAAAGAGTTTCAAGACATTGGTGTACAAGCTTTTGAAAAATTTGATAAAAATTCAGATGGTATAGTCAATGCCTCTGATGCTGCACTTGAAGACCACAAAGAAAGATTACATGGCGGTGCTATGTTTAAATCCAAAGTGGCGATGCCTGTTGCAACTGATGTGAAGGCATTTATTGCACAGCATGGTCAAGGTCAATCAGAAGTTACCTTGGCGCACTATTTAACAGAACGTGAACAACTGTTTATACAGACAGATGCCAATCGCGACTGGGTATTATCAGAAGATGAATATGTCAATGAGTTTAGGCTGCGCTATCATGAAAATAAAGAACAAGCTAAATCAGCGTGGTTTGATTTTTATAATGCACGCTTCATTGCAATAGCCCAGGGAAAATCGACGATTCGACGTAAAGATTTAACCCATTTTGCCAATCAATTGTTTGTCTATTGGGATAAAAATAAAAATGGTCGCCTTGAGATCAATGAATCTTGAGGTGAGTTTGCTTGTTTGCTGAGCATCTAAGTATGAAAAGAGGTTGACGACTTTAACATTAGTATAGATAATGCAACCACAAAATGGCTATGTAGCTCAGTTGGTTAGAGCACAGCACTCATAATGCTGGGGTCACAGGTTCGAGTCCAGTCATAGCCACCATTTAAAAAAACCATGCGTATGCATGGTTTTTTTATGTTTCATGAAAAGAAAACCCCAAATCAAAGATTTGGGGGGTACTCAATTAGATACCAGGCTTCCAACCGTTAATGATTGGGTAGCGTCGTTCACGGCCAAAAGCGCGAGAACTGATACGTGGTCCAATCACACCTTGTCTACGTTTGTATTCATTGTGATCGACCAAGCGAATGACTTTTTCAACCACATCTTTTGCAAACCCTTTGGCGATAATGTCATCTTGGCTTTGATCTTCTTCTATATATGCATATAAAATACTGTCAAGCACATCATAGCTTGGTAAAGCATCTTGGTCAGTTTGATCTGGTCGTAATTCTGCCGATGGTGGACGGCTAATCACACGCTCAGGAATTACAGGTTGTTCACTGACTTTATTACGGTATTTTGCCAATTCAAATACAATTGTCTTATACACATCTTTTAAGACCGCAAAGCCACCCACCATGTCGCCATATAAAGTGCAATAACCCACTGCCAATTCAGATTTATTTCCCGTTGATAACACCAAATTACCAAATTTGTTCGACAAGCCCATTAACAATGTGCCGCGTGCACGTGCTTGTAGATTTTCTTCAGTGGTGTCTGCTGGACGTTGACCAAAGAAAGGATAGAGCGTTTTTAAGTAGCTGTTTACAATTGGATTGATTTCAGCAATACCAAAAGCAATACCTAGCTTTTTCGCTTGCTCAGCAGCATCTTCAACGCTAATTTGTGCAGTATACGTATAAGGCATCATCACGGCTTGTACTTTATCTGCACCAATTGCATCAACAGCAATTGCTAACGTGAGTGCAGAATCGATCCCGCCTGATAAACCTAAAATAATGCCTGGAAAACCTGAACGCTGAACATAGTCTCTTGTTGCTAGTACAAGGCTTTGGTAAATCTCAGCCATGGTATCCAATTCAGGTGCAATTAAGGTTTTTTGAAATTGTGCCTGTTCTGCTTGAAATGATACAAAGTAAAGATTTTCTTTAAAGCTTTCAGCTTTAAATGCCACTTCGCCATTACGATTGACTAAGAAGCTGGTACCATCAAAAATGAGGTCATCATGTCCACCCACTTGGTTAACATAAATTAAATTCACATTTAATTGTTTTGCAACTTCAGATAGGGTTGTGACACGGTGCTGAGGTTTGCCTACTTCATATGGTGATGAATTTAACACCAAAATACTGTCTACATTTAATTTTGACAGTTGCTGAACAGTATTTAGATTCCATACATCTTCACAAATCAAAACACCAAATTTATGACCACAATATTCAAAGACTAAATGCTGCTGACCTGGTGTAAAGTAACGCTTTTCATCAAAGACACTATAGTTTGGTAGGTTTTGCTTATTATATACGCCTAAAACTTGTCCATCTTTCATGACAGCTGCAGAGTTATATGTTTTTCCATCATCTGTTTGATGTGCAAAACCAAATACCATAACAATATCTTTGATTTCACTGAGCTGTTTAAACGCGTGTAAAGTTCGCTTTTTTAAACTTGGACGTAAAAGCAAATCTTCTGCCGGGTAGCCAACAATACTAAGTTCAGGAAATATAATTAAATCTGCATGATCTTTTTTTGCTAGATTTACCTGTTCGATAATTTTTTGAGTATTGCTTTCAAGGTTACCAATATGTGGAGAAAATTGAGCAAGTGCAATTTTAAAGTTCTTCATTTAAACAAAATCCTATTTCCTATAAGGATGAACAATACGTTGATTTTTTAACTTTAATTATTCAATGTATTGTCGGTGGTACACTGATATCTGGGAATCATTTAGGTAGTGAATACTATATACGAAACTACATCAAGATTCAGATTAAAAAATTAAAAAACTGTCTAGTCACTACAAAAATGTACAGATCTATCAATAATTCATCAATTTATGATCATATGGGTATGACATGGTGTTTAAACAAGGATTAAAAAAATTAAATCAGTGGTTTATTGTACAAGAGCGTGGGCTAACTTTGGGTGAAATTCAATTGATTGAGTCGGTTTTTTCCGATCAGATTCAACAGTTAGATCACATTCGAATTATCGCACACCGCGCTATTTTAAAAGATTATGCGCTCAGCCCCAATGGCCATATTTATTTTAATGCATACAATTGGCGTCCTGATTTTTCAACAGCTGATGTACATATCCAAGCTTGGTTGATCCATGAAATGGTACATGTATGGCAATTACAGCAAGGAATTCGTGTAGTGCGTAAAGCAATTCTGAATCGCCGTTACCGTTATATTCTTCAAGCTGGCAAGCATTTTTTAAGCTATGGGGTCGAACAGCAAGCACAAATGGTGCAAGATTATTTCATTCGCAAGAAAAGTGGACAGATCTGTACTGAATATGAAAAATGCATTCCTTTTGTGCCGCCACAGATACAGACATGATCAATTACTTTTGGTTGGCTTGAATGTCTTTAAGCACTTGATCGGCATGGGTTTGACTATTAACACTGGTATAGTGATACACCACATTGCCTTTAGGATCGATTAAAAAGGTTTCACGTTTTGCCACTTGTAAAATGCCAAAATTGCGTACAATTCCAAACGATTTGGCCAAAATTTGTTTATCATCCGCTAAGATCGGAAAAGGCAGTTTTAATTTTTCTGAAAATTTTTGGTGAGACTGCACATCATCTAAACTAACCCCCAATACCACAGCATGGTGTTTTAAAAATTGTGGATAAAGCGCTTTAAATGCATTGGCTTCTTGCGTACAACCGGGTGAGTTGTCTTTTGGATAAAAATAAAGCACCACCCATTGGCCTAAATATTGGCTAGATTGATGCCATTTGCCATACTGATCTTGAAGTTTATAAATGGGCGCGGTATGACCCACCCACTCGCGTTCAGGTTGTGATGTCAGTGTATTTTCAGCAGAAGCCATTGGACTAAATCCAACAGCAAGTGCCAATGTCAGACCGATGATAGATGACTGCAATATATTCAACATGGCGTTCCTTGTTATTATTGGTTTGTGTAGAATTAAGTATACCTTGAGATATTTACTTGGTCTGTAAATTCATTGATCGCTGTCGATGTTAGTTGTCATCCGCTATGGTGCTGTGGGTGATAAAAAATCTAAACCAATATCTAAATATTTTGCACTGTGAGTAATATATCCAAGTGCCAAGAAATCAACGCCTGTTTCTGCCACTTCAACTGCACGCGCAGGGGTAATCCCGCCAGAGGCTTCAGTTTTTGCCTTACCTTGGCACATTTCAACAGCTGTTTTTAACGTGGCTGTATCCATATTATCCAATAAAACCAAATCAATGCCTTCACTTAATACAGCTTCAAGCTGTATAAGGTTATCGACTTCCACTTCGATCGGAATTAAATGACCTGCTGCTTGCTTTGCTTGGTGTAGCACCTGCTTTAAGTCACCTCCTGCGAGGGCAATATGATTATCTTTAATTAAAATAGCATCATCTAAACCCATACGATGATTGCGACCACCTCCGACACGTACAGCATATTTTTGTAAATCACGGAGTCCTGGAATGGTTTTACGAGTACAGGTCAGCTGTGCTTGGGTATGCGCAATACTTGATTGAATACGCTGGGTAATGCTAGCAATGCCACTTAAATGGGTTAAAAAATTGAGTGCAGTGCGCTCTGCACTTAAAATTGCACGTGCATTACCATGTACTGAGGCAATAATACTGCCGGCATGAATAAGATCGCCATCTGCTAAATCTGAATGAAATTGAATTTGAGCATCAAGTGTTGTAAATGCAAGACGTGCTAATGCCAAGCCACATAACACGCCTGATTCACGTGCCACAATATGAAGGTCTGCTGTGTGCTGTGCAGGAATGGTGGCTGCAGATGTAATATCACCACGGCGTCCCAAATCTTCAAGTAATGCAGATTGCACTTGGGTCTGTAAAATAATATCAGGCAGGGTGAAAGACATCGCAAATCTCCAATATATGCTCATATAGAGTATATAGTGCAGATTGCTCTAGATGTAAACAATTAATTGTTCAGCAATGGAAGTTTATAACCTGACAGTAAATGTTCTTGTAAAACATCTTGCTTAAAACGATAAAGCTGTGCAGGTCGTCCGCGTTCTACAGCGGCTTCTTTTCCGGTGGCTTCAATGATATTTTGATGATGCATTAAACGTCGAAAATTTTGTTTATGCAGTTCGGTGCCTGTCAGTGCTTCAATGGTTTTTTGTAGTTGTAATAAGGTGAATTCAGGTGGCATTAAATCAAAAATGACAGGGCGATATTTTAATTTGGCACGCAAACGCGAAATCGCAGTGGCAAGTACACGGCGGTGATGGTTTTGCATCGGTTTACCTGTAATATACTCGGGCAATTGACTGGCGAAATAAGGTGATTCTGCAATGAGCCCAGCTTCATACATCAGTTCATAGCGCAATAAGGTATTTTCTTCTAGCCACTCATAGCCATTTTTCCCCCAACATAAGTTCATTCGTTCTAAACGAGTCTGTCTGACCGCTAAGCTTGGCGCTGCATCAACCCAATCTTGAATTTTTAAAACAATCAGATGAATTTTAGCGTTGACAGTGGGGCATTTAATGTTTTCCCATGGGAAAAAATCATACCAATCACACCATTTTACATCGAGATCTAAGTTTGGATGTTCGATTTCCCGAACCAAGCCCAAATAGCTAACATAGATGAGTGGTGCACCAATATGTTGTGAACGTTTAATGTCGACAAAGGTATATAACTGTTCCATATAGCCTAAAGGCTGTTGGGTTTGTTGTTGTACCCATGCACGCGCACCTGCTTGTAAAGAATGATGTATTGGCGTCAGTGGACCAAAGGGCAGGAGTGTGCCCTGTTGTATGGTTAACACTCGTGCCGAAAAGCCAGTGACGGCCAATAAAACCGCCACAAGTTCAGTATGACTTTGCGTGGTATTTGAATCTAAAGCAGAAAGATGCGGCATGAATACTCGAGTTTTATTGTATTGAGTCTTATCTTGTTTATTGTAGTAAAAAAACAAAGCTTCTCAACCGTTCGGGAAGAAAAAAGTTTTTTTTGGTCTTTTTTAAATTAATAACTTTAAAAACAATAGTTTATTTTATTTATACTCATTTTGATTAAAAAGTCATTGTTTTGTTATACTCTTTATGAGCATAATAATTTAATTCGTGATTCGGATTGAGCACATGCAGACAGCAATTAATCATTACCCGTATGAAAAGCCATCTTTAGACCATATGCAGCAACATGCGATGCATGTAGAACAACAGGCATGTACTTTACAACACGCTTGGGCAAAAGTACCTGAGCCTTTATCAGCACAGCAGCAACAGCATTACCAAACAAACATCAAACGATTATTAAAAGAAAAAAATGCGGTTATGGTGGCCCATTATTATGTTGAGCCTGAGTTGCAAGACCTTGCTTTGGCTACCGGTGGAATGGTGGGGGATTCTTTAGAGATGGCCAAGTTTTGCCAAACGCATCCTGCGGAGACCTTACTTGTGGTCGGTGTACGGTTCATGGGAGAGACGGCAAAAATTTTAAGTCCACACAAACGGGTCTTCATGCCTGATTTAGATGCAACATGTTCTTTAGATCTAGGCTGTCCGATTGCTGAGTTTAATCAATTTTGTGATCAACATCCTGACCGTACAGTGGTGGTTTATGCCAATACCAGTGCTGAAGTGAAAGCAAGAGCAGATTGGGTGGTAACGTCTTCGATTGCCATTGAAATTGTAAGTTATTTACATGCACAAGGTAAAAAAATCTTATGGGGGCCTGATCGCCATCTGGGAACATATATTCAAAATCAAACTGGCGCTGATATGCTACTGTGGCAAGGTTCATGCATTGTTCATAATGAATTTAAAGGCATTGAGCTATTACATTTAAAACAAAAACATCCAAATGCTTTGGTGTTGGTGCATCCTGAGTCACCTACTGAAGTGGTGGTTCATGCCGATGTGGTGGGTTCAACCAGTAAATTACTGCATGCTGTTATGGAAGCAGATCATGACACATTCATTGTGGCAACGGATCAAGGCATTGTGCATGAAATGCAAAAACAAGCACCCAATAAAAAGTTTATTGCAGCGCCAACAGCAGGCAAAGGGGCGACCTGTAAATCATGTGCATTTTGTCCATGGATGGCAATGAATGGATTAAAAGCATGTGCTGATGTATTGCAGCATGGTCATCAAGAAGTACATGTGGATGACGCATTATTAGAACGCGCCCAACAGCCAATTGTAAAGATGCTTGATTTTTCAGCCACATACCAACATGTTAAGCAAGGGAAACCACTTGATTTATCAGGTGGTAAAGATGCCTATGCAACATGGTTAGTCGAGCAACATCATGCAAAAAGAATATGATGTTGTCATTGTGGGAACAGGGCTTGCAGGTTTAACAGCTGCATTGGCGATGCCTACGGATTATCGTGTGGCTGTGCTGATGAAAGCACCTTTATTGACATGTTCAAGTCATTTAGCCCAAGGTGGCATTGCTGCTGTCATTGATCAATCTGACCATATTGATCGTCATATTTTAAATACACATATTGCAGGCGCAGGGTTGTGTCATTTAGAGCATACCCGCCATATTTTAGAGCAAGCACCATTGGCCATTGATTGGTTAATTGAGCAAGGGGTGGAGTTTGATCAGGTAAATGGTGAGCTGCATTTAACCCAAGAGGGTGGTCATGATCATCGCCGTATTGTTCATGTGGCAGATCATACCGGTCTTGCAGTCATGCAAGTTTTAGCAGATCGGGTTTTAGCGGCTAAACATATTGAATGTATTACAGATGTGACGCTTGATTCACTGTGCATTGAGCATGGTCAATGTCAAGGCGTCAGGTATTACACGTCATCTTTGGTAGAGAGCCAAGAGATTAAAGCAGCATCTACTGTGCTTGCAACAGGGGGTGTGGGTCAATTGTTTGCTCATACCACCAATGCTGCGCATTCATTCGGCGATGGTTTAGCGGTTGCATGGCAAGCAGGCTGTCGTCTTGTCAATCTTGAAATGGTGCAATTTCATCCAACGGCATTGGCGTTACCAAATGCAGCAGGTTTTTTAATTTCAGAAGCATTACGCGGTGAAGGTGGCATATTAAGAAATGCGGTAGGTCATCGTTTTATGCCTGATTATGATCATCGTGCAGAGCTTGCTCCAAGAGATATTGTAGCGCGTGCAAATGGGCAAGAGCAGTTGAAATATCATCAGCCTGTAGTCTTGGATATGACGCATTTAGCAGATTCATTTATTCAAGCGCACTTTCCAAGTATTTATCAATATTGTTTATCACTCGGTTTAAATATTTGTCAGCAGCCTATTCCTGTAACGCCTGCTGCGCATTATCACTGTGGTGGGGTATTGGCAAATCATCAAGGTTTGACTGATTTACCACAGCTCTATGCAATTGGTGAGGTGGCATGTACAGGCCTACATGGGGCAAACCGTTTGGCGAGTAACTCATTGCTTGAGTGTGTGGTTACGGGATTAAATGTATCCCAACATATATCATCTAAAGCGAAGTGGGTCGCTCCGCAAATTGAACATGGTCATTTGGTTCAATATGAGACAGTAATAGATGATTTGCCTGAATATACCGATTTTTCAATGACGCAGTTAAAAAAAATGATGAGTGAGCATTTGGGGTTATTACGAGATCAAGCAGGATTAATTACCTTATATACACAGCTCATGTATTGGAAAAAACAACAGCCACAACAAAAGCAAATTATTGTGGCATTGTTGATGGTGTGTTCTGCATTAACACGTTTAGAGAGCCGTGGTGTCCATTATCGACAAGACCATCAACATACAGAAACATCACCTACTTGGACAGCGTGTTTACCCGTTTAAAGCGATTTAAGATCAGCTTGTTGCGCATATATATGGGTTAATGTATCGACAAGGGTACGTGTAGTTTGATCAATTTCAAAATTTAACGCCTGTCCTGGCTGAACATCTTTAAAATTGGTTAAACGTAATGTTTCTGGAATTAAATACACAGATAATTCTGCACGAGCTTTATCGACATGATTAACCGTTAAACTACAGCCATGTAAACCAATAAAACCTTTCAAAAAGAAATATTTAATTGTCTCGCTAGGTAGTTTAAGGGTTAAGTGTAATGTTTCACCTTTAAAAGTACAGTTCTGTACTAATGCGGTTGATTCAATATGTCCATACATACTATGACCGCCGTTTTCCATACCGACTTTTAGTGATCGTTCAACATTCACCACTTGACCAATCTGTAAATCCTTCAGTGTGGTTACTTCTTTGGTCAGATCTGAAATATCAAAGCTTACCATGCCTTGATCAGTCAGTAATTCTTTGACCGTTAAACAGACACCGTCTATGGCGACACTGGCGCCAATAAAAGCATCGGTAAAAAAAGACTGGGTATCTGTGACATAAATGGTGCTATAACCGATATTCTCTTCGATTTTTTGAATTTTTTCTGTGCCAAAAACAATGCCGCTATACATGGGATAAGGTCTATATTCTAAAAAAATAATGACTCAAACTGACTGATATTTAACAAGAGATCAAGAGAAGAGTTGTTAAATTTAGGATGTGTCATATTAATGTCAGAAATCTGTAATATATTTTGTTACACCTGATCAAAGGAATGACCTTTCATGAAAATAAAAGCACGATTCAGTGTACTCTTTACGCTGGGCTTATTATCTACTGCACATGCTGCAGACAGCAATAATTCTTTTTTACAACTCAATCAAGTTCCTGATAGTTTAAAAATCGTACCTGCACCGCCTGCATTTAATAGTGTCGATTTTTTAAGAGATAAAGCCGCGTATGATCAAGCACGTAGCCTTGTAGGAACAGCGCGCTGGCAACAAGCTGCAGTTGATGCCGATTTGTCTGATGCCAATATCGGTAAGTCATTTTCTGAAGCGTTTGGCGTGGAAATCTCACCAACCAATACACCTGTGACATACGAAATTTTAAGAAAATTACGTACAGATGCCGGTGGTTATGCGACAAAAACAGCAAAAGAGCATTATATGCGCATGCGTCCATTTGTGTTTTTTAACTCGCATACATGTACTCCAAATGATGAAGCATCATTAAGTAAAAATGGGGCATATCCATCAGGTCATACAACCATTGGTTGGTCATCTGCATTAATTTTGGCTGAAATCAGACCAGACCGCCAAAATGAAATTTTAGAGCGTGGCTATCAATATGGTCAAAGCCGCGTTATTTGTGGTGTACATTGGCAAAGTGATGTCGATGCAGGACGAATTACTGGCTCAGCCATTGTTGCACGCTTACATGCAGACAAAGATTTTGCAAAAACTTTAGAAGATGCAAAGCGTGAAATCCAAAAGAAAATAAAATAAATTTCCTAATGATAAATCACGCATTGTCTCATGCGATGCGTGATTTATTAGCGCGTTCAGCTTTATAATGGCAGCTCAACCACCATGTATGTGAGCCATGAGCACAGGACGTATTTTATTAATTACAGGTTGGGGGGTAGGAGCCACAGCGTTAATACCTTTGCAGTCTGCTTTACAACAACAAGGGCACCAAGTCCAATTATTTGATTTTTTTGATGCTGAGCAAGATATCTACTGTGCAGCACAAACAGCAGATTTAATTGTTGGTTGGTCACTGGGTGGGCAATTGGCCATATGGTGTGCAGCAAGATTATATCAGGACACTCAAACAGCACCGAAAATAATGACCTTAGCGTCGAATCCTTGTTTTGTTGCTAAAGAAAACTGGCCTTATGCGATGTCAGTGGAACAATTCTTTCAATTTAAAACACAGTTCAATGACCACCCTGCACAGACATTAAAACAATTTTATTTTAATATTTGTCGTGGCGAAGCTCAGTTAAAAGCGGCGGCTTTTACACTGCAATCACATGTAACCACCCCGCCTTTTGATGCTTTACAACATGGGCTCTCTCTGCTTGAAACTATCAATGCTTTACAGACACTTGAGTTTCCAATCACAAGCCACCATTTGTTTGCAAGCAATGACACTCTAGTACCTAGCCAAGTTCAACATGCATTAAAACAGGTCATACTATCGCCTAGGCTGACGACTGCAACAATGTCAAATGTTAGCCATGCTTTTCCTGTTTTGCATCCTCATGCAACAGCAGATGCAATTCATGCTTTCTTGCAACAAGAACACCAAATATTTGACTGATCTGGCAATAGTATGTTGTCAATAAAACTTCTAATATGCAAAGCAAATTCAGACAATGAGTACAGGCATGGTAGATTCATTCGATCAAACACATTTGTGGCATCCTTACACGTCAATGACTCATCCGCTGCCTACGTTTAAAGTTAAACGGGCATATGGTACGACCATTGAACTTGAAGATGGACGGCAACTGATTGATGGAATGTCATCATGGTGGTGTACCATTCATGGCTATAATCATCCTGAACTCAATCAAGCCGTGATTTCTCAGCTTGAAAAAATGTCGCACGTTATGTTTGGTGGATTAACACATGACCCTGCCATTGAGCTTGGTAAAGTTTTATTAAAAATCACACCACCACAATTAGACAAAATTTTCTATGCAGACTCAGGTTCTGTTGCCGTTGAAGTCGCACTCAAAATGGCAGTGCAATATTGGACAGCCCAAGGGAAAACTCAAAAAACCAATTTTGTCTCGACACGCTCGGGTTATCATGGTGATACATGGAATGCCATGTCCGTATGTGATCCTGTAACTGGCATGCATCAGGTCTTTGGTTCTGCATTACCTACTCGCTATTTTGTACCTGCACCAATCAGCACTTTTCATGGAACATGGCATCCATCTGATATTGAGCCTTTGGCAGAAACATTAGAAAAACATCATCATCATATTGCTGCAATGATTATTGAGCCGATTGTACAAGGGGCAGGTGGGATGCGTTTTTATCACCCTGAGTATTTACGTCAGGCCAAAATACTGTGTGAGCAATATCAGGTACTGATGATTTTTGATGAAATTGCGACAGGATTTGGGCGTACAGGTCAATTATTTGCTTGGGAACATGCAGGGGTTGAACCTGATGTAATGTGTATTGGTAAAGCATTGACAGGGGGATACATGACCTTGGCAGCAACCTTAACCACTAAACATGTGGCAGACACCATTTCACAAGGTGAAGCTTCGGTATTTATGCATGGACCCACCTTTATGGCCAATCCTTTGGCTTGTGCAGTGGCACTTAAAAGTACCACCATGCTTATAGAGTCGAATTGGCAACAGACCATCTCAGATTTAGCACAGACTTTAACGCAGTATTTACAGCCTTTATCTGTATTGTCTACTGTCGCTGATGTACGTGTTTTAGGTGCAATTGGCGTAGTAGAAATGAAAAATGCCGTCAATATGGCACAACTTCAAGATTTATTTGTAGAAAATGGAATTTGGGTTCGTCCGTTTGGTCGTTTAATTTATGTTATGCCGCCATATGTGATGACCAAAAGTACATTGCAAACGTTACTGACTAAATTGGTTGATGTGATTGAGCAAATCAAGGAATAGTCATGTCATTATTACAACATTACGAAGATCAGCTTACACGGTTAAAGCACAGTGGTAATTTACGAACATTAACCACCAATGTACAGCAAGCGCGCTGGATTACCATTCAGCAGCATACAATGCTGAATCTATCATCCAATGATTATTTGGGTTTAGCCTCAGATTTAGATTTACGTGAACAGTTTTTATCTCAATCTTCAGCATATTTAAGCAGTTCTTCATCACGTCTATTAACAGGAAATTTTGCTGCATACGAGGAATGTGAAGATGTCATTGCCAAAGCATTTGGGCGAGAGGCATTGCTCTTTAATAGCGGCTACCATATGAATTTGGGGATTCTACCTGCAATCACAGATGCAAAAACACTCATTCTTGCGGATAAACTCGTACATGCAAGCATCATTGATGGTATTCGTTTGAGTTCAGCCACCTATGTGCGCTACCGACATAATGACCTTGTTCATCTACAGACTTTACTTGAAAAATATCATGATGATGCAGCAATTGAACGCATTATTGTGGTCACAGAAAGCATTTTTAGTATGGATGGAGATGAAACTGATTTAACCGCCTTAGTGAAATTAAAAGCAACTTTTTCAAAAGTTATGCTTTATGTTGATGAAGCCCATGCCATTGGTGTACGAGGCGAGCGAGGGTTAGGCTGTGCAGAACAATACCAAGTCATGGATCAAATTGACTTTTTAGTCGGAACATTTGGTAAAGCATTGGCATCTATTGGTGGATATTTGATTTGTCATCAAGTCATCAAGCAGTACTTGATTAATACCATGCGACCTTTAATTTTTAGTACAGCATTGCCACCATTAAATGTGGCATGGACAGCTTATGTATTTGAGCATATGCAAAGTATGGTGGCTGCACGAAGCTATTTGAACCAATTGAGCCATGATTTACAGCAACAAGTCCGTTTAAAAGGCTATAGTTCTCCATCGAGCAGTCATTTGGTTCCGATTATTGTGGGAGAAAGCGATGTTGCATTGTCTAAAGCCAACGTCTTGCAACAGCATGGCTTTTATATTATGCCGGTACGTCCACCAACTGTACCTAAAGCAAGTGCACGCTTACGGATCTCATTAAATGCATCTATACAGCAAGCAGAGCTTGCACAATTGGTTCAAATCTTGTGAATCCGATTGATAAAGATAAAGTGAAGCAGCGCTTTACCAAAGCCAAAGACAGTTATGCTGAACATGCGATTGCTCAACAACAAATTTGTCAGCATTTGGCAGAGCAGATTAATCTGTTTTTTCCCACTGATGTGCAATCTATATTTGAAATTGGATGTGGTTCGGGTACGTTAACACAGCTTTTGCTCAAGAATATTCAGCCTCAGCATTATATTGCCAATGATTTATATGAAGATGTGATTGAATTACAGCCGAAAGCAGATACATTGTCTTTTTGTATTGGAGATATTGAAACCATCACACTGCCACATCCTTTAGATGCAGTGGTTTCAAGCTCGGCTTTACAGTGGATGCAAGATATTCAACAGGTCTTTAAGCGAATTCATAAGGCTTTAAAGCAGCATGGTGTGTTGGCATTTTCAATTTTTGGTGAAAGAAATTTGCATCAAATGAAAGCATTGACAGGACAGGGCTTACATTATTTATCATCAGCTCAACTTTGCGCTGAGTTAAAAGAGATTGGCTTTGAAATTTTATATCTGCATGAACATGATATTGATGTGAATTTTACCCATCCTTTACACGTGCTTAAACATTTAAAAGCCACAGGTGTTACTGCAAACACCACAGATTTTGTGTGGAATAAACAAAGCTTAGCGCAATTTTATGCAGATTATGCGCAATTTGCTCAGCCACAAGACACAGGATTAACAGTATATCCTTTGACTTATCATCCAATTTATATCATTGCACGGAGAGTGATATGACAGACAATGTTTATTTTATCAGTGGAATTGATACTGAAATTGGCAAAACCTATGCCACAGGATATTTAGCACAGCAATATGCAGCGCAAGGGCAGCAAGTCATTACCCAAAAGTTGATACAAACAGGCAATGAAGCTGTATCTGAAGATATTCAAATGCATCGAAAAATTATGGGAATTGATTTTTTAGCAGAAGATCATGCGGGTTTAACCATGCCAGAAATTTTTAGCTATCCTGCATCGCCACATTTGGCTGCAGAAATTGATCAGCGTGAAATTGATTTTGCTAAAATTCAAGCCGCAACACACACACTGTCTGAACGTTTTGATGTGGTTTTACTTGAGGGCGCAGGTGGGTTGATGGTGCCGCTCACTCGTCATTACTTGACCATCGACTATATTCAAGCACAAAAATTGCCAGTGATCTTGGTTACATCAGGTCGGTTAGGCAGTATTAACCACACACTGCTCAGCTTACAGGCATTAAAAGCACATCAGGTGGTATTACATGCAATTGCCTATAATTTAAATGATGATGCAAAAGACCATCTTATTGCAAAAGATACCAAAGCTTATTTATATGATTATATGATTAAAAACTTTCCAAAAGCACTTTGGATTGATATTCCACAGCAATAAAAAAATGCCTCGGTTGAGGCATTTTTTAAACCCATTGCAGTTTAACGTTTGTTATGACGATTCTGTGGTGAACGCTGCTGGTTTTTCTCAGAATTTTGCTGACGTGGTTGTTGTGATTGTGAAGGCTGTTCGTCTGTACGATGCTGCTGACGTAAATAACCACCACGGCGTGCAGGCATTGGTTTTTCAACCATTTTTTCCGCACGGCGTTTTGCAATACCAAACAAGCCTGTACCTTGACGTGGCTTTAATTCCACAAGTTTAGCAAGTGTATCGATGTCATGCTTATCTAGCTCAGTCCAACGTCCTGTACGCAATTCACGCGGTAAAATTACAGTACCATAGCGCGTACGCAATAAACGGCTGACTCTTAATTCTTGTGATTCAAATAAACGACGTACTTCACGGTTACGTCCCTCTTTAACCACAACTTGATACCAACGGTTAATTCCTTCACCACCAAGATCAGAAATTGACTCAAACTTAGCAGGACCATCATCAAGCTCAACACCTTGAATCAGTTTTTGGCGCATTTGAGGAGTTAATTCACCCATTACGCGAACTGCATATTCACGCTCGACTTCATTTGATGGATGCATTAAACGGTTTGCCAACTCACCATCGTTGGTAAACATCAATAGGCCTGTACTGTTAATATCTAATCGACCAACCATCACCCAACGGTCATTAGAAATTTGCGGCAAGCTGTCAAAAACAGTTGGGCGCTGTTCAGGATCACTGCGTGAACAAATTTCACCCTCAGGCTTATAATAAATTAATACACGACGGCGAATTTCTTCTTCAAGCTGAAATTGTACTTTACGTCCATCAATTCGTAATTCATCACCTTGTTCAATTCGTTCGCCCACTTGAGCTACTTTACCGTTGACGCTTACACGACCTGCGGCAATGACTTCTTCCATGTAGCGACGAGACCCAAGTCCAACGCGCGCTAACACCTTTTGTAGTTTTTCACTCATAACAGCATAACCTTAGAATTAATAACCTGCAGTCGATCTTTCTGACAATGCACGATATATGGATGGAATATATAACGTGCAGACGATACAGGGGGGCAATTGGCTTAAAACCATACACCAAAAGCAAAATTTAAATGTGGCGTTGTTACTAACAATGCCGATCACATCATAGAGCCAAGTTTACATACGGCAAGCATTGCTTTTAAATTGCGCCAATTGGGCGATAGTGCTTTCATATGCTGACTGACTCAGTCACAATAACGACATAGTAATTGCATACTATATGGCAAATTGCGGCTGTTTTATGCAACAGGTTTGGTGTCATATATGACATGTTGCTACAAATAAAGCATTTTAGGGTATCTAAAATATATAGGATAGTGGGTAAGGCAGAAAAGACGCTAAATAAAATATAACGAGGTCAATGTTTTAAAGTAAAAAAGATTAAAACATATCAAATTAGTTATAAAAAACATTGGTTTTTTTATAACGGTGACGAGGCTATAACGCTTTTTTTCGATGTACTTATTTACAAATATTATAAAGCATTGGTTTTTTAGACAGAATCGATGTTTAAAAAACCATAGTCGCTGTTCTACTGAGAATAGTGGTTCATCTGATCCTAATCAAATGCGCTTACATCACCTGAACCATGACGAATTACCGCTGGTGTCTCAGTAGATAAATCCACAATACTGGTTTGGTTGAGTGTGCCAAAACCACTATCAATGAATAAATCAATCCGTTTGCCTAGCTGCATTTCAATTTCATAAGGATCATCAAGTGGATCTTCTTGATTAGGTAAAATTAAAGTACTGGTTAACAATGGTTCACCAAGTGACTGTAAAAGCATTTGACAGACTTTATTTTCAGGCACACGTAAACCAATGGTTTTCTTTTTAGGGTGCATTAAACGTCTAGGAACTTCGCTGGTTGCAGGCAAAATAAAAGTAATGGCCGATGGTGTGTGTGATTTAAGCAACCGATAAGTTGGATTATCAACTTTCGCAAAATTGGCTAAATGAGATAGATCACTACACAAGATCGAATATTGGTGTTTTTCATTCAACTGGCGAATTTGGGCAATACGGTCAATTGCGCTTTTATTACCAATCTGACAGCCAATTGCATACGCTGCATCAGTAGGATATACCACTACACCACCTTGACGAATACAATCTACAGCCTGCTCAATTAGTCGAGGTTGTGGATTGTCAGGATGGACTCTTAAATGAAGCATCATGGCTCTCCAAAGTGACCTGTAAAGTCTATATTATGAAACGAAATCATTGAAAACACCAATGATTAATCAAGTGCAGACCTTAAAAACTCATCTGGATTAAGCATGTTGCCATCTCGAACCGACAGACAGATAAAATGAATAAAGTGTAGGGCATCACGAGGGAGTGATTGTTCACCTGATAAATAACGAGATACCTGTAAATACACGTGGTCTTTAAATGCAGTACTGTCGGTCGCATCACCGGTTAAATTATCTAAAGACACGCGAAAAGGGCGATCAAATGCACGGGAAAAAAGCCACTCAATGGCTTGTGGTTTAACTTCAACTTGTTCAAATTGTTGCTGTTGTTCTTGTGTACGACCATCAGGTGCATACCAATAGCCTAAATCAGGTAACGTACGACGTTTTGGCCCGGCAATGGTCCAATGACTAATTTCATGCAAAGCGCTATTGAAAAAACCATGGGCAAATTGAATTTGTGCAGCTGTATTTTTGGTTGCAGGAAAATATTCAGGTTCATGCTCACCACGAATTAATTTCACATTGTGATATGAAAACCAATGATTAAAGTGTAAAATAAGCCAATCCACTTGAGATGTTTCATCGCTCAAAGTCGACCAAGCTGCTAATTTAACTTGGTTTTTTGTAAGATGAGTGTCCAATTGGCAAAGTGTCGTGTTAAGTGATGAAAAAGAAGGTTTTGACGCTGGTTGAAGCATTTTCATGACTTAATCGACTCACATGTTCTGTTTTAAAGTAAGAAATTGTATCTTAAACTTTGACAGAGTTCTGATGAATTTGTAGAATTGCCGCCTTAATTATGTCAGCAAATACCTTTCCGGCACACATTGAGCCGTTTAAATGGGCTGAACAAGGCTTTACATGGTCAGGAACACTGCCCCTGTCTCGCCTTAGTCGTATAGCTCGTGAAACAGTTGGATCAGTTGAAAATCAACAGGTTCAAGTAAATTGTAAGCTATCTATGGACGCATACTTACGTCTAGTATGGTTAGATGCGCATATTGAAACCCAAGCGCCTTTAGAGTGCCAACGTTGTTTGGAAACTGTAAAGGTTGATTTAGTTTCAGATGTTCATTTGGCACTGGTAGAGGATGAGTCACTGATAGAGCGCTTGGATGAGGATGCTGATTTCATCGTTCTTGGCGAAGGCGAGTCTTCCACAAAAGGGACATTTGATGAACCTGCTGTGGTGAATTTGCTCATGCTTTTAGAAGATGAGTTATTATTATTGATGCCATTGTCCCCTAAGCATGATGCTTGTGAACATAAACATCAACCTAGTGAACAGGACGTTGCTGAAGAAAAACGGGATAACCCGTTTGATATTTTGGCAAACTTGAAAGGTAAACTTAACTGAGAAAGTATGTTATACTTTCACAAAAGAACCTTTTTGTTCTGATCTGATCCTTTTTTCGATTTATGTAAGGAGCCATCATGGCTGTTCAGCAAAACCGTAAAAGCCGCTCTCGCCGTGATATGCGCCGTTCTCATGACGCTTTAACCGAGAATGCATTAACTGTAGACCAAGCGACTGGTGAGACTCATCGTCGTCACCACGTAACTAAAGACGGTTTTTACCGTGGTCGTCAATTGTTCGCTAAAGCATCAGCTGAATAATTGGTAAGATCAAGGCAACTTGATTAGAAAAGGGAGCGCAAGCTCCTTTTTTGTTGCGTGAAATGTTGCATTTGGCAATTAAAAAGTACAACAAATAATGATAAATTGCTTGGCCTAACTTCAATAGAAGATCAAAAAGGTATTGAATATGTCTGCTATACGACTCGAGCAGCTGGCTCAAGCGGAAAAAACTGCATTTGTTTTTCCGGGCCAAGGCTCACAAAAAGTTGGCATGCTGGCTGATCTTGCAGAACAATTTAGCGAAATAAAAAACACTTTTGCTGAAGCATCTGATGCTGTTGGTTTTGACTTATGGCATATTGCACAGTCAGGCAAAGGTTTAAATCAAACACAAAATACACAACCGGTATTACTGACTGCAAGTATTGCATTATGGCGCTTGTGGGTGTCTTTAGGTGGTGTTGCACCAAAATTCCTAGCGGGACACTCTTTAGGTGAATACAGTGCCTTGGTTGCAGGACAAGCGCTGACATTGACTGATGCGGTAAAGCTTGTACATTTACGTGGCCAATTAATGCAAAGTGCTGTGCCTGAAGGTCAGGGTGCAATGGCTGCTATACTAGGCTTAACTGACTCACAAATTATTACTTTATGTGAGCAAGTGTCACAAGCAAATGCAGGCAGCGTTGATGCTGCGAATTATAATACCAAAGGGCAAGTGGTAATTGCAGGCGCAACTCAAGCCGTGAACGATGTAATGGCATTGGCTAAAGAGCAAGGCGGAAAGGCGATTCCATTGCCTGTTTCTGTTCCATCACATTGTGCATTGATGAAACCTGCTGCTGAGCAGTTTGCCCAAGCGTTGGAACAAACTGCCATTGAGTTACCTCAAATACCTGTTCTACATAATGTGAATGCAGCGATTGCAACGAGTATTACTGAGCTTCGTTCATCACTAACTGCGCAGCTATATCAATCGGTACAATGGACCAATACTATTCAATCATTACAAGATCAAGGCATTGTATATTTGGCTGAATGTGGACCTGGAACTGTATTAAGTAACATGGCAAAGCGTTTACCTGGTATTGAAAAAACTTTTTCATTAGATACTCAAAGTCGGATTGAAGATGCACTCCAAGCGATTTTAGTGGCAGAAGGAGAAAATGTATGACACAAGAACAACGTAAAGTTGCATTAGTCACTGGTGCAAGCCGCGGTATTGGTGCGGCAATTGCAAAGCAACTGATTCAAGATGGATATTTTGTAGTTGGTACAGCCACATCACAAGCGGGTGCAGATGCACTAACCGAGCAGTTTGCTGCACATGGTGAAGGCGTTGTTTTAGATGTTCGTGATGCTGCTGCCATAGATGCTGTTGTGACTGCAATTGAGCAGAAACACGGTGCTGTACTCGTGCTTGTCAACAATGCAGGTATCACACGTGATAATTTATTGTTGCGTATGAGCGAAGATGACTGGGATGACATTTTAAATATACATTTAAAAGCAGTATATCGTTTGTCTAAACGTGTATTAAAAGGTATGACTCGTGCGCGCTTTGGTCGTATTGTTAATATTAGTTCGGTGGTTGCACATTTTGCTAATCCAGGACAAGCAAACTATTCTGCAGCAAAAGCGGGCATTGAAGCGTTTAGCCGTAGCCTTGCAAAAGAAATGGGAAGTCGTCAAATCACAGTGAACTCAGTTGCACCTGGTTTTATTGCGACAGAAATGACAGATCAGTTGAGTGATGACATTCGTCAAAAAATGACAGAACAAGTTGCTCTTGGTCGTTTAGGTAATACACAAGACATTGCCAATGCGGTAAGCTTTTTAGCAAGCGAGCGGGCAAGTTACATTACTGGAACGGTATTACATGTAAACGGCGGTTTATACATGGCTTAAATAGCCTGTGAACTTCCATTATATTCAATATTCAATTAAACTAACGGCATTTTAAAACGCCACAAGCAATGAGGAGATCTCCTGTGAGCGATATCGAACTACGTGTTAAACAAGCGGTTGCTGAACAATTAGGTATGCGTGCTGAAGAAATCAAAACTGATGCATCTTTTACTGATGATTTAGGGGCTGACTCTTTAGATTTAGTAGAACTAGTGATGTCTTTTGAAAATGATTTTGACATCACAATTCCTGATGAAGATTCAAATGAATTGACAACAGTTCAAGCAGCAATTGATTATGTAACTAAAAAATTAGCGTAATTGCTTAATTTTTTAAAAAAGCCACGATGATCGTGGCTTTTTTATTGTTGAATTAAACGACATATCAAGTCATTATTGATAATCTATCGTAATGGTTGCAATGGCTCTCACTTGACCTGCGGTGACTGTATTTTCGGTTTGATAATATCTTGCACGGAGTGGGACATTATATTGAGCGACTTCATTCGATGAAACTGTGCCGAGTTGAATATTGCCACCATTGGCTATTGCTTGGCTATTGTTTTGATAGTCTGAAACAATTTGTACACCAACACCGCGAGCTTTGGTGCTATCAGGTGCTGAATTCATAATCACATTAGCGTTTGATGTATCTTGAGTAAAACCAAACTTTAAACTGATGCTGTTTTTTTCCTGAAACCCTGTATTATTATTTCCACCATTACATAAAATATTAAAATTAAATGCTTGATTACCCTGAGTCGAACCTATACCAGTAAAGGCTGCTTTTGTTACTGTTGGCAGGGTAATGGTTTGATTGCTTGCCCCTTGAATTGCACAAGATGACGAAGCAATAGTGATGGTATTACCATAGACTGTACTGGTCAAAAAAGGACTGCCTGGGTGGCTATTGCTGTGGTATGAACTATACCTTCCTGGCATCAATGCACCAGAGCCTGTTTGTGTATCTGTCTTTATAATTTCCACAGAAAAATAGCCTGAAGCTAAACGGTAACTGGTGTTGGTATTAAGTTGTATTTGATAGGGATAATACCCTGAAAAATTAGATGCATTCTCAGCTTCTCGATATAAACGAATACCAATGCCTGGAATATTGGTGTTATAAATTGAGTCGCCAATATTACTTTTTGGATAGCTTTGCGATAATTGGGCAATAATTTGGCCCCCGCGACGATCACAGTTATAAATTGAGTTATTGGCGGTAATTGGAAAGCTTACTTTTTTAAGCACAGTACCCACAGTATCTGTTGGACGAACCACAACACGGCCCACAGACATTGCAATATCAATTGTGCTAAATGATTGGTTTGGTGTACATGCAGCATATGTTGATAACGAATAGCCAGCACTTAGTCCACCGAGTAAAGATAAAAGAGCAAGTTTTTTCATTTGCATATGGCCTCGGTCATAATCATATTGGCTTCGTGTTTAACCTGATCTTGAATGTTGTAATGAATATGACATTGTTCTGATGATTCTGTTCCCCATTTCACGGTTAAATCTCCAACAGAATCTTTGCTTCGTAAATAAACTAAGCTGCCTTGTGCCACCATACCGACCACTTCATTGTTGGCGTTATAAACTTCAGCGGCAAAAGGCAATGTG
The DNA here is from genome assembly GCF_900197575.1 of Acinetobacter apis. Classification (GTDB taxonomy): domain Bacteria; phylum Pseudomonadota; class Gammaproteobacteria; order Pseudomonadales; family Moraxellaceae; genus Acinetobacter; species Acinetobacter apis. The sequence goes on along the minus strand of NZ_FZLN01000001.1, from coordinate 1,171,603 downwards.
GACTGATCTTCACGTTTACTTTCAATATAAATGGCATAACCAGATTTTGTGCCAAAACTGACCTTAGAGATTGCACCTGCATATGGGGCAATACGTTGGCTGGTTTCTTCAAGTTCAACATGATTCGACATATCTTCAGGGTCTAATACAATGTCATTTAATCGATACGGGGTGAGGTAGGGAATTAATGCATAACCTGCATGATTAATATGTAATCCTGTAGCATTGTTAACCCTTGCCCCCGCTGCATCTGGTGCATAAACAATAGCCATAGTTTGACCTTGATCTGCACCAAATAATAAGCCTTTGGCATGACCAATCACACTACCACGTACATTGAGCATGGTTTGTTTAATAGCATTTGACTGATTATAAGAAACACCAAAGGTTGCATAGTTGGTTTTGTATGCACCATTTAAATTCCATGACGTGTTGTTATTGTCTTGGCGTGTGACCGCTGCACCATATTGTAAGCGATCATTTGCAATACCATTAATTCCAAGCGTTTGGTTATTATCAGCCACAGATGCATTAACATTGGCTGAATATTTTTTAAAGCTAAGAGGGAAGCTGAGAGTGAATAGATATTCTGTATCGCGTTTACTATTTTGCGCTGTTGTAGACTGTAATTGGCGCTGCATTGCAGAGAGACCGTAAGTCATACTTTTAAATTGATTACTGTAACCGACTTGATATTGCTGTGCTGTTTCATTGCGATTCCAATAATCTTGCCATGAACCTATCATATACAGATTTCCCCAACCATCTGGCAAGCTTTGGTTTAAGGTCATCTGAAATTCACCGCGTTGCTTACCTACACTTGATGCACTTACCCCTTGGCGAGTCAAATCTTCAATTAATATAGCGTCGCGTAAATTATAAAAATTTTCTGTAGAATAACGATATGCAGCAAGCGTTAAATTGGTATGTGTTGGAGTAATAAGTTTACTGTAACTGACTTTGAAACTTTGGCCCGATTGTGTCTCGTGGTTTACTCGTGTTTGCGCTTGCGTTGCATCAAAAGAAATAGCACCGATAGGTGTAGAAAAAGCACTACCGAGGGTCGCTGCAAAGTAGTGATTGGTACTTTGTATTCCCATATAGCCGGTTATATAGTTGTTCAAGCCGCGTTGATATTTGCCTTGGAAAATTAAAGGCGATAATCCGATGCCTTGATCACGAAATTGACCAATAGTAAAAGCGTACCGGTTCATACGAGGTCTAAGCATTTGGACAACAGAGGCATAAGGTACAGCAAATTTTTGAATTTGTCCGTCAGATTCAATCACGGTAACATCAATTGCACCACCAAAACCGGTTGGATACAAGTCATTGATTTCAAAAGGTCCTGGCGATACAGTCGTTTGATAAATAAGTTGCCCTTGTTGTCTAATTTCGACTTTGGCCGTTGTTTTTGCATTGCCTCGAATTTGTGGTGCATAACCTTGCATACTGTTTGGAAGCATACGGTCATCGCTTGAAAAATCAATTCCTCGGTAGCCAATAGAATCAAATACCTCACCACTGGTATGGCTATCTCCAACCGTCAGTACACCACGGTAGCGTGGAAATGATTTTTGAATATAGGTACTGGTTGTATTGTATTTTGCTTGTTTTTGATCAGCAGATTTTGCGCTTGTCCATTGCCATTGTCCAAAATGGCGTAATTGCCAACCGGCTAAGTTCCATCCAGCCGCAATACTCATAAAAGCATTTGATGTATCCGCAGAAATATTATTTTGAGTACGATAGGCACTGGCACTATATGATAAAAAACCAGCATTGATTCCTTGATCCCAAATACTTGGGTCAACATAGCCTTGTGCATTTTTTTGCATGGCAATCTGTGGAATAGAAATATCTAAACGTAATGATGATGAATCAAAGTCATAAAATGCATTTGGAACCCACTCATCAATGGTTTTGCAGCGATCATCTGTTTGTAGGTTTTCAATGGATTGACTTAAAGCATCTTTCTTCACCCCAAAATTAAGTAAAGTGGTTAAGTCAAAACAGGTGATAGCATTATTTTGGTTTTGAATACTTTTAAATGTAAATTTTCGCTTACCGAACCAATTGTTGTTGACATAGACATCAACATTATATTCTCCAGGTAACACAGGATTATTGTATTTAAAGCGAGACACATCAATTTTTTTAGCATCGCCCATTAAAAATACAGAATCAAAATCAGCTTCTTGCAATGCTTTATCTTCTGAGTGTGCAGACATTGAGATACTAAAAAATGCCATGCCACATAGGAGTGGATAGCCGATTTGATGTATTAAAAACTCTTGTGTTACCTTTTTTTTGGCCATGACTCACTCTTCTCATACATGATGAGCTTGAAAATTGAAGTTGAATTCTAAAAGTAAGCGTTATTTGAGCGTTATTGGATGTTCGACACGACCGCCATAATCATTAATTGTAATAAAACTAAATTGACGTGTATCACTTGGTGTTACAGGAATATCTTGTTGTGAAAAAGGCTCTAACATCAGACCTTTTGGGGTAATATCGGTTTTTTGACGTAATTTCTCCGTAAAAACAGAGGTAATGGTGATATAAAATGGAGTTGGATTTTTTACGTGTAATAATGCACCTTGTTTTGTCCATTCAAGCTTTTTAGGCGCATGGACAGCTTGTTCTTGTAATGCTGATGGACGGTAAATGAGTTTTACACGTGAGCGAATAGCAAGTTGTAATGCATTTTCAGGTGTTTCATTTTTTTCTTTATGTGTTTTTGGTGGAATATCAAGTACATTTAACCAATACATCGTTTCTTGGTTTTGCTTTACTTTTTGTATACTTGGTAAGGTTGAAATACGTAAAGTTTGCCCTTTGGTTGGATCTACTCGAGTAATTGGTGGAGTAATCATAAACGGTAGTTTTACTTGGTCTGGGGTACTTTCTGGATTTCCATCATCAACCCATGCTTGGACGAGGGCAGGTCGTGTACCGTCATTACTAATTTGTAAGGTGACTTCTCGAGCATCAGATGGATAAATGACACGTGTGCCATGTAATACAATTTCTGCATGACTCATTGGGGGAATAAGACAGATCCCAGTCACAAGCAACTTTAAAAATGAGTTAAATTTACGCATTGCAATGCCCCCTACACAGTAGTTAGAGAGGGATAAATGAAAAGCATTTATCCCAAATTTATTATTGGTAGATAATGGTGTATTGAACTGAAGTGGATACAGTACCTGCAGTTGTTGCACCTGTTGCATAATATTCAGTGAAATAACTTAAATCTGCTTTTCCAGCTGTTACATCAACCCATTGCGAGTTGGCTTGTGCATTTGCTGTGCCTCTTGCAAGAATTGGAATAAATGCATTGTTATTATTTAAAAGTTGTACTTGTACATTCGTTGCTGTACCAGACACATTATTTAAACGTCCAGTATTAAAATCTACATTCACACCAGGTTCAAAGTAAGTTGCAACCTTACCATCAGAACATCTTTCAAGGTTAATTGTAAATGGCGTACGGCCTGCAACATCTCCTGCATTTGCAAGAGTTTGTTTTGAAACAGTTGGTAAAGTGACGGTAAAGTTCTTACCAGCAGCTGTGACAATATTACATGTTTTGTCTGTAACCAAACCATTGATTGTGATGATTCCATCAGCTGCATGGGTGGCACTTATTGCAGTCACAGATGTCAGAGATGCGAGTAGTATTTTTTTCATCTTTGTTACCTTTCGGGTGTTTAGATTGGGGACTTACACAGAAGTGTTAAAGTAGTCACATTTTATTAAAATATGACTAAAAATACAACATAAAATGTCTTAAAAGTATTACTATGTGTTTTATTGTGATAAAGTGTTATTTAATCTAGATTTATTTTGAAATTTAAGGTTGTTTTACTCAGTATGTAACAAAAAAACTGCACCATAGGATGCAGTTTTTTGTAAAAATCAAACTTTATAAGCGTTTGCGCTTTGCCGCTACAATTTGAGATTGGCGCATGCGAAAATTATTTTTTTGTTGTTCTGAGGTCTTTTCAATACAATAAAGGCAAGAGACACCCAACTCATATGTTGGTAATGCCACCTCTTCTGGTGTTAGCGGCCAACCACATGCATGACATTTTACATTTTCACCTTCTTGCATAGCATGGGTTACAGCAGTTCGACCATCAAATACAAAGCATTCACCTTCCCATAAGCTTTCTTCAGCAGGCGTTTCTTCTAAATATTTTAAAATGCCACCTTTTAAATGATAAACCTCTTCGAAGCCTTCTTGTAGAAGTAATGATGTTGATTTTTCACATCGAATACCGCCAGTACAAAACATCGCAATTTTTTTATTTTTATGCTCAGCCAATTGTTTTTTGACATAATCAGGAAATTCACGAAAGCTTTCAGTTTTTGGGTCTACAGCATTTTTAAATGTTCCAGCTTTATATTCGTAGTCATTACGTGTATCGACAATAATCACATCATCACGTGAAATAAGATCATTCCATGCTTTAGGATCAAGATAATGACCGACCAAATTACGTGGTTTTACATCGACACCCAAAGTCACGATTTCTTTTTTGAGCTTAATTTTCATTTTTCGAAATGGCTTGTCAGAGCTATGTGATTCTTTATACTCCATGTCATTAAAACCTGCATCAAGTAAAAATTGATGCATAACTTGAATGGCATGTTGGTCGCCTGCTATTGTGCCATTGATTCCTTCTTTTGCTACAATAAGAGTTCCACACAGGTTGATCGTTTTTACTATATCAAGAAGATTTTGCTGTAATTGGGCAGGATCTTTGACTTCTTTAAATTGATATAATGCGGCAACAACCCAAGGTGTGGTCGCTTGCTGTTCTACAGGTGCAAGCTGTTCTACAGTAGCGTTCATAGCGAACTCCAATCGTATAATGAAGATGAAATTTTAAAGCGCATATTTTACCGTGAAAGTTTTAAACATGCGAGAAAACCATACAAAAAATATGGATTATTAGTCATTTTAAGGAGACTCAGTTGAGTAAAGATCATCGAATACCCGCGTTAACGCCTTGTGCAGGACGCTGCTCCACTGTGTTTGGTGATCATGTTTGTCGCGGCTGTAGACGCTTTAACCATGAAGTCATTCGATGGAACAATTATACTTCATCTCAGCAGTTGGCTGTATGGCAGCGATTAGATGAACAACTCGATCATATTTTACCCAATATGCTGCCACATATGCAGTTGAACCAAGTCCACGCTTTTTTAGACAGCAAACGCATTCGCTTATTACCTGAAGCAACGTTAGGGCGTAAGTTGTATCATGCCTTAAAATTATGTGAAAAAAACATTCATTTAGCAGAAGAGAGCGGGCTTGGTATTCAATCTGACCAAGTGAAACCACTTTGGCGTGTATTTGAAGATAAGGTACTAAAATTGGCACAAGCCAGTTATGAATTGGCATGGATTCGAGCACACAGTATGGGTAAAAAGCTTATTCAGATGCACGAAGAACAGTAACATATCGTTCATCCCCACAAGAATATAGTTGTAATATGACGCACTGTATTCTTTGCATTGATATAGACCAAACATGGCTTAAATGATGAAAAAGTGATTGTCATTGAATCAAGCAAACACTGTAACAGTTATATCGCGCCATAGATGTTTGCTCAATGTGCGATAGCTTCATTGATTGCTAAGATGCCGAAATAATTTTTATTAAGAATCGAGTGAGTGATAAAACGAGTACAGTTGCGATAATTCAAGTATGACCTTTTTAATATGCTTGAATGCCTGCTCAACTCATTCTGCTAAGAAGGGCATACGAACCTTTTATAATGCCGTACATGAATGACAATTTTACAGTGGATTTAAAATTTTAACAGACGAAACAATAAATTATAAAAAATCAATGCATTGCAAATAGTGATTGATTAAGGTTTATATGCATTTATTTTGTTCATTGCTTGCGGTACATCGCCTTCAACCAATAGGTTGGTATAACTTAAAGCATGATGAATTGCATCATCCATAAGGCGTTGTTCACTTTGAGGCGCTTTACCTAAAACATGATTAGATACCAGTTCTTTTGATCCTGGATGGCCAATTGCAATACGAAGTCGATGAAAATTTGCCCCAATATGCGGCACAATATCTCTTAAACCGTTATGACCACCATGACCACCACCTGTTTTTAGGCGAATGATACCAGGTTGTAAATCAAGTTCATCATGTGCAATGAGGATAGATTCTGGCGGAATTTGATAAAATTTGGAGAAGGGGACAACACTTTGACCAGATTTGTTCATATATGTCTGTGGCAATAATAAACGGACATCTTGTCCATGTATTTTTCCACGACCTGTATATGCAGAGTATTTATGGTCGGCTTTTAACGCAATACCATATTGTTCTGCCAAACGTTCGACAAACCAAAAGCCTGCGTTGTGTCTGGTTTGGGCATACTGTGAACCAGGATTACCCAAACCGACAATGAGCGAAATTTTAGTCACTAAATTTAAGCTCTTTTACCAATTAAGCACGTTTAAAGTCAGCGTGCATTGGTGTTTCTTTTGATGGGTGACGCTGTAATGCTTGAATTTTTACAGTTTCAACTTGATCACCAATTTTAATTTCAATTACATCAGTAAAGAAAGCATCTTCTTGTAAGAGTCTTACAAGTTGACGTAATTCAAGTGTAATTGTTACTGGCGCTGCATCACCACCATAAATGATTGCTGGTAAAGAAGCTGAATGGCGAAGGCGGCGGCTCGCACCTTTCCCTTGTTCATTGTCAGCGCGAATTTGTGCGTCTAATACAAAATTAGCCATGAGATTATCCTCATTAAGTGAAGTTAAACCAAGCTTGCGACCAGCTTGGTTAGAAAAACCCTTATTGAGTATTCAATAAGGGCTGTTAATTTTTTTAAATATAACTATCAAACATTGCACTGATCGATTCTTCGTTATTAATACGACGAATTGTTTCAGCCACCATGCTTGTCACAGATACTTGGCGAATTTTACCAAGTTCTAATGCTTCTTGTGAAAGTGGAATGGTGTCAGTAACCACCAACTCATCAATCACAGAATTGCGTAAATTCTCAATTGCTTTGCCTGATAATACAGGATGAGTTGCATAAGCGACTACGCGACGTGCACCAAATTGCTTAAGTGCGTCAGCTGCTTTACACAAAGTTCCTGCAGTATCTACCATGTCATCGACAATAACACAGTCACGGTCTTTTACATCCCCGATCAAATGCATCACTTGTGATACATTGGCTTTTTGGCGTCTTTTATCGATAATAGCAAGATCAATGTCACCCATAAGTTTTGCCACAGCACGTGCACGTACAACACCACCAACGTCAGGTGAAACCACCATTAAGTTGTCATGTTGTTGTTGACGTAAGTCAGCAAGTAACGCAGGGGTTCCGTAGATATTGTCTACTGGAATATCAAAGAATCCTTGAATCTGGTCGGCATGCAAATCAATCATGACAACGCGGTCAATCCCGACAGTTGTTAGCATATCTGCTACAACTTTCGCAGTGATTGGAACACGTGCAGAACGTGGACGTCTGTCTTGACGTGCATAACCAAAATAAGGAATAACAGCTGTAATACGTCCAGCACTTGCACGACGCAAGGCATCGGCCATGACTAAGATTTCCATTAGGTTATCATTCGTTGGCGCACAAGTCGGCTGAACGATAAAGACATCTTTGCCACGCACGTTTTCAGTAATTTCAATAGCGATTTCGCCATCTGAAAATTGCGTAACAGAAGCTGAGCCTAAAGGAACATGTAAATGGCTTACAACTTTTTGAGCGAATTGTGGATGAGCATTTCCACTAAAAACGACAAGATTGGGCATGAAGCACCCTTGGCGGTTGGCATGTTTAGTAAAATATGGCAGGGGTAGCTGGATTCGAACCAACGGATGGCGAGATCAAAACCCGCTGCCTTACCACTTGGCGATACCCCTAGTATGTGCAGCACTTTAAGGTTTTTACATAAAATTGTCAATAAGATTTGACAACGAATAAAAACATAGAGGCTGTCTTTCTGGTGAAGCAATTGGCAGGGGTAGCTGGATTCGAACCAACGGATGGCGAGATCAAAACCCGCTGCCTTACCACTTGGCGATACCCCTAAAGTTTATTTACATACATATGGCAGGGGTAGCTGGATTCGAACCAACGGATGGCGAGATCAAAACCCGCTGCCTTACCACTTGGCGATACCCCTAGTATGTAAATGTCAGATGGATGTGTTAATGGCAGGGGTAGCTGGATTCGAACCAACGGATGGCGAGATCAAAACCCGCTGCCTTACCACTTGGCGATACCCCTATAACACGGGCAAACTTGCTGCATGTACAGGAGACTCTTTTAAACTTGATACCATATACGATTGACATGGCGCATGTTTTAAAATGAAGTCAGTGTCCATTTGCTTATTTACCTCAACAAAAACACAAGCACCTGTTCCTGTAAGCTGTGCACGTCCAAAGGTATTTAGATAGTGCCAAGCTTCATTTACTTCTGGATAAAGTTTTTTTGCGATAGGCTCAAAACAATTTTCAAAAGTAGATGGTGTTTGTTGATAGGCGCAAAATTTAGAGGGCTTGGCGTCTCTTGTCAATGATTTTTCTGCAAAAAGCGTTTGAGTGCTGATAAAACAGTCAGGTTTTAAGACAATGTATTGTTTTTGAGGCAAGTCGATGCAGGTTAGCTTTTCTCCAATTCCTTCAGCCCATGCAGATGTGCCATGAATAAATACAGGTACATCTGCACCCAATTGCATGCCAAGCTCAGCCAATTGTGCATTGCTGAAATGACATTGCCATAATTGATTTAAAATAAGCAGGGTGGTTGCTGCGTTAGATGAACCGCCACCGAGTCCTGCCCCCATTGGAATGTTTTTTTCTAACTGAATTTGAACACCATACTGACGCGTTGCATATGGCTTTAAGAGCATTGCAGCTTTATAAATTAAATTATCTTGCACATCGACTTGGCTTAGACCATGGATTTGAATCTCTTGAGAAGATGTTTCATGAAATGAAAGCCAATCATAAAGATCGATAAGCTGAAAAATCGTTTGTAATTCATGATAACCGTCTGCTCGGCGGCCGGTAATATGCAAAAAAAGATTCAGTTTTGCAGGGGATGGAACACGTAAAATTGCTTGCATAAGAGGATTATCTATTTTGAATGACCATCGTAATACGGTTTTCTAATTGGCTTGACAGCGGTTGTTGCAAAATAAGTTTATTTGGTAGGTTGTTTAGACCATTATAGGATAACGAAATGATCCAACCTTCTTCTTTAATCTGAGTAATTCTTTGCTGTGAATCACGTTCAAGAACGGGCTTTTTGGTGGCAGGTTGTCCTTGTACCCAAGACACTAAATAGGTAATTGGTGCTTGCCAACCTGTGGCTTGTTCAAGCAGCTCTTCAGGCGAGTCTGAGGTGATGGTTCCTGTACGAGCACTGGTTAATGTAACTTGATGTGCTGTACCTTCAATATGGGTTTTCCCAATACCTAAAATACCTGTTAAATCAATATTAAACGCATCACCTTGTTGTTGCCAATCAAAAAATGCACTGCCTGATTGTTGAGTAGTTTTGACCCCAATTTTACCTTGAATAGAGAAATTATTTTTTTCAGCGATTTGCTGTGAGGGTGAAGGTGGCGTTGGTTGAATATAGTTTTGACACCCTGACAGCGTCATTAGGCTTGTCATTACGATTGCCAAAGAAATTTTATTGCTGACGAGCATGTTGAACATGACCTATGCTTGATTTTAACGGTAACAGCGATTGTAGCTGTAAAATATCGTTGTTGTCAGGGAACTTCTTTTGCAATTGTTTAAACAGTGTTAAGAAGTGATGGCTATTGCCTGATAGATATAACGAACGCGCAAGCCGAATTGCCGTTTTTGGGTTTTCATTGAGTAGATAGGCTTTTTCTAATACAGGAATGGCTGTTTTATAATCATTTTGTAAAAATGCAATATATCCATAGGTATCTAAAATTGAAGCTTGATCAGGTGCATTATTTAATGCACGCTCAGCATATTGGCGTGCATCGTCTAAACGTCGATTTTGTAATGCCAAGGTATAGGCATATGCATTGAGATAAGTTGGGCTGTTGGGTTCAATCTCAAGCAATTTGTTGAGGTCTTTTTCAAGTAAGACACGATCTTGAAATGGGTCAAGTAAAATAACTTGTGCATAAATTAAGTCGGGGTCATCAGGTAAGTTTAAAATCGCTTCGCTTAATAATTCAATTGCAGCAGGTTTATCTTGTAGTTTTTTTAAGATATCTGCCTGAAGTTGGTATAAAAAACTGGCATATTGCGGATAATTGACACGTTCTTGAGTTAAGAAGCGTAAAGCATCACCTAACCGATTTTCTTTATCATAAATATTAATCAAGCTACGTCGGGAAACAGTATATAAGCTGCCACCAACTAGCCTATAATAAGCAATTGCAGTTTCATAATGTTGCTTTCTTTCAGCGTTAACAGCCAAATAAAAGCTGGCTTCATTTTGATATTGCGCAGAATTGCTCAATTGTAATAAGTAGTGTTCAGCAGCTTCATAACGTTTTAAGTCAATACTTGTGAGTCCTGCAATAAACAGTGCCTCATCGGCATGGGGCCATGTATGAGCAATCGCTTGCAGCTTAGCAAGGGCAAGCGCTGGTTGGCCATTACGAATCAAGTATTTTGCCTCAGCAAGTCTCACTTCATAGTTATGATGATGTGTTTGGCTTGATTTTTGGTACCATGCTTTGGTTGCTTCCACATTGCCTGATGCATCAAGTAAATTGGCTTTAAGCAGAATAAAGCTTGTTACATTTGGTCGCTTGTTTAATGCCACCTGAATGTCTTTGAGCGCCTGTGCAATATCGTTATTTTGCGCTTCTAAGTTGGCGATTAACACAATAATGGATGGGTTATGCTTGGCTCGACTTTTACGTAAAGTATCAAGTAAAACATGACGATCTTGTGGGCTGTCAGGTGAAATCCCTGCTAAAATTTCTGCAAGGTCAGCATCCGAGTCAATGTTTAAAATTTTATCTAATGTTGCCGCAGTGAGTTCGTATTTGTGTGATTTTAGTGCGATATGTGTTAAATAGAATAGTGCAGGGACATCAGAGGGATCTTGCTGAACCCAATGTGTTGCAATATTCAAAGCAGCATGAAGATTGTTTTCTTCTAATGCAATATCAAGTGCACGCTGTTTTGCAATGGTTGAGTCAGTATGAATGGCAAGCTCACTGTAGTTTTGAAGTGCGCGAGCAGGTTGACCATATTGCATTGCAAATTCAGCAATTAAGCTTTGCTTTAACGGATAGGCATTATAGCGTTGAACTATACTTTGCGTATCGGCTTGAGCAGGCATACACACAGCAATGCTACCTAAGAGCAAGAGTGTGTTAGAATAGCGCCGAATGACCATGCCGGTCTGCTGACGGGTGATTTGCTGCAAAGTTTTATCCAAATTTTAGCTTATTTATGATACTTATGATGCACAATAGCACATGCACAATTTTTGTTAAATGATGATATGACCACATGACGTTTTTTGCCCTTGGTGTCAACCATCATACCGCCTCAGTTGAACTTCGTGAACGCGTTGCATTTAATGCTGAACGCTTGGGCGATCTATTGCTTCAACAAGCACAACAAAGTGACTTGAATGACTTGGTAGTGGTATCGACATGTAACCGTACAGAAATTTATGCCAATGCTGAGAATCATGATGTCTTGCTTCATTGGTTGGCAAACACCAATGGCATTGATATACATCATCTGATGAATCATGTGTATCGGTATGAAAATATTCAAGCGGTATCACACTTAATGCGTGTGGCAAGTGGTTTAGATTCTTTAATGCTGGGTGAACCACAGATTTTAGGTCAAGTAAAAACAGCTCTTTCCTTAGCCAAAGAAAAGGGCACTGTTTCAACAGCACTGGGTCGAATATTTGATTATGCATTTTATGCAGCTAAACGTGTTCGCTCTGAAACTGCGGTCGGTAGTCATGCAGTGTCGATGGGATATTCGGTGGCTCAGTTGGCATTGCAAGTGTTTTCACATCCTGAAAAACTTGTAGTGATGGTGGTTGCGGCAGGAGAAATGAACAGTTTGGTTGCAAAGCATATGGCTGACTTAGGGGTTGCGAAGATTTTAATTTGTAACCGCGGTGCAGAACGTGCTCAGCAGCTTGCAAGTGAAATTTCAGCCCATGTGGATGTAGAAATTATTCCGTTTAATGCGTTAGCAGATCATTTACACCGTGCTGACGTCATTTCAAGCTGTACAGGCAGCTTACATCAAGTGATCGAATTTAAACCCATCAAAAAAGCGCTAAAACAGCGTCGTTATCAGCAAATGTTATTGGTTGATTTGGCAGTACCCCGTGATATTGATCCTGAAGTGGACAGTTTAGATGGCGTTTATTTATATGGTGTTGATGATTTACAAAGTGTGATTGAAGATAATCTGGCACAACGACGCCAAGCAGCTGTTGAAGCTGAAATTATGGTTAACCAATTGGCAACACAATTGGTGTCACAACAAAAAATTAAACGTGCTGGTGGCGTGGTTGCAGCTTATCGTGATTCAGGTCATCATTTACAACAACAAGAGCTGGCGCTTGCCCTTGCGCAGCTTGAGCAAGGTGAAAACCCTGCTGAGGTAATGCAAAATTTCGCGCATCGCCTGACCAACAAGTTACTTCATCCAACATCATTATTATTACGTGAGGCAGCCAAAGAGGATGAGCCTGAATACTTTGATTGGTTAAAAGAAAACTTACAAGAAATCTTAGTGAATGGGCGTGCAGCGAAGAAAAATAAACACTAATGTCTAGGCATTATGTGACAGTGTTTATGTCAATCTTTAAATTTGAACGCTATAGTCACTTTTTATTTATTTTATAAATAATTGTTTTTAAATAATTATTTTAAATGGATTGCTTGTGATACAGTTTGTGTAAGAGGGCGTCTATTGGCAAAAAAGCACAATTGGTTATAATCAAACCATAAGCAAATAGATTGTCATGTAAGTATCAATGTTGACCTGAGGGTGGTTCTCAATTGAATTCATGATGATGATGAATTGAGGAGATGTGACCATGAAAAATAAAGAAATTAATCAATTGTTACAGCAAGTACTTGAAAACCAATATGTACAACAAGGACGTCTTTATCAACAGTCAATGATGACTAAATGTGTAGATAAAGCAGAGCAATTAAAACAAGCTTTACCTGAGCATATTAAACTCAATCTACCAAATATTTCAATTGGCGTATTTGATGGCGAATTTGAAGAAAAAAACCAAAGTTTTATTGAGCAAATCAAAAAAACAGGGTTAGGCAAATACATCAAATAAGTTATTAAGCAAAAACGCTGTTCAGTTGAACAGCGTTTTTGTTTTAGCCCATCAGCTTTAAACTAATTTGTTTGGTCAACTCATTAAGTTGCATACGCAAATTATGGGACTCTTTAAGCGACTGGGGTTGTTTCATTTTTTTGCGTAAATAATCTTCTTGCAAAGACAATGCATATTCTTCGGCCAATTTAAAAGATTTCTCGGGCACATCAACCAAACTAAAAATATTGGTTCGAATTAAAATTTCACTGATTATGTCTCTGAATTGACTGGTTGCCCCAAGCATATAATAAACAGCATGTTCTTGATCCTCAGGTAATAAATCAAATACGCGGTCGAGAATGGTTAATATATCGTTTAACAACTCTTCTTTTGGCACATAAGCACGCAGTTGTTCAAATTGTTTATACAAATAAGGATGACTGATTAAAAGTGCAATCACAAATTCTTCATTACGGGTTTGGATATTAAAAGATAAAGATGCATCATGACTGACTTGAGCGGTAAAACGCCGTCCTAACCCTAGTTTTTCACGGAAGGATTGGGTGAGCAAATAGCGATAAGACCCTTTTTGTGGTAATAGGTTGGTTAAGTTCTTTAACTCACCCATGACTTGGCTTTTACCTTCAGGATGAGCGGTATTATATTCTTGGCTGAGTAATGCAAATAAAAAATCAGACAACAATGGCGCGCTTTGCCACAGTTGTTTAAACGTTTCTGTCCCTTCACGGCGAATTAAAGAGTCAGGATCATGTTCATTGGGTAAAATGAAGAACTTCAGTTCACGGCCATCATTCAGTAAAGGAAGAGCAATTTCAAGGGTGCGTTTGGCTGCTTTTTGTCCTGCTTGGTCTCCATCAAATGCAATAGTAATTCGATGATTTCTTTTAAATAAAATATTTAAATGTTCAGTATTACTGGCTGTACCTAATGTTGCAACTGCACCATGAATGCCCGCTTGACTAAGTGCAATGACATCCATATACCCCTCAACCATTAACCAATCTGAAGCTTTATTCTTACTGCCCTCATAGAGGCCATATAGCAAACGATTTTTATGGAAAATATCAGAGTCAGGAGAGTTGATATATTTGGGTTTAATCTCATCATTGAGTGCGCGACCGCCAAAGCCGACCACGCGACCTTTGGTATCTCGGATTGGGAAGATGACGCGCTCTCGAAGCAGGTTAAAGTCACGACCTTGTTCACTGGTTCGAATTAAACCTATATGTTTTAAGCCTTCAATATCCGTTGGAAATGCTTTTTCCAAATGTTGCCAATCTGAAGGTGCATAGCCTAAACGCCATTGCTGAATGGTCTGTGCACTGAGTCCACGCTGTTTAAAATATGCTTGTGCACCATGATTGAGTGCCAATTCTTTTTCATAAAACTGTGTAATGTGTTCAAGCAAATCATATAAATTGCCTTCCTGATTCTCGGCCAAATCAAAACTTGCCATATCCTCTTCATTTTGCTGCATTTGAAATGCATAAAAGGGGTCATCATCAGGTTGAAAAGCAGGTGGGGTTGCAGAAGAGGGTGTTTGTGTAGACGCTGCTGGCGTACTTTTTTTATACGTTAATTTTTTATGTTCGGTTGAATCTTTGGGTAATTCAATGCCTGTTTGACTGGCAAGATCTTTGATGACATCAACAAAATTACGGCTTTCTAAATCCATTAAAAAGCGTATAGCATTACCATTGGCTTGGCAGCCAAAGCAGTGAAAGTATTGTTTATCTCGATAGACATGAAAAGAGGGGGTTTTTTCTTGGTGAAAAGGACAGCATCCTGAATAGGTTCGCCCTGTTTTTTTGAGCTTTACACGTTGTCCAATCAGATCAACAATGTCTGTACGATCAAGGATTTGGTCAATGGTTTGTTGTGGAATAGCCATATTTTGCAGTCTTGCGTCTCAAGAAAACGTCATCAGTGTAACAAATTTATCATCTAGACAAAATAAAAGGTGAGCCAATCATGCTCACCTTTTATTAATACACAATGAGTTACTCAGTTGCGGCAGTCGGCTTATCGACTAAACCAAGAGACAAACGGTTTAACCAACTTCTTTTTGGCGTTGTCGGTTGTGCTTGAGGCTCAACGACTTTTGCTTCAGGTGCAGCAGATTGTTCTGTCGCAGGTTTACCCAAGAGTCCAAAAGTAAGACGGTTAGTTAAACTGCGCTGTTCAGTCGCAGGAGCAGCCTCAACAGGAGCAGTTTTCGGTTGCTCTGTCTCAGGTTTACCTAAGAGCCCAAAAGTCAGACGATTGGTCAAGCTACGATGTTCAGTAGTCGTTTCAGCGTTAACAGGGGCTGTCTTTGGTTGCTCTGCATCAGGTTTACCCAAGAGCCCAAACGATAGACGATTGGTTAAGCTACGTGGTGCTTCACCATTTTCATTTGAACGAATGACATTTTGCTCACCACGCCCAAAAATACCTAATGTTGCACGGTTTAAGAAGCTACCTTCTTGACGTGCTGCACTGAGGTTTACTGTACCATTGGCTTTTAACAAGCTTGGGTAGTTTAGTTTTATAATATCAGTATATTGCTGCGCTGTTTTTTGGTCGCCAAGCTCATGATAGCCATAGGCAACCGTAGCTAAAGCTTCTGGAATTTGTGGTGTATCAGGATAGTGTTCAATCACCCATTGACCACGTTCTACAGCAGCAATCCATGCTTTACGTTCAATGTTAAAGCGTGCAGCTTCCATTTCATGTTCAGCCAATTCTTGTCCGATAAAACGCATACGTTCAGCAGCATCAACAGCATATTGGCTAGATGGATAGCGACGGATGAAATCTACAAAGTTTTGATATGCAATTTTTAAATAGCCAACATCACGATGTGATTGTTTGAGTGATGTATAACGGATCAAACCTTCATAGTTTTGTTCCATGTTGGCTACACCGCGTGCATAGTATGCGTATTCTAAATTTGGGCTTTCTGGGTTCAGTCGAATAAAACGATCTGCAGCAGTAACGACACCAGGATAATCCTTTTGTTGGAATTTCACATAAATCAATTCAAGCTGAGCTTGTGAAATATGAGTTCCTGTCGGGAAGTAGGTGTCAATAGATTGGAGATTTTTTTCAGCTTCGTTATATTGACCTTTATCTAATGCTGTTTGTGCAGCACTAAAGTAGGTTTCTTCACTGGCTTTTGGTCCAAGATCAGCAAGTTCTTTTTTTGCTGGATTACTGCTACAGCCCACAAATGTACAAGCCATGCCTAAAGAAAGTGCAAGCATTGTAATTTTATAACGTGGTAGCGACATAAAAATTCCTCAGTTAATACGGGCAATGAGCTACAATGGCACTATTAAACCATTAATTGTTCTAATGAGCCAAATGACTTCGACAAAATATTCTCACTCTAATTTCACTGAAACAGATTTCAATTCCATTGAAGAGTCTGATGATGATGCAGATAATCATACTTCTGCGCCAACTGCAACTCACTTATCACTGCAAGTTCAATTAGACGAACAATATGCAGGCTTGAGAGTTGATCAGGTCGCAGCAACGGTTTGGCCTGATTTTTCAAGAGAAAAGTTAAAGCAGTGGATGAAAGATGGTCATCTTTTACTCAATGGTAACCAAGTTAAGCCAAAATATCGCTGCGAAGGTGATGAAACTTTAGCATTAGATGTTGTCTTTGAACAACAAACGTACAGCCAGCCTGAAAATATTCCACTCGACATTATTTATGAAGATGATGACATTTTAGTGATTGATAAACCTGTAGGGATGGTCGTACATCCAGGCGCAGGGAATCCATCAGGAACACTGATTAATGCTATTTTGTATCATGTACCTAAAGCTGCTGAGTTATCACGTGCAGGATTAGTGCATCGAATTGATAAAGACACATCAGGGTTATTGGTTGTCGCAAAAACACTAGAAGCACAGTTTTCATTGTCACAACAACTTGCCAATAAATCGGTATATCGTGTTTATGATTTAATTGTTTATGGCAATGTGATTGCAGGTGGCACCATTGATGAGCCGATTAAGCGCCATCCGGTTGATCGTATCAGAATGACTGTTTTGCCAGGTGGGCGTGATGCGGTGACTCATTTTAATGTGAAAGAGCGTTTTCAGCACTTTACACGCGTACAAGCGCAGTTAGAAACAGGTCGTACCCATCAAATTCGTGTACATTTTTCTTATATTGGCTTTGGCTTGGTTGGCGATCCAGTGTACATGAGTCGTGTGCGTGTACCTGCAGGTGCATCTACGCGCTTGGCTGAAACTTTACGTGGCTTTCGCCGTCAAGCATTACATGCTGCCAAACTTGGGCTTATTCATCCAAGAACACAAAAGGAAATGCAGTTTGAAGCCGCATGGCCTGAAGACTTTAAGCACTTGGTTGAAGTGTTAAGAGAAGACAATAAAGCATACTAATAGATGTGCCATAGATAGGATGATAAGGAGTATAGTTAATGATTGATCGGATTGCAGATGTCCCAAAAGGCGTTTATGTAGGTCAAACAGAAATTCATCATGCTATGGCGCGTCCAACAGATGTGTCTGAACTTCACGGGTTTAATGTAGCACTGCATGTGGGGGATGATACAGCACGGGTCCAACAACACCGTATGTTATTGCTGAATCAATTGGCAGCCCATGGGGCTAAAAAACTCACATGGTTAAATCAAACCCACAGTACCACGTGCATTCGTGTAGCAGAGAATAGTCAGTTTTTACCCCATAACGCAGATGCATTGGTCACAAGCCAAGTGGGTCATGTGCTGATGATTATGACAGCAGATTGCTTACCTATTGTGCTTGGTAATGCAGCTAGCAATGAAGTTGCGAATTTGCATGCAGGGTGGCGAGGCTTAGCGCATGGCATGATTGAAAATACACTGCATGCCATGCAAACCCCAGTAACTTGGGCATGGCTTGGGGCTTGTATTAGCCAAGCCTGCTTTGAGGTCGGGGAAGAGGTGAAAGAAACCTTTTGTCAAAAATATGCAGTTGACTTTGCTTTTATACCCTCAGAAAACGGTAAGTATTTTGCTGATTTATATGCTATTGCACAGCATATTTTAAACCAGTGTGGTGTACAGCATGTTTACGGTGGAGGGTCATGTACTTATCAAGCAAATGATCAGTATTATTCATACCGACGTCACCCTAAAACAGGCAGAATGGCGACTTTTATTTTCATCCAATAATCATCATTAACGTTATTAATTACGTGTGGTAACCTGAAATGTTAATTGCTCCTAAGCTAATGATGCACAACTATAAAGACTAAACCTAATTGTTATAAGTAGGTTCTTTTTATGGCTTGAAATCATGCATTTTAGCCTATATTGCGGGTTAATATTTATTCATTGTGAGCACAACAGGCATAAAGCACGTTTATTTATGAAATAAACGTGCTTTATCACGCTGCCAATCACGGTCTTTTTCACTTGCGCGTTTGTCATGGAGTTGTTTACCTTTCACCAAAGCAATTTCAAGTTTTACCAAATGACCTTTCCAATAACATGCCAATGGCACACAAGAATAACCTTTTTGGTTTACAGCACCCATTAGCAGATCAATTTGTCTGCGAGATAACAACAGTTTCCGAGTTCGCGTGGACTCTGGAACCACATGGGTCGATGCTGATAAAAGTTGTTGAATTTGAGCACCAAATAAAAATGCCTCGCCATTTTTAAAAATGATATAACTCTCAACTAAAGTCATGCGTCCTGCACGCAATGACTTGACTTCCCAACCTTGTAAAGACAGGCCTGCTTCAAATTTTTCTTCAATAAAATAATCGTGACGGGCACGTTTGTTTTGCGCAATGGTGCCGCCGTTATTTTTTTTAACTACGTTTACTTTCGCCATAATCTATTCATTCCAAATCTGCATCTATTGTGCCGTAAACTTTAGGCGAGGTGAAGTGTTTCATGTTTTAATTCAATGTTGGGTCGATTTTATAAAAATCAAGTTTTTGCTAGAATAGCAAAACAAAGCCAAATAGAGTGAAGCGAGCATGTCTAAAGCACGTATTATTTATCCAGGGACATTTGATCCAATTACAAATGGGCATATTGATTTAGTCGTGCGCGCTTCTAAGATTTTTGAAGAAGTGGTGGTCGCGATAGCCATCGGTCATCATAAACACCCAATTTTTTCTTTAGAAGAACGAGTTGAATTTGCAAAAAAATCACTAAGTCATCTCGACAATGTAACTTTTTTGAGTTTTGATGGGTTACTTGTACATTTAGCAAGAGAACAACATGCCACAGCTGTTTTGCGTGGCTTACGTGCAATTTCAGATTTTGAGTATGAATTTCAATTGGCAAATATGAACCGTACACTCGATTGTGAGTTTGAAACGGTATTTTTAACACCGTCACAGCAATACTCATTTATTTCATCAACCATGGTTCGTGAAATTGCCCGCTTAGGCGGTGATGTGTCAAAGTTCGTACCAGATCATGTGGTTGAAGCGTTTCAGCGCAAATTTGAACTTGGGGAGTGATGTGTCACTTTATATTACAGATGAATGTATTAATTGCGATGTGTGTGAACCAGTATGCCCGAATGAAGCTATTTATTTGGGCGAATTGATTTATGAAATTGATCCCAATTTATGTACTGAATGTATTGGTCATTATGATCAACCACAGTGTCAATTATTTTGCCCAGTCGATTGCATACCGAAAGATCCTGAGCATGAAGAAACATACGATGAATTATTTGGTAAATATCAACGTATTTTAACGCAAAAAAAGACAAGCAATTTAGATTAAGGTTTGTTAGTATATGCGTCCGAAGTGAGCTGGACGGTCGCTGCTATGGAGGTCTTCGTGACTGAAGTAGGGGAGGAAAGTCCGGGCTTTAAAGGGCAAGGTGCCAGGTAATGCCTGGGCGGCGTGAGCCGACGGAAAGTGCAGCAGAGAGTAGACCGCCATTTTTTAAATGGTAAGGGTGAAAGGGTGTGGTAAGAGCACACCGCGTGTCTGGTAACAGTACATGGCATGGTAAACCCCACCTGAAGCAAGACCAAATAGGAATCCGCATAGGTATGGCCCATACTGGATTCGGGTAGGTCGCTTGAGCATATAAGTGATTATATGCCTAGAGGAATGATCGTTCTTGACAGAACCCGGCTTATAGGCTCACTTCTTTTAATTTTATCTTGACACGCGTTGTATTCGTATATACAATTCGCGGACAGTTTTTGGCTATGTAGCTCAGTTGGTTAGAGCACAGCACTCATAATGCTGGGGTCACAGGTTCGAGTCCCGTCATAGCCACCATTTTTATAGATCATGCACCCTTTGCATGATCTTTTTTTATGCCTAAAATATTATTTTAAATAATTAAACCACAAGTACTTCTTTAAAATAACGTTTAAAATCATTAAGTAGTTCTTTGTTTTTGCTTTGGTTGGTAATCAGCATTGTAATTTCATCTGCTTTGGCATAATTGATTCGGCTTACTCTGCCTAATTTTCTTTCATCTGCCAAAATAATGGTTCTTTGACTACATTTCACCATAGCTTGTGCAATATGTGCTTCTTCAATTGCATAGTTGCTTGCACCATGATGCTGATCTACTCCTGCAGGAGAGAGTAGGCAAACATCTGCTTGGTAACGATATATTTCTGCAATGACAGCTTCACCTTGAGTTTGTGGCAAATGACTTACTCTTCCACCCAATAAAATAATTTTATGGGGTGCTTGTGACTGTTCACTCGTGTTCATCAGTTGTAAGGCAGCATGTAAGCTATTAGTAATAATAGTAAGACCTGAAAGTGTTCTTAGTTCTTCTGCCAAAATGGTGGTTGTGCTACCTGCATCAATAAAAATAGTTTGACCTGCTCGAAGTTGTTGGATGGCAGCACGACAAATTAAACGTTTCTCTTTCACCATTTGTGTATTACGTATTTGTAGTGGTGCTTCTGCATCCATTTCAGTTGAAAGGACTAAACCACCATGTACACGTTTTGCACTGCCTAAGGCCTCTAATTCGATCATGTCCCGCCGCGCAGTTTCTCTTGATACATTTAATTCATTCATGATCTGTTCGGTACTGATCCGTTTAAATTGAATTAATAAAGAGTGAATACGGTGTAAGCGCTCTTGTGGCAGCATCAGCATTCCAAAACAATAAAAAGAGTGCTAAATCATAATCTTTCTTATGTTTTAAATCGAGCATTTGTGTATAAAAAAGTATTTGTGTATTTTATTGCATTTTATTTAAAACAGATTTACTATCAAATCATCAAGACAATACAACCTTAAAGCAGAGGTTTCTGATGGCAACTCGATCAACAATCATGGATACCAATAGTTTTCGTGCTGAAGATGCAGCAGCATTAGATGAACAGACACGTGCATTAACCGATAAACGGAATGATGTACTGGGTGAGTCTTATCGGTTGTTTTATCGTAATCCTGTACATTTGGTAAAAGGTCAAGGACAGTATTTGTGGGATGCAGCAGGCGACAAATATCTTGATGTCTATAATAATGTTGCAAGCATTGGTCACTGCCATCCCGCGGTAGTCAGTGCGGTACATGAGCAGATGCAACAGCTCAATACACATACACGTTATTTGCATGAAAATATTTTGAATTATACTGATGAATTGCTCAAAACTGTGCCGAGTGAAATAAATCGCGCAATGTATATGTGTACAGGCTCAGAAGCGAATGACTTGGCTATTCGTATTGCACGTGAATATAGTGGTGGAACAGGAATTATTGTTTCTCAAGAGGCTTATCATGGAACCAGTGAGTTGACTTCAGGGTGTTCTCCTGCGCTGGGTTCGGGTCAGCCTTTGGCTGCAACTACACGCTTAGTGCCTGCGCCAGACAGTTATCGCTTTTCAGGTGACGACTTAGGCGATTGGTTTGCTGCGCAAATTCAACAGCAAATTCATGATATGAATGATAAAGGCATTAAGTTTGCAGGCTTTTTGGCGGATTCAATTTTTTCATCGGATGGTGTGATGTCGCATCCGATTGGCTTTTTGAAAAAAGCGGTAGATGTGGTTCATGCCAATGGTGGTATTTTCATTGCCGATGAAGTACAGCCTGGTTTTGCTCGAACAGGTGATTCTTTTTGGGGATTTGCCCGTCATGGCGTAGTCCCTGATATTATTACCACAGGTAAACCTATGGGCAATGGTATTCCTGTCTCAGGCTTATTGGCTAAACAGAATGTATTGTCTGCATTTAGTGATCAGATTCCTTATTTTAATACATTTGGCGGTAATCCCGTTTCTATGGCGGCGGCACAAGCTGTATTAAAAGTGATTCAAGAAGAAGAATTACAGCAACATAGCCAACGTGTCGGTCAGTTATTGCGTGATGAACTTACACAGTTAATGCAGCGTCATGAATGTATTGGCGATGTGCGTGGTGCAGGATTGTTTATTGGTTTTGAGTTGGTCACTGATCGTTTAAGTCAGGCACCGAATAAAACACTTGCACTTAATGTTATTGAAGAATTACGAAATACACATCGTGTATTAACTTCAGTGGCAGGTCCTCATGGCAATGTATTAAAGCTTCGTCCACCATTGGCTTTTCAACAACATGATATTGACTGGTTAGTTGGTGCCTTAGATCAGACTTTAACCAAATTAACAGCATAATTGATTATTTTTTAAAAACCGAGCGAAGCCGCTCGGTTTTTTAGTGGCGCCATTGGCGCGGTGTGATATTAAACCAACGTTTAAATGCTCTTGAAAATGCACTAACTTCTGAATAGCCAAGTAATAGCGCCATTTCTGAAATTGAAATATGCCCTTGTTTAATATAGTGTTCAGCTAGTTCACAACGTACCAAATCCACCAAGCTTGAAAATGTGGTACCAAGTGCTTTGAGGCGACGTGTTAAACAGGCACTCGACATATGAAGATCATGGGAAATATGATCAAGGCAAGGTTCACCATGGCTCAGAGCCAATTGAATAGCAGCTCGCACTTGATCTGCAAGATTCTGTTCACTAGATGATGCGGTATTGAGTAAATGTAGCGTGTTTTGCATGACTGTGAGTAGCATGGGGTCACTACTTGGCATTTTAATGTGGGTGTCTGCTTTTGAGATTAAAATAGAGTTATATGGCTGATCAAAAAATACAGGTGCATTGAACAATTTGCTGTGATCTTGGCAAAAGAGCGGTCGCGTATGTTCAAAATGAATTTCTCGTGGTGAATAATGTGAGCCAAGAACACTACGAATCACATTCATGAACATACCTAAGGTGAGCTCGGCATCTTGACGCCGTGACAAAATTGCGCCGTGTTGAATTTGGTAATCCAAGCGCCAGCAATCAGGCAATTCAACCAAGCGGGTGAGTGTATCTTTTTGGTGCAAGTGAAAGTGATTCACCATGTTTTTTAATGCGTATTCTAACGTTGGTGAGCACAATGCAATATAACCAATCAGTCCCAATGCTTTGGGTTGAAATTGTTGCCCATAGAGTAAACCAAAGTTATCACATCCTGATTGTACAGCAGCATGTTCAAGTACTCGGCAATAGGTTGGCAATTGTAAGCTTAATGTCGGGCTTTCTAAAAGTTGGGTGTTAATGCCACTGGTATGAAAAATACGATCTGCATCAGCACCAGTTTGAAGAATAAAATCGGTTAGGCCTGTTGCTGCTGCAGAAAGGACGCCTTTATTGCCACGAATGATTTGATCGGTGTTGCTCAACTGATGCATTTCTTTAATCATAATAAAAGCTTCATTTATGCGATATCTACATCAATGAAGCAAAAACTATACCATTATAAAAAAGAGCTCAGTATTTATAATAATCATTAAGCACCGACAGGCAATTGGTCATGATCTAAATATTTTTTACATAACCGTGTGGTTTCATCTGCCCAATGCAATCCTAAGCTTCGAGTCATGTCTGTATCTGCATGAGACCCTGTCCATGCCAACATTTGAATTCGTCTTTGCATGACAAATGTTGGGATTAAATCATATTCAACTTGGCTAATATGCGCTTGTGTTTCATAGCCTTCAAGCCAATGGTCTATCCACTGTTTGGCATTGGCATGATGTTCATTAAAGCTTATGGCCGCAGCCAAATCATGCATAAACCAACCCATTCCGCAGTCGTCAAAATCAATGACACCAATTTGCTGATCTTTGAGTAATAAATTGGTTAAACGTAAGTCTGCATGAATCAGCCCATAATATTCAGGCGTTTTGCCAATGGATTGAAGTTGATATGCAATTTTTTGTACAGTGTCTTCAATGATACGATGATCTGTTGTTTTCAAGTGTGGGGCATCACGCCAATCTCCCCAATGGCTTTTGGGGCTGACCATGCTGTGATGATCCCAAATAATTCGTTTAAATGCCGCTGAGCGTTGCCATGCTTTACTGTGCTGATGTAATTGTGCGGTAATTTTTCCCAACTGTTGGAAGGCCGTTAAATCTACTTCTGTAGTTGGCATATCGCCTGCAATCCAATCAAATAATACAGCATAGCGCACATCTGAATTTTGTGTTGAGCAGGTTAAAATCACGTCGCCATGTAAACTGGTTTTTGCTTGTGGTACAGAAATACCATGCTGTTTTAAAGCATCTAACCAATCCAATTCACTTTGAATGGTTTGTTTGCAATGATAGTTTGGACGGTGAATACGCAGTGCATAACGGGTTTGCCCTGTTGTGACCACAAAGGTGGCATTTTCAGATTGGCAGAGCAACTTTACATCTGCGTGTTGAGTATCTTGATATTGCGAAACAGCCTGATGGGCAATCTGGTAGAGTTCAGATAGGGTTAAATATTCATTTTGCTCGATTTGCATAATCTTCTCTCACAGCGCAGGGCAATTCATACATGTATGTCATCATGAATGATCGTGATGGTATGAAATTATCATAGTTAAAAGATTTTTCTCTCACTTGACCTTAGCCCCTAAAAAGCTGTTGGCTAAAGTCAAGTTTTTACAGCAAGCTCAGCGCATTATTGATTGTAGACATGATTTTATAATCACATAAATACAATCAATGAAGTAATTCTTCAACTTGAGGAAAATGCGATGACAGAAAAGTTAAAACCAACTTTAGGTGTTTTTCACTTATGGGGGATTGCTGTTGGGTTGGTGATTTCAGGTGAGTATTTTGGTTGGAGTTATGGTTGGGGTGTGGCAGGAACGTTAGGCTTTTTAGTCACTACTTTAGTGATTGCGACCATGTACACCTGTTTTATTTTTAGTTTTACCGAATTAACCACTGCAATACCACATGCAGGTGGACCATTTGCATATAGCCGTAAAGCTTTTGGTGACACAGGTGGTTTTATTGCCGGTATTGCAACATTAATTGAATTTGTGTTTGCACCGCCTGCCATCGCTATGGCAATTGGTGCATATTTAAATGTGCAATATCCAGAACTGAACCCAAAATTAATTGCTGTTGGCGCTTATATTGTGTTTATGGGATTAAATATTGTTGGCGTGAAGATTGCAGCCACATTTGAGCTGGTGGTGACTATTTTAGCGGTGATTGAGCTGTTGGTTTTTGTTGGCGTGGTACAGCCGAGTTTTAGTTTTTCAAATTTCGCTTTAAATGGTTGGGCAGGTTCAAATACATTTAGTTTATCTACAGTCAGTGGCATTATTGCAGCCATTCCATTTGCTATTTGGTTCTTTTTAGCCATTGAAGGCGCTGCCATGGCTGCTGAAGAAGCCAAAGATCCACAAAAAACTATTCCTCGTGCATATATCAGCGGTATTTTAACGCTTGTTGTGTTAGCAATTTTAGTGATGTTATTTGCAGGTGGTGTCGGGGACTGGAGTAAGCTTGCCAATATTAACGATCCATTACCACAAGCAATGAAAACTGTTGTTGGACATAATTCACCATGGATGCATATGTTGGTTTGGATTGGCTTATTTGGTTTGGTTGCAAGTTTTCATGGCATTATTTTAGGGTATTCACGGCAAATTTTTGCATTGGGTCGGGCAGGGTTTTT
The DNA here is from genome assembly GCF_900197575.1 of Acinetobacter apis. GTDB lineage: Bacteria > Pseudomonadota > Gammaproteobacteria > Pseudomonadales > Moraxellaceae > Acinetobacter > Acinetobacter apis. The sequence goes on along the minus strand of NZ_FZLN01000001.1, from coordinate 1,145,276 downwards.
ACCAAGCAGCTTGGCAAAGCTCTCTCGTTTTGGCACACCACATCGTGCTGTGATCGCAGGTGGTATTGTCGGGATGGTCGCTATTTTTAGTGACAGTTTTATTCAAATCCAAGGCATGACCTTAACAGCAGCCATTGTCACGATGGCATGTTTTGGTGCTTTATTGATGTATATTATGAGTATGCTCAGCTTATTTAAGTTACGCCGTTCTGCACCCAATTTAGCACGTTCATTTCTTGCGCCAGGATACCCTGTGATTCCAGCAATTGCATTGGTCATTGCTGTGATCTGTTTTGCTTCCATGTTTATTTTTAATCCAACCATTGGTGCTGTATTTATTGGCTTTTTAATTGTTGGCTATATTTATTTTAGGCTAACTGCAAAACAGCGAGCAATGAGCGAAGAATCTATAAACGGGTAAATTAATGCTATAAAAAAAAGGATGCATTGGCATCCTTTTTAATGGTTTTATTTTAGTATTTGTAGTTAACACCGAGCGAGAGCAATGAGTCACGGCTATTGCCAGCATCTGCTTGAACATCACGAATGTTATAACTTGCAGATGCTGCAAAATGCTTGGTTAAATCTGTAGTTAAAGCAGTACGAGAGCGGAAAATTTGTGAATCTTGACCAAACTCATAACCTAAGTCTTGATTAAAGCGTACAGCAGCATTGAATCGGTATTCATAAAATGCAGCAAGCGTACCAATAATTTCATTATTAGTTTCTTTCGGTTCAACACGTTCTTTACTAAAACGATAACCTAAGCCTGCTTCTGCCGATAAAGATTGCTTGTCTGTTTTAATGAAGTTTGCGCCGATCCCACCTGTGGCACTGATTTGGTAATCAAAAGCACTGCTTAAATCTTTTTCTGCAGTCAATTTACCAAATTGATAAACTGTATCTGAGCTACTGCGAGATAACTTACCTGCAATTAAATAGCGTTCAATGTTATTGGTGGCTGTATCATCATTGGTACTAATCGCATTGGCGAGAATTTCTTGTCCCCAAATCCCAGCTTGTCGCTGAAATAAAATTCGGCCAGTTAAATTACTTTTTTTGGTTGATGTTCCATTTGTTGACTCAGTATCGTTTAATAAATAACCGACTTCACCCTCTAACCGAAATGGTTTATTTTCATCAATTTTAACACCGCCTGCACCAGTTCGTGTTGGCCCAAGTGATGCTGCAAATGACGTCCCTGTGAGTGTAATGAGTAACCCTGTGATCATTATTTTATACATTTTATAATCTCGTTTAACTTAAAGCATAGGCACTTTATATAATTCATCAGTATGTTCGCTGCCTGTTCATTCTTCTAACTTTTCTAACGAAAGCCTAGAAAATGACATATTAATACATAAAAATAGCACTGACAAAAACAAGTTTAAAATTCTTGTAAAATTTTCCCGTGAATAAATGCAAAATATTCTCGTAGCCAAACGGGATATCGTGTAAGTCGTGGGGTGGGTGCACCGACCAGATAAATGTGCTGAAAACCTTGTTTTTTTGCAATGGCTTTGGCACGTAAGGTATGAAAATCACTAGTAATTACAGCAATCGGAGCTTCTTTTGACAGCCCTGCTTGAGCCAATAGAGATGCACTATATTTAAAATTAGTGCTTGTACTTTTACTTTGTGAATCCAAAAGAAAACGATCTTTTGAAAGGTGATAATGAGTGGTTAAGTAATGTGCCATCACATCAGCTTCACTCATTTGAGGGTCAGTTGTAAAACCACCTGATAAAACAATGCATGTCTTTGGCTGTTGTAATGCCAATGCAGCTGCAGCATCTAAGCGATGCGCTAAAATTGCGGTGGGTTGACCTTTTGATACACCACTGCCTAGCACAATCATGGCATCGATGGGAGGAATATGCTCAATGTGCTGTTTGTTGTGTTGTAAGATGATAAAAAAAACGGCAACACTCAGCAGCCAAACTGCAAAAACAAGCCATGCCAAATGCCACAATGTTTTTGCAGTAGGGTGTTGGTCTAAATAATCTTGAATGATGTGCCAATAAAAACTTATAAAAATAAAGCAAAGCGCAATCAAAAAAGGAATGATGATGCCAATATGTGTTTTCCGTAATGACAATAAATAGCCACTTTGCACTAAAAGCAAAGCACCAATGATCAGTAAGCTTTGCTTTTTTAAGCGTGATTTGTGCCACCGTTTAGGTAGGAAACTCATACTGCCATCCTATAAACAATTATATAAAGAAAAAAGTAAACATAAATGTTTGAAGTCAGTACACTAAGCTATCTGATTTTTTGACTGACTGACTCTTTTTTAACATGAATAAATGCCTCTTTGTGTTGTTGCTTTGGATGGGGGTCTGTCATCCATTATATGCTGATGTTGTACAACCTACACATGCAGGGTTGACATCTATGACAGAAGCACCCCAGCAAAAACCAAGTCAATATGATTTTAACCTGATGAAGAAAATACTTCGTCGGCCAATTATTGCATTGGTATTAGGCAGTGGAGGCGCAAGAGGATATGCACATATTGGTGCAATAGATGTTCTTGAAAAACAAGGGATTCATCCTGATTTTATTGTTGGGACCAGTGCAGGAAGTTTGGTTGGTGCACTATATGCCAGTGGTAAAGATGCTCAAGAAATTGAAGATATCGCACTGAATATGAAAGTTAATGAGGTTCGCGGTATTACCATTACCAAGCAAGGTTTTTTAGATGGTGAAAAAGTTGCCGATTTTATTAATAAAAAAATTAATAACTTGCGTTTAGAGCAAATGAAAATTCCGTTTTATGTGGTCGCTACCGAACTAAAAACAGGACAAAAAACTATTTTTAACTATGGGAATACAGGTCAAGCCGTACAAGCTTCAACTGCCATTCCAAGTATGTTTGTCCCTGTAAAAATCGCAGGGCTTGAATATGTCGATGGAGGGCTTGTCAGTCCTGTACCTGTCGATGTTGCACGTCAATTGGGTGCAGATATTGTGATAGCTGTTGATATATTGCAACAACCGCAATACACAGAAACCACAAATATGTGGGGGCTTTTTAATCAAAATATAAATATTATGCAGCAGCGCTTATCACAGATCGAAATGAAAAATGCAGATATTGTCATTCAACCTGATATTCGTGAAAAGGCACATATTTTTAATATTAAAGAGCGCTATAAAACCATTTTGGCAGGTGCTTTTGCCACGCAAGCAAAAGTGAACGACATTAAACAAATTATTGACCAAAAATCAGAAAAGTTTACTTATTTGCAAAATACAATACAGAAGACACAGATGGTGCAATGATCAGCGCATCAAATGACCAAAGAGGAGAGGCCAGCGAATGAATGAAAAACTTGTTTTAGGGATGACAGCCGTGGTGATTATTTTAACAGCATGTGAGTCTTTATCAAATAAAATGGCTGGCCGTTCATCGCATAATATAGGCATGGCCAATCCTGCAAGCCAATATTGTATTTCGCAAGGTGGTCAGCTAAAAATTGAAAAAACCAAAGACGGTGAACAAGGTATTTGCACACTAAAAAATGGTGAAGTGATTGAAGAATGGGCACTGTTTCATCGAGATCATCCAAAATAAATACTATTTCATTGTCTAGGTATAAAAAGAACAATGAATATATTCAAGCTTTCCCTATTGTCTGAATAAATCAGCTATAATTTTATGATGATAACAACATCGTCATAGGATATTTTGAAATGTCTTTGGATCAAAATGTGGTACAAGCATCAGATGAGCAATCTGAGCTGACAATGACAGTGTTAATGACACCTGACATGGCAAATTTCTCAGGAAATGTCCATGGTGGAACAATTTTAAAGTTGTTAGACCAAGCAGCCTATGCATGTGCAAGTCGCTTTTCAGGCAGTTATGTCGTGACTTTATCGGTTGACCAAGTCACCTTTAAAGAGCCTATTTATGTGGGTGAATTGGTTACGTTTATGGCTTCGGTGAATCATGTTGGACGTACATCGATGGAAGTTGGCATTCGTGTTGAAGCTCAAAATATTCGTACCCGTACACAACGTCATACCAACAGTTGTTATTTTACAATGGTTGCTGTTGATGAACACGGTAAACCACAAGCTGTACCTAAACTAAAGCTCGATAATGATTGGAAACGTTGCCATTTTGAAGCTGCTGAGCAAAGGAAGGCACTGCGTTTACAGCACCAACACAAGCTTTCTTGTGCAATGTATAAAAACAAAAGTGATGAATCAAAAAACGAGCCATAATCAGTGAAGCAACTTGTGCTGTTGTAATTCGCTTGCATTATAAAATGTGCCTGGGTGTTGGTTGGCATTTAATCTGCGGTTGTCAACATGTTGAGCTGGTTCAGCATGTTGTAGTGCTGGTGAATTTTTATGGGCATATGTCAATAATGAAATATGTTCAGACGCGTGATTTGCTGCAAGGGTAAGCGATGTGGCAAATATACTGTGTGTGGTTGATTTCATGATAATTATCCTTAGGTTTCATTTATTGTTGTGTTGCTAAAATATTGATAATACGTATAAGCAACTTTCTTCATCCTAGAATTCTAAATTTTTTATTTCAATTAAAATGACAAAAGATGACGAGGTTTTACGCCTATGATACGTTCATGAAGTGATTGTAAATAAAGCGCACGCTTATATGTGAAACGGGTAAATTATGAAGAAATAAATGTAATCATTGATTCAGTCTGCAATGAAATCATCTGAAACTTTACTTATAATGAATATAAATTATAACGGCTCAATATAAACAACTAGACATTACTTTAGTCACTCAATAAAATACCGCAAATTTTAATCTGTTACTGTCGGTATGAATGAATTAAATGTGGTTGACCTTGTTGAAGGCACAGGAAAAGCTGTGGTGAAAGGGGCTTTAATTACCACCCATTATACAGGATGGTTGGCAGATGGTACGGTATTTGATTCTTCACATATGCGAAATCGCTACTTTGAATGTGTGATTGGTACAGGCCGAGTTATTCAAGGTTGGGACCAAGGTTTAATGGGCATGAAAGTAGGTGGTAAACGCCGTTTGCATGTGCCATCAACGCTTGCATATGGTGAGCGTCAAATGGGTCAAAAGATTCCTCCGCATTCAGATTTGCTATTTGAAATTGAGTTATTTGATGTTAAAACCCATGATGATGATGTGATTTAACCGACAAAGTAAGCGGAAAAGATTGGCCAAAAAAGGCAGAAGATGTGTCATGACAATGTATGTAAATCAAGCATTGATGCTGTGTTGTAAAAGATACATCATTTTATTTTAAATTATTTTATTTATGCATGTTTTGTAACATAGGTAATTTGTAAGTATGAAAATAAAAGTCTTTTAAATCAGTCATTAGAATTTATTTGGATACATAAATCATCATCAATTTTAAATGCAGAAGCGATATTTTTAAGCTGTATTTCAGTTTAATTTTTAACAATGCATACTCATCTCTGATTCAGATTTTCATAAGTCAAGCAAAAGGATTTTGCAACATCCCTGCACTTAATGTCTCGATCAGCCAGTGAAATTTATAAACGGAAAAAATATGTTCAATCGTTTTTTAGGTTCAGTACTTAAGACATGTGTCAGTATCGCTTTACTTGGAACAGCAGCCACAACCTATGCAGCAAAAAAACCACATATTAACCCACAGACGTTAACAGTCATTGGCTATCATGAAGTAACGAATGATGCAAAAAGTGCACTTATTCCATTTTATGCTGTAAGTTCAAAGAATTTTGAAACACAAGTAAAGTGGTTGCAAAAAAATGGTTTTCATTTTATTTCAGTGACACAGTTGCTTAAAGCACATGAAGGCAAGCTTATTTTGCCTGAAAAACCTGTTTTACTTACGGTTGATGATGGTTACGAGTCGTTCTATACCAACATTTATCCATATGTGAAAGAAAATAAAATTCCAGTTGTACTTGCTATTGTTGGGGCATGGGTGAATACACCTGCCGATCAGCAAGTTCAGTTTGGTGATGATAAAATTGATCGTGATAAAATTCTGACTTGGTCACAAATTAAAGAAATGAGTGACAGTGGCTATGTTGAAATAGCAAGCCATAGTTATGATTTGCATAAAGGGATTGTAGGCAATCCGCAGAAGAATTCTGAGCCTGCAGCAACCACACGTTTATACAACCCAAAAACCAAAAAATATGAAGGTGATGGGGACTATAACAAACGAATTTATGATGATTTAAAGAAAAACAATGAACTGATTAAGTCAAAAGGCATTCCAAGTCCACGTGTTATGGTGTGGCCTTATGGACGCTATAACCTAGAAACTGTACGTATTGCCAAGCATTTGGGTATGCCAATTACAATCAGTTTAGATGATGGCCCTGTGTATTTGCGTAAATCACTTGGTGCGTTAAACCGAATTTTGGTTGAGCATGACATGACACTTGATAATTTAAGTCAAGAGATTGAAAACCGTGAGAAAAATTTAGGTGATAATGCGCGTCCGCAAAAAATTATGCATGTTGACTTAGATTACATCTATGACAAAGATGAAAAGCAAGAAGAGCGTAATTTGGGCAACTTGTTAGACCGTATTCAAAAAATGAATATAACCACTGTGTATTTACAAGCTTTCTCTGACCCAGATGCCAATGGTTCAGCAGATATGGTGTATTTCCCAAACCGTTATATTCCTGTGCGCCAAGATTTATTTAATCGTGTTGCATGGCAAATTGCTTCACGTACTCAAGTACAACGTGTATATGCTTGGATGCCATTGTTGGCGTGGGAGTTACCCAAGAAAAATCCTGTGTCTAAAAACTTGGTGGTCACACAGCAGCCGAAAAACAGTGACCATTTAAATATGGGCTATATTCGTCTCTCACCATTTTCAGCACCTGCACGCCGTGTTATTGAGGGGATTTACCAAGATTTAGGTAAGTCTGCGACATTTGATGGCATTATTTTTCATGATGATGTGACGTTATCCGATTATGAAGATGCAAGTCCTGAAGCATTGCAAGCGTATGCAAAAGCTGGCTTTTCAACAGACTTAGCAACACTACGTAATGATGACAAAAGCTTACAGAAATGGACAGCCTTTAAAACAGATTATTTAGATAACTTTGCTTTACAGTTGGCAGCAGAAGTACGTCAATATCAGCCTGCATTGCTGACAGCACGTAATATGTATGCCCAAGTGGTGTTGAACCCATATGCTGAAACTTGGTATTCGCAATCATTGCAAAAGTCATTAAATCGTTATGACTTTACCGCAATTATGGCAATGCCATACATGGAGCAAGCCAAAGATAAAACGCAATTTTATGCAGATATTGTAAAACGTTTAAAACAATATCCTAATGGATTAAGTAAGGCTGTTGTTGAATTACAAGCGGTCGATTGGAGAAAAAATAGCACGCCAATTCCATCGGTTGAGCTGGCAGATACAATAAAATCATTGTATCAACAAGGTGTCATGCATGTTGGTTATTATCCAGATGACCCCATTAAAGGGTTACCAGATACGACAATTATGCGCAAGGTGTTTGATAGCAAAGTGAGCCGTATTCAGCCTTAGGAACAGGTGACCTGTTATGTCAGCATTACAACATTTTTGGCAGTCTGCACTTGCGTTCGTGTTCTACTATCCACTGTTTATGTCATATCTGTGGATGATCGGCGCGATTGCATTTTATACCAAAGAGCGTAAAGATCCACATTACACACAGCCACACCCTTTGGCAGAATATCCAAAAGTTGCTGTGTTGGTGCCATGTTTTAATGAAGGTGATAACGCAGAAGAAACAATTTCTCATGCGTTGAATCTTGAATATCCTGATTTTGAAGTGATTGCCATCAATGATGGCAGTTCAGACAATACGGCTCAAGTCCTTGATGCTTTGGCTGAAAAGTATAGTAAATTGCGTGTTGTGCATTTGGCAGAGAATCAAGGTAAAGCCATGGCATTGCAAGCAGGCAGCTTACTAACAGATGCTGAATATTTACTAGGTATTGATGGTGATGCGTTACTTGATGCACATGCGGCAACATGGATGATGCGTCACTTTCTAGCTGATCCAACTGTGGCTGCTGTGACGGGAAATCCAAGAATCCGTACACGGTCAACCTTGTTGGGTCGTATTCAAGTTGGTGAGTTTTCGTCAATTGTTGGCATGATCAAGCGTGCACAACGTGTATTTGGACGTTTGTTTACAGTGTCTGGTGTCGTGACTGCGTTTCGTAAGAGTGCTGTTCATGATGTTGGATATTGGTCGCCAGATATGTTGACTGAAGATATTGATATTACGTGGAAGTTGCAACGTGCAGGCTGGGACGTACAGTTCGAGCCAAACGCGTTGGTTTGGATTTTAATGCCTGAAACCTTGAAGGGTTTATATAAACAGCGCTTGCGCTGGGCAATGGGTGGGGCACAGGTTTTAATTAAAAACTTTGATGTGTTATTTAAGCCAAGCCTTAATTTTTTGTGGCCTTTGATTATCGAATTATGTTTGACACTCATTTGGTCATATTTACTCCTTATTATGTCACTCATTTGGTTATTTAACTTATTTGTACCTAACCATGTGCTTCCTGTTATGGGGTCGCCATTTTTCCCAGAAGGGGTTGGAATTCTGTTAGGTGCAACGTGTTTATTTCAGTTTGTGATTAGCAAGTGGATGGATAGTCGTTACGAGCCAAGACTATTTAAGAATTATTATTGGATGATTTGGTATCCATTTATATTTTGGCTCATTACAGTAACGGCTAGTATTATTGCTTTTCCAAAAGTGCTTGTTCGCCGTGGTGGCAAACGTGCACGCTGGGTAAGTCCTGATCGCGGCATACGTTCAAAATCGCAAAATTAAAGGTCTCGCTATGAGTACACAATCACTGATTATCGATTTACGCCAGCAGTTGCCTTGGCACCGGAGATATATGTCAACCACAACAACAGCTTTGCTGTGGGGTGGTTGGTTTTTATTGTGGCGTCCAATGCTTTTATTGGTCACGTTCTTGGTGTATAGCACACCATATGGCATGCATAAGCTATGGAATGCTTTTTGGTTCGGTTTACAAATGGACATGATTTCTTTACTGCTTTGTGCAGGGGTGTTATGTCTATGGTGTAAATTGATTCCTGCACACACCATTAAGCAAGTGAAAAGCAAAACCACCTCAGACTATGCACGTCACTTTGCATTGCCTGAGCAAGAAATTAATTTTTGCCGTAGTCAAAAAATCACAACGGTTTATCACAATGAGCAAGGTAAAATTATTCGTGTTGAATAGTTTTAAAAAAATGTAAACATATAGAAATTTTGCTTGCAAGCATACATCGGCATTTATATGCTTGCAGGCTTAAAATTTAACGATGGTTACTCATGGCAAAATTAAATGCTGCAGAAAGTATTCGTGGTTTGGCCTGTGTAGCTGTTGTGCTCTCCCATTTAAGTTTAACCTTTTATCCCTATTTGCACCGCTTTGACCGTCAAGACCAAGCCAAGGGGCAATTTGACTATTTCATTCATCACTCACCATTTGCATTTTTATATTCAGGTACCGCTGCTGTATTTGTTTTTTTTGTATTAAGTGGTTTTGTATTAACGTATGCCATTGTTAAAAATAATAATATTCCTCGAAAAGTCTTAGAAATGACCATTAAGCGTTATCCTCGCTTAGCCATCCCTACTTTTGTATCTTGCCTAATTGCTTGGGCGATCTTGGCCTTTTCAGCGATAGACAGCAGCTTAGTAAACCATTGGTTTCAAGTTTATGCCAAACAAAACATTGGATTACAACAAGCCTTATATGAGGGGAGTATTGGTTCATTTTTGTTTGGTAGTAGTGCCATTAATTGGGTACTTTGGACCATGCAAATTGAGTTTTTTGGTTCATTACTGCTTTTTGTTTTACTGATTTTATTAAACTATCACAAACTCTCTTTTTGGATGGCCTCCTTAATTTTACCATTGATCGGATTATATTTAGGTGAACGCTTTTTCTTGGGGTTATTGAGCTTTGTCATTGGGTGTTATATTTATTTGTATGCTAAACAGCTTTCCTTTAAAGCAGGTTTGGTTATATTTATCGTTGGACTTTATTGTGCAGGCGTACATAACACAAGCCATGCTTATCAGTGGTTATATCAAATACTAGGGTATCGCAGCTATGATTATGTGAATTTTGCCTCGGGTATTCTCATTGTCTATAGCATTTTAATGACGCCTCAAATTAGTCAGTGGCTAGATAAAAAACCGTTGGTCTATTTAGGTAAACTTTCATTTTCAATATATTTATTGCACATGAGCGTATTGTATTTAATTTGCTTGCCTTTATTTAATTTCATGCAGTATTTAGGCTGGTCATATCATATTGCTGTATTCAGTGCTGTTCTGGTATTTTTTGTACTGCTGCTTTTAATCTCAAGTGTGTATAGTCGATATGTGGATGATTTCGCTGTAAAGTGCAGTCATGCTCTTGCAAAAGGTCTGCTTAAATCTAAAGTTTAAGTGGTTTATTCTTCTTCATTTTTGAATTAAGCGTATGTCTACTTTAGAAATCATTGCTGTAATGGTCAGTTTAATTGGTGTTGGATTAACCATTAAGCGTCATGTGTTGTGCTGGTTATTCAATATTGTGGCGTGCATTTTATATGCTGTTTTATTTTATGAGTATTTATTATTTGGTGAAGTGACCTTACAAGTTATTTTTGTTGTGATGAATATTTATGGCTATTTGGTATGGATAAAAACCAAAAAAATAAATGAGACATTAGTCATTGAAACGTTATCTCCTCAATTTGCAGTTTATCAAGTGATAGGAACATGTGCTTTAGGTGGTGTATTTGGTCTGATGTTGCAGTATTTTACCAAAGCTGCTGTACCTTTATTAGATGCACAGTTGGCTGCATTTAGTTTATTAGCCACGTATTGGACCAGCCAAAAATATATTGCAACTTGGATTTTATGGATTGTGGTAGACACCATTTATGTTGCGATGTTTATATATAAAAATTTACATTTAACAGCAGGACTTTACGCTGCATTTACCCTTATGGCAGGCTACGGTTGGTATACTTGGGCTATTGTGAAAAAACAACAAATGGCGATGCGTTAACGCTCAGCCATCCTCATTTAAAACAACAACATTCAATATGCGGAAATAATAACAATGGGCTTTGATTTCTATGTGCTGCTACTTTTAAAATTAATTGTGTCTTTTACCATTGTCATTACTTATATGAGCTCTATTGGTAAAACACAGATTACACAATATACCGCTGTCGATCTGATTGGTAACTTCATTCTAGGTGCAGTAATTGGTGGTTCGATTTATAACGATAAATTAACGCTGCTTGAATTTTCTTTATTTTTAACCATTAGTGTTTTGTTCATGTGGTTCTTAAATTACTTATCTAGAAAAGTTATGCGTTTTCGCAAATTGGCTGTGGGGGAATCAATTACCATTATAAAAAATGGTCGTTTTTTATTAGATGAAATTGAGCAGAAAAAAAGAAAGATTGATATGCTTCGTGTGTTGTCTCAATTACACACCATGGGATTTCATTCTTTCCAAGAAGTACACTATGCAGAAATTCAACCAGATGGTCAATTGGCGGCAGTCAAAGACACGCCTGTAGCACCCTCTGAAATCCTGATTCATGAAGGGGCGATTCTAAATACGATTATTGAAGAGCAAAAGATAGACAAAGAACGATTTGAACAGTATCTTGAAAAGCAGAATATTCCCATTGATCAAGTTTTCATTGGAGAGTATCACGACCAAAAACTATATGTTACTTACATGGATCGTCAAGAAAAAACGTTTGATATGCGTGGACACAATATCAACCAGTCATAATATGGAAGAAATTAGTGAGGTGTGCTTTTGTTTTTAAAAAAATTATTTGTCATTTATTTAACGACGCTCAGTTTTCCTGTTTTTGCTCAGTACCATCTTGTTAAGTCAGAAGAGATGGTGTCTGAGTTTCGTTTAGACAACGGCTTGCGGGTGATTCTTGCACCCAATAAAAACAGCAATCAGGTTTTTATGAGCACAACCTATTTGACAGGGTCACTGAATGATCCGCAAGGAAAAAGTGGTCTTGCACATTTATTAGAACATCTTGCTTTCAAAGGCACAAAAGAGGTTGATGAAAAGTCATTTATCCAGCGCTTGCAAAAAAATACACTATATCAAAATGCTTATACCAATTTTGATCGAACCAGTTATATCAACCGGATTCAACCAAACTTACAAGCAATTAATGAAGTTTTATATTTAGAAGCACAGCGCATGGGGGCATTAGAGTTAAAAGCACACTATGTCCCGACCGAAATTTCGATTGTTCGTCGTGAGCGAGAAGGGCGCTTAGATAACCCGTCAGTATTACTCATGGATACCATTTATGAGAAATTATATGGTAATCAATATTATGGTCGATCTATCATTGGTGATTTAAAAGATATTCAATCGATCACACAAAAAGATTTAAAAGATTTTTATCAAACATGGTATGTACCGAACAATGCAATAATTATTTTGACCGGTAATTTTGATCAAAAACAAGTTATTGAGTCAATTGATAAAAACTTTAGCGCCATTGCTCAAAAACCATTGCCTGTTATTGCTCAGATTCCAAAATTAGATTTGAGTACGTTACAACAAGATAAGTTTAAAAATATTGTGGTTGAAAAAGGCAGTAATTATGTCAAAAACAATATTTATGTGAGTAATAGTACAGCAGAGCAAAATTTATTGTCGGCAATTGGCTTGTTATATACCTTAAAGCCCAATGGCTTGTTATATAAAAATGTTGAAGAAAAAGGTATTGCTACCGCAGTCGGTATAAAAAGCTTTTCCAATAAAGATCTGACTTTAGGTTTTGTCAGTGCACTGTATGCCCCCAATCATGATGAAAAAAAGGTGCTTGATTCACTGACTCATACTATTGAACAACCAGCTCAATTTAATGCATCAGATGTGGATCGGGTGAAAAAAATCATCACCAATGGCATTAAGTCGATTGAAGTCAGTCCACAATCATTTCAGTCTGTTTTACAAGAATATATTGTCCAATATGGTGATTGGCAACCTTATTTTGTAGACAAAAAGCAATTACAAGCATGGACTGCAAATGATCTCAACACGTTAGCAGATCGTTTTTTTGTACCGAGTCATCGAATTACTGCAACCATTAAGCCTTCGCAGAATGTTGCAGGTGGCGTACCGTCATTAGACACGCAAACGCCAAATGCATCTTCTGATCCATCTACATCTGATGAGCATGATGAGGCGTTAAAAACCCCAGAGGAATATCAAAAAGAAACACAGCAATATGTCAGTACCTCGAAAACCAAACTGACACACATTGAAAAAATGATTCAGCGCGGACAACTCAGTGATGGAGTTCGCTATGCTTTATATCCAACCCAAACTTTTGATAAAAAAATATACGCCACCATCAACATGCATTTTGGTACGCCAGAGACGTTAAAAAATCAAAGTATCAATTTAGCTATGTTGTCTGATTTGCTGTTTAAAGGCAGTCGTGGTTATACAAGACAACAAATTATGGATCAGTCCATTGCATTAGATGGGCAAGCTTCTGTTGATGTGATGGACAATGGCTTGCAAATTACCATTTCTGCAGACCAAACACATTTTATTGAATATTTTAAATACATTATGAATGTATTAAAGCAACCGCTGTTTCCTCAGTCTGAATTTGATTTAATCCAGCAACAATATTTATCGAGTTTAAATCGCCCATACACTGAACCTGATGTGGTTGCAGACATCACTTTAGACCGTCTGATTGAGATTTATCAACCGGGTGATTTGCGTTATCACTTTGAGCCTGATTTACAAAAGCAGCAAATTCAAGCAGCAACGCGTGCTGATGTGGTGGCACTGTATCAAAAATTCTTTGCCTTTAATCAATCAGAAATTGCTGTAACGGGTGATTATGATGCCAAGCACATGAAAACGTTACTGCAAAATACGTTTGGTACATGGAAAAATAAACAACCTTATGCTTTGATGGCAACACAATATACTCGTTTTCCTGCTAAGCAAGTTCATGCATTGGCTGAGAAAACGGCTGCAGGAACCTATTTAGGCGTATTACATGTGCCTGTTGGTGCAAGTGATGAAGATACCGAAGCCCTTTATATTGTAGGTGAAATTTTAAATGGTTCTCAGCAAACATCACGTTTAAGTAAGGCATTACGAGAAAATAAACAGTTGGTTTATGGCGTCAGTGCAAGTTTCAATCTTGATCCGCAAAGTCATGCGGGTTTATTGGGCATTAATGCAAAATATCAGTCAGGCTATGCTACACAAGTGTCAAAAACAGTACATGATGTGCTGACAGAATTGGTCGCAAATGGGGTTACTACGCGTGAGCTTGAATTGGCAAAGCTTAAAATTATGAAAATACGCAGTAACTCTTTAGATGATAGTCGTCGTATTCATCAAACGTTAGACAGTATGCTTGAGATGAATAAAACGATGGCTGATCGCATACGACGAGATGAAAAGATTCAATCACTGACTAAAGCTGAAGTTGATGCTGTGATTAAAAAATATATTGATTTGAATCAACTCATTGAAGTTTCGGCAGATGAGTATGGTAAAACCAAGACACTATAATTGATGATTCACATTAAATTGATGGCTAATCCTGTGTTAGCCATCAATGATGCCTTAACACTGGAGATGGGCGATGGCAGATGCAATTGAAATCCAAAATTTAAAGCAAGATATTCAGTTGTTACGGCAACAAGTTTGGCCACCTCAAAACTTACAGTTTGTTGAAGGTTTGCCTATTTATTATGCTTCACAGCGCGATGTTGATGCTTATTATGTTGCATGGAAGCCATTGATTGAACGTGCAAAAATATTATGTCGTCCATTTATGCAAGATGAGCCCATTGATGAAATTCATTTACCAAGCCATTTAAATTTACCCTTGTTTTTCTTTCATGTCGATCGAATTCGTATTAATAAAACCCGTGCCAAAGAGTCCAAAACCTTTCGCAGCACCATCAGCTTGGTTGATAAATGTGGACAGTTTGAGCAAAATGAATTGTTGGCTATGAAGGCATGGATCGAACATGATGATACTGCTGCATTGGTCGCGCATCGTGAATTTGTTGATTTAAGAACCTATGTTTTTCAACATGGAAGTAATGAATACACGCGGACTCGTTTTTATGTCAATGGTATTGTGCTTGGGACTGAGTCAAATTTTAAATTGGTCGACGCACGAGATAAACCAAGAAAGCAACGTAGTGACAGTTATCATGATCCATTAGCAGATAACTCTGTATGGAAAGTATTTGGTAAATACAGATAGCTTAGATGTTCTAAGCTATCTGTCTGATTGATAATAAATTATGGGTTTAGCTTAGCCCACTGTTTTTCATAACGTTTTAATGTATATTCTTTTTCTGCAAGCAGCCAACCTGTCAGTAAAAACTGTTCTGTTTTAAGCATCCGAAGTGCTGCAATTTGTTCATCAGCCAAGTTAATACGAATAACGTCTTGCGCCGCATATACAAACTTTGCAGGTACATAGGATTTTTTATTTAAATAATGATGTAATAAATCTAGCTTAACAATAGTGCTTAAACTTGCATCTGATAAAGACTCAAATACGGTATAAATAGGGCTGTTTTTAATCTGTTTATGTTGTTGTTTTAGCGCATCATGCCATGATGTATTTGGCAAATCATCTGCAAAAACAGTCGCATCTTTAAAGCCAAGTCGTAATAATTCGAGTACAGCCCATGTGACATCACTAGTAATAATGTCTTTGGCCAATTGAGCTTGCAGTTGAGTTACGCCTTTACTTAGTCCATTTAGTTGGTGTTCGGTCAGTGTGTCATTCAAGCGCTGGTCAACTGCACTTAGCGCTAAATAATGCTGTAATTGTTTTTGAATGTGCTGCAATGATTGAATATGTTGCGAGGCAATCCATTGCTGCTCGGCATCAAATTCAGTGGTTAAGTAAAGCACATGCGCAAGACTTTTTTCTGCTTGTATATAGTGTTCTTGCTCTGCAATTTGGTCTGCAATTGCAGCAAGATGTGGTAAAAAGCTTTGTGTATAGTGTAATAAAAACCTTGGAAATGCTTCAGCTAAACGACTATGTGATGAGAATATTGGATAGGTTGTTTTTTTGGCTGGGCTGACCAAAAGTGAACGTGCAATCAAATTGCCTCGTTCTGCTTTGCTACGAATATCTAGCCAAATGCCATATTTTTTAACCCAAATTTGTACTAAATCAATCAGTGCCAAAGGACTGCCAGATACCAACTCAAATTCAATTTCACAAATTTCTTCTTGATGAGTCGAATTACCAAGGTGGCCTAAATCTAAACAAATTTCAATTTGTGCACCTTGATGTTCAACAACTTGATATGTCCGCTCTACCACAGTTTCAAATTGCATGCGTACAAGTAAAAATTGACCGTTGTGAATGATAGGCTGTAAGGCTTTGGTGGCCAATACATCATGCTCATATACAGTTAGATCAAGCGCAGGAACATCACTAAATTCACCGCGATGTACATCATTTTCATAACGTTCTAAGGCATTTTTGCCAGCGCTTTTAAGTGTTTGAGTCCATGCTTGATGTTCTTTTCTCAACCGAATAGCAATAAAGTGTTGAGCAAGAATAAAATCATCGGTATCAAAGTATTGTGCATGTAATGCAATGGTTTGAGGAGAAAGGGCCTGTACTGCCTTTTGAATTTGTGCCTTTTTCTGTTTTGGAATTTGTAGTTTTAATTCAACTTCATACATGACCAAATCTCGCATGGTTAATCAAGGGGAGTTCATATCAAGATAATGTACTTTAAGAAATAATACATCGGCTGTATGAAAAAGCATGCTGAAATTTAATCAAAAACGCGCGCTCTGCAATATATTTTACATTTATGCATAAAAAATGAACAAATACATGTTTTGCCAAATTAAATAAATTTAGAGCTAAAGCTTTAATTACTATTGTGATTTTTATCGGTGATAACGATGATGCGGAAAAAAGTTTAAAATACCGCTTGAAAATTAAAGTAAATATTCTAATAATTCACTCAATTTGCTGCTCGCCTATTATGAGCGGCCTTACTTTTTGGATTTTTTTGATGAATAAATTAGCTCAGATCATGATTCCAGTTGTGTTTGCAACAGCAAGTTTTGCGACGCATGCAGCAACAAGTGATGGCAAACAATTTGCGGTGTCTTTAGGTTGGGCACACATCATGCCTCAAGGTGAGCAACAAGGGGTTTACACAGACAGCAACAATAGAGCTGTCAGTTCAACAGGTTTTACATCAAATTCAGGTTTTGAATTTGAAAATTCAAATACTGCTGAAATTAAATTTGACTATCTTGTGAATGACAATGTGAGTTTAGGTTTAGTTTTAGGTATGCCACCAAAGGTTGACATTAAAGGTAAGGGGTCTTTACTGAACAACCAATTGAATTTAGATAAATTTAATAAAGTGGGTGATATCAAAATTTATAGCCCAGTGATTACAGGTAAATATCATTTTGGTACAGTTGAAAACAAATTACGCCCATATGTGGGTGTTGGTCTGATGTATGCACGCTTTTCAGATTTTAACTTAGATTCAGAGCTTGTGAACGATCCATTACTTAAAGCGACTAAAGGTTCAATCACCAATGTAAAAGTTGATAACACTATTGCACCCGTTGTTCTTGCTGGATTTGATTATTCAATTACAAAAGAATGGTTTGTGACCGCATCAATAAGCTATGTACATTTAAATACACATGCAAGTTTGGATGTAAATGGAACACATCCATTGGCAGGCAGCTACAAAGTACAAGGGTCAGCGAAAGTGGAAATCAATCCAGTTGTAACTTATTTGGGCTTTGGTTACCGCTTCTAAACCAATAGTTTATTGAGTTCAACCTGAGCAGGTCTTCTTGCTCAGGTTTTTTTATGTCGATGCTTAAGGTCATGATGCGATTGTCATGATTTTTATGCGTGAATGATTGGCAATTTCACAGAGATCATCGTAAAATCATGAACAGACTAAAAATGACTGAGGCATATATGCGAGGATTATACCTCATCACCAATGATGATCCCTTTAATGTATTAATAAAAAAACTAGAAGTTGCCTTAGCCACCAACCAGATAAAAATTTTACAGTA
Source organism: Acinetobacter apis (assembly GCF_900197575.1). Taxonomy (GTDB): domain Bacteria; phylum Pseudomonadota; class Gammaproteobacteria; order Pseudomonadales; family Moraxellaceae; genus Acinetobacter; species Acinetobacter apis. The sequence goes on along the minus strand of NZ_FZLN01000001.1, from coordinate 1,127,122 downwards.
TCGCCGTAAAAAAATATTGCCAAGTGCACAAGTTGATGAAATACAGCACATCAAACTACTGTGTGAAAAATACCATACACCTTTCATTATTAATGATGATCTAAGCCTTGCACAGTCATTTGGTCTTGGTGTGCATTTGGGGCAATCTGATGGTGAAGTCACTGATGCAAAAACACATTTGTTAGATCATGCAATTATTGGTCGAACGTGTGCAAATTCAATTGAGCTTGCAGCTGATGCAATTCAGCAAGGTGCAACATATGTTGCATTTGGCGCTATTTTTGCGACAGCAACAAAACCTGAAGCAGGCGATGTTGGATTAGATATCTTGCGTAAAGCCAAACAAACATTTGATGTGCCAATCTGTGCAATTGGCGGATTAACAGTAGAAAATGCAGCATCAGTGATTGATGCAGGCGCAGATTTATGTGCTGTGATTAGTGATGTCTTGGCACTTGATACAGATGCAATTCCAGATCGTGTTCATGCCTGGGCAAATAAATTTTAAATATTGAAAAAGAGTGTAAATCTATGGCGCTGTCAGCAAAACAAGTACAATTATTTCAACAAGCAAATAAACATATCCCAGGTGGTGTTAATTCACCTGTACGTGCATTTAATGGCGTAGGTGGAACACCAATTTTTATTGAGAAAGCCAAAGGTGCTTATCTTTGGGATGTCGACGGTAAACGCTATGTTGACTACATTGGTTCATGGGGACCGATGATTCTAGGTCACTCACATCCTGATATTGTTGAAGCTGTTCAACGTGCTGCAGAAGATGGTCTAAGTTTTGGTGCACCAACGGTTCATGAAACCACATTGGCTGACATTATATGTGAAGTTGTGCCATCGATTGAGATGGTGCGTATGACCAATTCAGGGACTGAAGCAACCATGTCCGCGATTCGTTTGGCACGTGGCTATACTGGACGCGACAAAATTCTAAAGTTTGAAGGCTGTTATCATGGTCACTCAGACTCATTGTTGGTGAAAGCAGGATCGGGCTTATTAACGCTCGGTGAGCCAACATCAAAAGGTGTACCTGTTGATTTTGCTAAACATACTTTGACTGTGCCATATAATGACATTGAAGCATTAAAAGCTTGTTTTGAAAAATATGGGCATGAAATTGCAGGGGTTATTGTTGAACCTGTCGCAGGCAACATGAACTTAGTGAAGCCAATTGATGGCTTTTTACAAGCAATACGTGATGTATGTGATCAGTATCAATCAGTATTTATTATTGATGAAGTCATGACAGGCTTCCGTGTTGCACTTGGTGGTGCACAAGCACACTATGGCGTAACGCCTGACTTAACGACATTAGGTAAAATTATTGGTGCAGGACTTCCTGTGGGCGCATTTGGTGGTAAGCGAGAAATTATGTCGCATATTGCACCATTAGGTGGGGTGTATCAGGCAGGTACATTGTCAGGTAATCCATTGGCAATGCGTGCAGGAATTACCATGTTTAAGCATTTACGCCAGCCTGATTTTTATAGCAAACTGACAGCGCAGCTTGGCACATTGTTGGCAGGCTTAAAACGTGTTGCTGATGAAGTGGGTGTTGCATTACATACAGAACAAGCAGGAGCAATGTTTGGATTGTATTTTACAGAACAAACAGAAATTAAAAGCTTTGATGATATTTTAAAATGCGATACAGATGCATTTAAAATATTCTTCCATGGCATGCTTGACCACGGTATTCATTTTGCGCCGTCTGCTTTTGAAGCTGGATTTATTTCATCTGCCCATACAGATGAAGACATTCAATTTACGTTAGATGCAGCGCGTGCTGTATTTACACAAATTAAAAACAGCCGATAATTTGAAACAAAGGCATGTCAAAATGACATGCCTTTGTTTGATTTCATGATGATGTTGTGATGAAAATAACGTGTAATCTATACAATTGCTTGAGATAACTTGTGTTTCTGACCCAAGCTCCTTATGATGGCACGCCTTATTTTGATCATGGCTTGAGGATGATCCGTTGAGCGACTTTTTAACAAAGCATTTAATTCATCAAGATGAAGACTTTATTGTTATTCATAAGCCCGCAGGATTACTCAGTGTGCCTGGGCGTGGTGATGCGCTTTATGACAGCGTATTAACGCGTTTAGTCGCAGTTGAGCCCAAAACATTATTAATTCATCGTTTAGACCGAGATACTTCAGGAATTTTGGTGTTTGCTTTAACACGTTTAGGGCAAAATCGGATTTCAAAACAATTTCAACTTCGTGAAACCACTAAAACTTACCAAGCCATTGTGGCAGGACATATTTATGATAAAGGAACCATTGATATTCCTGTCATTTATGATGAAACCCGTCCGCCATTACACATTGTAGATCAAACCCATTCTAAACAAGCTCTGACACATTGGAGTGCTTTAGAGCAGTTTGAGATCAATGGCTATCCGGTCACACGAATAAAATTGGTTCCAATTACAGGGCGTGCGCATCAACTTCGTGTACATATGCAATATTTAGGACATCCAATTATTGGTGATACACTATATGCAGATGCTGAGCAACAGCAATTAAAAGACAGGCTGTGTTTGCATGCTTATCAATTGGGTTTTAAGCACCCGAAAACAGAGCATGTATTACATTTTGAATGTCCTGTACCATTTTAATGTGGTGAAATGTTTTTTAGCAGCTAGGTACATATTAAAATGTATTTAAGCGGCAACAATATTTAAATTAAAGCTAAAGCCATCACTCAATCTGAGTATAAAGGTGTTTAGTGTAAACTGAAAAAGGTGAAAAAATTGCAACAATTTGCTATTGGTCAACGTTGGTTATCCGATACAGAAACAGAGCTTGGTTTAGGTATCGTGATTGATGTAGATGAGCGTTCTGTCAGCATTTTATTTCCAAAAAGTGATGAAACACGAGTTTATGCTAAGAACAATGCACCTTTATCTCGTATTGTTTTTAATGTAAATGATGAACTTCAAGATCAAGAAGGAAGCACTTGGAAAGTTGAATCATTTGAAGAGCGTTTTGGTGTGATTCGCTACCATGCAGTACGTACATTAGACAATGGTGAGCTTGAGCGTAAAACGCTAAATGAAACACGAATTGGCGCACAAATCCAATTGTCAAAGCCACTTGACCGTTTATTGGCAAGTCAAGTTGATATCAAAGCATGGTATGACTTACGTATAGAAGCCTTACAAATGCAAGCCAATATGCATACCAATCCATTACGTGGGTTATTGGGTGCACGTGTCGGATTAATTCCACACCAACTATATATTGCACATGAAGTGGGTAAGCGTTTTGCGCCACGCGTATTGCTCGCAGATGAAGTTGGGCTTGGAAAAACCATTGAAGCAGGTTTGATTATCCATCAGCAATTAAAAACTTCACGTGCTGAACGTGTGCTGATTTTAGTACCTGATTCACTGCAATATCAGTGGATGATTGAAATGCGTCGTCGTTTTAATCTCAACTTCTCAATTTTCGATTTAACACGCACAGCAGCAATGCGTGAAAATGACCCTGATTTAAATCCATTTCAAACAGAGCAATATATTATTGCAAGTATTGATTTGATGATTGACCATGATGATTTACGTGAACAAGCACTGGCTGCAGGGTTTGATTTACTTGTTGTCGATGAAGCCCATCATTTGATGTGGAATGAAGAAGAAGGCGGCAATGACCGCTATGACTTAATTGAAGAATTTGCTGAGCAAACAGCAGGGGTGTTATTACTTACAGCAACGCCTGAACAACTCGGTGTTGAAAGCCATTTTGCACGCCTACGTTTACTTGATCCTCAGCGTTTTAGCAATTTAGATACCTTCTTGGATGAAGAAGATAAATACAAAGAAACTGCAAAAATTGCCGAAGTATTGTTGTCTGACGCTCAGCTCAATGAACAACACTTGGTTGTATTGGATCATTTGCTTGGTCATCGTATCCAAGATGTACCTGAACAACGTTATCAAGCTATTCAAGAATTGTTAGACCGTCATGGCACTGGGCGTATTTTGTTTAGAAATACCCGTGAAGCCATTCAAGGTTTTCCAGGTCGTGACTGCCAACCTGTGGCATTGGCTGCACCTGAAAATTGGTCTAAAAATGGCAAGCTGCGTGAGCAAATGTGGCCTGAAGAGGCACAAATTGATGGCTCATGGATGCAAACTGATCCGCGTGTGACATGGTTGATGGAAACGCTGCGAAAGGCATTAAAACATAAAAAAGTGCTATTGATTGCAAGAAGCGGTCCTGTGGTTGAAGCACTTGAAAATGTCCTTCGTTTACATGCAGGGATTCGTACCGCCATGTTCCATGAAGGTATGAGTTTATTAGAACGAGATCAAGCTGCAGCATATTTTGCTGAAGATGTGAACGGTGCACAAATTTTATTGTGTTCTGAAATCGGTTCAGAAGGGCGTAACTTCCAATTTGCAAGTGACCTCATTTTGTTTGACTTGCCATCGAACCCAGATGTACTTGAGCAGCGAATTGGTCGTTTAGACCGAATTGGTCAAGAAAACCGTATTCAAATTCATGTGCCTTACCTATTAGGTACAGCACAAGAGCGTATGTTCCGTTGGTATAATGAAGCACTCAATATCTTCAACCAAATTTCACCAACTGCACAAACTTTGCAAGAGAACTTTATTGCAGAGTTAAAAGGACATTTATTAGCAGATTTAGGTTCATCATTTGATGAGTTACTGCAAGCGGTGACTGTTCAGCGTCAAGCTTTGGAGAAAGAGCTGCAAGAAGGGCGTGATCGTTTATTAGAGTACAACTCATGCCGACCTGTGGTGGCACAAAATATTGTCAATGCGTTAGACAATTATGATGATAATTCAACATTACCAATGTTTATCAAGCAATTCATGTCATCTACCAACATTGATTTTGATGAGCAAAGCAATGGTACGGTAATTATTAAGCCAACAGATCAAATGCAAGTACAGGGTATTTCATTGGATGAAGATGGCATGACAGCGACATTTTATCGTGACCAAGCTCAAATCCGAGAAGATGCCAATTATTTAACACTTGAGCATCCATTTGTTGAGAGCATCATGGAGATGATTCGTACTCAATCCTTTGGAAGCACCAATGTAGCATTGCTTAAATCAAATGCAATTAAGCCTGGTACTGTGTTAATTGAGATTTGGTTTAAAATAGATGTTGTTGCGCCAAAAGCTTTAAATGTTTTAGCGAGTGTGCCGTCACAATTAATTCGTGTGCTTTTGAGTGAAAATGGTCAAGATCTATCGCAAAAAATTGATGCGCATATTTTGAAACCGCATCTAAAACACCTCGATGGCAACAGTTGTCGACAAATTGTCAAAGCACGCCGTGAAGTGATTGAAGCACGCTATACCCAAGCTTTAGACATTGCAAAAGTCCATTTGCCAAAGCTACAAGAGCAAGCAAAAATCAATTACAGTAAACAATGGCAGTATGAGATTGACCGTTTGGTGTATTTAAAGCAGTTTAATCCAAGTATTCGTCAAGATGAAATTGATCGTCTGCAAAAATTGCAAAAAGAAGGGCTTGAGCGTTTAGATCATTTATCTTTAACACCAGAAGCCATACAAATTTTAGTGGCTGTTAAACCTTAATAAAAAATCCCCTCATATTGAGGGGATTTTTTTATCTGTTAAATCATTTTGGCACAGCTGAGTTCAAGCTTTAAATAAGCATAAAAGATGGGTGCCACAATTAAGCCGCTTAAACCAAAAATAGACTCAAAAATTAACATGGCCAATAACACTTCCCATGCTTTGGCATTAATTTTAGTCCCAATAATTTGTGCATTAATAAAATATTCAAGTTTATGAATTAACACCAAATACAGTAAACATGACAATGCTACAGGTAGTGAAATAGTTAAACCTGAAACCACAATTAATGAGTTAGATAGTAAATTACCCACAATAGGGATTAAGCCAAAAATAAAGGTGATAATGGTCAGTGTCTTGGCAAAAGGCAATGAAACACCAAAGAGAGGTAAAATAACAAAACAAAAAATAATAAATAGACCAGTATTGATCAAAGAAATTTTTATTTGAGCAAATACGACATTGCGAAATGAATCTGCTAATCGTTGTACACGGTCAATCAAAGCTTGCTTAAATACAGGATAAACTTGCTTATTTGGCGAGCGTGGTTGTTGAATCGACACTAAAATCCCAATAATTAAACCAATGAGCGTGGTGGCAATGTTATGAATTAGGTCAGTGCCTGCGGTTTTGAGTAACTCTAAATTGTTTTTAATCAGCTCTAATAAACTATTTTTTAAATCAGCTACATTGGCGGGAATATAACTTGGTAAATAATGTGAGATTTCTTGTTGGACACTCATTAACGTGTGATCAATATGCTGATTAAATGTTGCCATGCCATGACCTTGTAAATCATATAAGGCAAAGCTAATCAAACTTGACATGGCAAATGCCAAGGTAGACAGAATAGCGACACTGAGGGCAATGCTAATAATTAATTTGGTGCGACGGTTTTGTGTATAACGGTTAATTACTTTGTCTAATGACAAGATGGTTTCATAAATTAAAAAGCCAGCAAAAAAACTTGCCAATAAATGTAATGGGATAATACATGCTAAAGCGACGCTAATAATAAAATAGCTAATCGCGGTGATATGATAATCGGTGAGTTGTTTCATGGCCATACCAAACTGATGGAGCATTAAATGACACGAAAAAAGCAAAAAGATGCATCGAAAAATTGATCGCACCGAAGTATAACATTTTAAGTATTATTTTTTGAACGATGATCTTGATCTAAACAGCGAGCACCTTCTAATATCATTCGAATCATTAACATGGTTTGCTCGGCCGTCCTTCGACGCTCTTTAAGAGGCAAATCAATAATTTTAGCCCCCATATTAAATACAAGCTGAGTAATGCCAATAGCCACAATTTCAGGATGCGCCATTTTACTGTGATTTAAGGCTTCAATTCGAATTAAATCTTCTTGTAACTCTTGTTGGAAAAACTTAAGTTGCTGTTCAACAGCTTGTTTATAAGAGATAGAACCAGTATAACCTTCTCTGAGCAAAAGACTTAAATAACCTTCATCCGCATCAAGTTGTTGTAAAAATATTTCTACAGAGGTGCGAATAATACGTTCTTGTTTTGTTGCCCGCAGGCGTGCTTCACGAATGATTTGGCGTAAAACCAAACCTGCGCGATTAATCAGCTCAATCGTCAGTTCATCAATATCACGAAAGTGGCGATAAAAACTATTTGGCGCAATGCCTGCTTCTCTTGCCACTTCACGTAAGCTTAAAGATGAAATACTTTTTTGTGGCCCAATTAAATTCAAAGTTGCTTGGAATAATTCTTCTTTCGTAATCGTTGCTTTTCTGCCCACCGTTCTAGGTGAGGTTTTGGCTTCTTTGTCAGTTAAGCCGAGCGTTTGATGCTTTGTCATTGTCGGTGCAGAAGCCATGCTATCCATTCAAAATCTCTTTATTTTTGATTATAGCCTGATCTCAGTTGAATTAGAAATATTGTCATGAAATGTTTTAATACTATACATATATATATACATGTGTATAATAATTCAAAAGTCATAAATTGAGATGGCCGAAATGCATGTAACACAGCGAAAGAATCCTGCCTTGAAGTTTTTATCAAGCAGCATATACGACACACATATTCTAAATTTTTGGGCACAAAAGATAAATCCGCTTTGGTCAATGGATCAAATGCTTGGACGTATCACCAAAAAAGAACATGTTGCAAAAGGTATGGTTTCGTTAACTGTGGAATGCAATAAGCGTATGAATTATGGCGTTGCAGGACAACATCATCCTGTTATTGTTGAGATTGCAGGGCGCCGTTTAGAACGCACATACAGTTTAACTCGTTTAGATGCAACGCATGTTCAACTGACATTCAAAACAGTATCAGGTGGTACAGTCAGTACGTGGTTGGCTGATATGGCACAAATAGGCGACATTATTGAATTTGGTCAGCCTTATGGTGACATGTTGTGTGAAGGCTATCCTGAAAAAGATGTAGTGCTGTTGGCAGCGGGCAGTGGTATTACGCCAATGTTTAGTATGCTGCATCAACTTGCACATACAGGTCAGCTCGCAGCGTATCACATGACATTAATGTATTGGGTAAAGCATGTAGATGAAGCTGCATTTAAAGATCAGTTTGAAACATGGTCTCATCAATATCCAAATTTTAAATATCAAATTTTTTGTACGCAAGATGAAGGTGCTGCAGCACGATTGAATGAACAGCATGTTGAAGCCTATGGTGATTTACATGAACATGCAGTATTTGCATGCGGACCATCAGGCTTTGTAAATAGCGCACGTGATTTATTTCATGCTGCACGCTTATTTAAAAGTGAAGCATTTACATTGTCACCGATTGAAATTACCGAAGAAGGTACAGTCACAGTGACATTGAAGAAATCACAAAAAATATTTGTGATTCCAAAGAATCGGTCAATTTTAGAAGCCTTAGAAGAAGCCAATGAGCGTCCTGTCTATGGCTGCCGTATGGGAATTTGTAATAAATGTTCATGTAACAAAATTAGTGGCGTAACCACAAATATTACTAATCAAGCAGAGCATGCCGAGCCGGGTAGTCCGGTACGTATTTGTGTTAACTCAGCAAAATCTGACCTTGTTTTAGATCTTTAAGAAGAGAGCCTTATTATGAATATGCAGGTAAAAACACAGTATTTTAAAAATCCTAAAAACAAGGAATTAACAGACGCAGAACTTGATACTTTGGCACGTGAACTTGATCAGATTAAACAAGAAGTTCTTGATGATTTAGGTGAAAAAGACGCCAAATACATCCGACGTGTTTATTCTGCGGTACGTTATACCAATATTACTGGACGAGCATTGTTATTTGCTGGTTGGTTTCCACCAGCTTGGGTGTTAGGTACAGGTTTACTCGGTGTTTCTAAAATTTTAGAAAATATGGAAGTAGGTCATAATGTCATGCATGGGCAATATGATTGGATGAATGATCCAAAACTTATGGGTCAAAGCTATGAGTGGGATATTGTTGGTACAGCAGACAATTGGCGTCAATCGCATAACTTCCAGCATCATACATATACCAATATTAAAGGTATGGATGATGATATTGGGTATGGCTTATTACGTTTATTTCCAGAGCAGCGTTGGAAGAAAGGTCATTTATTACAGCCACTTTATAGCATTCCATTTTGTTTATTCTTCCAATGGGGTGTTGCGATTCAAAACTTAGAAATTGGACGCGTATTCATTGGTCGTAAAACCAAGCAGCAATTGTGGGAAGAGTGGAAGCCAATTCAAAATAAAGTTTCTAAACTTTTATTTAAAGACTATGTGTTTTTCCCTTTGATTGCAGGTCCAAGTGCGCTTCCTGTTTTAGCAGGAAATATGGTCGCTAACGGCATGCGAAATGTATGGACATTTAGTATTATCTTTTGTGGACACTTTACCAAAGACGTAGAAGTGTTCCCTAAGAGTGTATTACAAAATGAAAGTAAAGGGCATTGGTATATGCGTCAAATTCGAGGTTCTTCTAACCTAACAGGTTCAGAATTATTTCATATTTTGACTGGCCATTTAAGCCATCAAATTGAGCATCATTTATTCCCTGAAGTGCCTGCACGTCGTTATCGCAAAATGGCACCTAAAGTTGAAGCTGTGTGTAAAAAATATGGCATTAACTATAACAATGCAAGCTTGGCAAAACAGTATGGTCAAGTGATTGGACGTATCTTTAAATATGCGTTACCTTTTAAAAAGTAAAATATAGTTAAAAAAAAGCAGCTCAAAAGAGCTGCTTTTTTATGCGTTTAAGCTAATATTTGTGTGCTGGCAGAATAATCTTAAATCATCACGTAAATCAGATGGATCGGCTTGATTTAAATCAATAACGATTTTGTCGTACTCTACGTGTTCATGATCAACTGCACAAATGGTAATGACCAACTCATCATGAAAAAGCTTCATACTTTCAATTACATTGAAGAATTCGCGGTCAGTATCATTCAAAAGTAAGCCTGTATCATGCATATTAAATGATGCGTGGTTTTTTAACTGATGAGTTAAAATCACAAAATCAATAGGATCATCTGCATCGTCATAAAAGGCGAGGCTAATGGTATCTTCATCTGTGGTACTGTAAATGGATGTTGCGGTAAAGTATTTCATAAAGACGATTAAGAATGAAAGATGGGTCATATTTGAACACAAATATGACCCATTATGACAAATGTAATTTATTATTTGACAGATTGATTACTTCTCTAATTGAATGCTGCCATTAATATTGACATTAATCTTACTATTTCCAGCACTAATGTCTTGTGCAACAGGTGCATCTGCAGCTGCCATTTTGGCAAAACTTGCACGCATATAAGGCTGTGGCGTGTACTGTTGGTTATTGGTTTCTACATTTAAACTTACCACTTGATAGTTTGTTTTATTCCAAACCTGTACTAAGCTTTTTGCTCTTTTTTGAAAGTTTTGAGATGCCTCAGTAATCAGTTCATTTTCAACCAATTGGCGCTGTTGGTCTGATACCGTAAATTGAATAGATTCCGTTTGGAAAGAACTTTGTAGCTCACTAATGAGTTGGCTCATGGCTTTAAAATCATGAGTTTGAAAACGTATTTCTGCGCGAGCACGCCATTCTTTTAAACTTCTATTTTCATTGGTATAGATAGGATACGTACTTTGGGTTCCTGTTTTGGTTTGAATTTGAGGATACTTTTGACTCAAACGTAGGGCGGCATTCATATTTTGTGTAATTTGAGCTGCAAGATCTGCAGGCTGTTTGCTGGTTTTTTCAACATATAAGACAACTTGCATTTGATCGTTGCTAACTTCGCGCGATGCTTCCGCTTGTAACTGCACGACATTGTAGTTTAATGCGGTTTGATCTGCTGCAATCGCACTACTGCCTAGGCCAAATAACACTGCTGAAAGTAAAATTTTATGCATACATTGCCTCTTTTAAAAAGTAAGAAAAAGTTACGAAAACCAATAAAGTAAAAATGCATTTTTTTGTAGCTACTTTGTAATATATTTTCACTAGAATAAGTGTACTTAGATTATAAAATAGTTTACTATACAATAACTTAGGTTTTAATGATTGAATGAATTACAGCTTATATTATTTTTTTTAAGTGATCTGTAATTCAATGGTAAGTGGCTGATTTTGTGATTTTGAACAATCATGCTTAGAATGTAATCGTTCCTTTGAAGAGGTCAAGCTTTTATAAAATAAAAATAAAGTTTTAAGGGTCTTTATTTTTACAAAAAAAAGCGTATCATCGCCCTCCTAGTTATTTTTAAATCAATAAATAATAACTAGAAAATCCTAAAGCACCGAGTCAAATGACCTTTACGTCGCCAGACTTATTTCTTTCAACCCTTATCAGAGATGGTAATCCGATATGAGCGTTAATTCTGTAAATCCTGCCAGCAATTCCACAAATGAATATTACCTGACTCGCCAAAGTCAGATGGAATCAAATGTGCGTAGTTATCCACGTAAATTACCGTTAGCGATAGCGAAAGCACAAGGCTGTTGGGTTACTGATGTTGAAGGTAGAGAGTACCTTGATTGTTTAGCTGGAGCAGGAACATTGGCTCTAGGCCATAATCACCCGGCTGTAATTCAAAGTATCCAAGATACACTAGCAAGTGGCGTACCATTGCATACTTTGGATTTAACAACACCGTTAAAAGATAAGTTTTCAGAAACTTTATTGTCTTATTTACCAGGTGGTAAAGAAGCATATTGTTTACAATTCTGTGGCCCATCTGGTGCAGATGCAACAGAAGCAGCAATGAAACTTGCTAAAACTTATACTGGTCGTGGTGCAATCATCAGCTTTTCTGGTGGTTACCATGGTATGACGCATGGTTCATTGTCTGTGACAGGCAACTTAGGGGCAAAAAATCCTGTAAGTAACCTCATGCCAGGCGTACAGTTTTTACCATATCCGCATGAATACCGTTGCCCATTGGGCTTAGGTGGTGAGGCTGGGGTAGATGCTTTAACGTATTACTTTGAACAATTCATTGAAGATGTTGAAAGTGGTGTAACAAAACCTGCTGCTGTGATTCTTGAAGCTATTCAAGGTGAAGGTGGTGTTGTAGTTGCGCCAACAAAATGGTTACGTAAAATCCGTGAAGTTACTGAAAAACATGGCATTGTATTAATTTTAGATGAAGTACAAGCAGGTTTTTCTCGTTCAGGTAAAATGTTTGCATTTGAACATGCAGGGATTGAACCAGATATCATTGTAATGTCAAAAGCTGTGGGTGGTAGTTTACCGCTTGCTGTACTTGGTATTAAACGCAAATTTGATGCGTGGCAGCCAGGTGCACACACAGGTACATTCCGTGGTAACCAATTGGCAATGGGTACAGGTTTAGCTTCTTTACAAGTCATCAAAGAGCAAAACTTGGCACAAAATGCTCAAGAGCGCGGTGAATTCATTCAAGCTGAAATTAAAAAACTAGCACAAGAATTCCCATGTCTTGGTAATGTCCGTGGTCGTGGTTTGATGATTGGTATTGAGATTGTTGATGATCGTCAAGCACCAGACCATATGGGTTCATTGCCAGCAGATCCACAATTAACTGCTGCTATTCAAACTGCGTGTTTTAACAACCAGCTTCTACTTGAAAAAGGTGGACGTCATGGCACAGTAATTCGCTTGCTTTGCCCATTGATCATCAAGCAAGAAGAAGCAGAAGAGTTAATTAAACGCTTTAAAAAGGCGGTGGCTGAGGCTTTAGTCACTGTAAGAGGCGCTTAATCATGGTTGATTTTGTGAAACATCGTCAATCGCTGCTATGTAATGATGCACAATCCATTGCTGACTATGAGTCAGCAATGGCAAAAGCAACCCAAGCTGTTACAGCTTGGTTGCAAAACGACAAGATGTATACCGGCGGCAGTATTAAAAAGTTGCGTTCAGCAATTTCATTTAATGCAACCAAAGATGGTTTAGGTGTACAGCAATCGCTAGAGCGTATGATTGAGCTGTTTTTGAATAAAAGCTTAAAAGTGCATCATCCACATTCTTTAGCTCACTTACACTGCCCAACAATGGTGGTGAGTCAAGTTGCAGAAGTTTTAATTAATGCAACTAACCAATCAATGGACTCATGGGATCAAAGCCCGGCAGGATCATTGATGGAAGTGCAGCTGATTGATTGGTTACGTCAAAAAGTTGGATACGGTTCAGGTCAAGCTGGTGTATTCACTTCAGGCGGTACGCAATCAAACCTGATGGGTGTGTTGTTAGCGCGTGACAAATGTATTGCAAAACATTGGTCAGGTCATTCGGTACAGCGTGAAGGTATTCCAAGTGATGCCATGCAAAATGTCAAAGTTATTTGTTCTGAGAATGCACATTTTTCAGTACAAAAGAATATGGCATTGATGGGCATGGGCTTTCAGTCGGTGGTTACTGTACCTGTGAATGATCAAGCTCAAATGGATGTCGATGCGCTAGAACAAACCATTCAATATCTTCAATCTGAAGGTAAAGTGGTTGCATGTGTTGTTGCAACAGCAGGAACCACAGATGCTGGTGCGATTGACCCATTACAAAAGATCAGTCAGATTACCCAAAAGTATGACACTTGGATGCATGTTGATGCAGCTTGGGGTGGTGCTTTGTTGTTGTCAAATGACTATCGTGATTGGTTAGCAGGATTAGAACTAGCAGATTCTGTAACCCTTGATTTTCATAAGCATTACTTCCAAACCATTAGTTGTGGCGCGTTTTTATTGAAAAATGAAAGTGACTACCGCTTTATGCATTATGAAGCTGAATATTTGAATTCAGCATATGATGAAGAGCATGGTGTGCCAAACTTAGTGTCAAAATCGTTACAAACGACAAGACGCTTTGATGCGTTAAAGTTGTGGATGACAATTGAGGCGCTTGGTGAAGAGCTTTATGGATCAATGATTGATCATGGTGTAAAGCTGTCAAAAGAAGTTGCACAATATTTAAAAGATACAAATGGCTTTGAGTTGCTGATTGAACCTCAATTTGCCTCAGTGTTATTCCGTATTGTGCCAAATGGTTATCCTGAGCAATATATTGATATATTGAATCAAAATATTGCGGATGAGCTATTTGCTCGTGGCGAAGCGAATGTTGGTGTAACCAAAGTTGGCGAAACCCAATCATTGAAAATGACATTGTTAAGCCCGGTTGCAACGCTTGAAAACGTGAAAGATTTATTGTCACAAATTCAAGTTGAATCTGACCGTATTAAAGACTCAATTGTTGACGGAAGTTATATTTCGCCAATTGCTTAATATAAAATTCCAAGAAAAGGTCACTTCGGTGGCCTTTTTGTAATTTTATAGTTTAGTTTTACGATATTTATGTCACAAAAATATTTAAAAATTAATCGGCATGTAACTTAACTGTCATAAAATAAATCCAAAATAACCGCATGAAAATACAGAAACGACATCATTTTCAAATAAAAAAATGATGTTAATTTGAGGCATGAGGCATTGAGAGATGACAATGAAGTTAAGTAAAAAATATGCAACACTTGCACTAGCTATTTCTAGCGTCGCATTTGCAGTAAATGCCAATGCAGCGCGTGATACCATTCAAATTTCAGGTTCTTCAACAGTATTGCCGTATGCAAGTATTGTTGCAGAAGAGTTTGGTAATACTTTTCCTCAATACAAAACCCCAGTTGTAGGTTCTGGTGGTACATCTGGCGGTTTAAAACAATTCTGTCAAGGTGTTGGTGACAACACAACTGATATCGCAAATGCCTCAAGAAAAATTAAAGAAGGCGAGATTGAAAGCTGTCACAAAGCTGGCGTGAAAAAGATCCAAGAAATCAAAATTGGTTATGACGGCATTGTATTTGCATCTAACTCATCACGTCCTGCTTTTAAATTAAAGCCTGTTCATGTATTTACAGCACTTGCTGCTCAATTACCATCGAACGGTAAATTGGTTGCAAACCCATATACGAACTGGAGCCAAATTGACGCATCATTACCAAATGAGCCAATTACTTTAGTTATTCCAGCTTCAAACCATGGAACACGTGAAGTATTCCAAGAAAAAATGGTTGAAGCAGGTTGCCATACTTACGAATATTTCAAAAAGCTAGACAAAGATGCACAAGTGAAAGCATGTTCTAACTTCCGTAAAGATGGCCGTGTTGTTGAAATTTCTGGTGATTACACAGAAACATTAGCACGTCTTAAAACATCACCAAATGCTGTAGGTGTATTTGGTTTAGGCTTCTATGACCAAAACAAAGACCGCTTACGTGTTGCAACTGTAAATGGTATTGAGCCAAGTGAACACACAGTTCTAAATGGTACATATCCTGTATCTCGTCCATTGTTTTTCTATGTGAAAGGCGAGCATACTAAAGTGATCAAAGGCTTACCGCAATATGTTGAATACTTCATCAGCAAAAAAGCTTCAGGTAAAGGTTCTAAGCTTGATCGTGCAGGTTTAATCCCAATGTCAGATACTGAGCGTGCTCAAGTTCTTGCAGATTTCAAAGCAGGTAAATCTGTTAAGTAATGTTGTGTCAGTTAAGGTGTGAATGAGGAAACTCATTCCCACCTTTTTTAGTTTTTGAAATGTAAACAGCGGAGATAAGATGAATCTGCTTCTTTTGGGCGTACTACTTGCACTGATTGCGGTTGGCTATCAATTCGGATTGAAAAAAAGTCGTCGTATCGCAGGTGAAGGCAAAAATTCAGCCTTACTTCATTCACGTCCTGGATATTATGGGACTTTGGTTGCATTATGGTGCGGTATACCAGCAATTCTCATTTTCTTACTTTGGAATTTTGTTGAGCCAATGCTGCTCCGCAATATTGTATTTAGTCAAGTGCCTGCAGATGTTTTATCTCATTTAGATCCTTCTAGTAAAGAAGTGCTTTTGAATCGAGTACAAGCAATTGCATCAGGCTTTGGTGTTACAGACCAAGCCAAGCCATACGAATTAACAGCAGCTGAACAGTATGGACGCGCAATGCAAATTGGTGACTATGCTCAATTTGTTGTTGTGATATGTATTGCTTTGGTTGGGTTGGTTTTTGCAAATAAACAAATTAATCAAAAATACCGTGCAAGAAATCATGTTGAACGCGTTGTTCGTGTGAGTCTTGCATTATGTTCTGGCGTTGCAATTCTTACAACGATCGGAATTGTAATGTCAATGTTAAGTGAGGCATTAAGATTTTTCCATTTTGTTAGTCCAAGTGAATTTTTCTTTGGCACACAATGGGATCCTGGTTTTAGTACCACAGGCAATGCTGGGGGCAGCTACGGACTATTACCACTTCTTTGGGGAACAATACTTGTCAGTATTATTGCATTACTCGTTTCGATTCCAGTCGGACTGTTTATTGCAATTTATTTAGCAGAATATGCATCACCACGTTTAAGAGCATGGGCAAAGCCAATTATTGAAGTGCTCGCGGGAATTCCAACCATTGTATATGGTGTTTTTGCATTAATGGTTATTGGACCATTTTTCAAAAGCATTGGAGATAGTATCGGAATCGATATCAATGCAACCAGTGCATTAACTGCAGGGTTTGTTATGGGTATCATGATCATTCCATTTGTATCTTCATTATCAGATGACATCATTACACAAGTACCAAGAACATTAAGAGATGGTTCTTTAGGTTTAGGGTCAACACGATCAGAAACGATTAGACAAGTTGTTTTACCTGCTGCATTGCCGGGTATTGTAGGTGCATTTTTACTTGCAGCATCGCGTGCAATTGGTGAAACGATGATTGTTGTTTTGGCTGCAGGGAATAGCCCGCTATTACAAATCAATCCTTTAGAGGCTGTGTCTACAGTCACAGTGACAATCGTAAATCAGCTTACGGGCGATACAGACTTTGCAAGTCCGCAGGCACTTGTTGCCTTTGCATTGGGCTTGACGCTTTTTGTCATTACTCTAGGTCTAAATATTATTGCACTGTACATTGTGCGTAAATATCGTGAGCAATATGAATGAATATGAAAGATAGCACTGTAGACTCAGCAGTAGATAATAGAACACCAAATGAAATAAGAGATGAGCGAAAGCGTACGATTATGCTTTCTCTTTCAAAACGCCATAGCAAAGAAAAACGTTTTAGACTTTTTGGCTTATCAGCAGTTGTAATTGGACTATTCTTTGTTGCTTTACTGTTTGGAAGTATTCTTTATAAAGGCTTACCAGCATTTTGGCAAACCAGCATGACCATCCCTGTACACTTTGATCCAAAGATCATTGATGCAGGCCCGCCACCCGTTCAACAACGTGGTGAATCACCAGCCGTTTACCAAGAGCGTTATGTAGAATGGCAAAGTAAAATGAGTATGGTGGACTGGGATGCGATTATTACTAAATCTTTAGTTGCTAAAGACAAATCTTTAGCGGGTAAAGAAAGTGATTTAAGCAGCATTTATACAGGTTCAGAAGTCTATCGTTTAAGAGATATGGTGTTTGAAAAACCAAGCTTGGTTGGACAAACGGTTGAACTTAAATTTTTAGCAGATGCCAATGTAGATGTATGGTTATCAGGCAAAATTGATCGCGGTTTACCAGACAGCCAACAGCAATTAAGCCCAGAAGTACGTCAACTTTCAGATACATTAAAAGCACGTGGTATTTTGGAAAACACATTTAACTTCCAGATATTTACGAATACAGACTCAAGAAGTTCGCCTGCAAGTAGTGGTTTAGCAGGTGCATTCATGGGTTCACTATTCATGATGCTTATTGTAATATTTATATCTATTCCAATTGGTGTTGCCAGCGCAATTTATTTAGAAGAGTTTGCGAAAAAGAATGTTGTGACGGATATTATTGAAGTTAACATCAACAACCTTGCAGCTGTACCTTCAATTGTATTTGGTTTACTTGGTGCTTCAATCTTTATCGGGTGGATGCATTTACCGCTATCAGCACCTTTAGTGGGTGGCTTAGTGTTAAGTTTAATGACATTACCGACGGTCATTATTACAACACGTGCATCGTTAAAAGCAGTTCCACCATCTATTCGCCAAGCTGCACAAGGTCTAGGTGCATCGAATGTACAAACGGTTTTCCACCATGTGTTGCCGCTTGCATTACCAGGTATTTTAACTGGAGCCATTATTGGTGTTGCGCAAGCACTTGGTGAAACTGCACCATTACTTTTAATCGGTATGAGTGCATTCGTTGCAAATATTCCATCAACACCTTTGGATCAGTCGACAGCACTACCAGTACAAGTCTTTTTATGGCAAGGAAATGAGCTAAGAAACTTCTTCGAGGGCCGTACAGCAGCAGCGATTATTGTCTTGCTTGCGATGATGGTTGGTTTGAACAGTTTAGCCATTTGGTTAAGAAAGAAATTTGAAGTACGCTGGTAATTAGGGAGTTATATCATGACAACGAACACAGTAGAGTCAACTCGTCCACAACAGCAGGAAAATCAAGTGCCGTCACAGTCAGAGAATCAAGACCATACTTCGCAAAAAGTACAGCCAAAAATTAGTATTGGTAGTTTTGAAAAGCCAGATGCATCTGCAAAATCTGAGACTCCAGAAAAAGAGATAAAGATTAGCACCAAAGATGTACATGTCTATTATGGCGAAACAGAAGCGATTAAAGGCATTGATCTTGATATTTATCAAAATGAAGTGATTGCTTTTATTGGTCCATCAGGTTGTGGTAAATCAACTTTCCTGCGTACTTTAAACCGTATGAATGATACGATTGACAGTTGCCGCGTTACAGGTAAAGTAACACTTGATCAGCAAGATATTTATGATCCAAATCTTGATGTTGTGTTGCTTCGTGCACAAGTTGGAATTGTGTTCCAAAAGCCAAACCCATTTCCTAAATCTATTTTTGAAAATGTGGCTTACGGACCAAAATTACATGGTTTAGCACGTAATAAATACGATTTAGAAGAAATTGTTCAAAACAGCTTACGTAAAGCAGGGCTTTGGGAAGAAGTTAAAGACCGTTTGCATCAACCAGGTACTGGGTTGTCAGGTGGTCAGCAGCAGCGCTTATGTATTGCACGCACCATTGCTGTTAGTCCTGAAGTGATTTTAATGGATGAGCCTTGTTCAGCACTTGATCCAATTGCTACAGCAAAAATTGAAGAACTTATTTCTGAGCTGTCAACGCAATATACAATTGCAATTGTGACACACTCAATGCAACAAGCAGCACGTGTATCAAATCGTACAGCTTATTTCCATTTAGGCGATTTAATTGAAGTCAACTCTACTGAAAAAGTATTTACGCAGCCTGAGCACCAATTGACAGAAGCGTATATTACGGGACGTTTTGGTTAATTATTCATTATATATTGTTTAAAAAATCCTTGCTTTGGCAAGGATTTTTTATTGAAAATCAGATACAAAATAATACGTTTGCTTACCTCAACTCAGATCATAATAGATAATAATGATTTGCTGAATACATTGCATTTTTTAGTATTCTTTTTCACATAAATTTATAAATATGCCTTATGAAACAATTTGACTACTTAATATATATTGGAAGATTTCAGCCTTTCCATCTTGCACATTTAAAAACCATTCAAATTGCATTAGAGCAAAGTGAACACTTGATTTTGGCTTTAGGGTCAGTACAACAGCAGCGTGATTTAAAAAATCCTTTTTTTGCCCATGAGCGAGAGAAAATGATTTTATCAAGCTTGAGTACAGATGATCAGCAAAGAGTCCAATTTGCGCATATTCCGGATGT
Organism: Acinetobacter apis; assembly: GCF_900197575.1. Classification (GTDB taxonomy): domain Bacteria; phylum Pseudomonadota; class Gammaproteobacteria; order Pseudomonadales; family Moraxellaceae; genus Acinetobacter; species Acinetobacter apis. The sequence continues at coordinate 1,107,352 of NZ_FZLN01000001.1, read as the reverse complement.
ACACAATGATGAAAAATGGGTAAAGGAAGTTAAAGATCGCGTTGCTGAGAAAATACCTGTTCAACACGGCAAGGTCGGTTTAATTGGTCACTTTAAAGACGATTCATCGTATTATCTAAAATTGTTCTCAGAATGGGAGTTGGTACCGCTAGAGAGTTTAGAAAATGCAATTTCTGCGACACCATTACGAGAAGCATATTATCAAGGTCAAATTGATCAAGTGCATTTTCCGTCAGGTACGATTGAGTTTTTAGAGCAATTTATACAGACGGATGATTATCTCAATCTCAAACAAGCATATTTTGAGCATAAAAAATAAATTTTGTTTTATCAGTGGAGTAAGCTGAATTGATGTTATCGAAAACACACTACAGGCATATTCTGTTTTTATTAACGCTATGTTTATGGGGAATCAGTAGTTCATTTGCGCGTGCGGAAACCTATCATTTATCTAGTGATGGTGATGTTGGCTTTTATATTAAAAAGTTGGGCTTGAAAGTTGTTGAAGCAGAGTTTGAACAGGTGAACTCTCGTTTGGTCTTTGATGAGGCACATCTTGATCAAACTCAAATTAATTTTGTAATTCAAGTACCAAGTATGAAAACAGGCAATAGTTCTTTACAGACAATGATGTTAGGTGAAGATTTATTCAATGCGCAAAAGTTTAAAGAAATCACTTTTCAAAGTACCCAAATTCAATCGTTAGGTCATCATCAATATAATATTTTTGGCAATCTTACAATTAAAGGAAAAACTCGACCTGTCGTGTTTAATACCAGTATTATTCCACAAAAAGAGGGTCAAAATTTAGACTTTGAAGCCAATACACAAATTGAAAGTCGAAATTTTGCCATGAAATCAAAGTTTGGTGCTTTAACAGATCGAGTGAACATCTATGTTGAAGGTGAGTTAATTCCCAAATAATAGATTATTGTGCTTGTAGTGTGGTTAAGTCAGCAAGGACTTGTTCTGCATGTCCTGCAGCTTTAACTTTACGATAGCTTTGAACAAGTTGACCTTGATGGAAAATAAAGGTTGAACGCTCAATTCCCATGACTTGTTTGCCATACATATTTTTTTCTTTAATTACATCAAAATGTTTACACAGGGTTTCGTCTTTATCGCTGATGAGGTCAATAGTGAGTGCTTGCTTTGCGATAAAGTTTTGATGGGTTTTCACAGAATCACGTGAAATGCCAATCACTCTCGTCTGGCGGTCATTAAATTGATCAATTAAACATGAAAAACCAACAGCCTGTGTGGTACAGCCAGGTGTTGAGTCTTTAGGATAAAAGTATAACACCAGCCAATCTGTGTCTAATTGGGTTAAATTAATTTCACCTTGTGCTGTTAAAAACACATGATCGGGAAGGGTAATGGTTTCCATAGTTATCTGCCTCAATAAAAACTAGCCACCGAAGTGGCTAGAAAATAACAGTATATCAGTTATTGTTTTGGTGCAGCAGCTTGAGACTTCATTGCTTCTTCAGTTAACTGTTTTAATTTAGCGGTTAACTGTGGACCAAAACATGTTTGGATTGATTTGTTTTGTTGTTGGATAAATGGCAAGCTGCTAGGGCTTTTCTTTTGGTTTACTGTACTGATAATTTGCCATTCTTGTGCTTTAGTTAAGCTGCCTTCAGCATCAACTTGACAGGTACAGAATTTATCAACTTCACCAGCGCTTAATTTGCCAGCCTTGGTCGCGCTTTCTTTACAGTTACTGATTAATGTACCGCGAACATTTGAACTTTTTGATGGGTCTTGTGCTGCATGTGATGCAGTTGCAGTCAAGCTGACCAAAGCAAATAGGGTAGAATATACAGTTTTTGATTTTAAAAAGTTCATATGGTTGTCCCTTTTATGTCTAGACATAGCGTGTTGGGTCTTCAACTCCAGCTTCAGCAAAGCCATCTTTACGTAAGCGACAACTGTCACATTTACCGCAGGCTTGGCCTTGACTATCCGCTTGGTAACAAGAGACCGTTTGACTGTAGTCTACACCATGTTCTAGACCTAAGCGTATGATATTCGCTTTAGATAAATGTAACAGAGGTGTTTCAATTTTTAATGGTGTACCTTCAACACCCGCTTTGGTCGCTAAAGTTGCAAGTTTTGCAAAGGCATCAATATATTCTGGTCGGCAATCTGGATAGCCGGAATAATCTACGGCATTAACCCCAATCACAATGGCTTGTGCTTCATAAACCTCTGCTGCAGCAAGGGCATAAGATAGAAAAATGGTATTACGTGCAGGAACATAGGTTACAGGTATCCCTTCATTCAATTGCTCTGGCACATCTATGCTGTGATCTGTTAATGCTGAGCCACCTAAGCGTCCTAAATCAATGTTAATGATGTGATGAGGGACATTAGACTGTTCAGCTAATTTTTTTGCAGCTTCAAGTTCAGTCGATGAGCGCTGGCCATATTGGAAGCTTAATGCAACGCAGTCGTAATTGGCTTGAGCCCAAGCTAAACAGGTTGTTGAATCTAATCCACCAGACAATAAAACAATCGCACGCGTGCGCATACATTTCTCCAATTCTTTTTAATTTAGCGACCCATTTCATCTTGCCATAACAGTTTATGAAGCTGAAGTTGAAAGCGTACAGGAATATGATCTTCTAACAGCCATTGTGCTAAATCACGAGCAAAGCGAGGCAATTTTGCTTGCGTTTTGTCAACTGCAAATGCAGGTGAAAACCAAACAGTATTTACTTTTTGGTTAAGCTGATAATCTAAAACTTGTTGTTTAGACCATTCATAATCGTTACGGTCACAAATGACAAATTTAATTTGGTCTCTTGGTGTTAAATGATCAAGGTTACTCATTAAATTGCGATGAGATTCACCTGATGCAGGCGTTTTTAAGTCTAAAACTTTTGAGACACGTGGGTCGACCTGTGATACGTCTAATGCACCGCTGGTTTCTAAAGACACATCAAAACCTAAGTCACACAGTTGTTTAAGTAGCGGTATACAGTTTGGCTGTGCCAATGGTTCACCGCCTGTGACACAAATATAAGGAGTGTTATGACTTTTGGCTGTGTCAATAATTGACTCTAAGGTTTGGCGTTGCCCACCTTCAAATGAATAGGTGGTGTCACAATAAGTACAGCGTAATGGACAGCCTGTGAGACGAATAAAAACGGTAGGGAGTCCTGCTGTGTCAGCCTCACCTTGCAAAGAGTAAAAAATTTCTGTGATTCTAAGTCCTGCTGAAGGATTGGTCACAGGAATTGCTTGAGAGCGAAGAGAAGATGTTGTCATAGCAGAATGAGCCCTACTTTAAAAAGAAAAATCCCTACGATCTGATGATCGTAGAGACTGTGTGAACCAAATCAATTAGTCAGCACGTAATAAATCATTTAAGCTGGTTTTAGCACGTGTTTGTGCATCTACTTTTTTCACGATGATTGCAGCATATAAGCTATATTTGCCATCTTTAGACGGTAAGCTACCTGGAACAACAACTGAACCTGCTGGTACACGGCCGTAGTGAATTTCACCTGTTTCACGGTCATAAATACGAGTTGATTGACCAATATAAACGCCCATAGAAATAACAGCGCCTTCTTCTACAATCACACCTTCAACGATTTCTGAACGTGCACCGATAAAGCAGTTGTCTTCAATAATTGTCGGGTTTGCTTGTAATGGCTCAAGTACACCACCAATTCCTACACCGCCAGATAAGTGAACATTTTTACCAATTTGTGCACATGAACCTACAGTTGCCCATGTGTCAACCATAGTGTTTTCACCCACATAAGCACCAATGTTGACGTAAGATGGCATCAAAATTACATTTTTAGCTTGGAAGCTACCACGACGTGCAACAGCAGGTGGTACCACACGGATATTTGCTTCTTTAAATTGTGCTTCAGTCCAACCTGAAAATTTAGTGTCTACTTTGTCAAAAAATGCAAGGTCACCTGCTTCAACTGGCTTATTGTCATTTAATTTAAATGATAAAAGTACTGCTTTTTTCAACCATTGGTGAACAACCCATTCGCCATCAATTTTTTCTGCAACACGTAAAGACCCATTGTCTAAACCTTCAAGCGCAGTTTCTACAGCTTGACGAATTTCTGCGGGGCAATCTGCCGCAGTAAAGTTAGCACGGTTTTCAAAAGCTTGTTCAATAATCGTTGTGAGTTCTGACATAGTCTTAATTTCCAAGTCCCGTTTAAATTTGCATTGATTTTACACTAAAAAATTAGATTAAGGAGGCTAAATTTTAGGCTAACTCAAGTGTGATGAATTGGTATGGCGTGAAACGAATTGCATAATGACTTTTATTTTATCGGCTTTAGAATAAATGGATAGGGAAGATCGTTTAAATTTTGTATAGATCCTTATGCTTTGGTGCCTGATTAGGATTTCAAACCATTCAACATTGAATCCCACCTTTCATTCTTTTATGATAATGGCAACAAAGTATCGGATTAAATGAGTGTGGTGATTGAAAGCTATATTCTATTGATTTAAATACATTATATTTTATAGAAGTTTGATTTAAATGAATCTAAAAACTGTATGTTGCTTGGTTGCTTATTGGATGAGCATGCCTGTTATGGCAGACGAACAAGTGATCGTTGGAGGTAATTCAACTGCTGAGCAATATATACCGATTGCATTGAGTCTTGATATCGGAACCATGGGGTATGGAGGTTCTGTTATTTGGGATGTACATCCTAAAGTGAATGTCATTGCAGGATATGCACGTGGCGAAGTGGTTTCACCGCGTAGCATGCGTGTGGGAGGCGTTCGCTATCATACCAAGCAACAGGATCAGCGTTTTTGGTATGTAAATACCGCCATTGAACCGTGGAATCGACATTCAAATATCATATTAAAGTCATTTTATATGGCAGGTGGTTTTGCTTATATGGATCAAACCTATAATTTAACCTCTAAAACAGATGGGCAAGCATTTGGACAGCTCGAATATAAAAATACGATCGCGCCCTATTTAGGGATCGGTATACGCCCCATTTTAGGATTGCATTGGGGAATGGTGGCAGAAGTTGGTATGTATTATACAGGTCATCCACAGCTTCATTTAATCATGGATCATGTAGATACAGCAGCACAAAAATCAGATGTTAAATTGTCTCGCGGTGAAGCATGGCAGCCAATGGCAAAATTAGGCGTGATGTATCGATTTTAATGACATTGCAAGTGAGAAAAAAGCGAGTCAATGACTCGCTTTTAGTATTTTAACGGCGCTGCGATAACCATGTGCCGACGGTCTGTGCAATTTGGACCAAGAGTAAAAGTGCAATCACAGTGACAATCATAATAAAGTTATCGAAACGTTGATAACCATAGGCATATGCCAAATCTCCAATGCCACCACCGCCGACCACACCAGCCATTGCAGTTGCACCAATTAAGCTGATATTTGCGGTGGTCAGATTCAAAATCAATGAACTTTTTGCTTCAGGTAAAATAAATTTAAACACAATCTGTAAAGGTGAGGCTCCCATAGCTTGTGCAGATTCAATAATACCTTCATTGACTTCTAGCAGTGAAGTTTCAATGAGTCGTCCCATATAAGGTCCAATATATGCCACCAAAGGGACAATCGCAGCAGCAGTACCAATAGTACGACCTGTGATGAGTTTGGTGATGGGAATCATGGCAATCATTAAAATAACAAAAGGCAATGAACGGAGTGCATTCACAATCGGGTTTAGTATTTGATAAATCGCTTGGTTGGGTAAAATTCCATTTGGGCGAGTCAGTAATAGGGTAATTGCTTGTAAAAACCCCCAAATTGCGCCAAATATAAACGCAATAAATACCATGTAAATGGTTTGTTCTAAAGCGGTAATGAAATCATCTACACTAACAAAGCTATGCCAAACAGGAGCGGTAAGCTTTGTGAGCCATTGAACAATTATATCTCTCATTGGTCGACTCCTGCGTGAGATACAGACACATCATGTTGTTTAAGGTGTTCGATGGCTTGATTGACATCAGGGCCAAGCAGTTGGACAAACATTTGGCCAATTACCGTGCCATCAATTTCAGTCATATTGGCGAACAAAATATTGAGACTAATATCAAACTGTTTAATCATGGCTTGAATAACGGGTGTTTGCGCTGAGCGACCTAAAAACTGTAAGCGATAAATACTATGTTGTTGTTGGTTTTCAAGCTGATTTAAAATATTTACAGGCAAGTGCTGTTGTAATACCGTTTGAATAAAGTTTTGTGTTGTGGGATGCTTTGGACGACTGAAAATTTCAACGGTAGCACCTTGTTCAATCACATCACCTGCTTCCATAACAGCAATATGGTCACAGACTTTTTCAATCACATCCATTTCATGGGTGACCATCACAATCGTGATGTTTTGTTCGCGATTAATCTTTTTTAATAGATCAAGTACTGACTGCGTGGTTTGTGGATCTAGGGCAGAGGTTGCCTCATCACAAAGTAAAATTTTAGGGTGATTGGTCAGTGCTCGTGCAATGCCAACACGTTGTTTTTGACCACCTGACAGTTCATCAGGATAAGCATTTTTTTTATGTGTTAGGTCAATAAACTCAAGCAGCTCATTTAGTCGCTTTTGACGCTCCGATTTATTATAGCCAAGTAAACGCATTGGCATTTCAATATTTTCTGAGACAGTTTTGGTTTGCATTAAATTAAAATGCTGAAAAATCATGCCAATATTGGCACGCTCTTGACGTAACGCCCGCGCATCTAATGCAGTGAAGTCTTTTTGATTAATGATAATCTGTCCTGCACTTGGACGTTCTAATAGATTGATTAAACGTATTAATGTACTTTTCCCAGCACCACTATAGCCAATAATGCCGAAAATACTGCCTTCAGGAATGGTAAGATTAATCTGATTTAAAGCCGTAATACGTTGGCCATTCAGCATGTAATGCTTGGAAATATTTTTAAATTCAATCATGTGGTCAAGAACTATATGATAAATAAAAACAGGTAAAGTGAAACGAACTTTACCTGTTTTGAGTAAGTGGTGAAATCTACTGAGACTGTGTTTCAGTCAGATAGCTAATTGGTTTATTTACATCAATTTTCGTACCGCCAAAACGATCAGCAATAAATTTCTTCACTTCTTCGCTGTGGTAGAGCGGAACCAGTTTTTGGAATGCTGGGTTGTCTTTTTTCGCTTCAGAAGTAACAAGCAAGTTAATGTTGAGTTTAGTTGATTGGTTAATTGGCTCATAGAATAATGCATCTTTTAATACATTAAGACCACCTTCAAGTGCAAGCGTATTACCAAGTACAATTGCATCAACATCACTCATTACACGTACAGCAGTTGCCATTGGAATCAATTTAAACTGTAGTTGTTTTGGGTTTGCAGTAATATCTTTAAGTTGACCATGAATTGGATCAAAGCCTGCTTTAAGATCAATTAAGCCCGCACTTTTCAGTAAAGACAATGCACGTGCTTGGTTTGATGTGTCATTTGGAATTGCAATTTCAGCTTTATTTTTAATTTCATCTACTTTTTTGTATTTGCTTGAGTAGATGCCCATCGGTTCAATATACGTGGTTGCAAACGGCACTAATTTATCAGGGTTTTGGGTGTTGTATGCAACCAAGTAGTTATATGATTGAAATGCATTGACATCAATTTCACCTGATGCAGTTGCTTTGTTCATTGCCACATAGTCAGGCATATTTTTGACGTCAAGCTCAATGCCTGCAGCTTTTGTCGCAGGTAAAGTTGCGATATAACGCCATACATCTGTGTCTGAACCGTCAGATGCTAAAACAATTTTAGTGAGCTTTTGCCCATCTTGTGTTGTTGCTTGATCTGATGGTGCTTTGCTACATCCAGCAGAAAACAACAGGCCTGCACCTAAAAAAACACTCAATAATTTTTTCATGAGGCGAATAATCCTAATTCTGTATAGACGCGGAGGTCTTATTGATATTTCAAGCCCATGGGCACTGTTTATAGAGCGTAAACAGTTCATGAACATGTAATGATTATGAACATTTATCCCATCATAACAAGAAATGATTATTCGATACAGTCTGTGCAAAATACATCAGTCAAGTATGAATATGATGGTCATGGGGTTGTTTAAAGTAGGGCAGTATAAAGTCTAGATTTTAGATGTCAAAACAATAAAATTCAAAATCGTTATGAAAAATATTCATTACAATATTTATATTTTACGATTAAAGTGTAATAAACGTGCTATATAAGCACGTCTATTACAGAGATTTATTTTTAAAAATAAGCAGTTAGCTTTGTTCTCTTGCAATGGCACGGTAACCAATATCAGTACGATATTGCATGCCTTCAAAACTAATTTGACCACATACTTCAATGGCATTCACTTGCGCTTCTAATACGCTGTCACCTAAAGCAGTGACACACAGTACACGACCGCCTGCAGTTAAGATACGTCCATTTTCATCAGTTTTTGTTCCTGCATGAAATACTTTGGTGCCTACAGGTGATTGTCCTAAACCTGAAATGACATCGCCTGTGTGTGAACTGTCAGGATAGCCTTTTGATGCAAGCACAATTCCAATCGATTTACGTTCATCCCAATCAGCACTTGCAGGCAATTGACCATCAATACCGGCAGTGATTAAATCAACTAACGATGATTTTAAACGCATCATAATTGGTTGTGTTTCAGGGTCACCAAAGCGACAATTAAATTCAATGACACGTGGCTGATTGTGTTCATCAATCATTAGCCCTGCATATAAAAATCCTGTATAAGCATGGCCATCTTTTTTCATGCCTTCAATGGTTGGATGCATGATGTCATGCATGACACGATTGAAAACTTCATCTGTCACAACAGGCGCAGGCGAATATGCACCCATGCCGCCAGTATTAGGTCCTTGATCGCCTTCAAAAATGCGTTTGTGATCTTGTGATGTTGCCATAGGCAAGATGTGATCGCCATCGACCATACAAATAAAACTTGCTTCTTCGCCAGCAAGGAATTCTTCGATCACAACACGACTACCAGCATCGCCAAATTTGTTACCTGCTAACATATCGTCAATTGCAGCAAACGCCTCTTCATTGGTTAATGCAACAATGACGCCTTTACCTGCCGCTAAGCCATCAGCTTTAATGACAATTGGTGCACCATGTTTGCTGATATATGCTTTGGCTGCGTCAACCTCAGTAAATACATCATAAAAAGCAGTTGGAATTTGATGACGTTTTAAAAAGTCTTTGGCAAATGCTTTTGAACCTTCAAGCTGCGCTGCGTATTGGGTAGGTCCCCAAATTTTAAGACCTGCTTGTTGTGCAGCATCAACTACACCGTTTACCAATGGTGCTTCAGGACCAACGACAATCAGTTCAATATTTTGCGTTTGTGCAAATTCAATAATCGCAGCATTGTCTAAAATATTAAGTGCTAAATTCTGACATTTAGGTTCTGTTGCTGTTCCTGCATTTCCTGGGGCAACAAATACGGTACTCACTTGACTGTCTTGTGCAATCTTCCATGCCAAAGCATGTTCACGACCGCCGCCGCCGAGTACTAAAATATTCATCGAATGTTCTCCAATTTAGAAAGATGTCTTCATCCGTGATGAAGACATGTCAATTCAAGGTATCAGGATAGTGAATTAGTGACGGAAATGACGCATGCCAGTAAATACCATTGCAATACCAGCTTCATCTGCAGCTTGGATGACTTCTTCATCGCGCATTGAACCACCTGGCTGAATAATGCATTTAATGCCAGCTTTGGCAGCATTGTCGATGCCATCGCGAAATGGGAAGAATGCATCTGATGCCATAACAGCACCTTCAACACTCAGACCTGCATGTTCTGCTTTAATGCCTGCAATACGTGCTGAATTGACACGGCTCATTTGTCCTGCGCCAACCCCAATAGTTTGACGGTTTTTCGCATAAACAATGGCATTAGATTTCACATATTTTGCAACTTTCCAAGCAAAAATAAGGTCATCAATTTCAGCTTCTGTTGGTGCACGTTTGGTCACGACTTTTAAATCAGCAGCATGAATCATACCTAAGTCTTGGTCTTGAATCAGTAAGCCGCCATTTACACGTTTATAGTCAAGCTGTGGTGCGAGTGCATCAATAGACGGTAATTCGCCACATGTGAGTACACGAATATTTTTCTTTGCAGCTGTGACATCAAGTACACCATCTGCAATGCTTGGTGCAATAATTACTTCAACAAATTGGCGCGTTACAATGCTTTTTGCCGTGTCCACATCAAGCTCACGGTTGAAAGCAATAATGCCACCAAATGCAGACTCAGGGTCGGTTGCATACGCTAAGTTGTATGCTGTTTGAATGCCATCTGTCGATACAGATACGCCACATGGATTGGCATGTTTCACAATCACGCAGGCAGGTTTTACAAAACTCTTTACACATTCTAAAGCAGCGTCTGTATCTGCAATATTGTTGTATGAAAGTTCTTTACCTTGAAGTTGTTTTGCGGTTGCAACAGATGCTTCTGTTGCGGTTGCTTCTACATAAAATGCCGCTGCTTGATGAGGATTTTCGCCGTAGCGTAAATCCTGTGCCTTGATGAGCTGTGTGTTGAATGTTCTTGGGAACGTGTCAGCATCATCTTGTGCTTTGCCCACGCGCGCACCGAGGTAAGAGGCAATCATGCCATCGTATTGCGCGGTGTGTTCAAATGCTTTTACTGCCAAATCAAAACGGGTTGCATGAGATAGGCTATGTTGAGTTTTGATTTCATCAATGACAGCATCATAGTCTGATGCATTGACAATGATCCCTACAGACGCATGGTTTTTTGCTGCAGCACGGACCATAGTTGGTCCACCGATGTCAATATTTTCAATCGCATCTTCAAGTGTACAATCTGGCTTTGCGACAGTTTGAGCAAATGGATATAGGTTGACAACCACCAAGTCAATGGCAGCAATTTGATGCGCTTGCATGACATCTTCATCGATGCCACGGCGGGCTAGAATACCACCATGAATTTTGGGGTGAAGGGTTTTAACACGGCCGTCCATCATTTCAGGGAAGCCTGTGTGGTCAGAGACTTCAATGACAGAGATGTTGTTTTCTTTAAGTAGCTTGTATGTTCCGCCAGTAGATAAAATTTCAATGCCAAAGTCTGCAAGTTGTTTTGCAAACTCGATAATACCTGTTTTGTCAGAAACTGAGATTAAAGCACGCTTGATAGTCATGATCGATTTATTCTTAAGGTTAAACACAAAGGCAAAAAAAATGCCCACGAAAACGTGGGCATTTTATCATTTATTCACTCATCAGTCCGTGAGCTTTTAACTTTTTGCGTAACGTACCGCGATTTAGGCCTAGAATTTCAGCAGCGCGTGTTTGGTTACCGCGTGTGTACTCTAGTACAACAGATAAAAGAGGTTTCTCCATTTCTGCTAACACCATGTCATAAACCTGAGAAGGTTGTTCACCTTGCAAAGATGCGAAATAGTGACGAACCGCGCGATCCACGTGAATACGAAGCGCTACATCAGATTGTGCAGTAAAAATAGGAGATTTGCTATTCATGCGTTTTAATCCGAAATTAATCAAAATTACTCCAGAGGAAGAAGTAATTATATTTAAAGGTCAAGAGGCAGCATGCGAAATGCTGCTCTTATAAATTCAATACAGCTTGCCATATTCAACACGCATTGGTCAAAAAAGAAGCATAACAAATATTTAAAAATTGTTACAGCGACCTTTTCAAAAAACAAAAAAGCTGTATACGCAGCAGAAGCTATTGCATATTGGCTAGTTTATTGTCTGGGACGTTATGAGAGTGTAGAGTGGTCAAGCTTTGGTGGCGCGTATAATAACATCATGTCAAAAAAAGTGAGTAAAATAGATGCAGTTTTTTTGTTAATTTAATCGTTTTTTTAGATAAAAATATCCAACTTATAATTTTTTTAGATTTAAGTACCTTGTCAATGAATTTCAAGTGTTGATTTTATAGTAAATTTACATAAGTTAACAATTGATGTGCTGTCTTGATGGCCTATAAATAAAGGGTAAATACCTCTTTTAAGCGTCCATTTGAAAGCGAATTACAGGTTGAATTGGCAATGATATGAGGAAATAAAGCATCGACTGCCTTTTATCGAGATTCTATTTAATTCAACTGACACAATATCAGGTTTTAATGTCACATTTTTGTTTTAAGATCCAATCAGCAAGCTGATCAAGGGTGCTTGGTGCGTAAGCTGATCTTGCCATCATGAGGTATACGCCTTGTTTCCATATTGGCCATTCTGCGATGAGTTGATAATTGAACCATTCGCTTTTTAATAACCCATGTGTTGCATGTGGTACTTGATAGATGCAACGTGGTGTTTGTGCAGGAAGCATATTTTGCCATGTAGCAACACTTTCTACTGCATTAACATTTAAATCATCTGCGCCCATTAAAAGTAATGTTGGCGATTGAACCTGCATAATATCCACTTTTGCATCTGATAACGCATTTATACGCTCAAAATCATCACGCGTGCAGATTGATTGGCAGGGTAGAGCACTGCTTTTTGTTGTAAATGTGGTATCAAATTTTAAAGCTTCATCTTGCTGTGCATGGGTTATTGCCGAATCAGACCAGCCTTCGGCTTTTAATCGCTGTCCAGTATAATATATACCTTGTTTACGCCAATTAATTGCTGCGCCAATCAGAATAATAAAATCAGTATGCACAAGTTGGCTGGCTTGAGGAATAACCCAACCCGCTTGAGAAAATCCTAAAAAACCGATTCTGCTCTTTGCCAAGGCAGGATGCATTTTCACTGCACGGGCAGCTTCTGCCGCCTCTGCTGCACGGTCTGACATACGTTGTGCAAGCCAATTGCCTTGGCTTGCCTGTATTCCAGGCTTATCCCAAGAGAATACAGCTATGCCTTTAGATACTAAAAATTGACTCAGTAGAGCATAGCCGCCATTAGACCAACGATCTTGAGCGCCATCTCCATGGACAAGAATTGCCACAGGTGGTGATGACGTGCCTTCTGGTAAGAGTAAAGTACCTTCTAAAACATCAGAATGATGTCGAAAATGAATGGTATGTTGTTGATTCTGTGGTAACTCAAAAAAAGCTAAACGGCTATATATTAAACCACCCAGCATGACCATGCAGGTGATCCAAAATATTAGTCGACGGCTAAAATGTGGCATAAAGGGTAAAATGGCATATATTTATGATAAACATAATACATTTTTATTTAATAATGTGTTTAATATCTTTTAATGATTCTTTTTGATTAAAAGAGCGTCCATGTGCTATGAATAATTGCATAATAAAATAAGGGTAATACGGTTAGCGCAAAACAGATGCATAAAAAGATAAAAATCCAATAAAGCTGCGCATTCGATTTGTCAGTATCTTTAAATAGTAAATGAGGCAATGGACCATTAGATGGTTTAATGGCATTAAGCTGAAAAGTTTGAATGGTGTTTAAATAGGTTTGTAAATCGATATTTGACGATTTGGTTTTTGTCTCAAAAATTTGCAGTGCTTCGTGGTTGGAAAGAACAGGATGGGTTAACCGCGTTGGAGGCGCAGTTTCGATTGCAATATGGTTTTTAATATTGCTACTTAACATTTGCCGATATGCATTAAATACATGATGGCAAGTCGCACAGGTGACATGACCTTGTGCGACTCTGAGCTTTAACACAGAGACTGTATATCGCTTTTGGCAATGTGGACAGGCTGTTTTAATGCTTTGCATAATGATTTATTCGCCTTGGCGGGTTCCTGATAAACGGAACCATGTATCTTCTCGTTTTGCACGATCAGTTACATGAAAATAATTAGTATATGCTGCTGCAACATCATCAACTTGTTCTTCAATAATACCTGCTAATGCAAATGCCGCATGAGGGCGCGTTAATTGGCTAAATTCTTCAACCAATGACATGAGCGGCCCTGCAAGAATGTTCGCGACCAATACATCGGCTTGTTTTGGCTTAAAGACTTGGTTGAATTCTTCAGGTAATCCGACAAATAAGCGGTCTAACACGCCGTTTAATTCTGCATTTTGCTGTGTGGCAAGCACAGCTTGTGGGTCAATATCTGTGGCATAAACATATTTCGCACCAAGCAACAATGCAGCAACACCTAAAATGCCTGAACCACAGCCGTAATCAATCACCACTTTATCTGTTAAATCAGTTTGACCGAGCCATTCTAAACATAAGAATGTACTCGCATGATTACCTGTACCAAAAGCCAAGCCTGGATCAAGCTTTAAATTGACGGCCTGAGCATTAGGGGGTTCAAGCCATTCTGGCACCACCCAAAAGGTGTCTGTAATTTGGATTGGCTCATAATAATCCATCCAACTGCGTTCCCACACTTGGTCTTCTAATTCATCATGGGTGATTGGGGTTGAATCTGGCAGTTGAGATGTAGCAAATGCGATTAATGCATGGGTGTTAATCGGGTCATCTTCAGTATTTTGATAGATCCCTGTGACAATCACTTTGTTCCAAAGCGGTGTTTCACCAGGAAGTGGTTCAAGCAAAGCTTGATCTTCTGCATCATCTAATGTGACACTCACTGCGCCCAATGACAGTAGCAATTGTTCAGTTTGCTCAACCAAGGGTTGGTCAACAGTAATATGAATTTGTAGCCACTTCACGTCAATATCCTAATGATTGTGTTTCAGGGGATAGTGTAACGAAATTCAAAGCAATAGGGAAAGGGCAAAAAAGAAAAGACCATCCGAAGATGGCCTTTTGAAGATTACTGTATACTGTGTTGGATCGAGTCTAATTCTTTTTTACTATATCCTCGCGACATCAACACGCGTTTGATGCCTTTCAAGACACATGCATCTCGTGTTGCCTTGAGTGTTTGAATGAGCTGTTCATTGCTTTTGCGTAAGCAGTCATTCGTCACACATGCGGTGTGGTTTTTATCAAAATTTTGGATTTCACGGGTACTAAATAATTTTTGCCAGATACTCATAAGAGCTTTCTTTGCGACCTAACATAAGTTGCAATATAAATTAAAACATCAAAAAAACAAGCCTTGTTTTATTCTATACAGATGTATAAAAATATAGTTTGAAGTGGACAGTATTGTATACCTCGCGTGAAGATATTGAATTATTTATGAATAAAATGTAATTCCAATTAAATATTTTGAAACACTTTTTTTGGCTAAAAATAAATAACCGATTTGTTCAGCAATTTTACTCATTTTAAGTCAAATTCTACATCAGAAAAATAGATATAATGCTGACATGAGTAATGAGGTGGTCAAGGCAATTGAGGAATCATTGACCACCGTATAGGCTTATATTTTCTCTAATAGCACCGCGCTTTCTACATGATGGCTATATGGAAATTGGTCAAATAAAGCAAAGCGTTTAATTTGATGTGTTTGGGTGAGCGTATTTAAGTTGTCAGCAAGGGTATCAGGATTACATGAGATATAAATAATATGCTTAAATGACTGTAATAGTGCAAGGGTCTGATCATCAATCCCAGCACGGGGTGGGTCAACAAAAACAGTACCGAAATCATAGCTGCTTAAATCAATATTGGCTTCTTGCAAGCGTCTAAATTCACGCTCTCCACGATATGCTTCTGTAAATTCTTCAGCAGCTAAACGTGCAATTTCAATATTGTTAATTTGGTTGGTGGCAATGTTCCATTCAGCAGCATAAACAGAAGATTTAGCAAGCTCTGTGGCCAAGACACGTTTAAAGTGTTTGGCAAGAGGCAGGGTAAAATTGCCATTACCACAATAAAGTTCTAATAAGTCACCTTGACAGTCTTCAGCAACACGTGCTGCCCAATTGAGCATTTTTTCACAAATGATAGCATTCGGTTGGGTGAATCCATTTTCAATTTGCTTATAGCGGTACGTTTGTCCTTGAACTTGAAATGTTTCAATCACAAAGTCATCACTTAACACCAATTTTTGTCCACGACTTCGTCCAATAATTTTAATATTAAGCTGTGCTGCAAGTGCTTGAGCCAACTGTTGCCATGTCTCATCTAAACGGCGGTGATAAATCAGACTGACTAACATTTCACCGTTTAAAGTGCCTAAAAAGTCAATTTCAAATAAGCGGTGATGCAGGCGTGAATCTTGTTTAAGTGCATCAAGCAAGACAGGCATGAGCTGATTGATTTGTGCTGATGCAATTGGAAACGTATCTACGCGCACGACTTGTTTGTTTTTTCCACTTTCATCGCGTTCAAACATGGCATAAAACACATCATCATCGGTATGCCAAATTCTAAATTCTGCACGCATGCGAAAGTGCTGTTCAGGCGATTCAAAAACTTCAAGTTGAGGTGGCTTGAACGCTTGAAATTGAGTGGTGATGCGCTCAATTTTTTCTTGCAATTGATGCTGATAGGCAGATGACATAAGGCTCATGATCACACGCTAAAAAATAGAAGCGGCCATCTTAACAAACAACGCCCCTGAAACCTAGTTCAGGGGCGTTGAAAAAATGGATCTGATCAGACCATATTAAGTTTTACATGGTCATTAAGCTTGCATTACCACCTGCTGCTGTGGTGTTGATGCTTACTGCATGTTCAATGACCAAGCGTTCGATTGGAATATCGCGGCTGTGTGGTGCCAGCTGATGGATAGAAACAATCGCACCTTGATGCAATGCAATTTCATGTTGTAGCGCCAGCAGTTGTTCTGTCGAACCATGATGTAATACAGCATCAAATCCTGCATGATCTAATTGATCGATCATTTCAATATGTTGCTTGATGACAGTTGGCATTTGATTTAAATATTTCTCAAAAAATGCAGATCCTTTTTTGATAACAGGACGCGCATTCACAGAGAAAATCGCCAACAGTTGATCGATATATTCTTGCTCTGTATGTGCAAGGCTTAATACACGGTGTCTAGGTTGCATGGTGTATTGATTGCTTTCACCTGTTGGACCTTGTAGTTCATAAGTTTGACCGACCATAAATGGTTGGTGCTTTGACACATCAAGGTCAGAGAAGGTGTCTTTCACCCATGCTTTAAACACATTAAAGTGCTCAAAATAATGTGATGGCGCTGCAGTGATTTGTTGTTTCACGGCAAATGGCGTTTCAGTATGCTGAAATGAATTTGCTTCGGCCAAACGGTGAACATATAATGGTCCGCCAGCTTTAGGTCCTGTTCCAGACAAGCCTTCTCCACCAAATGGTTGTACACCAACCACAGCACCAACAATGTTACGGTTCACATATAAATTGCCAACTTCAGACTGTTGAATCACTTTCTGAATGGTCTCATCAATCCGCGTATGAATGCCCATGGTTAAACCATAGCCTTTATCATTAATTTGCTGAATGAGTTGATCAAGTTGGTGCTGTTTATAGGTGATGACATGCAACACAGGACCAAATACTTCACGCTCTAAGTCATCAAGGTGTGGTAGTTCAATCAAGGTTGGGGCAATAAATGTACCGTCTTGAAAGACTTGATCTTGGTTTGCAGGTGTATGCTGATGTACGGCATAGCCTTTGCCTTTCATTTTGTCAATATGACGTTGAATGGTTTGCTGTGCTTCAAGATCAATTACAGGACCTACATCGGTATTTAAAAAGTGTGGGTTACCGAGGCGAAGCTCTCGCATGGCACCTTTTAACATGGTTAATACAGGTTGTGCTGAATCTTCTTGCAAACATAAAATACGTAAGGCAGAGCAGCGTTGTCCTGCACTGTCAAATGCAGAGCTTACTGTATCTAACACCACTTGCTCTGTGAGTGCAGATGAGTCCACAATCATGGCATTTTGACCGCCAGTTTCAGCAATGAGTGTGACAGGCTGACCATGTGGTGTCACACGTTTAGCCACAGTTTTTTGCAAAATTTTTGCCACTTCAGTTGAGCCTGTAAACATAATGCCATGGATACGTGCATCTGCACTGAGTTTTGCACCAACTGTTGCACCATCACCAGGTAAGAACTGTAATGCATTTTCAGGGATACCTGCGGCATGTAACATTTGAATGGCTTCATATGCCACCAATGGGGTTTGTTCTGCAGGTTTGGCAATAACACAGTTACCCATGACCAGTGCAGCAGCCACTTGACCGGTAAAAATAGCCAATGGGAAGTTCCATGGACTAATACACAGTACCGTACCCAAAGGTTGAGTTGGCTGAGCAGGGTCTAGTGATCGGACTTGTTTGGCATAGTAGCGTAAGAAATCAACAGCTTCTCTCACTTCAGCAATCGCATTGGCATAAGTCTTACCACTTTCGCGGCACAACAACACCAAAAGCTCAAGCAAACGGCTTTCCATATGATTGGCTGCGGTCTCTAAAGCCTGAGCACGCGTTGCAATTGGGGTGGTTGCCCATGCATGCTGTGCGGCTTCAGCCTGTTGTAATGCCAGCTCAACATCTTGTTCTGAGCTTTCAATCACATGACCAACAATATCTTGATGTTGTGCAGGGTTGGTCACAGCTTGCTTTGTGTGCTCAGCAAGTTCAGTATGATTGGCAATTAATGGTGTGCTAACCCATTGATGTTCATGATACTGTTTCGATATTTCATTTAACTCAGATAAACGTGTGTCATTGGCCAAGTCAAATCCAACTGAGTTGGTACGTCCTGTGCCATATAAATCTTGAGGCAATGGAATAGCAGGGTGCTTTTGACCAATACCATGTTCTTTCTCTGCCAACTCACGAATTTCTGCAATTGGTGAGCGAATTAATTCATCAATTTGGATGGCTTTGTCTGAAATACGGTTCACAAATGATGTATTTGCTCCATTTTCTAACAAACGACGAACCAAGTAAGCAAGTAAAGTTTCATGGTTGCCCACAGGTGCATAAATACGGCACGGAATACCGAATTGACGTACTACTTTTTTATACAGTGGCTCACCCATACCATGCAAACATTGAAACTCATATTGATGCTTGGTATATGCATCAGCACCGCCAAGTTCATAAATGGTTGCTAAGGTTTGTGCATTGTGTGTTGCAAACTGCGGATAGATTTGCTTGGGTGCAGCAAGAAGTTTTTTTGCACAAGCAATATATGACAAGTCGGTATACACTTTACGTGTAAATACAGGATAGTCATTTAAACCTTCAACTTGCGCTTTTTTGATTTCGCTGTCCCAATACGCACCTTTGACCAAGCGAATCATTAAACGCTTTTCACTACGTGTGCCAAGATCAACTAAATAATCGACCAATTCAAAACAGCGTTTTTGATAGGCTTGAATGACAAAGCCAACACCATTCCATCCTTTGAGCTGAGGTTCAAAACATAAGCGTTCTAATAGCTCAAGTGACATTTCTAAGCGTTCACTTTCTTCAGCATCAATATTTAAGCCGATATCATATTTTTGAGCCAATAATGCAAGCTCAAGAATTTTTGGATACAGTTCAGCATGTACACGTTCAATTTGTGCACGCTGATAACGTGGATGTAGCGCAGAGAGTTTAATTGAAATGCCTGCGCTATCGTATACGCCTTTATTTTTTGATGATTGACCAATGGCATGGATTGCATTGACATAGTCTTTCATATAACGATCAGCATCATGATCTGTTAAGGCAGCTTCACCGAGCATGTCATATGAATATAAGAAACCTTCGTTTTCAAGCGCTTTTGATTTTGTTAGTGCACTTTGAATGGTTTCACCTGTCACAAATTGCTCACCCATCATACGCATGGCCACATCAACCGCTTTACGGATGATGCCTTGACCACTACGCGCAAGGATAGATGTCAAGATGCTTGACATGCTTTTGCCTGTTTGCGGTGTGACAATTTTACCTGTCAGCATTAAGCCCCAAGCTGCTGCATTCACAAAGACTAAGCCACTTTGACCGATGTGTTCTTTCCAATTACCTTGACCAATTTTGTCACGAATCAATTGATCACGCGTTGCTTTGTCAGGGATACGAAGCAATGCTTCAGCCAAACACATGAGGGCAATACCCTCTTGAGAAGATAAAGAAAATTCTTGTAATAAACCTTGTACAATACCTGCTTTACCCGAAGCTTTGTTGTTTTCACGCAAATGCTGTGAAAGATCAAACGCCAACTGATAGATTTTTTGATCTAATTCGTTTGATATATCAGTAAATTGCAATAAACTTTCAACAGTGGCTGTCTCTTGAGCACGCCATTTTGCATTGATGGCTTGTTCTAAAGACGTCTTCTTTGGAAGTGGGGTAATATCTTCAAAAGAAGTAGGGCGAAGTAATACATTGTGTTGCTGTGCATTCATACCATGACGTCCTAATACGCGTGTGACAAACTTAGCAGTTTTTTACGTTGCTTAATGTTGTTAATCATTGCAAAATTATTACCGAATATCTCACCATAATTTGCCCCTTTTTTAGAGAATTATGCTATGCCCGAAGGAAATTTTCAGCCTGATCGTATTGATCTGAAAATATTGGATTTATTACAGAAAGATGGACGGATATCCAATGCTAAATTGGCTGAAATGGTAAGCCTCTCTCCAACAGCAGTTTTGGCACGTGTGCAACGCTTGGTTGCCGAGAAATATATCTTGAGTTATCACACCAAATTAAACCCTGAGAAACTTGATGCCGGCTTCTTAGTTTTTGTTGAAGTGGTACTCGATAAAACCTCATCACAAGTGCTTGATGAGTTCGCTGAAGCAGTCCAAGAATTGCCTGAAATTACAGAATGTCATATGACAAGTGGTGGTTTTGATTTTTTAATTAAATTACGCAGCAAAAATATGGAAGATTTTCGCCGTTTATCGGGGCTTATTTTATGGAAACTCCCGGGTGTCAAAGAAACTAGAAGTTATCCTGTCATGCAAGTGGTTAAAGAAAGTTGGGAGCTTAAACTCACTGCCAAAAAGTAAGTGTCAAAAATAACAATACAGCGCAGTGCGCTGTATTTGTTTTATGGCAGGGGTTAACGCGCCATATCTGCCGCCACTGCGACATAAACACCTAAACAAAACAATAAAGTATATAAAGTAAACCATATGATGGCACGTTTAAATGCTTTTTCTGAAATGGTGCTGTCAGCATATTTAGGTGCTTTAGGTTTATTATCATCCATTGTCATCTCCTTAAACATGAGCCTGTTCTTGGCTAAATTATGAGATAATGTGATGCATTTAAATAGAAACAGATGAATGTAAAAATATAATAACAGACTTCATTGAAATGGAATCAACAACAACTGAAGTATATTTCATGCTGTGCTGTAATCTGTATGGTGTGAGATATGACAAGCTAAGCCGATAAAAGAATGCGCATTTTGAGACCAATAAACCATGTTAAAGTCTGAACAGGTTGTACACAATATTGCGGTATTGATTGAAAATGGCACATTGCAGTCACATACCAAGTTGCCGTCTTTACGTGCGTATGCACAACAAACAGGCTTTAGTGTGGTTACCATTTTTTCAGCTTACCAAAGATTGGAAGCATTGGGACTAGTCTATGCCAAAGAAAAATCAGGCTTTTTCGTGGCAGCACAAGCATCAATGGCAAAGCAGACCGATGTACAGGCTGTTGAAGTCACTTCAAAAGTACAAGTGAACTCTCGCGTATTTCAGTATTTAAAAGCATTAACCCAATATACACATGCATCACTTGGTTCTGCCTTTCCTGATCCCGATGTTTTGGGCAATTCCCGCTTAATGAATACCATTGCAAGAAATGCAAAATACCGAAAGAGCTACTATAGTGGTGATGCTATGCCACCGGGTAACGCCACATTAAGACAATTTATTGCCCATAAATATACCCTGCAAGGCATTCCAACGCAGGCGGATGATATTGTGATTACTTCAGGGGCTTTAGATGCATTAAATTTGTCATTACAGGTGCTGACCACACCAGGAGATTATATTTTATTACAGTCTACTGTGTTTTATGGTGCATGGCAGTTGGCTGAGAAGTTTGGTTTAAAAGTGATTACGTTCCCTTCAGACCATGAGATCAATCTTGATGCATTTGAGGCAGCTTTAAAAAAATATCCGATTAAAGTGTGTTGGTTAATGTTAAACAGCCATAATCCGATTGGTTTTACAGTCAGTCAAACGGTAAAGGCAAAGATTGCTCAGTTATTGGCAACATATCAAGTATATTTGGTTGAAGATGATGTCTATCAAGAGCTGTATTTTGGTTTAGAAAAGCCATTGCCTGTACAATATTATGATCAAGATCAGTGGGTATTACATTGTTCGTCGTTTTCAAAAGTATTGGGAGCAGGGGCTCGAATTGGTTGGGTACGTGCAGGGCAGTTTTCTGACAAAATTCAGCACCAGCAATTAATGAGCTCGTTGTCGGTTAATCCAATGTTGCAATATGCATTGGCAGAATTTACCGCAACTTTGCATTATGAAAAACACTTACGGCAAATACGTAGCCAATTGGCAAAGCGTAAGCAAAGCTTCTATCAGAACATTAAAGCCATCTTGCCCGAAAGCTGTCATATTTTTTATTATTCAAGTGGCTATTTTTTATGGATTGAATTGCCAAAGCATATTGACAGTACCGCGCTTTATGAAACGTTGTTAATGCATGACATTGTGATTACACCAAGCATATTATTTCAAAAGCATACCGCTAAACAGTCGCATTTTCGCGTAAACTGTTCTTATGAATGGAATGATAGATATAGTCAAATATTTGAATTCATTTCAAAAATAATTAAAGAGTGGAATTCAGTATCATGAAAACACTCAGGTCAAACATCATTTAAGTGAATGATGTTTGATTGGTGACCTGAATGTATAGAGATGTTATAGCGCAGGCTTCGCTGCAGACATTGCTGCTTCAACAGCATCATCTTCTGTTAAATTGGCTTTAGATGATTTACCTTCACCACTGTATTTCGGTTTTGCATCAGTAGATGCAGTTTGTGCTTTAACCGGCTGAACCGCAGGTTTATCAGCTTGAGCGGTTGGTTCTTTATATTCGCGATGAATTGTCGTAGTAGTATGTGTTGTTTCTCGATGTTCATCAGGCAATGCTTGAGCTGTTTTTGTCTCCTCAGCGTTTTTATGGTCTTTATGATGCTTTGCGTGTGGTTCAGATGCAGGTGTTGAAGCCGTTGCTGAACCTTCAGCCATCACCGCAGATGCTTCTGCTTTACTCAGTG
Organism: Acinetobacter apis; assembly: GCF_900197575.1. Taxonomy (GTDB): domain Bacteria; phylum Pseudomonadota; class Gammaproteobacteria; order Pseudomonadales; family Moraxellaceae; genus Acinetobacter; species Acinetobacter apis. Next base: position 1,084,271 of record NZ_FZLN01000001.1, on the reverse strand, counting down.
AATGAAATTGCTCAGATGCAGGTTGTTGTGTAGGCGTTTGCTCGCTAGCTTGATTATTGTTTGGTTGTTCTTCTTTTTTCGAGCATGCAGTAACGATCAAGCCAATCATGATGGCACTACATATAAAAAGCTTTTTGTTCATATTATACAAGTTAATTGAATGGATGACAGATGCAGTATAACAGCAAAATAGCACTTGCAAATATGGCATTGTCACATTCAAATTAAATTAATTTGGTGATAAAATATACAACTGTTAGTTGTTGTGTGAATACATGCGGAATGACTTTGCTTTCTAGTGGCAGAGTAAAGTAAAATTTCAAAACATTGCATGCCTATTTAGGCTTGATTGTACGAGAAACTCAATGACCCATTTTATTTTCGTTACGGGTGGTGTTGTATCATCACTAGGTAAAGGTATTTCTGCTGCTTCTGTTGCTGCACTTTTAGAGGCACGTGGTTTAAGTGTCACCATGGTTAAAATGGATCCATACATTAATGTCGATCCAGGGACAATGAGCCCATTTCAGCACGGTGAAGTATTTGTCACTGAAGACGGTGCTGAGACTGACCTTGATTTGGGTTACTATGAGCGCTTTTTGCGCCGTGCAAAAATGACCAAGTTAAATAACTTTACAAGTGGTCGTGTTTACCAAGATGTTTTAAATAAAGAACGCCGTGGTGATTATTTGGGCGGCACAGTTCAAGTGATTCCACATATTACTGACAACATCAAAGCACGCGTACTTCGTGCAGGCGAAGGCTATGATGTTGCGATTGTTGAAATTGGTGGCACAGTAGGTGACATTGAATCACTTCCTTTTATGGAATCTGTTCGTCAATTGATGGTTGAGCTAGGCGATAAGCACAGCATGCTCATGCATTTGACCCTCTTGCCATATGTTCGTTCAGCAGCTGAATTAAAAACCAAGCCAACACAGCACTCGGTAAAAGAGTTATTGTCAATTGGTATTCAGCCAGACATTTTAATTTGTCGTACTGAACATGATGTCGATGCTGACACAACACGTAAAATTGCATTATTTACCAATGTACAAGCACGCGCAGTGATTGTTTGTAAAGATGCCAAAACGATTTATCAAATTCCACGTAATTTTTCTGAGCAAAACGTTGATGATCTCATCTGTGAACGTTTTGGATTTCATGATTTACCTGAAGCCGACTTGTCTGATTGGGATCAGGTATGTGAAGCATTATTTAACCCAGAGTACACAGTACGTGTTGCTATGGTGGGTAAATATATTGAATTGCCAGATGCATATAAGTCAGTGAATGAAGCATTATTGCATGCAGGTATTCAAAACCGTGTCAAAGTCCAAATTGACTATGTGGATGCCGAAGGCTTAGAGTCACAAGATATCTCAGTGCTATCTACTGCTGATGCGATTTTAGTGCCAGGTGGTTTTGGTGAGCGTGGTACAGAAGGCAAAATGGCAGCCATTCGTTATGCACGTGAACAAGGTATTCCGTTTTTAGGGATTTGTTTAGGTATGCAACTTGCAGTGATTGAATATGCACGTAATGTTGCAGGTATGCCAGAGGCAAGCTCAACAGAATTCAATCGTTCAACCAAATATCCTTTAATTGGTTTAATTACCGAATGGATGGATGAGCGTGGTGAGTTACAGCAACGTCATGCTGAGTCAGATTTGGGCGGTACAATGCGTTTGGGTGCACAGAAATCTGAATTGGTTGCTGGTACAAAAACTCGTGAAGTCTATGGTAAGGCTGAAATTACAGAGCGTCATCGTCACCGCTATGAAATGAATGACCGTTTCATTGAACCACTTGCAGAAGCAGGCATGGTGGTGTCAGGTTATTCTGCAGACCAACATTTGGTTGAAACCATTGAGATTCCAAATCACCCATGGTTTATTGCGGTACAATTCCATCCAGAATTTACCAGCTCGCCACGTGATGGACATCCGCTGTTTGCACGCTTTATCGAAGCGGCTAAAAAACAATACCAAAACACCAAATAATGATATTTTAGGAAGTTCATATGTCTCAGTTAACACCACAAAGCGTTGTTCAAATTGGCGATGATATTCGCGTTGCAAACGATTTACCATTTGTACTCTTTGGTGGTATGAATGTGCTTGAATCAAAAGATCTTGCATTTGAGATTGCAGAGTCATACATTGAAATTTGTAAGCGTTTAGACATTCCTTATGTTTTTAAAGCCAGCTTTGATAAGGCCAATCGTTCAAGTTTGCATTCTTATCGTGGTCCAGGGCTTGAAAAAGGTGTGGAGTGGCTTGGTGAGCTGAAAAAACAGTTGAACATTCCAATCATTACTGATGTTCATGAGCCACATCAAGCTGCACTTGTGGCTGAAGTGGCTGATGTGGTTCAGTTGCCGGCTTTTCTTAGCCGTCAAACTGATTTAGTGGAAGCCATTGCAAGAACAGGTGCTGTGGTGAACATTAAAAAAGCACAGTTTTTAGCGCCACAAGAGATGCAGCATATCTTGCAAAAGTGTTTAGAAGCAGGTAATGATAAGCTGATTCTTTGTGAGCGTGGTTCAGCATTTGGTTATAATAATTTGGTGGTGGATATGCTTGGCTTTGACACCATGAAAGCCATGGATGTTCCTATCATCTTTGATGTCACACATGCATTACAAAAGCCAGGTGGTCGTGCAGACTCGGCAGGTGGACGCCGTGCACAAATCACAACCTTGGCACGTGCAGGAATGGCAACCGGTTTAGCAGGATTATTTTTAGAAGCACATCCAAATCCAGATCAAGCAAAATGTGATGGACCATGTGCACTAAGGCTGTCTCAACTCGAACCATTTTTAGCACAGACTAAAGAACTAGATACGCTTGTAAAGGGATTTAATAAACTAGACACGCACTAATGCACAGACTGCATTAGCATAATAATACACAGGAGTTTTTATGAGCCAAATCGTTAATATTCATGCACGTGAAATCTTAGATTCACGCGGTAACCCTACGATTGAAGCAGATGTGGTTTTAGCATCAGGTGTAGTTGGCCGTGCATGTGCACCATCAGGCGCATCTACAGGCTCGCGTGAAGCATTGGAACTACGTGATGGCGATAAATCACGTTATTTAGGTAAAGGTGTTCGTCAAGCAGTTGAAAATGTAAACACTGCCATCAAACAAGCGTTGGTGGGTCATAATGTGTTTGAGCAAAAAGCACTTGATGATGCCATGATTGCATTAGATGGCACTGAAAATAAAGCCAAGCTTGGGGCAAATGCAACACTTGCTGTTTCATTGGCTGCTGCACGTGCTGCTGCTGAAGAACAGAAAACACCGTTATTCCAATATATTGCGGACTTACGTGGTCAAAAAACTTTGTCTATGCCTGTACCAATGATGAACATCATCAACGGTGGTGCGCATGCAGACAATACTGTTGATATTCAAGAGTTTATGATTGAGCCTGTCGGCTTTACATCATTTGCTGAAAGCTTACGTGCGGGTGCTGAAACATTCCACGCTTTAAAGTCAGTGTTAAAGAAAAAAGGCTTAAATACAGCAGTGGGCGATGAAGGCGGTTTTGCACCAAATTTACGCTCAAATGAAGAAGCGATTACTGTTATTTTAGAAGCAATTGAACAAACTGGCTATAAAGCAGGTTCAGATATTATGCTTGCATTAGATTGTGCTGCATCTGAGTTTTATAGCAATGGTCAATATGTTTTGGCAGGTGAAGGCAATAAAGCATTCACAAGCAATCAATTTGCAGATTATTTAGCAGGTCTTGCAAAACAGTATCCGATTATTTCTATTGAAGATGGTTTGGATGAGTCAGATTGGGAAGGTTGGTCTTATTTAACTTCAATTCTAGGCGATAAGATCCAATTGGTTGGTGATGATTTATTTGTAACTAATCCAAAAATCTTACAGCGTGGTATTGATGAGAAAGTAGGTAACTCAATCTTAATCAAATATAACCAAATTGGCACGTTGACTGAAACGCTAGATGCGATTTATTTGGCAAAACAAAACGGTTATACCACTGTGATTTCACATCGTTCAGGTGAAACTGAAGACTCAACGATTGCAGATCTTGCTGTAGGTACTGCTGCAGGTCAAATCAAAACAGGTTCATTGTCACGCTCTGACCGTGTTGCAAAATACAACCAATTACTACGTATTGAAGAGATCACAAAAGCTGTGTATCGCGGACGTGCTGAGTTTAAAGGTCTAAACTAAATTCATGGTGACTTATTTTAAAGAGACATTTGACTCTTTTTCAAGTCGACTCATATTGGGGCTTGCTATCATTTTGATAGCAGGCTTTCAGTATATGTACTGGTTTGGAGAAGGTGGTTATTATGATCATCTAAGACTGATGCAACAAATACAACAACAATCAGACAGTAATCGAGATTTAAAAGAAAGAAACCGAATTTTAGGCGCAGAAGTCTATGATTTAAAAAATGGCGCAGAAGCAGTTGAAGAACATGCCCGTTTAGATTTAGGCTTAATTAAGCCCAATGAAACATTTATTCAAATGAGCACGCTTACGCCTGCACAGTTTAAAGAAAGCAACATCCCAACAGGCAGCACAGACGGTAAATATGAAGAAGAAGAAGAAGGTTCAAACCTCCCATAAGATTTGGGCTGTGATGCCAGCAGCAGGTTCAGGACGTCGGTTTTCTCCTACAGAATTGAAACAATATCAGATCATTCAACATCAAACAGTGATTGAACATAGTGTGAATGCATTATTTCAATTGCCATTAGCAGGTTGTGTGTTGGCAATTCATGCCAATGACCATGCTATCCACCGCATTAAATTTCAGCATCAAAAACAGTTGTTTTTTTGCGAAGGTGGGCAAGAGCGTGTGCACTCGGTGTTAAATGCACTTTATGTTTTAAAAGGCATGGCAGATGATGATGATTGGGTGTTGGTACACGATGCAGCACGACCATGTGTCAGTGAGGCTTGTTTATTCAATTTAGTCGAAACAGCTCTTGTACAGCAGTCTGCAGCTATTTTGGCCATTCCTGTGCGTGACACGTTAAAGCGTGTATCCGAGCATGTGATTGAACAAACGGTCGATCGTCGCCAATTATGGCAAGCACAAACCCCGCAAGTTGCACAAATTGGTCAATTGGTGGCTGCATTAGAGGCAGCTTTGGCATCAGGCGCTGAGATTACTGATGAAGCGAGTGCGCTTGAATTTGCAGGACACAGTGTACATGTGGTTACAGGCCGTTCAGACAATATTAAAATTACTTATCCTGAAGATTTAAACTTTGCACATTTGGTACTCACTGCGCGTTTAAACACCCAAGACGATGCAGCATCAATCATATAAACGGTATATTCCTGCAAATTGTTGGCATTGCTTTTGTTCAGAAGCAATGCTGAGTATGGCTTTTTCAATTTGAAAACGATATTTACAGTTATCTTCGTTATTTAGAATTTCAATTTGCTGACCACTTGGACTGTATGCCAAAAATGTATGATGTCCTGCATGCTGGTTCAGGTTTTGATAAGCCACGCCTTCAATTTTAATTTTATTTTTGTCTAACTGATGAATTTGAATCAATGTATGTGGTTTGGCAACCACACCTTGTTTATATTTAATAAAATGCTTGGTTAAACTTTGATTTAACGAAGCTAATGCATTGAGCTCATCGGTTCTTAAATTAAACTCTTGTTGGACGCAAGCTTTATTTTTACAAGCATAAATGCGCTCTTGCCACATGTGCTGAGTGGCTTGCAATACCGTGAGTGGGGCATTGGTCATTAATACAACATTGTTAAAGACCTGAGAAAAAGTAGCACGCTCTATATTAAAGCTATTTTTACAGACGAGAGCATGGTTCTTCTTGCTAAATGCTTTAGGCTGGCATAGCAGACTGGCTTGCGCAATCGACATAAATAGCATATTGATTAGCAAAATATAAAAAGGTTTTTTAAATTGAGAATACAAAAGAGACAACATGATCGCTTATACTTTGATAATGTGATGCTGATGCTAATATAGCGAAACCTCTATCAAAAGTACAAGAATCATTTTATTTCTAAGGAAGTTTTACATTGGTTGCAAAATATAGAATTGGTCAAGGCTTGGATGTTCATGCATTTGAAGCAGGTGAATTTGTTACCCTAGCAGGTATTCAGATTCCACATCATCAAGGCTTAAAAGCCCATTCAGATGGTGACGTGGTACTACATGCATTAAGTGATGCTTTGCTAGGTGCATTGGCACTGGGTGATATTGGACAGCATTTTCCTGATACAGATCCTGCTTACAAAGGTGCAGATAGTCGTGTGCTATTGCAAAACGTCTATGCATTAATTCAAGCACGTGGTTATCAACTGGTGAATGCAGATATTACTGTAGCATGTGAACAGCCTAAGCTTGCTAAGCATAATCTTGCTATGCGAGAGAGTATTGCTGCTGTTTTAAATGTTGATGTGGCAGACATTAGCGTAAAAGCGACCACCACAGAGAAACTTGGTTTTACAGGTCGCCAAGAGGGGATCTTGGCAACAGCAAGCGTGTTAATTTATCAAGATTAATATGAGTCGTTATGTTGGATCATGGACTGTTGTAATTCATGTGTTGCTTTACGGCCTTGAAGCTGCAAAGCAACGCTGTGCATGAGTCCTGTCCATGTGTCATTGGGTTGCCACACTTGTTCAAGTTGTTCATGGGCAATATCTTGTTCAATGTTCATATAAAACTTTCGGTATAAGTACATGAGTACACTTACACGGTAGTTATCTGAACAGTGAATCCATACCAATTGTTCTTGGACTAAAAAATTAATTGTATCTAATGCAAAAATAGCTTGTTCTGGGTTTGGCATATCCCAAAGGATAGGCAGTTGAATATAATTTAACCCCAAGTCTAAACAAATTTGATCTTCATGTGCTAAGTGGTCAGGCGAGGTACTTAGTGCAATGTTAATAACAGTGCTGATACCATATTCTTTAATGTGTTGTAATTGGATGGCACTTGGTTGCCCTGATGTAAATAGTCGCTCATGGATATATTGAAAATGAGGCGTTTGGCTCAGTACTTGTTCTAAATTCATATTATTGAGTCATAAAAAAAACGCCATCAACGATGGCGAGTTATAAAATTAACGATGCGGTAATACATCTTTTAGTGCTTCATGCATTTCAAGCAACACGTTTTCTGTGGTTTCCCAATCAATACAGCCATCAGTAACTGATTGACCATATTCTAAATCACACAGGTTTTCAGGAATGTTTTGTCGACCGCCTTTCAAATGACTCTCAACCATTAAACCAACAATGGATTTATTGCCATTTAAAATTTGCTCAGTTACATTTTTTAAGACCAATGGTTGTAAGTATGGGTCTTTGTTTGAGTTGGCATGGCTTGCATCTACCATGATATTTTGGCTTACTTTTGCTTTGATCAATGCATCTTCTGCTTGAGCAACAGACGTTGCATCATAATTCGGTTTTCCATTACCACCACGTAATACCACATGCCCATATTGGTTACCACGGGTACGGATAATAGACACTTGACCTTCGTTATTTAAACCTAAAAAGTTATGCCCATGTTGCACAGCTTGCATGGCATTGATGGCAACTGAAAAACCACCATCTGTACCATTTTTAAAGCCAACAGGGGATGATAAGCCTGATGACATTTCACGGTGAGTTTGGCTTTCTGTGGTACGCGCACCAATTGCAGACCAAGAAATTAAATCTTGTAAATATTGTGGCGAGTTTGGATCGAGGGCTTCTGTGGCACAAGGCAAGCCTTTTTCATTTAAGCTTAAAAGCAATTGACGTCCAATGCGTAGACCCTTTTCAATATCAAATGAGTCATCCATATCAGGGTCATTAATTAAACCTTTCCAACCTACTGTTGTTCTTGGTTTTTCAAAATAAACACGCATGACAATATACAATGTATCTTGCACTTTTTCGCTTAATGCTTTTAAACGGTCTGCATATTCATGTGCGGCTTTTGGGTCATGAATGGAACATGGGCCAATCACAACAAATAGGCGTTTGTCTTCACCATCTAAAATTTTACGCACACTTTCACGGCCTTTAAGTACAGTTTGATATGCTTGCGCTGATAAAGGCAGTTCCGCTTTGAGTTGAGCTGGCGTAATAAGTGGTTGCATACTGCTGATATTGACATCGTCAATATCATTAGAGGTCGTTGTATTAGTGTGTGAATTATTCATTGTCGTCACTGATTGCGGATTAAAAGGTGAACTGTTTAGCTCATGTGTATAACAAACTCTATCATACTGCGAATTGTATATAGAAGATCTAATCTTTAGTCTAAACCATAGTAGGTGCTCAGTGACATGTTTTCGTTTGAAATTGATGAATTAATTTTGACATGATGAGAATGTGTCTAAAATTCATTCATGTTGCAACTGTATTTTATTCATTTGTAAAATATCTGATCTGATTGTAACGAAGCTATATTACAATTTCAGTTCACCATCATGAAAAATAAAATGAAAAATATATTAAATTTTATAAATAAAAATCAGGTACTTAATTGTTATTTATTTTGTGTTGAGCTGGGGTAAACTTAGATTTTAAGCAATAAAATTTTGACACTCATCATAAAGTTACTATAATAAACATACTTCATTGGGGAGTAGCCTCTGTTTACATTAAGTAAACGGGTGATGGTCAACATACTTGTTTTTTTAAACATGGCCATCATAGCAAAGACCAAAATTCTTTTGTTGGCAAGACCTTTGATTTATCTTTCTCAGTATATTTAGCTAGCAAGAAAGGTAGATCATTGGCTTTATGCTGCTGGCTAAAGGATTCTACAATGTTAAAACATTTCAGATTCTCTATCATCTTCACACTCATATGTCTTGTGCTTTCAGCATACTGGGGCTATACCCATGGTCCAAATGCTGGTTTAGCCAACATGTCTAAAGTACTTGCTGTGACCCTATTACTTGCAGTCATGGAAGTGTCTTTATCTTTCGATAACGCTGTAGTCAATGCATCAGTTTTAAAACACTGGAATCCTTTTTGGAAAAATTTATTCTTAACTGTTGGTATGTTGGTTGCCGTGTTTGGAATGAGATTGGTGTTTCCATTGTTAATTGTAGGTTTCACTGCAAATATGACAATGGTTGATGTTGCCAATCTTGCCATTAGCAATCCTGCAGAATATGCCAAACAATTGACGCTTCACCATGCTGAGATTGTATCTTTTGGTGGTATGTTCTTATTGCTTGTTTTTCTTAACTTTATTTTTGATAATAATAAAGAAACCCATTGGTTTAAATGGATTGAATCTCATCTGTCTGCTTTAGGTCGTGCACCTGCTATTTCAATTTTTGTTGCCATTTCTTGTTTAATGATTATGAGTGAATATGTGACAGGCGCATCTCATCATAGTGTCACTATGGCAGGTTTATGGGGCATTATGGTGTATGTGGGTGTACAGGTTATTGGCTCACTGTTAGAAGGCAATTCAGATAAAAACAATAATGTTGAATTAGGAAAAACTTTTGTCAAAGGTGGTATGAGTGGCTTTTTATACCTAGAAATATTAGATGCATCTTTTAGTTTTGATGGTGTACTCGGTGCATTTGCTATTACGAGTGATGTAGTAACCATTATGATTGGTTTAGCCATTGGCGCAATGTTCGTTCGTTCACTGACAGTGTATTTGGTTGAGAAAGGTACATTAGATGCTTATATCTACTTAGAACATGGCGCTCATTATGCCATTGGTGCATTGGCATTTATTATGATTTCTGGTGGGACAGGCTTGCATATTTCAGAGATTATCACAGGACTCATTGGAATATTTTTTATTGCTTGGTCTACGATTTCATCAATATCGCATAACAGACAACATGTACCGCAAAAAAATAAATGAAATACTTGTCATAAAATAAAAAAAGCATAAGCGTTTATTACGCTTATGCTTTTTTTATTGATGCTTTTTCAATCTTGTCGATGTATTAATCTATCTCTAAAGCATAAATGAAATGCCGTATTTTGATTGCGTGTACTAAACACATTCATCTAAAAATAAGATTTACACATCAAGAATAAAGCTAAAAACTGTCTTTTTAATAACATTATTTGCATAAACAGCCACGTATGCTCAATGCATGTGATGTCAATGCCGTGCAACCTTTAAATGCAGCATTGGTATATATTTAGGACATGAGTATTCAGATGCATTGAATAAGTGATGTTTATCGTGATTAAACACAATCTTTTTAATGTTTCTTATTCTATTTTTGGCGTTTGAGAATATGAAATATTTAATTAATAAGCAAACAGATGAATTATCAATAGAAAAAAAATCACCCATTTGGTTAAGCGATTTATTTTGGTCTATTAATTGGATCGCTGTTCGTTTGTTAGTTCCTGTCAGTTTGTTTTTATTATGGTGGTTGGCATCCAACCATCAATGGATGCCTGCACAAATTTTACCAACACCTCAAGCCACATGGCATACCTTTTTAAACTTAGCAGGCGAAGACTTATTTCAGCAATTGGCAATCAGTTTAGGGCGTTTGTTTCAGGGGTTGGCTCTTGGTGTGGTTGGCGGTATTGCCTTTGGTTTTTTGTTGGGTTATAGCCCAACAGCAGAGCGGTATTTATCTTCTATATTTTATGCATTAGCAATTGTGCCGACTTTAGCATGGTTACCATTACTGATGATTTGGCTGGGAATTGAAAATGCATTAAAAGTATTCTTAATTTTTAAAGCCACTTTGATTCCCATTACTTTACATACCCAAACAGGGGTACGAGATATTCAGCCCCGACTTAAAGAAATGGCGCAGGTATTACAACTGGGTAAACAGGATCTATTGTTTAAATTAATTCTGCCTTCGGCATTGCCTCATTTTTTTATCGGTTTTCGGTTGGCATTGGCAGCAGGGTGGACCACATTAATTGCTGTTGAATTGTTGGCATCATCTGAAGGAATTGGTTATTTAATGGTAACTGGGCGACAGTTATTTCAATTGGATATTGTGTTTGTCGCTATTGCATTAATTGCCCTTGTTGGACTTTTGCTCGATCGAATCTTTCAAAGTATTGAACAGCGATTTATATTTTGGCCACATGCCACATTATCTGCTCATCATGCGCAAAAAAAACAAAAGTGGCAATCTGTGACACCTTGGGTGATCCCTGTAACTTTACTCTTGTTGTGGTTTACCTCAACAGGGTTTCATTGGGTGGCTGAACAAGTTTTACCATCACCTTTGGCAGTGTGGTCGGCATTGAGTGCAGGCATGTCAGATCATTCATTGTTAGATGCCATGTTCTATAGCCTATGGCGCGCACTGTTGGGGTTACTTTTGGGCGGCAGCATTGGTTTGTTCACCGGATTACTGCTTGGCATGTTTAAGCCTTTAGAAGATGTTTTTGCACCAACATTAAATACACTGCGTTTAATTGCTATTTTTGCATGGATCCCATTGATCACAGCATGGTTTGGTCTAGCAGATTTATCCAAAATTGTATTTATTTCAATCGCAACATTTTTTCCGATGTGTATTGCAACTTGGAAAGGCGTGTCAAATGTACCACATAACTTGTATGAGGCTGCGCTTATTTTACGATTAAGCGTACTACAGCGATTACGCGTTTTAATATTACCAAGTATTACCCCGTCAATTTTTGCAGGGTTCCGTTTGGCACTGCTTTATTCATGGATGGCATCCTTTGGTGCGGAATACTTAATGGGTTCAGGTGTAGGTATTGGCAGTTATATGATGGCAGCACAGCAAAACTTTGAAATGGATCGCGTGATTGCTGCCACCATGTTGGTTGCAGTCCTTGGCGCACTTTTATTTTGGCTCGGTAAAACCTTAGAACATCGTGTCACGGCTTGGCGAAACACAGAGGGATCATCATGAGTATCAGCACATCAACACCACAGCATGCCAAACCATTGGTTCAATTTAATCAAGTCCATAAAACTTTTGTGGTGGATCAAAAGCCGGTCAAAGTAATTGAAAACTTTAATTTGGATATTATAGAAGGCGAGTTTATTGCAATTGTTGGCAGCAGTGGCTGTGGTAAGTCGACTTTATTACGTCTATTGGCTGGACTTGATTTAGATTTTGACGGTCAGATTAAGATTGCAGGCAGTTTAATCACAGGGATTGGTCAAGATCGTGCTGTGGTATTTCAAGAACATCGTTTGTTTCCATGGCTGAATGTGACACAAAATATTGAGTTGGGTTTAGTGCATGAACCACTATCAGCACAGCAAAAAAAACAGCGCATTCAACATTATATTGATTTGATTGGCTTAAATGGCTTTGAAAAAGCTTACCCGCATCAGCTCTCTGGTGGCATGTCACAGCGGGTTGCCATTGCCCGAAGCTTAGTGACGCAGCCACGTATTTTTTTACTTGATGAACCATTTGGTGCACTTGATGCTTTGACACGTCACCAAATGCAAAATGAATTATTACGCATACAAAGCCAACAAAAAATCACCACTTTATTTATTACGCATGATGTTGAAGAAGCAGTCACTTTGGCAGATCGCGTGGTGATTTTAAAACCAAAACCTGGTCGGATTGAACAGATTATTGATGTAAATCTAGCAAGACCGCGCAATCGTTCAAGCTTTGAATTACATCAGTTAAAAGAGCAAGTCTTTCATATTTTAACTGAAGATAAAATTGCATAGCGTTTTGATATGCAATTTTTGGTTTTAAACTGATCTATATTTCATTGATAAATCAAGTAACTCACTTATTTTCAACTAAAAAGTAAGATGAAATACAAGCATCAAATGATTAGCACTAAACCTGATTAATTTTTCTGAATTTAAGCAGTTAGATGTCATTTGAGTGACAGAGTTATAGACACGATGCTGACTATGATGAACTGATTCTTTATAGAGACCTATCTTATGAGTTCAGTTCATCATCAAATTCAAGATTCTACAATTATTGTGACTCCACTGACCCAACGTGTGGGTGCAGAAATTAAAGGCGTCCATCTGTCAGGTAATTTAAGTCCTGAAATATTTAAAGTCATTTATGACGCGTTACTTGAACATAAAGTCATTTTTTTTCGTGGTCAAAATCATTTAAATCAAGTAGAACAAGAGCAGTTTGCCACTTTGTTTGGCAAGCCATTGTCACATCCAACTGTACCTGTGGCATCGAACAGTAAACATATTTTTGAGCTTAATTCAAAACATGGTGGTCGAGCCAATGTGTGGCATACAGATATTACATTTATTGACCGTTACCCTAAATTAAGCATTTTAAGAGCAGTGATTGTGCCTGAAACAGGTGGTGATACCACATGGGCAAATACAGAAACGGCCTATGAAGAATTGCCTGTGCCATTACAAGCTTTGGCTGAAGCACTTAAAGGGATTCATAGTAATGATTTTGATTATGGCGGATTTACTCCAAATGCCAATCAAGAAGCATTAGATAAATACAAAAACGTGTTTGCCTCTACCATTTATGAAGCAGAACATCCTGTGGTTCGCGTGCATCCTGATACTGGTCGTAAAAGCTTAGTTTTGGGCCAATTTTTAAAACGTTTTGTAGGTTTAACCAATAAAGAGTCCAATAAAGTCTTTGAAATTTTTCAAGATCATGTCACACGACCTGAAAATACAGTGCGCTGGAAATGGCAAGTCGGTGATATTGCCATTTGGGACAACCGCGCAACGCAGCATTTGGCAGTCAATGATTATTTAGATGCACATCGGGTGATGCACCGTGTCACAGTCGAAGGTGAAGTGCCACTGAGTGTACATGGCGAACGTAGTCAGCAAATTAAACCCTATACACAACAACAAGCGCCTGCTGCGTAATCCATAAGGATTTTATAATGCGTGTTTCATCGTTGAAAAAAAAAGTTTGGCAGACATCGATTGCTTTGTTGATGACTGCATTTTTACAAAATGTTTATGCACAAGCACCGTCAGTCATTCGTATTGCATCGCCTGACTTAACGACAGGCAGTAAACATGCAGGCAGTGGCGTTGTTGATGTGCTGTATACCAAACATTGGATTGAGCAGGAGTTTGCGAAAGAACATATTCAAGTTGAATGGCATTTCTTTAAAGGCGCGGGTCCTGCCATCAATGAGGCATTGGCCAATCAACAAATTGATTTTGCATTTTTGGGTGATTTACCGCCCATCATTGGTAAAGCAGGCGGTTTAGATACTCAATTATTGGTGCCAACTGCACGGGGTCTAACCAATTATTTGGTGGTTCGACAAGATGTAAAGGTAAATAATTTACAGGGATTAAAAGGGCAGCGCGTTGGTTTATTGCGCGGTACAGCCGATGAATTGTCATTTGTTGCAGCTTTACATAGCCAAGGTTTGACCACCAAAGATGTGCGTTTAGTCAACTTAGATTTTAATGCCGTGAATGCAGCATTGGCAGCACAAAAAATTGATGCTTCTTGGGGCGGTTCACGTTTTTTTGCATTACGTGATCGTAAAATTGTTCAATTGCCATTAAGTACACGTCAACTCAATGGTGCAGGTGCATCTCAAGGTATTTTTTTAGGCACTACAGCATTTATTCAAAAGCATCCACAAGAAACACAACGTGTGGTTAATCAGGTAGTGAAAGGGTTGGCATGGCTGTCTGAAGACAAAAATAAGGTGCCACAAATTGCAATTTTCTTTACCCAATCTGGTTATCCTGCCTCAGTTTATGCGCAAGAATTAAACAATGTGAATTTAAAGTTTTTATATTCCCCCTTGTTTGATGCCTATTATCTAGGTCAGCTCGAAGAAAAAATAAAACTTGCACATAGCCAAGGCTTAATTCGTCAGCCTCTTGATCTAAAACCATGGGTGAATCCTACTTTTGTTCAGCACGCCATCAGCACGTTAAAGCTGGAACTGTTTTGGACGCCTACCACACATTACGCTTATCTTAAACATTAAAACGGAATTTAACTCGTTCATTCTATAGGATTTTGGAAAAACAGCTATGCCATTATTTTGTCAACACCGTGTATTGTATTGGATACCGTTTCAGCGGCATGGAATGTATGTGTTGAGTGCCATGCTCCTGAGTACGGGGACATTTGCAGCAGAAACAACTACACCAAAACATACTGCTAGTATTGCAGACAGCAGTAAATTAGAAACGGTCGTGGTGACAGCCACACGCCGTGAGCAATCTTTGCAAACAGTGCCTATAGCAGTCTCAGTGATTAATGGTAAACAGCTTGAGCAACAGCAGAGAAATGCCATTGATAGCATTGTGGCAACCATTCCAACAGTAAATTTTAGAGCAGGCGCATCGAATAAAGATACATCATTGTTTATTCGTGGCATTGGGACAATTTCAACATCGCCTGGGGTCGAACCATCGGTATCTACCGTAGTAGATGGTGTGGTTTATAGTCGTCCTGGACAAGCCACTTTAGATTTATTAGACATTAACCGAATTGAGGTTTTACGCGGTCCACAAGGTACATTATTTGGTAAAAATGCCTCAGCAGGGGTAATCAATATTGTGACCAAAAATCCAACAGCTTACCCATCAGGCTATGTTGATCTGTATGCCACCAATGATGGCGAGCAGCGTATTAAATTGGGTGCATCAAATACATTAATTGACAACCGATTAACTGCCAATGTTTCAGCGTTGCTTGGTCGTTATGATGGCAATGTAGATAATATTACCACCCAAAAAGAGGTTAATGGTTATAAAAATTATGGTTTTCGAACCAAGTTTGTTTATACCCCCAATGACAATTTGGTGGTGGGCTTATCTGCTGATTATGTACATAAAGATGGTACTGCACCGACAGGTGTGGTGGTTAAAAATTCAGATGCTAATTATGCTGCTGCATTACTGCCTATTGTTGCAACAATTCATAACCGTACCACGAGTGAGAATGTCAGTGCATCAACAGATGACACCAATCGCGGTCTTGCATTAACCGCCGATTGGACGGTAGGCAATCATTTAATTTCATCAATTACAGCTTATCGGCAATGGAAAAACACCCAAATTGGTGACTCTGATCAAATTGCCAATGCCACCCCTAATTTTGCAGCAATTGCTGATTTAGGTACTGTAAACAGCAAACAATTTTCACAAGAGCTTCGGATCAAACCGCTTAGCTTTCAGCATATTGATTATGTAGCAGGCTTATATTTTTCTAAAAACAAAAACGATGAAACATATCAGCGTCAGTCAAGATGGTATAACAGCACGACATCAGCATATCAAATTGATTTAGGACGTGCAGTTTATAATACTGACAGTACCAACTATGCTGTATTTGGCGAAGGTACGTATCATATCAGTGATCGGTTGCGTTGGGTGACAGGGCTACGTGTGACCCATGATCAATTGTCTTACGACCATACCCGAGTTTCGACTGTGCCAAGCAGTGTAGGGATTAGAAATGCCATTCGATCTGGGTTTACAGGTTCAGGCTCAACAGATGAAACAGGGCTATCTGGACGTATTGGTCCTCAGTTTGATATCACACCAAATATACATAGCTATTTTACCTATTCGCGTGGTTATAAAGGCCCTGCATACAATGTGTATTTTAATATGCAACAAAATGACACGCCTGTGATTGATCCTGAAACAGCGAACGCTTATGAATTGGGTTTAAAAACACAGTGGTTAGACAATCGTTTACGTGCCAATTTTGCTATTTTTAATACTCAATATCAAAATTATCAAGCCAATTTTAGAACACTTGACCCAAGTGGTTTTCCCATCACGCGCTTGGTTAATGCAGGCAGCGTGAATACTCGAGGTGCAGAGTTAGACAGTACATTTAAATGGAATCAGAATCTGATACTGAATTTTGCAGCAGCGTATACCCATGCACGTGTTGATGCCTTTACTTGTCCTGCATCAGATACATCTTGTCCTCAGTTAAATGGTCAAACTCTACCATTTTCTCCTGATTGGAAAGTTAATGCACAAGTTAATCGTTATTTCCCGATTGCAAGCAATCGGCAGATTGAATTGGCTGCACAATATGCGTGGCAAAGTGATGTGCAATTTAGTTTAGACCAAAACCAAAATACCATTCAGCCATCTTATGGCATTGTAAATTTAACATTGGCATTGAATGATAAAGCCTCAGATTGGCGTGTTGCACTTGATGTACGCAATGTATTTGATAAATCATATGCCACATTATTAAGCACCAATGGCAATCGTATTATTCGTCAAGTGCCACGTGATGATGAACGCTATTTTGGACTGTCTTTTCATAAGAATTTCTAATCAAATGAAATGAAGGTCAATAAAAAGCCACTGAAATACAGTGGCTTTTTATATTGCTTATCTTTATTGATTGTCATGATAAAAAGATGGCAAGCTGTCATTATGCAATAGCCGTTTTTGCGGCACATTTTCAATAACGCCGTTGTCTTTGACATAAGTTGCCCAATCATCTAACAACTCATTTAACTTGTCTGGATGTTGTTGTGCTAAATCATGGACTTCACCATGGTCTTGGCTTAAATCATACAACTGCCAACGGTTTGGTCCATTTGGTGCTGGAATAAATAGAGCTTTCCAATCACCTTTGCGTAGTGCTTTTTGTCCAAATAGTTCCCATCCTGTAATATGGTTTTCAGTATGGATATGTTCTTGTTGTTGTTGTAAATATGGCAATATTGAACGTCCACGTAAAGGCACCAATGAACGACCTTTATAACGGTCTCCTGGGTGTTCAACTTGAATGTAATCTAATAGGGTGGGGAGTAAATCCATCACGGTTAAAAATTCATGGCTAATTTGCTGTTGACGCGCAAATAAAGGTGAATGAATAAAAGAGACTGTACGAATTCCACCTTCACTGGTATGTGCTTTGTATAAACGTGATGGCGCGGTCGCAGCTTGTGCCCAATGTTCACCATACCAAACATAAGAGTTGCCGCGTCCAATATTCTCCAAGCGATTATCATAGTGTTGTTCAATAACCTGTTTAAGATTGCCACCAAAGACAGGCAGTGCTTCTAGTTGTGCACCTTCTGCACCATTGTCTGACAGAAAAATAATAATGGTATTATCGAATTGCCCTGTATCTTTTAGATGTGTAATTACACGGCCAACGTTCTGATCCATCCGATCGACCATGGCAGCATAAACTTCCATGATACGTGCAGAATGTGCTTTTTCTTCTGTTGTTAAAGTGTCCCAAAATGGTGTGCGTGCTAATACAGGGTGAATGGTGGTGTCTGCATCGACCAACTTGAATTGTTTTAATTTTTCTAAACGCTGTTCTCTTAATTGAGCAGGGCCTCCATCATAGCGTCCTTTGTATTTATCAATATCTTCTTGCGGAGCTTGTAATGGCCAATGCGGGGCAGAAAAAGGCAGGTAAGCAAAAAAAGGTCGATCTTGACGTGTTTCATCATCTTGCAAAAAATCAAGTAACCGTGTTGTAAAGTAATCTGAAGAATAAAAGTCATCTGGCAGCTTATGAATAAATTGATCATTCTCTGCATATAAACCGCGTGTCGACTTGAGCAGTTTAGGGGTTTTCTCTTCGTCAATATCTGCTTCAAACGAGTAATGATTGGCGGCACCTGGCAGTAAGGCAAATGAACGTTCAAAACCTTTCTGAGCAGGAAAAAACTCAGGCTTTAAACCCAAATGCCATTTACCTGACATAATGGTGTAATACCCTGCATCATGTAATAACTCAGGCAATGCGGCAACTTTGTCATTTAATACACCTTCATAGCCTGCTTTATCTGCAAGTTCAGGAGTAATGGCTTCTGCCATCGTACCTAATCCGGCTAAATGATGGTCGGTGCCCGATAACAGCATAGCGCGAGTTGGTGAGCAGGTGGATGCGGTATGGAAATTGGTAAAACGCAAACCATCTTGTGCCAATGCATCAAGGTTTGGGGTATTAATTTCACCACCAAAAGCGCCTAAATCTGAAAAACCAAGATCATCTGCGACAATCAATAAAATGTTAGGCTGTTGTGTTGTAGTTTGAGACATGATGAAACAATTCGATAAAAAGTTATGGATCTATTTTTATCGAATCAAAGGGTATGGTCTGTTGTTTTGCCGACAGACACTAGCTTGATTTAGCATATCTTTATTCAGATTATAGATAATTAAAGCCTAATAAAACTTGGTGGCTGATAAGCTGTTTTCGCCTTGGGCAATGGTGTTGAGTGCATCATAATTTAAAATTAAGATTTGATTATATTTCACTTCTAAAATTTCATGCTCTGAAAACCAAGCAAATTCTTTATTAATGCTTTGGCGTGTGGTGCCAAGTAATTCGGCAAAATTTTCTTGATTTAATTTGAGCTTAATTAAAAATTGATTATTGTCTTGCTGTGAATGAAAATCGACTAAAAACAATAATTCTTTTGCCAAACGTGTACGCAATGAGGCAGTACTATAAAAAAACAGCTTTTCACGATTAATTTGTGTACGTGCACAAATCAGTTTTAACAGTTGAGTTAAGGCTTTGGCATTATTTTGAATGACACGTTTAAAAATATCAGCAGGGATGTTGGCAATAACGGTACTGCCTTGTGAAAAATAATCATGCACAAAAGGGCGGTTAGAAAATATGGGTACAATATTAATTAACATGCCTGCAGGTAAAAAAGCATCTGTTAAGCACTTACCACTACTTGTGGTCCAACCGAGTTTTAACACGCCATCTAAAATTAAATTAATGTCATGACAGGTGGTATTTTGTTTATAAATTAGTTGGTTATGGTAATACTTTTTGATTTTAATATGTTTAATTAATAATGCCTTATCATGTTCTTCTAAGTCTTGAATCAATTGATAATTTTCGAGAATACGAATGGCTTCCAAGACATCGGCTGAAGATGAAAAATAACTGCTCATCTCATCAAGATCGTAATGATGAGATAAAGCACTCAACTTTTTAGACTCAACAATCACCATATCAATAACCTCACTTAAATTAAAAAAAGTCACTGATCACTTCATTGAACAGTTCTAAATGCTTGAGCCTTCAATATAAATAAAATGTCAGGTGAATTTAAATACAAATATTACATAAGCAAATTGGATTCATTTATAAGCTTTGGCTGAATGCGTTGAATAAAGTTTGTTTTCAATATGAAGTTTACTTAAATGATTTATAGTTTTTAAAAATCAATATCTTATATAATTAACGTGCTTTCATGTTGGTCTATTTAACTAGACAGTATGTCTCGTTGTGAGGGTTATCTTTAATTCATATTTGGTTGTGCTAAAAAAAGCATAATACAGTCAAGTTGCGAACAGAAAAAATAAATGAGATGAGATATTTTGACCCACTTTAGTGAAATGATTTGATGGGTCAGTGATGTTAAATTCGGCAAATAAGAAATATTGGTGGGGGTTACCTGCTTTATTGTTGATACTTGGTGGTTTTATTTTTTTACAGCAGCAATATAGTCAGGCTGCATCCAACAGTAGCCAACAAAAAATTCATAAAATAATTATTGCTGTACCTGATTTAACTGCAAGTAAAAATAATAGCAGCGGGAATTTAGTGGTTGACCATATTTTATTAAACCGTCTTTTTGAAAAACAATTCAAAGCACAGCATATTGAAGTTGAATGGCGTTTTTTCAAAGGAGCAGGTCCTGCAATTAATGAAGCTTTAGTCAATAAGCAAGCCGACTTGGCATTTGTCGGTGACTTGGCTGCCATTATTGGTAAAGCCAACGGCATAGATACGCGTTTATTGGCAGCAACAGGTCGTCATTTTGAAGCTTATTTGGGGGTTATCCCACATCAAAATTATACCCGTTTAGAACAGTTAAAAGGTAAACGTATTGCCATTTGGCAAGGCACAGCTGTGCAATTGTCTTTTGATCGTTTTTTGCATAGCCAAGGTTTTTCTGAAAAAGACTTTAAAATTGTGAATCTAGACTCATCTGCCATGAATGCAGCATTGGCGGCCAAACAAATTGATGCAGGATGGGGCTTAATGTCCATTTTAGCATTACAGCATAAAGGATTGGTTGATATACCTTTTGGCAGCCAAAATACGCCAAATCATGCAGGTTCAGCACAATCAGGACTGATTGCACGGCAAGAATTTATTGACCAAGACCCTCAAGTGACTCAGCAAATTGTTGATGTTTTAACCCAAGCTACACAGTGGGTGGCACAGCCAAGTCATCGCGAAGAAGCCATCATGCAAGCTGTAAAAAACGCAGGTTACCCATTAGCGTTATATCAACAGTATTTGAAAGATCAAGATTTAGGGGTGTTGTTTTCACCATTGTTAGATGAAGAATATTTAACTTATTTACAGTCAGGTGCTGATGTTGCTTTTAGCAGTAAGTTAATTAAAAAACAAGTTAATGTACGCGCATGGGCAGAGCAACGCTTTATTCAGTCAAGCACCCAAAAATTTGCAGCAACAGGGCCTTAATGCGTGGTGAGATATGAGATTTTTTTCTATCTATCGCTGAATAAACGCTGAAACGTGTATGTTGTATGACAGTGTTTTCTTTAAAAGTGATCAAAAATGGCGACAGTTTTTAGACTTATTTAAGAGATCGCATGTTCGTACATAGACCATTGGCACCGACACGTTTATATCGGTTGAATGTATTCACCCGTGCCATTTTATATGCTGTCATTGGGGTAAATGTCATTCAGACAGTACATGCTAAACGCTTTGAATCTACTGAAGAATCATTGCAACAGGCATCCGCCACATCAGGCGAGACACTTAAGCTTACAGTCGCAGCCAATGTGAAAAAGAAAAATGTTGTGGCTGCAGGTACATTGGGGTCTCGCAGCAATTTAGAAACACCCTATTCAACAGAGACTGTCACAGCAAAGGAGATTGAAAATAAGCAAGCAACCACGATTGCAAAACTATTTGAAGGTGAAGCTGGTGTTATTGCAACAGGCAATACCTATAATTTAAATGCTTATGCTGTGAGTGTTCGAGGGTTACCATTAGACTTGGTCAATGGCTATAAAATTGATGGCCACCCATTTCAAATGTATGGGGTTGAGCTTCCTTTAGAGTTGTTTGAACAAGTGCAACTACTCAAAGGTGCAACAGGATTTTTATATGGTGTCGGCTCACCCGGTGGCACCATTAACTATATCTCTAAAAAGCCGACCACTGGACAGGTTTTATCGGTTGATGCAGGTTATAGTTCTGATCGAATTTTTAGCCAACATATTGATGTGGGTGGGCATGTTGGACAAGATGACCGTTATGGCTATCGATTCAATGCAGTGAATGAACACGGTGAAGCTTTTAATGGTACAGATGTGAACCGTAAAGCAGCATCGTTGTATTTAGATGCACAAATTACCCCGCGCTTAAAAGTGCATGTTAATGGGTTATATCAAACGCGTGATTTAAAAGGTGGAATCACCAATATTGCGATCAGTGGGGCAGGAACGTATGCTTATTCAGGCACAAGTTTACCGAGTGCAATCAGTGGAAGTAAGAATTTAACCGCTTATGATCAGGATGCATATTACAATTCTAAAGTATGGACTGCATCTACAGGGTTAGATTGGAACATTAATGACAATTGGCGTCTTGATGCGAGTTATTCTCGCACTTATAAACAGATTGAGTCAGCAGATGAGACCATCTATTTAAGAAATGCATTTGGGGATTATAATGTGGCATTTCGCCGTTTTTATCGCCCAACGTTAGTGTTTGATTCAGCTCAATCGCATTTAGAGGGTGAGTTCAATACGGGGTGGTTAAAGCATAAAGTGGTACTTGGTGTAGATGGGCAGCGTTTAACACGCGATTTGAATATTGGGAATCCTGCATTAAATCCAAGTACCAATACAGGTGGGCAAAACTATGTGTATTCACCAACTGCAATATATCCAAGTGGCAATTTATATGGTGACTCACTGAGTTTAAGTTATACAGGCACCGCACCACGAGACAGCTTTAGAATTTCAAATTGGTGGACACGATCTGCATTCATTAGTGATACTTTAAGTGTGTCTGATCAGTGGTCTTTGTTATTGGGACTACGCCATTTTGATTACAGCAATAAAAACTATTATGTCGCAGGTAATATTGTCAGTAGCTATCATAAAAAACCACTGACACCAACTTATGCGTTGTTATACACACCCACCAAAAACACCACATTTTATGCGAGCTATGTCGAGTCATTAGAGGATGGTGGAACTGTAGGAAGTACATATCAAAATGCTTATGCCACCTTATCTCCTATTGAAAGTAAGCAATATGAAATTGGGGTGAAAAGTGAGCATAAAGATTGGGCCGTCAGTTCAGCACTATTTCGGATTGAACGTGGTACAGGGTATGCCAATCCACAAAATTATTTTGTAAATGACGGTTTAGTGCGTTATCAAGGTTTAGAAGCCAATGGTTCTTATCGGGTCACTGATGGACTTAAATTATTGGCTGGTGGCGCATGGATTGATGCTGAATATACTAAAGGCATTGCGTCAGTGATTGGCAATGAACCCACTGCAGTACCACATTTTCAAGGCAATATTGGTTTTGAACAAAATATTGCCTATATTCCCGGCTTAGAGGTGCACAGCACGTTTAATTATATTGGTCAACAATATGTGAATACCACCAATACATTACAAACCAAAGCTTATAACACATTAAGTTTGGGAGGGAGTTATAAGGTGAAAGTGGGGCAACAGCAGCAACTGACGTATCGTGCAGAAATTAACAATCTATTGAATAAAAACTATTGGGTGCCATCGACCATTATTGGTGTAAATGGCTTGACTGCAGGTGCACCGCGAACATTAAGTTTAAATATTCGTTATGATTTTTAATGAATAAGCCACATGAACATCTCGTTTGAAATCGTTCAGACGAGATCAATAATATTTACTATATAAGCCACTTATAAACTTTCAAGAATTTTCCCTATAAGCCTTAATAAAAGCAAAGTATGACCCATCACTTTGGTCGTATTGCTGTTGAGATTATTCACAGGTATTTTAACGTTAGGTTTAAAATAATATGCATTAAGTGGCATGATTTTATGAGCTAAAACTTCACTTTTTTGTGTCATTAAGGTGTATGCTTAAACGAGTAAAATTGCATTTATTAAATGTATGTTATTTTACCCAAACAATTTTATATATGTTTTTCAATTGATTATGAAATAATTAAGTATACTTTGTTTGCCAGCTTATCCGGTTGTAAAGGAGCGCCTAGCATGGACTTGCCGAATCAAATATTATTAAAAGTCACCCAACGTGTCATTGCACGTAGTCAAAATACCCGAGCTGCATATCTAAAGCGTATTGAACAGGCACAAGGCAAATTTCCCGCGCGTGGTGCGCTTTCATGTGCCAACTTAGCGCATGGTTTTGCCAGCATGGAAGATACAGAAAAATTAATTATTAAAGTTGGACGTGAGCCCAATATTGGTATTGTATCTTCTTATAATGAAATGCTTTCTGCACATGCGCCGTATAAAACCTTTCCAGATTTAATTAAAACAGCTGCGCGAAAAAATGGTGGTGTTGCACAATTTGCAGGTGGTGTCCCTGCAATGTGTGATGGTATTACACAAGGTAATGCCGGTATGGAACTTTCATTATTTTCGCGTGAAACCATTGCCATGAGTACAGCAATTGCACTGTCTCATAATATGTTTGATGCTGCATTATGCTTAGGTGTGTGTGACAAAATTGTGCCAGGGTTATTGATTGGTGCTTTACAATTTGGATATTTACCCACGATTTTTGTACCTGCAGGTCCAATGACAAGTGGTTTATCGAATGATAATAAAGCTAAAATTCGTCAACAATTTGCAACAGGGCAAGTTGGTCGAGATGTTTTGTTAGATGCTGAATCTGCAGCGTATCATGGACAAGGTACATGCACATTCTATGGTACTGCAAACAGCAATCAAATGCTCATGGAAATCATGGGTTTACATTTGCCAAGTGCTGCATTTGTTCATCCGCATACGCCATTGCGTGATGCACTGACCGAAGAAGCAGCGGTACGTGTTCTTGATTTAACTGTTGAACGTGGAAACTATACGCCAATAGGTCATGTTGTTGATGAAAAAGCCATTATTAATGGCATTGTGGCATTACTCGCTACAGGCGGTTCAACCAATCATACGTTACATCTGATTGCGATTGCCCGTGCTGCAGGCATTGTAATTGATTGGGATGACTTTGATGAGTTATCTGCGGTCGTACCTTTACTTGCAAAAATATACCCAAATGGTAAGGCGGATGTAAACCATTTTCAGGCTGCAGGCGGCGTCGCTTTTCTGATTCGCACATTACTTGAAGCAGGTTTATTACATAATGATGTGATCACGGTTGCAGGAAAGGGTTTACAGCATTACACCAAAGAACCAAAACTAATTGATGGCAAGCTGACTTGGGTTGATGCAGTTGAACATAGTCTTGATGAAAATGTATTACGTAGCATGGATGCACCATTTCAACCAGATGGTGGCTTACGCTTAATGCAAGGTCGTTTAGGACGTGCTGTCATTAAAATTTCTGCTGTTGCACCTGAACATCGTAAAGTTAAAGCACCTGCCATTGTGTTTGATTCGCAAGAAGCTGTGCAAGCTGCTTTTGATCGTGGTGAATTACACCGAGACTTTATTGCTGTGGTACGTTTTCAAGGTGCGCGCGCCAACGGTATGCCAGAACTACATCGTTTAACGCCAGTACTTGGTGTATTACAAGATCAAGGGTTTCATGTTGCTTTAGTCACAGATGGACGTATGTCGGGTGCATCAGGCAAAGTGCCTGCGGTCATTCATTTATCACCTGAAGCTTTACTCGATGGGCCAATTGCCAAAGTTGAAACAGGTGATATGTTGGTGATTGATGCAGAAGCAGGGATACTTGATATTGAGCTAGATGAGTCAGTGTGGCAGTCACGTCCTATTGCGCAGCCAATGCATCAAGCCGAAAACGAAGTTGGATTTGGTCGTGAATTATTTGGTGTATTCCGTGCAGCAGCTGCACCTGCTGAGCATGGGGCTTCTGTTTTTGGTGATCTTGTTAGCTAACATGTTCAAATTTAGGCTTTAATCATAAAACAAGGAGAGATTAGTCATGATTAAAATTGCAGATATTGTTCAATTAGGACCTGTCATTCCAGTACTCGCATTTGATACAGCAGAACAAGGAGAGCATGTATCGCGTGCGCTACATACAGGTGGTGTAAAAGTTCTTGAAATTACTTTACGCACAGCTGCAGGTCTTGCTGCCATTGAGCGTGCAAGCCAATTGGCTGATGATATTGTGGTTGGTGTTGGCACCATTACCAAGCCAGAACAATGTGCCCAAGCCAAAAAGGCAGGGGCTCAATTTGCTGTATCACCTGGTTTGAGCAAAGATTTACATTTGGCTGCACAAGATGCAGGCTTACCGTTGTTACCTGGTGTGATGACACCCAGTGATTTAATTCAAGCGATTGAACTTGGCTATGACATTGTGAAATTTTTTCCAGCTCAACAAGCTGGCGGTGTGGCTATGCTTCAAGCATTTTACGGTCCATTTCCAAACTTACGTTTTTGTCCAACGGGTGGTATTACAGCAGAAACAGCTTTAAATTTTTTAGCGCAGCCGAATGTTGTCTGTGTAGGAGGTTCATGGTTAACACCAAAGCAATCAGTTGTGTCACAAGATTGGGCTGAAATTACGCGTTTGGCTCAAATTGCCAGCCAATTAACAAATAAATAAGGATAAGTTTGAATCGCTTTTCAATGCTGTATTTGCTGATCAAGAAAAATTGATCTTATTTAAGGATAAAACTGAGTGTCTTGATCTTGAGTGTTTTTACGGATTATAGGCACTTATTTGGGTGGTTTGCCCAAATCAAATTTTGACAAGGAGATGTGTCATATGGAGATTATTCGGGAGTTTATAATACTGATTAATAAGGTAATTATGGTTATGACTTCAAGTGTCATGATTGTAATGTCCACAGTCTATTTAACAGTGAATTTTATTCTGCTGCAATTCGCTGTTGCTAAAATACTAAAACAGATCAGTATAACTTACCTTTCATTGCAAAGTGGTCTTTCTATATTTACTCTATCTTTTTCACAGCGCTGCATTCTAATCAGAGGTGAATCGCTATGATTATTATTGCAATGGGTGTTTGTGGAACAGGTAAAACCTTAATTGGTAGTTTATTATCTGAGTGTTTGGCGTGTGAGTTTATCGATGGCGATACGCTTCATTCAATGGCGAATAAACGTAAAATGAGTCAAGGCATTCCTTTAACTGATGAAGACCGTTTTCCGTGGTTGCAAGCGATTCGCCAAGCCATCGAAGCCAAACAAGCAATAGGGCAAACGGCAGTCTTTACTTGTTCTTCATTGAAACGGAGTTATCG
The DNA here is from genome assembly GCF_900197575.1 of Acinetobacter apis. GTDB lineage: Bacteria > Pseudomonadota > Gammaproteobacteria > Pseudomonadales > Moraxellaceae > Acinetobacter > Acinetobacter apis. The sequence goes on along the minus strand of NZ_FZLN01000001.1, from coordinate 1,056,945 downwards.
CGATATTCTTCGTGGTCATGATGGCAATGTGCAGTTTGTTTATTTGAAAGGTTCGTATGAGTTATTACAGCATCGACTTGCTGAAAGAAAAGACCATTTTTTTGACCCAGCATTATTACAAACACAACTCGATACCTTAGAAGAGCCTGATGTGAGTGAAGCGATGATTATTGATGTGACGCTCACACCTGAACAGATTATAGCGCAGATTATGCAAAAAATTGGTTTGAATAATGAGGAGGCTTGTTAGATAAACCAAGATGAAAAGAGCGATTTATCATTGTAATATGTAAAATAATATCTGATCATGATCAGATATTATTTTTATAGCAGCTTTAAAAACATATTTTATAGGGTTAAGTCTATATGAGATAAAGAATTAAAAGATCCTTTTAAATCATGAAATACATTAATAAGCGTTAAAAGAATAATTTCGATTTAGTAAGGCTTTTGCGCTAGCTCCCATATGGGAGCTGAGTTCAATTCAAGGTTTTTAATTACACAACAGCTGTCATACCACCATCTACAAAAATATTTTGTCCTGTGACAAAGTCGCTTGCGGGCGATGCCAAAAATACCAAAGCCCCAGCAAGTTCTTCAGGTCGCCCCCAACGCCCAGCAGGTGTTCTTTGTTCAAGCCATGTTGTAAATTGCTCATCAGCAACGAGGGCGCTATTCATGTCTGTTGCAAAGTAGCCCGGAGACAGTGTGTTGACTTGAATGTTATGACGTGCAAGATCGGCGGTCATCCCTCGAGTTAATAGGGCAACACCACCTTTACTTGCAGTATATGGAGCAATGGTTTGCCGTCCCAAGGCGGATTGTACAGATGCAATATTAATAATCTTACCCGAACCACGAGCGATCATATGAGGCGCGATAAAGCGCGATACATAAAAAACGCTAGATAGGTTAGTTGCGATAATGTCATCCCAATCTGAAACTTCGAACTCTGCAAATGGTGCGCGGCGCTGAATTCCAGCATTGTTGACGAGAATATCCGGTGTACCAAAACGCTCAATTATTTCAAGAATTGCAGTTTCAACACTTTTGGCATTTTGCACATCAAATAAAATAGTCTGCGGGCGTGTACCATAGGATACTTCCCACTCATCAGCAGCACGATCAAGTGCTGCCAAGTCGCGCCCATGTAAAATGACTTGTGCGCCAGCTGATGCAAGTGCCCGGGCTAAAGTATTACCAAGGCCTCGGGAAGAGCCTGTTACAAGTGCGAGTTTGTTGCTAAGATCGAACATAAAAACTCCTTAAATGATTGCGAAAATCACAAGCGTAATAGCAAAACCTATAATTGATTCTAAAGACTGCTGCATGGTCCAAGTTTTTAAAGTGGTTTTTACATCCATACCCATCAAACGACCCATGAGCCAAAAACCACCATCGTTAACGTGACCTGCAAAAACCGATCCTGCGGCTGTGGCGATGGTCATACATGCAAGTGCCATCGGTGAAAATCCAGCTGAAGCAACAGCAGGAGCAAGTAGACCTGCGGTTGTGACAAGCGCAACGGTTGCTGAGCCTTGTGCAACACGTAAAATAGCGGCAATCAGATATGCTGCAAAAATAAGTGGTAATCCAAGGCTGTTTAGGCTTTCAGCAAGTGCATCGCCAATACCTGATGCACGAAGTACTCCTCCAAACATACCACCTGCACCTGTGATGAGTACGACAGAACAGATTGGAGCAAGCGAGCGATCAACAATTTTATCAAGGACTCTTCCATGGATACCGCGACGGGTTCCAAGTACAAACATAGCAACAATAAGAGCAATCAGAAGAGCGATTTCGCTTGTGCCGATTAGAATGAGCGCGCGTACCCAAAGATAATTACCATTTAGAACACCTGCTGAGATCAGCGCAGTCAGACCTGTATTCATAAAAATAAGTAACAGAGGAATGGCAATAATACCGATGACAGTTCTTGCTGATGGTGGATTGGTGGGTTCAACATCATCGTCAGGACTGCCAAAGAGGGCAAGTACTGGTAAGGGAATTCGTTTATTAATGAATTTAGCCCATAGATACCCTGAAAGATACCACGTTGGAAGAGCAATAATTAAACCGAGAATCAGCACAATACCAAGATTTGCACCATAGGTTGCTGTTGCAGTAACAGGACCTGGATGGGGGGGTAAAAAGATGTGCATGGCTGAAAGTGCTGAAGCAGAAGTTAAGCCATAAAGCAGTAGATTTTTGCCACCGAGGCGTCTTGCAACTGCAAATACAATGGGTAGCATGACGATAAGACCAGCATCAAAAAATATGGGAAAGCCCATAATTAAAGATGCAATACCTAGAGCAAAAGGTGCACGTTTTTCGCCAAAGATGCTGACCATTTTATCAGCGAGGATTCGAGCGCCACCGCTAGACTCTACCAAGCTACCAAGCATCGCACCAAGACCGACTAGTAGTGCTACATGACCAAGAGTTGTACTAAAGTTAGTAACCAAAACCTTCGCAATATTTTCAAGCGGAATACCTGTGGCAATTGCAGTGAGTAAAGATACAAGGATGAGTACCAAGAAAGCATGTAATTTTAGCTTGATAACCATAAATAAGATGAGCGCGATAGCTCCAGCTGCAATGCTCAGCAGGGGAAGTGTCCCTAGCGTCTGAGTCCATTCTTGCATTTTAAATCTCCGTATAAGAACATGGCTACAGTCACAGATCATTCTGTGATTGGTGCTTGAGATCTATGACGCTATCCTTAAGCATCATATAAAAATTTTTTTAGTGGTTTTTTAAAAGTTAGACCATTATTTAAAAAGAGTTAAACTACTATAAAACTTTTGGTAAAATTTAAAATAAGACTTATTACTTACATATACTAGAATTTAGTGTTTCCTATTAAGCCATTTTCCATTTAATATAATGCGCCTTATAATCCCTAATATGGATTAATTCTGTTGTTATAAAAAATATATGATGATAAAAATGCAATCCATATTTATTAAAAATTATAAGTTAATGTTTTAATTTAAAAATTAAATAAGTATTCATGTTACATCTTTAAACTTTGCTAAATCAAACATTGCAGTGGTTGGGCAAAGTACGCTGTAATTTAGTTTTTAAGAATAATGCTGTAATTTTAAGCTGTGCTATGACTTGAGATGGCATTCATTACATGTAAAGTTATCTTCGTTTTTTATGTATTGCTCACATAAATTTAAATAAAATTTTTAAATATATTACTTTAATTTATTATATATTTTAATAATATCAGTTAAATATTTTAAAATATTGAGTAGTGTATTCTAAAATACCTATTACTGTAAAATTAATATGATCTACTCATTATGAGATGGTTATCATAATTAAAATCAAGCATTACTTTTTATCTGATTTAAAGTGACAGTGACCTAAAATTAAAAGCAATAACAAGGGGGTTGAAAAAATCCACCAACTCACAAAACCAACAGACATGCTGTGTAATGACATTAGCATCACACCTGCACTAACAAAAAGCAGATAGGCCAATACTGTTAAGGCTCGTCGGTGTAGCAATACCCACTTGAAACGCGAGACAGCGGTTTGTTTTTTGCGTTTCTCACTCAGCAAAAATAAAATGTAAAATCCACTATAGATAAAGCTAAAAATCACTAAATACATCATGATGATTGACCTTGTTTTGGGTGGTATTTGGCTTGCATTTTTTTCTGTACTTGCGCTTGAATGGGGTGAATATTTTTCCAAATAAACAAACCAAGCCCTGCAAATAACCAAATAAAAAGATCGAATGCAGCATATGCGGAATAATCATTAATCTTTTGAATATAATGACCTTGATATAATATGTAGCTACTGATCAGCGGCAATAAGCCTGCAAGCACAATAAAAATAATTAGTTGTACTGACCAAAGTCGCTGCTTTGGGGTGACCAAAGCGAGACAAAGCATTAATAGCCATGTGAGAAAAAACACTGTAATTTCTTGGTTTGGCGCACTTTGATGTGACAAGGTATAAAGCCGATTGGTATATAAATAACCTGTGATTGCTGTGGGTAAGCCAACAAAAGTGGCGACATTGCAACGATCTACGATGTAATGACCAAAATGAAAGCGCGCTGTTTTGTTTTGAATATGACGTTTAACACTCCACAACAACAGGCCAGATGCAATCATTAAACAGCCTAGAATACCTGAAAAAAAGAAGGCTAGTTTTAATAAAGGGGTAGCAAAGGGTGCCATATGTAGACCATAAATCCCACCATAGAGCTTAGCAACAGGGTGTTGATTTCTTGAGTCGGACAGTAATTCACCTGTAACCAATGAGAGAGTCAGTTGTTCTGCATTGAGTGTGATGGAGTGGTCTTCTTTTTGTCTGAGCACAATTTTGGCTTGATCTGTAAAAGGCTGTAAAACTTGCACACTGTCAATTTCAGGTTGTGTTGGCCATAAGGTTTTAATGCGTTGTTGAATGGTTGTGAAATCAAGCATTGGACTGGGTTTGGCTTCGCTATTTTGTACATGTTGTGCTTGTATTGTGCGAATTTCATCAAAAAAACCGAAGCGATTTTCAGGATAAAGCTTTTGTAAGCTTGTTGGTAGATACAAGTAAAAGAACATAGCCAGCCCTGTAAAAGCAATCATCAGAAAAAAAGGCAATGCAATGACAGACACCATGTTATGAAAATCAAGCCATGAGCGTTGGGACTTAAATGTTCTTAATGTAAAGAATTCAGCAAATATTTTTTTATGTGTGATGATGCCTGAAATTAAAGCGATCAGCATGATACAAGCAGCAAAAGAGACAATCAGTCGTCCAATCGTGATCGGAATTGCAAACAATTGAAAATGAAAGTTATAAAAAAAGTCACCCCCTTGAGTGAGTGATAATTGCATGTCTTGTCCACTGTTGGGGTCAAGTACTTTACTGACATAATTGCCATCTGAAGTTTGCCAATAGACGCGCGTGCTAGGTGCCTCTTGTGAGGCTAAATTAATATACCAGCCCTTGGCAGTAGGCGCTTCATGACTTAAATAATGAAAAACAGACTCTAAAGCCTGTTCTTGTTTGACTTGAATTTGTTGTAATTCAGGCTGCATCCACGTGGTGATGGTATGACGGTAATAAGATAATGAACCTAATGCAAAAATAACGAATAATAGCCAACCTAAGAGCAATCCTGTCCATGAGTGTAACCAAGCCATTGATTGGCGGATTGACTTATTCATACTTATTTAGCCCAATATATATGACAAAATATAAAAAAGCGCAGTGGTAGATAACCCAAACACCATCACATGTTTAAATGAGTGGATTGCGAAGGATGTCATGAAAAAAAATACGAAAAATAAGATAGCTAAAAATGCAGATAAAAAGACTGCTTCAGCACGTGGCATGACTGAAGTGAACAGACTTGCCAAGACCAAAGAAAAATACATGGTACATAGATAACCACCGACACACGAAAGCACGACACGAGAAAAAATGTTGAGTCTGTATTTGATGGTATCCATGTACATAAAAGTCATCTCTATTTAGTATTTAAAGCGAAATGCAACGCTATAGTTGGCTGGTGCGCCATAATACCCTTGACCACCATTTAGTCCAGTTAAATATTTTTCATTGGTCAAATTATTACCATTGACTTGCACTGAAACATATTTATTGAAGTCATAACTTGCCATTAAGCCAAACAGTGCATATGCATCTTGCTGAATCAAACCATATCCATTACTTGTGCTTGGGTCAGCGATGTCATCTTGCCATCTAACACTTGCACCAATTTTAAGTTTTGGCCACTGTGGAACACGATAAGTCGCTAAAACATTAAAGGTTTGGGTTGGGTTATATTGACGAGGATTGATACCATTGCTTGTGTCTTTTAAACTGAATTTGGTATAGCCAAAAATCAAATCTAAATCATCGGTTACTTTGCCTGTTAAGCCAAGTTCAACCCCTTGAGAACGGACTGTCCCTAAATATGAATAATAGCCATTGCCAATAAAGATAGGGTTTAATGCAAAATTACTTTGCTCTGTTCTAAAGATAGATAAAGAACCTGTAATACGGTCATTGAGCCATGTACCCTTCACACCAGTTTCATAACTTTCACCTTCAACAGGCACAGCCACTTGTTTGGTGGCTAAATCAATCACCGTTTGTGGTCTGAAAATTGAGGTATAACTGACATAACCGGTATAGGTAGGGTTGAAGTTATAAGTAATCCCTGCATATGGTGAAGTTTTATTTTTCTTATAAGTGTCTTTAAAATCAATTTCTGAGTAGTTGGCACCTAAAATGACTTTTAAGTCATCATTCAGATGAATACGTGCTGAGCCATATAGTGAGCGAATAGTATATTGCTCTGTTGGAACCACAGTCATGCTGTTCCATGTTGGTTCCGCAGGTGACCAACTGGCAAGATCCGTTGTATAACCAATAGATGCGCTTGCATATGTACTACGCGTGGTACTTTTTGACCACGTATAACCAAAGCTTGCTTCATGTTGCTGACCAAATAAAGGAAATGAGCCTGAAATATTGGCATCTGCAGTTTGTTTGGCAAACTTTTGGTTGTAAATATTCGGATACAGATTAATCCCTGATGTGCTGTCTGTTGCACTTGGTGTACCCCACAAATTTAACATTTTGTTGGTTAAATCAGAGCGGGTATCATTGTAATGTAATTTTGCTGTCCAATTGTCGCCTAACTTTTGTTCAATGGTGGCAAAGTAGTTATCAATCGTCCAATCATAATAGGTCCAAGACGGCGCATAGTTATAGCTTCGTGCATAACTTAATTGTTGGCCGGCTTGATTGACCAAAGGTAATGCACCCCATTGTGAGCCATTGGTTAACTGGTTGGTATGTGAATAGCCGATAGATGCCAAAGTTGTATCGGTAAGATCTGCTTCAAGAATGGCTTGTACACCATTTTTTTCTTCAGAGTACTTATCTAAATACGAGTCTCCCGCTTTTTCATAAGCTGTAATTCGTCCACGTACTCGACCATCTTGGGTCAATGGACCTGCAATATCTGCTTCATAACGCTGTGTATCCCAAGAACCATAACTTATAGCTGCATTGGCTTGAAATGTCTGAGTTGGCTTTTTTCGAACATAGTTAATGGTTGCCCCTGGGTCACCAAGTGAATTGGTGAGTGCATCGGCACCTTTAATCACTTCAATGCGGTCATAAAAATAACCATCATTGTCAGAGTTATTATAGTTATAGCTATCGACCGTTGGAACGCCGACACCATCCACTAAAATATTCGAAATATCAAAGCCACGTGCGGTATAGGTGGTACGGTTGGTTTCGAGACCCGTGACAGTAACACCTGGCGTGTTGCTCAAAATATCACGTGTTGTGGTTAAGTTAAAATCATCCATTTGCTGTCGCGTAACGACATTCACCGTTTGCGGTGTTTCTTTGGTGCTAATGTTTAATTTTGTGGCACTAGCATTCTTTTTGACTGTATATGACTTGCTGGCTTCACTGCTTTGATTTTGTGTTTGATCCGAGTGTGCGGTAATGGTTGGAAGAAAAACATCATCGGCAGCAATCGCTTGTTGAGCAAAACTTGTCGAAATTAAAGTGATACTGATGATTGCAAGGGAGAGGGAAGAGCGTTTGAATGGCATGGTAATGCACTCGATAGCGTAAGTGTAAACAATTCTCAGTATGATTCACGAAAAGACACATAATCGCAACATATATTTGCATGAATTTTTTAAATGACGTCATAAAAAAAAATTATAAATATTTAATTCATAATATCTTTTTTGAAACTAATCAAGCTTGCTGAATGTGAAATAGTATCTATCAATTCTTAAAAAGTCCTATAATGTGACAAACATGAATGCAGGATAACGGCGTGACAGACCAAGTAATCAGAATCGGAATTGTGGTGGGTGAAGTTTCAGGGGACACCTTAGGTGCCGAATTAATGAGACAATTTCGAGCAGCAGGGATTCATGCACATTTTGAAGGCATTGGTGGCCCACAAATGATTGCTGAGGGGTTTGAAAGCTTTTATAAAATGGAAACTTTGGCAGTCATGGGGATTGTTGAAGTATTAAAAGATTTAAAAACTTTATTTGCTGTCCGAGATGGTTTGGTCGAGCGTTGGCAAAAACAGCCTGTAGATGTTTTTGTTGGTATTGATGCGCCTGATTTTAATTTAAGATTATCCAAAAAAATAAAACAACTGAAGCTGCCCATTCAAACTGTGCAATATGTGAGTCCATCGGTATGGGCATGGCGGCAAAAACGTGTCTTTGGTATCAAGAAAAGTATTGATCTTGTGATGTGTTTATTTCCTTTTGAAAAAAACTTTTATCGCCAATTTGATGTGCCTGCAATTTTTGTAGGACACCCATTGGCGAAGCAATTACCATTAGAACATGACTTAGCACAGGCCAAACAGACATTGGGATTGAACCCAAATAAAAAATATATTGCTTTATTGCCGGGCAGTCGCCGTGGTGAAGTCGAACGTCTTGCACCTTTGGTTTTTGATGCAGCAACGCGTGTATGCCAATCTTCAGATGAATACGACTTTATTGTGCCTGCAATTAATGCAGCTAGACATCAGCAAATTGAAACAATACTTCAGGCTTATCCGACATCGTTACAAGACAAAGTGCATTTACTTGACAATACGCAGACAGAATCAAAAATCGGCCGTCAAGTAATGGCTGCAAGTGATATTGTGGCTTTAGCATCGGGGACTGCCACATTAGAAGCCATGTTATTACATCGTCCTATGGTGACCTTTTATAAACTCCATTGGCTAACTTATTACATCATTAAAAGTATGATTAAGATTCCTTATTTTTCTTTACCTAATATTATTGCAGGCAAACAAGTGATTCAGGAATTGGTTCAGCACCAAGCCACACCTGAGCAGTTAGCAAAGCACATCATAGATTTGATGCACGAAGAAACTGCTAAAATTCAGCAAATGCAACATCTAAGTATGCATAAACGTCTTATTTCAGGTGAGACAGATGACCCTGTGGCTGCAATTATGGCATTAATTCCGAATCACTAATTCATAGCCTGTATATTTACGAATATTAATCACGCCGGTATCAAAGATGAGATATTGGCCTTTAATTCCTTGTAATGTACCTTGAATGGTCAAGGCTTTTTCGAGGTTATGTGATTTGATTTTGCTTGGATAGCTTGAAACAGGATAAACAAATTCTTGGACTTTGGCTTGATCTAAGCGCTCAACATGCTCATCAAATTCAAAGTTCATGGAAAATTCATCTTCTATTAATTCAATTTGGCTTGAGAATTCATCAATAAGCTCATCACGCAATGAAATTAAATCGATAGGTTCGGCATCACCTTTTAATAATTTACGCCAATCTGTTTTATCTGCAACTTGTTCAGCAAACATGACCTCTAAATGGCCGGATAAGCGCCGTGAACCGACTTTCATAATTGGCAATGCTTGGCTTGCCCCTTGGTCAAGCCAACGGGTTGGCATTTGATGAATACGGGTAATTCCAACTTTTAACGCGCTTGAATTGGCAAGGTAAACAATATGCGGCTGAAAACAAATACGCTTGGCAAAATCATCTTCACGGCATGTGCCTAAATGATAATGACAAGTTTCTGGTTTCATAATACACATATCACATGAGGCTTTGGTTTTAAAACATTGAAAACAATGCCCTTGTGCATAAGATTTGGGTGTTTTTTTACCACATGACGTGCAATAAATTTTGCCTGTCCATGAAATTTCGATATGCTGACCTATGGTAAGCGGTAAGTCGATTTTAGCTTGATCGAGAATAAACGTGTATTGAACATTGGCTCGTTCAGTATCTTGATCTGTTATACTGAGACTGGCTAAATCGGCATGCATTTTATGGCAAATGCCTTGAAACTCCATATAAATTCTCTCTCAAATTTGAAAAGGTGCAGGCATGGCTGAGCAACATGTTTTAACGTCTTTATTAGACGATTTACGTCAACAACAGCCGATTCATACTGCATTGTGCCTTGGGCAAGATATTACGGTGTACTCGCCTGAAGCAATCAATTGGCAATATTTTAACGCATCTGATTTTTTAAATCTGCCATTTACACAGCGTTATGATTTGGCTGTGGTGGTCTTGCATGAGCAAACTGTTTCTGATTTACCCAATGAACAGCAATCACAACTGATTGTGAAGCTCCGTGATTTAATGGCCAAACGTTTAATTGTGATTGCAGATCAAAAACAAGCTCAGCAGTTAAGAGCATTAGGTTTAACGCAAATGTTAAATCAAATTCTAGATGATGAACAATTGATGGTATGGCAATTTAATATTTTAAATTATAAGCAAGTACCTGATTGGTTAAATTCACGTTTTTGGGCCAACCCTGAGCATTGGAATAAATTCCGCTGGTAAGATAAATAGCAAAAAGTAACATACAGTATTTTAGAAGTACGTTAGTATTTTTATAGTCAACATATAATTATAGAGGTTTTCACATGACCAATTTAGCAAGTATTGTCGAGGGTTTAGCAAAGCAAGCATTAGGCGGCGGACAAAATAACCAAAGCTCATCAGGCTTAGGTGGCGTGTTAGGTTCAGTCATTGGTCAGCTTGGCAACAATAACAATAATCAAAGCTCATCAGGCCTAGGTGGTGTATTGGGTTCAGTGGTCGGTTCATTAACTGGCGGCAGTAACAATAATCAAAATGCAGAACAAGGCAGTAGTGGTGGGGGTTTGAATGCCCAATCTATTTTAGTGGCTGTTGTGCCATTAATTTTATCTTGGATTCAGCAACAAGGCGGTTTACAAGCTGCGCTTGATAAATTGCGTGGTGCAGGTTTAACGAGTCAAGTGCAAAGTTGGGTAGATCCATCTGCAGCAGGTGATAATGTATCAAATAGCCATGTACAGGGTCTATTTGATGATCAAGATGTTTCACAAGTTGCCAATGAAACCAACAGTGAAAAAAGTGATGTTTATAGTGCGATCAGTACCGTATTACCACAAATTATTAATGCATTAACCCCACAGGGTGAGCAATCTGATAACAAAGAAGCCAATGATGATATTAAAAAGGTATTGGGCTTAGTATCAGGATTCATCAAATAAAACGTATATAAGACATTAAAAAAGGTGGCGATGAGCCACCTTTTTTAATGATGTTTTAGTGTGTAATGATCAGCTCTGCTGCCAAAATAATTAAGATTGACCCAACCACTTTATCAAGTAACCAACCCTTTTTTAAAAAAGCATGGCGAATTTTATGCTGCGAAAATACCACACTGACCAAACTAAACCAAAGTGCAGCCACAATACACATCCATACACCATAAAGAAGTTGGGTTGAAAAAGCAGTCTGAGGGTCAATGATGGTGGTAAAAATGGCCAAAAAGAAAATGGTCGCTTTGGGGTTTAAAGCATTGGTCATCACCCCCGTGACAAAAGCACGTGTCGCTGTCATGTGTGTGTCTGTTTGAGTGTGAGCATCTGTTAATGTGGTTTGTGCTTGACGTGGTGTTCTCAGCAGTTGAATACCAAGATAAACAAAATAAGCTGCACCAATATATTTAAATACAGTAAATAACCATGGCGTGGTTTTTATAATAAAGCCTAAGCCAAATACGGTATACATAACATGGACAGACAAGCCGCATGCAATGCCTAAAGCACTTAGCAATGCAATTTTACGGCCATAACGAATACTTTGACGAACAATTAATACAAAGTCAGGACCTGGTAACATCAGTGCAAGCAAATGAACAATGGTTAATGTAATCAATGCATGTGAAAAAAACATAATTAAACCTACCTGCTTGCATGGTGCATATTCAAGATGCGATGGACATGAGTATGATCAAAATTAATCTGTGGTTGAAAATGATCGTAATATAAAAGCATATGGTGCTTCTTTGCGCTTGATTGTTATTTTATACGCTTGTTTTAAACGTGATAATCTATCTAAAAATCAAATCATTTATTCTCTATGAGCACAAATCAAAGTTTAAATTTACTACAAGAGATGGCAGTTTTTGTCAAAGTGGTGGATACAGGCAGTTTTTCTGAAGCAGCAAGGCAGTTGGGGCAAACGCCATCCGCTGTAAGTCGTGCAGTATCACGTTTAGAGCGTGCTTTGGCTGTTAAATTATTACAGCGTACCACGAGAAAATTGGGTTTGAGTGAGTCAGGGCAGCAGATTTATGTACATTGCGCTGAAATGTTAAAAGCAGCACAAGCAGTGGTAGAAAGCTCAGGACATTTAAGCGATGAGCCACATGGTGTTATTCGGTTAAGTGTGCCTAAAGCGATTGGGCATTATATGATCCATCCACATTTGCCTGAATTTTTTCAGCGCTATCCCAATGTGTCTGTACATTTATTGCTAGAAGACCGATATATTGACTTTATTGATGATGCTGTGGATGCAGTGATTCGAATTACCAATGCACCAACAGGAACACTCATGGGTAAACGCTTAACCACAATTCCTCATGTGGTGGTTGCAACACCACAGTATTTGAAACAGTATGGTCAGCCAACTGGACCACATGAGTTAAAACAGCATCAGTGTATTTGTTTGGGTGAACAACCAAGTGATGCAAAGTGGAAGTTTATTCAAGTCCAAAAAAGTATTACGGTGTCTGTACAAGGGCGTTATTATGCCAACCATACAGGCATTCGTTTGAATGCAGCATTACAGCATATGGGAATTGCGAGTTTACCGTATTTTGTTGCGCAGCATGCCATTCGTGAAGGGACATTAATCCAAGTGTTACCTGATTGGACTTTTGAAACCTATTATAGTGGCGAAGCTTGGCTGTTATATCCGCCCACGCGTTATTTACCAAGTAAAATGAAAGTATTAATTCAGTTTTTATTAGAAAAATTAGCAGATGAACCCACACTCACTTTACTCAATCGAGTGCCTAATATGTAATTTTAGATAGCCATGTCATAGATTTGCATGGCTATCTATTTTATACACGCTCAAGTGCAGCTTTAATTTTTAAAGCAGTCTGTTTAATTTCTTCAGGATCGCCTGCTTGAGCGGCATGTTGTCTCATTTCATGGATTGAAGATGGAATTAAATGGAAGTGAACATGCGGCACAGTTTGACCTGCAGCTTCACCTGAGAGTTGCATAAGTACAATGCCTTGAGCATCTAATGCAATTTCAATAGCACGCGCGACTTTTTGTACAATTTGAATGGTGTAGGCTGCTTGTTCTGCAGATAAATCTAATAAAGTCACAGCTTCTGCTTTAGGAATCACTAAAGTGTGTCCATTGGCTTGAGGCATGATATCCATAAATGCTAAAGTTTGCTCATCTTCATAGACTTTAATGGCAGGAATTTCTTGACGAAGAATTTTGGCAAAAATGTTTTGTGGGTCGTATGTGCTATTCATGGTTCAATAAACCGATTTTAGTTAAATTCAAATGAAAAGCTGCCCAAAGAAGAGGGCAGCTGGTTCATTAATTACAGTTTAATGCTTTTTGGCGATCTTTGATTTGATCAATACGTTGTTGCTCTTTTTCAGAGAATTTTGGCTTACTGGTAAAACAGTTGTCATTGCCATATTTTGCTTTAGCATCAGCATCTTTAAAACAGAAACCTTTAGATGCGTAAATTAAATTATAGTCATTTTGCAACTTTTGGCATTCTTGAGATGTTGGTGCTGCAAACGCAGAAGCACAAGCGAATGACGCTAAACTTGCAAGAAATACAGCAGAAAACTTATTCATGAGATACCTCGTTTATACAGTGGATGGTACTAAAAATAGTATGTCCTTGTATTTTAATATGGGGCTTTATGATTAAAAAAACAAGACCCCCATTGTCGGGTTACTCAATCGTGACTTTATTAATAGATTCATACATTTTGGCTAAAGTTGAAAAATCACTGCCTGCTTCCACCAAATTGCTTGCCGCTTGTACCAAGCTTTGTGTGCTTGCAATTATAGGTGCTGAGAGCTTATTTTCTTGCACTAAATCCAATGCAATGCCTGTATCTTTCGCTAACAAGGCCAAGGCAAATGTAGATGGGAATGCGCGGTTAAATACACGGTTAGGTAAAATAGATGTGGTAATTGCGCTTTGTCCGCTTGAGGCATTAATACATTCAAATGCTTCTTGCACATTGACACCATGTGACTTTAATGTTGAAGCACCTTCGCATGCCGCGCATAAATGAATTGCCATCATCATATTATTTACAGCCTTAACCGCAAAGCCTGCACCTGAATCGCCCACATGTTTAATGAGTTTCCCTAAGACTTGCATTGCAGGTAAGGCACGTTCAAATGCATCAGCTGAGCCACCCACCATAAATGTTAATGTGGCTTTTTCAGCACCAATGGTTTGACCACTTACAGGTGCATCTAAATAATCGACATCTTTTAGTTTGAGCTCAGCAATAAGTTTTTTGGCGCTTGCAGGTACACCGCTTGTACAGTCCACCCAAATGGCACCAGGTTTAATCTCAAGCGTTGCAATGAGATGTTCGACATCTTGACTGGTTGGCAAACATGAAAAAATAATATCTGCTTGAGCTGCTTCCTCAAGAGAGGTGGCTTGTGTGCCATAATCTTTGGCATGTTGTTGTGCTTTTTCAAATGTTCTGTTCCATACACGAACCTCTGAAAAGGTTTGAGGTAAATGTGCTGCCATGCGGTAACCCATTGCACCAAGTCCGATGAACGATACGATTTGTGTCATGTGCTGTCCTTGTTCTTTGTGTGTTTTTTTCATCGTAATCGGCATTTTTAAATTCGTCTAGATAAAACTCGTATTAATCAGTCGGTCTTGTTTGATTTCATGGTGTGCTGATATGTCATCTTTATGCTGAGTAAATCAGTTTCTACTTGACCACGATTCATCTAGACGCTCACAATACTATAATAATTAAGCTGGTAAATTTAGAGCACAAGTATGAGTGAACAAGAAGATTATTCATTGGCATTAGATACATTGGCCATTCGAACAGGGCATGAACGGACGCATGAAGGTGAACACGGCGAACCGATTTTTTTAACCTCTTCGTTTGTCTATAAAAACGCACAAGAAGCAGCCAATAAATTTCAGGGCAAAGAAGCTGGAAATGTATATTCGCGTTTTACCAATCCAACAGTTGCCATGTTTGAAAAACGTCTTGCCGCTTTGGCAGGTGGTGAACGTGCTGTAGCAACAGGCTCAGGCATGGGTGCTATTCTTGCAGTGACAATGGCATATTTAAACGCAGGCGACCATGTCATTTGTTCACGCGATGTTTTTGGTTCAATTGTGGGTTTATTTGACCGTTACATTCGTAAATTTGGCGTTGATATTGATTTTGTTGATTTAACAGATTTAGATGCATGGCAAGCGCATGTTCGTCCAAACACCAAAATGTTTTTTATGGAATCTCCATCAAATCCATTGGCTGTAATTGGTGATATCCAAGCGATTGCAAACATTGCACATGCATCAAATGCATTACTAGTGGTTGATAATACGTTTTGTACACCAGCATTACAGCGTCCATTAAAGTTGGGTGCAGATTTGGTGGTTTACTCTGCAACAAAATACATTGATGGGCAGGGGCGTGCATTAGGTGGTGCCGTGGTTGGCCAACATCAATTGCTTGAAGATGTCTTTTCTGTGGTGCGTACACTTGGGCCATCGATGAGTCCATTTAATGCATGGGTATTTTTAAAAGGCTTAGAGACGCTTAAAATCCGTATGAAAGCCCATTGTGAAAATGCACAGCAAATTGCTGAATGGCTAGCGCAGCATGAGAAAGTTGAGCGAGTTTATTATGCAGGATTGCCAAATCACCCAGGGCATGAGCTTGCGAAAAAGCAACAAGCAGGCTTTGGTGGTATTGTCTCATTTGAAGTCAAAGGTGGGCGTCCTGCGGCATGGACCGTGATTGACAGTACACAATTTATTTCAATTACAGGAAATTTGGGTGATGTAAAGTCAACCATTACCCATCCTGCCACCACAACACATGGCAAATTATCTGAAGAAGCCAAACAAGCTGCAGGGATTAAAGAAGGCTTAATCCGACTTTCTGTGGGTTTAGAAGATATTCATGATATTATTCGCGACTTATCTCGCGGTTTAGATTTGATTTAATAGTGGAGCTTTGTGATGAATATTAATATGTTGATGCAACAAGCACAACGCATGCAAAAAGAAGTCGAAGCAAATGCGAAAAAAGCCAAAGAGTCTTTGGCAGGCATTGAAGTCCATGCAGAAGCAGGTGGCGGTTTAGTCAAAGTGACGATGACATGTCGTCATATTGTAAAACGTATAGAAATTAATCCAGATTTATTACAAGATGATGCAGACATGATCGAAGACTTAATTGCTGCGGCAATGAATGATGCATCACGTCAAGCAGAAGTGATTGCTGATGAAACCATGAAATCTGCTAGTGCAGGTTCAGGCTTGCCACCAGGTCTTGCTGGATTATTTTAAAGAGGACATATACGCATGTTTAGCCCAAAATTTGATGAATTGGTACAGGCACTGCGTATTTTGCCTAGCGTTGGGCCAAAGTCGGCTCAGCGCATGGCATTAAACTTGATTATGAAAAATAAAGAGCGGGCTGAAATATTGGCCAATGCACTTCATGATGCGGTAAATCATATCCAAACTTGTTCCATTTGCCATTCTTTAACAGAAGATGATATTTGTTCCATTTGCCAAGCTTATGACCGAGAAGACAGCTTATTGTGTGTGGTAGAGTCTCCTGCGGATGTAATGGCCATTGAGCAAACAGGAAGCTTTCGTGGCAAATATCATGTATTGGGCGGTCGTTTGTCGCCTTTAGATGGAATCGGTCCAGAAGAAATTGGCATTCCTGCATTAATGGCACGACTACAACAAGGTCAAATTGAAGAAGTTATTCTTGCCACCAATGCCACCGTTGAAGGGCAAGCAACAGCACATTATTTGCTTGAAGCATGTAAACATTTGCCTTTACGAATGACACGAATTGCACAAGGTGTACCACAAGGTGGTGAACTTGAATATGTGGACAGCCATACGTTGGGCCAAGCATTACATCAGCGCTTGCAGTTCAAATAATCAGCATATATCTTATTAATTGCATAAAAATAAAACACCTTTGTTGTAAAAGGTGACGAGATATTGGACTTGCGTGATATAAACCTTCATATCCGCAATATGATTGTTTTTTAACATTAGGCACTTCACATGAGTACGTTTCAATTTATACAACACCAAGATGAACTGACTCGTGTGTTAGATAAAATGGGTCATCAAAATACCTATGCGTTAGACACCGAATTTATAAAGGTCGACACGTTATGGCCGAAATTGGGTTTATTTCAAATTAATTTTGAGCATGAAATTTTTCTGCTTGATGGTACAACACTTGATCTCAGTGCTTTTTGGACAACCATTGCCAATGCAAAGCAAAATATTTTTCATGCCTGTAGTGAAGATATCGATCTAATTTATTACTATTCAGGCAAAAAACCGCTTCAAAATGTTTTTGATACACAACTTGCATTGTCCTTTTTAGGCTACGGGTTACAAACCAGTTATCAAAATGCTTTAAAAGATTGTTTAGGCATTCATATTGAAAAAGACCAAACTAGATCTGATTGGACACAGCGTCCACTGAGTGATGAACAATTGCTTTATGCAGTGAATGATGTCGCCTATTTGCCTGAATTGGCTGATCATATCAAGCAGGCACTGATTGAGAAAAATCTACTTAGTTATGTTGAAGAAGATTGCGCTTCTTTGGCACGTGATATTGCCAAAGAAACACCCATTAAAAAGTTATATACAGATGTTGCCAATTATCGCCATTCACGCCGTCAATTGATGCAATTACAACAGTTGTGTGTATGGCGTGATCAGTTGGTTAAAGCGATTAATATTCCAAAAAGCTTTGTGATTAAAAACAATGTAATGATTGAGCTTGTAGAAAAAAGTCCAAAAAATCATTTTCAATTGGCAAGCATTCAAGGGCTTCGTCCAAGCACTATTCGTGAATATGGCAGTGTGATTTTAGATTTATTAAAAAATTTACCGCCAAAAGATGATTGGCCATCAAGTATGGCACGACCTGTTAAATTTATTACTAAAGAGGTCTCTGAAAAAATAGATGCTCTCATTGATCATGTTGCAGAGCAAACGCAAGTACCACGTGCAGTGCTGATGCGTAAAAAATGGCTCAGTGAGCTGTATCATCATGTGGTGTTACGCCATAATCATACACAACACTTATCAAGCTATTTAACCGGTTGGCGTTATGAGTTATTGGTTGTGCCACTACTTGATTTGTTACGTCAAGACGAGCAAAATTTAGCACAACAAATGAAAAACTCGCATTGATCTCTTGTATAATTGAAAAGATAAGCTGTTTAACGATAAAGGTCTGTTATGAATTGTGATATTTACCGCTCAAGCAAAAAAGATGAAATGTACCTTTATATTGCGCGATCAGAACAGCAAGATGAGAACACAGATCCATTGTCTGTCATTCCTGATGCGATGCGCGTTGCCTTTGGTAAAGCGACATTTGTAATGAGCTTAGATTTAAGCACACGCGAAAAACTTGCACGTGTAAATATTCACCATGTGATTGATTCTCTCACCACGAGAGGCTTTTTTATTCAAGTACCGCCTGAAGGCTTAATTAATCCGAATGCGGTTGAACCTGAGGGATTACGCGGTGCTTAATACACAAGACGGTGTTTTACATCAATTACTTTCTTTATTGGATGCCTTTCCAGAAGGGATGATTGCAATCACTGTTTATTGTGTAGGCGTGTTTTTGGTTTTGCTCAGTTGGTATTTGATTACTAAGCCATATTCGGCTTTTTGTACAATCACAACACTTATTTTATTTGCATGCTTAGTGACGCCCACGGTGTCTGAAGGATCAAATGCTTTATTATCGCCTGCAATTTGCGGGCTGTTATTTGGGATTTTAACCCAAGATCATAATCTTATTTTTCTAAATGCGGCAGCGATTCTATATGTGATTGGCTTGGGGTTGTTGGCGGGTTATTTTTGGCTTAAGTTTTTAGAGCAAAAACACAATACATCATCAAAATAGCAGTGAGAAGGGTGTGGGGCAATACAATATGCCCATAAAACAAAACGCCACCGAGGTGACGTTTTACTAAGCAACCATGGTTGCCATCTTTTGCCAGTATTCAGCTTTATAGCTATCACGTTCTACACGGAAGCCTTGTAAATAAAGCTCTGCTAGAAAAAGTGCCGCTTTACCATGTCCTGCACGCGCTACGTTTTCTAGATCAGTTACAGCATCTGAAAAGTTCATTTGCGATTGAATTGTATTCACTGCTGTAGTATATACATGCTCTAAGTCATGCTGAGAGAGTTGTTGAATCATATTAAGCTCCTTAATTTTCTAGTTATGATTTTAAGGACTTCTCACAAGTCCTAATATTCAATTTAACGTGATTGTGTTAAACAAATATTACATCTATACCTAAGGCCAGTTCATCCTGATTCCAGCTTGGTATAGATTCATTCTACATGAGCATTTGGTAAAGAAAAAGAGCTCTTATATAGAATAATGTGATAAAGATTTAACAAATGTTTCAAAGAATATTTTTAAAGGGTGATCAGTTCACAATCTTTGTCTCGTGACATATTCATTATTTTAAATTGTAAATATAAAATACACCTTGCACATGTAGATGACTATTTTATGTAATGATGTGGATTTAGACCGTAGTACTTGGTCAGCAAATGGGCAGTTAAGGGGAATCATGTTTAAGTCAACACGGCTTTATCAAAAGATTGATGAAACTATTTCATGGCAGCGCATGCCATATATTACTGTAGCAGTGGTGATTTGCTGTGTATTTATTTATGCATATGCATTATTAAAGGTTTCTGTATCAGATCAGCAATATCAATATGTGGTAACTGTCGCTCATCAAAGTCAATATCCTTTAACCCAGCGTCTTGCCAAACAGGCACTTCGGCAGCCAAAAATAGATCAAGGCACTTATTTTCAGTTGGTTCGTGCTTATGAACGCGAGCGCAAAAGCATTCAAACTTATCCGGCTCTTGATCCTACCAAACCCAAATAAAAAACCATTTGTTCATGTCGATAAATGATACCGCATCAACAAATGGTTTTAAAATTTATAGATTAACCACCAACCATCATACCGCCATTTGGATGTAGCGTTTGACCTGTGATAAATGATGAATCACTGCTTGCCAAAAATACAAAGCTTGGTCCTAATTCACTTGGCTGTCCACAACGTTCCATTGGTGAATTTCCACCATAGTTTTCAACAAATTGAGGGTTGAAACGTCCAAGTGATGCAGGTTGTAACGGTGTCCATACAGGGCCTGGTGCAATTGCATTTACACGAATACCGCGCTTTAACAATTGGTTTGATAACGCACGGGTAAATGAAATTTGCGCGCCTTTGGTGGTTGAATAATCCACCATGTTACCTGGTCCTAAATAACCGTTTACAGATGATGTGTTAATAATCACATCGCCTTCGCTTAAATGAGGTAAAGCTGCTTTGGTAACATAGAACATAGAGTGTACATTGGTAGCAAATGTATCTAACCACTGTTCATCTTCTAAAGTTGCTAAATCATCATTTGGATATTGTGTGCCTGCATTATTCACAACAATGTTTAATTTACCAAAGTCTGCAACAACATGCTTAACAAGGTCAATTCCTTCTTGGCTGTGACGTAAATCTACTGGGTAAATACGGCATACACCGCCTTCATTTTCAACCCAATCTTTCACCCATTCTGCATCTACTTTTTCTACATCACTGTCTTTTAAATAGGTGATTGCTACTTCAGCACCTTCTTTAGCGAAATGTAATGCTGCAGCACGACCAATGCCGCTATCACCACCTGTAATTAAAGCAACTTTACCTACAAGCTTTTTACTGCCTAGATAATCTTTTGCAATAAATTCAGCTTGTGGTTTTAACTGTGCATCGCTGCCTGGATGTTCTTGTTGTTGTGCTGGAATATTAAATTTATTTACCATGAGTGGACCTTTTTCTTTTTGATATACAAGCTTATACAATAAGGGGATATGAAGAAAAATAGTGCGGTAAATATGTTGCAGATGTTAACATTCTGTAAGTGGCCAATTTCATGTAGTTTATATGACGGCAAATGTATTTAAGCTGACCTTTTTATTCTTGTGATGGTTGATCGTCTTTATTCCTTTAATGAAGTTTGTGCGCCTATGCAATGATTTGATGTGTTGTCAGCCTCCTTCTTGTTTTGATTTATGTTAGAATTTCTTTTTATTTACGCCGTGTTTTTCAAGGGATCAGCATGCAAAAACAAAACAATGGGTCGAATACGTTTTTGATTGATGCAGACATTGGTGATGATGATGTAACGTTGCCAAGCTTACCTGCGGTGGATGTTCCTATTGTCGAAACACCAGCCGCTGCTCAAAACGTACCTACAGTTGAGCCATCTAAGCAAGAAGACGCTCATGAGACTGAAAAAGCAAAAGGTGGCTTTTTTGGGCGGATGAAAGAAGGGCTAACCAAAACACGTAAAAACTTCACTGATGGTATTGTAAATATCTTAATCGGTGGTAAAGAAATTGATGATGAATTACTAGAAGAAGTTGAAGAGCAATTATTGGTTGCAGATATTGGTGTAGATGCAACTAAAAGAATTATTACAAATTTAACTGAGCGTACAGCGCGTGGTGATTTAATTTATTCAAATGCTTTATATAAAGCTTTGCAAGAAGAACTTGTCAGTGTACTTGCGCCTTGTGTTAAGCCACTTGAAATAGACAGTAGTAAAACCCCGTATGTTATTTTAGTGGTGGGTGTTAATGGTGTAGGTAAAACCACGACCATTGGTAAATTGGCCAAAAAGCTACAGGGTGAAGGCAAAAAAGTCATGCTAGCTGCAGGTGATACTTTCCGTGCGGCTGCAACAGAACAATTACAGATTTGGGGTGAGCGTAATAATATTCCTGTGGTTGCACAAGGGCATGGTTCTGACAGTGCATCCGTGATTTATGATGCATTTGAAAGTGCAAAAGCAAGAGGCATTGATGTGTTAATTGCAGATACAGCAGGGCGTTTACATAATAAAAGCAATTTGATGGAAGAGCTGCGTAAAGTAAAACGTGTCATGCAGAAATCAGATGCGACTGCGCCACATGAAATTATGCTTGTGGTTGATGCAGGTACTGGACAAAATGCAATCAATCAAGTCAAAGAGTTTGATCAGGTGGTGGGGTTAACAGGTATTACTATTACCAAGTTAGATGGTACAGCCAAAGGCGGTGTGTTATTTAATATTGCCAACCAAACACATGTTCCAATTCGCTTTATTGGGGTAGGTGAAAAAATTGACGATTTAAGACCTTTTTCTGCCAAATCGTTTGTTGCTGCTTTGTTTGAAACAGACAAATAGTTATTTTTAATCAATTAAAAAGGGCATGGTAATCACACGATGCCCTTTTTTTATCATTACAAAAATAGGACACTGTGTTGTAAAGATCAACCTATATTTGTTCTGTAAAATATTTATATAATCAAAGAACAGAAGCATAAATAATTCATTTTAGTTCAAAAAATGAAGTCTCATTGAGGAGCGAAATACGATGTCATTTATTACAGAAATAGAAAATCGCCGTACCATTTATGCAATTGGCAATCAAGTTGAATTATCAAATGAAGCCATTGAAGATCTAATAAAAAAATCAATTCGTTTAAGCCCATCTGCTTTTAATTCACAATCTTCACGTGCAGTCATTTTATTTGATGCAGCACATGAAAAGTTTTGGGGCATTGTGAAAGAGGCATTACGTCAAATTGTACCTGCAGATAAATTCGAGTCGACAGACAATAAATTAAATAGCTTTGCTGCGGGTAAAGGCACGGTATTATTTTACGAAGATCAAGATGTTGTCAAAGGCTTGCAAGAGCAATTTGCAATCTATGCAGAAAACTTCCCGATTTGGTCACAGCATTCAAGCGCAATTGCACAATTTGCAGTATGGACAGCATTGTCAGAGCAAAAAATTGGCGCATCATTACAGCATTATAGTCCTGTAGCAGACGAAGAGGTTGCAAAAGCGTTTGATGTACCTGCAAATTGGAAACTTAATGCTCAATTGGTGTTTGGTTCAATTGAAGCGCCAGCAGGCGAAAAAGATTTTATTGAAGATGCAACACGATTCAAAACATTTAAGTAAGAGTTCAAACAAAAAAGCCATCAATTGATGGCTTTTTTTATGCATGAACGGTCAGGTTATCATTAAGCAAAACGGCTTAAATCTTCATCTGGGCGCGGCGTTAAAATTTCGACCCCTGTTGGTGTAACCAATAATGTATGTTCATATTGAGCTGATAATTTATGGTCTTTCGTAACCACTGTCCATTTATCACCTAATGTTTTGGTTTGCCAAACACCTGCATTGACCATCGGTTCAATGGTGAAAGTCATGCCTGCTTCTAAACGCATGCCTGTATTTTTTTGTCCATAATGTAAGATTTGTGGTTCATCATGAAATACTGAGCCAATGCCGTGACCACAGTATTCACGTACCACGCTAAAGCGTTCAGATTCAACATACTTCTGAATCACAGCGCCAATATCGCCAACATAGGCACCAGGTTTTACACTTTCAATCCCAACATAAAGTGCTTCTTGTGCCACTTGGCATAAGCGATTGGCCAAAATACTGGTCTCACCGCCCACCACATACATCATGTTGGTATCGCCGTGGTAACCATCTTTAATGACGGTGACATCAATATTTAAAATATCACCCTTTTTTAAGATTTTATTTTCAGATGGAATGCCATGACAAACCACATGATTCACTGAAGTACAGGTTGCATGTTGGAATGCAGCACGACCTGGCGCTGCACCATAACCTAAACAAGCAGGAATAGCATCTTGTACATTTACAATATGGTCATGGCAAATTTTATCAATCTCAAGCGTGCTCACACCGGGCTTGATATGAGGTTTAATCATCTCAAGAACCTCTGCCGCTAAACGCCCTGCAACACGCATCTTTTCAATTTCATCTGGTGTTTTAATCAGTCGACTAGGTGCTTGGTATGTACTATTCATGATAACTAAAAACTTTTGGTAATTTGTGTGTGACTATGGTATAAATACGCACCCATTTTATCAAATGCTTTTGTGAATAAATTTATTACACAAAGGCTGATCTTATGGGGAACAAAATCCGCACATATGTCGACACATTACTCTGGGTGCCTATTTGGTGGAGAATGAGGACATATGGAGGCCTAACCCAAACTTTAAGGTAAAAGAAATGGCAGATTACAACGTAAGCATGCGCGACCTTCTTCAAGCAGGCGCACACTTTGGTCACCAAACACGTTTTTGGAACCCAAAAATGCGCGAATATATTTTCGGCGCTCGCAACAAAATTCACATCATTAACCTTGAGCACACTGTTCCTGCGTTAAACGATGCTTTAAATTTTGTAAACCAATTGGCAAGCAAAAAAAATAAAGTATTGTTTGTAGGTACAAAGCGCGCAGCTTCAAATATTATTCGTGAGCAAGCGCAACGTGCAGGTCAACCATATGTTGATCACCGTTGGTTAGGTGGGATGTTGACGAACTGGAAAACACTTCGCCAATCAATCAGCCGTTTGAAAGATCTTCAAACTCAATCACAAGACGGTACTTTTGCTAAACTGACTAAACGTGAAGCATTAGAGCGTACGCGTGAAATGGATAAGCTTGAGCGTTCACTAGGTGGTGTTAAAAACATGGGCGGTTTGCCTGATGCTTTATTCATCATTGATGTTGACCACGAAGCAATTGCAATTAAAGAAGCAAAAAATCTTGGTATTCCTGTTATCGGTATTGTAGATACAAATTCAAACCCTGATAATGTAGATTACATTATTCCTGGTAATGATGATGCGATCCGTGCAGTAACGCTTTATGCTTCTGCGATGGCTGATGCGATTCTTGCTGGTAAAGAATATGCTCAGACTCAAGCAAATGCACAAGCTAAAACTGAAGAGACAGCTCCAGAGGCTTAATGCGTTTTTATGACGCATGATTGTCATTTTTATGACATGTAAAAATGACACATTGAGCGTCAATAAAAGTACATGCACACGGCCCATAACTTTTTGGGCCGTTTTTCTTAAAAGATTTATTTTCTACCTTAATCTAGGAGAATAACATGACTGCAATTACTGCAAGCATGGTAAAAGAATTACGTGACCGTACTGGTCTTGCAATGATGGAATGCAAAAAAGCTTTAACAGAAGCAAATGGCGATGTTGAAGTTGCAATTGATAACCTTCGTAAGTCAGGTCAAGCAAAAGCTGCTAAAAAAGCAGGTAATATTGCAGCTGACGGTGCAATCACCATTGTACAAGAAGGTAATAAAGCAGTTGTACTTGAAGTGAACTGTCAAACTGACTTCGTTGCAAAAGATGAGAACTTCTCTAACTTCTCTAATCGCGTTGCACAAGTTATTTTAGAAACTGGTACAGTTGACGTTGCTCAATTGGCTGAGTTGAAATACGACGAAACACAAACTATTGAAGAAGCGCGTATTGCACTTGTTCAAAAAATTGGTGAAAACATCCAACTTCGTCGTGCAAAAATCATCGAAGGTGAAAACCTTGCTGTGTACAAGCATGGCTTGAAAATCGGTGTTATCGTATCTTACACAGGTCAAGCAGACACTGGTAAAGGCTTAGCAATGCATATTGCAGCATTTAACCCAGTTGCGGCACGTGCAGAAGACGTTCCTGCTGAGCTTGTTGCAAAAGAAAAAGAAATTGCAGAAGCAAAAGCAATCGAATCTGGTAAGCCTGCAAACATCGTTGAGAAAATGGTGACAGGTTCAGTTGAGAAATACTTAAACGAAGTTGTTCTTGAGCGTCAAATGTACGTGATTGACAACGACAAAAAAGTTGCTGATGTTCTAAAATCTACAGCGACTACAGTTGTTGAATTTGCCCGCTTTGAAGTTGGCGAAGGTATTGAGAAAAAAGCTGAATTAAGCTTTGCAGAAGAAGTTGCTGCTGCACAAGCTGCTGGCAACAAGTAATTCGAAGTTAAAAATAAAAGTCCCTGATCAGGGGCTTTTTTTTATGTCTAAAATGTTCGGTGTCAAAGTTTAAGCCACAATAACAAAAGACATGACAGAAATGAAGAAAAAAACGATCCGTCGTTTTAGTCTCAATTCATAAAATGGAAGATATTAATAAGAGAGGGAATATAGAATTAAGATGCTGGACTGTCTACACGTTCAATGCTAACTTTTGCAGTACCTGAATTAGTAATGCCAAGTTTTTTAGCAGCACCATATGATAAATCTAAAACACGGTTGCCATGGAATGGACCACGATCATTCACTTTGACCACAACGCTTTTACCATTGTCTTTGTTCGTTACACGAATAAAGCAGTTGAGTGGTAAGCTGCGATGTGCTGCAGTCAGCGCATTCATATCAAAAGTATCGCCATTGGCTGTTTTGCGGCCATGGAACTGACGACCATACCAAGATGCAACACCTGTTTGACTAAACTTACGAACTGTATTTGATGCTACAGTATTTAGGCGATCAATGACTGAAGGTTCATCTTCTGGTACTTCAACTTTAGAAGCTAAAGTTTGACGACGGATTTTATCGTTAGAACGTTCAGTGATTGAAAGTGTATTTAGAGAGGAGAGGTTGTTGTAGCTTGAAGCGCGTTGATCGTTTTTAAGTACTTTTGCTGCCAGACTTGATGCATCGTTGTCCACACTCATAGAGGGGGATTGCACTAAATCAGCGTGTGTTTGCGATATCACCAGCCCCAAGGCCGCAATCGCAAATAATTTCGCGGGTGAATGCATGAATAATCTCCTAGAAGGATCCTCTTTTTCAATAATAAATAAAACTAAATCATTGAAAAGTGTAAGTATATGCCCAATCAGACTGATACAGCAGTAATTTGGTGTAGCAGGGATAATATTCGGCTTATCTATGATCTGTCTAGGTTAAGTTCGGAAATAGTTACAAAAACAGTAAAAACAGGTGGTTTTTAGGTTAAAAAATATACAATATTGTAACATTCATTGATTTTTAGCCTACTTTTTAATAAAGTGTTTGACTATATTTTTCTTTTATGTATCTCACTTTATCGGAGCGAAACTTCATGGCCGAGCTGCCACACAGCTGTTGCATACATGCGGCTGCGATTATAGGTGGTAATGACTTGGAAATTCGGGAATGTTAAGTAGTAAATTGGACCTAATTCACCTTGTAACTGAATTAAATTTACAAGCTCCAAATCATCAATTTGTACCAATGGATCTAAAGATTGCACGCCTTGTTGCTTTAATACGCCATAAGGAACAGGCTGTGTTAAGTCTTTAGCAATAACTTGATCAGGCGTCGTACCTGTATAACGCGCTAAGACCCCAATCGGTTGTCCACGTCTCCAGCCATGTTGCATGAGATAATTGGCAATAGATGCAATGGCATCAGATGCAGAGTTTCGCAGGTCAACATGACCATTGCCATCAAAATCGACCCCATATTTACTAATATTGCTTGGCATAAATTGTGGGTAACCAATCGCACCTGCATAGGAGCCAACAATACTTGATGTTGGGTAGCCTTCTTTATAGGTCCATGCGATCAGGGCACCGAGTTCATCAGTGAAGTAGTCACTACGACGTTCATAACCAAAGGCAAGTGTAGCCAGTGCATCACGGGTCACAATACTGCCTTTGTTGTTTCCATAGCCTGTTTCTACACCTAAAATACCTAAAATGACCGAATAAGGTACACCGTATTGGTGTTCAGCACGATACAACTCATTTAAGTATTGGTTTTTAAAACGCACACCACGTGCAATGGTGCCTTCAGTAAGAAACATACTTTGATAATCATACCAAGGTTTACTTTCGCCTGGGCGTTCCATAATTTGTAAAATATTCGGTCGATTTTTTGCACCAAGCATGGCTTGGTCAATTTGTGCAGGACTGAGCTGATATTTTTGGCTGGTTTTTTCTCGAAATTCATTATATTTAGGCAACAGCAAAAAATCATTCGCCTCAGCAACTGCGCCACTTAAAATAAATAGCGCACTTGACAGTAATGTTGACTGACTGGTTTTTGCAAATGATTTAAGCCACATAATAAAGTCCAAAAATTAGCGATGTGTATGTATCGACATCACAATGCCAAAAGATGTCATTAGCGTAATAATAGCAGTTCCGCCATAACTCATGAAAGGTAAAGGTACACCGACTACAGGTAAAATGCCACTCACCATGCCTGCATTTACAAAGACATATACAAAAAATGACAAACTGTATGCACTTGCTAGCAATCGGCCATAGTTATGAAACGATTGCATACCAATTTGAAAGGTACGACAAATAATTGCAAAATATAAAAGGATTAATATGCATACGCCAATCAAGCCAAATTCTTCAGAATATGCAGCAATGACAAAATCAGTATGTCCTTCGGGCAAGAAGTGTAAGTGTGATTGTGTCCCATTTAAAAATCCTTTTCCTGAAAAACCGCCAGAACCAATAGCAGTTTTAGATTGGATAATATTCCAACCTGTCCCTAGTGCATCTGCTTCAGGGTCAAGTAAGGTCAGGACACGCTGACGTTGGTAATCATGCAATAAAAATTCCCAAGCTACAGGAATAACAATACCTGCAGCAGCCAACGAAAAACCAATCAGTTTCCACGATAAACCACTTAGAAATAACACAAAAATGCCACCACCCATCACAAGCAATGAGGTACCTAAGTCAGGTTGCTCTGCAATCAAAATAAATGGGATGAATACCAATACTAAGGTGATAACAACATTTTTAAAACTTGGTGGTAAGGGATAGCGTGTTAAAAACCAAGCGGCCATCATGGGCATACCGATTTTCATGAACTCACTGGGTTGAACACTGCCTATCCCAGGTACATCTAACCATCGTTGAGCACCCATCCGAATTTCACCAAATAACTTCACTGCAACCAAACACACCACCGCAAATAAATAAAAGTAGGGTGAAAAGGTTTGAAATACTTTGGGTGGAATTTGCGCAATGATAATCATGACGGTAAAGCCAATTCCAAAGCTCATAGCTTGCTTGGTTACCAATGCAATATTTTGTGCTGAAGCGCTATATAAAACAAATAAGCCTAAACATGCATTCAGGAATAAAAATAGAGACAGCCAAGGATCAAGATGAATTTTTTGCCAGCGTGATGGTTTCATCGCAGTACTAAGCCCATCACGAGGCGCTTGGCGTAAAAATTTAGATTGAATAGGTGGCATGATGTGGTCTTAATAATGAGTGGACAGCAGTTGAAATGCTAGCATAACCAAAGACAAAGCTTAAGTTTGATCTTGTGTCGATGAGTTGAACCAAATATGGACTATTCAAAAAACAATTGGTCGTGATGTGTTGCAAGCACTTTCAGTTCATCTTTATTAAGATGTGGAATAATTTTATCAATGGCAATGCGCACAGCTTTGGTGGTGGCTGTACAGCCAATATCTGCTGTTTTTCTTTTGATCATGCCAAGATCAAGCGTTTGATAAAAATCATGCATAAAATGACGGATGGTTTCATCAGCAAACAATTTATAGTCTTCTGCCAAAAGTGTTAAATCTACTTTTTCACCTGCTTTTAATGCAGCAAAACTTTGTTTGAGGTTAATTACAATAGGGCGATCAAGGGTTTCACCAATAAAGTATGCTTTGGCATGGTTTTGAAATAAACTTTTCTTAGAAAAAGTAATAGATTGCTGCACAGTTGCATTAGAGGCTTTACCCAAGAGTTGTTTCAACAATACAGCAACGCTAGATTGAATGAATCGTGCTAATTTTTCAGCAGTTTCTTTTTTATCGCTTGGAGGGAAATTTTTAACGACATTGCCAAGTAACGCATCAATAATTTCTTGATTGATCATTAATGCAATTTCATCTCGATACTCATAGAGTTTTTCTGAACTATTTTTTTTTGCAATGAGAGTTTGAACTTTTGAAAGCAACTCAGGTGATGGAGTAAATCCAAAATATGCCATAAATTTCTCACTCATCCGTCAGCGAAGATTATTAATGCGTTATTCATTATTGATTTAATGACTGCAATTATAACCTTGAATCTCTCGACTTTATAGTTGCTTTATCGATAAATTTTAACAGTGTGAATGGGCATATTAATATATACCGCATTTCACACCGCAAGTTAGATTTACTGTCGAGCCAAGCGAAGAGGTTGCTTTGGTAGCCAATCTTGCTGAGAAACACGGCAGGGGTTAATATCCAAGCCACCACGACGTGTATAAGCTGCATAAACCATTAATTTTTTAGGCTGTAGTTTTGTCCATAGATCTGCAAAAATATGCTCAACACACTGTTCGTGAAAACCATTGTGTTGTCTATACGACAAAATATAAGCAAGTAAACTGTTGTGGCATATTTTTTTGCCTTCATAACGAATAAACAACGTTCCCCAATCTGGCTGACCAGTCACAGGGCAGTTACTTCTCAGTAGGTTACAGTGCAAATACTCTTCAATTTGTTCATTAGATGCAGCGTTTGCAAGCAGCTTCGCATCAGGTATATGTGACTGAGCTGTTGGTTTTAGGTCATCAATGCATAAACCAAGTGGCTGGTCGACTTGTAGTCCATTGGCATCAATCAACTCAAGTTGCACAGTTGCTTGCGCTGCATGTGACAAATCGTGCTCTACGGTTGCAATCAGCTTGGTTTTAGATTCAAATTGAGTGAAGTTTAAACTGTTGAAATACAATTTTAGTGATTTTGATTCAATCAAATAAGGTGAGGTTGCAGGAATACTCAACCGTCCAATAGCAACTTGTGGAACAGCATGTTCATTTAACCATGACAGTTCAAATACATGCCACCAATCAGTACCTAGTTGGATACCTTCAATCTCTTGATACAACTCACGCGATGGCGCACGTGCAATCGGAAAAAGAATGGATGGCTGATATTCGGTTGGATAGTTGGTATCTTTACCTAATAAAGATTGTTCTACACTCATTCACGTATTCCTGAACCACGAGATAATAAATAATAAGCAATAATATAAAAAGCAGCACAAAATACTGTCATGACAATAAGCGATGTGGTGACGTTCACATCACTGTGCCCTAAAATACCGTAACGAAATGCATTGACCATATACACAATAGGATTTACCAATGACAGTTTCTGCCAAAGTGGGCTGAGTTCACTGATGGCATAAAATACACCACCTAAATAGGTGAGGGGTGTTAAAACAAAGGTTGGGATAATTGAAATATCATCAAACGACTTTGCATAAATGGCATTAATAAAGCCTGCCAATGAAAATAAAATACTAGTGACAATCACGGTATACAGCGTAATTAAAATATTATGAATTGCCAAATGTGTGAAGAATAAACTGACTGTGGTCACAATTAACCCGACCAAAGCACCACGGCAAATTCCACCAATGACATATCCCCACAAAACCAATGATAATGGAATTGGACTCACAATTAGCTCTTCAATGCTATGCTGAAACTTTGCACTAAAAAAGCTTGAACAGACATTTGAATAGCTGTTGGTAATCACTGCCATCATAATTAAGCCAGGTACAATGAATTGCATATAGGTGAATCCACCCATGTCACCAATGCGTGAGCCAACTAAATTGCCAAAAATCACAAAATACAAACTCATGGTAATGGCAGGAGGCAGTAATGTTTGTGGCCAAATTCGCATGAAGCGGCGGACTTCTTTAGAGACAAGAGTCCATAGGGCAATACGCAGTTGTGTAATATTCATGAAACTGCCTCTTTGTTCTCAACCATTTTAACAAACAACTCTTCTAAACGGTTTGCTTTATTACGCATGCCGCGAATTTGAATGCCAAGCGCTTCGAAAAGTTGAAATAATTCATTCAATGTGTGGTTTTTATGAATAGTCACTTCTAGCGTGACAGGGTCAATTAAATTAAATTGAATACCAATCAGCTCAAGTTCAATCGGTTCAATTGCTGTTTGCAAATCAAAGATAAAAGACTCTTCTGTCAGCTGATTCAAAAACGATTTCATTGAGGTATCTTCTTTAATCACCCCTTGATCAATGATTGCAATACGACGGCAAAGCATTTCAGCTTCTTCTAAGTAATGTGTGGTTAGAATAATCGCAGTGCCTTGATCATTAATTTCTTGTAGAAAACTCCACATAGAGCGTCGTAGTTCAATGTCGACCCCTGCGGTGGGCTCATCTAGAATTAAAAGTTGTGGTTTGTGCATGAGTGCACGAGCAATCATTAAGCGGCGCTTCATACCACCAGACAACATTCTCGATTGAATATTTCGCTTCGACCATAATCCTAGCTTTTCCAAATATTCTTCTGCCCGTGCTGCTGCTACTTTTTTAGGAATGCCGTAAAAACCTGCTTGCGTGATGAGAATATCAAGCGGTTTTTCAAAGTGACCAAAGTTAAACTCTTGTGGTACAACACCTAAGTGTTGCTTTGCCTCGGACGGGTGCGTTGCCAAATCATAACCAAAGATATTGACTTGCCCTGACGTTTGTTTTGATAATGAACTGATAATGCCAATAGTCGTCGATTTCCCAGCACCATTTGGACCAAGCAGAGCATAAAACTCTCCTTGAGGTACTGTTAAACTTACACCTTTTAAAGCCTGAAAACCGTTTTTATAGGTTTTGGACAGCTCATGCAGCATTAAAGCATTTGTCATGCAACTTCTCATACCAATCTATTTCGCTATATTGTGAAACATATTGCAAAATAAGCCAAGCCTTCTTACCAAAATCACCTAATAACGAAGTGGTTAAAACCTGTACATTAAAAATTTACTTTAGAATGATTGCTTTACCTACGTATTTTTTTTGGTATGATGTGCGCGTAATGCGCCTATAGCTTAACTGGATAGAGTACAGGTTTCCGAAGCCTGTGGAGTGGGTTCGAGTCCCGCTGGGCGCACCAATTACATTGTACAAAGTTGTATAAAATTGCGTAAAGTGTTGAATAATAATAATCTTAGAGCTTGTAACCTGTGTAAAGTTGTATAAACTTGAATAGAGTTGTAACGCATTTTAAGAGTACAGGTTGCGTTACAGTACTTTGTGTACTCATATGTGTAACGCAAAAACATGCCAAAACAAGTTATTCCGTTTTCTGATAGCAAAAATTAAAGCCAAAATTCGATAACTAAAATCTAATTCAAATAATGGGTTAGATAAAGATATTCGTGTGTCTGATGGTCATGGATTGAATTTTATAATTCGAAAAAATAATACAATGATGTGGAGATTTGGCTATACACGCTCAATTAGTAAAAAAAGAAATACATTGTCTCTTGGTTATTATCCTGAACTTTCTTTAGCGAAAGCACGTGAATTGCGTGAACAGTATCGTGCAATGATTGCTCAGAATATTGACCCGCAAGAACAAAAAGAAAATATTGTAAATGCTGAGCGTGAAAAAAGAGAAAATACGTTTGAAGCGATTGCTGAACTTTATAAAAGTAAAGAGAAGTTAGCACCAGGTACAATGGTTCGGAATGAACGTATTTACCAAAAGCTTTACCGTGAAATTGGCAAAATGGCCATTACAGACATTAAGGCCAAACACTTAATTAAAGCGATTGAGAAAGAAGAAGCCAAAGGATATGTTGAGAATGCTTTAAGGTTACGTTCTAAAGCGTCTCAAGTGTTTAGGTTTGCAGTGAAGCGTGGTTTATGTGAACGTGATATTGCTGCAGATCTGGCTGGTACCATTAGATCTGGCTGGTACCATTATAAAGAAAGAAACCAAACATTATGCAGCTTTGACTGAACCTAACGACTTTGCGCAATTATTGGTAAATATTGATGCATATAAAAGCCAGTCTGAGCTAGTTAAGCTTGCATTACAATTAGCGCTATTGGTGTTTGTACGTATTGGAGAGCTTCGTAACGCTAAATGGGCAGACATAGACTTAAATGATGCTACATGGAGCTATACACCGCCTAAAACAGCAAGCAGAACAGGGCTAGAACATATTGTTCCGTTATCTACACAAGTATTGGTCATATTTAAAGAGACTTATAAGTTTTCTAGCCATTCTGAATTTGTGTTTCCTAGTCAGTCTTCGCTTAAACGTCCTATTTCAGAAATGACAATTAATATGGCTTTACGCTGTATGGAATATTCAAAAGATGACATGGTAGGGCATGGTTTTAGAGCCATTATACGTACTTTACTCGATGAAGTGTTAGAGTTTCCAGTAAATATTATTGAACAACAACTGGCTCATGCTGTACGAGACTCTTACGGTAGGGCATATAACCGAACAAAGCATTTAGATAAACGCCGTGTGATGATGCAAAGATAGGCTGATTATTGTGATGAGTTGAAAGAGACCTTAATTCGCTAAGGTCTCTTTTATTATTTTATATAGCTACAATTTATTAAGAATATAAATCACTTTTTGAGGGCCAATCATCAGGTACAAGGGCATCATAAGGATACCAAAATGGTTCAATCATGCAATCTTGAAACCAATTCTCATCAAAAATAGCATGCTCTGTAACTATAATTTGAAAGTCAATAACTTCAGTTTTAGTAAATTCTATTAAAAACTTAAATAAATTCTTTACAGCTTCAATATCATCTAAATTATAATAATCACTATTATTTAAATTTTTTTCTGATTCCAAACCTAGTTTAGGAAAGTATACTTGGCTTGGTTGATCGAAAATTATAAATGATGGAATTGGACAATTGAACTTTTGAAAGTAATAATGGAAAGCAAGAAGAGTTGAAATGTGTAAAGCTAAATGGTTAGCACCGCTACCAATTCTATTCATAGGAATAAACTTTCCATTTGAATCATTAGTAATTAATGTCAATTTTTGTAAATCAAAGCGAGTTGTAGATGTGCCATGTTCATATTTTAAAAGTTTCAGATATTCGGTAATTTTTAAAGATATTTGAAAAATTATTGAATCTAACTTTTCTTGAACACTATTATATTCTTTTACGTAAGATTTTTGTTGTAAAAGCTCTTGGTTTTTAACCCATAGTTCTTCTCGATACTCTTGAGTAGATTTAATACCTATATTTTCAATAAAATTTTGTGTTTTTCCCATTAAAATATAGTGATTGGCAATATTCAATGAACTATTCAGATAGATATCATTAGCCTGATTTAGGTCTCCTAACTTTGAGTTTAGTTTAGATATACTAATATCTATATCATCAATTTTTTTATTAATTTCTAATAAAGCTTTATTTTTGTATTCTTGATCAACAGAGTTATAAGACTCTAATTCACGTTTAATTTTTTTTAAATCTAATAAAACTAACTCATTTATTTCATTAAATTTTTTACTATCTGTTTGCGTTATATTTTTAAAAGCGTATATCGCAGACAATCTATCTTTTAATGAGCTTTGGTTTGTAAAATAAGTGCTTTCTGCTTTAAATGATTTTTTTAAAAGTACTTCTTCATTAATTAATTTACTTTTAATTCTTTTTAGATCAATTATTTGTTCTTGAATATTGGTAATACGCTCATCAAATCCTTTTAGCTTGTTGGTTTCTTGAATTTCATGCTCAATTAAATCTAAAAGGTCTCGAGGAAATACTATACTTGATGTATCAATATTCAGATTAGATGCTTCATCTTTTAACTTTTCAAATGAGATGTGACTACTATCTTTTTCAGTATTATTAATTTTTTTTTCAAGCCCCTGTATCTCTTTTATTAATTCTTTATATTTTTCTAGAGCAACTCTATATTGTAATGATTGTGCTTTAACTAGAATAGGAAAAGTATCTTTTATAGTTTGAGGGATATAGCTTTCTGATTGCCTATAAAATAGTATGTCTTTATTGGCTATCAAAGATTGTGGTTGAAATAAATAGTACTTTGTATGCGATAAGTTCACACTAAATTTAGAGCGAGTTTCAATATCTTTAACATGGGTTATTTCTTCTGGTATTTTAAGTAAATTATTAAATAATATGGTTAAAGAATCATCTGTAGAATTATTTTTTAACTCATCAAAGTCACATGCTTTAAGATTCATGCCTCTTTTAAGCATCAAAGAGGAACAACTGGATTTCCCATCTTGCGGTAATTTTTTTGCAACTAATACATCTTCTTGATTAATGGTATAGATAGCGCTTACCCATAACACTTTGGAAGTAATAACTCCCTCAGCTATCAAACAGTCAGATTTTCCTAAACAATATTCGATAATGTTTATTATTGAAGATTTACCAGTAGAACTTCTTCCAGTTATTATATTTAATCCCTTTTTTTTGAAGGATATATTTCTTACTTTGCCTGTATGACTGTATAAATGTATAGATTTTATTTTCATAAACGGATATCCAAAGTAATAAATATTCCAGCTGTATCATGTATTTTTGCAATAATGTTTGAAATAATCTTAATAGTATCTAATTCATTTTTAAAGTTAGTTGAAAAAGTAGTTTTATTTATAAGCTTACTATTTAATTCAAGTATTTCATTTCGTTTAATTAAAGTTCCAGTTTCCGCAAGAATAATTAAAGCATTATTTGTAATATCTATTAAATCTAAATATTTGATTAAGAATGTAGAGTAGATAACTTTATTAGCTTCTACTATATGATAAAAGTTTTTTTTTGGGTTATTTATAAAGCACAAGGCATATTCTTCATTAAGTACTAATGGCAAAATGATATGAATCAACGCTGGTGGGAATTTTCTGTTACTTTTTTTCTGATAATTGTCGATAAAAAAAGCAATGATAAGTGCGCAATAAGGCGGAGAAAATAGCGATCTGAACTCTATTGGTTGCTGTCTGAAGGTACTCATTTAATAATCCTCTAAAGGTTTTGGCAACCAATAGATTAAATCTTGAACATTATTAGCTATGATGTGAAAGCTTCCCCTCGTAACATAGGATTCTGTAACTTTAGGTCTAATATAAAAATTCGTGTTTTGAGACCATTTAAATATTTCTCGACCGATTTTACGCAAGTACTCTTCAGATATTTCAGAATCTTCATACTCTAGGTCATCTTTAAATCTTAGCCATTCATCAGTAAGTCTTCTTTCATATCTAGTTATTTCTTCACTACTTACCAAGCGAGATTTAACCCAATCTAGTCTTTCATTAGAAGCCCTATAATAATCAAAAATACAACGTTGTAGTTGACTATTTTTAATTTGTATATCTTGTAACTTTTTTACAAATAAAAAGGTATCACTTAAGTAATCACTGAAATCTATTTCACTTTCCGAAATTTGACAGTGGTTTAGCGGTAAATTATCAGCGTAATAAAGTTCACTGATCTGTTGTAATTTTGCACTTATATCGCCTGCAGTTAAGGGTAAAGGAAGGCGTCCTGTCATTTGATCAATTACTTTAGAAAACCACCAACCTTCTAGTGATTCATATGCGTTTTGCCTAAACTCACTTTTTATATGTCTGAATCTATCGTTAATAATTTGACTAGGAATATCATTGATTCGTATATTATCAGCTAAAATAATAATTCTATTAAATAAATCAATTTTTTTAGAGTCTTCTAATGCCTTAAATTTTTTTTTGATTGGAGCCAATTTTAAATCAGAAGAATCATCTAAGGCTACTTCAATTTTATTTATATATTCTAGATCAATAGTTTCTTTAAAACCTTGAGTAATCTTTATTAGCAAAGACTTTTCTGAAACTTTAGCTGTAGTACATAATAAAAAATTTAGTGGTGTATTAATATTATTTATTCTATCAATCCAAATGTTGATTGATTTCCAAAAATCAATAGAAAGATTTGAAAGAGTATCATTAATCTTTTTATGCTTTAAAGAGAGTAGTGTTGTACTATCTTCCGTACGTAATTCAATGTCATCTAAAGCTTCAATGCTAACTTCGCTAGCTTCATTAATTTCGAATGACTTCAAAAGAGCTAGTCTAATTTGATAATCATAACCAATACTTGATGCAGCTGCTGAATAACTATTAAGACCCACAATGATTACCTTGTAAAATTATTATTAGACATCTCTATATCACCCAACAACATTTACTATTATATGATAACCACCTTTTAAGTCTATTATTTTGTTATATAGTTCAGAATTTAAAGGCTTTTAAGTGATTACATTGATTTGAAAGTTTATGAATTGTAAAGACCTTAACTAATTAAGGTCTCTTTTTTATTGAAATATTTATAAATTGTACTTTTCCACCAATATTTATAACTGTTATCAGGATTAACCCAATCAGGTGGTGGAAAGTTATTAGCAACTATCATTGTATGAACAGTTTTTTGAGTTAAGCCAATAATTTGAGTAATATCGCTAGTTTTAAGAAGTCTATCTTCTTCATCAAATGTATTTTTATATTTCATTTTATAAAGTTTAAATACGAAATAAAATACTTAAGCTATTTTTTAAAGAGATTGCCCTTAAAGTGTGACTTAATTATCTAAAGTATATTAAATTGATAATTATGTTAATTTATCTATTATAAAAGTATAATATATAATTTTAATTATTATATGGTTCTTTAAGAAATGAAAGTGAGTTATCTTAAAAATTTTTTAGTCATTACATTGATGTTTGTGATGCAATTTAGACCTATCTATGCCGCTACAGTTATCGATGGTTGGGATTTAGGGAACCCTGTACAAAATGGAGCAACAACAACTTATGATGTGACAAAAGAAGTTACAGGTAAGGTTTTTGAAAGCACAATATCCATATCTCCGAGTACAACTCAGATTGTGAAATATCTTGTAAAAAATGGCTCATCAGAATTAGCCATGGCTACTATTATGCAAGCTGTGCCAAATGGCAAAGATTTTAATATTTCTACTCAGAAGCTTAATTATAATTTAAAAGAAAACAATCAGAATACGCCTAAGTATAAATACAGTTCGCCTTTTGATTATGGCGATGTTTATACATTGACTCAGGCTCGTAATCACTTAAAACGCAGTCTTAATGAATACCCTGGTGAAGGAAATTACTTTATAACTGTCTGTGTAGATCTTAAAGAAAAATATGAATGTTATTGGGGAAGTAAAGGAGAGGAAAGCGACCCTCTAAGGTCTGTGTATTTTTCTCGCACATCGAATGACGAATACAATTCGAAGGTGAAATCTAAAACTTTATCTTTAAAAACTCTAGCCAATAAAATGATTAATCTAGCAAATCAAGAAAACATTGCTGCTAAAGAATATATTGCTGTATCAAATCAAGATTTAGTTGATAATGATGAAAAGAAAAGAAAGTCTATTGCTAAAGAGTTAAATGCTAAATTAAAAGCATCACAGACAAAGAAACCTAATAACTGCACGAGTGGTAAACGAAATGAGCAAGGTGATTGTTGGGTATGTTCTTTAGAATCCTTTTCTCCTATTAGAGGGCGTGTCAATTATGCTAAATCTGTTACTGGAGGCTTAGGACAATGTTATAATTCAATGAATTCTAGCCAGTTATTAACTAGATACAAAGCTTACTCTGAATTGTCAGCTGCACGTGATGTTGAAAATAAATGCTGGAGCCCAACAGATGAAAATCATATTGTAGAGTCAAACAATGCCAAAGCTGTTGCTAATGAATGTAATCGGTTTTTAGGAATATTAGGTAAATAATGTGAATAAAAAAGATTTATTAAACCATATAAGGCAAGAGTTTAAGGATGTAATTTTAGGTGATTCTTATACCCTTGTTGAAGAAGATTATGCTGATACAGCTTATTGGCATTTTGATAAAGAGCATATCGATTCGAATTTAACTTCTGAAGAGTGGAATGCAAAAGAAATCAATTTTCTAAAAACCAGTAATTTATTTCAAGAAGATATTGAAGAGGCTATCAGATCAATCCTAGAAAAAAGAAAAATGTCGAATAGATTTCTTAATCCATTAGAGATTCCGCCTACCTATCTCGATAAATACTTTACAGGTTTTAGTTATCTAAAGCCTGAAGGGTATATATTTTATACTCCATCTATGATGCTTTATGTTTTAGAAAACTCTGAAGAAGCACTTAGGTGGAATGGATTTACATGGTGGTTGTTCAGGTTAAACAGAAATGATAGTAATAGGGTTTTTAAGTGTTTGACTAAAAATCAATTGAATATTTTAACAGAATTTTTAAAGTATTTAATAGGCTTAAATACTATTAATAAATTTGATAAAGGTGAAGATATTCGAGCAGTTTTAAAGAAAATCCAGTCATTCAAATCAGAATAATATTTTTTAAGAACCATCTAATTACACTTTTACTTGTTAATTTAGCTGAGTAAGGTTGTTCTTTTTAGCTTATAAATTGAGACCACTATAGGGTGGTCTTTAGCGATTAACAAACAATTCATACTTAACCAAAATTGTAGTTAAATATCCAAAATTTTAATGTGGTATTTAATATTTGGGGATAGGGATGATCAGAGTAATACGCATTAATAATAAAAAAACGTAGAGCTATCAGCAAATTGCTTCAAAATATGAATTATTAGCAATGAAAGACTTCTTTATTTAAACAGTAGTTTAAAAAGCAAACCAATTCATATCAAATATAAAAAGGTCTTCCAAAAGAGCAGTGACGATAAATGGTATAAAATCAGTTCAACATCTTTGAGTAAATCATTGATTGTCTTAATCTGTCAGGTTTGATGTGTTTGTGTAATCTATACGTTGAATTGCGTATCAAATGACTCAAATTTCAAAAGAATATTTGTTATTGATCAAAAAATAGGTAGTATGATTGTATAGCAAAAAATTATGTGCATAATAAATCTAGATTCTACATATCGATAATGTATGGATCAGAAACATGAGTTTTTATGCTTATGAATAATTTAATAAAACCAACATGATAGAAAAAGAGAGATTAAGCCATGAAATATATCGTAGCTGCTTTAGCTGTCGTCATGATGACAGCATGTACACATATGCCAAAGAAAAACGTAGCTGATCCTTCAAAAGGCAAAGGTGGTTTTATTGACCATGCTGGCGGCGCAGGCGGTGGAAAATAATTTGGGGCCATACCAATTTAAAAAAGCATCCATAAGGGTGCTTTTTTAATATCAAATGTTCAAAGTATTTATAAAGTTTTTTCTAACGCTTGTCTGAGATATGGGTCTAGCTCGCTTTGCTTTAATAGCCATTGCACATAATCTGTTGGCAACTCAGTAATCGCAACACCTTTATGTTTACCAAAACTAAGCTTTTGAGGAATTCTTGCAGCTTCAGATGCTAAATACAATGACTCCATATCTTGTACTTGGATATGAGCAATGATGTGCATTAAAATATTAGCGGTTAAAATAATATCTGCGTCTGCTCGATGGGCACCTTTTAATAATTCTCGTGCTTTTAAACTGCCTTGGCTAATTTGATAAATGAGAGCTGAAATATTGTGTGCTTCTGCATCAGGCCAAACACTTCGTGCCAATGCCAAGGTGCAAATCGGTTTAATCTGATCAACATTTACCCCACATTTTGCGATGGCTTTAATATCATAGTCAATGTTATGACCGACAATATATACCGTATTTTCAGGTAGTGTGAAGTCAGTATAAACAGGCTGTCCAATTAAATCAGATTCTAAAATATGATGAACGGCCATCGAGGCATAAGAAATTGGCTCATTCACTTGATAAAGTTGATCAAAAATTTGTGTTTTATCTA
This sequence comes from Acinetobacter apis, assembly GCF_900197575.1. Lineage (GTDB taxonomy): Bacteria > Pseudomonadota > Gammaproteobacteria > Pseudomonadales > Moraxellaceae > Acinetobacter > Acinetobacter apis. Next base: position 1,015,297 of record NZ_FZLN01000001.1, on the reverse strand, counting down.
AAGTGAGTTTGCCTTTATTTAAATCAATAGGTGCATATGCTATTTCGATGGGTAAGCCATTGAGATTATGTGTTTCAGTGTCAAGAATAATGCTTTGCATAATATTTATAGTGAATCAACAGGTATTGAAATCAATGTAACATTTTCATATCTATTCAACAAATATAGAAAATTAGAACACTAATACACGGATTGCAGCGCATGATTATAAAGTCGTTTTATCGCTATATATTTTGCATGTTCAAGACCAATACATTGAAGAATGTTTAAACCAAAGAGGAGTAGGTGGTGCTTACATCTTTTTTTGTCATAAATTTATTTCATCTTCAATAAAGTTCATGCCTCAACTCAGAGAACTTCGTGCTAGAATAATGGCTGTTTTAGCACGGCTTAAAAGCCCTAATAAATAGGACCCTCGCTAATGTTTGCAAATACCTCTATTTCTGAATTCGATCCAGAGCTAGCAAAACAAATGGCTCTTGAAGATGCACGTCAAGAAGCACATATTGAATTAATTGCATCTGAAAACTATTGCTCTCCTGCTATCATGGAAGCACAAGGAAGTAAGCTGACCAATAAATATGCAGAAGGCTATCCTGGAAAGCGCTATTATGGCGGCTGTGAATATGTAGATGTGATTGAACAGTTAGCGATTGATCGTGCAAAAGAATTATTTGGTGCAGATTATGCCAATGTACAACCACATGCAGGTTCACAAGCAAACTCTGCAGTGTATTTGGCACTATTAAATCCAGGTGACACCGTATTAGGGATGAGCTTGGCACATGGTGGTCATTTGACACATGGTGCGAAAGTGAGTTTCTCAGGTAAAACATATAATGCTGTACAATATGGCTTAAACCCAGAAACGGGTGAAATCGATTATGACGAAGTTGAGCGTTTGGCTTTAGAACATAAGCCACGCATGATTGTAGCTGGCTTCTCTGCTTATAGCCGTGTAGTTGATTGGCAGCGTTTCCGTGATATTGCAGATCAAGTTGGTGCGTATTTGTTTGTTGATATGGCGCATGTTGCAGGTTTAGTGGCAGCAGGGGTTTATCCAAACCCTGTACAAATTGCAGATGTGACAACAACCACGACCCATAAAACATTGCGTGGACCACGTTCAGGTTTAATTCTAGCGCGTGCAAACGAAGAAATTGAGAAAAAGCTTCAATCTGCGGTGTTCCCAGGCAACCAAGGTGGTCCTTTGGTCCATGCAATTGCTGCAAAAGCAATTTGTTTTAAAGAAGCGATGTCGCCTGAGTATAAAGACTACCAAAAGCAAGTGATTAAAAATGCACAAGCTATGGCAGAAGTATTTATTGCACGCGGTTATGACGTCGTGTCAGGTGGTACTGAAAACCACTTGTTCTTATTGTCATTAATTAAGCAAGATATTACAGGTAAAGAAGCAGATGCTTGGTTAGGTCAAGCACACATTACGGTGAATAAAAATTCTGTACCGAATGACCCACGTTCACCATTTGTGACATCAGGTATTCGTATTGGTACACCTGCTGTGACTACACGCGGTTTTGGTGAAAGTGATGTGCGTAATTTAGCTGGTTGGATTTCAGATATTTTAGACAGCAAAGGTGATGCAGCAGTCATTGCTGACGTACAACAAAACGTTGAAGCGTTGTGTGCAAAACACCCTGTTTATGCATAAGTTGTAATGAGCGAAAGCCCCAATAATTTGGGGCTTTTTTTATTTAAATAGGTGGCTACAAAAGCGATAAAATAGCTTACAAAAGACAAAAAATCGAAAGTTAAAAAAACATGGTCAAATATGAAAAATAATGTTAAAAAGGTAAGGACAAGATGTAAATATAAAAGCCTATTCGAGAGTCAGTTTTTAAGTGTGATGACATTTAAAAATCTTGTTTTTATATTGATTTTTTGTAAGTGAAACATAACGATAAACAAATTCTTTTTAGAATAACAGTATTAATACTAGACTGAATTTATATCAAAAACAAACAACTTCAAGGAACATACCATGTCAAGCAATACCATTCGTGCATATGCAGCGAAAGAGCCACATTCACCTTTAGTTCCGTATGAGTTTGACGCTGGCGAGTTAACAGCAACGCAAGTTGAAATTGATGTTGAATATTGTGGTTTATGCCATTCAGACATTTCTATTCTTAACAACGATTGGGGTGTGTCTTCATATCCTGTAGTTGCAGGTCATGAGGTCATTGGTAAGGTTTCGCGTTTAGGTTCTGAGGCAAAAGGCCTAAAAATTGGACAGCGTGTTGGTTTAGGTTGGAATGCAGAAAGCTGTGGCTTTTGTGATCCATGTATTGGCGGCGAGCAAGTATTATGTACGGGCGAGCAAAAAGCAACAATTGTAGACCACGCAGGCGGTTTCGCAAATAAAGTACGTGCAGGTTGGCAATGGGCTATTCCATTACCAGATGACATCGATATTGAAAGTGCAGGCCCATTATTATGTGGTGGTGTGACTGTATTTACCCCGTTGTTACTGAACAATATTACCGCGCTTCATCATGTCGGTGTAATTGGTATTGGTGGCTTAGGGCACATTGCACTGAAATTACTGAAAGCATGGGGCTGTGAAGTGACTGCATTTACATCAAATTTAGATAAAACAGAGCAACTTAAAGGCATGGGTGCAGATCATGTAATCAACAGTAAAGATCCAGAAGCATTAAAAGCGCTTTCGGGTAAGTTTGACCTTATTTTAAGTACAGTGAATGTACCATTAGATTGGGCAAACATATTAACTACTGTTGCACCTAAAGGTGCTATTCATTACGTGGGCGTTCCATTAGAGCCAGTAAGTGTACCTGCATTTTCGCTTATTTCAGGTGGTAAAGCATTAACAGGGTCAAAAACAGGTTCACCGATTGTATTACGCCAGCTATTAAAATTTGCTGCACGTAAAAACATCAAGCCGCAAATCGAACTTTATCCAATGTCTAAAATCAATGAAGCAATCGAGCATTTAGAAGCAGGTAAGGCACGCTACCGTGTGGTACTAAAAGCGGATTTTGAATAAGTTATAGATTCAATTGAATGATAAAAGCCTGAAAGTGGTTAGCCACTTTCAGGCTTTTTTTAAGCTTCGATGGTTTGTACAGCAATTTTTTTAGCAACGTCAGCTTTACGACGTACTTGAGGAACAGGCTCACCGCGATATTGGCGATCAGCGAAGTAGCTTGATCGAACCATTGGTGCAGACCAAATGTTTTTAAAGCCAAGCTGACGACCATGCTCAGCATAACGCTCAAACTCTTCTGGTGTAACAAAGCGATCTAATGCAGCATGCTCTTTCGATGGCTGTAAATACTGTCCGATAGTGACATAATCAACGCCGTGTGCACGTAAATCATTAAGTAATGAAATCACTTCTTCTTCTGTTTCACCAATGCCCACCATTAATCCACACTTGGTAGGAATATCAGGGCAGTGTTCCTTAAATGTTTGTAGTAGCGTTAATGAATGCTGATAATCTGAACCTGGACGCATCGCTTTATATAAGCGCGGTACAGTTTCAATGTTATGGTTGAATACATCAGGTGGGCACTCTGCCATAATGCGTAAAGCAACATCCATACGGCCACGAAAATCAGGGACAAGAATTTCAAGCAAAGTATTTGGGCTAAGTGCACGTGCTTCTTTAATACAATCTACAAAGTGTTGTGCACCACCATCTAATAGGTCATCACGGTCTACTGAGGTAATCACAGCATATTTTAAATGCAAATTGGCAATGGTTTCTGCCATATGGCGTGGCTCATCTGCATCTAAAGCATTTGGTCGACCATGTGCAACATCACAAAACGGGCAGCGACGTGTACAAATATCACCCATAATCATAAAGGTTGCTGTTCCACCGCCAAAACATTCAGGAAGATTTGGACAAGCAGCTTCTTCACAAACAGTATGTAATTTTTGAGCTCGTAAAGTCGTTTTAATCCGTTGGACTTCATCTGGCGCTGTCATTTTAACCCGAATCCAGTCAGGTTTACGTGGCACCTCAACCGTAGGAATGACTTTTACAGGAATTCGAGCAACTTTCTCAGCACCGCGCAGTTTAACACCCTGTTCTGGTTTACGGTTATTGGTCATGTAACTTTTCCACTGTTTGACAATTTAAAAGGCAATATGTTTTCAAATTTATTGTAACCTAAAATAAAGCATTTAGGCGTGAAAAACACATTCGTTAAAGAAATGTCGACATACAATTCGCGTGATGGTCAAACTACAATAAACGACATTTTCTTGCTGTGAAATTAAGCTAAAATTAGCTGATAACAAGGAGCGATTAATATGTCACGTAAACAAGAAGTGGTGAAAGGGAATTTTGTAAAATATGATGCTGTGGTGCTAGGCGCAGGCCCAGCAGGCGAAGGCGCAGCCATGAAACTCACCAAGTCAGGTAAAAAGGTGGCTGTGGTTGATATGCGTGAGCAGCTCGGGGGCAACTGTACACATGTCGGCACCATTCCAAGTAAAGCACTTAGACAGACTGTGTCGAGTATTATGCGTTATCAGCGCGATCCGATGTTTCAAAAAGTAGGCGAGTGGCGCGCATTTACCATGAAACAAGTGTTAACCCATGCACACCGTGTGATTCAAAAGCAAGTAGAAACACATACTCGTTTTTATGACCGTAACCGAATTGATATTTTTTATGGTCGTGCATATATTCAAGATCAGCATAGCGTTGTGGTATTTACCCCTGAAGGCAGCAAAGAAACCTTAGTCTTTAAAGAGCTTGTGATTGCGACAGGCAGTCGTCCTTATCATCCACAAGGTTTAGACTTTAATCACCCACGAGTATTTGATTCTGACACCATTTTAGATTTGGACTATACCATTCGTAAAATCATTATTTATGGTGCAGGTGTGATTGGCTGTGAGTATGCATCTATTTTTATTGGTTTAAATCATAAAGTAGATTTAATTAACACACAGTCTGTTTTATTAAGCTATTTAGATGATGAAATTTCAGATGCATTGTCTTATCACTTACGTGATCAGGGGGTATTAATTCGTCATCATGAACAGATTGATCATTTAGATACGTTTGATGATCATGTGGTATTACATTTACAAAGCGGGAAAAAGATTAAAGCAGATGCCATTTTATGGTGTAACGGACGGTCAGGAAATACCGATGGTTTAGGATTAGAAAATGTTGGTTTGACGCCAAATAGCCGTGGTCAGTTGACAGTCAATGAGCGCTATCAAACCAATGTTGAGCATATTTATGCTGCAGGCGATGTGGTTGGTTGGCCATCTCTTGCATCTGCTGCATATGACCAAGGACGTTGTGCAGGCTCAAACATTGGCGGAGAAGAGAATGTAAAGCCTGTGACAGATATTCCAACTGGAATTTATACGATTCCTGAAATTTCATGCTTTGGTAAAACAGAGCAACAATTGACCGAAGAAAAAGTTCCTTATGAAGTAGGACAGTCTTCTTTTCGGCATTTGGCACGTGCACAAATTACTGGGGACACGGTTGGTGAATTAAAAATACTTTTTCACCGTGACACGCTTGAAATTTTAGGAATTCATTGTTTTGGTAATAATGCGTCTGAAATTATTCATATTGGTCAAGCAATCATGCAAAATGCCAATAACTCAGTGAAATATTTTGTAGAAACCACATTTAATTATCCCACCATGGCCGAAGCATACCGAGTAGCTGCATTAAATGGCTTAAACCGTTTATTTTAGTCAAGGTGTGGAGGCAAGCACTATAGGTTTGTTTCTATAGTGCTTTTTTTATTGCGTGTGAGCTGTCAATTTAAAAGCCATTTGTGCTTGAAATTTTTGGCCTAGATGGTTCAAACCATGGTTATCTGTATCTAAGTGCTTTGTTGCATAGTGCATTTGGATCATTCATTTACATAAGTAATAAAAAACTATGAGTAAACGTTAACTTACGTAAACTAGTGAAACAGGTTCTTATATTAAATATATCTATGTCGAATAAAATGACAATTGGTTTGAATTTTATTTAATGGGTAGATTTGACTATTTTATTGAATGATTTCAAAGACCCTTTGTAAAATGCCATGATGGATTGACTTTATTATTCGGTTTGGTTTTGTTTTTAAATAATAATATTGATATTCAACCATTTGTTTAATAATACTATAATTTATGATAATGCATGGTCTATATAATGATGGGATACTAAGCATATTATTATCGTTTTTAACTATAAATATAGGCGTTGATCTTGGTGAATATTAATTTTGTCGCTGGTATTAATTATTTTAATATTTATGTTAGATAGGATTGTGTGCATATAATAGATTTTAGATATTACTTATTATAAAAAAGTAAAATGATTCATATTTTTTCATATATTGTAGTTTTGTCTGAGTGATTTTTTAATCCGCAGGCTAGAGGCAGGGTTAAGCCACAACAATTTTAGTTGTAAAACAATTTGGAATATATATGAATACATATTTAAAGCTAACGAGTTTTTTCATTTCTAGTTTTTTTATACAAAACGCAATTGCCGATCAACCCATACCATTAAAGGATTATGTTCAAGCAACAAGCCCTGATTTTAACCGTAAAGTATTAATTAATGATATTAAATATCCGCATGCAATATTCATTGCAGATCAGCAACTGTGGATTTCTGAACGATCAGGTGATATTTCCCGCCTAGATTTAAAAACAAATAAACTAATCGCAACTTTCAAGATTCCCAATGTTACATTTACTGAAAAAGGACAAGATGGCTTACTTGGTCTAGCATTTGATCCTAAGTTTAATAAATACAATCATCGCTATATTTATGTGTCTTTATCTATTAAAAACCCAAATGCAACAGACGCCAAATTTCCAAACCAAACAGTGATCCGAAGATATACCTATAATCAAAAAACCAACACCCTAACCGATGAAAAAACGTTAATTCAAGGGTTACCATCTTCACAAGACCATCAAGCACAGCGTTTAGTAATTGGCCCCGATCAAAAACTATATTTAAGTATTGGCGATCAAGGATCAAATCAGTTCTCTTATCTCACCACGCCAAATTTAGCGCAAGAAATACCATCAAAATTAGAGATTCGTGCTAAAAATTATCAAAAATATGCAGGTAAAATTTTACGCTTAAACCTTGATGGTTCAATTCCAAGAGACAACCCACATTTTAATGGGGTTACAAGCCATATTTATACTGTTGGACACCGTAATCCGCAAGGGCTCAGTTTTACACCGAAAGGGGTTTTACTAGAAAGTGAACAAGGGCCAAATACTGATGACGAAATCAATGTCATTGTAAAAGGTGGAAATTATGGCTGGCCTTATGTTGCAGGCTATCAAGATGACAGTGGTTATGCCTTTGCTGACTATTCAAAATATAAAGGCGATCAGTCCGCGTTAAAAGATTTAGGACAAAATGGTTTACGTGTTGTACCTGGTGTGCCGGTGTATCAAGAATCAAGTTGGACGATTAATAACTTCATCAAACCTTTGAAAACCTTATTTACAGTACCAAATGATCATAACTTCAATGATACAGCATGTGGCAGTATGCAATATATTTGCTGGCCAACGGTTGCAGCATCTTCAGCATATTTTTATCGCGGTGGTAAAAATGCAATTCCTGGATGGAAGAATGTACTTTTAGTACCTTCTTTAAAGCGTGGGGTTGTGTTTAAAGTTCAGCTAGATGATAAAACACATACTGTTTCAAAAGACAGTAGCGAAGTTTTATTTAGAGGACAAGATCGCTATCGTGATGTAGCTGCAAGTGTTGATGGTAGTACAATTTATGTTCTGACTGATAACAGTGGAAATGTTCAAGCCGATAGCGGTGAAGGAACGTCAGATTTGAAGCATCCTGGTGCAGTAATCGAATTTAAATATGCCGCTTCAAAATAAAAATCATTGATTTGATTTATATTTTAATGTGAACGCTTTACGAGATACACATGATATGTTGAGCGTTCATATAGATTGCTTGTTTGACTTGCATTAATGCTGTAACCAAAGTAGATCAAGCAGCGTTAAGTGGTAAGTTAAACAGTTTAGTGTTATGCATCATGCCCATGCCCATGCCATTGGTATGGGCTGATCTATGGTGTTTCATCAAATACCAATGCAGTTAAAACATGGTCTTGCCATTGTCCATTAATTTTTAGATAAGCTTTTGCATAACCTTCAGGTTCAAATCCTAAACGCTGTAATAACCGTGCACTTTTTAGGTTATCAGGTAAATGGTTTGCCATAATTCGATGAATTTGAGATTGAGTCCGTACATAAGATATGGCATGAGACAGTGCTTGATACATCCAATTGTTGCCTTGGGCATGTTGATCAAGCGCAAAACCTAAATAACAGGCTTGGAATACACCAAAAATAAAACCTGTAAAATGTATATCTCCTATAATTTGTTCAAGGTGTGGGTCGATCAAGACAAAGGAGATTTGTTTATTGTGTTGGATGGCATGCGGATGCTCAGGGATACGTGCCAATATCTCAGAGATTTCAGCATAGCTTTGCTCTCGCTTTGGGCTATAAGGGGCTAAATAGGTTTTATTACGTATTAAGTATTCATGATACAGCTTTGCGTGGCTCGTATGTAAAATGCAAAGCACTAGATGATCAAAAGATGCAATCACAGTATGGCTAAATGGAGAGTACATATCGAGTGGCTCGTACTGATTAAAGGGGATAACAATCTTTATCCAAGGAATTAAATCATATTGTAGTGGACATCTGATTCAAGGTTTATATGCTCATCAATGCGCTTAAATTACTTGTATAGAAAAATCGCCTTTTGACTGATATTGCAAGTGACTCTCAGTCTAATTTACACTCCAAATAATGCACTATCAAATTAATATATAACAAGAAAAATTAACCCATCATGGTATGATTTATCCGATTGACTGAAATGTGGAATAGATCAGTTTAACATTTGTAACGACAATGTTTTTAAATGAAAATTAACTCGATCTTTCAACAGAATACCGTTATGTTATAAACATAAAGACACATAAACCAAGTACCATTGTTTATTACAAGAGGATGCTATGACAACTAGAACTTCAGGTCGCGTATATACACGTAATAACCTAGATGAAAACATCAAAGAATCAACATTAAAAATCTTAAATCAAATTTTATCAAATTTAATTGATTTATCGCTGATCACAAAACAAGCACATTGGAACATGCGCGGTAGCAACTTTATTGCTGTTCATGAAATGTTAGATACATTCAGAACGTCAATCATTACGCATTTAGACAATGTTGCTGAGCGTGCAGTACAAATTGGTGGTACAGCATTTGGTACAGTACAAGCAGTAGGTGAGCATTCACAACTACAAAGCTACCCAACAGATGTGTATGACGTACAAGATCACCTTTCTGAATTGGCTGATCGTTATGCAGTGGTTGCTAACCATTTACGTTCAACAATTGATGAAATTGAAGATCCAATCTCTGAAGACATCATTCATGCTGCTTTAGAAGATTTAGACAAGAGCTTATGGTTCATCGAAGCAAACATCAAAAAAAGCTAAGCTAATCTTTGAGTTTAACTTTAAAAGATGCCAGCAAATTTAACACTTTGCTGGTTTTCTTTTATTCAAAGACAGATGTTGATATTGCTTATTCAAAATGAAAGATGTCATTTGGCTTAATTTTAAGACTATAGTATAAATAAAATGCAATATGATTGAGTTAAGCTAATCGCATCTAAACGAATTTGTATGACTAGACTAAAGGAGACACACATGACATGTAATCAAAACCATCATGAAAAACATGATCATATCCATGGAAAGGATTGTGGACATACAGCCATTAAACATGACGATCATGTCGATTATTTGCATGATGGTCATTTACATCATCCGCATGAATCACATATTGATGAGCATGTGATTGCAGTTAATGAACATAATCCAACTGAATGTACACCAGAGCATGTGTGTGCAGGACATGATCAGGACCACGTCCACGGACCTGACTGCGGACATGAAGCTGTACCACATGGCGATCATATCGATTATTTAGTAGATGGTCATTTGCACCATCCACATGGTGATCATTGTGATAACCATGGTCCGATTGAAGTTGTTAAATAATTGAACCATAAAAAAGCCGCCAAATTGGCGGCTTTTTTATGGTTAAGATTCTATTTTTTGATAAAGCCCTGCATATACGCTACCTGCTTGTGTGCTTTTAATTTGTCGCCAAGAGGCTGGCAGTTGTAGCTGAGTTAAATGTTGATCTGCTTCAATATAAACCAAACCTTTGGGTTTTAGTAATGGATCAATACCTGCGGCCAATTCATACCATAAGTTGAGTGAATAAGGCGGATCAAGAAAGACAAGGTCGAACTGGGTATGGAGCTTGGCTAAAATTTGCTGTGCTGTTGCAACATGTAAAGTACATTGTTCCGTGTTTAATAACTTAATATTTTGCTTGAGATAATGTGCTTGTGTTTTATTGGGCTCGATTAATGTCACATGAGCTGCACCTCGTGACAGTGCCTCAAATGCGAGTGCACCAGAACCTGCACAGACATCTAATACATGCGCTTGCGTAATATCCCACATTAGCCAATTAAACAGTGTTTCTCGTACACGATCAGGTGTAGGGCGTAAACCTTCGACAGATGCAAATTCAAGTTGTCGACGTTTCCACTGACCGCCAATAATTCTTAATTGATTTTTCATGTTTAATCACTAATATCTGTATCTGCAATTGGAGGTGGTGTTGACACTACAGGGGCAGAAGCTTGCTGACGTTTTCGACCAGTCGGACTATTCGGGTTAATTGCATTTGGATCTGCCTCGAGAATACGTCCACCACTTGGCAATTGACTTGGGTTCATACCTGCTGTCATTAATCCACCGCTAATTTGTTGTGTCGTCGGTTGGATTGGATTGGATTTACGCTGAATCATCCAATAATCTAAAACAGGTTTGGCAATATGTGCTGCAGCACCGCCATGACGGCCATTTTCTAAAATCACAGCAATTGCAATTTCAGGGTTTTCTGCGGGTGCAAAGCCAACAAATAAACCATGGTCATATTGGCGCTGTGTTAACAAAGCTTCATTATATTTTTTGCCTTGCGCAATACTTTTAACCTGTGCAGTACCTGTTTTACCAGCAATCTGATAAGCGTTGGTACGAATACCACGACCTGTACCTTGGTTAATTACCCCAACCATGGCATCACGCATTTTGATCCAATCTTCAGGTACACCATTAAATTTAACTTCACCATCGGGTTCATTTCGTATCTTATAGGGTTTAGCACCTTTTACATTGTATAGAACATGCGGGGTAATATGTTTCCCTTGATTAGAAACAATCGCTGTTGCCATAGCTAATTGAACAGGCGTTGCTGTGAATGCACCTTGTCCAATACTGACTGAAATGGTTTCACCACGTAACCATTTAGATTTATAGGCTTTCATTTTCCACTCAGGATTTGGATAAATACCTGAGCTTTCACTTGGTAAATCTAATCCTGTTTTTGCACCAAATCCAAATTGACGCATCCAATCATTCATTCGTTCAATGCCCATTTGATTGGACATAATATAAAAATAGGTATCGCAAGATTCTTGAATGGCTTTGTTCATGTTAACCACGCCATGACCTGTTTTTTTCCAATCACGAAAGCGATGTGAATCGCCTGGCAATTGAAAATAACCTGGATCATGAATGGCTGTGCCCCAATCGACAATGCCATAATGCAGAGCCCCTAAGCCTTCCATGGGTTTAATGGTTGAGCCAGGTGGGTAGGTTCCTTGTACAGCACGGTTATATAGTGGCTGGTCTAAGTTATCTCGTAATGCAGAATAGTCTTTACTACTGATTCCTGTTACAAATAAATTGGGGTTAAAGCTTGGGCTAGATACCATTGCCAGCACTTCGCCTGTACGTGGATTAATGGCAACAATTGCACCGCGTCGACCTGCCAACTGTTCAGATGCCACCACTTGTAACCCATAATCAATAGACAGGTAAAGGTCATCACCTTGTTGTGGTGGTTTACGCCCTAAGTGTCTTAATACATTGCCATGAGCATCTGCTTCGACAGAGTCATTGCCAGGAACACCATGTAACAATTGCTCATAATGACGCTCTACGCCGCTTTTACCAATCAGGTTTGTACCTGCATAGAGTTCTTTATCAATACTTTTTAGTTCTTTGTCATTAATTCGACCTACATAACCAATCACATGGGCAAACAACTCACCATATGGATAGTATCTAGTCATCTGTGTTTCAATTTGCACACCCGGAAATTGATATTTCGCTTCACTAAAGCGTGCAATTTCTACTTCGTTAATGTTTAATTTGATGGCAACACGTTCGGTTTTTTTGGCGGCTTTAATTCGAATATCAAACTTTTCAAGGTCATCTTGCGAGAGGTTGAGAATCGGTGTTAAACGTGCAACAGTGTCATCAATATTATCAACATCAGCTTTACTTAAAGTTGCAGTAAACACAGGGTAGTTGTTTGCTAATAAAATGCCATTACGGTCATAAATATAACCACGAGTGGGTGCTGTGGGTTGCAAGCGAATTCTGTTATTATCAGAGGCTGTTGCAAAATCTTGATGACGGATGATTTGTAAATAAATATAACGAGCAATTAAAATTGAAAAACAGAAAATGACAATTCCTACAGCAATCAGTACACGATTACGATAAATTTTCTTTTCTAATTGGACATTTTTGAGCGGAAAATGTTGCTTCATATCGGGTACATCAATAAGCTAAGGAGAAGAAAAGCGTATTATTTTAACCTAACCTTGAGGTGAATAAAGGCTGTATTCTTTTTATTATGTAACTTATTTATAAGAAATATCGATCTATGGCGTGCCAAAATGAATTATTCAAGGCAAAATAACGCCATATAAATTGTAAGCTGTATATTTTAGTTAAATAGATCACATATCTAGTTGGCCGTCACTGAAATGTAGACAGACAATGCTATGATGATCAAATGACATTATGCATGACTTATTACACTTATTATTAGAGAAAACCTTCATGTTGGATTATATCAGTCATCTTTGGCATGTTTTTTGGCTTAGACCAGATCATTGGGCTGTGCTAAGTATTGTTCCTGTGACTGCCTTTGTAACCTGGATCCATGTGTGGATGGCTCTAAGAATGGTGTTTTATCCAATTCATTTTATTGGCTTTCATATTGGTAAATTGCCATTTGGTTGGCAAGGTATTGTGCCGCGTAAAGCAGGGCGGATTTCAGGAATTATCACTGACAACACCTTGAAAAAAATTGGTTCATTGTCTGAGTTTTTAGAAGCCATGGACCCCAATGAAATGGCGGATATTATTGGAACTCAAATCAATGCAGATTTAGAATATTTAATTGATGAAGTGATGATGGACCGTAATGCGGTGTTGTGGGAAAATTTACCATATTCTATTAAACGCCGTATTTATGAACATGCACATCAGCAATTGCCAGAAGTGTTACATGCGTTGGTGATTGATTTAACCGACCATGTTGAAGAGTTGGTGGACATGAAGAAAATGATTGTTCATCAAATGGAAAATGATCGCCGTTTAATGGTGAGCATGTTTTTAAAAGTGGGTCAAAAAGAAATTGATTTTATTTGGCATATTAGTGCCTTAATTGGATGTGGCTTTGGTCTAATTCAAATGCTCATTTGGTTTGTGGTACCTTGGCATTGGACAGTGCCTTTTTGGGCTGCCATTTGGGGGTTATTAACCAATTGGATTGCGATTTGGATGGTATTTAATCCATTACATCCACATTATGTGCGGTATCCACAATTCTTTAGACGGACCAAACATCACGGGTTTCCTTGGCTTGTACCAATTGTTCCTAAAATTGGACAGTTTAATATTCAAGGTGCGTTTATTAAGCGACAAGAAGAAGTCTCTGATGTATTTGCAAAAGTCGTGACAGAAGAATTAATCACCTTAAAAACCATTATGACCGAAATGATGTATGGGGATCATAAAGAAAAAACGCGTCAAATGGTAAAGCGACATATTAACCAAATTACTGATACGCCTTTGGTTCGAACCACATTACAGTTATCTTTAGGGCCAACTGAATATGCAAGATTAAAAACGGACTTGATTGACCGCTCAATAGAAATTACGATGGTGCCTGTTTCAGACCCTGCGTTTAATGCAAGCCGTGCTCAAAAAATATTTACAATGTTTAGAGATCGAATTCGAAATTTAACGCCGTATGAATTTCAAAATCTACTTCGTCCTGCTTTTAAAGAAGATGAATGGATTTTAATTTTACTTGGTGGGGTGACCGGCTTTGTAGCGGGTGTTATACATTTATTTGTTGCTTTTTTATAAATTTAAAAACCAAACATGTGAAATGTTTGATTTTTAAATCAAATTTTATTGTTATATGAGGATTTATTAGATGCGCATTATTTTACTCGGACCACCAGGGGCAGGCAAAGGTACACAAGCTCAGTTGATCTGTAAGCGCTATGATATCCCACAAATTTCAACCGGTGATATGCTCCGTGCTGCAATTCGTGAAGGGACAGAGCTGGGTTTAAAAGCAAAAAGTGTGATGGATGCAGGTGGTTTAGTTTCAGATGAACTGATCTTAGGCTTAGTGAAAGAACGTATTGCACAGCCTGATTGTGTAAATGGCTGCATTTTTGACGGCTTTCCGCGTACAATTCCGCAAGCTGAAGCCTTAGAAACTCAAGGTATTCAAATTGACCACGTGATTGAAATTGCTGTACCTGATGAAGAAATTGTAAAACGTTTATCAGGTCGTCGTCAGCATTCTGCGTCAGGTCGTGTTTATCATATCGTTTATAATCCACCGAAAGTGGAAGGTAAGGACGATGTGACAGGTGAAGATTTGGTTCAACGCCCGGATGATCAAGAAGAAACAATTCGTAAGCGTTTAACTGCATACCATGCAGAAACTGCGCAATTGGTTGATTTTTACCAAAGCCGTACAGGTGAAGGGCGTGCAAGCTATGACAAATTAGATGGCATGCAAGTGATTGACGACGTACAAAAACAATTGTTCGCTATTTTAGGTGAATAATTGACAGTCAGATCATTTTGACAAGCATAGAGTCTTAAGTCATATTAAGGCTCTATTTTTTTGTGGGTTCATTGTCATGATGAAATTTATCCTTTTTGTCATTGTCATTATTAGTTTAATTGGGCTGATTTATCTCATGCTACAAAGTAAGCGTATGCTTAAAGAAGTAGTGGATGAAAATAATAAGCGCCCAAAACAACCTGGGCCACGCGTACTTCACCCTAAACTGCAAGAAGAATTAAACAAAAAGAAAGTACAGAAAAAATAAAATTTTAAACCACTGGGCGTTTGACAGCACCAAATTCAAAACGCTCAGGCCATTGGCAGACATCTGAAACAGGGCATTCATGGCATTTAGGTTTACGTGCAATACAGCAATATCTGCCATGTAAAATGAGCCAATGATGCGCATCAATGATAAATTCTTTTGGAATGACTTTTATCAGTCGATGTTCGACTTCTAAAACATCTTTTCCGCGTGCCAAGCCTGTTCGATTGCCTAAGCGAAAAATATGCGTGTCGACCGCCATAGTCGGTTGTCCAAAGACTGTATTTAAAACCACGTTGGCGGTTTTTCGTCCAACGCCAGGCAGTGCTTCTAACGCTTCACGTGTATTGGGTACTTGGCTTTGATGTTGGTCAATTAAAATTCGACATGTTTTAATGACATTGGTGGCTTTTGAGTTATATAAACCAATGGTTTTAATATATTCTTTCAAGCCATCTATACCGAGTGCATAAATTGCTTCAGGAGTATTGGCAACAGGGTATAAGCGATCGGTGGCTTTATTCACACTAATATCAGTGGCTTGTGCTGAAAGTACAACCGCGATCAGTAGTTCAAAAGGATTTGAGTAATTCAGCTCAGTTTTGGGTTCAGGGCGTTCGTCTCGTAATCGCTCAAAAAAAATCTGAATTTGTTTTTTGGTCATATTTTTACTGGTCATGTGCCCATACCTTGTAGCTGATCCATTTGAAGCCGCAATTCATCAAGTTGCTGTTGTTTTTTGGCATCACGGCGTACGCTCAGCTGTTTTTCTAGTTTTTTAATTTGTGTTCTTATACGTGCGAGTTGTATGGTGGTTTGCGCATCCATAGGTGCCTCATCAACCACTTTAGCAGGCAATTGAATGGTTGGAATATGCTGGACTTGTTTCGAGAATTCAGCAAATAAAGTAATGTCGATGTCTGCTTTTACAATGGGTCCACGACGTAATGCTTTACGCGTAATATCACGTTGGATATGTGAATAATAACGAGTTCTTAAATCGTTTTGTTCTTCATAAAGTGCGGCTTCAGATGGCAATTGGCTTGGGTCAACAATAAGGTCAATACAATCAACCGGGCAGGGCGGAATACATAATTCACAGCCTGTACAGAGGTCAGTGAGAATAGAATGCATGAGTTTACCGCTACCAATAATGGCATCGACGGGGCAGGCACTGATACATTTGGTGCAACCAATACATTCATCTTCGCGAATCACCGCTTTCATACGCTGAGGACGCAGATTACTTTGAACGGGCCAAACGCTTTCTTCTGCAATGAGCGATGGGCGATTGAGTAAGCTGGCTAAACGATCTGCAACAGCTTGTCCCCCGGGGATACATTTATTGGCAGGTTCACCTTCAGAAATCGCTTTAGCATAGGGTAAGCAACCATCGCGATGTCCGCATAATCCACATTGGGTTTGAGGAAGCTCGGCATCAATTTGCTGGATGAGAGAAAATTTAGAACTCATGTGGCTAGTCAATGAATGGTCTGATGATCAAAGCAAGGGATTGTGCATAAAAATAACTCTAACAACAAGTCATTTTAACAATTTATCAAAGGCATAAAAATAAACCGGCGCAATTGCACCGGTTTATTTAAATTAAATTGAATTACTTTTCAACGAAAGCACGTTCAATCACATAATCGCCCATTTCACCCATACGTGGTGATTCTTTTAAACCATGTTGGTCAAGCAGTAGTGCCACATCTTTTAAGAATGATGGGCTACCACATAACATTGCACGGTCAGTTTCACGGTTAAAACGTGGTAAGCCAATTTTTTCAAATAACTCACCTGTTTCAATGGCTGTTGTTACACGGCCTTGGGTATGAAAGTCTTCACGTGTTACGGTTGGGTAATAGACTAATTTATCTTGAATACCAAGTTCTTGGAAGAATTCATGATTTGGTAATTCATTTAAAATTAAATCTTGGTATGCAAGTTCACTGACAAAACGCGTGCCATGTACCACAATCACTTTTTCAAAGCGTTCATAGGTTTCAGGATCACGAATAATCGATAAGAACGGTGCAAGTCCTGTTCCTGAAGATAAAAGGTATAAATTTTTACCTGGTAACAGGTCATCATGAACTAGAGTACCTGTTGGTTTTTTTGAGATTAAAATCTCATCGCCCACTTGTACTTTTTGTAAGATTGACGTTAATGGGCCGTCTTGTACTTTAATCGAAAAAAACTCAAGCTCTTCTTCATAGTTTGCGCTTGCAATTGAATATGCGCGCATCAGTGGCTTGCCATTGACTTGTAAGCCAATCATTACGAATTGACCATTCTTATATCGTAAACTTTGGTCACGTGTGGTTTTGAAACTAAATAAAGTTTCATTCCAATGGTGAACGTCTGTAATACGTTCAACGTTAAAAGCTGCCATTCAAAAGTCCAACGACGTATAATAAAAATTGTTATCTATATTAATCTAATTTTAATGCCGATAAACTGAATATATTTAATTGTCTTTATAAGAAAAAGTGATGAACAGCTCAATTGAACTCCCAATTATCGGAAAAATGCATTCACCTTTCCGTGAAAAATTTGGTATTCCGCGTCAGCCCAATTTGGTTGAAGTCGAAACATATATTGAATTTATACCGCCTTATCATAATATGCAGGCTTTTGATGGTATTGAGGCATTTAGTCATTTGTGGCTGCTTTGGCATTTTCATCAAAATAAAGAGAATAAAGATCAGTCATTTAGAACCCAAGTGCGTCCACCGCGTTTGGGCGGAAATGATAAAATAGGTGTTTTTGCCACACGCAGCATGTATCGACCTGCACCCATTGGCTTGTCAGTGGTGACGTTTCAGCGTTTAGAGCACGATGGCAAAAGCGTGAGGTTGTATGTGACAGGCAGTGACTTGGTTGATGGCACCCCGATTATTGATATTAAGCCATATATTAAATATTCAGACTCAATACCCCATGCGACATCTGCATATGCTGATCAGCCGCCCATATCTAAGCAAGTATTTTGGTCAACTGCTGCTTTAGAACAACGAGAACAAATCGAAACGTTACACCCAAATGCAGTTGATTTTAAAACATTAGAACAAGTTTTAGCTTTAGATCCAACACCGGCATATCATCATGATGAGACACGTGTCTATGGAATGCATTTTGCAGCGTTCAATGTGAAGTTTACAGTCAACGTAACACAAATTATGATTATTTCTTTGGAACTCTAGCCAATCCGTTGTAATTTAGAACAGCATCTGTGCTTTATAAAATGCGGTATCACATAATCAGCACATTTCATTCAAACCGTTTTGGTTTTATTTTTTGGGGTCACTATGTATCAAAAATCATCATCACAACAGTATTCATTTTTTATTGATTTGCAGTGGTGTTTAGGTGAGTTATTACAAGCGAATATTATTTCTGAAAAAGATAAAATTTTAGTACAAACCTCTCATCGTAATAAAGAAAGCATGGCTTGGCATCCTTTACAATGGATAGCACAGTTTAAATTAAAGCATTGCCAAACGCAGGATGTACTCACTTTAGATGTGTTAACCGCTTGGCTGTCTAAGCGCAGCCAAATGCCATTATTTACGATTGATCCGCTAAACTCAGATGTGGCCGCTTTAACACAATCCATGTCAGAAGAATTTGCCTTGCGTAATAATATTTTGGCTGTGGGTACAGAAGATGATTATGTTTTGGTCGGGACAGATCAACCTTTCTTTTCAGAGTGGGTTGAGAATCTTGAGCAAAGTATTCGTCCCCGCCGTGTTAAACCTGTTTTATTGAACCCAGAACATTTAAAGCGTTATTTGGTTGAATATTATCGGGTAAGTCGTGCAGTTACATTTTCGGAAAAGAATCAAAGTAATGATGTCCGTACAGAATCAGTTTTAGAAATTGGTGATATTCAAAATCCAGATGCCAATGATCAGCATATTGTGAAATTGGTAGATTGGATTTTACAGTTTGCGTTTGAACAAGGCGCAAGCGATATTCATTTAGAGCCACGCCCAGACAAAAGTAAAGTTCGCTTTCGTATCGATGGTATTTTACACACCATTTATCATATGCCTGTCAGTACACTTGGTGCTGTAATTGCACGTATGAAAATTTTAGGTCGGATGAATGTGGCTGAAAAGCGTAAACCACAAGATGGCCGAATTAAAACACGTACGCCTAAAGGAATTGAAACAGAACTTCGATTGGCCACATTACCGACTGCATTTGGTGAAAAGATTGTACTTCGTATTTTTGACCCTGAAGTATTGGTGCGTAATTTTGAGCAATTGGGATTTGATCCGCATTTATTGTCGCAATGGAATACGCTTACACAACATAGCCATGGCATCATTTTGGTGACAGGCCCTACAGGCTCAGGTAAAACCACGACATTATATTCATCGCTTAAGCAGTTGGCACAAGACAGTGTGAATGTATGCAGTATTGAAGATCCGATTGAAATGCTCGAAGGCAGCTTTAATCAAATGCAAGTCAATCCTACCATTGAGCTTGGCTTTGCAGAAGGCATTCGTGCCATGATGCGGCAGGACCCCGATATTATGATGGTGGGGGAGATTCGTGACCGTGAAACTGCAGATATGGCGATCCAAGCGGCATTAACAGGACATTTGGTGTTATCTACGCTACATACCAATGATGCACCCTCAAGTTTAATGCGCTTACATGATTTAGGTATTCAACCATTTTTAAGTGCAGCAACATTATTGGGTGTTTTAGCACAACGATTGGTGAGAACATTATGCCGTTGTAAGCAAGAAGTGACGGTAAATCAAGAGATGTGGCAGCAATTGGCAGTCGGCTATGATATTGAGTGTCCAACCAATATTTATCAAGCTAAAGGTTGTAAAATCTGTCGCTATACAGGATACAAAGGTCGTATTGGGATATATGAGTTTATGCCTGTGTCTTTAAAGCTCAAACAATTAATTGGTGATGATGCATCGTTAATTGAAATTAAGCAGCAAGCTAAGTCCGATGGGGTAGAACCACTTCGTATTGCAGGTATTCGAAAAGTCATTGCAGGGGCAACTTCTATGGAAGAAGTGCTTCGTGTTGTGCCTTTAAGTTCATGAAAAAATCTTGATAAGATCAAGATTTAATATAAGCAGTCACTTTAAAAGTGTACTGCTTATGTCCACGTTTTATTATTGAATAGACGCAAGCCTAGATCGGTTAAACTTAAATTATTTGGTTAAAATTAGACGATTGTTACGCGTTAATCTTAAACGGTATTCTTCCCCTGCATGCATAATGCGAATTTCGCGACCAAGCGCAAATAAATTATTAGAGTGAAGCATTGGCAATGTTTGAATTGATTCGTTGCTTGTGCTGCGTGTAAATAAATTAAAAGGTGCGTTCATTTTTCGTTCTCCGTGGGATGATCTAACGATTTAAATGATAATCATTATCGAGTAATGCTGTCAATGCAATTTCATGCATTTTTTGCAAAAATGTTCGACATTGTGTACACCGATTTTTAAGGAGATCTTTGATGTCAAAACCGATTGTACGGGTCGCTATTGGCTTATTATTTTCACATGCATGTGTGTTGGTGGGTTTTCGGCAGGCACATCAACACCAAGGTAACAAATATGAATTTCCGGGCGGCAAAATAGATCTTCATGAGCGTCCTGAAGATGCATGTCGGCGTGAAATAAAAGAAGAAGTTGGTGTTGACATTAGCGATTGGCTGCCTTGGGATTACATGCAACACGAATACGATGATGTCATTGTGCAATTGCATTTTTTTTATGCTTATATTGACGATACCTTACGATCGCAGATCCAATCGCCATGGTTTTGGTGTGAGCGAGAGCGTTTGAGTGAGTTCAAATTTCCCAAAGCCAACCAAGCTGTCATTAAACGTTTACAATGGCCACCACTGATTCAAATCAGCGCAGACCTCAATGCTATGACGCATTTACCACCGAACCACTTATTTTATTACCGCCCAAATCACTCAGATGATGTCAATATGAAGGCAATTGACGTTACACATTATTCAAAATTAATGATCAATTGGGCGTATGCCATTCAACTGTTGCCTGAAGCACAAAAACAGCTTGCAGCCATTCATATACGACAAAATCAGCTCTATACATTAAAGCGAGAAGACTTGTTAATGGGCGCAAAATATATTGCAGCATGCCATGACTTAAAGGCTGTACAGTTTGCCCAAAATTTAGGTTGTGAAGCTGTATTGATTAGCCCTGTTCAAGCTACAGCCACCCATCCTGATGCCAAGCCGATTGGGTTTGATGGATTAGCAACAATTACAGCTAAAAGCCATCTTTTGGTCTATGGATTGGGGGGCTTAAAAGCAAAAGACCTGACACAGATTAAACAGTGTCAGGCCTATGGCGTTGCTGGCATTTCAGGATTTACACATTAAGGCAAGCTTGCCAATGCATTTTGAGCTTTTTCAATCATGCTCATATTGTTTTGTCGCTGAGCTGTTTGTAAAACCACATGCCACAACTGTTTTTTGGTATTTGCATCATTGGCCAAACTGATTCCACGTTGTGCCAAAGATTGCGCTTGCGGTAAATTATTCTTTTGTAGTGCCACTTGAGACAGCACCGAATAACTTTCTGCCGCTTGCGGAGAAATGCGTTGTGCTTGTGATGCAAGATGCTGTGCTTTATCTAAGTTTTGTTGATTGACCGCTTGCTGCGCCTGACTAATTAATCGCACAAATGCAGGTGGCTGTGCAGGCTGCTGTGCTGTGGATGAATTACCTGTGACAGGGCGGGGCTGAGGTCGTGGTACAACGACTGTTGTGGTTGGTGCAGGTAATGACTCTTTTTTGATTTCGCCTATGTCATAAGGAGTCACTTGAACGCCACTGTCATTTTTTTCTGGTGGCTGAACCGTTGGTTCTTGAACCACCTCATGTGGTCGGTGTGGCGTTGGTACTGTGGGTGGTGTCCGAAATTGACCACACCCGACCAAAGCCACAGCCATCGCTGCGGTCATAGTCAATTTAATGTTGATATAATTTCTCATTCGTTAGAACTGCCTGATGAAATAATTTTTGTATTTGATGGCGTAGCTTGTGGCTCAGTTTCATAAATTAAGCGCTCAAGCGGATCATCTGATGTTGTTGCAGGTGCAGATGCATCTGGATTAGCCGCAGGTGTATAATTTGGCAAAGCACATGCAGTGGCTTGATCTGGAACTCGGCTAGCAAGCAAAGGCACATACATTGCATTTGGACAGCCTTGAGCTGACAGCACACCTGTTGGAGAATCAATCCATTGCCATTGTACATCTTCAGGCTGTTTGATATTGACAGGCTCTTGTTGCAATTGCTTCATTACATTGGTCCAAACAGGCAATGCACCTGATGAACCTGTTAAACCCGTGATTTTATTGTTGTCTAAGCCAAGCCATACCACAGCGACATAATTGCCTGAATAGCCTGCAAACCAAGAGTCACGTGTATCATTGGTGGTACCTGACTTACCTGCTAAGTTTAAACTTGGCGATAAACTACGATAAGCAGATTGTCCTGTACCTGAATTCATGACGGCTTGTAAGCCATAATTTAAAATATAAGCATCTGCTGGAGCAATCGTTTGCTGCACTTCAAGATTATAACGATCTAAAATACGTCCATTTTGATCAATCACAGAGCGGATTGATTTGGTTGGGTATTTAAAGCCACCGGTTGCAAAGTTGCCATAAATGCTAAGCACTTCCATTGGCGACATATTTACTGCACCTAAGAATGCAGATGGATAAGGTGGAATTGGACTAGTTACACCAAACTTTTGCAAATTATTGGCAAATGCAGGTACACCAAAGGTTTGACCCATTCGTACAGCAGCTAAGTTATATGAATGTTCTAAGGCTTGTACCATCGGAACCATGCCATGTTCACCACCGCTGTAGTTTTTCGGGGTCCATGTTTTACCATTGCCTGTAATGCTGATGCTGGTATCAGGAATTAAGGTTGCCCAATTGAACTGACCTGATTGAATTGCATCAAGATAAATCACAGGCTTTAACAAAGAACCGACCTGACGTTTTGCATCAAGTGCACGGTTAAATCCTGTGAATTCTTGCGATGAACCAACCACCGCAACCAACTCACCATTTTCAGGGCGCTGAATTAACACAGCACCTTGTAAATCGGTTAAGTATTTTGGATTACGTGCTGAAAGCGCACTCACACTTTGTTTAAATGCATTTTGTGCATTGGTTTGCGCAACAGGGTCAAGGGTCGTGAATATTTTTAAACCTTGATTTGTTAGGTCTGATTCTTGATATTCAGCACGGAGTTGACGACGCACAATGTCCATAAAGTCAGGGAAACGTGTTGGTCCCAACGATGGCTTATCAATCACGCCAAGTGGTCGGGCAATTTCACGGTCATATTCATCTTGGCTTAATTTACCCATAACCAACATATTATTTAGCACTAAATCGCGACGTTCTTTAGCACGTTCAGGATTGCGCCATGGATTATAAAATGATGGACCTTGAACAAGACCAACTAAAAAGGCTTGTTGGGCAATATTGAGTTCACGTAAAGGCAAACCAAAATAAAACTGTGCAGCAAGGCCATAACCATTAATTGAATAGTTACCATTTTGACCTAAATGCACTTCATTTAAATAGGTGCCTAAAATTTCATCTTTGCTGTAATGCATTTCAAGCAAGACAGACATCAACGCTTCATTAATTTTTCGTTTGTAAGTTTGTTCAGGAGATAAAAAGAAATTTTTGACCAACTGTTGTGTCAAGGTTGAACCACCTTGGCGACGACCTCCCGTCACATTGCTTAAAACAGCACGTGCGGTGCCACGGAATGAAATACCATGATGCGTATAAAAGTCACGATCTTCTGTCGCAATGAGCGCATCAATCAGTGGCTTAGGCACAGCATCTAGTTTAATCAGTACACGGTCTTCATTATGTTGTGGGTAAATTCCACCAATCAGCAATGGTTCAAGACGTGTCAGTCCTGTTTCTGAAGGTTTGGTGGTTTGGACATCAATAATTTGATCTTGTGCAAAGGTTAAATTTAAAATTTGTTCAGCTTCGGTACTGTCACCAAAATCAAAACCACGTGTATGAACAAAGACTTTATTGCCATTTAAAACAAAGTTGCCTGGTTGTGCATAGCTGTCAGCTTTTTTATAGCCGAGCATATTGAGTTCTTGCAAAAAATTTGCTTCACTGACAGGCGCCTGATTATAAATTTCAAGTGGACGCGCATAGACCTTGGCTGGGATATCCCAACGCTGTCCTTCAAATTTTGAACGAATCACGCTATCCAAGCGAACAATATAGATACTAAAGGCAATAAACCCAACGATGACTAGTATGAAAAAGATAACTAGAAAAAAACCAAGACCACGTTGCGACTTCATAAAAGGTGATAAGCTATCAAAAGAAACCTCATAATCATGCGAATCTTTTCTTAAATTTGCAATGGTATTTGTGCTACCAATACAAAAAACTATCGATTAAAAACGTATTTAATCAACGAATTCAGTGTTTTTTCCAGCATGATTACATGCAATTGTAGAGTAAACCCCCCATATGGAGCGTTAATTGAGTGAAAATATCGCATAAGTCGTTTCGCAATATTGGTTTAATTGGCCGTCCAGATAAAAACTCAGTGGTCACCACTTTGTGTTTAATTTATGAGCATTTGGTCAGCTTAGGGCTGCATCCGATTTTTGAGCAAGACACAGCATTGTTGGTTCCATATACAGATTGTCAAACCGTGAGCCGCCAAAAAATGGGGGAAGTGGTGGACTTGGCTATTGTGGTCGGTGGCGATGGTTCATTACTCCATGCTGCCCGCGCTTTAGTCAAACACAATACACCTGTGGTGGGGGTAAACCGTGGTCGATTGGGCTTTTTAACGGACATTAATCCATCAGAAGTGATTCAAAAACTAGATCAGGTTTTACAAGGGGATTTTATTCTTGATCGCCGTTTTTTACTTGAACTCGATATTCGTACACCAAAAGGTGACAGCCTGTATCATGCAATTGCCTTAAACGATATTGTTTTACACTCAGGCAAGTCAGTACACATGATTGATTTTGAGCTTGAGATTGATCATCATTTTGTCTACCGACAACATAGCGACGGGTTAATTATTGCCACACCGACAGGTTCGACAGCTTATGCACTTTCAGGCGGTGGACCAATTATTCATCCAAGCATGGACGCAATTGCCCTAGTACCGATGCATCCACATACCTTGTCTTCTCGCCCAATTATTGTTGGGGATCAAAGTGAAATTAAAATTACTACGCGGGATACACGTTGGATGCCAATGGTCAGTGCAGATGGTTTACCAAGTATTTCATTAAATGATGATGAAGCACTGCATATTCGTAAATACCCATATAAACTGAATTTATTACACCCGCCAGGTTATGATTTTTATATGTCATGTCGCACGAAGTTGGGGTGGAATCAAGACTTTGAGGCGATGAATCAAGAGGACGATCTATGAATATTGACAAAATTCTTGAGGTGCTTGACCCAGAAGTGGTGCAACGCTTAAAAACAGCCGTAGAAATTGGTAAATGGCCAAATGGCGTGGCATTAACTGAGCAACAGCGTGAAGTGTGTTTACAAGCTGTATTGGCATGGGAATATACACATCTGCCTGCCGAAGAACGCACAGGTTATATTGATAAAGGACATAAAACCGAAGGTGATGTATGTGACGACGATGCGTTAACATATACCACCCAACCGATTCGATTTACTTAATCAATGTTTGATCTCTAAACGCTTTTGCCATAATTCTTCAGCCATTGAAAGTGCCTCATCAAAGGATGTGGCTTTTTTCATGCTATATAATGCAATTGCCATGGTTTCAACCACGGCAGTTTCACCATATTCATGTGACTGTTGACCTTCCCATACCGCTTTAAATTGCTCAAGGTCAAGCGACTCTTCAGTTTCGCTGCGCGCTGCTGTTAATTTTGGCAATTCATGTTCATAGAGCTCGCCATCACGAATACCACAAATTAAGGTTTTGGCATCGGGATTACGCTCAAATTCACCACCTTCACCTTTAATCACGGCACTATTTTGATAGCCCAATTTAAATGCAGCATGTTGATGCGATGTACGATAGGCTGGATGAAATATCGATTGTAAAGTGGCTTGTGCGTCAAACGGGTTAATCAGTCGTGCCAATGTATGGATTGGAGAGCGTAAACCCATCACATTTCGTAAACCAATTAATTCATCCAAAACAGGCGATAATGCATAAAGCGGCAAATAAGCAAAATGGCGTTCATTGAGTTGCTTTGCGACATCATCCTCTGTTTGGCTTATAGGATAGCCTAAGTATTCTAAAACATGTTCAGTATAGACCCGATTTAAAGTATGGCCTGCAGCACCATGCATAACAATGCGATAACCATGATGTGCTAAAGTCAGTGCTGCAAGTAAAAACCACGGGTAATGCTTTCGCTTTCCTGCATAAGATGGCCAATCTAAATCGACAGTAAGAGATTTAAACTGTAATTGGTCTTTGGTGGCTTGTACAAAACCTGCTAATTCATCTATAGACTCTTCTTTAACGCGAAGTAGCATTAAAAAAGCGCCAATTTGCACGTCAAGCACTTCTTTTTTTAAGATGAAAGAAAATGCATGGTATGCCTCATCATAAGTTAATGAACGGGCACCTGTTTTTCCTTTGCCAATAATACGAATATATTGTGCAAAATGGTGCTCAAGATCTTGATAGATATTACGTTTATTGTTCATTGATGATTCATGTGTAATGACGACTATAAGCAATATAGCATGTACGTTTTAGTTCAATCAAACCATGCTCTAGACGCTGAGTAGGGTAATTGGTTTTAAATTTTATAATAGATCGTTATGGTGTGATAAGTGGGTTTTGTGAATATCTTTTTATGTTAAAACCCATTTGAGATCATAGATGAAGTGTTATTCAATAAAAGTGAACAATTCTTTGGCTTAATAGTATGTATTTCACACATAGATAGCCACTTCCATTCAAGTGTTTCATCATGAAGTATAATATCTCCTAAGAAAGCAGCACTGTAAATATAATTATGCTCATGGATTCGTTGATCAGAAATAAATAAGTCTTGTTCTATCACACCCAAAAAATGATGGTTAAAAGTGTTTACACCAAATTCTTCTCTGATTTCACGAATTACACAGTTGATGGTTTTTTCCCCAATTTTGAGTTTCCCTCCAAGAAGAGCCCAGCTATCTAAGTCATCACTTTTCTTTTTTTGAACTAAAAAATCACCTTTTTCATTTTTAAGAAAGACACAGCATCTTACTGAAAAACGATATTCATTATCTGCGTAAAAAAGTATGTCTGATTTATTGGATGGTTTCATAAAATGATCTCATTTTAGCTTTAAATATCATGATTTAACGTGATTTTTGCAATATATAGATTTGATGCTTAAATGAGAATACTTGATCTGTTTAAGCGATGGATATCTTAATGAGATAAAAATAAGACCTTTTTGATTGAGTAAGTAAGTCAATTTCTAATAATAATTCATAGATTTGTGTTATGAACAAAGATTGATTTTCATGAGATGGAAATAGCACTTATGATTTGAATATGGTTATACTTAGACATAATATTTTGGATACTATAATAGGGCGACTTATATGAGTCATGATAATCAAAGGACTTCTCTTGATTTAAGTCAAATCCGTTCAGATATTGATAGTGTAGATATACAAATTCATGAATTGCTGAACAAACGTGCACGACTTGCAGAAACAGTAGCACATGCTAAGTTTGCTCAAGAAGAAAACCCTTTGTTTTATCGCCCAGAACGAGAAGCACAAGTATTACGCCGTGTGATGGAGCGGAATGAAGGTCCATTGTCTGACACGACAGTTGCACGTTTGTTTCGCGAAATTATGTCCGCGTGTTTGGCGTTAGAAGCGCCACAAAGTATAGCTTTTTTAGGACCAGAGGGCACATTTACTCAATCTGCTGCATTAAAGCATTTTGGTCAAGATGCTGTGGTTCGTCCTGTCACTACTATTGATGAAATTTTTCGTGATGTTGAAGCAGGCAGTGCACATTATGGTGTTGTTCCTGTGGAAAATTCATCCGAAGGTGTGGTTAACCATACTTTGGATTGTTTTAAATCATCCAATTTAAATGTGATTGGTGAAGTTGAATTACGTATTCATCATCAGTTCATGGTGTCAGAACACACTCGTAAAGACAGCATTAAACAAATTTATGCGCACCAACAAGCGCTTGCACAGTGCCGTCAATGGTTAGATGTTCATTATCCTGGCGCCGAACGTGTGGCTTTAAGCTCGAATGCAGAGGCAGCACGCCGTATACGTACAGAATGGCATTCAGCAGCAATCGCATCTGATATTGCTGCGAATACGTATAATTTAGAAGTTTTACACCATAATATTGAAGACAATCCAGAAAACATCACTCGTTTTTTAGTGATTGGACGTGAAAAAATTCCAGCCAGTGGCAATGATAAAACATCATTATTAATTTCTGCGCATAATCGTGCTGGTGCATTACTGAATATTCTTGCGCCATTTGCAAAAAATAATATTAGTTTGACCAGTATTGAAACCCGACCTGCATTAAATGAAAAATGGACTTATGTCTTTTTTGTCGACTTAGAAGGCCATATTGAACAAGAGCATATCCGTGCTGCCATTGATGAAATTCGTCCCTTTGCAAAAGAGCTTCGTGTATTAGGATCTTATCCTGTTGCCGTATTATAACGGGCGAACTGCTTAAAAGGACAAGTTTTAACATGAATACAGTAAGGTGAGGGTATGCCACGATTTAAGAAAGTCGCGTTTATTGGATTGGGGTTAATTGGTTCAAGTTTGGCACGTGTCATCCAAGCACGAAGCTTAGCAGACCATGTGGTTGCATCCACACGTTCAATACAAACATTAAATGATGCAAAGGCATTGGGATTGATTCACGAGGGTTATAGCAATCCAATTGATGCTGTGCGAGATGCCGATTTGGTCGTTTTAGCATTGCCTGTACAAGCCACAGAAAAAGTGCTTGTGCAGATCAAACCTTATTTGTCTAAAGATGTTATTTTGACAGATGTTGGCAGTACCAAAGGCAATGTTGTACGTGCAGCACAAGCTGTGTTTGGTTCAGATTTACCGATAGGTTTTGTACCAGGCCATCCGATTGCTGGCAGTGAGCATACGGGTGTGCATGCAGGTAAAGTTGATTTATTTGCACATCATAAAGTGATTCTTACGCCTTTAGACAGCAGCGCATCATGGGCTGTTCAAAAGTTAACACAATTGTGGCAAGCGGCAGATGCTGAAGTGATTTGTATGGGGGTCGATCAGCATGATGAAGTATTAGCACATACCAGTCATTTGCCCCATTTAATGGCTTTTAATTTGGTCGAGCAATTGGCCAGTAGACAAGATAATTTAGACATTTTTAGGTATGCAGCAGGCGGCTTTCGCGATTTTTCTCGCATTGCTGCTTCTGATCCTCAGATGTGGCATGACATTTTCTTTGCCAACAAAACAGCGATTTTAAGCGCTGTAGATGGTTTTGAAGCGCAGCTTAAAACCATACGACATTTAATAGACACAGATA
Source organism: Acinetobacter apis (assembly GCF_900197575.1). Classification (GTDB taxonomy): domain Bacteria; phylum Pseudomonadota; class Gammaproteobacteria; order Pseudomonadales; family Moraxellaceae; genus Acinetobacter; species Acinetobacter apis. The sequence continues at coordinate 985,349 of NZ_FZLN01000001.1, read as the reverse complement.
ACTCGCAAGCGTTAATGGGATTATTAAAAAATGCACAAGCTGCGCGTCAACATTTTAATTATATGCTTAGTAAACACACTGTGATGGAGAAAGAACAGGTGACTCAAAAATTTACCATATTGCCTCAAAAACATCGCTTTCAGGGGACTTTCTCTGTACCTGGTGATAAATCTGTATCGCATCGTTCAATTATGTTTGGTGCAATTGCAGAAGGTACAACGCATGTGACAGGATTCTTAGAAGGTGAAGATGCGTTAGCCACATTGCAAGCATTTAAAGACATGGGTGTAAAAATTGAAGGTCCAAACCAAGGTGAAGTAACCATTCATGGTGTTGGCATGTCAGGTTTAAAACCTGCAGGTAAGCCACTAGATATGGGCAACTCAGGGACCAGTATTCGTCTACTTTCAGGCATACTTTCTGCGCAGCAGTTTGATTCAGTGATGATCGGAGACGCTTCATTGTCTAAACGCCCAATGGAGCGTATTGCTAAACCATTACGTTTAATGGGTGCCCAAATTCAAACCACGGGTGAACGTGGTACACCACCGATTAGTTTGGTTGGTGCGCAAGCACTTAAAGGAATTCATTACGACTTACCAATGGCATCTGCACAAGTAAAATCAGGTATTTTATTGGCTGGATTATGGGCTGAAGGTGAAACATCTGTTACAGAACCAGAGCCAACGCGTGATCACACAGAACGCATGTTGCGTGCCTTTGGTTATGACGTGAAAACTGAAGGCAATAGAATCAGTTTGATCGGTGGTGGACGTTTAGTTGGAACCAATATTCAAGTGCCATCTGATATTTCATCGGCTGCTTTCTTTATGGTAGGTGCAGCCATTACTGAAGATTCAGATATTACTTTAGAGGCTGTTGGTATTAACCCAACGCGTACTGGGGTGATCGAAATTCTAAAGCACATGGGTGCAGACATTGCTGTGGCAAATGAGCGTATTGCAGGTGGTGAGCCAATTGCAGATATTCGTATTCGTGGCACGCGCACGCTAAGAGGTATTCATATTCCTGAAGACCAAGTACCTTTGGCAATTGATGAATTTCCAGCATTATTTGTTGCGGCATCATGTGCGGAAGGCAAGACTGTACTGACAGGTGCTGCTGAGTTGCGTGTAAAAGAATCTGACCGTATTCAAGTCATGGTAGATGGTTTACAAGCGATGGGAATTGACTGTACAGCAACACCTGACGGCATTATTATTGAAGGTAAAGGAAAATCTGGTGATTGGTCACCAATCTTTACAGGCGCAGATGTTGAGTCACATCATGATCATCGTATTGCGATGAGTTTTAGTATTGCAGGATTACGTGCATCTGATGTCGTAACCATCCATGGTACTGAAACAGTGGCAACGAGTTTTCCAACATTTACTCAGCTTGCCAATGAAGCTGGATTAGCGATTCAAACCATTGGTTAATTGTACTGTGTAAATTGAATTAAAAAGCCAGAGTTCGCTCTGGTTTTTTGTTGTGAATAGTTCACTTAATCCCTGAAGTATTCGAAATTGTTTTAATCTAGTTGAATGACTATTTAATTTAAAAATGAGGAACTTATGACATCATTTGATATATCGAGCTTGCAGCCATCAATTGTATGGAACCAATTTGCAATGTTATGTCGTATTCCTCGGCCATCCAAACAAGAACATGTATTACGTGATCATATATTGGCATGGGCACAACAACTTGAGCTTGAAACTCAAGTAGATGCTATTGGAAATGTGGTAATTCGTAAACCTGCCACAACAGGCCGTGAAGATCGACCAGGTGTAATTTTACAAGGTCATTTAGACATGGTGACCCAAGCCAACCGTAATACTATCCATGATTTTAATCGAGATCCTATTCAAGCTGTTTTAGAAGATGGATGGCTTATTGCTAAAAATACCACATTAGGTGCAGACAATGGGATTGGTGTGGCATTGGCTTTGGCTGTATTAGAAAGTCAAACTTTAGAACATGGCCCGATTGAAGTATTGCTGACCGTTGACGAAGAAGCAGGCATGAGTGGGGCACGAGAGCTTGCAAGCAATATGCTTCAAGGTCAATGGCTTTTTAATATGGATACAGAAGAGTGGGGTGAGCTGTATCTTGGTTGTGCAGGCAGTCAAGATGTTGAGTTATCTAAACAGACGGCTTATATCACAGCACCAAGCCATGCTTCATGGTTTGAAATTCAAGTACATGGATTAAAAGGTGGGCATTCAGGGGTTGATATTCATTTAGGTCGAGGCAATGCCAATGTGATTTTAGCGCAATTACTTCATTATTTAACTGATGATATTTATGTGGCTGAATTTATTGGGGGCACAGCGCGTAATGCCATTCCACGTGAAGCACATGCCATTATTGCAATTGATCCACAACATGTGGATGCATTAGAGCAGCAGATTGAACAGCATTTGCGTCATTGGCACCATGATTTACAGCAGATTGATGATGGTTTAAAGATTGAGTTGACGCCTGTGACAACAGCACCTCAACATGTCATGAGTCAGATGGATCAGCACGCATGGTTAAGTGCTTTAGCAACCTGTCCATATGGTATTGATCGCATGAGTGATGTATTAGATGATGTGGTAGAAACATCAAATAATATTGGAATGATAGCCCTTACACAGGCATCTGCTACAGCAAAAATCATGGTACGATCCATGGTCAATGCTGAAGCTGCAAAACTTGCGCAGCATATTGTGCAACATTTTCAGCAACATCATATTGATGCGGAGTTGACACCCTTGGTATCTGGTTGGACACCAAACCCTCAGTCTGCTGCATTGCAATGTTTACAGCGTGCCTATCAAACAGCATTTCATATTGAACCTCAGCTTAAAGTGATTCATGCAGGGCTTGAATGTGGCATTATTGCTGAACATTACCCACATTTAGAAATGGTTTCTTTTGGTCCTGATATTCAAGGTGCACATGCACCAGGTGAACGTGTGCGTGTAGAAAGCGTTGCTCATTGTTGGCAGCTTTTAACTGCAGCGTTATTATTGGTTGAGTGATTTCTTTTGGCCACTGTAAATACAGTGGCTTTTATTTATGCAATATAACGGCTGGTTTTATGATTCATGGCAATGATGAAGTTTAAAATCACAGCGCCTAGCATCGAAATGAGTAATATCTGCCATGGAATAAAAAAAGCAGAAGCAGCTAAAATCGTGAGATCAATACCCATTTGAATTTTACCTGCAGGGATCTGGTAACGGCTTTGCATAAATAAAGCCAATAAATTAATTCCACCTAAGCTTGAACGATGTCGAAATAAAATTAAAAAGCTAATTCCCATAATGACATTGGCGATAATGGTGGAGTAAACTGGATTGAGTGCATCAATATGAATAAACTGAGGCGTGAGTTCTGAAAAAACAGACAATAAGGCGACAGCAATAAATGTTTTCACCACCAATGCCATGCCCATTTTTCGATAAGCAAAATAATAAAACGGAATATTAATCAGAAAAAAAGCAGTTCCAAATTTTAAGCCCGTCATATAATGAATCAATAACGATAATCCTGCTGTTCCACCAGTCATGATATGTGAAAATTGCAATAAATTCAGTGCAAAAGACAAAATGAATGTACTGATCAACATGGCCAAAACATCTTCAAAGCGTGTATGTGCATCTATAATGGTTGGATCAGATGGCGAGATGTTTTGGTTCATTGATAAAGCCTTAACCGAGTAAATGCATGAATAATGTAAATTAAGTCTGCATTATAGGATAAGTTGCTATTATTATAAAATATAAAGTTAAATATCCTATTCATTGCCATAAGGCAGTAATGTGTTGCAAGTCACGGCTTAAATATAAGTAATATTATTTTCTTTTAGTTTTTCAAGCACAATCGATGTATATAAGTCTTTCACACAAAAATCACTCGATGATAGCCGAGAGATCAGTAAGCTCATTTCGTTAAAATCTTTTACAGCCACATTAAATAAAAAATCATAATCTCCTGTGACTTTATAAATATCTTTGATATTTGGGTTTGTACTAATGAGATCTACGAATTTAGTGTAGCTGTCATGATTATGATAATTAATTTTAACCGCAATGATGCCTGTGATGGGAACTGGGTTTGCAGCAGGTGAAATCTGTGCATAGTAACCAGCAATGACTTTATTTTGTTCTAATAAAATACGACGTCTTGAGCATTGCGATGTCGATAATCCGATCAGTGCTGCCAGTTCTTGGTTGCTTAAACGGCCGTTGAGTTGTAAGTGATGAATAATTTGATAGTCGTAATGGTCTAAATTTTGGCTCATAAAAGGCACCTTGCATATGTAAAGTAGAAGGGCGTTTTGATTATCTTATTCAAATGCGTGACATTACAAATGGCAATGTCACGCAAACATAGTTAAGGAATATTCACAAAACGTTCAATTGCATCACGCAATTGTTTTAAATACCCTGTGAAAAAGTGGTTTGCACCAGGGAAAATAGTAATGGCATGTTTTTGTGGTTTTGCCCATACAATCGCATCTGATAATAAGGTAATATCATCTGCTTCGCCATGAATCAACAAAATATTGCCTTTAAGATCAGGTGTTTTGTAATGACGTAGCCCTTGTACTGTTGCTGTTGGTAGTCCGCACAGAATTAGCTGAATTGGACGTTCATTGGCAGGCAGTTGGTCATAAGCTTTAGCCATAACATGTGCACCAAAGCTAAACCCACCAGCAACAAATGCTAAGTCAGGATGTGATGACTGTGCATATTCAATTACCGACAAAATATCATCTGTTTCTCCAAAGCCTTCATTGTGCGTTCCATCACTTTGTCCTGAGCCACGAAAACTTGGTCGATAGACCACGCAGCCATGCTCAGTAAAGATTTTTGCCAATAAAGCAGGTACTTTGTGATGCGGTGTCCCACCTTGTAATGGGTGAGGATGACAAACCACGGCAAATCCTTTTGCAGTACTCTCTGGATAGTCTACAAATACTTCAATTTTACCTTCAGGTCCATTTAAGAAAATTGTATCTGTCATAACGATAGGTGTGTTGAAAAATAAAGTCTTATGATACCGATAATTGTCATTAAAAACACAAATTAGCTTTCAAAATTACGTACTGTTATAGTGATTTATATAGATAAGATACAGGTTGAACTATGCTTGCTTTGATTTCGCCAGCGAAAACGCTCGATTATGAAACCGCTTTACCAACAGATCGTTATACACAGCCAAGATTATTATCATCTTCTGCTGAATTGATTGAAACATGTCGTGAATTATCTGCATCACAAATTAGCGCTTTAATGAAAGTGAGCGATAATATTGCCACACTCAATGCAGCACGCTTTCAAGACTGGACCCCTGAGTTTGATTTCTCAAATGCACGTCAAGCGCTATTTGCCTTTAAAGGGGATGTATATACTGGTTTAGACAGTTATTCTTTAAAAGATGAGCACATTGATTTTGCCCAAGATCACTTAAGAATGCTGTCAGGTTTATATGGTTTGTTGCGACCACTTGATTTAATGATGCCATATCGCTTAGAGATGGGCACACGTCTTAAACATGGGCAAAATAGTCATTTATACGCGTTTTGGGGTGATCAAATCAGTGATTTAATCCGCCAAGACCTTGATGCGATTAAAAGCAATCTATTAATTAACTTAGCATCTGATGAATATTATAAAGTGGTTTCAGCACAAAAACTTCAGGCGAATATTGTAAAACCTGTGTTTTTAGATCAAAAAAATGGACAATATAAAGTAATTAGCTTTCATGCCAAAAAAGCACGTGGATTGATGGCAAGATTCATTATTGAACAACAGCCACAAAAGATTGATGATTTGAAAGCATTTAATAGCCAAGGTTATTATTTTGATTCAGTCAATTCAAATGACCATGAATTGGTTTTTAAGCGTGATGAAGCTGAAGCATAAATTTGATATAAAAAAGTGAGCATTTGCTCACTTTTTTATCATGGTTTTATAAGTTTTTAAATGCATCAATCGCTCTAGCACGGCTTGATTTTAAATCCACAATCGGTTCAGGATAATCAATAGATGGCTTTTGCTTACTGTCATAAGGTGCATGAATGTCTTTATTTGACAGTGACTTTAGCTCAGGTAGCCATGTTTTAATATACTCACCATTGGGGTCAAAGCGTTGTGACTGTGTCACAGGGTTAAAGATTCTAAAATAGGGAACAGAATCTGTACCTGTCGATGCTGACCATTGCCAACCGCCATTGTTTGCAGCCAACTCTCCATCGATTAAGTGTTGCATGAACCACTGTTCACCTTTACGCCAATCTATTAAAAGGTTTTTGCTTAAAAACATGGCAGTGATCATACGAACACGGTTGTGCATCCAACCTGTTTGCAACAGCTGCTGCATACCAGCATCAACAATTGGAATACCTGTTTTACCTTGGGTCCATTTTTCAAAATCTTCTTCAGCATCACGCCATTTTACTTTTTTGGTATCATCTTTAAATGGTAAATGCTTAGACACTTTTGGAAAGTCATATAAAATATGTTGATAAAATTCACGCCATAGCAATTCATCTAACCAAGTTTGTTGGCCTTTACCTTGAAAGCTGAACTCGCCATGCTGAGCAATAAATAACTCATTGAGTGCTTGTCGTACAGATAAAATACCAATATTTAGATAAGCTGAGAGTTGGCTTGTACCATGGATAGCAGGGGTGTCTCGTGCAGAATCATAATCTTGCACATCATCTTGGATGAATTCAGCAAGTTTTTGATGCGCGATATCTTCACCTACAGGCCATAATTCAGCGAAATCTTCAGATACAGCATAATCTTTAAGTAATTGATCTAAATTTATATTTTGATGTTCAAGTTCTTTAGGAACCGATACTTCAGGTTGTTTTTCAATGGATGAATAACATGGAGGTAAGCCTGGTTCAAGTCGGTCATAGCAGACGCGTTTAAACGCACCAAATACTTTATATGGACCATCAGACTGTGTACGCAGGCTTTGGACTGGAAAAATAGTCCGATCTTGATAAAGATGAAATTTAATCTTTTCTTGAGCAAGTGCTTCTTTAGTTGCTTGATCTCGCGTTCTTTCATTCCAACCAAGTTCAGCATTGGCATAAACATCAGATACATCAAGCTGTGTTGTGAGTTTGACCAATGCTTTTGGTACATCTGCCCAATGGTCAATTTTTTGGATCAGTAAAGGAATGTTTAATGTAGCCAACTGCTCACGTAGTACTTTGAGCTGGCGTAAATAAAAATTAATTTTATAGGTGGCATCGTGATGGATGCGCCACTGTTCAGGTGAAATGATGACGAGAGCAATGCTGGCTTCGCTGTCTTGGGTTGCATGCCAAAGCGCACTGTGATCGCTAATACGTAGGTCCTGACGGAACCAAATGAGATGTTTAGACATAGTTTTATTTTTTATTTGATTATTATATGGAGTATGCAAACATTAAAACGAAAAAGCAAAGCTTTCGCTTTGCTTTTTCAGGATAAACTTAGTGCTGGTGGCCGCCTGCACCGTGTACATGGCCATGATCTAATTCTTCTTGGCTTGCTTCACGGACTTCTGTAATTTCAACATCAAATGTTAAATCTTGACCTGCTAGTGGGAAGTTTGCATCCACAAGAACAGTTTCGCCTTCTACAGATTTTACAGTAACGATCTGAACGCCGTCATCTGTTTGCGCTTGGAATTGCATGCCCGCTTCGATGTTTTCTACACCTTGGAACATTTGCGCTGGTACTTCTTGTACAAGGTCAGGGTTATATTCGCCATATCCTTCAGCAGCAGGAATAGTGACTTTAAATTTATCGCCTGCAACTTTACCTTCTAACGCTTTTTCTAGACCAGGAATGATGTTACCTGCGCCGTGCAAATAGGTTAACGGTTCGCCTTGTGATTTATCAAGGGTTTCGCCTTCTGCGTTTGTTAGCGTGTACTGGAATGCAACCACGAGGTTATTTGCAATAGCTGTCATATGGAATACCCATCAAGTGAATGTATATAAATACCTCAACATAAAAAAAGCCAATTGACAAGTTTTATGCCGTCTCTATTTTGTGAAGAGGTATTGCTTATTAAAAGAATAGTATGAAGATGATTTGTAAAAAATCAATGAAACATTGTTTGAAAAGTATGCAACCTATGGTTTTAAATCAATAAATAAACCAAGTTACATACTTTTTTGTTTACAAGATTAATATAATTTAATTTTTGGACCGACACGGCGTGTGACAAAGTCCTTGGTCATCATGAGTCCTGCTTGTGCATAGCCATGAATATGGGTTTGATGAATTCGATATAACGATGCATACATTGAACGAGCAAAAACACCATGTACTTTGACTTGCCCTAAAATTTCACCAATCGCTCTATGCTGACTCAATGAAACCAATGAGCCTTTGTCGGTAAAACTAAACATTGGCAGTTGCCCGCCACGAATACGAATTGGCAATGCTTCAGTTAAAAAGCTAGCTTGTTGGCTTGCTACTTGCGCACGTGGCCCTAAAGGTGGCTCATGAGCATCAGGTTGGCAATGCGCACAATCACCAATGGCAAAAATATTTGGGTCATTTAGGGTTTGCAAGGTTGAATATACTTTTAAACGACCGATTTTATCTTTTTCAAATTGAGTTAATTTTTCTAGCACAGGCGGTGCTTTAACGCCTGCTGCCCAAACCACCATATTGGTCGGAATAATTTTACCGTCTGCAAACTCAATAGAGTCTTGAGTCACTTCAGCAACTTTGTGGTTGAGTAAAACCTCAATCCCCATGTTTTCTAAAGTTTTTTTCGTTTCTGTAGAAATAGATTCAGACAGGGCAGGCAAGATACGCTGTGTAGCTTCAATCAAAGTGATTTTTACGAGTTTTGGATCGATTTTATCTAAACCATATTGACTAAAGTTTTCTTTGGCATCGACAAGTTCTGCGGCCAATTCAACACCTGTAGCACCACCACCAATCACTGCAATGTTCAATGGTTTGATATCAGTACGGTGCTGCGCATTTAAGTACAAGTGAAATAAATCTTGTTGAAACGATTCAGCTTGTTCACGATTATCTAAGAAGTAACATTGCTCACGCACCCCTTTGGTACCAAAGTCATTACAACGAGAACCGATTGCCAACACCAAGGTATCATAAGTCACTTCAGAATAGCCTTCTTCATAATGCTTTTCTGAAAGCTGTGGCGTGCTGATGTGAATGGTTTTTTTGTCTTGGTCTAGTGACTCAAATTGACCAAGTATAAATTGATAATGATGCTTTTTAGCATGTGCAAAGTAATTGGTTTCTTCTGAATGTGGATTCAGTGTGCCTGCTGCAATTTCATGTAACAACGGCTTCCAGATATGAGATAACGAGCGATCGACTAAAGTAATGAGCGCTTTTTGGTGTTTACCAAGCGAGTTTCCAAGCTGAGTGGCCAATTCTAGGCCGCCAGCGCCGCCACCTACAATAACGATACGATGTAGCGAATTACTCATAATCTGGGCTCCCTTCTTTTGAGTTTATATGAAAATCTTATTCGCATTAATATGCCACTTTTTATTATACAAATGTACACTAGTGTTCATCATTTTACAGGGTAAATTGTGGTTTTTGTTTGCTTTTCGTGAGAAAAAAACGGCAAATTGTATTTAAACCATTCAATCAAGCGTTCAAACCAACTGGCTTGTTCTAATTGAACATGCATTGACAGTGGGATATCTTTAATTAATTGATTATTTTGGAACACTTGAATGGATGCAAGGTTTAAGTTTTGCTTTAATGGCGCAATTAATTCTTTTTGAGTCAACTGAACATTTAAGCGTAAACGGGTGTGTTCTAAAGGTTGAACAAATTGATCATTCTCTTTAATTAATTGAGTACTACGGTCAAAATATTTTAAATTGATTGGGCGGTCTGAACCATATAATGAGGCTGTAATGGTGTGTGGTTTAGGATTGTAGAGAGTATAGCTTTTAACTTTGCCTGAAATGACTGGGAACAGGGCAATTGGCTGCTTTGGATTTAAAATAATTTCATCTTGGGTGTAACGGTATGCAAGGTTTAAAAGCTGATCTGCAATTTGTAAGCGCTTTTGTGCACTCTTGGTACCCAATACCACCACAATCAAACGGCGCTGATTCAGCTTTTGATCGATGTTTTCACGTTGTGCAGTTAATGCTAAGTTATAGCCTGCGGCTTGTGTGTATCCAGTTTTTAGCCCATCAACAGTTGGGTCTTGTTTTAGTAGCCCATTGGTTGCATGGTGGATTCGACCATTCCAGGTATAGCTCAATTGTTTAGAATAATATAAATAATTTGGATATTGTTTAATTAAGTGATCTGCCAATATCGCAAGGTCTGCAGCAGAAGAATAATGCGCATCCATGGTAATTCCAGCAGGGTTCATGAAATGGCTATTTTTCATACCTAAACTTTTGGCTTCAGCATTCATTTGATCTACAAAATGAGGAATATCACCTGCAATACGCTCAGCTAATGTTACAGCCGCATCATTGGCAGACATGACAATTAAGCCTGTAAGCAATTGGTCAACAGTAATTTGTTGTCCAACGCGTAAATGCATTTGTGATTCATCACCTTGTACTACATGCACAATATTGGTGGCTGTAATCACATCGGTGGTTTTTAAACGTCCAGCTTGAATTTCTTTTAAGGTGATATAAGCGACCATCATTTTAGTGAGTGAAGCAGGTGCGCGTTGCACATGGCTTTGATGTTCTGCAATCACTTGTTCAGATTGCGGATCATAAATAATCCATGCTGCCGCATCTACCGATTCAGGTACAATGTTTAATACAGATGCATGTGAAAAAGTGGCACAAAGTAGAGCAATGAATACAGTAAGTTGGTGCATCAAGTGTTTCAAAAGAACAGACCTTAAACGACAGGGAAAAGAAAAGTACCATGTGATTTTTTAAATTAAATTAAAAAATTAGAGAAACAAATGGCAGCGTTGAGTTGATGCGCATATTAGATGAAAAAAGTGCTAAGCTAAAGCTTGGCTTATCAAGATTAGGATGAGATTTCTGACTTATGTTGCATTATCAAATAGAGTTTGACGATTACAAACAGCACCTTATTCATGTCACTCTGCGCTTTTTAGCTCATCCCAACCAAGTGCTTTGGTTACCAACGTGGATTCCTGGCAGTTATTTAATTCGAGAATTTGCCAAACATATTGAATCTGTCAAAGCATCTGATGAAGCAGGTCGTGCTTTAAATATTGCCAAATTTGAAAAAAATAAATGGCGTTTATTTAACACAGATCATGAGTTAATTACCGTTGAATACGATGTATATGCTTATGATTTATCGGTACGCGGTGCATATGTCGACCAAAACTTATTTTATGTGAATCCTGCATGTGCCTGTTTGGGATTAGAAGGACAAGAAGATGTCGCTTGCGAAGTTGATCTCTTTTTACCAGAAGCCGTGCAACATTTTACCTTGGCAACAGGTCTTGCAGCCAAAAGCCATGTGCCTGGGCGTTTTACTTTAAAAGCCAATAACTATATGCAGTTGATTGACAGCCCATTTGAGTTGGCAGTACAAGACCGTATTTCTTTTCAGGCAGGCAATATTCCGCATGAATTTACGGTGTCAGGGCAACACCAAACCAATCTTGAGCGACTAAAAACTGACTTAGAAAAAATCTGTCAAGCTGAAATTGATTTGTTTGGTTCAGCACCATTTTCAGATTATGTGTTCATGACCATTGCTACAGGCAATCATTATGGGGGGCTTGAACATCCAAATTCGACCAGTTTAATTACGCCTCGTGATGACTTGCCAAAATATAATGAACCTGATGAGCCATCAGCTGCATATCAGCGTTTCTTGGGCTTATGTAGTCATGAATATTTCCATTCATGGTTAGTCAAATATATTCGTCCTGAAAACTTTACCAATTATAATTTGCATAGCGAAGGTTACACTACGCTGTTGTGGATTTTTGAAGGCTTTACATCATATTATGATGATTTAATTTTATTACGCAGTGGCGTCATTTCACAGCAAAGTTATTTGAAATTGTTAAAAGCGCAAATTGATCGTTATATTCAGAATCCAGGTCGATATGTTCAAACCGTAACCGAGTCAAGCTTTGATACATGGATTAAGTTTTACCGCCCTGATGAAAATAGTAATAACGCAGGTACGAGTTATTACAATAAAGGGGCCTTGGTTGCGCTGTGCTTAGACTTAACATTAAGACAGCATGGTTCAAGCTTAGATGCAGTAATGCGCCGCTTATATGAAAATGCACAACAAGGACAACACGTGCATGATCAAACCATTTATGAGTTATGTCAGGAACTGACAGGACAGGATTTAACAACCACCATTGACTCTTTTATTTATTCGACCAATAAACTGCCGTTTATTAAGTTATTGACAGAGTTTGGGGTTGAGGTTGAGCTTGATCCACATCAATCATTGGCGTTTGGTGCAAAAATCACAGAAAAACCTGAAGGTTTATTGGTTCAGCAAGTCAGACGTGCCAGCAGTGCTGCAGAAGCAGGGTTATCAGCACACGATGTGATTGTCGCCATCAACTCAGTTAAAGCATCAGATAAATTATTTACTCAAGCCGCAAAAGGAAAAGATGCGCTGACATTGCATGTATTTCGCCGTGATGAATTACTTGAACTGCGAATACAGCCTGATGAGGTGACATTAATGGCAGTCAAACTCAGTATTGCTCATGCAGAAAAAATAAATACTTGGTTAAAGGTCTAATTTATACTGCATAAAAAAGGTCTATATCAGACCTTTTTTATGCAAGCTGTTCTAGCGAGTACGGCGTCCACGTCCTATTTTTTTATTCGGGCGTGTGGTGCCATTGGTGATGCGTTTTGGTCTAACTGCATCTGTTTTAAACACTTCAATTAAGACTTCATCACGTTTTTTATCTTGTCGGCGTGTTTTGCTGTCTTTATGGCGTGGCTTTTTGGCTTTGCCTTTTTCTTTTTGATATGCAGGTTTTGGCTCTTCTTTTTGCGTCAGAATCTTTTTAAATTCAGGGTAGAGCAACGGCTCAATATCACGGGTTTCGCCAACTTTTAAACCTAATTCAACTAAGTCAATACAACCAACTTGTGTACGAATTAAACGTAATGTTGGAAAGCCAACAGCAGAAGTCATACGTCTGACTTGGCGATTACGTCCTTCCATAATTTTGATTTCAAGCCAAGTGGTCGGAATGTTGGCACGAAAACGAATAGGCGGATTTCTTTCCCACAACCATTCAGGTTCATCAACAATACGTACCAATGCAGGTAATGTTGGACCATCGTTTAACACTACACCTTTGGTGAGCTGCTGAATTGCATCTTCGGTGACTGCACCATCCACTTGGGCTAAATAAGTTTTATATTGCTTATGCTTAGGGCTAGTAATATGTTGGTTTAACCCACCATGATCCGTCAGTACAAGTAAGCCTTCAGAATCACGGTCTAAGCGGCCTGCCACGCGCAAGTCAGGGTGGTCAATAAATTGCGCGAGCGTGGTATGTTCTCCCTCTTCTCGAAATTGAGAGAGCACATCAAATGGTTTGTTAAGAATCGTAATTTTCATGACAGTATCTACTTTAACTCGTAAACTCAGATGAGACATATTGATTTTTTAAATGTAGATTATTTCTGAGTAAAATAACACAACGTGAATATTTACTTTAGAATAGGCGTGCATTTAAAAATGAAAAATTGTCATTTAAGACAATAATGTAATTTGCCAAAAACAAAAGGGAGTCTGGCACATGGGCTATGAAAAGATTGTTGTACCAACCAGTGGTGACAAAATTACCGTAAATGCAGACCTTTCATGGAATGTCCCAAATCATCCGATTATTCCTTTTATTGAAGGCGACGGTATTGGTGTTGATATTACACCAGCGATGAAAGATGTTGTAAATGCTGCGGTAGAGAAAGCCTATGGTGGTGAACGCTCTATTGAATGGATGGAAGTATACTGTGGTGAAAAAGCAAATGCTACCTATGGTACATATATGCCTGCAGAAACTTTTGATGCAATCCGTGAATATGTGGTTGCAATTAAAGGTCCATTAACGACACCAGTGGGTGGCGGTATCCGTTCATTAAACGTGGCATTAAGACAAGAATTAGATTTGTATGTTTGTTCACGTCCTGTACGTTGGTTTGAAGGTGTTCCATCACCTGTGAAACATCCTGAACAAACAGACATGACCATTTTCCGTGAAAACTCTGAAGATATTTATGCAGGGATTGAATGGAAAGCAGATTCAGACGAAGCTAAAAAAGTCATCAAATTCTTACAAGAAGAAATGGGTGTGAAAAAAATCCGTTTCCCTGAAGGGTGTGGTATTGGTGTGAAGCCTGTATCGAAAGAAGGTACAGAGCGTCTAGTTCGTAAAGCAATTCAGTTTGCAATTGATAATGATAAGCCATCGGTGACTTTAGTGCACAAAGGCAACATCATGAAGTACACCGAAGGTGCTTTCAAAGAGTGGGGCTATGCCTTGGCTCAAAATGAGTTTGGTGGAGAACTGATTGATGGTGGCCCATGGGTTACAATTAAAAACCCTAAAACAGGTGGTGACATCATCATTAAAGATGTCATTGCAGATGCATTCTTACAGCAAATTTTAATGCGTCCTGCAGAATACTCTGTTATTGCAACATTAAACCTAAACGGTGACTATGTTTCTGATGCACTAGCTGCACAAGTGGGCGGTATTGGTATTGCACCAGGGGCAAACATTGGTGATGCGGTTTCTGTGTATGAAGCAACGCATGGTACAGCACCAAAATATGCAGGCCAAGATAAAGTGAATCCAGGCTCTGTGATTTTATCTGCTGAAATGATGCTACGTGATTTAGGTTGGACGGAAGCGGCTGATCTGATTATCGCAGGTGTATCTGGTGCAATTTCTGCTAAAACCGTAACATATGACTTTGAGCGTCTGATGGATGGTGCAACGTTATTAAGTACATCAGGTTTTGGTCAAGCGATTATTAAACACATGAAATAATAAATGATTGATAAAAAAACCTCACTTTTGTGGGGTTTTTTTATGTGCAATTTAAAAAATGATTTAAACAAATATGCTATTTTGTTGAGATAAACCATGTGGTTGATATTTGAGTGATTGGTCAATAGATGAGTTGATTGCCTCCAAAACAAACAATGAGTATAGAAATTATATTTATAATAATAGCCAAACCATAATTTAAACAAAGCGTACACGCTTGGAGTTTGACCATGAATTTTGCCTTGATCCTCAACCTGTTAGTATTTGTTGCACTGATTGTGCTGTTAGCATATACCCAAAAAACCACATGGACCTTATCCAAAAAAGTATTACTTGGTTTGGTACTTGGTGTGGTGTTTGGATTGGCCTTACAATGGATTTATGGCAGTGGTCATCCTGTATTGGCAGAGTCTGTCAGTTGGGTCAACATTGTTGGTAATGGTTATGTCAAACTTTTACAAATGATTGTAATGCCACTGGTTTTTATTTCTATTCTGAGTGCCATTGCCAAACTGCATACAGCAGCCTCATCATTAGGCAAAATTAGTGTGCTGAGTATTGGCACATTACTTATTACGACCTTTATTGCTGCTTTGGTTGCAGTATTTGTGACCCGGCTATTTGGTTTGACAGCAGATGGTTTAGTACAAGGTGCTGCAGAAACTGCTCGTTTAAATTTAATTCAGACGGATTACACCACTAAACTCAGTGACTTAACGGTACCACAGCTGATCTTGTCGCTTATTCCAACCAATCCATTTGCAGATTTAACCGGTGCTAAACCGACTTCAATCATTAGTGTGGTGATCTTTTCTTCATTTTTAGGTATTGCTGCTTTACGTTTGGCTAAAGATGACAGTAAAAAAGGGCAGGCTGTATTATTTGCGATTGAAACTGCACAATCTTGGGTGATGAAACTTGTACGTTTAGTGATGTTATTAACGCCATATGGTGTTTTTGCTTTAATGATTAAAGTGGTAGCCAATTCAAATATTACAGACATTTTAAAATTGGGCGGATTTTTAGTGGCATCTTATGTTGGGATTGCCATCATGTTTGCTATTCATGCTGGGATTTTGACGGTGTCAGGAGTGAATCCTGTAAAATTCTTTAAAAAAGTGTGGCCTGTTTTAACTTTTGCATTTACCAGCCGTTCAAGTGCGGCAAGTATTCCTCTAAATATTGAAGCACAAACTCGCCGTTTAGGTGTACCTGATTCAATTGCTACTTTTTCTGCATCTTTTGGTACCACCATTGGTCAAAATGGCTGTGCAGGTTTATATCCTGCCATGCTTGCGGTGATGGTTGCACCAACCATGGGAGTCAATCCTTTAGATCCGATGTGGATTCTAACTCTTGCATGTATAGTGACCATCAGTTCAATTGGGGTTGCAGGTGTTGGTGGCGGTGCAACATTTGCAGCACTTATTGTTTTACCTGCACTTGGTTTTCCAATTACTTTGGCAGCACTTCTTATTTCGATTGAACCTTTAATTGACATGGGACGTACTGCGCTTAATGTTAATGGCTCAATGATGGCAGGTACGGTGACTAGTCAACTGATGGGGCAAACTGATCAAAAGGTGTTAAACCAAACAGATGATGATGAGCTTGTGAATACGTAACACTGAGCGTGCTAAAGCATCTAGTTATATTAGGTTATTCATCACTGCTGAAGTAGACATAAATAAAGCCTTGTGAAACATGCCATCTTTGGTTATGTTTAAAATATAGCTAACCATAAAAAAGGATGATAAAAATGAAGATGTATCAGGTAGATGCATTCACCAAAGAATTGTTTAAAGGCAATTCGGCAGCAGTGATTATATTGGATGAATGGTTAGATGATGCGCTGATGCAAAAGATTGCACTCGAAAATAATTTATCAGAAACTGCATTTATTAAACCCAATAGTGATCATATTTTTGATATTTGTTGGTATACCCCTGAAAGTGAAATTGATTTCTGCGGTCATGCGACATTGGCGAGCGCATTTATTTTGTTTGAGCATTACCCAGCACTTAAAGAATTTACCTTCAGAACACGTGCGGTCGGTGATTTTTATATCACTCAGCATGCAGATGGTCGAATTGTGATGGATTTTCCAATTCGTGCCCCTGAACCATTATTAGATTATCCTCAAGCATTGCAGGATGCACTTGATTTGCCATTTAAAGCGGTTTATATCAACCCACAGGCATATATAGTGGAATATGAGCATGCAGATCAGATTCGCTCATTAAAGCCTAATTTTGAGAAACTCAAGCAAATTAGTATTGATGCCGAACAGTTATATGGCAAGTCACGAGATATTGTGGTAACTGCGCCAAGTAAAGGTCAGTATGATTGTATAAGCCGCTATTTTGCGCCAATTTTAGGGGTGAATGAAGATCCTGTAACAGGTTCAATTCATACTGCTGTCGTCCCTTTTTGGGCTGAGCGATTAAACTTAAACGAGCTTGTGGCATATCAAGCATCAAATCGTGGTGGCACCTTATATTGTAAAATATTGGGACCAGATCGTATTGAAGTGTCAGGCTATGCCAAACTGTATATGACAGCCGATATTTATATTTAATCCTGCCTAGTGGAGAACAACATGAGCACCATTTTACCCATTGCTCAAGATGGTGAGCCAATTTTAAGAATTCAAGCGGCTTTGGTTGCAGAAGATGAATTTAATTCAGCGTGGTTACATGGCTTAGCGGATGCCATGCAAGCCACCATGTTGTTCAAGCAGGGTATAGGTATTGCTGCACCGCAAATCTATGTTTCAAAACGGGTGATTATTGTGGCATCACGGCCCAATCAACGTTATCCCGATGCACCACTAATGCAAGAAACTGTGATGGTAAATCCTGTTATTTTGAATGCATCAGATGCCGAATGTGATGGCGAAGAAGGTTGTTTAAGTATTGCTGATACGCGCGGTGTGGTTCGTCGCGCTGTTGAGGTAACGGTTGAATATTTTACTTTGACAGGAATATACCAAAAACAAACATTTTCAGGATTTCCTGCACGCGTCATTCAACACGAAATTGATCATTTAAATGGAATTTTATTTACAGATTATGAAATTAGTAAAAAATAATATCAATTTAATAAAAATGTAATATTAATCATGCAGATTGATTTACCCAAATAGATGTGGGAAATTTATTCAAAAAATCGTTTATCTTTTAGATTATTCACACCGTTCTGTCATGAGGGTGTCATTTATTGCTTTGTGCTTTAAAAATAAGCAAAAAGAGCGGTTTTTTTGCGCGTAAAAACTAAGATGTCATGAGATTGTAATATTTGACCTAAACAATACGGCTATCTTTAAAGTCACATTGTTAATGACTGCATGAATTCTAATACGCCGCTTGAAAATAAAACATCGTCAGCTACCAGTTCACCTACGAATGTTCATTTGCCAACACCGAAATTTTTTATGCCGGTGTTTCTAACCATCATTATTGCGACATTGATTTATATTGGCTTTCAAATGAATGCTGATTTAGCCAATGTGCCGCCACTGAGCTTGTATTCAGTCATTCTCTTAGCGACTGCGTTGTTTATTGCACTTGGCTTTGAGTTTGTGAACGGTTTTCATGACACAGCCAATGCAGTTGCAACGGTCATTTATACCAATGCTTTACCTGCACCTGTTGCAGTCATGTGGGCAGGGTTTTGTAACTTTTTGGGTGTATTGCTTGCCAGTGGTGCAGTTGCATATGGAATCATTGCTTTATTGCCTGTCGAAATGATTATGAATGTAGGCAGTGGTGCCGGATTCGCCATGGTTTTTGCTTTGCTGATTGCTGCAATTTTGTGGAATCTTGGCACATGGTTCTTTGGTATACCTGCTTCAAGTTCGCATACATTGATCGGATCAATTTTGGGTGTGGGTATTATGAACCACATCATCAATTCTGCTGCACAGGTCAATAGCAGTGGCATTGATATGGATCAGGTGATGAAAGTTGGGAAAGCATTATTAATCTCACCATTGGTGGGCTTTGGTTTTGCAGCGATTGTATTTTTATTGGTCAAAGTGTTGCTGAAAAAGCATATCGCATTATTTCAACCACCTGAAGGCAATAAGCCACCACCACCTATTATCCGTGCTTTGTTGATCTTTACTTGTACAGGGGTCAGTTTTGCGCATGGTTCGAACGATGGGCAAAAGGGCATGGGCTTAATCATGTTGATTTTGGTTGGTTTAGTGCCATTAGCATATTCTTTAAATAAAAATTTAGACCAAAATCAAATCCAGCAATTTAAAACACTCTCAGCAGAAGCTGCTGTGATTATTGCGCCGCAAAATCCATCACAAGCGCCATCATATAGCTCAGAAAAAGCACGTGAAATTTTAACGACTTATATTCAAACCAAAGAAGTTCAGCCACAAGTGATTCCTGCTTTGGCGAGTATGACTTATTATTTGGGTCAAGAGCTTGGACCTTATGCGTCATTAAAAGATGTGCCTGAAGCTGTGGTCAGTAATTTACGAAATGAAATGTATTTAACAGTTGCGACATTTAAAGGTTTAAATAAACAAAAAGCATTGCCAACATGGAATGAATCTGAGCAAAAAACCATTAAATCGTATCAAAAAAGTTTAGACAGCTTTTTACAATATATTCCAACATGGGTCAAAGTGGCGGTGGCATTGGCACTTGGTCTAGGAACCATGGTTGGTTGGAAGCGTATTGTTGTGACAGTTGGTGAGCGAATTGGTAAAAACCATATGACCTATGGTCAAGGGATGTCTGCAGAGTTGGTGGCAATGACAACAATTGCTGCAGCAGATAGTTTGGGAATGCCTGTATCGACTACACACGTATTAAATAGTGCAGTTGCAGGGACGATGGTTGCAAACCGTTCAGGGCTACAGTGGTCAACCATACGCAGTATTTTGTCTGCATGGGTGCTTACATTGCCTGTTACGATTTTCCTGTCAGGAAGTTTATATTGGATTTTCTTGCAATTTGTAGGCTAAGCCAATAAATAAAAAAGCCTTGTATAACAAGGCTTTTTTATTTTAAGTTATTTGAAGAATGGAATATTGGTCAGCTCATTTAAAAAGTGAGGCAATATTTTAGGCTGAATGACAATGGTGACCACAATTCCATATACTGCACCCCATAAGTGTGCGCTGTGATTGATATTGCTTGAACTATTTTTATTCGACCAAATTGTATAGCCAACATAAAGCACTGCAAAAATAATTGCAGGCACAGGAATAAAGAAAACGAAAATTAAGCTCCATGGCTTAAAAAGAATATAAGCAAATAACACGGCAGAGACCGCACCTGATGCACCTAAACTTGCCCATTGGTAATCATCTTTATGTTTTAGATAGCTAGGTAAAATAGCAACGATTAATCCACCGACATAAAATAATACAAAGCCCATATTAAAAAAATACTGTCGATAAAAGCTTTCAATAACACTGCCAAAGAAAAACAAAGTAATCATATTAAATAATAAGTGCGTACCATCAGCGTGGACAAAACCATGCGTGATGAAGCGATCATACTGACCTTTTTTCATGGCAGGTGGCCAAAAAATAAGTCGGTTCATTACATGTTGCTTAGAAAAGGCAACTAAAGAGACAATAACTGTGATGATGATTAGGGTAAGACTATGATTAAATGGCAAATTGAACATAGGGGATAGGTCATTATTATCTTGATACCTTATCATGACATAAAATGAATCAAGATGGAAAAATGGAAATTTGTTTGCGATCTATTGAATTTTTTCTTTTACCCCATATTTTAAGTTAAAATCAAATCTTCAGGTTGAGGAAAAATCATATGTCTACAGAGAACGTCAACACGGCTCAAGCCGCACATGAAGAGATTCCTAATTTACTCATTACCCCATCGGCACAAGAGTATTTAAGTGATTTATTGTCAAAACAAAATACACCGGGGATTGGTGTGCGCATTTTTGTTGAACATGCAGGTACACCTCGAGCTGAATGTTGTATGGCCTATAGCGCACCTGAAGAGGTGAGTGCAAGTGATTACAAACAAGATTATCCTGATTTTCCAGCATATATTGATGCACCTTCGATTTCTTATTTAAGAGATGCAGTGATTGATTACAACAAAGACCGTTTTGGCGGTCAGCTGACCTTTAGAGCGCCTAATTCTAAAGTACCGCGTGTTGGTGCAGATGCATCGATTGAAGAACGTATCACATATATTTTACAGTCAGAAATTAATCCAGGTCTTGCAAGTCATGGCGGTAACTGTTCATTATTGGCAGTGGAAGAGCATGAAGAGCTCGGTTTAACTGCAATATTGAAGTTCGGCGGTGGATGCCAAGGATGTTCAGCAATTGATGTGACCTTAAAACAAGGTGTAGAAACCACATTAAGAGAACATATCCCTGAACTTAAGCGTGTGGTCGATGAAACTGACCACAGTCAAGCAGAAGGTGCATATTACAAATAATGCCTCATCAAGAAAGTCAGCCTATGTGCTGACTTTTTTATGTTATCTGCTTTAATAAGTTTAGCGTGTGATCCGAATAATAAAATTCACGAAGCTGTGTTGTCAGCTTGTTTTGAATATATTCATCTTGAACCATCTGCTGAAAAAACGGCTGAATGACAGCAAGTATGCTGTGTTCAAGTGCTTGTTCAGACACATGCATCGTGTGTAAAAGGTGGCTTAATGGTTGGTCTTGATATTTGGTATACCAAAGTACTATATGGTCAGAAAGTTGCTCTTTAAAATAAGCAGTTTGGCTTAAATGTTGTGGAAATTGTTCTGCCAAATGCACGGTATGTGTCAAGTCATTTACTTCAATATATTGGCTTAATATATGCAGTGGCAGTGCTTTAATTTGCTCCCATAAGGTACATTGCAAATTATAAAAGGCATCGTCATCGAGTTGTTGATTCAGCATTTTTTCACTTAGATCGCCAAGTTTTGCTACATTTTTTTCTAAATAATGCGTAAGCGTTTTGGTGAAATTCAAATCTGTCATGTTTTCAAAAACTGATTTTCCCATTTTCATAAAGCGACTGACACTTGGGCGTTGAGCTGACATGCTTT
Organism: Acinetobacter apis; assembly: GCF_900197575.1. Classification (GTDB taxonomy): domain Bacteria; phylum Pseudomonadota; class Gammaproteobacteria; order Pseudomonadales; family Moraxellaceae; genus Acinetobacter; species Acinetobacter apis. The sequence continues at coordinate 963,279 of NZ_FZLN01000001.1, read as the reverse complement.
GTTCAAAATAATCATTTAAAACATGTTGAATCAAGTCAGTAAATACACGTGCAAAAGCAGGGTGATGCACAACATCTTGAATGAGCTTTTGGCGGTGTGTACTTTTGCTTGCAATATAATGTGCAAGATCATGAATGTGCTTAGTCTGAATAACATCTTGTAGAGATGTACTCTGATTTAAAGGGTGCAATAGCATGAGATGTATATGTTGCGCAATATCAGATTGCAGTGCTTGGCTCATACTTCGACCAATAAAAAGATGAGTAACTGCCGCAGAGATTTGCTCAATTGAAAAGAGATTTGCTAATTTTTGCTGAAATAACCATCTAGATATGTGGCTTGCTTCCTCTTTTAACAATTCTGTGTTTGAAAATTGTTGCGTAATAAAATCAATGTGAGATTGAATAAGTTGTTCTATAACAGAGTGTTGCTGCATTGATGGCATGTTAATATTTTATTTTGTTAACGATTTTGCTCAAAGTATATGCTATAGGGTGAATTACTAGGTAGTCATAGACCATATAATTAAGATAAAATTTGTATTATGATTTGATCAATTACAGTACTATTACAGCTAGTATTGAAATCATTTGAATTTTTATCATATTGCTATTTATATTTTTATGTCAGAAGGATAAGTTATGTTGACCTCTCAAGAAGCGTTAGATCGTTTAAAGCAAGGTAACCAACGTTTTGTTAATGGTGAATCTTCAATTCCTACGCTTATCTCAAAAGAGCACCGTGCAAATCTTGCAGCAGACCAAAATCCATTTGCTATTGTGCTTGGTTGTTCAGACTCACGTGTGCCAGCAGAAATTGTATTTGACCAAGGTTTAGGTGATTTATTCGTAATCCGTGTTGCAGGAAATATTGTTTCACCATCTCAAGTGGGAAGCGTTGAATTTGCTGCGGAACGTTATGATTGTGCAGTATTAGTTGTTCTTGGTCATAGTAACTGTGGCGCGGTAAAAGCAACAATTGATACATTGCGTAATCCAGAAACACCACCATCAGATAACTTAATGTCAATCGTGAATCGTGTTCGTCCATCTGTTGAAATTTTGATGTTGACTGAACTGAAAAATGATTTACCAAAATTATGTGAACATGCAATTCGTTCAAACGTTTTTGCATCAGTTAACCAATTACGTCACGGTTCTGCAGTATTAGAAGACTTAATTGCGAAAGGTAAGTTAAAAGTTGTAGGTGCAGAATACTCACTTGAAACAGGTGAAGTAACATTCCTCGACTTCTAATTTTAGTTATATAAAATTTGTCTTAATAAAAAGTGCGCTTATAGCGCACTTTTTATGTATGGGAATGCATTTTTCAGTAATAACGGTTGTGCTTTTTCATTTGGATGTACGCGATCAGCTTGCATCAATTGTGCATTTCCTGCCACTTGATCTAAGAAAAAAGGCAATAAAGGAACATTGAATTTACGGCTGATTTGACTGTAACTTTGTTCAAATGCATTGGCATATGCCGAGCCATAATTAGGCGGAATTTTCATGCCAAATAAAATGACTTTGCTTTTGTTTTTTTGACTCAATTCAACCATTTTTCCTAGGTTGGTGCGAATGCTAAGAGGCGGTTGCCCACGCAGTGCATCATTACCGCCCAGTTCAATGACTGTGATGTCAGGTTGATATTCTTGTAATAATTTTGGCAGGCGTGCTAAGCCACCTGAAGTGGTTTCTCCGCTAACACTGACATTAATGACTTGGTGTTTTTTGGGGAAGTCTGTATCAAGCTGTTTTTGAAGTAAGGCAACCCAACCTTTGGCAGGATTAATGCCATAACCTGCGCTTAAACTGTCACCCACAATCATAATTTTTTCTGCAAACAACGGATTAGAAAAGAGTACACTGAAAGTTACTAAACCACTTAACCCAAATCGTTTAAGATAATGTGTTGCTCTTTGCATTTAGGTTTCCTTCTATATTGTCAGGTGAATAATCCATCATGTCACACGTTATTATTTCAGCACAACATCTCACACAGAAAATTAAAATAGATCATCAAGATGTTACACTCCTTAAGTCAATCAATCTTCAAGTATACCAAGGCGAACAAGTCGCAATTACAGGGCGCTCAGGCTCGGGTAAATCGACCTTATTGGGCTTACTTGCAACCTTAGATGAAGCAAGCGGTGGTGAGCTTTGGATTTTAGATCAGCCTGTACATGAGTATTCAGAAGAGCAACGAGCAAAAGTAAGACAAACCTCAATTGGATTTGTATTTCAATCCTTTCATTTGCTTGGTCATTTAACTGCACTTGAAAATGTCATGCTGCCACTTCGTTTGACCTCAGGATTTAACTATCAAGCTGCAGAAAAAAAAGCCACTGAGCTGTTAAATAAAGTCGGCTTGACCAAACAAATCCAACAAACACCAAAAGTACTGTCGGGCGGAGAGCAACAACGCGTTGCTATTGCCCGTGCACTTGTTACTGATCCTAAAATAATTTTTGCAGATGAACCCACAGGGAACTTAGATGGTGAAACTGCTCAAGAGATTGAAAAATTATTGTTTGATTTAAACCGCGATATGGGTGTAACGCTGATATTGGTTACCCATCATTTAGATTTAGCACAGCGTTGCCAAACCCATTATGAATTACGCCAAGGTGAATTATTTCAACTGAGCACACAGCGTGTAGAGGGTGATCAATGAATGCTTTATTACGCCCATTGTTACAGCAAAGTTTTCGTAGCCAAAGCAGTTGGTTGCTGATTATTGCACTGAGTTTAGCCATTTGTGCCACAGCTGCTTTGAGTTTTAGTAATCAACAAATTAAACAAGCGATCGTGTTACAAGCTGCAGATTTGTTGGCTGCTGATTTAGTGGTTGAAGATCATGAACCGTTAAAACCAATTTATGCACAACGTGCGCAAGCGGATCAACTCAAACAATCCAATGTCACGGTGTTTAGTACCATGGCAAGCACTTCTGACCAATTTGTGATGGTACTTGTTAAAGCGGTAGATCAAGAATTTCCATTACGTGGGCAGCTTGTTATTCATGACCAACCTTCAGCCAAAATCCAACCCGGGGAAGTGTGGCTGAGTGCCCGTGCACAGTCTTTATTAAATGCCAAGCTTGGCGATCATATTCATATTGCTGATGCAACGTTGAAATTCACAGGCATAATTGAAAAAGACACCAATCAAGAAACCGGTTTTTCAGGGTTTTCTCCTGTGGTGGTGATCCATCAAGCAGATATTGCACAAACCCGTGCTATTCAAGTGGGCAGTCGTGTCGATTATCGTTTGCTCATATCAGGTGAGCCCGCAAAAATTGCTGCATACCAAACGTGGTTTAAACAGCAAAAACAAGCACAAATCCCTTCTAGTAAAGACACAGCCGAAAGTGATGTCAAAATTAAAGACGCCAAATCAGGCAATAATCGCTTATTGCAGCCGATTGAAAACTTAGAAACTTTTTTACAGTTAAGTAATTTGCTCACTATTTTATTGTGCGGTATTGCGATTGCATTGAGTGCGCATCGTTATGTACAGCAAAACCAAGATCATATTGCACTAATACGTTGTTTAGGGGCCAATAAATCTCAATTAATGATGGCTTTTTTATCCTTGCTTGGCATTGTATTGGTGTGTTCGGTGGTGATTGGTACGGTATTCGGGGCAGCATTAGGTTATGGCTTATTGCAAGTGATGCTTCAATTCATTCCCCAAGTCACTTTAACCATTTCATGGTTTGACTTAATTATCTCACCTTTACCTATTGCGATTTTAACCAGCGCATTGGTGTTATTGGGCTTTGTTTTACCTCATGTATATCAGCTTTTAAAAACGCCTCCAATTCGAGTATTAAGAGCAACTCCAAGCTTTAATCGTGCTTCTGTCTTTACAGTGATTACCGGTTTAGCAAGCTTGTTTATTTTAAGTTTGATTTTAACATCAAGTGTAAAGTTAACCGCTCAAGTGCTTGGTGGAATGACGCTCTTGTCTGTTCTCATGTATGGCATATTGTGGTTGGTTTTAAAACTGATCAAGCGATCGAAAGGGAAAATGGCATCATATGTACGTCTGCCATATCAAACGGCTTTGCAGATTACAGCGTTGGCACTTGGATTAAGTTTAATCTCCATTTTAATTGTATTAAGGTCTGATGTATTAACCCGATGGGAAGCTGAGTTACCATCAAATACGCCTAACCAATTTGTTTATGGACTACCTGTTAGTGATAAACCAAGCTTTGAAAGCGATATTCAAGCTGCTAAATGGGCAAGTACTGCACTTTATCCGAATGTCCGTGGTCGCTTAATTGCTAAAAATGGTCAGCCTTTTTCAGATGAGTTAATTAAAAAGAATAATAGCTTGCGCCGTGAGCTTAATTTAACCCAATCAAACGCTTATCCTGCAGAAAACAAAATCATTGCAGGTGATGAGCATTTAAAACAGGTTAATGATGTCTCCATTGAAAGTGAAACTGCCAAAAGCTTAGGCATTGCTTTGGGTGATACGTTGACTTTCAGTTTGCCTGAAGGTCAATTTAAAGCCAAAGTCGTTAATTTTAGAACAGTAGAGTGGCAAAGCTTTACTCCTAATTTCTTCTTTATTTTTGCGCCGGGGACGTTAGATGAAAATGCAGGCAGCTATATCGGCAGTTTTTTTGTGCCTAAAGCAGATCAAAATAAATTGCTTAATTTAATTCAGCATTATAACACCACCGTTTTTATTGATATCAGTATGATTTTAGATCAAGTCAAACATCTAATTTCAGTGATGATTAAAATTATGACGGTATTGGCAGCATTGGTTGCAGTATCAGGCTTTTTGGTACTTATGGCTTGTATCAATATCTTAATGGATGAACGAAAAAAAGAGGTCGCGTTATGGCGTGCTTTTGGCAGTGCGAAAGCTAAAATTCGTCAAATGATGATGCTTGAATTGGCATTCATGGGCATGATTGCGGGTGTCACATCATGTTTGTTTGCTGAAGTGATTGGCTTTATTGCAAGTAGACAGCTCCATTTAAGCCCGCAACTACATGGGTGGTTATGGCTTGTTTTACCTATTAGTATGATGCTGTTATGTGCATTGATAGGACGTTATCGTTTAAGTTATTTATGCGAAATTCCGCCATTACAAAGTTTAAGAAGCTATGATTAATTCATATCTTGAATCAGCGTCATCCAAAGCGGGGTGACGCTAGGCAATAAACTTGTACAGTATAAATAAGCTATTGCACAGATTAAAACGCCCACGCTGATCCCAATAATAGATGCTTGGCGTGGTTGGTTTTTTCGTTCAAATAGATAATAAATGAGGCTTAAAATTACGCCAATCATCATGCCACCTAAATGTGCCCAATTGTTAATATTGGGGGTGAGAATTCCAATCATGAGGTTGATGAACATGATGAGCAGTAATGGCTTAGCATTTAAAATTAAAGTGTGTTTGGTCAGTGGTGGTAATAATGATAAAACAGTCAACCCTGCACCGAGTCCCATAACTGCACCTGACGCACCTGCACTCACATGTGGTAAGCGTGAAATATCTTGTCCTTGAGTCAAGAAGATCATACTGTCATGAAAGCTAAACCAACTGCTAAATAGACTTCCACCAAGGCCTGCGATGATGTATAAGCCGACGAAATATACTTTGCCATATAACTGTTCAGCAATTTGTCCGAATAAATACAATGCCCACATATTCATCGCCAAATGAATAAAGCCAAAATGAAAAAACATGGAGGTAAATAAACGTTCAGGTGCATATAAAAATGTAATAGGTGCATAATCTGCACCCCAAGCTATCGCATCTTTTAAGCTTGGTGTGGCACTATTGACACCTGTAGAGATTTGCCACAAATACAAACCGATATTAATGCCAATCAGTAATGCGGTAATCCACCATAGGCGTAGCTGAAGTGTAGGACGATGAATGACGGGTGGTTGTGGTTGCATAGTGACATACTACATCGGTATGGTTTTATAGCTTCAGCTTAGCAGAAGCTTGGCGTTGGAGAAAGTTAGATTCATGAAAGCGGTAATTTCTCGTATTTTTTACACAGTACTGTTGATAGTGATTGCCATACAAGTTTGGATATTGGTGAGTTTGTTTTGGTGGCGTACAGCACCTGTAGAAACCACCATGTTTATGCGGATTGCCACATGGAGTAACCCCGATTTAGAGGTTCGACATGAATGGATTTCATATCCGAATATGGGCAAAAATATTAAAAAGGCGGTTATTGCTGCTGAAGATGCAAAATTTGTAGATCATCATGGGTTTGATTGGGATGGTGTACAGGTGGCATTGGCCAAAAATGAAAAAAACGGCAATGTGATTGCAGGTGGTTCAACGATATCTCAGCAATTGGCAAAAAATTTGTTTTTATATAATAAACGCTCTTATTTAAGAAAGGCAGAAGAAGCCATTATTACTGTAATGATGGAAAAAATGTGGTCAAAACAGCGTATTTTAGAAGTGTATTTAAACTCAGTTGAGTTCGGTGAGGGAATATATGGTATTGAAGCAGCCTCTCAATATTATTTTAATCGTTCAAGTGAGTATTTATCACCTCAACAGGCGATTTTTTTAGCTGCGTTATTACCAAATCCGAAGTATTATCAAGACAATAGAGATGATGCAAAATTTCGTTTTAAACAAAGGTTTATTGCCAAATATATGCGTTTGAGTCATATTCCTTAATGTATTTCTGATATTAATTAAAATTTATACAAGTTTTTATTTAATTGCCATAAATTTAAAGCATACTTAAATCAGATACAAAAAAATTTTATATGGAAAGGTGGTATGAGTACTGAAAATCATTCATTAACTGGTCAGCAAATTAATACAGTTGCGCCTGATTACGCTTATAACGAACGCTATATTAATCGCGAGCTTTCAATTTTAGACTTTCATTTACGTGTGTTAGAACAAGCGGTTGATCCACTGCATCCATTGCTTGAACGATTAAACTTCTTACTTATTTTTTCACGTAATTTAGATGAGTTTTTTGAAATTCGTGTTGCAGGCGTGATGGAAGAGTTAACATTAGGGAATGAAAGCCATACCCCGGATGGATTAACGCCAAAACAAGTGTTAGAAGCCATTTCTAAAACTGCACATGAAGCAGTTGAACGCCAATATCGTATTTTGAATGATGAAATTTTACCTAAGCTTCGTGAAGAAGATATTTGTTTTTTACGCCGTGGTGAATTAACCCCTGCGCAATCACAATGGGTGAAAAAATATTTTCAGGAACAAGTTGCCCCTGTTTTAACCCCAATTAGTTTAGACCCTGCACATCCATTTCCACGCTTAGTGAATAAAAGTTTAAACTTTGTGGTTACTTTAGATGGTAAAGATGCATTTGGTCGCCAAATTAATTTTGCAGTTGTACCTGCACCACGCTCATTACCACGTGTTGTTCGCTTACCAGATGAATTAACTGATGGAAAAGAGCATCATGTCATGTTGTCTGCGATTATTCATGAGCATGTATCTGATTTATTCCCTGGCATGACAGCGACTGGTTCATATCAGTTCCGTGTTACGCGTAATGCAGATTTAGAGTTGAATGAAGATGTTGAAGACTTAGCAATTGCATTAAAAGGCGAGCTCAGTTCACGACGTTTTGGCCGTGCAGTGCGTTTAGAAGTCACACAAAACTGTCCTAAACATATTTATAATTACTTACTTGAAGAATTTGAGCTTGATGAGCATCAATTATATAAAGTAGATGGTCCTGTCAATCTAGCGCGTTTATTGTCTAATTTTAAACGTCCACATTTAAAATATGACTCTTTTACGCCAGTTATTCCTAAAGTCTTGAAAAAATCAGGCAGTATTTTTTCTGCAATGAAAAAACAAGATATTTTATTACATCATCCATTTGAGTCTTTTTCACCAGTCATTACTTTATTGCGTGAAGCTGCCCGTGACCCGAAAGTTCTTGCCATTAAACAAACTTTATATCGCAGCGGTCCTGACTCAGAGATTGTACAAGTGCTTGCAGAAGCTGCACGAAATGGTAAAGAAGTAACAGCGGTGATTGAGCTACGTGCACGTTTTGATGAAGAATCAAATATTGCCGTGGCTAATTTGTTGCAAGAAGCAGGTGCTGTGGTTGTTTATGGCATTGTAGGATATAAAACCCATGCCAAAATGATCTTAGTGATTCGTCGTGAAAATGACAAACTGATCCGCTATGCTCATTTAGGGACAGGAAACTATCACGCAGGCAATGCACGAATTTATACCGATTATGGCTTGCTGACCACAGATAAAGATCTTTGTGAAGATGTACACCGGATTTTCCAAGAGTTGACGGGCATGGGTAAAATGGCGAAATTGAAAAAGCTATTTCATGCACCATTTACTTTACATAGTCAATTATTAGGCTTTATTGATGATGAAATTAATCATGCTAAAGCAGGCAAAGAGGCGCATATTATTGTTAAGGTCAATGCGTTAACAGAATTACAGTTGATCAATAAATTATATGAAGCATCGGCAGCAGGGGTGAAAATTGATTTAATTATTCGTTCAATTTGTTGTTTACGTCCGGGCTTACCAGGGCTATCTGAAAATATTCGTGTTCGCTCCATTGTAGGTCGCTTCTTAGAACATACACGTGTCTTTTACTTTAGCAATTTAGGCGATGCACACATTTATTGCTCAAGTGCAGATTGGATGAACCGTAATTTATTTAATCGTGTTGAAGCATGCTTCCCAATTGAAGATCCTGCATTAAGAAAAGTCATTTATCAGCAAGGTTTTTTAAATTATTTAAAAGACAATCAGCGTGCTTGGACTTTAAATGGCAATGGTTCATGGCAACGTGTGCAAGTACAAGAAGGCGAAAAGCCGCATGACTCGCAAGAAGTATTGCTTGAGTATTACCGTTAAAGTGAATTCTTGATATTCAGGGTGTAAAAGATTGATCTTTTACACTCTTTTTTATGTTTGAAATGACAGCATTCATCTTTTAATACTATGGCTGTAAGTTTTAGCGATTCAACCATGTATTAATCATTTAAGGATTCATTAAATTAAGTGATATTCGTATTATGTGTAGAGCAGTATCTTCTATGATATCAACATCTTTAATCTAAAATTTTAAGTTTAGATTACACGTGTAAATTCAATATTTTAAAAATCATTTCATGAATAAATTTAATCTAAAAATCATTAAAATAAGTTCCTTTAAACTACTGCATGACGCTGCATTCTATGCTTAAATGCAAAGATCAAAGATCGATTGAGTATGAAAGGAAAAATCATGCGTGCGTATAATTTCTCTGCTGGTCCTGCAGCATTGCCAACTGCTGTTTTAGAAAAAGCACAACAAGAGCTTTTAGATTGGCAGGGCAAAGGTATTTCGATTATGGAAATGAGCCATCGGCATAAAGATTATGTGGCTGTTGCAGAAAAAGCTGAATCGGATTTACGTCAGCTATTGAATATTCCTGATCACTATAAAGTCCTCTTTTTACAAGGCGGAGCAAGCTTACAATTCTCTGCGATTCCGATGAATTTACTTGGTCAACATGCACAAGCAGACTATGTCAAAACAGGCATTTGGTCGGATAAAGCCATTAAAGAAGCACAGCGTTATGGTGATATTCATGTCATTGACGCTGTTGAAGAGCGTGACGGAAAATCAGGTATTTTACCAAGCCATAAGTGGAATATTTCACCCAATGCAAGCTACTTGCATTATTGTGAAAATGAAACCATTGGTGGTTTACAATTTGATGAAATTCCTGAAACCAACGTACCTTTAGTTGCTGATTTCTCATCAAGCATTTTATCTGCACCGATTGATGTGTCTAAATTTGGTTTAATTTATGCAGGTGCGCAAAAGAATATTGGTCCTGCAGGTTTAACGCTTGTTATTGTGCGTGAAGATTTATTGGATCAAGTACAATCAGCAACGCCGACACTGCTTCAATATTCAGCACAAGCAAAAAATGAATCAATGTTAAATACTCCTGCAACTTATGCATGGTATTTGGCAGGTTTAGTGTTTGAATGGCTGCTAGAGCAAGGCGGAGTTGAGGCGATTCATCAAATTAATTTAGCCAAAGCTAAATTGCTATACGATTATATTGATCAAAGCGACTTTTATGATAATCCAATTGCTCTTGAGAATCGCTCATTAATGAATGTGCCATTTACATTGCGTGATGACAGTTTAAATAAGTTGTTTTTGCAAGAGTCAGAAGCACAGAATTTATTGCATTTGGCAGGACATCGTTCAGTCGGTGGAATGCGCGCAAGTATTTATAATGCAGTGCCACTTGAGGGTGTACAAGCATTGGTTGATTTTATGGATACATTCGCCAAAAAACACAGCTAAATTGATATTTATCTGAATTGCAAGCAGATGGCTTGCAATTCATTTACACAAAAATACTCTTTGCTGTTACGACACAAAAGTGAGCATATGCAGTGTAAATGCAATAATAAATATACCAAGCAAGAAGAAGCAAACAGCCCCTCGGTCGAGCTTACTATTGGGCTGAGTTTGTCGCTGTATCGACGTTATTATTTGTTCTGGCACAATTTTCATTCAGCAGTTCCAAACGCGATAATTTATTGATATACATTTTTTGTATTATCTGATTGTAGAATAAATATTAGTCTATGAAAACCACTATTTGATATAGATATCTCACCATTTGACTTAATTGGTTTTAAATTATCAAAATCATGTACGCTAAAACGTACATAGTGATTTTTAAAGCTAAAAATCAAATTTTATAGTTGAGATCAGGTGAGTTTAATATCAATCAATGACATATAGATTGAGCCAATCGAGTCAATCTATTTGTATGTTCTATCCGTTTATAATTTTTAATTGATGTGCTTTCCATGGAATATGGATGGTTACACATACAAAGCATAAAAACATACATTGTGCAATTTGTACTGAATTTAACATATCTCGTTTTTCATAAATCAGTATGCCTGTATTGTGAATTACATCTACAAAAATAATCAGAAATGTAAGGATCAAACCTGCTTTAGGTTTTAAAAATAGTAAAATAACAGCAAGAGGATCTAAAAAAGTTAAAGAAGTCCAAAAGAATCGTGCAAAAATAGGGGCATGATGATAATCCCAAAACAGACCATGCATCAGCACTGTTTTTAAATGATTGAATGCAGCACCCGTTAAACAAAGTGCGTAAATCACTCTAATGCTGAGTTCATGTTTCATTAATTTGGTGACGTTTTTATAAAATATAATGTTTAAATCATGACAAAGCGCAGTGCTCATCATAAAAATTCACACTACGTTCTTTACATGTCTATTAAGCGGCAGTTGAATAAATATTGGCTTGAATCCAAATATTACCGCGAATGTATTGATTAATTTCAAACTTATTATGTGCAGGATTTTTAGTGGCAACACGAATAAGTGTACTTTCATCTTGGTCAGAAAGTAATAAAATCACATCAAATAACGTATAAGTATCTTGCATAAATTGAGTGGACGTTTTGCCAACGATTTTGCCTTGAAACCATGCCTCATCTTCTTGCCCTAAATGCTCGCCGTGTAAATATGCAACCATTTTAGAAAAATCAACATTCAATGGTGCTTTATCATCTTCAGATTGTGGCTGCCATTGGTCAATTAACTCTTGTAAATTATGCGGTGCGACACCTTGATGCTGCGCTAAAATATCATTGAGGGCACGGTGATGTTTAATTGATGCAGGATCGTCAACCACAATACTTTCTTTTGGATCGACGACATCTAATTCATAGGCCCATGCAGACAATGATACAGCGTAACGCTGGTCTGCTATATATTGGTTGTGATTGACACTATATAAATTATCAAATGCATAGACAATGGCTTGTTGTTTGCCCACACTTAATCTTAATACAGCTTGACTGTGGCGGTCAGAACAAATGATACGTTCGACCTGACATGGCATCTTATACGGACTATTAAACACTGGAAAAGCTATTTTCACTGCACGAGGTTGCTGATTTTCAACCTCAATGACTTGTGCCACTTGAATGAGACTTTGGCTTGGACCTTGAATTAACCATGCATCTTCATCCATATCAGCTTCTGTTGCGCATAATCCCATGGGCATTTCAGGATGTTCGAGGGCTTGACCTAACCATGCTGGTACAGTTTCTGTTGGCGTATCTGTAAGTAGCGACCAATGTTCAACATGGCTGCCAAAGAGTTGATCTTCAATTGTGATTATTTCAGGTCTATTACTTGTCTTATTCATAGCACATTTATGTTTTCAATCCTTTTGCTTACTTTATCGAGCATGTGAGGGCATTTTTCAAGGGTTTATATGAAATAATTGTTTAAAGCGATGGCTTTTGCAGTGTTCATTTGATCAATGGCGAATGAAAACAGAAGAACAAAGGGGGTGTGAAAGCATGTTTTTGGCATTATACTCAATTATAAATTAATCAATGATATGAGTTGTTGTGCTGAATTTTAAATTGTGGGTGGATGCCGATGCATTGCCACGAATTTACCGTGATATTATTTTTAAGGCATCTGATCGCTATCAATTAGAAGTGATTTTTGTTGCCAATCAACCGTTGGGAATTACCCCGTCTGTGCGGATTAAATCATTACAAGTCCTAAGCGGTGCCGATCAAGCGGATAAAGAAATTGTGAATCAAATGCAAGCAGATGATATTGTGCTTACACAAGATATTCCCTTGGCTGCAGAAGTGATTGAAAAGGGTGGGATTGCCATCCATCCACGTGGTGAGGTATTTACCTTAACCAATATTAAAGCGCGTCTGCATTTAAGAGATTATATGGATACCTTACGAGGTGCAGGTGTACAAACAGGTGGCCCTAAGCCATTAGGCGAACGTGATAAGCGCGAATTTTCAAGTGCGCTTGATCAGACCATCTTACGTCAAAAGCGTAAAACACAACATAAATAACCAAGGATGCTGATCTTGAGTATGCATATCATCCGCGATCATGTTGTCTTTTAAAATGAACATGTATGCATGATGTAACATCGTTTGTACAATTGGACTCATATTCTCGAACGATTAAGGTTTAAATTTTGCCGAAATAAGGATAGTATTTTGCCAATTAATTGATCTTTTTCACTTAATCTATTTGTTTCAATAATGGATTTTATATATCCATTGGAGTGAATAAAAAGACGAGATTTTAAGCCAATCGATAGGCTTAATTTTATTTACTAAAAAGCAGCGTTGATTCTCCATTTTGAGAAAAATACTGTATTTGCTTTACCTTGGATTCAGGTCGTATGTTTAAACCCATCTCGCTGTACATCGGTTTGAGATATACTCGCGCTCGGCGCAGTAATCACTTTATTTCTTTTATTGCGCTTGTTTCTATGATTGGCTTGACACTTGGTGTCGCGGTCTTAATTACAGTATTGTCTGTAATGAATGGATTTGATCGTGAGTTAAAACAGCGTGTGCTTGGAATGGTTCCACAAGCAACGGTGTCTTCAGGAGAAATCATTACGGATTGGCCTGCGCTTGCTGAGAAGGTCTCTAAACACGAACATGTGACCGGGGTTGCACCATTTACTCAATTGCAAGGCATGATTACAGCACAAGGTCAGGTATCTGGTTTAATGGTGACCGGGATTGATGCACAGTACGAAAAAAAGGTCTCGATTATTCAAAACCACATGGTGGCAGGCAGTATTGATGCATTACAAAAAGGTGAGTTTGGAATTGTCCTTGGTAAACAGTTAACAGATGCTCTAGGTTTAGGCTTAAATGACAATGTCACTTTGGTTTTACCTGAAGCAACGCCGTCACCTGCAGGTGTGGTGCCTCGTTTTAAACGATTTAAAATTGTCGGCATTTTCAGTATTGGTGCCGAAGTTGACTCAAGTATGGGCTACATCAACCTATATGATGCATCTACTTTGTTACGTTTACCTGATGGCGCACAAGGTATTCGTATGAAGTTAGATAACCTATTTTTAGCACCTCAAGTGACGCAAGAGATTGTCCGTGAATTGCCTGCAGGATTTTATCCAACTGATTGGACATATACCCATGGTAATTTGTTTAGCGCAATTCAAATGGAAAAGGCTATGGTCAGCTTGCTGCTGTTTTTAATTGTATTGGTGGCTGCGTTTAATATTGTCTCTTCACTTGTGATGGTAGTAACAGACAAAAAATCAGATATAGCAATATTAAGAACGTTAGGTGCTTCACCTGCAACTATTACTCGTATATTTATGGTGCAAGGAACCATTATTGGAGTCACAGGCACGCTTGCAGGTGCAGTACTTGGAATTATTTTAGCTACAAGTATCAGTAGTATTATTGATTGGTTAAATACAAGTTTAGGTTGGCATTTATTTGATGCTTACTTTATTAACTATTTACCATCCTATTTAAGATGGCAAGATGTGGTGCTGATTGTATCTGTATCATTTATTTTAAGTTTCCTTGCTACAATTTACCCTGCCATTCGTGCGGCAAAAGTTCAACCTGCAGAGGCATTACGTTATGAGTAAAGTGGTATTAGATGCCCGACATATTGTAAAAACGTTTAATGAAGGACGTGCCTATGTTGATGTGTTAAAAGGGCTCTCTTTAAAAGTGCATGCAGGTGAATTTGTTTCAATTGTAGGTGCAAGTGGTTCAGGTAAAAGTACATTACTTCATATTTTAGGTGGTTTGGATCGACCGACTGAAGGCGAAATTTATTTAAATGATGCACGTTTTGACCACTTAAATGAAACAAGCCGTGGTAATTTAAGAAATCAACATTTAGGTTTTGTTTATCAGTTTCATCATTTATTACCTGAGTTTAGTGCATTAGAAAATGTAGCCATGCCTTTGATGCTAAGACAAAGTGTGCAATATGCTGAAGCAAAAAAAGAAGCTGAGTATTTATTAGAGCGTGTTGGTTTATCACACCGTTTATCGCACAAACCGGGTGAATTATCAGGTGGTGAGCGTCAGCGTGTTGCTTTGGCACGTGCACTGGTGACCAAACCTCAAGTGATGTTAGCAGATGAGCCAACAGGCAACTTAGACCGTAATACAGCCAAAAATATATTTGAATTGCTCAATGATTTGAAACAAGAATTCAACATGGCAATGTTAATTGTAACCCATGATGAAGCATTAGCCCGTTCAGCGGATCGGATCTTATATATGGTGGACGGTCTTTGGTCAGATACCGGACATCAGTAAAATAAATAAAAGAAAGACTTGTTAAAGTCCACATTGTGGGCTTTAATTTTATAATTTGTGTCATAAGTCACTTTTATGCATTATGTGTTGATGCTTATTTGGATTGTAATGCATGCTGCTGTGGGGACATGCAATATTTTGATGCTGCCGTTATGGCTGAGCATCAGCGTATTGAGCGGCGGTGCAGCTGCTTATTTTTATACACTTATCGTTAAGCATAAAGTATCTTCTTTATATCGTGTACTTTCGATGATTTGTATATTGATCTCGACAACAAGCCTTGCACAGTGGCACGCAAAACGCGCACTTGATGATGTGATGGCAAAGCGGGTAAACACATCACAGTCTGTGGAAGTGATTGTTTATGTTGACAAGATGAATCAATCAAGTATCGATTCTCAGTTTTATCAGCAACAGTTTAAGGTGTATCGTCCTTTACAACATGATCAAGTGACTTGGCAAAGTTTGATTCCGATTAAACATTACCCTCTGCAGACGTTTAAAATAGGCCACTATTACAAAATAAAAGGTCAAGTGACTCCAATTCATGGTCACGCTGTAGCATCAGCTTTTGATTTAGAACGTTTTGCTTTACAGCAAAATGTAATGGGGCAACTACATATCGACGAAGTCGAACAACGTTCAACACACGTTGTGGCTCAACAATTTCCAATTTTTGTTCAGTTGCATCAAGGTATATTACATCGTTTGGTCATCTACATTGAACAGCAACGATTTAACTATCGTCAAGCATTTAAACATCAATCTGTACAACATAAAGGGTTAATTTTAGCGTTACTGACAGGAGACCAAAGCTTATTAAATAATCCAACCAAACAGCAATTTACTGCCTTGGGTTTAGGTCATTTATTGGCAATTTCTGGACCACATATTTTAATTTTTGCCGTGCTATTGTGCTTTTCTCTTCAGCGTATTATTCGCATTGTTCAGCCTACATTGTATCTCAAATACCCCAAACCTTATGTCATGATGGCGCCTATGCTATTGGCTGCTCTTTTCTATGGTATTTTTGTGGGTTTTGAAGTGCCTGCACTTCGAACTTGGTTAATATTACTCATTTTAAGTCTTAGCATATACTTTAAATATCGCTTAAATGCACTGAGTGTTGTATTGCTGAGTGCATCAATTCTATTGTTGATTGATCCATTACAGGTGCTATCTGCAGCATTCTGGTTATCTTATATCGCATGTTTTATGCTGATACGAATTTATCAACTGAGTAAGAATATATTTCAAGATCAAGAAAATAAAAGCCTATGGATTACAGTTAAACAGCTATTTTTGTTATCAGTATGGACACAATGCCAAATTTTTCTGGCTTTATTGCCTATCACATTATTTTATTTTCATCAGTTTTCATGGTTAGCACCCCTTGCCAATTTAATTGCCATTCCATATTTAAGTTTAATTGTGATTCCGCTCAGTATTGTTGCAGGTGTACTTTTTGTTTTACAGCCTACATTGGCAAATTTTATATGGTGCTTGGTTGGTCGTATTATCGACTTCATGTTGTTTATGCTTGATGTCCTTGAACGACTTGCTGTTCAAATGACCATACCTGCATGGAATGTTTGGCAAATTATTGCCCTTGCTGTTGCGATTTTAATTCTTTTTTTGCCTCGAGGCTGTATACCGAAAAGTTATGCTTTGATTGCATTCGTAATTATTTATTTGCCAAGCAAAAAAGCAGATTATTCATTACATATATTGGATGTTGGGCAAGGGCAAGCGATCTTTGTACGCACAGCACATCATTATTTAATGATTGATTTGGCAGGTCAGTTTCCATCATCAGCACCGCTTGCAGAGCAGGTTCTTTTTCCATTTTTAATCCAACAAGGTGTCAAACAATTTGATTTGGTGGTTCTTACTCATCATGATCTAGATCATAGTGGTAGTTTTCCTCATATTTCGCAAAAGATTCCTTTTCGTCAGGTCATTAGCAATGAGTACAATAGTGTACTGTTTCCTGAGCAATCAAAATTTTCATTTTGTCATGCGGGTCAATCTCTCCGTTATGATGATCTAAATGTACAGTTTTTATATCCATTACAACCGAATCACAATCCAATAGCTAACAGTAAAAATGAATCTTCTTGTGTGGTGTATTTAAATTATCAATATGCGGACCACCAATTGAATGTCTTAATTATGGGCGATACAGGGAAGAATGCTGAACAGGTATTAATGACGAAATATCCAAAACTCCCTGTTGATATATTGGTGTTGGCTCATCATGGTAGCCGTTTTAGTTCCTCAACTGAATTTCTGAAGCATTACCATCCTCAGGTAGCGATTGCGTCAGCTGGCTATCAAAATCGTTATGGACACCCACATCAAGAGGTACGGCAACGCTTAGAAAATTTACGCATTCCATTGTGGGTGACGAGTGAAACAGGCAGTATTCAAATAACGCCTGAGGAAAAGCATCCACTACAGCCACGTTTTTATCGTGATGAGAAGCTGTGGTTACGATGATAAATGACTTGTTTGTTTGACGTGTTCAACTTTAGCGAGCGCATCTGCCTCTGATAACGTATAAATATCATGAAGTTCAGGGTGTGCTTTAAAGCGTTTATAACTCCAATGATAATGCTCAGGATATTTTTGAATTAAACCTTCAATTAATTCATGAATGATCGTTGTCCCCTCAATATCACTACATTCATAAATTTTTTCAGACACAGGTTCGATATACATATCAAATCCTGCATTGTCATTACGAATCGCATATAAAAATAATGCAGTGGCTTTGGTTTTTTGTACCAATTTGGCAGACAAGTTGCTTGAATGTAAAGGTACATTAAAGTAATTGACCAAACTGCCATGAATATGGGGGGTATGATCGGGCAAAATAACAGTTGTACCACCTTGTTTTAACGCTTTGAAAATAGCACGAATACCACTGTCATTGGTGGGTACTAAGGTTGCATTTTCACGGCTACGTGCTTGGCGCACAAATAAATCAGCATCATCATTTTTGATGGGTTTATACATGATAGTCATTTTACTATGCTGTGCAATCCATGCATTCATAATTTCCCATGTGCCAAAATGGGGAACCAAAAGAATTAAGCCTTTTTGTGCCGCGATGGCATCATGAAAATAGTGTTCACCTTCAACATGGTGAACACGCGAAATATTTTTACTGTTGCTTGAACCCCATACATTAAAAAATTCAAAATATGAGGTGAGCTCATTTTTGACCGCTTCTTTCACAATCCGTTCACGCTCAGTGGTCTCAATATGAGGCAAGGCGATTCGAATATTAAGATCTGCAGCTTTTGCCGTTTTGGCCACACGTGTATGATTTGCAACCATTGCAAGCAAACGCGCAAGACCACGTGTAATTTGTAACGGTTGCTTGCTTATAAAAGTAAGAAACTTATAGGTAAAAGAGCTAGGATTCGGCATTATATGGCAGTAATACAATCTGAATTATTATTAAGACCGATAATTATAAGGGAAAATATCGAATTTAAACAGTATTCATCGATGGAGCGTATATAATAGATTGACTTTAATTATTTGGGTGTGATGTATGTCTGATTGGCCACCAAAACCAAAAAATCAAGAATCAAATCAATCAAATGAACACAAAGGCAATGAATGGCAGTTGCTTGAAAAGGTTGTTTTAGCTTCAGTGAATGAACAAAGGCGAGCGCGACGTTGGTCAATTTTCTTTCGCTTATTATCATTTATTGTGGTTGTGAGTGTTTTAGCAAGAACATGCTCGATTTCTGATCCTGAAGAAAAAGCCAAAGGTTCGAATGTAGGAAATCACCTTGCTGTGATTGATATTCAAGGTGTTATTAGTTCAGATGAAAAAGATGTCAACAGTAAAGACACCATTGAAGCATTAAAAGATGCATTTTCTGCAAAAAATAGCCAAGCGATTGTTTTAAATATTAATTCTCCTGGTGGTTCACCTGTAGAGTCTGACAATATTTGGCAAGAAATCCGTTACTTAAAGACACAATACCCAAGTAAAAAAGTATATGCTGTCATTGGTGATACTGGAGCATCAGGGGCATATTATATTGCTTCAGCTGCACAAGAAATTTGGGTGAATCCATCAAGCTTAGTTGGCTCGATTGGCGTCATTATGCCAAATTATGGTGTAAGTGGTTTAGCACAAAAATTAGGTGTTGAAGACCGTACGCTGACTGCAGGTAGCAATAAAGATATTTTAAGTATGACAAAACCTGTTAATCCTGCACAAAAGCAACATGTACAAAACCTGTTAGATAATGTGCATACACATTTCATTGATGCAGTAAAACAAGGACGAGGGGATCGTCTCAAAAATGCAGATCCAAGTGTATTTTCAGGTTTATTTTGGACAGGTGAGCAAGCGATTAAACTCGGTATTGCTGATCGTGCTGGTAATCTTGAAACATTAAAGCGCCAATTGAAGATTGAAAAAACCGTGAATTACACGGTGGAACATAATCCATTTGAGGCGCTTCTAGGTAAAATGGGTGCAACCATTGGGCAAGGGGTAACGAGTTCAATTAAACAAGAGATTGGGACCACTAGCCCACAGATTGAATTGAAATAACCGCTAAAAAAAGCGCATCAAATGATGCGCTTTTTTTATGAATTAAAATAGAGTATTTCAGGTTCAGAAAAAGGGGCTTGATGATATGTGATGAAGCCATCTTGATACGTCATTTGGCCTGAACATAACCATTCGACCACCATTGGATAGATATGGTGTTCAATTGTATGTACACGATCAGCAAGCGTTTGAGCAGTGTCATTGGGCTGTATATTTAATACACCTTGTGCAAGTGCTTGTCCTGCATCTAATTCAGCAGTCACAAAGTGAACAGTACAGCCATGAGTACGATCACCTGCATCTAAAGCACGTTGGTGAGTATGCATGCCTTTATATTTTGGCAATAAAGAAGGGTGAATGTTTAACATTTTTCCTTCCCATTGTTGAACAAAAGACGCACTCAATATACGCATGAAACCTGCCAATATCACCAAATCAACTTGCCATTCTAACAGCTGTTGATGTAGTGCTGCATCAAATGTTGTACGTTCAGGATAAGCAGAATGCTTAATAACACAGGTTGCTATATTGGCATTTGCTGCGCGTTGTAATGCATATGCATCAGAGCGATTAGATATTACACCAACCACCTCACCCGATAAATTTGCATCGAGTAAGGCTTGTAGATTACTGCCACTACCTGAAACAAGAACCGCTATTCTCATTCAAAAATCACGCGTAATTTTTCGTCAGCACCTTCAACAGATTCAGCATGATCTTGGATTAATCCAATTTGCCATGCTTTTTCACCTTGTTCAGTGAGCAATTGAATCGTTTTCTCAGCATCATTTTGGTCAACTACAATGATCATGCCAACGCCACAGTTGAATGTACGGTACATTTCAAACTGTTCAACTTGACCATGTTCTTGTAACAAAGTAAATAATGTTGGCCACTGCCATGATGACTCATGAATGACAGCTTGTGCACCATTTGGTAAAACACGTGGTAAATTACCTGGTAAACCACCACCTGTAATATGTGCCATGGCATGAACATCAACTTGTTTGCAAAGCTCAAGAATCGGCTTCACATAAATACGCGTTGGTTCCATGATAACGTCAGCAAGTGGACGACCATCAACAATTTGATCTAAATCAACATGTTTAACATCTAGAATTTTGCGCAGTAATGAATATCCATTAGAATGAGCACCTGATGAAGCTACACCAATTAATACATCACCTGCTTTTACTTTTTTACCATCAATAATGCGACTTTCTTCGACAACGCCGACTGAGAAGCCTGCAAGGTCATAGTCTTCGCCATCATACATGCCTGGCATTTCAGCAGTTTCACCACCAACTAATGCACAGCCAGCGAGTTCACAGCCTTTACCAATGCCTGTAACAACATCAGCTGCAACATCTACATTGAGATGACCTGTTGCATAATAATCTAAGAAGAATAATGGTTCTGCACCACAAACTAAAAGATCATTCACACACATTGCAACTAGATCTTGTCCAATGGTGTCATGTTTATTGAAATTTAACGCCAAGCGTAATTTGGTGCCAACGCCATCTGTACCAGAGACGAGAACAGGGGATTCATACCCTTTAGGAATTTTGCATAATGCACCAAAACCACCTAGGCCGCCCATGACTTCAGGACGAGTGGTGCGTTTTGCGACAGATTTGATGCGATGAACAAGTGCATCACCCGCTTGGATGTCTACGCCTGCATCTTTATAACTTAATGGGGTGTTTTGGTTGGAAGTCGAGTTGCTCATGTATGAAGGTCTCCGCTTTGCCCAGCAGATTATACCCTAATATACGAAACTGTAATGTTATTTATCCTGCAAAATGTTATCTTAAAGCAAATAATCCTTAAAAATATTCAATTATTTCAACAGGCGAAGACCATGGGTGATCGTACATTAAGTCGAATTTTTATTTTAGCTGGTTTAAGCTTATTTATTTGGTTGTTATATATATTAAAACCAGTTGTCATTCCGTTTTTTGCAGCATTTGTCATTGCGTACCTCTTTAGCGGTTTAGTCATGAAGTTATCAAAACTTGGGCTACCACGTTGGTTGTCAACCAGTATTGTCTTTATCGGTATTGGTCTTGGTGTTGTGGTTGCGGTTTGGTATATTATTCCGTTGGCATGGAAGCAAGTGGTGTATGCAAGAGACAGTATTCCTGGTGTCATTCATTGGATTAATCACACAGTATTTCCTTGGGCTGCGCATACATTTAATGTTGAACGTATGTCCATTGACACCAACCAAATTTCTGACACGTTAATGCAATATATTCAAACCAATTATAGCGTTGATAGCATTCAGTCGTTGGTGTTACGTTTAGCACAATCGGGGCTTAATTTTATCCAGCTGGGTGGAACGGTGGTTCTAATTCCAATCATCTCATTTTACTTTTTGCTCGATTGGCAGAGAATGCTGGTTCAGATGCGCCGTTTAGTGCCTCGTCCTTATGAAAAAATTACCTTACAGATTGTGAGCGAGTGTCATAGCGTATTGCGTGCTTTTGTTAAAGGGCAATTTTTGGTTATGATTTTACTTGGCACGGTATATGCTGTGGGCTTACAACTGATTGGCTTAGAGGTCGGCTTAATTATTGGGATGATTGCAGGGCTTGCGAGTATTATTCCTTATTTAGGTTTTGGTGTGGGTATTGTCTCTGCGGTGGCAGCGACGTTCTTTCAGTTTGGTTTAGATTGGATGCAGCTTATATTAGTGGGCGTGGTCTTTATGGTTGGACAAGCCATTGAAGGATATATTCTACAACCTTTCTTACTTGGTGATAAAATTGGATTGTCACCTGTGGCTGTGGTTTTTGCAGTATTAGCAGGTGCACAACTTGGTGGTATTTTAGGAATGCTGATTGCATTGCCTGTTGCTGCAGTGATTGTTGTATTATTGAAACATGTGCGAGACTTTTATGAAAATTCTAATTTATATGGGTATAACCATAAATTGATACACAACAATGATGAGCCGCAACGCTTGAGCGTTAAATCAGACAATGTTGATGTGGATATCCAAATCAATACACCAAAGCAGGCATCAGATTCATCTTCTGATGTTGAAAAAACTGATCAGAAAAAATAGGTAATCCTCTTTTATGCGTCAATTACAACTTCAAATTGAACCTCAACTTGATGCCCAAATCAGTGATTTTTCAGGTCCGGGTTGGAGCGAAATTGTTGATGGTATTCGGCAGCTTCATGCTGGATTGATTAGTCGCTTTTATCTGTATGGCGAAGCAGGAACAGGAAAAAGCCATTTATTGTCTGCGATTTGTGAGTCTTATCTTGAGTTAGGCAAAAGTGCAGTTCAAGTGTCATTACTTGAACTGCTTGATGCACCGATTGAAGCAATTAATGCATTAGAGCAGTGTGATTTAGTGGCTTTAGATGATATTGAAGCCATTAGCGGTGTAAAACACTGGCAAAAAGCAGTCTTTCATTTAATTAATCACAATAACCAATTTGGTGGACAGCTAATTTTCTCCTCGCGTTATGCACCAATTGAGTTGAAGCTTGAGTTACCAGATTTACAGTCACGTTTAACTCAAGCAGTCAGCGCAAGATTACCGAATGGCAGTTTGTATGAGGATCGCTATGAACTTGTACATTCAGTATTGTGCCGACGTGGAGTGGTACTTGATCCACAAATTGTAGATTATTTATTAGAGCATGGACCACATCAGGCATCACTTTTATTACAGATGCTAGATCGTCTAGAGAATTTGCTAAAAGGTGAGCGTACAAAACTTTCAGGTTCGACGCTCAGACAGATTTATGCATTGATTGATGAGTATAAACAAAGCCAATAATTCAATTATGAGGTAGGGGGAGTTTCAGCCTGATCATTAGGCAAGTATTTTTGAATATATTCGTTTCGAATTTGGTCACGTTCAGCTTTAGTTTCTGCTTGATCCATCAGTTTACGTAATTTTTTTCGTTGTTCTGTATTCATTTTTTGCCATGCATCACGCATTTTTTGTTGGTCTGCTTCAGAGAGTTGAGTAAACCAATCCATCCGTTGCTTGAGTGTCATCCGTTGACTCTCAGGAATTTCTTTTAAATTTTGATAATGTTGAAGCAGCACATCTTGTTGTTGTGGGTTGAGTTCGTTCCAACCGTCTTCTGACATTGAGTGTGCATCTTGGCTTGAGAACGGCCAAAAACCAGCGAAACTGGTTTGTAAAAATGCCAATGTGCAACATGCAAAGACAATTCTTTTAGCTTCCATGGCTATGACTATCCTCACCCAATACCATGACCATTTCTAGATCTTCAACCATTTGTGGTGAAAGCTTACTTGGATTGGTTACTGCAATTTGTGCATTATTATGTTCTTCATTTTTGAAATTAAGCGCATGCGGTAAAGCAATAATTCCTGCAATTGCTGCTGCAATTGCAAAACCCATGGCTTTGACATAGTAACTTCTTTTGGGTTTATAGACTTCAGTAAGAACATAGT
The DNA here is from genome assembly GCF_900197575.1 of Acinetobacter apis. Classification (GTDB taxonomy): domain Bacteria; phylum Pseudomonadota; class Gammaproteobacteria; order Pseudomonadales; family Moraxellaceae; genus Acinetobacter; species Acinetobacter apis. Next base: position 939,071 of record NZ_FZLN01000001.1, on the reverse strand, counting down.
CCATGACCAATGGCGTATTTTTGTGTGCTTTAGCCAAGGTGTCTAGTTTTTGGGTAATATCCTTTGTGAAGTTCGCATCCTTATGATTCATCAGAGAATTCTCCAGCAGTTGGGTTGAGGTGGGAGAGTGCGGCTTTTAAATTCTGAATCGCACGATGATAATGTGTTTTCACACTGCCTTCGGTACAATTCATAATTTCTGCAGTCGTTTGCGTACTAAAGCCTTCCCATGCACGTAAAGTAAATGCCTGTTGTTGTCGCGCAGGCAGTTGCTGTATCGCAGTTTGAATTTCTTCTAACGTCAGGTGATGAGTGAGAATATCCGATGGGTCAAGGTTATATTCATCGACAATTTCAAGTTCATCATCGTCATCAATGGTTTCTTTTTTCTTGAAAAAAGAAAAATTCTTAAAACTGCGTTGTTCTTTACGTCGAAAATCTTGAAGTTTGTTGTTTAAGATGGTGTAAAACAGGGGATACCACTCATTGGTGGTTTTGTTGGCATATGATTTATATAACGAGATAAAAGACTCTTGCACCAAATCCATTGCAATATCTTGCTGACCTGTTGCAGATTCCATCATAACCAAGGCACGGCCTGTGACTTCTTGCATAAAAAACGCCAACCGTTTTTCATTCGGAATATCATTACACTCAGCTTGTATCAGACTTTCTTTTGGTATCCGATCCATAGAGATGGAAAATCCCGTCATATACCACCTCAATTTTAATCGTTTACTTATATATAACGTTTAAAAATTGAGATGGGTTGACATAATCTAAAGTTATTTTCAGTGTAGATGAGTTTGGTCGCATTGTGAACGCATAATCGTTAAGTTTATGCGGTAATTTGTCGCTGTCTCACCATTTCAAATAGACAAATAGAACCTGCAATTGCAACATTCAAAGATTCTTGCCCACCAGGCTGCGGAATAGCGATCGCTTGGGCATGTTCAAGTGCATATTCAGATGCTCCTTGCCCTTCATTGCCTAAAATCCAAACACATGGTTGTGTAAGGTCTTCTGAATATAAGCTTTTAGATTGGTGTGAACTGGTGACATAGACAGGAATATTAAATTGAGGCAGGACGCGGCTTAAATCGACTTGTTCAAAACAAAACAAAGAAAAGTGTGCGCCCATACCGGCACGTAATACACGAGGCGACCAAATCGATGAGACAGCAGGTGTACATAAAATCTGCTTGATATTGGCTGCAGCTGCAGAACGTAATAATGTACCGACATTACCTGGATCTTGCACACCATCTAGAATCAGTGTGTCTTGGTTAAAATCAATAGCATGTTGATGTCTAGGTAAGTCAATGACTGCTAAACATGGCAAACTTGTACCAAGCGTACTTAAATCACGATAAAGTACTTCACTTAAAATAAAAATATGGCCTGTATACAGCGTTTGTATTTTTTCTATATCAAGATGTTGTAAGGCAGCTTCTGTGGTGAATAACGATTTAATTGGACGGCTTGCTTCTAACCATGCCAAACACAAATGTGTACCTTCTAAAATCGTTTGTTGCTGCTTTTTGCGATAACTTGCTTGCTCTGTCAGCGCCCTAATATGTTTAATTTTAGGGTTGTCTTTCGACTCAAGATATATAATTGACATGAAAATACCAATGGGGTGTAATCAAGCTCTGATTACACCCTCATAAAATTTAATGATAACTTACGATGATGTTAATTTCTTCTTTCGCGCCTAAAATAACAGGCACGCGTTGATGAAGACCTGTTGGCTGTACATCCATAATACGCATGCGTCCTGTTGTGGCTTCACCGCCTGCTTGCTCTATGAGCATACTCATTGGATTCGCTTCATACATTAGACGTAAACGACCAGGCTTACCTGGGTTTTTCAAGTCATAAGGATACATGAACACACCGCCACGGCTAAGAATACGATGGATATCTCCAACCATACATGCAATCCAACGCATGTTGTAGTCTTTACCACGAACGCCTGTTTTACCATCTAACAATTCTGAGATATAGCGCTGAACAGGTTTTTCCCAATGACGATGATTTGATGAATTAATCGCAAATTCTTGAGTTTGTTCTGGAATCTTGACATGTTCTTGTGTAAGTACAAAAGATTTAATGTCAATATCATAAGTAAAGAGGGCAACACCATCACCAAATGTTAATGCTAACATTGTTGATGGGCCATACATCACATAACCTGCAGCAACTTGGCATGAACCAGGTTGCATAAAGTCTTCAAGTTCAGTTTTAGCTTGTTTGGCTGGCAAGACTGAAAAAATACTGCCAACACACATATTAATATCGATATTACTTGAGCCATCTAGGGGATCAAATAAAACCAAGTATTCGCCATTTTCTTGAGCTGGCGTAAAATCTTCCAATTCTTCAGATGCAAAACCACCAACATTAGGATGTTTTTGTAATGCATCGATAAATTGATCATTTGAAAATATATCTAACTTCTTTTGTGTTTCACCTTGTACATTCTCATGTTCTGCACTGCCAAGAATTCCAGCAATAGCACCTTGTTGTAGATGGTAATCAATAATGTGGCAGCATTTTGCAATGGCATCAATGACACTGGCTAGTTCTGGTGTGAGGCATCCCGTTTTTTCTTTTAGATATTGGGATAATATAATATGCGACATAGCGAGGTGCTCCAAAAATTATGCAATTTCTTGGCAATGTAAAAGCTGAAAATATGACGGGATATGTAGGAAAATTAAACATTGTCTTCTAACAGATAATATGAGCTTTTAATACTTACAAGTTGCCAAGAACATGATATGTTTATTATATAACAAGTTTGCGTTGAAAGGTGACCGAGATGACAACAAAAAAATTCGATGAAATATCAATACCGCTAGTCTCTTTTAATCTGAATGATATTTCAGAAGAAAGTGTCAAGTCAGCATGGTCTGAATATGAGGCAAAGCCTGAATATAAAGAGTTTAATAAACATGATTTAATTGAGTCATTGCAGTCGTCAATCAGCATAGGTTCAAGTTCAATTGAGTTTAAAGATAAATAAAAGGCGCTTTCTTCAAGCGCCTTAATTTTATCTAACGTAACAGTGGCGGCACAGCTTCATAATTCAGCTCTACTCGGCGGTTCTCAGCCCATGCTTCAGGCGTGTGAGCTGGGTTAATTGGCATTTCTTTACCATAACTCACAGTATCAAGTTGACTTGGGTTAACACCGATTGAAACAAGATAGCTTTGTACCGCTTTTGAACGTCGCTCGCCAAGTGCCATATTATATTCACGTGTACCACGTTCATCTGTATGACCTGTCAGCGCAATATGCGAGGTTGGGTTGGCTTGTAAGAATTGCGCATGTGCTTGTAATGTTTGATAATCTTTTTGAGAAATTGAACTGTTATCGTAGTCAAAACGAATAACACGGTCTGCTAAGAAAGCTTTGTTTTCAGCAGTGACACCTTTAGCAGATGCACCTGTTAAATTTTTGGCATCAAGTGCTGCATCTTCACTTAAACCAGTTGTATTTACTGCAACAGGCGTAGAAGCTTCTGGGGTAGTGACCACAGCAGGTGTGACAGGTTTACGGCTAGCACAACCTGTGATCAGCAACACAGATGCGATCATTGGTATTACGGCATATTTAATTTTCATTTTCTTTTCCATGAAAGTGGTATACGTCATTGAGATTATTTAGGTGCCCAAGCAGGTTCGCGAACTTCACCTTGCTCACTTGGTAAATTCATACGGAATTGACCATTGATCGAAACAATGGAGAGTAGTCCACGGTTTCCTTCTTGTGTTGCATAAACCACCATTTGTCCATTTGGAGAAAAGCTTGGTGATTCGTCAAGCGTGGTTGGTGTAAGTACGCTAAAGACATTCGTAGTTAAATCTTGAATTGCAATTTTAAAGTTACTGCCAGTTTGTCGGTTAACCATGGCGAGTTTTTTGCCATCTGTACTGATGGTACTTCGCGCATTAAATGCTCCACGGAAAGTGACACGTTTTGATGAGCCATCAGCAAATGTATAGCGATAAATTTGTGGCGAACCGCCGCGATCTGAGGTGAAAATAAATGACTTTCCATCGGGTGCATAACGCGCTTCAGTGTCAATAGCAGAGTCATTGGTTAAGCGTTCGGTTTGCCGTGTTTCTAAATTCATTTGATAGATGTCAGGGTTTCCGTCCATCGATCCAGTAAATAGCATGGACTTTCCATCAGGTGAAAAACTTGGAGCGCCATTTAAACCTTTAAATTCAGTTAAAACTTGACGTTGACCCGTTGAGAGGTTTTGCAAATAAATTTTTGGTCGTTTGCTTTCAAAGGAAACATAGCCAATACTTTTACCATCTGGTGTCCATGTTGGAGACAAGATCGGGTAGTGAGAGGCGAGTACTGTCACTGGTCGTTCGCCATCGGTATCTGCAATTTGCAATGTATATCTTTGACCTGAATTGGCAGGATTTCTTAATACATATGCAATGCGACCACTAAAACTGCCAGGTATGCCTGTGAGAGCTTGATATATCGCATCACTGACAGCATGACCAGCTTGGCGTACGCGTGAAGTCGGTGCCGTGATTACTTCATTGAGTAAATATTGTTTTTTTTCAACATCATAAAGTTGATAATGAATTTGATATGAATTTGGGTCAGGTTGGCTGACTTTACCGACAACAACATAAGGAATACCTGCATTTTTCCATTGCTCGGCATTAATATCACTGATGGTGCCTGTAGAAGGTAAGTTGTTGGTTGCGCTTGTAAAACGTCCTGAATGATTCAAGTCACTATTTACAATAGGATAAATGGCTTGGTCATCTACAAAAGGTACAATTGCAATTTTGGGTGCGCTTTGATCTGGTGCTTTTGCAATTTCTAAATGCAGTTGTGCTGAAGCTGTAGTCGGCAGAAGGACGCCACAAGTCATTGCTACTGCAAGCGCCAATATATATTTACGATTCTTGTCCATAATGAGTGTGCACATCTAATAAATAAAGGTTTATATCCATGAGCTGAGAGTAAATAGTACCTATTTAATTTACTTCAGATCAGCCAAATAAAATATTACTTTGCTGTAAACGTTGCACTAAATGACCTCGCTTCTCGTCTTGCATCAGGGTCTGCTGGTAATGGATACGGTGCAGCTTGTTTTACTGCAGCTTCAACACTGGCTTTTACATCAGGGTCACTTGAGTTAACAATGACTGAAGCTATAGCCCCTGTATCGGTTAAGGTTACACGTACATTGGCTGTTTTCCCAGTTGAACCTGCTGGAACATCCCACACTTGTTTAATTTTATTGGTAAATTGATTTTTAGCATCTGATGCAATTTTTTTCGCTTCAGCTTTTTGTTGTGCCGCATTTTTTTGTTTAGCATCGCTTTCAGCCTTTTGGTTGGCCTCCGCTTCGGCTTTACGCTTAGCGTCATTTTCAGCTTTACGCTTAGCATCATGTTCAGCCTTTTGCTTGGCTTGCGCCTCAGCTTTTTGCTTAGCATCGTTCTCGGCTTTACGCTTGGCATCATGTTCAGCTTTTTGTTTTGCGTCAGCTTCGGCTTTACGTTTGGCATCACTTTCAGCTTTTTGTTTGGCTTGTGCTTCAGCTTTTTGCTTGGCGTCAGCTTCGGCTTTACGTTTGGCATCACTTTCAGCTTTTTGTTTGGCTTGTGCTTCAGCCTTTTGCTTGGCGTCGTTTTCTGCTTTACGTTTAGCATCATGTTCAGCCTTTTGTTTGGCTTGCGCTTCAGCTTTTTGCTTGGCGTCGTTTTCAGCTTTACGTTTAGCATCATGTTCCGCCTTTAGCTTGGCTTGTGCTTCAGCTTTTTGCTTGGCGTCGTTTTCGGCTTTACGTTTAGCATCATGTTCCGCCTTTAGCTTGGCTTGTGCTTCAGCTTTTTGCTTGGCGTCGTTTTCGGCTTTACGTTTAGCATCACTTTCAGTCTTTAGTTTAGCTTGCGCCTCAGCTTTTTGCTTTGCATCACTTTCCGCTTTGAGCTTAGCCTCTGTATCCGCTTTTTGTTTCGCATCCGCCTGTTCTTGAGCTTCAGCTTTTTTCTTGGCATCACTTTGGGCTTTTTCTTTTGCTTCGCGTTCTGTTTTTATTTTTTCTAACGCTTGTTGCTGTGCCAATGCAGCTAATGCAGCAGTTTGTGCTTCGGCTTGATCGTTATTTACAGGCGGCGTAGACAAAGGAGTATCTGTTTGACTTGAAGGCATTTCAGGTGCAGGAGGCGATACGGTATCCGCATTATTTTCTGTTGGGAGTTGATCAGAACTCACTAAATAGGTTTGAAGGGTTTTTGGCTCAGGTACAGGTCGGCTCATGCCTAAATAAAGTAAGCCTATGATCGCAACAGTATGTATGCCAACAGTAAAGCCAAGCGCTTTTAAATTGTCATGACGCGCGGATGTTTTTTGGAATTTTTTCATAAATCACTTAACAGGATCAGTAAGTAGCCCAACTTGTGTTAAACCTGCATCTTGTAAACTGCCCATCAAGGTGACAACTTCACCATAAGGTCGAGATTGTGCGCCATTAATTAATACAGTTAAATTTTGATTTTCGCTTTCCGCATGTTGTTGCGCTTTTGAAAGCTCATCTTTTAGTTGATCAAGATTCATGGCTTGATCTTTAAACTGTTTGTAATTAAGAAAATATTGTCCATCTGCATCTAAGCTAACAATGGCAGGAGATTGTTTTGATTCAAATGGTTGACTATTGGCTTTAGGAAGATCGACTTTTAAACTGCTCGAAATCATAGGGGCTGTCACCATAAAAATGACCAATAATACCAACATGACATCAATATATGGCACCACATTCATATTGCTGTTAAGTGGTTTTTTAATTCGATTAAAACGTCCTGAACGCTGTATCGCCATTATTCAGCTTCCTGAGAAAAGCCCATTGATTGACGCTGTAATAAAGCCACCATTTCTTCGGCAAATAAGGCACGATCTGAGTAAATCGCTTCACCTTTCGATGTGAAGTTGTTAAATGCCAACACTGCTGGAATAGCCGCAAATAAGCCAATTGCTGTTGCAATCAATGCTTCAGCAATGCCTGGCGCTACAGTTGCCAAAGTGACTTGCTCGACTGCAGCAAGACCAATAAAGGCATTCATGATGCCCCAAACCGTACCGAACAAACCAATATATGGTGCAACTGAGCCAATACTTGCAAGATGTCCTAGACCATGTTCTAACAGGCTTTGGTCACGGCTTAATCCAACACGTAAAATACGTTCTGTGCCGTCAATTTTTTGTGTGATCAACGCATGACGTTTTTTCAGTTTATTAAATTCAGCATAGCCTTCATAAAAAATATCTTCTAAGCCATTACGCTTCGAATTGAGCTGTGCATTGTTAAATAAGGTGTCAATTTCAGCCCCAGACCAAAACATTTTTTGAAAATGTTCATCTTGTGCAGCGGCTTTACGAAAGCCCATAGACAGTTTTGCAATTAGATACCAACTATAAAGTGATGCAATCAATAAAATGAGCATCACTGCTTGGACAACAGGGCTTGCTTGTAAAATTAAATCAGTGATGTGTAGCGATGTTTGAGTTGTCATAGTTAAACGTCATGTAAGCCTAATCTTGTGCCATGTCTTTTTGAATCAAGGTAATGATTTCTGCTGGCAATTTCCGTGGTACGAGTTGCTGATTTAAGCAAGCCAACTCAACCTCACCAGCTGCAAGCAAGATTTCACCACGATAAATATTTTGTTGCAATATAAATGATGCAGTTTTACAAGAAATAACACGTGCTGTTACAGCAATTAAATCATCCATTAATATTGGACGTAAATATTTAATACCAATGTGACGAACTACAAACTGGTAATCGGTTTGATGCCAATATTGGTCAATGCCAGATACTCGTAACCATTCGGTACGAGCGCGCTCCATAAAACGGAGATGATTGGCATGATATACGATGCCACCTGCATCAGTATCTTCAATATAGACACGAATTTTAAAGTTGAATGCTTGATGGGTTGTATTGGCAGTCATGACATTTCACATTTTATTAAATAAAAGTACTGATGAGGTAAATCAGTGAAATCAGGTCAAGTCGTATCAATAGATCACACTTGCCTTGATTTCATGCGATTTATTTTATTGTATGACGGTTTCAGGTGGTGTTAAACCAAACTGAATATAAGCCAAATTGGTGGCGATCCGTCCACGTGCTGTACGCATGACATAACCTTGCTGAATAAGATAAGGCTCAATAACATCTTCAAGTGTACCTGTATCTTCTGCCATTGCTGCAGCCAAAGCGTCTACTCCTGCAGGGCCACCATCAAAACGTTCAATCAACATGCTTAAGTAACGACGGTCGAGTGTATCTAAACCTGAGCGGTCAACATTGAGCATATCTAAGGCACGCTCAGCAATTTCAGATGTAATTTCACCTGTGCCTTTGACTTGAGCATAGTCACGAACACGACGAAGCAGGCGATTGGCAATCCGCGGTGTACCACGTGAACGCCGAGCAATTTCTTCTGCACCACGAGCACTGGTCACAACATCCATTAAACGAGCAGAACGTTCGACAATAAAAGTTAAGTCTTCTACAGAGTAGAATTCAAGTCGTTGCACAATGCCAAAACGGTCGCGTAATGGTGAGGTGAGTAAACCTGCGCGTGTGGTGGCTGCAACCAAGGTAAACTGAGGTAAATCAAGTTTAATAGAACGTGCAGCAGGACCTTCACCAATCATAATATCAAGCTGATAATCTTCCATTGCAGGATATAAGATTTCTTCGATTACAGGTGATAAACGATGAATTTCATCGATAAACAGCACATCGCCTTCTTCTAAGTTGGTCAGCAGTGCAGCCAAATCACCAGCACGCTCCAAAACTGGACCTGATGTAGATTTTAAGTTTCCGCCCATTTCACGTGCAATAATGTTGGCTAAGGTGGTTTTCCCCAATCCTGGCGGGCCAAAAATCAGGGTATGGTCGAGTGCTTCACCACGACCTCGCGCGGCACCAATAAAAATTTCCATTTGCTCACGCACCACAGGCTGACCGATATAGTCACTTAAGGTGGCAGGGCGTATGGCACGGTCAATTTGGTCTTCGGGTTTTTCAAAACCACTGATCATTCTATCTTGCATAAGGCAACTATTTCATCATTGATTTAAGAGCAGCACGAATAATATCGGCCACTTCAGTATGTTGATCTTTAACCATTGCCACGACTTTTTTAGCCTCTAATGGCTTATAGCCTAAAGAGAGCAAAGCAGCTTCTGCTTCAGCCACAGCTGACGGTGCAGAAAATGCAAGCGGAGTGGTTTCAAGACGTTGTGAGTCGGTAGATTGTGCTAATGCTTTAATTCGATCTCTTAAGTCAATCATTAAGCGTTCTGCAGTTTTTCGACCCACTCCCGGCACTTTGATGAGCGTATTGATATCATCATGTTCAACTGTTTGAATTAACAAGTCTGCGCTGAGCGTGGAGAGTATGCCAAGTGCCATTTTAGGGCCAACGCCTGTGACTTTTAATAAAATACGAAATAAGGTTTTATCTCGTACATCAATAAAACCATATAGTAATTGTGCATCTTCCCGAACAGCCAAATGTGTCCATAAAGTCACTTGTTGACCTTTTTGTAACTGGCAAAATGTAGATAAAGGCGTGTCAATTTCATAGCCTACGCCATGCACATTGAGTAAAACAGTTGGGGCTTCAAGTGCAATCACTTCACCGATTAAACAGCCAATCATGTAAGTTCCTTGGTTAAATTAATGTCAGTCGACGACCTTGTAAGATTTGCGCTAAATCATATGCTTGATGATCTGAGAGTTTGCCGACAATGTCTAATACCTGCATGATGTTTTGGTAATGACTTTCTGTAAAATGGACGCCATATTGTTGCAAAATGGTCATGAGTTTTTGGTCTTTAAAGCTTAAATGCTTTGCAGGCACAGTCAATGGAATAAATGCATTTAAAATGTGTTGTAAGCTCATGTGGGCTACAATTTCTAAATCCATTTTTTGTCGATGCCCAAAAATCTTATCACGAGCTAAGTTTTTAGCGCGCTCAATACCATGTGATATGTCAGGCGGGCAATATTGCAATAAAGGACCATCTAAACGACCTGTTAAAATTTCATATTGATGCCGTGCAAATGTAGAAGCAACTTCTTCAACCAAACGTTTCATAGCACGACCGCGTAAAGACGCAATCTTTTGTTGCCATGTTGCCCATGGGCGTGAAAATTCGGCAGGAATGCCATAATCTGCAATTAAATCAATAAATATTGGCTCGACTTCTTCATAAGTGAGCATGTCTAAACTGATGCCATCTTCAAGATCTATCAGTGCATAGCAAATGTCGTCGGCAGCTTCTAACAGATAGGTGAGTGGATGACGGCAGTAGTGATACGGTGCTTTTTCAATTAAACCGAGCGTATCTGCAATTTTTTTTAGTATTTCTTTTTCGGTTTGATAGCAACCAAATTTTTTGCGTGCATGTGCAGGTTGTTGACTGTTTGGGTCAATCGAATGCGATAGCCAAGGATATTTAATATAAGTTCCTAAAGTGGCAAAGGTTAAACGCATGCCGCCATCATCAGGATGGTCATCGACCCGTGTTAATAAACGTAAGCCTTGTGCATTGCCTTCAAATTGTCTGACATCAGCTTGTTCTTCAAGGCTCAACGTATGGAGTAATTCTTTATGTGATGCATCATCAAACCATTCGCGAATAGCATATTCACCTGCATGACCAAATGGTGGATTGCCAATATCATGTGCTAAACATGCAGCTTGGATAATGGCGCCTATGTCAGCGGGACTGACCCATACCGGCAATTGACTTTTGATTTTTTCAGCAGCAAGCATACCCAAAGAACGACCAATGCAAGAGACTTCAAGCGAGTGCGTCAGTCGAGTGTGTACACCATCATTTTGAGTTAATGGGTGAACTTGGGTTTTTCTATTTAATTGGCGAAAGCTTTGTGAAAAGATAATTCGGTCATAATCTTTATGAAAAGGGCTGCGCCCCAATTCGTTGATACTTTTTTTACTTCCTAAACGAGTTGCCGAAAGGAGTTCTGCCCAACGCATTTCTTCCATTGATTAAATATATTCTCTTGTTTTGGTTCATTGTTATCATGCCAAAAAAACATTTGCTTCTCTAGTGTTTGGCGTCAAAGCTTGTCGTTTTACACAAAAAAGATAGATTTCGATGACGTGTCTGTAGTATCAGTTCATTATAGATCAGATTGAGTGATGCAATCACTCATTGACTGATGATTAAGGTGGATTTTTACACACTAATTATTACATCACAAAGAAGAGTTATTATGTCACTTCATTCACATCATGAAGAAAATCATTATATTGAACGCTCAGGTTGGCTACGCGCGTCTGTTTTGGGTGCAAATGACGGCATTATTTCAGTCACAAGTTTAGTGGTTGCAATGTCAGCAAGTGGTGCAACAGTTCATACATTACTGATTACATGTATTGCAGGCGTTATTTCAGGTGCTGTATCCATGGCGGCAGGTGAATTTATTTCTGTAAAGTCACAGCAAGATATCGAAGATGCTGATTTAAGAATGGAAGCTGCAAGTTTAGATTTATCGCCTGATTTAGAGCTATTAGAGTTAACTAAAATTTATATTCATCGTGGCTTAGATAAAGAGCTTGCTTTAGAAGTCGCACAGCAATTAACAGCGCATAATGCTTTGGCAGCTCATGCACGTGATGAAATTGGTATCAGTGAAGAAATGGCTGCACAACCATTTTTGGCTGCGGCATCTTCTGCAATTGCATTTGGTTTAGGGGGATTATGCCCATTGCTTGCCATTTTGTTGTTGCCAAGAGATCATTTGCAAATTGGTATTATGGTGGTTGGGGTCTTGTCTTTGGGATTGCTTGGTGCTGTGGCAAGTTATGCGGGTGGAAGTCCCATTTTAAAAGGTGTTTTACGCGTGGTGGTGTGGGGGATTTTAGCCATGTCGTTTACATTTTGGATTGGTTCTTTATTTGAAGTTTCAGCGGTCTAGATTCAATCTATTTTTAAAAGATTCATGCAGATTTTAGAATAAATTTGCATTTAAATGGCTGATTCTATTTCTTTGAACTAGCTCATTGAAAGAATAAGCAGTATGATATGGGCTCCCTCTAAGTCACATTGCGGTAAGGTGTTAAGACTTACCCGTGGAGCCAAAATCAACATGTTTATCGTGGCCGGTGCGGTAGCACATTCTACTTTTAAGAAAACGCAACTATTATCACGTTTATCGTCTCTTAGTTCTATTCAATCAATAGAAAGTCAATGGGTTTATTTGTTTGATCAAGCGCTTAGTGATGATGCACTGCAAGCAGCAGAACAATTACTCAATGATGGCGCATCTTATACACTCAAGCATACTGCAAGTGATGAAGTACAAATTTTAGTCACACCTCGTGTCGGAACCATTTCACCGTGGTCATCGAAAGCATCAGATATTTTTAAAAACTGTAATACTCCAATTCATCGCATTGAACGCGGCATTTTGTATACCATTCAAGGGGTATCTACCTTATCTGATGAAGTTAAACATTTGCTGCATGACCGCATGACAGAAACACTGTTTAATCAAATCGATGATGCAAGTGCTTTATTCCAAGAAACTGCACCAAAACCATTAAACACGATTGATATTTTAGGGCAAGGCAAATCTGCTTTAGTTGAAGCAAACCAAGCATTTGGTTTTGCATTGTCTGATGAAGAAGTTGATTATTTGGTTGATGCATTCACCACTTTAAACCGTAATCCAAACGACATTGAACTCATGATGTTTGCTCAAGCAAACTCAGAGCATTGTCGTCATAAAATTTTTAATGCTGAATGGACAGTGGATGGTGAAAAAAAACCAAAATCACTGTTCCAAATGATTAAAAATACATATAAAGAATCACCAACAGATGTATTGTCTGCATATAAAGACAATGCATCGGTCATTGTTGGTTATGACAGTATGCGTTTTTATCCAAAGCAAGACGCAGACACTGGACATTATATTTATAAATATAAAAGCCAAGCTGCACATATTTTAATGAAGGTAGAAACCCATAACCATCCAACGGCTATTTCTCCATTTGCAGGAGCTGCCACAGGTTCTGGCGGTGAAATTCGTGATGAAGGTGCAACAGGGCGCGGTGGTAAACCCAAAGCAGGCTTAACAGGATTCACAGTATCTAACCTAAATATTCCGGGCTTTGAACAGCCATGGGAAGAGCAATATGGCAAGCCATCACGCATGGCATCACCATTACAAATTATGATTGATGGACCATTAGGTGGTGCAGCGTTTAACAACGAGTTTGGTCGTCCAAACTTAAATGGTTATTTCAGAACCTTCGAACAGCGTATTCATGGTGATGTGAAAGGCTTTCATAAGCCAATCATGATTGCAGGTGGTTATGGCAATATTCGCCCTGACCATGTTGAAAAAGATCCAATTCAACCTAAAGATTTACTGATTGTACTTGGCGGACCTGCCATGCTGATTGGTCTTGGCGGTGGTGCTGCATCTTCAGTTGACAGCGGTAGTTTAGGAGAAAGCCTAGACTTTGCATCTGTACAACGTGAAAACCCTGAAATGGAACGCCGTTGCCAAGAAGTGATTGATACTTGCTGGCGTTTAGAAAATGAAAACCCAATTGTATCGATTCATGATGTCGGGGCAGGTGGTATTTCAAATGCAATGCCTGAACTTGTGAATGATCACGAGCTAGGTGCTGTATTAAACTTACGCAAAATTCCATCATTAGAGTCAGGCATGTCTCCAATGGAAATTTGGTCAAATGAAGCGCAAGAGCGTTATGTACTTGCGATTCGTCCAGAATCATTGGCACAGTTTGAAGCAATTTGTGAGCGTGAGCGTTGTCCATTTGCTGTACTTGGTGAAGCAACTGAAGCACGTCATTTAACGGTTCAAGACCCATTGTTCAATAATGATGCTGTTGATATGCCAATGCAGGTGTTACTTGGCGGTACACCGCGTATGCAGCGTTCGTATGACACCACGACTCGCCAAGGCGATGACTTTGATACAAGCAGCTTAGACTTAAAAGAATCTATTTTTCGTGTACTGAAAAACCCAACAGTGGCATCAAAATCATTTTTGATTACCATTGGTGACCGTTCAATTACAGGTATGGTTGCACGTGATCAAATGGTTGGTCGTTGGCAAGTGCCTGTTGCAGATGCTGCTGTAACTACAACAAGTTTACAAGGTTATACTGGTGAAGCGATGGCAATGGGCGAGCGTCCACCAGTTGCCATTTTAAATCCTGCTGCATCAGCACGTTTGTCTGTTGCCGAAGCCATTACCAATATTGCTTCAGCTGACATTGAACAATTGAGCGATATTAAGTTATCAGCAAACTGGATGGCTGCGGCAGGTCAACCGGGTGAAGATCAAGCTTTATTTGATGCAGTAAAAACGATCGGTATGGAGATTTGCCCTGCGCTAGGCATTGCGATCCCTGTCGGTAAAGATTCATTGTCTATGCGTACAACATGGCAAGATTCAGGTGAAGACAAATCAGTCACATCACCAATGTCACTTGTCATTACAGCATTTTCACCTGTACAAGATGTACGCCGTACCTTGACTCCTGAATTAAAGAATTTAACTGACAGCGTGCTTGTGCGTTTTGATTTGTCTAAAGGGCAACAGCGTTTAGGTGGTTCAATTCTAGCGCAAGTTTATAAATCAATTGGTAATGAAACACCTGATGTCGAATCATTTGATGATTTAAAGCGCTTTTTTGCCACGATTCAGGCATGGAATCAACGCGGTGTCATTCAGTCATACCATGATATTGGTGATGGCGGTGTGCTTGCAACCGTTGCAGAAATGATGTTTGCATCACGATTGGGTGTGAACTTGCATGAGCAATCAATTGATCGTTTGTTTGCTGAAGAAATTGGTGCTGTACTTCAATTTAAAGCTGAAGATTGGGCTGTATTAGATGCTGAAATTCAACAATCAGATTTAAAAGATATGCTGACTGTGATTGGTCAAGTCAACCAAACAGATCAATTGACTGTAAATGGTTTAGCGTTATCACGTGTTGAATTACAACATGCATGGTCTGAAGTGTCACATCAGATTCAGCGTTTACGTGACAATGTTGAAACCGCGGATCAAGAATTTGCATTAATTGCAGATGATCAACATCACGGATTAATTGCTCAGCCAACATATGATTTAAACGAAGCGATTGAAGCACCATTTTTAAATTTAAGCCGTCCAAATATGGCAATTTTACGTGAGCAAGGCGTAAATGGTCATGTAGAAATGGCAGCTGCATTTGACCAAGTGGGCTTTAATACAGTTGATGTCCATATGAGTGATTTACTCGCTGGTCGTGTCAGCTTAGAAGATTTTAAAGGCTTGGTGGCATGTGGTGGATTCTCTTACGGTGATGTATTAGGTGCAGGCGGTGGTTGGGCAAAATCTGTACTCTTTAATGACCGCTTACGTGATCAGTTTGAACGCTTTTTTGGACGTCAAGATACATTCAGCTTAGGCGTGTGTAATGGCTGTCAGATGCTATCGCAACTTGCACCACTGATTCCTGGCGCTGAACATTGGCCACGTTTTCAACGTAATGTCAGTGAAGTATTTGAAGCACGTAGTGTTAACGTGAAAGTTGAGCGTTCAAATTCTGTGTTACTACAGGGTATGGAAGGGTCTATTTTACCTATTGCAGTTGCACATGGTGAAGGGCGTGCAGTGGCATCAGCAGATGCATTTGCAGCATTAAAATCGCAAGATCAAATTATTCTGCGTTATGTGGATAGTCATGGTCAAGCCACTCAGCATTACCCACTCAATCCAAATGGATCGCCTGATGCAATTGCAGGTGTAACATCTGCAGATGGTCGTGCAACCGTGTTAATGCCGCATCCTGAACGTAATTTCCGCGCGATTCAACATTCTTGGGCACCTGAAGATTGGGATCAAGATGGTGCTTGGTTACGTATGTTCCGTAATGCGCGTCAATTTATCGGCTAATATGTATTCTGTAATAAAAAAGCGTGCTTAAGGCACGCTTTTTTGTGTCAAAAATAGGATCAAGTACATGTGATCTATATGACTTAAAATCGTATTCCTGTATATATTCGGTATTAATTACACAGGTGAGCTATTGTTTTTTCTGAAAAAGTATCCATATTAATAAGATATTTAAATTATTAGGCGACAATATGTTATTTCAATTGCCAAAACTCCCTGCAGAAATTCGTGTAACCCATTTAAATGCACGTTTAAATGAGCAAAAAAAGAAAATTGCTCAAAATCAAGGGAAGAAACAGTCTTTACTTGGCTTATTTAAAAAGAATAAAGAACGTAAAAAAAGTAAAGAACGTGTTTTTGTGGTTGACTTTAAAGGCGATGTTCAAGCTTCTGCAGTGACCAATTTACGCGAAGAAATTACTTTAATTATTGCGACTGCAACACCTGGTAAAGACCGTGTTGTTGTACGTTTAGAAAGCCCAGGCGGTGTGGTACATGGCTATGGCTTGGCAGCGGTTCAATTAGTTCGTTTGCGTGACGCAGGGTTCCATTTAACTGTGACTGTAGACAAAGTTGCTGCGAGTGGTG
The DNA here is from genome assembly GCF_900197575.1 of Acinetobacter apis. Classification (GTDB taxonomy): domain Bacteria; phylum Pseudomonadota; class Gammaproteobacteria; order Pseudomonadales; family Moraxellaceae; genus Acinetobacter; species Acinetobacter apis. Next base: position 922,465 of record NZ_FZLN01000001.1, on the reverse strand, counting down.
GTTATATGATGGCATGTATTGCAAATCAAGTCATTGCTGCACCGTTTGCAATTTTAGGTTCAATTGGTGTTGTGGTACAAATCCCAAACTTTAATCGTTTGCTTAAAGAAAAGAATGTTGACTTTGAATTATATACTGCAGGGCAATACAAAAGAACAGTTACCATGTTTGGTGAAAATACCGATGAAGGTAAAGAGAAATTTGAGCAAGAATTGCAGCAAACACATGAGCTATTTAAGCATTTTGTAGAAAAATACCGTCCACAATTGAATGTTGAGAAAGTTGCGACAGGTGAACATTGGTATGGTGAAGATGCATTGCGTTTTGACTTGGCAGATGAGCTTAAAACCTCAGACGAAGTGATTTTAAATCTGATCAATGAGCATGATGTTTATTTAATTAGTACCCGTCACAAACCGACATTGGGCGAAAAGTTAGGCTTACAAGCTGCGCAGATGGCAGATCAAGTGATCCCTGTTGTTTTTCATCAGTTGACAGAATTGGCAGCAAAGTCACAACAGTCAATGACTCAGCTACGTGATCCAAAAATTTAATGGTTATATAAAAAAATAAGCCCATTTGGGCTTATTTTTTTATGTCTATTTTAATTAACAAATTTTGCAATCGTGCCAGATTTTACTTTACGTCCTAAATCATTTGCATCCCAATTGGTTAGACGAATACAACCATGCGATGCTGTTTTAGAAATTAAAGACGGCTGTGGCGTACCATGAATACCAAATGATTTTTTACTTAAACCAATCCAAATATTACCTACTGGTGCATTTGGACCTGGTGGTAAAGACAGTGGTTTTAAGTTTTTGCCTTGAACAAAGTTACTTGGTGAGTAACTATACCAAGGATTTGGTGTCACATTTGTGACTCGGTATGTTCCTTCAGGAGACGGCGTATCTGTACTACCAATAGTTGCTGGGAATGAGCCAACCATTTGGTTTTTAGAGTTAAATAAGTACAGTTGTTTTGCACCTTTGTGCGCCACAATTAAGTGAATGTCTTCAGGTAAATTATTGCGGACACTGGTCACAATAATTTTTTGTCCTAATTTATTAAAGTCTGCATTTGGGTTGAGCTGTTTCAAAAAGGCTTCATCCATATGGAACTTTTCACCAAGCATTTCTGTAACGCGCGTATAATACAATCCTTTCATTTTAGATTGTAATGCATAGTCATGTGGAATGGTTTTGGCATAAGGACCTTTTAAATCACTTTCAGTGATCGTGTATTCAATATAGGTCGGTTTGCTACCTTGTAATTTAACCAATGCATCCCATGTTGCTTGATCTAGGGCACCTGTGACAGGTAAGCCTTGGATTTGCTGAAAAGATGCAATCGCTTTTAAGGTATTTTTCCCACTTGATCCATCAATTGCGCCAGGCGATGCATGGGTGTTATTCAACATCACTTGGGCACGTGCATAAATTGGAAATTGTCCTTTACCAATATTAGGATACCATTCAGCACGGTTTAAGTTATCGAGTGACCAATCTCTTTTTTCAGCACTTGATACCGCACGGTGTGACGTTTGGCGTTCAGCGTTGGTATCAATGGTTTGCACAGCATCTGTGACTTCATTAAAATGGCTTTGCTCTTGAGTGGTCATTTGACCCTCAGAAGCAGCAACAGGAGTTGCATCTGATGCTGTTTCTGTATTAACCATAATTTCAGAAGCACTTCGCGAACTCAAAGGCGCTGTATTTGAGTCATATGCGGTATTTGAAGACGTTGGCTCTTCTTGGCTTGTAACAGAAACAGATTGTGCGACTTCAGACGCGGCAAACGCACTATTTAGCATTAAATAGCTTAAACTCACAGCGAGTAATGAGCGAACAAACATGATTTAAACCTTAGAATTATTTTGTAATAGAACTAGCTAATTATTACAGAATTTGATATAGCCTGCATTAAATATTTCGTATGCCTCATGTATAGTTCCAATGTATATAATCGTAAGGCTCTGTTATCTAATGTGAAGGTTATTTGTTATGATACAGTTAAATGATTACAGCATTGGACCACCATGACAACTCTAAAAAATGATCGTTTTTTGCGTGCATTACTCAGAGAGCCAGTAGATACCACCCCAATATGGATGATGCGTCAAGCAGGACGTTATTTACCAGAATATAAAGCGACCCGTGCACAAGCAGGCGATTTTTTATCTTTATGCAAAAATACAGAATTGGCATGTGAAGTAACATTACAGCCGTTACGCCGTTATGAGTTAGATGCCGCAATTTTGTTTTCTGATATTTTAACTATTCCTGATGCATTGGGTTTAGGGCTATATTTTGAAACAGGTGAAGGACCAAAATTTAAAAATACCATTCGTACAGAAGCAGATATTGCCAAATTACCCAAATTAAATTCGCGCACCGATTTAGATTATGTCATGAATGCCGTCAGTGCAATTCGTTCAGCTTTGTCTGGGCAAGTTCCTTTGATTGGTTTTTCGGGCAGTCCATGGACTTTAGCGACTTATATGATTGAAGGCGGTTCAAGTAAAGATTATCGATTTACTAAAGAAATGCTTTATAAATCACCTGAACTGCTACATGCTTTGCTTGACCATTTGGCAGACAGCGTAATTGACTATTTAAATGCACAAATTGAAGCGGGTGCACAAGCTGTACAAATTTTTGACAGTTGGGGTGGGGCACTTGCACACCGTCAATATGTCGAATTTTCATTAAATTATATGAAAAAAATTGTGGGCGGTTTAGTTCGTGAAAAGGATGGTCGTCGTATCCCTGTTATTTTATTCACAAAAGGTGGTGGGCAGTGGTTAGAAACCATGCTTGATGCCAATGCAGATGCCTATGGGTTAGATTGGACAACACCGTTAGATCAGGCACGTGCGCGTGTTCAAGGCCGTGTCGCATTACAAGGTAATTTAGATCCAGCCACCTTATATGGCTCAGCTAAAACAATTGAAAATGCAGTGAAACAAATGCTTGATGATGCATATCGTCATGGTGAAAAAACAGGCTATGTCGCGAATTTAGGGCATGGAATTACTCAATGGGTGAATCCAGATATGCCAAAAATATTTGTTGATACAGTACATGAATATAGTGCGAAATATTTGGGCTAATTCGATTGTGCTAAACCCGTTGAAATTGATGTTAACTTTTGCGCAGCGGTCTATATCCGCTGCGCTTTTTGGTATTTTATTGCTGCTTATTTTTGCCTTGAGTTATGGCATGGGTACAGAACCTTATTTCGGTTTATACCGATATGACTTTTTGTTTTTCTTTGCCCTTGTTGTACAAGGCTTGCTTATGTACTTCAAACTTGAATCATGGCAAGAAGCAAAAGTGATTGCTTTATTTCATGTCTTGGCACTCATTATGGAGCTTGTACTTACTGCACCACATATTGGCTCTTGGCAATATCCTGAACCTGCGGTGTTGAAAATACTGACAGTGCCATTGTTTGCAGGATTTATGTATTCTGCCATCGGCAGTTTTTTTGCACGTGCCATTCGTTTATTTCATATATCTTTTATTGCATTGCCTGAATTTAAATACTTGATGGTATTGGCATTGGTGGCATATATCAATTTTATGAGTAAGTTTTTTATTTTTGATATTCGAAATATATTGTTTATATGGAGTATATGGTTATTTTGGCGAACAAAAGCGGTGTTTTGGGTCAATAGGCAACAATTTACTATACCCATGCTGGTTTTGTTGTTGGTGCTTGCAAGTCTCATTTGGGTGGCTGAAAATATCAGCACATTTTATGATATTTGGGTCTATCCAAATCAGGCTGATGGCTGGCATATGGTATGGATCGGAAAGATCGGGTCATGGTATTTGCTCTTGATGCTGAGCTTGGTTTTTGTCTTAAAAATTTCAGGGCAACGCCAAAGCAATGGTATTTGGCAGCTAAAAGAGCAGTTCATAAAAAAAGGATAATTAAATTATCCTTTTTTATTGATTCACTTGTATAGACTAATAACTCTCTGGCACAGCACTTAAAAATTCACGACGTGCTTCAGTATGCGCTTTAAACTCACCGACAAAAGATACTGTTCGTGTGGTTGAGTTTTGTTTACCCACACCGCGCATCATCATACACATGTGTGCAGAGTCGATGACAACAGCAACACCACGTGCACCTGTGACTTGTTCCACAGCAAGAGCAATTTCTTGGGTCAGATTTTCTTGAATTTGTAAACGTCTAGCAAACATTTCAGTAATGCGTGCAAATTTTGATAGTCCAAGTACTTTGCCTTCAGGCAAATAACCAATATGAACACGGCCATAAAATGGCAATAAGTGATGCTCGCATAAAGAATAAAATTCAATATTCTTTACCAATACCATTTCACGATTATCAGAAGGAAAAACCGCATCATTGGTCACTTCCTCAAGTGATTTGGCATAACCTGAGGTCAAATACGAAAAGGCTCTTGCCGCACGTATTGGCGTGTCTTTAAGCCCCGGGCGTTCAAGGTCCTCGCCAACGGCTTCAAGTATTTTTTCGTAAGATTGCTGCATAGACATAAAAGATGTTCACTTGCACAGATTAAGCAGGGCGACATTGTATCAGAAAATTTATTCAACGAGGATAACAATTCTTAAAAAGCTATTCAGGTTGGAATTTCGGGTTTTTTTCTGCACGTTTGAGTAAAACAAGTACCGCACCTGTACCGCCTTGGTTCTCAGGTGCACTTACAAATGCCAATACATCACGGTGTTGTCGAAGCCAACCATTTACATAGGTTTTTAATACAGCATCAGGGCCTTTACCATGCACAATTTTAATAACATTTTGATTGTCTTGTTGTGCTAAATGAATGATTTCAAGTACTGCAGCGCGTGCTTGTTCAATGGTGCAGCCATGTAAATCAACAGCTTCAAACCATCTCATTTTGCCAAGTTTTAAATCTTCAAATACTTTATTTTGCAGTGTTGTAATGCGATAGCTCAGTGTTTGCTGACTGCCGACCGGATTTAAAGCGGCTTGAGTATCTGAAAGTGCAGATGAACCATCATGATCTGTAATGCCTTCAGCAGCAATCCGTTTTGCGATCGTTTGCGCATCAGGCTTTTTAGGTTTTGCAGGTTTAGCACGCTGGACCACATTACTGTGATCTAAGCGTTGTACACCCTGTAATGCGCTTTGAAATAAAGTTGTATCATCAATTTGCTCTTCTTCTTTACGCGCTTTTTCTTGGACAGGTGCTACAGCTGATGTATGCGCAGGGCTGATCTGCTTTTTAAACTGCTTTAACAAACTCTTTTGTGATTTTGATAAAAAACTGTCTTTATTACTCATAATGTTTTCATCTATATAACCTGTTTAAAAATACAAAGAACGGTTGTATAAACCGTTCTTTGCGCACATAAATTTTAGTTTACAGTGATTGGCTGACCAAACAAATCAATAAAAGCACGGTCTGGATGGGGTTGTTTCATAAAGCTTTCACCCACTAAAAAGTGGTGGATGTCATGCTCTTGCATTAACCGTACATCATCAGGTGTAGCGATGCCACTTTCTGTAATTAATATTCGACTTGGATCAAGCAAGCTTTTCAAGCGAATAGAGTGGTTTAAATCTACATTAAATGTTTTTAAATCACGGTTATTTACACCAAGTAAACAACGTGAATCAAGTCGTAATGCACGCTCAAGTTCTGCTTCATTGTGGACTTCAACCAATACATCAAGTTGATGCTCAAATGCTGTTTTAGACATTTCTTCCAGTTGTTGATCAGACAAGCAGGCAACTATCAGTAAAATACAATCTGCATGTAAAGCACGTGCTTCAATGACTTGATAAGGGTCAATTAAAAAGTCTTTTCGAAGCGCAGGTAAACTACAGTGTTTACGGGCAATTAAAATATTTTCATCTGCGCCTTGGAAAAAATCAATATCGGTAAGAACCGATAAACAGGCAGCACCTGCAGATTCATATTGTTGTGCAATTTCAGCAGGATCAAAGTTTGCACGAATCACACCTTTTGAAGGAGATGCTTTTTTAATTTCAGCAATGACACCAGGGCGTTTTTGCCCTAAGGCTTTTGCGAAACCGCGTACAGGGCTTGCATGTTGAGCTTGTTGTTCAAGATCATAAATCGAATATCGTTTATGGCGAATTGCCAATTCTTCTACTTTACGATCAACAATCTTTCCTAAAATCGTATTTGCAATATCCATATTTTACTCCATTGTGCTCGGGGCAAGCTTAATATTTTTCGTGTATTCAGCAAAGACACTCATTTTTTCAAGTGCTTGTCCACCATCAATAATATCTTGTGCAAACAAGACACCTTCAGCATAAGTGGTTGCTAAACCCGACACATAAATGCCTGCACCTGCATTTAAGGCAATTAAATCTGCCGCTTTTTGACCCAATGGGCTTTTATTTCGACCCAACGCGTCTTTAATTAACGCCAAACTTTCTTTAGGGTCTTTAACATCTAGACCATAGAGTGTTTGTGGTTCAATATGAAAGGCTTGAGGTTCTAATATCCAAGTCTGTATTTGACCATCTTTTAATTCAGCAACCAATGTACTTGTCGCCAAACTAATTTCATCTAAACCATCTTTAGAATGAACAACCATGACATGTTGAGCGCCGAGTTGTTTAAACACTTCGGCCATAGGAACACATAATTCATCTGAAAAGACACCCACCACCAATTGTTGAACATTGGCAGGATTTGTAAGTGGTCCAAGTAAATTAAAGATGGTACGAATTCCTAAGTCTTTTCGTGCTCGAATCGCATGCTTCATTGCTTGGTGATAATTTGGTGCAAATAAAAAGCCCAAATTCATTTCACGTAAACAGCGCTCAGTTTGGATTTGATTCAAATCCAACTGAATGCCTGCTTGCTCTAATAGATCAGATGATCCTGAACGGCTAGATACACCACGATTGCCATGTTTAGCAACGGTTGCACCTGCCGCAGAGATCACAAAACTTGCCGCTGTAGAGACATTAAATAGGTTTTGCCCATCACCGCCTGTACCCACAATATCGACCAAATAATCGATGTTCGTACTGTTTACCTTAATAGATAAATCACGCATTACACGAGCAGCAGCAGTAATTTCTTGAATGCTTTCGCCTTTTAAGCGCAGACCCATAAGTAATGCACCGATTTGCGCATCAGATGCTTCGCCTCGCATGATGGTGTACATCACATCTTGCATTTGGTCATCAGTTAAATGAATATTTTTGGTAATGTGGTTGAGTGCTTGCTTAATATCCATAATGCTACTGTTTATATGTTTCTAAAAAGTTTTTGAACACTTCATGTCCGTGCTCACTTAAAATGGATTCTGGGTGAAATTGAACACCTTCTATAGGTAAGGTCTTGTGTCTAACGCCCATAATCTCTTCAATAGACCCATCTTCTTGATTGGTCCAACACGTGACTTCTAAACAGTCAGGCAAAGTGGATTGATCAATGACCAATGAGTGATAGCGTGTGGCAGTAAATGGCGATGGTAATTTCTGAAAAATACCGACATCAGTATGGTACATTTTTGATAAACGACCGTGCATTACCGTTTTTGCACGAATCGTGTCGCCACCAAAGGCTTGTCCAATACTTTGATGTCCTAAACATACCCCTAAAATTGGGATTTTTCCCGCAAAATGTTGAATGGCTGGAATTGAAATGCCAGCTTCACTCGGGGTACAAGGTCCAGGACCTATCACCAAATACTCAGGTTGCCATGTTTCGATGTCCTCTAATGAAATTTGATCATTGCGAACAACTTTAACATCTTGATTTAACTCACCAAAATATTGGACGATGTTATAAGTAAAGCTGTCATAATTGTCAATCATTAGAAGCATTTCTGATTCAACCTTTTGATTTTAAGTGAAGGTGTACAGCATTTGAATAATTTATCTTATTATTCATGCTGCATATTCTGCGATATGCAATAAAGCTATAGGGTCAATATAGCGTATTTACACCAACAGAAGAAGTTTGATAAATGACTATATCATTAACATAAAAGGCAAGATAGTCACTAAATTTATCATGTTTATTGCAGATTATTTCAATCGGAAAATGATGTTCTTTTTTATCAATTTTAAACATGAATGTGATTTTATGTGTTTTTAGCTATAGATCGTTACTAGAATGCACAATGAAATCATGAATTATTCTTTTATAATCTGTAGTACATAAAAATTATAATAAACACGAGGACGAATTATGGACAAAGTCATCCTATCTATCGCATTACTATTCTCTTGTACCGCTGCCTTTGCGAAAACAACAGGTGGTCTAGGAATTTCGCTTGTGGTTGTAGACAATAGTGAAAGCCGTTCCGATCCAAACCATAAAACTGTGACAACCACAGATTCAACACAGTCTAAAACGGTTGATACCTGTAAATCTAATACAGATCATCAAGAGCAATCATCAACACCATGCAAATAGTGCTATAGCTTTAAGTTCGAGAGATATTTGATCAATTAATGAGATATTAATGCTGATATTGGCTTGGCTTTCATGCCAGTAGGCGTCAAATGCCTTATTACAGCGCATCGTTTTTCTTCGATCATGTACAAGTCATTGTCTTTACATTATTTTAAGTTATTGTATTTAAATAATTTTATATATTTTGATTGTTCTATATACAGCATATGCTGTTTAATTTTACAGCCTGATTATAAATAAAACCCCAATTAGCGCACTGATATTGAGCAATAAAATTTAAAATATAAAATTTTGATGAAAAAACGTTAAATCATGTGTTTTAATTTGGTGCGATTTATCAGTTGCTTGGTATAATATAACAAGTTGTGCAAATAAATCATGATAATGTAGTGACATGTTATCACGCTCTTGGCGCTATTTCAGCAAAGTGGCATAAGAGTTGCTTGTTAAAACATAACGGTTAATATGCACTTCACAAGTGTAATAAATAAGTCTACTGGAGCAAAGAGCATGGCGAATAAAGTTCTTGAACTAATCACAGAAAGTGGTGCTAGATGGGTTGATTTTCGCTTTACAGATACAAAAGGGAAAGAACAACACGTCACTTATCCTTCTCATTCAATTGATGAGGAAAATTTTGAAGATGGTAAAATGTTTGATGGTTCATCAATTGCTGGTTGGAAAGGCATTGAAGCATCAGATATGATTTTACGCCCAGATCCGAACAGCGCTTTTATTGATCCGTTCTTTGCTGAGCCAACAGTTGTTGTTACTTGTGATGTTATCGAGCCTTCAACAGGTCAAGGTTATGAGCGCGATCCACGCTCTATCGCACGCCGTGCAGAAGAATACTTGAAGTCAACAGGAATTGGCGATACAGCATTTTTTGGTCCAGAACCAGAATTTTTTGTATTTGATGAAGTGAAGTGGGACATTGATATGTCTGGCGCACGTCATACTATCTATGCAGAAGAAGCAGCTTGGTCTACAGGTAAAGACTATGATGCTGGTAACTCAGGTCACCGTCCACGTGTAAAAGGCGGTTACTTCCCAGTACCACCTGTTGATTCTCATCATGATATGCGTGCAGAGATGTGTGCAAAAATTGAAGAAATTTTAGGACCAGGCCGCGTTGAAGTGCATCACCATGAAGTGGCATCTTGCCAACTAGAAATTGGTGTAAGCTTCAATACATTGGTTAAAAAAGCAGATGAAGTTCAGCAATTTAAATATGCTGTTCATAATGTTGCACACCAATATGCAAAAACAGCAACGTTTATGCCGAAACCATTGGTTGGCGATAACGGTTCTGGTATGCATGTACATATTTCAATTGCAAAAGATGGTAAAAACCTATTTGCAGGCGATGAATATGCAGGTTTATCTGAAACTGCGTTATATTTCATTGGCGGGATCATTAAGCATGCACGTGCACTAAATGCCTTAACTAACCCATCAACGAACTCATACAAGCGTTTAGTACCGCACTTCGAAGCACCAATCATGCTTGCGTATTCTGCGTGTAACCGTTCAGCATCAATTCGTATTCCTCACGTATCAAGCCCGAAAGGCAAGCGTATTGAAGCACGTTTCCCAGATCCTACAGCAAACCCATACTTGTCATTTGCTGCATTGTTAATGGCTGGTCTTGATGGCATTCAAAACAAAATCCATCCAGGTGGCCCTGCAGACAAAAACTTGTATGATTTACCGCCTGAAGAAGAAGCGAAAATTCCTACAGTTGCGCATAGCTTAGACATGGCGCTTGAAGCATTACAAGCGGATCATGAATTCCTATTGAAAGGTGGGGTATTCACAAAAGATTCAATTGATGCATTCATTGAATTAAAAACTGAAGAAGTACGTCGTTTAAATACAACAGTACACCCAGTTGAATTTGACATGTACTACAGCGTTTAATTTTTAATTGGCATAAGTTTTATCATGTTATAAACCTTGTGCTTTAAAAAACCGAGCTTAATGTAAGCTCGGTTTTTTTTGTGCCAAAATTTTAGGCAAATTATCTTCGATCCAAAATACTAAGCTTGTCATGTAATGAGCAGCTTCTAAACCTAAGTCGGTTAAGGCATATTCCACTTTAGGTGGAATTTCTGCATAAACTGTACGTTCAATAAAACCATCGTTTTCTAGGGTTTTAAGCGTTTGTGCTAACATTTTTTCACTGACACCATCAATATTTCGCTTTAACTCACTAAAACGTAAGGTCTGATTTTGTAGTGAGCGAAAGATAAGAACAGACCATTTGCTCAAAAGATGCTCAAGAACTTCACGCGAAGGACATTTTTTAGACAAAGTGTTTGGTGGGAATGCAAGTGAATTCATATATTTACCTCATCACTGTAATGCTTACTTTTAGGTACGTACTTACTTTTAGTTATTAGTTATTATACGCTGTTTATATCAACAATAAAGTGAGTATCGATATGAAAATTGCAATTACAGGCGCAACAGGTCAATTAGGACAGTTGGTGGTTGAACATCTACTCAAACAACACAATTCAGCAGAGCTTGTGGTCTTGGTGCGTGATGTTACTAAAGCTGAGCATTTTGCAGCAAAAGGCATTATCGTTAGAACATTTGATTATGATCAGCCTGATCAGTTGGCAGCAGCATTAGATGGCGTAGAGCGTTTATTATTAATTTCAGCGAGTGATGTTGGACGCCGTGTATTACAGCATAAACATGTCATTGAGGCTGCTAAAGCAGCCCACGTTGCCCATATTTTTTATACCAGTCTTTTACATGCAGACCAATCTACATTGAGCTTGGCGCAAGAGCATCGCGAAACTGAAGAACTGATTAAAAATAGTGGTTTAACTTATACCTTGCTTCGAAATGGATGGTATACCGAGAATTATACTCAAGCTGCACAGCAAGTGATTGAACAAGGCATACTGCATGGTGCAGCGCATGATGGCAAAATTAGCTCAGCAACGCGATCTGATTATGCAGAAGCTGCAGCTCATGTATTAACTACAGCTGGGCATGACAATAAAATATATGAACTTGCAGGTTCAGCATCTTACACGTTGACCGAATTGGCTGACGAGCTTTCTCATATTGCCAATAAAAAGGTGATTTACCAAAATTTAACAGGGGATGAGTTTCATCAGCTTTTAGTCAACATTGGTTTACCCGCTTTTGTTGCGGATATTTTGGTGGATGCAGATGTACAAGCAAGCCAAGGCGCTTTATTTAGTGAATCAAAAGATTTAGTGCATTTACTTGCTAGACCAAGTACCAGTCTTCGTACTGTTCTAGCATCTCAATTGGGATAATGATTTGTTTTTATTTCACTTAAAGCCCATTATGGGCTTTAAGTTTTTCATATAAAACGTTTATTTCAGCATCATAAGATGATTATTTCATATAACTGTATATATAATGCCTGATAATAGTTGAGGCAATGAAATAGGACAGGGCAAGTCTATGAGCGAAAAAGACGATTTATTTAAACTGGAAAACCAGCTCTGCTTTGCAGTGTATTCGACCAATTTGTCTTTTAATCAGTTATATCGCCAATTGTTAAAGCCTTTGGGCTTAACATATTCACAGTATTTAGTGATGTTGGTGCTGTGGGAAAAGAATAATCAAATTGTTTCTGAAATTGGTCATCAATTGTTTTTAGAAACATCAACCTTGACACCCATGTTAAAACGCTTAGAAGTGTTAGGGTGTATTAAACGTGTGAAGTCAGAACATGATGAACGTCAAGTGATTGTCTCTTTAACCCAAAAAGGGCGTAACTTGAGGTCCCTAGCTAAAGATATTCCACGTCAAGTTCACTGTGAAACTGAACAATCTATACAAAGCTTGCTTGAATTAAAACAAAAACTCAATACATTGCGTGATAAGTTAAATCACTGATTCTTATTTAACATTCCTTGGTTGACAGAGAATTTATATCGTGTACGATATAAATTAATATAAACAAAACACGGAGCATAAAAATGTCAATAGAAAAAGTAGTTTACACAGCAAAAGCAACTGTAACTGGTGGTCGTGATGGTAAAGCAACAACAGAAACAGGCTCACTTGATTTAAAATTGGGTACGCCAAAAGAAATGGGTGGCGCTGGTGGAAATGATGTGACCAACCCAGAAGAGTTGTTTGCAGCAGGCTATTCAGCATGTTTTATTGGTGCAATGAAATTTGTTGCAGGTCGCGATAAAATTACATTACCAAAAGATTTGTCAATTGCAGGTGAAGTCGGTATTGGACCAATCCCAACAGGGTTTGCCATTCAAGTGACACTTAATATTCATTTGCCAGGTTTAGCGCAAGAAGAGGCAGAAAAATTAGTGCAAGCTGCACATATTGTTTGTCCATATTCAAATGCAACACGTGGCAATATCGATGTGACATTAAAAATCGTTCAATAATCGAATTTCAAGCAATAAAAAAACACTTATCCATGGATAAGTGTTTTTTTATTGGGCAACTATATTTGTAAATTTGCCATATGGTTAACAAAATAAAGATTTAAATGGCTACTATTTATACATAACTTTTTATTATCTGTTAAATATTTAAAAAAGATTGCATATTATTACCCTTTATATATTATCTTTAAGTTTGATAAAGGGGACAGCAATGTTAAAAACATCTTTTATTGTTGCATTAGCAACAATTTCAACTGCATCTTTTGCAGGTCAGTGGCAAGTTAAAATTGGTGGTAGCTTATTACAACCATCGGCAAAACATAATACGTTGGCTGAAGGGTTAGTGACAGATGCCAAAGCAGACAATGGTGCAAGTTTTACACCATCGATTGAATATTTCTTTGAAGACCCACGTTTTTCAGCAGAACTTTTGTTGGCAACGCCATTTAAACATGAAGTGAAAGCCAGCATTAATGGTCAGCCATCAGCTCAAATTGCTGAATTTAAGCATTTACCGCCAACACTCACATTTAAATATCATTTTATTAACTCAACACCGATTACTCCGTATTTTGGTGCAGGCGTGACTGCAGCGATTCCATTTCAAGAGCGTGCACGAGGCGATCTTGAAGGTGCAAAACTACGTGCAAATATGACCTATGGTTTAGCAGGTCAAGTTGGTGTAATGGTGAATCCAATAAAAGACAATAAAAATTGGGGTGTTTTTGCAGATGTACGTTATGCAAAAGTTGAGCCTGATTTAAAAATTGATGGCGTGAAAATCGGTACCTTAAATATTGATCCTTGGGTTTATACTGCAGGTATTAGCTACCGCTTTTAATTTATAGCATTGTCATAAAAAGCCCAACATTGGGCTTTTTATTTTGAGATGATTAAAATAAATAAAATCAGTACGATTGAGTCAAAATAGCATACGAAAATTAATTTTTATCAGTTAGACTAGATAAAATGATTGAATAAAAACCATTGAATGAATCAAAAGAAGCCAATCCATAATGCAAAACGAAAGCACATTCATCCTGAATATGATGTGCTTTATGATTGGTTGTATGCCACAGGCTCATTAACGCAACAGCTGACCCAACTTGGGCAAGGGCAGTTTCATGTCGAGCCTAAGCAATCTTATTTTCAGCGGCCTACGCGTCAAGATACGGTATTTTTACAGGTGTCACATCAACATACTGCATGGTTTAGAGAAGTACTGTTGTATGGCTCTGAAAATATGCCTTGGGTAAAAGCTCGTAGTATTTTCCCGATTATGGGCTTACAAAAAAAAGCACGTATTTTTAAAACACTCGGTCAAAAACCGATTGGCCATTTTTTATTTCAACGTACCACGCCATTATGTGAGCGCCGTGTCTTTTTAACTGAACATGGGTGGGCACGGCAAAGTCGATATACTTGGCATGGGTATAACTTTATGGTTGAAGAAATCTTTTTACCCTCATTTGTTGGGTTCTTAAAACAAAAAAACTTAGGGTGAATGACATGACAAAAGCCACTACATGGACTCAGCGGTTCACTGCATATTATTATTTATGTCGTTTTGATAAACCGATTGGAACCGAGCTTGTGCTTTGGCCAACTTTATGGGCACTTTGGGTTGCTGCATCAGGAATGCCTGATTTAAAAACACTTATAGTGATGATTCTTGGCGTAATTTTTATGCGTGCAGCAGGTTGTGCCATTAATGATTTTGCGGATCGAAAAGTTGATGGTCATGTTGCACGTACTAAAAATAGACCACTTGCCACAGGCATCATTTCAGCCAAAGAAGCAGTGGCGGTATTTATTGTACTGATTGCAGCCAGTGCATGCTTGTTATTTTTTCTACCGATCCAAACATTTTATTGTTCATTTGGCGCCTTGTTTTTGGCTTTTATTTATCCATTTATGAAGCGCTATACGCATTTACCACAAGTGGTGTTAGGTGCTGCTTTTTCGTGGTCAATTCCAATGGCATTTACCGCTATGGGACGTCCACTTGATTTAACCTGTTGGTTATTATATGCAGGAAACTTAGCATGGACTGTGGCATATGATACGCAATATGCCATCACTGATCGTGAATATGATTTAAAAATTGGTGTGAAATCTACAGCCATTTTGTTTGGGCGCTTTGATATTTACATTATTTTGCTTTTACAAATAGCGAGTATTGTTTGTATTGGAACAGCGCTTTTTATAGATGATATTCTACATCCTTATGGTACTATAGCATTGTTTTGTGTTGCGCTAGATTTCATTTATCAATGGACACAAACCAAAGATCGCCATCCACAGCGCTGTTTTACCACATTTCTTCATAATCGCTGGGTGGGTATGATCATTTTTATAGGCATTTTCTTTAGCTTATTATAGTTATATCTTTCGTTTGGAGTCAGTGTAGTATGAGCAATGAACAGCGTCCAAAGACCAAAAAACCATGGATTGTTTTCTTTTTAGCATTGCTTGTGCCGATTGGATTGGTTTTAATGCTATTTTTCGCAGCATCAAAAGATGTGCAAACCAAGAAGAAATATGCTGAACAACGCGCAGAATATGCTGAACAACATAAAAAAGATGACCAAGCTTTGGCATCAGATCCTGAAGCAACTGTGTCATCTCATTCACGTTAAAAGCTAAGATAAGTCACGTTGTAATTGGGCAATAGTTGGAATTTTTGTATAACGAAAGACCTGATATCCTGCATCAAGGAGCATCTCATCTCGTTGTTGATCTTCTGCTTCTTTGCCCAAGTGTGAAGGATCATCTAGCTCAATAATCGCCAAAACATCCATTTGCTGATCTAAAATTACAAAATCTGTCACTTTGCGGTTAAATTTATTTCTTAATTTATAATCACGGCTAGTAATTAGTGCACTAAATGCCACCTGTGCCAATACATGGTGTTGAGGGCATGCTTTTTTTAACCGTATAAACATTTTGGTTTCGAAATTGGTTAATACAGGGCGGGCAAAATACTGTTGTTTACGGGCAAAAAAAGATCTGAACAAGATAATAAAAATCACAATAGCAACGATGACATATACATAGCGAGGTATTTGCATCAATAAATCGTGCAGCATGGATACAATCCTTTCGATGCAGAGGATAATAAAAAAACCCACTCAAATAGAGTGGGTTTTTTGAATTCTGGCTCTCCAACCTGGGCTCGAACCAGGGACCTGCGGATTAACAGTCCGTCGCTCTACCGACTGAGCTATTGGAGAATCTGCGTGAATTGTAGTTAGGCTTGAACACTGCGTCAAGCTGTATTGAGGAAAAGCGATGCGATTTAAGATTGTTTGTTTTAAAAATAAGCATAAAGTTTTTATTTAGTACAATTTTTTACCATGTGTTCTGTGTTGTCATTTTTGATAGGTAAGATAAAGATAGATTATTCATTTTTTTTACGTGAAAAACATAATTAATCCATCAATATAGTGAATACTATGCACTAATGGATGAGTTAGTTGTATTTGTCGATACAAATATTTTCTTTGGAATCAAGGTTTTTGCTATGTCGCGCAAAGTTAAAACAATCCTTTGGATTGTGATCATAGTTATTATTTTCATAGCAGTTTATTTTTTCAGCCAAAAAAGACCCCGTAATGAGCAAGTCAATGTCAAAATGGATCAGTCTAAACCCGTTCAAGTTGGGGTAGCAACACAACAAGATGTTCCGATTCAAGTCAGTGCATTGGGTACAGTCATTTCAGATCGGGTTGTCACCGTGACCAGTCGAGTCACTGGAAACTTAGAAAAAATTTATTTTAATGAAGGGCAATATGTCAAACAAGGTGAGTTATTGGCTCAAATTGATGTCAGACCTTATCAAGCAACTTTAGAGCAATATCAAGGTACATTGGCAGAAAGCCAAGCACAGATGAAAAATGCAGAGTTAACCTTAGAGCGTTATAAGCGTTTATATGCAAAGGACTCAATTGCAAAACAAGATTTAGATACACAGCTTGCTTTGACCAACCAATATGTGGGTGCAGTTAAAGCAGCACAAGGGCAAATTAAAACTGCGCAGCTCAACATTACGTATGCGAAAGTGACAGCACCAATTTCAGGCTATATTGGGCTTCGAAAAACAGACATTGGTAATGCGGTGAGCGCAGATAGTACAGGCATTGTCACGATCACGCAAATGCACCCGATTGCAGTCACTTTTGGTGTACCACAAAATCAATTGGCCAATATTGTTGAGCCGATTCGTGCAGGCAAAGCATTGCCAGTTCAAGCATTTGATCTAAGTGGAACAAATCAAGTGGCACAAGGTGAAGTAAAAATAATTAGTAATGAGATTGATGCCACCACCGGGACAGTAATGTTAAAAGCTATTTTTAACAACCAAGATAATAAATTGTTTCCGAATCAATTTGTCAATATTAAGTTAAATACCAGCACATTGCCTCAGGCCATTGTGGTTCCAACAGCAGCAGTACAAGCCAGTGACTCAGGTAAATTTGTATTTACCATTGACCAGCAGTCAACAGCACACAAAGTAGTGGTAAAAACAGGACCCGAAACAGCAGATGGCAAAGTGGTTGTGACAGGAATTCGTGTCGGTGATCGTGTCGTAACCAGTGGGAGCGATGCTTTAGGTAATGGTAGTAAAGTCAAAATTGTGACGCCAGAAGTTGTAGACACCAGCATTTTAGATGCAGCGAAAAAGCCTGAACATTCAAGACGACCACATTGATATTATGAATCCATCACGTATTTTTATCGATCGACCGGTAGCAACATTATTATTGATGATTGCTGTGATTTTAAGCGGTTTACTAGCGTATAA
Organism: Acinetobacter apis; assembly: GCF_900197575.1. Taxonomy (GTDB): domain Bacteria; phylum Pseudomonadota; class Gammaproteobacteria; order Pseudomonadales; family Moraxellaceae; genus Acinetobacter; species Acinetobacter apis. The sequence goes on along the minus strand of NZ_FZLN01000001.1, from coordinate 904,827 downwards.
AAACCTGTCTATTTCAGCATTGCCTGAGGTCGATTATCCTGTAATTCAGGTCACAACATTATTTCCAGGTGCAGGTCCCGAGGTCATGACCAGTGGCGTAACTGCACCGCTTGAACGTCAATTGGGACAGATGGCAGGGCTTGAGCAGATGTATTCTACAAGCTCTGGTGGTGCATCTGTTATTACATTAAAATTCAGTTTAACAACGTCTTTAGATGTTGCTGAGCAAGAGGTTCAAGCTGCAATTAATGTGGCTGATTCTTTATTGCCATCCGACTTACCCAATCGACCAAGTTATAAAAAGGTCAATCCAGCAGACACCGCAATTGTGACCTTGGCAGCAACATCAGATACGATTCCTTTAATTAAAATTCAAGATTTACTGAATAATCGGGTGGCATTGAAATTATCACAAATTTCTGGTGTTGGTTTAGTAACCCTTGCAGGTGGACAACAAACTGCTGTACGTATTCAGGCCAATCCAACAGCATTGGCACAACACGGCTTAACTTTAGCAAGTATTTCGACAGTCATTAATGCTGCGAATGTGAATGGGTCTAAGGGTGGTTTTGATGGTGCAAGTAAATCTGTAACCATTGAGGCAAATGATCAATTACGCAGTGCAGATGAATATAAAAACTTAATTTTAAAATATGAAAATAATGCTGCTATTTATTTAAAAGATGTCGCAACAATTCAAGAAGCACCACAAGATTTATATCAACGTGCATGGGCAAATGGAAAGCCTGCCATTATTGTGAATGTACAGCGTCAACCAGGTACCAATGTGGTGGCAATTGTTGACAGCATTCAAAAACAGTTGCCACAAATCCAAGCCAGTTTACCTGCATCAGTGAAACTGTCTGTGTTGTCTGACCGAACACAAACCATTCGGGCATCTATTCATGATGTGAAATTTGAGTTGATGTTGTCCATTTGTTTGGTGGTCATGGTCTCATTTTTGTTTTTAAGAACATTTGCAGCGACATTTATCCCAAGTGTCACGGTGCCTTTATCGTTAATTGGTACTTTTGGTGTGATGTATTTGTCCGGTTTTTCAATTAATAACTTGACCTTAATGGCGCTGACAGTGGCCACAGGTTTTGTGATTGATGATGCCATTGTTGTGGTCGAGAATATTCAGCGTCACATTGAAAATGGCGAACCACCAATGCAAGCTGCTATTAAAGGGTCACGTGAAATTGGTTTTACCATTATTTCATTAACCATTTCTTTAGTGGCTGTGCTGATTCCATTGTTGTTTATGGGCGATGTTATTGGGCGTTTGTTTCGTGAATTTTCAATTACGCTTGCAGTTTCAATTTTTGTATCCATGATTGTGTCACTGACATTGACCCCCATGTTGAGTGCATATTTGTTAAAACACATTCCTGAAGAAAAACATAATGTGATTGCACGTGGTTTCGGGCATGGCTTTGACCGTGTATTACAGGTCTATGAGCATGGTTTGAAGTATGTTTTACAGCATCAAAAATTGACGTTATTGGTTGCGATTGGGACGGTATTCTTAACAGCGGCATTATATGTTTTTGTGCCTAAAGGCTTTTTCCCAGCGCAAGATACAGGCTTAATTCAAGCAATTACCGTGGCACCGCAAAGTGTTTCATTCACTGAAATGTCTAAGCGTCAGCAAGCCTTGGTACATGCATTGCAACAAGATGAAGCAGTAGATTCAATCTCGTCAATTGTTGGTGTGGATGCAGCCAATAATTCAACTTTGAATTCGGGTCGTTTACAAATTAGTTTAAAAGACTTTTCATCTCGCGATAAAGCAGATGTTGTGATTGCGCGTTTAAAAGATAAAGCATCAAATATCCCAGGTATTGAGCTTTATGCTATAAAAAGTCAAGATTTAAGTGTTGATGATCAGGTTACACCAAGCCAATATCAATTTAGTTTAGATACATCTGATCAGAAAGATTTAGAGCAGTGGACACATCAAATGATGACCGCTATGCAAAAAAATCCTGCATTTAAAGATGTGACTAATAATTTGCAAAATCACGCTCCTGTGGCTTATTTAACAATGAATCGTCCTGAAGCCAGTCGTTATGGCATCACTGCATCAGATATAGATACTGCTTTGTATAATGCTTTTGGTCAGCGTTTAATTTCGACCATTTATACACAAGCCAACCAATATCGTGTGGTTCTTGAAGTTGAAGATCAATTTCGTCAAGACATGACTGCATTTTCACATATCTATTTAACACCAACGACCACCACCACAAGCACCACAACGACCAATACAACAACTGCTACATCAACAACAGCGACCAATACCACGACCACATCTACAGCAATGGTGCCGCTGAGTAATTTGCTGACGTGGACAGAAAAGTTGGGATATTTGAATTATACCCGTATTAATCAAACCCCTGCGGTGACCTTTTCATTCAATTTGGCTAAAGGGATGACTTTAGAAGATGCACGCGTGGTATTGGATCAAATAAAGCAAGAAATTGGGTTGCCAAATACCATTAATTTTAAAAATCAGGGCGCATTATTGGCATATAGTTCAAGTGGTTCAAACACCTTGTGGTTAATTTTGGCATCAGTGATTACCATGTACATTGTGCTTGGTATTTTATATGAAAGTTGGATTCATCCGATTACTGTACTCTCGACATTGCCATCAGCAGGGATTGGTGCTTTGTTGGCACTACGAATTACAGACACAGAGTTTTCTTTAATTGCACTGATTGGCATTATTTTGTTGATCGGTATTGTCAAGAAAAATGCCATTATGCTGATTGACTTTGCCTTAGAAGAGCGAAAGTTGGGTAAAACTGCAGATGATGCAATTTACCAAGCGTGTATTTTACGTTTTAGACCAATTTTAATGACCACATGTGCTGCATTGTTAGGCGCTATTCCTTTGATGTTTGCTACAGGGTCAGGTTCTGAACTGCGTCAACCTTTAGGGCTTGTAATTGTTGGTGGTCTAATACTCAGTCAGTTGCTGACCTTATTTACAACACCTGTGATTTATTTGGCCTTTGAGCGATTAAGTGAACGCTTTAAGTCGTCTAAATTGAAGGAAAGTTAAGCAATGAACTTTTCTAAAATATTTGTAATACGGCCAATTGCTACCTTATTGATTAGTATTGCCATGACATTGCTTGGTGCGCTGTCATTTTATTTAATGCCTGTCGCACCGATGCCTAAAATTGAAATGCCGACCATTATGGTGCAAGCAAGTTTGGCAGGGGCAAGCCCTGAAACCATGGCTGCGACGGTGGCAACGCCACTTGAGCGTGCCATGGGACAAATTGCAGGAATTACAGAGTTAACCTCAACCAGTGGTCAAGGCTCAACCAATGTTATTATTCAGTTTGATTTAGATAAAGATATTGATGGGGCAGCACGTGAGGTTCAAGCTGCGATCAGCTCTGCGCGTAGCTTGTTACCAAGCAGCATGAAAACTTTACCCACATATCGTAAAGCCAATCCATCAGATGCACCGATTGTGATTTTATCACTGACCTCAGCGAATTTATCGCGTGGTCAGTTATATGACTTAGCGTCTAGTAAATTACAACAGAAAATAGCGCAAATTCAGGGTGTGGGGCAGGTTAATATTCGGGGCAGTGCTTTGCCTGCGGTCCGAGTTGGGTTGGAGCCTAAACTGCTTGAAAGTTATGGCATTAGCTTAGATACAGTACGAACAGCAATTGATAACGCGACCACCAATAGCCCTCGTGGGCAATTAAATGGTCAAGATTATAATATTTGGATTGATGCCAATGGTCAGTTGACCAAGGCGGATGAATATCGAGATATTGTGGTGGCATACCGTAATGGTGTTGCTGTGAAATTAAAAGATGTTGCGACTGTCGTTGATTCGATACAAGACATTTATGCAGCAGGTTATTTAAACAATAAACCTGCGGTCATGATTTCAATCACGCGTCAAGCCAATGCCAATATGTTAGATACCATTGATGCGTTAAAAGCAGAAATGCCAACCTTAAATAGCATGTTGCCAGCAGAAACACAGTTGGGTTTAACCATTGATCGGTCAACTCTAACCCGAAGTGCATTGCATGACACGGAAAAGACCTTAATCATCGCCATTTTATTGGTTATCGCTGTCGTGTTTATCTTTTTAAGAAATGGTCGTGCACTGATTATTCCTGCAGTGGCATTGCCCATTTCAATTGTAAGTACATTTACAGCCATGTATTTATTGGGTTATACCCTAGATTCGCTGTCTATGTTGGCATTGATCATTGCTACAGGGTTCGTGGTTGATGATGCTATTGTGGTGCTTGAAAATATAATGCGGCATTTAGAAGAAGGTAAAACACCGATTCAAGCTGCATTAGATGGCAGCCGAGAAATTGGTTTTACAGTGCTTTCAATGACAGCCTCATTAATTGCAGTATTTATTCCACTGTTATTAATGAGCGGAATTTTAGGGCGGCTGTTTCGAGAATTTGCGGTAACCTTGTCTATTTCTTTAATTTTCTCATTGTTTGTATCGCTGACATTAACACCCATGTTATGTGCAAAATTACTGAAACCGCATCAAGCACAAACACCGAGTCAAAACCGTATTTATCAAGCAATTGAACATGGCTTAGCAAAATTACAGCAATTTTATGTGAATAGCTTAACAGTCATTATGCGGCATAAACGATTGACTATGTTTGGGTTACTGTTGACTGTGATTGGTAATGTCTACTTATATTCGGCTGTTGAAAAAGGGTTTTTCCCGAACCAAGATACAGGCATGTTAATGGGAATGGTACGAGCAGATCAAAATATCAGTTTCCAAGCTTTTGAGCCGAAGTTAAAGTTCATTGCGGATCAGGTCATGAAAGATCCGAATGTAAAATATGTCATGTCATCGACAGGGGGTAGTGGTTTTGGTTCTCGAAATACAGGTACATTTTTCATTCGTTTAAAAGACTTAGAACAACGTAAAGATTCAGCCATGCAAATTGCCAACCGATTGAGTATGGTGACAAAAGACATGGCAGGGGTTTCTTTATTTCTTATGCCAGCACAAGATTTAAGATTTGGCGGACGAAGCGCCAATGCAACGTATCAGTTCAGTTTGCAAAGTGACAATTTAGATCAGCTGAGAAAATGGAGCCCAATCATTTATGCTGCTTTAAAAGGCTTGCCGCAACTGACCAGTGTAGACAGTGACTCACAAACAGGCGGTCAAGAAGTTAGAATTGTGATTGACCGAGAAGCTGCAACGCGTTTTGGTTTAGATGTTGAAGACATTGACACCTTTTTAAATAATGCCTTTAGTCAAAGACAGACTGCGACACAATACAAAATGCTGAATCAGTATTATACGATTGTTGGTTTGGGTGAGCAGTACACACAAAATCCAGATATTTTAAATCAGCTTCATGTTTTAAATAGTAGTAATCAGCCTATTGCGGTTTCTTCATTTGCACATTTAGAGTATGCCAATACAGCGCTTGCTGTGGCACACCAAGATCAAATGGCGACCACAACCATTGCATTTAATCTTGCAGATAACGTGTCTTTGAATCAAGCACAACAAGCTATTGATGAAACACTCACCAAAATTGGTGTACCCACAGATATTCATGGCAGTTTACAAGGAACAGCCAAATTGGCGACTGGTTTTGCTCAAAGTATGCCGTGGCTTATTTTGGCAGCATTGGTCACCATTTATATTTTACTTGGTGTGTTATACGAAAGTTGGGTCCATCCATTAACCATCTTATCAACCTTACCTTCAGCTGGCGTAGGTGCACTGATTTTATTGTTGATCACTAAAACACAGCTCACAGTGATTGCGATGATAGGCATTTTACTTTTAATTGGTATTGTCAAAAAGAATGCCATTTTAATGATTGATTTTGCATTAGATGCGCAGAAAAAACAGCATGTTTCTGCAGAAGCGGCCATTGTCGATGCCTGCGCTAAACGTTTTAGACCAATTTTAATGACCACCCTTGCAGCCTTTTTTGGTGCCCTCCCTTTAATTGTTGAAACAGGGGGGAATGCAGAAATTCATAAACCGCTTGGTTTTGCCATTTGTGGTGGTTTGGCATTAAGTCAAATTTTAACTTTATATACAACCCCTGTGGTTTATGTCTATTTAGATCGTTTTGCACAGTGGGCAAATCGACTATGGCATCAAATTTATAAACCAACAGTCAGTAAACATGAGCATTAATATGTTGAACAATAAAACCATTCAATCTTTATTGGTGATACTTCCTGTATTAACAGGCTGTACCGTTGGTCCAAATTATCAGCGTCCAGCTGTATCGAATGTGGTGCAATATAAAGAAATGGCAGGCTGGAAAGTGGCTACACCAAATGATGATATTGATCGAGGTCATTGGTGGAAGATATATCAAGATCCGCTGCTTAACCAGCTTGAAGAACAAGTTGTGATCTCAAATCAAAATGTGGCGCAATATATTGCAAAATACCAGCAAGCTGCCGCTTTGGTAGGGTCATCAAATGCTGCGTTATATCCATCATTCACCTTAACACCAAGTGCAACACGAACTGCAAAAAATTCAAGCACCAATTCAATTGAAACCACCACCATTGATAATGCATATGCAACCAATCTCGGGCTAAGTTGGGAAATTGATTTATGGGGTAAATTACGTAGACAAGTTCAAGAAAATAAAGCCAGTATGCAAGCGAGTGTTGCTGACTTAGCCAATGCCACTTTAAGTGCACAATCGACTTTGGCACAAAGCTATTTTGCACTGCGAGTATTAGATCAACGTATTGAGTTATATGAACGCACAATTACGATTTATACCAAGTATTGCAATGTATTGGATGCGAAATATAAAGAAGGCATCATTGCAAAATCTGATTTAACACAAGCTCAGCAATCCTTGCACAGTGCAGAAGCCTCTAAAGCAGATTTGGTATGGCAACGTGCACAATATGAACATGCGATAGCTGTACTTGTTGGTAAAGCACCGGCTGAGTTTAGTTTGGCTAAACAAACCCATACACCGCTGTATGTGCCAGACGTGCCTGTCGGTGTACCGAGTCAGTTACTTGAGCGCCGTGCAGATATAGCAGCGGCAGAACGCCGTGTTGCCGCTGCAAATGAAGCAATTGGAATTGCAATTGCAGGATACTTTCCAAGTTTGACATTATCTGGAAGTGCAGGCAGCAGTACTGAGCATTTTTCAACGTTATTTTCAGCAAGTACATTGATTTGGTCATTGGGTGCATCTGCTACGCAAACAGTGTGGGATTTTGGTCGTAACAAAGCCAATGTGCAATCTGCACGTGCAGCTTATAATGAAACCGTGGCAAGTTATCGCCAAACGGTTTTAGATGCTATGCAAGCTGTTGAAGATGGTTTATCCAAATCAGCCAATTTAAAAACGGAAATGATCGCACAGCAAAAGGCTTTGGCAGCAGCAACAGAAACCGTAAGAATCTATCAGAATCAATATGAAGAAGGAATGATTGATTATTTAAATGTCGCAACGACAGAGGCAACACGTTTAAATAGTCAACAAAGTGTTTTACAGTTGCAATCTACACAGTTACAAAACAGCGTGACATTAATTGTGGCTTTGGGCGGGGGATGGCATTCTTAGAGCAGGAAGCCGCATCATACAAGGTAGGGCGAACCAATTTATTGTGTTCGTCTTATTTTATATTTTACCAAGACCCAACACTAAAAAACCCCAAAGCAATTAACTTTAGGGTTTTTAAATCTGGCTCTCCCACCTGGGCTCGAACCAGGGACCTGCGGATTAACAGTCCGTCGCTCTACCAACTGAGCTATGGGAGATTAGATTGGCTCTCCAACCTGGGCTCGAACCAGGGACCTGCGGATTAACAGTCCGTCGCTCTACCGACTGAGCTATTGGAGAATCTGGGGTGGATTCTAGAGTGGATATAAAATATCGTCAAGTACTTATTTTAAAAAAGCATATCAAGTGTATTTTTAATAAACAAAATCAATATCGTAACCTGTTTTAGTGGCATTGGGCTGATCATTTCATAAGATGTACAGCATATTGTGAACAGAGAATAGATAAAATAATGCAAGTTCATGCTTTAAAAAATGACTCACTATGATTTCAACCCAACATATTCTGAATTGCTTATATCAGGCGTTATACAGGGTTATGCTGCTCAAAAAATACATAGTCTAAGGAAAATTGTTCTGCAAGGGCTTGTCCTAAACGCTGAATACCATAACGTTCAGTTGCATGATGACCGCAGGCAAAATAATGCACATTCAATTCTTTGGCTTCATAAAACGTACGCTCACTCACTTCACCAGAGAGATAAGCGTCACATTCAGCAAAAGCAGCTTGTGTAATGAAATCCTGTGCTGCACCAGTACAAAATCCAACACGTTGAATCTGTTGTTTTTCGGCAGGTAAGTGCAAAATATTGGGCTGGATTTGCTCAGCTAAAAGTTGTTTGAATGCGTCAGCAGTTAAAGGTGTTTTTAACATTCCAATATTGCCGATCGGATGTTTGTCATTAGGATTAAGGGCTGTGATGTCAGTGAGCTCTAATAAATCAGCAATTGCTGCATTATTACCAAGTGTTGGATGTGCATCTAAAGGCAAATGGTAGGCAATTAATGAAATATCATGCTGAATCAGCTTTTTAATACGTTGCCCACGCATGCCAGTAATTGGGTAGGCTTCACCTTTCCAAAAATAACCATGATGTACCAATAATGCATCTGCACCTGAGGTAATACATGCTTCAATGGCATCTAAAGATGCGGTCACTGCACACATGATTTTTCGAACAGTGGGTTTACCTTCAACTTGAAGACCATTGGGTGAATAGTCTTTAAATTCAACGGTTTTTAAGGTTTGATCACACCAATTTAAAATCTGTTTCAGTTCAGCCATTGTACGTTTTACCTTTCGATTGTGTACCATTTTGTATGGTCATAGTATTAACTAAAGCTAGACAAAACCACAGTGGTAAAGCCATTTTTTTCAGTCATTATTGATTACAATGTGATTTAAAATATTTTATATCAATGGATTAAGCTGTTCAGTGAGAGGAATAAGAACGTGCGTAAAGCGTTAACATGGTTACCATGGGGTTTATTGGTTGTCGTGATCATTGGTTTTCTTGTTTGGAATCGTTTCCAAACTGTTGAAGTGCCTGCGACTCAACCCGCAGCACCTGTGGCCTCAGATGGTATTAAAATGCCTGCTGAACGCGTAGAACCTTTGGTCAATCCTAGTCAATCAGGATCTATTAATAGTTATAGTACAGCAGTTAAAGTTGCTGCACCTGCTGTAGTCAATATTTTCACAACCCAAAATGTCAAAGCCAATAATCAGGTGTTTGTGAATGACCCGATGTTCAAAGAGTTTTTCAATAATCAATTACCTGAATTAAAAAACAAGAAAGAAAACAACTTAGGTTCTGGTGTGATTGTACGTGCAGATGGCTATATCCTAACCAATAATCATGTGATCTCTCAAGCAGATCAAATTATTGTGGGTTTAAAAGATGGGCGCCGTGCATTGGCTGAGGTGGTTGGAACGGACCCAGACACTGATTTAGCTGTCATTAAAATCAATTTAGATCATTTACCCGTGTTGCCATTTAAATTAAGTGGAAATGAAGTGGGAGATATTGTACTTGCCATTGGTAACCCATTTGGTGTGGGGCAAACAGTGACGCAAGGAATCATTTCTGCTTTGGGACGTTCTGATCTCGGCATTAATACTTATGAAGATTTTATTCAAACGGATGCTGCGATTAATCCAGGCAACTCAGGCGGTGCATTAATTGATGTGGCAGGGAACTTAATTGGTGTGAATACAGCTATTTTCTCGCAGTCTGGTGGCTCATTAGGCATTGGTTTTGCAATTCCTGCTAAAATTTGCCAGCATGTGTTTAATTCTATTTTAAAAGATGGGCGTGTAGTTCGTGGTTGGCTTGGTTTAAGTTTAGTGCCGCCAACATATAACGAAGATATGACACAGCGCATTACCGATGGTGTAGTCGTTGCAAAAACTTTAAATAATGGTCCTGCGATGAAAGCTGGAATTCGTGCAGGTGACCGTATTGTGAAGATTAATAACTTTACTATTCATTCAGCGGCTCATCTAATTAACTATGTTGCATTACAAGCACCAGGCAATTTAGTGAAGGTGAATTTAATGCGTGATAACCAACCTGTTGAACTTGAGGTTGAGGTTGGTGAGCGTCAGCAAAAGCGTGAAAGTACTTCAGAATATATACCTTTACCAAGAAGTCCACGTTAAATTTAAGACATAAAAAAACCAGCAACCCGAGTTGCTGGTTTTTTTTGCGCTAACAATTAGTTTTCAACTTGAATCCCTGCAACCAACCAATCTTGTTGTGATTGAATTGGTTTAACAAAATGCCACACTTCAGTAAATGGCTGTGGTGTGCTATTTAGGTCTTCTGATACAGAACCTGTAAAACGTACACTGACAACATACTGATTATTTTCAGTGGCTGTGTCTGCAATAGATGCATTTAGGTTTTCAAATTCAGCAACATCTTGGTCACGGTTGGCCATGATGTCTTGATACATCGAATTATAAAGATCAGACGTTAAGTAACGACGAATTTCTTCGATATTACTTGCTGTATTCATTGATTGAATGTGGTTAAAACGTTGGCGCGCAATACGCAAAAATGCAGCAGATTCAGTGCCATCTGGCAATTGAGTTTGCTCATTTTGCGTGGTTGCACCAAAAGGTGCTTGCGACGGTGCGTTGTAGTTTGAGCCCGAACCACCAACATTTTGACCAAAGATGTTTGTACCACTTTGGTTTTGATTGTTGTTTTGGAATGACGGGGTACTGTTGTTTGGTGTACCACCGCCATTGTTCGGAGCAAATGGATTATTGTCTAATTTTTTTTTTGCACTCATTTTACGGAAAATGAAGAATGCAATACCTGCAATTAGAATAATCCAAATCCAACCAGGAATACCTGATTTTTTCTCTTCAGGCTGTGCAGCAGCAGATTGATTCTGAGACTGCGATTCTTGGTTGTTTGCTGCAGATTGCCCTTGTTGGTTTGATGATGTTGATGTTTTATCATCAGCCAATGCATTTGCTGCAATCGCGCCGACTGCCACACCTGCAGCGCCTGCTGCAACCATGCGTCCTACGTTAGACCCATTTTTTTGCTGCGCTGCAGTTGCTGCTGTCGCACCTGGTGCAGTTTGAGGTCCACGTTGCTGTTGATATTGATTATTTGGTGTTGCATAACGTTGTTGCTGTTGAGATTGACTCGGTGCAACTGAACGCTGCATGCCTTGGCTCTTGCCACCGCCTGCGCGTTTTGCATCGACTAACGGTGAAATCACCAAAGTTGCCATCAAAATACTTGCAACTAAGCCACGTTGGCGTGTTTTCATTAATTTTTCCTGCGAAAATTAAAAATTAAAGATAAGTGTACCTTTATGCAGGCAAAATTATAAAATTTCAATGCTTGCAACTAAAATTTAACAACTTAATCCGAGAAATGCTTTGATTTACAGTGAAATCGTAAAAAACGTAGTGTTCATGTGTGGTTTTATAAATCAAGCGCTGCTGTTAATGCCTCATGCAATCGTGCCACAGCAATGACTTTTATACCCTTAATTGGTTTTTGCGGCGCATTGGCGCGTGGCAAAATAATGTATTCGAAACCATGCTTAACGGCCTCTTTTAAACGTTCTTGACCATTAGGCACAGGACGTATTTCGCCTGATAAGCCCACTTCACCAAATACAGCCAACTGCTGAGGGAATGCTTTACCCCGTAAACTTGATGCACACGCTAATAATACCGCCAAGTCTGAACCTGTTTCTGTAATTTTTAAGCCACCGACAATATTGACATACACATCTTGACCTGTGGTTTGTATACCACCATGGCGGTGCATGACGGCAAGTAACATATTGAGTCGGTTTTGATCCATACCAAGTGATACACGCCGTGCTTGACCATGTGCATCATCGACCAATGCTTGTACTTCAACCAAAAGCGGGCGAGTTCCTTCACGGCTCACCATCACAACTGAACCTGGAATTGGCTCATCATAACGGCTTAAAAAAATTGCGGACGGGTTTGAGACCTCTTTAAGCCCTGTATCGGTCATGCCAAATACACCCAATTCATTGACTGCGCCAAAACGGTTTTTCACAGCACGAATCATACGGTAACGCGAGTCAGATTGACCTTCAAAATATAATACACAGTCCACCATATGTTCTAAAACACGTGGGCCTGCCAAGGCACCTTCTTTGGTTACATGACCAACTAAAAATAAAGATGTTCCACTATTTTTAGCAAAACGAGTCAGTAATGCTGCAGATTCACGAATTTGTGACACACCGCCTGGTGCGGATTGAATCGTTTCAGTGTATAGGGTCTGAATAGAATCTAAAATGGCAACAGCAGGGCGCTCTTGAGCCAACGCTTCGCAAATTCGCTCGACACAAGTTTCAGCCATCACTTTTAAATGATCTGTTGAAAGCTCGAGGCGTTGTGCACGTAATGCCACTTGTGAGAGCGACTCTTCACCTGTGACATAAAGTGCAGCACCTGCTTTGGCCATATAGGTTGCAGTTTGTAATAAAATGGTAGATTTACCAATACCTGGGTCACCACCGATCAATACCACTGATCCTGTGACCAATCCACCACCAAGCACCCGATCAAATTCACTGATTCCTGTGGGTAACCTTGTTTCTCTAGAAATTGAGATTTGGTTTAAAGTAGTGATTTGAGAGACTTGACCTGCATAGCCACTAACTTTAGGTCTTGCACGGTGTGCTGTGGTATCTAACTTTGCTTCAACAAGTGAGTTCCATTCACCACAGTCAGTACATTGACCTGCCCATTTTGTATGATCAGCGCCACATTGTTCACAACGGTAAATGGTTTTAACTTTACTCATAGTTTGATCTCGTTGATCCATTCAATAGAAATACGCTTTAAAAGGATCAATTAATTAAAGCATTTGATATAAAAAATAGACGAATAATGAGAAAAACATCATTTATAGCAGATATTGGAATATTTTTTGCTTATCATAGCAACATACTGGTACTGAAGAAGAGACCTGAATGACTGCACAAGACCATCATTCTACAGATTTGCAACGTAATCTGACAAATCGTCATTTACAGCTGATAGCAATTGGCGGTGCCATTGGTACAGGACTGTTTATGGGGTCAGGAAAGACAATTTCACTGGCTGGCCCATCTATTTTAATCATTTATATGATCATTGGTACGATGGTGTTTTTCTTAATGCGTGCATTGGGGGAAATGTTGTTATCAAATTTAAACTATAAATCATTTGTGGACATGGCCTATGACTTATTGGGTCCAGGCGTGGGCTTTTATGTTGGCTGGACCTATTGGTTAGGCTGGGTATTTGTTGGTATGGCCGATTTAACTGCAGTCGTCAGTTATCTCACCTTTTGGTTACCAGCAGGCGCAAGTTTTAGCCCAATTGATCAAGCTTTAATTAGTGCAGGCTGTGTCATCTTCTTGCTTTTGTTAAACTTATTAACTGTAAAGCTATTTGGTGAAGTCGAATTTTGGTTTGCAATTATTAAAATTGTTGCCATTATTGCTTTAATTATTGCGGGCGCATATATGGTTGCAACGCATTATACCTCGCCAGGCGGATCAGTCGCATCAATTAGTAATATTTGGAGTCATGGTGGGATGTTCCCAAATGGCGTCAATGGCTTTTTGGCAGGTTTCCAAATCGCAATTTTTGCCTTTATTGGGGTGGAATTGGTTGGAACAACAGCTGCAGAAACCAAAGATCCAACCAAAAACTTACCTAAAGCCGTTAACTCGATTCCTGTACGTGTAATCTTATTCTATGTACTGTCATTGGTGGTTGTGATGTCAGTTACACCATGGACTGAAGTGAAAGCAGATCGTAGTCCGTTTGTTGAACTGTTCTTAATGGCAGGTATTCCAACTGCTGCAGTGATTATGAACTTGGTGGTTTTATCTTCTGTAATGTCATCTATGAACAGTGGGATTTTTTCAACCAGCCGAATGATGTTTGGTTTGTCAAGAGATGCTCAAGCACCTAAAATGATGAGCTTTTTAACCAAAAGTGGTGTACCTGCGAATGGGTTGTTATTCTCTTGCGCATGTATTATGGGTGGTTCATTACTTCAGTATTTTGTACCAAATACGATTGAAGCATTTACCTTGGCAGGCACGCTGTGTACGATTTTATTTATCTCAGTGTGGATTATTATTCTGCTATGTTACATCCGCTATCGTAAATCACGTCCAGAATTGCATACAGCCTCAAGCTTTAAAATGCCAGGTGGTGTCTTCATGAGCTATGTTGTCATTATATTCTTTGTCTTTACCATTGGAATTTTAAGCTTAGAAGATGATACACGCCGCTCTTTAGTGGTGAGCCCAATTTGGTTACTTGTGCTTGCGATTGGTTACTTTGGTTTTTATAAACCGCGTATCAAAAACCAAAACACACCGACTAAAAAGTTCTAAATCTTCTTAACTTGCACCAAAATAATGCAAAAAAGACAATTTGAATGAACTTGACCCGATTGCGTGCAATCGGGTTTTCTTTTTGATGCCAAGAAATGACGGCATGGTGAGATTGATCCTTTTTCTGTGCAAAGCCATGCTTCATTATCATTCAATCTTTATTTGGCGGGGCATAAGTCCACGTGTAGTGATAATCCAATGGCATGCAAAAGCTTAATTGAGAAACATTTCAAAGCATCTCACATCAAGGTATAATCATTAAAATGAAAATATTAGGTATAGGGTTATGTACAAATTGATTGGCGTCATGGGATTCATGGCCACAATAACATTGCTTGGTGGCTGTGGTCAGTCAGGTGCATTACAATTGACCAATGATCCAAATTTAGACACACGACCAAAATATTTACTGTGGCATGGTCAGCAAGAAGACAAACAAAATAAAACAGAAACTACAGCGTCAGAACCATCATCAACGCCAAATATGCGTTCATCAGGGCAAAATAATTAATTATTCGTAGGTATGTTTTATGAGTTTTAATCGAGTACAAGGTGTATTGCATGCTGAAGGATGCAATTTAAACGAATTGGCTTCACAGTATGGTACGCCGCTTTATGTTTATTCTAAATCCATTTTAGAACAGCATTATTCAAGCTTAGATCAGGCATTTGGTTATATCGATCACCAAATTTGCTTTGCTGTGAAATCAAACTCAAACCTTGCTGTACTGAATGTGTTGGCAAAAATGGGATCAGGCTTTGATATTGTGACCGGTGGAGAGCTTGCACGTGTTTTGGCTGCAGGTGGTGACCCGAAAAAAATTGTATTTTCAGGCTTAGGTAAATCAGAACAAGACATTGAGAATGCATTGAACGTTGGAATTGCATGTTTTAATGTTGAGTCTTATGCAGAATTAGACCGTATTGAAAAAGTTGCAAAGCGACTGAATACAAAAGCACCGATTTCACTGCGTGTTAATCCAGATGTTGATGCCAATACACATCCATATATTTCAACAGGCTTAAAAGAAAATAAATTTGGTATTCAAAGTGATACCGTATTAGAAACTTATCAATACGCGCATTCATTACCACACTTAAATATTATTGGTATTGATTGTCATATTGGTTCACAGCTTACAGAAACACAGCCATTTGAAGATGCGTTAAAGCGTTTAATCAGCATGATTGATGCACTCAAAGGGTTAGGTATTCAATTACAGCATGTTGATATTGGTGGTGGTTTAGGTGTGGTCTATAAAGATGAGACCCCACCGACAATGCTTGAATTTGCTCAAGCATTGCAACCTGCTTTAGAGCAAATTGGTTTAAAAGTCTATATGGAGCCAGGTCGTAGTATTAGTGCCAATGCAGGGCTGTTATTGACCAAAGTTGACTTATTAAAACCTACCAATCATCGCAACTTTGCGATTGTTGATGCTGCAATGAATGATTTAATTCGTCCATCATTATACCAAGCATGGATGGATATTCAGCCTGTGACATTGCCACAAGCAGATGCTGAGGTTAAAACATGGGATATTGTGGGCGCAATTTGTGAAACTGGTGATTTCTTAGCAAAAGATCGTGCACTTGCATTACAAGCAGATGATCATCTTGCTGTTTTTGGTGCAGGGGCTTATGGGTTTGTGATGAGTTCGAATTATAATACCCGCGCACGTGCAGCCGAAGTGATGGTAGATGGTCATACATCACATATCATTCGAGCACGAGAAACCATTGAGTCATTGTGGGAAAGAGAACGTTTATTGCCTGAGGAATAAAACATGTTACTTGAATTTACAAAAATGCATGGGTTAGGTAATGATTTCATGGTGGTTGATTTAATCAGCCAACATGCACAGTTTGATGCGCTAACCATTCAACGTTTGGCTGACCGTCATTTTGGGATTGGATTTGATCAGCTTTTAATTGTTGAACCACCTGATTTACCCAACGCAGATTTTAAATATCGTATTTTTAATGCAGATGGGTCAGAGGTTGAGCAGTGTGGTAATGGCGTACGCTGTTTTGCACGTTTTGTGCATGACCGTCAATTAACTCGAAAAACCAAAATTAAAGTTGAAACTAAATCGGGCATTGTTGAGCCAGAATTGGGTTTAAATGGTTGGGTTCGAGTGAATATGGGACAGCCAAAATTTACACCAGCTGAAATTCCATTTGTTGCTGAAGAGCAAGAGGCACTTTATAACCTTGAACTGGCAGATCAGCTCAATATTAAAATTGATGTTGTGAATATGGGCAACCCTCATGCAGTGACGATTGTCCCTGATGTATTAAATGTAGATGTTGCACGTTTAGGCCCACAAATTGAAAAACATGTTCGTTTCCCGCAACGTGTTAATGCTGGTTTTTTACAGATTATCAATGATAAGCGTGCTCGTTTAAGAGTATTTGAACGTGGTGTGGGTGAAACGATGGCCTGCGGTACAGGTGCATGTGCGGCAGCAGTCAGTGCAATGCGCCGTGGTTTATTGTCTTCACAAGTTGAAATTGAATTGGCAGGTGGGCGTTTAAATATTGCATGGCAAGAAGGCGGTGTTGTATGGATGACAGGTCCAACATCAACAGTATATGAAGGTCGTTTAGATTTGCGATACTTCCAAGGCTAAGCCAAAGGTTCAGCGTCTGACTTAAAAGGTGTTTGTCTAGATGAATAATATGCAATGGTTAGAGAATTGGCTTGTATCTAGACAAGCACAACACCAATCTTTAGAAACATTAAAGGCATATCGCCGTGATTTGACTGATTTTTTAACGTTTATTGATCGCAAAAAAATAGATATTTATCAGTTAGAAACTTCTGATTTGCGAGAGTATATTTCTTATAAAGTTGAAATAGACCATTTGAGTTCTAGTACATTGCAACGTCAACTGAGTGCAATTCGTCAATTCATGAAATGGCTCAACGAAAACCACGTATTACCACAAAATATTTGCCAAGATTTTCAATTAAAGCGTCAACCTCGACCGCTACCTGGTTTAATAGATCCAGACACTATTATCGAGCTATTAGACCAACTTGAACCTGCAACTGAACGTGATCAGCAATTGTGGATTCGCGATAAAGCGATTCTAGAATTACTGTATTCAAGTGGAATCCGTTTATCTGAAATTCAAGCATTACGTTTTAAAGATATTGATTTTCAACGTCAGTTATTAAGAATTTTAGGGAAAGGAAATAAAGAACGTATTGTGCCATTTGGGCAAAAATCAAAACAAGCGTTAATCACTTGGATTCAAATCTATCAGCTTTGGAAAGGGGGCTTTCAGCCTAGTGATGCTGTTTTTGTTTCGCTTAAAGGACAAGCATTAAGTGCAAGACAAATTGAAAATCGTGTCAAATTTCAAGCCAAGCGTGCAGGCATTAATGTGAATTTACATCCGCATTTACTTAGACACTGTTTTGCAAGTCATATGTTGGCAGAAAGTGGCGATTTAAGAGCAGTGCAAGAAATGCTAGGGCACAGTAATTTATCGACAACACAAGTTTATACACATTTAGATTTTGCACGCTTAGCTGCTGTTTATGACAAAGCACACCCAAGAGCATAAGTGCAATATGTAAGCGATTTCTCCTCCTAAATGAACATGAATGTATAGGATGTAACATATCAATACATTGAATAATTTTTATGGTTATTATCAGTATAATTGATAAATTTATCAGTAAAATCGTGAGTATCTTAGATATAACATACTGTAATATAATAATATAGTTTATTTAAAATTGTACCGATGCTGTGCAAGTTGTATTCAGCTGGTGATATAACAATCATTCTGATTGAAAAAACCACAGCATTAAAAATTTGTTGCTTGACCAACTGTGTCACATCAATGCAAGATAAGCACTGAAAAAATCCAAATTTGAAAAGCCAAACGCTTTTCCTCTCCATATTGAATTAAATATACAGCCGAGGATTACATGAAGGCTCTCGTTGCGGTCAAACGTGTAGTAGATGCTAATGTGAAAGTTCGCATTAAGCCAGATCATAGTGGTGTTGATTTGACAAATGTAAAAATGTCAATTAATCCATTTTGCGAAATTGCTGTTGAAGAAGCAGTACGTTTAAAAGAAAAAGGAATCGTTTCTGAAATTGTCATTGTTGCTGTCGGTCCAAAAGAAGCACAAGAACAGTTACGTTCTTCAATGGCATTAGGTGGCGATCGTTCAATTCTTGTTGAAACCAATCACGATGACCTTGGCGCGCTTGAAGTAGCAAAAATCCTAAAAGGAATTGCGCTTGAAGAAAAACCAGACTTAATTCTGCTTGGCAAGCAAGCGATTGATGACGAATCAAATCAAGTTGGTCAAATGCTTAGCGCACTGCTTGGTTCAGGACAGGCAACATTTGCCTCTGAAATTACTGTGAATGGCGATAAAGTACAAGTTATTCGTGAAATTGATGGTGGTTTACAAACGATTGAGCTGACACAGCCTGCTGTGATCACAGCTGATTTACGTTTAAATGAACCAAGATATGTCAAATTACCTGACATCATGAAAGCACGTAAAAAACCACTTGATGTGAAAACACCTGCAGATTACCAAGTCACTGTAGCAACCAAGCTAAAAACCATTGCAGTTGAGAATCCACCTGAGCGTCAAGCCGGGATTCGCGTAAATTCTGTAGATGAGTTGGTTGATAAACTGAAAAATGAAGCGAAAGTGATCTAATACAAAGGAATAAATCATGAGTATTTTAGTTATTGCTGAGCATGATAATCAGACATTAAACAGTGCAACTTTGCATGTTGTGGCTGCTGCACAGCAAATTGGTGGTGAAGTAACTGTTTTAGTGGCAGGTCAAAATGTACATGCTGTGGCTGAACAAGCACAACATGTAGCCGGTGTAGGTCGTGTTTTGGCGGCTGATCAAGCAGTTTATGCACATCATTTAGCAGAAAACTTATCCGCTCTTGTGGTTGATCTTGCAAATGGCTATACACATATTTTAGCGCCATCTACCACCACAGGTAAAAATGTATTACCACGCGTTGCAGCACTGTTAGATGTAAGCATGGTCACAGACATTATCGCAGTAAATGCAGCGAATACCTTTAAGCGTGCTATTTATGCGGGTAATGCAATTGCAACTGTTCAGTCGGAAGAACGTATTATTCTTGCAACTGTACGTACTACTGCATTTGATGCTGTTGCAGCTGAGGGTGGTTCAGCACAAATTGAAACCATCGACCTTGCAAAAGACGCTGGTGTATCACAATTTGTTACTGAAGAAATCATCAAAACAGATCGTCCAGAATTGTCAGCCGCACGTGTTGTGGTGTCAGGTGGGCGTGGTGTAGGTTCAGGTGAGAACTACCATCAAGTACTTGATCCATTGGCAGATAAGCTCGGTGCTGCTTTAGGTGCATCTCGTGCGGCAGTGGATGCTGGTTTTGTACCGAACGACATGCAAGTTGGGCAAACCGGTAAAATTGTTGCGCCAGATTTATATATTGCAGCAGGTATTTCAGGTGCAATTCAGCATTTGGCAGGTATGAAAGACTCTAAAGTAATTGTTGCCATCAATAAAGATGAAGAAGCACCTATTAATGCGGTTGCAGACTATTGGTTAGTTGGTGATTTAAATGATGTTGTGCCAGAATTGGTAAGCAAAATTTAATCATTTTCATCCAAAAAAACGCCTCAAGCTGAGGCGTTTTTTTTATGTCACACAGAATAATTTTCTTCACAATAAATCACATCTTTTTTATAAAAATATACCTGCTTTATTGTGCTTACTCCACAATTGATATGGCAAATATGCTAAAATATAGCGTTAATTTTTTATAAGTTTAGTTCAATTTTTTTGCACTAAAGTCTCTTTTGTTTTGTGGACTTGTGGTTATAACTAACCAAAAGAATAAGGAGTATGCATGAGCGTATCGGAAATAAGACCGATTGCCATTGAGGATGAACTCAAAAACTCATATCTAGATTATGCCATGAGCGTGATTGTGTCACGTGCATTGCCAGATGTGAGAGATGGCCTGAAACCCGTTCATCGTCGTGTGCTTTATGCTATGCACGAGCTGGGTAATGATTATAACAAAGCCTATAAAAAATCTGCCCGTGTCGTTGGTGATGTCATTGGTAAATATCACCCGCATGGCGATTCAGCCGTCTATGAAACCATTGTACGGATGGCGCAAAATTTTAGCTTGCGTTATTGTCTTGTCGATGGTCAAGGTAACTTCGGTTCAATTGATGGTGATAGTGCAGCAGCAATGCGTTATACCGAAGTTCGGATGACCAAGTTGGCACATGAATTGTTGGCAGATTTGGAAAAAGACACGGTAGATTGGGAAGATAACTATGATGGATCTGAACGGATTCCTCAGGTTGTACCAACACGTATTCCAAATTTGTTAATTAATGGTGCAGCAGGTATTGCGGTCGGTATGGCAACCAACATGGCACCGCATAATATGACTGAAGTGATTCATGCATGTTTAGCGTATGCCAATGATCCAAATATCTCTGTTGAAGGCTTAATGGATCACATCAGTGGCCCTGATTTCCCAACAGGCGGTATTATTTACGGTAAATCAGGCATTGTTGATGCCTACCGTACAGGGAAAGGTCGTGTTCATATTCGTGGTAAATATCATTTTGAAGAAGATGAGAAAACCAACCGTACGACCATCGTATTTACTGAAATTCCATACCAAGTCAACAAAGCGCGTGTCATTGAGCGTATTGCAGAATTGGTTAAAGAGAAAAAGCTAGAAGGTATTTCAGAACTTCGTGATGAGTCAGATAAAGAAGGGATGCGTATTGCAATTGATTTAAAGCGTGGCGAAAACGCTGAAGTCATTGTAAATAATTTATTCTTGAATACGCAGCTTGAGAATTCATTTAGCATCAATATGGTATGTCTTGATAATGGACAGCCGAAACTGATGAATTTGAAAGACATCATTTCTGCATTTATTCGCCATCGTCAAGAAGTGGTTACACGCCGTACGATGTATGAGCTACGTAAAGCACGCGAACGTGGTCATATTTTAGAAGGTCTCACTGTTGCATTAGCCAATATTGATGCGATCATTGAAGCAATTCGTACCTCAGGTAATCCCGCAGAAGCACGCGCAAAATTATTAGATGGTGAGTGGACAGCGGGAAGTATTGTGGCATTGCTTGAAAAAGCAGGCTCTGTATCGATTCGCCCTGATGAAATTGAAGGTGAAGATTTAGCGCGTCCATTTGGTATTTCAGATCAAATTTATCGTTTGTCACCTGTGCAAGTGAATGCAATTTTAGAATTAAGATTGCATCGTTTAACCGGCTTAGAACAAGATAAACTGCATGCCGAATACAATGATATCTTAGGTCAAATTGTTGAGCTCAATGCAATTTTAAATGACTTTAGTTTATTGATGGCGGTAATTCGTGAAGAGCTCAACTTAATTTTGCAACAGTATGGTGATACACGTCGTACAGATATTGTTGAATCAAGAATTGACTTTAGCCGTGAAGACTTAATTCCTGAAGAGCAAATTGTACTTACTGTATCGCAAACAGGATATGCAAAAACACAGCCTTTGTCTGATTATCAAGCTCAGCGTCGTGGTGGGCGCGGCAAGTCTGCAACATCAATGAAGAGTGATGACATCATTCAGCATCTGATTGTGGCATCCAACCATGCAACAGTTTTATGTTTTACCAATGTGGGTAAAGTATATCGCTTAAAAGCTTATGAGGTTCCGCAGGCCTCTCGTGGTGCAAAAGGTCGTCCAATGGTCAACTTGTTGCCATTAGATCCAAATGAAACCATTACTGCAATTTTACCTGTGACCAGTTTCCCAGAAGATCATTATGTCTTTATGGCGACAGCATCAGGTACAGTGAAACGTGTTGAGCTATCACAATTTAGTAATGTAAGATCGAATGGCTTACGTGCGATTGAGTTGAATGAAGAAGACACATTAATTGGTGTTTCAATCACTGATGGTAAGCAACAGATTATGCTTTTCTCGAATGAAGGAAAAGCAATTCGCTTTGCAGAAACAGATGTAAGAACCATGGGTCGTACAGCACGTGGTGTACGTGGTATGCGTGTTAGTTTTGCAGCCTCGGTTACAGAGTTAGATGACGCAGTCGATGCAGATGATGATACAGCAGAAGATACTCAAGATGCTGATTCAACGTTAAGCACCACCTATATTGTTTCATTGGTTGTGGTTCCTGAAAGTGGCGAAGTTCTGTGCGCATGTGAAAATGGTTATGGTAAACGTACGCCAGTAGATGACTTCCCAACTAAAAAACGTGGTGGGAAAGGCATTATTGCAATCAAAACCAGTGAGCGTAATGGTCAATTGGTTGGTGCGGTTTCGATTGATGAAAGTAAAGAAATGCTTTTGATTTCGAATGCTGGCACTTTAGTACGTACCCGTGCTTCAGAAGTGGCAACGACAGGGCGTAACGCACAAGGGGTTCGTCTCATTCGTTTAACAAACGAAACTTTGGTGAAAGTGGTTTCAATTGAAGCTTTAATTCCTGAGGAAGATGAACCATTAGAAGATGTCATTCTTGATGATGTGGTCAGTATTGCTGAGCCTGCTCAAGATGATGATGTTGCAGAATAAAAGATAAAGCAATAAAAAAGGAAGCTTCGTGCTTCCTTTTTTATTGCTTATTGAACAGGTTAAGCACGTGTAGTGGTTGTGATTCTCTTTAGAATGTCAGCAAGCACATCAAACTCATTTTGAAGTGGCGTACTTTTACGTGTAACCAATGAAATTGTACGTGTTGGTGCATTGGCAATACGTTTGTTATTCAATTCTTGATGGTATTGTAAAATGTGTTGTTTCAATGAGATTTCTGGCAATAAGGTATAACCTAAATTTGAAGAAACCATTTCAACTAACGTTGGCAATGAACTTGCTTTAATGCGGTGATCTGTTTTACGGTCGCCAATTGGGCAAGCACTTAATACATGGTCACGCAAACAGTGTCCTTCTTCAAGTAGCATTAAACGTGACATGTCTAAGTCATCAAGAGAAGTAACATTGGTACAGGTTTGATCTTGCTTACTGTAGACAAGGACAAGATCTTCTTGAAATATTTCAGCCACTTTTAATCCACGGGTATCAAATGGAAGCGCCAAAATAATCATATCTAAGCTACCATGTTCAAGCTTTTCTACAATTTTTTCGCTTTGTGCTTCATGTAAATGAAGCTGAATTTTTGGAAGATGACGATGAACCTCATCTAACAGTTGGGTTAGAATAAATGGTGCGATGGTTGGAATAATGCCTAAATGCAAATCACCGGTCAGCGGTTCACTCATTTCACGACTTAGACGCATCAAATCTTGTGCATCGGCCAACAAGACGCGCGCACGCGCGACAACTTGTTCACCAAGTGGTGTTAAACGAACATTCTGTCTGTCACGCTCAACCAGTACGCCACCTAATAAGCGTTCTAGTTCCATAATACCGCCAGAGAGCGTAGATTGCGTAACAAACGATCTACGTGCTGCTTCAGTAAAATGCAATGTTTCAGACAGGGTGACCAAGTAAGAAAGCTGTCTTAAAGAGGGTAATGCGGCCATAACGTCCTAGTACTTTTTTTAAGATTTAAAATGATGTGCAAACAAGGCACCTAATTGAGGAACATATTCTTCCGGAATATCATGCCCCATTCCTAAAATTAATTCAAATCGCGCATTTTTAATGGATTTTGCAACAGCCTTTCCGTGACTTGCAGGAAGTAACTTATCGCGCTGTCCATGAACAACAAGCGTGGGTTGAGTTATTTTCTGATCCCAAATATTGAGGGAGCCTGTACAAAGAATTGCCAATAATTGTCTAAATACACCGTCAGGTGCATAGCAACGATCATAAGCAAGCTCTGCTATTTTACGTAATTTTGTCTCATTTATACAGCTTGGCGAGCCAATAATTTTACTGACTTTAATTCGGTGTTCAATTATGTCTGCTTTTTGGTTGGATTTTGCTTTACCAAAAAACATCTGTAATTGTTGAAAACCCGGCGCAGGTAAAAATGCTTGATTATTACTGGTAAACAAAAGTCCAAGTTTTTGCACATTTTTTGGATATTTTGCAGCCAATATTTGGGCAATCATACCACCCATTGATGCACCAATGACAACATACTGCTCAATATTTAATTTTTGCATTAAGTTGGCAGTGTCATCTGCCATGTCTTCTAAGGTGTAACTGGGTGAGAGTGTATTGGCGATGCCAAGTTTAAAACGAATCATGAGCGTGAGTATATTTTGACGAACAGGGACATCGGATAGTTTAGATGACAGACCAATATCACGGTTGTCAAAACGTACGACATAAAACCCTTGGTCAATCAAATACTGACAAAAAGAAGCAGGCCAATCAATCAGTTGTACACCTAAACCCATAATTAACACCACACAAGGGTGGTCAGGGTTTCCACCGACTTCTGCATGAAGATGTATGCCGTGATCAAGTTCGACACGGATTTCATTCATAAATGGTGCATAAGGAGAGACGGGAAGATGCTTCATTGTTTGAGTGGAAATCTCTTATTTAACCAATAAAAAGGATGTTCAAATTAAAGTTCATCCAATAAACTCAATATGTATTTTACAATAAGGCAAAGCTATTTGTTTGTTTTAATTCGTAATATATATTGTATCTGTTTAGGATACTTTCATATATTTGGAATAATCTATATAAAAGTATAACAGAGTTTGAGTGTAAATAGCGCAAATCTTGATCATATTTGAGTGGGTATACACGCTTGATGTGCTTAAAACAAAAAAAGACCATAGAATTATGGTCTTTTTGATCATGTTAAATTTCTTTCATTTCAAAGTCATCTTTGGTAATGCCGCAGTCTGGGCAGTTCCAATCTTCAGGAACATCTTCCCATTTTGTTCCTGCTGCAATTCCATCTTCAGGCCAGCCTTCTGCTTCGCTGTAAATAAAACCGCATACAATACACTGATAAGTTTTCATGTCATATTCTCCAAATTGGGTGATGGGTAACATCAATGCCTGTCAACACAATATGCAGTATTCTACACGAGTCTGATCTGCACTCTAAGAGGTGATATTGCTGAATATCATTTTTGTGCTTTAAGATAAAACAGATGATTGATTAAATTGACGGGGCAGATGGCCAAATGCGTGCAAGGCTACAAAAAAAAGCCACTGATTTGGTGCAAAATATAGTGTTTTTTCATGAAGCAGATTAAAATCAGGCAAATTTTGTCAATTGATCTTTTCTTGTTATGACTCATCTTGCTCAATCATTGTGGACACATATTCGTACAGTGCCTGATTTCCCACGTGCTGGAATTTGTTTCTATGATTTAACACCACTCTTTTTAACTGAAATTCAAGCATTGACAGATGCTTTGATTGAAAGCATTCCGCAAGCAGAATTAGAGATGGTCGATAGCTTCATGGCTGTTGAAGCAAGAGGCTTTGTTTTGGCGAGCTTTTTAGCTCAACGACTCAATAAAGGACTCATTTTAGTTCGTAAAGCAGGCAAGTTACCTCCACCTGTCATTGGCGTTGAATATAGCTTGGAATATGGGACAGATCGTCTTGAATTGTCTGCATCTGTGCAGCCACAAAAAGTCATTTTAGTTGATGATATTTTGGCGACAGGTGGTACATTACGCGCCACGTTATCTTTGGCTTTAAAAAGTCATCTGACTGTATTAGGTACTTCGGTATTACTTGATTTAGAGTTGTTAAATCAACCTTTAGATATGCCAGTATGGTCGGTATTGAAGGAAAGCGATCGCTCTACTGCATGTTAATCTGATGCAATTCAAACCAAAAAACGACTGTATTTGCAGTCGTTTTTTAATTTCGGTCAAGTAAGTAGTTGGTTTCAAAAAACTGAATCAGTTGATTTAGCCGCTCAGGATATTCAAGCCGGTGATAACCACCAGGATTGACCTCAATAAACATAAAATGTTCTAAAAAATTGCGTGTTTCGACCATGTTAAGTGTTTCATCTCCCAATTCTAAATACGCCAATTGCGGAATTTCATGGTCTAGATCTGTTTCACTGATGCTTAAATAATCTGTTCGAAAATTAGGTTGTAAACATGGGTTGGCAATAATGGCAGGTAATTGAAATAAATAAGACATTTTTAATGCCCAATATCCACCAATACCATGACCGACTAATAAGTTTGGTTTAATTTTATGAATGGTGTGATGATAAAACTCAAGCACACTGTTAAAACTTAGATTACGGTAATCAACATCAATACAAAATTTATTAGGTGAAGAAATTGCATGAAATTTTGTTGATGCTTTTGATGAATCTAAGCCATGGAAAAACAATATTTTCGTACTCTTCGGTTTCATTGCTCTGATGTCTTATTCAAGATGAACGATTGTTTTTGAATATCATTCTATAAATAATGATTTTACGTTGAAACATCAGGCTTTGAAGTTAGCAAATAGTCTAATACCTACTATAAATTTGATAATTGTCTATTTTTTATATGCAGATGTGACATCAAATTAGAAAAAAAAACCGAGTTCTGCTATAGTCGGTAACTTAACTTTTGATTATTTTTATCGAGGCTGAAATGACGCAACACCCCGCTCAATCGAGTGCTGAACCAACTATTTCCGAAAACGATTTAATTGCACAGCGTCACGCCAAGTTAAAACAAATAGAAGAACAAGCAAAAGAAAAGGGTGTAAGCCCTTGGCCAAACGGTTTTAAACGTGAGCATTATGCTGCTGACTTGCAAGCCACTTTCCAAGATCAAGACAAAGCAACGATTGAAGCAGCTGAACATGTTTATGTCAAAGTTGCAGGACGTGTCATGCTTAACCGTGGCTCGTTTATTGTATTACAAGACATGACTGGTCGTATTCAGCTGTATGTAGACCGTAAAGGTTTACCTGAAGACCAATTGAACTCAATTAAAGCGCTTGATTTGGGCGATATTGTGGCAGCCACTGGATATATCGGGCGTTCTGGTAAAGGCGATTTATATGTTCATTTACAAACATTTGAACTGCTTACTAAATCATTGCGTCCATTGCCAGATAAATTTCATGGTTTAAACGACACAGAAGCTAAATATCGTAAGCGTTATTTAGATCTGATTGTGAATGAAGAAACACGTAAAACTTTTGAAATCCGTGCGCAAGTTATCGCAGGTATACGTCAGTATTTGGTTGCTGAGCGTTTTATGGAAGTTGAAACACCAATGATGCATGTCATTCCTGGTGGTGCATCAGCCAAGCCATTTGTGACGCATCACAATGCACTAGATATGAATTTATTTCTGCGTATTGCGCCAGAATTATATCTTAAACGTTTAGTAGTTGGTGGTTTTGAGCGTGTGTTTGAAATTAACCGTAACTTCAGAAATGAGGGTGTATCAACACGTCATAATCCTGAATTTACGATGATTGAATTTTATCAAGCGTATGCAGATTATAAAGATTTAATGGCACTAACTGAAAACATGTTAGAAAAGCTAGCGTTAGATATCTTAGGTTCTACTGATGTGCCTTATGCAGAAGAAACATTTAGCTTTAAAGGCCCATTCAAAAAAATCTCTATGTTTGATGCTATTTTAGAACATAATCCTAATTTCACGGCTGAAAATGTTGCAGATCGTGAGTTTTTAGCATCTTTTGTTCAAAACGAACTGAAAGAGCAAGTTAAACCAGGCTTTGGTTTAGGCAGATTGCAGACAATAGTGTTTGAAGAAACTGTTGAAACACAATTGCGTCAACCTACATTCATTACCGAATACCCTGCAGAAACATCACCACTTGCTCGTCGTAATGATGATAATCCACATGTTACAGATCGCTTTGAGTTCTTCATTGGTGGTCGCGAGTTAGCAAATGGATTTAGCGAGTTGAATGATCCAATTGATCAAGCAGAACGTTTCCAAGCGCAAGTGGCAGAAAAAGATGCTGGTGATGACGAAGCAATGCACTATGACGCTGAATTTATTGAAGCCTTAGAGTATGGTTTGCCACCGACAGCAGGACAGGGTATTGGGATTGACCGTCTTGTCATGTTGTTTGCAAATGCTGCAAGTATTCGTGATGTATTATTGTTTCCGCATATGCGCCGTAAAGACAGTTAAGCGTATATGAAATAAAAAACCCTTTATTGATAAAGGGTTTTTTTATTGCTGATAAATTGGATTAGCTGACGGCAAAAGGGATGATGCCAAATAGCAATGCACTTAATAACAGTACAAAACAAGTTGCAATCGCCCATTTGAGCGTAAAACGTTGATGATCTGCAAAATCGACACCTGCCAACCCACATAATAAATATGTTGATGGCACAAGTGGTGAGAGTAGATGGACAGGTTGTCCAATAATTGAAGCACGTGCCATTTCAACAGGAGTCACTCCATAATGAGTTGCGGCTTCTGATAAAATAGGTAACATGCCATAGTAAAATGCATCATTTGACATAAAAAAGGTGAGTGGCATACTCACAATGGCGGTCACAGGTGCAGAATACGGTCCAAGAAATTCTGGCATTGAATGTACAAATTGCTCAGACATCGCATGAATCATACCTGTCCCTGATAAAATACCTGTAAAAATTCCTGCTGCAAAAATTAAACTCACCACAGCCAATGCGCTATCAGCATGTTCTGCAATTCGTGCCTTTTGTTGTTCAAGGCTTGGATAGTTAATACATAGCGCAATAGAAAAGGCAATCATAAATAAAATAGGCATCGGCAAAAAGCCCATCACCAATGAAATCATTAAACATAAAGTTAAGATGGCATTGATGGTTCTTAAATGTGGGCGACGTGCTTCTTGGTTCTGCGATACAGTAATTTCAACCTGATGTTCAGGTTGTTTTAATTGAATGATGCCTAATCTTTTTCGCTCATAACGACCATACGCATATGCCAATATAAAAACCCACAGAATACTTATGCCCATAGGAATAAGCATGGCAACAAATATTTCGCTTGGGTCAACATGTAAAGCACTTGCAGCACGTGCAGTTGGGCCACCCCAAGGCGTTAAATTCATAATGCCACTGCTGAGCAACATTAAACAGGTCATGATCAGTGGGTTCATATTCAGGCGTTTGAATAGCGGCAACATTGCTGCAACACAAATCATATATGTGGTTGAACCATCACCATCTAAAGAGACGATCAGTGTTAATAATACGGTTCCTAATGTCACTTTTAACGGATCGCCATGTACACGATCCAAAATCCATTGTACAGGAGGATCAAATAAGCCGGTATCAATCATGAGTGCAAAATACATGATGGCAAACAAAAGCATAATTCCTGTTGGTGCAAGCTTTTGAATTCCATCTAACATCATGTTGCCGAGTGCATCGAACTGAATATGATTTAAATCATCGATATAGTGACCTAAAAAAGCAGCCAGTACAGCAAAGAGGATGGGGATAATCGTGAGTGCAGTCAGTGCACTTAAACGCTTACTCATGATTAGATACATAAAGCATCCAATCATGATAATGCCTAGCCATGTCAGCATAATACTGTCCTTAGTGTTATGGGTACCTTGAGTATATTTATTTACTTGTTGTTAAAATAATAGACATTTGTCTTATATCATTAAAAAAGGTGCGATAACGCACCTTTTTTTAACTATTTTCATCTTTATTTTTATCTGGTATGAAAATATCTTCATTGATCACAGAAAGTCGTGTGACCAAGAGCTGGTCGATTTTAAAGTGATCAACATCGACCACTTCAAATTTAAAATTGTTAAATTCAACGAAATCTGCAGGACGAGGTACTTTTCTGAGCTTATACATCATAAAGCCTGCAACAGTTTCATAATTTTCTTCTTCCGGCATTTCATCAATATCTAAAACATGTTTCATGTCTTCGATAGGTGTACTGCCTTCAATTAACCATGAATGTTGGTCACGTTTAATAATCTGCTGATTTTCATCCATAGGGGTTACCCAATCACCCATGACCGTACTCATGATGTCATTTAAGCTGATGACACCGACCACCCATGCATATTCATTGATGACCACAGCCAATGTTTCTTTACTTGCTCTAAAACGATCAAGCAGTTCTGATAAGGTGAGGGTGTCTGGAATAGTTAACACACTGCGAATGGTTGATTCGTTCAATTGATTCAATTTTTGATTATTCAAAATTCGAACCAAGAAGTCTTTGGCATCAACATAACCAATCATTTGATCAATTGTTTCGTTACAGACTAGGAATTTTGAAAATGGGTATTGCGCTAATTTTTGTTTAATACTTTCTTCGGATTCAGTTAAAGTGAAAAAGACAATATTTTCACGCGTGGTCATGCTAGACGGTACAGTACGTTCCTCAAGCTCAAACACATTTTCAATAAAATGGTGTTCTTGTTTTAGTAATACACCTGCTTGTGCGCCAGCTTCCATGACGGCAGCAATATCATCAAAGGTAATATTGTCTTCACGAATGGTGTTCACTTTAAACAAACGAAACAACAAGTTAGTAATAACATTTACGACCCATGCCAAGGGAGAGCAAATTTTGACATAGATTAACGTGGGTACAATGACTGCAATCGCAATTTTTTCTGGTGCGATCATTGCCAAGCGCTTTGGCATAAAGTCAGCAAATAAAATAAAGATTAAGGTCACAAAAACAAATGATAGACCAAAGGCGGCAGTTTCAATCCATGCGCCATCAAAAAAGTGTTTTAGTAGATCAAGAAAAACCAAGCGAAATGCAGGTTCTCCGATAATCCCGCCTAAAATACCAACTGCATTCAAACCAATTTGGGATGCAGCAAAAAAGTCAGCAGATTGCGCTTGAACGTCCAATACCTTTTGTGCGCGTTCATCGCCTGATTCTGCCAAGATCTTCAGTTTAACTTTCCTTGCGCCTGCAAGTGCAATTTCGGCAAGGGCCAAAAAACTACCAGCGGCGATCAGAATACTAACGATCACAATACTTTGAAAAAAACTCACAATGCACCTGTATTTATAAATTTTGCATTATTAGGTATTTTGTAACATAAAAAGATACAGTGCGGTATAGAAAATAACCGTCACTGTAAGAAAAAAGAGACAGAAAACTTAATAATGTGTATGCGTATTTACCTTTAAATACTCACGATTTTCTTCTTCTACCATTTGTCTTGCAACATATAAAATCAGCTGGCGTAACCAACGATGTGCAGGATGGTGATGAAGAAGTGGACACCAAGCCATTTTTAATTCAATTTCTGGAATGTAAAAAGGTGGGTCTTTAATCACTAATTCTGGATTAGTGGCTTGTAAATCTGCTATACGTGTTGGTAATGTGGCAATTAAGTCAACATTACGCGTAAGCAATGCAGGCATTTGATAATGCCTTGTAAAAATAGAAATTTTACGTTTTTGTCCGATCCGCTCCAATGCTTGGTCTATCCAACCTAAGCCAGATTGTTTTTCAGGGTTCACCCCAAATCCAATGCCCATTCCTGTTTTAGAGACCCAAATATGATGTGCATCTAAATAATTTTTTAAATTAAAGTGTTCGACATGGGGATGCTGAGCGCTAATTAAACACGAAAAGCTATCGCGCCAAACCAGCACTTGGTGGAAACTTTGTGGAATTTCAGTAAATCGGTTAATGGCTAAATCAACCTTACCTTGCTCCATATCTCGATAAGACACATCGCTTGGGGTTAAAAAATCCAATACTACGTGTGGTGCTTCAGCCCGTAGTGCTTTTACTAGTCTTGGAATTAACGTTGCCTCTGCATAATCTGAGGTCATAATTCGAAAAACACGTGTACTGGTATATGGTTTAAAATCTGTACGCGGCTCTAAAATCATTGATAAATCAGATAAAGCATCTCGTATTCTTGGCTGTAATTCTAATGCACGTTCAGTCGGGGTCATACCTTCAGAAGAACGGATCAAAAGCGGATCATTAAATAATGTTCGCAATCGACGCAAAATATTACTCATTGCAGGCTGTGTAACGCCCAATTGTTCTGCTGCACGAGTGACATTTTTTTCTCTCAACAAGACATCAAGATAAATCAATAAGTTTAAATCCACTCGCTCAAGATTCATAAAAAAAATACCAAGATCACAGCCATAAAATATCTTGATAGTATGCCACAAATTCCTATTTTTGTATTCAGAAAATCGTATCTAAGCACCGAGAACTGTAGTAGCTTAAAAAAACATTCGATGAATTACTGTACTGAATTTAGCGCCACCTGAGTAAATGCTGTTCTAGTTTTTTCATACCAAGGTCTGTCATTTTTCCAAGCAAGGCCAAGAGTAAGATGGCAACAATCACAATGTCTGGCCGTGCAGTTTCACGCCCATCACTTAATAAATAGCCAATCCCTTGAGTCGCAGCAATCAATTCTGCAGCCACCATAAACATCCACGATAAGCTCAGGCTGTTTCGTACCCCAGTTAAAATACCTGATAATGCTGCAGGCAATATAATTTGAACAATTCGCTGAAAGCGATTTAAATTATAAGCAACTCCGAGTTCAATTAATTTAGGGTCAACGTGTTGAATGGCTGCAACAGTGTTGGTATACGTCGGAAAAAAAGCCCCAATAATAATTAACGTCAGTTTTGAACTTTCATCAATACCAAGCCACAGTAACAGTAATGGAATCCAAGCCAAACTTGGAATGGATTTAATTGCAGACAATGTTGGGTCAAGATAATCTTCAATATGCTTATTTAAGCCGACGGCAATCGCAACAATAAGTCCCAAACCACTACCAATGAAAAAACCAATGCCCACACGAACACTGCTGATATAAATGTGACTGAATAAATCGGCATGCAGTAATTCTAAAAAAGTTTGCCATAAACTAGATGGTGCAGGCAGTAAGTAAGGGGCAATCCATCCTTGTCTGACTGTCATTTCAGCTAAGCTTAACAAGAGTAAAGGTAAAATTAACCCTTTTATGCCTGTACTCAATTTGGTTTTCCATGAATTAGTTTGTGACCTAAAGGTATACGTCGATGATGTATTGACTTTACCCTCAGGTTTGAACACAGAGTTTGACCACATTTAGCGAATAACCTTTTGAGCAAACTTAGGATCAATTAATTGATCAATCACTTGTGATACTTGTGTGCCAGGACGAACTAAACCTTCTTCTGTTAAAATTTTGCCCGCCTGTTTGAGGGCATTGATTTGTAGACTTGATGGAATGTTTTGCTCGAAGTTGGTTCGACTCAATTGTAATTTGGCCACAGCCAATGGTAATTTAGACTCTCTTGCTAACAGTGCTGCTGTTTGATCTGGATGAGATTTTGCCCATTTACGGGCATCTTCATACGCCTTAATAACAATTTCAACCACCTCAGGACTTTGAGCTGCAAAGTTTTCTTTGGTACTTAACACGCTATAACTATTAAAACCTACATTGCGATAAAGCAGTCGTGCACCTGTTTGGAGTTGAGCCGCTGCCATAAGAGGGTCTAAGCCTGCCCATGCATCGACTTGATTGCGTTCTAATGCAATTTTGCCATCAGGATGTTGGAGTGGAATCAGTTGAACATCTTTTTTTGTTAATCCCACGGTATCTAATGCTTGTAAAGTAAATAAAAATGGATCAGTGCCTTTAGTGGCTGCAATTTTCTTTCCTTTTAAGTCTTTTAAAGATTTTAAGGGTGAATTTTTGCTAACCACTAAAGCAGTCCATTCAGGTTGACTTTGAATATACACGGTTTTGATGGGGCTACCATTGGCACGGTTCAAGACAGCTGCAAGTCCTGCTGTTGATGCAAAATCAATACTGTTGCCGTTTAAATATTCTAAAGAACGATTGCTGCCCTGACTAAAAACCCATTTAATGCGCGTATTGGGTAATGCTTTTTCTAAAAGCTTTTGATCTTTCACAATTAAACTGGTCGGTGCATAGTATGCGTAATCTAATTTAACTGTTTGTGGAATCACAGCAAATACAGGTGCTGTAGCGCAGAGTGATGCAGTTGTAATAAGTAACAGTTTTAACCAAGATCGGGTGTGAGTAGAACGCATGCTCATGTCCATATGACGTTAAAAGATTGATAGGATCAAATCATTGCATAGTCCATGACAACTTCAAATGTATATATATTTATTAGCTATTGCGTTTTAATGATATGTGTTTTGCCTAGCAAAGACCGACTGCGATGTTTTAATTTGGAGATACAGAATTAATTTGTAGCGCGATCTAAAACATGGTTATTTTGTGATAGATACTCTGATATAATATCGGGTCTTTTTTATTTTTGACGCTAATATTATGCATTATCCTAAAGTTTACGATGTTATTGTTATTGGTGGTGGTCACGCTGGTACAGAAGCTGCGCTTGCTGCTGCTCGTATGGGACGCCAGACCTTGCTTTTAACCCATAATATTGAAACATTAGGGCAGATGAGCTGTAACCCTGCAATTGGGGGAATTGGTAAGTCTCATCTTGTGCGTGAAATTGATGCTTTGGGCGGTGCAATGGCACTTGCTGCAGATCAAAGTGGGATTCAATTTCGTATTTTGAATTCTAGAAAAGGTGCAGCTGTACGAGCAACAAGAGCTCAAGCAGACCGAATTTTGTATAAAGCGGCCATTCGCGCAACGCTTGAAAATCAACCGAATTTAGATATTTTTCAGCAAGCTGCTGACGATATTATTATTGAAGGCGATGTGGTTAAAGCGGTGATTACTCAAATGGGTATTCGCTTTGACACCAAAACGGTGGTGTTAACGACAGGCACATTCCTTGGCGGCGTGATTCACATTGGGTTACAGCAATCGAGTGGTGGACGTGCAGGTGATCCACCAGCCATTGCACTTGCAGATCGTTTGCGTGAACTTAAATTGCCTGTTGGACGTTTAAAAACAGGAACACCGCCACGTATCGATGCACGTTCAGTTGATTTTTCTGTCATGACTGCACAGCCTGGTGATTTTCCATCCCCGACCATGTCATTCATGGGCAATGCATCAATGCACCCTGAACAGGTCAATTGCTTTATTACACATACCAATGAACAGACACACGAAATTATTCGTAGTGGTTTAGATCGTTCACCCATGTACACTGGTGTGATTGAAGGTGTAGGGCCACGTTATTGCCCATCAATTGAAGATAAAATCCACCGCTTTGCAGATAAAGATTCACATCAGGTATTTATTGAGCCTGAAGGTTTAACAACACATGAGCTTTATCCAAATGGTATTTCAACATCGTTGCCATTTGATATTCAATTACAACTTGTTCGCTCAATTCGAGGCATGGAAAATGCACATATTCTGCGTCCAGGTTATGCAATTGAATATGACTACTTTGATCCGCAAGCGTTAAAATCAACATTAGAAACCAAAGCGATCCAAAACTTATATTTTGCAGGTCAAATTAATGGCACAACAGGATATGAAGAGGCAGGAGCGCAAGGGTTATTGGCAGGTTTAAATGCAGCACGCCGTGCATATGACCAAGAACAGTGGTCACCAAAGCGTGATGAAGCATATATGGGCGTCCTTGTTGATGATTTAATTACCTTAGGTACTAAAGAACCATACCGTATGTTTACTTCACGTGCAGAATATCGCTTGATGTTACGTGAAGACAATGCAGATCAGCGTTTAACTGCGATTGGTCGTGAGCTTGGTTTAGTAGATGGTGCACGTTGGGCAAGTTTCTGTGAAAAAATGGAAGCTGTAGAAACTGAAACAGCACGCTTAAAGAATTTATGGGCAGCACCAAATAATCCACTTGGCAAAAAATTTGTTGAGATGACAGGTGCAGATTTAAGTAAAGAATGTAGTGCGATTGATTTACTAAAACGTCCAAAAATTACTTTTGCTGAGATTGCTGAACTTACAGATTCAACAGTCACTGAGCAAATTGGTGAGCAAATTGAAATTGCAGTAAAATATGCAGGGTATATTGACCGTCAACAAGAAGATGTTGCACAGTTAAAACGTTTGGAAGAAACAAAAATACCAGCAGACTTTGAATATAGTAAAGTATCTGGATTATCAAGAGAAATTACCCAAAAGCTTGAAAACGTGCGTCCTGAAACTTTAGCACAAGCCATGCGTATTCCAGGGGTTACACCTGCAGCAGTACAGCTTGTGATGATTACTGTGCGTAAAAGCCACTTAATCAAAAAGACGGCATAATTTGCACTAAGAAAAAGACCTGCTCAAGCAGGTCTTTTTTAACTCTAAAGATCTGATATTAAGATGACTCTGTTTCATAGACTGCATGAGCGACTTCGAGTGGCTGAATTTCAATGATTTTTTTACCAAAACTACGTAACCACCAAATCAGTTGTGATGTAAAAGGTACATTGGCTTCAACAGATACTAAGTCATCATCTAATATTTGAATATGTTGATCAGTGCTAAGTGGACTCTCATAGAACATTTGTGCTGTGCGCTCATCCATTTTGAGCTGTAACATCACATGTTGCGTTGGTTGATTGAAGTCAACACGAAAGCCTAAAGCGCCCGATTCAATATAATCGTCAATATTAAAATGAATAGGGTGTAAGGCACGACTCTCCAAAACTTTAGTCGATTGAAAGCGGTGTAATGCAAAAATTTGCACATCAGATTGACCTTGACGTGTACAAATTAAATAGATTACAGCGCCTTTTTGTACCAATCCCAATGGATTTAAAATATAAGTTTTGCTTTCAGCTTGATGTATTCTTGCACGGTATAGACATTCGATCTGCCTATCTTGAAGTAAGCCCTCGTAAATTCCTTGTTGTGCTTGTTTATCAACAGTAGGTGGAATTAATGGCTGACTGGCAGGGACAATTCGAACGCGATTAATCCATTGTCTGGCATTATTTTGCGAGGATAAGCTATGTCTTGCTAAATCAAACCATGGATTCATTTCTTCAATTAAGCTTGGCGGCAGTAAGTGTTTTAGATGTTCTTCAACCATCATAAATGTTACAGCTTGAGAACTGGTCATATGGGGTAAGCTTTGTAGCGGTGCATTGGCACGCCAACGCCAACCTTGTGGTGTTTCTTTATTATTCTCAATCGGAAAACGCTGTGCCAATTGGTTGAGGTCACGTTGCACAGTTCTCAAACTGACCATAACACCTTCAAGTTCAAGTTTTTCTTGAAGTTGGCGAGTACCTAACCATTTTCCAGTGGTCAGTAAAGAAAGAATTTGCCATTGTCGATACAGGCTATTGGATGTTTCTTTTTCTTGTGATGATGACATACTGAGCAATTAAAGAATAAATAAAATAATAGAGCTTCAACATAGCATAAATGGAGAGTTTGCAGAATATCGCGTTTTCATTTTTTTGATCAGTGGCTCGGCTGTGATACTGTCAAAGCCACTGATTAAACATCTGATGTTATTCGTCATCATCATACTGGTTATAGTACTCAGGTGATAAATTACTAAAGCGTGTGTATTGTCCTTCAAATGCTAAACGTACTGTACCAATTGGACCATTACGCTGTTTACCAATAATAATTTCGGCAGTACCTGCTTCTTTAGATTCCTTATTATAGACTTCATCACGGTAGATAAAGGTAATTAAGTCCGCATCTTGCTCAATCGCACCAGACTCACGAAGATCAGACATTACAGGGCGTTTATTTGGACGATTCTCAAGACTACGGTTGAGCTGAGATAATGCAATAACAGGACAGTTCATTTCTTTCGCTAAAGCTTTTAAGCTTCGTGAAATTTCTGAAATCTCACCAACCCGGTTGTCTCCCATGCCAGGAACTTTCATGAGCTGTAAATAATCAATCATGATACAGCCAATTTTACCATCATGTTGTTTGGCAATTCGCCGTGCCCGAGACCGTAACTCGGTTGGTGGTAGGGCAGATGAATCATCAATATAGAGAAATTTTTCTTGCAATTGTAAAATGGTACCTGTCACTTTTGACCATTCATCACTGTCTAATTTACCAGAACGTAAGTGCCCTTGGTGTACTTTGCCCCATGAAGAAATTAAACGCATGGCAAGTGAGTCAGCTGGCATTTCCATAGAAAAAACCAAGGCTGGTAAATCACAGTTAAACAGTACACTTTCAATTAAGTTCATGGCAAAAGTGGTTTTACCCATAGAGGGACGGGCAGCCACAATAATCAAATCGCCAGCTTGCATACCTGATGTTTTATTATCAAGTTCGATAAATCCAGTTGATAGCCCTGTAATGTTACCTTCAAGCTGTGAGAGTTCGCTTAGTTTGTTAAATACATTCGATACAATGGCAGTAATGGGCTGAGGACCTGCAGCTTTTTTATTACTGCTATGTTGCTCGGCAATCGAGAAAATATTGGTTTCAGCCAAATCTAGAATTTCTGAAACGCTGCGCCCTTTGGTATCATAAGCATTGGTTAAAATTTCATTGCTGACTTTAATCATGCTCCGAAGCGTTGCGAATTCTTTGATTTTATTGGCATATACTTCTAAGTTATAAAAACTTGAAGGGGAGTCTGACATTAGCTGCATTAAGTAGTTTTCACCACCGATAGCATCAATTAAACTTTGTTTGACTAACCAATCATGAACGAGTACCGCATCATATGGTGAATTGTCTTGGGCAAGCTTTTCGATTGCTCTAAAAATATATTTGTGTCGTGTTGCATAAAAGTCTGTTTCGACCAACAAATCACTCACTTGCTCAAAAGACTCAGCGACAGTCATCAAGGCAGCAAGCACAGCTTGCTCAATTGATAAATTGTGCGGAGGTGTTCTAAATTCTTTAAGTTGATTCGGTTCCTGAGTTTTATTGTCACTTTGGGAAATCGTTGTAGAAACCTGGCCATTCGCCTTAGACATAAAAAACCTTAAAATTAAAAAAGTGAAAACAGAAATGAGGCAAAAGAGAAGCCGCGAAACGCGCTGTAATTATAAAGTTATAAATTTTTAAAAACTAGAGTGGAGTTACAATAAGGTACTTTGTCTGCTTTATAAATAAAAAAAGAGTATGCAAATGCATACTCTTTTTTGACATCTAGAACAGGTTCTTATTCAGAAACGATTGTTACTAGAACGTCTGCAGTTACATCGTGGTGCAATTGAATAACAATGTTGAATTCGCCCGTATGACGAAGAGCGCCATTTGGTAAACGAACTTCAGCACGGTCAACATTTAGACCAGCGCTTGTTAATGCATCAGCGATATCACGTGTACCGATTGAACCAAATAATTTACCTTCATCACCCGCTTTCGCAGTGATTTCGATATTTACTTCATTCAATTGATCTGCACGTGCTTGAGCAGCTGAAAGAACTTCAGCTTCAGCTTTTTCTAATTCAGCTCTACGAGCTTCAAATGCTGAAGTGTTAGCTTCAGTTGCAGCGACTGCATGACCTTGAGGGATTAAGTAGTTACGACCGTAACCTGCTTTCACAGAAACTTTATCACCTAGTTTGCCAAGGTTTTTAATGCGTTGTAATAAGATAACGTCCACAGCTCACCTCACTTATGGTTGTCAGTGTACGGAATCAAAGCCAAGAAACGAGCTTGTTTAATAGCAAGCGCTAATTGACGTTGATAACGTGCTTTAGTACCAGTGATACGGCTAGGAACAATCTTGCCGTTTTCAGTGATATACTGTTTTAAAGTATCAATATCTTTATAATCGATGTATGCAACATTCTCAGCTGTAAAGCGACAGAACTTGCGACGACGGTAAAAACGTGCCATGTGGGTTCTCCTTAAGCTTCAGCAGATTCTTGAGATGCTGATTGTGCTTCTTCACGTTGTGCTTTGCGAGCACGCTTTTCTTCAGCACTTTTCGCAAGTAATGATTCTTCAGTGATTGCATTATCACGACGGATCACAACATTACGAAGAATAGCATCGTTGTAACGGAACAATTCATTTAGCTCATCAAGTGTAGTTTGACCACATTCGATGTTCATTAAAATATAATGTGCTTTATGGATTTTGTTAATTGGGTATGCCAATTGACGACGGCCCCAATCTTCTAAACGGTGAATTTGACCTTCAGCATCTTTAATGTGAGAGATATAGCGTTCAACCATACCTACCACTTGATCGCTCTGGTCAGGGTGTACCAAAAGTACGATTTCGTAGTGACGCATTGTCAGCTCCTTACGGATTAAACAGCTTCTAAGAGTATCTTAAAAGCAAGGAGTCTTACTATGATAGTAAGTCGCATAAAGCGAAGCGAAACTATATAGTAAATATGAGGAACTTACAAGAATGTTAAGCAGAAAAAAAGACACTTAGATAAGTTTAAAATAGGGTGGATTATGACAACACCCTATAATAAATCAGAATATAGGTAAATGCGGTGCTTGAGCATTGTAGCTAAATAAAAAGCTTACACTTAATGCAGTGATTAAAATGACAGAGTATAAAAAGTAGCGTTTTGCCCAAAGTTGGTCATTTTCAGCCTTAAAACCAATGACTGACAAATAAATCCAATAGCCGCACAGCGAATTAAAAATGATTAAAAAGAAAATATTGGTGTAATGAAAACAATATAGTCCATTGAGTACTGCTGTAAATAAGCAGACATAAATCAAGCTTTCAATTTTTGTACGCTGAATTGAACGTGCAACAGGTAAAATAGGAATGCCTGCAATTTTATAGTCATCAAATCGATAAATTGCAATTCCCCAAGAATGAGGCATTTGCCATAACGCATATGCTAAAAAAACAAGCAATGCCGCAACATCAAATTCATGACTCACCGCTGTGTATCCGATCACAGGAGGGCATGCCCCTGAAATACTTCCAATCACAGTTTGATGAATTGATGTTCTTTTAGACCATAGACTGTAAAAAAATACGTAAACAATAAAACCAAGAATGGCAAAGCCAAAAGCATAGATATTGGTAAATATCCATAAAATACCAAGTCCAAGGATACCCAATACAAAGGCAAATATTAAGGCAACAGTTGGATTGATTGCTTTTGTCACAAGAGCACGGTTTTGAGTCCGTTCCATCTTGTGGTCAATATCTTGATCGATGTAGTTGTTTACGACACACCCAGAAGCAACAACAAGTACTGTTCCAACAAGTGTGAGAATGAATAACAGGATATCTATAGAGCCTTGGGCGGCTAAGAAGAAGCCGCCCAAGGTCGTAACAAAGTTACCGAAGATAATCCCTGGTTTTGTCAGGAATATATACTTTTTCAACATGATATGGTTTAGAGCATCATGTTGAAATGGAGGTAGTTCATTACCCATACAGAACCAATCAACAAGATTGCGATGGTTAAGATAGTGTAAAGAAATGCGATAACGTTCCAACGTTGTTCTTCAGATGCATTCATATGTAAAAAGAATACAAGTTGAACAAAAATTTGAACGATACCCGCTAATCCAACAACAGCAAGCAAGGTTGATTTACTGAATCCACCTGACATTGCCATACCAAATGGCAAAATCGTTAAGATGATGGATAGGATAAAACCAATCGTATATTGCTTGATGCTGCCGTGCGATGCACCGGCACTGTGATCATGACTCATGAGATAGCTCCCATTAAGTAAACAACACTAAATACACAGATCCATACGATATCTAAGAAATGCCAAAATAGGCTGAGACACGCTAAACGACGTGTATTTCTTAACGTTAGACCATGTTTCTTGATCTGTAGAATCAATACGAGCATCCATAATAAACCAGATGCTACGTGGATACCGTGAGTACCCACGAGTGTAAAGTATGCAGATAAGAAGGCACTATGCGTTGGTCCATGGCCAGCTTCCACTAGATGATGGAACTCATAAAGCTCCATACCAATGAATGTTGCACCAAAGAGCCACGTAATAACCAACCAATTCAACACACCTTTCGCATTGTTCTTATACCGTGCAAGAACAGCAAATCCAAATGTAACTGAAGAAATCAATAGGGCAAATGTTTCAACTAAAACAAAGCCTAAGGTTTCACTG
The DNA here is from genome assembly GCF_900197575.1 of Acinetobacter apis. Lineage (GTDB taxonomy): Bacteria > Pseudomonadota > Gammaproteobacteria > Pseudomonadales > Moraxellaceae > Acinetobacter > Acinetobacter apis. Next base: position 862,438 of record NZ_FZLN01000001.1, on the reverse strand, counting down.
AACAGCTCATGTGGCGTTGGTGTTCCTGGCGGAATATGCGATTGTAAAACGATATAAGCAATGAAGAGTGTACCAAAAAGTACAAGGTCACTCATCAAGTATGTCCAAAAACCAAAGACGGTGATGTCTGTATCATCGTGATGATGTTCATCATGGCCATGGTTTTCGTGATGAAGTACTTCAGCCATATCTTTAGTCCTTCTTCAAGTGTTTTTCTAAAATGGCAAAGCGCTCGTTTTCTATACGCTCTACTTCAGCAGCAGGAACGTAATAGTCTAATTTCTTTGTATTTGAAGCATTAATTAAAGTAATAATTGTTGCTACAAAAGAAAGAATCGCAAGCCACCAAATGTGCCAAATTAAACCAAAACCAAGTACTGTAATCAGAATCGCCATTACAAAACCAGCAATACGGTTTGTTGGCATATGAATATCTTCATACTTTGTTGGCTTAGTATATGCAACACCATTTTCTTTATCTAACCAGAAGCGATCAATGTGTTCGCCATCAGGAAGATATGCAAAGTTGTAAAACGGTGCAGGTGAAGATGTTGCCCATTCAAACGTACGGCCATCCCAAGCATCGCCTGTATAGTCGATGTTGTTCTTACGTTGTAAGAAGCTCACAGCAATTTGAATGATGAAACATAAAATACCAAGTGCAACGAGTACAGCACCAACCATTGCAATCGCTAGATATGGTGTCCATTCAGGGTTGTCATATGTATTTAAACGACGTGTCATACCCATGAAACCTAGGATATAAAGCGGCATAAATGCAAAATAGAAACCGAAGAACCATAACCAAAATGATGCTTTACCCCATGCTTCGTTCAACTTCCAGCCAAACATTTTTGGCCACCAGTAAGTAATACCACCAAGCATACCGAATACGACACCACCAATAATTACGTTATGGAAGTGAGCAATTAGGAACAGCGAGTTGTGTACTAAGAAGTCAGCAGGTGGTACAGCCATTAATACACCTGTTAAACCACCGATACCGAAAGTCACTAAGAAGCCTAGTGTCCAAAGCATTGGTGTTGTAAAGGTGATACGGCCTTTGTACATTGTAAATAACCACGAGAAGATTTTAACCCCTGTTGGGATTGCAATAATCATGGTCATAATACCAAAGAATGCGTTGACGTTTGCGCCAGCACCCATGGTGAAAAAGTGGTGTAACCAAACAATTAGGGATAATACAGCAATTGCAACTGTTGCATATACCATTGTTTTATAGCCAAATAGTGCTTTACGTGAGAACGTTGGAACGATCTCTGAGTAAATACCAAATGCTGGTAAAATCAAGATATATACTTCTGGGTGACCCCAAGTCCAAATTAAGTTCACATAAAGCATTGGACTACCGCCCAATTCGTTTGTGAAGAAATGGAAGTCGAAGTAACGGTCAAGCGTTAGCATTGCAACTGTAGCTGTTAATACTGGGAATGTTGCGACAATCAGTGTACATGTACACAAAGCAGTCCAAGTAAAAATAGGCATATCCATTAATTTCATGCCTGGTGTACGCATTTTAATGATGGTAACTAGGAAGTTAACACCAGTTAATAGTGTACCTAAACCTGAAATTTGCAGTGCCCAAATCCAGTAATCTACACCGACACCTGGAGAATATTGAATGCCAGATAGAGGAGGGTATGCTAACCAACCTGTAGCAGCAAATTCACCAAGAACAAGCGAGACCATGATTAAGCCCGCAGAACCTGCGAATAACCAAAAGCTAAACTGGTTCAATAATGGGAATGCAACGTCACGCGCACCAATTTGTAATGGTACGATCACGTTCATGAAACCTACAACCAAGCCCATTGCAACAAAGAAAATCATAATCACGCCATGGGCTGTGAAGATTTGGTCATAATGGTCAGGATGTAAATAACCTGCACTTCCATTGCTTGCTAGGAAGAGCTGAAGTCGCATCATAAATGCATCTGCGAAACCACGTAATAACATGATTACAGAAACAAGTAGATACATGATACCAATTTTCTTATGGTCTACAGACGTAGCCCATTCTCTCCAAAGGTATCCCCACTTTTTAAAGTAAGTGAGACCAGCAACTAAAGCTAAACCGCCTAAAGCGATCATGATTGCAGTTACAATCACGATTGGCTCTTTCGGGATGGCACCCCATCCGATTTTACCTAATAATAGCATGTCCATGTTTATTCCCCTGCAGAAGCTGCATGTTGCATGTTTGCGTGAGAAGAACCTTTCGAACCATGATAGTTACTCATGTATTTATTTATCACTTTCTTAAATAAATCAGGTTCAACTGAAGAATAGTAAGTTACAGGAGTTGGCTTATCAGGATAAGGACCTAAGCGTTCAGCTTCTTCGGCAATTTCATGCTGCTTTGGTGTTTTCGCATCTAACAACATACCTTCAATTTGGTGATGTGAACGTTCACCATCACGAACTGACTGTAATACTGCTAAATCTAAGTTACCTGTTTGAATTGCATCAGCGTTTGCATCGGTGCCTTTACCAGCCTTCACATCACTTACCCATTTATCAAAATCAGGTTGGGTAACGCTGTGTGCTTTAAAGCGCATTTGTGAGAATCCGTAACCACTATAGTTTGCAGAAAAACCGCGGAAGATTCCTGGCTCATTTGCTAAAACATGTAGGTGGGTTTGCATACCTGCCATTGCATAAATTTGACCTGCTAACTGTGGAATGAAGAATGAGTTCATTGTAAAGTCAGAGGTAATATGAAAATGCACTGGAGTTTGTGCAGGGAAACGAACTTCATTAATTGTTGCAATTTCTTGCTCAGGATAAACAAAGACCCATTTAAACGGCTCCGCGATAACTTGAATATCCAGAGTTTTTTTGTCTGACTCAGCGTCGAGCGGACGATACGGATCATATTGGTGAGAACCCCACCAAGCCATCCAAGCTAAAATAGCAATAAGAATGATAGGAACACCCCAAACAACGATCTCAATCGCTGTTGAATGTGCCCAAGTCGGCTTATAGTCTGCATCTTTATTTGACGCGCGATATTTCCAACTAAACCATAATGCCATGATAATTGATGGAACAACGACCAATAGCATAAGATAGATTGCAGTCATCATCAGGCCACTAAGACCTTCGGCAACTGGACCTTTTGAGTTTAGAAGTACTAAATCACCGCCACACCCTGTTAAAAGTGCAGCTATCGCAGATAAAGACAATACAGCTAATATTGTTTGTCTCATTTTACAACCTCGGTGAAGAGCCCATTTACGGTTAATCATAATCATGGGATAGCGATCATAGTGACGGCAGCTTTAACAGTAAAAGCATCTGACACCGCTACTCTAATGCGACATTATGCCTCATATTCTAAATCTACGCTACATTTAGGGGCCTTAAAATGAGAGTATTTAAACTTATCTTTAATTAAACAGCTGAAACACTCTCTTCTTAAATTTTATAATAAATAACGGCTTATATTGCTGATGTAGAGTTTAGATTTTTTGGATTTATTATTTATTTACTTTCACAACTTTTGTCTTAGCCAAAGCATCATGTAACGTTTGCTTTTTCTGACCTAAAACAAATGCATAATCGATAATAGCAATTATGAGTGTAAATACTAGATTGAGAATGATGAAAATAACACTTCTAATAAGAAACACTCGTGTAAGGTTTACAATTTGGTTTGTTTGCTGATCAACAATTTTAATCCCTGTTAGCATCTTACCAATACTTTGTCCGCGTTTTGCAAGCAAAAATGCTTGAATGACCAGCATGATGAAGATGTATAAACCCATGATCTGCCAAGCTTCAGTTGGAATCATTTGCATGAGTTGTTCTTGAAGCTTTGGACTGCCAAATGCACCATTTGAGAGCTTTTCAAGTTCCTTTACATTACCTTCGTTCAAAAAGAAGGTTGGTATTGCAAATGCAATGAACCAAAAAAACATGTCTATGCCTTTTGCAATAGCACGGCTGAGAATACTGGCTGATGCTGAATCTTGACTTGCTGTGATTTTGACATAGGGGTTATTTTGAGGTTTTTTAAAGTGATTTATCGGCTCGACAGCCACTGCACCATCAGGAAGATATTTTGCTTGTCCATGTGTGACTTCACCCAGTGTTTTCCATTCACTCATGCCTTCATGCCAGATGAGATCTGTTAATAACACTTGTTGAGATGTGAGCATTTGATTCAGTTGCTCTAATGTATATGGTCCAGCTTGTTGACCGTTTCGAGCCAAATAAATTTGCATAAAACTATAATCTCAATAAAAAAAGACCCATTTGATGGGTCTTTTTTAACATGTTTTTAATCTAACATAAAGTTATTTAGGTTGTTCGTTCGCGAGGAAGAACCAAGTATCTAACACAGAGTCTGGGTTTAAAGACACAGATTCAATTCCTTGTTCCATCAACCAAAGCGCTAGATCTGGGTGGTCTGATGGACCTTGTCCACAAATACCAACGTATTTGTTGGCTTTACGGCAGGCACTGATTGCCATCGAAAGTAAAATTTTGACTGCATCATCACGCTCATCAAATGTTTTCGATACAATGCCTGAGTCACGGTCAAGACCTAAAGTTAATTGAGTAAGGTCATTTGAACCGATTGAGAATCCGTCAAAATGTTCTAGGAATTGCTCAGCCAATAGTGCATTGGTTGGTAATTCACACATCATGATAACTTTTAGACCATTCTCGCCACGGTTTAAACCATTTTCAGATAAAAGCTCAATCACACGTTTAGCTTCAGCGACGGTACGTACAAATGGAATCATAATTTGTATGTTGGTTAAGCCCATTTCATTTCTGGCTTTTTTCAGTGCACGGCATTCAAGTTCGAAGCAGTCACGGAAGTTTTCAGAAATATAACGGCTTGCTCCACGGAAGCCAAGCATTGGGTTTTCTTCTTCAGGCTCGTATAATTTACCACCAATTAAGTTGGCATATTCATTCGATTTGAAGTCTGACATACGAACAATGACAGGCTTATCTGCAAATGCTGAAGCAAGTGTTGAAATACCTTCAACCAATTTTTCAACATAAAAATCAATTGCTGAAGCATAACCTGCAGTACGTGCATTTACTGCAGCACGAGTTTCGCGTGGTAAGCTATCAATGTTTAAAAGCGCTTTTGGATGGACACCAATCATGCGGTTAATGATAAATTCTAAACGTGCTAAGCCAATGCCTGCATTTGGAATTTGTGCGAAGTCAAATGCACGATCAGGATTACCGACATTCATCATGACTTTAAATGGCAGCTCAGGCATAGATTCAATTGAATTACGCTGAATTTCAAAATTCAGTAAACCTTCATAGATAAAGCCGGTATCACCTTCAGCACAAGATACAGTGACTTCTTGTCCTTCAGTCAGTAATTCTGTTGCATTACCACATCCAACAATGGCAGGTACACCAAGTTCACGTGCAATAATCGCTGCGTGACATGTTCTACCACCACGATTCGTCACAATCGCTGCTGCACGCTTCATGACTGGTTCCCAATCAGGATCTGTCATGTCAGAGACTAAAACATCACCATCTTGTACTTTATCCATTTCATCGATTGATGTCACGATACGAACGCGACCTGCACCAATGCGCTGTCCAATTGAGCGACCTTCTGCCAATACATTGCTTTTTTCTTTAAGCAGGTAGCGCTCCATGGTGCCTACATGTTGACGGCTTTTTACTGTTTCAGGACGTGCTTGAACAATATATAAACGACCATCATCGCCATCTTTTGCCCATTCAATATCCATTGGCGCACCATAATGTTGCTCAATGATCATGGCTTGTTTTGCAAGTTCATGCAGCTCTTGGTCATTTAAAGAAAACTCAAGACGATCTTGCTTTTCAACTTCAATGATAGATACTGATTTACCTGCTGATGCATCATCGCTATACACCATTTTTTGATGTTTAGAGCCAAGATTACGACGAACAACAGCATGTTTTTCATTTTTAAGTAATGGCTTAGATAAATAAAATTCATCTGGGTTAACCGCACCCTGTACAACCATTTCGCCTAAGCCGTATGATGATGTAATAAATACGACATCACGGAAGCCAGATTCAGTATCAAGTGTAAACATAACACCTGCTGCGCCTGTTTCTGAGCGTACCATGCGCTGAATACCTGCAGACAATGCCACTAATTTATGGTCAAAGCCTTGGTGTACACGATATGAAATAGCACGATCGTTAAATAAAGAGGCAAAAACTTCTTTAATAGCGATCAGGATATTATCAATACCACGAATATTCAGGAAGGTTTCTTGCTGACCTGCGAAAGATGCATCGGGTAAGTCTTCAGCAGTTGCTGATGAACGTACTGCAACTGCAATATCTGGATTTCCGCTTGACAGGGCAGTAAACGCCTCTCGAACTTCTTTTTCTAATTGTGCCGTGAGTGGTGTTTCAATAATCCACTGGCGAATTTGCGCACCTGTCGTCGTCAGAGCTTGAATATTGTCGACATCTAAGTCTTCAAGAGCAGCTTGAATTTTTGCATTCAAACCACTTTGTTCAAGAAATTCACGATAAGCTGAAGCTGTAGTGGCAAAACCACCCGGTACAGATACACCTGCATTAGAAAGATGACTGATCATTTCACCTAGAGATGAGTTTTTCCCACCTACAAGTTCTACGTCATGTTTTCCGAGTTTTTCTAAACCAATTACGTGCGCTTCCAAAGTAGTTTCTCCACTTTTGCAGTATGTTGTTTGTTCGCTGCTTTAGTTAAAACACAAAGTATTGGTGGCTTTTTGCTGTTAAGCCACTAATACTTATGTAAGATGGGGCTTACTATAAAGAATATAGCGGTTTAAGACAAATATTTGAGGTTTTTTTTCATGCATCAAGGTCAACAATTTGAGCGAAGCGTTTTTTTTGTTTCGGATGGCACAGCAATTACTGCAGAAACACTGGGTCATTCGCTTTTAGCGCAATTTCCAAACGTAAAGTTTAATGTGCGAATTATCCCATATATTTCATCTGAAGAAGCTGCGCTTAAAGTGGTTGAAGAGATTAATGCGTGTTATCACGAAGAAGGCGAGTTGCCTTTGGTGTTTGATACTTTGGTTGATGCGAATGTTCGAGACGTCATCAATACAGCCAATGCCGTTAATCTTGACGTCTTTGAAGGGATGATTAGTAAGCTAGAACAAGAACTTAAAACAGCACCGACCAAATTAATTGGACAAACCCATGCGGTGACCAATACTGAACATTATAAAGCACGAATTGATGCAGTTCATTTTGCTTTAGATAATGATGATGGTGCAAGAACACGCCACTATGACAAAGCAGATATTATTTTAATTGGTGTTTCACGCTCAGGCAAAACACCAACTGCAATTTATTTGTCATTACAGTTTGGTATCCGTGTTGCAAATTATCCGCTTACAGAAGAAGACTTAGATGACAATCGATTGCCAAAAGTTTTGAGAGATCATAAAAAAAAGCTATTTGGTTTAATGATTGATCCTGATCGTTTGGTCGCAATTCGTACAGAACGAAAAGCAGGAAGCCGTTATGCAAGCTATAGTCAGTGTCAGATGGAGCTTCGTGCGATCGAGGGAATCTTCATTTCGGAAGGCATTCCGTTTTTAAATGTGACTGAAATGTCAATTGAAGAAATCTCTACACGGATTTTACAGATTACTGGTCTGAATCGTCGTGTAAGCTAAATTCTCATTTATTTAGCCTAAGCAGTATGGATAATAAATTTTAATTGTCTATTATCCATACACAGGTTTAAATGATTTCCCCACAGAGGGACGTGCGCCAACTATGGTCATAACCCCATGTGCGATACCCTAATGTATCAATATGAATTTGACCTGATTCATAAATGCCTAGTCCCATATTAAAGACCTGACCTTGTTGCTGCCAAAAACGACATAAGGCCAATTTAGTCTTTTGGATTTGAATATAGTCTTGTGGGCTAGGTTGTTCAGCACCAATTCGAAAATCGATGGCTGAATTTTTTACATGGCTTGATGATTTTGCACCACCTGCACAAGCATTTAAAAAAGGCGAACGATAACTAGAAGTGACTTCGACTTCTGGAATAACACCTTGTTTGTACAAATATGCAAGTAGCTTTAATGTCGGTACAGCTGTAGCCCAAACTTCTTGGGGTGGAACTTCATATTGCGCATAGTTACATTGCTGCCAATCTCTTGCTGAGCGAAACATTTGATGATCAGGCACAATAAAATCAGCTTGTTCACGACGTAAAAATGCTTTGTAGCTGTCAACCAATACACGGTGATTACCTTGATTAAGCCATGTTGTATATTCAATGGGTGGTGGTACGCGAATTGAGGTTTCAACTTTTAAAATTGGAGGTGATGGTGGAACCACTGGTGCTGTACGTGAAGTTGATAAAGCTGTTGTCGTAACAGGAACATGTTGTATTTTTTGCTGACTACTACAACCCCATAAAGCCAACATGGGCAAAGATATTGTAATGATTCGTGTGCTTATTTTCATCTTACTGCATTATGAGTGAAATTAAGCTTGTTATACTATAACGCATGTAATAATGCATTATAGTGATGTATTGCCATCGTAATAGAAGGTATTAAGCTTGGTATAGAATCGCATCCTTCATAGTAGTAAATACCTGTTTTTAGATGTAATAAAAATTATATTATTCAAGCTATATAGCCTAAGTTATTCACAGCTTGAATCTCTTTTTTGCATTGTATTTAAAACACTCATGGTCTAAAAAAGCATTTAATAGTAGTTTGTAATGACATAGTCATTACTAGTATTTTGGTTTTCAGGCAAAAACGAGGGTATAGCGGTACATCAGATAGATAAGTAAAATAATTTAGCGCAAAACAATTTACACCGCTGAGCATTGCATGCTTATTAAAGCCTATATTTATAACTTTAAATTTTAAAATAATTCAAGAGAGTGATCACCCATACCATTACCCTGATTCAGATGACTGTATCAATTGCTATTTAATTTTTTGAATGGGTAAATGGTGTTTCCTTTATCAGATTCAGCAGAAGCTTTTTATCTTTCATGTTGCCGTGTTTTGGATATTTCTATGATTTTAGACCAATCATGGGTAGACTATGCGGAATTTATGTTATTTACCAATCAGCAGATGGTGCTGTTTGGTCTTTTTATTTGAGAATGGTTAAAGATGAAAGAGTCGTTACGTCTGCGTTTAGAGCAACTTTCTGATAGATATGAAGAGCTGACAGCATTGCTCGCTGATGTTGAAGTCATTTCTGATAATAAACGTTTTCGTCAGTTGTCACGTGAGCACAATGATTTAACAGAATTGACTAGCTTTTGGAATAAGTATCGTCAAGCTGAAGAAGACATTGTTACCGCTGAAACTATGCTTGGTGATCCTGATTTTAAGGAAATGGCACAAGAAGAAATCCGTGAAAATCAAAATCTATTAAAAGATTTAGAAGAACAATTAAATATTTTAATGATTCCGAAAGACCCAAATGATGCTAATGCAGCTTATTTAGAGATTAGAGCGGGAACTGGTGGTGATGAAGCTGCAATTTTCTCAGGTGATTTATTCCGTATGTACAGTAAATTTGCTGAAACGCAAGGCTGGCGTATTGAAATTTTATCTGAAAATGAAGGTGAACATGGTGGTTATAAAGAAATTATTTGCCGTGTAAATGGCGAAGGCGTTTACGGTCGCTTGAAATTTGAAAGTGGAGCACACCGTGTACAGCGTGTGCCTGCAACAGAGTCACAAGGGCGAGTCCATACATCTGCATGTACCGTGGCGATCTTACCTGAGGTGGACATAGATACAACAGTTGAAATTAATAACTCAGATTTGAGAATTGATACCTATCGTGCCTCAGGTGCAGGTGGTCAGCATATCAACAAAACAGATTCTGCAGTACGAATTACCCATATTCCATCAGGTGTCGTTGTTGAATGCCAAGAAGAGCGTTCACAGCATAAAAATAAAGCAAAAGCTTTGGCATTGCTGGCATCTCGTTTAGAAAATGCAAAAAAACAAGCTCAGGAAAGTGCAACATCAGAAATGCGCCGTGATTTGGTTGGTTCAGGCGATCGTTCAGAACGAATTCGTACTTATAACTATCCGCAAGGGCGTATGACAGATCATCGTATCAATTTAACGCTATATAAGTTAGATGCCATTGTCGAGGGTGACTTAACTGAATTGTTAGACAGTTTACATCGTGAATATCAAGCGGATCAATTGGCGATGATTGCTCAGCAAAACGGTGGTTAATGATGGATGTAGCACAGGCTTTGGCGCTTTGTGGTCAGCCGGATAGTTATGAGCGTCAAGAAGCAATATGGCTGCTGAGCCATCTTCTTGATGTGAATGCGCTTGAATTAAAACTTTCAACTAATCGTGAATTGACGGAGTCTGAACGAGTTGCGTATTTAGATGGATTAATGCGCTTATCTCAGCATGAACCGATTGCTTATATTTTAGGAACGCAGCCATTTTGGACGCTTGATCTTAAAGTCACAAAAGATACTTTAGTACCAAGACCTGATACTGAGGTATTGATTGAAACGGTGCTTGGCTTATCTTTAGATAACGAAGGGATTTCTGTTTTAGACTTAGGGACAGGAACAGGCGCGATTGCATTGGCTTTAGCAAGTGAATACCCCAAATGGTCCATTTTAGCCACTGATATTTATCTGCCTACGCTTAATGTCGCAAAAGAAAATGCCCTTCGTCATCAATTAAGTCATGTACAGTTTATATGCAGCGAATGGTATGCGCAGATTCCTAAACAACAATTTGATTTAATTGTATCAAACCCACCTTATATTGCAGAGAATGATCAACATTTATTGCAACTCACCGCAGAGCCATCTCGTGCACTGGTCAGTGTCGGGAATGGCTTAGCAGATATTCAAACCATTATTACCCAAGCTGTAGATTGGTTAACGCAAAATGGTTGGCTTGTGATTGAACATGGTTATGATCAAAAACATGCTGTACAAGATATTTTTTTATCGGCCGGTTTTTCTTCAATTGAAACAATTCCTGATTATGCAGGCAATGATCGGGTAACATTTGCGCAATTGAAGAAATAATCTAAAAAACTCATTCACAATAAATTACTGAAATATAAGGCTATTTTAAATAGGCTGATTTTAGACTTTTTATACCGTGAATAGACTTATGGTATGATAACAAAAGTAATACATCTACTGCCAAAATCAATGACCAAATGACCGCTATACACTGTTTTATAGCTTGCGTTAGGTGGCAATGAGTTTTGCTATATGTACACGAAATTATCAGTGAATTCGCAATAAAACGCATGGTTTGTCTTAGGTGGCATTATTCTTGCTTTAAATTGCGCAACGAAATGGATGTATTCTCAGGCTGTATGCTGCCTTTAGCATAAAAGACAGCGCAACACTGAGCAAGTGAAATATTTAACAGAGGCTTTTGTATGGCGACTCCTCAATCTTCTCATGGTTTATTTGAGCGTCTTTTTAAATTAAAAGATAACAATACTTCCGTGAAAACTGAAGCGATCGCAGGGTTAACTACTTTTTTAACCATGTGTTATATCATTATTGTTAACCCATTGATTTTATCTGCAACAGGTATGGATCATGGTGCTGTGTTTGTTGCGACATGTATTGCTGCAGCGACTGGCTGTTTGGTGATGGGGCTTCTTGCAAATTACCCAATCGCATTGGCGCCAGGCATGGGGTTAAATGCTTACTTTGCTTATTCTGTCTGTTTAGGAATGAATATTCCTTGGCAAACTGCACTTGCTGCTGTGTTCATGTCAGGGATTGTGTTTATTGTAATTAGCTTGGTACGTGTACGTGAATTAATTGTGAATGCAATTCCATTGTCATTAAAATTTGCGATTGGCGGTGGTATTGGACTCTTTTTGGCGCTTGTTGCTTTAAAAAATGCCGGCATCATTGTTGCTAATCAAGCAACTACAGTAGGATTAGGCGATATTAAAGATCCGAAAGCACTGCTTGCGATGCTTGGGCTGTTTTTGACTGTTGCTTTGCATCAATTCCGTGTACGTGGTGCAATTATTATCAGTATTCTCATTATTACAGTAATTGCAACGTTAATGGGCTTAAATGAGTTTAAAGGTGTGATTGGCGCAATTCCATCTGTTGCCCCAACATTCTTACAAATGGATTTTTCAGGTCTATTTACTGCGACCATGATTGGTGTCATTTTTGTCTTTTTCTTGGTTGATTTATTTGATTCTACAGGGACATTGGTTGGTGTTGCACACCGCGCAGGCATTATTAAAGATGATGGTGAAATCCCACGCTTGAAAAAAGTATTAATGGCAGATTCAACAGCGATTGTTGCTGGTGCTGCTATGGGAACTTCATCAACAACACCATATATTGAATCAGCATCTGGTGTCGCGGCTGGTGGGCGTACAGGATTAACTGCTGTTGTTGTTGCTGTGTTATTTTTAGGTTGTTTATTCTTATCACCACTCGCACAATCAGTACCTGCTTTTGCAACGGCGCCTGCACTTTTATTTGTTGCTGTGCTCATGATCCAAGGCATCACTAAAATTGATTGGGAAGATATTACGGAAGCTGTACCGGCCTTTCTAACAATTGTTTTCATGCCATTTACATATTCGATTGCAGACGGTATTGCAGTTGGATTTATCAGCTATGCGGTCATTAAATTACTTACAGGTAAAGCTGCTTCTGTGCACTGGATGGCATGGATTATTGCTGGACTATGGGTCTTGAAATTTGCATTATTTGGTGGCTAACTAACACCATGAAGTTAACAAGGGTGTAATTAATTTACACCCTTTTTTATTATGAAAGATAAGCGGGAGCTTACATGAGCCAATCTAATTTAATCCGTGCATTGCCGAAAGCTGAATTGCATGTGCATATTGAAGGAACGTTCGAGCCTGAGCTCATGTTTGAAATTGCACAGCGTAATAAAGTCAATATTCCATATAAGAGTGTTGAAGAGGTTAAAGCCGCATATGACTTTTATAACTTACAATCTTTCTTAGATATTTATTATGCAGGTGCAAATGCATTACTGTTTGAGCAAGATTTCTATGATTTAACATGGGCATATTTCAAAAAGTGTAAAGAAGATCATGTTGTACACACTGAAATCTTTTTTGATCCACAAACGCATACAGCACGTGGCGTTCACTTTGAAACAATCATTCAAGGCATTGTGCGTGCATGTGATGATGCTCAAGCACAATTAGAAATTAGTTCTGAATTAATTATGTGCTTTTTACGTCATTTGTCAGAAGAAGAGGCATTTAAAACCCTAGAACAAGCATTGCCATTTCAATCACATATCATTGGTGTTGGACTTGACTCAAGTGAACTTGGTCATCCACCATCTAAGTTTGCTCGTGTATTTGCACAAGCGCGTGAGGCAGGATTTTTAATTGTTGCTCATGCTGGTGAAGAAGGTCCTGCAGAGTATGTGTGGGAAGCTTTAGATCAATTACATGTGAATCGTATTGATCATGGGGTACGCTCAGAAGAAGATCCTGAGCTGATGGCGCGTTTGATTCGTGATCGAATGCCATTGACAGTATGTCCATTAAGCAATTTGAAGCTTCGTGTCATTGATGAAATGGAATCACATAATATTAAACGATTGCTTGAGAAAGGGCTGTGTGTGACTGTTAATTCAGATGATCCTGCATATTTTGGTGGTTATATGAATGATAATTTTGAAGCCATTACACAAGCATTAGATTTAAATGAAACAGATCTAAAGCAACTTGCGATCAATTCATTTGAAGCATCGTTTCTTCCTTTGGCGACAAAGCAACATTGGATAGAGCACATTCAACGTATCAGTTAAGTGTGTATCAAAATCTGGTGATTAAACTCACCAGATTTTTTTATGTATAAATAGTGGCTTTAATCACAATGTAATTAACATAAAATACATTAATTGTTACGGGTACTACAAAAACTAAACATCGTCATGAATATTTGCTTTAAATATGAGCATTGAGATACATATCGAAATACTTTATTAAAATGATGTGTGCACAATACTCTTTATAAATATATAAGTTTGAGTAATGGAATTATGTTGAAAAAAATTTTGATTTTATGCCCTTTGGTTATGATGTTGTCTGCATGTGCAACAGGTGGTGATGGTGCAGCGAGCACTCCAGCTGGTGGTCAAAGTACAACTCAACAATTGGGTGTATCTGCGTTAAAAATGGCTGTAAATGCAAAATGTGTCAATGAACTTAATAATATGACCATTTGGAAAACAGCAAGCCAAGCCATGACGTCAGAACAACAACAAAATGTACAAACAAAAGTATGTGGTTGTGTCAGTGATAAAGCACCAGAGAGCGTGACGGCTGTAGATCTTGCAAATGCTGCATTTAATACTCAAGCGCGGACACAAATTGCTGCTAAAGCAATTGATAAAACCATTACCACATGTTTAGCTGAAGTCAGTAAATAATGCGAATAGCTGGGGTAGATGAAGCAGGACGTGGTCCTTTAGTGGGCTCTGTTGTGGCTGCTGCTGTCATTTTAGATCCAAATCAGCCGATTGTTGGATTAAATGATTCTAAAAAGTTAACTGAAAAGAAAAGAGAGCAACTTTTCATTGAAATTCAGCAAAAAGCATTGGCATGGTCTGTTGCGGAAGCATCACACCTTGAAATTGATGAGCTGAATATTTTACAAGCGACTTTTTTAGCAATGCGCCGTGCGGTCGCTGGTTTAACTATCACACCTGAATTGGTGCGTGTTGATGGAAATCATTGTATTAAAGATCTTGATGTTACGTGTGAAGCCATTATTAATGGTGACTTTTTGCATCAGGAAATCAGTGCAGCGAGTATTTTAGCCAAAGTAACCCGTGATCGGCAAATGGTGTTATTAGATCAGCAATATCCAGCTTATGGTTTTGCAAAGCATAAGGGCTATCCTACAAAAGCCCATTTGCTTGCAATGGCTGAGCATGGTGTTATACCTGAACATCGGTATAGCTACAAGCCTGTTAAAAAAGCGCATGAGGAATTTCAAGCAGCTCAACATATTAAAAGCGACGCTTAATCGTCGCTTTTAATATTTAACCTAGATAATTATTCTATGCAGAAGTTATCGGTTAAATTTGTTTTGATTACCATCATCATAAAAAGAAGGCTGGTACTCTTGATCAATCTGTTGAAGATGTTCATGCATTGCTCTTTCATGTTGAATGCGTTGATAAATTTCTTCACGATGTACAGAAACTTCTTTAGGCGCATTCACACCAATGCGGACTTGGTTACCTTTTACACCAAGCACTGTCACACTGACTTGATCCCCAATCATTAAAGTTTCTCCGACACGTCGAGTCAGAATGTTTATCTCCTTGCTAAGCGCTAAACCTGCAGTTATTTTTACTTATTTTTTAAAATACGCAAAAAGTGAACCACGACCATAAGGAACAATAGAAAACACCAGATACCCATAGGGAATGGATATACATTGGTTTCAGTCGTATTCCTAAAAATATACCATCTAATATAACAGAGCCACTTTATATAAAATAGAGTGGCTCAAAATTTATTTCAGATTTAGATAAAATATTTTAAGATTATGCGCGTGCGCTGCTTTCACCATGTTCACGGTCAAGACCGAAAGCGGTGTGTAAACAACGTACTGCAAGCTCTAAATAATTCTCATCAATTAAAACAGATACTTTAATTTCTGATGTTGAAATCATTAAAATATTAATGCCTTCTTCAGCAAGTGCAGTAAACATTTTACTTGCAACCCCAGCATGCGAACGCATACCCACACCCACGATAGACACTTTTACAATATCTTCACGACCAGCCACTTCGCGTGCTTTAATGGTTGTTGAGATATCATCAAGAATATGTTTTGCTTTGGCAAAATCAGCACGGTTCACAGTGAATGTAAAATCGGTTGTACCATCTTCTTCGATGTTTTGTACAATCATATCTACTTCAATATTGGCTGCACTGATTGGCGATAAGATTTTAGACGCGATACCTGGCTCATCAGGAACACCTAGAATAGTCAGTTTCGCTTCGTCACGGTTAAATGCAATGCCTGAAATGATCGGTTGTTCCATATTATGTGCTGCCTCAGTAGTAATTAATGTACCCACGTTTTGTTTAAAGTCTTCGTCAAATGCGCCATCGTTGTCATTATCAAAACTTGATAATACACGTAATGGTACTTGGTATTTCCCCGCAAATTCGACAGAGCGAATTTGTAATACTTTAGAACCTAATGATGCCATTTCTAGCATTTCTTCAAAAGAAATTCGGTCAATTTTTTTCGCTTTAGATACGACACGTGGATCTGTGGTATATACACCATCCACATCAGTATAAATTTGACATTCGTCTGCTTTTAATGCTGCTGCAAGGGCAACACCTGTGGTATCTGAACCACCACGACCTAATGTTGTGGTATTACCCACAGCATCAATACCTTGGAAGCCAGCTACAACAATCACTTTGCCCTCATTTAAGTCCGTAGTCATTACATCAGTATCAATAGATTCAATGCGTGCTTTGGTAAATGAGTTGTCAGTTTTAATACCAACTTGACGTCCAGTATATGATTTAGCTTGCACACCAATTGAATTGAGTGCCATGGCTAGCATGGAAATCGTAACTTGTTCACCGGTCGAAACCATTTGATCAAGTTCACGAGGTTCAGGGGTTGCGGTAATTGCTTTTGCAAGCGCAAGTAAACGGTTGGTTTCTCCGCTCATTGCTGAAACAACAATTACAATTTTGTGACCGTGATCGTGCCAACGCTTTACACGGTGAGCTACATTTAAAATGCGCTCAGGTGTCCCCATTGAAGTACCACCATATTTTTGAACGATTAATGCCATAATGATTCCATATAAGCCATGACCCTAAGAGGCATTTAGGGTCGGTCAATTACACAAAATTGAAGTTTAGTGAGTTTCAAGCCAAGCAGGTAGTGCTGCAATCACTTGATCAAACTTCTCGTTGAGTGGCGCGCCACCTTGTGCTAAGTCAGGTTTCCCACCACCTTTACCGCCCAGCTCAGTGCTGAGATGCTTGATGATGTCGCCTGCTTTTAACGTTGCTGTCAAAGATTGTGCCACAGAGGCTAACAAGCTAACTTTGTCATCTTGTATCCCTGCGAACACAATCACAGCATTATCAAGCTTCGATTTTACACTGTCATGTAAATGGCGCAGTGATTTTGCGTCCATATTTTGCAGTGTTGCGACTAAAGTCGCACGACCTTGAATCTCTTTGACTTGGTTTAATAGCTCAACAGCTTGTAAATTCGCCAGTTTTTGATTGAGCTGCTCAATTTGCTTTTGCAATTGATGACTATGCTCAACAGCTGCATTGACTTTTTCAAGCGTTTGATCTTTTTGTGCTTTTAATAAGGTGTTAATTTGTTGTAGCGTCGTGTCAGTTTTTTGCACTGCATTCAATGCATTTAAACCTGTGACAGCTTCTATACGGCGTACACCAGCTGCAACACCACTTTCTGAAGTGATTTTGATTAAACCAATTTCACCAGTACGCTCGACATGAATACCACCGCATAGCTCAACTGAGAATGGACGTTCATCTTGGACCGTACCCATCGTGAGTACACGGACAGTCTCACCATATTTTTCACCAAAAAGCATCATTGCACCTTTGGTTTTTGCGGTTTCAATATCTAAAACCTCAGTGATCACGGCTGTATTGGCAATAACTTCACGATTGACTAAACGTTCGATACGTTGAATCTCGTCAAAAGTGACAGGTTGTTCGTGTGAAAAGTCAAAGCGTAAGATATTAGAGGCAACCAATGAACCTTTTTGCGTTACATGTGTACCAAGTACTTCTCTTAACGCAGCATGTAATAAATGGGTTGCTGAGTGATGTTTTGAAATCGCAGCACGTAATTCATGATCTACACGTGCAGCAACCGCTTGGTTAATACTCAGTTGTCCAACGGTTACAACACCTTGATGAATAAATGCATGACCTGATTTTTGTGTGTCATTGACTTCAAAAATACCTGTATCATTTTTCAGTGTACCTGTGTCACCAACTTGACCACCACTTTCTGCATAAAACGGAGTTTTGTTTAAAACGATAAGTGCTTCATCACCCTCAGACAGTTCAGTCACAGCTTTACCATCTTTATAGATCGCGATGATTTGGCTTTCACCTTGGGTTGATTGATAACCTTCAAAGGTTGTGGCTGTGTCGACTTTAACAATGCTGTTGTAATCTACACTGAATTTTCCAGCATCACGTGCGCGTTGACGCTGTGCAGACATTTCAGTTTCAAAGCCTGCTTCATCAATAGTTAAGTCACGCTCACGTGCAATATCTGCTGTTAAATCTGCAGGGAAACCATATGTGTCATATAGCTTAAATACCACAGCACCAGGAATCACAGTGCCTTGAATTTGTGTTAATTCGTGTTCAAGTACTTTTAAACCTTGCTCTAAGGTTTTAGCAAACTGTTCTTCTTCTTTAATTAATGCGGCTTCAATACGCTCACGACTCTCCATTAATTGAGGGTAGGCATCACCCATCACATCAGTTAATGGCTGTAACATTTGATAGAAGAATGTACCTGTTGCGCCTAACTTGTGACCATGACGAATAGCACGGCGGATAATACGGCGTAATACATAGCCACGACCTTCATTACCAGGTGTGACACCGTCAGCAATTAAAAAGCTGCATGAACGTGCATGGTCTGCAATAACACGTAATGATGGTTGGTCTTGGTTTTCGACACCAACAATTTGTGCTGCATGAGTAATTAAATGTTTGAACAGGTCAATATCATAGTTTGAATTGACATGTTGTAAGATGGCAGAAATACGCTCTAATCCCATTCCTGTATCGACAGATGGTGCAGGGAGCGGTTCAAGTTGCCCATCAGCAGTTCGGTTAAACTGCATAAATACGTTGTTCCAAATTTCAATAAAGCGGTCGCCATCTTCTTCCGGTGAGCCAGGTAGACCACCCCAAATGTGTTCGCCGTGGTCATAAAATATTTCCGAACATGGTCCACAAGGACCTGTATCACCCATTGCCCAAAAGTTATCTGATGCATATGGTCCGCCTTTGTTGTCACCAATACGGATAATACGTTCAGGCGCTAAACCAATGTCTTTGTTCCAAATATCAAATGCTTCATCATCGGTATGGTAAATGGTGACATAAAGACGATCTTTAGGCAGTGCTAAAGCAGTAGTTAAAAATTCCCATGCAAAACCAATGGCTTCACGTTTAAAGTAATCACCAAATGAAAAGTTTCCAAGCATTTCAAAGAAAGTATGATGGCGTGCTGTATAACCTACATTGTCTAAGTCATTGTGCTTACCACCTGCGCGGACGCATTTTTGTGCTGAAGTGGCACGGACATAGCCACGATCTTCTAAACCAAGTAGACAATCTTTAAATTGATTCATCCCTGCATTATTAAATAGCAAGGTTGGATCATTCGCGGGAACGAGAGAACTCGATGCAACGCGTGTATGCCCTTTAGTTTCAAAAAAGTGCAAAAAGGCTTCACGAATTTCAGCGGACGTCATAACACGTGTACTCACAACAAGTCACTCCATTTGGTTTAATAAGATTGCCAATCAAAACTTTATTTGTACAATGCTTGATTTGGTGGTTCAATCGTTAAATTTCAAAGCTTTGAAGTATAGCGAAAAATCACACTATGACCAATGATTTTGCAGTTAAACGCATATAAATGTGACAATAATCGCTAAGGTTATTCACAAACTGTAAACTTCAATTAACATAAACATTATTTTATCTCAGAATTATGAAAAGGATGGGGCATGCAACGCATTGGCATTAATGGCTTTGGACGAATTGGACGTAATGTAGTGCGTGCATGGTTTGAACATAGCACCCAATTTGAATCTACAATTGTTGCAATCAATGATGTGTCTAATATTCATACATTAGCGCATTTGTTAAAGTATGATTCAACACATGGTACTTTTCGTGCGCAGGTGGATGTGGTTGTAAAAGACCATCGCCAGTTTTTAAAGATTGAAGATCAAACACGCCAATTAACCATTGAAGTTCTTCAAGATGCTGATCCAAGCCAATTGCCTTGGGGGCGTTTAGACATTGATGTTGTATTGGAATGTACCGGATTATTCCGCTCTTATGCTGCGGCATCACAACATATTACAGCCGGTGCTCAGCGTGTCATTATTGGTGCGGCACCATTTGACCGTGTTGATGCTGCAATTGTATATGGTGTGAATCATCATGAGGTGAAAGCTTCTGATCGAATTATTTCAAGTGTGTCATGTACCACACAGGCATTGGTGCCGTTGGTCAAAATTCTTGATGATCATTTTGGCATTGAAAGCGGCTTAATGACTGAAATTCATGCGGTGACTACAGACCAAGCGGTATTGGATCATGCACATCGTGATTTAAGGCGTGCTCGTGCGTCAGGACATAATTTTATTCCAACCACATCGAGTGCCATTGGGGCATTAAAACGTGTGATGCCTAAAATGGAACATCGTATTCAAGGCTATTCTATTCGAGTTCCGACTTTAAATGTGGCTGCAATAGATTTTACTTTTATTGCTCAGCAAGACATTTCAGTGAATGCATTACATGATGTGTTTATGCGTGCAGCAGCACAAGAATACCAACACATTATGGCGTGTACTCAAGCTGAATTGGTGTCGAGTGACTTTAATCATTTGCCGCATTCTTTAATTGTTGATTTAACGCAGACCATGGTGGTTGGACGACAAGCCAAAGTATTTGCTTGGTATGATAATGAGTGGGGTTATGCCAATCGGTTATTGGATTTATGCGAATCATTTGCAGTGCCTTCTTAGACACTGCAAATATTTCGATTTAAATTGTCATACGTAATAATGCTGTAGACAGCATACTCAGGACAACTGCAGGTAGTAGAGAAAAGCGAATAGAGACAATGAATGTTGCGGTAATCGCGAGCAAGTCAACCCAGCTGTGAGGTACAAAATACGGTGCAAGTACAGAAATAAGTACACACCCGGGTACGATATCAAGTACCTTTTTTTGTCGTGGCGATAATGTACGGTGTTTGAGTAGCATATAACCCAAAACACGCGTGGAATAAGTGGTTAATGCGACGACTAAAATGGCAATAACAGTGTCTAAATGAATCATTCGTCGTCATCTCCTGTCATTAAAACAGCAGTGATCATACCAACCACTGCACCAATTGGGATATGCCATCCTGATGGGAAGTATAAGTAAGCGCCTATCGCTGCAATTAAACTTGCGCCCCACGGAATGGCATCATGAACATTGCACCACATGCTGCGTAACAGCACCAAAAAGACAGCAGGAAAAGCCATATCAAAGCCAAGGCGTGCAAGGTCACCAAATAATGGTCCGATGGCACCACCAAGTGCTGTAAACACTACCCACATAATATAAATTGAAAAGCAAATCCCGCTATAAAATGACAAGTTAAATGCATCTTTAGGTTCAAGGTGTTTTCTTTTTTGTGCATCTGCCAAACTCATGGCCCAGCTTTCATCACACATAAAAAATAAAGCCGGATAAACTTTTTTATTCGGTAAGTGTTTTAAATAAGACACTAAACTTGCGCCCATGACTAAATGACGACTATTGACTAAAAAAGTAATAAAAACCAAGATCATCAGTTGTGGTGGATTGGTCCAAGCTTGCAAAATGGCAAATTCAGAACCGCCTGCAAAATTTAAGCCAGTTAAAAGCGGGATTTCAAGTAAAGATAAGCCTTTTTGTGATGCTTGAGCACCTAAAATTAATGCAAATGGAATAATGCCTAAAAGTACAGGAATAGAGGCTTTAATGCCTTGTTTAAAGTCATACATATCATCAGTTTGATATTGCATTTCTGTTGTATTTTTGGAAAATGACATGGTATTTTACAGTGAAATATTCTATTGGTATTTTATGCTTTGTATTAGAGAATAGGTTGCTAAAAAATAACTCTATAAACCATATATTGGTATTATATAATGATTTAGTAACTTAATTTGGCATTTTATAGCGTAAGAGGTGGGTATGGATCAGATTGATAAACGAATTTTAACCGTATTGCAGCAGGATGGTCGCTTAGCCAATAACGAGCTTGCACAACAAGTGGGTTTGTCAGCATCGCCTTGTTTACGCCGTGTAAAACAACTTGAAGACAGTGGTGTTATCCAAGGTTATGTAGCATTGGTTGACCCAATTAAAGTTGATCTTGGCTTAATGGTGTTTGCCCGTATTTGGCTTAAAGAACAAGATAAAAAAACAGTCAATCAATTTATGGATGCGATACAGCACTTACCTGAAGTGGTTGAATGCCAATTGATGGCAGGGGATTGTGATTTTTTCTTGCGTATTGTTACAGCAGATTTAGAAGCGTATCGTAAATTTCAAATTCAGCATTTGAATAAGATCTCAGGAATTCAAAATATCAAAACAGAAATTCCACTGCAAAAAGTAAAATACACGACAGCATTACCTATTTAATCAAGATGATGTTTTTAAAGATGTGGCTTGGATTGAAGATAAAATTTGTCAAATTCCAAGATGCACAGCAAAAAAGATCATGCTACACTGAGCTGCAATCGGGCGCATCCCGATTTTTTTATGTGAATTATTTTTGCGTTGATTAGATTTAGGTTGAAAGCATGCCGATTTCAGAGACTTGGCTGTTACCGGATGGGGTAGCAGATGTATTACCAGAACAAGCGCAAGTCATTGAGTCACTTCGTCGACAGTCATTAGATTTTTTTGCAAGTCGCGGTTATCAATTGGTCTATACACCATTTATTGAATATACCGAATCATTGTCTTCACTGTCTGAAGCCAATCAAGATTTAGACTTGGTCAGCTTTAAAGTGATTGACCAAATGTCTGGCCGATTACTCGGTATTCGTGCTGACATGACGCCGCAAGTTGCTCGTATTGATGCCCATGTTTACCCTGTTGAAGGGGTTGCACGCTATTGTTATTCTGGCACCGTTCTTCATACACAGCCGCAAAATTCAAGCCCATCTCGGACACCATTACAATTGGGTGCTGAGTTATATGGACATGCAAGTATTGCAGCCGATGTGGAAATGATTGATGTGATGCTTGGGCTGTTACATGCCACATTTGCGATTGACCAAACCCATTTAGATTTAGGTCATGTTGGACTGTTTAAGAGTCTAGTGCGTTATGCACAACTTGATAAAAATAACGAACGTGTGTTACATGATTTATATCAACGTAAAGCACTTCCTGAACTCGAAGAATTAACGCAGTCATTACCACATGGCAATGATTTTTATATATTAGGTCGTTATTCAGGCGATTTAGTGGCTTTAGAAACCCATTTAAGCCAAGACCTTTTGAATGATCCTGATTTCAATGCGGCATTAAATAGCTTAAAAACAACCGTGTCTGAGATACGTTTGCGTTGGCCACATTTGTCGATTGGCTTAGATGTGGTTGAGCTACGTAGTTATCATTATCATACTGGGTTAATGTATGCTGTTTATGTGCCTAACCGTGCTCAACCTTTGGCCCAAGGCGGACGCTATGATGGGATTGGTGAGCACTTTGGTCGTGCACGCCCTGCCACTGGTTTTAGTTGTGACTTATATGCGCTGTGCGCAGGTCAATTTAAAACACTTGAAACTGTTGTCGCACCTGCAGGCACGGATGTGGAGCTGCTTGATGCAATTCAGCAGGCACGACAAGATGGCTTATCTGTTGTACAGTTATTAGGCAATGACACTTTAAATTCTGTTCCCTCTGCAACGCATCAATTGGTGTATCAAGGTGGTCAGTGGGTAATTCAAAAAATTGAATCTGTTTAATGGTTAAATAGATTTGTGATTTTAACAATATGATGTAATGAGGCTATTATGGGCAAAAATGTTGTGGTACTCGGTACCCAATGGGGCGACGAAGGTAAAGGAAAGATCGTCGACCTGCTCACTGATCAAGCAGCTGCAGTGGTTCGCTATCAAGGTGGACATAACGCAGGGCATACACTGGTTGTAGGTGGTAAGAAAACTGTATTACACCTCATTCCATCGGGCATTTTGCGCGAAAATGTGTTGTGTCTTATTGGTAATGGCGTGGTGTTGTCGCCAGCCGCATTAATTGAAGAAATGGCAATTTTGGAAAATGAAGGCGTACCGGTAAAAGACCGTTTACGTATTTCTCCAAACTGCCCACTGATTTTACCGAACCATATTGCATTAGATCAAGCGCGTGAAATTAAACGTGGTGATGCAAAAATTGGTACTACAGGTCGTGGTATTGGTCCAGCCTATGAAGACAAAGTTGCACGTCGTTCAGTGCGTGTGGCTGACGTCATTCGTGGTGGTGATGCATTAAAAGCCTTATTAGAAGAGATGCTTGAATTGCATAACTTCCAATTAACACAGTTCTATGGTGTTGCAGCTGTTGAACTTGAAGATGTTTTAGCATTATGCCATGCATGGAAAGAAGTGCTTGAGCCGCTTGTGATTGATGTGACAGAAACTTTACATCAGTACCGTAAAGCAGGCAAACCAATTATGTTTGAAGGCGCACAAGGTTCATTGCTTGATATTGACCATGGTACATATCCGTATGTGACCAGTTCAAATACCACAGCAGGTGGTGTAAGTTCTGGGTCAGGCATGGGTCCATTACATTTAGACTATGTGCTTGGTATCACTAAAGCATATACCACACGTGTAGGCAGTGGTCCATTTCCAACTGAACTTATTTATGATGCGGCAAAAGACGAGGGTGATCCAATTGGAAAGCACTTAGGTGTTGTTGGTCATGAATTTGGTGCATCAACAGGTCGTCAGCGCCGTTGTGGTTGGTTTGATGCAGAAATTTTACGTCGTTCAGTCGATGTGAATTCATTGACAGGCATTTGTTTAACTAAGCTTGATGTATTGGATGGTTTAGAAGAAATTAAAATCTGTGTTGGCTATGAAGCGGTTGAAGGTGCGTGTGTTGGTTCATCTGATGCGATTGCTTTTGGTCAGTTAAAACCAATTTATGAAACTGTACCTGGTTGGGAAGGTTCAACAGTTGGTTTAACAAGTTTAGAGCAATTGCCTGCAAATGCGCTTGCATATGTAAAACGCATTCAAGAATTGGTGGGTTGTCCAATCGATATTATTTCTACAGGTCCAGACCGAGCAGAAACAATTGTATTACGTCACCCATTTGCTGCTTAATATGGCAAATTAAAAAAACCGCAGCCAATCGCTGCGGTTTTTTTGTCAGTTAATTAATGGTGTTTTTGTCCCAATATGCATAGCGGACTTGAGGCATTTTATTTAATACCTCTAAAATATGGAACATATCTTGTTGTTCAATTGATGTAGAGAGTAGAGTGGTTTCAATTTCAACATCTTTTTCACCAAATGGCTGAACTTCAATGTCTTTTGCAGGATAGTTATACTGCTTGAGTGCTGTATGAATTTGTTCAATCACTTCTTTACTTTCTAGGCGATCGCATACGACATAAATGACATTGAGCAATTCATTGTCATGGTCAAGTGGACGGCGATCCATAAAGCGTACGATTGGACGCAATAAGATATTCGCTGCCAAAATAAACATGGTGATGATACAAGCTTCCAAAATCAAGTCTGAACCTGCAGCAGCACCAATAGCCGCAGAACACCACAATGTGGCAGCAGTATTTAAACCATGTACTGTGCCGCCATCTCGCATAATCACCCCTGCACCTAAAAAGCCAATGCCTGAGACCACATAAGCAATGACACGAATCGCACCATCATGACCATGTAATAACATGGCCATGTCTACGAATGCTGCTGAGCCAATGGCCACCAATACATTGGTTCTTAATCCCGCTGTACGTTGGCGATATTGTCGTTCAAATCCAATGAGACCACCTAGCACAAATGCTGTGGCTAAACTAATGAATGTGCTGACTAAATTTTCAGTGTGCAGATAGGTGATTTTTTCCATGGGTGTTACTGCCATCCATAACGTTTAATATAAAACTTTTTCAGTAGTTGAGTAAGAAGCATATAAGCCAATAGAATGATTGGCAAATAAACAAAATAACTCAGCGGTAATGCTTGTAATGAGAAATAGCTTGCAAGCGGACCCATAGGCAGAAAAATACCAATTGCGATAATCATGACGGTCATCACCAATAAAGGCAATGCAGCACAACTTTGAATAAAAGGTATTTTTTTGGTACGAATCATATGAACAATCAAGGTTTGCGTGAGTAACCCTTCAATAAACCAGCCCGATTGAAATAGTGTTTGCTCAGCGGGTGTATTGGCTCCGAAGATATGCCACATTAAAAAGAATGTCGTGATATCAAAAATTGAGCTGATTGGACCAAAGAAAATCATAAACCGCCCTAAACCACTGGCATCCCAACGCTGTGGCGATTGAAGTGATTCTTCATCAACATGATCAAACGGCACTGCGATTTGTGATACATCATATAATAAGTTTTGTACCAATAAATGAATTGGCAGCATCGGTAAAAAGGGAATAAATGCACTTGCAACCAAAACTGAAAACACATTACCAAAATTAGAACTTGCTGTAATTTTGATATATTTTAAGATGTTAGCAAATGTACGGCGACCCTCAATAACCCCTTGTTCAAGCACCATGAGGCTTTTTTCAAGCAAAATTAAATCTGCAGACTCTTTGGCAATATCCACTGCAGTATCAACAGAAATACCAATATCTGCGGTACGTAAAGCTGCTGCATCATTAATGCCATCGCCTAAAAAACCCACCACATGGTCATTTGCTTTAAGCTGGCTCACAATCCGCTCTTTGTGAATTGGATTAAGTTTAGCGAAGATTTGGTATTTCTCTACCGCTTCTTTGAATTCCTGATCACTCATGCGGTCAATTTCTTCACCTAAGACAATATGTTGATGAGGCAAACCAATGTCATGGCATACTTTTTGTGTTACAAATTCATTATCACCTGTTAATACTTTTACAGTGACGCCATAACGGTGTAATGCTTGAATTGCTTTGGCTGAACTGTCTTTAGGTGGATCTAAGAACGTCAGAAAACCCGCAAGAATTAATGCCTGTTCATCTTCAAGATGATACGCTTTGTTTGTTTCAATGTCGTGATCACGATATCCAATGGCAATAACACGTAAACCATCACGATTATAACGTTGGCTTTGCGCAATGATCGATTCAATACGCTCACCTGTCAGTGGAATAACCTGTTGATTGATTTCAACATGCGTACAAATCTGGAGCATTTCTTCAACTGCGCCTTTGGTGATCATCCGAGCACGTTCATCAGCTGTTTTGACCACTACAGACATACGGCGGCGGTTAAAATCAAAAGGAATTTCATCTAGCTTTTCTGCAGTCGCTTGGTGTTTTTTCATGTCCATAGTGGCATGTTCTAATACAGCAAGGTCAAGCAGATTTTTTAATCCTGTTTGATGATAACTGTTCATATAGCCAAGCATGAGCACAGCATCTGATGTGTTACCTAAAACATCGGTATGTTTTGATAATATAATTTTGTCTTGTGTAAGAGTACCTGTTTTATCTGTACATAAAACATCCATTGCACCAAAGTTTTGAATGGCGTCTAAACGTTTTACAATTACTTTTTTATGCGATAAAAAGACAGCACCTTTTGCCAATGTTGATGTCACAATCATCGGTAACATTTCAGGTGTTAAGCCAACAGCAATAGATAGAGCAAAGAGGCATGCTTCAGTCCAATCACCTTTGGTAAAGCCATTGAGTAACAATACAATAGGTGCCATCACCAACGTGAAACGAATAAGTAGCCAACTCACTCGATTGACACCTTTTTGAAAAGAAGTCACGGTCTGGTCATTGTTGGTAACACGTTGTGCTAAAGCACCAAAATAGGTTTGTTGACCTGTGGTAATGACAATGGCTGTGGCTGTTCCTGACACCACGCTGGTTCCCATTAAGAGAATATTATCAAGCGCCATGGTATCGTGTTGTTGATCGCTTGGTATGGTTGCAAATTTTTCTACAGGCAATGATTCACCTGTCATGGCAGCTTGAGAGACAAATAAATCTTTGGCATCAAGTATGCGACAATCGGCTGGAATTAAATCGCCTGCACATAAACGAATGATGTCACCTGGGACAAGTTGGCTGATAGGCAATTCAAACAGATTTTTTTGTGCCTGATAAGTGGTGGCATGGTGTTCAGCTTGATATTTGCTGCCGGTTTCTTGTCTAAATACAGATACTTTATTGCTGACCATGGATTTTAGCGCGTCAGCTGCTTGGTTGGATTTAGCTTCTTGCCAAAACCGTAATAAAGTTGAAATCATGACCATGGCTGAGATGACAATCGTACCTTTCATGTCATCGGTATATGCACAAATTACAGCAAGCACAGTGAGCAATACATTAAATGGATTTTTGTAGCAATACCAAAGATGTTGCCACCACGTTAGTGGTTTTTCTGCATGGATTTCATTTAAACCATACTTCATTTGGCGTTGCTCAGCATCACTTTCGATGAGTCCGGCAGATTGAGAACTCATTTCGGCAATATAGACTTCATTTGGGGTATGTGATGCATGTGTTAACGTTTTATTGAGTTGATCACCGACCTGTTGTGCATAGCTTGATTGGTGTAATTGTTTGAATGACATCGATTTAGAGAAATAACGTGTCAAATGATATTTTTTTAAAAAGCGCGAAAATAGCTGCTCCCAAAGATGACGAATCATGTGGGTTCTCCTTTTTTTAGACAGCATTGGTCCGTAAGGCTTAATAAATCAATTAAACCTAAATTTAAATACAAATAGATGAAAGAGGGAGAGGTTGTTACACCGCGAAACTCAAACCAAGACCAAACCATTGTTCAAATGAAGAACGTGTGGTTTGACTATAGGAGAGATAAATGCTGGTGTCTTTATTAAGATCAATACTCCAAATTGCTTGTAACCTTTTGCGCTCAGTTGCCGCTTTAAAGTATTCCAAGCCGATTCGTTGATCTGTTGAGATAGGCTTTGTGAGTGCAACAGCCCATACCAACTCATTTTTTTCTTCATGAGCCTGTGCCATGCCAAGGTTGACATCAAGCTGAGTATCACCATATAGATGATAAAATGAAAAGGGGATGTTTAAACTCCATACACTTACATTTTCATGTTGTTTAGGCTGATAAGAGCCGCTAACCGCCACACCAAAATGATCTGATAAATATAGGGTATGTTTAAGTTGTGCTGCCCAAGACGTACTTTGTTGCGCGTCAAAATTGACAGGCAAAGAAAGTTCAACTGTACCGAGTGTACAAGCGGGATTGATATTAAAATTTGTAGTTGATGCCTGAAAAAATTGGCTCACTTCAAGCTGGCAAGATTTTTCAGGGGTCGTTTGCGCATCATCAGTAATATATAGGGGCGTGGCTTTTGCATATTGCGCTGCAATAATGACCACAAGCATCCCAATATAAAATGACACTGTCATGATTGAGTGTAGCATGTCCTGTTCCTCATCGCTGAGGCGGAATTAGCCTAAGTGGATTAACTTAAAATGATGAGACAAATAGACAACACACAGGATCTGGATCTATCAGATGCAGGTACTGTACGTCCTATACTGTATTCATATTAAGTGATTGAATGTGGTGTGATAACAGCTATCTCATTGCAAGATAGCAGGGACCTAAATGTGGCGTTGCTATGTTTGCAAGATTAGTGCATCAGTGTGTAAAAATTACACCTAAACCTCGAACAACTTCCCACTGAGGGTCTCCGCATCTTTAAAAGTTGGCTCAAGTATACTGTCAAAAAAAATTTATACAATAGAATTTTGTTTGAAATTGGTGAAAATATAAAAAAAGAAATTAATATAATCTTTTTAAGCTAAATCAAAGGTTTAAATGATATTTATTCTTACTTTAATTCTTGCTATAGCCACTTTGTCACATCATGATCAGCGTAATTTACAGTGATTAGCATTTCTTTTGATATGAAAATACATTGCAAAACTCATTTAAAATCGCAACAAATCATTGCTTTTAACGTGCTTTGGATGATGATTAAATAATATATACAATGCGCATAGACCGTGTTCTATGCGCTGCATCGAATCAGATCATTGGATGTATTGCCAAGGTATGATGTATGAATAGATTTTTTGAGTTAACAATGAAATGAATAATAAATCTCAGCTCGGTTTTTTACTTGCTTTGGGTATCAGTTTATCTGGCTGTGTATCAGTTGCAAATTTTTCAGGTGCAGATTCAGCAACACTGAATGCAACTTCAGCACAAAGCTTTAGCAAGATGCAGCAAGAAGCGCAGCAAAAAGGCATTTTAGACACCACATCCAATACCTATCGCCGTATTTATGCCGTGATGGTACGTATGCAGCCTTATGCCAATCAGATGAATAAAACAGGGCAGCCATTTCAATGGCAATTGGCGGTACTTAAAGCCGATACAGTCAATGCTTATGTGGCACCTGGTGGTAAAGTGGTCTTTTATACAGGGATCGTGAACCGTTTAAACCTGACAGATGATGAAATTGCAGCCATTATGGGGCATGAAATGACCCATGCTTTAGAAGAACACTCTAAAAGCAAATTGGGCGCAGATACATTGACAAACTTAGCCATTAGCATTGGTAAAAGTTATGCAGGGCAAGGGATTGGCAGTTTTGGAAATGCCGCAATTGATTTGGGCAGCCAAGTGGGTGTAGGGTTACCATTCTCACGTAGTTTAGAAACTCGTGCAGACCATGGTGGTCTTATGCTGATGGCGCAAGCAGGTTATAATCCACAAGCGGCAATTACGTTATGGCAAAAGATGGATAAACTCTCTGCGTCTACAGGCGTGAGCTTTTTGTCTACTCACCCATCAAACAATCAACGTATTGAAGCCATGCGGAAGGATTTGCCTGCAGCATTGGCTGTTTATAATTCAAGACGACGCTAAGTAGATGAATGGACTGCATGGATCAAATGCAGTCCATGGCAACTTAGGGTGCAGGGTTGGGCTGTGTTTGATGTACTTTTTCAATATCTTCTAATACATCATCCGACAGTTCGATACGAAATGCATTAATATTTTCTTTTAACTGATCAAGTGTGGTGGCACCAATAATGGTACTGGTCACAAAAGGTTGTTGCTTAATAAAAGCCAAAGACAATTCAGTTAAAGTTAGACCATGTTTTTTTGCAACCTCGGCATAGGCGGCTGTTGCGCGAATTGCTTCAGGATTGGTATAGCGAGTAAAGCGTGAAAATTTAGTGATTCGACCATCTTCAGGTTGTGCGCCATTTAAGTATTTGCCCGTGAGCATGCCAAATGCCAATGGTGAATAGGCCAATAAGCCAATATTTTCACGGATAGATACTTCTGCAGAGCCAACTTCATAGGTACGATTCAGTAAATTATATGGATTTTGCACACTGACAAATTTTTGTAAGTTTAAACGTTCTGCAATCGCCAAGAATTTCATGATTCCCCATGGGGTTTCATTAGACAAGCCAATATGTTTAATTCTACCTTGTTGAATTTCTTGTCCTAATGCTTCAAGCGTCTCTTCAAAGCGTGTTAAATCAGTTTCTTGCTCTTTGGCATGGGCATAGCCTAATTTACCAAAAAAATTAGTTTGACGCTCAGGCCAATGTAGCTGATATAAGTCAATATAATCTGTATTTAAGCGCTGTAACGATTGGTCAAGTGCTTGGCGTAGGTGAGGGGCCACATAGCGTGTCTTTCCTTCACGAATATGACTACCACCATAGGCAGGTCCTGCAATTTTTGAGGCTAGAAATAATGCGTTACGTTGCGTTGGATTGGCTTTAATCCATTCGCCAATGATTGCTTCAGTTCGCCCTTGTGTTTCAACTTTAGGTGGCACAGGATACATTTCTGCGGTATCCCAAAAATAAATACCTTGATCAAGCGCATAATTTAATTGTTCAAAGGCTTCGGCTTGGGTATTTTGTTCGCCAAATGTCATCGTGCCTAAACAGATTTCTGGCAGTTCAATCCCGGTATCGGCTAAAGGATGAAATTTCATATGAATATGCCCCTGATGTATTTATTGAAGTTGATTTTTTTTAGTAAAAAAAAGCAAATCCGAAGATTTGCTTTTTAACTGAATTATTGGCTTGCTGCATCTTCATCGGATGAGTTTTCAAGCGCACTGTCATAAATTAAGATGGCTTTACCTTCGGTTTCAATCATGCCTTGTTCTTCAAGCGATTTTAAAACACGACCGACCATTTCACGCGAACAACCCACGATACGACCAATTTCTTGACGCGTAATACGGATTTGGCGACCATTTGGCAATAACATTGCAGCAGGTTGGTTGGCTAAGTCGATTAAACAGCGTGCAATACGACCTGTGACATCAATAAATGCTAAGTCTGTCATCTTGCGTGTTGTATTTTTTAGACGCTTAACAAGCTGAGAGAAAATCGCATAATTGAGATCAGGATAGCGAATGGTCAATTCAGTGAAGTTTTCATACGAAATTTCTGCAATTTCACAGATTTCACGTGTTCTCACTTCAGCAGTACGTTGCGGCTCATTTTCAAATAAACCCATTTCTCCAAAAAACTCGCCTGGGTTTAAGTAGGCTACAACGATTTCGCGGTCATCATCTTCACGAAGAATGACAGAGACCGACCCCTTTAAAATAAGATATAAAGAATTAGATTCTTTTCCTGCTTCAATAATAGCCGATCTTTTTGGGTAGCGATTGATATTTGCTCGTCGCAGTAATGCTTTCACCGATTCAGGGAGTTGATTAGGAGAGAATGCATCATTTACAAAAGGAAAAAAATTGGGTGCCATGATTCCTAGTTCCAAAAAGTAAAAAAGTAAAGACAATTGCTCATTATCTTCTAATAATTTGAGTTGATGAGGTCCTTGTAGATCAAAAGTGTAATAGGATAATGTATGTGTAGTAATTTATAGTTTTTTAAAGGGAGTTGCAATGCACTCAACAGTTCAATGGCTTGATAAAGTAGCATTTGAAGGCACATCAGAAAGTGGTCATCGTATCATTATGGATGGTGCACCTTCATATGGTGGTGAAAATCGTGGTGCACGACCTATGGAACTGATTTTAATGGGTTTAGGTGGTTGTGCATCATTTGATATTGTGACAATTTTAAAGAAATCACGACAAGATATTACAGATGTTCAATGTAAATTGTCAGCAGAACGTGCTGATAGTGTTCCTGCAGTGTTTACAAAAATACACTTATCTTTTATTGTGACTGGTAAAAATATTAAAGAAAAACAAGTCGCCAAAGCAGTTGAGCTTTCTGCAGAAAAATATTGCTCGGCAAGCAAGATGTTAACGGATGGCGGCGTTGAAATTACACATGATTTTAAAATTATTGAAGTTGCTGAATAAAGCAGCATTTATATTTATTTTTTAAACTCACAGATTATCTGTTTTTGAACAAGAATAAAAAAAACTAGCCACTAACGTGGCTAGTTTTTTGCTTAAAACTGGTAGTTAACCCGGACCAATACACTCCGAGGATTACCCGGTAAATCTGCTGAGCGCCAATATTTTTTATTGGTGACATTATTCATCGCTACAGTGAGGTTCCATGGTTGATGACTATAGCCAAGTGCAGCATCGATTCGGTTAAAACCTGCCACTTTATATTCATTACGGATATTATTATAAAATGACCCAACATAAGTGATGCCACTTTCTAAATATAACTGTTCTGTGGGTAAATAGCGTAAAAAGAGGTTTCCTGTATGTTTTGAAACAAGTGCTAAACGATTATTCATGTTTGCAGGATTTTCTTGGTCACTTTTAACTTTGGCATCGGTATAGCCATACCCACCACGAATAAATACATTATCAATTAAGCGGCCAATCATACTGAACTCAATGCCTCGAGATTTGTGTTTGCCTGCCACATTCCATAGATCTGGAAATTGCACAGCATCTGGACGGTAACGTATATTGTTTTTGGTTAATATGTATGCAGACAGCTGGGTGTTTAGACGTTGATTGAGCCAATCACTTTTGATGCCAATTTCGTATTGCGTATTGTATTGAGGTTCAGCATTAAAGGTCGCTAAATTTTGGTTGGCTGAAATGGCATTAATGCCACTAGAGCCGCCAAAGGGTGCAAAGCTCTTTCCATAAGATGCATAGATGCTGTGCTGATCATTGGGTTGATATATAAGTCCGATGCTTGGACTGAAACTCTCTCCATCAATGGTACGTTTATAATTTGCATGAGTATCACTTAATAGCTTATTGGTGGTTGAAGTTTGGTAGTAATCATATCTTCCGCTGAGCATGACTTTAAATCGATCATTCACATGAATCAAATCTTGTAGAAATATACCTAAACCTGTCGATTCATTATAGTTGTGCTGATTAATTCTTAATGGCCCTGTACCACGTGAACTTGTGCGTTCACCTGTGAGTGGGTTGACATAACCATAGATAAGAGAGCCATTTTGATTGGTATTGGCAAGACGTGGTTCACGTTCTTCATAGGTCCAATCTGATCCAAGCATGACCTGATGTTGGATTGCCCCTGTATCAAATGTACCTGTAATATCAAAGCTGTTGGTGGCAGTATTGTTGGTGGTCTGCTGCCAATAATAGGTTTGAGAAATTTGTCCGATGTGGCCCTGACAGCGTCGAAGGTTTGCGGCAGTTGCGGCTGTTTCACCATTACTGAGTGTTGTGTTGTTTGCGCAATATGCGCCTAAATAAAAATGATCAAAATTTTGTTCAGCTTGGCGATAGCTTAATGCCCAATGAAACTTCCAATTTGGTGCAAATTCGTATTTAACATCGGTACGGATGACTTGTAGCGTATCATCAACGCTGTCGCCATCTTGTGCATAACCGAGTTTGAATGATGTATTGGCAGGTAAAGTATATGCATAGGGACCGCGATCGGGTACACGGTGCAATTTGTCATAGGTATATTGTGTCGTCCATGTCAGTGTATGGTCATCATTTCGATAAGTTACACTTGGAGATGCCATGATTTGATCATTCGAAATACCTGATCGGAAACTGTGGGCATCACTATATTCAGTGGATAAACGAACAGCCCAATGATCGGACAACACCTGATTAAGATCAATGACGGTGCCATATTGATCCCATGAACCTGCATAAGCGCCGAGTGTACTTTTAGATTGAAAATTGGCGTATTTGCTGACCATATTGATTACACCACCACCCGCACTACGCCCATATAAGACTGAAGCTGGGCCTTTCAAAATCTCAACCCGTTCTACATTTGAGGTACTGCGACGAACCTGTCCACCTTCACGAATTCCATCTCGGTAAATATCGCCTGTGTCTGCATTAAAGCCACGAACCAAAATACCATCGCCACGCATATCATAGTTGGTCGAAACACCAGGTGTTCCTTGTAGCATGACACTCAAATCATTTGCACCATAGATTTTATACTTTTGTACATCAATGGTGTCGATGGTTTGAGGAATATCTTTTTTCTTGAGTCCATTACGTGTCACATTGGCTTCATTATAGTCAATATAACTTTTGATCGGATCAAGCTCACTCATGGCTTCAATTTTGATGCTTGGTAATGTGGCTGTTGCAGTTGGGTCAAATTCTACAGCAAATGCTGAGTTTGCTTGGAGTAGAAATAAGGTAAGTACACTGAGTTTAAAATAAGGAGAATAGAGCGTAGGCAAGTCACACCTCAAGTGATAGAAATAATCTAAAAGATAATCATTTACCTTTTTGAGGCTGCATTATATTCATAATTGATACATTATCTATCATTAATTTAATAAAATTGAAGTATTTGATGGTAGGTGGTTCTGAAATAGGCCATATAAGATGCTAACAACGCTATTATTTGGTTTAAAAGCGCCTCAACTGAAAACATCATGCTGATGTAGCACAGGCGCATAGATTTAAAACGTATATTATAAATAGCATTAACTTACGGCTGTTTATTGGCATTACGCAAATATTTGGTGTTGTCTTCACCATGCTTTAAACGGTAGAGCGTAGACGGAGAAACCCTTTGCCCATAAGCACCACGTTCTGGATTGTGGTGCAAGCTGTCATAAGGTGTAATGGTTTTCCACACTAGTGATTGATCATTATGGTTACGATACGTCACACTTGATGTACTTGTACTACTTGGAAAACCTTTTGCATCAAAAGATTCATTGGATAAGTCAACAGCCCAACGCTTAGCAACATACTGATTCATATCGAGTGGATTTGAATCAGTATGTTGCTTTGATGTTTTTCGATTACCACTTCCCAATGTACGTGGTGCATTGAAGTTTGGGTAAGGGTTAGTCATCTGTGTCCCTTGTTGTGGCAACACGCGGATCTCATTATCTTGTGCAAAGACCGGTTTAATTTGCATACTAAATAAACCAAGTAAAAAAAGTTTAAAGAGCGGAGTATATAACATATCCACTGAGCACCTCCTGCGCTGTCACTATATAGAGTAGATGATCATTATCACTTATTATGATTATTATATTCATAATTCATAAAAAGTGCATCACTTTTTAATAAAAGATAAATAATTTTGTGTTTCGATTTTAATTAAGCAGGACAGCTCTTGAAATATAATATAAAAATCCGCATATACTATAAGTAGTCTATCTATTTATATAATTTTTAATACATTGAAATATAACAAATATTATTGAAAATATTTTTTTTATCCCAATATAAGACCTAGATTAAAAAAATATTGAGGCATTGATATGCAATTTGAAAAATTTACAACCAGTTTAACCTCTGCATTGTCAGCAGCACAGTCACTTGCTGTTGGCAAAGACCATACATCAATTGATGGTATTCATCTTTTAAGTGTTTTACTTGAAGATGCTGCAAATTTAAGTTTGTTACAGCAAGCAGGTGCCGATTTACCTGCACTTAAAAGCAAACTTGAACAGGCCATACAAGATGCGCCAACGTTGTCTAATCCAACAGGTGAAGTGACTTTAAATGCAGAGGCAGTCAAAGCGCTGAATTTGGCAGATCGTCATGCTCAAAAATCAGGTGATGCATTTTTATCAACAGATTGGGTTTTGCTTGCTTTAACAGAAACGGGAAGTACACAAAAGCTGTTGTCACAAAGTGGTGTAACCACAGCAAAACTTCGTCAAGTGATTGATCATATTCGAGGTAGTGAAAAAGTGATGAGCGATAATTATGAAGCGCAACGTGATTCGTTGGCAAAATATACAGTGAATTTAACAGAGCGTGCCTTACTCGGTAAACTTGACCCTGTGATTGGTCGTGATGAAGAAATTCGTCGGACGATTCAAGTATTATCACGCCGTACTAAAAATAATCCAGTATTAATTGGTGAGCCAGGTGTAGGTAAAACTGCGATTGTTGAAGGTTTAGCACAGCGTATTATTAAAGGTGAAGTTCCTGAAGGCTTAAAAGGCAAACAGGTATTATCTTTGGATTTAGGTTCGTTATTGGCAGGTGCAAAGTATCGCGGTGAATTTGAAGAGCGTTTGAAAGCTTTATTAAATGATCTAGCCAAACAAAATGGCGAAGTTATTTTATTTATAGATGAGCTTCATACCTTGGTTGGTGCAGGTAAAACCGATGGTGCAATGGATGCAGGGAATATGCTAAAGCCTGCATTGGCGCGTGGTGAATTGCGCTGCGTTGGTGCAACAACCTTAGATGAATACCGTCAATACATCGAAAAAGATGCTGCACTTGAGCGCCGCTTCCAAAAAGTATTGGTTGATGAACCAAGTGTTGAAGATACAATTGCGATTTTACGTGGTCTTAAAGAGCGTTATGAAGTGCATCATGGTGTAAAAATTTTAGATGCGGCAATTATTGCTGCAGCTAAAATGTCGCAGCGGTATATTACCGACCGTCAATTGCCTGATAAAGCGATTGATTTAATTGATGAGGCTGCATCGCGCATAAAAATGGAAATTGATTCAAAACCTGAATCATTAGACCGTTTAGACCGCCGCATTATTCAGTTAAAAATGCAATTAGAAGCTGTAAAAAAAGATGAAGACAGTGGTAGCCAAGCGGAAGTAGATTATCTCACTCAGCAAATTAATGATTTGCAAAAAGAGTATGACAGTTTAGAAGAAGTATGGCGTAAAGAAAAAACCTTAGTCGAAGGCACTAAACAAGCACAGGTTAAGCTTGACCAAGCACGTATAGCTTTAGAAAAAGCACAGCGTGAAGGCGATTGGACGGAAGCAAGTCGCTTACAATATGGTTTAATTCCTGAGCTTGAGAAAGCTTTGGCACAAGAAGATGAATTGGCAGAAGATGCAGAAGAGCCAAAACTGATTCGTACCAAAGTGACTGAAAACGAAATTGCTGAAGTGGTGAGTGCAGCAACAGGTATTCCTGTCGCTAAAATGCTGCAAGGCGAGCGTGAAAAACTCTTAAATATGGAGAATTTTTTACATCAGCGCGTGGTTGGGCAAGAAGAAGCGGTTGTTGCAGTATCGAATGCGGTGCGCCGTTCAAGAGCAGGGTTGTCTGATCCTAATCGTCCAAGTGGTTCGTTTTTATTCTTGGGCTCAACAGGGGTTGGTAAAACTGAGTTGACCAAAGCATTGGCACAGTTTTTATTTGACACAGATGATGCCATGATTCGTATTGATATGAGCGAGTTCATGGAAAAACATGCTGTAAGTCGTTTGGTGGGTGCACCTCCAGGCTATGTAGGGTATGAAGAAGGTGGCTTATTGACAGAAGCGGTTCGTCGTAAACCTTATAGTGTCATTTTATTTGATGAGGTTGAAAAAGCACATCCCGATGTCTTTAATATTTTATTGCAGGTTTTAGATGATGGTCGTTTAACTGATTCGCAAGGCCGTGTGGTTGATTTTAAAAATACAGTGATTGTGATGACCTCTAACTTAGGTTCACAAGAGGTTCGTGAATTGGGCGAATCTGCGTCGGAAGATGAAGTACGCACAGTGGTGATGTCTGAAGTCAATCAGCATTTCCGTCCAGAATTCATTAACCGAATTGATGAAATTGTTGTATTCCACGGTTTGAAAAAATCACAAATCCGAGGTATTGCAGATATTCAGTTAAATCGTTTACGCCATCGTTTATCTGAGCGTGACATTGGTTTAACGATTGATGACAGTGCGTTTGATATTTTAGTGGATTCAGGGTTTGACCCTGTATATGGGGCACGCCCTTTAAAACGTGCCATTCAGCAACAAATAGAAAACCCATTGGCACAAAAGATTTTATCTGCAGATTTTGAGCCGCATGACCACATTATTGTTCAAGGCATTAACGGGCATTTAACGTTTAATAAGTTAAAACCAAGTTAATAAATAGAAGAGAAAATCCCAGCTCGAGTCGCTGGGATTTTTTTAATCTACAAATTTAGATAGCATAAATAGGTGAGATCAGACTATGATAAAGAGATCATTTTAACTGTATTTTGATAGGTTGTGATGGGTATGCGCTATATTTCATCTGAGCTGAATCATTTTATCAGTCGAATAAAATTATTTAGATCACTCATTAAAAAGCAAGATTTTAAAGCGGTTCAAAGGTATTACGAAAGAATTTATATTCGTTGGCTTGATCATTATTCATTGCCACAGACACGAGTAATGCGCTATGAAGATCCAATTGAGTTACGTGCTTTAGATGAGCTTTTTGTTGATTGTAATATAGATGATCGCGATGTTCTAAATACGCTGAATTTGTGGCATAAACAAGATGCTGGTTTTTTAAGTAGTGTTTTACTTGCAGAGTATTGGGCTGCTATTGCAAATGATGTGCAGCATCATCTGCCCATGCAACATACAACCAAGCAACGTTCAATTTTTGTGGATGTCAGTATTTATTGGTATTTGCACGCGATGTCGTTTATGTCACGTTGCCCAGATATTTATATCCGTATCCTTGAACTATTAATCAATACACATACTTCATATACCCCAACAGAAATCTATCAATTACAAACACTTCAACATATTAATTATTCAGCAGACAGCATCGAAAAGTTGTCAGATCTAGGTGGTGAACTGCCTTTAGCGCCCATCTCTCCTTGTTTAATTCAGCCAAATATTGATGCTGATACAACCAGTGCTTATTTATTTCAATGCAGTTTGGCACATCAACCTACTTTTTATGCCTATCGCCATTATGTTTTAAATATTTTAAAGTTAGATACCGACAGCTATCCTCTATTTGATTGTTTTTTATATAGTGATCAGTGTGATAAATTGCCAAATAGCGTGGTACAGCCTTTATATTGTGAGCGCTATTTACATGAGTTAGAGCGTTTACAGTATGACAATGCATTAGATGTAAATACCTTATTGCATGCAGAAGAGATCATTGATTATTTACATTCTTTGTCGATTGATCCTATACAGAAAGTTGATGTCTTTATTGCAGAAATCTGTTTTTACACAGACGTTATACACACCATGCAGGGTTTATCTGAGCCATTAAAAGAAATTATTTTTCATAAACTAGATGCCGCATATTATACATTGGTAGGTCAGCACCAAAATGGATTGCAACAAAAACTGAAGTCCCAAGAGCGTATTTTTCAATGTATTTTATTGTTTTACCAAAGTTGCTTTGAGCATCAAAAGCTCGCTTATTTAGAAAATTTTATTTTAAGAACTGCTGCCTGTAAGCGTAGTAGCTTTTTTATGTTGCTTTGGTATGCGTTGTCAGAATCAGGCAAATATAATTTATGTTTTGCACAGCTAGATATCGACTTAGCTTTGATTTTATCCACCGGATCACCTGCAAAAGTAGACATGCAAATTCAACAGGCTTGGTTGGCCCTGTGTGAGATTGGTGAACGACATATTATAGAAACCATGTTGCAAAAACTTGCAGAAGCTGGACACGCTCAAAGTATGATGCAAATGTATTGCTTATATTTGGGCTCACATGTGGATGGTTTATATGTACCACATCAGATGAATATTCAGAAAGCTGATTACTGGTTACAGCATGCGCTAGATCAAGAAGTGACAGCTGCTTATCTTGAGCAAGGCGAAAAATTATTGCAGCAAGTTTTAGACAACTACCCGCATATGGTCGATCGCGATATGATTCAAAGTGCATATACTTGGTTAGAAAAAGCGGTTAAACAGCATGACCATGCTGCATTTGTGCCTTATGCACACGCCATTTTTTTGGCTGAACCTACACAACGGGATTATATATTAACGGATTATTTACCCTATATTTTAGAACATCATTGTTTCACTAAAAAACATTTGGCACAGATTGCTTATATTTATGCATGTGCCAATTTATATGCTCAAGGTATGGCAAATAATATATATTTGGCACAGTATTGGAGCAAAAATGCACTGCAATTAGATCCGCAAACGAGGTATCAGGTACTCAGTGAACAAATTCATGTTCCGGAAGGGTTTGGTTTGGCAAAAATGAAATATAAAAAACAAATACAAAGCGCAAAAAATGCCATTCCTACTTGGATGAAATCAGTGATTCAACTGTA
Source organism: Acinetobacter apis (assembly GCF_900197575.1). Classification (GTDB taxonomy): domain Bacteria; phylum Pseudomonadota; class Gammaproteobacteria; order Pseudomonadales; family Moraxellaceae; genus Acinetobacter; species Acinetobacter apis. The sequence continues at coordinate 820,945 of NZ_FZLN01000001.1, read as the reverse complement.
CGAACGGCATTTAATTTTTTAAGGTTGACTGTATTTCAATACAGTCAAACCTACATCGGTGTTTATACCCCGTAATGACGGATTTGCCATGCACGGTGGATTTTTTGATTTCGTTTGAAGTCAGGTGCAATGGTGGATGCTGTAATTTCAACGACATCAAACATGGCTAAAATTTCTTCATCCATTTCAAAGCCACGGTAGTTATTTGAAAAGTACACCACACCACCTGAACTTAAACGGTTCATTGCACGTTTTAATAAAGAAATATGGTCACGTTGCACATCAAATGTGCCATGAAATTTCTTAGAGTTTGAAAAGGTAGGTGGGTCAATAAAGATCATGTCATATTGTTCATGACCTTCTTTTAACCATTCAAAGCAATCTGCTGCGAAAAATAAATGTTGCTCATCGGCATGATCTACCGTTAAACCATTTAACACAAAGTTTTCTTTAGACCAATTCAGGTAGGTGTTTGATAAATCAACACTTGTTGTGCTTGCAGCACCAGCAAGTGCAGCGTGTACACTGGCAGTAGATGTATAGCTATACATATTTAAGAAGTGTTTTCCACGTACTTCTTCTGCAATTCTCAAACGAATTGGGCGGTGGTCTAAAAATAATCCTGTGTCTAAATAGTCAGTTAAGTTAACAAGTAATTGAGCATTACCTTCTCGAACAACAAAGCGTTTTGAGGCTGTACTTTGTTTTTCATATTGCGTTTTACCACTTTGTTTGGCACGTGTTTTAATGAAAATTGCATCACGATTTAAGCCGGTGACAGCACGAATTGCAGCCAATGCCAAGTTAAAGCGTTTTTTGGCTTTTTCTGGGTCAATGGTTTTTGGTGGTGCATATTCTTGCACATGTAAACGGTCGCCATATAAGTCAACTGCAACATTAAAGTCAGGTAAATCTGCATCATAAAGACGTAAACAATAAACTTGCTCTTTCACGGCCCATTTTTTTAGTGCCGTCATGTTTTTTTGTAAGCGGTTGACAAAATCTTGTGCACCTTCCACTTCAACAGGTTCAGCATGCCAAGTTTGTAGAAAGGGTTGTTGTACTGGTGCTGCTTTAACCTCACCTAAACGCACATAAATTGGCAATTTACCATTCATTAAACGTAAGGTTTTTGGGTCATTTAAGGCCAAGACATCAGCTTGTTCAACTTGTGCTGCAATGACTGCTACAGGTTGATGAGGAAAGAACGTTTGTAAGCGTGATGATATACCCATGTATAGCGCTTTATTTGATGCTTTCTCACCCAAACGTTCGCCATACGGGGGATTGGTGACAACAAAGGCACGTTGACCGGCTTGTAAGTTAAAGTCAGGCCAATCGGCTAAAGTACGTTCTTCGATTTTAATTTGATGCAAAATTGGTTCGAAACCTGCTGCCACTAAATTTAAGCGCGTGGCTTTCACCGCATCCCAATCTGCATCATAAGCATGAATTTGCGGCAGTGGTTGGTTTAAGGCTGCTTCATGTCGTGCTGTAGCTTCTGATTTAATTTGTGTCCATAAATCGTGGTCGTGTCCATGCCAACCATTAAATCCAAAGCGACGTGTTAAGCCTGGCGCACGGTCTGTTAAAATCATGAGAGATTCAATAATAAATGTACCTGAACCACACATTGGATCTAAAATTAAATCAGGTTTAAGAGTCGCAATTTGTGCTTTATGCAAAATCGCTGCTGCTAAATTTTCTTTAATTGGCGCATCTGTCATATAGTGGCGATAACCACGTTTATGCAGTGAATCACCTGATAAATCTAGGCAATAAAAATGTGATGTTTTACCTGCCAATACATAGAGGGTAATTTCAGGTTGTTTAATATCAATACTTGGACGTTTACCCACGGTGTCCATAAAGCTGTCAACAACACCATCTTTAACACGTAAGGTGGCAAATTGCGTGTTGACCTTAATATCACGTTCAACATGTAAGCGAATAGCAAAGGTACTTTGCGGTGCAAAAATTAAAGACCAATCAAAATTTACTGCACCTTCAAATAGCTCTTCTGCGACATCACGAACATCATGAGTGTGTTCCAGTTCATGTTCATAAATTGGCATAACCACACGAGAGGCAAGGCGTGACCATAAGCAAATTCGGTAAGCTGTTTCGAGAGTACCTTTGAAAATTAAACGACCCGTACGACGTTCGATGTGGGTTGCACCTAATAGCGTTATTTCTTCTTCTAATAACAACTCTAAGCCATCAGCACAGGTAACCCAATAGGTAGACAAACGTTGTGGTGAATTCATGAAAACTTCCAAAACAAAACAAGCAAAGGGGGATTTTACCGTATTTTACGCCTGTTTGGCTTGTGTTATTTCTCGATTTTTTGTATTGCCATGACTGCGAATGAGGCGCATTTTCCGATACAATGTGTCAACTTAAAGCGGTCTACAGGAATCTTCTATGCATTTTGCAAGATTACATACTCCAAGTCAGATTCAATTGAATGAACAAGGACACTTAAAACATTTTGTCAGCATAGAAGGTTTGTCTGAAACCACACTGACACAAATTTTAGATACTGCTGAAACCTTTATAAACAATAACAATCAATTAATTACCTCGCCACTTCTTGAAGGGCGCACGGTGATGAATTTGTTTTTTGAAAACTCAACACGAACACGAATGACATTCGAAGCAGCTGCCAAACGGTTATCTGCCAATGTATTGAACATTGATATAGCACGTTCAAGTACTTCAAAAGGTGAAACACTACGTGACACCTTGTGGAATTTACAAGCCATGGCAGCAGACATTTTTGTGGTACGGCACTCGTCATCTGGGGCAGCACATTTCATTGCCAAAGATGTTTGTCCAAATGTGGCAATTATCAATGCAGGGGATGGGCGACACGCACACCCAACCCAAGCCATGCTAGACATGTTAACGATCCGCCGTGAAACTAAAAAACCATTTTCTGAACTGAGCGTTGCTATTATTGGCGATATTAAGCATTCGCGAGTGGCGCGCTCAGATGTAGCTGCTTTACAAACATTGGGTTGTAAAGATATTCGCGTGATTGCCCCGAATACTTTGCTACCTTATGGCTTTGATGAATATGGCGATGAAGTCCGCCTATTTAAAAACATGGATGAAGGGGTGAAAGATTGTGATGTCATTATGACTTTGCGTATTCAAAATGAACGTATTGAGTCACCTGCATTGGCATCGCAGTTAGAATTTCATAAATTGTATGGGCTTAATGAAACACGCTTAGCTACAGCAAAACCAGATTGTATTGTAATGCATCCAGGACCGATGAATCGTGGTGTTGAAATTACATCGAGTATTGCCGATGGTCCGCAATCTGTCATTTTAAATCAAGTCACCAATGGTATTGCTGTTCGTATGGCTGTGTTGGCTTTGGCAATGCAAGGTCAATTGGAAGCACAAGGCTTACTAAACACAATGATGGCTGAATAAGGGGAATTCACATGACTGCGGTAAAAATTGAAAATGTTCGTGTACTTGATCCCATTCAACAGACCGACCATATTGAAACTGTCTACTTTAAATCAGGTCAACGTGTTACCCATTTAGATCAGGTCGATGAAACCATTGATGGTCAGGCATTGTGGCTGATGCCAAGTATGGTCGATCTCTGCGCACGCTTACGAGAGCCGGGGCAACAGCAGCACGGTACATTAAAATCTGAAGGACATGCAGCACGTGCGCAAGGAATTTTGCATGTGATTACTCCACCAGATTCAAAACCGATTGTGCAAGACAACGGCGCTTTGATTCATGGTTTGGTCGAGAAAGCGTGGCAAGATGGAAAAATTCACTTAAGTATTATTGGTGCACAAACCCAAGGGTTAAATGGTCAACAACCTGCCAATATGGCAGGATTGAAAAAAGGTGGATGTTTATTTGTATCGAATGCCAATGCCCCTTTTGCCGATGATGATGTGATTTTAAGAACTCTTGAATATGCTGCAGGCTTAGATTTAACAGTCATTTTTTACCCTGAAGAAGCACAACTTGCCAAAGATGGTTGTGTACATGAAGGTTTTGTGGCTTCGCGCCAAGGCTTGCCTATGATTTCAACATTGGCAGAGACGGTAGCGATTGCTAAATATTTATTGATGGTTGAAGCAACAGGTGTGAAAGCTCACTTTAGCTTATTGTCATGTGGTGCATCAGTTGAGCTGATTAAAATTGCTAAAGACAAAGGCTTGTCTGTTACGGCAGATGTAGCAATGCATCAATTGCATTTAACCGATGCATTGATTGATGGTTTTAATGCATTGGCTCATGTGCGACCGCCATTACGTTCAGAGAAAGACAAGCAGGCATTAAGAGAAGGCGTACAAGCGGGTATTATTGATGCGATTTGTACCCATCATGAGCCGTTAAATGGTTCAGCCAAATTAGCACCATTTTCAGAAACAGAAGCAGGTATTTCTGCATTTGACAGTTATGTGGCATTGGGTGTGCAATTGGTCAATGAAGGGGTATTAACACCATTACAATGGGTTGAAAAGGTGACCACTGCACCGGCACATGTCGCCAATATGCTTAATACATGGCAACAGCAAGCAGGTTGGGTGTTAATTGATCCTACAGCAATATGGGTATTGAACTCTGAATCTATGCATTCACAAGGTAAAAATACCCCCTTGATTGGGCAACAATTGACAGGTCAAGTAAAACAGACGTTTTATCGGTAAGTCGATTGACCAATCAGTGAGAAAAGCCAGCACTTGTGCTGGCTTTTCTTTGAGTCAAAGCTTATTTCTTCTTTTTTCTACTCAGGGTGACTTCAGGCTGAGGCGGTTCTTCTGTTGCCATCTCTACCGCGACTTTTTTAACGTCTTTCTTTTTCTTTTTTTTCTTCTTTGGTTTTTCTTCTTCGACTGCACCATCTTCAATAGATTGCCAATAATTGAGTTGATCCATCACGGCTGCATAGATTGATCCTTTGCTGTATTGACCTTTTTTATCCAATTGTCCCACAGGTCGCGCCATGAGTAATTCTAATGCTTGGTCAATGGTATCAATGGCATGGACATGAAATTGTCCTGCTTTAACTGCTTCAATCACATCTTGGCGTAACATCAAATGTTGCATATTTTGCCGAGGTATAATAACGCCTTGCTTACCTGTAAACCCTTGTAGTTGGCAAGCATCATAGAAACCTTCAATTTTAGCGTTGACACCACCAATAGGTTGAACTTGCCCCAATTGATTCATTGAACCTGTAATCGCAAATGATTGATCAAGTGGAATTTGGCTGATGGCTGAAATTAAGGCTGAAAGTTCTGCAACAGTTGCACTGTCACCATCTACTTGTCCATAGCTTTGTTCAAAAGCAAGTGCAGCTGAAAAGTGTAAAATTTGCTCACGACCAAAATGGGCTTTTAAAAAGCTCGACATCAATAACACGCCTTTGGCATGTAAAGAACCACCCAATTCAACACTGCGCTCAATATCCAAGATATCACCACCACCTTGATATACAGAGGCTGTTAATCTTGAGGGTAAACCAAATTCGACATCTGCATAATGAATTACAGAGAGGGCATTAATTTGACCTAAGCGATGACCTTGGGTTTCGATGAGTTGTGTGCCACGGGATAAATCTTGCCAATACAGCTCACGTAAATAGCCTAAACGGTACTGACGGTGTTGTAACGCCATATTAATATGTTTATCTGTGACCGTTTTTTCATTCGCTTGTAATGCATGATGGTGAGATTCTCGAATTAAATCTCCCAATGTGGATGCATGCAAAGACAATGAGCTTTGATCTTCCGCTTGACGGCTTGAATCTGTTAACAGTGCGACCAAGGCAGAGCGATCAAAAGGTAAAAGTTTATCTACTTGGACATAGTCTGCAATGAGCTGCATATAGGCTTGTTCATTGGCTTCATTGCGTTCAAGAGTATCTGTAAAGTCTGCACGGATTTTAAAAACACTACCAAGCTCAGGTTCTAATTCTAAGATTTCATAATAAACATCAGGCTCTGCCAATAAAACCACTTTCAGTTCTAATGGAATTGCAGCAGGCTCAATTGAAATACTGCCGGTTAATGTTAGCATGTGCTCTAACGAGGAAAGCTTTAGCTGACCTGATTTTAAAGCACGTTTTAAACCTTGCCATGCATATGGTTGTTCTAATAAATGTTCAGCTTCTAAAATTAAAAAACCGCCATTGGCTTGATGGAGTGAGCCTGCACGTATTAACGTGAAATCTGTGGTAATGGTGCCGTGTTGGGTGAGTTGTTCAACATGACCTAACAAATTATAATGGGTTGGAAAATCTTCAAAAATGACCGGTGCACCTTCATTGAGCGTATGGCTTACCACCACATTGGCTTGATAGCGAGAGGGCACACGGCTAAATAAAGCGGGAATAAAATCATCTTCTGCTTGTTCAAGTACAGCTTCAACATTATTAATGATATCTGCAGCATAGCGCTCTAAATAATTTTGTAAGCCATCAACCATTTTATATTTTTTGATTAACGCTTCAATTCGAGGAATAATCACTTGTTGTGCAATTTCTCGGTTGAGCTCTGTAACTTGGTCACGAGCAACATCTTCTAAATCACCGAGTTTTAAGCCCAAGCGTTCAAGCTTTTTATTCATCCGACGTACATTGGTTGTAATTTCAGCACGCTCTTCAGGCGATAGCGTACTTAAATCATCCTGCGTCATTTCTTGTACTTGAGATTCTTTGGTATGCACAGGGACAAAGCAATGTTGTTCATTGCGGGTGGTGAGCTTTAACCCAATTTCTTCACCTTTTTGGGTGAGGTCAACCAAGACATCTTGTTGTTCACGTCCAGTTTGTTGGCGAATGAGTTCAATATCATCACGATATTTTTCCGCACCAAAGCGACGTTCAAGCTGTCTTAATATTGTTTGCCAATTTTCATGCAGTTGATTTTGAAATTTAACCGCTTGCCCTGTTGGAAAGCGCAGTACGATAGGTTGGCGTGCATTTTCAAAGTTATTCACATAAACCCAATCATTCGGCGTTGGCATTGATTTAGCGTGTTGCTTTAACAGTCGCTGAATCATGGTGCGTTTACCGAGTCCTGCTGTACCTACAGCAAAGATATTGTACCCTGAATATGGCAGCGAAATCCCAGCTTCAACAGATGCCCGGGCACGATCTTGTCCTAAAAAGTTATTGAGCGGTTTAATACGACGTGTCGATGCAGGTACATTGCTTAAATTGGTTAAATGCGTGAGCTTGTCAGGACGTAACACGGTTTGTTGTAATGTTGTTTGTATAGATGGCTGATCAAAAGCAGAAATGACGCCGTGCTTGGTTGCTGTGGTTTTTATCGCGGTGTTCTTTGGTAATGCTGAATTCATCTGATCAATTCTATAGAAGTTACTGTAAAATGAAAAATAAACGCTGGTGTTTTACGTCAAGGTACATTCATAGTAAAACAATCTGCACACTAAGACCATTTAAAATGCATGAAAAAAGTAACAAAGCACCTTATCTTGTTGCAAGATTGGTCTGAAAGGTTTTGAATAACCACTTTCATATTTAATAAGAATATCGTGATCTCATGACCATGCCAAGCCAACGTTGGACCCATGCATTTTTGGCGTTTTTTGACCGCCGTGCGCTCGTTATGTTTTTTTTGGGATTCTCCGCAGGTATCCCTATATTATTGATTTTTTCGAGTTTATCACTGTGGCTTGGTGAGGCAGGCATTAATAAAAGTGCGGTAACCTTTTTTAGTTGGGCTGCGCTTGGCTATTCATTTAAATTTGTTTGGGCACCTTTAATTGATGAAATTCCGATCCCTGTACTCACACGGCTTTTAGGCCGACGACGTGCATGGCTGTTGGTTGCTCAATTCATGATTGTGCTTGCCATTGTTATTATGGCACTCACCAATCCAGCATTAGGACAGCAAGCAATTGTTCAAATGGCGGTGGGTGCGGTATTACTTGGCTTCTCTGCAGCAACTCAAGATATTGTCATTGATGCATATCGTATTGAATTAGGCGATCCACAAATACAAACGATACTTGCCTCAACATACAATGCAGGTTATCGAATTGGTATGATCATTGCGGGTGCAGGTGCGTTATTTTTAGCAGCATGGCTTGGTACCTCAAAAGCAAATTATATATATAGTGCATGGAAATGGACATATTTAACCATGGCACTTGTCATGGTGATAGGAATTGTGACCACACTTGTGATTCGTGAGCCTGAAGTAAGCCGTAGTGCAAAGCAATATCAAGCCCAAGATTATTTTCGTTTGGTAGCTGTCTTCTTTTTAGCAGTGACAGGCTTTGTTTCAAGCTATGTTTTGCTTAATCCTGTCACGACATTCATCACACAAACTTTTGCGATTCAAGATAATATTTTATTGTTTGTGGTTGAAAGTATTCGCTTTGTCGCTGCGGTTTTAAGTGCTGTATGTATTGGTTGGGCATTGGTAAGCTTTGGTATAGTTAAAAAACAGATGGCTGTTGAAATTTGGGTGAGCCCAATTCAAGATTTCTTCACGCGTTATGGTGTTAAGCTGGCATTGGTTTTACTGCTATTAATTGGTTTTTATCGTATTTCAGATATTATTGCAGGCGTGATTTCGAATGTATTTTATCAGGATTTAAATTTTACCAAAGAAGAAATTGCTAAAGCCGTAAAATTCTATGGCGTTATTTTTTCATTATTGGGTGGCTTTTTAGGCGGTTTACTTGCACAACGTTTTAACATCATGAAATTGATGTTTATTGGTGCTATTTTAGCCAGTTCTACCAATTTAATGTTTATTGGCTTAGTCAAGTCAGGTCAGCCATTAGATGCCGTCAATGTTCAAATTGGTGAGCACCATTATACCGTGTGGCCTGATGAGGTTGGATATTGGAAGCTAAGCGCACCATCTAGTGATTTTGCAAATCAAGACTATCTTCAAGTTCATACCCAGTATCAGCAGGCACCACATTCTAAAGTTGCAATGCAATTGCCTATACTACGAGAAGATGGCCCATCACAGGTTCAGATATTTCCTCTGAATCGCCAAAATCTAGTGTCGACTGTTCATTCACAGCAAGAATATGTACTTAAAGGACAATATATTGATCGATTAAATCGCGCTAGAGCGGATCAGCCAATCGTTGTATCTGTTGGCGATCATCACTATATGCCATCACCTGATGCATCAGGTGTTTTTAATGTTCAAGTCGACCAAAAAATACTTTTAGAAAACATAAATAAACAAATAAATGTCTTAATTTATGATAAAAATAATCAGGTATTAGAACGAAAAATGCTGACATATCAAACGACAACAGCACCTATATCGGATGCATTAACGGTCGATGTCAAAGCATTACCCTTGATTAACCCTGTCTCAACAGATAAGGTAAATATTGAAGGTAAAGTGATTAAAACGTACAGTTCTACTTGGCTCTATGTTGCAATTATTATTGATAATTTGGCATCAGGATTGGCAGGGGCTGCATTTATTGCCTTTCTTTCAAGTTTAACCAGCGTCTCTTTCACTGCAGTACAATATGCTATTTTTAGTTCACTGATGACCTTAACGCCGAAAATATTAGGTGGGTATTCAGGAACCATTGTCACGCATATTGGCTACCCACAATTTTTTATGATGACAGCCTTATTGGGGATTCCAATTTTGGTTTTGGTGATCTGGGTTTCAAAACTATTAAATAAACATCAATCTATTTCATAGCAAAGAAAGGACAATATTATGCGCATGTTACATACCATGATACGTGTAGGCAATTTAGAACGCTCATTGGCATTCTATACTGAAGTGCTCGGTATGCAGCTTCTTCGTCAGCGAGATTATGAAGAAGGTCGTTTCACATTGGCCTTTGTCGGTTATGGCGGGGAAGATGATCACACAGTGCTAGAGCTTACCCATAATTGGGATACTGATCATTATGATTTAGGTGCAGGTTATGGTCATATCGCGATTGGTGTAGATAACGCTTATCAAGCTTGTGAAGAAATTAAAGCCAAAGGCGGAAAAGTTGTTCGTGAAGCAGGTCCAATGAAAGGCGGTGAAACCGTGATTGCATTTGTTGAAGACCCAGACGGTTATAAAATTGAGCTGATCCAACAAGATGCCAGCGCACGTGCATAACACCGCATAGATCGAATATTGCTTGCTTAATTACTACAAAAAACGTTAGCTAACTGGCAGGCAATATTATACAATATGCACACTTGTTGTGCTTTGCCCTAGCAAATTCAGCTTCGGTGGGCCAAGAGAATGGTCTGTTATGGTGTCGATCTGTGGTTTTTTCCTTTTTAAACGATTAAAAAGAGTGATCGATAAGCGATGACAGCTTAGCCTTTCTTTATTAGGAGTTATTGAATATGCGTTCAGGTATTCATCCAAATTATACAGCACTTGTTGCAACTTGTTCTTGCGGTAACGTAATCAACACTAAATCTGCAAGCGGTAAAGATTCTCTTTATCTTGATGTTTGCTCTGCATGCCACCCGTTTTATACTGGTAAGCAAAAAAGCGTTGACACTGGCGGTCGTATTGACAAGTTCAAACAACGTTTCTCTGGTATGTCTCGCACAATTAAGCGCTAAGACATTCAGACAAAAAAAACGAGCGATAACGCTCGTTTTTTTATGCCTTTTGTTTAGGCAATTGGAATCTTTTTATGGAAATAGCTGCCTTGTAAATAACGAATATCTACATTCCATGCATCCGCAAAATCATTCATGTCATCTAGTTTTGGTAAAATGAAAGCAGTTTGTGGATAGCGCTCTTTATACTCATCAAGTTGCTCTTGCAATTGATCAAGAGTCATACCTGTTGCTGCAATCTCAGCAAGTTTGATATCAATATAGCAAAATACAGGATTCATGCTTTCAATTAAATGAGAGCGATTTTCATGCATTGAAAATTTTCGCAGCGCAATATCAATACCTTTGGCATGTAGTTCTTGCCACACCGGATGCTCTACCAATTGATGCGCGTCAATTTCATTGAAATCAAATTCTAATGTCACCGCATGTGGGTGTGCAGCATAATTAAAGACTTTTGAAATTTGTATTAAATACGGCAATAAACCATTTTGCTGAACCAATGTGGTATGCAAACTGATAATAAATTTGGTATCAGGTGACGTGGTTATATGTTCACGAAGTTCTTTAAATGCTTTTTCTAAGATAATTTGGTCAATTTTTACAGACTCATCAGCTGAAATAACCTGTGGTGATTGCACATGAAGATTTGAACTAAGCTCATAAAGATTAAGCTGAGTATCCTCTTTATCATAAATTTGCTGATAATAAATCTCTAAAGCATCGCTTGTCACAGGGGCTTGTTGTTTCGCTAAGCCATCTGCAGTGTACTGAACATCTGCTGATGAAATAGTTTCATAATCTTCAGGCAATAACAGCTCAACATCTTTTTTGCTTTGGGTGGCTTGTGATGTATTACTTTCTAATTGATGTGCTTTGGCTTGTAAATACAGTACATCAAGCTCTTCTTGCGAGTTAAATGGCTGATCAAATTCAGTTAAACCAAAAATAAATTGGGTATTGATGTGTTTACCATTTGCTATGGTGATATCTACTGATTTTAATTGGTCTAAGCTTGAAACTTTTGCTTTTAAATCATCAGATGACTCAATGGCAATAACACCTGTCCATGCACATGGGGAAAGCTGAATTAACATGCCTGAGAAAAAAAGATCAATTTGTTTAGACAATTCACGGATATATTGGTCTGTTTCAAGCAAATCAAGTTTTAGAATATCAGGGTATGCAGATGCATCTAAATCAAGAGAAATTAATAAATATTTCTTAATATTTTCGGTAGTTAAACTATTTTTTAGCGTTTCATAGGCACAAACAGCTGGTGGCTGGTTACCCACAGCATCGCTTTGGCTTTCACTAATATGGACATGAATATCATCATTGTCTAAATCTGAGAAAACCTTTAATGATAAGGGGTTTTTTAGCGATAAGTTTTCATGATCTGATTCAATTTCGATATAAGTGGTTTCTAAATTGGCAAGGCTTGCTGCTTTGAATGCTGCTTTAAAATGGTCAAGATCACGTGGTTGTAAAAAATCAAGTAAGGGAAAACCATCAATGTCTTCCATATTGAAGATGTCTTTGACAGTTTGGTTAGCATCAACAATGATACCTTCTTGTACAATCAAGCTGGCTTGGTCAGATTGTTCTTCATTGGCTGTATTAACACGATTATTGATGGCATTAAACTTGTCACTTAACGTATTTTTTTCTTGTAAGACACGGCTAAAATGAATCGCGCGAATAAGCTTGGTATAAAATGAGCTGGTTTTTTCAATATTTAGACTATCAAAAACATCAAGTTGGGATAAGACATGCTGATGTTCGTTTTTATCGTCAGGGTTTTCAAGGACGAGGCACGGCAATTCTGGGAAATTTGATTTTTGAATGATTTGCAGTGTTTGATCAATTTTTAAATCATATGCACGACCAAAAAGGACCAAGTCCCATTCGCTTTGAATGCGTTTTTGAAAAGATTCTAAATCGTCAAGCAATATAGCAACAACTTCATGCTTATTTTCTTTCAATAGCTCAAGAATTTTATTGTAGCGAGTTTGATGATCATCAATCACGATCAGATGAATTTTTTTCTGATTCATATTTTTTTCTATAGATCTATTGATCATTTTAAACCATCCCATAAGTCTAAATTGTTACGCGATTTAGCATATTGCGAAATAAACGAGTTTAATATCTTTTGGTCTTCGGCATTTAATACCTTAAAGTTAAATTGTGCGAAACCGTGATTCACAAGCTTAGCTGTCGTTAGATAAATTTTAATTGCTTGTGCATTAAGATTAACATCAATATTTTTATTTTCCTGAAAAATTTTGGAATTGGGTACAATAATTGAAAAACTCGGTTCGTTCAATAGATCTTGTTTTCTTATGAGTAGCGCAGCGTAGTCATTTGATGTTTTTTGATCACTTTGATCATCAGTCACTCGACATGGAATCAGCTCTTGTGAAAGTATTTCAACACCAAACTCAACTTGGTCATTGGGCAATTGCTTAATCCAACGAATGGCTCCACCACGCCAAGGACTTTGGTTGTTTTCTTGTACCAAAATAAACTCTTCCACATGTAAACCGACAGGCGCTGTATTCTTGGTCCAATGCATACGGTAACCATTGACACTGATATCAAGAATATTACATTGGTATAAACGTGGTAATTCTTTGGGTCTAGTATATACAGCTTGATATTGGTCGGTCATCAATAAGTCAAATTTCTCATTTTTTTTCACCACCAATTTAAACGCTTTTGAATTGGTTAAATAGTGATAAGCATTGTCTAAGCCAAAAGTGATTTGAATGCTCGATGAAAAATTATAACGTTGATAACGGCGTTCAGATGGATAATTTAATGTATTAAGCAAATGAAAAATAAGGGATGGACTTAAATACTTTTTTTCTGTGGCAGATAAATTTTTATCGCCTGGTAAATTAGCCAAATTAATATGCTGTAATAATGGATTAATTTCCATGTAAATGCATAGTTTATGGCGTTCTTGAGTATGAAATTGTTGTAAGCGAGGCGGTGCATCAACAGTTAAGTCAATAAAATAGCGCGTATACAGTGTTTCTTTCAATGAAAATTGAATGTAGCTGACCCATTCAAAGCTACACTGATACAATGCATAAATTTCATTGGGGCGGACTTGCTGTGTATTTAAAATATCAAGCAGTGTAATTTGCTTATACAGGCTTGCAATATTGGTCACATTATTTTGGCTATGAGCAAATTGTGGTTGGCATGACTTAATATTGATTTGATGATATTTATGTTTTAACGCAGAGCGAAAAAGGGTATGGGTCATTTGCCATTGTCCCATTAACGACTCTTTATATAGCGTTAACTGATGTCTTTTGAGTAAAGACAGTTGTTCTAAAGCAAGATAACTTGATAGTGCACGTAGCTTTCTGAACTTACGTTGTTTTTTAGCAAAACAAAATGGCAGTTTTGAATCAGATGTTTTTAAATGAATATTTAACACCACATCTGAATAAATACGGATAATATAACAACGAAACTGTTGTATTAAATCTAAAATATTTTCATGATGATGCGATGTGAAAGGAATTTCATCCATGACATTTTGGGTAAAGAACACCAACACTTGCTCGATCGGCAAATGCAACACTTGCATCATATTAAACTTAACTTCAGCTTCAATATTGAGCTCAGAAATTTCAATAAGTGCGTTAAATAAAAGTTTAGATGTATCTCCTAATTGCGATGTTGGCAGTTGCTCTAACCATTGCCTGATGCCAACTACATCTGTGGTACAGAAGCTGAGAACATCTCGCGTATAAAGAGAAGGATCTGTGAAAATGTCTGACGAGATCATGTTTAAATTCAACAACTGTATATAAGCATTACTTTAATGGATTTCCCCATAAAGAGGCGTTTTATTTTTCTCACCTGCAATTTCACGAACAAGTTTAGGCACTAAATAACCCGGCAAAGTGGCTAAAACATCTGTATATAGCTGGTTTATAACCTGAGGTTCTAAGTCAAAATGTGCAGCGCCTTTCACCTTGTCCAATACATGCAAATAATAAGGTAGTACTTTCGCCTCAAAAAGTCGATAGCTTAAAGCCTCAATTGTCGCAGCTGAATCATTTATACCTTTAAGCAAAACAGATTGGTTTAATACTGTAATCTGTGTGGCAGATAACTGCGCGAGCGCTGCTATCGTGAAGTCGTCTAATTCATTGGCGTGATTGGCGTGAATCACCAAAACAATATTCAAACGGCTTTGCTTGAGCATAGTAATTAATTCATGGTCGAGGCGCTCTGGAATAACCACAGGAACTCGTGAATGAATTCTGAGCATTTTAATTTGTGGAATAGATTCAATTCGCTCTAACCAAAGTTTAAATTTCGAATTACTTAGCGTTAAGGGGTCACCACCGCTAAGAATCACTTCATTAATTTTAGCTTGTGATTCAATGTAAGATTTGATGTGTGCCCAATCTTTGGATTTGGGTAAATTGTCTTGATAGGGGAAGTGGCGTCTGAAACAATAGCGGCAATGAATTGCACAAGCCCCTGTTAGGGTCAATAAAAAACGAGATTCATATTTATGCAAAACGCCGGGAAGTTGAGTAGCTTCTTCTTCACCAAGCGGATCGGCAACAAAGTTTATATGGTCTTCAAGTTCAAGATGGTGTGGTAAAACTTGTAACAACAGCGGATCGAAAGGATCATTCGGTACCATTTTACGGACAAATGCGCGTGGTACACGAAGTTTAAATTGTTCAGATGCAAGCAGTGCACCAGATAATAATTGATCTGTTGATAGGTTTAATGTGGTGAGCAGCTCATAAGGGTCTGTAATAAGATCACTCAATTGACTTTTCCAGTTTTGCTCACGGAACAAATAGTTTATCATACGACCTATTAAAAAAATGCTAGTCTAGCATTAATCGATTTATATTAGTACGTTCGGAGTGTGCCATCCATGGCCAATTATTCTACAAATGATTTTAAACAAGGCTTAAAAGTCATGCTTGATGGCAACCCTTGTTCAATTACTGAAAATGAGTATGTTAAACCAGGTAAAGGCCAAGCGTTTAGCCGTGTTAAATTACGTAATTTGAGAACGGGTAAAATTTTAGAGAAAACATTTAAATCAAATGAATCTTTAGAAGCAGCTGACATTGTCGAAGTTGAAATGGAATACTTATACAATGATGGCGAAATGTGGCATTTCATGGATCCAGCATCATTTGAACAAATTGCAGCAGATAAAGTTGCAATGGGTGATGCAATTAAATGGTTAAAAGACGATTCAAATGAAAAATGTTCAATCATGTTATTTAATGGCGTGCCATTAACAGTGAATGCGCCAAATTTCGTGATTTTGAAAATTGTTGAAACAGATCCTGGTGTGAAAGGTGATACCGCAGGAACAGGTGGTAAGCCTGCAAAACTCGAGACAGGTGCAGTTGTACGTGTTCCACTGTTTGTACAGCAAGAAGAGAAAATCCGTGTTGATACGCGTACAGGTGATTACCTAGAACGCGCTTAAATTTGCGGTCTGTTACAAAAAAGAGGGTATTTTCCCTCTTTTTTGTACCTTTTTATAACACAATAAGGTGTAAAACATTATATTATAGTTTTACATTATTTCTGTTTGGTGACATTTTCACTACGGGGAAATGACTTTGAACGCAATAGCGTATATCTTTAAACTTAATTTTATTTCTAATTGAAGTAAAGCCAATCATGAGAATCGGATTAATCTGATGGTAAATCATCACCTAAGATGCGATGATAAATGAATGGCAGATGTTGAGGAGAGATTAAAATGCAGAGCGTCCATCAATAGATTTTAGTTTTACACTATATTGCAAAACTGACGTTTAATTTAATTGGGATGATTAGATTAAGTTGAGAAACTTACATCAGAAATTCGATATTACTTTAAATCAGCAATATAGCCAGTCAGTATTTTAACTTCGATGAATTTCTATTTTGAGCGAAATAGAATGTTCGTCTTTTGATAAAAGGAAGGCAACTTTATGAAAAACGTATTACGCGCAATCGCAATGATCACAATGGCTGTTACTTGTTCAACAGTACTTGCAATGTCTACAGCATGTTCAACAGTTCCAACTAAGAACGTTAACGTTGCTGATCCTACCCAAGGTAAAGGTGGTTTCATTGATGCTGATGGCGGTCATTAATTTTTAACTTCTTTTTGGTGTGTGTTTTGGCGAACACATTATAAAATATAATACTCTTTTATACACCACTTCTTATATGCCTTGGTTGGATGTTTTGAGCGATATCTACCAAGGCATTGTTGTTTCTGTATCTACGGTGTTACTGTAGTCTTCGAATCTTAAACGAATCTTAATTTATTAAAATATTTAGCTCTTCTATTGAGTTAATCTTATATGCTGCAGTCAATTTAATTTAAATGAATAATAACAGCAACTTAATGTTGCATTACTTTATTGTAAAATGAATAAATATTCAACACCTAAAGATTAAAAACTTAAAATTAATTTTAAGTTAGCTATTTTTTAAGTTTTCTTAATTTTTAAAAGAATGTATTTATTTAAACTTCTGATGCTATCAAATCTTATCTAATCGCCATTTAAAAGAAATCTTGTTTGATCATCTAGTCTTGTGATGATAAAGCGCATGCGTTAATCACAGAAATAAAACTGAAATTCACCTTGATTTACAGTACATTTATGCTGAAAACAAAAAATATCGCACTATATTCTGTATTAAAAGAAATCAATCTAATGTCGCAATATCAAAGTAACGAGATAAGTGATGAAAATAATTATATTTATACTAATGGCATGTACCCTTACAGCATGTGCAACAACCAATGTATCTGATCCTAAACAAGGGCGCTGGGGAATCAATGAGCGTGATGGTGGATAAATGAATAAACCGATGATATGTAACAGATGAAAGTGATTTTACTTTGTTTGATCAGTATATGCTTAACCGCATGTGCTGCATCAACTGTTAATGTGGCCAATCCAGCACATGATCGTGTCGGTTTTTTAGATGCAGATGGTGGTTAGGATCATTTAACTATTCATCGTGTGAATAAAGCATTTTTACTTTATTCACATTTTTGAAACAGATTGTTGTTATGAATGTTTAGCATGCATTGTGACGCTGTTATTTTATGCTAAAATATGCTCAATCCAACTGACCTCAAGCCTAGAGGAATATACATATGGACTTTATTTTTCTGAATAAAAAATCCTATGTCACTGATACAGCAAAAAGCCTTGCGTATGTGATTGAAGATTATAATCGTGCTGTTAAAGATGGTGCACGTCAGTATAATGAGCATCGCAAAAAAGCGGAGGAAGAGATTAACAGTGGCGCAAGACTTACAAAACATCGAATCAATCTTTGACTTCTTTTATCTTGATCATACCAAAATTAAATCTTTTTATGCGCAGCTCAATGGTTCAGGTGCGCTGACCTCAATTAAAAAAACAAAACATATTGCTGATGCTAAAAAAGCAGAGGTTAGTGTGGGCATTCCGACGGTTACTGGCGGAAAAATGTCCACCGATCATTCAGCCAACTCGAGTGCTGAGCATGGTTATGATGGTGTGCCAACCATGCCACGTGAGATGATTAACGGCTTAGATGCACTCGGTTATATCTATCGTGACCTGATTCCTGAAAATTTAGGTTCTTTAGTGCTATTAAATGGCTGTTTAAATGTCACTGACGTCGAAGTCATGAAAGGAATTATTAAGCCAAGCGTTGATTATATGGCAGAACAAATGCCGAGCCGAACACGCGAAGATAAAAAGAAAGCTATTCAATTTAAAAATCAAATGCGACCTTTACTTGATTTTATTGCGCAAGTGCCGTTTGCCTTAAGTTGCAGTTTATATGTGAAAAATCCAAATCATCAAAATTTGACTGAAGTTTGGATGAGCCTAAGTCGAGATGATATTTCATCACAAGTGCATGACATTAGTTAAACATGGTGATAAATTAGCAGGGCAGTGGTATGTACTGGGTGTATTAGATGCTATTCCAAACTCATTACAAAGCGCAAAAGAAAATATTCCTGATCATGATGGTTTTGGACAATTTAAAAAGTCAGCATCTGAAATGTTACAAATGTTTGGTCGTCATCCTGAGTCCTATGGTATTACACCAATTGCTATCTTTAGAGTGTTAAAGCCTGAAAATAAATCATAAACATATAGCACCAATCTATGAGCAGTTTATTTGACTTGTAAAAACTCCGCTGGTTTAAAGTAGTTTTGAGATAATTTTTCCCGATGCATCATCCAAGCGCGTTCAGGTAGCATACAACTTCCAATCGCAAGCGTTTTTGCACCATACTTTGTTCGTGCATATTCATATACTTCAAGCAACTTATCTTGTTTCACTTTTTGCGCTGGCTCAGAAAGCAAGTGACCATTTAGGGTAGACTTTGCTTCTAATGCAGTTAGAATTACACCGCATTTTTTATAAAATACCTGTTCTTGATACATGCTTTCGATCAGAGAGAGCGCTATTTTGACCATATCAACAATTGAATCTGTTGGTTCAGAAAAACTATATGTGCGAGATTGGTGATGGAATGGTTGCATGGAATTAAATGGGTTAGATTGGGCAAATACAATAATACAGCCACACACTAAATGATCGCTTCGCATACGGCGAAAAGCGTCTTGTATATACAATGTTGTTGCTTCTTTCAAATCACTTAATTTAGTGACGCGTATACCGAAGGAGCGACTTGCAATAATTTGCTTTTTAGACGTCTGGTTTGATTCTATATCTAAACATGCAATTCCTTGAAGTTCGAGTATGGTTTTTTGCATCAGTACAGAAAAAAGTTTTCTCATTTTTTGCGGATTGGCGAGTGCAAGGTCGAGCGCAGTATGTATGCCTTGTGTGGCTAGCTTTTTACTGTGCTGTCTACCAATACCCCAAATTTCTCCGACAGGAATATGGTGAAGCACTTGCTCTTTAATGGTGGGGTCCATATGGGCAAGATCACATACACCGCGATAATGTTTCTGTTTTTTTGCTAAGTGGTTAGCGAGCTTTGCTTCAGTTTTACTGCGACCAATTCCGACACAGACAGGCAAGCTTAAGCATTGATTCATGGTGGTTCGGATGGTTTGCGAATATGTTATTAAATCAAAATGTGTAGCATAAGCACTCAGATCTAAAAAACATTCATCAATGCTATAGATTTCATGCTCATCTATGTCAACAAAATTGGCCAATATGCCATGGAATCGACGAGACATTTCTGCATATAACGTGTAATTACTCGACAGTACTTCAATCTGATGTGTGGCAACTAAGTTTTTAATTTGGAAGTAAGGTACAGCCATTTTGATGCCGAGTGCTTTTGCTTCTTCAGATCGTGCAATGACACAGCCATCGTTGTTTGAGAGGACAATCACAGGGACATTATTGAGCTTTGGTCTGAAAGCTCTTTCACAACTGACATAGCAGTTATTGACATCAACAAGTGCAAAAATCTTTGCTTTCATCGGAAGTTTTTAATCACACGGGTGACAACACCCCAAATGATTAGTTCTTGTCCTTCAGATAAGAAAATGCTTTCAAAGTCAGGGTTTTCTGCTTTTAGCCACTTTTGGTCGCTATCAATCATCAATCTTTTCACGGTAAAGTCATTGTCAATTAGTGCAATGACGATATCACGATGTTTAGGATCTAAACTACGGTCCACGATTAATTCATCATCAATATCAATGCCTGCATCACGCATTGATAACGATGCAACACGAACAATGAATGTAGCAAATGGATTTTTGATCAGATGCTCATTCATATCTAATGCACGATCAGTATAATCTTGAGCGGGAGATGGAAATCCTGCTGAAATTTTTTCGATTGCAAGTGGGATATTTAAATGGGTTGTTGCTGTCACTTCTGTGATTTGAGCAATTTCTTGTTGTTTTATATTTGTTTGTACCAAATATTGTTTAATCGCTGTCACTTTAGATTGAGGCACTCTAAGGGGTGTTGTTGGTTCATTAAATCGTGGTTTTCGACCCGCACCTAGTCGTTTTCCGCCGTGTGTCATGACTGTAATCTTGATTTAGTAACATAATCAAATATTAGTGGCTATAGTTAAAAATTTCAATTTCAAAAATGTCTATTAAATGAATGTCATTGATTTTTACCATCATGTCAGATGGGGCATTTAAATGAAAATCATGCTACTTCTTAGATTCTCGCCTGCATCGTTCGGAACAATATTTAACCTCATCCCAACAGCGTTCCCATTTTTTACGCCATGCAAATGGCCGTTGGCACTGTACACATACTTTTTGTGGTAAATGTTGTTTTTTCATCGTTGAAATTTACTGTATTGAACTATCTTATTAAAAGATTAACTTATATTGAGTTTAAGTGTGATGATGATAAGGTAACCTAAGCAAGTGATTTAAAATCGGATACATTCTGAGAATACGTGATGAAAATAATTGCATATCCCAATCATAATTATAATTCTTCAATTAAAATTTTTTTAAAAGTTAAAAAAATAAACATGGATTATAAACATTGATAAAATAAGTTAACAAATTAATGATTATTTTGTATGCATTAGGCTGTAGACTGAGTTTATCAGTCATACTATAGATAATAAAAATGCTAAAATCTACTCAACTTGGCTTATTGGCAATTACACTTTTGGGCTTATCTGCATGTTCTCAGCCTAAAAAAATAAATGATCATCATGTGTTTACCGCAGCTGAAGTCAAAAAAGACATTCAATCATCAGATTTCCGTGATAAATATTCAACTCAAGATATTGTAATTGAGGATAAAGTCCAGTCAGTGAGTGCTGATGTAAATAAAGCGATCTTAAAAATGAAAGCCAATGAGCCTGGACAGCCTGAAAGTATGTTAACTGTTAGTGTTGTTGCCGATTATGCTCGCCAAATTTTAGAAAGTCCTGAATATACATCTAAATCAGGTACGCGTATTAAGCTAACTTGTAAATTGACCAATAATCCTGCATATGATTTAGACAGCTGTATGATGCTAAATGAATAAATTATAAATTATTCTGAATATATACCAACCGCATAACTATACGTTGTGCGGTTTTTTAATTGATGACATGAAGCGTCATGATAAAAATATATATGATGTTCAAGGTTAAAGGACTAAACCATGAACGCGATTGAGCAAGTTGTAGACATGTAAAATTATGAGCCCAATTTGCTGCTATGTATGGTAGAGTCAAAGCAATTATTATTTAATATACTTGAAGTTATATTGAATAATAAACTAATTTCAATAATTTATTGAAATCCTACTTGGATGTAATTTATAGAGAGTAATATGAAACGAAAAGTGAAACAGCATATCACTCAACGTCTAAGACAACAGCGTAACATCAAAACGATGTTGGAAAATAGACAGCCAACAGAGGCGACACATTTTCATCCTGAACAGCAAATATATTATAAACAAGAAAACGGCAAATGGTTTTACTTTGAACATATGTGGGGTGAGTATTGGATTGAAACGGATGTACAATTGAATGAACTTGAGCAATTGGTTCAATCTGAGAATATGATGTAAAGGATGGGTGAATCCTTATTTTCATAGGTTGAATATCGGTGTTATTAATCGAATATAAGACATTCCTTTGTAAAACAGAAAATATAATTTAAAAGTCTAATAAAAACAATTTATTATCTTATTGGTGAAGTGTTTCGATTACCCTTTTTAAACGAGAATATAATTTAAATATCAGCCGATCAAATGAATAACTACTTGCTATCTTAATATCTTATGAGCAATATTTAAGCGGTTACATTTTATTTATTTTTCGGGTAAAGTTAAGCAAATATCTTATTTTTAGAAATTCAAATGAAATTAGCAGAAGCTTTATTAATTCGTAGTGACCAGCAAAAGAAGATCTCTTCTTTAAAACAGCGTATTGGCAATAATGTGTTAGTACAAGAGGGAAGTCTCCCTTCTGAAGATCCTAATAAGCTGTTGGCTGAAATTTTTAATATAATTACTGAACAGCAAAATTTAATTTATAAAATTAATATGACTAATGCAAATACGCAATTAGAAAATGGCAATACGTTGCTTCAATTCATTATGCAGCGAGATGCTGCGGTTGAAAGACACAAAATTTTAATTGCTACTATTGAAAAGGCACATCAAGAACCTGATCGTTACAGCTCGCGTGAAATTAAGTGGAATAAAACAATTACTGTTTCAAGCTTACAAAAACAAGCTGACGATGTTGCAGCTAAAATTAGAGACCTAAATATACATATTCAATCACTCAACTGGAAAATCGATTTAGTTGATGATATAAAAGAAGCTTAAGCTTTTGCTTAAATAAATTAGGCATACTGTGCGAGCGCAAGATCCATACCACACAATACAGGATTGAAAATTGTATAGTGTTTGCTGACAAAGGGGCATGTCTTAATTTACAACATAGCCTATCACATGTTACTTATTAAATTTTACACGTTATTAATTACTACCATGCGCTGGCAGTATGCTTAATTCATCGATTAAGGCAAATGCTATATTCGTGTCAAGGTGAACAAAATAATATTAATTCACCATTAGTTTAATAGCTTGCTTATATATAGGTGAGTTTTTTTATTTTAGGGCATCATAATGGCTTTTAAAAAAATTATTATTGGTTTTTTTAACCGGGACAGTTTTAATTTCTACAGCTGCTTTAGCAAAGACTGATAAGTTCTATAAGCCTTACCGTGTCGTTGGAAACGTAGAACATATTGAGCCTAAGTTATATATTATTCGTAATGTGACTGTTTCTCTATCTAGCAAAATCGAAGCCCCTGACTTTTTAAATCAGGAACAAGTTAAAGAGCGCTATGTTCAAAAGTTAAATGATGCATTAAGTGCACAGAATATGCTCGCAAATGAGCATACAGAAAAACCAATCTTGGTAGATTTTGATATTACACAAAAAAGGGTATTTGCTGGAGAAGGACTAAAGTTTATAAGTTCTAAAGTTGTCGGTAAGTATGCTCATAGTGAGTTCGAATATAGCTCTACCCTCAGTTCTAATAATACTGATATTGCTAAGTTATCTATCGATAAAGTGATGGGGATAGGAAAAAATGGATCATTTGGAAAAATATATCGTGATTTATCTTGGTCTGGAAAACCAGAAAATGAAATTGAAGATATAGATGCATTTACAAATTTAATGATTGAAAATTTACCTAAATAGCTAGAATAGAAGTTTGCTAAGAAAATATTGGAATTATTTATAAGAATAATGCCTATATTGATGTAGTAGATGATTTAGTTATTTCTTCTTTTAAGACAAAAGGCCTGATATTCAATTGTTGGGCTTTTTTATGCCTGTAGATTGACCAACTATAGAACATGCCATTGAGTAAAAAACTCAAAACTAGGGCTATTGGTATGCCCGAGCATAAAGGGTTTAAAAGCAAGTAAAGCAGACCGTGCATGTTAGGTTTGTCTGATTGTGAGTAGCGGTAGATCAGTTGCCGAGCTGATTAATATCGAAATTAAAGGCAGCAGTACTACCAGTTTTGGTAGTCCAGTTTTTAATATAGTTATTTTTATGCTACGGACATATAAATTATAGCAATAAAGAATGAGAGTATGAGTACAAAAATTACCTTCCAAAAGTCTTGTTCTGGTATTTTATGAAAATTTATTTTAGATGGGGTTACTTGGAGATCAGATATCATTTCCTATCTTCCTAAAATAAAAGCTAAGCCTATCAGTAAAGATACTATGGGTATCCATATAAAGTAGAATATTTTCCATGCAATATTCAAGAAATCACATAAGTATTCTCTTAATGATTTTGAAGTAGAAAGCATAAGATCTAATCCAAATATATTCAATTTAATTATATTTTACTATGCTATTAATTTCAGTGGTGCGATTTTTTAATACCGACAAATTGTCATATATAAAGTAAAGGAGTGCTTATGGACATCATACAAGCACGTAAGCACTTAAAAGAATATGAAGCTGAGTTAAAGAAATATCAAAGCTTATCTCGTGTAGGGCTATTGATGGAATACGAGAAACTGAACAATAAAGCTTGCTAGTATTGAGCAAGAACAACGAAACAAAGATCTTTTACGTTAATGAAAGCGAAACATTACAAACTATTCAAAATAGAATATCAGATAATGAATTTTGGAAACTATCTACTACTATTGGTTATAGTTCAATTAAGCAAATTAAGCCGCCTTCGGGTGGTTTTTCATAGGTAGCCTATGGACGAAAACGAAATATAAAGACCTGACAGGCAAGACGACTTATAAGCTAAAATCTTTATAAAATAATTATTTATTTAAATTAGTTATTAATAATGATAACTATTTATTGTTTGTATTAAAATTTGAGGTTAATATTCTTATTAAATAGATTAGAGATAAATCTAATGAATATTACAATATATTTAATGAGAGGCATATTTTTAACATTTGTAAGTCTTATTTTAATTGTTTTAGTAGTTGAATTATTATTTTGGAATTATTTATATAACCATTCTCAAATCTTTGGTGATATTGCAGGTTATCTTGTTTTATTAATAGGATTTATTGGTATTGGTTATCTTAATGCTCGTGGCGATAATAACGCGAATTTGCCTGGTAAGGCTTTATATATACATTTAGTCCTTACATTATTGCTTTTTATATCAGATTTAATTATGTCTAAAGAGAATATTATTATTATAACACTAAGATTTGTAGGTTATTTCATTACCTTACAGATAGGTGTACATATATATAATAAAAAACATAAGATTTAGAAAAATTATATAGTTTGAATAGCCACCCTCGGGTGGTTTTTTTATAGGTGGATTATGGATGAAAAAGACTATAAACACCTAACAGGTAAGAAAATCCATAAGCCAAAACCTAGAGCAAAGCCATTACCCAAAGCAACTAATAAATATTTAGAAACTGATGAACTGCTAACACAGCAAGTATTAGAACATAGCATTTGCGTGATATTTGAATTTAAATTTTGAGAAAATAAACCAAATTTAATTTTTTGTAGGTAATCTTACACCTTCCATGTTATTTACATATGGTTTCTTATTTTGATCACATAATATTTTAGCAATTTGACGATTATTTATGCTTACAGTAATTCCAGATTCAGTTTGATGATCGTCAGACATTCTATCAATTGAAGAATAAGCTGTATAAACCGTATTTCCATTAGGAACATCAACATCATAGTAGATTTCTCTTCCTACACCGGCCCATTGAAATGTAGATGATGAGTTTTTTGGTATTGAAAACGACAGCTCTGGATAGCTTAGGTTTCTTCCAAATTGATATGAAACTGTATTTTCATTTTGCTTAATAGATACTATTTTGTTATTCGTGGTTTTGCACTCAAAAATGATTGTTTGCTGAGCAAAAGTATAAAAGCTTGAAGTTATTGTTATGGCTGCTATGAAAAGTTTTTTCATTAATAATTCTCATACTTTATTTATGGTTGTATATAATCAATTGAATTAGAGATTTTCAGATCCTTTTCAAGTATCCACCCTACGGTATCAGTTCCATCTTTGGCAACAAACATTACATATAGCCATGTTTTGCTCTGATTTTTATATTCTTGGTAAGCCATAACTGAATCACTAGGGATAATAAAATGACCATTACTTTTGCATTCACTTGCAGGTGCTGAATGAAAGTATACTCGTGACCCTTTTTTGCCCTTAGCTATAAAACTATATTTTATTCCATATTGTATGCCTTTATTTTGAGCAAACTTATCTAAACCATCACAAGATTGAGCAAAAGAACTAAAGCTTATTAAAGATAACATAAAAGCAATGATTATTTTTTTCATCAGTTAGCCTGCCTAATTGTGGTCGATACATTAAGGGTTTGGTTTGGATCAGAGCTGGTTGCAATACTTTGTTGTTTTTCTTGCTTTAATCGTTTGTAATCGTCATCAGTCGGAGTATATTCATGTGCAGCTTGTTCAGACTCTTTTGGAAACTCTTGATTATTTAAATCCGATGCTGTTTCTGAAAGAGGTGCTAGTGGTTGAGAAGCAACATTATCATTTTCCTTTAGAGTGTGGGGCTCAGATGAAACTTCCTGTTTATCTTGACTAGAAAAGCTATTACTAAAGAAAAACTTGTAACCTCCGTATAGAGCAGCAATCATAATAATGAATGTAAATATTGTACTCAAACATCCACCGCTTGATAATTTACCTAGTACAAACTCACTACCACATTTTTTGCAATCATAACCATTTTGCCAATCCTCTTTAAATGTTTTGGTACCATTTACCACAATTTATATTCAAACCAATGTACCGCAAGTAATGAAGATTGAATATGGTGGATTCACTGAAAAGCCTCAGACAGCTAAAACAATTAATGGTTATTCAAAGCAAGCACTAACAGGACTATACGGCTTAACACTTTAGCTGATACAAGAGAAGTTTAAATGATGACACTTACACAGGCTCATACTGCAATTATTAGCCGTGTGAGCGCATTTAATGGGATAGAGCAAGCAAAGATTCTTTACCCACAAAGCAAACAGCAATTTGCTGTGCCAAAAACAGGGTTGTGGTGTTCAGTAGATATTCTTGGAAGCCAATCACTGATTAGTGGGATTGCTGATGGACCACAAACACGCAGATTATTAATATTGCAAATCACATGCTATGCACGACTAAATACGGGTTTGTTAGAGTTAAACAACTTGGTTGATGCTTGGCTGAATTATTTAGAGTATTACCAAATAGAGCAGCTTGAATGTTTAAATGGGGGAGGTTATTAGTGATGAAAATACAGATTTTATATTAATATACGATTTAGTATAAATTAATTACTTTATTGAATTATTATGAGTTGGGAATTTATTAGCCCTGTGATACAGGTATGTAGTGTTTTTATACCCGTTATAGGGTGGTTTGTTGTGCATCGTTTGTCTATGTCTAGAGAAAATAAAATATCCTCTAAAGATACTGCTTTAATCAAGTGGGAGTACTTTAAAAAGCTTAAGAATAAAGAGCTTTACTCATGGTATGAACGAGAGATTTTTGCAAAAAAAGTTGCTGGAAATACGAGTGCAACTCTTAAAGAAGTATTATACTTTCTACAGTTTAAAGATGCCGATCAATGGATGAGTAGTTATTTCCAATATAAAAAATATATTAAAGTAATTGAAAGTAATGACTACATAGTTAAGTTTGAAAGTGAATATATAAAGTTTAAGTATTTTATGTATATTGCAGGCTATTGGTTGCTTATGTTTATGGCATTAACACCTTTAGTCATAAGAGTTGGGTTTGATTATTATTTAAATGAAATATATCAATCACTTATGGGTGGATCAGTCATAGGAGGAATATGGTTGATTGTATTTCCTTTCATCAGCGTGATCGGTGCTTTTTCATCTGCAATACTCGCAGAAAACTTAAAAGGATCTAAAAATTTTGTAGATAATTTTGAATCCAAAGCAATAAAAATAGAAGAAAATCCTAACATATAGGACTTTCCTAGTTTTTTCAAACCGCCACTAAGGCGGTTTTTTCATACCTAACATTTCGAGAATGCCATGAGCTCAGGTGCTCGTATTCAACTTTACTATTGTGTTGAAGATACACCAAGTACAACACCAACATGGAAAACAGTACGTCGTGTGACTGATAGCTTGACAGAAAACGTAACCACAGCCACATCAGACAGTGTTGCAGATACACGATTTAAGCAAGGTGGTATGGCCACAGAATCAGAAAGCACAGGCGAACTTGAAGTCGAAATGTCAGTTGGCTTGTTTGATGAATTTTGGTCAGCAGTTGCTATGAACGATTGGTCTGCTGATGTTCTTAACTTTGGTGGCAATGCACGTAAAACATTTACTTTTGCGAAAGTCTTTGCAGATACTGGCCAAGTGTTTATTTATCGCGATGTACGTTTTAACTAAGCAACTCTTAGCATTCAAACTACAGGAAAACTGACCAATAAGTTTAGCTTGATGGGTACTGACTTTGAGCATACTACAGTAAATCCTGTAAGCAATCCTCAAGCTGTGGGTGATGCAGTCATTGTATCAACAACGAATGTGGGTGCATTAACAGTCAATGGTCAAAGTGTGGTTGGTACTGCATGTCTTGCTGAATTGACCATCAATAACAACCTCGTTGTATTGGTAATCAGAAATTATCTGCGCAGACATACTTGGAAAAGATGGTAGATATTACTTTGAATACGTCTTACATGTTTTCAGCGCAATTAGCAGGTTATATCGACTACATTAAATCTCGTGCAACGATGCCGGTTAATTTTGAAATTGCAGATCCAAAAGGGAATAAATATGCTTTTGCATTCCCACAGCTTGAAGTTTCCGAAGCCAACCATCCGGATGGTGGTGGTAATGACACAATTACCATTTTGATCAATTATAACCACATCAAAGTGTCGCCAACCATTACACATACACTAATTAAAACAGGGGCTTAATTATGTTGATTAAAATTGAGCAACCGCCTAAAGCTGAATTTTCGCAAGTATGGGTTGACTGCAAAGATGGTGTACGCCTATTGATTGCAAGCTCAAATAAGCCGTCATTTAACCGTGCGCTTGAGTTGAATAACATGCAGGCTGAACAAGAGTTGCAAGACATGAAGTTGGTGACAGATGACACAGCAGAAGGCGCAAAACTTGCCTTTAATCGTGCTATCTCTCATCTATTATTAGATTGGACTGGGATTGATTCAGAGCCGAACAAGCACTTCGAGTATAGAAAGTACGGCATAACGACTGAACATCAGCGTCAGCAACGTAAGGCTTTGGGCTTGAAGCTCCAGAGCCAACCCAACCAAGCTTTACTGCAGATTATATTCTAGGTGCTTTCAACATCATTTCACGATCAAGGCGTTATATTGAGACCATACCAATCGATCTATCACTCCATGATATCCAAGCATACTTTGATGTATATGGTTGTGATATTGAACCTCAAATATTTGTTGAATGTATCTTTGCTATGGATGATAAGTTTCTGAAAGATGTTAGGAGTAAATAATATCTTTTATAATCTATGACAGTCGTTTATAACTTACCTAATATAAAATGACAAAGTTATCTCAGTATACTTTGACCTGAAAATAGGTAGATAATTATGAAACACTCTCCTAGCTTTTTAAGAGGTGTAGAAATTCTAGATTCTATGCCAACTGAATATTGTTTTTTCAATATTTATCCAATGACATTTCATAAAAATGTTACTTTGTTAATTGGAGAAAATGGGATTGGAAAGTCAACTCTATTAGAATCTTTAGCAGTTAAATTAGGTTGTCCTGCCGAGGGTGGATCAAGAAATTTCAAATACAAAACAGAAGATACTCATTTTGAAGCTACAGAACATTTACGACTAATAAAGACGGGAAAACGTTTCTCTGATCTATTTTTTTATAGGTCAGAGACGTACTACAACTTTATGACTGAAATGAGAAAGTTGGATGAGGACCCAGAAGGTGGAGAAAAAATAAATACGTTTTATGGGGGAAAAGATTTACATCTTTTGTCACATGGGCAGTCCATGAAGGCTCTATATCAAAATAGATTTAAAGAAGATGGTTTATACTTTATGGATGAACCAGAAGCTTCTCTTTCAGCTGAGAGTCAAATAGATCTCATTAGCAAAATCTATGAATTAAGTTTAAAGGGGGCACAATTTATTATTGCAACACACTCACCAATCCTTATGGCAATTCCAAATGCAGAAATTATTGAAATAGGCCCTAGATTTCATAGAAGAGTTGCGTATAAAGATACTAGAGCATATTACTTCTACAAAAAGATCCTAGACTCTGATACTGACTCCATAGAGAGTTTAATTTCTTGAGAGGGCTAGTAGCTACTTTCCAAGGTGATATATTACTTAATAATTATATTTGCTTTAAATCAAAGTGAGCATAAAGATGAATAAAATTGTTCTTGTTAAGACACTACGGTTTTTTGCTTTATATTTAGTTTTAATGGTAGCCATACATTACTTTAGAGTAGGTAATTTAGCTGATATGAATTGGTGTTTTGTAATCACTTCTGGCATGACTATCGGTTTTACTGCGTCGTATTACAAGCATAAAAAGGCAATTCAAAGTCCATCACAGTTAAATCCCTGCAAATACAAGTTTCGATCTTAATAACTATTCAAATAAAATAAAAACTTGTTATAGTATTATGATTTTATTAGTTATGTTGGTTGGTATGGTGACTGAATCATTTGTTATTGTAGTAAAGATTCCTGAAAGTAAATGTCCTAGAGTTCGTGGCCGCGACAAATTGATAACAGATGGTATGGCTAGTGTATATTTATCGATAAATAGCACAGCAGAAATTGCATTACAGGGTATTAGTGGATTTGGTGTCTCTGGCGGGAAAAATGCTTTAGTGGTTACAGAAAAAAGCTTTGCTATGCAAAAGGAAAAAATAGAAAACTATTTAAACAATAGATTTGGTTCTGAATGGACTCTAGATCTTGTTAGTGTAAAGCCAAATTAAAAGGTATTACTCGCTTTAACTAAAGCTACCTTTCGAGGTGGTTTTTTATTGCTCAATAAATTATATTTGTCTTAGCTATTAGGTAGGAGGATATATTAGAAGAATAATACTTATTATATGTTTGCTATTGCCTATTTTAACGTATGCTAAAAACTTGGGTTATGGGAAAACAGAATGGGGGATGACACCAGAGCAAGTTATTAATGTTGAAAAGGACAGAGCAAAACTAATAGAAGCACAACAGTATTTAAATAGTTGGGGAAAAGTCGGAATTGATACTGTTATTATCGCTGGTGACAAGTACAAAGTATTATTTCTTTTTGATCATTATGATAAGTTGATACAGGTAAATATATCTAGTATCGAGCCTTACATTCCATCACTAATTAATTTTTGATTTGAAAGGATTAATCAATTATTAACTCAAAAATATGGTAACCCACAATATAAAATATCTACTAAGGTAACGTGGAAAACTGCGACTACTACCATTGAGTTAAACAAATCATTATCAAATATTTTATTACCTTTAGCTATTCAGTATGTGCCTAATAATCAGATAGATAAAGACACATCGAATCTTTAGTTTAACCCAGATAATAGCCCACCAAACGGTGGGTTTTTTATTGCCTAAGTTAAAAAAGCGATTATTGATGCATCTACAGATATTAGCGAACAGCAAAAAATAATTGCTAAACGTGGTATTGATGAACAGGCAACTTATGAAATTGATACTTTTAGAAAAACTCAAGCATTAAAAGTGCAAGAGCTTCAAACTAAAATGGTAGATCAATTAGGTAAATCGCAAGCTAGTAGCCTTGATCTTCAAGCACGAGTCAAACTGACAAGCAATCAATATGAATCATGGGATCTTCAAAATCAATATAGTATCGACTTGAGTGCAGCTTATGATGAGCATAATACTTCTGTTAATGATATTAATAAACAGGACAAAAATGGAAACTATGAGATTGCAGATGCTCAAAAACTCCAAGAACTGCTAAATCAAGCTCATGAGTTGTATGAAGCTCAAAAATTTGAAATTACAGAGAAATATTCGCAAAAAGCAAAAGAGCTAGCTATAACTCAAACATCTGAACAGTTATCAGCATATGGCACAATGTTTGGAGGTATGGCTGATTTAGTCAAAGGCTATGCAGTGAATCAAGTGCTGCCTATAAAACACTATTAGCCGCTCAGAAAGCAGCAAACCTAGCTAGTGCAATTATGAATCGTTATGCAGCAATATCCGCTGCATGGAGTTCAGCCCCTTTTCCTGCAAATTTACCAGCTGTAGCATTCGCAACTGTAAAAACAGGTGTGTTGCAAGCCGGTATTGAAGCTGTTTCTGTAGGATTTTCTAGCGGTGGTTATACTGGTGATGGTGGTGTATTTGAACCTGCAGGTGTAGTCCATAAATGCGAGGTTGTATTCTCACAAGCTGATGTTGCAAGACTTGGCGGTGTTGGTACAGTTGAAGGTATCCGAAAGGGTATCAAAGGCTATTCTGATGGCGGTGTGGTCGGTGGATCGAGTATTACCAGTCAGTTAAACAATAGCAATCAACAGCACGGCAGTATAAATATTGAGGTGAATGTAACTGATTCAGGTGTATCAACATCCGGTGCAAGTACAGACAACCAAAAACAACTAGGTCAAATGATTGGTAATGCGGTAAGGGCGATTATTCAACAAGAGCAGCGTCAAGGAGGGCTACTGAGTAAAGAGATTGTTGCTACCAAAAGAGATAGGCTGCTTTTTAAATAGCTTACTTTTAATTAATGTGACTTAAATATCTCATTAAAATATAAATGTTAATAAATATGAAATATTAATTATAAATGTCTAATATATCACATATATTTTTACATGAATATTTAAGAAATGAAAGTGAATTACTTTAAGAAATTTTTAGTCATCACATTAATTTTTGTGATGCAGTTTCAATGTGTCTATGCTACTGCCATCATTGATGGCTGGAGTTTTGGGAATCCTGTACAAAATGGAGTAACAACAACCTATGATGTGACAAAAGAAGCCGCAGGTAGGGTTTTTGAAAGCACAATATCCATATCTTCAAGCACAACTCAGATTGTAAAATATCTTATAAAAGATGGCTCATCAGAATTAGCTATGGCTGCTATGATGCAAGCCGTACCAAATGGCAAAGATTTTATTATTTTTAATCAAAATCTTAATTATACTTTAAAAGAAAACAACCAGAATACTCCCAAGTATAAATACAGTTCTCCTTTTGATTATGGTGATGTTTATACGTTAACTCAGGCTCGTAATCATCTTAAACGTAGTCTCAATGAATATCCAGGTGAGGGGAATTACTTTATAACCGTCTGCATAGATCTTAAAGAAAAATATGAATGTTATTGGGGGAATAAAAGAGAAGAAAGCGAGCCTCTAAGGTCTGTTTATTTTTCCCGTACATCAAATGACGAATACAATTCAAGGGTAAAATCTAAAACTTTATCTCTGAAAACTATAGCAAATAAAATTATTAATCTAGCGAATCAGGAAAATTCTGCGGCTAAAGATTATATTGCTGCTTCAAACCAAGATTTAGTTGATAATGATGAGAAAAAGAAAAAATCTCTAGCTGCTCAGTTAGATGCTAAATTACAAAAAGCACAAACGAAGCAACCTAATGACTGCCCAAGTGGAATAAGAAATAAAAATGGCGACTGTTGGATTTGTTCTAAAGAATCTCATTATCCAATTACTAGAGCAACACGAGATGCTAAAACTGCTACAAGAGGTAAAAGCTGTCAACAAATAACTGATAGAGCTGTAAAGGCTGCTAATGCTAATCTTTTCAGAAATTTAATAAATGCAAGAGTAAATGAAAACTCTTGCTGGTTGCCACCAGATGAAAATCATATAAAAAGGCTTAATGAAGATAGAATAGCTTTAAGTTATTGTGAGAACTGATATGGATTTAAAATTAAAACATATTCAAGATATATTCCCTACAAAAGAGCTAGGTAATCACCGTTCATTATTTGAATGTGATTTTTATGATACACATTATAGATATTATGATGAAGTAGATGGCGAATATTTATCCGCAGTAAACCTTTCTGCTGAAAATTTAATTTTAGCATACAACATGGATTATCCTAATTTTTATCAAAAAATTGGTATTATTGCTGCTACTTCACGCACTAGACCAAACGAGAATATAAAAACGTGGAAAGATATAACTTATGAATATTTATACTATTTTAGTGACTCATGTAGTTACTTAGATTCAGAAGGATTTAAGTTTTATCTCCCCGCAGCAATCTACTATGTTTTGGTAAAGCCAGAAAATAACAACAGTTTTATAGATCATTTTCTTTATAGGTTAGAGTTTCGATGGGATCTTGATAATCATGTTTTTAATAATGATCAAAAAAGATTTATTAGACTTTTTATAAATGATTATCATAAGAGAGATTTTTTTTGGATTAGTTAATTAATACTTTAATTTCTTTTATATTGAGATTGAGGTTCCGATGATAGATAAATTTGAACAAAATAAACTCTCAATTACATGATGCAAGACTGTTTGGTTTTTTCTTGGAAATTGACGAAAATTAAATGGATTTAAATTTCATTGTATATGCACAAGTTTTTTCTGATCATGATTTTGATCTTGAGTTATATTCGCTTGAAAAAGTCCTTGTTGTCTTCAAAAAAAGCTTCTATTCATAAATTAAGTATTGATAATGACTTAGATGGTGGGCAGTTTTTTATTGTCGATATAATGGTTGAAAGATTGCAAGATAATAAATTTGAATTTAATAAAACATCCATAGAGTTGATCATATAGGAACATAGAGTCTTTAGGGTGCATAAAATACTGGTCAAGTGTTTTTATCTCTTTTAATTTAAATGCATCATCAATGAAAGCTTTTCATTTAATGGATTGTCATAAGTTTTTTGAGCAGCTTGCTTGGCTTGTTCTGGTGTTAGATTATTTGTTGCTGGGGCTAAAGAAGGGTTAGACTTAATGAGCTCATCTTGTGCTTTAGCTAAATCACTTTGGCTGGGTTCTTTTGCGATGGTTTCCTGTTGCGACTGTGCTGACTCTTCAAGTTTTGAACACCCCATAATTATAAATGTACTTAAACATCAGCTAAGTAAAGTTTTTTCATAGATAAAATCTAATCCATGTATAATTTTGAGATTATATTTTATACACAAATAAGCTATGAAAAAACTTCATTGGTCTTGGATAGTCACATTTATATGGGTTGGTATTGTTATAGTTGTGCCAATTTTTTGTTCTAGTATTGATAAACCCAGTAAGCTAAATGAATGGGGTGACTATTTAGCAGGTGCATTTTCACCGCTTGCATTTTTTTGGTTGATTATGGGTTATTTACAACAGGGTAAAGAGTTAAAAAATAGTATAGAGGAGCAAAGAAATAGTGTTGAAGAGCAGAAAAACATTGGAAAACATCAAGAAAATCAGGTGAAAATATTGCAAGAACAACTGCAAAAAAACTTAGAATGGCAAGAGGTTCAAATGAATCAAAGAGAGCCATATTTTATATTAGAAGCTTTAAATAGTAATACCATAAAAATAAAGAACATAGGGGGAGAAGCTAGATATTTGCAAGAAAGTGCTATTTATATAAAGGGTTGTAGTCAATTAAAGTATGGCGATGTAGTACAGTTTTCAATTGATAAAGAGCTTTCTGGTGTTCTTACTATAAAATATATGAATTATTTAAATCAAAAATACTACGTTAGATTTAAGATTTTTAAAAATGATGATAGCACTTATGCTTTTCAACAAAGCACTGTTGTAAAAATATCAGATAATTGATACTTAAAAAAACCACCTCAGTAAACACCTCCCCACTCACATTATTATCTTTTAACTCGCTAGGCTCAAAAAACTCAATTGGTGCGAGTGCAGAATAAATCAGTAATTCACAAATAGACAAAAAGTGTCTATTTTGATGTTTTTAGAGTATATAACAAAGGAAAGGGGATTAAGCATTAAACATAAAAAAAGGGCTCACAAGTCATTGAATTTGCTTGTAAACCCTTGATAAATCTTGGTAGGCGTATCCAGATTCGAACTGGAGACCTCTACGATGTCAACGTAGCGCTCTAACCAACTGAGCTATACCCCTAAGATGCAGTGAATCATAGCGATAGATGTTAATGAAAGCAAGTATTGCATAAAGAAGAATACATCAAATGACTATAAAATATTCAATGCGATAAAAGAAAGATAATTTGATGATATGAATGAATTGGCTGTGTAAATGACAAGGGCAATGTTGGAGGCAGGCAAGATTGTTTTTAATAAATAAAGTTGTGTAATCACTGAGTTTTAAAAATAAGTAGCCAAAAGCAAGTGAAGCTTTTGGCATAAATTTTTAGCAACGGCCCGCGGCTTTTAATAAGGCATTACACTGTTGATTGTTATTTTTTACTGAATTTGATCCAGAACATATCGCACTTGAATTAATCACACCAGCAACAGTTGTGATATAGCATTGATACGATTTCCCTTTTGTTGTTGCTACAAAGTTAATAGAATCTATTGAAGATGTTCTATTTGAAATAGCGACCCGATCTGCTGTGGTATTTAAAGCAAATGCTGCTTTATTGGCTAAAGAAGTGTCTTTAATTACAGCATTCCCGACAGTACCGCAACTTGCAATCAATGCGCTTAAAACAGTGAGTAAAAACAGTTTATTCATTCTTGTGTACCTTTACTATATTTAATTCACATTTAAACATAAAAAAGAGACTTATTAAACAAATCAATGGTGATTTGGGGTAAGTCATGCATATAAAACAAAATAAAAAGTTTGTTTTAATAATGATGATGTATTCATGTGTGATTAGATCAATGGGTAGCCAAGCTAGGCATAGACCAAATATCGCCCTTTTGTTATGGTAAGCGCATGACCGCAGGATACTGAAGATGGATAATCGTTCTACTGATCATTGGCAAGAGTTGTCAGATGATGAAATACATTTATATAGTCGGCAAATACTGCTTGAAGATTGGGATTTACAAGCCCAAGAAAAAATAAATATGTCAAATGTACTTATTGTTGGGGCAGGTGGAATAGGTTGTATTGTTGCTGAGTTATTAGCGCGTGCAGGCGTAGGAAAAATCACTATTGTTGATCATGACAAAATAGAAACCAGTAATTTACAAAGGCAGTTGGCATTTGAGCCAAACCATATTGGATATTATAAAGCTGATATTTTGGCACAAAAGATTAAACAGATTAATCCTCACATTGATGTAGTTAGCTTATGCCATTCTGTAGTTAATGAAAATATAGCGCAATTGTTCAAGACACAAGATTTAATTTTAGATGGATGTGATAATTTTGGGACGCGGTATTTAGTCAATCAGTACGCGATGAAGATGAAAATTCCTTTAATAAGCGCATCTGCCATTGGTTATCATGGGCAAATTATGATGGCTACATCGGAAACAGCGTGTTACCAATGCTTATTTCCTCAAGACAGTGTCAATGATACTTTGACTTGTCACAATAGTGGTGTTTTAGCTACTGTACCGAATGTGATTGGTGCATTACAAGCACATCATGCATTGCTTTATTTAGGTCTAGAACGTCGCCCACTTCAGCAAAAGCTCTTGGTTTGGAATGGCTTAAACATGACCCAACGCATTGTACAGTTTGAAAAAGATGAAAATTGTTTGATCTGCGCGACAAAATAACATAAATATTTGTTTTTTTGCTAATATCAATAGAGTGGTAAGGGTTGAACTGATTATTTATGAATAAAAATACTGTAATAAACGGCGCACAGTCGGTCACACGTGTAGGTAAGACAGCATTTGTTGCTGTGAAAGCAGGGATTAAATATGCTGCCCAGCAGCCACACCCTGCAAAATTAATGCGTGAGACATTTGAAGAGTTGGGTTCTACGTATATTAAGTTAGGGCAGTTTATTGCCAGTACACCTTCTTTATTTCCCCGTGAGTTTGTTGAGGAGTTTCAAGGCTGTTTAGACCAAACACCGAAACTGCCATTTAGTTATATTCAGCATGTACTTGAAACTGAATTTGAAGGGCGTCCTTTAACAGAGATCTTCGCATCAATTGATGAAACTCCGTTGGCATCTGCATCTATTGCTCAAGTGCATGCTGCACAATTGGTATCAGGCGAGCAAGTTGTCATCAAAGTCCAAAAACCAGGGGTTGAAAATATTTTATATACTGACCTGACAGTTTTGCATTGGTCTGCAAAAATCCTTGAGCGTTTTGTACCTAAAATTAAATTTGCATCCCTTGCCGATATTGTAGAAGAAATTAAAACCCGTATGGTTCGTGAGGTTGATTTCATTGAAGAGGCGAACAATATTGATGACTTCTTAAATTATGTGCACAGCCAACATGTAGAGCATGTAACAGCACCACATGTTTATCGTCAGCATTCCACCCGCCGTGTCTTAACCATGCAGCGTTTATATGGTGTGCCATTAACTGACTTTGAAGTGGTTAAACAATATAGCAAAGACCCATCACAAGTTTTAATCAGTACCATGAACGCATGGTTTGGTAGCTTGACCATGTGTAAAAGCTTTCACGCTGATTTACATGCAGGCAATGTAATGTTGCTTGAAGATGGGCGAATTGGTTTTATTGATTTTGGTATTGTTGGACAATTAGAACCCAAAGTATGGTCAGCAAGCTTAACGTTTATGGATGCATTGCAACATACCAATTATCAGGCGATGGCTGAAAGTATGCTCGATATGGGTATGACACATCGCCAAGTGGATACCCATGCATTGGCACAAGATATTGAGCGTTTGTTTAATGGTGTAGTGTTAGCGGATCCGCAAAAAATATTGGCAAGTAATCCTGCTGATTTAAACCATATTATGCTTGATATTGTCACGGTAGGTGAACAGCACGGCATCCGTTTTCCTCGTGATTTTGCGTTATTGTTTAAGCAAATCTTATATTTTGATCGATTTATGAAAGTACTTGCGCCATATACTGATATTTATGCAGATCAGCGTTTGCATATGAAATAATATGGTGATTTTTCATGGTCGTAATGGGTAGTGTGCATGGATATTATTCTAATTGAAGGTTTAAAAGTCGAAACAGTGATTGGTTGTTTTGCTTGGGAGCGAGAAATTTATCAACCATTGTTGTTAGATTTAGAAATTTCACATGATTTATCCAAAGCAGCGCAATCTGATGAGCTTGATGATACGGTAAATTATGCTGAAATTTGTGAAATGAGTGCTGTCGCGATTCAAACTAAAAAACCACAACTGATTGAGCATGCGGCTCAATTGGTTTTAGAAGCATTATTTAATGCGTTTGGTGGTATAGACAAAATTATAATTACAATCCGTAAGCCTGCAATTATTCCGCAAGCACAATCGGTCGGGATTCGCCTTGAACGCCAAAGAAATGATTTACGCGCTATCACTCGCTAGTAATTTAGAGGCCGAGCAGCATATTGGTTGGGCGATTGAACAACTCTCAAGTCTTGGAGAGCTGACATTGTCACAGTTTTTTGACATTCCATGCCGAGATGGGGTGGGAGAAGGTTATATAAATGGTGCATGTATATTAAAAACTAAGGCCTATACCAAAGGTCAAATCATTACACTGTTGAAAGACTTAGAACATCAAGCTGGGCGAGTTCGTCCTTCACATAGTGTGTCATTGGATATTGATTTAATTGCATGGCAAGAAAGTGAAACATGGCAATTTAATCTAAAAAAAATGCCATTAACATTTGATGTGAAATTACCACTATCAGAAATTATGCAGCACGCAGAATTAGAAATTGATCAGCATGAGCATATGACCTATTGCATTAAGCCTATTATTCCAATGCAACATAGGGTGTGATGGCATTGCATCAGCCCTATGTTATTGCCAAGCCAAGTGGTTAAATGTAATAGCTTGTTTTGGTCATAAATTTTGAGATGGCTGTCATGGTTACACAAATGGGTGGTGGAAGCTCAACACCACCGGCTTGAATTGCAGCATTTCGGTGTGCAAGCTCGTCTTCATTCATTTGCAATAATATTTCTCGCGAGCGATGGTCACTTGCAGGCAGTTGAGACAAATGATCTTGTAAATGTAAGCTGACTTGTCGTTCAGTTTCAGCCACAAAGCCCAAGCTGTATTTATCGCCTGCCAAACCTGCTAATGCACCCATTGTAAACGACATGGCATACCACATAGGGTTTAACAAACTTGGCACGCTATCAAGTTCAATCAGTCGGTCTTCACACCATGCAAGATGGTCTTGTTCCTCAACGGCAGCATGTTCCATTTCTTGCCTTACTGTCGGCAGTTTTGCTGTTAATGCTTGACCATGATATAGCGCTTGCGCACAAACTTCACCACTGTGGTTAACACGCATTAAGCCTGCTACATGTCGTGCTTCTTTGATTGTTAATTTTGCATCATGGTTATGTGCTGGATTGGCACGATGTGCAGTTGTTGCACCGGGCACGAGGCTTCGTAAGCTTTGATCAAATGACTGAATGAGCCGATCGATACTTGAGTAATCACGCATGGTTTAATCCTCGGGTATCTTAGATTGTTGAAGTAATGGTATTATTTTTTTGAGCAACCAAACGCAGAAAAAAGCACTAAATATTGCTGTAATAGAAAACAATACCGTCATATCTAATTTTAAGACACTTAAAATTAAAATTGAAAATACCGCTGATGACACCATAAAAACAGCATTTAAAATATTGTTTGCAGCCACTACACGTGCTCGATGAGAAGACGGTGAGTGCACTTGCATTAATGCATAAAGCGGCACGATATAAAAACCACCACTGATGCCCAATAAAATAATTGCAAACATCACATGATAGTAAATTAGACCGTGTGTAAACACATCAGCTAAGCCTAAGATAACATCAGAATGGGGTGCATAATGTAAAGCAATCGATAAATATATTGCAAAAATGGTTAAACCTATCGCACCCACAGGCACCATTTTGATGTTAACTTCAGATCCACCAATTTTACGGCACAATAATGAGCCGATACCAATTCCCACAGAGAATAATGTCAGTAGTAAGCTGACTACATTTTCAGAGGCATGTAAATAGTGGTGGGTTAATTCAGGAATTTGAGTGAGATAAGATGCGCCATAAAACCAATACCATGAGTTACCAAGCAGAATTAAGTAAACGAGGGGAAGGCTTTTTGCATATTTGATAGTTTGCCAACTGGTGCGAAAGAAATGCCAATCAATTTTTAAATTTGCATCATTGACAGGTTGCGTCAAAATAAAACGGCTTGATAAATAACCCAAAACGGCAATGATGATGACAGTTGCACAGACCCAAATGAGTGAACCTGCAGAAAGTGAAATGACAGTACCACCTAAAATCATCCCCAATAAAATGGCAAGGGATGTGCCTGTTTGAAATAATGCATTGCCTGTCATGAGTTCATCAGGTTTTAAAATTTCAGGTAAAATGGCATATTTGATGGGGCCAAAAAAGGTAGAATGAATGCCCATTAAGAACAATGCAAACAATAACACCCAAATATGTCCAATTAAAAAACCAATCGAACCAATCAACATAATAATAATTTCAAATAACTTAATTAGGCGAATAAGTTTTGCCCGCTCAAAACGATCTGCAATTTGCCCTGCGGTCGCTGAAAAAATAAAATAAGGTAAAATAAATAACAGGGCAGCTAAATTGTTGAGCATACTGACATTATTCTGGGTCTGCTGAATAATCCCATAAGTAATGACCAATAATAAAGACTGTTTATACACATTATCATTGAGTGCGCCAAAAAATTGAGTAAAAAACATCGGCAAAAAACGTCGTGATGTCATCAAGGATTGTCTTTTTTCCATATGTATATACGCTCAAAAATACTGCATTATTGTTGATAAGAGATTATCTCATTATTAAAATGATGTATGATATAAAGAATATTGATGTATGAAGGCTTTGTGTTTGTTCAAAGATCAACATCATTCCGACAATAAAAAAACTGGTTGTTGTTCTCTATGCTTTTAAAAACACACTTTAAAAAGTTATTACTTGTGCAGCATGTCCAATCGATATTAAAAATAAGTGACTTGCATCATTTGGTTTGCGTGAGCATATTATTGAGCTTTTGTTCATCATATGCCAATGCCCAACAAGAGCCACCATCATTGGATCAACGCAAAGATACTGCACAAGAATCAGAGAAAGGCTCCGCTTCAATACCAAGTGTAACGCAAAATACATCACTAGATACATCACAAGATCTAAAAAATCAATCTGCTACAGACAGTATGCAATTATTAGAGCAGCAACAAAAGAACCCTGCTTTAACGGATTTTAAACCCATTGATCTCAGTGAACTTGAAAATTTACCTGTATCTACCGTTGATCCTAAAATTGCACAAGAAATTGACCAGGCTGCTGCTGCTGCAAAACAACAAGCTATTGATAACCGAAAAGCCAATCAGCCGATTATTAATACGGGTATTTCACCACAGACCCAACAACAGTTAACACAAATTGATGAACAAGCTGTGAATGTGACGGAATTTCGTCAGTCAATTGAAGCTGCACACAATAATGATATAAAAAATGCCCGTGAAGGCAATAGCAGCACCAAAGGTGCCATTTTTAACGACTCAACATTTGAGATTCAGCCTGAAAAGAAAGAAGAAAAAGGCTTTTTCAAACGCTTAGTTGCAAAGCTC
This sequence comes from Acinetobacter apis, assembly GCF_900197575.1. Classification (GTDB taxonomy): domain Bacteria; phylum Pseudomonadota; class Gammaproteobacteria; order Pseudomonadales; family Moraxellaceae; genus Acinetobacter; species Acinetobacter apis. Next base: position 778,146 of record NZ_FZLN01000001.1, on the reverse strand, counting down.
AAACCGACCAGTTTTTCAATACCTAAAATTACCGCTGAAGTGGAAGGTGCAGGTGAGACACTACTTGCAACCAATATCAAAAATAAATTATCGACCTTCACACAAGAAGCATTTGAAGATTATACCGCTGCATTGCCACAGTTAAGATCGCAAGCCACACAAGCTGCCCAAGCTGTGGGATATTATGATGCAACCTTTAAGTTTCAGAAGTTGAGTAACACCAAAGTTAAGGTGATTGTGACTCCGAATGAACCTGTTAAAGTTCAATCACAAAACATTGAATTTACAGGTGCTGGGGAAAATGAACCACAATTTCAAGTTATTCGTTTAATTCCAGAGCTTGATGTTGGAAGTATTTTAAATCAAGGAAGCTATGATAAAACCAAGCTTCGTATCACTGATGTCGCCTCAGACAATGGTTATTTTGATGGTTATTGGCGCTTACATGATTTAAGAATTCAACGTCCAGAAAATGTGGCTGATATTAATTTAAAGTATGAAACAGGCGAGCGTTATAAATTAGCCAATGTTGAATTTCGGATGAGTGATCCGAAAAAACCTTTTCCGCTTCGTATGAGCGTATTAAAAAGCTTAGTGCCTTGGCAACCGGGTGATGATTATACCTCTTGGCGTATTAATACCTTGGCCAATGGTTTAACGAACAGTCGTTACTTTAATTGGAGCTTGGTTGAAACCATTAAACCTGATCCACTCACTAAAGTTGAAGAGTTACCACCTGACATACAAAAACTCGTTGATGAGCGGAAAATTACCAAAGGCGAAGCGCTTGCTACCAATCCTGATGATGAAATTGCCAATCAAGCAGATGTGGTTGCAACACCACCTATTAAACAAAATGTGGTAGATGAAAAAAGCTTTGCAGGGACAGAAAATAAAACGTCAAAAAATAAAAAAGATGATGTGGTCGATCAGCAAGATCAACAAGAAGACGATAATGAACTGGCAGCTATGAAAGCTGATGCAAGAAAAAAGAAAGAAATTCCTGTGGTTGTGACCTTAAATGCTGACAAATTAAATAGTGCAGAATTGGGTGTCGGTTTTGGTACAGATACAGGTGTTCGTTTACGTACACAATACCGCCGTGCCATTGTGAACAGTTATGGACATGCATTTGATGCCAACATGGAGCTGTCTCAGATTCGGCAGGCCATTGATACGCACTATACCATTCCTTATAAGCATCCAATTAATGATTACTTTAATTTGGTCACAGGCTATGAGCGAGAAGAGTTTACTGGCGTTGGACCAAGCACAAGCTTAACGATTCAAAGTGGTATCGCAGGTGCAGAGCGTGTTATTCGTAACCCAATTGGGGGATGGCAACATACTTTTGGTTTTCGCTATCGTTTAGATAAAATTCAGCAAGTTGGTAATGTCAATTCAGATGATATTCCGGCTGCTTTTTTAAGACCAGGCTCGAATCCGAACCAACAAGCGCTTCTATTTGGATATCAATTGTCTAAAACAGACAGTAATGATGCAGTTAATCCAGTCAAAGGCTTTAAGCAAAACTATAAAATTCAGCTCGGCTCAAAATCTGTAGTTTCAGATGCCAATATGGCAATTTTAAGTGCTGATTGGGGCTTTTTATATTCTTTAGGTGAAAACTATAATCATCAATTTGTGCTAGGTGCACAAGTGGCTTATATCTTTACCGATGATTTTAATAATGTGCCATATAACTTGCGCTTTTTTGCGGGTGGTGATCAAAGTTTAAGAGGTTTTGATTATAAAACTTTATCGCCTGAAGAAAATGGCTACCGCATTGGTGGTCAAGCTTTAGCTGTTGGTTCAGTAGAATATAACTATCAATTTAAACCGGGCTGGAGAGCCGCTGTATTTACCGATTTTGGTAATGCATTTGATAAAACATTTAGTAACTCCGCAGCATATAGCGTGGGTTTAGGTATTCGTTGGCAATCCCCAATTGGGCCGATTCGTTTAGACATCGCCTCAGGGATCTCAGATCCGGGCCGTCCTATTCGATTGCACTTCTTTATTGGTTCTCAAATTTAATTGGGGCGAGTATTTATACATGACTGAGCTTGAAAAGAATAATCCATCATCAAACAATAAAAATGCACCAAAACGTAGCTGGTTAAAGCGAGTTTTATTTTCAATTTTGGGTATTTTTATTATCCTATTGATCGCATTAACCCTGATGTTTTCTACCGACCGAGGCAGTAAGTTTTTGCTTGATCGTGTGCTAGAAAATCAAACTATGATGAGCTATCAGTATGAAAAAGGAAGTATTTTAAATGGACTTATTTTAAATCATTTAGATATTAACTTAGATGGATTACAAATTAAAATTAAACGTGCTGATGTTGTCATTGGTTGGCGCGCTATTTTGCAAAAAGAAGTCCATTTTTCGCGTGCTGAAATTCAACAACTTGAAATTATCAATAAGAAGCCGCCAAGTAATACCCCGTTTGAATTTAGCCCAATTCAAATGCCCATTATGCTGCGTTTAGATTTGGCCAATATTGATGTACTTCGATTAGTCACAACCACATCAAGCACTGAAATTAAAAATATTCAATTAAAAGACACTTTATGGCGTGACACATTACTCACGTTTAAAGATACAAAATTGAGCATTGATGAATATGTTCATATTAAGCAAGCATATGGAAGAATGGATTTTAAAGAGAAATATCCATTAAAAGCGACAGCAAATGTTGATATTCCGTCATTACATAGCTTGAATATTAAAAATGTATACTTAGATGCAAGAGGGTCTCTAGACACAGTGACGGCTGGATTTGTTACTCACACTCCAGACCAACTTACAGGTCGTATGGTGGTACATCCTGTACGTGATAATGTTCCAATGTATGGGCAAGTGAACTTTAAAAACTACCATTGGCCATTTGCGGCAGATCAAGCCTTATATACTGCTTCAGGCATTGCACGTTTGAATGGTTCAGCCTCAGATATGAATGTGAATTTAGCCACAGATTTGGTGGGTAAAGATGTTCCTGAAGGAAACTATCAAGCAAAACTATATGTTGACTATGTTAAACAGATGAACATCAACCAATTCAATGGTCAGTTGATGGGTGGACAAATTAATTTATCTGGCATATTGAATTGGGAAAAAGCTTTAAAATGGGATATTAAAGGTCAGTTGAGCGGATTAAAAGCATCTGAAAAGTCTATTCCTGAAAGTATTCGTGAGTTTTTACCACCAACGATGGATGGTAAGTTAGGGTCAGCTGGGCATTTAGAAGCAGGTACGCATCTCAATGCGTTTATCGATTTCAATCAGTATGAATCACTCAAACTAAACCTTGACCAAAAAGAAGACCAAATAGGTAAAGATGGTAAACCTGTGGTTCAACCACTTGATTTACACGTATCATGGGCGAATATGAACCGCGCATTGCCTTATATTGGATGGTTAAATAGTCCAACAGGTGATGCCAAGATTAATTTAACTGATAAGAAAAATACCATTGCTGTGCAAACTACGGTCATTCAGCATGAAAAAAGTCTATTGCCTGGTGGAAAATATCAAGCTGATACCATCATGCAAGGTGATGATATTCACATCCCTAATTTTAGTTATTTAACAGACAAAGGCAGTTTAAGTGGACAGGCTCAAGTAGGATTGCCTACAGATAAGCGTGAGTTAAAATGGAATGCTGCTTTAAATGCCAAGAATTTTAATCCGCAGACTGTAAGCCCTGCGGCACCATTTGATCAATTGAATGGGTTTATTAAAGCCAATGGTTATTCAGAAAAAAATAAACAGATTATTCATTTAAATGCCATTGATTTAACAGGTCAGCTTGCAGGTCAAAAAGAAACTGTGCGTTTGGCAGGACAAACCACAGCATCTGTATTAATGAATGATGAAAAGCAAGGCGGTGGATTACGCGGTTATGGCGTAGTGTATGACGGTAGCTTAACATCTAGCCAATATAAAGATGCTAGTGGGTTACTACAATTTAAAATTTCAGGTACTCAAGATACAGTTAACATTGGTCAATTTAAACATGAAGGTGTGGCTGGAAAGATTCTTGCGAACGGTCAAGTCAACTTGAAAAATGGGATTGGTTGGGATGTAAATGCCTCTTTGGTTCGATTTAAACCGCAATATTTTGCCTCAAGTGTTCGTGGCGAAATTTCAGGTGTGGTGAAATCAAAAGGTATTTGGAGCGATAAAGCACAGCGTATTTCAATTGATGATCTCAACTTGGCAGGCACTTTAAATAACCAAGTTTTGCGTGGTAAAGGTAACTTAAGCTTAGTGATGAATTCACAAGATAAAAAATTACTGCCACAACATTTCCAAGCCAATCAATTGTTCTTGGCATATGCTGGGAACCAAGTTCAAGTCTCTGGTAATGTGCAAAAGTTAAATATTAAACTCAATGCACCTGCATTATATAATTTATATCCTGGTTTGCGTGGACGAGCGTATGGTGTTGTTCAAATGCAAACACAGCCAAGCATTAAAGCAACAGCCAATGTCAATATTGATCAATTCGGTTTTGGCAGTAGTATTAGTGTAGAAAAAGTACGTATTCGTGGTGAGCTTCCAACCTCTGATACAACACCAACCACACTTAAAGCTGAAATGGAAAATTTAAGATCGGGAAGCCGTCAAATTCAGTATGGCGGTTTAACGCTTTCAGGAACGCGGGGTGCACATATTGCAAGTCTACAAGGCTGGAACAGGTACTCGAAGTTTTATGTACAGCTCAATGGTGGCTTTAACGCAAGTAATGACTGGGTTGGGCAAATTCAAAAAGGGACATTTGACTCTGTTCGCGCTGTGTTGAACCAACAACAAAATGCCAATGTGATTTATCGCAGTGCCAATAAACAGCTATATATTAGTGAACATTGTTGGGCAAGTAATCAAAGCCAATTGTGTTTTGATCAACCTATTCAGGTGAGTTCAACACAAGGTAATGTGTCATTCTTGGCCAATAATTTAAACTTAAATGATTTTGCTGCATTTATGCCAGATGGTCTTGCCATGACAGGTCAAGTTGATGGTTATGCTAAAGCATCATGGGCACAAGGTAAAAAACCAAATATTGATGCTAAGATTTTGGCACAAAATGGACAAATTGGTGTGGCAGCAGATGATCCTGATGACCCTGCATCGACCACAAGCTATCAGCAGATGAGTTTGTTGGCAAGAAGTGTGACAGATGGTTTATTACTACGATTTGATGTAAAAACTGCAAATATTGGTAATGGATATGCCAATGTTACCATTAACCCATATCAAGATAATCTGCCAATGCAAGGAGAAGCTGCATTCTCTAAAGTTGATTTACAGTTCTTAAAACCGTTTATTCCAGATGTTAGAACCATTGGAGGGACACTTGATTTTGCCGCAAAAATTGGTGGTACGATTAAAGAGCCATTGGTTACTGGGGACTTACGTTTAAGAAATGGGGTACTGAATATGATTTCAGTGCCTGTCAATTTAAATAACATTCAGTTGTATTCAGCATTACGCCAAAATAAAGCATCCATTATGGGTATTTTAAACAGTGGGCCTGGTGTGGCGAGATTAGATGGACAAGTCAGTTGGGATGGTGATCCAAGAGTTCAATTAAAAGTGCAAGGTGATAACTTGCTTGTGCGTCAAGCACCAGTGGTGACCGCGCTTGTAAATACCACGATTGAATTAGACATGTATCCATCTAAACGCAGCGTTTCTGTGAAAGGGAAAATAGAAATACCCCGTGCCATTATTAACATGCCTGAAACCAGTCCTGATGTGATTAATGTGTCATCTGATGCACGTGTTGTATATTCAGGGGATGATTTAATTGCTGTATTAAAAGCTGCTAAACCGTGGTCAATTCAAGCAGATGTCGATTTATCGCTTGGCGATCGGGTGATTTTCCAAGGCTTTAATAGTCGAATTCCACTGACAGGGCGATTATATTTATCTCAGCGTGGTTTAGAACCTGCAATGAGTGCTAGTGGTGCAATTGGAATCAGTCAAAAAGTGAAAGTTGAAGCATATGGTCAATCGCTTGACTTGAATCGTGCAATTGCGCGTTTTAATGGGCCATTGGCAAATCCAACTTTAGACATTGATACCAACAAAAAAATCTCCAATACCACAGTAGGTGTCCGTATTACAGGGACAGCAATTGCACCGAATATTCAAATCTATAATGATGGCGGATTGTCAGAGCAAGAATCTTTAAATGCTTTGGTGACGGGTCGTATTAATGAAGGCAGTAATAACGTCAGTCAAACAGAAGGCTTTAAATCTGATGTTAACAATACTTTGGCGGCTGCAGGGTTAAGCTTAGGTTTAGGCGGTACACGTGGTTTCACCAACCAAATTGGTCAAGCATTTGGTTTAAGTGGCTTGGCACTAGATGCTCAAGGAACAGGTGATGATACGCAAGTGAGTGTAACAGGGTATATCACTCCTGATTTATATCTACGTTATGGTATGGGAGTCTTTACCGCCGTAAATAAATTGACACTGCGTTATCAGATTAACAAGCGTTTATATTTAGAAGCGAGTGAATCGGTTGAACGTGCCGTTGATATTTTCTATAACTGGCGTTTTTAACGCAAAATATTAAGTATTTAAAGCAAAGGCTATGGAGGTAAATTCCATAGCCTTTATTATTTAAGTGGCTTCATTTTGTCATAAAGCAGATTGATGACATGTTCAATATAGGCTTGGTTTTCATCTGGGTTATGTGATTCCACAAAACTTTGAATACTTAACAATTGTTGTTTAGCTGCCAATAAAAATAAAATATGCGCTGTTAAGGCGTCAACTTTGGTCGTTAATAAATGAGCAGAAGCATCTTTACAGTGTGCAGAGGGTATACGCTGATTTAGCTGTAAAACCGAAGCAATTTCTTTAAGCGTAAAGCCAATTGCTTTTAAACAAAGAATGAAGCGAATCTGTTGTTCATTTTCTTGATTATAGTCACGATAACCATTTGAACGGCGTGCAGGGGACAGTAACCCCTGTTCCTCATAAAAGCGTAACGTATCAATGGATACTGCATATTTTTTAGATATTTGCCCAATATTCATAATTTAATGATGACTCTCTAAGTAGTGTTTAAAAGCATGATTCATCTGTTCAAAGTGTGCTTGTGTTGGTTGAATCACTTGACGGTAAAATAAGGGCACCAAAAGCCCGCTAAAATACTCAGATTGGGTAAATAAAGTGCTATTTTTATTAATCGCTTGGCATTTAAATTGGTGATAACCATTAAATAGTCCATGAATGAACAGTTTACCTTTCCATGCTAAAAGACCTTCGCTAAATTGAGTTACTTGAGGTGTCATTTTAAATGTGTGTTGGTGATGGTTTAATGTCACGCTGATTTGTTCATCGACTTGAGTTGGAAATCGATCAAAGTGTAAAAAGTGATTCCAATGTGGGTGTGATGATACAGACTGAAAATGCTGCCATACTTGATCACATGGCCGATCAATAATTACTTGCGTGTTTATCGTTGCTGAGAATAGATGTTTTTTCATGTGATGAACCAAGTTTTTTAAAACCTGAATCATAAGTCTAGACCATACGTCAGACTCAAGTCTTTTCGCTTGTATGCCCATTAAGCATAAAATATGCTTGTAATTGCTATAGACACAGAGATCGGGTGGATTTAACTTGATGGTTTATGTTGCCAAATAGTGCTTGGGTTCAGTAGTATGGCTGCATTGCAAATAGTTATGAAATCTTAGATTCATCATATGATCTGATGAGCATGGTATGGTGATTGGAGAAAATATGAAAAAGTATGTTGTATTTGGCCTCTTGAGTGTGATGGCATTAGCAGGGTGTGCAAAAAAGCAACTTACCCCACAAGAAGAATGGCAAGGCTTTTGTAAAAATATTCCAAGTGCAGCATTTAATGTGATGACTGATCGCCAACAAGGCATTGAAAAAAATGCAGCATTAGAACATATCAAAAAAATTGAAAATGTAGATGCTCAACACTATTTGGCTCAAATTATTGAGCAGGCTTATCAAATTCCAATTTATGAGCAACTAGAGCAAAAAGAAAAATCTATGGAAGATTTCAAGAAAAATCGCTATGAAGAATGTGTAAAACAAACACCTCAATAAATTAAAAAAGTCATCATCAGATGGCTTTTTTTATGGCAATAAGGTGCCTAATCTGATGAAGGCTTTATCTGTTTTTTTCAATTTGATATTTCGCTAGAAAATAACGAGCATCATAAACAAATTTGATTATTGCATTAACTTTTAACTGTAACTTTAGTAAAATTTGCACATCACACGACGACTTACAGATACGGAATTTATAATTTGTAAGTATAAATTTTCAAAAGAGGAAGAACACTGTGCTAGAAGCTTACCGCCAACACGTAACAGAACGTGCCGCACTCGGAATCCCACCTAAGCCATTAGATGAAGTACAAACTGCTGAACTTGTCGAGTTATTAAAAAAACCACCGGCAGGCGAAGAAGCATTCTTGGTAGATTTAATTGAAAATCGTGTTCCTGCAGGTGTTGACCAAGCTGCATATGTTAAAGCCGCTTTTTTAGCAGCTTTGGCCAAAGGTGAAACTACATCACCATTATTAAGTAAAGAACGAGCTGTTTTTTTATTAGGCACCATGCTTGGTGGCTATAATGTGGCGCCATTGGTGGATTTGCTAGACGATCAACACTTAGCAAGCTTGGCTGCTGAAGCATTAAAGAAAACTTTATTGGTCTTTGATGCATTTCATGACATCGCTGATAAAGCCAAAGCAGGCAATGATAAAGCGCAAGCTGTATTACAATCTTGGGCAGATGCTGAATGGTTTACAAGCCGTCCAGATGTCGCTGAAGAAACAAAAGTGACAGTATTTAAAGTCACAGGTGAAACCAATACCGATGACTTATCACCTGCACAAGATGCATGGAGCCGCCCAGACATCCCATTACATGCGACAGCAATGTTAAAAAATGAACGTGATGGGATTACACCTGAAAAACCAGGTGAAATTGGTCCGTTATCGCAAATTCAAGCGCTGATTGCAAAAGGTAATCCAGTTGCATATGTTGGTGATGTTGTAGGTACGGGGTCATCTCGTAAATCAGCAACCAACTCTGTACTTTGGTATTTTGGTGATGATTTACCATTTATTCCAAATAAGAAAGATGGTGGCTTTTGTTTAGGTTCAAAAATAGCCCCTATCTTTTTTAATACAATGGAAGATGCAGGTGCATTGCCGATTGAAATTGATGTCTCTGACATGAATATGGGTGATGAAGTCACCATTAAAATTGATAAAGTGGCTGCAAAAGTAACTGCATTTAAAGACGATCAATTGATTGCAAGTGCTGAGCTTAAAACGCCTGTTATTTTAGATGAAGTCCGTGCAGGCGGTCGAATTAATTTGATTATTGGTCGCGGTTTAACGACAAGAGCAAGAGAGGCTTTGGGTTTAGCACCATCAAACTTATTCCGTCAGCCACAATTGCCTTTAGATTCAGGCAAAGGCTTTACACAAGCACAAAAAATGGTGGGTCGTGCATGTGGTTTAGCAGAAGGGCAAGGGATTCGTCCGGGTACTTATTGTGAGCCACGTATGACGACAGTGGGTTCACAAGATACCACAGGACCAATGACCCGTGACGAGCTTAAAGACTTAGCATGTTTAGGCTTTTCTGCCGATTTAGTGATGCAATCATTTTGTCATACAGCAGCATATCCAAAGCCTGTCGATGTACAAACTCAACATACATTGCCTGACTTCATCATGAACCGTGGTGGTGTTTCATTGCGCCCAGGTGATGGTATTATTCACTCATGGTTAAACCGTATGCTATTGCCAGATACTGTAGGTACAGGTGGTGATTCACATACACGTTTCCCAATAGGAATTTCATTCCCTGCAGGTTCAGGCTTGGTGGCTTTTGCAGCGGCAACAGGCGTGATGCCTTTAGATATGCCTGAGTCTGTGTTGGTTAAATTTAAAGGCAAAATGGCGCCTGGAATTACTTTACGTGATTTAGTCCATGCTATTCCATATTATGCAATTCAAGCAGGCGATTTAACCGTTGAGAAAAAAGGTAAGAAAAATATTTTCTCAGGTCGCATTTTAGAAATTGATTTATCTGAAATGGAAACAGAACTGACTGTTGAACAAGCATTTGAATTATCAGATGCTTCAGCAGAACGTTCAGCAGCAGGATGTTCAATCACATTGTCTGAAGCAAAAGTGGCTGAATATTTACGTTCGAACATTACCATGCTGAAATGGATGATTTCTCAAGGCTATGGCGATGCAAGAACAATGGCTCGCCGTGTTGAAAACATGGAAAAATGGCTTGCAGAACCAAACTTAATTCAAGCAGATCCAGATGCTGAATACACAAAAGTGTATGAAATTGATCTATCAGAGATCACAGAGCCAGTATTATGTTGTCCAAATGATCCTGATGATGCCAAGCTATTGTCTGATGTTGCAGGAGCAAAAATTGACGAAGTCTTTATTGGTTCATGTATGACTAATATTGGTCACTTCCGTGCAGCAGGGAAATTGCTAGATAAAGTACCTGGTGGTTCATTATCTACACGGTTATGGCTTGCACCACCAACACGAATGGATGAACGTCAGTTGATGGAAGAAGGGTTTTATAATACCTACGGACGTGCTGGTGCTCGTACAGAAATGCCAGGCTGTTCATTGTGTATGGGTAACCAAGCACGTGTTGCACCGAATACAACAGTGGTTTCTACCTCAACCCGTAATTTCCCGAACCGTTTAGGTCAAGGCGCTAATGTGTACCTTGCATCTGCAGAGTTAGCATCTGTAGCCGCAGTGCTTGGTAAGTTACCAACGCCTGAAGAGTATCAAAGCTATGCATCGCAAATTGACAGTATGTCATCAGATATTTATAAATATTTAAATTTCGACCAAATGACAGAGTATCAAAATGCGGCATTAAATATTGATACCAAGAAAATATCAGCGGCACAACTCACGTAAAAGCATAAGCAATAAAAAAATCCCTTCAAATTGAAGGGATTTTTTTATTGCTGCTAGCGCAAGGGACGAGGTAGCTGAATTTGAATCATTTCATTTGCATCGACTTCAGAAGGATTACGTCCAGTCGAGAAAGGGTAATTATTGTCGTTGAGTAAGGTTAATTTTTTTGGACTTTCAATAATTAAGCTTTCGATGGTTTCGAATGGCATTTTGAAATCACGTGTAGTACCAATATCACCTGCGGTGTGATTGCTATAGAGAAGATGTGGATTATCAATATGTAGTAGATCAACTAAAGTTTTTCGCTCAACAGGCTGTCCTTTTTGTTTAAGTTTGACCTGAATTAACTTTTTATATGCGCTTTTTTCACCCTGATTGGCGTCACGTTCAATGATAATGCCATCTTTATGACTAAACATTTGAAAGTCACCGATATTCGTGGCGTTTTTATCTAACTCAAAAAAATAATAGTTGGGTGTGTATTGTTTTTTAACAAGATCAAATTGAAAAATCATTAATTGATTTTTTGTTGAAGTGGTTAAAGGCTTTTCTAAAATTGGGTATAAATACCGCTGATTAGGAGACAAAGCCATACCTTCAAAACCACCGCTACGCTGCACTTGTGGTGTGACTGGGTTTTGCGCTGTTCGGTTAAGCTGATTTTGAGGAGATCTGAGCGGGCTGTTGTTATGCGTTGGATCAGGCAAAGAAAACGGTGGGTCGAGTAAAATACCTTCAGCTGAAAAGTGTAATAAATATGGACCAAACTCATCTCCAATCCAAAAACTACCATCTGCAACACGCTGAATTGACTCTGGGTCAAAATCTGCACCTGTTAACAAACGGGCTTCTGTTTGTCCTTGTGTTATACCAAATGGGATGAGACGGTTAGGGTCACGAAGCTGGATGAAATCAAGGACTTTGATTTCACTGTGAGCTTGGGTTTTGGTGCGAAATTCAGGTTTAACACGGTAAATCCGTAATAAAAAATCAGCAGAATTATCTTGGGTGCCATAGCCATTGTCAGGCATCAGTAAATAGCTGCCATCTTTATTTTTAAGTGCTGCAGAAAATCCTTGTACAGGTTGGCTTTTAAATGGTGGTCGAATATTATTTTTTTCTTCGATTTTTGTACCGCTGATAGGACCTGCTGCAAATGTATTGGCAGGCAGCTTTGCAAAAGAAACTAAGGTTGGCTGTTCAATTTTATCGATTGATTTTGCCAATACAGAAGTAGTGAACGCTGTACTTGCCAATAGGCCGATTAAGATAGAAATATGGTTTTTCATAAATATAAGATGAATTTATTAAAGACATATTTCCATCATAGTCATTTAACTTGAAGCTTTGATGTCAGTGGTTGTCATCAGGCAGTAAATTATATTTTTTTAAGAAGGCATCGATTTCAGGTCGCCAAGGAATAGCAGGTTGGCCACCAGCACGTGTTACTGCTAAAGCTGCTGCTGCATTGGCAAATTGGGCCGCATTGGCTTTACTTTGTTGTTCAAGCAATGCTGTGATAAATGCGCCATTAAAGGTATCACCTGCAGCGATAGTATCAATTGCATTGACTTTAAAGCTAGAAATGAGCTGACCATGACCTTCTTCACTTAACCAAACGCCACGTGACCCCATGGTAATAACTACAGTTTTAATGCCTTTACTGTGCAAAATGAATGCTGCATCTGCTGCATCTTCATCACTATGAATCACTTTGCCTGTTAAATGAAATGCTTCTGTTTCATTGGGGGTAATAATATCAACCAACCGCAACAGATCTTCAGATAAATCTTGTGCTGGCGCTGGATTTAAAATGACTGGCACTTCAGCTTGATGAGCAATTTTAGCTGCAAGTAATACACTTTCAAGCGGCGTTTCAAGTTGAAGAAGCAATGCATCTGCGGTTTTAATGGTTTCTTGATGCTGCAGAACATAAGATGGGGTAAGAGCGCTGTTGGCTCCTGAGTAAATTCCAATACAGTTTTCAGCACTCTGATTTACAAAAATTAAAGCAACACCTGTGGCTTGTCCCTCAATCGCAGAAATAGCATCGGTGTTCACTTGATCATGATTTAACTGTGTTTTGATTTGTTCCCCAATACTGTCTTGCCCTACACAGGCAATAAAGTGTATATTCGCGCCACTTCGTCCAGCAGCAACAGCTTGATTTGCACCTTTACCACCAAAAGCGACTTGATAGCGATGTCCTGTGACGGTTTGTCCAGGGTGTGGAAAGTGATTCAAGGCTAAAATGTGATCGGCATTAATGCTGCCGAGAACAACTAATTTTTTTTGATGAGAAGCATTTATAGTATTCATTGATCACTCAAAAAGGGATTTCATTTATTAGGTGGAATCATACTCTGTTTTATTAAATTTTTAATAGCAGTATGTCGAGTGCTTGGTGCGTTCTGATAATTTAACGCCTATTTTAAATTAAATGACGTTTTCTTACACAATGCTTGATAAAAACTTGGCTTGTTTATTTAATCTATTGATAAAATAAACCTTTAGCAAGTTGTTTTGAATTTATTTAGCCTAAGTATGCTGTTGCAAAATGTTGTTTGACGATCAAAGTTTAATTTAAATCACATACTGACTGAACTTCACAGCAGCGTACTGTTGAAAGGAAAAGTAGGTCGACTGTTGTGGAGAGATGAGTATGTTGGAACAACGTGGTTGGCTTGGAATTATTGTTTTACTATTGATTGGTTATTTATTTTCCAATAATAAAAAGCAAATTCGATTACGAACAATTTTACCTGCTTTGGCATTACAGTTTGCATTAGGGATCATCATTTTATATGTACCTTTTGGGCGTCAAATGTTTGAGCAAGTCGCAATTGGGTTTAATAAGCTAATTAGTTATTCTGACGTGGGAAGTTCATTTTTATTTGGTCCATTGGTGGGCGATCAAATGAATAGTGTATTTCATGGTGGCGGATTTATTTTTGCATTTAAAGTCTTACCGACCATTGTGTTTGTGACAGCATTAATTTCAATTTTGTATTACCTCAAAATTATGGGTGTGTTGATCCGTATTTTAGGGGGAGCATTTCAAAAAGTCCTCAATATCAGCAAAGTTGAATCATTTGCTGCAGTAACCACAATTTTTATTGGTCAAAATGAATTACCCGCTGCATTGCGTCCGTTTTTACTTAAAATGAATAAAAATGAATTATTCACAGCCATGTGTAGTGGTATGGCTGCAGTGTCAGGTTCTGTCTTGGTGGGTTATGCAGGTCTTGGTGTGCCAATGATTTACTTATTGGCAGCCTCGTTAATGGCAATTCCGGGCGGTATTTTGTTTGCCCGCTTATTAAGCCCTGCCACTGAAGAATCTACAGTTGAAGTCAACAGCATGGGGTTTGGTGACCATCAACCTGCAAATATTATTGAAGCTGCAGCAAGTGGCTCAATGTTGGGATTGAAAATTGCAGCAGGTGTTGGGACAGTCATTATGGTATTTGTTGGATTGCTTGCCTTATTGAATGGCCTAATTGGCGGTGCAGGCAGTTTAATCGGCGTGTCTGACTTATCTATTCACAGCATTTTTGGTTATGTTCTATCTCCATTGGCATACTTAATGGGAGTAGAGTGGCATGATGCAACATTGGCAGGCTCTTTGTTGGGGCAAAAATTAGCAATTAACGAGTTTGTTGCTTATTTAAGTTTGGCACCACATTTGGCTGATCATAGTATTTCACCGCATACAGCAGCAATTATTTCATTTGGTTTATGTGGATTTGCAAACTTTAGCTCAATTGGTATTGTTATTGGTGCATTTAGTATGGTTGAGCCAAGCTTGACACCGATACTTTCTCGATTGGCTGTTCGTGCTTTATTGGCAGCGACTTTGTCGAATTTAATGAGTGCCACCATTGCAGGTCTGTGTTTGTCATTTACAATGTGATCAAGTCATTTAAATAGATGACGATGCCTTATTTTAATTTAAATACACGTTAAAATATGCTAGGCACAGTCATCTATTCACATGGAGAAAACAATGTACATTGATACTGTCGATTATTGTGATGCACATGCAGCTGAAAAATTTGCGAAGTCACTAAAACAAAGTGGGTTTGCTGTTCTGATTAATCATCCTTTGTCATGGTCAACCATTCAATGTATTTACGATGAGTGGTTAGCGTTTTTTCGCTCAGAAGAAAAATATAACTATGAAGTGACACCGACACAACATGGTGGTTTGTTTACAACAGCCCGTTCTGAAACTGCAAAAGGTCAGACTCAAAAAGATTTAAAAGAATTTTTTCATATTTTTCAGAATGATGTCTATCCTAAAGAAGTTTCAACAACAGCGCTGAATTACTATGACAGTGCACATCAATTGGCAAAAGAATTATTAAGTTGGATTGATATACAGTCGCCATTAGAGATTCAAAATGGTTTTAGCCAGCCCCTTGCACATATGATTGAAGGGTCAAAAAGTTTATTACGCATTTTACGTTATACGCCAATCGAGTCTGATGAGGAATATATACGTGCTGCAGCGCATGAAGATATTAATTTAATTACAATTTTACCTGCAGCAACGGCCAAAGGATTGCAAGTGCAAAGCCAATGTGGTGAATGGATTGATATCCCGCTTGAACCCAACTCACTGATTATTAACATTGGTGATATGCTACAAGAAGCATCACAAGGATATTATCCTTCGACAACCCACCGTGTGGTGAAGCCAAAAGATGAAAAAGAATTAGAGCGTGTTGCGATGCCTTTTTTCTTACAACCAAGAGCAGATGTGGTGTTATCTAAACGGTATACCGCAGGTCAATACCATGCTGAACGCATGAAAGAATTGAAGTTATTTAAAGAGGATCACGTCTAGATAGAACGTGAATCAGATTAGAAATATAAATTTTAATGTGGATTACTTGACTTTAATTGAAGCAAAAATGTCACATTTTAAACTGTATTAATTGTTTTTATGTCTTAATTATAGAGAACGGTAGAGTATTTATGTCATCGACTGCACAAAAAATTATTATTGATACTGATCCAGGTCAAGATGATGGCGTTGCCATTTTATTTGCTTTAGCCAGTAAAGAGCTAGATATTCTTGGCATTACAACTGTTGCAGGCAATGTGCCTTTGGCGCTCACGAGCCAAAATGCACGAATGATTTGTGAGTTAGCAGAACGTACAGATATCAAAATCTTTGTGGGGTGTGATGCACCACTGAATAAACCGTTGGTGACTGCAGAAAATATTCATGGCAAAACAGGCTTAGATGGGATTACATTGCCAGAACCAACTATGCCATTGCAAAGTATGCATTCAGTTGATTTTATTATTGAAACATTACGCCGTGAACCTGAAAAAACAGTGACGTTATGTACATTAGGTCCAATGACCAATATTGCAACTGCGTTTTTAAAGGCACCTGATATTGCACCACGCATTAAAAAAATCATTGCCATGGGCGGCGGATTTTTCGAAGGCGGTAATATTACACCTGCTGCCGAATTTAATATGTTTGTTGATCCTGATGCTGCCAAAATTGTACTTGCCGCAGGTGTAGATCTGACCTTAGTGCCACTTGATGTCACTCATTTTGCTTTAACGAGTCAAGAGTGGATTAAAAATTTAAGAGCATTAAATACCAAAGTAGGCGAAGCTGTTGCATCTTGGACTGATTTCTTTGAGCGTTATGATAAAGAAAAATATGGTTCAGCAGGGGCACCATTACATGATCCTTGTGTGATTGGTTATTTATTACGTCCTGAATTATTTACCGGACGTCATATTAATGTTGAGATTGAAACAGAGAGTCCTTTAACTGCAGGTGCAACTGTTGCAGATTGGTGGCGTGTGACAGGACGACCAGCCAATGCATTTTTCTTAAATACCATTGATCGAGACGGTTTTTTTGAACTTTTAACCGAACGTTTAAGTCTTTATAAGTATTAAGGAATTACGCATATAGTAACAAAATATGTCAAAGTGTATTCAGGCATATCTTTTTATGTACAATGAAATCTCACAATAACTTAGCAGCTATTATTAGCATGCAAATAGACGGAGAATTGGACATGCAATGGACTAAACCTTCATATACAGACCTACGTATCGGCTTTGAAGTAACTATGTACTTCGAACACCGTTAATTTTACAATTGTACATAAGCCCTAGAAATTCTAGGGCTTATGTTTTTATAAGTGAGTTGTTATGTATATATATGTTTTAGGTTCAGCCGCAGGTGGTGGTTTTCCGCAATGGAACTGTAATTGTGTAAATTGCTCAGGTGTACGTCATGGCACATTAAATGCAAAAACACGGACACAATCTTCAATTGCTGTTTCTGAAAATGGCATTGATTGGGTGTTATTTAATGCATCGCCTGATATTCGCCAACAGTTATTTGATTTTAAAGCAGCACAACCAGCACGTGCACTTAGAGACACCGGAATTAAAAGTGTAGTATTGATGGACAGCCAAGTCGATCATACAACAGGTCTCTTAACATTGCGTGAAGGATGCCCGATTGATGTGTGGTGTACAGAGATGGTACATCAAGATTTAACATCAGGGTTTCCAATTTTTAATATGCTTAAACATTGGAATGGTGGATTACAGCATCATCAAATTAATCCGCATCAAAGCTTTAAAATAAAAGATTTTGACCAGCTTGAATTCATTCCATTAATTATTCGTAGTGCTGCACCGCCTTATTCCCCACATCGTAATGATCCGCATGATGGTGATAATATTGCCATGATCATTAAAGACCATAAAACACAAAAGCAGCTTTTTTATGCGCCAGGTTTAGGTAAAATTGATGATGAAGTTATGGCAATTATGGCAGCGTCAGATTGTGTCATGATTGATGGTACATTGTGGTCAGACCATGAAATGCAAGAGCGTGGTGTAGGAACCAAAACAGGCCAAGATATGGGCCATTTGTATATTTATGGCGAAGGCGGTTCATTGTCTTATTTAGACCAATTAGATAAACCAAAAAAAGTGTATATTCATATCAATAATACCAACCCAATTTTAGATGAAGACTCAGAACAATTTGCAATACTTAAAAAACATGAGGTTGAGGTCGCATTTGATGGTATGACCATCGAATTATAACGATTAAGGGGATATCATGACCAATTCGCCAGCTGCATTATCGATTGAACAATTTAAAGAAACTATATTGGCCAAAGGACAGTATTATCATATTTATCATCCATTTCATGTAATGATGTATGAAGGCCATGCCACACAAAAACAAATTCAAGCATGGGTTGCAAACCGTTATTACTATCAAATCAATATTCCATTAAAAGATGCAGCGATCATGGCAAATTGTCCAGATCAGCGTGTGCGTCAAGAGTGGATTCAACGAATGATTGACCAAGATGGTGAATATCCAGATGGTGGCGGACGTGAAGCTTGGCTGCGTCTTGCAGAAGCTGTGGGCTTAACGCGAGAGCAGGTTATTTCTGAAGAGTTGGTATTGCCAGGTGTACGTTTTGCAGTTGATGCATATGTTAACTTTGCTCGCCGTGCCACTTGGCGTGAAGCTGCGAGTAGCTCGCTGACTGAATTGTTTGCGCCAAAAATTCATCAATCACGACTTGATTCTTGGCCTGCACATTACCCTTGGATTAGTGAGCAGGGTTATGATTATTTTCGTTCGCGATTAAGCCAAGCGCGCCGTGATGTAGAACATGGCTTAAGTATTACGTTGGATTCATTTACCACTTATGAATCACAACAAAGAATGCTTGAAATTTTACAATTTAAATTAGACATTCTTTGGTCCATGTTAGATGCTTTAACATTGGCCTATGTGCATAACGAAGCGCCATATCATACTGTGACCAGCGAGCCAGTTTGGCATAAAGGATTATTTAAATGAGTTTAGATACGAGCATTATCCCTGTTTGGCAGCATGGCTATCGTTTTCAATACGAGCCAAGCCAACAGGCACATATTATTTTATACCCAGAAGGGATGATTAAGCTCAACGATACAGCATCAGCAATTGGTCAACATATTGATGGCAAAAATTCAATTGCCGATATTATTGCTCAATTAAAACAGCAGTTTGGTGATATTGCACAAATTGATGCTGATGTGATCGATTATATGCAAGTTGCTCAACGTGAAAATTGGATTAAATTAGGCGTATGACAAATCAAGTTGGTTTACCTTTATGGTTGCTTGCTGAGTTGACATATCGTTGTCCATTACAGTGCCCATATTGTTCAAATCCTTTAGAGTTTGCATCAATTCAAACCGAACTCACCACTGAGGAATGGTTTAAAGTCTTTAAAGATGCACGCCAAATGGGGGCTGTTCAACTTGGGTTTTCTGGCGGAGAACCACTTGTACGGCAAGATTTACCCGAACTCATTGAATATGCACATCAGCTTGGCTTTTATACCAATTTAATTACCTCAGGTTTAGGGTTTAATGAGGAAAAAATTGCGAAGTTTAAACAAGCAGGTTTAGACCATATTCAAGTGAGCTTTCAAGCCAGTGATCCTGTTATTAATGACATGCTAGCTGGTTCACGCAATGCTTTTGAAAAGAAAAAAGATATTGCACGATTGGTTAAGAAGTATGAATATCCAATGGTGCTTAACTTTGTGATTCATCGTCATAATATTGATCAAATTGAAGATATTATTAAGCTATGTATCGAGCTTGAAGCAGATACCGTTGAGCTTGCTATTTGTCAGTTTTATGGTTGGGCGTATTTAAATCGTCAAGGGTTACTGCCAACAAAAGCACAGCTTGAGCGGGCAGAGCGCATTACCAATGAGTATCGTGAAAAACTTAAAGCTGCGAATAATCCATGCAAATTAATTTTTGTCGTGCCAGATTATTATGAAGAACGCCCTAAAGCATGTATGAATGGTTGGGGAAATATCTTTTTAACCATCACTCCTGATGGCACAGCATTACCATGTCATGCTGCACGTCAATTGCCAATGCAATTTCCAAATGTGAAAGACATGGCTTTACCTGATATTTGGTATAAATCAACTGGCTTTAATCACTTTCGAGGCTATGATTGGATGCCAGAGCCATGCCGCACCTGTCCAGAAAAAACCAAAGACTTTGGTGGCTGTCGTTGCCAAGCCTTTATGTTGACAGGTGACGCATCTCAGCCGGATCCTGTGTGTTCAAAGTCTGATCATCACCATATGATTGTTCAAGCACGTGAAGAAAGCGAAAAAATGTTAGCACTTGAAGATCTGACTTTTAGAAATAAGAAAAATTCGAAACGAATTTTTGTTAGTCAATCATAATTTGTTTGCTGACACATAGGAGGCTTAAATGTCATTTCCAATATTTGATGGGCACAATGATGTTTTAGCTCGACTTTGGTTATCAAACGATTTAAATCGTCCTGCGTATGCATTTTTAACTCAAATGCTACCAGGACAAATGGATCTGAAGCGTTGTCAGCAAGCGGGCATGGTTGGTGGCATGTTTGCTATATTTATACCACCTTTTGACTATGTCGCTCAGCATGCACCGCACCGTTTATCATCTAATCAAACCGCGTATAGTCGTGCAGATTTAATGCAAATTTGCATGGCACAAATGGCTTATGCTTTAGAAATTGAAACACAGTCTAACGGCTTAGTTAAAATTTGTCGTACAGTTTCTGAAATTCAATCATGCATTGAAAATCAATTATTTGCGATGATTTTACATTTGGAAGGTGCAGATGCTTTTGATGATGATTTGCATGCTTTAGATGTATTTTATGCAGCAGGATTACGCAGTATTGGGCCATTATGGAATTTACCTAGTCAATTTGGTCATGGGCTACAAGCCAAATTTCCACATTCACCAAACACAGGTAGCGGACTGACTGAACTAGGCAAGCATTTGGTTACGGTATGCCAAGATAAGCATATGGTGGTTGATGTTTCACACATGAATGAACATGCATTTTGGGACACAGCTGAAATATTAACTCAACCACTTGTTGCAACGCATTCTAATGTGCATGCAATTTGCCCGCAAGCACGCAACTTGTTGGATGCTCAGTTACAAGCGATTCGACAAAGCCATGGTTTTGTTGGGGTAAATTTTGATACTGCATTTTTACGCAAAGATGGTCAACGCAACGCTCAAACAGAATTTGCAGTGATGTTTGAACATATTGATTATTTAATCGATGCAATTGGCGTAGATGGCGTGGGCTTTGGTTCAGATTATGACGGGGGTTTTATGTCTGAAGCATGGTCTGATGTGTCTAAAATGCCAAATTTATTGGATGCATTATCTTCACATGGTTATAGCGATCAAGTTATTCGAAAATTGTGCTATCAAAATTGGCTAGGTGTACTACAAAAAATTTGGCAATAAACCCAAATCAGAATTTGAGTTTATTGCTGTAAAAGAGTCTATTCATCATCACTCATGGCTGAATAAAACTTAACACCTAGTTTAATTCGATTACGGCCACGACTCATTCTAAAACGATTGGTATCACGTAATGAGTAAACACAACCACAGTATTCTTGTTGATAAAATTCTTCGCGCTTACTGATCTCAATCATGCGACTAGAACCACCGCCTTTACGCCAATTATAGTCCCAATACGTCATATTCGGATAATGAGAAGCCGCACGTTCACCACAGCCATTAATTTGTTTCATATCTTTCCAACGCGATATGCCTAAAGAGCTAGAGATGACAGGGAAGCCATGCTCATGGGCATAAAGTGCTGTGCGTTCAAAACGCATATCAAAACACATGGTACAGCGAATGCCACGCTCTGGTTCATTCTCCATCCCTTTTGCTCGCTCAAACCAATTATCTGTGTCGTAATCACAATCAATAAATGGAATGTTATGCTGCTCAGCAAAACGGATATTTTCTTCTTTTCGAATTAAATATTCTTTTGCTGGATGAATATTTGGATTATAAAAGAAAATTGAAAATTCAATACCTGATGCAATAATTGCCTCCATGACTTCACCTGAACATGGCGCGCAGCAAGAATGTAACAGTAGCTTATCTGCATTGTTTGGAAGTTCTAACTTAGGTCTTTGCATAGAGAAATCAATTGAAACTGAATTGTGTCGCTATTATACGAGAAAATGAATCCTTTTTGTGCTTATTTAATAACCAATAAATAAGCTAATAAGCCTAGGGTCCAACATTCTATTGGTTTTAAAATTGATAATTTAATGTGAATGTTGCTTTGAGCGGCTCACCAGGTTGCACCCAATAGTTGGTATAACTAGAAACATAGTAAGTTTTGTCAAATAAATTCGAAATGTTGAGCTGTGCTTTTAGTTGTGATGTCAGTGCAATTTGCCCACCGACATTTATAACTGTAAATGCAGGTAAAGTGGTGCCGTTATCAATATAGTTGGCACTGCGCTGACCATAATGGTTAACATTTAAATGTAAATTAGCAGGATGACCAAATGCATTAAACTGATATTGAGTGGTCAAATTTGCATTATGTTTAGGGATATTTTTTAAACGAGCACCTTTGGCTTCGATTTCACTTTCAATAATTGATGCATTTGTGAGGGTATAGTTAAGTAGAATAGACCATGCATCTGTGAATTGGTGTGCTAAGGTAAATTCAATTCCATGGCTTCGTACTTGTCCGCTATCCACATAATTATCGCTGATGCCTTCTGTTAATAAATGTTCTTTTTTCATATCAAAATAAATTAAGCTCAGCCAACTCATAGGTAAGAACTGATATTTACCACCAAACTCTATGCTTTTTGTTCGTTCAGGCGCATATAGTTGATTGTCTTTATTTAAACCTGTATTCATTTCAAATGCCTTGCCCCAATTGGCATAAAAAGCAAGTTGGTCATTAAATTTATAGTTTATACCTACGCGCGGGCTAATAGGTTTGTAATCTTTTTGAGCTGAAATACCTGTTTTAAAGTCAGTAATGGACTGTTGCATTTGATCGATCCGCACACCGAATAATAAATTCCATGCAGCGTTCAAAAATATTTGATCTTGTACATTCAGCGCAATGTTCTTTTGATGTTCTTTTGTTTGCTTGGTGGTTCGAGCAAGCTGTAAAATTGGCTGATCGTAAGATGGTGTATCAAATGAAATTGGGCTGTTTGTACCAACAGCATTTCTTTGCTGAAATTGATGGATTTGATAATCACTCAATTCAATATTGCCAAGTAACTCATGGCTTATGTGCCCAATATCAAATTTACCTTTTATCATGCTCTGAAAAAGGGTGTTTTCTGTCGCAAAATGACGGTAACGTCGAAATCGATTGAGCTGATTTGTCGGGTTTGAAAAAGAGGAAACTTCTGTAGATGTTCCACCTCGTACACCACGGTCATAACTGAGTGCTGTTGTACTTTTCCAGTTTGGATTGAATTCATGTTCTAACCGCAGTTGAAAAAAGCGATCCTTTACCTGCATATTGCCATCACGTGGATCATTATAAAAATTTTTTATATTGGCAAATTGTCCATTGATAAGAGGAATTCCACGATCAAATACGCCTTGATAGGCTGAAAATTCAGTATCTACATCAAGCTGAGTAGCAGGGGACAACTTGAAGCTAAATTGTGGTGCAATGAAATAGTTTTCATGATCAACCTTATTTCTAAAACTTTGATTATTTTCATAAGCTAAGCCTAAGCGATAAGCAATTTGGTCTGTTAATGCGCCTGTGGTATCCAAAGATGTTCGATATTGTTCATAAGATGATGCACTTATACTGATTTCATGTGCTGTTTCCCAAGAGGGCTTTTTGGTTGTGATGTTCATCACGCCGCCAATCGCCCCCTGTCCATACATTGCTGCCATTGGACCTTTTAAAAAATCAATGGATTCAATATTAACCATATCTCTTGGTGTATGAATACCACTTACCGCACTGAGACCATTTCTTAGTGAGTTCGTGCCCATGTTGGGGTCAGTACTAAAACCTCTAAACGAGTAATTATCCCAAAACCCACCACCATAACTGTCTTGATAAAACACACCACTTGTTGATGTTAAAGCATCTTGAATCCGCACTATATTCTGATTTTGGATTTGTGTTTTTGATACGTGTGATTGATTAAAAGGTAAATCCAGCAAAGAGTGGTTGAATCCTGTTAAAGCACTGCTCTGATATGTTTTGTTTTTTGATGTTTCTGAATTAATGCGAATGACAGGTAGGTTAATATTTTCTTCAGCAAAGGCAACCACTGGAATAAATCCAAATCCAATCAAAAAAGGAACAGTAAACATGACTTTATACATGGAATTTCACTTTAAGCAGTTAAAGATAGGGATGGTTCTAAAAGAAGTATATGATATAGGAATTAAGTCTTAAAAATATAATAAATAGCATACTGTATGGAAAGATAAATATGTATAAATAATCCAGTAACAAATTTAATTTGAGCTATATAAGTTTTTGTTAACGAAGATATCTATCAGATAAAAAACAGATTTATTAAATTACTTTTTGTGTATCATCTTTTTCCTCAAGAATTCTCTGCCTATTTATGACTTTACACTATGTTAAAAATTGATAATTTGAGTATAAATAATGTAGACTAATTAAATATTATGATGTTTTTTGTAAAGTTATTTTTTGAACGATTTAGTGAAGATTTGCACTCCTAATTTTTGGTGATTAATTTGTCACTTCTTGAGTGTCTGTCGTACTAGATCGGATTGATTTTAAACCTTGGGGGGTTTTAATGCACGGTATCCACTTTAACAAGTCATTGGTTGCGGTTGCCGTGACGTCAGTATTATTATCAGCATGTAATGTTGATACAGTTAATTCAAATCCAAGTACATCTGTTATTCCTGTTAGTCCAACTGTCACAACGCCAACCGTTACAGCACCAGTTGCACCAACGCCTGCGCCTGAACCAACACCAGTTGCACCAACACCAACACCAGTTGCACCAACGCCTGCACCTGAACCAACACCGGTTGCACCAACACCTGCGCCAGAACCAACACCAGTTGCGCCAACACCTACGCCAGAACCAACACCAGTTGCACCGACACCTGCACCTGAACCAACACCGGTTGCACCAGCGCCTGCGCCAGAACCAACACCAGTTGCACCGACACCTGCACCTGAACCAACACCGGTTGCACCAGCGCCTGCGCCAGAACCAACACCAATTGCACCAACGCCTGCGCCTGAACCAACACCAGTTGCACCAACACCTGCGCCTGAACCAACACCGGTTGCGCCAACGCCTGCGCCTGAGCTAACACCGGTTGCACCAACGCCTGCGCCTGAACCAACACCGGTTGCACCAACACCTGCACCTGAACCAACACCGGTTGCGCCAACGCCTGCGCCTGAGCTAACACCGGTTGCACCAACGCCTGCGCCTGAACCAACACCAGTTGCACCAACACCTGCGCCTGAACCAACACCAGTTGCACCAACACCTGCGCCTGAACCAACACCGGTTGCACCAACGCCTGCGCCTGAACCAACACCAGTTGCACCAACACCTGCGCCTGAACCAACACCGGTTGCACCAACACCTGCGCCTGAACCAACACCGGTTGCACCAACGCCTGCGCCTGAACCAACACCGGTTGCACCAACGCCTGCGCCTGAACCAACACCAGTTGCACCAACGCCTGCGCCTGAACCAACACCAGTTGCACCAACACCTGCGCCTGAACCAACACCAGTTGTACCGACGCCTGCGCCTGAACCAACACCGGTTTCGCCAACACCTGCGCCTGAACCAACACCGGTTGCACCGACACCTACGCCTGCACCAACACCAGATCAATATCCGATTAAGATTGGAGTTATTGATACAGGTGCAATGACTAAGGAAATGTTGAAAGAAAATGTGAAGGATGTTTCTCGATACGAATTGAATGAATCAGGTAACATTGTTACAGTTAAAAGTTTAATGAATGCAGACATTGATCAGCAAGATATTGGTGATAGCGATCATGGAAGTTACGTATCACAGGTGATTGCTGGTAAAGACACACATGGTTCAACTCGTGGAATAGCAAAAGACATTGCACAAATTTATGCAGCACAGACTACAGATGCAGATGGTGTCAGTAACAGTGGATTAAACTTTTTTGCGATGTATGATCTACAAAAAAGATATAGCGTAAATTTGTTTAATTTATCGTCAGGTATTGCTTCAGGTAGCCCGGCAATCAGAAAAGGTAGTACTGAAGATTTCTATGCTCAAAATGTAGTAAATAATGGTGGATTAATTGTATTAGCAGCAGGTAATGACGGTCGAAATCAGCCTTCGCCAGAATCATTAATGCCAATGGTTAATTCATCTTTAGAAAAAGGATGGTTAGTTGTTGCAGGGATTGATTCCGGTGAAAATGGTGAATACATGTCAGGGTCAAATCGATGTGGTTCAGCTGCTCGTTGGTGCTTGGTTGGTGATTTTACAACGAAAGACTTCCATGTTGACTCAATGCCAGCCAACCAAACTGCTCAATTAACAGGCACTTCTTTTGCAGCACCACAAATCACTGCAACAGCAGCATGGGTTTGGCAAACTTATTCTTGGATGACGAACGATCAGGTCCGTCAAACAATACTAACGACCGCAGATTATCTTGATGATGGTTCTGTTTTTGACAAAAACAATCCATACAATAAAACCGCAGGATGGGGCTATTATAATTTAGATAAAGCCATTCGTGGGCCTGGTGGGTTTTATAAGGTTTTTGGAAGTACTTTTGATGCGAATGTAACTGAAAACGCTATATTCTCTAATAATATTAAAGGGGATGGTGGTCTCACCAAGCGTGGGTCTGGGATTTTAGTGTCTATTGGTGAAAATACTTATACCGGCGATACCATCATCAAAGAGGGGCTGTTTGCGTTATACGGAAAAATGGCATCTAATGTAGTAATTGAAACTGAAGGGGTTGTTTCAAGTGCCAAAGATTTTTTTGATTTTTCTAATAGAAAAGATACACCATTTTATGTGAATTTTAACGCTATTGATAATAGTGGTCTTTTAGTCACAGCAAATGGTGAGCTGTCTGTTGGTCGATATATACAAAGAAAAACAGGCGCATTATGGTATGAGTTAGATCGACTTTTAAAAGTAAATACCGCTGAATTACTTGGTGGCGAGCTGAGTGTATATTCAGAAGATCAAAATTTTGTGACTACAGGTAATCATACAGTCATTGATGCAACACAATCTGTGACAGGGCAGTTTGATAGCGTGGATTCAGCTTCCCCTTTCCTTGTTGTAAAGAATACATCATACAATGCAAAATCTGTTGTTGTTGATATCGGACTTGCTGATGCACAAGTCTTGGGTACTATTGCAGGAGGAGTAAGCACACCGGCTGGAACAATGGTAAACCAGCTTGCTTCGACTGCTCAAAGTGATTATGCCGCAGGCAATATCGACACTGATGCTGTGAAATATATGACTGGGCTACAGTCAGTGACAAGTAGTGCACAAGTGCAATCTATTTTAAACAGTAACTCAGGTTCTATATTTGCTGAAACGCCTGCTGTATTACTGCAAAACCAAGCGATGGTGAATGATTCAATTGCAAGAAGAACCGCTTATGTAACTGATGCAGAATCAGGTGTTTGGGCCAATACACAATACTTAAATAATCAAAATGGTGCATCGGGTTGGGATACGGTTGACTCAAGCATTACCACAGTTACAGCAGGTATAGACCGCTTTATCAACTCAGACTTCTTACTTGGTGGTTATGTTTCACAATACAAGGATTCATCAAGATTCAGCTTGAATGGTGATAAAAACAAAGTTGATATGATCTTTGGTGGTGCTTATGGTAAATACACACTTGATCAGTGGTATGTATCAGGAAATGCTTATTATGGTCGTGGAGACAGCAAGTTTGATCGTACGATTCAAACCGGAGTATCTTCAACGTCAGCAACATCATTAGGCAATATCACAACTTATGGTGTGTATGGTGAATTGGGTTATGTTTTACAACCTAGTCAAGCATTATCAGTAACACCATATCTTGGTTTAGGCAGTTCATTTGTAAACCAAGGTGCTGTGTATGAAACCAACCGTTATGGTTTAGCAGTTGATAAGATTGATTCACATGATACACGTGTAAAAGTGGGTTTAAATGCATTACTGACAGTGAGTGATAACTTTAAGTTTGGTGGTTTTACAGAATATAGCCAAAGCTTATCAAGAGACTTAGGTGATGTGACCATTCGTTCGAACATTGCCAATGCTGAGATAAATTATAAGGCGCCTGAATTTAAGAAAGGCTACGCGACAATTGGTCTTAATGGTCAATATGTGACTGACTCGAAGAAGTGGAAGTTCTTTGGAGATGTTGCTTATCTAAACAGCACAAACAAATCGAATTACCAAGGTCAATTTGGTGTGAAATATAGTTACTAATAACCTGAAGAATAAAAAAGAGCCCTGAGGGGCTCTTTTTTATGTGAATTGGTTCAATATTTATAAGTTAAATAAAAAATATAATACATATTTAAATAGATATGATACTATTTTAGTACAAAACTATTTTTTTGGGGACTTTGATGCAGGTTGTTAATTTCAATAAATCATTGATTGCAATTGCTGTTACATCGGTTTTGCTTAGCGCATGTAATGTTGATACAAATAATACAAATTTAAGAACGTCAATAATTCCTGTAAAACCTGTTGCACCAACACCTGCACCTGAACCTGTTGCACCGACACCAGCACCTGAACCTGTTGCACCAACACCAGCCCCTGAACCGGTTGCACCAACACCTGCGCCTGAGCCTGTTGCACCAACACCGGCCCCTGAGCCTGTTGCTCCAACACCGGCGCCTGAACCTGTTGCTCCAACACCGGCGCCTGAACCTGTTGCTCCAACACCGGCCCCTGAGCCTGTTGCACCAACACCGGCACCTGAGCCTGTTGCACCGACACCTGCGCCTGAACCTGTTACACCAACACCAACACCGGCTCCTGAGCCTGTTGCACCGGCACCAACGCCTGAACCTGTTGCGCCAACACCGGCGCCTGAACCTGTTGCGCCAACACCTGCCCTGAGCCTGTTGCACCAACACCAGCGCCTGAACCTGTTGCTCCAACACCGGCTCCTGAACCTGTTGCACCAACACCGGCGCCTGAACCTGTTGCTCCAA
Source organism: Acinetobacter apis (assembly GCF_900197575.1). GTDB lineage: Bacteria > Pseudomonadota > Gammaproteobacteria > Pseudomonadales > Moraxellaceae > Acinetobacter > Acinetobacter apis. The sequence continues at coordinate 749,054 of NZ_FZLN01000001.1, read as the reverse complement.
CACCGGCGCCTGAACCTGTTGCACCAACACCGGCACCTGAGCCTGTTGCGCCAACACCGGCCCCTGAACCTGTTACGCCAACACCGGCGCCTGAACCTGTTGCGCCAACACCTGAGCCTGTTGCACCAACACCAGCGCCTGAACCTGTTGCTCCAACACCTGAACCTGTTGCACCAGCACCGACGCCAGATCAGTTTCCAATTAAAGTGGGTGTTGTTGATTCAGGTGCAATGACTAGGGAGATGTTAAAAGAAAATGTAAAGAATGTTACTAGATACTCAGTAGATTCAAGAGGTAATGTTAGAGCTCTAGATCTGACAGATGCTGATATTGATACACAAGATATTGCGACTAATGATCATGGAAGTTACGTTTCACAAGTCATTGCCGGCAAAGACACTCATGGCTCAACTCGTGGAATTGCAAAAGACATTGCACAAATCTATGCAGCGCAAGTGACAGATGCCCAAGGCCGCAGTCGATCTGATTTAAACTTTTTCTCAATGAGATATATGCAGACACAATATCAAGTTAATTTATTTAATGCATCATGGGGCTCTAGTCCTGGAGGAGCAATTCCTGATGCTAATAGTAACGAGACGCGTTTTGCTCAGCTTGTTGTAGATAATAATGGATTGATTGTTTTTGCAGCAGGTAATGATTATACTGTAGAACCATCACCACAATCGTTAATGCCAACTATGTATCCGACTTTAGAAAAAGGATGGTTGGTTGTTGCAGGTGTTGATAATGATAAAAATCTTTACGAAGATGGTTCTAATGCTTGTGGAAGTGCTGCACGTTGGTGTTTAGCTGGGGATTTTGTGACTAAACCAATTCATGTAGATTCTCAACCTGATAGCAAAACTGCTCAATTACTAGGTACTTCTTTTGCTGCACCGCAAATTACAGCAACAGCAGCATGGGTTTGGTATACCTATTCTTGGATGACAAATGATCAAGTACGTCAAACAATACTAACGACTGCAGATTATCTTGATGATGGTTCTGTTTTTGATGAAAACCATCCATATAACACTACCACAGGGTGGGGCTATTATAATTTAGATAAAGCACGCCATGGTGTAGGCGGCTTTTATAAACTATTTGGTGATACCTTTGATGCGAATGTCACCACCGATTCTATATTCTCGAATGATATTAAAGGTGATGGTGGTCTAACCAAAAGAGGAGATAAGCGTTTAAGCTTAATTGGAGAACAAACTTATACTGGTGATACAATTGTTAAAGAAGGCGAGTTTTCTTTATATGGACAATTAAAATCAAATGTGATCATTGAGAAAGATGCAATTGTCTCGAGTGCTGAAGATGTATTAGATAAAGGCGGTTTTGCAAAAGTTAATACGCCATTTTATGTGTCATTTGCATCAATTGATAACCGAGGAATACTGACAACACAAGCCGGTGAGCTTTTTGTTGGGCAATATGTACAAAGCGTAACAGGCTCACTGTGGTATGAGTTAGATCATCTATTAAAAGTAAATACCGCTGAGTTACTTGGTGGCGGACTTGAAATTTACTCTAATAATGACAAATTCATTACTGTGGGTAATCATACAGTTATTGATGCAACACAATCTGTGACAGGGCAATTTGATAAGGTCACCACCCAATCACCATTTTTAAGACTTGATGGAGTTCAATACAATACTAATTCTGTCATTGTAAATATTGGACTTGCTGATGCACAAGTCTTGGGTACTATTGCAGGAGGAGTAAGCACACCGGCTGGAACAATGGTAAACCAGCTTGCTTCGACTGCTCAAAGTGATTATGCCGCAGGCAATATCGACACTGATGCTGTGAAATATATGACTGGGCTACAGTCAGTGACAAGTAGTGCACAAGTGCAATCTATTTTAAACAGTAACTCAGGTTCTATATTTGCTGAAACGCCTGCTGTATTACTGCAAAACCAAGCGATGGTGAATGATTCAATTGCAAGAAGAACCGCTTATGTAACTGATGCAGAATCAGGTGTTTGGGCCAATACACAATACTTAAATAATCAAAATGGTGCATCGGGTTGGGATACGGTTGACTCAAGCATTACCACAGTTACAGCAGGTATAGACCGCTTTATCAACTCAGACTTCTTACTTGGTGGTTATGTTTCACAATACAAGGATTCATCAAGATTCAGCTTGAATGGTGATAAAAACAAAGTTGATATGATCTTTGGTGGTGCTTATGGTAAATACACACTTGATCAGTGGTATGTATCAGGAAATGCTTATTATGGTCGTGGAGACAGCAAGTTTGATCGTACGATTCAAACCGGAGTATCTTCAACGTCAGCAACATCATTAGGCAATATCACAACTTATGGTGTGTATGGTGAATTGGGTTATGTTTTACAACCTAGTCAAGCATTATCAGTAACACCATATCTTGGTTTAGGCAGTTCATTTGTAAACCAAGGTGCTGTGTATGAAACCAACCGTTATGGTTTAGCAGTTGATAAGATTGATTCACATGATACACGTGTAAAAGTGGGTTTAAATGCATTACTGACAGTGAGTGATAACTTTAAGTTTGGTGGTTTTACAGAATATAGCCAAAGCTTATCAAGAGACTTAGGTGATGTGACCATTCGTTCGAACATTGCCAATGCTGAGATAAATTATAAGGCGCCTGAATTTAAGAAAGGCTACGCGACAATTGGTCTTAATGGTCAATATGTGACTGACTCGAAGAAGTGGAAGTTCTTTGGAGATGTTGCTTATCTAAACAGCACAAACAAATCGAATTACCAAGGTCAATTTGGTGTGAAATATAGTTACTAATAACCTGAAGAATAAAAAAGAGCCCTGAGGGGCTCTTTTTTTATTGTAGCAATTTAAAAAATAAAACAAGGTTTATAGATGCTGGTGATACTGCGATAAACAATGCAAATCGATGGTGCAATTGCTATGATGTGATACTTGTTAGTAGATACATGAGTGAAATGGCGTTGAATAAGCAATTTTGGGACAATGGTTTAAAATGCATTCATGTTTATGTTGGCATTTTAATTGCGCCTTTAATTTTAATTGCTGCATTCACTGGTGTTTTATACGGATTAACGCCTCAGATTGAACGTACGCTCTATAAAAACTTTTTAATTGCACACCATCAACCAAATGCTAAACCACAAGCACTGAGTGTGCAGATTCAACGTGCGCAAGACGTTTTACCCAAAACTGCCCATATTATGGCTGTACGCCCAGCAGAAAATACAAATGCAACAACGCGTGTTTTATATATGGATGATGAACATGCAAAAAAAATGATGGCTGTGTTTATCAATCCATACACTTTGAATGCTCAAGGTCAGTTGGCTGTATATGGAACCAGTGGTGTTTTGCCTATGCGGACTTTTTTAGATCAGTTACACCGAGAATTATTACTTGGTCATTATGGTCGAATTTATAGTGAGCTAGCGGCAAGTTGGTTGGGTGTTTTGGCACTTACGGGACTGATACAGTGGTTTAGAAAAAGAAATCAGCAACTTGTTATACAGCGATCTTCTTCTACCAAAAAGCATATACTAATTGGTTTGATTTTTTTACCTGCTTTATTATTTTTTTCAATTACAGGGCTGACATGGTCAAATTGGGCAGGGGGGAACATTGCTCAATTTCGGCATTGGTTTAATGGTGATACACCAACATTACAAACGAATTTATCTCATCAAAGTCAGGCAAACGAACAAGATCCACATGCAGAGCATCATGCAGCGACAATGCATTTAAAAGGGCCTATGGCCAATTTGAACTTGCAAAATTTTGATGAAATTTTATTGATTGCACGTGAAAATGGCTTAGTAGCACACCGTTTACAAATTAAACCTAGCGACCAAATCAATCGTGCATGGACAGTACAAGAAATGAATCATCAATGGCCTATTCAGGTGGATGCCATTGCTGTTGATATGAATACTAAACAAGTGGTCGATAAATTAGAATTTAAAGATTTTCCACTATCTGCTCGATTAACGCGGTGGGGAGTCGATTTACATATTGGCGTATTGTTTGGTTGGATAAATCAAATTGCTTTGGTTTTAAGTGGTTTAGCCATTTGCTTGGCAATATTATTGATTTATATCCCTTGGTTAATTTACAGTAAACCTAAAACGATTTTACTGCAATTTAGTCAGCATGTCCGGTTATGGTGGCAATCAGGTACAAACATACAGCGTGTTTCAACGCTAAGTATTATTGGATTGCTTTACTTTGTAATACCTGTATGGTTTTGGAGTGTTATGGTATTTATTGCAATCACAGGCTTAGTTACTCTATATGAGCAGTATAAAGCGAAGCTAAATTAGATTTAATTTAGCCTCATTTCATTTATACAGTAAAATTATCACCAAGATAAACTTCACGAACTTGAGAGTTTGCTAAAATTTCGTCTGCTGTGCCTTCTGCAATCACAGAGCCTTCACTGACAATATATGCTTTTTCACATATCGCAAGTGTTTCACGCACGTTATGATCGGTAATTAAAACCCCAATACCACGATTTTTTAGATTTTCGATAATATCTTTAATATCGCCAACAGAAATTGGGTCAACCCCTGCGAAAGGCTCATCTAGCAGCATAAATTTGGGATCCGCAGCCAATGCACGTGCAATTTCTGCACGGCGACGCTCGCCACCAGACACGCTCATACCTAAAGAGTCTTTGATATGACTGATTTTAAAGTCATCAAGCAATGCTTTTAAACGCTGTTCACGCTCAGCTTTACTCAGTTCTTTACGTGTTTCTAAAATTGCCATGATATTTTCAGCAATGGTCAATTTACGGAAAATAGATGCTTCTTGTGGTAAATAACCTAAGCCTTTTCGTGCGCGTTCATGCATTGCGTAATTCGATAAGTCTTGGTCATCTAAATAGATTTCACCTTTATCCATTCGAACTAAGCCGACCACCATGTAAAAGCTTGTGGTTTTACCTGCACCATTTGGTCCAAGTAAGCCGACAATTTGACCGCTTTGCATTTCAAATGAAACATCTTTAACAACCCAGCGTTTGCTGTAGTTTTTAGCAAGATGTTTAATTCGCAAAGTTTGGGGTGTTAATGTATGGCTCATGGACTAACAGCCCCTTGACTTATTTTAGAGCTATTTGGTGGAATAATAATTTGTACACGGCCAGAATTGGTTGTGTTTTTATTGCTTGAGCCGCCTGAAGTATTGCTTCCTACAGCTTCAATATCACCTTTGTTCATACTATAACGAAGAGAGCCACCACGAACACTTGCACCATCTTGAGTGACCATTGCATTGCCTGTTAATACAATAATCCCAGTGTCTGCATTATAGACAATGCGTTGTCCTTGTCCTTTTGCTAAGCCTTTATTTGCTTCAGTTTGTTGCTGAAACTGAGCAGGATTACCTGTGGCAGTGACGGTACTAATTTGACGATCTTTATTTAATTGTGCAGTCACAGCAGAAGCTTGTAACTTCATAGTACCTTGTTCAATCACAACATTACCTGTATAGGTGGTAAAGCCTGTTTTATCATTATAGGTTGCTTTGTCTGCATTTAATGAAATCGGTTTACTACGATCACTTGGCAAAGCATGTGCTGTTGCGGTCATTACGGTTAAAGAGCCGATCGCAAGTTTAAGCAATACGTGATGGCGAACTCGTTTAAGATGTAGGAGCATACTTTCCTCGAATATTAAAAAACTCGTACTGCCCTGAATTTAGGTCAGCCTTTAATCCTTGACTTACAAATTGGCTTTGTGGTGATTCAACTTGAACCTTTTGATCAGTTTCAACCATTTTAGTTTTTGGATAGCCAGTTAGTTCAGTTGTCGTTAATGTCATGGTACCTTGTGGCGTTACTTTGTTCGCAACAACATGGTCTCTAAGTACAAATTTTTCATTGTCATTATAGCCATCTGCACGTGGGGCAGAGTATGTACCATCTTCTTTGCCTTGTGTATATGTTGTCACATATAGGTTATACATTTGTGTTGTGGCATCTTGCTTGTTTTGTATAATTCGGTCAACAGAAGACCGTGTAGAAACTGCACCTTTTTCGTCTGTCTGCGTCAGTTTAACTTGCTCTGCTGCATAAGTCATGTTACGTGATGAATCTACGTCTAATTTTTTACTTTTGCCACTAAAATAGTAGTAACCACTTGTTATCATTACAATCACAAGGGCAGCAGCATATAAATTTTTTGTTTCCATAGGCGTCGTTGGTCAGCAAAGCAAGTAAGTGATTAATGTGGGGTTGTTAAGTGTTTTTCAAGGAGCTCGTCATACACGCCTTTTGCTTGTAAAAGCATATCACAAATTTCCCTGACTGCGCCGCGTCCGCCCATAGCTTGGGTAACAAGGTCCGCACGACGGCGTACTTCAACATGACCATTTGGTACAGTAACTTTCATGCCTGCAATGGAAAAAGCAGATAGATCCGGCCAATCATCACCCATATATAAGCAGTCTTGAGGTGTTAAATTCAGTTGAGCACAAGCTTCTTTCAGTGCAGTCCCTTTATCTTCACGACCTTGAAAGACCAAATCTACACCTAAATCTGTCATCCGTTTTTGAACAATATGGCTTTGTCGCCCTGTAATAATGATGACTTTTAATCCAGCTTGTTGAACAAGCTTCATACCTAGACCATCACGAATATCAAATGATTTTATTTCATCACCGCTATTCGTTAAGGTCACAAAACCATCGCTTAAAATTCCATCTACATCTAATACAAGGGCTTGAACATCGCGTGCTTGTTCTAACAAAACATAAGAAGCCATTATGCAACTCCAGCACGAATTAAATCATGCATACTTAAAACACCAATCACTTGTTTTTGGTCATTGGTGACGACAAATTGATTAATTTTACGGTCTCGTAATTGTTCTAACGCTTCAACTGCACGTGCATCTGCAGATATAGTGCTTGGATTTTTAATCATGACTTCTGCAACAGGTAAATTCACATCAAAACCTTGTTGTTTATCAATCAGTCGACGTAAGTCACCATCGGTAAAAATACCTAAGAGTACATCGTTGTCATCTACAACAGTTGTTAAACCCAATCGTTTTTCAGTAATTTCAAACAAAACCTGACGCATGGGTGTATTTGGCGATACTTTTGGTAGTTCTAAATCTGTATGCATTAGATGCTTTACATATAATAATAGACGTTTACCTAGTGCACCTGCTGGGTGAGAACGTGCAAAGTCATCTGATGTAAAACCACGGGCATCGAGTAAAGAGACAGCAAGTGCATCTCCAAGAGCCAAGGTGGCTGTTGTACTTGAAGTTGGTGCAAGCCCTAAAGGACAAGCTTCTTGGGATAAACCTAAAGTGAGAGCAACATCCGCATTCTGTGGCATCGGACCATGTTCAGTTGCACTGATGGTAATTAAAGGAATATTTAGATGTTTAATTAACGGCATAAGCATCATAATTTCATCGCTCTTGCCTGAGTTTGAAATTGCAATGACCACATCACCTTTAACAAGCATACCTAGGTCGCCATGACTTGCTTCACCAGGGTGCATAAAAAATGAGGGTGTTCCTGTTGATGCAAATGTTGCAGCCATTTTTCGCCCAATATGACCAGATTTTCCCATACCTGTGACCACAAGACGACCTTGACATGCCAAAATAATTTCACAGGCTTTGACAAAACGGTCATCAATTTGTGTTGCGAGTACATCAAGTGCATGTTGCTCGATTTTCAATGTATCTAAGGCAACTTGTTTAAATTTTAAGGGATTTGACATAGGTAGAGAGCTCAAAAACAGGGGGCTTATTGCAGATGCCGCATATTCAGCGCATAAAAAAGTATCCTGTATATTAACATAGAACCAGTAGATACATGTTTTCAAATGTATAACTTTTCATAAACTTATCTTTTTTATTTATTAAAAGTCTTTTTGAAAAATAGTGGATCAGTTATGATGAATGATCTTCCTATTTAAGTCATTTAAAATCTAAATATGCAACCACAATCATTTGTCTTATATAACACAGAGCAACGAAAAAAAGTTGAATTTGTTCCATTAAAAGAAGGCCATATCGATTTATATGTATGTGGCATGACAGTGTATGATTACTGTCATATTGGACATGCTCGCACTGTGGTTGCATTTGACTATATTGTACGCTTTTTACGTAGCCAAGGTTGGAATGTTAAATATGTACGAAATATCACAGATATAGATGACAAAATTATAGAGCGTGCACACCAAAATGGTGAAACAATTGGTGAACTCACTGAACGTTTTATTGTTGCGTTAAATGAAGACTTTCAAAAGCTTGGTTGTGCTGAGCCAGATGAGTCGCCAAAAGCAACAGATTATATTGATGAAATGAAAACTATGATTGGGCAGCTTGTAGACAATCGTGCTGCCTATCCTGCAGCCAATGGTGATGTCTATTTTGAAGTCAATCAATTTAAAAAGTATGGTCGTTTATCCGGTCGAAAATTAGAAGACATGCAGGCAGGTGCCAGTGAGCGTGTTGATGTGGATGTCGAGAAAAAACATCCTTTCGATTTTGTATTATGGAAACGAGCTAAACCAAACGAACCATTTTGGTCTTCACCATGGGGCAATGGTCGTCCAGGTTGGCATATTGAATGTTCTGCAATGTCGACTTGCTGCTTAGCGAATCATTTTGATATTCATGGCGGTGGCGGGGATTTACCTTTTCCTCATCATGAAAATGAAATTGCGCAAAGCGAAGCTGCAACAGGTGAACAATATGTTAACTATTGGATGCATGCAGGTTTTGTTAATATTGATGGTGAAAAAATGTCGAAGTCACTCGATAATTTCTTTACCATCCGTGAAGTAATGGAAAAATTCCACCCTGAAGTTATTCGGTATTTTATTACAGCATCGCATTATCGTAGCCCAATTAATTTTTCGGATGCTGCATTAAAAGAAGCAAAAACAGCACTCACTCGTTTTTATAACTCATTAAATACATATGAGCAGGCATTCGGCCCGCTTGATTCAAATATAATGGGTGATGAAGCAAGTATTGAACGTTTTAACCAAGCAATGCGAGATGATTTTAATACACCTGAAGCTTTGGCGGTATTATTTGAAATCTCACATGATTTAAATCGCGCGGTAAAAGATAATGCAGCAGAAGATGCAGCACGTTATGCCAATACCTTAGCGCATTTATTAAAAGTATTGGGCTTATTTCAACATGGGATTGACGACTTTTTAAAGTCATCCATCGGGCAAACTCAGCTGAATATATCAGATGCCGAAATTGAGCAGTTGATCGCAGATCGTGTTGCAGCAAAAAAAGCCAAAGATTTTGCCAAGTCAGATCAAATTCGAGATGCGTTATTGGCACAAGGTATTGTCCTTGAAGATACACGACAAGGCACAGTTTGGCGCCGTGCAGATTAAATAGCTTGACAAGTCTAAATAATTCACTATAATTCCCAACCTATGCGGAAATAGCTCAGTTGGTAGAGCATAACCTTGCCAAGGTTGGGGTCGGGAGTTCGAGTCTCCTTTTCCGCTCCAAATTCAAAAAAGCCCTAATTTAATTAGGGCTTTTTTATTGCAATACATTTGACTTGGTTAAATGCATTTTAAAGCGTGCATACTTATCCTATTTAAAACGCTATTTCATGCTATTATATGAAGGATATTGCGCTAACGTGGTTCGGGTTCAATGTCATTAAATATAAAATACTTACCTAATTATCATTATAAAGAAATCCACCTTCTAAAAGTTGTTGGTACTGCAGAAGAAATAATGTCTGCAATTTTAAATTATCAAACTGAAGATGATTTTTTCTTTCGATGGGCGATTGCCCTAAGAGAAATTCCTGCTCGGCTATTTTCTAGTACTGATCAACTGATCTCTCAACCACCTTTTAGTTTCAATAACTTTACTTTACTTGAGCAAACCAGTCATGAAGTTGCATTCGGGTTAGTTGGGCAGTTTTGGAAAAAGGATTATGGACAAATACCGATTTCAGATGCAGAGTCATTTTTAGCATTTAAAGCACCTGATAATGCAAAATTAGTGTTATATTTTAAACTTGATCAAGACCACAAAGACTTTTATGTTACGACGGAAACTCGGATTTTATGCTTAAGCTCAAAGTCATTAGCTAAGTTCAGACCTTATTGGTATCTCATTCGCCCGATCAGTGGCATTATTCGTTATCGACTACTTCGTCAAATTCAAAAAAACGTATATAAATCAAAATAAATAGCCAATAAGAATAAGCTGAAATTGTTTTTATTTTTTATTATTAGAATAAATAATCTTTTGATTTAAAATGATTTATTTTTTTAAAGATGATTTTGTCATACAAATTAAATAATATTTTAATATAAAGTAAAGATTACGCTTCTATTTGATATTGATACAATGATGACTAAATTAAAATTTTCGGCGCTTTTTTTATCAATTGCTTTGACAGGTTGTGGTACACATCACTATCTGAATCATTCAGCATCTACAGCAAAACCTTTACCACAGCCAAAAAATGTCATCATCCTCATTAATGATGGTGCAGGGCCAGGGACTTGGCAAGCAACTGCCGATTGGCAATATGGCGGTATTCAAAAAGCGCCTTATGCAAAATTTCCTGCTAAATATGCCATGTCAACTTATCCATTGAATGCATCAAAAGAGCCAACCAATAATTCGATCTCTGCGATTAATTACGATCCTCAGCAAGCATGGGATGTAACACCAACCAATAATTCAAAACTGCCTTTTAAAGGCTATGAATATTTATCTAAAACGCCAACAGACAGTGCTGCAGCAGGCACGGCTTTGGCATCAGGGACCAAAACCTATAATAATGCAATCAATTATAATAACTATGGTCAGCCGATTGAATTTATCACTTTAGTGGCTAAAGCGGCAGGTAAATCAACAGGTGTGATTACTACAGTTCCGTTTTCTCATGCCACACCTGCAGCATTTGGTGCACAAAATATTTCAAGAAATAATTACCATGCAATTGGTCATCAAATGTTATCGCAAGGTCATTTAGATTTAATTATGGGCACAGGGGCACCTGGTTTTAATATCAATGGTACACCTTGTGAAAAAATTGTTGCTGATGAGTCGAAAACTGGCTGCGATAGTAAATCACAATATACTTATATTTCAGAGCAAGACTGGAGTAATTTACAAACAGGTCGTTTAACGCCTAAAAATAGCCAATATGGTTGGAATGTGATTCGTAGCAAAAGTGACTTTAACGCTTTAGCCAATGGTAGCAAGAGCTATACAGGTCCTGTCTTTGCATCACCAGAAATTGCTAATACATTACAACAAGCACGCCAAGTTGAAATTGTAGGTAAAGACAAATCTACGCCGTCAGGTGATGCTTATGTGAAAACAGTACCAACATTAAGTGTGATGACTAAAGGTGCAATTAATCACTTGAGCAAAAATAAAGAAGGATTCTTCTTGATGGTCGAAGGTGGTGCAACAGATTGGTCAGCGCATACCAGCGCATGTAACTCACAATGGAGTTATGGCAAGTGTACAGGCGAACCTGAATATGGTCGCTTAGTTGAAGAAACACAAGATTTTAATAATGCTGTCCAGTCTGTCATTGATTGGGTAGAAAAGAACAGTAATTGGAATGATACATTAGTCATTGTGACTACAGATCATGACAATGGTATGCCAATGGGCAAAGATGCAAATACGATTCCATTTGCAGCAATTGAAAATAAAGGCAAAGGAAAAATGCCAAACTTCACCTTTAGACCAACAGGTGATCATTCAAATGCATTAGTACCACTTTGGGCTAAAGGTGCAGGTTCTGAATTGTTTGCTCAACGTATTCATGGTAAAGATGCAAACTTTGCTAAATACACTAAGTTAAACGATGGTAATTACATTGATAACACAGATGTATTTAATGTTGTAAAAGCGGCGATTCAAGGCACACCAATCAAGCCTTATCAAGCACAATAAAATTGCTAGAGGTGTAAACAAGCGAGTGAAGTGATTCACTCGTTTTTTTATTTCACATTGAATATTTTAAGACTAAGGATAATAACGACGGCAATGAACACTTGCACCAATAACAATAAAATCAAAGTTTAGACCGATTTGCTTAACATCTTGAATAGCAGAAACAAGCACATGATGCCCTTGAGCTATCTATATTGCCAATAAACCCACTCATCTTAAAGTGTGACCATTAATTGACTCGTCAATTAAAATATACTTCATCGGCTTTAGTTCTATAATATTAAATTTATATATTTTATATGATAAGAATTCATTAAATCATGTCTTTTTTATACTATGAATAACAACACTGAAAATAGGAAAGTGAATGAATAATAAATATTTAAACATGATGTTGGCCATTGGACTAGCGATTCCTGTGGCTACGTTGACACATGCAGCAGAAATACCCGTCAATAATAATAAAGCAGGGGGCAGTGAAATGAGAATGCAAAATGCAGTGTTTTATGATCAGAAAATTGCTTCTGTCACTGCAATTACTGAAGTATTTGGTGATGGTCAAAAATTAACGGCTGTTGCGATTGAATATCGTCAACCTATTAAAAATGATACATTGAAGGTCAGTGATTTTGTGGTAGCCAATCGCAATATCACCCGTGTATATGCAAATAATACAGCAGCGCAAGCTAAAACCGGTCAAAATGGTCATTATGTGATTTTAGAATTAAATACAAATGATACCAATGCGGCAACATATAATTCAAAAGGCCCAGCGTTAAGCCCTGCATCCGTGATTATTAGCCAAAGCAATGCCATTCAAGCGGCATCAGGGCAAAGCATTACAGCATCAGATCAGCCAATTACCAACAGTTTGCAACGTAATTTAATTGTAGATGATTTTCAGCAATTTAAATTTAAAGACCCAAAAACAGGTATTGTGTTAAATTATAACTTATATATTCCAAAACAAGACAGCCAAAAAAAACAGCCTTTGGTTCTATTTATGCATGATTTGGGTGTTACAGGGCCGAATCCATATGCCACGCTCACACAAGGCAAAGGGGCGGTTGCATGGGCATCTCCTGATGCACAAAAAAAACATGCCTCATTTGTGCTTGCACCACAATATCCTGCAGCACTAGCCAATGACAATAACCAAACCTCAATCTATGCAGACATTACAGTTCGTTTAATTGAAGATTTGCAAAAGCGTTATCCAATTGACAGCAAACGTTTATATACCACAGGTCAATCCGGTGGTTGTATGACCAGTATTGACTTAAACATTCGTTATCCAAAATTATTTGCCGCTTCATTTTTGGTCGCAGGGCAATGGGACGCATTAAAAACCACACCAATGGCAGATCATAAACTTTGGATTTTAGTATCACAAGATGATGATAAAGCCTATCCAGGAATGGATGCCATTACATCAAACTTAATACAGCATGGCGCAAAAGTGACTCGAGGCGAATTAGATGGTACAGCATCATCTGAGCAATTAAGCCTTGATGCTTTGAAAATTCAGCAGCAATCCCCGAACAGCAATATTTATTACACCACATTTAAAAAAAGGTCTGTAATTCCAGCTGGCGTCAGTGCAGCAGGTGGTCAAGGGCACAAAAACACATGGCGTATTGCATATAATATCAATAGTATTCAAGATTGGATTTTTCAGCAGCATCAATAAATCGATTTATGAATCCAAGTCAATGGTTATGAGCTTGGATTCATTTAACTTCAGCACGGTATTTAGAAATAATATCCAATGTTGATGTTGGTACGGTATACCCAATCGTTGCTTAACTGCGATGTTGTACTGGTATAGCCTGTACTGTTGTATTTGCCCCCAAGGCTTGGAATGTTTTTACCATAAGTTAAGTCAACCCAAACAATAAATGGCAGCGCATTAAATTGCACACCAAAGGTATTCATTTGTGAATCACTCCATTCCTTTTTATCTTTCACCATGATGCTGTAATCATCATAGATTGAAATTGAGGTGAGGTATGGAATTGAAGTTTTGCTAACAGGAATTTTATAAGACAAGCTTGCATTGTATACCGTTGCTTTTGATGCAATCAGGTAGGCAGGATTAAATCCATTTGCTTGAAATAATACGCTATCAGAACTGACACCAGTTGGATTTTTAGGGTCGTAGTCATAATGTATAATGGATGTCTGCAACTTCCATTGGTTATAATTGTTGATGCTATGTACTGCAAAAGCTGAGTATTTGCCATCATCATCAGTGATTGAATTATGCAACTGTGCAAATGATGCAGATGCACCAAACTCTTGTTTACCATACGGGAGTGTAAATTTTCTTGCTAAACGGAAATTAACTTGATTTCGTTTAGAGTTAGCTTGTTTGCTTTGCGTAGCAGCAATGGTGTTTGCAAGCTTTTGATAGTCGCCAAGCTCAGGCGAAAATCGTAAATTTTCAGTCATCATGGTTGGGAAAAAGCCCGCATGAAAATCATAATCTTGGTTAAAGTAATGCCAATCAATCCCAGGTGCAACAGAGTCACCATAACCTAGAAAGAACGGAATTTGGAAAGACCACGCATTCTGTGGGTAAGGGTATATTGCAAAAGGTTTGTAAACATAACCTGCGGTCAGGGTGTTTTCTGAATTCAGTTTAGCACCGATGAATGCATGTTCTATGGCACGGCGATCGTCTTGCAATACATAGTTTCCGTCAAAGAAAAACTGCTTGTATTCGGCTTTGACATCGATACGTGCTAAGTCAAATAAAAATTTGCCATTGTTGTCAGAATCCCAATGTTCATCGCGATAGTTTGTTCGTACAGTTCCATTGACTTTGAACTTAAAATCTTGTTCGGGATTTTCTTTGGAAATCACAGGATCACTGTTAACGATATTTCCATTGGCAAAAGCCGTTGTACTGAGACCACAACCGAGCAGCATAAAAACGAATTGGTGATTTTTAAATCTCATACACTTGTTCCCTTAGGTGAATTGAGTTTAGTTCTTGCGGCCTACTTTCAATTTGCACTGCAAATGATTTACGAGTTATATCTAATTTTTACGATCAAAAGTCAAACAAAAAATGAACAAAAATAAAATAAATATTTAGTTACAAATTTAGATTGAGTGATTCTGCTCTGATAGGGTGCAGAAATATTGCATGTGTTTCGCTGAAAAGTTCGAAGAAATCAGATAAATTAATTCTAAAAATTCATAAATAACATAAATATTTGATTTTTATAATTATTGAATTTAAAAAGAATGTGAAAAATGTTCTTTTTTGGCACATTTGTCACTCATTTGGTGCGGATTGGTGCATTTAAATAAAACCCCTTACCTCAATTGACACAACCACAGAATAAGCATATTTTCTTCTAAGATAAGTTTTATATATGAAAATATGTTTTACATACAAAACATTTTGTGGAGAGTTTAAATGGTTTGGACATCAGTATGTAAAGTTGCAGACGTCGACGAAGATCTACCGAAAGCTGTTGAAGTGAACGGAAAGAAAATTGGTGTTTTTTCGATTGACTCAGCTATTTATGCCATCGAAAACGTCTGCCCACATGCATATGCACTTTTGACAGAAGGTTTTATTGAAGGCGATACCGTTGAGTGTCCTTTACATGAAGCCATATTTAACATCACAACAGGTGAGCTTGAAGACGGTCCCGGTTGTAGAAACCTATCGATCTATCAATCACGTATTCAAAACGACATGATTGAACTGAATGTTGACTAGGAGAGAACCATGAATGATTTCAATCAGAAGCTAGCATTTTGGCAAGCTGCATCTCCGTCAAAAGAAGCAGGTATTAATAACATCCAAATTCCAGGAAAAATCGATCATATCATCTGGCAAACTCGTTATAAAACGCCAACAGCATATGAGCTTGATTTAGTAAATGCATTGATCTCTGCATTTTCGAAAGGAATTACGGATCTTGAACCATTGGTTGCTTCTTTAAACGAGCAAGGTTTAAGACAAGAATCAGGTGAAGTGTGGACATCGGCAAGCTTTCAAACTGAAATGCAACGCCTCGGATATTAAACAAGAAATTATTGTTGGGAAAATATAATGCGTATACCACTATATGAGATGAATAATAACGATTATTTGAGCCTTGGCTTACGTAACCAATGGCACCCAGTTCTAGCATCTTGGGAAGTTGCAAATAATCCAGTTGGCATCACACGACTTGGCGAAAACATTGTTGTATGGCGTGATCAAAATAATGAACTTCATGCATTAGAAGATCGCTGTCCACACCGCGGTGCGCGTTTATCGTTAGGTTGGAACTTAGGCGACCGTGTTGCATGTTGGTATCACGGTGTTGAAGTCAATGCTGAAGGAAAAGCAGTTGATGTTCCTGCAGTTGATAGCTGTCCATTAAAAGGCGCTGATTGTGTAAAAACATATTCAATCATTGAAAAACATGGTGCGGTATTTATTTGGTTCGGTATCGATCAATCGGTTGAACCAGATCCTTTATCTTTCCCAGACCAATTGGACTCAGAAGAGTGGAGTTCATTCTTGTGTATGGCAGATTGGAAAGTTAACCATCGTTATGCCATTGATAATGTCATGGATCCGATGCACGGAACTTATCTACACTGCACATCGCATTCGATGGCTGAAGGTGAGAAAAGTGCTGAAATGAAGCACACACCAACGAAGACAGGTTTTGTGTTTGAAAAAGATGGCCAAAAAGGCGTGAACTTTGACTGGGTTGAATATGGTCAAACAGGTACATCATGGCTTCGTTTATCAATTCCATACAAAAAAGATTTTGGTCCAGGCGGTGAGTTTTGGATTGTAGGTTTTGCAACACCAATTGATGAAGAAAATACTCGTGTGTTCTTCTGGCGCTGCCGTAAAGTGTCGGGTTGGCAGAAAAATGTATGGCGTTTCCTCTATCGTAACCATTTAGAAGGCTTACATTGGGACGTGTTAGAGCAAGATCGTATCATCTTAGAAAACATGGCGCCAAATGCGCGTGATGGTGAGTTCTTGTATCAACATGATGTGGGTCTATCAAGACTGCGCCGTATGATGAAAAAAGAAGCTGACAAGCAATTGAAGCAAATTGTTGAACTTAATAATAGCCAAGAAAAAACACTGGCTGATGGAGTACCTGTGAATGGCTAATTTAGCAACCCTACAAGATAAAAAGTTTATTGTCACAGGCGCAGCAAGAGGCCTTGGTTTAGCGTTTACACAAGCAATTGCAGAGCTTGGCGCACATGTTGTTATGGCAGACATTTTATCGACATTGGTAGCTGAAGAAGCACAGAAACTCAAAGCGCAAGGCTTGAAAGTTGATGCATTTACAGTTGATCTTGCATCAGGCGATTCAATTGAACAATGCATGGCTGATGCAATTGCTGTATTGGGCGGACTTGATGGTTTGGTCAACTGTGCAGCACTTGCAACAGGCGTTGGTGGTAAAGGCTTATCTGACTATGATCCTGATCTTTGGGATCGTGTCATGCAAATCAATGTGAAAGGCACATGGTTAATGTCAAAAGCTGCTGTGCCTCACTTGAAAAGTACATCAAATAGCGGTCGTATCGTGAACATTGCATCTGATACAGCATTATGGGGTGCACCTAACCTTATGGCATATGTTGCAAGTAAAGGTGCGATCATTGCAATGACACGTTCAATGTCTCGTGAATTGGGTGAATTTGGAATTTGTGTAAACACAGTGAGTCCAGGTTTAACCTTAGTTGAAGCAACAGAATATGTTCCTCAACACAGACATGACCTTTATGTGAACGGTCGCTCAATCAACCGCCCACAAATGCCAGACGATGTTACAGGCACAGTGGTTTATTTACTGTCTGATCTTTCATCCTTTGTAACAGGACAAAACATTCCTGTGAATGGTGGATTTATCTTTAACTAATATAGGTGTACGCACATGATTACAGGTATTGAAGGATTGAAGTTTGGTGTTGAAGATCGCGATCTATCACACAAATTTATTGATAACTTTGGGTTAAAGCAGGTTGACACGCATTCTGATGAAGTTGATGTATTTTCAACTCAAGATGGCAGCCGAATTTATGTATATGACAAAGACAATGAACAATTGCCACCTGCAATTGAAAGTGGTTCAACATTACGTGAAGTCATGTGGGGTGTTGAAACTGATGCACATTTAGCTGAGCTAAAAGTACGTCTTAAAGATGTTGATGGTTTTAGTGAAACTGCTGAATCTGTGTCATGTACAGATCCAAATGGTTTAAGAATTACATTTGCTAAAAGTTATGTTCAACCTGTTGAAGGTCTAACATCATTTGGTATGAACCAATATGGCAAAGTTGATCGTGTCAATGAGGCGAGCCCTGTTTACCAACAAGCTGAACCTGTTCGCATTGGTCATGTTGTATTGTTCACACCGAACTTAGATGAAGTTCAAGCGTTTTATACTGAAAAGTTAGGCTTTTACTTGTCTGATGCATACAACGGCCGCGGTGCATTCATGCGTTGTAAAGAAGAAGGCTTTCATCATGACTTATTCTTGTTGAAATTGCCACACAAGCCAAACCCAGGGTTAAACCATGTCGCATTTGTGGTGCGCGATATTCATGAAGTGATCGGTGGTGGGATTAACATGAACCGCAAATCATGGTCATCATTTATTGGTCCTGGTCGTCACCCAATTTCGTCTGCGTACTTTTGGTATGTCAATTCACCACTTGGCGGTGCATTTGAATATTATACCAATGAAGATTACTTAACGAAAGATTGGCAGCCGCGTCACGTTGATTATGCAGTTGAATTATTCACTGAATGGGCAGTTGACGGTGGTGTTGATCCAACGACAAGAAGACAAATTACTCAAATGATACCGGGATAAGCATTGTGGAAAAGATAGTCATTATAGGAGCAGGACAAGCTTCAGCTTGGGCAGCTCATACGCTTAGAAAGAATAACTTTGAAGGAACAATTAGTATTGTTTCGGATGAAAATCATATTTTTTATGAGCGTCCACCTTTGTCAAAACAAGTCCTTTTAGGTGAAATGACGACTGAGCAACTCAGCTTTTTTCCAGAAGATGTTATCGAAAGCTTGGATATCACATGGTATAAGCCAGAGACTGCAGTCAGTATTGACCGTGCGGCACAAACAGTTGAACTGAGCTCAGGCAAAAGCTTGCCATATGATAAATTATTAATCGCAACAGGCAGTCGCTCTAGATTGCCTGTGAAAGCCTGGGCGGACATGAAAAATGTCCTTACCCTAAGAACAGCAGCTGATGCAGAAAAACTGAGCGAATCTTTATCAAGCGTGAAAAAAGCCATCATTATTGGTGCAGGCTGGATTGGTTTAGAAGTCGCTGCAACAGCACGCAAAAAAGAGATTGATGTCAGCATTTATGAGCGTGGGCCACGTGTGTGTACTCGTAGCTTAGGTGCTGAGGTATCTCAATACATCCAACAATTTCATGAAGATAACGGTGTTACATTCCACTTTAGTTTTGGGGATTATACCTTAGAGCCACAAGCTGATGGCCGTGTTGCAATTTGTCAAAATAATGAAGTTGTTGATATAGCAGATCTTGTTGTGGTTGCGATCGGTGCAGAAATTGCTAAAGAACTCGCAGACCATGCAGGGTTAACAACCAAAGATGGAATTGTGGTTGATCAACAAGGACGTACGTCTGATGCAAATATCTATGCCGCAGGCGATGTTGCAATTCATCCAGTACTTGGCTTTTGTATCCAATCTTGGGCAAATGCGCAAAACCAAGCAATTTGCGCAGCAAAAGCAATGCTAGGTACAGATGACACGTATCAAGACGTTCCTTGGATCTGGTCTGATCAATATAACTTTAACATTCAGATTCTAGGGACACTTGCAAATCACCAAGACCTTGAGCTGATTGTCAGAGATTATGGCGATGGAAAAATCAGTTACTTGTATCTTGATCAAGATGCCAAACTCGTTCATGCCGTCGCTGTGAATGATAGCAAATTGATCAAAATGGCTAAGCGTTGGATGAAAGCTGAACTTTCATTAGACAAAACGCTTTTAAAGGATACAAGTATCGATGTAATCAAAATAAAGGCATAAAACAGTTCAGGCGATCTCAAGGAGATAACAGTATGGATTCAAGTGAAAAAGGGCTAAAGCATTGGTCAATCGCCATTGTTTTAATGATCTGTGTTGTTCTTGCGTTCATTGATAAAATTAGTATTACCGTTTTATTTAAAGATATTGATTTTTTAGTGGATTTAGGCATTGGGCAAGATAAAGCCAAGCTCGGTCTACTGATGACCAGCTTTCTCCTCGCATATGGTTTTTCATCGGTATTTTTAAGTTTTATCGGTGACATGTTTAGCCCGAAAAAGTTGCTGATTGGTAGTATCACAGCATGGGGCGTCATCATGTTATGTATGTCCGTAACGCACAACTTTTGGGTATTAATCTTCTTTAGAGTACTGCTCGGTATTGCTGAAGGCCCATTGTTTGCATTGGCTTATACCATTGTGAAACAGACCTATACTGCAAAAGAACAAGCACGTGCTTCAACCATGTTTTTATTGGGAACACCAATTGGCGCATCGCTTGGATTTCCAATCACAGCCTATGTCTTAGCACATTATGATTGGCATGCAACGTTTGTTGTAATGGCATCACTGACATTAATCGTATTGTTGATCGTGATCTTTGGAATGAAAAATATCACGCTGAAACAACCTGAAGCATCTGATGTCAAAGTATCTGGATTAACGCGCCATAAAGACAACATTAAATTGTTGCTACAAAACAAAAAGTTTTGGTTAGTGTGTGTGTTTAACATTGCCATCATGAGTTATTTATGGGGATTAAACAGCTGGGTACCAAGCTATCTCATGGAAAACAAAGGCTTTGATCTAAAACAGTTTGGTATGTTGGCATCGCTTCCATTCATTGCCATGCTTGTGGGTGAGATTCTTGGTGCATTTTATTCAGATCGTTCAGGTAATCGTGCAGGACAAGTGTTTGCTGGATTGATGTTTGCTGGATTCACGATGTACTTGATGGTGCTTGTACACAATCCAATCGCTGTCATTTTCATGATGTCATTAAGCGCATTTTCTTGGGGCGTGAGCGTTTCTGCAATCTTTGCATTACTGTCTAGCATTACTGATAAAAGTGTGAGTGCAACAGCAGGTGGAATCTTTAATGGTTTAGGTAACTTTGCCAGCGCGATTGTACCACTTGCAATTGGTTTTATTGTTCAAGCGACAGGAAACTTTAATAGCGGAATCATCACCATTTCTTTGATTGCTATTATTGGTTCATTGGTCATTATCCCTTTGTTATTCAAGCCGAAAGCTAAAGCAGTTCATGCAAAAAGCTACTATTAAAAATTTTTTTGGAGAACAGACATGAGTGAACAACAATTTGAATCTTGGAAAATTCCAGAGTCTGCAACGTTAGCTGAGTATATTGATAGCCGCGTAGCACGTTTCTCAACACGTAAATATGACTTTGATGCATTAAAATTCCAAGCAGATTACGACCCAAAATACCGTCGTGCGCAAATGCGTTACATGGGTACAGGTGCAACAGGTGTTTCTAACGATTCAAATACCGTTACTGCTGAAAACTTTACATTTTCAACGATGGTACTGCCTGCACAATGTGAAGGCCCGCTGCATATGCATCACGATGTAGAAGAAGTGTTCTTTATGCTTCGAGGCTGTATTGATTTATTCATCGATCATAATGGCGAGAAATATTCAACACGTTTAAATGAGCGTGACTTGATTTCAATCCCACCTGGAATTCACCGTGGTTTGTTTAACCCAGGTCAAGAAGATGCATTAATGTGTGTGATGCTAGGAACAGGTAAGCCAACCATTCCTACATACCCTGAAGATCATCCTTTATCAAAAGTTAAAAGAAATAAATAAGTACATGATACCGATCGCTTATGCGATCGGTATTAAAGCCCAAGTATGCTTGACGTAAGAATAGGTGAAGACATTGATCATAGGTTCTGAAAAATTGACATATCAAGCGCTATGTGACGCTTATGAAGTCAAAACTGTTGAAAAAAATGGTCAGACATGGGCTTATCGTGAAAGCGGTGAAGGGCCAGCAATTGTCTTATTACATGGCATTAGCTCAGGTTCTGCTTCTTGGATTAATCAACTTGAAGCATTAGAAAAATCGTATCGTGTGATCGCATGGGATGCACCAGGATATGGTCAGTCTTCAGTGTTTGCAACAGATAAGCCAAATGCTGCAGATTATGCAGATGCATTGCACCAATTGTGTGAAATGTTAGATGTTAAAAATCCTTTAATTATTGGCCACTCATTGGGGTGTATGGCAGCCGCTGCATATTATTCAAAATATGAACAAAGCAGCCGAGGATTAATTCTTGTTGATCCTGCACAAGGTTATGCCAATTTTGATGAAGCAAAGAAAGAAGAAGTTTATCAAAAGCGACCTCAGCTCTTAGCGCGTTTAGGCTACAAAGAAATGGCGAAGCAGCGAGGGTTGAAACTATTTTCGCAGCATACTGCTGAAAATATTTGGTTAGTTGAATATGTGATGTCTCAATTGACACAGCATGGCTTTACCCATGCATCATATTTATTAGCCTATGATTCAATTGAACATTATTTAAATACCTCAATGAAAAATGTCTTTTTTATATACGGCGAGCAAGATGGTATTACATTGCCTGCAGATATAAAACGATTAGCCAGTACATATCAATTTATACATGTGTATGGCATTGATCATGCAGGGCATATTAGCTATTTAGACCAGCCAAGCGTATTTAATAATTTATTAAAAGACATTGAGATGTTAATAAACTAAGGATTGATTATGAGTTTTCAAATAAGTGGAAAAGTGGCAGTTGTCACAGGCGGATCATCAGGTATTGGTCTTGCAACAGTAAAAGTATTATTAAGCGAAGGTGCATCTGTTGCATGGTGTGGTCGTAGCCAAAATAAGCTAACGGATTCAATCAATGAAATTCGTGAATTATTCCCAGAAGGTAAATTTTTCACAGCATGTTGTGATGTACTAAATAAAGCTGAAGTTGAAGCATTTGCAAGCAATGTATATGAGCAATTTGGACAAGTTGACTTCTTGATCAATAACGCAGGACAAGGTCGTGTTTCTAGCTTTCATGAAACTAAAGACCAAGATTGGATTGATGAAATTCAATTAAAATATTTTAGTGTATTAAACCCAGTAAAAGCATTTATTCCATACTTAGAAAAATCAGATGTTGGATCAATTACCAACGTCAACTCTTTATTGGCAATCCAGCCAGAAGAACACATGATTGCAACATCTGCTGCACGTGCTGCGTTATTGAACTTAACACATTCTCTTTCAAGAGAGTTTTTACACCAAAATGTACGTGTAAATTCAATTCTATTGGGTATGGTTGAATCAGATCAATGGCGTCGCCGTTTCAAAGAGCGTGATGATCAATCAGTGACATGGGAAGAATGGACGAAAAAAATCGCACAAAAACGCGGTATTCCATTACAACGTTTAGGTAAGCCTGAAGAGCCTGCACATGCATTGGTATTTTTAGCGTCGCCACTTGCATCATATACAACAGGTTCTGTAATTGATGTATCTGGTGGGTTTAATCGTCATATTTAAGCGGTGAGTTAAAAGATGAAACAATTAATGATGATTGGGTATGGTGCAATGGCGCAAGAAATTGTCAAGCACTTGCCACAAGATCTATCTTTAACTTGGGTTGTTGTACCAGAAGACAGTGTCAGTAAAACACAAACTGAAGTTGCATCGACAGTTAAGGTCATTTCAAGTATTGATGCATGTGATGGTCAGCCTGATTTTGTCGTTGAAGCTGCAGGGCAAAGCGCAGTGATTGAACATGCAGAACAGATTCTAAGCCGAGGCTGGAAACTAGGTTTAATTTCAGTCGGTGCTTTAGCAAGCGATGAATTGTATCAGCGCTTATCTCAGGCAGTCCAAGCACATGACAGTAAGTTGTATCTGTTATCAGGTGCAATTGCAGGCATTGATGGTTTAGCCGCAGCAAAATTAAGTGGTGAATTAACCAACGTGACTTATCAAGCAGTGAAAAGCCCAAAAAGTTGGCTTGGTAGCCCAGCTGAACAAGTCCTTGATTTAAACAATGTTCAAGAAACAACAGTGTTTTTTAAAGGTACAGCACGTGAAGCGGCATCAACATATAAAGCCAATTCAAATGTTGCTGCAACAATTGCCCTTGCAGGCTTAGGTCTTGATGAGACCATGGTTGAGTTGGTTGTAGACCCAAACATCGCGTCAAATCAACATATTGTGTTAGTTGAAGGCAGCTTTGGACAGTTCAAAATTGAAATGAATGGAAAGCCATTACAAAGCAACCCAAAAACATCTGCTTTAGCTGCGTTGAGTGTTGTTAGAGCATGTCATAACTACATGAACAACATTGAAATTTAAGGATAGACCGTCATGACAAAAGTTCTCGATTTATACCTTGCTGGTGAATGGAAGCAAGGGCAAGGTAATCCTTCAGAAAGTCGCTTTCCAGCAGATGGAAGTTTGAATGCTGTATTTTCAACAGCAACTGAAGCAGATGTGAATGAAGCTGTTGAAAAAGCAGAAAAAGCATGGCGTGATCCAAGTTGGAGAAACAGCTTACCGCTTGAGCGTGCTAAAGTGCTATACAAAGTGGCTGAGATTATCGAAGCCAATGCCAAAGAGCTGTCTGCATTACAAACCAAAGACAATGGTAAGCCACTTGCAGAAACATTTGGTTTAGTCATGAGCGCTGCAGGTACTGCACGTTATATGGCAGCAGCATGTGAAACATTTGACCAAAATTTACCGAGTCAACGCGCATCTGACATTTTAACCATGAGCGTGTATGAGCCAATTGGTGTGATTGCTGCAATTACACCGTGGAACTCGCCAATTGCAAGTGAAATTCAAAAGCTTGCACCTGCGATTGCAGCAGGTAATGCCGTAATTTTAAAACCGGCTGAAGCAACTTCATTAATCGCTTTAGAAATTGCAAAAATCTTTGAACAAGCAGGATTACCAAAAGGTTTATTGAGTGTTTTACCAGGTAAAGGCTCAGTCATTGGTAATGCATTGGTTTCACATCCGTTAGTGAAAAAGATTTCATTTACAGGTGGTACATCAACAGGTCGTCGTTTGGCGCATGTTGCAGCAGAAAAACTCATCACGACATCACTTGAACTTGGTGGTAAATCACCAACGATTGTGTTTGAAGATGCAGATTTAGACATTGCAAGTCATGGTGTAGCATATGGTATTTTCAGCTCAGCTGGACAAGCATGTATTGCAGGCGCACGCTTATTTGTACATCAAAATGTATATGATGAATTTTTAGAAAAACTAGTGACCTTAACCCGTGGACTACGTGTTGGTCATCCAGAAACACCAGATACCCATATTGGGCCATTAATCAGCGAATCACATTTAAAATCAGTTGATGATTATGTGCAATTGGCGGTAAAAGAAGGCGGTCAAGTGGTTGTTGGTGGTCAACGTTTAACAGGCGGTGTTTATGATCAAGGTACATATTATGCACCTACCATCATTACTGGCTTGAAAAATACAGCAACAGTTTGTCAAGAAGAAATCTTTGGCCCTGTATTGGTTGTGATTCCGTTTGAGGATGAAGCGACATTACTTGAAGAAGCCAATGACAGTTTCTATGGCTTGGCAGCAGGAATTTGGACTGAAAACTACCGTAAAGCGCTTCAAGTCGCACGTCAGTTAGAAGTTGGAACAGTTTGGGTCAATACGTACAAGAAATTTTCAGTTTCTGCACCGTTTGGCGGCGGAAAGGAAAGTGGTATTGGGCGTGAAAAGGGTCGTGAAGGAATGCTTGCATATATGCAACAGAAAAGCATTTACTTAAGCTTAAGCGATCAACCAAACCCTTGGGCCAACTAAATTTATATTGAATAAAGGAATAATGAAATGACTGACAAAATTAATGTGGGTGAAGTGATCACACGTGTGCTTGAAGAGCATGGTGTAAGCAATGTATATGGCGTAATTTCAATTCATAACTTGCCAATTGCAGATGCAATTGGTCGTCGTGATAAAATTCGTTTTGTTGCAGCACGTGGCGAAGCGGGCAGTGTTACCATGGCAGATGCTGATGGTCGCTTTAGTGGTTTGGGTGTTGCATTAACAAGTACAGGTGCAGGCGCTGGTAATGCGGTTGGCTCACTGATTGAAGCCATGAATGCAGGCAGTCCAGTATTACATTTAACCGGTAATGTTGAAAAAGCATATTTAGACAGTGATGCAAGCTTTATTCATGAAACCAAAGATCAGTTAACCTTTTTAAAAGCATCAAGCAAAGCAGCTTATCGCATTTCAAATCCTGATCATGCAGCAGGTATTATTAAAGAAGCGATTCGTGTTGCAACAACAATTCCAATGGGTCCTGTAAGCGTTGAGATTCCAATTGATATTCAAGCTACTTCAATTGATTTTCCAGTAAGCTTAGCGCCAATACAACCATTACAACTTCCAGATGTATCTGATGTTGAAGTTGATTATTTAGTTGAGCAAATTAAAAAAGCAGAACGTCCAATCGTTTGGATTGGTGGTGGTACATTAGAAGCTGCAGATGAAGTAACACAGTTAGCAGATTTAGGTCTTCCAATTGTGTCATCAACACATGCTCGTGGTGTACTTGCAGATGATCATCCAAGAAGCTTAGGTGCATTTCATAATTCAGCAAGTGTTGAACAACTTATCGAAAACAGCGACCTAGCTATTGTGATTGGTTCAAGACTTAGAAGTAATGAAACAAAAACTTATAGCGTGAAGTTTCCTGAGCAATTGATTCAAGTTGATGCGAGCCCAATGGCACAGCAACGTAATTACAAAGTAAAAACGTTTATTTGTGCTGAAGCAAAAACCTTGCTTCAAAAAGTGCTTGCAAAATTACAAGGCGTAAATAAAGCAACAGCTGAATATGACCAAGCAATTATTGCAGCAAAAAATGCCGCAGTTGACGCATTACGTAAGCAAGTTGATCAGTATGCATTGATCTGTGATGCTGTACGTGAAGCATTACCTGCTGATGGCATTTTTGTTCGTGATATTACGATGTCAGGTTCAACATGGGGCAGCCGTTTACTTCCAATGCAATTGCCAAAGAAAAATATTCACTCGTTAGCAGGTGCAATTGGTCTAGGTTTAGCACATGGTATTGGTTCATCGATTGCTAATCCTGACAAAAAAGTAGTGACAATTGTTGGTGATGGTGGCTTAATGCTAGGCATTGGTGAAATTGCAACCATGGCACAAGAAAATACAGACATGGTGTTAATCATCATGAATGATAATGGCTATGGCGTAATGAAAGGCATTCAAAACAATTACTTTGGCGGTCGTCAGTATTTTAATGAATTGCATACACCAAGTTATAAAGAGCTTGGCGATTCAATGCGCATTAAAAGCGGCTTAGCGTCAACGGTTGAAGAATTCCGTGCATTAATTTTAGAATATGTTGCTTTTGATGGACCAGCGATTATTGAAGTGGGTATGGATAAAATTGGTCCATTAAACTTTGCAGGTCCACCACAGAAAAAACTTTACTAAGAGAAATGAAGAGTCAAGTTTGTAAGAACTTGACTCTTTTAATCACTTTCAATCTCGATATAATATTTATTTCAGGTAGAGAATGAGATGACAATACCACTTGCGAATGATGATTTAGAGTCCGCCTCCGAAAGCAAATATTTAGTAAATAGTTTGTTAAATGGATTGGCTGTTTTAGAGTGCTTTTCAAAAGAAGAAAGTGTATTGACCATCAGTCAAATCGCTGAAAAGCTTGAGGTGAATCGTTCAAGCGCCTTTCGCTTGATCTATACATTAGAAAGCGCAGGTTACATTCGTAAATTACCGAATAAAACCTATACTTTAAACTCTAAAGTCATGAAACTTGGGTTTAATGTACTTAGTAATCAAGACATTATTGAATTGTCTCGTCCAATCTTACGTAATTTGCGTGATCAAACAGCAGCAGCATGTAATTTAGCTGTTTTAGAAGATACAGAGTTGGTTTATATCAATCATATTGATGCCATTGGTCCATTCACGTCTACTGTAAAAATTGGTACTCGTTGGCCAGCACATGCCACAGTCATGGGGCAATTGTTACTCAGTGCACTGCCAGTTGAAGAAGTAAAAAGACGTTATAAACATTTTAAAGAGTGGAAACAGTATTCTGAACTGACACCTTATCATTTACCTAGTTTGTTAAACCGACTAGATTATGTCCGAACTCAAAAAATTATGATGAGTTGGGGGCATTTTTTAAAAGGTGTAGCTGTTTGTACTGCACCAATTTATCGTCAACGTGATGGCAAAATGGTTGCTGTAATTTCAATCAGTTGCCCAATGAATACATTTAGTAAAGTATATTTTGAAGATTTCATTCAAAATATTGTCATGAATGCAGCAGAAGAATTATCAAGCGTTGTGTTTTAAAAAAGAATATATATAGACAGCTTAAACGCCATCCAATATGACAACAATAATGACCCTTTATATTGATGATCGATCACTTCAAAAAGAGATGTTTATAGACTAAAGTTTTCTTTGTTATGAAAATAGCATTGATTCATAGACATAAAATGGATTGAAGTTAAAATTATTTGCTACTTCCTCATCATATTGCCCTGAAAGTAAACAATAGGGGTATTCAATGTTACGCTTCTTTGTCATAATCCGCATCAAACGTCAAAAAACATGTCGTTATTAAAAGTTCATTTCAAATGACTGAATATCACAGTGTGCAAGATAGCGTGTATATGTGTAAAAGTCAGCTTGGTGTGTTTGCTTTATTGTCAGTGGAAAATTGTGATAATGTTTAAATTATCTGTGTTAACAACGCTTTTATGTGTATGCAGCCTAAGCTATGCAGATACAATAGAAGAACAACAACAAATTAATGAATTAGAACAGCAAGTATCTAAGCTCAAAGATGCTGTTGAAGAGCTCATGGATAAGCAAAAAGATCTTAAACAAGCACATGTGTTAAAGAATTCGCCAGATATAACGGCAGAAGCACCGATTCAAGCAACCACAAGACCCGGTTGGATTACCAACCCATTTACCCAAACACAAATTAAGTTTTATGGTAGTTTTCGGATTCATACCACTTATGACACGGCAGGCAGTAGTGCAGGCACAACAGACGTATTTAATCCAACCAATCGTGTTCCATTAAACTCATCCAATCCAACCAAAGGTTCGCTAAATGTGACTGCTGCGACCACTGTGTTGGGGGTAGAGCTGATTCAGCCAACAATTTATGGTGACTTACTTGCCAATTTTGAAGGTGACTTCATGAGTAATAATGCCATGCGAGTCAATGGCAGTGGAGCATTTCGAGTTCGCCATGCCTATGTTGAATGGGGAAATTGGCTTGTGGGTCAAACCAACTCACCATTTATTAGTAATGAAACAACACCTGCAACAGTGGATGCTTTAGGACCTATGGGGTCAAGTGGTAGTCGTGTGGTACAAGCACGTTATACAAAAGCAATAAGTGAAAATCAAAATATTGCTGTTGCATTAGAAGGTGGTGATGTTGATAGCTTTGCAGGCGTGAGGCAAACCAATGGCGGTGGTCGATTACCAGGATTTGCTGCTAAATATGACTATGCATTTCCCAACCAAAAAGGTCGGTTACAGTTATATGGTTTAGTGCATGAGAATCGTGTGTCTACCAATAATAATGATGATGTCGAAAAATGGGGTTGGGGCTTTGGTATCGGTACACGATTTAATCTTACCCCTAAAGATACACTCTTTATTCAGCATTATCATATTAAGGGCGATAATCGCTATATTCTTTATGCCGGACCTAATCCTGCTTATGTGGTGGTGACCGATGCAGATGGAAAATACATGATTAACCGCAGTGAATATAATACCTTTTTAATGGGTTATGTTCATTTATGGACACCAAAATGGCGCAGTTCTTTGATTGGTGGCACTGTATGGTATCGTGATAGTACGCCTTATGCCAAAGCACTTGCGAGTAACTCTGCAAACAATAAACGAGTTTATAATATTGTGGGTAATAGCTTTTTTACCCCAGTACGAAATTTTGACTTAGGTATGGAATATACCTATGGACAACGTGAAACCTTTACCGGTGAAAAAGGCGATTATTCTCGTATTAACTTTTTGATGCGGTATAATTTTTAAGATTTTTTATAAATAGGCAAAGAAATTGCATGGTGAATATTTATTTACTGAATCATTGCGATGTCTTTTCAAAATTGGACTACGTTTGTCAATCAAATGACGCATGCTATACAGGGTGTTGTCTCTTTTGATGCATTCTTTGCTTATGATATATGTCATTTAGCATATTCAGATCATTATTATTCAAATTTAAATCCACATGCCATTGATGAATATTTATTAAATTATCAGCAATATGATCCGCTATGCTTTAAGCATCCACTGAGCCAATCTGCTCTGACAGAAGGCATGATGGTATTAAAACAGCATATCGTGCCTGAAAGTTATCAAGGCTTTATTGACCAGCACAAGATTCAAGACAATATTGAATTGTGGTTTCAAGATGATGCCGGTATGATAATTAAAGGCTTGAGTTTGGTTCGCTCATCTTCACAAAATCAATTCACTGAAAACGAAATTAAAATTATTAAGGGATATCACACGTTTGCTAAATATCACTTTGCAAGTCATTTAAGCGCATTACTTTCACCACAGCAACAACCGCAAATTTCTTCTCAGCTCACTAAAAAAGAACAACAAATTATGTCTTTAATGATGCAAGGGCAAAAAAATCAAAAAATTGCAGACGAAATGTTTATTAGCATTCATACGGTAAAAACTCATGTGCAGCATATTTTGCAAAAAATGCAGGTGGATAGCAGGCAAGAGCTGATGAGTAAGGTTCTGCACTATGGCTAATTGTTATGAATTAATCAATTTATGTTATTGATTTAATGAATTATAGCTATTTTCGTTCAATTAATTTGATTAGATTGTCATATAACTTTTAAAAACTGTGCCTATAATACATTTTCATCCATAAAATTGTAGATAAATTGATCAGATGTAAGATTTCATTTTATTTACGAATGAAATGTATTGTGAGGAATATTTTGTTTAAAGATAAATTATCTGTCTTGACATCATTGGTTGTCATGAGCGGCGCATCTTATGCAGAAACAGCCGAGGAGCGCGAAGTCAGACACTTAAATAAAGAAGTCTTATTATTACAAGATCAATTAACTGACTTATTGGCGAAGCAAAAAAAAATTAAAGAAGCACAGCCATCTTATGTTATTGCATCACAACCACCAGCAACAGTTGAAAGTGCACCAAGTATAGCCACATCGAAACCAGGTTGGATGACGCTTTCAGATGGCAAAACATCATTAAAACTCTATGGCAGTTTTCGTATTCATTCCACATATGACTTTAAAGGTGGCAATGCAGGAACCACTGACATTTATAATCCGACCAATAAAGCTCCTTTAAACCGAGAGCATGCAACCCGAGGCGCATTAAATGTTTCTGCTGCAACATCGGTGGTTGGTTTAGAAATACAACGCAAAACCGATTATGGGTTATTAAAAGGTGTCTTTGAAGGTGACTTCATGGGAAGCGCTACACGAACCAATGGCAATGGAGCATTTCGTATACGCCATGCATATGCATCATTGGGGTCTTGGTTAGTGGGTCAAACCACATCGCCTTTTATTAGTTATGAAACGACGCCAAGTACAGTGGATGCCAATGGACCGATTGGGTCAAACAGTAACCGTGCAGTACAAATTCGCTATACACGAGATTTAGCACCACATCATAAAGTATTGGTGGCACTTGAAGGCGGCAATGTTGATGGCTTTACAGGGGAGAAAAGCAGCAATATTATGCGTGGCGGTCGTATCCCTGCATTGACGGCCAAGTATGATTATACTTTGCCAAAAGATGCGGGGCATTTACAGTTTTTTGGCTTATTGCATGAAAACCGTGTGTCGAATAACAATCACGATGATAAAGAAACACTTGGTTGGGGGCTTGGGGTTGGAACGCGTATTAACCTCAGCAAAAAAGACACCCTATTTTTTGATTATTATCATGTTAAAGGCAGCAATAAATATATTTTATATGTGAGCCCGAACCCTGCTTATATTGTCACGCAAGATGCCAATGGTAACTTCCATATTCAAGACAGTAAATATGACAAGGTGTTGTTGGGTTATGTGCATGAATGGACGCCACGTTGGAAAACCTCATTAATTGCAGGTGCATTGTGGTATGAACATGATACGCCATATGCACACACTTTAGCCTCAGATACTCGAAGTAATAAAATGGCTTATAATGCAATTGGTAATATTTTCTTTACACCAGTGAAAAATTTTAATATGGGCATGGAGTACACTTATGGGCAGCGTAAAACCTTTAGTAATTTAAAAGGTGACTACTCTCGGGTGAATCTATCTTTGCGTTATAATTTCTAAAATAAGTTGAAAGAAACACGTTAAAAATCACTCTTTAGAGTGATTTTTTTGTTGCAGCTTTGCACTACATTTTGTTTATTCATTGTGTAATTGCCGAGGTCAACATGCATTCAAAACAAAAGACACTAAAAAAAATTGCTTTGGGCATTAGCTCATTGGTGCTTTCACATCAATTGTTTGCACATGGGCAGGCTGTAACTTGGCTACCTTTAAAACAAGTCATGAAATCTGCAGGGGCTGAGGTTCAAGAAGATACATATACAGGCACCTATACTGTCACAAGAAATTCAACTTATGTTCGAATTAAGCCTAACTCGAATGTCATTTTAGTGAATGGTCAACCATTGAAAGTGTCTGTACCTTTAATGATTCAGCACGGGCAAGCGATGGTCAGCAAGGATTTGGCCAATGAAATTTTCCAATCAAAACTTGATAAAACATTTCAAGTTGAATCGGTTGCACATCCATTAAATAGTTTATCTGCAGATGAGATCAAACAAGTCAAGATGGTAATCCAAGCAGATTCACGGGCACCAAAAGTTTTGCGATTCAGCCGTTTAGCTTTAAAAGCACCTGACAAATATACCGTATGGGATGATGTTATTAATCATAAAGCGTATCAAGGTGCTCGCGAGGCTGATTTTGCAATATTAATTAATAATAGTGTAATTCAAGGTGTAGTTGATATTACACATCAAAAAATACTTGAGTGGAAAGTCATTGCCAATACACATGGTATGGTTTTACTTGATGATTTTGATGTGGTGCAAAAAGCGATTCAATCTAGCCCATTGTATGCAGAGGCATTAAAAAAACGTGGTATCACTGATGTAAGTAAAGTTGTGGGCACTCCGCTCACCGTGGGTTATTTTGGTGGCGAAGATGGTTTAAATAAAGAATACAATGTTTTAAAAGTGGTTTCTTATTTAGATGTCGGGGATGGCAATTATTGGGCACATCCAATAGAAAATTTAGTTGCAGTTGTAGATTTAGATCAAAAGAAAATTATTAAAATCGAAGACAACGGCATTGTTCCGATTCCTATGGCAGCGCGACCTTATGACGGACGTGGCATGGCAAAAAAACAACAGAAACCCCTGAATATTGTTGAACCTGAAGGCAAGAATTTTACGGTGACAGGGCAAATGGTTCATTGGAACAATTGGTGTTTCCATGTTGCTTTAGATACACGTGTGGGATTACAGCTTTCAACCATGACGTATAAAGATAAAAATGTAAAACGTAAGATTATGTATGAAGGTAACTTAGGTGGCATGATCGTACCGTATGGCGATCCAGATACAGGTTGGTATTTTAAATCTTATTTAGATTCAGGTGATTATGGTATGGGCACCTTAACATCATCTTTACAGCGTGGCACAGATGTACCTGACAATGCTGTGATGATGGATGCAGTGATTGCAGATTATCAAGGTAATCCAATGACGATTCCAAATGCTTTTGCAATTTTTGAGCGTTATGCCGGACCTGAATATAAACATCAAGAAATGGGGCAATCAAATGTCAGTGTTGCACGCCGTGAATTGGTGGTGAGATGGGTAAGCACAGTGGGTAATTATGATTATATGTTTGATTGGGTATTGAGTGAAAATGGAACCATTGGCATCAATGCCGGTGCAACAGGGATAGAAGCTGTAAAAGGCGTATTGTCTAAAACCATGCACGATCAAACTGCGGCCAAAGACACACGTTATGGGACTTTAATTGATCATCATATTGTTGGTACAACTCATCAACATATTTATAATTTCCGTTTAGATCTTGATGTTGATGGTGAGAAAAACACATTTAATCATTTAGATCCTGTGGTCAAAACTAACCACCAAGGGGTTAGAAAAAGCAGCATCCAAGTGGATCAGCAAACCATAAACACCGAAGCAGACGCTGTCGAAAAATTTGATCCTGCTACGATTCGCTTATTGAGTAATAGCAGTAAAGAAAATGCGATGGGTAATCCTGTTTCTTATCAATTGATCCCATTTGCAGGTGGAACACATCCTATTGCAAAAGGTGCAAATTTTGCCAAAGATGAATGGTTATATAAACGTTTAAGTTTTATGGATCAACAAATTTGGGTGACAAAATATCACCCGAATGAAATGTATCCTGAAGGGCTGTATCCAAATCGCTCAGAAGAAGATACAGGGTTAGGTCAGTTTGTGAAAAATAATGATTCAATCCGCAATGAAGATGTGGTGGTATGGCTGACCACAGGAACCACTCATGTGGCACGTGCTGAAGAGTGGCCAATGATGCCTACAGAATGGGTGAATGTGTTACTCAAACCTTGGAACTTTTTTGACCAA
This sequence comes from Acinetobacter apis, assembly GCF_900197575.1. GTDB lineage: Bacteria > Pseudomonadota > Gammaproteobacteria > Pseudomonadales > Moraxellaceae > Acinetobacter > Acinetobacter apis. Next base: position 714,263 of record NZ_FZLN01000001.1, on the reverse strand, counting down.
ACACCAAGCTTAAGCCCGAATGAGTCACCAACTCAAACACATCATTAAAGTAATCAGCAATACTCAGTTGCCAGACTGAGTATTGCAAAATAAATGATTTAATTATCTGCTTTACTGCAATATGTATTTTAAAAGTATTTATATAACAATAACTTATGTTGATTTATTCTTTAAATATCTAAAAACAATAAGTAATGATTTTTTTTATATTTTAAACAAAGAATAAAATATTTTAGTCTCATCACAGTCACGATAAAAAGAGAATGTTATGAGTGCATTAGCCAAACATGCCGATACAGAAATCCGTCAGCACTTACCAATTTTAGATTTGACCTTGTTAAATCATCCTGAAACACGTGCAGAGTTTTTGGCAAATTTGCAATCATACGCCAGAAATATTGGCTTCTTTTATGTGACAGGACATGGGATTTCGCGCAAAAAATTGGCTCAAATCAAAGCATATAGCAAACAGTTTTTTGAGCTTGATCAGGCGATTAAAGATGATATTTCAATGCTGCATTCACCACATTTTCGTGGATACTCGCGTGTTGGGGAAGAGCATACGCAAAATCGTTTAGATGCGAGAGAACAAATAGACATTGGTATTGAAAGACCTGAGATACCACTTGATGAAAACACTCCATTGTGGTCAAGACTACAAGGACCAAATCAATGGCCAAAAGATTGGCCTCAGTTCCAGCAAGTGGTTGAAGCATGGCAACAGGATGTACATCAAGTTGCCATTGAGCTTATTCATGCGTTGTTAGATGCTTTGGGTTTAGATCCTTATGCACTTGATTCATTTTTAACTGAAACTCCACATGAAATGTTAAAGCTGATTAAATATCCGAAACAAATTCATCATGCAGATGGTCAAGGGGTTGGTGCACATAAAGATACCAATATTTTAACCTTACTCTTGCAAGATCGTATTGGCGGATTACAGGTTTTGTCTGAAGGTCAGTGGATTGATGTGCCTTATGTCGAAGATGCCTTTGTGATTAATATTGGTGAAACGCTTGAATTGATTACCAATGGATATTTGGTTGCCAATACACATCGTGTGGTTGCACCTCAGTATCAAGACCGCTATTCAATCGCTTATTTTATTTCACCGCATATTTTTGCAGGCGATTTACCTGTTTTAAATTTACCGCCAGCATTACAAAAATTATCAAATGGGATCAAAAGTGATCCGACGAATCCCTTATTACAAAATGTTGGTGAAAACAGTTTAAAGAGTAGGTTACGTTCACACCTTGATGTAACACAGCGTTTTTACCCTAAACAGTATCAACAAATCATGGATCTGCGTGCAGGAGCATCGTCATGAAAAAGAAAAACATATTATGGCTTGTGGTCTTTTCTGTGGTGTTTGTAATTGGTTGCTCGAGTTATTTAAAAACTCAAACTGAACCGAAAGAGCAAGAAAAAACATCAACACAAACCATTGTGATTGGCAGTTTAGGTTCAGATGCCCAAATTTGGAAGCATATTGCAGCGTCTGAACAAGCCAAACAATTGGGTTTAAATATTGAGGTTAAAGAAATTAATGATGGTGTTGCTCTGAATCGTGCCACGTTAAACCAAGAAATTGATGTAAATGCTTTTCAGTCTTGGGGATACTTAAAGGCATTTAATGAAATTCATCATCAAGGGTTGGTTGCGATTGCTACCACTTATTTAGAACCTATGGGGCTGTATTCTAAAAAATACCAAACTTTAAATCAGTTGCCAACAGGGGCTGTGGTGGCTATACCTAATGATGCTGCAAACACTGCCCGTGCATTAAGATTACTTGCACAAGCTCAACTCATTACGTTACCAAAAGACTTTAATGCAATTTCAGGCACGCCTGCAGATATTTTAACCAATCCAAAATCATTGAGCTTTCGTACTGTCCAAAGCTCGACCATTCCGCGAGTACTAGAAGAAGTGGATTTGGCTGCCATTGGCAATACCGAAGCGCTAGACAGTGGCTTAAATGTACTTAAACAGTCATTGTATTATGAAAAAACCAGTGCCGATAACAGCAAAAATATTAATGTTTTGGTGACTAGCAAAAACGACCAAAAACGTAAAGCTTTAGATAAACTTGGTCAGCTTTATCATCAACCTTTTGTGAACGATTATATTGCTAAAAATTTTGGTGGAACTAAAGTAGATGTAAATCAATCTGTTGCAACATTAAATTAATAGTTAACGATTCTTTACTAAAGTTTTAAGACTTGAGATATACGGCATACAATGACTTTGTTAGCATCGTAATTAATCTTAATAAATAAAGCGAGGATGTATGAGCACAGTATTTATTGTTGGTGGATCAGGTCAAGTCGCTAAACACGTTGCAAAACAATTACAGCCAAGTGATTGGTCTGTTCATGCACTGTATCGAAGTGAAAGCCAAGAGCAAGAACTCAAAGCATTGGGTGCAACACCTGTATGGGGCGATATTACGACTTTGTCTGTGGATGAGTTGGCTCAGTTATTTCAAGGTTCAGATCATATTATCTTTTCAGCAGGTGCAGGCGGTAAAGGTGATGAAACATTGACCAATAAAGTGGATGGCGAGGGACTAACGAAATCAGTTTTAGCTGCTCAGCAGGCCAATATCTCTCATTTTATTTTGGTGTCAGCTTTTCCTGAGGCAGGGCGGACGGCTGCACTTGGCGATAAGTTTGAAAATTATATTCGGGTTAAAAAGTATTCAGAATATGAATTAACTCAATCAGCGCTAAATTGGGTAATTTTAAGACCAGGTCAGTTAACTGATGCTTCAGGCACAGGTCAAGTTAAAGTGGGTTATGCTTTGCCATCAGGCAATAATCCAATCTCGCGTGAAGATGTAGCAGCAACATTGCTTGCTTTGTTGAAACAGCCAAAAATTCACCATAAAATTATTGAGTTAACTCAAGGTGATACAGCGGTTGAACACGCTTTAGAGGAATTTATTTAATTTATCATTTGAAGAGTAAGGCAGGGTTTGCCTTACTCTTATGAGCTTGTTAAATATATTAAGAGGATTCTTTTTCAATCAAGGCGTCGATGCTCAAACGCCCTGCGCCGTGTAGCATCAGGATTAAAAAACCACCTGCAATTGAAATGTTTTTCATAAAGTTAATCACTTGAGCCTTGTCTGTACCTGTATGAAAAATCATTGCGGTAATCACGCTAAGTACAGCTAAAACCAATGCTGTCAGGCGAGTCTGAAAGCCAAATAATAAAGCAAGTCCACCGCCAAATTCAGCTAAAATGGTCAAGGGTAGTAACACACCCGGCACACCTTTAGATTCCATATAACCGACAGTAGCTGTGTAAGATGCTATTTTCCCCCAGCCTGCAATAATGAATAAATACGCCAAAAGCGCACGTCCAAGCAATAAAATGAATGCATGAACTGATGATTGTGTCACAATGTTTTTGATCATAAGATTGGGGTTAAACATGGATATTGTCCGTAATAAATCACAGTGTTTAGTGATAACAAGAAACAAAGAATTAAAAAATACTGAAAAGAAGGTTAGAGCGTTCTATTTAAAGAACAGTCTTATTCATATCGAGATGAAATGACCTGATAAGTGAAGATCACTAGAATTCAATCCATCATAAATGCCAAGTATTAAGATTCCATGATATGTCATGCTGAAATCATGAAATAATACTGTGATAATCCATGTAATATTTGAGCTTACGATCCAAGCAAAAAATAAAAAAGGCCTCTATTGAGACCTTTTTTATGTCGTGACGAGACTAATTATTGATGAACTAAAATTGATTTTTGATGAGTAAACGTTTCATAGCTGTGTTTACCATGATAGTTGCCCATACCTGAACCACCAATACCACCAAATGGTAGATATGGTGAGAAAGCATGAATGATGGTGCCATTAATTTGTGCATCACCTGCAGGAATTGAATTTAGCAACTCATGACCGAGTGCATAGTCTTTAGTAAATACATATGCAGACAAAGGTTTTGGATGATACGTATTAACATTGCTTGCAACTTCCGCAAGATCATTAAAAGTCAGGATTGGAAACACAGGACCAAAAATTTCTTGCTGCATAATACTGTCAGACCAAACTACATCATTCATAACCGTTGGCTGAAATAAGCGTTTTTCCACATCGTATTGTCCACCAAAGACAACTTTTTCAGCATTTGCAGTCACATAGCGATTAAGATTTTCAACTTGCTTTTGCGTAATAATCTTACCAATTTGACCAAGTTCGCTATAGTTAGACTGAATGCGTTCTATCAATTTATTAACCAATTGATCTTGAATGGCTGCATGAACATATAAATAGTCAGGTGCAACACATGTTTGTCCAGAATTAATAAATTTTGAAAAACAGATGCTGTCGACAACTTGGTCTAAGTCAGCGTCATTTAAAATGATACATGGGCTTTTGCCACCAAGTTCAAGTACAACAGGAGTAAGATGTTCTGCTGCGGCACGCATGACAATTTTTCCAACAGCCGGACTGCCTGTGAAAAAGATAAAGTCAAATGGTAAAGCAAGTAAAGCTTGGTTTTCTTCTATAGCGCCTTCAATTACAGCAATATATGAGTCATCAAACGCACTCTCAACAATTTTCTTGATGATCTTTGAGCTATGAGGTGTATTTTCAGATGGTTTGATTATTGCAGTATTCCCACCAATCATTGCCCCCATGAGTGGACTGAATGTCAGCATAAGAGGGTAGTTAAATGGTGAAATAATATACGTTACACCAAATGATTCGCGACGAATGAGACTTTGTGTCGTTTGAGGATAATGCTCAAAATTAGGAACCACTTGATCTTTTGCCCATTCATCAAGGTGTTCTAGATGAAAATCAATTTCATGAATGACATTGTTAATTTCAGCGAGCATCACTTCATCTTTAGATTTACCTAAATCTAAATCCAAAGCCGTGATAATTTCATCGGTATGCTCAAGAATCGCCTGTTTTAATTTCAGTAATTGAGTTTTACGAAATTCGATCGGCTGAGTATTTTGTGCTGCAAAAAAAGCTTTCTGACGATTAAAAATGGCTGTGATCTTTTCAGTTGTCATTCCATTCATCATAGTAAATTCACCTTCAAAACAATATTCAGTGTGTAAAAGATTGATTTTTTGATCTTTGTGTTACATTTTCAACTGTATAATGCGTGACATGAATTTTATAATCAAACGCTTTTTAGTATTTAATTTAATGTTTTATATATTTTAATTTCATAAAATATTTAATAGTATATAAAATAAATTTAAATATTTGATTTAATTGGTTATTAATTTTACATTAAAACATTTTATAACTTTATTCGATTAGCTCAAATGATAAAACCCATCATTAAATGGATGGGTTTTGGGATCAACCGAAGGTTATGAATAGCCTAAGTTTATTTTTAATTTTATTCTTCAGGATAAGCTGCTTTTTTAAGCATTGCAATATTGGCATCAGGCGAACATAAAGAGATAAAGTTATATCCATATCCACGCAATAAATGACCTTTACGCACAGCAATCCATGTGGTGTTAATATCAAATACTGAGGTTTTAATTTGGGCTAAATGTTGATCACGTTTGGCATCGTAAGCAATATTATTAATAATCCCAATACCCATGCCTAGTTCAACATAGGTTTTAATCACATCGGCATCGAGCGCAGACATAACAATATCTGCATCTAATTCAGCATCAGCAAATGCTTGGTCAATTTTAGAGCGGCCTGTAAAACCTTCATGGTAAGTGACAATTGGGTATTTGACTAAGTCTTCTAAGGTAATTTTGTCTAAGCGTGTTAAAGGGTGGTCAGGCGGTGTAATAATACTATGTTGCCATGTATAGTAAGGAATACCTGCCAAATTGTCTTCATTGGTCAGTGACTCAGTTGCAATACCAATATCAGCTTGACCTTTCAACAGCATATCTACAATTTCATTAGGGCTAGCTTGTTGTAGAATCAAATGTACTTTTGGAAATTGCTTTTTAAATAAGTTGACGATTGGCGGCAGAATATAACGTGCTTGTGTATGCGTAGTTGCAATCGTTAATGTGCCTTCATCAATTTTATTAAATTCATCAGCCAAGCGTTTAATGTTGTCCGCATCAATTAACATGCGTTCAACAACCCCAAGCAAGGCCTTTCCAGGCTCTGTTAGGCCAAGTAGACGTTTTCCTTTACGGATAAACAGCTGCACACCCAACTCATCTTCTAAATCTTTAATGTGCTTACTTACGCCAGATTGTGAAGTAAACAGTGCGGCAGATGCTTCCGTAAGATTAAAGTTTTGTCTTACGGTTTCTCGGATAATTCTTAATTGTTGAAAATTCATAGACTCATGCTCTCATTTTAAGCGGATAGTTCATTTTTTTCAAAAGTATGCAAATGTTGAGCAGTGATCCATACTTTTTGGTTGGCAGACAGTTCTTGCGCTGCTGCTTGTTCTGGTGATACTAAAATTTCAATAGGTTGGTTTGAACGATCTTGCAATTCAGCAATAATTTTTCCTGCCACCCATACATAACGTAAGAAGGTTGCTTCAATGGCATTAGCCGTGTGTGTGGTATGAATTGTCAGTTCATGTGGTCGAGCAAATGCAATTAAGCCACCATCGTGTTGTGCTGAATGTAACTTCAATTGGTCATCACCTAAATACAAGGTGCCATTTTTACTTGTGCCTTCAAAGCGATTGGCTTGCCCTAGGAAGTCAAATACAAATGGAGTTTGTGGTGTTTCATAAACTTCACGTGGTGAACCAATTTGCTCAATATTTCCTTTATTCATCACTACAATTTTATCGGCTACTTCTAAAGCTTCTTCTTGGTCATGGGTCACAAAGATCGAAGTGATGTGTAATTCATCATGCAAGTTACGCAACCAACGGCGCAATTCTTTTCTGACTTTGGCATCAAGCGCACCAAATGGTTCATCTAGTAACAACACGCTTGGTTCCACAGCAAGCGCACGAGCTAAGGCAATACGCTGACGTTGTCCACCTGACAATTGTGATGGGTAACGATCAGATAAAAAATCAAGCTGTACCAATTCTAAAAGTTGATGTACACGTTTTGAAATTTCTGCATCTGACGGGCGTGTAGTGCGTGGACGAACACGTAAACCAAAAGCGACATTGTCAAATACCGTCATATGTCGAAACAAGGCATAGTGTTGAAAAACAAAGCCAACTTGACGATCCCGTACATGGGTTTTAGTGGCATCAGTCCCTTCTAAAATAATTTGCCCTGCATCTGCTTTTTCAAGTCCTGCAATAATGCGTAAGAGTGTAGTTTTACCACAACCAGATGGCCCCAATAGCGCAACCAATTGACCTTCAGGAAAGTCTAAACTGATGTTGTTGAGAGCTTGAAAACTGCCAAAGTTTTTTTCGATATTTTTAACTTGAATACTCATGTTTCATGCTCCCTATGATGCACTTGAACTATTTTTTTCTTGGCGGACTTCAACCCATGTTTTAATCACAAGAGTAATAATTGCCAAAAATGCTAATAACGAGGCCACAGCAAAAGCAGCACTATAACTATAATCGTTGTATAAAATTTCTACATGCAAAGGCAGGGTATTGGTTTCACCACGGATATGACCTGAAACCACAGATACCGCACCAAACTCACCCATTGCACGGGCATTACACAGAATAACGCCGTATAAAAGTCCCCATTTAATATTAGGTAGCGTAATTTTCCAAAATGTCACCCAACCTGAGGCACCGAGCAAAATAGCAGCTTCTTCTTCTTCATTGCCTTGCGCTTGCATTAATGGAATAAGTTCTCGGGCAACAAATGGCACAGTAATAAAAATAGTCGCAATGACAATGGCTGGTACTGAATATAACACTTGAATATTATGTTCTTGCAACCAAGTGCCCATCCAACCTTGTGTACCAAAGATAAGTACCAACATTAATCCTGCAATTACAGGAGATACAGAAAATGGCGTATCAATTAATGTAGTTAATAAAGTTTTTCCTCTGAAATTGAATTTAGCCACAGCCCATGCTGCAGCAACACCAAAGACGACATTAAGCGGTACAGCAATCACTGCAGTTAACAACGTTAGCTTGACCGCAGCAAGGGTGTCAGGCTCGATAAGTGCTTGGAAATAAACTTGTATGCCTTGTCGAAATGCTTCTACAAACACCAAGATTAATGGCAAAATTAATAAGCTTAAAAAACAAATTAAACTTAAAGTCAGTAATAAGTATCGAACCCAATTGGCTTCTCGGGTAGCATCTTTGCTTTGTAGTTTATAAGCAAGATCATGTGCATTATTTGAACCACTCATTACACATTTCTCCCGGTACGATGGGTTGCCCACGATTGTAGAATATTAATCAGCAACAAAATAACAAATGACAGTACTAACATAATGACAGCAATAGTGGTTGCACCAGCATAGTCATATTCTTCTAAACGCGAAATAATCATTAATGGCGCAATTTCAGTTTTATAAGGCTGATTGCCAGCAATAAAAATCACTGAACCATATTCACCAACACCGCGTGCGAAAGCCAAAGCAAAGCCTGTGATGAGGGGTGGTAAAATAATTGGAAAAATGACATAGCGAAAAGTTTGCCATCTGGTTGCACCTAAAGCTGAAGATGCTTCTTCAAGCTCGGTTTCTAAATCACTTAAAACTGGCTGAACTGTACGTACAACAAAGGGAATACCAATAAAAATTAAAGCCAAGGTAATACCAACTGAGGTATAGGCAATTTTAATGCCGAGAGGTTCTAAGTATTGACCCACCCAACCGGTTGATGCGTATAAAGAGGTCAGGGCAATTCCTGCAACAGCAGTTGGTAATGCAAAAGGTAAATCGATTAAAGCATCAATGATACGCTTCGCAGGAAAAGTATAGCGTACTAGACACCATGCCAATAAAAACCCTAAAACAACATTAATGAGTGCTGCGATCAACGCTGTGGTGAAACTGAGCTGAAGTGCTTTGAGGATACGGGTATCTTGCAGAATGCCGAGTAGCCCCTCCCAGCCAATGCCGAGTGATTTGATGAATACGGCGGATAAAGGTATAAATACAATAATGGATAAATATAAAATTGTATAACCTAAAGATAAGCCAAAACCTGGTAAAACTGCTTTGTTATTTCGCATTACGATCTCTTACATCCATTGAATCAAATCAGAGTGATTCAACTAAAAAATTGTGCTGATGGCTTTTTAAAATTGAGTATGATGAGCTATCAAGTATCCGTTTTTTTGGTTTAGAGAGTAAATGTGGCAAAAGCTCTGGAAAGGTACCAAAACCTGCATCCACATTAATATGTCCAACCTTCCCAAGGTTAACATAGGGGATTTTCCATATTTCTGCAAAGTATTTTGCATCCTCATATTCAAGCCAAGGATCATTTTCACTGATTAACATGATACTCGGTACAGTGATTTGAATTTGCTTGAAATATTCAAAAAAGCTTTCAGCCTCAGTGTGTGCAAAACCTGTCTCGCTAAAACGGATTGGATTTGCAGGTGCAACAAGAATTAATTTTTTAATACGATGTTGTATCGTTGGGTGTTCAGCTAAAGCGGCAATACTGGTTAAACATCCAAAACTATGTGCAATGACTTGTACAGGAAGGTCGGTACTTTGGATCACGTTAATCCATTGATCAACCCATTGATTTAAAATAGGTTGATCCCAGTTTTGTTCAACACGAGTTACATGAGATAAGCGCTTTTCAATCCATGACTGCCAGTGGTGTTCATTGCTGCCACCTACGCCTGGTACAATGATGCTATGAAATTTAGGCATATCTCAGACTCCCTGTTTTCAAACTTATTTTTGGTTTTCTTTTACGATTTGGTCAAAAATACCATTATTGTCGAAATGTGTTTTTTGTACTTTCGTCCAACCGCCAAATTCTTGGTCAATCGTGACCAATTTCAATGGCTTAAATACATTGCTGTATTTTTTAAGTACCTTTTGATTTCTTGGGCGGTAGTAGTTTTTAGCAATAATATCTTGTGCTAATGGAGAGTATAAAAAGTTGAGATAGCCTTTTGCAAGCGCTTCATTACCATCTTTTTGCACGTTTTTATCAACAATTGCAACTGGTGGTTCAGCTAAAATTGAAAGCGATGGTGTAATAATTTCAAACTTGTTCGGTTGTTCACGGACTGCAAGATAAGCTTCATTTTCCCAAGCCAATAACACATCACCAATACCACGCTCAGCAAAGGTTGTGGTTGCACCACGTGCACCTGAGTCAAGTACTTTGGTATTTTTGTAAATTTTACGTACAAATTCTTGTGCTGTCTTATCATTACCACCTGGTTGATGTTTTGCCCATGCCCATGCTGCTAGGTAGTTCCAACGTGCACCACCTGATGTTTTAGGGTTCGGCGTGATAATCGCAACATCTGGACGAATCAAATCGTTCCAATCTTTTATTTGCTTAGGGTTGTCTTTGCGAACTAAAAATACAATGGTAGATGTATAAGGTGTTGAGTTTTGCGGGAAGCGCTGTTGCCAATTTGACGGCAGTTTACCTGTTTTTTCTGCAATTGCATCAATATCCGCTGCAAGGGCCAATGTCACAACATCGGCATCAAGCCCATCAATAACGGCACGCGCTTGTTTGCCTGATCCACCATGAGACTGTTTAAAGTTTACAGATTCGCCTGTTTTTTGTTTCCAATAATCACCATACGCTTTATTAATATCTGTATAAAGTTCGCGTGTTGGATCATAAGAGACGTTTAAAAAGTCTTTAGCTGCAATACTTACGGATGATAGTCCAAGTAATACAGCAAAAAGACCGATTTTGATTTGATTAAGTTGCATTCGTTATCCCCATGTGCTTGTTCGTTCCTGTTCTGGAGAGAAGAATACCTGTGATAAGTAAGCATAAAAAATAATAAAAATTAATGTTTATATGAATAAATCGAATAAAGAAATCCTCCTTGAGTGTAGGATGATTTCTTTATATCGTTTGGTTGGATTCTTAAAGCGATCTTTGAAATTATGTATCTGTTTTTTTTGAAAATTTTTGTGCAAGAATCCCGCAGGTAATTAACTGTATTTGATGAAATAACATCAATGGCAGTAAAATTAAACCAAAGGGTTGTCCTGCGAAAAGAATTTTTGCCATTGGCACACCACTGGCCAAAGTCTTTTTAGAACCACAAAATAAAATGGTAATTTGATCGGCTGAATTAAACCCGAGCTTTTTACTGCTAAAATGAATGAGTAACATCATGATAGCAAGTAAGCCTGAACAAACAATTAACAAGTAAATCAAAGTACTTGAAGACACTTGATGCCAAATTCCTTCAATGACTGCTTCACTAAATGCAGAATATACCACCATTAAAATAGAACCTTGATCAACCAATTTGACACTTGATGCATGTTTTTTTAAGAAAGGTTGCATGGTAGATCTTAAGAGTTGTCCTAGCACAAAGGGAACAAATAGAAGCAAAATAATGTTTGTTGCTGCACCAAAATTAGAGCTTTGATGCTCAACATGCTGCTGAGTAATGAGCCAACTGACCAACACTGGGGTTAAAAACATCCCTATAATATTCGATGCTGAAGCACTACATAATGCAGCGGGCACATTGCCTTTGGCAATGGAGGTAAATGCAATAGATGATTGTACTGTGGATGGCAACAAGCATAAATATAAAATGCCTAAATACAATGAAGAGCCTAATAAGGGTTCTATAATCGGTTTGAGTAAAAAACCGAGCAGGGGAAACATGACAAAGGTTGCAGCAAAAATAAATAAGTGCAAACGCCAATGGGTTATGCCTGCAATGACTGCTTCTCTTGATAATTTGGCGCCATGTAAGAAGAACAATAGCGCAATTGCAACATTGGTTAGGATATTAAAGTAATGTGCAGCTTGTCCTGAAATAGGTAGAAGCGTAGCCAAGACCAACATGGCAAAAATTAAACTACTGAACTTGTCAGGAAGGAAGGAAATACGAGACATGGATAATAAAACCATTTAAGTGATGGTGAAGCAAAAATGTAAAGTGAATATTTAGGGTGTATCGTCACGTTGAGCGATTAAACATATCTTAAATTATAAGGCTTTTTGTAACTGCTTTTTATAACGTTTTACACTTCGAGCATATTTTTTTGCTTTATGTCTTGTCCAAAAGCTCGATTCATAACCTGATGGTCCCACATTGTAATATGCTGCTGCTTTAAACCAAGAACCTGCTTGCTTTTCATAACGTGCAAGAATAAATGCATTGCACTCAATATTACCTCGGTCTTGATATAAATCGCCCGGGCATACAGCAGACCAATAACTTGGAATAATTTGACTCAACCCGACGGCACCACCTGAGGAGGTTAAACCGCTACGATAACCTGATTCTTGTTTAATGGTGGCAGCAATCCATTCAGCAGGCACTTGATATCGATCAGCGCTTTGAATAATCCACGGTGATAAACGGTTCGCAGTAAAGCTTGGAACTTGATAGGCTCTTTGTAAAGCGGCAGACAATTTATTTGCACGTTTTTCGACAGAGCCACCATGTGGCCCAAGTGTTGAACAGCCTGAACTGAGTATGAATGCACAAAATAAAATAAAATAGCCACTATAAACAGTAAAGTTTCTATAAATCCATGAGTCATATCGTTTTTTTAATACGTGGTGTTGTCCTAACATTTGTTTTTCCTGAATAAAAAGATATTTATTTTCTCAAATGGGAAATAAATTTGTATCTAAAAGTAAATATATAGATGATTTGCTGAAAATTAGCATAATAATTTGAAACAGGGGCTTTCTATTTATACTTTTTTATGGAATGATGTAATCACGCTGATCGATAAAGAAAAGATCAACGACGAATTTTAAAGTTTCGTCCGTATACTGGACACCCACACTCTTTCCTAGATGTGGTTTTTTATATGTAATAAAAAAGAGGGCCATTTGCCCTCTTTTTTTTTGATTTAATTTTCAATACAAAATGCGACACGTGCAGTAATACCACACATTAATTCATAGCCTAAAGTGCCTGCTGATGCTGCAACTTCATCAATAGGTAAAACGGTTCCATATTTTGATTTACCCCAAAGCACAACTTCTGCACCAAGGTCTGCATCAGGTATTGCTGTTAAATCTACAGCAAGCATATCCATGCTCACTCGTCCAATTAATTGCGTCATTTGACCGTTGACTAAAATAGGCGTACCTGTGGGGGAAATACGCTGATAACCATCTGCATAACCACATGCAACAATTCCAATGCGCATTCGATGTTTGGCAATAAATGTTGAACTGTATCCCACGCTGTCACCGGCATGTATATCTTGAACAGCAATAATTTCACTGCGTAAACTCATTGACGGTTGAATGCCCCAATCTTGACTGCTATGCGTTGGGTAATCTGGTGAGCTACCATACAATAAAATACCAGCACGGGTGTCGTCTGAGTGAATTTGATGATGACGTAAAATTGCAGCACTGTTACTCAGAGAACGTTTGCCTTGTAACGGCGCAGTAATTTGGTCAAAACGTGTATATTGATAGCAAACTCCCGGCTCACCAAAACGTGTTCCATCTGCATCTGAAAAATGAGTCATATGGGTAATTTCATGCACTGAGCGAAGTCTAGACAGCATATGCCAAATTTCGGTATAAGCTTCAGGAACAAAGCCTAAGCGGTTCATACCACTATTCATTTTTAAATAGATATGAAAAGAGGCATTACCTATATAGTTTTCTAACCATGTGACTTGATTTTGGTTATGGACAACAAAACTCAATTCATATTGCTCACAGATGGATAAGTCATCTAAATGAAATACACCTTCAAGTAAAATGATTTGACCTTTCCAGCCGAGTGTTCTTAGTCGTATTGCTTCATCTAAGTCCAATAAGGCAAAACCATCTGCTGTTTTAAATGCATCATAGACACGTTCAATACCGTGTCCATATGCATTGGCTTTGACTACAGCGAATAAACGACTGTTCGGCGCATGTTGACGTGCAATGTCAAGATTATGCTGAAGCGCATTGACATGAATAACGGCCTGTATCGGGCGTGGCATAAAACTTCCTTAACAATCTGTAATGTTATACCGTGCGATAGCGCGCTATAGATAATCCATCGGTATTAATATCTGTTGCTTGCTGCATGATAATATCGCTGAGTAATTTACCTGAGCCACATGCCATGGTCCAACCAAGCGTACCGTGACCTGTGTTCAAAAATAAGTTGTTGTATTGCGTAGGTCCGATAATTGGCGTGCCATCAGGCGTCATTGGGCGAAGCCCTGTCCAAAAGGTTGATTGTGTTAAATCACCTCCTGGAAACAAGTCATTGCTGACCATTTCTAAGGTCTGTTTACGTTTGTCTTTCAAATCTAAATTATAGCCTGCTAATTCTGCCATACCACCGACACGTATTCTTTGATCAAAGCGGGTAATGGCTATTTTATATGTTTCATCAAGAACGGTAGATTGCGGTGCATAATTTGCATCAACAATAGGCAAGGTCAGTGAGTAGCCTTTCACAGGATAGACTGGTAAATCTAAACCAAGTGGCAAGAGAAAATCGCGGCTATAACTGCCAAAAGCAAGAACATAATGGTCGGCTGTATGCAGCTCACCATTAATCAGTACACCTTTTATTTCATTACCTTCTACGACAATACGTTCTACATTTTGCTGATAATTAAATTCAACACCACGGTCTTTGGCAAGTTGAGCCAATGCTGTGGTAAATAAATAACAATCACCAGTTTCATCATTTGGTAAATGTAAGCCACCAACCAATTTATCTTGTGCATATGCCAACGCAGGTTCAACTTTTGATAAAGCTTGTGCATCAAGCAGTTGGTGGTCTACGCCACATTCTTTGAGAACTTCGATATCGCGTTGTACTGCATCAAGTTGAGCCGCTTTTCGAAATACTTGTAATGTACCTTTTGAGCGGTGCTCATAATGAATATTGGTATCTTGGCGCAGTGCACGCAGGCAATCACGGCTATATTCTGCAACACGTGTCATACGCTCTTTGTTGATATTATAGCTGGCTGGATTACAGTTTTTGAGCATTTGTGCCATCCAACGAAGCTGCCAAGCGCTACCATCTAAATTAATTGCCAGCGGTGCATGCTGCTGAAACATCCATTTCACAGCTTTAAGGGGAATGCCCGGCGCTGCCCATGGGGTTGAATACCCAGGAGAAATTTGACCTGCGTTGGCAAAACTGGTTTCTTGAGCTGCGCTTGCTGCACGGTCAAATACAGTGACACGAGCACCTTGTTGCGACAGATAATATGCGCTTGTTACACCAATGACACCACTGCCTAATACAATCACATGCATAACAAGTCCTATATTCAATGCTAGTTATTTACGCTAGTATATTGTGAATTTACTAGATGATTTCACTATTTTATAATGTTTTATCAAGGTAAAAAAAGTTTATTTTATTTTAAATTGAGTAAATAGAGCGAAATAATGCGGAAACTTGATCGGATAGATTATCAAATTCTTGATTTATTGCAGCAAGATGGAAGAATGGCTATCAGTGAGCTTGCATCAAAGGTTAATTTATCGACTACACCATGTTCTGAGCGTGTAAAGCGTTTAGAACGAGATGGTGTAATTACAGGCTATCATGCACGCATTCATCCTGCACATGTTGAACGTAGTTTATTGGTATTCTTGGAGATCAAATTATCTGCTAAATCTGGAGATGTATTCGAAACAGTTGCAAGTAATTTATCTGAAATTCCTGAAGTGCTTGAGTGTCATCTCATTTCGGGCGAGTTTGATTATTTAGTCAAAGCGAGATTAAAAGAAATGGCAGCTTATCGTCGTTTATTGGTTGATATTTTAAAAAAACTGCCTGCATCTGCATCATCACATAGCTATATTGTGATGGAAGAAATCAAAGAATCTTTATATTTAGATTTAAAAAAACGTTATTGATACGTATTGGCTCAATGAAATGGCTTGAGCAGATGATCGAAGACAGATGATATGTCTTGTAAAATGAGACATTTAAATTATGCAACAGTCCGACACAACATCGTTACCGATGAAATCATGAGATAGTCAAAAAGAACGATACAATATACTTGCTTTAGCCTATATCAACACGTAATCACACTATAAAAGGAAGATGAAAACATGACTCAGCGTAAAATTACTTTTATTGGCGGCGGCAATATGGCAACAGCCATTATTTCAGGTTTAATTGCCTCAGGTTATGATAAAAAATCGATTACTGTTGCTGTTCCAAGTGAAGCAAGTCAAACGCGTATTGCCGCGCAATTTGGTGTGATAACCACCTCTGATAATATCGGGGCGGTAAAGGATGCAGATGTTGTGGTGTTATCAGTTAAACCACAAATTATGAAATCTGTATGTTTAGCATTAAAAGATCATATCGATATTGAAAAACAACTGTTTTTAACCATTGCTGCAGGAACACCTGTTCAGTTATATCAAGACACTTTGGGTGCTGCTGTTAAACTAATTCGTGTCATGCCAAATACACCGTCTTTGGTAGGCGAAGGGGTTAGCGGACTTTATGCAGATGCAGAAGTGACAGTGGATGATAAAAGCTTTGCTGCTTATTTGATGAGCGCAGTTGGTAAAGTGGTTTGGGTGCAACATGAACATGAAATTAATCACATCATCGCACTCTCAGGCAGCGCACCTGGCTATTTCTTCTTATTTTTAGAGGCCATTCAAGACAAAGCAGAGAAGCTTGGTTTTTCAAGTCAACAAGCACGTGAAGTGATCTTGCAAACAGCCAAAGGGATTGTTGCTTTAGCAGAACATGACCAAGAGATTTCATTTGGGCAACTTAGACAAAATGTCATGTCTAAAGGTGGGACAACTGTAGAGGCATTAAGCGTGTTTGAAAAGCATCAATTTAAGCAAATTGTCGATGAAGCAATGCAGGCAGCCATTCGCCGTGCTCAAGAAATGGAAGTTGAACTTTTAAAGCAATAAATTCATCGGTTGTTTAATTGACTTTATTAAACAACCGATCATATAGGGCTTATTTAAAGAAGTAACCTGTTTCAGGTGAGCTTGCCGATGCAATTCGTTTTCTTGGCATACGACCTGCGAGGTAAGCCTCTCTGCCGGCCTCAACCGCTTTTTTCATTGCAGATGCCATTAAAATAGGGTGCTTGGCTTGTGCAATGGCGGTATTCATGAGTACGCCGTCACAACCAAGTTCCATGGCAATAGCAGCATCGCTTGCTGTCCCAACACCCGCATCGACTAAAATAGGAACTTTGGCATTTTCTTTGATAATGGATAATGTATGTGGGTTTAAAATACCAAGCCCTGAGCCAATTAAGCTGCCAAGTGGCATAATGGCAACACAGCCCATACTTTCTAATTCTTGAGCCACAATAGGGTCATCTGATGTGTAAACCATGACATCAAAGCCATCATTAACAAGAATTTCAGCGGCTTTTAGCGTATGTGTAATGTTTGGATATAATGTTTTTTCATCACCCAAGACTTCAAGTTTCACTAAATTATGACCATCAAGCAATTCACGTGCAAGCATGCAAGTGCGAATTGCTGAGTCTGCATCAAAACACCCTGCAGTATTGGGTAAAATAGTGTATTTTTCAGCTGGTAGGACAGACAATAAATTAGGTTGATCTGGATGTTGACCAATATTCACACGGCGTATTGCGACAGTGACAATTTCAGCATGACTGGCTTGAATTGCAAGATCGGTTTCGGTTAAGTCTTTATATTTTCCTGTACCAACCAAAAGTCTTGATTGGAATGTACGTGAACCAATAATAAGAGGGTCATTTTCGAAATGTTGTTGCATCAGTATGTGTCCTTTAACCACCGCCAACGGCATGAATAACTTCTATTTGATCTTGATCTTGTATGACATATTGCTCAAGTTTAGATTTAGAAACAATGTGCTGATTCACTTCAACGGCAAAACGTTTATTGGTCAAATCAAGCGCATGAATCAACTGTGCTAGGGTTTGATGCTCAGTGTCGGTTGGTGTGCCATTTAAAATAATGTGTGCCATGATTTATCCTTTAAAACGAATGGCTTGCCATGCCAAAACTAACCAACCAATAATCATGAATAGACCACCAATTGGTGTAATGGCACCTAAAATGCGTGGTAAACCAAAGCTCATGCAATATAACGAACCACAAAAAAATAAAATACCAATTTGAATAGAAATAAAGCTGATTTTAATCGGAAACAAAGGAACAGCTTTAACTAAGATGGCTAAAGCCAACAATCCGATCGCATGATAAAAGAAGTATTCCGTTGATGTATGCCACCATGTCAGTTGTTCAGCACTAGCGCGGGTTTTTAAGCCATGTGCACCAAAAGCACCAAGCACAACTGCAATGGCAAGATTAATTGCAGCAATTGCCAACCACATCAGCAGGTTCTCCTAAGTGAATGCAAAAGAAAATAATTGTAGCGCAAGCATTCAGATAAAGGGGAGATGTTTTCATACTTTCTGCTGATATTGCATATGACTCACATTAAAAAGCGACTGTTCTATTTAATATGAACAGTCGCAAAGAGGAGGGGATTAATTGGATGACATAGCAACTTTAATTTTTTCCATGGCATTTTTTTCAAGCTGACGAATACGTTCTGCAGATACATTGTACTCAGCTGCCAAATCATGTAAGGTCGATTTGTCATCATCAAGCCAACGACGTTGCAAAATATTACGAGATCGGTCATCAAGATTATTCATGGCATGATGTAAAGCAGACGTGCTTTGTGCTTCCCAATCTTCTTCTTCTACAACACGTGCAGGGTCATAACGGTTGTCTTCTAAGTATAAAGACGGTGAAACATATTGTGAGCCTTCGTCGTCATCGTCATTTTGTGTTTCAAAAGCGGCATCATAAGAAGTAAGACGCCCCTCCATTTCTAACACTTGCGCTGCAGTGACATTTAAATCTTTAGCAATGGCTTCAGCTTCTTTTAGTGTCAGCTTTTTACTTGATTTTTTTAAACTGCGTAAGTTGAAGAATAGTTTGCGCTGTGCCTTTGTCGTTGCAATTTTAACAATGCGCCAATTACGAATGACGTATTCATGGATTTCAGCTTTAATCCAATGCACTGCGAAAGAAACCAATCTGACCCCCATACTCGGGTCAAATCGTTTAACTGCTTTCATTAAACCCAAGTTGCCTTCTTGAATAAGGTCACCTTGGGGTAAGCCATAGCCTGCGTAGGTACGAGCGATATGTACAACAAAACGTAAATGCGACATGACTAATGTCTTTGCAGCATCGAGGTCTTGGTCATAAAAATAGCGTTCTGCTAAATTTTTTTCTTGTTCAGCAGTCAGTATTGGAATTTGATTGACAGTACTTATATATGCGCCAAGGTTTATACCGGGTGCAGACAATGACAAAGGCATCAATTGATTGCTTCTGTCAGTCATGGGAACTCCTTATAAGGATATGGTCGTACGCGTAAAATTATCATAGTTCGCTTTCTTTTCAGAAATAAGGCGAAATCAGTTTAAAAATGTAAAAATTTATGGATAAATGTATATTTTAACATCAATCCTGCATGTTTTGAGCAATTTCATAATGAAACTCATGGTCAGAGATCATTTGAAAGCGGCACTGCAAATGATGAAGCTGGCAATATCTTAAAATATCGACTTCACTATTTTCATCAGATGAAATTAAGTGAAATTTTGTTTCTGTGATCGAGTTCGCTTTCAGGGCGCGTTTTAGCATAAGAAGTGGCATCGGGCAGGGTTGTCCAATGGCATCTATGGTTACGATTTTGAGCTGACTTGAGTCCATAAACTTTAAAGTAACGTTCTAAAATTTAACATATTATAGCAAATTTAAATGAATAAAATAAACCATATCGACGGGCTTAAAATGAAACGATTACAATAATTTTTTAAGATGCAAAACAAACTGAGAATAGTTGAAAAATGTTCTATGAATTCTCGAATAAGCATGTTACTCTCAAATGGTAATTAAGGCTGAGCCCCATACAGCGATGTATGATGCCTGCTATTAATTCAATTTTTTTTAGGATGTAACCGGATTTTGTTGATAGTTTTACAGAATGATCACAAGTTTAGAAATAATAAAGTTTTTAACCCTTGTTTCCTCTGCTGTTTGCAACACCGGGTGGTCCCCTTTCAATACAACTGAGGATTAACTTATGACAGTACGTGAACAAGGCGTAGTTAAATGGTTCAACGACACTAAAGGTTTTGGATTTATCCAACGCAATGGCGGTGATGACGTATTCGTTCATTTCCGTGCTATTCAAGGTGACGGACATCGCTCTCTACGTGATGGCCAACGCGTTGAATTTAGTGTTGTACAAGGTCAAAAAGGTTTTCAGGCTGAAGAAGTTCAACCTCTAGACTAACATATTTGGCAAATTGCTGAATATGACGCCTCAATGGTTACACATTGAGGCGTTTTTGTTTATAATGCGCTCTATTTCAACCCATCCAGAGATTAAAGTAGAATGTTATTAGGTTTTGAAACCGTTAATTTACATCCTCAGTTGAAACAAGCGATTGACGCACTTGGTTTTAAATCTATGACACCAATTCAGCAGCAGGTGTTAAAATTCACTTTAGCTGGACATGATGCCATCGGTCGTGCTCAAACAGGCACTGGAAAAACAGCAGCTTTTTTAATTAGCATTATTAATGATTTATTGCATAACCCAATTGAAGGAACGCGCTACCGAGGTGAACCGCGCGCTTTAATTTTGGCGCCAACGCGCGAGCTTGCATTGCAAATCGAGCAAGATGCAAAAGAACTCACACAATTTACCAATCTGAATTTACTGACATTGTTGGGTGGTGTTGACTTTGATAAGCAACGAAAACAGCTTGATCAGCATCCGATTGATATTGTGGTTGCCACACCTGGTCGCTTAATTGATTTTACCGAGCAAAAAGAAGTTTGGTTGGATCAAGTTGAATTTTTAGTGATTGACGAAGCAGACCGTTTGCTTGACATGGGCTTTATCCCAAGCGTCAAAAAAATCATTCGTTATTTGCCGAAAAAAGAACAACGCCAAACACTCATGTTCTCTGCAACATTTAGTTATGATGTGTTGAATTTAGCGAGACAATGGTTATTTGAGCCTGTCACAGTTGAAATTGAACCTGAAAAGAAAACCAATGCTGATGTAGAGCAACGCGTTTATATGGTGTCAAACCGTGATAAGTTTAAACTTCTAAAAGATGTTTTGAATCAAGAAAAGATTGATAAGATTGTGATTTTTGCCAATCGACGTGATCAAGTACGAAAAATTTACGATCAGCTTAGAAAAGAAAATTACGCTGTGGTGATGTTGTCAGGTGAAATAGCACAAGACAAACGATTGAAAATGCTTGATCAATTTAAATCAGGTCAGCGTAACATTTTAGTGGCAACAGATGTTGCAGGTCGTGGTATTCATGTTGATGGGGTATCCCATGTAATTAACTATACTTTACCTGAACAGTCAGATGACTATGTGCATCGTATTGGTCGAACTGGACGTGCAGGTGCACAAGGTGTAAGTATTAGTTTCTTGTCTGAAGATGATGCCTTTTACTTGGCAGATATTGAAAAAGCAATTGGCCAAAAGCTTCCTCTGACAAGGTTAGATGGTTATTGCTAACTTGCTAAAAAAAGCCCATTTATGGGCTTTTTTGTTTTATAGACATCTGATTTTTAAAATAATAAAACACGAATTGAGAATCACTTAAAAAATGTATGTTTTTTATTGGTAATTGCACTAGAGTATAAATTTATGAGTATGATAACCTAAAATAATCCTTTTAATTAAACTTGAGTAATTATGACGTTATCAGCGATCAATCTTGTCCATGAAAACATGCATCAGCGTCAATCTGTTGGACATTTAGTTGAACCAGCACCTAATAAAGAGCAATTAGATTTAGCATTTCGTGCTGCGCTGACAGCGCCTGATCATCGCCGTTTAAAACCAACTCGTTTTGTGATTGTTGAAGACCATCAACGGACAGAATTTGGCGATTTGTTGGCGCATGCTATGGCAGACTTTGAGGGGATTGATCCTGTACAAATTGAACGTGCAAAAAATCATCCTTTACGTGCACCAGTTTTGGTACTTGCGTTAACAGAGCTGCAAGACCACCCAAAAGTACCGTTATATGAGCAAATTTTAAGCAGTGGTGCGGCTGTGCAAAACTTTTTATTATCTCTTCAAGTACAAGGTTTTTCAACAATTTGGCGGACAGGGGCTGTGGTAGAATCTACAACATTAAAGCGTGCACTAAAGTTGCAAGAACGTGATTTAATATCAGGCATTATTTATATTGGTACTGCAGATAAAGTGATATCACCACGTGCAGACATTGATCTTACTGAGCATGTTTCGCTTTGGGATGGTCATATTGAGTCAGAGTCATAAGTCATGGTTGAAACAGCATTTCCAGAGTTGGTTGAGCAGCAAAAACCAAAGCCAATCCAGCTTAAAATAGCAGTCCTTGGCGGCGGAAGTTTTGGAACCGCGATTGCCAATACTGCAACTCGAAACGGGTGTGAAACAACACTTTGGATTCGAAATGCAGAAACAGCACAAGAAATTAATCAAACACATATCAATAAAAAATACTTACCTGATTTTGAGCTAGAGCATGCGCTGCATGTGTGTTCTTCGCTTGAAGAAGCTGTTACAGGCAAAGATTTAATTTTTGTTGCTATTCCAAGCCATTCATTTCGAGCTGTGCTACAAGCAATTCGCCCTTATATTAGCTCCCAAGCAGTGATCTCTTTGACCAAAGGAATTGAAGCAGATTCATTTAATTTCATGAGTGAAATTATTCATGATGAATTGCCAGAAGTCCCTTATGGCGTCTTGTCAGGACCAAATTTAGCCAAAGAAATTATTCAAGGGATGCCTGCAGGCACTGTTGTGGCAAGTGGCTCAGAAATGGTTCGATTTTCGGTACAAGATGCTTTACACAGTGCGTTTTTTCGCGTCTTTGCAAGTGATGATGTGCATGGGGTCGAACTTGGTGGCGCATTAAAAAATATTTATGCAGTGGCCATGGGAATGGCAGTAGCTCATAATGTTGGTGAAAATACACGCAGTATGATTTTAACGCGTGCATTGGCTGAAATGAGTCGTTTTGCCGTGAAACTCGGTGCAAATCCGTTAACATTCCTTGGCTTGTCTGGCGTGGGTGATTTATTTGCAACATGTAATAGTGCATTAAGTCGTAATTACCAAGTGGGCTTTGCATTAGGTAAAGGTAAGTCACTTGAGCAAGCTGTGCAGGAACTGGGGCAAACTGCAGAGGGGATTAATACCATTATTCAAGTGAAAAAGCGTGCTTCAGAGCTTGATGTCTATATGCCAATCACCAATGCATTATATGAAGTTATTTTTGAACAAGCGCCTGCGCTCAACATTGCAATGGCTTTAATGAAGAATGGGCATCGGAGTGATGTCGAGTTTGTGTTACCGCACCAAAAGGTATAGTTTTATTCATAAGGAAATCATATGAAATTAACACTTGTAAGACATGGTGAAGCGCATCCTGCAGGAATTGATGGTAATGATTATATCCGTCCATTGACTGAAAAAGGGCATCAACAGGCTGCAAAAACAGCCACGTATTTAAGCAAAAATCTTGCTAAGCCTGATGCATTTGTGGTTAGTCCATTACGTCGTGCACAAGAAACCTTGGCTTATATTCAACAAAAATTTCCATCTACCCCTGTGTTTGAATGTGACACCATTAAACCGGATGATGATGCAAAGAAAGCAGTTGAATGGCTATCTGAATTGGAAGATTACCGCAATATTGTGGTGGTATGTCATATGAATGTGGTTGCTTCTATTGAAGATCGACTGATTCATCAAGGCTTTTATCCTTTCGCACTTGCAGAAGCACGAATCTATGAACAACATGTCATTGCGGAAGGATTGTCGACATTAACAGATGCTTTTATTCCCGATGAAAACTAAGACATATTAACGATTAACGGGATAAATGATGTCACAAAATCCACCATCAGGTATATGACATTTTAATGAAAATAAACAAGGGAAGGCATAGTATTCTAGGCATGAAATGTCCTATAATATCGCAAGTTAAAGTAAATAGACTTGATTGCATATGATGTATTCACTGGCTCGCCCTTTGTTGTTTTCTTTAGCGCCAGAGCGTGCGCATGAACGCACATTATCTTGGTTAAAAACAGCGCATAAATTTGGTTTATTGCGTGCTGAATTTATTACTAAGCCTGTCACTTGTATGGGGATTGAATTTCCAAATCCTGTTGGACTTGCAGCAGGACTTGATAAAAACGGTGATTACATTGATGCCCTTGCATCACTTGGATTCGGTTTTATTGAGATAGGTACAGTCACACCCAAACCACAAGAGGGTAACCCAGAGCCCCGTTTGTTTAGATTACCCAAAGCCAATGCCATTATTAACCGTATGGGATTTAATAATCATGGGGTAGATCAGCTGGTAGAAAATGTTAAAGCGGCTAAATATAAGGGCGTACTTGGCATTAATATTGGTAAAAATGCAGATACACCTGTTGAAAATGCAGTCGATGATTATTTGTATTGCTTTGAAAAAGTTTATAATCATGCATCTTATGTCACCGTTAATATCTCATCTCCCAACACCAAAAATTTACGCAGTTTGCAAAGCGGTGAAGCACTAACTTATTTATTAGAAACGCTAAAAAATCGTCAAGCTGAATTGGCAGAAGAATATCAGCATTATGTACCGCTTGTTTTAAAAGTTGCACCAGATTTAAGTACCGAAGACATTGCATTTATCGCAAAACAGTTATTAGAATATAAAATTGATGGTTTAATTGTAACCAATACCACGCTTTCTAGGGATGGCGTTGAAGGGTTGCCTTCAGCAGATGAAGCCGGTGGATTGTCTGGTGAGCCTGTCTTTGAGAAAAGTACAATTTGTTTGCGAAGTTTTGCAGCTGTATTGAAAAACCAAATTCCATTAATTGGTGTAGGCGGCATTTTAAATGGTGAGCAAGCATTGGCAAAACAACATGCTGGTGCAAGCTTGGTGCAAGTTTACACAGGATTAATTTACACTGGACCTAAATTGGTACAAGAGTGTATCAATACCATGACGTAAACATGAACACCCTTGATATTATTGTATGCATTGTAGTGGTGGTTGGAGGTATAAGCGGTTTGCGACAAGGATTGATACAAGCCTTGGCGAACCTTGTAGGTTGGGTATTGGCACTCTATACAGGCGCTAAATATGCCAATGACGTGGCGCCAATGATGTCTGGTTTGAGCCAAGATATGGTTGTGCAAAAAATTGCAGCTTTTGCTTTTATTGCACTTATCATTATTGTCTTAACTTGGATTGTCTCTGCAATATGTAACAGACTCTTGAAGTCTCTTAATTTGGGCCCAATAAACCGAGTAGCCGGGAGTTGTTTAGGTGTCATTAAAAGTTTATTTGTGGTTCTTATTATGATGCAAGGTGCAGAACCTTGGGTTCATACAGCGCAGAATTGGAAACAGTCAAAAATGGTACAGTTACTGATGCCTTATGCACCTATCGCTACAGAAATTTCTAAAGATGCTGCACAAGAAGCTATACAGCATTTTCATCATTCCGAGGCTCAAACCGAGCCAGCAAACCGCCTTGAGAAGTCGACTATCAAACGACCTGAATCAGGGCATACAATTGAAAATCCTTTTAATTAACCAAGCTTGTCTGCGAGGTCGCTATGTGTGGAGTTGTTGGGATCGCTGGAAAATCACCGGTCAACCAATTATTGTTTGATGCTTTGACGATGTTACAACATCGTGGACAAGATGCTGCGGGTATTGTGACATGCAAAAAAGACCGACTATTCTTGAGAAAAGACAATGGATTGGTACGTGATGTGTTTCATACACGTCATATGCGTGCATTACAAGGTAACTATGGCATTGGTCATGTTCGTTATCCAACAGCAGGTTCATCAAGCAGTGCTGAAGCGCAGCCATTTTATGTCAATTCACCTTATGGGATTACATTGGCGCATAATGGCAATTTAACCAATGCAGATGATATCCGAAAAGATCTGTTTGCTAGTGATTTACGTCACATGAACACAGATTCAGATTCAGAAGTATTATTAAATGTGTTTGCACATGAGCTGCAAAAGTTAAGAACTTTAAAACCAACACCTGAAGACATTTTTTATGCAGTTCACCGTGTTCATCAGCGCTGTCGTGGTGCTTATGGTGTTGTTGCGATGGTCACAGGTCAGGGCTTGGTGGGTTTTCGTGATCCTAATGGTATTCGTCCTTTAATTTACGGTTCTCGTGAAGTTGAAAATGGCCAAAAAGAATATATCATTGCTTCTGAATCCGTTGCGATTACAGCACTTGGCTTTAAAGTTGAACGTGATATTGAACCTGGTGAAGCCATTTATATCGATCAAGAAGGTAATTTATTCTTAAAGCAATGTGCAACTAATCCTCAATATTTTCCATGTATATTTGAGTATGTGTATTTTGCACGTCCAGATGCCATCATTGATGGAATTTCTGTGTATAAAGCACGCCTTAAAATGGGCGAGAAGCTTGCACATCGCATCTTAAAAGATTGGGGTGAGGCACATGACATTGATGTGGTGATACCTATTCCAGATACGAGCCGAACGTCAGCTTTAGAACTTGCCAATATTTTAGGTGTGAAGTTCCGCGAAGGCTTCATGAAAAACCGTTATATCGGTAGAACATTTATTATGCCAGGCCAGCAGCAGCGTAAAAAATCAGTACGCCAAAAGCTAAACCCTGTCGAACTTGAATTTAAAGGTAAAAATGTTTTATTGGTGGATGATTCAATTGTGCGTGGTACAACGTGTAATGAAATCATTCAAATGGCTCGTGATGCAGGTGCCAAAAAAGTCTTTTTTGCGTCAGCAGCGCCGATGGTAAAATATCCGAATGTATATGGCATTGATATGCCTGCTAAAGCAGAATTGATTGCATCAGGTCGTGATGTTGAAGAAATTCGTGAGATTATTGGTGCAGATCGTTTAATCTTCCAAGATTTAGAAGACTTGAAAGAAGCAATTCGTATTCCAAAAGTACCACAAGTTACTGAGTTTGATTGTTCAGTATTTGATGGACAATATGTAACAGGTGATATTGATGAAAAATATTTAAATCACCTTGAGCAATATCGTTCTGATAAAGCAAAGTCAACAGACAAATATATTGATGTGAATATTGATGCAGCTTCAGTTGATCTAACAGGAATTACAGAAGCGTAGTTAAGTTCTCAAATTTTGTTCTGAAATTTTTAAAAAAGCAGGTTTATCCTGCTTTTTTATTTTAATATAGTGTGGCTGTTCCTTTAAAGGCTATAGAAGTTGACTCCTGACCAGATCTCGTCAAAGCATAAAAAAAACTTATTTATTGCAACAGTAATTTGCTTGATTGCAATTTTAGTGACGCTGGCAGTATTGAATTTTTCTTTTGGTTTTGTTGTGTTTTATTTAGACCAAGAGCAATCTGTATGGTGGAATGTTCATAGCCCTGTATTTTTGCTATGGGTAACTGGCATTATGCTCAGTTCAGTTGCATACGAAATTTATATTTTTCGTGAAGGCGGCCACTCGCTCGCAGAGCAAATGAATGCCAGGCGTTTAATTTTGTCTGAGTGTGCGCCAGAAGAGCTGATGGCATTAGAACTCACACAAAAACTTGCAGATCAGTTTCAAGTGAGTACACCTGCTGTATATGTATTGCCTAATGAAATTGGTGTGAATGTACTGACCGCAGGAGTTAATGATTATGACACAGTCATTATTCTGACGTGGGGAGCGCTGCAAAACTTAGATAAACTTGAGTTATATGGGCTATTAAGTTACGCCTTTAATCAAATTATTACAGGTGAAACACGACAAAATATTCGCCTTAAAATATTATTTAGTGCGCTTATCACATTTAACCAACTCGGCAGTGAAATTGCGCGCCGTGGTTTTAATACCAATAAAGACAGTACACAAAATAAATTTGAAACCATACTTGTGGCTGTAGGTGGGATTATTTGGTTGATGGGCAGTTTAGGCTTGTTGGTATCACGCTGTATTAAATACATCACCTTATCAGGCCGAACATTTAAAAATGACATACAAACTAAATTACTAATTGGCAATGATACTAGCTTACAAACCTTGCTAAGAATTTATGTGCATCATGCAGGATCACAAATTCATAGCTCGCATTCAGAAGCGATTGCACACATGTGTTTTGCGAATTCACTGAGTCCACAAAGCTGGTTGAATACCCATCCTGACATTGAACAACGCATTTATAAATTAGATTCCCAAGCATTAAAAGAGCTTAAAATTACCCCTGTAAGTCGTTTGATGCGACCAACAGTATTGCGGTTTTTAAAGCCACATCGACATGTCAATGTCAAACTCAGTCATCGTTGGCAGGCACCAAAACCATTGCCTGTGATTCGGTTTACGCAAATTCGGTTTGTAGATGAAGACCATATTCGACCACTCAGTGCAATGGCGCGACGAGTGGATCAACCGAAGGTCATTCGACGAGCAATGCAAACAGGGACCGGGACAAAAGAGGTATTGGTTGCTATTTTAACATTGCGTCAGCACAGAGCACTGATACCCAAAAGTGCATTAGTCAGCCATGCCATTATTGATGCTTTAATGGCCATTGATCACCGTTTGCATATTCAAATTTTTTTCGATGCTTGTGATTTACTGCCCAAAATGCCAAAAAGCATGGCATATAATTTCTTAACACGCTTAGCATCTGTCATTCAAGCAGATGGAAAAGTTGGCTTGCTTGATATCTTATTGCTTGAAAAGGTCAAATTTCAATTACAAATATTGCCTAAGCATATGCCGACCGCAAGTGAAGTTATTTATAATGAAAAAATTCAATTTATTGATGCATTACTGCATGTGCAAAATCTAACCCGCTATATTGATATGAAAAAAAGAAGTCAGCTTATTCAGCAGCTTTGTCCATGGGTGCAACATGACCAAGACCAAGAGATCAGCAAAACACCTGTTGACCTTGGTGAAATTTTACATCAATTGTCTGGGTTATTATTGCGTGATCGGCTTAAGTTTTTAGATATTGCAGAACAATGTTTATGGAATGACCGTGTCATTACACAAGAGGAATTGGATGTGCTTGAGTTGCTATATTGGCGCTTAGGAATAGAGAATGACATGATGAAAGACCAAGTATTAAAGCGTAATAGCATGTTAATTATTTAAACCATGATGGGATTGAATGATAGAATAACCCTGTAATGAATAAATGATATGAGTATGAGCCAAAATAGATTGCATCATCAACGCCGAGTATTAAGCCATATGGGCATTGATATTTGGGTGACAAGTCGAA
Source organism: Acinetobacter apis (assembly GCF_900197575.1). Taxonomy (GTDB): domain Bacteria; phylum Pseudomonadota; class Gammaproteobacteria; order Pseudomonadales; family Moraxellaceae; genus Acinetobacter; species Acinetobacter apis. Next base: position 684,880 of record NZ_FZLN01000001.1, on the reverse strand, counting down.
CTCAGGTTGAAGTTGATCAATCGGCAGAGCAGTTTTGGCGTGATCAAATCAGTGAATCTATTTCTTTAGATGAGCAGTCGCCTATCTCATTACCACAAGAAAAAGCACCCATTGCAGCAGAAAAAGTAGTAGAACCATTACCAAGTCAGGTTAAGCGAACACCTCAGCCATCATCAAATACTGCAGAAGTACAGCATACAGCAGATCATCTGTTGCCTGATGAACATACATTGTCATTACATTCATCAATTGAAACATTTCAATTGATTGCAATTCATACTCAGAAAGTTACGATTTTAGTTAATGCAACAGTATTGTCGGATGATGAAAATTTATTATTGAACAATATCACAAGCAGCATAGATGCAAATCCATATCGGTTAAAATGGCCCTTTGCCATCTCAGTCGCGCTTGAGCAACATGCAATTCATGCCAATATGTATGTGAAAGGATTTTTAGATAGTTTGGGAAATCAGCATTATCTTCTTCTAGGCGAACTTCCTAAAGGAATTACACTGAATATAAGACAAGATTTTAAAATGAATTCATTACAAGAGATGCTTGATCATCCTGAATATAAGCGAACGCTTTGGGATGCGCTAAAAAGAATTTAGTCTAATATTCAGGTGGAATGATCTGCATAAAGATGTGATACCTATTTTAGGTATTACGCGTTAAGTTTTTCTTTAATTTTTACAGATGCTGTAGACGGGTCGGCACGTCCGGCTATGATCGGACGTAGAGAATTCATCACCTTACCCATATCTTTCATGCTAGTTGCATTTTGCTCAGAAATAATCTGAGTAATGATAGAATCAAGTTCTTCCTCAGTCATAGCAACTGGTAGAAATTGAGTTAAGATCTCAATTTCGGCTTGTTCTTTACTAGCTAAATCATCTCTGTTCGCACCTAAAAAGGCTTTGACAGATTCTTTACGTTGTTTAACTTGTTTCTCGACAATCACAAGAACTTGATGGTCATCAAGTTCTATGCGTTCATCAACTTCAATTTGCTTAATTGCGGCCTGTAAACTGCGAATAACAGTCAATGTAGACATTTCTTTTGCGCGCATTGCGCTTTTCAATGCATCCGTAATTTGACTTTTTAAGTTACTCATTGTTAGGCCTCAATCACAAATTAATTAGTAAAGACGAGTTGTACGTACAGATTCGCGAGTTAGTTTCTTTTGGTAGCGCTTAACAGCAGCAGCTTTTTTACGCTTACGCTCTTGCGTAGGTTTTTCATAAAATTCGCGCTTACGAACGTCAGCTAAAACACCTGCTTTTTCGCAAGAACGTTTGAAACGACGGATCGCTACGTCAACTGGTTCGCCTTCTTTCAATTTAACTTGTGGCATGAAGAATCCTCAAAAAGTGTATGGTAGTAACTAAAGCGATATGCTCTAGAAAACAAGTGAAGTGCAGTATTTTACTCATTTACATCTCATACCACAAGCCTATAATAGAAATATGCAGCAGATTGCACATTGAAATAGGCATTTAGATGATTGTTTTAGGTTTAGAAACCTCTTGTGATGAAACAGGTTTGGCACTTTTTGACAGTGAACACGGCTTACTTGGACAAGTTTTATATAGCCAAATTAAATTACATGCTGAATATGGTGGTGTGGTACCTGAATTGGCATCACGTGACCATGTCAGAAAATTGATCCCACTGTTAAATCAGCTTTTATTGCAAGCACATGTCTCCAAACAGCAGATTGATGCAGTGGCGTATACTCGTGGTCCTGGGCTGATGGGCGCATTAATGACAGGTGCATTATTTGGACGTTCACTTGCATTTGCATTAAATAAACCTGCGATTGGTGTGCATCATATGGAAGGGCATTTGCTTGCACCATTATTGTCAGAAACACCCCCTGAATTTCCGTTTGTCGCATTATTGGTTTCTGGTGGGCATACACAACTAATGGCAGCATACGGAATTGGTGAATACGAGATGCTTGGTGAGTCCATTGATGATGCAGCAGGCGAAGCTTTTGATAAAGTGGCTAAAATGATGGGATTACCTTATCCGGGTGGACCAAATATTGCCAAATTAGCAGAAACAGGGAATCCGACGGCATTTGATTTCCCACGTCCGATGCTACATAAAGATTTAGTATTTTCCTTTAGCGGTTTAAAGACTGCCGTATCAGTACAACTGAAAAAATTAGATGGTCAACACGTACAATACCCTGATGTGGCAGCTTCTTTCCAACAGGCAGTGGTTGATACATTGGTGAAAAAGTCTGTTAAAGCACTAAAACAAACAGGTTTAAAACGTTTAGTGATTGCAGGTGGGGTGAGTGCAAATCTTAAACTGCGTGAACAGCTAGAGAAAGAACTCATTAAAATTAAATCCACTGTATATTATGCAGAACCCGCACTCTGTACAGACAATGGTGCCATGATTGCTTTTGCAGGCTATCAGCGCTTAAAAGCAGGTGCTTGTGATGGTTTAGCTGTCACCACCACGCCACGCTGGCCAATGACAGAACTGGTTGCACCTTAGTTAAATTGTGGTGAGAGGCATAAGCCTTGAACCACAAGCGTTATGCAATGTGTTTAAAACGTGGCACAGATTCACCTTGATCAAGCGTGACATAGGACTGAAACATTTCAAGCGGTCTAACCCAAAAAGAATAATCACCATAGAGGCATTGATACATAACCAATTCCTCTTGTGTTTCACTGTGTCTGACAATACCAAAAACTTGATATTTTTGTCCTTTGTAGTGTTGATAGATACCATGCGGAAGTTTCATGTTGTGCCCATTTGAATCATTTAAAATCATAATTTAAAGTGAATACATGCAATGATCAATTCAAATGCGTCAAAATACGTGCGGTAACTTTTGTATACTACCAAGAACACGAATCATTAGCCTAAGCAATGGACAAATTTGATTTATCGATAAGCAAAGGATATTGTTGGTTTTAAAATTTAAAAATATTTTGTAAATAAGTGACATTGAACGAGAATGAAAACGTATGGCTTTTACCATCACTGAAGTAATGACCTTTGAAGAGGATATTAAGAAAAGTCGTTTTCAAGCAATTGCTATTCCGGTTGAAGACGAAGCAGATGCACTACAACGCTTAGCAGATTACAAAGATATTTCTGCATCACATCAATGCTGGGCATGGAAAGTAGGTCATAATATTCGTTTAAATGATGATGGTGAACCGTCAGGCACCGCAGCAAAACCTATTTTAGCCACCATTGAAGGCAATGATTTAACGAATATTTTAGTCATTGTTAGCCGGTGGTATGGTGGTGTGAAGCTCGGGACAGGTGGATTAGTCCGTGCATATGGCGGTTGTGCTGGAAAATGCTTGGCTTTGGTTGAGAAAGTTGAATTGGTTGAGAAAAAACAATTCCAAATTTGTTGTACATTTAGTGAATGGCCAATTTTCCAATATGAATTATCGCAGCTGCATGCAGAACATGCAGAGGATTATCAAAGCGATGGTGTCATGATTGATCTAAAGCTTCAAGTACATCAAGTTGAAGACTTAAATCAAAAGTTGCAAGATTTAACCCGTGGTCGCGAAACCCTTAAGGAACTCGATTGAACTTAGAAGATCCCTTGCTGAAATATCGAGAGCAACATCAGCATCGCTTAAATTATATGCCGTGGCTATATTGGCGTTTAAAACCAAAACATCGCGAGTGGGCGGTGGCATGGCAAAAAGACTATCAAGCATACTTACAAGATATGGAAACGGTTCATATTGGTGAGAATGTCTTTATTTCACCACTTGCCCATATTTTTGCGGAACCTGGACGTCCAATTTATATAGGAGATCACTCCTTTATTGCAGCAGATTGTGTATTACATGGTCCACTGAACATTGGTGCGGAGGTGGCGATTAATCATCATAGTATTTTAGATGGTGGACGAGTGGGGATCACTATTCATGATCAAGCACGATTGGCAGCTTATACGCACTTATATGCCTTTGAACATGGAATTTCCCTTGATGAACCAATGTATCAGCAACCTGTCACTTCGAAAGGTATTATTATTGGTCGTGATGTTTGGCTAGGTGCATATGTGGGCGTAAAAGATGGTGTTATCATTGCAGATCATGCAGTGGTTGGAATGAACAGCATGGTGACTAAAAATGTCGCTGAAAAGACCATTGTCGCAGGAAATCCTGCACGATTTATTAAATATAGAGATTAAATCAGTGATTTTGCGGTTTATTACTGCGAGGCAAAATAAAAATAGTTGCAGAGTTTTCAACTTGTGTTAAGTTAAAAAATAGAACTAGACCTAGAGTGAAACAAAACTCAAGAGAGAGGCCCAATGAAACGTGTTATTGCTTGTATTGATTCATCCCCTTGCGTCAATGCAATTGCTGAAGCTGCTGCTTGGATTGCTAAAACAACGCATCGCGAGTTGGTTTTATTGCAAGTTTTAGATTATTACTCATCAAGTTATCACTTAGGTGAAATTAGTGGTGTGATTGGTTTTGAAAGTAATTCAATGCTTTTAAAAGAGCTTGCTGAGCTTGAACAAAAACAAAGTGCAGTTGCAATCGATTATAGTAATAATTTATTGAAACATATTACTGAGCAAATCAAAGAAAAACACGGTATTGAAGCGTCAATTTTACAAGAAAAAGGCGACTTTCTTGAACAAAGCCTAGCGGTCTTGAAAGAAGATGATATTGCGTTAATTGGTAAAGTGGGTGAAAGTGCTGCTGAAAAGAATAAAGATTTAGGCGGTAATGTCGAAAAATTTATTCGTGGCGCCAACTGTACTGTCATGACAGTGAGTGATCATTTTAAGCCACCAACCCGTTTTATTTTTGCTTATGAAGATTCACCATTATGTAAACGTATGATGGAAGGAATTGCAGAGAGTGATTTATTTAAACATCTGCAATGTCATTTACTTTATATCGGTGATCAACCTGACGTATTACAAGAACCAGAAGCGTACTTAAGAGAGCATGGTTTTGATGTAGTCGTTGAAAACCGCCAAGGTAATGTGGCTCAAAATATTATTGACTACCAAAAAGAGCATGAAATTCAATTTGTAATTTTAGGTGCATTTAGCCAAAGCCGCTTGCATCAGTTCTTCTTAGGTAGTATTACAACAACGGTATACCGTGAAATTAATGTACCGATCATTGTTGTAAAATAAAATTGCTTCAATACAAAGTTATCCGCATATTCTGTGGATAACTTTGTGTGTAACTATAGTTAATCTATTTAAGATATTGAATTAAAATAATAAAACTTAAGAGTACACTTTTTGATTACTTGACAATCGCGATCGCAAATCCATCATGACCTTTGCTGCCAACAGTTTGTAATGCAGTACATGAAGCAATTCTTTCATGGTTTTTCAATGCTTCAAATGTCTGACGAATACCTGTAATGCTTGGTTTGTGATTGTGAGGATCTAAAATATCACCGTTACGAATAACATTGTCTAATACAATGATGCTCCCTGAACGTGAAAACTTTAATGTTAATTCTAAATATTCAGGGTAACTGCCTTTATCTGCATCAATAAAGATGAAATCAAATGGTGCAGTATCTACAGGCAATGCATTTAATACATCTGCAGCCATCCCCATTTTTAAGTCAATGTGTGTATCAATGTGTGCTTGTTCGATATTGGCTTTAGCAACTAAAGCATGACTTTCACGACCTTCAATGGTCAGTAAATAGCCATCTTGAGGTAGTCCTTTGGCCAGCCAAATGGTGCTGTAACCTGCAAATGTACCCAATTCAAGTACACGCTTACAGCGATTCATTTGAATCAGCATTTGAAGCAACATGCCTTGATTCGGTGCCACAGCCAAATGATTGGATAAACCATGCTGATTTGTATTGTCAATAATTTGATCTAATGCTGGATCGCTAGGAAGAAGATGGGATTCAATATAATGATCTAAATCGGACCACAAGGTTTGCATGGCTTATATGACTCAACGGTTGAAATTAGGTGAATTGTATACATTTCTTGCCTGAGTGCAATTTATCCTGTGATTTTATCCATGTAAGCAGGGTGGTCTTGTCTAATATTGCTGCTGAAAATAACAGCAATTCAATTTTAATGAGCCATTTTATCTGCTTTAAATACATGGTGGTCTTTGCTGATCTTAACTGAATCAGGCAATATAGGAATCTTGTCATCTAGCAATGTATGTTATTAGATGTTGCATCAACTGTGTAATAAAAGTGTTATACATACCTGTTTTATGATGAAATAAAAAACTTTATATCGTTATAATACTGAAATTTAGTCCATATTTTGAGTGAGAAATTGATATGCCTGTAGACGTGATCGAAACACATTCTCAGCCCACACACCCTGCATTTGAGTTGATCCGTCAACAGCATGTAGATGCATTAGATGTGCTTGTTTTAGAATATCGTCATAAGGTCACGGGTGCAGTACATTATCATTTGGCAAGCCATCATGAAGAAAATGTTTTTTTAGTGGCATTTCGTACTCAACCTATGAATTCTAAAGGCACGGCGCATATTTTAGAACACACGGTTCTTTGTGGTTCAAAACGTTTTCCTGTACGTGATCCCTTCTTTTTAATGATTCGTCGTTCATTAAATACATTTATGAATGCCTTTACTGCCGCAGATTGGACGGCATACCCGTTTGCAACTCAAAATAAAAAAGATTTTTATAATTTATTGTCTGTGTATTTAGATGCTGCTTTTGCTGCCAATATCAATCCATTAGATTTTGCCCAAGAAGGCATTCGTGTTGAGTTAGAAGACGGTCAACCTGTATTTAAAGGTGTGGTTTTTAATGAAATGAAAGGGGCAATGAGTGCACCTACAGACCAATTATACCACCGTTTAGCACATCATCTATTTCCTGAAACCACTTATCATTACAACTCAGGTGGCGAACCCAAAGATATTCCTGATTTAACTCATGAAGAATTGGTACAGTTTTATCAAAAACATTACCATCCAAGTAATGCCGTCTTCATGACGTTTGGAAATATCCCTGTGCATGATTTACATACGCAGATTGAAGAGCAAGCATTGTCTGAATTTAGTGCAGGCGAAACAATTTACTCAGTTCCTGAACAGCGCTTAACTGCGCCTGTAGATGTGGTTGAGCAGTATGCTGTAGATCAAGCCGATCTTGCAGATAAAACTTACCATGTCTTGTCATGGTTATTACCACAGTCAAGTGATATTAAAACACGCCTTGGTATGCGTTTGGTTGAAGGTATTTTACTTGAAAATTCAGCATCACCATTACGTAAATATTTAGAAACTTGTGATTATGCGGAATCATCAGGACCATTTATGGGAGTTGATGACAGCAACTTTGAAATGACATTTTTCTGTGGTGTACAAGGTTCAAATGCTGAACATGCTGATACATTCAAACAGGGTGTGCTTGAGGTGTTAGCCGATGTGGCTGCGAAACCTATTGATCCTGCATTCATCGACTCGATTTTACATCAAATTGAATTGCATCAGCGTGAAGTGAGTGGTGATGGAACGCCTTACGGTCTAAGTTTAATCATGAATGGTATGGGAAGCGCAATTCATCACAGTGATCCAATTGATGTATGGGATGTTAATCATGCCATTGCACTGATTAAAGAAGAGCTTAAAGATCCACATTGGTTGCAATCTTTAATCCAAACTCATTTATTAGACAACCCACATCGTGTTTTGTTGACCTTAGTGCCTGATGCTGAGCTGACGGCTAAAAACCAGCAGGCAGAGCAAGATCGTTTAAATCAAATTGCAGCCGATTTAACAGCAGAAGCTCAAGCAGAAATTGAAAAAAATACGGTGGCATTGCAAGAAAGACAAGCGACAGAAGATGATTTATCAATTTTACCTAAAGTTGGTCTAGACGATGTACCGCCAGCTTTAAAAATTGCAGAAGGTGTCACACAAACGATTCATCATAATGGTCAAGCCACACCGCTTCATGTCTATCATGCAGGAACCAATGGGCTGTATTACCAACAAGTTGTGATTGATATTCCACATGATGTGGTGCAATCGCCTTACTTCACTCTATTAAGTGTATTGATGGGAGAAGTGGGTGCAGGCGAATATGATTATCTTGAGTTGCAACAGCAACAAACCGCTGTGAGCGGTGGGTTAGGCATGGGAGCATCATTACGTAGTGGTTTAAATGATAAACAAGAGATTAGTGCTTTTCTGACTTTGACCACCAAGTCATTGGTAAACAATCATGCAGCGATTGATTTATTAAAGCTTGCATTTGCTGAAATTCGTTTTGATGAAAAAAATCGTATTTTAGAATTATTGCAAGAGCGTAAAACTCGTTGGAGTGCGCGTATTAGTGGTTCAGGGCATAGTTATGCCATGCAAATTGCTTCACGTCATATGAGCAGTTTGGCGACTCGAGATTATTTCAATACAGGTTTAGGGGCACTAAATTGGTTAAACCAATTAATTCGTGATATTGAATCTGATGAACATGCCTATACAGACTTTATTACTGAAATGAAGCGAGTTCATGTAGCATTGTTGGCAGCACCAAAGCAGTTTTTATTGGTGTCTGAAGAACAGCAAAGCTTGGAATTAATTGAAAAAATCAGTCAAACTTGGCAGCAAGTGACAGTGCCTCAACAGATTGACGCGTTAAAAGTCGTACCACGTCATGACGTTGCAGGTGATCAAGCATGGCTGATCCAAACCAATGTTCAGTTTTGTGCGCTTGCTTATCCTGCGGTTGAGGCAACCCATCCTGATGCAGTATCGCTCATGGTATTGGCAGGCTATTTAAGAAATGGCTTCTTGCACAGCGCATTACGTGAAAAAGGTGGTGCTTATGGTGGTGGTGCAGCGTATGATGGCAACGCATGTGCATTTAGATTTTTCAGTTATCGTGACCCGCGTTTAACTGAAACTTTTGCAGATTTTCAAGCCAGCATTCAGTGGTTGCTGAATCAACCACAAAAGCCGTATCAGCTTGAAGAAGCAATTTTAGGATTAGTGGCATCCATGGATCGCCCAGGTTCACCTGCAGGTGAAGCCATTACAGCGTGTTATTCAAAATTGCATCAAAGAACGCCTGAGTTTAGAAATGAAATGCGCTCACGTATTTTATCCGTAACCTTTGATGATCTAACACGTGTTGCAACAACGTATTTACTTGAAGGTCAGCCAACCAAAGGTGTGGTTGCTCCTTTTGCAAAACGTGAAGAATTGGAAAAATTAGGCTTTGATGTTCAAACGCTGAACTAAGTGAACGAGAAAATAAACCATGTGGCATAGACCAATTAAACACGTAATCACGGCAATCAGTGTGCCTATGGGTGCACTATTATGCTGTAGCGTGTCTTATGCTGCGCAAGGTGATGCTGTTGCTACAGCATCACCTGTTAGCGGTAAAGCATGTACAGGCATTGTGTCTAATGCAGATCGTTTAGCATGTTATGATCAATATTATAATGTGCTTGCGCAGAAACAGGTGGCACAAGCGACCGAGCAAAAAACTGAAATTGCGGCAACAGAGGCAGCCCAAGTTAAAGCTGCACCTGACTCAATTACAGGCAAGCTCAAAAGATCATTAAATTTTATTTATTCAACAGATGTAAATAAAAAACTATCACCTTTAGATTCGATGTTAGACAGCCGTTGGGAGTTGTCTGAACAAAGTAAATTGGGTACATGGAATATTCGTGGTTATAAACCTGTGTATGTCTTGCCTGCATTTTGGACCAGCAATAAAAACTCAACACCGTATAGTCCAAACCCTGATAATGTTGTGCCATATCAAAATTTAAATTCCACAGAACTTAAATTTCAATTGTCATTAAAAACCAAAGCATTGGAAAATATATTTGGCAATAATGGCGACTTATGGGTCGGCTATACCCAAGCGTCGCATTGGCAGGCATATAATTCAGCAGAGTCAAGCCCGTTTCGTGAAAGCAGTTATGAGCCTGAAGCCAGTTTAATGTTCAGGACCAATTATCAATTGCTCGGTTTAAATGGTCGCTTACTTGGTGTGACCGTTAACCATCAATCCAATGGGCAATCAGATCCGTTTTCACGCAGTTGGAATCGAGTAATGCTGAATATTGGTTTGGAGCGTGATAACTTTGCTGTGATTTTACGACCTTGGTATCGTATTCCTGAAAGTGCAAGTGATGACAATAATCCTGACATTAAAAATTATATTGGACGAGGCGACTTAACTGCGTTTTATAAATATAAAGAGCATAATTTTTCATTGATGCTGCGTCATACGCTAAAAGGTGGAGATAACTCTCGCGGGGCAATGCAATTTGATTGGACATTTCCGATTAAAGGCAACTTACGTGGACAATTACAATACTTTAATGGGTATGGCGAAAGCTTGATTGATTATAATCACCGTGCCAATTATATAGGTATTGGGGTATCTTTACTCGATTGGTATTAATCCAATATGATTAAAAAAGGCAGGTTAAACCTGCCTTTTTATTTTTCAATTATTTTAAAAAACGCTGAAACGCAAGATTGTTGGTTACTTCTTGGTAAGGATAGTCAATATTTTTCAATTGCGCTGTAATCTGATCTGTTTCGTTTAGATCTGCTTCTAATCCGACCAAGACACGACCTTCCGCAGCACCATGATTACGGTAGTGAAATAATGTAATGTTATGGGCTGGACCTAAACGCTCTAAAAAGGTGAGTAATGCACCTGGTTTTTCAGGGAATTCGACACGAAATAAACGCTCATTTTTTTCACAATGTCCGCCTATTAAATATCGAATATGGAGCTTTGCAACTTCATCGTCAGAGAGATCTTCAACATCATAATGTGTTTGCAAGGTATGGAAAATGGCATGGCGCTCTTGTTCGCCACCTTTTAAGCTCACGCCTGCAAAGACTTGTGCGGTTGCTTGACCACTTGAACGGTAGTTGAATTCTGTCAAATTTTTGCCTTCTAACGCACGGCAAAAGTTTAAGAATGCACCTTTTTGCTCAGGTAAGGTAACAGCAAAAATAGCTTCACGCTGTTCACCATATTCTGTACGTTCTGCAATATAGCGTAAGCGGTCAAAATTCATATTGGCACCACAAACGATTGAAACAAAATTCTTGTTTTCAATCCCATGCTGCTTAATATATTTTTTAATGCCTGCCAATGCCATTGCGCCCGATGGTTCTACAATACTGCGTGTGTCATCATAAGTATCTTTAATGGCAGCACAAATTTCATCTGTATTGACGATGACAACATTTTTATCAACGATAGGCGAGCCATCTTGTTTGGTCATATTCAAAATTTGAAACGGTAGGTCACCAATTCGAGCAACTGCTGTACCATCTGCAAATAAACCGACATGCGGTAAAGTCACACGTTCATTATGGTCAAAGGCGGCTTTTAAGCATGCAGACTCTTCATATTCGACTGGAATTATCTTCACATGTGGTGCAATTTCTGCAAAGTAGGCTGCGACTCCTGAAATTAAACCACCACCACCCACCGCGACAAAGATATAATCTACTTCGCGCCATTGACGGTGAATTTCATTTGCAATCGTGCCTTGACCTGCAATGACCAATTCATCATCATACGGCGGAATATAAATTAAACCTTCATTTTCTGCACGTGCAATGGCATATCGATTGGCAATGTCAAATGAGTCGCCATGTAATACAACTTGACCACCTAAGCGTTTAACCGCTTGGACTTTGATATCAGGTGTTGTCGTTGGCATCACAATAATGGCTGGAATACCAAGTTTTTGACCTGACAACGCAACGCCTTGTGCATGATTGCCAGCAGAAGCACAGATGACACCTGCTTGTAATTGTTCTTTAGGAATTTGGCTAATACGGTTATATGCACCGCGTAGCTTAAATGAAAAAACAGGTTGTAGGTCTTCACGTTTAAAACGAATGTTGTTGTTAATTTTTTGACTAATTCGTGGCGCTGCTTCGAGAGGGGATTCTATGGCAACGTCATAAACGGTTGCTTGTAAAATGTGTCTGACCAAACGAAACAACATGGTTATCTTCCATCTAACAGTTTAAAATAATGCGTGATTGTAGCAAACACTGTATATGATTGGGTTTAATAATCAACTTAAATCTTTTTTTAACCAGCAAAATGAAGTGACTTTTTATGAGTTTATATGCAAATCAAGATGCCAAAAAGCAAGCTGCAGCAGAGGCTGCTTTAAAACACCTACCATATGGTGGAATTTTGGGCGTGGGTACAGGCAGTACAGTAAACTTTTTAATTGATTTACTTCCACAGCTTGAATTAGAAGCTGCTGTTGCCAGCTCAGAAGCCACAGCACAACGCTTAAAAAAACTTGGTATCGAAGTGATTGATATGAATCAAGTGTCGGGTTTAGATGCTTATGTCGATGGCGCAGATGAAATTGACCGCCACTTGCATATGATTAAAGGTGGTGGTGCAGCATTAACCCGTGAAAAAATTGTTGCTTCAATTGCAAAGAAATTTGTCTGTATTGTTGATGATTCAAAGTGGGTTGATCAATTGGGTCTTGATTTTCCATTACCAATTGAAGTCATTCCAATGGCACGTTCAGCAGTAGCACGTAAAATTGTGGCTTTAGGCGGAGACCCTGCATATAGAGAAGGTGTGGTAACAGACAATGGCAATGTGATTTTAGATATTCATCATTTAAATATTTTAAATGCTTTAGAGATTGAAAAAACCATTAATAATATTCCAGGTGTTGTTACCAATGGTATTTTTGCCATTAACAAAGCAGATATTGCAATTGTGGCAACCAACCAAGGTATTGAAGAGCGTCTTTCAGTTCTATAATGACTGAGCTACCTGAGTTTAAAATAAAACGACATGCACGCGCGAGACATTTACGTGTGCGTGTCTATTTAGATCATATTGATGTGCTTGTACCTGCGCGATGTGCTCAGCGTGAGGTTAAACAATTTATTGATCAGTCAATGGGTTGGATTGTATCAACGTGGCAGCAAAAAAAGCAGCATATGCTAAGCCAAGCACAGCGCCCAAGTTGTTTGTTGTTATTCAATTCAGAGCTTCCGATACAGGTACACTACCAAGCACAGAAAAAATTATTTGTCTTTTCTGAGCAAGCACATACAGTGTATTTAAATGAAGAACATGCAACTTTAGGATTGCTTCATTTTATTTTAGCCTATGCAAAACAACATTTGCCCCATGTTTTACAGCAGATGTCACAGCAAATTGGAATTGAGTATCAACACAGTCAAATCCGATTCGCTAAAAGCAGATGGGGAAGCTGTAATACTCAGCATAAAATTATGTTGAATGCGGCATTGGTATTGGTTCCAATGACCTTGGTCCGTTATGTCTGCATACATGAATTAGCACATGTACAACATTTTAATCACAGCGCACAGTTTTGGTCTTTGGTGGGTACATTTGATCATGAATTTATGCAGCACAAGCAGCAGTTACAGCAATTTGAGTGGCCATATTGGTTGTTAACGCAACTCAATTATGTATAAAAATCCATTAAATTTCAGCAAATATAAAATTGCAGTTTAGAAAAAATGTGCTTCCTGTCATAATAGAAAAATTATAGTCATGACCAATATTTGAGGTAACTTATAGTGATTTCAGTCGGCATTGTAGGCGGTACAGGATATACAGGCGTTGAGCTACTTCGAATTTTATTACGTCATCCTGATGTGACAGTAACCACGCTGACGTCACGAACCGAAGCAGGTAAGCCAATTGCAAACTTATTCCCAAGTTTACGTGGACAGACTGAATTAACATTTTCAGATTTAGATATTGAAGAATTAAAACAATGTGATGTGGTGTTTTTTGCAACGCCACATGGTGTTGCTATGAAGCATGCCGAAGCATTGGTGGCAGCAAACACTAAAGTAATTGATTTAGCAGCTGATTTTCGTATACAAAATCTTGATGTCTTTGAAAAGTGGTATGGCTTAAAGCACACATGTCCTGAGTTGCTTCAACAGTCTGTATATGGCTTGTCTGAATTACGCCGTGAACAAATCAAGCATGCAAGTGTTGTAGGTAATCCGGGTTGTTATCCAACCACAGTACAACTTGGACTAGCGCCTCTATTGCAACAAGCAGGCTTAATTGTCCCTGAACGTATTTTAATTGATGCTAAATCAGGTGTATCAGGTGCAGGACGTAAAGCTGAATTAAGTTTAGTCTATAGTGAAAATGCAGATAACTTTAAAGCCTATGGGGTTGCAGGTCACCGTCATCATCCTGAAATTGTTGAGGCATTAGGTGTGATTGCTGCAGATACAACAGCATCTTTTGACAATATCATTTTTGTTCCACATTTGGTGCCAATGATCCGTGGCATGCTCAGTACAATTTATGTTGATTTAACGGACAAAGGGGCAGCTTTAGACATCCAAGCATTATATGAAATGTTTTATGCTGATGAGTATTTTGTGGATGTGATGCCACAAGGCAGTGTGCCTGATACGCGTAGCGTGCGTGGTTCAAATATGCTGCGTATGTCCCTGACCAAAATACAGCCGAATAAGCTTGTGATTGTAGTGGTTCAAGACAATTTGGTGAAAGGTGCTGCAGGTCAGGCTGTTCAAAACATGAACATTATGTGCGGTTTAAGCGAAAACTTAGGTTTAACGGGTATTGCTTTATTACCATAAGCGAACAAGGTATGATTTTGTTTAATGGACATGATCATGAATATTGAGAATAAAAAATGACAGATAAATCGCTTGAGGATGCATCTAAGCCGATGAGCAAAACTGCCAAACCCAACTTTATTCAAGCACATAAATATCTTGTGTTAGGTAGCCTTGTTTTGTTTGTCGGGGGAATTGCACTTGGTTATTCTGTTGGTCATCGGCAAGGTTTAACTGTTGCAGGCTACAGTGCTGATGCTGAAGAGTTAATGGGTGTTGTTCAGAAACAAAAAGAAACTTTGAGTTCTTTAAATAAGAGCTTTAATATAGCAACACAAGAGCGTGATGTTGCGGTGACTAACACAAGTCATCTCACACATGCGCTCACTGAAAGTAAAGCCGATTTATCCATTGCACAAACGCAAAATCAAATTTACCGTACCACGCTAAAACAGCGTGGTGGTATTGCTCTAACTGTACAAAATTTAAGTGTTCGACCAATCACAGAAGATGCTTTTGAATATCAGCTTGACTTACTTCAAGTGAGTCCAAGTCAGCGACCTGCTGTAGGCACAGTTGAATTGCGCTTAATTCGTTCAGGTGAAACTTTAGTTATTCCGATGGAAGACAATCGTTATAACTTTGAAAACTTTGAGCGTTTAACAGGGCGCTGGACCATGCCAAAAGGTTTTGTACCGCAATTTATTGAGGTGCGTGTGAATGGCGGTTTAACTGAAATTAAACGCTTTAATTGGTTACGTGGTCAACCTATATCAACCCCACCTGCATTTGTTTCCGATGTGCCTCAAGCTGAGGCAAAAACCCAATAGATATGAAATCAAATTTTATGCGTAGTTCAACCAAAAAAGTGAATCTAAATGAGCTAAAAGCGTCATTTGGCAACACAGGCTATACCGATTGGCATATTCAACTCTCTGATCAATCAAGTGATCAGCATGATGAGGGAGATTTAGATGTCAAAGTGGCACCGCCTGAACTAAAACGTCCGCCGTTATATATCGTCTTTTTATTAAATGACGACTATACGCCGATGGATGTTGTTATTGAAATTTTACAACTATTTTTTGCAATGAATCTTGACCAAGCCACCGAAGTAATGCTAACTGTACATTATGAAGGAAAAGGCGTCGCTGGTGTTTATCCAAGAGATATTGCTGAGACAAAAGCGAATCAAGTCAATAATTATGCTCGGTCTCAAGGTCATCCGTTACTTTGTCAGATTGAGCCAAAACAATAAGGTGATGATATGCTCAGTCGTCAATTAGAGGTGTCTTTACGTTTAGCCGTAAGCATGGCTCGACAAAAAAGACACGAATTTCTTACCGTTGAACACTTACTGCTTGCATTGTTAGACAATGACTCTGCTGTCAATGCCTTAAAAGCATGCGGTGCAGATATTATTGTCTTGAGAAAAGAGCTTGAAGAGTATGTTGAACAACATACACCAAAATTGGGTGAGCACAGCGAACAAGCTCCGCACCCAACGGAAAGCTTTGATCGCATTTTGCAGCGTGCTATTTTCCATGTGCAATCGAGTGGCGGTGATCGCACAGTAGAAGGCGCAGATGTCTTAGTGGCGATGTACTCAGAACGTGATGCATTTGCTGTATATCTATTAAAACGCCATCAGATTAACCGCTTGACTTTGACCCAATATCTAGCGCATGGCGGTGCAAAAAATCAATCGCAAGATGATGCATCTGATGACAATGATGTTGAAGCCAATGGCAAAGAAACCACGGACAGTGCGCTTGAGCTATATACTTCAAATTTGAATGTTGAAGCAAGTAAAGGCAAAACAGATCCACTGATCGGTCGTGAAAAAGAAATTGAGCGTACAGCGCAAATTCTATGCCGTCGCCGTAAAAACAATCCATTATTGGTTGGTGATCCAGGTGTGGGTAAAACTTCAATTGCAGAAGGTCTTGCATGGTTAATTGTCAATGGCAAAGCGCCTAAACCACTTGCAGATGCAGAAATCTATAGCTTAGATATTGGTGCATTGGTGGCAGGAACCAAATATCGTGGTGATTTTGAAAAACGCTTAAAGCACTTACTGAATGCATTAAAGAAAAATCCCAATGCAATTCTGTTTATTGATGAAATTCATATGATTATTGGTGCAGGTTCAAGTATGGGCAGCACCATGGATGCATCAAACTTAATTAAGCCTGCATTATCTAATGGCACATTACGATGCATTGGTTCAACAACATTCCAAGAGCACCGTCAAGTCTTTGAAAAAGATCATGCTTTATCGCGTCGTTTCCAAAAAATCGATGTGAATGAGCCAAGTATCAGTGAAACTGTTGAAATTTTACAGGGTCTTAAAAATCGCTTTGAAGAGTTTCATGGTGTTGAATATGATGACCAAGCTCTAAATGTGGCTGTCGAACTGTCTGCTAAGTTTATTAATGATCGCTTTTTACCTGATAAAGCCATTGATGTGATTGATGAAGCAGGTGCGCAGCGTCGTTTGCAAACAGAAGAGAAGAAGACACGGATTACTGTTGAGAATATTGAAGATATTATTGCAAAAATTGCACGTATTCCACCAAAAACAGTATCAAAAGATGATAAGTCTGTACTTCAGCATCTTGATCGTGACTTAAAACGCGTGGTGTTTGGTCAAGATGAGGCCATTGCTGCGTTATCATCCGCGATTAAACTATCACGCGCAGGATTAAAGTCACCGAATAAACCAATTGGTAGTTTTGTATTTGCAGGCCCAACAGGGGTCGGTAAAACAGAAGTCACCAAACAACTTGCTAAATTGCTCGGTTTAGAGCTGATTCGTTTTGATATGTCGGAGTATATGGAGCGCCATGCTGTATCACGTTTAATTGGTGCACCTCCAGGCTATGTGGGTTTTGATCAAGGTGGTTTGCTGACAGATGCGGTGCATAAAAATCCGCATAGCGTGTTATTGCTTGATGAAATTGAGAAAGCACACCCTGATGTATTTAATCTGCTGTTACAAATCATGGATCATGGTTCATTAACAGACAACAATGGGCGTAAATCAGATTTTCGTAATGTGATCTTGGTATTAACCACCAATATTGGTGCAGAAAGTATTACTCGTTCAAGTATTGGCTTTACTGAACAAGACCATAGCAATGACAATCAAGATGCAATGAAAAAAGCCTTTGCACCTGAGTTCCGTAACCGTTTAGATGCGACTGTACAATTTAAAGCATTACCATTTAGCATTGTTGAATCAGTGATTGATAAATTCTTAACAGAATTACAAGCGCAGTTAGATGATAAGAAAGTTGTACTTGATGTGGACGAAAGTGCACGTCAATGGATGGCGAAAAATGGTTATGACCAATTGATGGGCGCACGTCCAATGCAGCGTCTGATTCAAGAGCACTTGAAAAAGCCATTGGCAGAAATGATTCTATTTGGTGAATTGGCAGCGCAAGGTGGTAATGTTGCTGTATCTGTGAAAAAAGAAAATGGTAAGGAAGTGGGCTTGGAATTAAACGTGTTCCAAGACCAAACTGCAGAACCTGCTTAATTTAATATTAAACAGGTCAAATACGGCGTATATGATGATATACGCCGTTTAATTTAATTAAATATATCTTTAAAAATAATTATATATATATAATGAACTTGGTTTAACGCTTATTTGAGCGATCATAAATCTTTTATATTAAGCAAATATTTGCCAAATGGAGAGCATGTGAGCAACTTAATTGTAGAATTGTTAGCACCAATAGAAATAAAAAAAGAAGGGTATCCTACGATTTCTTACGCCAAAGGCGTATTATTCAAAATCATCCATACATCAACCAGTCGTTATTTAGTCAAAGCAGATGATGGTTTTACCTTTACATTGTCTAGAGAAGACGAAGATATTACATGGAGGCAAATTGATTAGTATTATTTTTCACTGTGGTGTAAGCACATAAAATAGCGCTTACACCACCACATGGTTTTAATTAGATTTGCTGATTCACATCTACTTTTTTAGTTTCTTGTAAAAACATAAATGCAATTAAAGAAATGATTGCAGCCGCTGATAAATAATACCCTACAGCAGCAATGCTATATTGTTGCGCAAGATGACTTGCAATTAATGGGGCAAATGAAGCGCCCAAAATTCCTGCCAAATTAAACGCCAAAGCAGAGCCTGTATAACGCACAGATGTTGGAAAAATTTCTGACAAAACAGTACCAATAGGACCATAACTGAGTCCCATAATCGATAAACCAATACATAAAAACATTAAAATATGAAGTGGCTCATTGGCAATAAAGAAATATTGAAAAAACAATCCAAATACTGCAGCCAACACACAAATTGCAATTGATGTGGTTCGTCGACCTAATTTTTCGGCAAGAATAGCCGATACAGGAATAAATAGCGCAAAACAACCGGTTGCGATCAGTTGCATCTTTAAGAAATCACTACGGCTATAGTGTAAAGCAGTGGTTCCCCAATTCAATGCAAATACAGTCATCAAATAAAACAAAACAAAAGTACAAATTGCACCAATCGTACCTAACAACAATGTTTTAGAATGACGCACAAATACTTCTTTAAAGGGGATATTAGCTTCTTTTTGTTTATCAAGTACGCGTTGAAAAGCAGGTGTTTCGTGTAGCTTTAAACGAATATATAAACCTAAAAAGACCAAGAGAGAACTTGCAATGAAGGGAATACGCCAGCCCCATTGTAAAAACTGCTCATTTGACATGACTGCGCCAAGCAACAAGAAAGAGCCTGTTGCTAAAATAAAACCTAAGGGCGCGCCAAGTTGTGGGAACATTCCATACCATGCACGTTGACCTGGAGGTGCGTTTTCAGTGGCAAGCAATATTGCACCACTCCATTCACCACCTAAACCAAGCCCTTGTCCTAAACGGCAGAGGATGAGCAATAAAGGCGCAATAATGCCAATATGTTCATAAGTTGGGAGTAGACCAATACAGACTGTAGACAGCCCCATCAGCAATAAGGCAGCCACTAATGTGGATTTACGTCCTATTCGATCGCCTAAGTGACCAAATACAGCAGCACCCACAGGGCGAGCAATAAAGGCAACTGCAAACACAGCCAATGATTGAAGCGTTGCAGCACCACCACTACTTGATGGAAAAAACAGGTGAGGAAAGACCAACACAGCAGCTGTGGCATAGATATAAAAATCAAAAAACTCGATTGTTGTACCCACGAGGCTCGCAAATAAAACACGAACTTTAGAATTAGGTGGTGTTGTGGTTTGAGGTTCAGAATGGGCCATATGAATCAGCACTTATATCAATAATAAAAGGGGCGGAAATACTATTTTTGGTGTTATTTAGGGTGAAATAACAATGAAAAACCATGCTGGGTAAGCATTTCATCAGTATGCGATTAAAATTTGACATGGAGGGTACATGTTTAATTTGATCGTATTTATTTAGTATGAATGATTTTACATAAATATCTTGTCTAAATATGCCTGTTTTCTGAAAAGTTCTTTCAATTGGGCAGAGATTCAATATTTTTTTGAAAATTAATTCAAAAAAACTTTATATGGCGCTGAAAAATGAAGATTATGCATCATGAAATTACCACAGATGAGCAAAAGAGAAGATGGCTTTAGAGATAATCACTTACAAAATAAGCAAAATTTATTCTGCTTAACCTGGTAAATAGGTTTAGAATACCGCGCTATGTTGAAACTGTAGGTTCAATTCATGAATGCGAAAACCAAAAAAAAGGTTGCACTGCCTTTTCCAATGCCAAAAGAAATCCAAGATACTGAAGATGCTGTACACAATCAGGTCAGACCAAAAGACAAACAGTATGCTGACCGAACTTGGGCTGCACCACGTGGTACACGCCGTTCATTTGGTAAAAGATAACCACATGACGCTGATAAAACCCTAGGAATAGGGTTTTTATTTTAGCTCTTTAGTGTTATGTTATAATATAACATTTTAAAAGGAGTGCCTCTATGCAAGTAGTATCATCATTAAAAAGTGCAAAAAAGCGTGCAGCAGACTGTCAGATAGTTCGTCGCCGCGGTAAACTTTATGTGATTTGTAAGTCCAATCCTCGTTTTAAAGCAAGACAAGGCTAATGACCAAAAAGATCCACCAAGTCAGCCCTTAAACTGATTTGGTGAGTCCATGATTAGGGCGATGAATCGGATGTTGTATGTGCAGGTTTTGTTGCCACACAGCGAGTAATTCTTGCTCTGTAAATTGATACAGCTCCATGAGCGCCAACACGACTCCACCAATGAGCTCATTGGCATGCCCATCATCAAATAATGCGTTAAAGTCTGCATCATAATTTTTTAAACGCGCTACAATATCTTGAACTTCATGAACCCTGCCACGTCCAAGGTGATCTTCTGGGTAAAGATTATGTTCAATCACTTGCTCTGCAATCGCTTGATGCGCCATAGATAGCGATGTTTTATTGAGCTCAGCTGTGACATCATCAGCCAACACCAAGTCATGATCCAAAATGGTTTTGAGAAAATCACGGGTAATATCCGGATAAGCTTCTTTCGCATGCTCATCTATATATGGATAAAATGAATAGGGTAGAATCACATTGTCAGAGACGTGTTTGAATAAAGGGGCAATATGTGCAACAGCATGACCTGCGCTTCCACAACCGAGTGCTGTAATAAAATAATAATGCTGCGGATGGTTTTGAGTATAAATTTTAAAATCATCTATATATGCTGCAATTTGTGCAAGCGGTAATGGCTCTAAATCTTCATCTAAAATAGGAATAGCAAAGCTTTGCCCTGACCAACCTTTTGCAACGCCAATTAATGCACCAAAATGCCGTACTGCAATACGTGCTGCGCCTGTTGAATGTTGTCCTTTTAAGTCGCTACCAAAGACAAACACCGTGCTTTCAGGTAACGTGTGAATGATGGTTTCATCATGGTATTGATACGTCATTATTTTTGTTTCTCCATTTGATTTTATATTGTCATTGAAGCTAAGCTATGGTCAATGATACACGTCAAATATTTACATTTATTCTGCATCATATCTAATTATTAATATTAAAAAAGAGAGAACATCTTGAGCGAGCAGCAACCTTTTCAGTTATCCACCAGTTATGAGCCTGCAGGAGATCAGCCTCAAGCCATCGAAAAGCTGGTCACAGGTATTCGGCAAGGCATGCAAAAGCAATTGCTACTTGGTGTCACAGGGTCTGGTAAAACATACACCATGGCCAATGTGATCGCTCAATTGCAACGCCCAACCATTATTATGGCGCACAATAAAACATTGGCTGCGCAGTTGTATAGTGAGTTTAAATCATTTTTCCCAAACAATTCAGTTGAATATTTTGTCAGCTATTATGACTATTATCAGCCTGAAGCTTATGTACCGTCCTCAGACACATTCATCGAAAAAGACTCTGCAATTAATGACCATATCGACCAAATGCGGTTGTCGGCTACTCGTGCATTATTAGAGCGTAAAGATGCCATTGTTGTGGCATCTGTCTCAGCTATTTATGGTTTGGGTGACCATGAAGCTTATATGAAAATGATTTTGCATGTGGTTGAGCATGATCGAGTGAGCCGTGATGAAATTATTCGACGCTTGGTGGAAATGCAATATGTCCGTAATGATTTAGAGTTTTTACGTGGTACTTACCGAATCCGTGGTGAAATTATTGATATTTTCCCCGCAGAATCAGATCAAAATGCGATTCGCATTGAATTGTTTGATGATGAAATCGATTCAATTCGTTGGTTTGACCCAATTAACGGAAAAATGATTAGCCGTGTGCCACGAATTACCATTTATCCAAAGACTCACTACGTTACCCCCAAAGACAATTTACAGCGTGCAATTGGCACCATTAAAGAAGAATTAAAAGAGCAGTTGGCCTTTTTTAAACAGCACGATAAATTACTTGAAGCACAACGTATCGAGCAAAGAACACGTTATGACATTGAGATGCTTCAACAGTTAGGCTATACCAATGGGGTTGAAAACTACTCTCGTCATTTGTCTGGACGTCTGCCGGGTGACCCACCACCGACGTTATTTGATTATTTACCTGCAGATGCTTTACTCATCATTGATGAATCACATGTCACTGTGCCACAAATTGGTGCCATGTATAAGGGAGATCGGTCAAGAAAAGAAAACCTTGTTAATTATGGTTTTCGCTTGCCAAGCGCACTTGATAACCGTCCAATGAAATTTGATGAGTGGGAGCGTATTGTACCAACTACGATTTATGTGAGTGCAACACCTGCCAATTATGAATTAGATCAATCTGAGCAAGTGGTCGAACAGGTGGTACGCCCGACAGGCTTAATTGATCCGGAAATTGAAATACGTCCTGTATTAACACAAGTCGATGACGTGTTATCAGAGATTTATTTACGCCGTGAAATTAATGAACGTGTTTTAATTACGACGTTAACCAAACGCATGGCTGAGGATTTAACCTCTTACTTAAAAGAATACCAAGTGAAAGTTGCTTATTTGCATTCAGACATTGACACAGTAGAGCGCGTTAAAATCATTCATGAGTTGCGTACAGGAATTTATGATGTTTTGGTGGGGATTAACTTATTGAGAGAAGGTCTTGATATGCCTGAAGTCTCTTTGGTTGCAATTTTAGATGCAGACAAAGAAGGCTTTTTGCGTTCAGAACGTTCGCTGATTCAAACGATTGGACGTGCGGCACGTAACGTCAACGGTAAAGCCATCTTATATGGTGATCGGGTGACTGACTCTATGCGTAAGGCCATAGAAGAGACAGAAAGACGCCGTGAAAAACAAATTGAATTTAATCTCAAGCATGGGATTACCCCAAGAAGTACCATCCGACAAAACAAACAAGATATTGATACAGGCGAAGTGTTTTCTGATGATGCGGATGTCGTGTTAATTGAAGACAACCGTTTAACTGCAGATCAGCAATATATTGTCTCTGACCCGAAACTGTTTGCTAAACGTATTAGCAAGTTGGAAAAAGATATGATCAAGGCATCAAAAGAGTTACAGTTTGAGCAAGCGGCTAAAATTCGTGATGAGATTGTTCTTTTAAAATCCAATGCGTTAAAGTAAGTTTGCTTTACATAAAGAAGTCGTTTTTTAATGGGTTTTTCGCTATTTTGAGCAAAAAATAAGAGTGAATGATGATGAAAAAAAAGTATAACAACATTCTGATTCAAATGATGGCGCTATGGTTGCTCACGATTTTGTCTTCATATGCTTTGGCAGCTGATGATGATGCTACACCGATTGAAACAGTACCCTATATTAGCATTGAAAAATATTTGGGCAGTTGGTATGAAATAGCGCGAAAACCCATGTTCTTTCAGCGTGAATGTTTGAAAAATGTTCAAGCGACATACACATTAAATGTCGATGGTAATGTGGATGTGGAAAATAGCTGTGAGAAAAAGGGTGGGGTTAAAAATGTAGCCCGAGGTGAAGCATTTGTCATGAATGCGCCCAGAAATAGTCAGCTGAAAGTCAGTTTTTTACCTGATGCAATTCGTTGGTTACCGATTGGACGTGGTGATTATTGGATTTTAAAAATTGATGATCAATACCAAACTGCGCTTGTGGGTGACCCTGAGCGTAAATACCTTTGGCTATTGTCCCGCACCGCGAAAATTAAGCCAGATGTATGGAATGACTATGTAAAATATGCCAAAAAAATTGGCTATGATGTGTCTGATTTTAATTTGACACCACAAACAGAGCAGTAACATAGTCACACGGCACGGTTAGATAGCATTTTTGTCTTGTACAAAAGTGCTTTTTTATTTTTGTTATACAAAAAGCATGGAACAATGTGCTTGTCATCGAGGGATCCATGGGAAAAGGAATTATATTTTCTGTGTTGGCATCAAGTGTATTTGGTGTTTTATATTTTTATAGTCAATTATTACATCAATTTAATGGTGTACAAGTATTTGGTTGGCGCATGATCGCATTGCTGCCATTTTTGACTTTATTCATGTATTTGACTAAAGATTTGCATCGCATTTGGGAGACATTGCGCCGTGTACAGCGGCAGCCGATGTTACTGCTTGGTATTTTAGCAACATCGGCTTTGGGTGGTGTGCAATTGTGGCTGTTTTTATGGGGTCCCATGAATGGCCGTGGCATGCAAGTTTCGCTCGGTTATTTCCTATTGCCGTTGGTTTTGGTCTTGGTCGGTGCTGTTTTTTATAAAGAAAAACTTTCTATTTGGCAACGCGTGGCTGTGGCATGTGCTGTGCTTGGTGTGGGACATCAAGTTTGGCAAGCTGGCGCAATTGCATGGGAAACAGTATTGGTTGCGGTTGGATATTCTGCTTACTTCTTCTTGCGCCGTTTAATCCAGACAGACCACTTGGGTGGTTTTTGGCTTGATAATCTATTTGCTTTACCTGTCGCATTTTATTTTGTTTCGACATGGCATCAGCCTTGGTCTATTGTGTTTGAGCAACCCAGTTTGATTTTGATTATTACAGGCCTTGGCATATTAAGTGCTGTGGGATTAGGGTCGTATATCTTAGCCAGTCGTTATTTGCCCATGGTGCTATTTGGCTTATTAAGTTATTTAGAACCTGTTTTACTTGCTTTGGCTTCTTTTGCGATTGGTGAGAAAATATCATCTGAAGACTTACTGACTTATATTCCAATATGGTGTGCTGTGGCACTGCTTGTGGTAGAAGGATCTATTCATTTATATAAAAAACATCAATATAATGTACGTATTGCCCAGCAAAAAAAATCATTATCTAAAAAATAACTTAAAATGTTGCGTATTGTCCTATCAATAATTGATGACCAAGTGGCATGAATATGCAGCAATTTTGCTTTAAATTGGCGCATGATGATGGATATAAAATAAATGAGCATATCAATCAGGCGGAAATAAGGTACAATATGCACCATTAATGGTTTGAAAAAAGTTAGAGGATTGGCAAATGCGTTTTGTTGATGAAGCAGTCATTACTGTAGAGGCTGGCGACGGAGGCAATGGCGTGGCCAGTTTTCGCCGTGAAAAATTTGTTCCATTTGGCGGGCCAGACGGTGGTGATGGTGGCCGAGGTGGGAGTATTTATGTGGAAGCAGATGATAATGCCAACACATTAGTAGACTATCGTTATATCCGTAAATTTCGTGGTGAACGTGGTAAAAATGGTTCAGGCGCAAATTGTGCGGGTCGTGGTGCTCCTGATGTAATTTTAAGTGTGCCAATTGGAACCACTGTGGTGGATATTGATTCAGGCGATATTATTGGCGATTTGACTCAAAGTGGTCAGCGCGTTTTAGTGGCTCAAGGTGGTGATGGTGGTTTAGGCAATACGCACTTTAAATCATCAACCAACCGTGCACCACGTAAATTCACCACAGGGATCAAAGGTGAATTTCGTGAAATCCGCTTAGAATTGAAAGTGTTGGCCGATGTTGGTTTATTGGGTATGCCAAATGCGGGTAAATCTACATTTATTCGTGCAGTATCTGCTGCAAAACCAAAAGTTGCCGATTATCCATTTACCACCATGGTGCCTAATTTAGGTGTGGTTGATGCTGACCGTCATCGTTCATTTGTTATGGCCGATATTCCAGGTTTGATTGAAGGTGCAGCAGAAGGTGCAGGGCTTGGTATTCGCTTCTTGAAGCATTTGGCGAGAACCCGTGTTTTACTACATATTGTTGATGTACAACCGATTGATGGTTCAGACCCAATTCATAATGCAAAAGCCATTATGAAAGAGTTGAATAAGTTTTCTAAGGCATTAACGAAGTTGCCAGTGGTATTGGTATTAAACAAACTAGACCAATTAGAAGAAAGCGCCCGTGATGAATGGTGTCAGCATATTATTACTGAGCTGAAATGGGATGGTCCTGTGTTTAGAACATCAGGTTTGATGTCAGAAGGCACCAAAGAAGTGGTGTATTATCTCATGGACCAAATCGAACAACAGCGTGAAAAAGAAGCTGAAAACCCTGAATATGCAGCTGAAATGCAAGCATTTCGTGATCAGCTTGAAGCAGAAACACGTGAGCAAACCTTGGCAGCCAAAGAAGCTTATCGTGAAATGCGTAGATCACAGCGTGAAGACGGTAATGACGACTTTGAAGATGATGACGAAGATGGTGAAATGGAAGTGTTATACGTCCGCTAAGTGCTTGAGGGAAATATGGTAAAGGTCGTCAATGGACATCGACAATTCAATGATTGTAAACGCATTGTAGTGAAAATTGGTTCGTCATTGCTTACAGCAAATGGACAAGGCTTAGATTTAGATGCGATTTCCCATTGGGCGCATCAAATCAGCCAACTACACCATGCAGGTTTAGAAATCATTTTAGTTTCTTCAGGTGCTGTGGCTGAGGGTGTGGTTCGAATGAAATTGGCTGAACGGCCAAATGATTTGCCAAGCTTACAAGCCTGTGCTGCGATTGGACAAATGGGTTTAATCCAAACATGGTCAAGTATTTTAGCAGAACAGCAGATTCAATCTGCTCAAGTACTGTTGACGCATGATGATTTAACTGATCGCAAACGTTATTTAAATGCCAGCCATACTTTGCAGCATTTAATCGATTGGCGAGTGATTCCTGTCATCAATGAAAATGACACGGTGTCAACGCGTGAAATTAAATTTGGTGATAATGACACTTTAGCTGCAATGGTTGCAGGTCAGGTTAATGCTGATCTATTGGTGATTTTAACAGATCAGCAAGGTATGTTTAATGCAGATCCACGCTCACATCCTGATGCTGAGCTTTTGTCAACAGTGCCTGCGCTAGATGATGAGTTATTTGCAATGGCAGGTGACGGTGGTGCATTGGGTCGTGGTGGTATGGTAACCAAAGTACGTGCTGCGCGGTTAGCTGCACGTTCAGGTTGTCCAACTATTGTCGCAAGCGGTGACAGTGACCATGTGTTATCACGTTTAATCCAAGGCGAAGCATTGGGCACACTATTTGTCGTGGATGAAGATCCAATCACAGCGAGAAAACAATGGCTTGCTGCGCACCTACAAACAGCAGGCAGTTTGATTTTAGATCAAGGTGCGATCAAAGCGATTAAAGAACAACATCGCAGTTTATTGCCTGTGGGCGTACAAGTGGTTAAAGGCCATTTTGAACGTGGTGATGTTGTTGAGTGTGTCGATCAGCATGGACTACGCGTGGCTGTTGGGCGTGTAAATTTCAGTTCGCGTTATGCCAATATGGTTAAAGGCTTGTCAACTGAAAAAGTACAACAAGTATTGGGTGCATTTGGTGTGGTAGGGTCACTTGAAATGATCCATCGCGATCAAATGGCGCTGTATTAATTAAATTAAAGTAAGCGTTATTTAAAATAACGCTTACTTTTCTTATCAATTGTCATGGTAGGTAATGGTCATATCAAAAATGGGTTTGCCATCTGTACTATTGACTGTCACTGAACCATCATGAAACATAGAAATTAAGGCGCTGGTCAGCAGTAAGCTGTCATAAGTGACATCTTGTTCTTTTGAATTTCCATTGTGATCTGTTGAAATAATTGAGATTTTAGGTTCAGTTGGGGAGAGGTGTAATTTCATATGAAACCTAAATTGGCTTGCGGTATTATATTATACTCAAAATAAACCATTTGATAAATCAGTCAGGCTGGATACGCTTGACAAAATCCATATACATCCTGCTTAAAAACATCTACAATTCTGCCATCTGGCCAGTCTCTTGCCTGTTTCTTATACTATTTTTTGAGTTTCTTTGTATGAAAAGCTGTTTCTATTTTTCTCGTTTGACCAGTGTTTTGGTCCTTGCGATAGGGCTGGCGGCATGTGGAGATCATTCTTTATTGGCTAAAGATGATACACCTGTCTTGGGTGAAAAAAATATTAGAAATTTAATTCCATCAAGGGTGCAAAATCGTTTGTCTTGGGCAAAAGATATTCAGCAAATTATGGATGAATTGAAGATTGAGCGTTCGAAGCAAAATGTCTGCACCATTATTGCTGTGGTTGACCAAGAGTCTAATTTTGTAGCCAATCCACAAGTTCCGAATTTGGGCAGAACAGCGGTAGAAGAAGTTAATAATCGCTTAGAAGAGAAATTTTCAGATAAACTTGGCGAACGCCTTGGCATACCTGTGGCTAAGTATTTTCAAGATGTGTTGAAAACACAGCCTAGCAAAGAAAACAGTTATTTAAGTCAAATGAAAAAGGTTAAAACTGAAAAAGACCTTGATGTATTATATCGTCAAATTTTTGATTACATGACTAAACATTATCATGTGAGCGCATTTACAGATGCGGCAAGATTAGTTGGGCAAGATATTGCAGAGAAGATGAACCCAATTAATACATTAGGTTCGATGCAAGTCCATATTCATTATGCGAAAGCACATGAACGCAATAATTTAAATATTAATGACCTTCGTGATGACCTATATACCCAAAACGGCGGTTTATATTACGGCATACACCGTTTAATGCAGTATGATGCAAAATACAGCAAACAAATTTACCGCTTTGCGGATTACAACTCAGGGATGTATTCAAGCCGTAATGCAGCAGTGCAACAAGCATTGGCTAAATTAACAGAAACTAAGCTTGATTTAGATGGTGATCTGTTGCTATACAATAAAAATGAAGATGTTCAGTCAGCCAAAAGTCAATCTGAAATTGCAATTAACAAGTTGTTTGCACAAAACGGGGTAGTCATTACAGCCAAACAAGTGCGTTCAGACTTGAAAAAGGAAAAAGAAGTAGATTTTGAAAATACACAGACGTATCTTGCACTTAAAAGTCAGTATTTAGAAAAAACCGGTAAGAAGCTTGCATATGCTATTATGCCTCAAGTGGTCATTTCAGGGCCGAAACTAAGCCGTGACTACAATACAAATTGGTATGCATCAAGAGTGAATACACGATATGAATCTTGTATGCGACGAGCAAAATAAGGTGTGGTTAGATATTCATGGCAGCAGTTAAAAAGAACATCGCTTTTTTTGATTTTGATGGCACATTGTATTTAAAAGACAGTTTTACAGGCTTTGTTTTTTATGTATTGGGGCGCCGTTATGTATTAAAAAAAGGCGTCTTTTTGTTGCCATGGATCAATAAGTATTATTTAGGTTTATATTCTCCGCCTGATATGCGCAAACTGTTGTTTAAAGCGATGTTTGCACAGCAAAAAGAAGCACATGTTTCTCAAGCAGGTGCTCAATATGCAATATCTTTGCTGGCAGATTTAGACCCCAAACTATTGGCACAGCTCAGACAACATCAGGCTTTAGGACATGATGTGGTTTTGGTGTCTGCATCTTTAAACATCTACCTAACACCTTTGGCTGAACTGTTAAAAATGCAGTTAATTTGTACTGATGTTGAAGTATCTAAAGGGCTGTTTACAGGGCACTATGCCACTGCAGATTGTAGTGGTATTGAAAAGAAAAAACGCATTTTACAAGCGTATAATTTATCCGATTATGATGTGATTTATGCCTATGGCAATAGTTTTGAGGATCAAGAAATGTTGGCCTTGGCAGATTGTGCTTATTTGGTCGGTCGTGATACAAAACTACCTATTCTCGTGACAGAGCCTGTTTTAGAGGTTTAATCGACTGTTTTGTTTATCTTTAGTAGGTTGTTTAAATAGCCTAAGCATAACTGTGCTATCGTTAAACCAAAGGCATGTCAAACAAATTTCTCACAAATAATGTGTTTTTAAACAGTGATGCTTTATACTGTGCGACAATTAATGTATTCCAATTTATACACGACGAAGGTACTCTGAATTTTTCAGTACATCAGTGTGTACATCGTATTTGAGTTTTTTATGGCTGTAGCAAAAAAGTCTGTCAATATCAATAATATCCGTAACTTTTCAATTATTGCGCATATTGACCATGGTAAATCGACCTTAGCAGATCGTTTTATTCAAATGTGTGGTGCCTTGCAAGATCGTGAAATGCAAGCGCAATTCTTAGATTCAATGGATATTGAGCGTGAGCGTGGTATTACCATCAAAGCAGCGTCAGTGACCTTGTATTACACGCATCCCAATGGAGAAGAGTATCAATTAAACTTTATTGATACTCCGGGGCACGTCGACTTCTCTTATGAGGTCTCGCGCTCACTTGCAGCTTGTGAAGGGGCTTTGTTGGTTGTCGATGCAGCTCAAGGCGTCGAAGCGCAATCTGTTGCAAACTGCTATACCGCAATTGATCAGGGCCTAGAAGTACTGCCAATTTTAAATAAAATTGATTTGCCTCAGGCTGAACCTGAACGTGTGATTCAAGAAATTGAAGAGATTATTGGCATTGAAGCGGTTGATGCACCGACATGTTCTGCAAAAACAGGTTTAGGTGTTGAAGGTGTATTAGAACGCCTCGTTGAAGTTATTCCTGCGCCAGAAGGTGATCGTGATGCATCATTACAAGCATTGATTGTCGACTCATGGTTTGATAACTATCTTGGCGTTGTATCGCTTGTGCGTATTAAGCATGGTCGTGTACAAAAAGGCGATAAAATGCTGGTTAAGTCGACGGGTAACTCACATGTGATTACTTCAGTAGGTGTGTTTAGTCCAAAGCATACAGAGACTGGAGCACTTGAAGCAGGTGAAGTCGGCTTTATTATTGCTGGGATCAAAAATATCTTTGGTGCGCCAGTGGGTGATACCATTACATTGGTGAATACACCTGAAGTTGCGTCATTACCTGGGTTTAAAAAGGTCAAGCCACAGGTATATGCAGGCTTATTCCCAATTGATGCCAGTGACTTCGAACCATTTCGTGAAGCACTACAAAAACTACAAATTAACGACTCTGCATTATTCTTCGAACCTGAAAGTTCTGATGCGCTTGGTTTTGGTTTCCGCTGTGGCTTCTTAGGCATGCTTCACATGGAAATTGTGCAAGAACGTTTAGAGCGTGAATACAATTTAGATCTCATCACATCTGCACCTACTGTGATTTATGAAGCTGTCACTAAAAAAGGTGAAACAGTTTATATTGACAGTCCATCAAAAATGTTAGATGGCAGTTTGGTTGAAGATTTAAGAGAGCCAATTGCAGAATGCCATATTTTAGTGCCAAAAGAATATTTAGGTAACGTCATTACGCTTGCAATTGAACGCCGTGGTGTACAAAAAGACATGAAGTTTTTAGGTAACCAAGTTTCGATTGTATTTGATATTCCAATGGCAGAAGTGGTCATGGATTTCTTTGATCGATTAAAGTCATGTTCACGTGGTTTTGCATCATTAGACTATAGCTTCACTGGCTTTCAAAGCTCAAACCTCGTTAAGGTTGATGTATTAATCAATGGCGATAAAGTGGATGCTTTAGCCATGATTTGTCATCGCGATGAATCTCGCCATCGTGGTAATGCGCTTGTCGAAAAAATGAAAGAACTGATTCCAAGACAAATGTTTGATGTTGCAATTCAAGCTGCGATTGGAGCACAAATTATTGCGCGTTCCACTGTAAAAGCAATGCGTAAAAACGTTCTAGCAAAATGTTATGGCGGCGATGTATCACGGAAGAAGAAATTACTTTCTAAACAGAAAGAAGGTAAAAAACGAATGAAGCAGGTGGGTAATGTGGAAGTACCACAAGAGGCCTTCCTTGCAGCATTACAAATTGATAAAAAATAAGGTGTAGAAAGCCCATGGATTTTGATTTCACAAACTTATTGCTCGTTCCTGCAGCACTCATTTTATTTGCAATATGGTTGCTTGATAAATTTATTTTCAAGCAGCGTGAAAATAAAGGGCGTGGTAACGAAAACTTTATCATTGCATGGGCTTATGATTTTTGGCCAGTTCTTATGTTTGTTCTAGTGCTCAGATCATTCTTATATGAACCATTTAATATTCCATCTGACTCCATGGTACCTACTCTAGAGACAGGTGATTTTATCTTAGTCAATAAGTTTGATTATGGCATTAAACTGCCTGCACTGAATAAAAAAATCATTGATATTGGTGAGCCTAAGCGTGGCGAGGTTATTGTATTTCGCTACCCATTACAACCAAGCGTGAGTTATATTAAACGTGTGGTTGGTTTACCTGGTGATCATATCCAATACCAATCAGGTGTTTTGATTATTAACGGTCAGCGTATAGCATCTGTGGCGACTGACTTTAATCGTGAAAAAGACAGTCAATCGTCATTTAAAGCAAACTATACGTTAGAAACATTAGGTGAACACAAACATTTGGTGCGCCATTTACAAGACCGCAATCCAGTGATTGAACAGTATAATTATGCAATGAGCACCAATAATCCATCATTAATTCCATTTGTGGCTAAAGACAGTCAAGTCTTTTTACACTCAAATGGCAGTGATTGGGATGTGACAGTCCCAGCTGGGCATTACTTTGCCATGGGTGATAACCGTGACGAAAGCTCAGATGGTCGTTTTTGGGGCTTTGTACCTGAAGAAAATCTAACAGGCCGTGCGTTTTATATTTGGATGCATAAAGAGCCGGGTCTGAAGATCCCAAGCTTTAGCCGAAATGGTAAAATTGACTAATTCGGTCGGATTTTATGATGAAAAGCATGTTAAAATAACCATGAAACATATTTAAATGAAGGTCAGGCGTAAGCATGACCTTCATTTGTTATCGTAAAATGAAGTTTGATGTCATCATTTGTTCTTAAAAAATGTTCTACAATTTCTTACACAGTAAGAAATTAGTTTTTTATAAGATGATGCTGTACAACCCAATCTTCACGCTACTCATATTTGATTTTGTATATAATATGGGTAATCCTTTTAAATAATGATGTAGTTTTTACCTTCGAGAAGAGTTTTGATCAAAGGACAGTCCAAGTTAAGCAGCCAGCGCTTAGCTATACAAATTGGCTATGAGTTTAAAGATGCTGAATTACTGCACCTTGCTTTAACACACCGATCTGTGAGCCACCGATATAATTATGAACGCTTAGAGTTTCTAGGTGATTCAATTTTAGGAATGATCGTCGCCAATTATTTGTATCATTCATATCCTCATGAAAACGAGGGTAGGCTTACCCGCATGCGTGCAAGCCTAGTGAGACAAGAGGCGCTTGGCAGAATTGCCAATGATTTAAAGTTAAGTCATCATTTGATTATGAGTACTGGCGAGCTAAAATCAGGTGGTCATCACCGTGAGTCCATTTTAGCAGACACTGTAGAAGCAATTATTGGTGCAATTTATTTAGATTGCGGTAGCTTAGATTTTGTAAAAGATATTGTTTTAAAGTGGTATACCCCATATTTAGGTCATATTGAACCAACGGATCAACTAAAAGATCCAAAATCAAGATTGCAAGAATACTTGCAGGCAAGAAAAAAACCTCTGCCAATGTATGAAGTGACAGACATTCAAGGTGATGCTCCAAATCAGCATTTCCAAGTAGTTTGTCATATTATTGATTTTCCGCGTGTATTAGGCGAAGGAAGCAGCCGAAGATTTGCTGAACAAGCAGCTGCAGCTGAAATTTTAAAATTATTGGAGCAAAAAACTGCATGACTATGTCATCCGATCAAACACATGATGATAACAATGCACAGCCTGAAAAAAATGATCTAGTCGATCAGTTTTTTAGCGCGCAAAATATTCAAATTCCTTCAGATTTTAAAAGTGGGTTTGTTGCAATTGTGGGTCGTCCCAATGTTGGTAAATCAACTTTAATGAACCATTTATTGGGTCAAAAGCTTTCTATTACATCACGTAAACCACAAACGACGCGTCATAAAATCGTAGGTATTGATAGTCGTGAAAAATCGCAAGCGGTATATGTAGACACACCAGGCATGCACAAAAAAGAAGTGCGTGTCATGAATAAGATGATGAACCGTGCAGCATATTCTGCATTGCGTGATGTCAATTTAGTCTTATTTGTTATTGATGGGCAGAAGTGGACCCAAAACGATGACTTGGTGTTAGAAAAGCTTGCGCATGCTGAAATGCCAGTGATTTTAGTGATCAATAAAATTGACACATTAGAAGACAAAAAAGCGTTATTGCCGCTTATCAAAGAGCGCACCAAGCTCATGAACTTTGTTGAGATTGTACCTGTATCTGCACTTCGTGGTGCGAATCTAGATCACTTAAGACAATCGATTGAAAAATATCTTCCTTTTGCGCCACCGTTATATTCATTTGACCAAATCACGGACCGTTCAGAACGTTTCTTGGCCAGTGAAATTATTCGTGAAAAAATCATGCGTCAGCTTGGTGAAGAGTTGCCTTATGATTTAACGGTGCAAATTGAATCATTCAAAACAGAAGAAGCAGTCATCAAGGAAAAAACAGGTAAAGTTAAACCTGCCTGTATGTATATTGATGCCACAATTTTTGTTGATCGAATTGGTCAAAAAGCCATTGTCATTGGTGATAAAGGTGCTAAGCTGAAAAAAATCGGCATGGAAGCACGAATTGACATGGAAAAAATGTTTGAACATAAAGTGATGTTAACGTTATGGGTCAAAGTCAAAGGCGGCTGGTCTGATGATGAGCGTGCACTTAAAAGCTTAGGTTATAGCGATATTTAAAAATAAAAGGCAAAATGTCATGACAAAATTAATATGTGTTTTAGCAGCAATGTTGATGCTACAAGGATGTATTACCAGTGTTGTGACATTTCCTGTCAAAGTGGCGTATAAAGCCACTAAAGGCGTGGTAAAGGGAACGGCTGCTGTGGTTGGTGCGGTTATTCCTGATGGTGATGACGATAAAAAATCGAAAGATGACTAATGCGTAACGAAATTCTGCATGGTTATTTGATCCATGCTCGCAAATATCGTGAGCGCAGCCATATTGTGCATTTTTTTAGTGTCGAATATGGTCGGATTGACGGTGTATTACGTCAATCCATCCCACCTTTATTTCAACCTGTGCAATTACAAGCATCAGGACGCTCTGAATTAAAGAGCTTTTCTAAAGTTGAAATTGATCAGCAGCCTCTGTTTTTGCAAGGCAATGCGCTATTTTGTGGTTTCTATTTAAATGAGCTGTTGTTAAAACTGTGCGTTTTAGAAGACCCATATCCAAAAACATATCAAAAATATCATTATACTATTCATCAATTACAATATTTAGCATCACATCTTGAAGCCCCATTGTTTTTAAAACAACTGTTGCGCCAATTTGAACATGTGTTGTTTACAGAACTTGGTTATGAAATTGATTTTTCAGTGGATCATCAAGGTCAAGCAATTGATCCTAATATAGTGTATTTATTTGAAATGGGAAAAGGTTTTTACCCGCAAAAGCATACGAATGCCTTCGCTGGATCTGATATATTGGCAATGCATTATATCGATATACAAAGCGATTTAAACTTGGAACAGCTTAATATGCTAGGTAAGCTGTACCGACAAATTATTTCGGCACTGCTTGGCGATCGTCAGCTCAAAAGTAGGCAGCTTTGGATACAACATCATCAAACCAAAATCATATAGGAAAAATAAAATGTCGATTTTACTCGGTGTGAATATTGATCATGTTGCTACGTTAAGACAAGCACGCGGCACAACATATCCAGATCCTGTTCAAGCTGCTTTGATTTGTGAAGCAGCAGGGGCAGAAGGGATCACTTTACACTTGCGAGAAGATCGTCGACATATTCAAGATGATGATGTACGACGCATGCGCCCAGTGTTAAAAACTCGTATGAATCTAGAAATTGCTGTCACAGACGAAATGGTGACTTTTGCACAAGAAATTAAACCTGAGCACATTTGTTTTGTACCTGAGCGTCGTGAAGAACTCACCACTGAAGGTGGCTTAGATGTAGTCGGACAACTTGAAAAGATTAAGCAAGCAACTCAAACGCTTATTCAAATTGGCTGTGATGTTTCTTTGTTTATTGATCCTGATCTTGCACAAATTGATGCCGCTGTACAATGTGGGGCACAAACGATTGAGTTGCATACAGGGGCTTATGCAGAAGCCAGTGCACAGGCACAGCATGATGAGTTACAACGAATTCAAGATGCAGCTCGTTATGCACATGAGCGTGGTTTGGTCGTGAATGCAGGACATGGTTTAAATTTATCAAATGTCGCAGCAATTGCACGAATTCCTGAAATGCATGAACTTAACATTGGACATGCCATCATAGCAGACAGTGTTTTTGTCGGTTTGTCTGATGCAGTAAAACAAATGAAAGCAGCGATGGTGGCTGAGAGATAAGATGGTCCAAACAGATTACAATCAATTGATGGTGCCTGTCATCCAATTTTTAGGATGCACAACACCGAAAGAATGGCTCAATGAAGCAGTCAATCACTTAGATATTTTGATGCAAGATCATGCCAACTGTGAAAAAAAAGCAGCAAGCACAGCGATGAATTTAATGTTTCGCTATAGTTTTTTTGAGGATTTACAAGTCAGACTAGCACAGCTTGTCCGTGAAGAGATGCTGCATTATGAGCAAGTCCTCAACTTGATGAAAAAAAGAGGGCAAGCTTGGCAGGCATTAAGTGCTGGTCGTTATGCAGGTGGGCTCAGAAAAGAAATACGTACATATGAACCTGAAGGATTGGTTGATGTATTGGTGATTGGTGCATTTGTTGAAGCGAGATCATGTGAGCGCTTTCATGCTTTGGCACCATTGGTGGATGAAGAGCTAGGGCGCTATTATCAGTATTTATTAAAATCTGAATCTCGCCATTTTGAAGATTATTTAAAATTAGCAACAGACATTGCAACCACTGCAAAAATGAAAAATCCGAAAGAAGATATTCAGCAGCGAGTTGAGCATTTTCGCGCCATTGAAAAAGATTTAATCTTGAGTAAAGACCCATTATTTCGCTTTCATAGCGGCATTCCAGAGCATGCGGCTTAAATTAAAAAGGCAAGTGATTTCATTCACTTGCCTTTTTATTGGTGTGTCTTTTTTATCGACAAAAAAAAATCTCACATTTGGGGAATATGAGATTAAAAATTTGGCTCTCCAACCTGGGCTCGAACCAGGGACCTGCGGATTAACAGTCCGTCGCTCTACCGACTGAGCTATTGGAGAATCTGCGGTCAATTATATAGAGATATAATATAGGGTCAAGTAAAAAGCAGTACAAAGCCAACTTTTGCAGTGCGTTTGATTTTTATTTAATCATTTACTTGAATTTCATAAATTTATATTTTTATTTGCAAAAGATTCTGCTAAATTAAAGTCTCATCAATCGTCTAATTTTTTAGACAGTGTGGATTTAA
Organism: Acinetobacter apis; assembly: GCF_900197575.1. Taxonomy (GTDB): domain Bacteria; phylum Pseudomonadota; class Gammaproteobacteria; order Pseudomonadales; family Moraxellaceae; genus Acinetobacter; species Acinetobacter apis. Next base: position 647,101 of record NZ_FZLN01000001.1, on the reverse strand, counting down.
TCTAACTTGCCAGCACTAAATGGCTAAACTGGAGCATTGCTATGTCTAAGCTAACCATCAAGCAAATCTTTTCTCATTTTCAGTTTTATCAAGACAACTATCAACGCATTATCACATCAGCAGAGTTATATTATCAGCCTGTAGAATCTGCTGTATTGCATTTTTCACTCATCAGCCAAGAGCAGCTTTATTTGGGTGATGTGCTGCAACTTTGGCTTAATCAGACTTGGTTGTCTCATGCTTTGTTTCTTGAAGATAAACGTCTGTGTTTAAAAGGTCAGTCTTATATCTTTGCTGTGACGCAAGGTCAAAGCCAAACGATTGCTTCTGTGTGGAGCCCAAGTAACCAACAGATTTTATCGGTTCATGTGGATGATGTTTTATCGTTATATTTGCCTTTAATTCGTTTGAAGCGACCTCAACGTGTACAAGAGGCACTCATTGAACCTGTTGTATGGGCTAAAGTGTCATAATCATACTTAGGCTCAAAGTTTAAGCCTAAGCGTGATCATATCGTTTACTGCAAGTTTAAGGTAATGTCGGTGCTTGATAAATTTTCAATTGAAATTCAGGTAAAATTGCAATCAAGTGATCAAAAATATCCGATTGAATGGCTTCGTATTCAACCCATATTGCAGTATTGGTAAATGCATAAATCTCAAGAGGTAAGCCTGTACTGGTCGGTTGCATTTGACGCACAATAAGCAATTCTTTTTGGGCAATATGCTGATTTTGTTTTAAATAAAACTCAACATAAGCTCGAAATGTCCCTAAATTGGTCAGACGGCGCTGATTATATTCAGACTGATCAACCAAGTTTTGATTAAATTCACTGATTTCACTTTCTTTTTTGTCTAAATAAAGATGCAGTAATAAAAATTGTTTTAAGCGATTAAGCTCATCAGGTGTCATAAAGCGAACACTGCTTTGATCAATATAGATTGAACGTTTGATTCGTCGAACATTTTCAGCACGTACAATACGCCAATTTTTAAATGTATCTGTGATTAATTTATTGGTTGGTATTGTGGTAATGGTTTTATCAAAATTTTGCACTGTGATGGTATGTAAAGACATATCAATCACATCACCATCAGCATTTAATGATGGCATTTCAATCCAATCGCCAATTCGAATCATGTCATAAGATGAAATTTGGACACTTGCGACCAAAGATAAAATAGTATTTTGAAAGACCAACATGAGCACGGTTGCCATCGCACCGAATCCTGCCAATAAGTTAAATACATCTTTCTTTAAGAAAGTGCCTAAAATCATTAGTGCACAAATGATAAACAGCATCAATTTAACCAGCTGTAAGTAGCCTTTAATTGGACGATTATGTGCTGTAGGTTTGCGCTGATAGAGCGCGTGAAATACGTTTAATAATTCACTGATGGTGCGAGTAATACTAAAAAATATCCAAGCCTGTGCCAACATTTGTAATAAATAGACAATCTTCGTGGTTAAATGTGGGACTGAATCAATGCCATTTAAAATAATAAGCGCAGGTACAACATTGGCAAAGCGTTGAATAACATGATAGTTCACTAAAACTGAATTTCGTGCAGCAGGTAGTTTAGACAATACTTTACGTATGCCTTGGATTACTATTTTTTTGGCCACAAAATTTGAAGCATATGCTGTGAATAAAAGAATACCTAAACTAGATAACATCTCAAGCCAAGGGAACTGATTGGTCCAATCAGTAATTTCTCGAACCAGTTGCATAACTTGCATAAATAATATGACCTATTTAAAAGTGAGTAGAAAATAATATTGTTTGGGTTTACCACATTAAATCATCAGGAATAACATAAGCGGCATATGGGTCATTTTCGTCTGTGGTTTGATCATTCTTTTCAGATTGATTCCATATAATAAAGCCTTGTATTTTTTGATCAATTCGTTCAGCCAATGCTTTAGGTAATATGGCATAAGAAGGCGGTGCTTGTGCAATGACTAAACTGCCAGCAACCAAGGCGTTATAAACCTGCTGATCAAGATAGATTTTTTTAATTTTGTTTTCATCAATAAATTGATAACCAATTTCGCCATCTGTATCTTTGATTTTATGTTGCTGAATCATTTGCTTGATATTGGCTTTTAATGTTCTTTCTTCAAGCTGCTGCTGTTTAATGGCATTTAAGTTCAAATCTTTTTCTTGTTTTGATTGCTGATTTTTATTAATTTCAGCCGCCAATTCAGCACGATGATCTTGACCTGTTCGTTGTTCATGTTGCGCTTGTTTGGTTAGTTTTTTAGCTTTTTTTTGATCAACCAATCCTGCTTTTAAAAGTTGGGCTTGTAAGGCATTTTTAACCATAATTCATGATCCAAAACAATGACAGTGAAAGAAAAAATCTTGGCTTTGATAAAAAGAATCAACAGCATAAATAAATTATACTGTTGATTGGATTGAAGATACAACGTTGTGATAACTTGATCTAAGATTTGTTTTTAAATGCTTGATCGCCTGCAATCACAAAGAGCACATCTGTTGATGAGTTGAGCGCTGTTTCAGTTGAGTCTTGTAATACACTGATGACCATACCAATTGCGACCACTTGCATGGCAATTTCAGATGAAATACCGAATAAACCACATGCAACAGGAATTAATAGCAGCGAACCGCCTGCCACACCAGATGCACCACATGCCGATACACTTGCAACAATACAAAGTACCAACATGGTTGAGAAATCAACCGGAATACCAAGCGTATTTACAGTAGCCAAAGTTAATGTGGTAATTGTGACAGCAGCACCTGCCATATTAATGGTACAACCTAGTGGTAACACCACATTTGTTGTCGATTCATCAACTCCACAACGGCGTGCTAAATCCATATTCACAGGAATATTAGCAGCAGAGCTTCGAGTGAAAAAAGCAGTGATCCCACTTTCTTTTAAGCATTTAAATACCAATGGGTATGGATTTGACTTAATGACATACGCCACAATGATTGGATTCACCACCAAAGCAACAAATACCATTGTACCCAATAAAACTGCCAATAAATGGGTATAGCTTTTTAAGGTATCAATGCCAGCAGAAGCAAAGGTTACTGTAACTAATCCAAAAATGCCAAGGGGTGCAAAGGAGATGACCAAATGAATGACTTTATTGATTGCTTTTGATAAATCATGGAGGACGGTTTTAGTGGTCTCAGAGCTATGACGAAATGCTGCTCCTAAGGCAATCGCCCACGCTAATACGCCAATGAAGTTGGCTTCTGCCAATGCTGCTACAGGATTAGAAACAAAACTTAAGACTAAATTTTTGAGTACAACACCAACACTGCCTGGTGCTTGCACGCCTTGCTCAGGTGGTAATTGTAATATGAGCTGTGTTGGAAAGAGTTGATCTGCAACCACAGCACTTAATGCTGCCAACAACATGCCTATCGCATACATGAGCATAATCGGTTTAAAGTTCTTTGCGCTTTGATTGGTTTTAAAACTGGCTACAGAGGAAATCACAAGAACAAAGACTAAAATCGGTGCGACAGACTTTAATGCTTTGATAAATACATCACCGAGTAAACTGAAATAGGATGCTGCATTGGGAAACAGTAATGCACAGGCAATACCTAAAACAATCGCAATAACGATCCTTGTAACTAAACTTGAGCGTTTTAAAACAGACAGCATAAAAAAGCCTTCTTAACATTTTTAACCATTCAATTGATTCATTAAATTTAATTGATGGTCAAAATCTGTGTTTATAGAGAAACAGGTGACGAATTTTGAAGGACACTTTTACTGTTAAAATGACAAAGTTTCAATGAAAGATGACAATTTAGTCTTTTTTTTAAGCAAAAAAAGAACAAATTGAATCAATTTGATCAATTGTTAGGCGTTATTGAGAGGGTGTAGTATGGAGAGATGTAAGGCAGGAGAGCGTTTTTGAAGTAAAATGCACGCTAAACATCGGGGGGAACATTTTACTTCATATGAGATCTTACTGATAAAATTGCGAGCATTTATTTAAGATTGAATAAAAGCGATGATCTTTTACTGAATAGTAAATTTGTTTGCCTGAACGTCTGGTATTGACTACGCCATTTTTTCTTAAAATCATCAACTGTTGAGATAATGTAGGTTGAAGGATACGTGTTTTGGTTTCAATTTCAGAAACATTCAATTCTTCGACCAATAAATGACTCAAAATAATCAGACGATCTTTATTCGCAAGTGATTTAAGCATCACTACGATATCATCTGATTGGTTACGAACCACGTTCATATTGATTGTTGCATCCATGAGAAAATCCTTATAATTTGCATCTAGCGACAATATACAAAAGATATATGTATAAAAAATGGATTTGTGTGGACTTAATGCAAACGAAGCGCAATATACGTTCAAAAAACTGCATTCCATGATTGGAAAAAGCATTGAATATGAAGCTTTTATGAATTTTATAAGAATTGAATTATTTTTGTAATATTTCAGATATGATGCATTAAATTTTGTAATGCATGACCTTAATGTTCTCCTTTTTGTCTATCGAGTTTGCAATCTGCTTTATTGTTTTTTATATCGCATACTGGCTATGTCAACGTCACATCCATCTGCAAAATGCATTATTGATGCTGTTTAGCTATTTATGCATTTATTTAATGTCAAATATGTATGCTGTGGGTTTATTATTGATCTATAGCCTAAGCATTTATGCAGCATCTTATGCTCTAGATCGCTTTCATAAATATAAAACATGGATTGTTCGATTAGCAGTAATAGTCACGCTGCTGCAATTGTCTGTATTTAAATATTTTGATTTTTTTAAAACACAAACAGATCAAGTTTTGCACGCCTTGCATGCAGATTCTGCATGGCTGTGGAGTGATTTAATCATGCCACTTGGTTTGTCATATTATTCGTTTCAATCGATTAGTTATTTGGTTGATCGCGCTAAACAAAACATACCACTCCCTCGCTTGTCTTGTTTACAAGCATGCACCTATTTTTCGTTATTATTTACCATCACCGCAGGGCCCATTGCTAGAGTCTATGAAGCAAAAGGCTTAACGGCAGTAGATGGCGAATCTTCTGCGATGGGAAGACAGTTAAATAGTATACACCCTCGGCAAGTGGTGTATCCGGGGTTTGCTTTATTTCTGATTCTGTTGGCTTTAATAAAAAAATGGTGGATTGCCAGTTGGATTGCCACACAGTGGGTGAATCCTGTTTTTCAAAATCCGCTGCAATACCAAAGTTTTGAGGTATTGGCCGCTATTTATGGATATACCTTACAGTTATTTTTAGATTTCTCAGGGTATAGCGAGTTAATGCTCGGTTTTGCATTGTTGCTTGGATTCAAATTGCCTGTCAATTTTAGAGCACCGTTATTGGCTTACAACATTCGTGATTTTTGGGATCGTTGGCACATCTCATTATCCACATGGATACGAGATTATATTTATATTCCACTCGGGGGCAGCCGCGGCAGTTTAGCGCGAACACAAGCACATTTGTTATTGGCCATGGTGTTATCTGGTATTTGGCACGGCGCAGGCTGGGGATTTGTGATTTGGGGTGCATTACATGGTTTTGCACTCATTTTACTCAATCTTACAGATTTACTTGCTCATCGCTTAGGCGTCAAAGATCGCCGTAATGCGTTGGCAAACACAGGTCGTTTGGGGCATGTGATTGGTCGTGTGGTGACAGTACACTTTGTTTGCTTGGCGTTTATTTTCTTTCAAGCGAAAACCTTAACAGACGCCAATGAGATTTTTCAGGCCCTTGCATTCAACATGTTTGATGTTCCACTCACAACCAATCCATTTTATATGCTCAGTTTATTGTTATTGGCTTGGATAATTTATCCATTTATTTATCAGCGCCTTGGTCAACCAAACGTAATATATTCATTCAAGCTGACACCACGGTCTTTTGTTCCGTTGTTTATTGTTTTTGTGGTTGTTCTTATTTGTTCACCTTCAGGTATTCCAGGCTTCATCTATGCAAACTTCTAATTCAAAAATAGCCGTTGTCCATTCACTTCAGTGCTCTGCTGAGTCAGAGCCTAATGTGCAGCATCATGCTTGTGGCTTAGTGTTATCGATATTAATTTTTGCATGTCTGTTTAGTCTTTGGTTAATGCAGCATTCGGTGAATGCTTATGTGCAACAAACTTATCATCGTGACAGCCCACTTGTATTTTTAGATCAATACCAACTTTGGCGTTTGGGCGGAGAGCTCGGGTTGATGCTTGGTGAGCAGAAAGAGCAATTGGATGTTCATATTCAGTCGGTACATCAGCAAATCATCGATGAGGTGAATACTTGGCTGGTTCATCCTTTGCCAAGTCAAGCTAAACAACCTGTGATTGCTGCTGATATCAGCATAACAGTGGATACCCCTCATGCTGCGCAACAAGTCATTGGCTTACCATCTGAGCCGATTGAAGCGATAGAACCGATGACCGCGAGTGTACCTGTGGTTGAAGCAATGATTGATGCATCACCAATGCGGATTGAGCTGACTGCAAAGGATCAGGTGTTATTTGCAGGCGATTCTTTAATGCAAGGGGTAGCTCCGCATGTACAAAAACAGTTGAGTGAACAATACCAACTCAAAAGTCTTAATTTAAGTAAACAAAGTACAGGTCTGACATACACTAAACTCTTTGATTGGCCAACAACAATCCGTCAGACTTTAAAAGCGCAGCCGCAAATTAAGCTATTGGTGGTGTTTTTAGGGCCAAATGATCCTTGGGATTTATATGATGAGAAGCAATGGCTTAAATTTGGCACACCAACATGGGCAGCAGCTTATCAAAAACGGATTGCACAAATTATTCATGATGCCAAAGCACAAGGTACACAAGTGTTGTGGTTAACGCCGCCAAACATGGGTAAAACTGACTTAAATCAAAAGATGCAGTTTTTGATTCAAGTGATTCAACAAGAAATTGAAAAAGAAGGTGTAGGATTAATTGATACCCGTCATGTATTGTCTGAAACGAAAGATGAATTTCGTCAAGGCATACAAACTGAAAAAGGCTTTAAAAAATTAAGAACAGCAGACGGGATTCATTTCACTACAGAAGGACAAAAATTGATTGCACAGGCAATTTTAGATCAAATAAAAGTGGTGTCTCATGATTAAACCCATGCTGTATGCAATAAAAGGTGGTGTACTTAGTTTGATATGTGGTCATGTCTTGTTGGGATCTTTGGCATTGGCGGATCCCTTAGTCAACTTTGCTGAGCCCAATACCAAACATTTGCTTCAATCCATCAAAACACAGCAATTGAATGTGATTCAATTGGGAGACTCGCATACTGCAGCAGATGTGATGACAGGTGCAATGCGCCAAACTTTACAAGCTGAGCTGGGTAATGGTGGCATGGGGTGGGGAATGCCAATGTATTTTACCGGGCAACGTTTAGCACTATATGGCTATGATCATGTCAATTGGCAGCCGATTAGCAGTCGAACCACAAGCAATGAGAACTATACATTAGGCGGATTGATTGCTGAGCCTAAAGCTGATGGCGCTGTATTAACCATAAAAAATAAACTACAGCAGCAAGATGCGAAAGATGTAATGGTGAATATTCGTCAAGGCATAGGAGATGCGCCGTTACAAGTGGTTGATGCGCAAGGTAAGCGGACACAAATTGCGACATTAAAGCAAAACAATCAGTGGGAACAAGTAAAACTGAATAAATTGCAGTTGCCCTTTACAGTGACAGCATTACATAGCCCACAAACCGCACTCGGTGGATGGTGGATTACCAATTCAACGCCTGGTGCAGTGGTGTCTGCAATTGGAATAAATGGCGCACAGTTAAAACATCTTTCACGTTGGAATAGCGCATGGGGCAAGGCTTTATTTGATGATCATCCTGATCTTGTGGTGTTGGCTTATGGCACCAATGAGGTATATAACAAACAAGATGTCAGTGAAGAAAAGCAAATTTTAATCAGTTATATTCAACAAATTCGGCAATTTGTACCTGACAGTGCCATTTTAATTGTGTCTGCACCGGAAATTCTGATAAACACCCAAGGTCAGTGTGGAACACGTCCTGAAACACTAGATGCATTTCAAGCCATGCAACGTGATGTGGCACAACAGCAGCACACTTTATTTTGGGATTGGCAAGCTGCAATGGGTGGATCTTGTAAAATGAAAGCATGGATGAAATCAGGGCTTGCAGCCAAAGATGGTATTCACTTTTCACCACAAGGCTATCAGCAATTGGGAGAGCAACTCGCCAATGCATTATTGTCGCTGAAATAATTGATGTATAGGGCTGAAAAAAATGTCTTAAATACTCATCATTGCAATAAAAAAAGACCTAATTTTATGGCATATGGAAAAATTTATAAAAAAACAGTTTTTATGTAGAAAATTTTTTTCAAATCGATAAAAATAAGCCAAATTGAGAAAAATAATTCAAAGGCAAGCACGCTATATTATGAATCAGGGTGTGATAGGGATCGAGTATAACGCCAAATGAGATTGGGAGATCTTATATTGGCTGACCCAAAAGGTCTAAACTCGGCTTGAAGCAGAATAAACGATCTGTTTATTTGCCAACGCAGTATGTGACCCCGCATAGTGTCGCTGATAGCAAACGCATGTTTTCCCTTGACTCTCAAACATCATCGCCGCCCGCCTTTAAAATATTTTTCTGTTTAGCCTAAGGAAAAATATGCAACTCGACCGCTTTGATAAGCAAATCTTAGAAATACTCACTCATGAAGACTTAAATTTAAACGAATTGTCTGAACGAGTAAATTTGTCTGTAAGTTCGGTACACCGCCGTATTAAGCTGCTGATCGAATCTGGCATCATGACTAACCTAAAGCGTGGGATCAATTATGCCAAACTTGGTTTTAAACTGCATATTTTATTGCAAGTCTCACTCAGTAAGCATGATAGCGAAACATTTGATTATTTTTTAGCAGAATTAGAGTCAATTCCTGAAATTATTAATGCCTATTTGGTTACAGGGCAAAGTGCAGACTTTATTGTTGAGTTGGTTGCTAAAGATATGGAAAACTACAGTGAAATTCTATTGCGCCGTGTCGCAAAAATTGAAAATGTAGTTGCATTACATTCAAGCTTTGTCATTAAAAAGTACGATGTATTTAATTGTTATAATATTTTAAGTCAACTTTAAAATATCAATTGAAAAGGAGCCTTAATCGGCTCCTTTTTTTATTATAAAATCTTTTTCAAGCGCTGAACGACCTCTTCACATTGCTGTAAATTGGCAACCAATGCCATTCGGACATGGTTTTGACCTGGATTGCCGGTTGCAGTATCACGTGATAGATAGCGACCCGGTAAAACATTAATATGAGCATCTTGCATTAAACGTTGCGCAAACTTTTCATCATCGTCAACATTTAACCAATAGTAAAAGCCGGCATCTGGACGTTTAAATGGCAGGAGATGTCCAAGTTCTTGTTGGAATAAATCAAATTTAGCACGGTAAAGCTTGCGATTTTCTTCCACATGTTGTTCATCATTCCATGCAGCAATTGATGCCAACTGGTGTTGTACTGGCATTGCTGCACCATGATATGTCCGATATTTTAAATAAGGTGCTAAAACATTGGCATCGCCTGCGATAAATCCTGAGCGTAATCCGGGTAAATTAGAGCGTTTAGACAGAGAATGGAACACTACACAGTTTTTATAGTCATGACGACCCATCTCAGCACATGCTTGTAATAAACCTGTTGGTGCTTGATCTGACCACAATTCAGAATAACACTCATCAGATGCAATAATAAAATCATACTGATCTGACAGCGCAATCAGTTTTTTGAGTTGTTCTGATGAAAATACAACGCCTGTTGGGTTGCCTGGGGTACAGATAAATAAAATTTCAGTGTTTTGCCATACTTCAGCAGGCACTTTATCAAAATCACCTAGATAGTTATTCTCAGCTGTACAATTTACAAAGTAAGGCTGTCCACCTGCTAATATCGTTGCACCTTCATAAATTTGATAAAACGGGTTAGGCATCACCACATATGGACGATTGTCACGATCTAAAGTCGCTTGTACAAATGAAAAAATTGCTTCTCGCGTTCCGGATACAGGTAAAATCTGACTTTTAAAATCGATGTGTTTTAAATGAAAGCGTGATGTTAGCCAAGCTGCTATCGCTTCTCGTAATTCAGGCAAACCATTGCTTGCAGGATAGGTCGACAAGTGTTTGAAGTTGGCTTGTAATACATCGATGACAAATTGCGGTGCAGGATGTTTTGGTTCACCGATCGATAATGGAATTAAAGGTAAGTCTGCAGGTTGTATATCTTTTAAAAGTTGCTTTAACTTTTCAAAAGGATATGGATGGAGTTCGCTAATTTGCTTATTCATAATCTTAAATATCAGTGTTGGAGAGTAACTTGATTAGATGCTTCATCTAAAGCCGATTTTAACTGGATAGTCAGTAATTCAGCATCTTCGGTGCTGAGCATGCCACCACTTTTTTGTGTCACATAAAAAATATCTTCTGCTTTTTCACCGAGTGTCGCAATTTTAGCAGAATGAATATCTAAACCGCGCATCATAAATAATCCGCCAATTTTCGCCAAGAGACCGGGGTGATCTAATGTCGAAATTTCAATGCGGTGCTGGTTCAAAGTCAAATCAGCTTGAATACTGACTTTATTTTCAATATTAAAGTGTCTGAGTTGTCTTGGAATACGCCGTTGCATAAGATTTGGATATTCATCTAAATGGCTCAAGGCTTGGACCAATGCTTGCTTCACGGTTTCTTGGCGATGTGGATCAGTCAATAAAGTACCAAAACGGTCTAATACCACATAAGTATCTAAACTAAATGCTGTGGTTGAGGTAATAATCCGTGCATCTTGAACATCTAAGTCCATACGGTCAAGTATCGCTACTGTGGTTGCAAATAAATTCGGGGTGTCTTGGGTATAGATAAAAAGCTGAACGGCATCTTGTGCCGCTTGTCTTTGTGCCCGTAACATAATAAGCGGAGTGGTTTGATCGGCATGGGCAAGAATCGCTTGGGTATGCCATGCAATATCATCAGCAGATTCTTTTAAAAAGTATTCATTGCCTAAAGCACGCCACACGTTTTCCACATCATCTAATGGAAATTTATCTACTAAACGCTCACTTGCTGCAAATTTGGTGTCTTCAATGAGCATTTGATAATCAACAGGACGATCTTTCCCTGAGCGAATCACATCGCGTGTTTGAGTATATAACTGACGCAATAGAGATGCGCGCCATGTATTCCAAAGTTTAGGATTGGTTGCATTAATGTCGGCAACGGTTAATGCATATAAATAATCTAAATGATCAAGATCAATAATTTTAGCAGCAAAGGCTTGAATGACATCTGGATCTGAAATGTCTTTCTTTTGTGCTGTCATTGACAATAACAGGTGGTTTTCAATCAGCCATGCAATGAGATGGGTTTCTTTATCGTTTAGACCATGACTTTGACAAAAGACACGGGCATCTTCTGCACCTAGAATGCTGTGATCGCCACCGCGTCCTTTGGCTATATCATGAAAAACAGCAGCAATCATAATTAAATCTCGCTGTTTTAAACGTTGATAGACTGAGCTGACCACAGGGAAATCTTTGGCAAATTCAGGCGCTTTAAAACGCTCTAAGTTACGAAGTAAAAGCAAAGTATGCTGATCTACCGTATAAATATGGAATAAGTCATATTGCATTAATCCCATAATTTGCCCAAAAGCTGGTAAATAGTTGCCTAAAATGCCATAACGACGCATATGTGAGAGTGTTTCATATAAACGGTCCGATGAACGGATAATTTGCATGAATAAGGTTTTATGCGCTTCATTGTCTCTGAAGTTTTGATCGATATGTTTTGCTGCTAAAAACAATAAACGCAGTGTTTTGGCACGAATCCCACGAATCTCAGGGTGTATTGAAAGCAAATGAAAAATTTCTAAGATTGCACTTGGATTTTCAGCAAAAACTTTATGATGTTGTACTGCAATTTTACCATCAACAATTTTAAAGCGATCATTAATGGCAATGGTTTGTTTTTGATATGCTGTTGAGCGTGGGCATATCACGGATTGGTTAAAGTATGCCAATAAAATTTCATTGAAGGTTGATACATCTTGCGCTTTACGGTAATAACGACGCATGAACTGTTCAATCGGATAGCTTGGAGAGACATCATCTGTTTTGACATAGCCAAACTTTGCAGCAATTTCACGCTGATAATCAAATAATAAACGGTTTTCATCACGTTTGGTTAAGCGATGTAAATGATGACGGATTTCCCAATAAAAGGTTTCTGCCTCTTCAAGGACTTTCAGCTCAAATTCAGAAATAAAGCCCAAATGAACCAAATCATAGACTCGATTGACTCGAAAATGTCGTTTTGCAACCCATCCGATTTGATTCATGTCTCGAATACCACCGGGTGCATTTTTAATATCGGGTTCTAAATTGCTTTCTGTATGATGGTGCTGCGCATAACGCTTCTTTTGTTCTTCCATCTTGGCATCAAAAAATTCTCGATCTGTCCATGTTTCACGAACGCTTAAACGTGGGTACTTGGAAAATTTAGGATCACCCTGGAGCTGTCTTGATTCAATTAATGATGTTGCAATGGTAATATCTTGTGCTGCTTGTTCAGTACAGCTTTGTAATGTTCTTACGCTAATACCTGGTTTAAAGCTGCTGTCCCAAAGTAAGGTAATGAATGTAGAAACATGACGTTCTTGATCTGCTGTTAAATCATGTTCTGATAAAATCATAATGTCTAAGTCAGAATAAGGGAACATCTCTTTACGACCATAGCCACCAACAGCAAACAGATTAATGTCTGTATATTGGTTTAGCTCAGCTTGCTGCCATAAATAAGCCAAGCTGTCATCAATTGCATTAGAGCGTGCTAATACAATATGTCGAATGCTTTGCCCTTCAGAAAAATACTGATCAAATTGATGTTCAATTGCAGCATGCCACTTTTGAATGGCCACTGCAGGTGGATGCTGTGTTGTATAATCAGAAAGAAGGGCAATATCCATGCGTTAATACCTAAGACAAATGAGAGACAATAAGAAAGTAAACGTTATGCTTTAACAACAACACGACTAGCAGCTTCTCTAGCAATGTCTCTGGCATCATCTGTGTTTTCCGCTCGTGCAGTAACAACACCCATTCTGCGTTTTGTAAAGCCTTCAGGTTTACCAAATAGTCTTAAGTCTGTATTGGGGTGACTAAGTACATGTTCTAAATGTTCAAACTGTAGGTTACTTTGGTCAATTCCTGCATAAATTACAGCGCTTGCAGCAACACTATGTTGTTGTGTGTTGACAGGGAGTCCTAAAATTGCACGTGCATGTAACTCAAATTCGCTTTGATACTGAGATGCAAGTGTAACTAGCCCGGTATCATGTGGACGCGGAGAGACTTCACTAAACCATACATCATCACCACGAATAAAGAGTTCCACACCAAATAGACCACATCCGCCTAATGCAGTTGTAATTTTATCTGCAATGTCTTTTGCACGAGTTAATGCGGTATCTGACATTGGCTGAGGCTGCCAACTCTCAATATAATCACCATCTTGTTGTTGATGTCCGATCGGTGCGCAAAAGTGAGTTTCAATGTCACCACTTTTTGGGTTTCGTGCACGAACGGTCAACAAGGTAATTTCAAAATCAAAATCAATTTTTGATTCAATAATGACTTTGCCTTGGTTAATACGCGCCGTATTCATGGCATGATTCCATGCTTGGTCTACATCATCTGGCGTTTTTACATAAGATTGTCCTTTACCTGATGATGACATCACAGGTTTAACAAAGTTGGGATAACCAATGGCATCACACGCGGCTCTGAAACTGTCTAAATCACTGGCAAAACGGAAATTTGATGTAGGAAGCTGTAATTCATCTGCTGCAAGACAACGAATACCTTCACGATTCATGGTCAGGCTGACAGCTTTGGCTGATGGAATGACGGTTGCAGTTTTATTATTTTCGATTTCAATTAAAACATCGGTTGCAATGGCTTCAATTTCAGGAACGATCAGATGAGGTTGAACTTGATCAATGAGGCTTCTTAACGCGGCGGCATCTGCCATATTCAAGGTATAATGATAATGTGCGACATGCATGGCAGGGGCGTCTGCATAACGGTCTGCTGCATGAACTTCTACCCCTAGACGTTGTAAAGAGATCACGACTTCTTTGCCAAGTTCACCTGAACCTAATAATAAAACTTTGAATGCTGAGGATTGTAGGGGCGTGCCAAGGCTAATATTCATGGTAAATTCCTTCTCTTCAAGTGGTTTTAGCATAACAGAACTTGCTTAATTATGAATTGTTTTAGCAGTAAGAAGTCTAAAAACCATACTTTGCTGCTTAAACTTTAACTGATTGATTACTGATAATTAGACTTGAGTGCATAGAGTGAATCTTATAGCATAGCAGCTATCAATTTGTGAAAATGGAAGAGAATGTGGCAAAACATTGCGCCGTTGTTTTTCTATTGGGTTTATCGGTTTTACTCACAGCATGTGATGGAAACTCGCAACAGAAAGTTGAAATTAAACCTGCGCCAAAATTAAATAAAGATGCGACACAATATGCCAATGATGCTTGGCAATTGATTAATCAGGTTGAACCGCTTATTGAAAGTCGACCTGTGGCTGAACTAGATGATAGTGTACGCCGTCCTTTACGTGATTTAGGCAATCGCTGGATGATCAATGTCAAAATGGGTGATTCTGTCACTGAAGGTAATTTTGCATTATGTCGTAAGTCGTTGGTCAGTTTAGATGCATGGGCACGTGCTGTACAAAAGCAAGATCAAGATATTGCGCAAGTCAAAGCCAATTACTTGCGTGAAAAAGCTTTGTGTAAAGCTGCAATAGATAATCCAAAACTCGGTAATAGTTAATAAAAAAGGAGGCAATGCCTCCTTTTTTAATGTTTGATCTGCTGTATATACGCTGTGTACATTACTTTTTATGTTCAACTTTGCTTGTCTTCTTAGCAGAAGTAGACGATGAAGCCACACATTTACCACCTTTGTGATGCGGTCCTGTACCACCTTGTAAGCTGCTGCCTTTTGGGCAAGCAAATGCAGTAACACTCAGACTGGTTAAGCTGATCGCAATGCCCATCATCATTAATTTTTTCACAATACAATCCAAAGTAAAAATCAGGCAATAGTGCCTGATTTTTAGGATAGCCAAGATGGTGAAATAAATGCAAACTTTACTGAGTAACAGTTTGAATAGTTTACGTATTTATTTCACATATTTAATTTTATTTTAAGTCATCTCAAAGTGAATATTGAATTTAGTAAGATTTTGATTGGCGAACTTTGTGGTCAACCATGATCCAAAGCATGAATGCACTTGCCGTGATAAGCGCATAAGCAAAATGGGTCATTTCAAGGTTGCCATGAATTACGCCTTGAATGGTGAGGGTCATAAATAATGCAAATGCCATAACGCTATAAACTACAGCATTTTGTCTTGCTTGCATTGCTTCGAAAAATATTTTTTTAATCGTTAATAACATCATTGAGCTCCAAATCAAATAGAGAGTTAGGGATCACCCTTTAAAATTGCGTGATAACATGTTCTCTCATTTAACACTGAAATTCAAGTTTTGTAGATCATAGTTTTGTTAATGAATTATGACAATCGTATATTATTTTTATTTATTCGCGCATAAAAAAGCCCAAACTCAAAGGTTCAGGCTTTTTTAGACATAATGAACGTGATAATTACATTATGCTTTTTTGAGTCGATCTACAATTACAGCAAGCACAAGTACAATCACAGAAGGGATAAGCCATGCTAAATTTTGTTCTGCAAGCGGTAAACTTGTAAGCGCGTTTGGAACAATATCCTTTAAGCTTGATGCTTTTAATCCTTCAACAATACCAAAGATAAAAGACACAAGTGTCACAGGAATTAATACCACATGTGTACGATTCATAAAGCGCCAAAAGAAGCTCAAAACAATTACAATAATTGCAGGAGGATAAATCGCGGTAAGTACAGGTACAGAGATCGCAATTAACTTATTTAAGCCCAAGTTTGAGATCAATAATGCTGAGATCACTAAAATCAATACCAATAACTTGTATGGCAATTTAGTTAAACGATGAAAGTATTGTGCACAAGAACAAGTTAAGCCAATAGCAGTAACAATACATGCCAAGAAGATTAAACCACTTAAGAATAATGATCCTAAATCGCCAAATGCATGTTGTACATACGCATGTAAAATTTCAGCGCCGTTGCTTGCATTTGGAATAAATGCATGGCTTTGAACTCCTAGGCGGAATAAGCATAGGTATAAAACAGTCAGACCAATACCAGCCACAAGGCTTGCAATAATGGCATAACGTAAAACCAATTTTTGATTACTTACACCACGAGAATACATTGCTTGCACAATCACAATACCAAAAACCAATGCACCCAAAGTGTCCATGGTTAAGTAGCCATTGACCAAGCCTTCTGATACAGGACGATCAACATAATTGTTAATTGGTGCAGAACTATATGCCAAAGGAAGTACAATAGTGGTAATACACAAGATTGCTAAAGCAGCTAATTTAAGCGGTGCTAAAACATGTCCTACAGTATCTAATAACTTGTTTGGATATAATGAAACAATCGTCACAATGGTAAAATAGATACAGCTATAGACGAACAGAGAAGTGGATGATTCACCAAAATATGGCGAAAATCCAATTGCATATGATACAGTGGCTGTACGAGGTGTTGCAAAAAGTGGTCCAACTGCCAAATAACATGTCACAGTAAACACGATGCTTGCTACACGACCGATAGGTGAACTTAATGTTTCAATTGAGCCGCCAACGCGTGCAAGCGCAATGATTGTCAGTACAGGTAAACCCACTGCTGTAATGAGAAATCCAAATGCTGCAAGCCAAACATGGTCTCCAGCTTGTTGAGCGACAATGGGAGGAAAAATAATGTTGCCGGCGCCAATAAATAGGGCAAAGGTCATGAAACCTAAGGCAACAATGTCCCGAATACTAAGTTGAGTCATAAGGGTCTAAAAGAAAAGTAAAACAGTGTTCAATTCTAGTGCAATTTAAGTTTTTTTTAAATTGTAGATTTCATTTTTATGAAAATCGGGAAATATTTTAAGTTTATTTAACTTTCTATGTGTCCCTTTTCAAATAGCCTAAGCATTAGGGTGAGAAGTGAAATATTTTTTTGTAAGAAAAAGGAAGAAATGTGTATAACTCAAAAGTCATGATTAAAAACGAAGATGAAATCGAAAAACTTAAGGTAGCAGGGCGTTATGCTGCAGATGTATTAAATATGATTAAAGGTCATGTAAAACAAGGGATTAGTACTGCAGAATTAGATCGTATTTGTCATGACTATATTGTAAATACACTGAACGTGATTCCTGCAAATGTTGGCTACCATGGCTACAGTAAGACCACATGTATTTCTAAAAATGAAGTCGTATGTCATGGCATTCCATCTGAAACTGATATTTTGCAAGATGGTGATATTGTCAATATTGATGTCGCTATCATTAAAGATGGTTATTACGGTGACACAAGCCGTATGTATTATGTCGGTGAGAGCACTAAAGCTGAGCATAAAAAACTCGTCAAGGTCACTTATGATGCAATGCGGGCAGGGATACAACAAGTTAAACCAGGCGCTACATTAGGAGATATTGGTTTTGCCATACAAAGCGTTGCACATCAACACCATTTTACAGTGGTTAGAGAGTATTGTGGCCATGGTATTGGGCGAGGCTACCACGAACAACCTAACATTTTGCACTATGGTCAAGCAGGTCAGGGATTAAAACTGAAAGAAGGCATGGTTTTCACCATTGAACCAATGATTAATTTAGGTAAAGCAGCAGTCAAAGAACTTACTGATGGATGGACCGTTGTGACAAAGGATAGATCATTTTCTGCACAATGGGAGCACATGGTTGTTGTAACGAGCAACGGATTTGAAGTGCTTACGCCATGGCCTGATGGATTTGGTGAATACGCTGAAATTTAATTCTCTAAAATAGCCTAAGTATAATTAAAAATTTTAAATAAAAAAAGGGTGAGAAATTTTCTCACCCTAGTAATCAAAGACTAAACGTTAAATCTGAAGTGCATTACATCACCATCTTGGACGATATAGGTTTTGCCTTCTAAGCGCCATTTACCAGCATCTTTTGCACCTGCTTCACCATTAAATTGAATGAAATCATTGTAAGGAATGACTTCTGCACGGATAAAGCCTTTTTCAAAATCAGTGTGAATAACGCCTGCAGCTTGTGGGGCAGTGGCACCCACTTTAACTGTCCAAGCGCGAACTTCTTGTACACCCGCTGTAAAATAAGTTTGTAAGCCTAAAAGACCATAACCTGCACGAATCACAACATTTAATCCAGGCTCTTCCATACCCATCGCTTCTAAAAATTCAGCGCGATCTTCATCTTCAAGAAGAGAAATTTCAGCTTCAATTTGGTTGCATAGGGGAACAACAATGGCATTTTCTTCTTCTGCAAGTTTTCTTACAGCATCAAGGAAAGGGTTATTTTCAAAACCATCTTCAGCGACATTTGCAATATACATTGTTGGTTTTAACGTCAATAAACCATAACCACGCAATAATTTATGATCATCATCTGATAATTCTGCTGCACGTGCAGGTTTACCTTCGTTCAGTAAAGGTAAGATTTTATCTAAAACGTTTTTAGTGGCTAAAGCATCTTTATCGCCACTTTTCACACTTTTTGCTAAACGAGTAACTGACTTTGTCACTGTTTCTAAATCAGAAAGGGCAAGTTCCGTGTTAATGGTTGCAATGTCATCAAGTGGGTCAATTTTTCCATTCACATGGATCACATTTTCATCTTCAAAACAACGGACAACATGTGCAATTGCATCTGTTTCACGAATATTTGCTAAGAATTGGTTGCCTAAACCTTCACCTTTAGATGCACCAGCAACTAAGCCTGCAATATCAACAAACTCCATTGTGGTTGGTAAAACACGTTGCGGTTTTACAATGGCAGTGAGTTTTTCTAAACGTGAATCAGGTACAGGAACAATACCTGTATTTGGCTCAATCGTACAAAATGGAAAATTTTCAGCAGCAATTGCTGCTTTTGTTAATGCATTAAACAGGGTAGATTTACCAACATTGGGTAAGCCAACAATACCGCAATTAAAGCCCATGAAATACTCACACATGTTCTATGAAATTGTTAGCGATTCTACCTGAAACTGACAATAAAGTCAGGCTGTTGTCATACAAATGAATCATCAGCTTTATATATTGCAATTTGCTATACTTTAAAAAGTACAATGAACGGAAACGTTTAGAACCAATAATAATGATTAGCCTGTTTGGATGAACGAGGTTTTATGCGCGTTTTATATCAATTTCCTTTGTCACATTATTGTGAAAAAGCACGTTGGATACTTGATTATAAAGAATTAGATTATGTGGCTCACAATCTAGTTCCGGGGCTTCATCGCTCATTTGTTAATCGAAAAACCAAAGCACAATCTCATACTTTGCCTTTATTAAATGATCAGCAACATTGGGTTGCAGATTCAACAAAAATTGCATTGTATTTAGATGAGCAATATCCAGAAAAAAAAGTCATTCGTAGTCATTACGCAATGAAGTCTACTATTTATGAAATCAACCAAATAGCTTCTGAGCTTGGAGAGTATGTACGGCGTTGGACATTAGCACATATTATTTTAAATCATCCCGAATCTTTAGATATTATTGTAGGTGAAAGAGGGTATTTGAAAAAGTTTGAGCGTTATTCAAAACCGTTTATAAAGTCACTTTTGCAAAAAAATTATCAATTGAATGAGTCTAGTTTAAAAGAAGCATATGAACACATTATTCGTCTCACCAATCAGTTAAATCAATATGCTGAACGAAAAGTGGGGACATATTTAATCGGAGATCGTTTGAGCCTAGCGGATATCTCTGTGTGTTCAATGCTTGCACCGCTACTGAATATAGCAGGTACACCTTGGGAGCAAGATGTTAAACAACGTACTGAGGACACATTATGCTTAGAAGAAAAAATTAAAAACTTAGCAATTGGACATTATATTTTACAAATTTATGCCACTGAACGAGATGCACGCACAGATTGGCGAGGCATATAAAAAAGGCGGATATAAAATTTTATATCCGCCTTAAATTAAATAATCAGCTTATTTTTTATAGATTTGATCGAAAACACCACCATTTGAGAAATGAATTTTTTGTGCATTTGCCCAACTACCAAATAACGAATCAATGGTAAAAAGCTCTAATTTAGGAAACTTACTCGCATACTTTTGTGCAACTACTGCATTACGTGGGCGGAAGTTGTATTCTGCTGCTAAGTTTTGTCCAATTGGCGAATATAAGAAATTTAAATAACCTGTTGCGATTAAACGGTTACCGTTTTGATCAACTGTTTTATCCACTAAAGCCACTGATGGTTCAGCTAAAATCGAAATAGATGGGTAAACAATTTCAAATTTATCTTTTGCCAAGTTTTTTTGTGCCAACAATGCTTCATTTTCCCATGTTAAAAGCACATCACCGATGCCACGCTCTGCAAATGTAGTTAATGCACCACGTGAACCTGAATCAAGCACTTTTACATTTTTATAAATACCTGACACTAAAGCGCGTGCTTGCGAATCATTACCACCAGGTTGTTTTAATGCATATCCCCAAGCTGCAAGATAAATCCAGCGTGGCGCACCACCGGTTTTTGGATTTGGTGTAATAATTTCAACACCAGGCTTGGTTAAGTCTTTCCAATCTTTAATTTGTTTTGGATTGCCTTTTTTTACAAGAAATACCACCGTAGAA
Organism: Acinetobacter apis; assembly: GCF_900197575.1. GTDB lineage: Bacteria > Pseudomonadota > Gammaproteobacteria > Pseudomonadales > Moraxellaceae > Acinetobacter > Acinetobacter apis. The sequence continues at coordinate 626,231 of NZ_FZLN01000001.1, read as the reverse complement.
GTATACGGTGCAGAATTATTTGGAAATTGTTTTTGCCAATCTTTACGGATATATCCTGCATTTGCAATTTCATCAACATCATTTGCAAGAGCCAAAGTCACTACATCGGCCTTTAAACCTGTTGCCACAGCACGGGCTTGTTTACCTGAACCACCATGTGATTGTTTAAAGTCAATACGTTGTCCTGTGCGGTCAAACCAATACTTTCCGAAGGCTTGATTATAATCTCGATAAAATTCACGTGTTGGGTCATAAGATACATTTAAAAAGCTTTTGGTTTCAGCCGCAAAAGTGCTTGTCACAACAAGTAAACCAAGTAAGCCTGCAAAAAATTGTTTTTTCATAAAGATCCCTAATTTTAATTTTCATCTTGTTTCATGAGTATAAATACAATAAAAAGAAAAGTATGCTATTTTTAATATCTTATTATATATATGATTATCATCAAACGATGTATATCTTAGGCTTAAATTGACTATGCTATATCTATAAAACGAATTAGTTTATACAAAATAACTAAATAATAATTTCTCATAAACTTGCATCATTTTATTATTTTAATCCTGTGTTTCACAAACATACCATATGAAATATATTCATAAGCCGGTGTTTATTTGATGCGTAAACAGTATAAAAAACCTCTTCTCATTACCGCTGTTGTTGTGTTGGCATTGGTTGGATTTTTATTTTATCAAAATCAATCTACAACAGAAGGTCAAACACAAGCCAATACAAAAGGTAAAGCAGATACCTCTGTGGTTATTGCTTATCAGACAGGTGTTGATCCAAGCAAAGTTGCCCAAGCACACGGCACGTATTCACAAGATACAGATCTTCATATTGAGTGGAAAAAATTTGATACAGGCTCAGATGTTGTGAATGCGCTTGCATCAGGTGATGTTGCTATTGGTAATATTGGTTCAAGCCCATTTGCAGCAGCAACAAGTCGTGGCGTACCCATTGAAGCATTTTTGATTACCTCTAAACTTGGTGGATCAGAAGCTTTGGTGGTAAACAATAAAGCAGGTATTCAAAGTCCAAAAGACTTAATTGGTAAAACCATTGCTGTACCATTTGTTTCAACCACACATTACAGTTTGTTATCAGCATTAAAACATTGGAATATTGCTGAAAGTCAGGTCAAGATTATTAATCTTCGTCCACCTGAAATTGTTGCAGCATGGAATCGTGGTGATATTGATGCTGCTTATGTTTGGGATCCTGCACTCAGCCAAATTAAACATTCAGGCAAAGTATTAACTGACTCTACCGAAGTCGGCAATTGGGGTTCACCAACATATGACTTGTGGGTAGTACGCCAAGACTTTGCAAAAGCACACCCTGAATTCTTGAAAAACTTTGTAAATAAGACATTAGAGCAATTAGAAAAATATAACCAAGATCCAAAAGCATTTTTGGCTAATGAAAAAAATATTACAGACATTTCAGGTTTAACAGGTTCAGATGCTAAGGACATTCCTTTGCTTTTAGCAGGTAATACTTATTTGAATCGTGCACAACAAATTGAAACCTTATCTCAAGTTTTTGGAAAAAATATTGCAGATACAGCAAACTTTTTGAAAACACAAGGCAAGGTCGATCAGGTTAAGCCGGATTATCAAGAGAACATCAACACTCGCTTTTTGAAATAAACCGTTTGGATACAGCATGACGACATTACGTGTAGAACATATTCAACATACTTTCGCAAATCAGTCGGTTGCAACGCTTGAAGATATTAATCTCACGTTAGAACCTGGCACAATTACTGTGGTATTGGGTGAATCTGGTTGTGGTAAAACCACTTTACTGAATATTTTGGCAGGCTTTCAACAGCCTGATGCAGGGCAAGTGACATTGGGTGAACGTGTCATTCGAGCACCTGATGCGAGTCGTGCTGTCGTCTTTCAAGATCATGCATTGTTGCCTTGGTTAAATGTTAAAGAAAACGTCGCATTTTCGCTCCGTTTACAAGATCAAGATGAAAGCATTATTGAAGATAAAGTAAGCAATATTTTATCTATTGTTGGTTTAGACCATGTAGCAGATGCCAATATTTGGGAGCTGTCAGGCGGGATGAAACAGCGTGTTGGCATTGCACGAGCATTAGTGAGCTCAGCTGAATTTATTTTGCTAGATGAGCCTTTTGCTGCATTAGATGCCTTTACACGTGAAGCCATGCAAAAACTGGTATTAGATCTATGGATTCATGAAAGAAAAAGTTTTTTTCTGATTACACATGATATTGAAGAAGCTTTATTACTCAGCCAACAGTTGGTAATTATGCAAGCTCAACCTGGACGTATTCAAGAAATTAAAACACTCGATTTTTCGACACGTTATCAGCAAGGTGAATCCATACGCCAAATTAAATCTGACGCAGCATTTATTCAATTGCGCGAACAACTATTTGAACATTTGAGTGAATATACTTCACAACAAACTGAGCGTGGAGATCCCACATGACACGCCAAAAAGATCGTTTTTTCAAAGATTACCAAGGAACATTATTAAGTCTCAGTAGTGTTTTAACCTTACTGATCGTTTGGTTTTTGGTGACATATTTTCAATTAATTTCACCTTTGTTTTTACCTAGCCCACAAGCCGTATGGCAAAAGTTCATACAAGTCAGCCAACAAGGTTTTATGAAGGCAACACTATGGCAGCATTTGGCTTCAAGTATCACGCGTGTGCTTACAGCCTTAATCGCAGCTATTGTCATTGGTGTGCCACTTGGCTTATGGATGGGGCTCAATAAGTGGGTGAGTGCTGTGATGGACCCTTTAATTGAACTATCACGTCCTATTCCACCACTCGCTTATTTACCATTACTTGTGATTTGGTTTGGTATTGGCGAAACCACAAAGATTTTATTAATTTTCTTTTCAATTTTAGCACCTATTGTCATAAGCAGCACGCATGGGGTACTGAGTCATCAAATTAATCGTGAACGTGCAGCGCTCTCATTAGGAGCAAGCCGTAAACAAGTATTCTTTCATGTCATTTTACCAACCGCTTTACCACATATTATTACAGGTATTCGAATTGGTTTAGGTGTTGGTTGGTCGACGCTTGTGGCCGCAGAATTGGTTGCAGCAGACCGAGGCATTGGTTTTATGGTGCAATCTGCAGCACAATTTTTAATTACAGATACTGTTATTTTAGGCATTATTGTGATTGCTTTAGTCGCAGTCGGTTTTGAAGTGTTTTTACGGTGGTTGCAACATCAATTATCGCCATGGTATGGCAAGCAACTTTAATTAAACATGAATTAAATAGGTGAATTATGCGTTTAACGATTGAAAAAATTAAGCCGGCCATCGGTGCGATCATTCAAGATATAGATCTAAATCAAATTGATGAGCTGCAAACCAAAGCCATTCATCAAGCATTGCTTGATCATCATGTGATCTTTTTTCGCAACCAAGTTTTAACACCTCAGGCACAGGCGGCACTCGCACATACCTTTGGAGAGTTACATATTCATCCAATTTATCCGCATTTTGATGATGTACCTGAAGTCTTAATTTTAGATAGCCTCAAGCAAGATTTAAGAGATAATGAACTCTGGCATACTGATGTGACATTTAGTAAAACACCTCCACTAGGTTGTGTTCTACAAGCGATTAAAATTCCTGCTATAGGCGGAGATACATTGTGGTCTTCAGGCGTAGGGGCATTTAAAACATTAGCTAAAGAAATTCAACAAAAAATCTTAGGATTAACAGCAACACATGATATTCGACAATCTTTTCCGCTTGAACGTTATGCAACAACGGATGAAGACCGCGCCAAACTAGAACAAGTGTTTGCAAAAAATCCGCCTGTGACACATCCTGTGGTTCGTACTCATCCAGATACAGGCGAACATGTGCTTTTTGTCAGTGAAGGATTTACCACAAAAATTAATGAGCTTGATGCACAAGAAAGCCAAGAACTACTAGCATTCTTATTTGAACATGCAACACAAGAATCCCTTCATTTGCGTTGGCAGTGGCAAGAAGGCGATATTGCCATTTGGGACAACCGTTGCACACAACACAAAGCGCTTTTTGATTACGGCGATGCGCATCGTATTATGCATAGAGCAACAGTATTAGGGGATGTACCTTTTTATCAACCTCAAAATGCGACACATTAAACGGGTTATGCAAAGCTAACAAAACGTGTTGATTGATATACTTGTTCAATGTGATTGATCAGCACGTCTATATCTTGCTCAGTGGTATATTTACCAAAACTAAAGCGAACCGAGTTTCGTGCAAGCACTTCATTTCGTCCTAATCCCAATAATACATGTGAAGCACTGCTAAGGCGTGAGTTACATGCAGACCCGCTAGACACAGCAGCAAAGGTTTTAATCGCATTGATAAAAATAAATGCATCATCACTTAAAAAAGACACATTTAAATAATTGGCAACACGTTGTGTTGGATCGCCATTTAACACAATTTCAGTCAGATCAGACAGGGCATGATACAGCTTATCTTGTAGCTTTTGGATACGAAGCTGTTCTTCATGAATGCCATCAGCTGCAATTCTAAATGCTTCACCCATGCCGACAATTTGGTGAGTTGCAAGCGTACCTGAACGACAACCTTGCTCATGACCGCCACCATGAATCTGCGGTTCAATGTCAAACTCTTTCTGACGGTTGACATATAACGCACCAATGCCTTTTGGACCATACACTTTATGTGCTGATAAACTTAATAAATCCACTCCAAGTGTATTGACATCAATTGGAAACTTTCCGGCTGCTTGAGCGGCATCAACATGTAAAAATAAATCATGCGTTTTAGCGATTTGACCAATTTCTTGAATGTCTGTGATGGTGCCAATTTCATTATTGACCATCATTAAAGAAATAAGAAGAGTGTCTGGGCGGATGGCGTCTAATACAGCCTGAGGAGAAATGATACCTGTATTTTTTTCAGGTTTTAAATAAGTAACTTCGAATCCTAAACTTTCTAACTTACAACAACTGTCTAAAATAGCTTTATGTTCAATTTGACTGGTAATAATATGCTTTCCCCGACACGAATAACGTTCGGCAATACCTTTCAAAGCTAAATTATTTGATTCTGTAGCACCTGAAGTCCACACAATTTCATCTGCACTTGCACCAATTAAGGCGGCAACATTGGCTCTTGCTTCTTCAATTTTGTCTTTAGCACAACTACCAAAACAATGACTATTCGATGCTGGATTGCCAAAAAGGCCATCAAACGACAAACATTTTGCCATTTCATCGATAATTTCAGGATATACCGGTGTAGTTGCAGCATAATCTAAATAAATTTGCTGTTTCATGACCTTAACTCTCCAAATGAATTTTTTAGATTTATATATAATAAAAATTGCTAACTGTTAAGATTATCTGTCATCTTAAAATAGATCAACTCAAATAAAATAAAACAATGACGGTAATTTAGTTTTACTTATAAAACATAATCGGAAAATTTAAAATAAATAAAAGGAGATATGCAAATGAAGAAAAATTATAAATTTCATTTAAATAGCGCAATATAATTGAATTTTGTAATAAAACGCTTTATAACAACGTCCAAAATATACTTTATTATCAAACGTAATTGAAGATTTTATGTATCCACAAAAAAGTTTAGATGAACTAGAACAACAAATTAAAATTGATTTCGAAAATTTAAATATTCCGCCCAAATCATGGATCATTTCAGACAATCAAGCGGAAAAAAACGAGGTCGATGTTGCAATCATTGGTGCAGGAATGTCTGCACTTGCTTTGGCACTTGCATTATTATCACAGGGTATTCGCTGCGTATTATTTGAAAAAGAAAAAGACGGACAAGAAGGACCTTGGGTCAAACCTGCATTGATGCAAACTCTACGTTCGCCTAAAAATATAGTTGGTCCTGCACTTCAATTTCCATCTTTAACTTTTCAAGCATGGTTTAAAGCTCAATTTGGGCAAGAGGCATGGGAACAGCTTGATAAAATACCGCGTTTGCAATGGCATACGTATTTGCAATGGTTTAAAAAAGTAACCCAACCTCATATTCTGTATGAACATGAATTGATAGAGCTTGAAGTTAACAGCGCGCATACTCAGCTAACATTTTCACACCAAGGCGAAGTCATTCAATATCAAGCCTCTCATACTGTGCTTGCCATGGGAATTGATAGTTTAAGTCAGCCGAATATCCCAAGTTTTATGCAGGGCATAAATACACGCTTTTGGGAGCATTCTTATGCTGGATCGGATTACCAACGCTTTAAAGGTCTTGACCTTGCCGTGATTGGATATAGTGCAAGCGCAATGGACAGTACAGCCACTGCACTTGAGTTAGGTGCACGTCAAGTTGAAGTATTGTGTCGTTGTAAAGATTTTCCACGTGTCAATCGAGGCAAAGTTGCGGCAAACCCTGGTTATCTTGCCTCTTATAGTGAGTGGTCTGATGCACAGAAATGGCAATTTCATCGTTATTTAAAACATGCAAAAACACCTGCACCTTATGGCAGTACACTTCGTGTTTCTAAACATCAAAATGCCTTTTTTAACTTTGATCAGCACATTGCACATGTTGAAGAACATCAAAATAAATTACATATCTATACCCAAGATCACTGCTTTGTCGTGGACTATTTAATTTTAGCCACAGGATATACATTAGATTGGTCAAAATATACATGGCTTAAACAACTTGAATCATCCATTGCAAAATGGAAGGACATGTATACAGCACCTGTTCATGAACAAGATAACTATATGGCAGACCAACCTTATTTATCAGCAAGTTTTGAGCTACAGAGTAAACACTCAAAATTAAATTTAAGCCAAATATATTGTTTTAATTACAGTGCTTCATTAAGCCAAGGCGCACAGGTCGGGATGATTGGCGGGTTAAATTATGGTGCACAAACTTTAGCGACAGCGATTGCGAAAAAAATGTATATGGCATCATTTGACCGACAAATTGATGCCGTTAAACGCAGCGAAGATTATGAGTTAACAGGACGAGAGTGGAACGAGGCAGCGCCTTATTCCACACGATCTAAACAGTAATTAATGAGAGACTTGCTGTTTTAAATGTCTTAAACGAAGATAGACAAAAGCAGCAAGGAAAAAGAAAGCACCACCTGCAACATACAACACTTGTCGGTGTGCAACAGAAAAAGATTGCTCTGCTGCAGTAACAAGCTGCTTGGCCATCTCTTTGTCTGTCAGATCTGATGCTGTTTTGATTGTTTCAGCTAAACTGTGTTGAATGCCGACATGATCAATAACCGCCTGAGGCACAATTAAAGATTGGGTATAAAAGTAAGACAGCATTAAACCAAATAAGGTAATCCCCAAGCCTGCACCAAGTTCATAAGCCATACCTTCTACTGCACCTGCTGAAGTGGCTTTCTCTGATGGGGTAGACGACATAATGGCAGCTGTCGAGGAAAGTAGGGCAATCTCAATACTAATTCCCATCAGCACCATCCAAACCCATGCCCAATTGCTTTGTTCTGCAAAATTAATTTGTGCAAGTCCCATAAAGCTGGTTGCACACATCAACATACCAACAGAAGCCAAATAATGTAATGGGTATTTGTTCATTAACCAACTGGCAAATGGTCCACCTACACTAATTGCAATCATAAACGGTAAGATAAAAAGTCCTGCTTCTAACGGCGTATAATGATGAATCAGCTGTAACTCTTGAGACAATAACAATTCAAAACCAACCAACGCCATCATGGACACCACAGCCATAATAATACTGGTAGACACAATTCGATTCGCAAATAAACTCAGATCAACCATTGGATTGTCGGTACTTTTTTGCATACGAATGAAATAAATTAATCCAATGACCCCTGCAATAAACAAGCTCAAGATTTTCCAATCAAGTACATAAAATGATGTTTTTAATGCATAAATCAGCATTAAAATTGAAGAAATTAAAATCAATGCTTGTTGTAAATGTAGTCTTTGCTGTGCATTGACTTGTTGTACTGGAACAAATTTTTGAATTAAAACCATCACAACCAAAGTGATTGGCACATTAATGAGGAAAATCATTCCCCAATGGAAATGTTCTAAAATAAAGCCGCCAAGCAGTGGACCGACTGCAGCGCCACCACCGCCAATGGTACTCCATATGCCTAAAGCGTAATTACGTTCTTTGTCATCAGTGAATGTATGTCGGATGCCTGCCAATGTTGCTGGTAAAATAATGGACGCACCTAAACCAAGTAATGCACGAGCTGTAATGAGCATATAGGCTGAGTTTGACAATGCAGCAAGTAAAGAGGCAAAAGAAAAAATGACGGTACCCAATAACATTAATCGCTTAAACCCAATTCGGTCACCTAAAGCACCCATGGGTAAAATTAAGCCTGCCATAATTAAGGAGTAAATGTCTAATACCCATAAAAGCTGATTATTACTTAAATTCAGTGCTTCACTGAGTGTGGGAATAGCAATATAAAGCACTGTTGCATCAATTGTAACGGGTAAATAAATGAGAATAATGATTATAAGAATAATATATTTGCGACGCATAAGAGCACCTAAACCAAAGCTAAGACATATTTATTTTCTATAGATTATATTTGAACTTGAACACTTGTCCAACTTTAAATTATAGTAAGAAAGTAACCTAGTGATTGAGCTGATAAAAGATGAGTTATTTAAGTAAGGCTGAACGGCGTAACATGATTCTGCATGTCGCAAAAACCTTTGTACTCCAAAATGGGCTACAAGCCATGACTGTAAGACGCATCGCAGAAGAAGCCAATATTTCCGTGGGGCAAGTACACCATCATTTTAAGTCAGCATCGCATTTAAAAGCTGAAGCATTTATCGTGTTAATGGAAGAATTAAATATTCATGCACAAGCGCTTGATGAGCATGATTGGTATCAGAAAATAGAAATCTTGTTAGGTTGTCACAATATCCAACAAACACAGCCCTATTTAAAATTATGGAGTGAAGCTGAAGTTTTACTTAGCAAAGATGCTGAAATTAAAAGGGCATATAATTTTACTATGCAAGATTGGCATGCCACAGTATTTAACATGATCACGTTAGGGCTTGAACAAGAGATGTACCGTATTCATGCAAATACGACAGCAAAAGACATTGCATGGCGTTTAATTGCAATGGTTTGTGGTTTTGAGGGGATGTTTAAGCTTGAGCTTGCAGACTTAGATACTTTGAGCTTTGACCGTCATATTAGATATATGATTGAAACAGAACTCTTTCGCCCTATATGATAAATTAAATCTCACATACACTTACGAGGTCATTCTATGGCAACAGCACAGAATCATTTATCGGTTGATGACGTTTCTCGTATAATAGAAATGGCATGGGAAGACCGTACACCGTTTGAAGCAATTGAGATCCAATTTGGATTATCTGAACCAGCAACAATTCAGCTGATGCGTTCAGAACTCAAAGCCAGCAGCTTTAAATTATGGCGTAAACGCGTGACAAGCAGAAAAAGTAAACATTTGAAATTACGTTCGCCTGATATTTCAAGAGCATATTGTTCACGCCAATATAAACCATCATGAATATAATCATGACTGCAGATCTAGGACGAGATCTGCAGTCATTTGTTATTAAGTTATTTTAATGCTTTAGCCGTAGATGAGCCATAAGCAATACTTTTATTCGATGGTATGAATTGACCGGTATTGGCATCGCGACCTTGCAATAAATATTTGGCATCCTGTTGACCATAAGTCTCTACTGCTAACTTGGAAAATCGACCAATGTCTGTATTTGGTTTTCTCAAACGATTAATAATCAATACTTTCTCAGTGTCTTTAAAGTCTTGCATCATATTTTGATCACCCTCACTGTCACCGGCAATAAATATGGGGCCATAGTGATATTTACTCACTAAAAACTGATTAATCATTTTGCTTTTACCAACGCCTTGTGTTTGAGCATATCCTTTTCTAAATTCAGGCAATATACGACCTTCATGGTCTCTTTCTAATTCCATTGCAAGCACATTTTCTGCATTAACGGCAAAACCAATGTCAGGATTCGATACCATTTCTTTGACTACATCAATAAATGAGGCTGAGCAGACATACACCATAATTCCATTATTTTGCAAAGTCGCAAAAAGATTTTTCATTTCTTGATAAGGACGAAGCCCATTGTCCCAAGTCACGCTCACCACACCTGCTTGACCTGGTAATGACTGCGGGGACGTCCATGTAACAGGACCAATGTTTTGCTGTTGTTGCCAATCAAAAGTATGTTTAACCATGCTTCTAACTTCAGGTGCTGTAAACCCTGTAAACAAATAAGTAACCCAAGGGTAGGAGACATCATGGTCAAAGGTATCACCAATTGCAGCATATAAATAACGCATTTTGGTGATGAAATTTTGATAATGATGATTTTTTTGTACAGACGAAAGCGATTGCTTACCCTTTAAACCTGCATAATTGTGATAAAGCCAGCGATAACTTTCAATAATATCGGGTGCAATTTTTTCAATATTGACAGGCTGTCCCGCAGCATTATGATAACTTTCAACAAAATTTTGAGCACTGATGTTTTTGCGAATAATTTGATTGAGTTGTTCAGGTGTGACTTTAAATTTTAAATTTTCTAATTGATAAATCAAAGTTGCTTCTTCAATATCTAAAAACACTGAAGTGTTGTCAAAGTCTGCCACAATATATGCTGGCGCTGCAGGGTTATAGTGTGGATTATGTTTGCCATATTTTAATATCAACGCATTGATTTGCTCACGATTAAAATTATCCCAATGGCCACGTTCTAGTAACTGAACATTTGTATTAATAGCAGCAGGTTCTATAGTATTGGATCTGTTAATGGCTGAATGTATTTCTTGAACGGGTTGAGCAGCGGTGTAAAAAGAAAAAGAGATGGTAAGGGCCGTAAGGATGAAGCGTTTAGGCAGATTAAATAGTGTTTTATCCATATAGTTTTTCATTTTTAATTCCTTGTATAACAACAAAATTTAAATACTGATTATCTATGAGTAAATTAAATGTGCCATGACTGATTAATTGCATCCATTAAACGTAAATTCAATTCTGCTTGGTCTTTTTGCCATTGCATGATTTCAGCTTGAGAAGGCTCTTGTTGACCATCTGCAGCTGCCAAGACACGTTTAAAGCGACTTTTATATTTAAAAATAGAAACATCACCAGTAATATCTGCTGCAACTAGTCGACCTTTGCAGGCTTGAATTAGCTGATGCAAATGAATTTCTAAAAACTGTCCTTGATCCCAATTCGTTTTGACGACTTCACTTGACAATACGTCTTTATCAATAGACAGATATATTGGTTGCTCAGATGTCTGCACTTGAGAAAGAAATGCTGTGATGAGCTCATCAGGATGTTGAAAGTCATGCCACGCATTTTTTGCACCAATAAAGCGTGTCCATGAGGCATTTTGTTGTAAGCTCCAATAGTGTAGCTTGTGCTTATAAAGTGGTGACCAATGGTTTTCCCAAGCATGTGCCCAGCCGATGTCGCTTGAATGAATACCAATCACATCAATTCTTGCCACATGAGGCAGTTGACTTGCCCAATATACCCATGAGCCACAGTGGATGCCAAATGGATAGCGCATATTGTCTGGATGGTTATCGCAGACAATCAAATGAATCGGCTCTTGTGTGTTTGAGAGTCTTTCTAATAATAATTGGCTGAGATGATGATAATCACCACTACCAAGCAGTACACAGCCTAAATTTTGAGGTAGGTTTTGTTGGTTTATATACTGCTGTAATTCAGCAAACTGTTGGTGTTTACATCCAAAGCGAATTTTTTCTTGCCATGATGTTAAGTTAACACAAAAGGCATCATTGAACTGTCCAGCAGAGTGGTCAAAATTCAATATCAAAGGGCGTTTGGTCTGATTTAAATCCATGATTAAGCATCCTGCTTTTCATGCCATTGATGATCTGATTCAAATAATGGACGTAGTTTTTTTAAAATAAAACGTAGAAATGGCGAATGTATCCATACCAAATGCCGTGTAAAGGTAAATTGAGCTCCAAGCTGTGCTTTAACTTCGGGATCTGTCCATCCAGCAATATAAAATTTTAACTTGTGATTTAAAGCATAATCTAAATTGACAAACCAACTGACAAAATAAAGGTTATAGTCTGTGGCAAGTGGGTATTTGAAGCCAATGTATTTGTCGACAAGATTGTCTTTATAGGTATAACAAATGTTATAACCTGCAAGCTCACTGCCTACCCAATATAAAAATACAATACCTTGGCTTGATGCATCTTGCAAAATCTGTGTAAAAAAATCAGCGCTGAGCAAATCAAAATGTATTTCACTTTGATGATACACAGCCAAATATAGCTGATATAAGTGTGATGTAAAATGTGCATCATCAAACTGTGGATCGCCAGTCGATAAACGTTCAATTCGAAGCTCCGTTAAGCTTTTGAGTTTACGTTTAAGATTTTTTCGGCGGCTTTTAGACAGTCTTGATAAGTATTCTTCACGGCTACTGAAATTAATTGGGACATAAGCCAAAGCTTGTCCTTCAACAGATAAAAAACCATTGTTTTCTGCAGTTTGAATAAAATGCTGACTGTACTGATTTTCAGATTGACTCAACAACGGCGAATCAAGGGGTAAATCCTTAATAATACCTAATTTAATTTGGTCATTATTTTTTAAAAATTGCGTCATTGACTCAATATTACAGTGTTGTGGTAGCACGCTATATTCAGTCACTGTGGTGCCAATAAAACAGGTTTTAAGGTGAAGTAACTTTCCCCATGTTTTATAACCGGGAAAAGCACGTACTTTTTTGAGTGCATCAGTTTCTAAGGTGGTGAGCAAATCAAACTGAGTATAGAAGTAGGGCACGAAATCAGCAGGTGAGTGCACATCAAAACCAGATGGTGGATGCTTTAAAAAAGCATCCACCACAGCCTGCGGCTCCAACTGATTGAGGTTGGCGTTATTCATAAACGAACTTTTAAAGCTCTCGTTTTGCACGATTTAAAAGCTGTTCAAGTAAGACCATTGCTTGTTCTATTTCAGAACGTGAAATTTCAAGCGATGGTGCAAATGTGATGACGTTTTTGTAATAACCACCTACGTCCAACACTAAACCACACTGTTGACCTTGATATTCAAGTGTACCAGATAAGCCAATATCTACCATCTTATCTAAAAGTTCTTTATTCGGTGTAAATCCATCAGCTTGACAAATTTCAGCACGTAATGCTAAGCCTAGACCGTCTACATCACCAATTTCAGGATGGCGAGATTGTAAATCTTTTAATCCCTCTAAGAAGTATGCACCGCTATCCATCACTTGTTTTTCATAATCTTTTTCAGCCAACATGGTCATGAGCTCAAGACCAACAGCTGTACCAAGTGGGTTGGATGCAAACGTTGAATGCGTAGAACCAACAGGGAATGTTTGTGGGTTAATCATTTCTTCTTTTGCCCATATACCTGCCAAAGGATTCAATCCGTTGGTTAATGCTTTACCGAACGCAACCACATCAGGTGTAATGTCAAAATGTTCAAATGACCATAATTTACCTGTACGGTAAAAGCCCATTTGAATTTCATCAACAACCAACAAAATGCCATGATCATCTAAAACTTTTTTCAAGCCTTTGTAAAAGTTTTTCGGTGGAATGACATAACCACCTGTACCTTGGATGGTTTCAACATAAAACGCTGCAAATTCGCTTTCACGGACTTTAGGATCCCATACACCGTGATACTCATTTTCGAAGAGACGAGCAAATTCAGCAATCAATTTGTCTGCATACTCTTCTGGTGTCATGCCTTTAGGGCGGCGAAATGGGTATGGGAAAGGAATAAACTGAGCTCTTTCACCAAAATGACCATAACGACGGCGATAACGATAGCTTGATGTAATTGATGATGCACCTAAGGTACGACCATGGTAGCCACCTTCAAAAGCAAACATACGGCTTTTACCATGACAGAAATTACGTACAAGTTTTAATGAATCTTCGATGGCTTGTGAACCGCCAACATTATAGTGAACACGTCCTTGTACACCAGTTTTTTTCAGAATATCTTCTGCAATGACTTTACTTAGCTCAATTTTTGTAGGGTGCAAGTATTGGCTAGCAATTTGAGGCAGTGTTTGAATTTGCTGAATTAAAGCTTGATCTAAACGTGGATTTTTATAGCCAAAATTTACAGCTGAATACCACATTTGCAAATCTAAGTAAGGAATATTCTGATCATCAAAAATATAGCTGCCTTGACAGTCAGTAAATATTTTTGGTGGGTTCACATAGTGTACTGTATCACCATGCGAACAATATTTTGCTTCATCTGCTAAAAGTTGTGCTTCATCAAGTGGGGTAGAGGATTGCTTATGCTTAAATTGATTGGCGTTTGTCATCCGTGTTTCCTTTCAGGTTGGCATTTTTCCGTATGTATCATCGAGATACAGAAGCCGAGTTAGTTAAATAAATCTGTTTAAAAATTGAAATTAACCCCAAAAGAGGGTGTAATTTCTGAATGTTTTTTCGCCATAGGGCTCTTAAACTGTTCATGTGAAAGATAATTAAATTCTAATGAGCTAAAAACACTCCAATGCTTTGATACATCATAATTCACTGCAATGCTTGCAAAAGGCGCGATACTTTGACGAGGTTCATACGCTAAAACGCCGCTTCGCTTCGCTTCAGTTTCGCTCACACCAAAGTAATATCGGTTATATTTTGCATTGTTCCATTGCAATCCAAACTCAGGATAAAAAGACCACTTTCCTTGCTCTACAGCTGCTAAATAAGAAGCTCGAGCAATTGTTCCTTGACTTCGAGACAGCATATCTGTGGCCAATTGCACTTTGAATCCACCGATGGGTGTAATTCTCATGTAACTTGCGCCTGCCAAAATTGACCAACGTCGTTGATCAAGTAAATACAATGCTCCACTTGGATCAAATGAGTTGCTGTCATATAAAATATTTAAGCGGAACTGATGGTGTTCATTCTTAAACAAATATACGCCGGCATCATCACCTTCAACGTAGAGTGTATTGTTGTCATAAAACACAACAGGCAATACATTATGATAGATGCTGCGCCCTTTATAGGCTTGCCAATTAAGTGAATAATTTAATCCAATCGTTAAATCAGGTGTTATATTATCCTCAGCATAAGCTGAAGAATAAATATAAGGGCTAGTTAATACAAAAGATGCTAAAATCATTTTTTTAAATGAATTCAACATATTAATCTTTACATATATAAATAAACAAAGAATATATAAACCTGTACTGCTCATCTATATTTAAATTTAAATTAAAACTCTTAGCAAAACCTTAATGTATGGTTAAATTTAAATTAAAATTGTATTTTTTTTGTGAATCATGTCACTTTATATGTTTTTATAATTTGTTATATAAAACATTGATTTAAATTTAATAATTGTCCGAAAGTATAATTTCATCTCATTTTTAATGGTTGAATCTGTAACTTGAGTCTATTTTAATGACACTAAATAACATTTTACTCGTAATTTAAATACAAGGTTTTTGGATTAAATTGCGGACAATTCAACATTTAGGACATAGGGTGCATTTATAAACTATATTTTTTTATTATAGTAAATTAAGCGTGCATTCAGAGATTAATTTTACAAATGGATTTTAAATTATCCTCGTGAGGCCCATTATGTTATTGGTCAATTCGCATTATGTTTCAGACTACATTATTCCTTATCAAATCTTATGTGATTTTGATGGAACAATTAGTTTAAAAGATACGACTGATTATTTATTACAAGCTTTTGCTCATCCAAGTTGGGAGGATATAGAAGCACAATGGGCTAGAGGAGAAATCAACTCAAAAGTCTGTATGCAAAAGCAAATTGGCTTATTAGATGTGTCACGTGATGAGTTACACCATTGCTTAGATCACATTGAAATTGACTTAGGATTTATCGAGTTAGTTCAAATTGCAGCAGCGCACCACATTCCTTTAATTGTGGTTAGCGATGGTTTGGATTATGTCATTCGCTACATCTTAAAAAGATATCAACTTGATCACCTTCCAATTATTGCCAATCATTTATCGCAAGTCGGTGAGCGAACATGGCAATTAGAATTTCCGAACGCAAGCAGCCGTTGTGTCAGCCAAAGTGGAACATGTAAATGTAATGTTGCGCAACAAAATCAAGGTAAACAATCGATTTTGATTGGTGATGGTCGATCAGATTTTTGTTTAGCAGCACATGCGGATTATGTGTTTGCCAAGAAATCATTGATTGAGCATTGCAAAACCCACCACATTAGACATACGACATTTAACCGTTTTGAAGAAATTTACCACCCTTTAACCAAATTGCTGAACAGTGACTTGGGACAAGATAACCCAATGATGGTGACAATATGATACATGATCATTCATTCTTTTTACCTGGCAACCGTACAGGCATTTTACTAATTCATGGTTTAACTGGCACACCCAATGAAATGAGAGGCATTGCAAGACGTTTTCATCAAGCAGGCTATAGTGTTTATGGTGTTCAATTGGCAGGACATTGTGGTCAAGTTGAAGACCTTGTAAACAGTCGTTGGCAAGATTGGTTTGAAAGCGTAAAACAAGCAGCAGATACCTTAAAAGCGCAAACAGATGAAATTTATGTTGCGGGTTTATCTATGGGTGCATTGTTGGCATTAAAATATGCTTCGACTTATCCTGTTGCAGGTGTGATCGCCTATAGCCCAACATTCCAATACGATGGCTGGAGTATTCCACGCTGGTCAAAAGTGCTTGCACCGATATTATTACCAAGTGTGCATTATTTAAATATTTTTAAAAGTAAGACTTTTGATGAAGCAGAGCCTTATGGCATAAAAAATAAAGCATTACGTGCTCGAATTGCACATTCAATGCAAAATTGTGATAGCTCAGAAGCAGGATTACCGGGAAATCCTTGGCATTCATTGTATCAGCTTCAATGCCTATCTCGTGATGTCAGAAAAAATCTATCAAAAATCCATTCACCTTGTCTGTTATTACATGCTTATGATGATGATATTTCACACCGTAAAAACAGCCAATTGGTTTATGACAGTGTCAGTGGTGTCAAGCGTATGGTATTGCTGCATAACAGCTATCATATGATTACCATTGACAATGATCGAGAGCAAGTTATTGATGAATCAATAGACTTTATTCAGCAGTATCAAAGAAAAGATACCTCTTTATCAGGCTATACAATTCCGCCACATGCACACTCATTGGGTCAAATGAAAGCGGATGTATTACAATGAATGCAGTGGTATTTAGTGTATGGATGCTGACTATTATCATTGATACAGTCGGGCAGTTGGCTTTTAAAGCGGCTGCATTTGAAAGCAAAAGCAATAATGGTTTAGCACATTGGAAGTTTATGCTGAAACGACCATGGCTATGGGTTGGGATCATTTGCTACATTTTTGAATTTGTCTCTTGGCTGGCTTTTTTATCATTGGTTCCTCTTTCAATCGGTGTCATGTTAGGCTGCATCAATATCGTTGTCATTATGCTCGCGGGCAGATTATTTTTTAATGAAAAGTTAACTAAAAATCGAATTGTTGGCGTCATATTAATTGGGCTTGGCGTAAGTATTGTGGGTGGTGGAATATGAGCAGATTCTATCTGATTGGTTTTATCATGCTCATGTTGTTTGATACGTTGGCACAAGTGAGTTTTAAAATGGCATCTATTTATGCCATGCCTTTAAGTTTTGATGTCACATGGCTTATTCGTGTTTTTAGTCATCCATGGATTTATGGCGCATTAATTGGCTATTTGGGCGCATTTTTGATTTGGATGAATTTATTAAAGCATGCACCGATTGGGCCTGCCTTTGCAGCTTCTCATTTAGAACTCGTATGTGTAATGTTCTTATCAATTTGGCTGTTTGATGAGCCGCTGACAATGACCAAAGTACTTGGTGCGATTCTTATTTTGGCAGGGGTTTGCTTTTTAGCCAAAGATGAAGAGGGCGACCAAGAACATGAAGCGGTTAAAATAAAGTCTTAATTTAATCTATATGGGCTTTCAGTATGCTGATCATCAACTGAAGCCCTATCAAAAAAGTTATTTATGTTGATCATCCAAACAAATAACGCATATCATCGGTAAAACAAATCCTACTCATCAATTTAAACAATACTAATATATAAAAACTCTAGATTGCCCCATGATAATATTCAAAATCTATTTAAGTTTTTGATTTTTTTACTTAAATAAATAAGTTGTAAATGTGTTAAGCGACTCATTTTTGAAGAATACCGCTCATCTTTATATGTTTTTTATTTTTTTCGTATCGCTTGATATGTTGTTCACAACAGGGGTAATAACAATAAATTTAATTGAAGTGGTCTAAATTACCATTTCATTAATTTTAATGCTTTATGACATGTATTAAATAATGTTACTCGCAATGCGTATTTTAGGGGCCAACATAGCTGAACATATGAACGTTCGTTATGGCATTGATGAAACATTACATCGGGGATGCTAATTAGAGTTGGCATATATTCAAAGTGATCCAAAGCTACAAAAGCATATTACTTTAAATTACAGTCACTTAATATTAGCTTATTATTGTTAAAGAATAATGAATGCAACATCCGGATTGGATATTAGATAAATGAATTTTTTCAAAAAGATTGTGTTAAGCCTAGGGCTATCAGCAGTGGCTGTCACTGCATTTGCAAATCAAAAAATTACCATTGGTGCAACAGAGACACCACATGGCGTGATTTTAGACTTTATTAAGCCTCAGTTAGCTAAACAAGGTATTGATTTAAAAGTTAAAATCTATCCTGATTTTGATCGCCCTAATGTTGATTTAAATGCAAAAAAACTAGATGCATCTTATATTGTCTTTAGACCGTACCTTGCTCAATTTAACCGTGAACATAAAGCCAATTTAGTTCCGATTGTTCCGGTCCACATCGAACCACTGATCTTGTACTCATCAAAAGTTAAAAATTTAACAGAAGTACCTTATGGTGCAATGGTTGTAATTCCTGATGATGCTGTAAATGCTGGACGTGCATTACTACTACTGCACAAAGCAAATTTAATTACATTGAAGCCTGAAGTAAATCACTATGACTCATTAACAGATCGTTTACCTACAGTACGTGACATTATGAGTAATCCTAAAAATTTAAAAATTAAAGAACTTGAGGCGGTTAAGCTTTCAGGTATTATTCGCATCACTGAATTTATTGTACTCAACGGCAATTTTTTCTTAGAAGAAAAACTTGATCAAGCAGGTGTACTTTATGTAGAACGTGGTTTGGATGGTAAAAAAATGTGGGCAGAGTATTTAGTTACTCGTCCAGAAGAGGCTAATAATCCAGCAATTCAAAAAGTGGCTCAAGCGTTAAATAGTAAAGCAACCAAAGACTTTATTATCAAAACATTTAAGGGTGAAATTTCACCTGCATTTTAAATAATTTAAGATGTTTTTTTTATAGGATATAGATAGTAATTATATTTACTGTCTATATTTATATAAAATATAATACTTATATTAATTATGATAATTTAAATTAATAATAAATACTTCTAATAATAAAACATATAAAATATAATGATTTATGTTTTATAAATATTTAAATCATATTGCATATATAATAATGCGTGATATTATCCCTCTTGCAAGCTAACCAAGTGATTTTAATTGAATTACATTATTACTGTGTGCGCAGCAGACAATGTAGTTGATTAATATTGAAAATATATTAAATATTTAACTTATATTAGTGGTCATTAAAAATTTATTCAATGAATAAATAATATGTCACATAATAGAGTAAATAAATGTGTGGTTGAATTACTATTAAATATTAGGGGTCTATATTTAGGTATTATTTATTATATCAGTATAGTATTTATTTAATTTTTTCTGTACACATTATATTGCCTCTTTAAAAGAATATTGATTTATACCATTATGCCTAAAGTACAAAGCATATATTCAATAAACTTCGTTCAAGGTAATAAATTAATATATATAGCAGGTTATGTCTTCAAATATTTTTGATCAAACCACTATTGTTATATTTTTCAATGGATATTTATTCATGAATCTTTTTAAAAAATTTGCTTTTACCCTGGGGTTAACAGTTGTTGCTAGTTCAACTTTTGCTAATCAATCTATTACTGTTGGAGCAACTGAAACACCGCATGGGGTGATTTTAGAATCCATCAAGCCGCAACTCGCAAAGCAGGGAATTGATCTAAAAATCAAAATATATCCAGATTTTGAACAGGCCAATGTTGATGTTGCTACCAAAAAAATTGATGCATCTTATATTGTTTATCGACCATATATCGCTAGATTTAATACTTTAAATAAAACAAATTTAGTTTCTGTTGTTCCAGTCCATATCGAACCATTTATTTTGTATTCCAACAAAGTTAAAAGTTTAAAAGAAGTACCCTATGGTGCAATGGTCGTTATTGCGAATGATGTTGTGGATACCGGACGAGCATTATTATTGTTAAATAAACTGAATTTAATTACCTTAAAATCAGAAGTAAACCATTACGATGCATTAACTGATAAATTGCCTACAGTTCAAGATATTACGAGTAACCCGAAAAACTTAGAAATTAGACAATATAATGCGGAAAAATTAGCAGACATTATTAAAATTACAGACTTTGTGATTTTAAATGGAAACATTTTTCTTCAGGAAAAACTAAATAAAAGTAACGTACTTTATATGGAACGTGGCTTAGATGGAAAAAACATATGGGCAGAATATTTGGTTACTCGTCCAAACGATGTAAATGATGTGGCAGTGAAAAAAGTGGCGCAAGCATTAAATAGTCAGGCCACCAAAGACTTCATTAATAAGACATTCAAAGGTGAAATCTCACCTGCATTTTAATGACTGGTTTAATTTTTAGTATATATATATATTATAGAGAAGATAGCGTGCCTATGCCATCTGTAAGATATATTAACGATTAAAAAATAAATATTTGAAGGGAATACATAGTAAATCAGTAAAATAGGAGAGATATGCCTTATTAAGCAATGATCCGGTAGAGAGCTATGTACAGATCACACTTTGATATCGATCCATTAAAACTAAAGCACTTATTTATAAAAACATTATACAATATTACATACTAAAGATATTAAACTGATATTTAGATAAACTTGATCAATTAATACAATAATAGAAATTTATAAGTATGTAAAACATATTTTTAATTGGAAATTAAAAATAAAAATATGATTTATATTTATTTTTAATTTATTCGAAATATTTCCCTCAACCTATCCATTTAATATTTTTTAAATATTACTAAATTTCCTTAAAATTTAGGCTTGTGCAATCAGAAAAATGATTATATTGTATTTTGTATAGGGAACGACATTAATTTTAAATGATGTTTCTAGACAACAGATATTACTTTTTCAAACGGTAACTTTATATTTAAAGTTATATTTGAAAAAGTATACTCAGTCGGAATAAGTGTTTTAAATGAAGTAAAGAGATGGCTTTATTACTTTGTCTGACACCCGATTGTGACGTAATGACTGTGTCAAGTATCTTAAACACAATCTTTGGGGCGGTTGTGTGTGATTACTAGTAGAAAATCTAGTAATCTATTTTGAATGGTGGTTTGCCATAAAATATAAGTTACTTCGACACAGTCATCTTATTTTGTAGTATTTTAATCTTATCTTGTTTAGACATTGCTATTTACTCCATTGCTTAAATAAAGGCGTAACCATTTCATTACCTGTGCTGAATCTTTGAGTATTTTTGGAATAATATGAGGCGTTAAACAACCGTGTTGAACGAGAAAAGCTATTTTCTTTATTTCGTGTAACAATAGATCAGGTGCAATTTCTTCAAGCGTAAAAACACGATTAGAATATTGAGAATATGCATTTAAAAATACAGCAGCACTTGTTGTTAAATCAGTACCATCTTTATCCCACCGTTGTAAGTTCCATAGCATAATTGCCACGTCCATACATGGGCTCGAAATGCATGCATACTCAAAATCTATAAATTTTGAAACATTGTGTTCAATAAATATATTTCTTGGGCGAGGATCGCCATGACATAACACCATTTCATGATGAAAATCTTGTGTTTTTACTAAATTAATGAGCTTTAAATAATGCTGTTGTAAGGCAACATCACCACAATTTAATTCAAGTAATCTCTGTATTTCTGCATGTTTTGCTTGATGGTCATAACATGGTAGTAAATGGGATATTGGTAATTGGTGTAGCCGTGCAAGGGTATATGCAGCAGACTGTATGTCTCTTTCTAAATATGTGCTTTGAGTTCCTGGTGCTTGTTCAAATACGAGCACTAAATGTTGTTGATCTTGTACCGTCATTACAGTGACAAAGTCATTTGATCGATTTGTTAATACTGCTGCAGCTGAAATAGCATGGCTTTTTAAATCATTACAAAGCTTTGCTTCTAAATTGAGAGATGCCCAAGAACGCTCACGATTAAACACTTTGATATAATAGGTAGTTTTGGACGCTGTCAGTGCTGAAAATACTAAATTTACGCCAGGAACAATAATTTCACACTCAGTAGCCTCAATTAAATAATGAGCATTTAGCCAAGTGGGCATCTCTAGGATTAAACGATTAATTTCAGAGTCCATTACTAATTTTCGCTTTAAAGTCAGATTCTATGGAATAAGCATTCTATTAATTTGATACCGTGTATTACGTCCGCGACCTTCTAATTTTACTACACAGTTTTTTTCTAATAAATCAGATAAATGACGTGTTGCAGTTGCTTTACTTACTTTCGCCACTTTCTGGTATTGCGATGCACTAATTCCTTGCTCAAAACCATTCTCCCCACCATCTAATAATCGATTTATAATTTTACGTTGTCCTTCATGCAGTTCTAATTTGGCATGTTTATGCCAAAATTGACTTTTAAAAAGGGTTCGATTGATTTTTTTTAAGGTTTTTTCAAGACTATCATCTAAGGTATCTAAAAACCAAACCAGCCATGCAGTAATATTAGAATCGCTTTTTTGGGTTTGTTCTAAAATATCATAATAGCTTTTACGTTTATCTAGAATTGCTGGAGATATTGCGTATAAACGAATACTTTGCTCATCCATTTGAGCCAAGGCAAGATCGGTTAATATACGTGTAATCCGCCCGTTACCATCATCAAACGGATGTAATGTAATAAACCATAAATGTGTAATTCCTGCACGTAAAATTGGATCCAATAAGGCATCATTTAAACTAGAATTAAACCATGTAATAAAAGCATCTAAACGTTGCTCTAGTCCATCTCTTGCTGGTGCTTCAAAATGCACCTTAGGATAATCCATTCGACCTGAAACAACTTGCATAGGCTCTGTGCCTCGAAGCTCTCCAATATGTAAACGTTGTATGGTCCAATCATAATCAGTAAATAACCAGCGGTGCCACTGCATTAAACGTTCTAAGGTCAATGGTTGTTTCACACTATGCAAAGCATCTAACATTATGTTGGCAAGACCTTCAGATCGATTTGAACTCGGATAGGGCTGTTCAAGCGTTACCCCAAGGCGTTTAGCCAATGATGATCGCAACGAAAATACATTCAGGGTTTCATTTTCAATGGCAGAAGAGGCGACAAGGTTGGCTAGCAATGTATCTAAAGTGAATTGTTCTTTGGCAATATCATGCTGGCTTTGACCCAGTAAAATACCTATTTTTTGATGTATTCGTCTAACTTTTGGAAGAATTGTTTCTTCATGCCATGAAAAGTTTGTCCAATGGTCAATTTGCCAAATCCACTTTTGCATTTCAGCTCCGAAACGACATAAGTTATTTAATGAGCCAAATATAACATATATTCGGCTCATGATATAAGCCGATTAAAAAATTATTCGGCTCATAAACTGACTGTAAAAACATTTACTTCAAGATGAAGTTATAAACTAAATAATGATATGGAAATTCGATGAGAACCTAAAAAAAGGCGAGTCGTACTTTTATTTATATTTTGCAAAAAAACGTCTTAAAGAAAATTGAACCATTCACAGGTCATATTTATGAAAACTTACACATGAATAGGGGATATCAATAAATTTAATATATAAATATCATAATCTTAGAGTGTAAAGCATTATAGTAAAATAAGCTTTTCCTATAACGCCGTACAAATAGATATTTAGGTGTAATTAAAAATTAAATTTTTGTGGGTAATTATCTAAAGCACCCGTTAAGGCAGAAAGTAAAACGGTTTTCTCTTCAATCGATATATCCATTTTATTACTCATCCAACTCAATTGTTGAGTTGATTTTTTCAGATTAGTGACTGAGTAAACAGATGTCATGGTTTTTAGCTTTGAAGAATAGATGGTTGCAATTTGTTCGCTTGCACAATCATGTGGTTTACATGAATTAAATACCAAATAATCCTGACCTGCAATTTTTACACTTTTTGTTTCAGATGTCGTGCCACCTGTTTTTATCCAAGCGGGTAAATTCTTGCGTAAAGAAATTTTGTTAAATTCTGCTTGGGCAAAATGATCCGAGCTAAAGGTTCTTGGTAATTCTGCTTGAGCTAGCGTTGTCGCGGATGCAAGCATAACAAATAATAATTTTTTCATTCTCATAATCCTTGAGTTTTAATGAGTACGTTGATTGGTAATAATATAATGACCATTGTTTCATCATATTTTTTGCTTGAGGGTTACAGCGCCTTTAATATGTTTTCCTTTTATATTTAATGGTGTAGCTGTATGTTCTCCAATAAAGAAAAGTCGTTTTCTTCCACGAAAATTGAGTGTAATAATCGAGGAATGATCTGTATTAAATTTAAAATGACCTTTTGAAATCATTGTCTTATTACGACCATGTGCATAGAGGTATGTTTCTTTTAATTGAAAGGTTTTGTTCTCCTTTAAGATTAAACTTGTGTGAATTCCTTGACAGTGTTTACATGGCTCAGTGCCTGTATATTCTCCAAACCAATCTAATGAGTTTTCAGCCGTATGGGTTGTATCAAATCTTGGTTTATGGTCAATGTCCGCATATATAGACTGTGAGCTAATTAAGCTACTGACTAAAAAAACAGACACTAGAGATATTTTATTTTTCATAAAATTAATCGAATTAATTAGAGGCAAAGCTAGCATATTAACCATGCCTACAATGATCTATAGCAAAATGGTATAAATAAAGTAGTATTGGTTATCATAATAAAGAAGAAAAAGGATAGGGGGTAAGGCTAAAAATGAATGCCTTTAAAATGATTTATTATTCTCTAAATCAATTAATAGCCTTGCTGGGTATTTTTCCCCCCAAGTCTCCTTGAACTTTTTATGCACTTGATCAATGTTAAAAGGGCTTGTTTTAGCGATTTTTTGGGCAGCAGAAATATCATTTGCTCTCATATAAGCCAATAAATAATCCTCACCATCTAATTCAATGTGAAACCAAGATTCAATATATACACCTTCAGCTTCAAGCATCTGTATAGCTTCATCTTTTCTTACCTGAATTTCTTTTTCCAGTCTTCAACACTTGAAAAAGTGTTTGGTTTTAATTTTATTAATGTTGCACCTACATCCATTGTTTTTCCTCTGTTTTCCTTGTACTTGATAAATTAGTAATTATTAAAATAAAAACTAGTCGGCTGACTTTATATTACACCATAATCACTTGTATGCTGAAGTTAGGGTCTTGGTGACTATGATTTCTGTTTGGCTTTCTGGCGTAAAACATATAAATATAAGCTTTCTACTTTTTCGTGTGCCCATGGTGTTGTACGTAAGAACCGCAATGATGATTTAATACTTGGATCTATGCAAAAGCATCTAATTTCAATTTTACGACTTAAACCTTCAAAACCATCATAGTAGTCCAATAACTCATCCAAGATATCAGCGAGTTTTTTGCCATGTAAAGGGTCATTGGAGCTATTCATAATGAATCAATCATATTTTTGGGAGGCAATCATTATAACCTGATCTTATTAAAAATGAGCGTATGTGAGTTTAAATGTAGCGTTAGCATGAGTAATGTATTCACTAAACATACTTAAAGTTGTTAGTGCTACTCACTCTATTTAACATAATATACATTATACGAAATGATGTAAATATGGATAGCACTATAACCCATAATGATTTTATACCAATATTTTTAAAAATTTAGATCTTAAATAAATTTAATGAAGTAATACCTTTAAATGTTTAAAGGCATTACTTCATTGATTGAGCTGCAAACGCTGTTTGAAAAATTTAATTAAATAGATAAAACTATTCTTTTAATCTTAAAAATTTAGGTTTACCTTCTCCTAAATCATCAAAAGCAATAATTCCAGTTTTAGATTGATTGGCTTGATATGGACTAATCAAGTCTTGATCAATCATCTGAACATGATTTTCAATACCTAGCGTATCAACCAAAACAAGTTGTTCTATTGTCAAACTTTGAGATTGGGTTGATGTATTTGTAATATTCACTTGGTAATAGTATTTTCCAGCCTTGGACCAATTGGTTTCAAGTGAATGGATTTTAAAGCCCTTATTTGAGAGCTCATTATCGGTTAAAAACTGATTACCAAGTTGAAGATCAGGTTTTTTTGTTGTTTCTGATATTTTAGTGTTTTCACTACTGCATGCAGTCAAAATAACCATGCACAGCAATAACATAACTGTTTTTTTCATTACAAAATCCTTTTTAATTTTAATACTTATTTAAATAAATATTTTCCATGCCTTATTCAGCGAAATAATTGTAAATATAATATTAAATATGAATGTATTGTTATGGTGATATTTATAACTATTTTTTTAACAAAATTTAGCCAGTTTGCGTTTTATAGATATAAAAAAAGCCAGGTCAACTTATATTCAACCTAGCTTTTTTTTAAAAAGTTACTTATTCTTTTGCAATAGGCGTTTTTAATTGATTAATTTTATGATTACCTTGGATTTGCGCTATTCTTTGTTCAGTTGCTTTCACTTGCTGAGCCGAACTCAATAAAGAATACGTTAACTCAAAATCAATACTTTGATTCGGCTGTATTTGCTTTACCCGATTTTGTGCGCGTTCAATAGTAACTGGATATGCATAACTGGTGCCTGGTTCAATCCCTGTAACATAACCTTGTTTTAAGGTATCTGTATTTTTCCATAGTGTAAGTACAGGCAGCTGTGCCGTATTAAAGGCAATCGATACACCCTTATCCCCTGCCTTGTTAATTAATGCAGCTAAAGTATTGCCTTGAGCATCTGCGATTGGCTTTAAATTAAATACCATTTCATCGAAGTTTTTAGTTGGTCCTAAATATTTAGACCATGTCTCTAATCCCTTAATTGCATAATCATTAAATGGACTGACTTCACTCACAGGTGCAATAAATTTAGCACCGTCTTCTAAAATAGGTTGTGAAAAATTACTATGATAAATAATTTGATAGTCATGTGGGTAATCTGCATGATTGGTTAATACATCATGAATTTTAAATGTACTTTCACCAGGTACATACACAAGCTCTGTCATTGTCTGTAAATCAGATTTTTTAAACGTGCTTTCTTTAATAAGACCTTTAATATGGATCGCATAAGGTGCTTTATCATCAATATGTATGGCAACATAAGATGCAGGTGTATTTTGTGCTTTGCCATGTAACGAATAAATTTGCCCATCTGCAACCACAGGATGCCCTGTCCATTCATAACCACAGCGCACCATCATTTCGTTAAAGCCATCTAACCACCCTAAACCATTGCGGCTATCTAATTGAATATATGATGGATTTACGATTTCTTTAACTGGTGATGACCAACCTAAGTGAATTCCCTGACCTTTAGCATATAATAAGCCCATTCCTCGTGTCGGAGATAAAGCAATAGTTAGGCCATGGTCACTGGTTAAGGTAATTACCTTCGTCCCTTCTTGTTTCCCGCCACGTAAGACTCTTTGTTCAATGCTATAATTTGGTCCTGAAACCTTCCATGCACCTAAATCAATATTTTGTTCTGTGTCAGTTAAAATATATGTTTTGGCATGTGCCAATGTGGTGGTAAGCATAATAAAAAAAGCAGCTGATGTAATAAGCTTAGTGTATTTCATATCCACAGTCCTTGTGTTTATAAATTATGAATTTCAATATGATATTAACTGAGAGTTCTTAGTGCCATACTTAATGAAATGATAATCAGCATAACTGAAAAAAAGCGTTTAACCAATAATTCTGAAATATAGCGTTGGATATATTTTCCGATAAATAGACCTAAAACACATGAAATTATGAATGTAGACGTCACCTCTTTGGGATAATGATAGCCAGATGATAATTGTGTTAAACACGTAATTAGACCAATTAAAAATATAATCATGAGTGATGTACTACTAATACTTTCAAATGAGAGTTTTGATACTTTTTTAAGCGCAGGAATAATAAGAAAACCGCCTCCTACACCCAATACACCAGTCATTAACCCTGAGCAAAGTCCAATGCCACCTAAATATACTTGTGTTTGTATTGTCCATGAAAAACGACCTGTCTCAGGATCGAGCGGACATAAATTACTTGTTTGGTTTGAAGTATGAGTAAACAGCGAGCGTAATGCAGCACTTGCCATAATAAAGCAAAAAATAAAGGTCAGTAGATTGACTGGTAACATATGTCTTAAATAGATACCCGTATAAACTGTCGGTATGGAAAATAATGCAATCCAAATTGCAGCTTTATAACGTACAACACCGCGATATAACCCATCAAAGGCACCTATCCCTGAAGATAGTGTAATGGCAAGTAGTCCGACAGGCGCAGCTTCAGCAATTGTCCAGTTCTGAGAATACATTAAAGCAGGAATAGCCAATATTCCTCCGCCTGCACCAGTTAATCCAAGTAATATGCCAATTAAAATGCCTTCAAATATTAGTAAAAACATCTTTATCTCTACCTGTCTATCATGATCATGCTGTTAAACGCCGTTATTTATCTAAAGGATTAAACCTCAATACGACCACATTGCTGATTAGCAGGCAGTGCTTGGTCAATGAGTTTTGGGTAAGGTAAATTTAACTGCTGCATAATTGTTATAAACTCTGCTTTGGTTTTACCTTGTCCAAGCCGTATATTATTTTTCTTTTCTAACCCAATAGTAGACGCTTTTAAACCATGGTAATCATGAGCAGGATAAACAACTGTCTCTTCAGGCAAAGTGAATAATTTATTATGGACGCTATCATATAAATTTGCGGCACATCCTTGTTGAAAGTCGGTTCTACCACAGCCATTAATGAGTAAAGCATCTCCTGTGAATACAGCGCCGTGAATGTAGAAACAAACACATGCATTGGTATGTCCGGGTGTATGTAATATATAGATTTGATGTTGTCCTAAATGAAGGATGTCATTGTCTTGGATTAAAACATCTGCGCATGTCACATGTGAGTTTTGATGAATACAAAGCTGTGCCCCTGTTATAGATCTTAATTCTGATGCTCCAGTAATATGGTCAGCATGAAGATGTGTTTCTAAAATATATTTTAATTCGAGTTGTTGTGTTTTAATTGCCTCAATATAAACGTCTGTTTGTGAAATGACAGGATCAATGAGAGCTGCATGACGTGAAGCACTACAAAATAAAAGATAAGTATATGTAGAGCTGATTGGCTCAAAAAATTGTTGTATGAGCATGGGGCTGCCTTTTATATTATAACTTTACCCTTATTAAGCAGAAAACATGCCATAAATAATATATATTAAAATCAGTTATTTATATTTTAAATTTAGAATTAAAGCCATTTCTATGCTAATTTGAAACAATAAATGAAACATGTGAAACAATAAATGAAACAATTGGAATTTGAAACTTTAGATAATTTTCAACAATTTTTAAAATATTTAGAAGTAATTTATCCCAAACAGACAATCATTTTTTTCACATTACAAAGCAGTACATTTTCTATGGTGTATTGTTCCCCCGCGTTAAAAGACCAATCCAAAACTTTATTAAATGCAATACAAAACACTCACACCGTCCATCAATTTCAGCAGTTTAAAATTACCGTTCAATCTCAATGCTATGGCACGTTATTTTTATTAAATTCATGTGCAAACCTTCTTTTGAATGATCAACCAACACAGCAACAATTAATGAATCATTTAAATAGTGTATCGCCTGAAATTGAAAAAATGGTTCATATCATTCAAAAAGTCGCTAAAACCAACTTTCCTGTTTTAATCCGTGGTGAGTCAGGGAGTGGTAAAGAATGGGTTGCTCAATTAATTCACCAATGTAGTAATCGTATAGACCAACCATTTATTGCAATTAATTGTGCAGCATTAAATACCAGTATCTTAGAAAGTGAATTATTTGGGCATGTGAAAGGTGCATTTACAGGCGCAATTAAAGATCATAAAGGGTTATTTGAGCGTGCAACAACAGGGACATTATTCCTAGATGAAATTGCAGAACTATCATTAGATTTACAAGCTAAACTTTTGCGTGTTTTAGAAACAGGTGAATTTACGCCGTTGGGTGGCGAAAAAGTTATCAAGACGCATGCACGTATTATTACAGCTACTCACCGTGCATTAAGAGAAGAAGCTAAACATGGACGATTTAGATATGACCTTTTATACCGTTTACGGGTTATTCCTATTTTTGTTCCGCCACTTCGTCAAAGAAAGATGGATTTACCATTACTCCTTAAACAAATTATGAATGAGTATTGCCCTTCACATCAAGAACCTATTATTACTGATGAAGCAATGTCAATTTTATATCAGCACCATTGGGCGGGTAATATTCGAGAACTTAAAAATACACTGCTTTATGCATTAACCATGATGGATGATGGCTCAACCCTTGATGTACATGATTTACCCCAAGAGTTAGTATATGAACATGCGAAAGATCAGACCGTAAATTGTTCTCAAGAAGTAACGTCTAAAATATCTAAACAGACTTTACACGCCGTATTAGAATCATCTCATTATGATTTGAATACGGTATTAGAAAAATTAAAAATCAGCCGTAGCACTTTATGGCGTTATCGAAAAAAATGGGATCTTTAAACATAAAAAAAGCAGCCGAATTCGGCTGCTTTTTTTTAAAATTCATAAATTATTTAGCAAGTGCTTCTTGATAACGACGTGATACTTCATTCCAATTAACCACATTGTAGAAAGCTGAAATGTATTCTGGACGACGGTTTTGATACTTTAAGTAGTATGCATGTTCCCATACATCTAAACCTAGAATTGGTGTATTGCCATAAGCAAGTGGAGAATCTTGATTACCACTGCTTTCAACTACTAATTTTTTCTCAGGTGTAACACTTAACCATGCCCAACCACTACCAAAACGGCTTACAGCAGCTTTAGTGAATGCTTCTTTAAATGCATCAAAGCCACCTAGTTCATTTTCAATTGCAGTTGCAAGTTCGCCTTCTGGCTTACCACCGCCCTGTGGGCTTAATACTGTCCAAAATAAAGAATGGTTTGCATGTCCGCCGCCGTTGTTAGCAACAACTGTTTTTAGATCTGCAGGAATATCATTAAATTTTGATACTAAATCTTCTACGCTTAAAGATTCCCACTCTGTGCCTTGGATAGCAGCATTGATGTTATTGATATAAGTTTGATGATGCTTAGTATGGTGAATTTCCATTGTTTGTGCATCAAAGTTTGGTTCTAAAGCATCATATGCGTATGGTAATTCTGGTAATGTATAGCTCATTTTTATATCCTTATGAAACAAAGAAGAATTGTTATGAATAACAATACGATAAATAGTCTCTTATTTCAATCTTAACATCAATTGAGTCGTTCTAATTTCATTGTATTTGTATTTCTAATTTTTGTATTTAGCTGTTTACTGTTTTTTACACAAGTTATTTTTAAATTTACTTAGGCTATTTATAAATACGTTTTTTATACGGTTTAAACTGCGCATAATGGTCTGAATTTGGTTACAATAAGAAAAAGGTTTGCCCTTATTTGATATATCTTCAAATACATTGCCCGATTTAAAGGATTCTACAAATGCCTGATGAAAAAGATATATTAAAAAATCTAAAAACATCTTCGCTGGATCGAAGAATATCGATTGCAAAAGCATCATTTGTTGCAGGAACACGTTGGGCGACCTCCAATGCAACTTCTTTTTTTGCAAGCGATGAAGAAAAAGAGAAAAGAAGAAAAAAAGCGCTGACTGAACAAGCCAATTACTTGGTGTCTGAAATTGGCAAGTTAAAAGGTTCAATTGTTAAAATTGGTCAAATGATGGCTCTATATGGAGAGCATTTTTTACCACGTGAAGTTACTGATGCATTAAACACATTGAATAATCAGACAGTTGCAGTAGATTGGCAATCGATCTACCCTCACCTTCAAAATGAATTGGGTGCAAAATTAGGTGAATTAGAGGTTGATCCCTCCCCGATTGGGACAGCATCGTTAGCACAAGTGCATCGTGCTACACGTAAATCTGATGGCTTACAAATGGTATTGAAAATACAATATCCTGGGGTTGCAAATGCCATCGACTCAGACATGAATTTGTTTAAACAAATGCTTAAAATCACAAATTTGTTGCCGCAAACACGTGAATTTGATCAGTGGTTTGATGAAGTCAGAGAAATGATGCACCGTGAAGTTGATTATAATATTGAAGCTGCAACAACCAAGCGTTTTGCAGACTACTTAAAAAATGATTCACGTTATATTGTGCCTACAATTATTGATGAATTCTCTACCCCGCTCATTTTATGTATGACATATGAGGAAGGTATCCCAGTCAACAGTAAAGAGATGTTGGTTTTATCTCAAGAGCGTCGTAATTTGATTGGTGAAGCTTCTTTAGATATTGCAATTAAAGAATTGTTTGTATGGGGCGAGATGCAAACAGATCCAAACTTTGGAAATTATTTGGTCCGTTTAGCCAATAACGACCAAACACAAGATCAAATTGTATTGCTAGATTTTGGCGCAATCAGACAATTTGATCAGACCTTGCTTGATATGTCTCATGCCCTTTTGTTAGCAGGTTATAACCATGATTTAGAAGCAATGACCAATGCAATGCATGGCTACCCTTTCTTTGATCAAATTCCAAGTAGTGTTAAACCAGACATGGCACGTGTGTTTTTACTTGCAACTGAACCATTTAGTAGCCATCAAAATAATCCTGAGCTGCCAGAAGGCGTGATGGGTGAAGATAACCGCTATGATTGGAAACGTAGTCAGTTACATCAGCGTGTAATGCAAAGAGCAAGTAAATCAATGGCTTCTCGTTATTTCAGTATCCCTCCTAAAGAGTTTATGTTTATTAGTCGTAAATTTATTGGCGCATATACTTTTATGACGGTAATTGAAGCGAAAACCAATATTCGAGAAGCTTTTGTTTAAAGGCTTCTATTTTCATTATACTTAGGCTATTTGGGTATGTAGACTAAAGTCTAAGTTCGTATTACTTATAGGAAATCTATCACAATATTCGGTATTTTTCTTATAAGTCACTTATATTTATAAAAAAATTCTATATCAATCAGTTTATTCCCTAAAAATACCATTTTTTGAGGTGATGACTTATATTTCGACTTTGAATAACTTTTTAAAGTACACTTCAAGCTGAAATATTTTGTGGATCTCGATTAATGGAAATCAAATCTCACTCTCCTGCTAAAAAACAAAAGTTTTATCAAGTCCTTTATATACAAGTAATATTTGCAATCACGCTTGGCATTCTGCTTGGACACTT
This sequence comes from Acinetobacter apis, assembly GCF_900197575.1. GTDB lineage: Bacteria > Pseudomonadota > Gammaproteobacteria > Pseudomonadales > Moraxellaceae > Acinetobacter > Acinetobacter apis. Next base: position 592,488 of record NZ_FZLN01000001.1, on the reverse strand, counting down.
TTATCCAACCTTTGCAGAAAGTTTAAAACCTCTCGGTGATGCATTTATTGGCATTGTGAAGATGATTATTGCACCTGTGATTTTTCTTACGGTTGTTACAGGCATCTCAGGTATGAAAAACATGGGGAGTGTTGGCCGAGTAACAGGTAAAGCCATGCTTTATTTTGTTACGTTTTCAACACTTGCGTTATTTGTAGGAATGATTGTTGCAAACGTCATTCAACCAGGTCATGGTTTAAACATTGACCCTGCAACATTACAAGGCGATAAAGTTGCTCAATATGTCGATAAAGCACATGATTCGACAATTGTTGGCTTCTTAATGGGAATTATCCCAAAAACGTTAATCAGTCCTTTAGTCGGTGGCGATATTCTACAAGTATTGGTGGTGGCAGTTTTATTTGGTATTGCGCTTGCGTCAACCAATGATAAATCTCAACCAATTATTGATTTTTTAAACTTACTTACGGTTCCTGTATTTAAATTGGTTGGCATGCTCATGAAGCTTGCTCCCATTGGTGCTTTCGGTGCTATGGCATTTACTGTAGGTAAATACGGCGTTGGTTCAATTGGTAACCTTGCCCTGCTTATTGGTACATTCTATTTAACATCAGTTTTGTTTATATTAATTGTTTTAGGTGCTGTTGCACGTTATAACGGCTTTTCAATTATCCGCTTAATTCGTTATATCAAGGACGAATTATGGTTAGTATTAGGTACCAGTTCATCTGAAGCTGCCCTTCCTAATTTAATGACTAAAATGGAAAAAGCAGGTTGTGAAAAATCTGTGGTTGGTTTGGTGATTCCTACAGGTTACTCATTTAACTTAGATGGAACAAACATCTACATGACCATGGCTGCATTGTTTATTGCACAAGCGTGTAATATTGATTTAACAATCGGTCAGCAGCTTACCCTTTTATTAGTTGCAATGATTAGCTCTAAAGGTGCAGCTGGTGTAACTGGTGCTGGATTTATTACCCTTGCAGCTACATTATCTGTTGTTCCTGATGTACCTGTTGCAGGTATGGCATTGATTTTGGGTATTGACCGTTTTATGTCTGAATGCCGTGCATTAACTAACTTTATCGGGAATGCTTGTGCTGCCGTGGTTGTTGCACGTTGGGACAACGCTTTAGACAAAGAACAACTTGACCGTACTTTAAAAGGTTTAGATTAATTTTACTTAGGCTAATTTATCTAAGTCTTAAAAAAACCGTCTTTTATGACGGTTTTTTTACGTTTTCAAGCCCATTTAGAACGTTCGGTGTAATATACGGTTTCCATTGTTCACGAAGTAATGGTAAATAAAAGCGCTCTCCAACTTCAATTAATTCTTCATCAATCGTTGCATGTAAATCATGCAAAAATAAATAATCTAATTCAGGCGTGGTTAAATTTTTATGCTTGATATGATAACTTTGACGTTTCTTTTTAATTTTTTGTACCATGTCATTGGCATATTCACGGTCTTTATATTGTGCAATTGCAGTTAAACGAAGTTCAACACCGCCCCAACCACTTACAAACAATTTAAAAATATTAAAATCTTTCTCTTTTGACTCCCACTGCATTTGCTCTAAATTATTATCTTCAGGCAACACAGGCAGTAAAAGCTCCATTACACTTGGAAATATTTTTTTAAAGTTTAAGATAAATTTAACAGGATGGTCACCTGGGTAATCTTGAAACTGAATATGTTGTTGTGTATCGGTTAGATAAATCTCAAGCATAAACTCGTCATCAGGTATTAAAATATCATTCATTGTAAGACATAACGTGAACGATTCAAAATACCTGATGCAAAGATGGTTATTTCACATTCGCTGAAACCATATTTTCAGGTACAACAATTTTATCAAACTCATCAGCAGTCACATAACCAAGCTCTACAGCGACTTCTTTTAATGTTTTACCTTGTTGGTAAGCCGTTTTAGCAACCTTAGCTGCTTTTTCATAACCGATGGTTGGATTCAATGCAGTCACTAACATCAAAGAGTTTTGCAAGAAATGATCGATTTGATCTAAATTAGGTGTAATGCCTACGGCGCAATGATCATTAAAACTTAAACTTGCATCACCCAATAAACGAATAGACTGTAATAAGTTAAATGCAATCACAGGCATAAAGACATTAAGCTCAAAATTACCTGATGCGCCAGCAATATTAATCGTTGTATCGTTACCCAATACCTGTGCCACCACCATTGTCATGGCTTCACTTTGGGTTGGATTAACTTTTCCGGGCATAATACTTGACCCTGGCTCATTTTCAGGGATACGGAGTTCAGCCAAACCACAACGTGGACCACTTGCAAGCCATCTCACATCATTGGCAATTTTATTTAAGCTTGTGGCCAATGTTTTTAACGCACCTGATGCAAATACAGCAGCATCTCTTGCAGCAAGTGCTTCGAATTTATTGGGTGCAGTGATAAATGGCAATCCTGTTAGATCAGCAATCTCCTGTGCTGCACGAACCGCATAGTCTGGATGTGCATTTAAACCTGTACCCACTGCGGTTCCACCCAAAGGCAACTCATATAACCCATGTAATGCATATTGGATTCGTTGTAAGCCTGCATCAAGCTGTGCAACATAACCACTGAACTCTTGCCCTAATGTTAATGGTGTTGCATCTTGTAAATGTGTACGACCTATTTTAACAATTGACTCAAACTCAATAGATTTACGGCGCAATGTATCGCGTAATGCTGTCACCGCAGGAATTAATACTTCATGTAAATGCAAACAGGCAGCAATATGGATGGCTGTTGGAAAAGAATCATTGGTTGATTGTGCACGATTGACATGATCATTCGGATGAACAGGCTGTTGTGTGCCTAAAGGCTGTCCTTGCTTATGATTGGCAATATTGGCAATGACTTCATTACAGTTCATATTGCTTTGTGTGCCGGAACCTGTTTGCCAAATCACCAAAGGAAACTGATTGTCCCATTGCCCTGCGATCACTTCGTCTGCTGCATCAACAATCGCTGTTGCCAAATCTTGAGGAATTTGCTTTAACTCTGCATTGGTCAGTGCCGCAGCTTTTTTTACAATACCCATGGCACGTATCATGACGCGAGGCAGATGCTCAGTACCAATTTTAAAGTTTTGTAAGCTACGCTGAGTCTGTGCGCCCCAATACGCTTCACTTGGTACTTCAACTTCACCCATCGTGTCACGTTCAATACGTATGCTCATATGATAATCCTTTACTTCAATCAATCAATAATATGGTGTGATTTATACTACACCTGTTTTTGTAAATAATAATCATTATATAACAGAAATTAAATCAAAGAATTCAATCGAGCTTAGCTGCTCTCTCTTGAAATAAATCATTGTATACTACCCTCATCGAATCATTGTACTTGTGATATGAGCACGCTTATTTTAATTACGACATCACCAACATCGATTATGGCTTGGCATGCTTTGGGGTTGGCACAAGCATTACAACAAAAACAACAGCCATTTCGGGTTTTCTTTTATCAAGACGGCGTTCATGTTGCAAATCAGCTCAATTGGAACCCTGATGATCAACGAAATTTAACCCATGAATGGCAAAGTTTAAATATTCCATTGCCTGTATGTGTCAGTGCAGCATTACAACGTGGGATTACAGATCAAGACAACGCAGAACGTCACCAATTACTCCATTCCAACTTAGCAAAACATTTTCAGTTGGTTGGATTAGGTGAGTTAGCAGATGCTGTTGAACAGGCTGATCGTGTTGTGCAATTTTAAAGGTATATCGTGAAAAAAATTCTTATTGTGTTATCAACCGCCAATTTACATCAGTTAAATACAGTAGAAAGTATTTCAGCTGCCATGGTACTTGCAACATTTGGTAGTGAAGTCCATGTTTTGCTACAAGATGCAGCACTGAGCCTTTTAGCTTCTGATCTAAGTTACGATGCAAGCACACACGCTTTTAAATTGGCATCCAATCTTGTCGATAGTTTTGAATTTTATGATATTGAATCAATTTATATTGAAGAAAAACATGCCAAGCATCCTTTAGTCCATCAAGCACAATCATCCATTCAATGTATTGAGTTTAATCGCGACTTTGTTCAACAATTTCACCACATATTATCTTGGTAAGTATGATGTCTTATTCTATTTATTTAATACAAAGCACATATCATCAAACACCTGCTCACCTTGATCAATTAGCACAGCTTGCTCAGATTAACGATGTGATTATTCTCATGGCGGATGCCGTATTATGGGCCAATGATCCTCGGCTTCAAACATTCAAACAAGTTTATGTATTAAACTCAGAAGCCTTATTATTGAGTGTACATCCTGCTAATGTGCAAGTGATTGATTATCCTCAATTGGCAGATTTGATATTACAGACCACAACCTGTATTCGCCTTCACTAAAACACAGAGAAATATTATGCCTTACCCGCTTGATCAAGATGGCCATCTGCTTGACCACAGCACATGGAATGCCGACATTGCACAACACTTAGCACAATCTCTTGAGATCACGCTCACCGAATGGCATTTAGACGTGTTGCACGGCGTACGACAGTTTTATACTCAATATGGTCACTCACCAAGTACACGACCGCTGATTAAGTTTTTAATGAAAACAGTTGATGCTGATATAACCAATGCCAAATTACAACAAGCCTTTAATACCGGTCTCGTTGCACGACATGTTTGTCGCTTGGCAGGAATTCCAAAACCTGCCAATTGCTTATAGTTGGATTTAAGGCAGTAAACGCTTCAATGCAACAGGACATTGTTTTGGGTCGGCAGATGAACAAAACTGTATGTTGTTTGGATCTTGCCAGCGAACATAATATTGAGATAGCTCACCTGACTGTTGAATCGCTTCGCCTGAACAATCTCTTTGGTTATTGTCAAATTTCATTTGAATCGCAAGCGCACCAATTTTATTGTCTTCTACAGAAGGTTGGTATTCATACATCCCTGTAGACCATTCGGCAGCACTGTTCACCACCACAGCATTATTTTCTTTAAAGTTGTAAAATTCTTTACATGTGGTGTTGGGCAATGCCATCGCCCATAATCCATAAATGGCAGGCCGTGTCACAATGACAATATCATTTGCAGGTGCAGGTGGGAGTTTCGCTTTTTGTTGTGTGGTGGCAGGAGATGCTGCAAATGATGCTGCACTCATAAAAAATAAAACAGCGCTAAATAATCGTTTCATATAACTCTTAAATTCATTGTTTGCATAATGTTGATAAATTAGCATAATTCGAGAAAAGAAAGTGTATTTGCATACCATCAGTTTGTTTGATTTTTTTAATGCAACGAAACCGATATCACACACAAAACAATTTTTTCATAGTAGGATAAAAACAAACCGTTCATGTAGTGTATATCGATATGGCCTCGCCAACTGAAAATCTCACAGAAGATTTAAATTCTTACTTTAAAGCGCAACAACAAGCGTATCAACAACAAAGCTATCCTGCTTATGAAGAACGTAAAATTTGGCTCATGCGGTTATATACACTTTTACAGCAAGAGCAGCACATTTTTATTGATGCAATCAACAAAGACTATGTTCACCGTAGTGCCGATGAAAGCCAGATTGCAGAAATTATTCCCAGTCTTTCTGCCATTAAATACTGCTTGAAGCATTTGAAAAAATGGATGCAACCCAACTCACGCGATGTTGCAATGCTATTTCAGCCAGCAAAAGCATATGTTTTAGCACAACCGCTTGGCGTAATTGGAATTATGGTGCCTTGGAATTACCCATTATTTTTGGCATTTGGTCCACTGTGCCAAGCTTTGGCGGCAGGAAATCGTGTCATGCTAAAAATGAGTGAATATACTCCACATTTTGCAATCGCATTCAAAGATGCGATTGGGCGTGTATTTCCTCAAGACTTAATTACTGTCGTGATTGGCGACACCGACACTGCAAAAGCTTTTACACAGCTGCCGTTTAATCATTTATTTTTTACAGGCTCAACCGCAGTCGGTCAGCATATTATGCAAACTGCAGCAGCCAACTTAACGCCTGTCACTTTAGAGCTAGGTGGAAAATCCCCAGCCATCATTACCAAAAATGCTGAGCTTGATGAAGCCGTCGAGCGTATTGCATTTGGTAAAACCATGAATGCCGGTCAAACCTGTGTTGCACCAGATTATGTGTTAATTGACCAATCCCTAAAAGAAGATTTCATTGATAAATATTTAAAAACACTTGAACAGTTTTATCCTAAAGTGGCTGATAACCCAGATTACACCGCCATTATTAATGATCGCCATTTAAAACGTTTAACTGACTATGTGACTGATGCAATACACCACGGCGCGATTATTCATCAAATGCAAGGTCATTCAGATGGACGGCGTTTTTTACATTGCGTGCTTGAAAACATGACAGATGACATGACCATTGCACACGAAGAAATTTTTGGTCCCATCTTGCCTGTCATTCCGTATGAGCATTTAGATGATGCAATTGTATATATTAACCAGCGTCCGCGTCCCTTAGCACTTTATTACTTTGGTCATGATGCAAAAGCACAACAACATGTGATTTTAAATACGCACAGTGGCGGTATTTGTCTCAATGAAACTTTAATTCATGTGGCACAAGAAGACCTGCCTTTTGGTGGTGTGGGGGCTTCAGGCATGGGACGCTACCATGGCATTGAAGGTTTTAAGACATTTAGTCATGAAAAGTCAGTATTTGTACGACCGAAACTGAGTTTTATGAAGCTCATTTATCCGCCTTATGGCACATGGATTCAAAAAACCCTCATGAAATTCTATTCAAAGTAATAGAATAGTTATATGCCTTACAAGCGCTATACACCAATTTGACCATAGTTTATACTTTAAAGTATTTACTCTACAAAAATGGCACTTTTTAACATTGCTAAATATGAAAAATATTTACAAGATATGCGCATATTTTCAAACCTTAAAATACATTCGGTTAGATTGATGTCAATAAATCTGCTTGTTTTGGGGCTTAAAGTATTAACTTTGCAGATATCTTGTAAACTATACCTATTTTAAGTGGAACACGTTGTATGGCTGCTCACATTCTCGTAATACATGGACCAAATTTAAACTTGCTCGGAACACGAGAACCTGATGTCTATGGTCATCATACGTTAAATGATATTAACCATGCTTTAATTGCTGATGCCAAACGCCATGAATGCGAGCTAAAAACCTTTCAAAGCAATGCTGAAGCCGATATTATTAACCGAATTCACCAAGCCCAAAACGAACAGATTGAATACATCATTATTAATCCAGCAGCATATACCCATACCTCTATTGCCATTCGAGATGCTTTATTGGGTGTAGCCATTCCATTTATAGAAGTTCATCTATCTAATGTTCATGCTAGAGAGCCATTTAGACACCATTCTTATTTCAGTGATCAAGCACAAGCTGTCATTTGTGGATTAGGTGCTTTTGGTTATCATGCTGCTTTACAATATATTCTTTCCAAACTTTCACCTACTGATTCATTTTCATAAGGAAAATTTCAACTATGGACATTCGTAAAATCAAGAAACTGATTGATTTAATGATCGAATCTGACTTACAAGCCATTGAAGTTAAAGAAGGCGATCAGTCCATTGCCTTAACTCGTCGTTTACCTGAGCCAATCTTGAGTATGCAAGCGCCTGCACAAGCACCCGTTGCTGCTCAAGCACCTGCTGCAAAAACGCCACGTGGCGCATTAGAAACAGCGCCTATGGTTGGCGTATTCTATGCAGCATCAAGCCCAGGTGAAAGCCCACTTGCTCAAGTAGGTCAGACGGTGTCTGCAGGTGATACATTAGGTATTATCGAAGCAATGAAAATTATGAATCCAATTGAGGCGACACAAAGTGGCGTGATTGAAGAGATTTTAGTGAAAAATGGTGAAGTGATTGAATTTGGTCAGCCATTGTTCCGTTACCGCGCTTAAGTGGAGTTTCACATGTTGCAAAAAGTCCTGATTGCAAACCGTGGTGAAATTGCATTACGCATTACCCGCGCTTGTAAAACACTCGGAATTAAAACAGTTGGCGTTTACTCAGATGCAGATAAAGATTTAATGCATTTGCGTTTTGTTGATGAAGCTGTATGTATTGGTCCAGGTGCAACCAGCGAAAGTTATTTAAATATTCCTGCACTATTAACTGCTGCTGAAATTACAGGGGCAGATGCCATCCATCCAGGTTATGGCTTTTTATCAGAAAATGCAGAATTTGCAGAAATGGTCGAAAGCTCAGGGTATATTTTTATTGGCCCTCGTCCTGAACATATCCGTTTAATGGGTAACAAAGTATCTGCAATTACTGCAATGCGTAAAGCAGGTGTACCTACTGTTCCAGGTTCTCAGCATGCGGTCACGCCTGCCAATGCCAAAGAAGAAGCAGCTAAAATCGGTTTTCCACTGATTGTCAAAGCTGCATCAGGTGGTGGTGGTCGTGGTATGCGTATTGTTGAACGAATTGACACATTACTTGAGTCAGTTCAAGCAGCACAACGTGATGCAGAAATGTGGTTTGGTGATGATACTGTTTACATGGAGCGTTTTTTACAAACTCCACGTCATGTTGAAGTCCAAGTTTTAGCAGATGGTAATGGCCATGCTGTGCATTTATATGATCGTGATTGTTCACTGCAACGCCGTCACCAAAAAGTTTTAGAAGAAGCACCCGCACCGGGCTTACCTGTTCAAGCACGTGCAGATATTTTGGCATCTTGTGTTAAAGCATGTGAGCTGATGCAATATCGTGGCGCAGGTACTTTTGAATTTTTATTTGAAGATGGCGAGTTTTTCTTTATTGAGATGAATACTCGTGTTCAAGTTGAACACCCTGTCACAGAAATGGTCACAGGGATTGATATTATTGAGCAACAGTTACGTGTTGCTGCAGGCTTGGGTTTAAGCATCCAACAAGATGATATCAAAGTTCAAGGTCATGCAATCGAATGCCGTATTAATGCAGAAGACCCAACCACTTTTTTACCATCACCAGGTAAAATTGAGACCTTTTATGCGCCAGGTGGTGCAGGTATTCGTTTAGATTCTCACGTGTATCCAGGTTATAAAATTCCGCCATATTATGACTCTATGATTGCAAAATTAATTGCACATGGTAAAGATCGTAAAACATCGTTGGCTCGTATGCGTCAAGCATTAGATGAAATGATCTTAACGGGTGTAAAAACCAATATTCCATTACATAAAGACTTGATCTTAAAAGATGAAGCTTTTTGTGAAAGTGCAATGGATATTCACTATTTAGAAAATCATCTTCTCAAGCAGTTAACTGCTGAAGCACCTGATACTCAAAAAGCTGAATAATCTATTGAGGCATAAAAAAGAAGTAGGATATCTACTTCTTTTTTTATGCCTCATGGTTGGCTAATCTGCCAAAGCCACAAGTTTAACTTTAATGGTTTGCGTTTCTTCTGCATCCCCTGTCTTTTTTAAGCGATTAAGCTCTTTAGACAGCACTTGAAACGTCAGATTTTGATATTCAATCTGCTCTGGCAATTGATCAAAGTAATCTGAATTGGCATCAATTTCTTCTTCATGTAAAGGATGTCCTAATTGGTATTCTTTACTTTTTAGCACAATGTATTTAACAACAGTTTTCATACCTTCTCCTTTACGCTCAATCATCTGATCGATGACTTCTTCTTTCAACTTAACCTGTTTTTGAGCAATTTACACCAAAAAAAAGCTCCATTTAGGAACTTTTTTTTAAATGAATTAAGCAATTGGTTGAAACGGCGCCACCACATCAGCATTTTGAGCGCGATGACGTAAAAAGTGATCCATCAGTACAATAGCCACCATTGCTTCTGCAATAGGTGTTGCACGAACACCAACACAAGGGTCATGACGACCTTTGGTTAATACATCAGTATCTTCACCATTTAAATTAATGGTTTTTCCTGAAGTAGTAATACTTGCAGTTGGTTTTAAGGCAATTGCTGCACGAATGGTTTGTCCTGAGGAAATCCCACCTAACACACCACCTGCATGATTGGCTAAAAAGCCTTGGCTACTCAGCTCATCACGTGTCTCATGACCAAACTGCCCAGCCACAGCAAATCCATCACCAATTTCAACCCCTTTAACCGCATTAATGCTCATTAAAGCGTGTGCAAGATCTGCATCTAAACGGTCAAATACAGGTTCACCCCACCCCACAGGCACATTTTCAGCCAAAATTTCTAGTTTTGCACCACAGCTGGTACCACGCTCACGTAAAGATGTCACTAATGCTTCAAAACGCGGTACAGCCTCGACATCACCACAAAAAAATGGGTTATTTTCAACTTCAGCCCAATCTAAAGCAGAAGCCATTTCAGAACCTATTTGTGTCACATGGCCACGAACTACAATATTAAACTTTTCAGCCAAATATTTTTTAGCAATTGCCCCTGCTGCGACCCGCATTGCTGTTTCACGTGCACTTGAACGACCACCACCGCGATAATCGCGAAATCCATACTTATGTGTATAAGTATAATCGGCATGACCTGGACGGAAAGTTTGCGCAATATTGCCATAATCTTTTGATTTTTGATCTGTATTTTCAATCAAAAGACCAATCGATGTCCCTGTAGTACGCCCCTCAAAAACACCTGAAATAATTTTAGCTTGATCAGGTTCTTTACGCTGAGTTGCAAACTTGGATGTCCCAGGCTTTCTACGGTCTAAATCGACCTGTAAATCTTGCTCTGACAGCCATAAGCCTGGCGGTACGCCATCTACAATCGCCATCAACCCTAAACCATGTGACTCCCCACACGTGGTAACACGGAATAACTGACCAATTGAATTTCCTGCCATATCCTTTATCCCTTAAAATGCAGTAGATGCTTCAAAGATTGCTTTATATTCACGGCATTGTGCCGCCGTGAATGCGAACACACCTGACCCACCGCGATTAAATGTTATCCAATGAAAATCAATCGTATTGAAGTTTTGACGCATTGACCATTCTGAATTACCCACTTCAATCACAATTAAGCCATCTTGGGTGAGATAGTCAGCCGCTTGTGCCAACATCTTTTTCACTAAATCTAAGCCATCTTGACCTGCAGCCAAAGCAAGCTCAGGCTCATGTAAAAATTCATCAGGTAGGTCTGCCATATCTTCTGCATCAACATATGGTGGATTACTCACAATTAAGTCATATTGATGCTCAGCAGGAAGCTTGGCAAATAAATCTGACTCAAGTAAAGCCACTTGATATTGCATATTGTGATGTTCAACATTTAACGCTGCCACTTCTAACGCATCACGAGATAAGTCTGTTGCATCAACTTCTGCATCTGGAAAAGCATAAGCCAAAGCAATGGCAATACAACCTGACCCTGTACACATATCTAAAATACGTGCAGGTGCTGTACTGTGTGTACGAGCAGGTAACCCTTGTGCTAAAGGGATCGATGCATCTTCTGTTGGAAAATAAGGTGCAAACTTTTGTTCAATCAATTCTGCAATTGGTGAACGAGGAATTAATACACGCTCATCCACATAAAATGGCTTTTTACAAAAGTAAGCCAAATTTAATAAGTATGAGGTAGGTACACGCTCATTAATACGGCGCTCTAACAACTCAAGAAACGCAGCTTTTTCGCTTGGCAATAACTTGGCATCTAAAATATCAGCATTGGCTTCCCAATCTAATGCCAGTGTTTGCAATACCAATGCAGCACTCTCTGCAAAAAAATCATCCGTCCCCTGACCAAGATGCGCATCATATTGACGTAATGCAGTCACACCAAAACGAATATAATCTCGTATCGTGTCTAAATGCGTAGCAGCCTCAGTTAGGCTCTCTGGGCTTATCGTCAGTCGATCCACTCTATGCTCCAATTTGTTTTTATCGCAAAATTTGCCCACATTCTAACGTGTTTTAGCACAATTGCTAATGACTAATATACGTTTCTTGCAGTGATCGCGTACTAAATATGAAGTGATCCAAGACAATAAGATAAAAACAAGCTAAATATCTAAACATAGCGATAACATTAATTATTTTACATTCATGCTAGATTAAAAACTCATCTATACCTATTTCATCAATAACTAAAGCAAAGAGAGAATAACCATGGCAGATATTATAAAAAAAGGTTCAGCACATTGGGAAGGTACAATTAAAGAAGGTACAGGTCATATTTCAACAGAATCTGGGGCTTTAACAAACCAACCATACGGCTTTAATACTCGCTTTGAAGACAAAGTTGGAACAAACCCTGAAGAAATTCTAGGTGCAGCACATTCAGGCTGTTTTTCAATGGCGCTTACCTTAGGTTTGGGTAATGAAGGTTTTACTGCTGAATCAATTGATACTGTAGCTGCTGTCACTTTATCTAAAGATGAGAAAGGCTTTTTTGTAAGCAAGGTACATTTAGAGTCTCATGTTAAAGTTCAAGGCGGGATTGATGAGGCGAAATTCCAAGAAATCGCTGCAGCAACCAAAGCTGGTTGCCCTGTATCACGCTTATTTAATGCAGAAATTACACTCGATGCAAAACTGATTTAATTTTAAACATTTAAATCTAAAAACAGCAGTACACACGTGTACTGCTGTTTTTTTATCTCTGCTTAAAACCAATATAGCGGGAATAATCAAGTGCCCCTAAAGGCATTTGATATATCAACAATTCAGGCAGTTGAGTTGATTTTTTAATTTCATCCAACACATTCAATTCATGTTGATGAATATCATCAACAGAATGTGCAAGCGTAGCTTCAAAGCTATCTGCAACAAATTCAAAACCCAAATCAAGTGCAATAAATACAGTATGCTGGCATGGCTGTATATATTGCTCTTCACTCCAATTAATCACACATGATTGACAAATTGGGCATGTCACATGCGCGGTCGCGCTTTCAATCTGACGCATAGACAATGGCATACATTCCTCAATTTAATCGTATGTTTGGTCATGATAAATCCTTGCTGCATGCTAAACTTTTTCTACCCCCCTATCAAGTTGAAGTATTAGCCTTTACTCTATTCTTCAACATCAGCAATATATGGTTAAAGACAGGATTTCTTGCATGCTAAATGACTTAGACGACTTTTATTATTTTGCTGTAGTGGTTGAACATGGCGGCTTTAGTGCTGCTGAACGTGCCACAGATATACCAAAATCAAAACTGAGCCGCCGTGTTGATCAGCTTGAACAGCACCTTAAAGTACGTCTTATTCAGCGAGGATCTCGTCATTTTGCAGTCACTGACATCGGTATGAATGTCTATCAGCATGCTCAAATGATGACTGCAGCTGCGCAAGCGGCTTATGACACTGTTAACCACTTGACTGTAGAACCACGTGGTGTGGTGCGCGTTAGTGTGCCAATCTCGATTGCACAAAATGAATTAGCACATATTTTACCGCAATTTTTAAAAAAATATCCTGAAGTGCGCTTACAGCTGATTATTAGTAACCGCCGTGTTGATGTTATTTACGAAAATATTGATGTCGCTATTCGAGTACGTTCAAAAATTGATGATGACCCAAGCTTAATTATTCGAAAGTTTGAACGTGATGAAGAGTATTTTTTTGCGAGCCAAGCCTATTTAAACCAATACGGGCAAATCAACCATCCCAAAGATTTAAGTGAACACCGAGTACTGAGTATGGTCGATGACCATACCGAACAAGTGCTTACTGTGCAAAACTTGTCTTCAGATGCATTATTAAAGGTCAAAATAAACCCCACGGTCATGGGGTCTGATTTAATTCTACTACGCGAATTGGCATGCCAAGGTGGTGGTGTTGCGCTTTTACCCAATTCAATTACCAAAGAAGCATTGGCTTTGGGGCAATTGGTCCATGTTTTACCTGAGTGGACAGTACCGCATGGTATTTTGCATGCGGTCTATCCCTCTCGCCGTGGCATGTTGCCTGCGGTTCGTGTATTTATCAATTACTTGGTTGAGCAATTACAACCGAAGTAATTATTTAATTTTGGTCGGTTTTAATTGCTGAAGTAACACTTGATCTAAAAACATCGGCAATTTTAAGGTCATTAAAAATGCATGATATAAATCAGGCTTACCGTCCCAAACTAGATTAGAAATATTATTTTTCTTATCTAAGTCTTGGAACCAACTGCCGTGTCGCTCATCTACCAAGTGATGATGAATATAGCCAATGATTTTACGGTAATAAACCTCATACTTTTCATTGTCTAAGCGTTTCATTAATGCAGCTGCAGCCACAGCTGCTTCTGCATGTACCCAATGCAAACGCTCTTGCACCACAGGTTCACCTTTCCAATTATAGGTATAGATAATGCCTGTATGTGGATCATCTTTCCAACCATATTTCCAAGCTGTATCAAATAACTGCTTAGCATCTTCAATTAACCATCTAGGTACTTCAAGCTTGGCATCTTTGAGGCCTTGCTCAAGATTCAGTAGCAAATGGCACCATTCAAAGCCATGACCTGGAGTTACTCCATATGGTCTAAAATCATCAAGAATATTTTTTTCATTATAATCATAAAGTGGTTGCCAATTATCATCGAAATGCTCAACCACATTGTATTGATGATTTTTTGCTTGCTCATGAATAATACGCTTCACAATAGCCAATGAGCGTTCTAACCAAACATTATCTTGTGTGGTCACCGCCAATTGCATGAATAGCTCTAAAGCATGCATATTGCAGTTTGCACCACGATATACTTCAAGATCAGACCAATCTGGTGCATAGCTTTCTAATACACATTGCTGTTCTTCTGACCAAAAATAACGATTAAACAACGTTAAAGCTGTTTCAAATAAAGTGTCCGACCCTTTTATATTGGCTTGTCTTGCACAGTTTGCAGCAAGCAAAACAAAAACATGTAAATAAGATTTTTTGCGGTCATTCGGGCTTTCATCTGGTAAAGAGGACAACCATCCGCCATGTTCATGATCATACAGCTCATTATTTAAGCTTTTGACGCCCCACTCAGCCAATTCCACACTGCCAGCATAACCGCGAATCGCTGCAAGCGAATAGCAGTAAGTAAAACGGGCTGTATTTAATGTATTTGGACGCTGATGTAAAGGAAGACCAAAACGATCCAAATCAATAAATCCACCATATTGGCATTTTGCATCTTGATAAAAATCAAGCAAATTTAAGGTTTGTGTTCTTAACCAGTCAGTATGTGCTGTTTGGTTTAACCAACTGTGTCTTACTCTTGTCACAAGCTTCATAATTTGAATCCAAGGTTGTTCTTTGGAAGTGGATGGATCACGAAAATTTTATTTTTTTATAGTCGATTCAATATCATGAGATGATTGATTACCAGACTATCATTATTGTTATATCGCGATTTTCACTGATTCTTTCTATTTAATGAGTGAAAAAGGCGGTTTTTTGTTAAAAAAAATTACAAACCATACGATTTTGAATTTTATGCAACTGATTTTACGCATGATTGTATACTAAGCATCCATATACATTGTTTTTCAGTCTTATAAAAATTTTATTTAAAACAGTACCTTAAGAAGAATATATAATATAAAACCTGAATAATTTTACACAAAACACGGATTCCTCCATTATTTTTCAAAAAACCTTTGCTAACTTGTAACCAATTAATTCATTTCTGAGATAATTGTATGAACAAGAAAATTTTAACTGTCGCTTTGATTGGGTCAACATTCTTCACAAGCATTACAGCATTTGCAGGACCTGGTGATCAACGCGGTGATGGTGATCGTCATGAGTATCATCAACAAGGTCGACCAGACCAAGGACGTCCTGATCCACGCCGTTCAGGACCTGATCGTGATCACAACCAGCACAATGCGCGAGATAATCGCTCACATCAAGATTGGAAAAGAGGCCAACGCGTGCCAGACCAATATAAAAACTCTCGTTATTATGTAAATGACTGGAAAAGCCGTTCATTACCAACACCACCACGTGGACACCGCTGGATTAATGTGAATGGCGATTATATTTTAGTCGCAATCACCACCGGGATTATCAGTTCAATTCTAATGAACCATCGTTAATCGACCAGCACGTCTATAAAATGTCTAGACGTGCTTTAACCATTTAAATATTCATCTGACTGCATTTCTAATAACCGTGAACGTGTACGTTCAATTTCAAAAGCAAGTTTTTTGCCTTGATACAACGTTAAAATAGGTGCAGCAGATGTAATGATTAATGTAATTCGACGATCATAAAACTCATCAACCAAATAAATAAAGCGCCTTACTCCATCACTGATTTGATCAGTTAACACAGGAATATCGCTGACCAAAACTGTCTGATATTTATTCGCAATCGCAATAAAATCCGCAGGGCTTCGTGGCTTTAAACATAGCTCTGAAAAAGTACACCATAAAACATCTTCTGTATGGCCTAAGGTGGCCACTTGACGGCGATTAATTTCAATCGCATCAAATGCGACAGTTTGATGATGTGCTAAAGCAGTAAAGTAGGTTTTCATCCACTCTGTATTCACATCATTTAAAGGCGTTTGATAACGCTCTGCTTGTTTCAAAGTTCTTAAACGATAGTCCACACCTGCATCAACATTTAAAATATGGCAATGCTCGGTCAATAACGCAATTGTTGGTAAAAAGCGATCTCGATGCAGACCATCTTTGTATAAACCCTCAGGTGCAATATTGGATGTTGCGACCAAAGTAATCCCTCGGCTAAACAGCTTTTGAAATAAATCGCTTAAAATCATTGCATCAGTTACATTCGAAACAAAAAACTCGTCAAAACAAATGACTATCGCTTGTTTATCAATTTGATCTGCAACCAAATCTAAAGGATTTTGCTGACCTGCCCGTAAATTTAACTCTTTATGCACAAACTGCATAAAATGGTGAAAATGCATGCGCATTTTTCGTTCAAGAGGCAGCGCATCAAAAAATTGATCCATTAACCAAGTTTTACCACGCCCAACACCACCCCACATATACACCCCTTTGGGTGATATTTTTTTCTTGAATATTGAAAAAAAACCTTTGCTCGACTGTGCTTTTTCAATCAGTTCATGCCATAAACGATCCAATTCGGCCACAGCATGCGCTTGTGCATCATCTGCAATTAAAGCACCTGATTCAATTTTAGCGGTATATTGTGCAAGTGGTGATGTCATGCTGGTTCAACCTGTCATAATTTCACATGAATAAATGAAAAAAAATGACATAAGCCGTTTGTACTTATGCCATTTTTAATATTGTATTGAACCTTTTGCACTATGGCAAAGTGTTTAATATGTCTTGCAATACGAGACGTGGATGGGGTGATTTAGTAATTGGACGACCAATTACTAAATGCGTTGAACCGTCTAGCATCGCTTGCTCAGGGGTCACAATACGCTTTTGGTCATCTTGATCACTCCCAACAGGGCGAATACCTGGAGTAACCAATACAAAATCATCACCAAGCTCTTGTCTTAAAAATTTTGATTCTTGTGCAGAACACACAATGCCGTCTAGACCTGAATCTTTGGTCAGCTTTGCTAAACGACGTACATGGTCTACAGGATTAACATCTAGACCAATTTCTTTAAGATCTTCTTGTTCCATTGATGTCAGTACAGTGACCGCGATCAATTGTGTTTGATAATTTCCCTGTTGTAAACGTGATGCACAGGTCTCCATCATTTTTCGACCACCTGACGCATGCACATTGACCATCCAAACACCAAGGTCTGCAGCAGCACAAACAGCTTGCGCTGTTGTATTTGGAATATCATGAAACTTCAAGTCTAAAAAGACATCAAAGCCTCTTTGATGAAATGCCCGTACAACATCAGGTCCAGCATGAGTAAACAACTCTTTTCCAACTTTTAAACGGCAAAAGTTTGGATCAAGCTGATCAACAATTGTTAAAGCATCTTTTTGGCTTTTTGCATCTAAAGCAACAATAATACTCAAGTTTGTGTCCCGACCTTAAAAATAAAGCCCATTATAATGGGCTTTTATCATTTGCGTGAATATCTAAAACAGTTTTTTCATGTCTAGCGTTCGCTGCAGCTTCTCTTGCTGCCTGCTGAGCAGACTCAACTTGCTCTTTTCTCAAACGATCAATTTCTTTATTTAAACGTTTAATTTCCCAATGGCTTTGGAACACTTTAAAGGCTTGAACACCAATTAAAAGACCTAAAATAACACCTAATGCCAATGTGATTAAGATTAATAGACCAACGCGCATTTCAGGCACATGGGTAAACCATAAATCAACTGTGACTGGCGTACTATTTAAAAGAACGAGTGCTAAAGAGTAAATAAACACCAAAACCAATAAAATTATTAATATGAACCGCATAGTGTCACCATATAATATTATTTTTAGAATTTAACTTAGTTTCCAATCTCATTCACAGTGTCACGTAATGCTTTACCTGGTTTAAAGTGCGGCACTGATTTTGCTGCCACTTGAACCGCTTTACCTGTTTTCGGGTTACGACCAACACGTGGCTCTCTGTGATGCAACGCAAAACTACCAAAACCACGAATCTCAATACGATCATCGTTAGATAAGGTTTCAATCATTTGGTCAATCATAATTTTAACAGCTTCTTCTACGAGAGGCTCAGCCAAATGTGGGTTTTTTAAAGCAATACGTTGAATTAAATCCGATTTATTTAGTGCTTCTTTAGTCATCTTCGACCTCATTGATTTCTAGCGACTTTTATTGGTCTTCCCATATTATCTTGTTTAAATACAAAACGGTAGTGAAGTATGCGAATACTACACTACCGTTTACAGTAATTAAATATAAAGTATCAATTAGTTACACGAACTAATTAAAACTTTCACTTAATTATTTCATTTGCGCTTTGATCAAGTCACCGATCGTCTTAGGACCGTTGTCTTGAGCTGCAGCAGGCGCAGCTTGCTGACGTAAGTTAGCAACTGCTTCACGCTCTTCAGCTTCGTCTTTCGCTTTGATCGACAAGTTGATTGTACGTGATTTACGATCTACATTGATGATTTTAGATTCAACTTCTTGACCTACTTCTAGGAATTTAGTTGCATCTTCAACGCGATCACGGTTGATTTCAGATGCTTTTAACTGCGCTTCAACTTCATCAGCCAATTTAACAGTTGCACCTTTTGCATCAACAGCAGTTACAGTACCTTTCACTAAAGCACCGCGTTCGTTTGTTGTTAAGAAATCATTAAACGGATCACTGTTTAGTTGCTTGATACCTAAGCTGATACGGTTACCTTCAGCATCAACAGATAGAATAACCGCTTCTACTGTATCGCCTTTTTTGTAACGACGGATCGCTTCTTCGCCTTGCTCATTCCAAGAAATATCAGATAAATGAACTAGACCATCAATACCACCTGGTAAACCAATGAAGATACCAAAGTCTGTGATTGATTTAATCGTACCAGATACTTTTTCGCCTTTGTCATGTTCTTTAGAGAACTCTTCCCATGGGTTCGCACGAGTTTGCTTAATACCAAGAGAAATACGACGACGCTCTTCATCAACTTCAAGTACCATCACATCAACTTCGTCGCCAATTTGAACGACTTTAGATGGGTGGATATTTTTGTTGGTGTGATCCATTTCTGAAACGTGAACAAGACCTTCAACGCCTTCAGCAATTTCTGCGAAACAGCCATAGTCAGTTAA
Source organism: Acinetobacter apis (assembly GCF_900197575.1). Taxonomy (GTDB): domain Bacteria; phylum Pseudomonadota; class Gammaproteobacteria; order Pseudomonadales; family Moraxellaceae; genus Acinetobacter; species Acinetobacter apis. Next base: position 572,870 of record NZ_FZLN01000001.1, on the reverse strand, counting down.
GTTTGTTACGCGTGCTTTAACAATTGAACCTTTAGGGTAACGGTTCATGATTGCTAACCAAGGATCTTCACCAAGTTGTTTAAGACCTAGTGATACACGGTTACGGTCACGGTCAAATTTTAATACTTTAACTGTAACTTCTTGACCAACTTCAACCACTTCAGATGGATGCTTAATACGCTTCCAAGCCATATCTGTGATGTGAAGAAGACCATCAATACCGCCTAGATCAACGAATGCGCCGTAGTCAGTTAAGTTCTTAATTGTACCTGTAACTGTTTGACCTTCTTCAAGCTGAGCAAGTAATGCTTCACGATCAGCTGAAGATTCAGCTTCCATGACAGCACGACGAGATACAACAACGTTATTACGTTTTGCATCAAGCTTGATCACTTTGAATTCTAACTCTTTACCTTCAAGGTGAGTTGTATCACGAATAGGACGTGTATCAACTAAAGAACCTGGTAAGAATGCGCGAACTGGACCGATGTCAACTGTGAAACCACCTTTGACTTTACCAGAAATAATACCAGTAACGATTTCGCCATCTTCAAAGATTTTTTCAAGTTTAGTCCAAGTTTCTGCACGTTTCGCTTTTTCACGAGAAAGAACAGTTTGGCCCATGCCGTTGTCAAGTGCTTCAACAACAACATCTACATTGTCGCCAACTTGAACTTCTAGTTCACGTTGGTCGTTTAAAAATTCTGCACGGTCAACAATACCTTCTGATTTAAGGCCAGTGTCAACAGTAACCCAGTCAGCATCGATGTTAACAACAACACCTTGGATGACTGCACCCTTTTCAACGTTTAGATTTAATTCACTTGCTTCAAAGAGGGCTGCAAAAGATTCGGTCATGATATACCTGATAAGTCTGCGGTCTTGGATCAGTCAAGGCCGGTTTAGTCGTATTTACGTGCTATCTACTACAACTGATCGAGCAGCACGTAAATAAAAAAAATAAAGTTAAGCCAACTTGCTATCGATAAAACGTAGCATTTCTGCAAACACATCATCAATAGAAAGATTTGAGCTATCAATGATATATGCATCTTCTGCAGGTCGAAGTGGCGCGACTTCTCGCTCCATATCTCGTTTATCGCGAGCTTTGATGTTCGCTAAAATGGCGTCTATACTATCATTTACGCCTATCGCCTGCAACTGCTTATAACGTCGAGCTGCTCGAGACTCAGCAGATGCTGTAAGATAGAGTTTGGCTTGTGCTTGCGGAAAGACCACTGTGCCCATATCACGGCCATCTGCAACTAAACCGCCCCCTTGGGCAAAATTTTGTTGTCGTACAAGTAATGCTTCTCGCAATTCAGGCACAACAGCAACTTGTGAAGCATAGCTACCTACTTCTTCAGTTCGAATCACATCGGTTACATTATCACCATCTAAAAACACCTGCATACCAGCAACATGTGGTTTGAACTCGATGTTAAGCTGTAATGCAATTTCACGACACTGTGCTTTTTGATCGGCCAAATGCATTAATAAATTTTGACGTGCTAAAGACAATCCCAATAAACGGTAAATTGCCCCTGAATCAAGTAGGTTATATTGATAATGTGCCGCAAGTTTACTGGCTAACGTCCCCTTACCTGAGCCACTTGGCCCATCAATGGTGATTATTGCTGTGTTCATAGTTATCCTACTGTGATTTACTTAGGCTATTTTGAATTATGAGATAAATGGGATAATCTCTTTTGCTCACGTCTTTGCTTAAAAAAATGGCTAAGCTGCGCTGCACATTCTGTTTGCATACAACCACCTTGAAACTGAAATATATGATTATAATAGCCTGTATTTAGTAGCTGTCTTGCACTGACTAAAGAGCCTGCCTTTGGCTCAGGCGTTGCAAAAACCACACGATGAATACGTGCATGGATTAAAGCACCCACACACATCGTACATGGTTCTAAGGTCACATATAACGTGGCATCTTTAGGCAAACGATAGTTATGAATTGCTTGACAAGCTGACTGAATAGCAAGAATTTCAGCATGTGCTGTTGGATCATTGCGTGCAATTAAACAATTACGACCACGGCCAATGATTTGCTGCTCACTTACAATCACGGCGCCAACAGGTACTTCTTGATCTAGTGCAGCCAGTGCTGCTTGTTCATAAGCATGCTGCATCCATTTCATATCACTTTCAGTAAATTCATGATGAGCATGAAAGGCTGTATTGTGTAAAGGTTCAAATTCAGATGATGTCATAGCGTTTTAATACATCATTCCAGCTTTCAACTGTCGTGATCGGTGCTTGATCTTTAAAAATATCAGCCAAGACCAAACTTGTAACAGGTTGCCATTTTGGAGCAAGATCTTTATCGACCAAACGTGCCCGCACCCCTTCAGCAAAATCAGGATGGTTAATTTTCCACGCTGAGATTTGCGACTCTAAATGATACACTTCTGTCCAACTGTGACCGCCTTTACCCCACTGCCAAAGCAACCATGTTAATGCAGCGGTAATCACTGAACCTTTTTGCAAATTTTCACTGGCTTGTCGTAGCCAGTCACTGCGTGCTTCATCAAGCTCTACAATCGCCTGATAATCTTTCTCGAAACTGACCCCTTTACACACAGTATGAATGGTGTCTAACGAGTTTTGTAAGGGGCCAACAGCCACTGGGCGATGCATACTATTGAGTACATCATCAAGGGCACGAAACTTTCCGGCAGGATAATCCGCCCATTTAATCTGTATGAGCTTATCTAAGACATCATCTCGTTTCTTTTCACAAATATGGGTTGCCCAACCAATGGCATACGCACCAGCAGAAGTCATGATTGATCCAGTTAAGCCTGTAAATAGACCAACAGAACCACGGTCTGCCAAGAATCGACTTGCACCAACATCTGGATATAACCCAATATTAATTTCTGGCATTGCTAAACGCGAACTTGGTGTAACCAAACGAAATGGTGCAGCCATAAAGAGGCCTAACCCGCCTCCCATAATGTAACCTTCACCCCAAATTACAACAGGCTTTGCATAATTGTGTAAGAGTAAGTCAAGTCGATATTCATTTTTAAAAAATGCTTCTGCACTTGATTGCTCACCATCAACGATCAATTGGCGCAGTTTTCTTACATCTCCGCCAGCACAAAAGGCTTTTGCTGTGGTTGAATCTAACCATACAGCTTGCACTGTGTCATCTTGAGCAATATCTTCAAATACAGCTATTAAGGCCAATACCAATGCGTTGTCTAGGGCATGGAGCGACTTTGGTCGGTTTAGTCGAACAACTGTCCAACCGTTTTCTTTTACTTCGATGATAATATCATTATGGTAATTATTTTTTTCACTCATGTGTCTAACTGCCAATTAATTGGTGCAATACCATTATTTTGTAAATATAAATTTGTTTTAGAAAAAACTTTACAGCCAAAGAAACCGCCACGATTGGCAGCCAATGGAGATGGATGCGCAGCTGTTAAGACTAAATGTTTATCACGATCAACCCACTGACCTTTACGCTGTGCATAAGCTCCCCATAAAATAAAAACAATATGCTCACGCTGTTCACTTAGAACATCAATCATATGGTCTGTAAAGGCTTCCCATCCCTGTTTTTGATGTGAGGTTGGCTGTCCTGCTTCCACAGTCAATACACTATTAAGTAATAACACACCTTGTTGTGCCCAAGAGGTTAGATCACCATGCTTCGCAGGCACAATGCCTAGATCTGTCTGTAGCTCATGAAAAATATTACGTAAAGATGGCGGAATAGCAACTCCTTTTTGTACAGAGAAACTTAGTCCATGGGCTTGGTTTAAACCATGATATGGGTCTTGCCCAATAATCACCACTTTAACTTGAGAGAATGGTGTTAAGTTCAGCGCATTAAAAATTAAATGGCTTGGTGGATAGATTACTTTTTGTGCTTGTTTTTCTGCGACCAAGAAGTCCTTTAACTGATCCATTTGGCTGCTTAATAGAAATTCTTGCAAAGGTAACTTCCAAGATTCTTCTAGTTGTACTTTGTTCAGTTTAAGCTGTTGCTGTTCTGTGAGTCGCATAAAAAACCATGTATTAAAAATTTAAAGCTGAACTTGCAATTCAACTGTTGGGTTATTAAAAGTATGACCTTGTTTTAATTTTTGATAAGTCTCAGGGTCAGTCCATTCACTTTGGATTTGTTCTGAAAATAGAATATCTTCTAAGTTTAAACGCCCCATTTGTACATTATCAATATCCTCTGCAAAGCTTTGGGCATAGCCTGTATCTGTTTCATGCACAATAACAGAATACACTTCGACATCACCCTCGCCATTTTGAGTTTGGGTAGCTTTTAAAACTTGTTGTGCAAGAAAAAAGAAAATACGAGAAAATTGTTCTGCCGATGGAGAAACAGGCAAACTCACCCAACGTGCGCTGAATTGCTGACATGCTTGAATATATTGCGGATCATCTTTGTTCCAAAAACAGATTGCATGATCAAAACTATCAAATAAGTCCTTAATCACCCCTTTGAGCAATCCAAAATCATACACCATTTGACCATGATCAAGCTTATTTGCTTTGAGCAAAAGCTCAAGCTTATAGCTGTGTCCGTGAATCGATCTTTTGCAACGGTCTGATGTACAGTTTCGTACGATATGGGCATTTTCAAATTTAAATAATTTTCGAATTAACATAAGATCAAAGCGGTCATTTAAAGGTAACCAAGTATTATATGCTAAAAAATGACAGTTTGGTGCGAAATCTAGCAAGATCTTTGCAACATCATTTTAGTAATAACCCCTCAAGATTGCAGCAAAATCATCTCTATTTCGCGATATATCGCAATACTTTAAATCAATAATGTTTGGCTTTGATCATTTAATAAAAATAATAATAGTGAAATAAAAATGTAATATATGAAAATTTATTCTATAATTCAGCAAACTAAATTGAGCAAACTACATTGTGTTGAAGTCAGGTATAGCGCTATCCCTTAGTGCTATTATTTTACAAATTGCAGTATTTTTACAGCCTTTTTTGCCCAAGCAATATCAGGTTGCAGCAGTTTGTGAAACCATTTCTTCTGCACTGATCTCACCAGATCATCAGCATCATGGGATGCATCATCATGCATCTACCTTGCCTGCGCCATCTCAGCATCATGATGCATCACATCAATGTCCATTTTGTACAGTATATAACCACCTGATCCCATTTTTAGATTTAGGTGTTAAATCTGTATTTATTCGTTTAACGCTTAAATTATTGGCTGTGTCGACAGCATTTAAGCTACGACTTGATGTGATAGAAAAACTGTTTGTTCTCCCTCAAAGTCGTGCGCCACCTATTTTTTCTCTGTAAATCAAATTTTAGCAATTTAATTTGGGTTGTATGACCTAAAGACCTTGTTTAACTTTTTTTGAGAGAATTATGATGCATTTTACTTATACACGTCATCATTTAAGTGTCGCAATTGCATTGGTACTTTATACCAACGCAAGCCATGCTGAACAACATACCGTCAATACCGTATCCCTTGCACCTATTGTAGTTACAGCAAACCATGGTCATCAAGCCAATGGTTTAATTGTTACAGCAGATCCCAAACAACCCATTCAGCCTATTCCTGCGGTCGATGGTGCATCATATTTACAAAGCATTGTTGGCTTTAATGCCGTTAAAAGCTCAGGTACTGTAAATAGTGACATTACTTTTCGAGGGATGTTTGGATCTAGAATTAAAGTACTCAATAACAACAGTGAAAACTTAGGTGCATGTGGCGGGCGTATGGACGCACCAACCTCTTATATTTCACCTGAAAGTTTTGACCAAATTACTGTGATTAAAGGTCCACAGACCGTGCGTTTTTCACAACCAGGCTCTGCTGCAACCGTCTTGTATGATCGTGGCCCTGTCCGTTTTAAAGCAGGACAATTTTATCAAGGACAAGCAAGTGTGGTTGCAGGCTCATATGGACGACTTGACCAAAACATAGATACTGCTATTGGTGATGAAAATAAATATATCCGTTTAATGGGCAATCGTTCGACATCCAATGATTACAAAGATGGTCATGGTCAACGAGTGCATTCTTCATGGGAAAAATGGAATGCAGATGTTGCACTTGGCTTTACTCCGAGCGACAACACATGGATTGAAGCCACTGCGGGTAAATCAGATGGTCAAGTTGCTTATGCTGGACGTGGCATGGATGGAACACGTTTTGAGCGAGAAAGCTTGGGGCTTCGAGTCCAACAAAAAGAGCTGACAACATGGCTTAAGAAAATTGACTTACAAGTTAATTATAATTTGAATGACCACGTGATGGACAATTATCGTTTACGCCCAGTTAAAAGCATGCCTATGGTGTCGAATGTTGCACGTAAAACAATCACAGCTCGGGCAGAAGCTACCTTAGAATGGGGTGCGCTCAGCATTTTAACAGGTATAGATCACCAATATAGTAGCCACTCTATGCGTCGAGGATTAAATTACCCATCCTTGCCAAGACAAACAGACATGCGATTTGATAGTTATGGTATTTTCGCTGAAGGAACATATGCTTTAAGTGATCGACAGCATATTGTCACAGGTCTTCGTGCTGATATCACACATGTACAAGATGAGCGTGACAAAACAAAGTTATTTAATCAGTCGCGCCGTTCTGTGTTACCGAGTGGTTTTCTGCGTTTAGAAAGTGACTATCCTGAATATCATTTAAATACATATATCGGGCTTGGTCATGTACAAAGATTGCCAGACTATTGGGAATTATTTTCTCCAGTCAGTATAGATGGTTCAAGCAATGTGTTTAACGGCGTTAAACCTGAAAAAACAACCCAATTTGACTTAGGCTATCAATACCAAAATGCAGCCTTAACTCATTGGGCATCTGCCTATGTGGGTCATGTCTCTGATTTTATTTTAATGCAGTATGGTCAAGGGACTCATGTCACCAATGTAAATGCTCATATAGCAGGTGGTGAATTTGGCCTAGGCTATCAGTTTACAGATCATATTGATGCAGACTTGAGTGCCATGTATGCATGGGGGAAAAATACAACCCAGCGCCGTGATTTACCCCAAATTGCACCATTTGAAACACGGATGAATTTACGCTATCGCACTGAAAAATACAGTATTGGGGCTTTATGGCGTTTGGTTGCAGCACAAAATCGTTATGCTGAAAAACAAGGCAATATTGTAGGCTATGATTTAGGACCAAGTGCAGGCTTTGGTACCTTATCACTCAATGCAACCTATATCCTTGCACCAACAACCCAATTGGCTATTGGTATTGATAATGTATTTGATCGCTACTATACCGAACATCTAAATAAATTAGGGAATCCGAATGCAGGAATGATCGGGACAGAGCAAATTTATAATATAGGTCGAAATTATTGGGCAAGAATTCAATTTAAATTTTAAGCGTTTAAACCAAGACATCAAATAGATGTCTTGGTTTTTTCTTTATGCTATGTATTTTTGGATAAACAAAGTGCTTGTTGAACATATAAGCGTTTTAACGTGGTTCTTGAGCCTAAATAGCGCTGATAAAAGCTTGAATTGAGCAACAATGAGCCACCATAAATTAATGCCCACACCGCGGCCAAATAATCTCGAACAGAAATACGGCTTTGCTGCTGCTTTAAGTATTCATCTGTCAAATACACCATCATTTTTAAGCGCTGTTTGCGTATACGATACAGTTGAGAAAAGCGTGGTTGAATGCGCTTAGCTGCCATCGATAATTTTTCTTCAAGTAAATGAAATAAAATAGTACGCTCAGGGTGTTTAAAATGATATTGCATCAAATGTTCAAGCTGAATGGAAAAATCTTGACCTGCATCATGCAGCATTAAATCAAGTAATTGCTGCTCATTTCTTAAAATTAGCAGCATATATAACTCATCTTTACTTTTAAAATGCTTATATAAAGTGCCTTTTGCTAAATCAAGCGCTGCAGCAAGCCCATCTAATGTCATCGTGGTATCATCGCCGTTTTCAAGCATCAGTTGTTCTGCTACATTCAGTATCAGTACTTCTCTGGCTTTAAATTGCGACTGACGATCCATGACGACATACTCAATTAGTTAGGTTGCTGCAATAATTTCTCAAAGTTTTGTGTGGTAATACGGCCAATTTCATCACGGCTTGTCCCATAAACTTCTGCCAATGCTTGCGCCACAAAAGGTACATATTTAGGTTCGTTTGATTTACCACGATACGGCACAGGAGCAAGATAAGGACTATCTGTTTCGATCAGCAAACGATCTAATGGCACATATTTTGCGACATCACGCAGCGCTTGCGCATTTTTAAATGAAACAATACCTGCAAACGAAATATAATATCCTGCATCTAATACTGCTTTTGCAGTGTCTAAATCTTCAGTGAAGCAATGCAAAATACCGTGTGATGATTGTTCAGCACGAATAATTGCAAGCGTATCGTCTTTTGCTGAACGTGTATGAACTACAACAGGCTTTTTCACTTGCTTTGATGCTTCGATATGACGTGCAAAACTTGCTTTTTGTTGTTGCACAAACGCTGTACTGTGATAATAGTCTAAACCTGTTTCCCCTAGCGCCCAAACCTTGTCTTGGCTTGCTAAGTCAACCAAATATTCAACTGTTGCACGATGCATGGTTTCAGGATCTTCGCAAGGATGAACACCCACGGTATATCCTACATCAGCATGCTGCGCGGCTATCTTAGACAGCACCGCATGGTCATCTAAATGTACTGAGATTCCCATAAACTTACTAACGCCTGCGCGTCGCGCCTCATTCAGTGCTTCATCTAATTGACCAGCATAAGGAGTAAGATCAAGCAAGTTTAAATGGCAATGGCTATCTGTAAACATGATTTACTCCAAGGTGATTTGATTAAATGGTATAGCTTGCTCTTGATTTAGAGTTAAAAGAGCCGGCTAAAATACGCTCAACCTCTAAACGGTATTGCGTGCCTTTTTCGTTATTTAATTGAATGGCAAACCCTTGTGGTTTAGCACCTGATTGTTTTTGACTGATCCAGACAACTTTTCCAGTCAAAGGAATTTTTTGTTTTTGCTCAGGCAAAGTTGCAAGTACAAATACTTCTTGCCCAAGCTTAGCATCCATCGTCGATGGCACAAACAAACCGCCTCCAATGACAAACGGCAAATAGCTGGCTTGTAATGTTGCGCGGTCAGTAATACTGACTTGTAAAATATTACCCATTTGATTTTGCATAACGTGTACTTCCCCATGTGCCGTCAGATTACGGCTTTAAATTTAACAAAGTGACAAATAAATCATCAATAATCAAATTGGTCTGAACATTTTGCTGAATATAACCTTTAGCAGGTTGTATTTTTTCACTGATTGCAAAAAGGTCAGACAATTGATAATAGTTTGAAATTTCAGTGAAATCCAAATCTATATTTTTCATGGACTGATTTAGTTTAAAACAAATCAGATCAGCCAAAAGGTATTCTATCATATGTAAGAGTTCTAAAAAGCCTAACTCCTTACTCCATTTGGTGGCATATACCATGAGCTCTGTTTTATTGACCACCAAAGCCTGCCAATCTTGCATAAATGCTGTACGCTTTGCTAACCATGGCTGTTGTTGTAATGCAACTGCTTGTAATGGCATATGATTGGCTAAATTCAAAAGTAAATCATAACGGCGCTCATCTAATTCAGGATATACCTGTGCAATATGTTGTTTTGCCGTTGGATAAGACACTCGATCTAATGCATAGCGCTGTAAACGACTACGAATCGTTGCAGGCAATTTTAAAAAATGTGTGGTGACCAAAATGATTAATACCCGCTCACCCGGCTCTTCAAGTGTTTTTAATAAGGCATTGGCTGATGCAATATTCAGTGCATCCGCAGGCTCAATCACCACCACACGCCAACCATCCACTGTCTGTTGAATGAATGGTTGTAATTCACGAATTTTATCTATTTTTATAGCCGAATGCTGTCGCTTGCTGTCTTGGTCATTGGAAATATGCACATAATTAGGATGTGTTTTAGACTTTAACCACTGACAGCTTGAACAATGTCCACAGGCGGCTGTAGGCATTTTATTTAAACACAATATCCAAGCCACAAAATGGGAAGTAAACTCAGATTTTCCACATCCAGACTTCCCATAGAATAAAATACCATGTCCAATTTCTGGAAAGCGAGATGTTAAAGTTTGCCATGTACTCTGCTGCCATGGGTAAACTTCTGTGAGCTGAAAAAATGCTTCATCCATAACCACAACAACTCAATTTAAGCAAAAATAGATGGATTTAATGCATTCATTCGGTCTAAATCTGCTTGTGTATCAACACCAGGTGGCAAGCTCACTTCAGCAACAGCAATCGCAATACGATGACCATGTTCAAGTACACGTAATTGCTCTAACGACTCTAATTTTTCTAATGTGCCTTGCGACCAAGATACATATTCTTGAAGCAACTTAACTCGATAAGCATATAAACCCAAATGGCGATATGCATGCTTGTGCTGGTCTTCTACACCATCACGATCATAAGGAATACTTGCACGACTAAAATACAGTGCTTCATGATCATGTGACATTACCACTTTAACGATGCTGTCACGATTAAACTCTTGCATACTGCTGATGGGCTCACACAATGTTGACATCGAACAATTGGCTTTGTTTGCCAACAAATCTGCCACTTGGATAATTAATTGTGCTGGAAGTAATGGTTCATCACCTTGAACATTGACAATAATGTCATCCTCATGCCAGCCTTTAATTTGTGCAACTTCACTTAAACGGTCTGTGCCAGATGGATGATTTGGATTGGTCAACACCACATCAATGCCTTCAGATTCGCATAGTGCATGAATTTTTAAATCATCTGTTGCAACACATACATCATCAAACCCTTGCACCTTTTTAACTTGATCGACTACTCGTAAAATCATAGCGCGACCATGAATATCTAAGAGAGGTTTGCCGGGTAAACGTGTGCTTGAAAAGCGTGCGGGAATAACAATATGTTTCATATTAGTGACCTGACAAATGACAATCGTTAAGCTGTTGATGAAGTAAAGTATAGCATGGCTCGGAGAGTACAGCCTCTACAGGCAACACCCAAATTGGCACAAACTGATGGTCAGACGCTGTGAGCAACCGCTGTAACTTGATGGCATCTTTTTCAGTGGTAATTAGGGGTAATGCATCGGTAAACCGAATATCTGTTTCAGTATAGGCATGATGATCAGGAAAAGTATGTTGAACCACATCAATCACGCCAATTTCTGCAAGTGATGCAAAAAAACGTTCTGGATAACCAATTCCGACCACCCCATGAAAACGCTGTGTTGGGTTAAAGGTTGGTGATGCATCCGTAGGATTTAATAAATATGGCTGCCCTACTTCTAAATACATGTGGTATGGCGTAGGTTTATCCATGGCTTTTGTATAATGATGAATCACTGTACTATTTTGCAGGCGTGAAATCGGCTCACGTAAAAAACCTTCTGGTAATAATCTTTGATTTCCAAAGCCACGCTTTTCATCCACCACAATCCATTCAATTTGACGTGCCAATGCCCAATGCTGTAAACCATCATCACTGATAATTAAATCAAGCGAATAAGATTGTAACAGCAACTCAATATCTTGCTGCCGATTTGGTCCTACAGCCATAGGAACACCTGTTGCAGCTACAATACAAGCAGGCTCATCCCCAACATCTAAAGCTGATGTTTGGCCATTCACCACCAAACGTGGAAATGGTCCTTGTCCACCATAACCTCGGCTGATGACACCAACACGTATATTTTGAGCAGTTAAATGCTTCACCAATTGAATCAATAACGGCGTTTTACCACTGCCACCGATTGTAATATTCCCAATCACCATCACAGGGATAGGCGCTTGATATATGGGTTTTTTCCCCGATTGGTACTGTTTTTTCTGATATAAGAAAGCAGCACGATATACATAAGACAGTGGACGAAGCACAATTAACCAAGCGGATTGATGATGCCATGCTTGCTGAATCCACTTAGCCAATGACATGCATTATTCCTCAAAATTACGCTGATGAAGCTGATAATATGCCCCACGCTGGGTTAAAAGCGCCTCATGTTTGCCTTGCTCAACAATTCGCCCTTGATCCATAACAACAATCAAATCTGCATTTTCAATGGTTGATAAGCGATGAGCAATAACAATCGTGGTTCGATCATGCATGGCTTGTTCAAATGCACGCTGAATAAAATGCTCAGACTCATTATCTAACGCACTGGTTGCTTCATCTAAAATGAGAATAGGTGAATTCTTTAAAATAGCACGTGCAATCGCAATACGTTGGCGTTGTCCACCTGATAAATTCAGCCCTTGTGAACCTAAACGCGTCTCATAACCTGCAGGTAAGGTCATAATAAAATCATGCACATAAGCAGTTTTGGCAGCATTAATAATTTGCTCATCAGTGACTACATCAAGCTGACCATACGCAATGTTTTCTTTGATGGTACGATCAAACAAAAAGACTTGTTGGTTGACAATGGCAATTTGACGACGTAAACAATTGAGTTCGATGTCTTTAATATCTTGACCATCTAAATAAATATGTCCACTGCTGGTATTTTGAAAACGAGTGATCAAATTAACAAGAGATGTTTTACCTGCCCCTGAACGCCCCACTAGTGCAATAGTCTGACCTGACTTAATGTCTAAGTTAAAATCATGAATGGCTTGTGAACCGCCTGGATATACCAAATTGACATGTTCAAATCGGATATCGCCATTTAACTTAGGCTGCAATGTACCTTTGTTTTCTTCTTCAGGCATATCTAGAATTTCAAAAACCGAATGCGCTGCAGCCAAACCACGTTGTAACTTTTCATTAACTGTAGTTAAGTTTTTGATTGGCTTACTGAGCATCCCTGCAGCTGTAATGAATGATACAAACTGTGCAGCAGAGGTATTGCCCAAGACTTCTGGACGAAGTGCCATCCACATAATAATGGCCATAGAGCACGCCATAATCAATTGGACAACTGGTGTATTTAAGACATTCACCACAAGCAGTTTTAAACCACGCTTTAAGTTTGCCAATGAGTGTTGATGTAATCTTTGTTCTTCTAATGTTTGACCGCAATAACTTTTGACAACCGCCTGACCTAAAATTGACTCTTGCACCACATGGTTGACATCACCCATCGTGTCTTGTACTTGCGAGGATAGCTTACGCATACGGCGTGCAGCTTGACTGACCACATAACCAATTAACGGTGCAAATACTAAAATCACCAAGGTTAATCGCCAATTTTGATAAAATAAATAACCCAATAACCCAATGGTGATTAAGCCCTCTTTGGCTAAAGTTTGGACAGATTCAGATGATGCAGCAGTCAATTGCTCAATATTAAACAATATCTTAGAGGTAATATGACCACTTGAATTCTCTAAGTAATAGCTTGATGGCAAACGTAACAGTTTGCCAAAAACTTGCTCACGAATGGTGAAAATCAAATTGCGCGAAATAACAGCAGAAAAGTAATCTCCTAAAAATGAGCCCACACCACGTACAAAAATTAAGAGTACAATTAAAAATGGAAAGAGCGCAGTTTGAGATTGGTTTTTATGCTGAATTGCATTGATGATGAATTCGAGTAACTTCGCAATTGAAACTTCTGTAGCAGCACTTAATGTAAAACCAATTAATACCAAAATGGCATATACCCAATATGGTTTTAAATAAGTCAGGAGACGAAAATAAACTTGAAAGTCTTGTTTCACAAATAACCTCTAAATCGGCACCATATGGTGATTGGGAGCGTCCACCATCAACGGCAGAAATCACACATAAAGTACCTTAAATATTTTTAGTCTGGGCTTTTAAATCACTCACAAGCACCCCTGACCCAAGCTTGAACGCATGACTAAAATGAATCACCATCCATGATCAAACGCATTTTGACATAAATTTAAAAATACGCTGCAGGTATTCTAGCAAATTTTAGGTTTAGACCATAGTAGATAATAATAGATCTCATCAACATGAATGAAATCAGTCATATTGATGAGAAATTAAACATGACATGCTTTATTGATTTTGGTTTTGCGGTAAACAAATATTTAAAATGCCATCGAGTTCATCTAAAGACTGATAATGAATCACAAGCTTACCTTTGCCTTGCTGATTATGATCAATCTTCACCTGAGTTTGGAAGCGATCAACCAATTGTTGGGTCAGTATGTCCATATCTGGAGCAGGCTGTTTAGTTTTTTTATCATCTTTTGGCTGATTAAACTCACGCACCAATTGCTCTGTTTGACGTACAGATAAGCTTTTATCCACCACAATTTGTGCTATTTTTTTCTGATCTTTGGCTTTTAAGGTTAAAATTGCACGGGCATGCCCCATATCAAGCACGCCTTCTTGCATTAAGTCTTTAACCGACTCTTGCAATGTTAATAATCGGATTAAATTACTGACCGTGGTCCGTGCCTTACCCACGGTATCTGCAATTTCTTGATGGCTCAAACCAAACTCATCATGGAAACGCTGCAATGCCAAAGCTTGATCAATTGGATTTAAATCTTGACGCTGAATGTTTTCAATCAATGCCAATGCAATTGCAATTTGATTATTTAAATTACGGACAATGGCTGGAATTTCAGTCAAGCCTGCCATGACTGCAGCACGCCAACGGCGCTCACCCGCAATAATTTCATATGGATGTGTTTCATCGTCTGATACAGGACGAATCACAATCGGCTGCATGACTCCATGTTTTTTAATCGATGCCGACAAATCAACCAATTCGTCTTCACGAATTTTACGCCGTGGCTGATATTCGCCACGTTTTAATAAATGAACACCAATAAGCTTTAATTGACCTTGGTCATGGGTTTGTTCATCAATTTTCAGTTTTTCTTTTTGAATTGAACCCAGCAGTGCATCTAAACCGCGTCCTTTTGCTAAACCGCGCTTCTGTATTGCCATGCATGCTATCCTTTCTTCGCGTTACTTTTCTTTAATAATTCAGCTGCTAAATTCAAATATGAAATTGCGCCTTTGGAGTTTTTTTCAAAGTAAATCACCGGCAAACCATGGGCTGGTGCTTCTGCTAAACGGACATTACGTGGAATAACAGTTTCATATAACTTCGAGCCAAAATACTGCTCAAGCTCTCCTGCCACATCACGTGTTAAGGCATTACGCCCATCATACATGGTACGTAATACACCAATAATTTCAAGTTTTGGATTGATTGCTTGCTGAATCCGATCAATGGTTTGTGTTAAATCCGCTAATCCTTCTAACGCATAATATTCACATTGCATTGGAATAATGACACCATCCACAGCAGCCATGGCATTGACTGTAATCAAACTCAAACTTGGCGCGCAATCAATTAAAATAATATCAAATTGCTGATCAATTTCTTTTAATGCTTCTTTTAAAATAAATTCGCGTGCTGGTTTTTCAGCAATAATCAGCTCAACACCTGACAAGTCACGATTCGCAGCCAACACTTTATAACCCACTTCAGAGGTCATAATCGCATTTTCAATATGAATTTCACCCAATAACACATCTGTCATTGAGTAGACTAAATCGTTCTTTTGAATGCCAGACCCCATGGTCGCATTCCCTTGTGGATCCATATCAATTAACAAAACACGTTTTTTTAATATGGCTAAAGAGGCCGCTAAATTGACCGCCGTGGTGGTTTTACCCACACCACCTTTTTGATTTGCAATAGCAATAATTTGGGCCATACCGCTTAACCTACCCTAATTTCTTTTTTAACACTAATAAATGACGCTGCTCATCTAACCGAGGCACAATAAGTGGAATAATTGTGGTATCCCATTCTGAGTCTAGTGCAGACACTTCATTTGTAGGTACAACACCTTTCATTGCACAAATCGCACTGTGTTCATGCATATATGGCTGTGATGCCACCACAAAATCAGACAATGAGGCAAACGCGCGACTGGTCATGACATCAAACTGACCTAAATCTTCAATGGCATCTACATCTTCAACTCGTGTTTGAACTGCCACCACATTTTTAAGCTTTAAATCAGCAATAAACTGCTTTAAAAAACGGATTTTTTTACCATTCGAATCCAACAGCACACATTCACGCTCAGGCTGACACAATGCAATCATCATGCCTGGCATCCCACCGCCTGTACCTATATCTAAGAGTCTGCCACTCGGTAAGTGATTTAAAATACTGAGGCTATCTAATAAATGGCGGATTAACATGTCCTTTGGATCACGAATTGCAGTGAGATTATATGCTTTGTTCCATAAGACTAGCGCATCTTGATATTTCAACAGCAAGTTTAATGTGTCATCACTTAAAGACAATCCAAGTGCCTGACTCCCCCGCTTTAATTCGTGAAAAAAAAGATGCATAACTCACTCGCTTATTTAATTTTAGACAAAGTATACTGATTTATCTTTTGAATCATAGCGCTAGATGCTTAGGGAATACACATTTATGCAGCATTCCCCTGCAAAAGCAGCAATTTTTTTAAGATAATTCGCGGTCTAAATCTGCTAGACGCTCAGGGGTGCCTACATCCACCCATTTTTGTGTGCTTTTCTCAGCAGAAATCAGTCCCTGCTGCATGGCTTGCTTTAAAATTGGCGCCAATGGGCGCTTTCCATCTGCATATCCAGCAAATAGTTTTGGTGAAAACACCGCAATACCACTATAAGTCAAGGCATCACCCGTCATTTGCTCTTTGCTATATGCCAAGGCATCTTGCAAAATAAAATCACCCGTTGGATGCTGAGTCGGATTATCAACCAATACCAAATGACCAAGCTGTTGAGCTAAATCAATTTCAGCTAAAGTTGAAAAATTATGCGTGGTCCAAATGTCTCCATTCACAAGTATAAATGGCTCATCACCCAATAAAGGTAAAGCACGAATAATGCCCCCTGCTGTTTCCAAGCCCTCTGTTTCATCAGACCACGAGATATGCACACCAAATTGACTGCCATCGCCTAACGCATGGTGTAACTCATGTGCAAGCCAAGCTGTATTGATGACAATCTCAATGATCCCTGCACGTTTTAAATTTTCAATATGCCAAACAATTAAAGGTTTGTTGCCAACACACAATAGCGGCTTCGGCGTGTGTAATGTCAAAGGGCGCATTCTTTGCCCAAGCCCTGCTGCTAAAATCATTGCTTTCATCAAAATTACACCTTGTATTGACCATATTTTGCATAAAACTTAGGCAATACATATTGTTCTAATAATAGGTAAAAATCATGTAGTTCAGGGTATTTTTGGCTAATCTGAACCACATACCACATCACCAATGGCAAATCTGCCAAATAGTTTTGCTTGCCATCACGCTCATATAAACGTACAAAAATACCTAAAATTTTAATATGGCGCTGCAATGAAATAAAGTCTGCATCTTGAATAAACTGCGCCAATGAACGATTTACTTTTGATGATGCTGGCAAGAGCTCATAGAATTCTGTGATCCAATCAATTACACGTGGCTCATCCCATTGTACATAAGCATCGCGTACCAATGAAATTAAATCATAGGTATCTGGACCAACCACAGCATCTTGAAAGTCAATCACACCAAGTTGCTGCTCGTGTTCAAGCACCATCAAATTACGACTATGAAAATCACGGTGTACAATCACCTGCGGCTGCATAATGGCATTGTCTACTAGCGCTTGAAAAGCGTGCTTTACAATAGCTTGTGCAGATTCATCAAATTGAATACCTAATGATGGTAACGTCCAAGCATTAAACAGCTCCATTTCTGCCCATAATTTTTCATGGCTATATGTTGGAAAAAGATGATTAGGTTCAATTGTTTGCAATTGAAGCAATTGCAAAAAACATTGCTGATAATATGGATCTACACTATGTTGATTTAAGTTTTTTGCCAACACAATATCGCCAAAATCTTCAAGCAATAACACCCCTAAGACCAAATCTTTGGCTTCAATGTGTGGGACACGTACATCATGCTGGTCTAAATATTCATCAATGCTCACAAAAGGAATGCAATCTTCCTGTTCAGGTGGTGCATCCATGAGGATAAAGCTTTTCTCTTCAAAATAGACTCTTGCATAACGACGAAAACTCGCATCGCCTGCTAAATACTTGATTTTAAATTGATCTGAACAAAGAACAGTAGTTAACCATGCTTGTATTAATTGTTCGCGTTGTATATTCATTTGCAAAATAATCGACTGCAGGCAAAATTTTTGAAGCCATAAGTGTAGCTACTTATCTATTTTTTCTCTATGATGCAATAATAATTAATTGCAAAAAAGCATACTTGGTTAATGAAACAAATGAAGCAACAGTTTAAATTTAATCCTTTAGCAACTGCGATTTTGGCACTGATATGTGGTGCTTCAGTACAATCAAGTTATGCTGATTCGGATCAAGTCCTGTCGAATGTAAATAATCAACAGCTTAAGCAGCAGTTAAATACAAGTTATCCAGGACAAGCATTCTTCGAACAATACTACATTAACAAAGATAATGTGAGTGTAGAACGACGCCCTAAAGATGCCAATTTTACAGCGTATTGCCAAGGCATTTGGGTCACGCCAGTTGCGGCAGACACTAAAGCATTAAATGCCAATGAAAGCCCAACGGATGTCACTGCAGACTATGCACATTACAATCCAAACGGTGATTCATTACTTGAAGGCGGCGTTGTGGTGCAACAACCAGGACGTGTAATTAAGTCAGATAAATTACTACTTGATCAAACACAAACCTATGCTCGTGCAGAAGGTAATGTACAAATTGCGCAAAGCGGTTTAATTTCGTTTAGCCAAAATATTAATTATAATTTAAAAAATCAAACTGGTAGCTTGGCTGACAGCTTCTATATTGCTGAAATGACTCATGCGCATGGTTATGCAAGCAACATTACGCGTACTTCGCCTAACCGTGTCATTTTAGAGAACGCAAGCTATACCACATGTCCACCTGAACAAAGCCCAGGTTGGCTGATTAAGTCTAAAAAAATTGAGCTAAATCAAGATACAGGTCGTGGTATTACGCGTGATACCAAAATTTATGTGAAAGATGTGCCTGTGATGGTACTGCCTTATTATAATTTTCCAATTGATGATAGACGAACCACAGGTTTGCTGACCCCAAGCTTTGGCTG
The DNA here is from genome assembly GCF_900197575.1 of Acinetobacter apis. Lineage (GTDB taxonomy): Bacteria > Pseudomonadota > Gammaproteobacteria > Pseudomonadales > Moraxellaceae > Acinetobacter > Acinetobacter apis. The sequence goes on along the minus strand of NZ_FZLN01000001.1, from coordinate 553,745 downwards.
GTCAAGCACATCTGGGTTACAACTTGGTTTACCGATTTATCTAAACTTAGCACCCAATTATGATGCTGTGGTCACACCGCGTTACTTTGGTGAACATGGTGCGATGATTGAAGGTGAATTTAACTTCAAAACGCAGCATTTTGGTGAAGGAACCATCTCTGGTGGTTATTTACCAAGTGATAAAGATTATGATGACCAAGACCGTAAATCATTACAAATTGCGCATGATTGGACCATTAATCCATACTTCTCAACGCATTTAGAATATAACTATTTATCTGACATTGACTATCTGTATGATTTAGCCAATGATCCGAATATTTCAACAGATTTGAACCAACGCCGTTTATTTCAAGTTAATTTTGCCAATGCCATTCCTGGTTTAGATGCAAACTTGAAAGTTGAAAGCTATCAAACACTTGATAAAGACCTTCAAGATAAAGATAAGCCATATGCCCGCTTACCACAGTTTATTTTGAATTATCGTTCAACCAACCCTCAAGGTTGGCAGTTTGAATATCACAATGACACAGGCTATTTCAGAAAAACCATTAAAGATGGCAGTGCATTAGAAACCAGTGGAACACGAATTTATAACTCGATTGCAACGCGTTATAACTATAGAACACCTTGGGCATTTGTAATTCCTGATGTATCACTTCGAACTTTAAACTATTTCTATGATCAAAACTCGCAAGCTGATAACCCAGGTGGCAGTAAAAACAAAAATGTGGTGGTGCCGCAGTTCACTTTAGATACGGGCTTGAACTTTGAAAAACAAGGTAAGTATTTACAAACCATCACCCCTCGACTGTTTTATGCATACTCACCTTATAAAAATCAGTTAGATTATCCAAACTTTGATACCACTACAGCATCTGTAAGTTATGATCAGCTGTTTAGCCCATACCGTTTTTATGGCCATGACCGTTTAGATGACAACAACTTTTTCTCATTGGGCGTAAGTTATAGCTTATTTGATGAAAAAGGTTTAGAACGATTAAAAGCCGCTGTAGGTCAAAGCTTTTATTTAGCTAATCGCCGCGTTATTTTAGATGATACCGATAAAGTCCAAACAGATCGAACCTCTGATCCTGTTGTGACCTTCTCAAGCCAAATTTCTAATCACATTAATGTAAGCTCAACCGTAACCTTTGATGGCACAAGCGTGTCTCAAAGTAATTTCCAAGCTTACTATACGGGTGATCAAGGACAAATTTACAACTTAGGCTATTATAAACGCCAAAAAATCAACAGTTCACAACAAACTTATGACCAAGTGGTTGCGTCATTCATACAACCTGTTAAAGACAATTGGCGTATAATTGGTCATGTGCAATATGACATTGATAATCAGTTGACGCGTGAATATTTACTTGGGGTAAATTATGAGTCATGCTGTTGGGCAATTTCAGTATATGGTCGTTCATTCTTTAATGATTTAGATGATGTAACAAGTTCATCAGCTAAACGTACCAATGCTGTGATGGCTGAGCTGACCTTAAAAGGACTCGGTGCGATTAACAATCGATTAGCCTCATTACTCGAGCAACGCATCACAGGTTTTAGCAAATCTAACCAAACTTGGACACAACCTTAATATGAACCAGCAACTTAAACGATTTTTTAAAGCAACGACACTTGCACTTTTTATTTCAAGCTCAGTGTCTGTATTTGCCGCAACAAGCGATGAAGTTGTTGCTGTTGTGGGCGATAGCGTCATTTTAAGAAGTGATTTAAAGCAAGCGACTGCCGATTTAACTCGCCAATTACAAGCAAGAAAGCAACCAGTCCCAGCATCTAACCTACTGTTAGAGCAACAAGCACTCAGCAACATCATCACACACCAAGCACAATTAGAGTTGGTCAAAAAATATAACATCCAACCAAGTGATAGTGAGTTAGATGCTGCTGTATTACAGTATGCAAGCCAACAAGGCATTAAATCTCTTGATGCATTCCAAGCGCAAGTTGATGCACAATATCCAGGTACTTATCAAGTCATCCGCGCTCGTATCGGTCAAGAGTTAGCAATTACAACGCTTCGTCAGCAACAAATCATGTCACGTATTCGTATTAGTGACCAAGATATTGATAACTTCTTAAAAACTCCGCAAGGTCAAGCTGCGATTGGTAGCCAAGCCCATTTGATCCATATTCGTATCTCTGCGGTTGATAAAAACCAAGATGCAGTGAACCAAGTTGCAGCACAGGTTCGTGAAGCACTTACTCAATCTGATGATGTTGCAAGCATCAGCCGCCGTTTTTCAACAGACAATATTAAAGTTGAAGGCGCAGACATGGGCTACCGCAGTTTAGCTGAAATTCCAACAGAGCTTGCTGCGCGTGCTGCAGTTATTCAACCAGGTAAAACAACCGAAGTGATCCCGGCTGCAGATGGTGCTCACATTTTAAAATTGCTTGACCGTAAAGCCAGCGATCAGAAAATGATTGTTGACCAATATCATGTACGTCATATCTTGGTACAACCTTCAGAAATTTTAAATGCTGAACAAACCAAAGAAAAAGTAGATAACCTATATAATCGACTACAAAAAGGTGAAAACTTTGCTGTGCTTGCTTCTGCCTTTTCAAATGACCCAGGTTCAGCGTCTGACGGTGGTGACTTAGGTTGGGTGAATTTAGGCACAATGGTCCCGCAGTTTGAAGAACAAATGAAATCTACGCCTGTTGGTCAAATCAGTAAACCATTCCAAAGCCCATTTGGCTGGCATATATTGCAAGTGACTGAAACTAGAAAACAAGATATGACTAAAGAATATCAACGTCGTCTTGCACGTCAATACCTTGGTGAGCAACAATTCGATGCTGAATTAGACAGTTGGATGCGTGAATTACGTGCCAATACTTATGTTGAAATTAAAGACCCAACATTAGACCGTAAAAAGTCACAAGCGGCTGCAGCAACCACAGCAGCACCGTCTACACCATAAAAGGTTTAGACGTAAAAAAAGACCAGTCATTTGCTGGTCTTTTTTATGATGAATTAACAATTAACGGTTGTTTTTATCATCATCTGGTGTGTCTTCAAACTTTTCAGCTTCGAAATTATTTGGTTGCTGCTGTGGTGCATTAAAACCGCCTTGGTTTCCACCAAATTGATTACCGCCACCAAATCCTTGGTTTCCGCCAAAGCCGCCTTGGTTACCACCACCAAAACCACCCTGACCGCCAAAGCCACCTTGATTACCGCCACCAAAACCGCCTTGATTACCGCCACCAAAGCCACCTTGGTTTCCACCACCAAAGCCACCTTGATTACCGCCACCAAAACCGCCTTGATTACCACCAAAACCTGAATTCGCTGACTGTTGTCCAGCAGAACCCGCACCTGTTGCAGGAGCACCTGCAGGACGTGGATTTCTAGCAGGAACCACAGTAGAAATGGCATGCTTGTATACCATTTGGCTTACTGTGTTTTTTAGTAAAACAACATATTGGTCAAATGACTCAATATGACCTTGTAATTTAATACCGTTTACTAAAAAAATAGAGACAGGGATACGTTCTTTGCGCAAAGAATTCAAGAAAGGATCTTGTAATGTTTGGCCTTTAGACATGTTATTTACTCCAAAAAAAATCAAATTAAAATAGCGCAAAATCTGTCTTTCATTCTTTAAAAAATTATAAAAAAGACAGTCCGCAAATTTTGCTTTATCTGTAACAGTTTCGCAAGTGGTCTTGTGCCTGTTTTATCGATAAAAAGGTTACAAACTTATGTTTTTCTCTTAGCGACCGCAACCAGGTAAATTGCCGTTTTGCCAACTGACGTGTAGCAAAAAGCGACTGATCTTCCATAATTTTTATATTATTGCACATTGTATCACTTTTTAAAAGAAAATTGATAACCTGCCTATAACCTACAGCACGCATAGAGGGCGTATCTGGACTCAAGTCATATTTACGGATCAAATATTTTACTTCATCCAAAAATCCAGCCTGCCACATATGATTGAGTCTTTGCTCAATTCTACCGTGCAATTCTAACCGTTCTGGCATCAATGCATAATTATGAAAATTGTAATGGTATGGTAAGGTTTTAGACTGTTCACTTTGCAGTTGTGTAATTGGCCGCCCTGTAATGCGGTATACTTCTAAAGCACGGATGATGCGTTGCTTGTCTGCAACACAGAATTTTGCTGCAGCATGAGCATCGACTTGCTGAAGTTCTGCATACACCTGCTCCCAACCGTGCTCCTCTGCTTGTTTTAAAATTTCTTGTCGGATTGACTGGTCTGCACTTGGCAATCCATCAGACAATCCTTCAAGTAACGCTTTAAAATACAGCATAGTCCCACCAACTAAAATTGGTGTTTTTCCTTTAGCATGAATCTGATCAATTAATTGCACTGCATCTTGCACAAACTCTGCTGCAGAATACACTTCAAGCGGGGTAATTAAGTCAATTAAGTGGTGTGGATACTGTGCTTGCTCTTCAGCAGAAGGCTTAGCTGTGCCAATATTCATATCTTTATATACTAAAGCCGAGTCCACTGAAATCAGTTCAAACCCACCTTGTTCATACAACTCACATGCAAGTGCTGTTTTACCACTTGCTGTAGGGCCCATTAAATTAATCACAGGTCGTTCTTGACGCATCTCCCTCACTCTCCCCGTGCAAAAAGTTTATCAAGCTGAGAAAGCGGGAAAGCGCGCCATGTTGGCCTACCGTGATTACATTGACTTGAAAACTCAGTGGTTTCCATTTGTCTTAAAAGGGCATTCATTTCTGATAATCCTAACTGTCGATGTGCCCGGACTGCACCATGACATGACATTGTTGCTAAAATATGATCGCGCTTTTGCTGTAAGCCATACGCTGCATCATTTGGATCTAAATCATTTAATAATTCAGGGATCAAGCGGGTTAAATCTGCTTTATGCAAGATGGCTGGCACACCACGTACAATCAGTTGCGACTCGCCATACAAGTCAACCACCAAACCAAATTTTTCAAATTGAGTACGTAAGCCCTCTACACGCTCTGCTTGTACTGCAGTAATACTTACAATTTTAGGAATCAGTAATTGCTGCGATGCCCAAAAGTCATTTTTATCCCAACTGGCTTTCATTTGTTCAAATAAAATGCGCTCATGTGCAGCGTGCATATCAACAATAATCAAACCTTGTGTATTTTGTGCCAAAATATAAATGCCATGCAATTGTGCAATCGCAATACCTAAAGGATATTCATCAGGTTTTGTAGTTTCAGCTTCGACTGTTGATTCAGCTTTTAATGGCGATAAATAAGATTTTAACGCACTTTGAAACTGATCTCCTGTATGAGACTCACGCGATTGATATGATTGTGTTGAACTGCGGTATGGAGATGCTGACGGCTGATGAGAAAATGATACCTGTTGATCTGCATCATCGGCTGTAATAGATGGTTCAGCACGAACTTGATGTAAGTAAAATGTCTCTTGTAAACGAGGCTGCGGCTTAACTTCCAACTGACTAGCTTGCATGGCTGGTGCAGCAGCTTGACTTAAATCTGCTGTAGCGGTCTTAAACTGTGACAACACATCTTTCACAGAATGGCGTACAAACTCATGTAAACCACGCTGATCTAAAAACCGTACTTCACTTTTGGTTGGATGAACATTCACATCCACTTCCGATGGTGGAACTTCTAAAAAGAGCAAGTACCCTGCATATTGATGCCCATGAATAGTACCGTCATATGCCATTCTCAACGCATGGGATAATGTTTTATCGCGCACAATCCGCCCATTGACATAGAAATATTGTAAGTCAGCTTGTGATCTTGCATCTGAGGGATGTCCAAGCCAACCACTGATATGCTTACCTTCTATTTCAGTATCAATCCAATGCGCATTTTCAATAAATGATTTACCTAGCAATTGTTGAACGCGCTGATAACGAAGTGGTCCACTGTCTGCACGAGGCAAATTCAATTTGATTTGGTCATTATGTTCTAGCATAAAACGAATATCAAAATACGTGAGCGCCAAACGGCGCACCACTTCTTCAATATGGTTATATTCTGTAGATGGCTTTTTTAAAAACTTGCGTCTTGCAGGAACATTAAAAAAGATATCTTGTACCCGTAAATGTGTCCCTTTATAGCTTGCGGTTGCATGAACATTTTGATGATCAAATGCTGTACCGTTGACCTCTAATTGATAGCCTACACCTGAGTCGTCTTGGCTACTGGTAATGGTTAGCCGAGATACAGCCGCAATAGAAGCTAAAGCCTCGCCGCGAAAGCCTAAACTTGCAATGGCATTTAAATCATCTGCTGTTTGTATTTTACTTGTGGCATGACGCATGACTGCCAAAGGCAAATCATCTGGATGAATGCCTGCACCGTTATCAATAATCTCAATTAATGTACTGCCACCTTGGGCAATACGAATAATTAAAGAATTTGCACCTGCATCAATTGCATTTTCAAGCAACTCTTTGACCACAGATGATGGGCGTTCAATGACCTCACCCGCAGCGATTTGGTTGGCTAAAGCAGGTTTTAATGTATGAATACGTGCTGTTGATGTGGTATGTGAAGAATCTTCAGTCATGCATTTCATCCTGCAGTATTTGAATGAAGTCAATCTGATCAGTTTCGATGTGTAAAGAACGTGCATTGTCATCAACATCATCTTTCACAAATTGAAGCGTATAATTGGCTTTAGGAATTTCCTGCTCACCTTTAGATGGCCACTCAAAAAGAAACAGCGCATGAGGTGTTTCTAAATAGTCACGAATACCGATTAATTCAAGTTCATAAGGGTCATTTAAACGATATAAGTCAAAATGAAAAACAGCTTGCCCTTGAAGCTCATAAGGCTCAACAATCGTATATGTTGGACTTTTCACTGCACCTTGATGGCCACGCGCTTGTAAAAAGTAACGAGTAAAGGTGGTTTTACCTGCGCCCAAGTCACCAATCAAATAAAGCACACCACATTCAATGTGCTTTGCAAGGAGTTGAGCAATTTTTTGTGTGGCAGCTTCTGATGAAAGATTGACGGTGAACATCTGTGACATAAGGCTTAAAGAAAAATAAATCAGATATAATTATGATACCATTGCACCCAAAGAAAACCTACCATTTACCGTACTGTCTAGCCGAATCACTGTATTAAAAATGACGTTAATTGAACCCGTTCCTCCCATGAAAAATGGTGTAAGTGCCAGCCGTGTTTTTTTACCTGCACAAACAAATTACCTAACCATTTACGACTTTTTATGTCAGCAATTTCCACATATTTCAGCACAAGAATGGTTATTGCGTTTTCATCATCAGCTTATTTTTGACCAAAATTTGAATCAGTTAACAGAAGATACTTTGTATCAAGCAAACTGCTTTGTATTTTATTATCGTTTTTTGGCCTATGAAATGCCTGTTCCATTCCCACATCATGTAGTTTTTGAAAATGAATATATTATGGTGGTTGATAAACCCCACTTTTTAACCATTAGTCCAACAGGCAAATATGTTCAAGAAACATTGTTAGTACGCCTAAAACATGAAACCCAAAATCCACACCTGACCCCTATTCATCGTATTGATAAAGACACTGCAGGCTTAGTCATGTTTTGCAAACAGCCAGCGTACCGAGCAGCGTATCAACAACTCTTTGCTGATCGGGCAGTCCAAAAGCACTATCATGCAATAGCAGCCTATGCGCCACATCTTGAATTCCCACATACAATTAAGCTGCATTTATGTAAAGGTGAACCGTTTTACACCATGCGCATTGATGCAGAAGAAAAACCAAATAGTGAAACCGTTATTGAATGTTTGTCACATCATGCCCAACGCGCCAAATATTTATTAAAGCCAATAACAGGAAAACAGCATCAGTTGCGAGTACACTTAAACCATTTAAAAATTCCAATTGAAAATGATCCACTTTATCCCATTGTTAAGCATGTTGCTGATGACTGTTTTGACCGCCCATTACAACTTTTAGCCAAACAGCTTGAATTTAAAGATCCTGTCACAGGCCAATTTTTGCAATTTGAATCTCAACAAGACTTGCATTTGTAATTATACTGTAATGACAAAGTCATTGCTTTTAAGAAAAATATGGTTAAAATATGACTTTCAACACGTTTAAAGATTGATCCGATAATGAGAAAAACAGAAGTCTACCAAGTCCGTTTAGACTCACAAGAAAAAAAACAAGCATTTGCTGTATTTAAACAATTGGGCATTACTCCAGCTCAAGCTGTACGTTTATTTTTCAAGCAAGTGGTGGTGACTAAATCGATTCCATTCTCCATTGAAAACCAAAACATCAATACAGAACAACTTCTCAAAATTAAAAAGCAACGTTCATCTGAGCAGAAAAACAATGATGATCATGATGAATTTTTTGAAGAATTAAATGCTTTACTGAATGACAGTCAAACTGAGAATGACCGTCAAGCATCTAAATAATGATCAAATTTTTGCGCGATCTTCTGCTGTTAAATAAACCCACTCCCCGACTTCAAGCGAGACTGGTAAATCTAGTCCGCCCACACTAGAACGATGTAATTGGGTCACATGGTTACCAACCACAGTGATCATACGTTTAACTTGGTGATATACCCCTTGATGGATTGTCATTCGAAGAGTGTACTCATCTAATTGCTCAACATCGTGCGCTTTAAATATCCCAGTTTCATTTCTGAGCGCAACACCTTCTTCTAATTGTTGAATTTGTATCGCAGTGATCGGTTCTATGGTTGTCATGACATACACTTTGCCAACATGCTTTTTAGGATGTGTCAGTGCCTGAATGAATTGCCCATCATCACTCAATAACAACAACCCTGTGGTATCTTGATCTAGTCGCCCTACTGTTTGAACACCTCGCTCATTAAACTCATTGGGTAGCAATTCAAAAACACTGGCATGATGCGATGTTTGATGTGAACACTCATACCCTGTTGGCTTATAAAGCGCGATATAAACATGTTCTTGATAGGTATATTCATCGCCATATACTGAAAAATTTAGATCAATTGGATTAAAACTTTCTTTGATATTTTTACATAACAGACCATTCACGCGCACAGCACCTCGCTGAATTAGCATCTGACAAGTTTTTCTTGGACCAATACCTTGTGAATGTAATATTTTATCTAAACGCATAACTTTATTTGCTAAAACTGATATAGCGCCTAGTGTACTAAAAATTAGACTTTAATTGAGTTTTTATCTTTCAAAGCCCTGTTTTAAGCAAAAAGGGCTACACTATAGAAAAATTTTTGCGTGTTTAAGTTATGATGACATCACTTGATTTAAATCTTGCCGTTTTATTTATTTTATTGGCTTGTGGCATTTTAAGTAATAATTCATCAATTACGATTGCTAGTGCTGTGCTCATTATTGTTAAAGTTTCACCTTTATCTGCATATTTCCCATTTTTACAAAGCCATGCTTTAAATATTGGTATTACAATATTAACCATTGGTGTACTAACGCCAATCGCGAGTGGCAAATTAGCAGGTGATAGCTTAATCAAATCGTTCTTAAGTATAAAATCACTCTGTGCAATTGCAATTGGATTATTGGTTGCTTGGCTCGGTGGTCGAGGTGTGAAACTGATGAGCAGTCAGCCTGATGTTATCGCAGGATTATTAATAGGTACGGTTGCGGGTGTTGCACTTTTCAAAGGTGTCCCTGTCGGACCACTGATTGCAGCAGGGATTTTATCTTTAATTGTGTCACAAAAATAAATTTGGCTAGAATGCATTACAGCGCAACATATTAATAATATTGGCTGCGCTGTTGTGAAAATTTTTCAAGCTGCTTCAAAAAACCCTCGAAGTAATTTTTATCCTGATCTTCTTGTCGATAACCTGCATATAAAGTACGGCGTAACCCTTCAGGTGCAACACAAGTCAAACGACGGCTCGTTACCCATCCTTTTTGCTCATATTCATTCACCACCCAATCTGGTAGCGCACCAATGCCTCGACCACTGGCCACCAACTGAATTAACATTTGAGTTAAATCTGTCGTTCGAACGTGTTTTGGTTGAATATTTGCGGGAATAAATAAATGCGACATAATGTCTAAACGGTGTTTATCCACAGGATATGTGACCAATGTTTCATTGGCTAAATCATGTACAGTGATTTTATCAGCACGTGCTAACGGATGGGTATTTGATAATACCAATCGTGACTCATACTCAAAAATAGAAAAATAAGAAATTCCTGATAATTCAATAGGATCTGATGTGATTAATAAATCAAAATCACCATGTTGTAATAACTCATGAGGATTGGACTCAAATGCAGGTGCAAAGTCTAAGTCTACATCAGGATATTGCGCACGGTATTGGTTAAGTAATGGCATTAACCAATCAAAGCAGCTATGGCACTCTGAAGCGAAAATAATCCGCCCCGTTTGTCCATGGATAATCCGAGTGATATCACTATGTGCCAATTGAAATTGTGGCAAAATATCATCAGCCAATTTCAATAAACGCTGCCCAACACTTGAAAATTGAACTGGTCGGCTACGACGATTTACAACTTCAACACCATACCAATGGTCTAATTCTTTTAATTGATGTGATATTGCAGAAGGTGTAAGACATAACTCCCCTGCTGCTGCAACCAAGGAGCCATGCTCTCTTAATGCAAGCAAGGTTTTCAAGTGGCGTATTTCTAGCATAATCACACATCAATAATGAACTGCATTCATTATAACATAAACCCAATGAGCCAACTTTAAGGCAGCATGACCACATTATAGATGCTTTTACAGCCAAAAAATCCGTCAGGAAATCATTGAAACACCTAGAGAAATGTAACTCCCCGCTGATTTGTCCCTCTCTTTCGCGTTAAAATGATAGTCAATTTATCGTTTTCTTTGTACTTATGACCAAAAATAATCCAACATATTCGATGTTCCTTGTTTTATTGTCCCTTGCACTGGGTGGATTTTGTATTGGTACCACTGAATTTGCAGCAATGGGCTTAATTCAAGAAATAGCCCATAATCTACAGATTTCTGTCCCTACCGCAGGCTATCTCATCAGTGCTTATGCTTTAGGTGTATTGGTTGGTGCTCCGATGTTTGCCATTTTGGGTGCACGAATCGCTAAAAAACAATTTCTTATTGCACTCATGCTCTTTTACGGGGTAGCCAACTTATTGACTGCTTTTTTAAGCAGCTATGAGTCCATTTTATTTTCAAGATTTATTGCAGGCTTACCACATGGTGCCTACTTTGGTATTGCATCTTTGGTTGCAGCAGAATTGGCCGGACCTAAACGCCGTGCAAGCGCTGTTGCACGCATGATGCTGGGTTTAACTGTGGCTAATGTTGTCGGTGTACCTATTGCCACATGGATTGGACAACATTTTGGTTGGCAAGCTGGATTTAAATTTTCAGGCACAGTTGCATTTATCACGATTGTCTTAATTTTCTTTTTTGTGCCACATATCCAAAAAAAGGAAACTGCAAGTATATTGCAAGAACTTCAAGGCTTAAAAAATATCAACATGTGGCTAACTTTAGCGGTAGGTGCTATTGGCTTTGGTGGAATTTTTACAGTCTATAGCTATGTCTCTCCAATTTTAACCAACTATACCCAAATTGATATTGGACTGGTGCCTATTGTCTTGGCCATTTGGGGGATTGGAATGGTATGCAGTAATTTTGTTGCAGGCTATTTTGCAGATATCAATTTAAGTAAAACCACAATTGGAATTTTAATTGCCTCTACTGCATCTTTTATTCTTGCACTTTTCATGATGAATAACTTATATACAGCAATCCTTGCATTGTTTCTTATCGGTGTCAGTGTCATGGGACTAGCAACAACATTACAAACACGTTTGATGGATGTATCAGGAGATGCACAGTCGTTAGCCGCGTCCCTCAATCACTCTGCATTAAATTTTGCCAATGCACTTGGTGCTTTTTTAGGTGGTTGGGTGTTAAAAAACAATTTAGGCTGGCTTGCGCCATTTTGGGTAGGTATCATTTTAAGTATTGTTGGGCTTGTTATTTTCTTCATTGCACTTAAAGTTGAAAAAACAAAAGCATCAATTTAATTTTACAATTAAATATGACCAAGTAAATAAATGTGCTTGGTCATATTGTATTTTTATGAATTTGCCAAAACTATATGACCTTAATCATTGATTTCATGCTCAACCACTGAAAAGAATGTAAAGTGATCAATTGCTGCTTGACCTGTTTGGATAAACAAATCCATGAGTCGTTCCATATATGTACTAAACTGTTCGTAAGATTGGCTTAATGTCTCCGCCTGATCAACCACGCCTAAGTGATTAGATTGAATTAAATGCGAGACTTCCTTTTCATTTAGCTGAATAATTGTTTAACAAAAAGACTGTCTTGCTTTTTGATCATCCAAGTCATAAAACTCTTGGTAAACCTCCCAAGGTGTTACTTGAAACAACATTTCATATATTTTCATTGTCGTAATCTTATACATACCTGTATATCATTAAATTATATTATTTAAAAATCCATACTTAAAACTAAAACATTTATTATTAAAACTAAAATTAAATTTTATATATTGATAAATATCTTAAATTAAAAGCACCACGCACATTAAACTCAATCATTGATACTTTGAACCTGATTTAGTCATTTAGTCACACATCTGACATACTGACCAAATAAATCTCTCATAAGTTACTTATGCCGCTATATTTTCGTCTGCAAAATCATGTTCTATGACCGTTATATAGGTGTGGCAATCCATTATTGCCTCGCCTGTTTCAATAAACTTATGTTTCATCTTATCTAGCTGTAGATTTATTTCGATATAAACCGCTTTTAAGAAATTTGCCTCAATTAATGTTATGCTTTTTGATGCATATAAATGATCAAGATTTCTTTGATTCTTTTTAACAATCTGATTAAAAAACATTTCTCTAGATTGCTTTGAGTTTAGGAAATATAACTCTTGATGACTTTCCCATGGTGTGACTTGAAATACCATTTCAAATGCTTTCATAAGGCTTCTATATACGTACTGATCTGTACACATAATATATAAAAGTAAACCGAAATAAAATACTTTTACTATTACTTGTGTGACTTATTTATCATATTTTTATCTATTTAAACGATAAGTGTTATAATTAATAAATATTTATTATGGATGGATAATATAATCATAAGTAAAAATAAAAAACCTCCAAACTAAGTTGGAGGTTTTTTTATGTTACGTATAAATAACTTATGTTGTAACTTTTTTCACTGCATCTACAACTGCATCAACAGTAATACCAAAATGATTAAACAAATCTTTAGCTGGAGCAGACTCACCATAAGACGTCATTCCAATAACAACACCGTCCAATCCAACAAACTTCCACCAGTAGTCAGCATGTGCCGCTTCAACCGCAACACGTGCACGGATATGCGATGGTAGAACCGCTTCACGGTATGCAGCATCTTGAGTCATGAACACTTCAGCACATGGCATAGACACGACTCGCACACCTTCTAATTGAGCATGTGCTTGTACTGCCAAATCAACTTCAGAACCTGTAGCAATAATAATTGCCTTTAACTCACCTTGTTCAGCGGCTAATACATAGGCACCTTTTTCAATTTGAGCAATCTGCTCATTTGAACGAGATTGAAATGGTAGGTTTTGGCGTGACAAGATTAAAGCAGATGGACCATCTTTTCTTAATAATGATGATTTCCAAGCCACTGCTGTTTCTACAGTGTCTGCAGGTCGCCATGTATTTAAATTGATGGTGTTACGTAATGATGCAATTTGTTCAATTGGCTGATGCGTTGGACCATCTTCACCTAAGCCAATCGAATCATGCGTATAAACATGAATTAAACGCTGCTTCATTAATGCTGACATCCGCACAGCGTTTCTTGCATATTCCATAAACATTAAGAATGTTGCAACATATGGAACGAAACCACCATGTAATGCTAAACCATTAGCAATCGCAGTCATACCAAATTCACGAACACCGTAATAGACATAGTTACCGGCTGGATTGTCTTGAACGCCTTGACAGCCTTTCCATAATGTCAAATTTGAACCAGCTAAATCTGCAGAGCCACCTAAAAACTCAGGCAAGATTGGACCAAAAGACTGTAAGGTATTTTGACTTGCTTTACGTGAAGCAACTGTTTCACCTTTAGCTGCTGTTTCAGCAATAAACGCATCTGCATGCTGAACAAACTCTTCAGGCAAGTCACCATGTAAACGGCGTAACAACTCTTTTGCTTCAACTGGATATTGTGATTCATACTTCGCAAACAGTTCATTCCAAGCAGACTCTAATGCTTGACCTTGATCTTTTGCATCCCATGCAGCATAGATATCATCTGGAATAACAAATGCTTCAGTATCCCATCCTAGTGAAGTACGCGTTAAAGTAATTTCATCTGTGCCAAGTGGCGAACCATGGCTTGATTCCTTACCTTGTTTATTTGGAGACCCTAAACCAATAATCGTTTTACAAATAATTAATGTTGGCTTATTGCTTTCTTGTTTTGCGGCAACTGTTGCTTGACGAATGGCATCATGATCATGACCATCAACACGGATTACTTGCCAACCATATGATAAAAAGCGTTGTTCGGTATCATCGCTAAACCAACCTTCAACTTCACCATCAATTGAAATACCGTTGTCATCATAATAAGCGATTAACTTACCCAAACCCAATGTACCTGCTAATGAAGATGCCTCATGCGATACACCTTCCATTAAACAACCATCCCCCAAAAAGGTATAGGTATAATGGTCAACTACATCCAACCCTGGCTTGTTAAATTGTGCAGCCAACGTTCTTTCTGCTAAAGCGAAACCAACAGCATTTGCCAAGCCCTGACCTAAAGGACCTGTTGTTGTTTCTACGCCAGGCGCATAACCAAGTTCTGGATGACCAGGTGTTTTTGAGTGCAATTGACGAAACTGTTTTAAATCATCTAGAGTTAGTGCATAACCGGTTAAATGAAGTAATGCATATTGCAACATTGAACCATGACCATTTGACAAAATAAAACGGTCTCGGTTTGGCCAATTTGGATTGCTTGGATTATGATTAAAAAATTCACGCCAAACGACGTCAGCAATATCTGCCATCCCCATTGGTGCTCCTGGGTGCCCAGAATTTGCCTGTTGAACAGCATCCATAGCCAATACACGGATTGCATTTGCAATTCGACGTTCATTTAAAGGGGTTGTCATAGGTCAGAATCCAAAAATAAATGGTGAGATAAACAATGATGTTTAAAAGTGGCTATATTGTCTTAAAAAAAACAACGGGGGTAAAGCCTAGCTGTCTATATTTTAAACACTACAACAAAAATATATTTTTACTGTACAAATTATAATTCATTTTTATTGCATAAAAAGCCTTGTTTTTTACACCAAAAGGCACAATAGTATAAAGTTAGCGTAGCAAATTACCTATATCTAGATCAATTATATGTGATGTTGTACATCATATAGTCTTCCAAATTTTTAATATTTAAGGAACCCATATGAAGAAAACTAGCGCAATTTTATTAGGTACGATTTTTTCGTTGTCTAGCGTTCAAAGCTTTGCAAATACTGGTAATGAAGGCCTTACGGACCAATTAAAAAACTCATTTGCAGGTCAAAGAGAAACGTCTAAGCAAGAATATCGCATTCTGCAAAAATCAACGACTGACAATGCAAGCAACAATGCAAATTCAGCATCGGCTAATAATGTAAATGTCAATGACATTAAACAAAATATTTCTGAGCGTGGCCGTACTGCTGTCGACAACCGAACAGAATCAGTCCGTCAGCAAGCAAAAAATGCAAACGACAGAGTTGAAGCTGCTAAACAACAAGGTTCTACACAGTTAAACAATCGTGCTGAATCTGTGCGTCAACAAACACAAAATGCAAATGGTCGTATTGAGTCAGCAAAACAGCAATCTCAAAATGCCAACAATCGTGTTGAAGCAGCAAAGCAGCAACTCCAAAACGCAAATACTAAGCAGCCACAGAGCAATTCGGTTGATGCGTGGAGAAAACAATCGCAATCTAGTCAAAATAGCAATTAATTCAATGCTTTTGGCAAAAAATTGTCATTTGAACATAAACAAGTCAATTTATTGACTTGTATTATGTGCGACAAAAGCTGAAAAAAATTAAAACAAAAACTTAAATACAATAATTTTATTCATTTTGCTCATCTTCCTCTAGTGAAAAATCACAACTCGTTGTAACATATTGGGTCTTTAAAATTTACTGTAATAGGGCTTTCATGCGCGAGTACGCTGTCTTTACTTCGGAATCTGTAAGCGAAGGTCATCCTGATAAAATGGCTGACCAAATTAGTGATGCTATTTTGGATGCTATTTTAAAAGAAGACCCATATGGTCGAGTGGCATGTGAGACACTAGTAAAAACAGGGGCTGTTGTACTCGCTGGCGAAATTACAACCACAGCAAACATTGATGTTGAAGCCATTGTCCGTCAAACCGTAAACAGTATCGGTTATCATCACTCAGACTTAGGCTTTGATGGTTCAACTTGTGCGGTCATTAACATGATTGGCAAACAATCTCCTGAAATTGCCCAAGGTGTTGACCGTGTTAAGCCTGAAGATCAAGGTGCAGGTGACCAAGGGCTCATGTTTGGTTATGCCACACAAGAAACTGAAGTTCTCATGCCTGCCCCTATTTCATATGCACATCGCTTAATGGAACGCCAAGCCCATTTACGTCGTAGTGGTGCATTGCCTTGGTTACGCCCTGATGCAAAAAGCCAAGTTACCTTTGCTTATGAAAATGGTGTCCCTGTTCGTTTAGATGCTGTTGTTTTATCAACACAGCATGACCCTGATATTTCACAATCACAACTTAAAGAAGCTGTGATTGAAGAAATCATTAAATTTGTTATTCCTGACAACATGTTTCATGAGAGCACCAAATTTCATATTAACCCAACTGGGAAGTTTGTCATTGGTGGTCCTGTAGGTGACTGTGGTTTAACAGGTCGTAAAATTATTGTAGATACCTATGGCGGCATGGCACGTCATGGTGGTGGTGCATTCTCAGGTAAAGACCCATCAAAAGTTGACCGTTCAGCTGCTTATGCAGGTCGTTATGTAGCAAAAAATATTGTTGCTGCAGGCCTTGCAGATAAGTGTGAAATTCAAGTCAGCTATGCAATTGGTGTTGCTGAACCGACTTCGATTTCAATTAACACATTTGGTACAGCCAAAGTAGATGAATCATTAATTATTGCATTAATCCGTGAGCATTTTGATTTAAGACCTTATGGTATTACTCGTATGCTTGATTTAGTACAACCAATGTACCAACAAACAGCGACCTATGGTCATTTTGGCCGTACAGGCAATGATCATGCATTCACATGGGAAAAGACAGACAAAGCTGAAATCTTGCGTCAAGATAGCGGGATCAAGTAAGTCTTATCCTTCAATAAAAAAGCTCGCCATTCAGCGAGCTTTTTTATGATGTGTACTTACGAATGTTGTATTGGACCAAGAATATTACTTGATACTTTAGGGATGCCCATGCTGCGGTCATCTTGTTCTTTAAAATAAATATCACTTAGTGCAACAGCAAAACTGACACCAAGGCAAGTTAAAATACAAAAGTGCCAAAACCCGAATGGACTTTGAATGGCATGTGAACCACATGATGGACATGTTTTTGCAGCTGCTTCTACAGATTGATTGCAGCAAGCACATTTATATTGATATCCCATAGTTTATCTCCCATTTTTATAATTATTTCTATGACGGGTATATTTTTATTATACATATTTTGCATTTATATCATACCGCAGATACAAATTTTTTTGTTAGAATAAAAAACGAGATGAAATGTAAAGGTTGATATATGTTAAAGCTGATTAATAAAGGTCAATTTCGAGAAAGAGCCAATCGTAGTCAAAAATATGATCGCTCTGAAAATCAGATTACACAACTAAAGAGTCATTTATATGCCAATACAAAACGTCTTACAGAAGATCATAACAACAAAAAAACTTCTGACCAACCTCAAGGGGAATAACCCAAGACTCTAATTTTATGAAACTATTAAAAAAGCCAACCTATGTAGGTTGACTTCATTTCATTCCAAAAATAATTAGATCATTTATTTTTTTTCACATCTTTTGAATCAATTCTTTTGGTATCTGGGGTAACTTCTCTTGCCTCTCCATCAATGACGTTTGAGCCACCACGCGGTTGTCCACCTGCTTGGTTTTGCATTTGCTTCATCAAATCAGCAAATGGTCCACCGGCTTGCCCACCCATCATTTTTTCCATCATGGCTTGTTGGCGTTTTGCCATGGCACCCATAACTGTGCGCACTACCATTTTTTGTACAGGTGGTAAAAGAATAAGCAGTGCCAATAGATCAGAAATCAATCCTGGAATGATAAATAACACACCAGCCACTGCAGTTGCAATTTTACGAGAAACAGTTGCATCTGCATTTAACTGCCCTGTCATTTGCATTTGTTGCATCTGCGGCATAATGCTTGATGCGCTTGAGCGTAAAAGCTTAAAACCGATGATTGCAGCTGCAATAAACCAGAAGAATATATACCAACCACTGATAAATTGCGCAGCTGCAACCCACACAGCAATTTCTACAACCGCGCCAATAATTACCATTAAAACAACATTCATGAAATTTAGCTTATCCTGTTAATATCATCGTTATATATTTTACAAAACTTCTCTTTGCAAAATACTTTCATTATATATCTTCTGTATGGGCGATTTTAGCTTTTTAAAGAGGCTTTGAGCGACTTTAGAAAAAAATTATAACGATTGATAGACAATTAATTCAGTAAAAAGCTCATCTCCCCTTGTCAAAATCAAGCCAGTCCTGCATATAATGCGGTTTTAATTTTAAAATTTGATTATGGCATTAATTATTGGGATTGACCCTGGTTCACGTTTAACCGGATATGGAATTATTGAATGCCAAGGCAGTGAATTGCGTTTTATTGATGCTGGAACAGTGAGAACTGAAACTCAAGCCATTCCTGAACGCTTAAAACGAATTTTTGCGGGAATTGATCGGATTGTGAAATTTCATGGTCCAACAGAAGCTGCTGTCGAACAAGTGTTCATGGCACAAAACCCAGACTCTGCACTTAAATTAGGTCAGGCGCGTGGTGCTGCAATTGCAGCTCTTGTGAATTTAGACTTAAATGTTGCTGAATATACAGCACGGCAAATTAAACAATCTGTAGTTGGCTATGGCGCTGCAGATAAAGAACAAGTACAAATGATGGTTATGAAGTTGCTCAAATTACAAATTCGACCACAAGCAGATGCAGCAGATGCACTTGCTGCTGCAATCTGCCATGCACACGCCTCTGGCAGCATGAGTAAATTGGCTGTTCTAAATGCATTAGGTGGTATGGCTCGTGGCCGAAGCCGATCTGTGGGTCAACGGCGCAGATAACCAACAAAACCCTCCAATAATTTGGAGTATTTTGCCCTATGGCTTTAGTAAATTTTCTGTATCATTGCAGCTAGACTTTAGCCCTAATTAATATTTACACGGAAATGACAATGACGGTAAGAAATGATTGGACTCGCTCAGACATCCAAGCGCTTTATGATCAACCTTTTTTAGATTTGGTTTTTCAAGCACAACAAATACATCGAGAGCATTTTCAAGCCAATACCATACAAGTCAGCACGCTCTTGTCTATCAAAACAGGAAAATGCCCTGAAGATTGTAAATACTGTTCACAATCCGTACGTTATGATTCTAAATTAGAAGCTGAAAAAAGAATTGCCGTAGAAAAAGTAATTACAGAAGCAAAAGCAGCTAAGGAATCAGGTTCTTCACGTTTTTGCATGGGTGCAGCATGGCGTAACCCGCATGAGCGTGATATGCCATATGTTTTAGAGATGGTACAAGAAGTCAAAGCGCTTGGTATGGAAACTTGTATGACTTTAGGCATGTTAAATGAATCTCAAGCCACTCGCTTAAAAGATGCAGGGCTAGATTATTACAACCATAATCTTGATACATCTCGTGAATATTACAGTAATATTATTACCACACGGACATTCGATGACCGCTTAGACACGCTTGACCATGTTCGTCAAGCAGGACTCAAAGTATGTAGTGGTGGTATTGTGGGTTTAGGTGAAGGTAAACAAGATCGTATTGGTTTGTTGCACGAGTTAGCCACCTTGCCTCTACACCCTGAATCTGTACCTATTAATATGCTAGTTCCAATTGAAGGAACCCCTCTTGCAAATGTGGATAAGCTTGATGTAACTGAGTGGATTCGTACCATTGCCGTGGCTCGTATTATTATGCCGCATAGCTATATTCGTTTATCAGCAGGTCGTGAAGCATTGTCTGACTCAGATCAAGCTTTGGCTTTTATGGCAGGTGCAAATTCATTGTTCTCAGGTGAAAAATTATTGACAACGCCAAATGCAGGCGATGGTCGTGACAAACAATTATTCGAAAAATTAGGATTAACTCCTGAGAAACCAAAACCAAGTGTGGCTGAACTCTCTACCGATGCAATGTCACTATCCGCTTAAAAGTATTTTTTCTTGCCCTGAGTTTTCAGGGCTTTTTTATGTCTTACATTCGAAGATTAAAAATTACTTATCATTAACGCTTAGGCTAAATTACACCCTTCTTGTTGTTTTCACTTAAAAATATGACTTTACAATTGGTATATTGCCCAATAAAACAATCTTATAAAATTAAATGATTTTTGTTTTTATTTACACTTAGATTTATAATAGAATGCGTGTCTATCTCCCAATTCGAACATGGATTTATTGTTTATGCGCAAACTTTCATTACTTTCAATGATGGTCGCAATTGCGTCACACACAGCTTATGCAGAAGATTCAACCCTTGCTTTAACAGACAGCAATACAACACAATTACAAATCATTAAGGTGGTGAGTGCAGATGCATCAGCAACAGGTTTAATGCCAAAATTTGCGGGTGGATTAGTTGCATCAGGTGGACGCCTTGGTATTTTTGGTAATCAAAAGAACTTAAATACGCCTTTTAATTTAACCAGCTATACCAATGAATATATTCAAAAACAACAAGCTCGCAGCGTGGGTGATGTCTTACGTGCAGATCCAAGTGTTCGCGTTGGGCGTGGCTTTGGTAACTTTCAAGAAAATTATTATATTCGGGGGTTTAACTTAGGCTCAGATGATACCGCTTATAATGGCCTCTATTCAATTTTACCGCGTCAATATATCCCAACTGAACTTTTTGAACGTGTTGAAGTATTAAAAGGTGCATCTGCATTTTTAAATGGCAGTATGCCAAGCAGTGGTGGTATTGGTGGTGCAATTAATTTACTGCCTAAACGTGCAGGTATTGAACCGTTAAACCGTGTGACAGTGGGTACAGATTTTAATGGCGGCTATATTGCAAATGATGTATCACGCAGATTTGGTGAAAATCAGCAATTTGGCGTCCGAATTAATACAGCTTACCATGGCGGAAATACCCCTGTAGATCAAGAAAAAAGTAAATTAGGGTTAGCTGCAATTGGGCTAGACTACCAAGATGATCAATTTCGCGTATCAGGCGACATGGGTTATAGCAATAACCGTTTAAATGCAACTCGTCCAAATGTGACTTTGGGTGCAGGGGTTCAATCCATCCCGACGGCGGTTGATGCATCAAGTAATTATGCACAAAAATGGACATATTCTAACGAAGAACATGTATTTGGCAGTTACCGCGCTGAATATGATTTCAATGACATGACCACTGCTTATGCAGCTTATGGTTTTCGTCACGGTACAGAAAGAAATGCTTTAGGTAACTATACATTATTGAATGACAATGGTAGCAGCAACTTTTATCGCTTTGAAAATGCCCGTGTTGACTTGGTCAATACTGGTGAAATCGGTATACGTAGCCATTTTTCAACAGGTAAAGTCAACCATCAGTTGGTTTTATCGGCTTCAGCATTCCAGTTAAACTCTCGTAATGCTTATGTCATGGACTTTTTTAATACCCGAAATAGTAACATCTATACTGCTACACAATATAGTATCCCAACGCTTTCAAACTCACTATTTCAAGGTGGAGATTTAAATACACCTAAACTCACTAACCGTACCCAATTAAGAAGTCTTGCATTGGGCGATAACCTCAGCATGCTAGATGATCGTTTAATTGTTATGCTTGGCTTACGCTACCAAGAAGTAAAACAAGATAGTTATTCATATACTCAAGTAAAAACATCTGCATATGATGAAAGCAAAGTAACGCCAGCACTTGGCTTAACCTACAAATTCACGCCACAATTTTCTGCATATGCCAACTACATGGAATCATTGGCTAAAGGCTTATCAAATAGTACCGGTGATACTTTAAAACCCTTTGTAGCAAAGCAAAAAGAAATTGGGGTCAAATATGAAAATGATCTCATTGGTACAAATATGAGTGTTTATCATATTGATAAACAACGTGCAGTAACTGAAAATGGTGTATTTACTGACAGCGGTAAATATGTACACCAAGGTATTGAGCTCAATACCTATGGCAAAATCACAGACACCATTAAAGTGTTAGGCGGTGTATCTTGGATAAGTGCAAAACAGAAAAATACAGGGTCTATGCTATATGATGGTAAAAAAGAAGTTGGTGTGCCTGAATTTCAAGCCAATTTAGGGGCTGATTGGCAATTGCCTATCCCACAAGATATTTCACTTAATGCACAAGTGGTCTACACGGGTACAACCCATGCCACCCTAGACAATCGCTTAAAAGTTAAGCCGTGGACCACGCTTGATTTAGGTGCAATATATAAAACACAAATTGTAAATGTACCAACAACGCTTAACTTTAGAGTCAACAACGTACTTGGTAAAGACTATTGGTCGTCAGTTGGTTTGTTTGATAACATCAACAGTGCAAGTAATAGCAATTATGGTTATTTAGTTGCGGGGCAACCAAGAACCTTTATGCTGAGTGCAAGTTTTGACTTTTAAAATAGATTAATAAAAAAGGAAGCACTTGCTTCCTTTTTTATGTACTTAGTGCACGCTCAATGTCTTCATGTAATGTTTCAGGCTTTGTTGTTGGAGCATAACGCTGAAGCACTTGACCATCGCGTCCCACCAAAAACTTTGTAAAGTTCCATTTGATGTTTTGAGATCCTAACACCCCTTTTGCTTCTCGGGTTAAAAAGCGAAAAATAGGATGTGCATCGCGGCCTTTAACATCAACTTTAGAAAACATGGTGAATGACACACCATAATTTTTTTTACAAAAGCTACCAATTTCTGACAATGTGCCTGGGTCTTGCCCACCAAATTGGTTACACGGAAAACCGAGCACTTCAAGCCCTTTGTCATGATAGGCTTGATGCAATTTTTCAAGCCCTGCAAATTGCGGGGTAAAGCCACATTTACTGGCAGTATTCACAATTAATAGAACTTTATCTTTATAGTCTACAAAATGCTTTTCATTGCCATTAATTAAATCAGCTTCAAGCTGATAAATTGTGGTCATGGATAGGTTTCTCCGTCATTTTTTTCTTTTGTTTTTAAATTCAGTGAAGCGGAGTTTACACAATAACGTAAGCCTGTTGGTTGTGGACCATCTTCAAACACATGACCCAAATGCGCTCCACAGTGACTGCACGTGATTTCTGTACGTACCATCCCAAGGCTCAAATCTTGCTCTTCTTCTATGACAGTATGATTAACGGGCTTAAAGAAACTTGGCCAACCGCAACCACTGTCATATTTAGTGTCAGACAAGAACAATACCTCACCACAGCATCTGCATTGATATTGCCCTTCTTGCTTTGTATTCCAATATTTACCTGTATAAGGTGCTTCAGTACCCTTCTCTCGAGTGACACGATACTCTTCAGGTGATAACTCTCTTTTCCACTCACGGTCTGTTTTATTGAGTTTTCCCATGATAAACCTCCTTATAGCTATAAATTTCAATACTATGCTTTCTTTATATTTACGCTACCGCAGACTAAAATGCTAGAGAAATTTTACATAGATTGTTCAATTTAAGTAATCTATTTTTTCTTTATCAAACCATTGGATATCACTATGCCTATTTTAGGTAACACACCCCCACGCGAGATCAAAAAATCATCAAAACTCGAGCATGTTTGCTATGATATTCGTGGACCTGTGTTACGTGCCGCCAATGAAATGGAAGAGCAAGGACATCGGATTATTAAGCTGAATATTGGTAATCCCGCCCCATTTGGTTTTGAAGCACCACAAGAAATTATTAATGATGTGGCATTAAACTTACCTAATGCAGTCGGTTATACCGACTCAAAAGGTATTTTTCCTGCACGTAAAGCCATTTGTCAGTATTACCAACAAAAAGGCATTCGTGATATGAATGTCAATGACGTTTATATTGGCAATGGTGTATCTGAACTTATTGTCATGGCAATGCAAGGTCTACTTGATAACGGCGACGAAATGCTTGTACCTATGCCTGATTACCCGTTATGGACTGCTGCAGTCAATTTATCAGGTGGAACAGCCATTCATTATAAATGTGATGAAGAAGACCATTGGTATCCTGATCTTGCAGATATGGAAAGTAAAATCACACAAAGTACCCGAGGTATTGTGGTAATTAACCCAAATAATCCAACAGGTTCAGTGTATCCACGTCATATTTTAGAAAAAATTGTGGCTTTGGCCAAGAAACATGACCTGATTTTATTTGCAGATGAAATCTATGACAAAGTCATCTATGACGGTATTGAGCATGTGTCTTTAGCTTCATTGGCTGGAGATCAATTGTGCGTCTCTTTCAATGGATTGTCTAAGTCATATCGTATTGCAGGCTTTCGCTCAGGTTGGATGGCGATTACAGGAGACCTAACTCGGGCAGCAGATTATATTGAAGGTCTAAATATGTTGGCCTCAATGCGTTTATGCGCTAATCACCAAGCTCAATTTGCGATTCAAACTGCCCTTGGCGGGTATCAAACCATCAATGATTTGATCCGACCAGGGGGACGCTTATATGAACAGCGTAATATTGCGTGGAATATGCTCAATGAAATTCCAGGGGTCAGCTGTGTTAAACCTGAAGGTGCTATGTATTGTTTCCCTCGTTTAGATCCCAATATTTATCCAATTCACGATGACGAACAATTAATGCTTGATTTGCTCCGTGCAGAAAAAGTCTTATTGGTACAAGGTACGGGCTTTAATTGGCCAACGCCTGACCATTTTAGAGTGGTATTTCTACCTGCAGAAAATGAGCTTAAAGAAGCGATCACACGGATTGGTCGTTTTTTAGCGACACTACGCTAACACCTATCGGACTGCATGCATCATTTGCGTGCAGTTCACAGTTGTACCCTATCTTGTAGTTGCTTTTAATTCGCCCTGTGTTACACTTTTTTGGCATATATGTTGCATCCATATTACAATTATTTTTAAGGGACACATGTCATGAAAAAGACGCTGACTTCTTTAGCACTTGCGCTAAGCCTTCTTTCCCCTCATCTTTATGCTAAAAATAATGTTGTTGTTGTTGCAACAGGCGGCACAATTGCAGGTGCTGGTGCAAGTTCAACCAACAGTGCAACCTACACTGCTGCAAAAGTCCCAGTAAATGATTTATTAAATGCCGTACCACAAATCAAAGATCTTGCAAATGTAAGTGGTATTCAAGCTTTACAAATCGCCTCTGAAAACATTACTGACCGTGAGTTGGTTGCACTTGCACGTCAAATCAACGATTTAGTAAAAAAACCAGATGTAAACGGCATTGTTATTACTCATGGTACAGATACCTTAGAAGAAACAGCATTTTTCTTAAATTTAGTTATTCATACAGATAAACCTATTGTTATTGTAGGTTCAATGCGCCCAGGTACAGCATTGTCTGCAGATGGTCCACTGAACTTATATAATGCTGTTGCCCTAGCATCATCAGACGATGCAAAAGGTAAAGGGACATTGGTCATGATGAACGACAGTATTTTTGCTGCTCGTGATGTGACGAAAGCGATTAACATTCATACCAATGCATTTAACAGTCAATGGGGTGCATTAGGTACTGTCGTTGAAGGTAAAACATATTGGTTTAGAGAAACAACCAAACGTCATAACAATACGTCTGAATTTAATATTGAAGATATTAAGACAGATACTCTGCCGCTTGTGCAAATTGTTTATGGCTCTGACAATATGCTTGCTCAATCTTATTTAGCATTACAACAAGCTGGTGTAAAAGCAATTGTGAATGCAGGTACTGGCAATGGTTCAGTGCCTAAGTATATTGTGCCAACTTTAAATCAGTTACAGCAGCAAAGTATTCAAATTGTGCGTTCATCACGTGTACCACAAGGTTTTGTTGTCCGCAATGCTGAACAACCAGATGACAAATATGGTTGGGTTGCTGCACATGACTTAAACCCACAAAAAGCACGCTTATTGACAGCACTTGCGTTAACAAAAAATGCTGATGCGAAAGAATTACAAAGAATGTTCTATACCTATTAATTTTTAGTGTCATTCATGGTGCGAGTGTTCCAAATGTGGGCACTCGCATTGTTTTATCTTAGTGCAATATATTTTATTCCTACATATAAATCAGAATTCTCATCAGTCAATCCGCAAATAGCGTGTTAAAATGCCCTTTGATTTGATTTAAGGAATCTTTAATGCAGTTTGTTCATCTCGGTATTCATACAGAATTTTCAATTACTGAATCAATTGTCCGTATACCGGAATTGTTAAACACTGCAGCTAAAGAAAAAATGCCTGCATTGGCACTGACTGACTTATCAAATATTCATGCTGCTGTAAAATTCTATAAAGGTTGTTTATCCAAAAATATTAAACCTATTTTAGGTGCAACAGTACAACTTGAAGATGCAGCCCATCGTGTGACTTTGCTTGCAATGAGCAATGCAGGTTGGTTAAATCTGACCGAAATTATATCGCGTGGCTATATTGAAGGGCAAATTCTTGATGTACCTTGCGTAAAAAAAGAATGGATTTTACAACAGCATGAAGATCTCATTGTGTTGCTTGGCCAAGCGAGTGATGTTGGTCAACTCTTATGCTCTTCAAATCCCGACAAAGCAGAACCTGCATTTGATGCTTGGCATCATGTATTTGGTAATCGCGTCTATTTGGCACTAACCCGCACGGGCCGTGCCCATGAAGAAACGTTTATTTCAGGTGCAGTGCCTTTAGCTATGGCACATCATGTCGGTGTTGTTGCGCATAATGATGTGCATTTTATTAAAACTGAAGATTTTGAAGCACACGAAGCACGGGTTTGTATTGCAGATGGCTATGTCTTAGCAGATCAGCGCCGTCCACAAATTTATAATCAAGAACAATACTTTAAAACTGCTGAGCAAATGATTGCCCTGTTTAAAGACATTCCAAGTGCCATCGAAAACACAGTCCAAATTGCCAAACGATGTAATGTAAATTTACGTTTAGACACTTACTTTTTGCCAGAATACCCAATTCCTGATGGCTTTACCATTGACACTTATTTTGAACATCTTTCAAAACAAGGACTTGAAGACCGCTTAGAACAACTCTACCCCGCACATACCCGTGATGAAAATTGGCCAAGCATCCGAAAACCATATGATGAGCGAATTGATTACGAAGTTAAAATTATCCTCAACATGGGATTTCCGGGCTACTTCTTAATTGTCATGGACTTTATTCAATGGGCAAAAAATAACGGCGTACCCGTTGGACCAGGACGTGGTTCAGGGGCAGGCTCATTGGTGGCATTTAGCTTAAAAATTACAGATCTTGATCCATTACGCTACGACCTACTCTTCGAACGATTCTTAAATCCAGAGCGGGTTTCTATGCCCGACTTCGATGTCGATTTTTGTATTAGTGGACGTGATCGCGTCATTGAATATGTCGCATGTCATTATGGTCGTGATGCTGTATCACAAATTGCGACCTTTGGTACAATGGCTGCCAAAGGTGCGATTCGCGATGTTGCCCGTGTATTAAGCAAGTCATATGGTCTTGCCGATCGTATTTCAAAACTTGTGCCCACCAAACCATTGGGCGTTGACTTAGCAACAGCCATTGATATGGAACCGCAACTGAAAGATGTGGTGACCAATCCATCGAACCCTGACTATGAAGATGCCAGTGAAATTTGGGAAATGGCGCTCAAATTAGAAGGCATTACACGAAATACGGGTAAACATGCGGGCGGCGTGGTGATTGCACCCGGTAAAATTACAGACTTTTCTGCCATTATGTGTGATGCAGATGGGAGTAACCGCGTTGCGCAATATGATAAAGATGATGTTGAATCAGCAGGCTTAGTTAAATTTGACTTCTTGGGCTTACGTAATTTAACCGTCATTGAAGATGCTCTTCAAAATATCAATAAACGTTTAAAACTAGATCAACCTATTGATATTAGTAATGTGCCACTTGACGATGCAAAGGCATATACCATTTTCTCGGATGCCAATACCACAGCCGTGTTCCAATTTGAATCATTGGGCATGAAACGCATGTTAAAAGAAGCGCGCCCAAGTAAATTTGAAGAAATTATTGCCTTTGTATCACTGTACCGACCAGGTCCGATGGATCTGATTCCCGATTTTATTCATCGAATGCACGGCGGAGATTTTGAATACCTTCACCCACTGCTTGAAGGTGTATTAGAACCGACCTATGGCATCATGGTTTATCAAGAACAAGTTATGCAAGCCGCGCAAATTTGTGCAGGTTACACCTTAGGTGGCGCAGACTTATTACGCCGTGCCATGGGTAAGAAAAAACCTGAAGAAATGGTTAAGCAGCGTCAAATTTTTATTGAAGGTGCTGCCGAAAAAGATATTGATGAAGCCACAGCCAACCACATCTTTGACTTTATGGAAAAGTTTGCAGGCTACGGTTTTAATAAGTCGCATGCAGCAGCTTATGCTTTGGTTGCTTATCATACAGCATGGTTAAAAGCACATTATCCTGCTGAATTTATGGCTGCGGTTTTATCATCGGAAATGCAAAATACCGACAGCGTGGTTTTTTTAATTGATGACTGTCGCAACAATAAATTGACTGTATTACCGCCATCGATTAATCAATCGGTATACCGCTTTCAAGCCATTGATGAACACACCATTGTATATGGTTTAGGTGCAATTAAAGGTGTTGGTGAGCAAGCCATGCAATCTGTAATTGACTCACGAACACAAGATGGCATGTATATCGACTTATTTGACTTTTGCCACCGTGTAGACTTGAAAAAAATGAATAAGCGCACGCTTGAAGCGCTGATTCGTGCAGGTGCATTAGATTGTTTAGGATTAGAGCGTTCTACGTTAATGGCTCAACTGCCTGAAGCTGTGCAAGCTGCTGAACAAGCAAGGCAGAACCGTGAAACAGGTATGATGGATTTGTTTGGTGAAGTTGAAGAAATTCAACGTAAACCGACTAAGCCTGTCAAACCATGGGCAGATGAAGTGCGTTTAAAAGGTGAAAAAGACACGTTAGGTTTATACCTTACAGGTCACCCTATTGATGTTTATCGTCCAGAGCTTAAATTTTTTATTCCAGCTAAACTCAATGAAATCACCCCAACAAAACGTGGTCAAACCACGGTGTTTGCAGGTCTTGTGGTCGATGTGGCTAATTTTCCAAACCGCATGATGATCACACTTGATGATGGCACTGCGCGCTTAGAAGTTAGTTGTAATCATGAGCGATTCCAGCGATTTAAAGATATCATTCAAGCCAATCATGTGATTGTTATTGAAGGTGATGTCTATGAGCGTGAGGGTTATGACCGCCCGATGTCTCGATTATCTAAAGCCTTTAGCTTGAATGAAATTCGACAAAAACGAGCACAAAGTATTCGTATTCATTTACCACTTGACCATGCACCAAAAACCTTGGCCCACGATTTAAAAGCTATTTTAATGCCGTATTGCCATGTCGACTTATGTCAACACATACCGATTATCTTTCATATAGAGCTTCCTTATGCGCAAACTGATTTGCATTTAGGTGCACAATGGAACATTGCACCGCTCGATGAAGTATTGGCAAAACTACGTGACCATTTTGGTAAAGAACATATCGCGATTGAATATCAAATTAAATCTAAAGCAGCGCAAGTGAGAACTTTAGAAATGCACGACAGCCAATTAAATGCGGTCAATGATCAACTCACTGATGCATTCGCTCATCAACCGCAAAATATCAGCCAATACTCATAAATTGCTTGGACAACATTATGCAAGCCTCAGCCAATCAGCACATTAACACGCATCTTGACCATATTCGAATTGTCATGGTGAACACCACATTGCCTGCCAATATTGGCAGCGCATTACGTGCCATGAAAACCATGGGCATTCGCCAACTTGTTTTAGTGGCACCAAAAACTTATCCTCATCCAGACATTAATGCTTTGGCTGCAGGTGCCACTGATCTGTTGGAACACATTATTGTGGTGGATACACTAGAAGATGCAATTGCAGATTGTCATATGGTATTTGGCACCAGCGCACGGAGTCGGACGATACCATGGCCATTGCTAGATGTCCGTCCTGCAAGCCAAATTGCACTTCAACAAGTGGTCAATCATCAGCATCAAGTTGCTATTTTGTTTGGTCGAGAAGATCGTGGACTCACCAATGAAGAACTTGCTTTGGCAAATTATCATGTCACGATTCCTGTCAATACAGACTACGGCGTATTAAATGTTGCACAAGCCATTCAAATTATTTGCTATGAATTTCGTATGGCTGCATCTGAATACATTGACCATAAACAAGAGGCAACTTCAACCGAAACAATGCCTGTGATTCAGCACCATATGCAATGGGATGAACCCCTAGTCACACAAGCACAAATGCAAGAGTTTTATCCTCATCTAGAGAAAATGCTTGAGGAAATTGAATTCTTTGATCCCAATAATCCACGCTTATTGCCAACCCGTTTAAAACGTTTATTTGGTCGAGTGCAGCTTGATCGAATGGAGTATAATCTGTTGCGTGGGGTCTTTAGCCGTGTTCAAGCATTAAGCCAAGGCCGCTTTCAAAAAACAATCACAAAAAAAGAGGATCAAGAATCATGATAAAACAGCTCAAAGAAGACATTAAAGCTGTATTTTCACGAGATCCGGCAGCAAGAAACACCTTTGAAGTCATTACTACCTATCCTGGCATTCATGCTTTGGCAATGCATCGTGTTGCACATGAGCTTTGGAAAAAAAACTACAAAGTCACTGCTCGTAGCCTATCTGCATTTAGCCGATTTACCACAGGAATTGAAATTCATCCTGGTGCAAAAATTGGACGGCGATTTTTTATTGATCACGGCATGGGCGTGGTCATTGGCGAAACTGCAGAAATCGGTGATGATGTCACACTGTATCATGGCGTCACATTAGGCGGCACCACATGGAAGCAAGGTAAACGCCATCCTACATTGGAAGATGGTGTGATTGTGGGTGCTGGCGCAAAAATTCTAGGCCCATTTACCGTTGGAAAAAATGCAAAAATTGGGTCTAATGCCGTCGTGACAAAAGCTGTTCCTGAAAATGTCACTGCTGTTGGTAATCCTGCTCGCTACATTTATAAAAACAGTACAACACAACATCAAGATCAGGAAGTAGAGGAAGCACGCAGAAACTATGCTGAAAGCATAGGTTTTCAGCCTTATGCCACATCACCTAATCAATCTGACCCAGTATTAGATGGTATGCGTGTTTTACTTGATCGTTTACAACAAAATGAAAAAAGAATGAATACCCTATGCCATCGTTTATCACTGCTTGACCCAACTTATATTAAAAAATCAGCAGACAACCAACCCTTCACGCAAGCTGAACTTGATATCCTTGAACAAATTCGACATGAGTGTGAAGCACAAAATAATCAATCAAAAACTTAAATTGTTACATGCTTTACATTGTATGCGTATTTTCATTTACATTACACTGCGAATACGCTTACATTTTATGACTTTAAACAAAACAATATCAATTCTGGAAGAAAACTATGAGATTGAAAACAATAGCATTAACAACACTTATGGCCTCGTTACTTTCAGCATGTAATAGCATTACACCGCAACAAAAGAGCACCCCTACCGTAAGCGAAAATATTATCCAAGAGCCTATTATTTTTAAAGAGCCTGGATTACCTGCACCATTTTATGTGTTGAATGAAAGCGATTATGATCAACCATCAGACTTTGAAGTCAACTTAAAAAAAGCAGCGGCTCAACCTGTTACTAAAATGATTGTTACAGATCCACAAGATCCAACCAAACAAACTACATTTGATATCAACCGTATTATTGTTCCAACAATTGACAGTAAAGGGAAAGATGTTAAGTACTTACCACTTGCTGGACCGAACCAACTTGATGTCACAGCAATTGATGACTTCATTCAATTGGTAGAAGGCCAAGCACGTCACTACCCACCAAAATTTAGCAGTAAAAATGTACGTAAAGGCTTTGAAAATAAGCTGCGCCAAACCAGCCAATTTCTAGATCCATATGCAGATAAAGACAATGCATCATATGATGTATTAATCCGTGCATTCAAAACCAGTATCATGGCAAGAAATCTAGATTTAGGTTCTCAGTACACATCTAAAGCACTTAAATATGGTCAGCGTTTATTAAAACTCAACCCAAATGACCCAATTGTAAACTTTTGGTTTGGCTTTAACTTATCAGAAGGTGGTGGTCAACGTGAAGCCATTGTTTATTTAGATAAAGCCATTAAAGCTGGGGTACAAGAAGCTTATTTATCTGCTGCCAATAACTATTTATATCTTGAACAAAACCGTAATGCCATCACGACACTACGTAATTATAAAGTCAAATATCCTGAAGAAGCTGCTGTTGCAGACCGCTTAATTAAAGAAATTCAAACCCAAGGTCGCACTAATGTTTGGGAAACTTTAACAGGCAGTGGCAAAACCGCTAAGAACTGATCATATAGTCAGCTCGTTCAAACAGACCGCTTGTGAAGCGGTCTGTTTTTTGCTATAGATGATGGTCGTATATAGATAATTTCACTCGACTTATTTTCGGATTCTATGCTCAATCTTTTCGCTAAACCTCCTGTATTCTTGCTTATTTTATTCACATCGAGCACCCTCCTACTCAGCGCCTGTCAAGTGGTCAGTGTAAAACAACAAGCCTTTAACATCACCATCACCAATGAACGAGACAGTATTTTAACACGTGATAAAATTAGCGAAGCCAGCCTGAATGTACTGTCTATGACAGGTCGTGAAGCAAAATTTTGTTCAAATGATCCAGCATCATGCCTTACTGATATTCAACAGATTCCACAAATTCCTAATGAGCAATTCTTCTCAACAGCAAGTGAACTCTATCTTGCCAAAGCCATGACATTAGAAAAATCTGCTGCATGTAAAGTCAAAGTGAAAGATAAATATATCGCCACAGAAAACAAGCAAACTTCATCAAATGTAGAAAATGATTGCATCACTGAAGAAATGCAAATGCTTGACCGCAGTATTCGCTATAGTTATGCATATTTGTTCAAAACAGAGAGAAATCCAGATCAGCGTATTTTTGACAACCGTCAAGTTCAAGTACGTGACTTTTATAATCAAGCTACAGCAAAATTGGTCATGCTATCTTCTGCATTAAAGCCAGAAAATACAGCAAATGACAACTTCAAAGTTGGGAAAAGCGAATACATTATTGACTCTAGCCGCTTTCCGCAGCTAAATAATGTCAAAATTCAAGATTTTATTTCATCGTATAATCTTAATTTTTCGGGCTTACGCTCTATCAACCGTCGCGATGGTTTTGGCTCAGAATTTGTCACAGTTTTACCAAAAGATAAGCTCCCTGAAGAAAATAAATATATATTAGATACACTGAATCATAAGTTCGAAAAATCGGTGAATCCCAATATCCATTCACCGCAATATTTATCGACAACAATTTCAATTGAGCCTGAACCAAAAACCAGTGTCAAAGACTTACTCGATGCAGCACCATTACGCATTAAAATTACCGACCCATACCAATTTGACAGCCTACAGGTTGAAGGTAAATCTTATCCACTTGCAGCCAATTTCTCTGCTCCTTATGGGTTATGGTTGGCTGATAATAATTTAGGCCGAGCTGCATATTTATCATTGATTGACCGTGATAAACAATTGACCATGCCACATCTTTATATGCTTGAACCCTATAATCCCAATAAAAAAGTGATTGTATTGGTTCATGGCTTGGCAAGTAGTCCAGAAGCATGGATTCGGTTAACCAATGATATTATGGGTGACAAAGTACTGCGTGAACACTATCAAGTATGGCAAGTCTTTTATTCAACCAATATGCCAATGCTTGAGAGTCGCTATCAAATCTATGCCATTGTGACACAAGCATTTGGACAGATTGACCCGAAAGCTCCAGCCGCAAAAGATGCTGTATTAATTGGGCACAGTATGGGCGGTGTAATTTCAAGATTATTGGTCAGTAATGCCAATATCAGTAAGCCTGCCTCGAAATTAATTCGATCACACACATTTAATAAATATAAAAATGATCCTTTTGTGGTCGATCGTATTAATATGAAACCCATTAGCAATTTTGATCGTGCAGTATTTTTAGCATCACCTCATCGTGGTACTGCTTTTGCTGATTTATGGTTTACTCGTGTTGCACGTAAAGTGATTCGTTTACCTGGTGCCTTTATTAGTGCATTGTCAGACTCAGTTAAAGATGGTATTGATCCTAAAGATTTTGCCAAACAAATCGACAACTTTATTATTCAAAATGGCCCGAGCGATTTAAGTTATCAGTCCAAGTTTATGGAATTAACTAAAAACATTATGCCAAAAAAAGGTTTTGAATATCATTCAATTATGGGAAACATTGCCAACAGCGATGACCCTAAAATGATTACAGATGGCATTGTTCCGTATAAAAGTGCGCATTTAGATTCTGCAGAATCCGAAAAAATCTTTAAAGGTGGACATTCTATTCAAGAATCCCCCGAAGCTATTTTAGAATTAAGACGAATTCTACGTTTACATTTGATTGACCACGGTCTTTATAAGCCAAACAGTAAATAAAAAAAATGCCTTCAAACGAAGGCATTTTTCATTGCTCAACATCAATATACTTATGGAATAAATTTCACATCAGTAGGTTGACCAATTTGTAAAGCAACACGTGTTGGTGTTAATGCACCAGTCACTTTGTCACGTTTAAATTGACTCACAGTATGCGAATGCACGTTTGTAACAATCAAATATTCGCCTGATTTGTCAATTGAAAACGCACGAGGCTCTAAACCACCGCTAGAGTAACGACCAACCAATGTCAGAAGACCTGTTTTTTCATCTACTTTATAGCCGACAATTTCGTTAATTTCTTTACGGTTACCTACGTATAAAAATTTATTGTCTGGTGAAAATGCTAAACCAGAAGCACTTTTGTGATCGATATGATCTTTTTCAGGTAAAGTTTGCTTTTGGATTTCAGTATACTTGCCATTCTTCAGCTCGAACACAGTCACATCTGCAGACATTTCACTGGTCACATACGCAAATTTACCATGTGATGCGAAAACAAGATGTCGTGGACCACTGCCCTTAGGAAAATGTAAATCGCTTGCAGGGTCAGCTTTTAAAGGCTGTTTGCTTGATGGTTGATAGTCATATACACGAACAATATCACCACCTAAGTCAGCCACATATAGTTTCTTACCATCTGGAGTAAAGGTAACTGAATGGGCATGACCTGATGTTTGACGCGAAGGAATAGCGCCTGTGCCTTTTGGATAAAGAATATTTTGTACCACTTCACCAATTGCACCATTGGCAAGAATCGGTAACACAGATACGCCTGAGTCTTTACCACCTGCAGAATAGTTTGCAACCAACAAATACTTACCATCTGTTGATAGTGTTGAATGTGTTGGATGATCGCCTTTACTGCTCACTTCATTAATTTTTTTAAGCTCGCCATCTTTATTCAGGCTAAGTGCAGTTACTGCACCATTTTCTGATTCATTGGTCACATATACAAATTTGTGATCTTTAGAAAAAGTAATCCATGATGGATGAGGAATTTTCACTTCACCAAGTGGTGTTAAGCTGCCATCTGCATTGAGTTTGACTGTATAAATCCCCTCACTTGCAATGTGTGCTGAAACTTTTGAGCCTTCAGGCAACCCTGTCCACGTACCAACTAGAAATTTTTGTTCTGGAATCATTATTTTTTTCTCCGCAAATGTTGCTGTACTCATGAATAATGGTGCACATAGACCCAGCGCAATTGCAAATTTACTCAATGGTTTCATTTAAACATCCTTACTGACAGACTGATGAAAATATAATATGTTGCTCTCAAAACCAGCAACTGTAATTTATAAAACTTTGACTAGATCTTTTTTTATCATAAATTGTTCGCTTAGGCTAGACAAGTGATTGTCACATATCAATAAATTTGGTTACTTAACAAAACAATAAAATGAGAAGCAGATGAAAAACAAAATGAAGTTGTATACACTGATTCAAAATGAACTGCCATCCTAGGAAAAATTATGCATCATCCTACAGACCGCAAATATGCAGCCACTCATGAGTGGGCAAAAGTTGAAGGTGAATTGATTGTGACAGGTATTTCAGATCATGCACAAGACGCTTTAGGTGATCTTGTTTATGTTGAATTACCAGAAGTTGGTCAACATGTTCAAGCCACTGAACAAATTGGTGTAGTTGAGTCTGTGAAAACAGCATCAGATATTCACATGCCTATTACAGGCACTGTTGTTGAGGTCAATACAACACTTGACGATGACCCTGAAATGATTAATGAAGACCCCTACCACAACGGTTGGATTTATAAAATCAAGCCCGATCATATTGAAGATTTTGAGAAACTACTCACTCAAGCTGACTATGAAGCCGGCCTATAATTAAAAAAAGGTACATGATCTATCAAGACCATGTACCTGCTTTAAATCTAGTGCGATGTTAAATCGTTTTGGATCTCCAAAATAAGCTGCTCGGTTTTTTCCCATCCTAAACAACCATCTGTAACGGATTGACCATATATCATTTGTGTTGTGATTTTTTGTGCACCATCCACCAAATGACTTTCGACCATAACCCCTCTAACACCTGTTAAAGCACGTTCAGCAATAATTTGCTTTAAAATAGCAGGCTGTTTTAACGGCTGCTTTCCACTATTGCCATGGCTACAATCGACCACCAATGCAGGCATAGCTTCGCCAACTTTCTCTTTAATTGCTAAGATCGAAGCTGCATCATAATTGGTCCCTGTATTGGCACCACGTAAAATGAGATGTGGATGTGGATTTCCTAAACTGCTGCGTAATACAGGACCACCTTCTGCACCCAAGGCAAAGAAATCGTGTTGTGCTTTAGACGATTGAATCGCATCTAAAGCAATTTGTACTGAGCCATCTGTACCATTTTTAAATCCAATCGCAAATGGCACACTACTTGCAATTTCACGGTGGATTTGTGATTCAGATGTTCTTGCACCAATCGCACCCCAAGCAATTAAATCATCAAAATAGCCTGTTGCCATCGGATTTAAAATTTCACTCGCAAGTGGAATACCAATGTTAATTAAATCAATATAAAGTTGGCGAGAACGTTCTAAGCCTGCTTGTAAATCGCATTGTTCATTTAAATTTGGATCATATAAAAAACCTTTCCACCCGACCGTTGTTCTTGGTTTTTCGATATATGCTCGCATCACAATAAAAATTTGCTCTTGCACTTGATCTTGCAGGGCTTTGAGCTTGGTTGCATATTCAGTTACAGCAACTGGATCATGAATTGAACATGGTCCCATGATGACAAGCAAACGCTGATCTCGACCAGCCAAAATATCTTCAACCGTTTTTCGATGCTCAAATACCACGTGCTGTAATGTCGTAGACAGCGGCAATTGTGCTTTCAACTGCGCTGGTGTGGTGAGCTTTTTTTCTTTTTGCTGCGAACGTTCAGGTGAAACTACAGTATTCATATTTATCCTTTTTGGGTGTTAACCCTCACTTTATTACTTCAATCAAGGTCTGGTGTTGATCTATAGAGTCTCGGTAAAACCCAAAAAACAAGTTAAAATCGTTTTTCATTGCTCAATCTCCAGTATATAAAAACAAAAAAACCTGATTGGTGGTTGCCAATCAGGTTTTGTACATCGGTGGGCAACCTACTTTTCGAATGCCCACACGATTTGGGCAATTATCTAAAATGCCAAAAATATGCGTAAGTAATGTTAAATTGTTGAACACCGTTCATATATGTCTTGTTTATTCAATGTGAATTCAATTTAACATACGCTATTTTTAAAAAACTGACAAGTCTAAAATAGTGAAAAATAAAAAAGCATCCGAAGATGCTTTTTTATTGAATTTACTTGATTTTTGCTGTTGATTTTAAATAATCAACATAATCTGCAAGCTCTTGCTCTGCACGTGATTGTTGATATGCTTGTGTAACTTGCTGTTTTTGCTCAGGGCTAAATGACTTGAATCCGTCTGCTTTGACTTGCGCCACAGCAACAATAACCAATTCATCTGCCAAATCTGCAGCACCAACCGACCACATACCGGCTTTAGGAGCAGGTAAAGTAAAAGCAACTTTCGCAATATCTTGCTTTAAATTTTGACGAGTATATAAACCCGCTTTCTCAAACTTAATATTGCCTTTCGCCATAACTTCTGCAGCAGGCTGCGTATTAAATGCAGCCAATGTGGTTGCAATTTTCGCTTTAGCCAATTCAGCTGCTTTTTTGTTTAATAGCTTCACTTTAACATCAGCTTGTGCTTGCTCTGCTGTTTGTAAGCCTTCTGCATGATAGTTACGGATTCTAACCCAAATGTTACTGCCATCTGGCAATTGAACACTGGTGGAAATATTGCGGTCGCCACCTTTTACACTGTCATTAAACAATTTAGCTTTCACTGCAGCATTACTTAAATACGGGTCTTTGGTCCATAAGGTCACATTATTGGCTGTTTGAACCATCGCTGCTTTAACTTGCTCAGTGATTGGGTCCAAAGCATTATTTGACACCACTGTATCATTTAAATTGTTGACGGTATCTGTATACAGATTTGCAGCCTTACTCTTTTCAAGCTGTGTAGTTAATGCTGCTTTCATTGCATCGAAGCTTTCAATTTTTACAGGCTCTGTATGCATTTGAATAATATGATAACCAAAGCTTGTCTTCACAGGTTGTGATACTGCTTGGTTTTGTAATGCATTCACTGCATTATCAAATTCAGCTGAACCTAAAGTTGCTGCTTGATATCCAGCAATTAAGCCGCCTTTATCTTTTGATGATGGATCTTCTGAATATTGTTTTGCTGCTGCATCAAACGATAGACCTGCTTTAATTTTTGCTTCAATTTCATTGGCAAGCTTTAATGCTTCTGCATCAGAACGTGTATCTTGTGTAATCAAAATATGTTTTACGATTTTTGGCACACTATTCTTTTGTTTTTCAACATATTGTGTATAGGCTTGTTGAAGCTCAGCATCGGTCACAGTAAACGGCGTTTTCGCAGTCACCATATCAGGTTTAACCACGACATAATCAACGTCTACAGAGGCATTACGTCTAAAGTCATTTTTATGTTGCTCATAATACGTTGCAGCTTCTTGATTTGAAATCGTAATACCTTTCTTATACTCATCAAGTTTTATGCTCGACAAATACAATTCACGCTGTTCGGTTTGTAAATCTGCAAAACGTTCAATGGCTGTAGGACTGACTAAGGCATAATTTGAAACCGTTCCAGACAACATTTTTAATGCATGATCTTGCTGTAAGTTCGCTGTAAGCATTTCTTTGGTAATGCCTCTGCTGCGCAGATAGTTTCCAAATACTTCATTACTGAACTTACCATCCACCTGAAAGTCAGGCAATTGCGATAGCATTTGAACAAATTGACTGTCACTCATTTTTACACCAAGTTGATCAGCTTGCTGCAAAAGTAAAGTACGTGCGATTAAAGTATTAAGCGCAGATTCTCTGATAGCATTGGTATTTAACAGCGACTCATCGCCTTGTACAAATTGTAAATATTGTTGTTGATATGCTTTTATCAGTTCATCAAGCTCTTTATTTGATATTGGTTGTCCATTTACTTGTTTAGCGACATCTCCTTTGTTTGATCCGCCAAAATAACCCTCAATACCCACTAATGCTAAAGGGATTAAGAATAAAACAAGTAATACTTTACCCAACCAACCTCTAATCAGTTTACGAAACGATTCCATAAGTATTCCAATATCTTATTTGCGTGCAATTCTAACTGAAATCAACCCATGAATGAATGCATTGATTTGTCTTTTTCAGCCTTTCACATAAAAAACGCGCCCGTTGGCGCGCTTTTATTCCTATTGCACTTATGCAACAGAATCTTTTAAACCTTTACCTGCTTTAAAGCTTGGTACTTTGCTTGCTTTAATTTGAAGCTCTTCACCTGTTTTTGGGTTACGGCCTGTACGTGCTGCACGTTCTTTTACGTTAAAAGTACCAAAACCAACTAAAGTGACTGTATCACCGCTTTTCAATGCATCTGTAATTGATGTAATTGTCGCATCTAAAGCTTTCCCAGCGTCAATTTTAGATAATCCCCCATTCTTTGCAATTGCATCGATTAATTCTGATTTATTCATGAAGGTGATGTCCTCTTAATTTCGTTTATTAAAGATCTAGTATCTTACTCAAGTGCCTTTATAGCAATGCTTTAGGGGGGAACGCAATACTCATGAATTGCTTTTGTCGCAAATTTATTTAAAAAGTCAAAAAAAATGCCAATCTGAACAATATTTATCACGTTATCCTGCTAAGCTAAGGCAGATCGGTGTTTGCGATACCAATACGATTGACACAAAATATATCCATACATACTCAATCAATAACAAGATTAAACTCAAGCGCAGGCTGTATCCTTTATAATATAAATGTTAATCTAGTGCAGCAAAGTCATGTATTGATTGAACAACTTAACTTTTATTTTAAACTTGAAATAAAAAACGAAGTCAAAATTCTTCGTTACAGATGAAATCGCAGCAAAGGAAGTGACATCATGAATTCAGCGCAGCAAAAACAAGAACAATCGCATTTGTTGCTCAATTTAACCATGATTGGTTTAGAAACCTTCTACAGTTTCGTATTTAAGCATGATGATTTTGCCAAAAAGCAAGCTGCTATTTTTTTTGAGAAAAACGCGGTGATTAAAGTAAATTGCTATATACCTTACATTGACTTTTATTTGGTATTTTCAGACAAAGGGATCTTGTTTAACACTGAAGCGCCAAAAACAGCCATTGCGCTTGAAATGAGCAGTACGATTTTTGGTTACTTTCAGGCCTTGGTTTTGGGTCATCAAAAAAGTATTCGTGCCATTAAAATTTATGCCAATCAAACTGAAAAAGATCAAATGCGTGATTTATTATTGGCGCTGTCTCTTCCACAATTGGCAACCGATTGGAAAAAATGGGTAACAACAGCACATCCACAAAAAGAATTTACAGCATCGCCTGTACGTGTGTCAGGGTTACTTGAAAAAATTGATACTCAGCGTTTAAAAATTGATAACTTATATGTTGAAAATAAACAATTTAAAAACCGTATCCGTCACCTAGAACGGAAACAAAAAACAGTATATTTGCTTTTTTCATTGACCATTTTGGTCTTGATTGCCATGCTCATTTATCAATATGTCAATTAAGTTACACATTTATTGCTCGAATACATATTTTTACAGCAGTAAAACTTGACTAATTTAGTCAGGATTCATAAAATTCAATTATCTAGTCTAACCAATGTGTACCGAGTCATGCGCTTAACAACTCGCGGTCGCTACGCAGTGACTGCCCTTCTTGACATTGCTCTGCAACCTGCTGAGAGAACCATTACATTGGCTGAAATTGCCAATCGTCAAACCATCTCAGTTGCCTATTTGGAACAACTTTTCGCTAAATTAAAGCGACATGGTCTTGTAGCGAGCGTCCGTGGGGCAAATGGAGGCTACCATCTCGCAAAAAGCGCAGACCAAATCACTATGCTAGAAATTATTGAAGCAGTGAATGAAACTGTAGATGCAACACGCTGTGATCACAAAGGAAATTGCCAAAATGGCGCAATGTGTTTAACACATGACCTGTGGCAAGACCTTTCTCTACATATTGCAGATTATTTAGCAAAAATATCACTTGCTGACTTAATTTGCAGAGAAAACGTACAAACAGTAGCTATTCGCCAAAAATCAGTAAATCTCGATTCAGCCTTTTTATCGGCTACAGGTATTTAAACATGAAACGTCCAATATATCTCGATTATGCAGCAACCACTCCCGTAGATCCGCTTGTTGCTGAGCGCATGATGGAATGTTTAACCTACGAGGGTAATTTCGGTAACCCAGCGTCGCGTTCACATGCACATGGTTGGCAAGCTGAAGAAAAAGTAGAATACGCGCGTGAACAAGTGGCTAAACTTGTCAACGCAGATCCAAGAGAAATCATTTGGACATCAGGTGCAACTGAAGCAGACAACCTCGCACTAAAAGGTGTTGCACAGTTCTATGCCAATAAAGGCAAGCACATTGTCACTAGCAAAATTGAACATAAAGCAGTACTTGATGCATGTCGTGAACTTGAATCTGAAGGTTTTGAGATCACCTATATCGAACCTGAAGCAAAAACAGGTTTGATTACACCACAAATGGTTGCTGATGTTTTACGCCCAGACACCATTTTAGTCTCGCTCCTTATGGTGAACAATGAAATTGGTACAATTACAGATGTTGCTGCGATTGGTGAGCTGACACGTGCGAACAAAACATTGTTCCATGTTGATGCAGCACAAGCAGCAGGTAAAGTAGCAATTGATTTAGAAGCCATGAAAATTGATTTAATGAGCTTTTCAGCGCATAAAGCATATGGTCCAAAAGGTATTGGTGCATTATATGTACGCCGCAAACCACGTGTTCGCCTAAAAGCACAAATGCATGGTGGCGGTCATGAGCGCGGTATGCGTTCAGGCACATTGCCGACACACCAAATTGTAGGTATGGGTGAAGCATTCGAACTTGCAGGTAAGAACTTAGAGTCAGAACAAAAACGTTTACGTGTATTACGTGACCGTTTATGGAATGGCTTACAAGACTTAGAGCAAGTATTTTTAAATGGCCACCCTGTATACAACGTGGCGAACTATTTAAATGTCAGCTTCAACTTTGTTGAAGGTGAATCATTGATGATGGCATTAAAAGATATCTCTGTATCAAGCGGTTCTGCATGTACATCGGCAACGCTTGAACCATCTTATGTGCTTCGTGCACTTGGATTGTCTGATGAACTTGCTCATAGCTCAATTCGTTTTAGCTTTGGTAAGTACACCACAGAAGAAGATATTGATCATATTATTGCGATCACCAAAACTGCAGTAAATAAACTTCGCGAGCTTTCTCCGCTTTGGGATATGTTCAAAGAAGGCATTGATCTGTCAACCGTTGAATGGAATGAGCACTGATTTTTAAATCAGTACTCCCCTTTTCATTACAGTTATACATACCTAGGTGAGCCCCAGGTCAGGAGAAATATCATGGCATATAGCGAAAAAGTAATCGATCATTATGAAAATCCACGTAATGTGGGCGTTTTAGATAAAAATGCAGAAAACGTAGGTACAGGCATGGTGGGTGCACCAGCATGTGGCGACGTGATGCGTTTACAAATTCAAGTGAATGATGACGGTATTATTGAACAAGCATTATTCAAAACTTATGGTTGTGGTTCTGCCATTGCTTCAAGCTCTTTAGTGACTGAATGGCTTAAAGGTAAAACTTTAGATGAAGCACAAGCCATTAAGAACATTGATATTGCAACTGAACTTGCTCTACCTCCTGTGAAAGTACACTGTTCAGTACTTGCAGAAGATGCAATTAAAGCGGCGATTGAAGATTTTCGCGCAAAAAAAGCTAGCGCATAACCGAGAATTGGAGTTTTCATGATTCACTTAACCGAAAGTGCAGCAACTCATATCAGCAACTACCTGCAAAACCGTGGTAAGGGTGAAGGCATTCGCGTGGGCGTGAAAACTTCAGGTTGCTCAGGCTTAGCTTATGTTCTTGAGTTTGTTGATGAGATTGACTCACATGATCAAGTGTTTGAACAATTTGGGGTCAAAGTATTTATTGATCCAAAAAGCTTAGTCTATTTAGATGGTTTAGAAATGGATTATGCGAAAAATGGTTTAAATGAAGGCTTTGAATTTAGCAATCCAAATAAAAAAGGTGAATGTGGTTGTGGTGAGTCTTTCACAGTCTAATCACCTTCCCTTGTTCTGACCAAAATGAATCAATAAAACCATTTATTGATTCATTTTATTATTGGGTTAACTTATGAATTACTATGAACTGTTCAATCTTCCTGTTGAATTAGACATTGATCAAGCAACACTCAAAGCACAATCGCTCAAACTACAACAGCAATATCATCCTGATCGCGTAGAAGATAAAAATTTTGCTTTAATTAAA
Organism: Acinetobacter apis; assembly: GCF_900197575.1. Lineage (GTDB taxonomy): Bacteria > Pseudomonadota > Gammaproteobacteria > Pseudomonadales > Moraxellaceae > Acinetobacter > Acinetobacter apis. Next base: position 509,200 of record NZ_FZLN01000001.1, on the reverse strand, counting down.
TCAAGTGAAATTAACCAAGCGTATAACACACTGTCTCAAATTGATTCACGTGCAGGTTATTTGTTAAAATTGGTGCAACAGGATCAAGGTTTAGAACAATCCATTCATGATTTTGATTTCTTACAATCCGCGCTTGATTTAAGAGAACGCTTAGATGATGCGCAATCTGCTGAACAACTGAGTGCATTAAAACAAGAAATTCGCCAACATATTGTCGATTTAAGCCAAGATTTTAAAACCCAATACCATGCCAAAACATGGGATGCTGCACAAGAAACAGTAAGAAAATTACAGTTTTTCCAGCGCGTTTTAAATGATATCGACAAAGCAGAAGAACGACTACTTGATGACTTTGATCTCAATGATGACTTTTAACTGCTCAAATATTAAGGATGTTTAATACATGGCCCTCTTGCAAATCGCAGAACCAGGACAATCAAGTGCACCACATCAACACCGTATTGCAATTGGTATTGATTTAGGAACAACACATTCATTGGTTGCCACTGTACTGTCAGGTCAAGCCAAAGTCCTGCAAGATGACCGAGGACGCGTTTTACTCCCATCAATTGTCCATTATGACCAAAATCCGCATGCCACGCGCTATGGTTATGATGCTCAAGAATTTTTAGTTCAAGATGCTGAAAATACTATTGTTTCTGTGAAACGTTTTATGGGCCGTTCCAAGGCAGATATAAAGTTTCAACACCCATATGCTTTAATTGGTGGTGAGCATGAAATGCCTACTTTCCAAACAGCAGCAGGTGCAAAAACGCCAGTAGAAATTTCAGCAGATTTACTTAAACAATTAAGAGTTCGTGCCGAAGACAGCTTAAAACACCCTATTCAAGGTGCTGTAATCACAGTACCTGCCTATTTTGATGAAGCACAACGTCAAGCAACGCGTGATGCAGCACAATTGGCAGGTTTAAATGTACTGCGTTTATTGAATGAACCAACTGCCGCAGCAGTCGCGTATGGACTAGATCAAACCACAGATTTATCAGTAGATGCCAATTATGTGGTGTACGACTTAGGCGGTGGAACGTTTGATGTTTCTATTTTAAGATTTTCGCAAGGCGTATTCGAGGTTTTAGCCACAGGTGGTCATACTGCGCTAGGTGGTGATGATCTAGATCGTTTAATTGTGAAATGGTTAAAGCAGACGTTTGCCATTGAAACACTTAATAATGAGCAATATGCAGAATTCTTAATTGCTGCAAAAAAAGCAAAAGAAGCATTGTCTGAACACACTGAAACAGCAATAACATTGTTGTCTCAAACAGTTACACTTGACCGAGCAACATTTGAGCAGATCATTCAAGTCGCGCTTGATCGTACTATCAGTGTTTGTAAACGTGTTTTACGTGATGCCAAACTTGAACTTACCGATATTCAAAATGTAATTTTGGTCGGTGGTTCTACGCGCTCTTATGCTGTACAACAAACTGTTGAACAGGTATTTGCACAACAACCACTGTGTACCATTAATCCTGATGAAGTGGTTGCAATTGGTGCATCAATCACAGCCAATCAATTGATCGGAAACAGTAGTCAAGATGCTTTATTGCTCGATGTAACACCACTGTCTTTGGGGCTAGAAACCATGGGTGGGCTTGTTGAACGTGTTATTTCTAGAAATACTGCAATTCCTGTTGCACGACGCCAAGAGTTCACGACATATCAAGATGGCCAAACTGCAATGCTGATTCATGTCGTTCAAGGTGAGCGAGATTTAGTTGAGCATTGCCGATCACTCGGTCAATTTACCTTACGCGGTATTCCACCAATGACCGCAGGTCAAGCACGCATTGAAGTCACTTTTCAAGTTGATGCAGATGGATTATTGGCTGTTTCTGCACGTGAAACCACATCCAATGTTCAGGCACATATTGACATCAAACCATCTTATGGATTGTCTGATTCTGATATGGAACGCTTACTCATTGAAGGCTTCCAATATGCAGAAGAAGATAAAAACTTACGTCATTTGGCTGAAACAAAAGTAGAAGCTCAGCGTGAGTTAGAAGCTTTACAGCAGGCGTTCAAAGTTGACGCTGATTTGCTTTCACCAGAACAGCAAAGTGCGATGCAACAGGCAGAAAGCCAGTTAAGTCAACAACTTCAGCATGATGATGTCGAAGCCATCGAACGTGCTGTTGAAGCACTTAAAAAATATAGTGATGCCTTCGCAGCATTACGTATGAATCGTCATATTGATCATGCGTTAAAAGGCACAAAACTCGATGATTGGTCAAACCAAGGTTCTAAATAGGTTCATATATGCCACGTATTAAAGTTCGTCCACATGCTCAGTTTTGCCCTGAAGGTGCTGAGTTTGAAGTAGAAAAAAACAGTAACTTATGTGAAAGTTTGCTAAAAAATGGTGTCAAAATTGAGCATGCATGTGATATGTCATGTGCTTGCACAACATGTCATGTGGTCGTGCGCAAAGGTTTTGATCATTTAGATGAAATGAATGATGTCGAAGCCGATCTTCTAGACCGTGCTTGGGGCCTAGAAGCAGACTCACGTTTATCATGCCAAGTGATTGTTGAAGATGAAGATTTAGAAGTTGAGATTCCAAAGTATACGCTCAACCATGCATCTGAAGGTCATTAAGCAATTGTTTTACACGGTTCAAATGGATTAATTTGAATTTGAACCGTGTAATTGTTTAGGTTGAATGATTTCAATTGATTCATCATTCAAATTTAACCGTGCCACACCCTGCTCTGTGGTCATTTCTTTTTGTTGCTCTAAGCGTTTGGTCATTTTTTCTAAAATAGCAATCAATTTCGCATACTCAAAATGCTGCACTTCTTCTAAATTTAATATCAGATGAAAGCCTTTATATTCATAATCAAACCACTGCTGCATTTCTGAAGTCAAGCCTGTATATTTATCTAGGACTTGCCATGCATTCATCACTTGCTGCACCCCTTTTAACTGAATCGCTTCTTTGGGAATACAAATAAATTCATCTTTGATGAGTTGGTATGTCGCATCTGAAATCAAAATTTCATCAATGTCTGCTGCTGTTTGCAAACGAGATGCCAAATTCACATCATGACCAATGACCGTATAAGACATCCGATAATCAGAACCATAATTCCCTACGTGACAATAGCCTGTACTGACCCCCATACGCACATGAAGTTCAGGGAATCCCATTTTTAGCCAACGCTCACGTAAGACATGCATTTGCTGACGCATGGTAATTGCCATTTCAATACAACGCTTAGCATCTTGCTCAATACCTTTGGTCTGTGGATCACCAAAAAATATGAGTACACCATCGCCGATAAATTTATCTAATGTTGCTTCATGCTTCTTGGCAATTTCAGTCATGTGCTTTAAGTAGTCGTTTAATACCAAAGCCAAGTCTTCAGGAATTAAGCGTTCTGCTAACCCTGTGAATCCTTGTATATCTGAAAAAAAGATAGTCATTTTTTTTCTTTTATATTCGATTTTGGCTTGGGTTTCTCCACTCATAATTGACTGCCATAACTGCTTTGATGCATAACGGCTCAATTGGGTAGAGAACTGCACATAACGGTTCATTTGCTCTTGATAGTAATTTCTAGTTTTCTTTAAATGCTCAATATAATTTTTATGCAAATAAAATCCAGAACCTAAATACAATGAAAAACAAATAAAACTGTAAATTTCAAGTAATTTACTATTTGAATTTAGATAGTTATCAAACCCAAAAAATAAAATTGCATTTAAATACAAGGTGAGCGTTGCCATAATGATGGATGCAACAGCAGTCAAAAAAGAAACTTTTGACAAACTATTGATACAACCTAAAACAATAATCACTAACCCACTAAACACCAATGAAAAATGCACTGATGCAATTGCAATGAAAGAAATGACAACATCAAATACAAATAAAACTTCGCGGGCATAATCGCCACTGACTTTTTGTTGTAAAAAATCAAATGATTTTAAAGAGACTGGAAATAAAATAGCTGCAACGATTGCTGTTAAAAAGTATTCTAACCGAATAGGGGTATTAAAATAATAAATAAATACCGCCAAAGACAAAACGATATACGCAACTAATCGATAAACACTTTCAACAGCAAAGCGGTTTTTTAGAATTTGTTCTAAAAGCATTATGCTGTTCCTACTCGGAATGGGAGCATGATGACAAAATTACTCCATACGCCAATCAAATGGCATATCACCTTGTCCACGTAATGCAAGCATCAGTGTTTGACGCATATGTGATAACACTTCATTGTTATAAGGTGCAGCTTCAAGCCCCCAAACAGGCTTTGGCCAAACAACATCATTTTGATAACGTACAACATGATGAAAATGTAATTGTGGCACGACATTGCCAAGCGCTGCGACATTCATCTTGTCTGCACGAAATACACGTGACAATTGACTTGATAACCAGCTTGACTCACGTAAGAATTGTTCTTGGTCTGCTTGGCTTAATTCATAAAGCTCTGTAATACCTGGCACTCTTGGAATGAGTATCAGCCATGGAAATTGCATATCATTCATTAAACGACATGTTGATAAAGGAAAGTCACCAACAAAGAAAGTATCTTGGGCTAACTGTGGATGTAGACTAAACATATCTTTATAAATCGTCAAAATAAAAGTTAGCTCATCTTACCATATAGATTTTATCCTGAATATCTAGCCTATACATTTGTCTGCATATTTGATGAGCGTCAGTAAATAAATTTATTTACTGACGCGAGTCAATTAACGCTGTATTTCTTTTAACAACTGCTCAAGTAAGTCTTGGACAAACTTAATCCGATCTGCATATTCAGCCAATTGCGCACTAATCTTCAATCGTTGCCCACCATCCATTCGATATTGAGTCGGATGTTTTTGCATCAATTGAATAATGGTAATGGCTTGCACTTTGGTATCAGGTGAAAACTCTACATAACCACCATGTTGTGTAATATCTATTTTAAGAATGTCCAACTGTTCAGCCAATAAACGAATATGATGAATACTAAACAATTGCTTCACAGGCATCGGTAACAAACCAAAGCGGTCAATCAACTCCATGCGAATGTTATCTAGCTTTTCAGCAGTGTCTGTATTGCTGATTCGTTTATAAAATAACAATCGCTGATGTACATCACCCAAATAATCATCAGGTATCAGCGCAGGCAGATGTAAATTAATTTCTGCAGTTAAACTCAGTGGTGCATCAAAATTTGGTGTTCTGCCCTTTTGTACTGCTTTGGTGGCTTTTTCAAGCATCTCCATATACAAGCTATAACCAATTGCTTGCATTGAACCACTTTGCTTTTCACCCAACAATTCGCCAGCACCACGAATTTCAAGATCCTCTGTTGCAAGCATAAAACCTGCACCTAAGTTTGATGCACGTTGAATGGCATCTAAACGCTTCTCTGCATCGCCTTTTAATCCTTTAAATGAAGGAATAAGTAAATAGGCATAAGCTTGATGATGCGAACGTCCAACTCGTCCACGTAACTGATGAAGTTGTGCTAATCCAAGTTTATCTGCACGCTCAATAATAATGGTGTTGGCATTCGGAACATCAATTCCTGTTTCCACAATGGTTGAACACACAAGGACATTATGTTCTTTGTGATAAAACTGCTGCATGATCTGCTCAAGTTCGCGCTCTCGCATTTGCCCATGTGCCACAGCCACGCGTGCTTCAGGAACCAAATTACGAATATTTTCTGCTGTCCGCTCAATGGTATCAACTTCATTATGCAAGAAGTAAACTTGCCCACCTCTTAGCAGCTCACGTAAAATTGCTTCAGTAATGGTGGCACTGGTTTGCTCTTGTACAAAGGTTTTTACCGCCAAACGGCGTGCAGGAGGAGTTGCGATAATTGATAAATCACGCATCCCACTAAAAGACATATTGAGCGTTCTTGGAATAGGTGTTGCGGTTAGTGTCAGCATATCCACATCAGTGCGGAGCGCTTTAATACGCTCTTTATCACGTACACCAAAACGATGCTCTTCATCTACCACCATTAAACCAAGCTCTTTAAACTTAATGGTGTCTTGCAAAATCTTATGTGTTCCAATCACAATGTCCACTTTACCTTCAGCAAGGTCAGCGATGGTCTGTTGGTGGGTTTTGGCTGAACCAAACCGTGATAACACCTCAATTCGCACAGGCCAATCAGCAAAACGGTCTTTAAATGACTCATAATGCTGCTGTGCAAGTAAGGTTGTCGGCACTAAAATGGCCACTTGTTTGCCATTCTCGACAGCCACAAAAGCAGCACGCATTGCAACTTCAGTTTTTCCGAACCCAACATCACCACATACCAAACGATCCATCGGCTTCGGCTGTTGCATATCATGTAATGTCATTTCAATGGCATTGGCTTGATCTAACGTTTCTTCATATGCAAAGGCATTGGCAAATAAACGGTATGCGGTGTCTTCAACTTTAAATGCATAGCTTGGCTTTGCTTGACGGCGCGCTTGTACATGTAACAGTTCTACTGCGACATCATGAATTTGTTCTAACGCTTTTTGTTTGGCTTTATTCCATGCATCTGTACCAAGCTTATGTAAAGGCGCAAGGTCAGGGTCACCCCCACTATAACGACTAATTAAATGTAAATTTGAAACAGGGACATAAACCTTTGCTTCACCTGCATAGTTAAGCTGTAAAAACTCATGTGCTTGCCCATCAATTTCTAAAAACACTAACCCTTGATAACGCCCTACACCATGATCAATATGAACAATCGGTGAACCAATGGTCAGTTCGGTTAAACTTTTAATTAAAAACTCTTCAGAAACCTCTTGCTGACGTTTTTTCCGACGTTGAACAATGCGCTGCTCATACAGCTGATTTTCTGAAATAATGGTTAGTCGATCAGGAAGCTGTAATCCCCGGTCTAAAGCTGCATGTGTGATGGCTATATTGGGTTTTTTAAGCAGGAATTCATCAAATGAACCTACTTGGGCAATATCACCTAAATGCGGACGTAATGCATCTTTTAATGACTCTCGCCGTCCTGCACTTTCAGCCACCAATAACACTTGTGTTTTTTGCTGCTCAATAAAATGTGTTAATTCAGCAAAAGGCTGTTCTTTTTTAATATCCACAGCCAATTTGGCAGGAAGCTCAGCATGGATATTTAAAACCCCGGCTTTATCGGCAAAGACTTGTGTTGATGTTTGAATACGGCGAAACTGATTAAACTTTTCTTGAACTTGATTCGGCTGTAAAAACAACATTTCAGGTGCAAGCAATGGCTGATCTACATTATGTTTACGGTCTTCATAACGACGATGCGTATCTTGCCAAAAATGCTGCAAATCTTGTTCTAAGCCATCTTCTGTAATCACAATGGCATGACTTGGCAAATAAGATGTTAAGTTACCTGAACTTTCCATGTCATGTTGAGTAAAAAATAGTGGAAAGTAAAACTCAATCCCTGGTGAAGAAATACCTTCTAATACATCTTGATAAAATGGGTTCTTTTTGGCATTCGCACGAGGAAACATCTCGGCATAACGATCTCTAAACGTAGAACGACCATCTTTTAAAGGAAACTCTTTGGCAGGTAATACACTAAAATGCTCTAAATTTTCAGTAGTACGCTGAGTTTCAGGGTCAAAGAATTTTAAAGTTTCAACTTCATCGTCAAATAAATCAATCCGAATCGGGTAATCTTGCCCTGACGCATAAATATCGACAATGCTTCCGCGCACTGCAAATTCGCCATGATCATAAACGGTATCTACTAAATAATAGCCTGCTTGAATTAACTTGGCTTTTTGTGCTTCTAAATCAAAACGGTCGCCAATTCGAATATCAAAATGTTCACCCAACAACCAAGAGGCAGGTGTAACTCGTTGCGCAGCTGTGGCAGCAGTCATTAACAGCACACCATGTTTTGGCATATTGGACAAAATTGCTAAACGTTCAGACACAATGTCTTGGTGTGGCGATAAACGATCGTAAGGTAGGATCTCCCAATCAGGAAATACATGTGCTTTCAAACCATAAAATGCAAGTTCACTTTCAAGCTGTACTAAATTTTGGCTGTTTTTAGCGACCACCACAAACAATTGTTGGGGTTGTTTCGTATATATTTCTTGCAGTAATAGTGCTGTGGCTGAGCCCAATAACCCGCCTACCCACCTTTTTTCATTTTTTTTAAATTGTTCTAAACCAAGTTGAGTAATTTCTTTTTCAAAAATAGACATGGATTCAAGATTAAGCTGATTTTCATAACCTCAAATACTATCATGTATCGGTAAAATTGTGAGAATTCTCATGCAACTTCACCAAACAATTCGTCATACACATTAAGTGGTCTGAAATTAAACAGCTATTTGCCAAACAATGCACCAAATTTGGGAACTTTGTTGGTTTTTCTTCAGCATAAGCTATGATTTTCATATAAACTAAACCGAGCAAGCCTTTATAAGGGTTGACTTCGCCGCGATGATTCATCACAATATCGCACTTGTTTACGGGCTGGTTAAGGGGAACTGTGTAATTTCGGTTTTGTTTCAGCCCGCCCAGACCAATCTAATTCAAGGAGTGCAAGAGTGGCTAACTCTGCTCAGGCTAAAAAACGTGCGCGTCAAAACGTAAAAGCGCGTAAACACAACGCAAGCTTGCGTTCTATGGTTCGTACTTACCTTAAACGTACTTTAAGTGCTATTGCTGCTGGTGACTATGCTGTTGCTACAGAAGCTTATAAAAAAGCTGTTCCTGTAATCGACCGTATGGCTGACAAAGGCATTATCCACAAAAATAAAGCAGCTCGTCATAAGAGCCGCTTAAATGCACAAGTTAAAGCGTTAGCGTCTAACTAAGCTGCATGATCATAAAAGAGCCCCGATTTGGGGCTTTTTTATGCATGATGCATTTGAATTTGTTCTTTCAACTGCGCAATTACAATCTGTTTTTGTTCGCCACGCCATACCATTTGCATGGTACTTTCTTCAAAATTATCACCATCAAACCAAATAAATAACCCTTCCATCATTTTTGGCCAATCGGCAGATGTCACTTCAGCAATCCCTAAGGTATAAGATAAAATTACTGCAATAATGGTGTCATGTGTGACCACCAAGTTTAAGCCTTCTGCTTGTTTCTGCTCTAATGCATACACCATGTTTAAAATATCAAGTACGCCTTGAGCTGAATTCTTCATGCCAGGCAACTTATTTTGAATTAACTGATTAATAAAACCAAGTGCTCCCAAATCCCGAAAAAAAGGAGATGCTAAAGCATGATCTTCAACAAAGCTTCCTGGCTCAACCAATAAGTTATTTTGAATGATTTCAATTTTGGTTGTATCGCCATATGCCCCAAATAGCATATGAGATGCTGTATCAATACAACGCTGAATCGGGCTTGTGGTGCATGAAAGAACTTGACGCCCTGTTGATGTGATGAGATGCCCACCCCAATATTGGGCCAATGCAATCCCTTCCTCTGTGAGCTGTAAATCGTACCCTGCCAATCCTTTGCCTGTTGCAACATGGCGAATCGAATGACGCGTGAATAAAGTAACGGATACATTGTCCTTAGGCAGCAAATTTAACGACTGCAACATGCTTGGAGGTAACTGACCTAACGGCATAAGATGACTCTGATTCTTTCATTATTTTGTCTATAGTATGCGCTTTTTTGTGCTCCAAATAAACGCTTGTTTAAACTTCAGGCAAAGAATCCAATGTTGCAAAAGCAAGTTGTTGATACTTCGGCTGCGTTACTGCAATAAATCCAGCATTCAACAATGTAGAACGTTGGTTGTACACAAACGCTTTACCATCTAAAGCATAAATACCGCCACCGATGCTCTCAAGTAAACATTGTCCTGCGCTTGTATCCCATTCCGAAGTAGGATGAAATCTTGGATAAATATCAACTTCGCCCTCTAACATTAAACAAAACTTATAAGCACTGCCTGCACGCATTAACTTCACTTGGTGCTGTGCTTCTATGGCTTGTAAAAAAAGCAGGTCCTGTCGTCCTGATTGACGATGACTGACCCCAAGTTGAATCACCGCCTCGACAGCAACATCAGCAGAATATTGAAACCAGCGCTTCGTCTGAGTGCAAAATCGCAAAGGTGGCTGATTTAAGTATCCAATATAAATGACATGTTGTTCAGGCACACTAATGGCAGCAAAGGTGGTTTGACTGTGCTCAACTAAACTTAAATTGATTGTGAATTCAGGTCGTTTATGAATAAATTCTTTGGTGCCATCTAAAGGGTCTAAAAGCCAAAATTTTTGCCATGTCATGCGATCATGGTGTTCGCCCTCTTCTGACAAAATGGGTAGTTTTAATATATTTGCTAATGCTGTATTTAAAAAGGTGTGAACTTTGAGATCGGCTTGAGTGACTGGTGAATGATCTGATTTAGCCTCAATCAAAAAATCAAGCTGTCCTGCTAAGTATGCCTGAAACTCTTGCCGTAAAATTTGATTGGCATCCGACAATATATGCGTCACATCAAGCAACAATTGGTCTTTAGGTGGGTTTATTGCATTAAACATAGATTTATCCAGCTCAGTGAGCAAAAAACAAAGTAATCGATCAAAAACGATCACGAATGTATATTGAATCTACAAAGGAAAGTTCTTTATAATCATAAAGCACTGAAGTCGAATATCAATCATGAGTTGATTATGAAAAAACAAATCTATATGTTTGATATGGATGGCACATTACTTGATTTGGCTTATGACGAATTGATTTGGAACACTGTTGTTCCCAATGAATTAGTCAAACACCATCCCATGCAGCCAGAAAAAATAAAACAAAAGCTACATCAGCAATATACCGAATATCAAAATACTTTGTCATGGTATTCCACAACATTTTGGTCTAATACGCTACAGATCGATATTTTACAATTACACCGCCTCCATGCATTGCATATCCAACCTCGCGCAGGTTGTTATGAATTGTTGGCAGAGCTGAACCGTCGAGGTCATGAGTGCTGGATTGTCACCAATGCAGATTTGGCAAATCTCAATCTCAAGCTTGAAAATACCCTCCTTCGCCCTTACTTTAAACATATCATCAGTAGTGAGTCGATTGGCTACCCTAAAGAGCATGAGCAGTTTTGGCACCATGTCATGGCGAAATATCCATTTTCGGTCAAGGAAAGTGTATTTATTGATGATACTTATCGGGTCTTAAACCAGGCGGAACAATATGGATTCCAACATGTTTGGATGATCAGCCAACCCTCAAGCCAATCTGAAATGAAAACTCAACTTCCTTACCCGTCAATCAATGCGTTAACTGATCTTATTCCCTTTATTTCAAGGCTGTCTTAAAAGGAAAAATATGAAAAAAAAGTCTGCTGAATCTACAGCCAAACCAACCAGTATGCGAATTGACAAATGGCTATGGGCGGCGCGGTTCTTTAAAACCCGCTCATTGGCGAAAGCAGCAATTGAAGGAGGTAAAGTCCACCATCAATCAGAGCGTGTAAAAGTATCTAAAGAGGTTTATGCTGGCTTAGAGCTCACCATACAGCAAGGTCAAGACAAAAAAACCGTCATGGTCAAAGCAATATCAGACCAGCGTGGACCTGCCTCTGTAGCACAACACTTATACGAAGAAAGCGAAGTCAGTATTGCTCGTCGTGAACTTTTGGTTTCACAGCGTAAACTCAATAACCTTGCGCGGCCTGATCATAAACCGACTAAAAAAGACCGTCGACAAATGACCAAGTTTAAAACCAGCCATGATGATGTAGCAGATGAATATTGGGACTATAGCCATTAGTACGACATAATCTGTCGTACTCATCAGTTCGGTATCTAGAGAAATAGACACAAACCTGTCACTATATCACGTGTGGAATACAGCAAGCATGAAAGACATCCACTCGGGATTTAATGTAATATTTATTGTTTTGAGGCGATAAGATGGATGAGAATAAAGGTAAAGCGCTAAGCGCAGCATTGGCCCAAATTGAAAAGCAATTTGGTAAAAATTCTGTCATGCGTATGGGCGATAAAACAGTACAGGCTGTCGAAGCCATCTCTACTGGCTCTTTAACTGTGGATATTGCACTGGGTATCGGTGGATTACCAAAAGGTCGAATTGTCGAAATTTATGGACCTGAATCATCAGGTAAAACCACCATGACATTGCAAGCCATTGCTGAGTGCCAAAAAGCTGGTGGCACATGTGCGTTTATTGATGCAGAGCATGCGCTAGACCCACAATATGCGAAAAAGCTTGGTGTAGACATTGATAACTTGCTGGTATCACAGCCAGACCATGGTGAACAAGCACTTGAAATTGCAGACATGTTGGTAAGATCTGGTGCGGTAGAACTGATCGTTGTCGACTCAGTGGCAGCATTGACACCTCGTGCAGAAATTGAAGGCGAAATGGGCGACTCGCATATGGGTTTACAAGCCCGTTTAATGAGCCAAGCGCTTCGTAAAATTACAGGTAATGCAAAGCGTTCAAACTGTATGGTTATCTTCATTAACCAAATTCGTATGAAAATTGGTGTCATGTTTGGTAGCCCAGAAACCACAACGGGTGGTAATGCATTAAAGTTCTATGCATCAGTACGTTTAGATATTCGCCGTATTGGCCAAGTCAAAGAAGGCGATGAAATCATCGGCTCAGAAACTAAAATCAAAGTGGTTAAAAACAAAATGGCACCGCCATTTAGAGAAGCGCTGTTCCAAATTCTATATGGAAAAGGCGTTAACCACTTAGGTGAAGTCATTGACCTTGCGGTACAACAAAATATTGTACAAAAAGCAGGTGCTTGGTATTCATACCAAGGCAACAAAATTGGGCAAGGTAAAAATAACGTGATTCGTTACTTAGAAGAAAACCCTGAATTGGCACCTGAAATTGAAGCAAAAATTCGTGCTGAACTGCTTACCACAGTCAATCAGAAGCAAGAAGAAGAGCCTGATACTCTAGACGCTTAAATCCAATATGGCGCCCTTCATGGGCGCTTTATTTTTGTTCCACATTAGTTTAATTGATCATTATGGTTTATAAAAAACGATTTAAAAGCTCAACCACAACCTCCACTGAAGAAGTAAAAACTTTAACTGGCAGCAAATTGCGCTCATATGCATATGCATTACTCGCAAAACGAGAATACTCTAAAGCCGATCTGACCAATAAGCTACTGCGCTTTGCCTGTGATGAAAATGAGGTGCTTGAGCTTATAGAACAACTTATCGACATGAATTATCAAAGTGATGAGCGTTTTGCCAAGCAAATACTAAGAAGTCAAATGACACAAGGCCAAGGCCCTGCACGCATCAAATTAAAGTTAAAACAAAAGTCGGTAAATGTCGATTTTATACAAGAAGAACTTGAAGAGAATGATTGGTTAATACAAGCATATCAATTGAAAGTTAGAAAGTTTGGTACAGACATTGAACATGACCAAAAGAAAAAAGCGAAGCAAATTCGTTTTTTACAATATAGAGGCTATTCATTAGATATTATTTTTAAAGTGATTGCGGCTGAATCTGAAGAGGTATTATATGAATAATAAATGGTGGCGACCCTGCTAGCAAAAACCCGGCACATCATAGATTTGCTACCGTTGCTACCTTCCGGTCCTGGCGGGGTTTGCAAAGTACAATTGCGAGACAACCAGCAGGATCACCATTACGAGAATCAGTATAAAGATTTTTATTTGAGTTACAAGATAAGTTATTTAAATATTCTAAAAATATGATCCGTTTGATTACTAATAATCCAATTTACCACTTAAACCTGTAAATAGACTCGTTCTTTATAATCAAAGTCATGCCTCCTACGCTTTATGCCCATTCATTAAGTGATCATTTAATGCATAAATAATTAAAATATAAAATAATTATTTGATAATATTTCATCAAGTTTTATTTTAACAATATATTTTATTATTTCGGGGATGCTTTGAACAAGTTCCAAACACATTACGACAATTTAAAAGTTGCACGTACAGCACCAATTGAAGTGATCAGAGCAGCATACAAAAGTCTATCGCAGAAGTATCATCCTGACCGCAATCAAAATAGTGCTGAAGCCAATGAAATTATGCGATTAATTAATCATGCTTATGAAGTACTTTCTGACCCTATTCAAAGAAAGAGACACGATGAATGGATTACACAACAAGAACAATTGCATAACCAATCTCGGCATTATTCAAAACAGCCCTCACCAACTTATACAACAACATATACCCAACCCAATAGGAAATCCAAATCAAATTTTAAAAGTTATCAACATCGACGTAAAATCGCAAAAATAAAAAGTTTAATCAACCGTTTGGGGGTATTCGTTACAGTAGTGATTGTGATCTTAACTATTGTCAAATCTAATACCAACTATTTAGATCAAACATGGCTGAATATGAAAAAAAGTCATACGACCTATCAAACAAGTTTTGACTGTAAACAAACACAAGCTTTAGTTGAACATCTAATTTGCCACGATATAAATTTAGCAACTGCTGACATTCAACTATATGAAATGATAAAAATTGCTCGGTCACAATCTAATAATGTCACTGCACTCAATAATTACTTGCGTCAAGAATGGAATAACCGTCAACAAAATTGTTCTGATGTGTCTTGTTTATCTACTTGGTACAGCAAACAAGAAGCCCTATTAGATCGGGTCATTAAAACTGGGTATATGCATTTACCCAAAGTACCGTTGCCTGAAACTGGAATGATAAGCCGTTCATCCTTTGAAGGCGTTGCGCCATTTAAAGTAACTGTACCTTTAGATCAAGTGCACTACTTTCTAAAAATAGTAAATGCAAATACGGGAGAACGTATTGCAAGCTATTTTATACGATCGGGAGAAACATTAGAGACTAAACTGCCATTAGGAAATTACAAGATTAAGTACGCATTTGGTGAGGTTTGGTATGGGAAAAACCACTTATTTGGTGAAAATACGCAATTTGCAAAAGCAAATCAAAACTTTGAATTTAATTTTAATGGTTATCAATATCAGGGGCATCGCTTAGAACTGATTCAACGCCAAAATGGTAATTTAGAATCATCTACAATCTCTAAAAACGAGTTTTAATACAACACAGCAGTATATCAAATAGAATGGCTCATTTTAGCAAGAATCACACAAAGCACCTGTTGTATTGATTCAATCACATTTAGCATAATCTATTGCAAATCATTATACTGCTATATCAATTTAATTTATATTTTATAACATTTAGGTGATTCTAAATTTGATTTATGATTTTGGCAGGATATGATAATTCATTAAGATAATGGAATGATATTATCAATTTAGCCATATTTATGGATGCTTTCTATGCGCTTCTTAACGTTTAATCTTGGTCTTCTTTGTATTTTAACGACAACATGGTCTTATGCTGCACCCATTGAAAATGTTGGATTGAGTCAAAACACCACGGCTCAAGCTCAACCAATGCCTGCGGCAGACAACAATGCTCCCACCTCAACAAATCTAAATTGGCAGTTATTGCAAAAAAATGAAAAATTAGAAGAAGAAATACGACGTTTAAGAGGATCTTTAGAAGAGCATGACAACGAAATTCAGCAACTCAAAAAAGATGTTGAAAACCGCTATGCGGACTTAGATCAGCGTCTGCAAATATTACAGCAAAAATTAGATGCTACAGGTGGCGAACAAGCCCCTACTGAACCAACTAATGCGCCGACTGCAGCACCAACACCTGCGCCGACTGCTCCTAGCCCAACTACACCACCAACGCCTGCGGCCTCTGAACCACAAGCTAAAGTTGTTGCACCTTCTAATAATGCCGCACCAAAAGCCATGAGTGAAAAAGATGCCTATACCTTAGCATTAGATGCTTATAAACAAGGTGGTGCAAAACAAGCTATTGGTCCAATTGAAGACTTTATCAAAAACTATCCGCAAAGTGTATATATTGCCAATGCACATTTTTGGTTGGCTGAATTTAACCTTGCGATCACACCAGCCAACTATAATGCTGCGAAAAAAAATTATGAAATTGTAGCAAAGCAATACCCTAAATCAGATAAAGCGCCTAGAGCACTGTATCAACTTTATAGCATTGCCAAAGAAGTTGACCGCAATAAAGTCTCAACAACACTTTATAAACAGCAACTACTTAAAAGCTACCCACAATCCAAAGAAGCAGGTTTTGTAAAAACTTAAAAATAAAAAAGGGTTAAATTCATTTAAATTTAACCCTTTTTTAAAGCAAATGCTATTTAGCGTACAATACCACGCTTCGATTGCTCTAAAGAATCAATCAAACGCTGCGCCTCAGGGACCGTCACTAAAATTTCAGCGCGGATTTTTTCAACGGCATCTTTAACAGTTAAGCCTTCTTTATAAATGATTTTAAAGCTTTCTCTTAAACCCTGAATCACTTCTCGGCTCCAGCCTCTTCGCTTCATGCCTTCAATATTAATACCAAATGCATGCGCAGGATTACCAGATACAGTGACATAAGCAGGTATATCTTTCACGACTAATGATGCAGCACCGACCATACTATAAGAGTCAATTTTACAAAATTGGTGGATACCTGAATTACCACCAACAATCACATGACTGCCTACCTGTACATGACCAGCAACACCTACATTATTTGCAAATATATTGTGATCACCAATTTGACAATCATGTGCAATATGCGTGTTTACCATCAGTAAATTGTGACTACCGACTTTGGTTAGGCTATGATCTTGGACAGTACCACGATGTAAACTTGCATGTTCACGGATGACATTATGATCACCTATTTCAAGCCAAGTCTCTTCACCTTTGTATTTTAGGTCTTGGCAAACTTCCCCAATACTTGCGAATTGGAAAATTTCATTATTTTCGCCAATTTTAGTATATCCACTTACCACAACATGTGAATGCAATTGAGTACCAGATCCAATAGTGACTTCTGGGCCAATGATGCAGTAAGGGCCAATTGACACATCTGCTGCAATATGTGCAGATGGATCAATTATCGCAGTGGGATGGATATATTCGGTTTTGCTCATACCTACTCTATAACTTTTGATGGGAGATAATAATTTCTGCTGTTGTTGCAATGATACCATCAACTGATGCAGTACATTGATATTTATAAATGCCTCTTTTTTGCATCAATAATTCAGATTTTAAAACCAATTGATCACCAGCAACCACTTGCTTTTTAAATCTAATTTTTTCAGCACCAGCAAACAAAAACAATGACCCTGGTGTTGGTTTTACATCATTCATGACAAAACCTAAAATCCCTGACACTTGAGCAAGTGCTTCTACAATTAATACGCCTGGCATAATTGGGTATTCAGGAAAATGTCCTTGTAAAAACTCTTCATTAATTGACACATTTTTATAGCCAATAATTGAATTGTCTGCAATTTCAGTCACGCGATCAACCAACAAAAATGGGTAACGGTGCGGCAAATACTCACGAATTTGCTGCATGTTCATTGGTAACTGCGGTTTATTTTTGCTTGTCTGTTCTAACTCTGTCGTCATATTACTTACGCATCTTTAAAGTTGATTCAATTGACTCAATCTGAGTTTGTATATGATCTAGCCGTTTCATGATATTGGTCAATGGCACATCTGCTAATTGTCGAATTCGAACAACAGTTTTTTTCCATTGACCATTTTCAAATAAACCAGTCCCTGATGAATATGTTCCTGCATTCAAAATGCTTTTTGTGACCATTGACATTCCTGTCAACTTAACATTATCGGCAATTTTAATATGGCCAACCACACCACAGGCACCTGCCAAGATACAGTTTTTGCCAATTTCAGTGCTGCCTGCAATACCACTATTGGCTGCAATCGCTGTATTTTCGCCAATCACAACATTATGAGCGATTTGCACAAGGTTATCGATAATCACACCATCATGGATAATAGTGTCATCTAATGCACCACGGTCAATACTACAATTCGAACCAATACGCACACGATCACCAATTTTTACAGATCCCAATTGTGCAATACGGTTCCATTTTCCTTGGTAAGGTGCAAATCCAAAACCTTCCCCACCAATGGCAGTATGTGTATGAACGCGAACTTGGTTACCTAATTGAGCACGTGCTGTAATCGCAACATGCGAAGCAATAAAGCACTCATGACCAATCTCAACACCATCATCGAGTGTCACATGTGATTCTAAATATGAATGATCGCCAACTTTACAGTCTTCTCCAATCACCACATAGTGACCGATATAAGCTGTTTCTGAAATTTGGGCAGAGGGATGGATTTTGGCAGTGCTTTCAATGCCCACTTTATTCTTTTTAACCTCAAAAAAATGTGTCAGCATGGCAAAAGCCAAATAAGGATTAGCAACAACAATAAATTGCTTACAATGGGTGATTTGATCTTTTAATTCAGCGGTAACAATTAATGCACCTGCTTGAGAGCAATTGGCTTGCTCAAGGTATTTATCACCATTTACAAAAGAAATATCCTGCGCTGTGGCAGAATCTAAACTTGATAGCCGACTTACTGTGAAATCGCTATCACCAACAAGCTCACCTTGTACAAGGTGAGCTAATTTACTTAATTGATGTGTACTCATTAACTATTTAGCTGCATTTACCTTTTGCACCATTTTATCAGTTAAATCGTTGCTATTGTCATATGCAAGCGCTGCATTTTTATTCAAAATCACATCTAAATTATTTTCTTTGCGTAATTGTTCTGCAGCTTGCTGTACACGCGTTGTGAATGTTTGGCTTGTTGTTTGTGAAGCACTTTGTACACGTTGCTGAATTGTTTGCTCAAGTGTATTAATTTCACGCACTTTTGCTTCGTATTGTGTTTTTAACTGCTGTACTTCAGCAGGTTTTGCAGTCGCTGCTTTATCTTGTAATGCTTGAATTTCTTGGTTCAATTGCTCAGCACGAGTTGTGTTTGGCTTGATAGATTGCTGAAGCGTTGTATTTTGCTGTTTTAGATATGCACTGCTTTCCACAACACGCTGCATATCTACAATGCCATAGCCTGCTGCTTGTGCTAGTGTTGCAACGCTTGAACCTGCTACAAGTAATGCAGTCATTAATTTTTTCATTAGATTATCCTTTAAATTGTATTTTTAACACAGTCGTACTTAGAAAGTACGACCAATTTGGAACTGAACTGCTTGCGTTTCATCGCCATCTTTTTTATTCAATGGGTATGCATAACTGATCGAAAGTGGGCCAATCATGGTGTTCCATGTTAAGCCAACACCCGCGCTATAGCGCATATTCCCTAAATCAAAGCCAAAGTTGTCTTTACAGTATTGTTGACCGCTTACTTTGGTTGTACCGTCATAGAAGTCTGAAATGTTTTTACATTCAGTGTCAAAAGTCTGACCGCCTTCAATAAACAATGTTGGACGAACATTACGTGTCCAATCCCCTTTGGATGGTACAGGAATAATTAACTCTGCACCAAACTGTACTAAAGCATTACCACCAACAGGGTCTTTATTGGTATCAGATGACTGAATACCACTATAGTATTCGCCTGGATATCTTGGACCTAACGTGTTGTCTTCGAAGCCACGAACTGATCCCCAACCACCTGCATAGAAGTTTTTCCAGAATGGTAAATCATGACCATAACCTAACTTACCATATGCACGACCACCGAATCCTTTCCCAATTGGGAAGAAAACTTGTCCGCTATATGTCAGTTTTTGATACTCGGCATCACTACCAGGTAACGCAACTTCTAAGTTGATCGCATGCAATTGACCTGATGTTGGGAATAATGGACGGTCAAGTGTATTAAACGACCAACCTAAATTCGCAAGATAATTTAAATATGTGCCTTCATATTCATTATAAGTCCCTGCTGTGGTGGTTGTGGTATTTTTAATTTTACCATCATGACTTAGTAAGTAACCGCCATAGGCAATTGAACCATAAATATCTGTCGAGATATCAATATTTTCTAAGCCCAAAGACCCGCTGATACTTTGGTTTTCATCAATTGGATACGATAAGCTGGCACTTGCACCAATTGCTTTAGAGTAGTAATCACTGACATGGTAATCTTCGTATGGCTTTGTTTCACGGTAGTACACATTGTACCCTGCGCTAATACCATCAATTGTGAAGAATGGATCTG
The DNA here is from genome assembly GCF_900197575.1 of Acinetobacter apis. GTDB lineage: Bacteria > Pseudomonadota > Gammaproteobacteria > Pseudomonadales > Moraxellaceae > Acinetobacter > Acinetobacter apis. The sequence continues at coordinate 489,117 of NZ_FZLN01000001.1, read as the reverse complement.
TCACCGATAAGTTATAGTTGGTTGAATATGACGAACGTGTAAAGTCAAATGCAACACTATTACCTGTACCTAGGAAGTTCGTTTGGCTAATCCCTGCTTGATAGGTAATACCACCACTTTGTGAATAACCAATTGCAAGCGTACTTGTACCAGAATGTTGCTCTTCAACACTAATATCTAAGTCAACTTGGTCAGGTACAGTTGGAATACGAACAGGTTTAATATCTACCGTTTTAAAGTAGCCTGTACGTTGCAAACGAATTTTAGATAAATCAATTTTTTCATTGCTTGCCAATGCACCTTCCATCTGACGCATTTCGCGGCGTAATACAGAATCTGCAGTTTTCGTATTACCTGTAAAGTTAATACGACGAATGGTCACTTGCTCACCAGGGTTAATGTAATACACAACATTCACAACTTTATTGTCGTTATCAATTTGTGGTACTGCATTGACCTGTGCAAAGTAATAACCTGCATTGCCATATTTTCTGAGTAATAAAGTCTTCACAGCATCAATTTTTGCTTGTGAATACACTTCACCATCACGATAGATCTGTAATGTTTTTAATTCTTCTGGCTTAAATAATGTATCACCTAAAAATTTAGTGGTACCTACTTTAAATTGATCTCCTTCAGTGAGCGATAAATTAATAAACACTTTTTTCTTGTCATCACTGATATTTAAATCAGATGAATTGACGCCGTAATTAACATAGCCATTATTTAGATATAATGCACGTAATGCATCTAAACTGGTTGCCATACGCTCTTTAGCAAATGAATCATTACGGGTCAGAATTGAATACCAACTCGCTTCTTTTAAGGCAAAAGCTTGTTTAACATCGTCATCGTTAAACACTTTATTGCCCACAACATTAATTTCAATAACTTTTGCAGACTTGCCTTCGACAAAGTTAATGGTTAAATCAACACGGTTATTTGGGCGTTGTGTGGTTTCCGCTTTGACGGTGGCATTATAACGACCTTGCTGAACATACTGTTGTTCAAGCTCTGTTTCAATGGTTTGTAGCAAAGAAGGTTTAAGTACCTCGCCTTCTGCAACGCCCATTTTCTTCAAGCCATCTTGCAATGCTTCTTTGGGAATCAGTTTATTGCCCTTGAATTCAATTTTCGCAATGATTGGTCGTTCTGCAACTTTAAATAAAAGTGTGCCATCATTTTGCTCTGATGCTTGAATATCATCAAACAAACCTGTTCCATACAACGTGTGAATTGCACTATTGAGCATCACATCATTGATACGGTCGCCATTTTTAATAGGTAACATTGTATATACATTGGCTGGTGTAAGACGTACTAATCCGTCAAACTTTATATTTTGTGCAACAAATTCGTCCGCTGCATAAGCTTGTTGTACTGTTGCCATTGCACTAACGAGTGCCAAAGGCATAAAAAGATGTGTGTGACGCATGCGCATGCCTATTTTCTACCAAGTTGAATATTTTGTTAAACTTACTACAACCGCATAAAATCATTGAATAAAGCAAGGACCATCATGCTGCCAAGCAGTACCATACCGATTTTTAAACCAATGAGCTGTATATGTTCTGAAACAGGTTTTCCTCTGATCGCTTCAATAAAATAGTAAATTAAATGCCCGCCATCAAGTATGGGAATGGGTAATAAATTCAATATTCCTAAGCTTACACTCATTAATGCCATAAACGATATAAAAGTTTGCCAACCCATTTCGGCACTTTGTCCTGCAACTTTAGCAATGGTGATCGGTCCTGATAAGTTGTCTAAACCAATCAACCCTCGAATCATTTTTGCAATCGAATTAAGCATCATCCCTGAAATATCATAGGTTTTTGTGAGCGCTTTTCCAAAGGCTTCTACAGGAGAATACTGTATTGTTTGCTGATAGTCATCTGGAATAACAATTTTACCTGCATGACTTTGTACACCAAGAACCCCTGTGACATGACCCATGTCATCTCGTCGCCCTTGTGGCATGACTTGTAAATCAATCACTTCACCTTGTCTAAGCAATTTAAAATTCAAGAGTGTTTCAGGTGATTTCTTAACAATATCAACCACATCAAACCAATCAGGGGTTTGAATATTGTTAATTGAAAGAACACGGTCTCCCACTTGCATCCCTTGTCGACTTGCGGCGCTATTGTCTGCCATTTTTTCAATAACAGGCTCAATTTTAGGACGGTATGGTAAAAAACCAAGGGCTTCAAATGAAGAAATAGATTGATCTTTTAAGAAGTTATTAATCGGTAAATAAAAAAGTTTGAGCTGACCTTGATGTTCCGCTTGAACCGTAATTGTTCCTGTTTCCCCTACGCGGTTCACAACCGCAAAATTTAAGCTTTCCCAAGTTGAAATGGGCTTTTGATCCACCAAAACAATTTTGTCACCAACTTGTAAACCTGCACTTGCAGCTGCACTTTCAGGTAAAATTTTTCCGATTTTTGTACTGAGTTGCTCTTGTTTCGGTAAAAATAAAATCCAAAATAACAAAATAGCAAACACTAAATTAATGAGTGGACCTGCCGCAACAATGGCAATTCGCTTCCACGGTGATTGTCGATTAAACGCATAAGGTAAATCTTCTTCTTTCACATTACCTTCACGTTCATCGAGCATTTTTACATAACCACCAAGCGGTAATGCAGATAATTGGTACTGAATCCCTGTCTTTTTAGAGGTCCATTTAAGTAATGTTGGTCCAAATCCAATTGAATAAACAAGAACCTTGACCCCTAATTTTCGAGCCACATAATAATGTCCAAATTCATGAATAGCGACTAAAGGACCCAGTAGAAACACTGCGGCTAAAATCATAAAAAGCACATTCATCTTTAACGTCCTTTCTGACTAACATCTTGACTGGCAATTTGTCGTGCTTGCGCATCAATTGCAAGAATATGTTCAATGCTCATTGCTGGGCTATATTCAATGCGACTTAACGCAGATTCAACAATTTCAGGAATCGCTGTGAATGTAATACGCTTAGATAAAAATGCATCTACAGCCACTTCATTGGCCGCATTGAGTACCGTAGGCATTACACCACCTGCTTTCATCGCCATTCTAGCAAGGTTTAATGAAGGAAAACTGAAGTGATCAGGTTCTTGGAAATCTAGTCGGTGCTGAGTGAATAAATCTAATGCAGGCACAGTTGTCGCTATACGTTTTGGCCACGCCAATGCATGGGCGATTGGCGTACACATATCAGGGTTACCCATTTGTGCAAGGGTTGAGCCATCAATATATTGCACCATAGAATGAATAATACTTTGCGGATGGATGACCACTTTAATTAGATGCTCAGGTACAGCAAATAAATGACATGCCTCTATTAACTCAAGTCCTTTATTCATTAACGTGGCTGAATCAACCGATATTTTCTGCCCCATAGACCAATTCGGATGCTTACATGCTTGAGCTGGTGTCACAGCTGCCAATTCTTGACGCCCCATATTTAAAAAAGGTCCGCCCGATGCTGTAAGCAATAATTGTGAAATACCAAAATGTTCAATATTTGGTTGAACACAGTAAGACTCAGGTAAACACTGAAAAATGGCATTATGTTCAGAGTCTACAGGTAACAATAATGCCTGACTTTGTCTAGCACTTTGCATCATCAAGTCACCTGACATGACCAATGCTTCTTTATTGGCAAGCAAAACACGCTTACCTGCTCGCACCGCTGCCAAAGTTGGCAATAACCCTGCCGACCCAACAATCGCTGCCATGACTACATCAACATCAGGATGTGATGCAACATATTCAAGCCCTGCATTGTCGGTTAAAATTTCAGTTTGAGTAATTTTGTGCTCAAAACATGCTTGATGCAATTGATCTTGTAACGCTTTTGGAACAACAACAAATTTAGGTTGGTATTGCTGACAAATTTGAACTAACACATCAAGGCGACTAAACCCTGTAACAGCAAAAACAGCATATTGCTCAGGATGTTCTGCCAATACTTTTAACGTGCTTTGTCCAATTGACCCTGTCGCACCCAATATACAAACATTTTGCAACATTATAAATCAACACCAATCAGTTTGAGGAGATAAATTCCTGCAGCAAATATCGGGGCTGCGGCAAGTAGTGAATCAATTCGGTCTAATACACCACCATGTCCTGGTAGGATTGAACCTGAGTCTTTTACACCTGCACGGCGTTTAATCATCGACTCTAATAAATCACCTAGGACTGAGCCAAGTACTGTAAATATCGAAAGTATTAAAAACAAGATATGCTGATATATTTCTAATTTTAAGAAGAAAAATTGTACAACAACAACAATAAGCACCGATAAAGCTAACCCGCCAAAAAGCCCTTCTAATGATTTATTCGGACTCACAGCTGGCACCATTTTACGGCGTCCTATCTTACGGCCAACAAAATATGCTCCACTGTCTGCACCCCAAACCAATAAGAACAAATACATGAGCCACCATGGAGAGCTTAACCATACCGCAAATATAGCCGTCACTGCTGCTGTAATTAATACAGCACCTACCACATTAAGGCCTTTATTATACCAACTGTCATTCTCTGGATAAGTTTTGATGCAATAAACGCTAAAAATCCAAATTAAGATGGATGCACACCACAGCAATAAAGAAACGTCTTGATAATAGAGTGCAATTGAAGAAATAATAAAAATGACAAATGCATATAACTTGGTTGCCATTGGAGAGGATGTATTGTCTTGCTGTTCAGGCATTAGCTTAAACCACTCATATCCTGCTACAGTTGCAGCCACTAACATTAAAATTAGCATCGGATAATGAGAGGATGTGGCAAACATACACAATAAAACAATTGCCACTAAAACCAATGCGGTTTTTATCCGCTCAAACATGTATTAATTCTCAATTTTATTTTGTTGGATCTGTTCAGAGGTTTGACCAAAACGGCGCTCTCGCTCTGAAAATACAGCAAAGGCTTTTTTCAGTTCATCTACAGAAAATTCTGGCCAAAGCACTTTGGTAAAATACAGCTCTGCATAAGCAAGCTGCCAAAGTAAAAAATTAGAGATGCGATAATCACCACCTGTGCGAATCAATAAATCCACAGCAGGTAAATCACCTAAACAAATATATTGATTAAATAAATCGGCATTAATTTGATCAACTGAAATTTTTTGATCAACCACATCTTGTGCAATTCGTTTTGCACTTTCTGCAATATCCCATTTGCCACCATAACTGATGGCAATGGTCAACGTCATTTTAGTGAAATGGGCTGTTTTTTGTTCTGCTTCTTGAATCAGCTGTTTCAAATGTTCGGGTAACTTTGCATCATCACCAATAAATCTTAATGCAATTTCAAATTCAACCATTCTTGGAATTTGTTCATGAATGGTTTGTTCTAATAAAAACATCAATAAATCGACTTCTGGCTGCGGACGGTTCCAATTTTCACTTGAAAACGCAAAAACAGTCAGTGCCTGAACACCTACTTTACGGCAATACTCAACAATTGGATCTAAAACCGTCTTACCTTCTTTATGGCCATCGCCTTTGGGTAATTGCTTTTTTTTCGCAAAACGATTGTTGCCATCCATAATGATGGCAACATGTTGAGGAGGATGATTATCTTCAACGATCGTCATGAATTTAAACCTTTAGAAGTTCAGCTTCTTTGGTTGCTAAGCGCTTATCAACTTCTGCAACATATTTGTCTGTGATTTTTTGAATATCGTCTGCTGCACGACGCTCATCATCTTCTGAAATTTCTTTCTCTTTTTGCAATGCTTTGATGTCATCTAATACATTACGGCGAATATTACGAATCGCAACTTTGGCATTTTCAGCTTCATTACGTGCAACTTTTTGCATATCGCGACGTGTTTCTTCGGTTAATGCAGGCAAAGGAACACGAATGCTATCTGCAGTAATTGGGTTTAAACCTAAATCGCCTTCACGAATGGCTTTATCAATTGCAGACACCATTTGACGTTCAAACGGTTGTACAAGCAAGGTTCTAGAATCTTCAACACCAATGTTTGCCACTTGGTTTAAAGGAACATCTGAACCATAGTAAGGAACCATAATCCCATTTAAAATCGATGGATGTGCACGTCCTGTACGAACTTTGGCAAAACCTTGCTCCAAAGATTCAATCGACTTTTGCATACGTTGTTCACTGTCTTTCTTGAGATCGTTAATCATGTGATCTTCCTTACTTTACAAAGTGTTAATACTAAAATTTCAATGAGTATAAAGGGCTTTTTGCATCACGTATAGTTATTGCGTGACACGAGTACCTTCTTTTTCGCCCATAACCACAGACAATAACGCACCTGATTTGTTCATATCAAAGACATGTAACTCTGCATTGTGATCACGACAGAGGCAAATGGCAGTTAAATCCATCACACCTAATTTTTCATCAAGTACTTGATCGAAGGTTAAATTATCGTATTTTACAGCATCATCGTATTTACTAGGATCTTTATTATACACCCCATCAACTTTCGTGGCTTTCAAAATCAAATTGGCTTCAATTTCAATACCACGTAAACATGCCGCAGTATCTGTAGTGAAAAATGGATTGCCTGTACCTGCGACAAACACACACACTTCACCATTGCCTAAATGACGAATAGCATCACGACTTGAATATGGTTCTACCACTGTCCCAATAGACAGTGCAGACATTAAACGGGTTTTAATGTTACGGCGAACCAATGCATCACGCATGGCAAGACCATTCATCACTGTTGCTAGCATACCCATTTGATCGCCAGTCACACGCCCAACCAAGCCATCTTTTTGCAATTGGCTGCCACGGTATAAGTTCCCACCGCCAACCACAATACCCACTTGAACGCCTAAGCCAACAAGGTGTGCAATAGATAATGACATTTGATCAAGGACTTGAGCATCAATACCCATTTCACGGTTCCCAGAGAGCGCTTCCCCTGAGAGTTTTAACAAGATTCTTGAATAACGTGGGTTGCTTGTATCTAGCATATTTTTCTCTCAAAATTCAGACAAAATAATATTGGTATTACGCTTTTTTAACTTCAATCAGCTTGGCATATAAATCGTATTCATCAGCATCTGTGATTTCAACAGTCAATAGATCACCTGATCGAATTTGTGATTTATCAATATCTTCTACAAACACGTTTCCATCAATCTCAGGTGCATCTGCATAAGAACGTGCAACAGCAACTGGGAACTCTTCTTCCAAACTGTCCACAAGTACAGTCATGGTTTGACCAATACGTTTTTGCAATTTAGCAGCAGAGATTTCTTGTTGTACAGCCATGAAGCGTTCATATCGTGACTGCTTAATCTCTTCAGGAACATGATCTGGCAAATCATTCGCAGTTGCACCTTCTACTGGCGAATATGTGAAGCACCCAACACGATCTAATTGCGCTTCTTTTAGCCAATCTAATAGCAGGACAAAGTCTTCTTCAGTTTCACCCGGAAATCCAACCACAAATGTTGAACGAATCACTAAATCTGGACATTTTTCACGCCATACATTGAGGCGTGCTAACGTATTTTCACTATGCGCAGGACGCTTCATGAGCTTTAAAATTCGCGGACTGGCATGCTGAAATGGAATATCTAAATACGGTAAAATTTTACCTTGTGCCATAAGGTCAATCACAGCATCCACATGTGGGTATGGGTAGACATAATGCAATCGAACCCAAATCCCAAGCTGGCCTAATGCTTCACACATATCAAAAAATTTGGTTTTGACAGGTTGTCCATTCCAAAAATCTAATTTGTATTTGGTATCTAAACCATATGCTGAAGTATCTTGAGAGATAACCAATACTTCTTTTACGCCTGAACGCTTTAAAGCTGCAGCTTCTTCTAAGACTGAGCCCACTGGACGCGAAACCAAATCCCCACGCATACTTGGAATAATACAGAACGTACAACGATGGTTACAGCCTTCTGATATTTTCAGATAAGCATAATGCTTTGGTGTTAAACGAATACCTTGCTCAGGAACAAGATCAATAAATGGATCATGTTTAGGTGGTGCTGGAACATATTCATGCACAGCTTCCATTACATCTTGGTATGCTGCCGCACCTGTTACCTTCAATACATTCGGATGCATCTGTCGGATTTTTTCTTCGTCTTTACCTAAGCATCCCGTCACAATCACACGGCCATTTTCATTAATAGCCTCGCCAATTGCGTCTAAAGACTCTTGAACAGCGGACTCAATAAAGCCACATGTGTTGACAACAACTAAATCAGCACCATCATAATCTGATGCGACTTGATAACCCTCAATACGTAATTGGGTTAAAATACGCTCAGAATCTACCAATGCCTTAGGACAACCTAAAGAAACAAAACCGACTTTGGGGGACTTCATGAAACTCTGCACTCTACTTGAATGCACGTATTGTATGACTTTTCAGTCGATAAGCATAGATTTAAACAACAATGATTTAATGCGCACTATAATATTGCAGGCTTTTTTACAAAAAAAAATACTGCAATATTATAGTGCAAGATAAAAAAAGTATAATTTAAATGACATAGCATATGCGTTTTCTGTGTCCAATAAACTTTTATTGATCAATAAACAAACCATCTTTTACACTATAAAAGTTGGCGTGTATTTTGCTTTATTATAGAACCATGTACACTGTAAAACGCGCTATAACAGGGAATGACAGTCTATTTGTCAACTCATGCGCTCACCATCGGATGGAGCTTAAGCACATGCACACACATGCACAGCGAACGATTGATTATCAGCTGTTGGTTGATCATCTTTCAACTTCTATCCTACTTGTCGACACTGATTTAAATATTTTTTATTTAAATTCCGCATGTGAAGCACTTTTTGACATCAGCTCATTGCGTGCTGCGAACACACCTGTTTTGCACTTACTTGAAATTCCTGATGATGATTTTGACACGCAAAAAGCATTGCGAAATACGCTTGAAAAAGGTCAAGCCTATACACGCCGTGAAGCTGTCATCCGCGTCAACTTTCAAAATTTGCATGTCGACTATACAGTCACACAGATGCAGCTTGATAAAACACAACCCGTTTTTTTGTTAATTGAGCTTAACCCCATTGAGCGTATGCTTAAAATCGCAAAAGAAGAAAATTTAATTCAGCAACATCAAGTCACACGCCAACTAATTCGCGGTGTCGCACATGAAATTAAAAACCCCTTAGGTGGTATTCGAGGTGCAACCCAATTACTTGCGCGTAGCTTAAATGACCCAAAATACAATGAATTTACTGACATTATCATCAATGAAGTGGATCGTTTAAGGTTGCTTGCAGACACCATGCTTGGTTCAAGACAGTTACCAAGTTATGTTGATGTGAATGTGCATGAGCCTTTAGAGCGTGTATATTCATTGGTCAGCAATCAAACCAAAAAGAAAGTCAAACTCACACGCGATTACGACTTATCTTTGCCATCAATTCAAGCCGACCGCGACCAATTAATTCAAGTTATGCTCAATATCAGTGTCAATGCGGTACAAGCGATTTTAGAAAATAAAGCTTTTTATCGTGAACGCGAAAACCATCCTGAATTGATCTTTCGTACACGTATTCAACGCTTAGTTACCATTAACAATATTTTGCATCGCTCTGTCATTCGTATCGATATCGAAGATAACGGACCGGGCATTCCTGCGGACATTTTAGAAGCTGTATTTTATCCACTCGTGACTGGGCGTGCGAATGGCACAGGACTTGGCTTAAGCATTGCCCAAAACATCATTCACCAACATAACGGCGTTATTGCATGCCAATCAATTGCTGGAAAAACCACCTTTAGTTTATATCTACCTTGGGAGTCACAACATGTCGCGAAATAAAATTTGGGTAATTGATGATGATCGCGCCATGCGCTGGGTACTAGAAAAAACATTCAAAGAAGAAGGCTTTGATGTTACAAGCTTTGAGAATGCACAAAGCGCTTTAGACCAATTACATACCGATACACCTGATGTGATTTTAACGGATATTCGCATGCCGGGTATGGATGGTCTTACCTTTTTAAGCCGTGTAAAAAATAACCACCCTGATCTGCCTGTTATTATTATGACAGCACATTCTGATTTAGAATCTGCTGTATCGAGCTATCAAACAGGTGCTTTTGAATATTTACCAAAACCATTTGATATTGATGAAGCTTTGGCTTTAGTTCAGCGTGCTATTTTGCACATTGAAAAACTAAAGAACCAAGAGTCAAGTCAAACACCTACCCCTGCACTACAAACCACTGAAATCATTGGTGAATCTCCTGCCATGCAAGAAGTGTTTCGTGCCATTGGTCGACTTGCTCAATCACACATTACCGTACTCATTAATGGTGAATCAGGTACAGGTAAAGAATTAGTAGCACATGCCCTCCACCGCCACTCACCGCGTAAAAGTAAGCCGTTTATTGCACTAAACATGGCAGCCATCCCTAAAGACTTGATCGAAACTGAGCTATTTGGTCATGAAAAAGGCGCATTTACAGGTGCAAATACACAACGACAAGGTCGTTTTGAACAAGCCAACGGTGGTGCATTATTCTTAGATGAAATTGGTGACATGCCTTTTGAAACCCAAACACGTTTACTCCGTGTTTTGGCAGATGGTGAGTTTTACCGTGTTGGTGGTCATATTCCTGTTAAAGTGGATGTTCGAATTATTGCTGCTACGCATCAAGATTTAGAAAAATTGGTTGATGCAGGACGCTTCCGTGAAGACTTATATCACCGCTTAAATGTGATTCGTATTCATATTCCAAAACTTGCGCATCGTAGCGAAGATATTGCCATGTTGGCACAACATTTCTTAGAGCAAGCAGGCAAAGAATTGGGTGTCAGCTCCAAAATTTTGCGCGATGAGACAGTCAAATATATGCAACAATTGGCATGGCCTGGCAATGTCAGACAGTTAGAAAATATTTGTAGATGGCTTACCGTAATGATTACAGGACGTGAAGTTTATCCTGAAGACTTACCTGTCGAATTACGTCAAACAGCAACTCAAAAATCCAGCCAACCTGTGGTGGCAACCGCATCCTCTCAAGTTAAATTACCAGATTGGGATCAACTACTTGGTGACTGGGCAATCAATAAGCTGCGTAATGGTGAAACCAAAATTTTAGATATTGCAACGCCAGTTTTTGAGCGAACCTTAATTAATGCTGCACTTGAGCTGACCAAAGGTCGTAAACGCCATGCAGCAGAAGTATTAGGTTGGGGACGAAACACCCTTACTCGTAAACTTAAAGAGTTAGGTATGGAATCATCAGATGATGATGATCTAAATGATCACCATTAAATGATTTCATGGGAGTACACCCTGTACTCCCATGCTTTTTTACTCCCATCCCTTGCCCTTACGATTAGTCCATTCATCAGAATTATTTAAATACCGATAACAAACCATGCGCTTGCACATGCCATGACTTGTGTTTTCTATGAAAACCATTTATAAAAGATAATAATTCTCATTTGTATATGGAGTTTCACGTGGGTGCTTTCCGTGACTTTAAAAAAATTATTCGACAACAAGAAAAAGAAATTCAATCTTTTTATCAGATTGCATGTGACTTTATGCAACAGCAGCGATTTACAGATGCTGAAACTTATCTTTATAAAATAAAAACCATTAAATCAAACGACCCTGTATGGATGTACGGGCTTGGTAATGTTTATCGCATGCAAGCACAACATACATTGGCATACCATTGGTACATGCAGGCTGCAGAATTAAACCATGCACCATCTTTTTATCATTTAGGTTTAATTGAATTTAAGCGTCATAATTATACCCTTGCTGAGCACTACTTAAAGTCTGCAGTCATGCACGGCCATACTGAAGCTTATATTACGCTTGGGCAGATTTTTTTAAATCAGTATCATCTCAATGCTGCAATTTATTATTTTACCCAAGCTAAAGCTTATCAACATCTTGATGCCTACTTACCACTTGCACAGGCTTATAGTTTGCAAAAGCGCTATGATGTTGCACATGAACTGCTTGCAACTGCATATCAATTAAATATTGCAGACACAGCACATTACTTAGGAAACGTATATTGTCAGCAGCGTGCATTAAAGCAAGCCAAAGACTGGTACGCCTATTCATTTCAAACCGAATTTAATCTGTCATCACTTGAGCAATTGGGACAAATTTTATGTACTGAGCAACAAATCATTTTAGGCGAAAAAATTATTCAGCTTGCGCATCTGCTTGACGAAGAAACGGTATTAACAGATGAACAACACGCCCTATTAGGATCCATTACAGGAGATGAAACACAACTTTATGCACACTTTAAGCTCAGATAAAGTTGACAATTTGACGAAGTATCACTTTTAATCAAGATTATTTGCTATGCTATAAAGATAAATCTTTGTTAATAATGATATACACCTCATGTTAAATTCAGCAGAGCATTACTTTAATGAACAACCACAAACGAAAAGAGGCGTTGAAAGATGTATTGCGCTGCTAAATACAGCTGCAGAATTGTTTGTTCAAAAAGGTTATGAAGCTGTTTCGCTTGACGATATCGTGCAGCATGCAGGCGGATCAAAAGCATCGATTTATAAATTTTTTGGTAGCAAAGATGGTTTATTTAAAGCCATTTGTGATTACAAACGTAAAATATGTTTTGAAGAAATTTATTCAAATACACATTGTGATGAATTAGATATTCGAACATTCTTCACCACCATTTTACAAAATGTCTATACTTATTTAATGCATCAAGAAAACATTCAATTTTTAAGATTGCTTTTAGAACGTGCCAACCTAGACCCTGAACTTGCCAATTATCTGTATGATAATGGTCCACAACATGTACTCACCGATATTTGCCAATCATTAATTCGAGCCACAGAGCAAGGATTAATTGTTTGTGAACACCCTGAACATTCTGCAAAAATGCTGTTGGGAAGTGTTTGGCATTTTGAATGGCAGATGTTAATGGGTGCAGTACAGCAACAAAGTCCTGAAGAAATCAATGCCTACATCCATTACTCTGTTAAATATTTCTTAAAAGCACACGAATATAAACAATTTTTTGATTTTGAATAATTATATATAGTATATTCGACGATTGCTTTTTCATTAAATAGATAATAATTGCCTTGCAATTATGTGGAGTAACTATGGCACTACGCCACTTTTTGACTTTAAGTGACCTGTCCTCAGCTGAACTAGAACAAATTATTACCCGTGCACAAGAATTAAAACGCTTACAACATGAGCGAAAAATCTATCAACCATTTATTGGTAAAGTGCTAGGCATGATTTTTGAAAAATCAAGCACACGAACACGCGTATCATTTGAAGCAGGCATGAGTCAATTTGGTGGACATGCAATTTTTTTATCTTCACGGGATACTCAGCTTGGACGTGGCGAACCTATTGAAGATTCTGCACGTATTATTTCAAGCATGCTCGACATTGTTATGATCAGAACCTTTGGGCATGACATTATTGAACGCTTTGCTGCACATTCAAGTGTTCCTGTGATTAATGCACTAACCGACGACCATCATCCCTGCCAATTACTTGCAGATATTCAAACTTTTGTTGAACATCGCGGCTCTATACGTGGCAAAACAGTTGCATGGATTGGTGATGGCAACAATATGTGCAACTCATATATTGAAGCTGCACATTTATGGGGCTTTAAACTGAAGATTGCATCACCAACAGGCTATGAGCCTAAAGCAGAGTTTTTAAATCCATTTGCCGATTCTGCTAAAATTGTTGCCTCAGCACAAGAAGCGGCACAGGATGCAGATCTTATTGTGACTGACGTTTGGGCATCAATGGGTCAAGAAGAAGAACAGAAAATTCGAGAGAAAGCATTTAAAGACTATCAGGTGAATGAAACACTCATGCAAATTGCTCACCCTGATTGCTTGTTTATGCATTGTTTACCTGCACATCGCGGTGAAGAAATTTCAGAAAATATGCTCGATTATAAAAATTCAGTAGTTTGGGATGAAGGTGAAAATCGACTTCATGCTCAAAAAGCATTGATTGAATTTTTATTAAATGCTCAATTAGAAACACACTAAAAGCATTAGTACATTAATTAAGCCATCGCAAGGTGGCTTATTTTAAAAATTTATGAAAATAGAGCCCACAAATTACCTTTTGTTACTATATCAAAACAAGATATTAAAAATGGATCTATTTACAAAAAGTAAAAAATATATAACAGCAACTATATAAAGTTAAAACAGTGATTTAAGAGCAAATCTTTATAATTGTAAGTCATTGAATTATTTTACTTTTCAACGTTACAAGAAAAAATATGTGTGGTTTGTACATATGTTGCACTTATTTTCTCTTGTCATGTGAACATTTAACATCTTTAAATTTAATTGTTTTTCGCTTAATTTGATGAGTAATGACTACTCATAATACGAATAAAGCAATTAAAACAATTTTACAGCACGACTGGATTTTACATGCGCGGATTTAGACGGAACAACAAACCGATTAATATTAATGATGTTAGTATTGTCGATGATAGTAAATCGAAACAAGCGATTAAAGCAGCAGCTCTAGGGAATGCCATTGAGTGGTTTGACTTTGGTGTATATGGCTATGTCGCGATTGTAATAGGAAAGCTTTTTTTTGCAGGCGTAGATCCCAAATATCAAACGATTCTTGCACTCGCAACATTTTCTATTGCATTTGTTTTTAGGCCACTTGGCGGGATTATATTTGGTCGTTTAGGTGATAAATATGGTCGTCAAAAAATCTTAGCTACAACGGTTATCTTAATGACCGTCAGTACTTTTGCCATTGGATTACTACCAACCTATGCCACAATTGGCATTTTAGCCCCCATCTTATTGATACTTATTAAAATTATACAAGGGGTTTCTGTGGGTGGTGAGTATACAGGCGCCATTGTGTTTGTTGCTGAATATGCACCTGACCGTAAACGCGGCTTTATGGAAAGCTGGCTCGATTTTGGTTCAATCGCTGGATTCTTAGTTGGCGCAGGAACAGTATCTCTCCTCACTTACATTCTTGGTCAACAAACATTTGAAGACTGGGGCTGGAGAATTCCATTTTTGCTGTCGTTACCACTTGGTTTAGTGGGTTTATACCTTCGTCATTCATTAGAAGAAACTCCTGCATTTAAACAACTGAGTGAATCAGAAGATAAAAACAAAAAAATCTCTTTCAAAGAAATTTTATCTAAATATAAGCGCAGTATGTTGCTATGTATTGGTATTGTTTTATGTACTAATGTCACTTATTACATGGTACTGACTTATTTACCGTCATATTTAACTGATAATTTAAAGTATGAAGGTAGCCTCGGTAGTGATTTAATCATTCCTGTTATGATTGGTATGCTATTTATTCAACCACTTGTGGGTTGGTTAAGCGATAAATGGGGACGTCGTCCATTTATTTTTGCAGGTAGCTTGTCATTGTTATTTTTGTCCTACCCTGCATTCTTACTGCTTGACTCTGGTGTCGCAACGCAAATCACGATTGGCTTAATTATTCTTGCACTCAGCTTAAATATGCTAATTGGTGTTATGGCTGCAACATTACCTGCACTATTTCCAACGCAAGTTCGCTTTAGTGCTTTAGCAATTGCATTTAACATCTCAATTGTGATTGCAGGTTTAACACCAACTGTTACAGCGTCTTTAGTCAGTTCAACAGGCAATTTAATGATTCCTGCCTATTATCTCATGATTTTTGGGGTGATTGGATTAGTGACTGCCAGCAAGTTAAAAGAAACTGCCAACAAACCTTTATTTGGTGGTGCTCCAATGGCTATGAGTGAAGCAGAAGCTGCCGAACTTCTTGAAGAGTTTCACGGTACCATTGAAGAACGCATTGAAAAAATTGATGCTCAAATTTTAGCACTACAGAAAAAACGTCAAGGCTTAGCAGATAAACATCCTGAAATAGATTAATATCTGTTGCAATAAAAAGAGCTGCCAAATGGCAGCTCTTTTTATTGCGCGGTCTTAACGACTTTGAAATTCAGCCCATGCTTTTTCTAAACGTTTTACAGATACAGGAATTTTGGTTTTCATAGGTTGTGAAAACAATGAAATTCGGTACTCCTCCACCACTTTGTAGAACTGATCAAAATGATTATTTTTTGGACAATGAAATAACTTATCCATCCACGGATCGACTTGATCAATCGCATCTAAGTCACGGGTTAAATTGTTTGGCAATCGCTCTAAACGAATTAACAGCGCTTGCAAGTAACGCGGAAACTCTTGCCAAAGTTCAATAGGCTGCGTATAAACGAAGTCCTTTAAACGCATCAATTCAAGCTGATCTTCAATATCGTCAATCGATGCACCAAAAATACTGTCATCCAAAGCAGCCAATTGACTACGAATCGCTTGCCAATCAGTATAAATTGAATCAAGCATCGTAAGTACATGCTGCCCATGCGTCAAAAACTTGGCTTTGACTGTGGTCAGTAGTGCTTCGAACTCCTTCTGATCACATGGCAAAGATGGAATAGCTTGTTCAAGTGCAGCATAGACCAGCATATTTTCTAAATGAGTTTTATCACCTAATGGTGAGTAACTGAGTGCTAAATTTCGGCTCACTTGTTTTTTAAGCTGTCGAATTAAATCGCCTAACTGCATATGCAACAAACGAATGACACCCTGCTTATGCTGACGGATGGCCTCAGATTGGTCATTAAATGTTTGTATGACTACACCTGATTCATCTTTGGTTTTCAATTCAGCAAATGTGGTCATCGGCACCAATGATTGGTACTGTTTTACCACTACACCAGTCACTTTTTTTGATGATTCAAAAATAAAGTCTTTTGGAAAGGTATGAAAACTGCCACTTAACTGTTGCAATGGCTTTTGTGTTTCCACACGACATCGGGCCTTCAATTCATCAATGTCTCGACCTTGTTCAATAACGCGACCTTTTTCATCCACGATTTTAGCCAGAGGGAGTAGATATTGTTCAACTCGATCAAATGCAAAATCACTTTCTTTAATCTGCTCCCCACGTAATTGAAAGGCTGAAAATTTAAGTACATGTTGACGTAAGTGTGTAGCATCTAACAACTGCATAAGACGTTGTGCTGTGTTAGGAATGGGTACAACAGTTCTACGTTTATCTTTCGGTAGTGTTTTTAGCAAGGCTTCAATTAGTTCTGTGCGCCAACCCGGAATTCCCCATGACCAAATATTTTCATCAATTTGTGGTAATGCTTGTAATGGAATTTTTACTGTTGCGCCATCATCATCATGGCTTGGGTCAAAATGATATGTGGTGGCTAAACGTAATGCACCGTTATGCCAATAGTCAGGAAACTGTTGCACTGTTGGGCGGTCATCCAGCCACAATGATGCTTCATCAATATATAAATAACGTGGCGTTTGTGCTTCAACTGTAGCACGCCAATCTTCAAAGCTGCCACGACTTGCAACATCTTGAGGTACTTTGCTTGCATAAAATTGATAAATGGTTTCTTCATCCACCACCAAGTCACGACGACGTAATTTGTCTTCGACACGTTCAACTTCAGACAGCTTTGCCAAATTATGCTTTAAAAATGGCGGTACTATACCAAGTTCACCTGTGGTGAGTGCATCACGCAAGAAAATCTCATGCGCTGCTGCTTGGTCTACCTTTTCGAAATTCATTAAACGCTTTGGTTCAATGACTAAACCAAATAATGTAATTTGAGCATAAGCACGAACAATACCTGCCTTTTTAGACCAATGCGGCTCAAAATAGTGATATTTCAATAAATCTCGTGCTGCAAGCAAAATCCATTCAGGCTCAATTTTAGCCAGTGAACGCAAATACACCTGTGATGTTTCAACCATTTCAAAAGCCATCACCCATGAAGCATTTGATTTATGGATGGTACTCGCAGGAAAAATACGCGCTTTTTGCTGTCTGACTGCCATATAAACATTTCGTTCATCGGTTTTATTGGCAATAAACGACAGCAACCCCGTCAGTAACGCACGATGCAAGTTTTCGTAACTCGCAGGCTTTTCATTCAGTGAAAGTTTTAATCCAGCTGCCAAGTCTAACAATTGCACATAGGTCTGCTTCCATTCACGCAAACGCAACCAGCTTAAAAAATGCTGACGTGCAAATTGACGACGTTTATTTTCACTCATTTCAGACTTGTTGGCATCAAGCGTATCCCATAACTTCAAATAAAATAAAAAGTCTGAGTCTGCTTCTTTAAATAGCGCATGCTTTTGATCGGCTTGAGTTTGCTTGTCGGCAGGTCGTTCACGTGGATCTTGAACGGCCAATGCACTGACAATAATTAATGTTTCACGTAATACACCAAAATGTGCACCACCAATAATCATTCGTGCCAAACGCGGGTCTATAGGCATTTTTGCCATCATTTGCCCGACTTTTGTCAATTGACCTTTATTTTCATTTAATGCACCAAGCTCAATCAACAGCTTACGACCATCATTAACCAAACGATTATCGGGTGGCTCAATAAAGTCAAACTGTTCAAGATCGCCTAAACCCAAACTCTGCATTTGTAAAATAACAGATGCCAAATTAGTACGCTTGATTTCAGGTTCAGTGAATTCCGGACGGCTTAAAAAGTCTTCTTCACTGTATAAACGAATACATACGCCTGGCGCGACACGACCACAGCGTCCTTTACGCTGATTGGCTGCAGCTTGAGATACTGCTTCAATTGGTAATCTTTGTACACGCGAGCGATAACTATAACGCGAAATTCTTGCAAATCCGCTGTCAATCACGTATCGGATGTTGGGTACTGTTAATGCAGTTTCTGCCACGTTAGTAGCAATAATAATACGTCGACCACGACCACTTGGATTAAAGATCTTTTGCTGTTCTGACAACGCTAAACGAGCGTATAACGGTAAAATTTCAGTATGTCTTGGACCATGCTTTTCAAGTGTTTCTTGCAACTCACGAATTTCTTGTTCTGTACTTGCAAAAACCAAAATATCTGCATGCTCAGGGTGTCCTGATTGATCAGCATCTGCAAAACACTCTTCGACAGCTTGTACCACAGCCCGAGGTAAGCTTTCTTCAAAAGCATCAAACTCATCATCATCACTGCCTGTGATAGACAGTTCAGAGATTGGACGATATACCACCTCAACAGGGTAACTGCGCCCTTCAACTTGAAAAATTGGTGCGCCATTAAAATATTGGCTAAAGCGGTTCACGTCTAATGTCGCTGATGTAATAATAACTTTTAAATCAGGACGTTTTTTAATGAGCTGTTTTAAATAGCCCATAATAAAATCAATATTTAAAGAACGTTCATGCGCTTCATCAATAATGATGGTGTCATACTTGGTCAAGAATTTATCATGGGTTAATTCGGCCAATAAAATCCCGTCCGTCATAATACGGACAATGGATTCATTCGACCCTTGCTCATTAAACCTAACTTTAAAACCAATGGATTGCCCTAAGCGCTCACCCACTTCTTCAGCAATACGTTGTGATACACTGCGTGCCGCCAAACGTCTTGGCTGCGTATGGCCAATCATTCCTGTTAAACCGCGACCAGCAAGCATCGCAATTTGCGGTAACTGCGTGGTTTTTCCAGAGCCTGTTTCACCAGCAACAATCACCACTTGATGTTGTTGAATCGCTTCGACCAAACG
Organism: Acinetobacter apis; assembly: GCF_900197575.1. Classification (GTDB taxonomy): domain Bacteria; phylum Pseudomonadota; class Gammaproteobacteria; order Pseudomonadales; family Moraxellaceae; genus Acinetobacter; species Acinetobacter apis. Next base: position 469,486 of record NZ_FZLN01000001.1, on the reverse strand, counting down.
ATCTGCATATTGAGTTACAGGCAATTCTTGGTTTAAGCGAATACGTGGTAATGACGCCGCGCGTGACTTGACCTGTAAATTAGATTTTTCAAAAAGTGTTTGATATTCAGTTTGTTTATTTTTATCTCGATTCAGCCGATTTAAACGATGCCGATCACGCGCCATAACCAAATGATCTAGATTTAAATCTGTGCGCACTGAGTCTTATATCCTAAACGTAAATTAAACATAATATTTTACGCCACTCTGCGCTTGAGATAAAGCTAAGCAACATAAAGTTTTTTTTATTAACCCACTTGAATTGTCATAAATGATCTCTATTTTATTTAAAGGGCATGTAGTTTAAAGCGGAAACATAAGATCATTTATTTTTCCGATACCAAAGATTTAAAAATACTATTTCCCCATATAAACATTTTTTTCTATTCTAATTACCATAAATTAAATACACAGCCATCAACGGAGCACATAATGAGCTTAATTAATACTGAAGTTAAACCGTTTAAAGCTACAGCATACAAAAACGGACAATTTGTTGAAGTGTCTAATGCTGATCTTAAAGGAAAATGGTCTGTATTCTTCTTCTATCCAGCAGATTTCACATTTGTGTGCCCAACTGAGCTTGGCGATCTTGCAGACAACTATGAAGAATTCCAAAAGCTAGGTGTTGAAATCTATGGCGTATCAACTGATACACATTTCACGCATAAAGCATGGCACGATTCTTCTGAAGAAATCAAAAAAATCCAATACCCAATGGTTGGCGATCCAAGCTGGACTCTAGCACAAAACTTTGAAGTGCTTATCCCAGGTGAAGGCGTAGCTGATCGTGGTACATTCGTTGTAGACCCTGAAGGTCTAATCCAAGTTGTAGAAATTACAGCTGGTGGTATTGGCCGTGATGCGCAAGAACTTCTTCGTAAAGTTAAAGCTGCAAAATACGTACATGCTAACCCAGGTCAAGTATGCCCAGCAAAATGGAAAGAAGGTGATGCAACTCTAGCGCCTTCAATCGATCTAGTAGGTAAAATCTAATTCATCCTATATGAATTAAATTAAAAATAGCCGCGAAAGCGGCTATTTTTTTGTTTGAAACATCATTGTATTTAATCAATTTATTCATATTATTAACTTAGTTAGAATAAATACGTTGTTCTATGGTGTCATAACACCACTGAAATATAAATGTATAAAACAAAATACAAATGGTCATGGCTAAATCTAATAACAATGCATTCCAAAAACTAATGTTTAATGCATAAGCAACCATAGGAATAGTAAATAATAACAATCCACCCTCAAAACCAATTGCATGTAATATACGTACTGGAATTGTTCGTTTTAACTGTTTTTTTTGTTCAAACTTTTCAAATAAAGTATTAAATACTATATTCCAAAGCACAGATGTAATGGCCATTGCAATACCAAGACCTCCTGTCACTTCAAGCGGCATTTCTAAAATTGTACTTAAAGCAATCGCAATAATAATCAGTAAAATCACTTCATAAGTCATAGCATGAACTAATCTTTTTTTAGTGATCAGCATAAAATCCTCGTTAGTCGTTTGAATACTGACTATTTTATTGTATTTTATTGATAACCAAAGTCAGAACCTTTCAGAATTATTGATAGATGAATATTAATCAAGAGCACCTTATTATCTTTAAAACCGTGATTGAAACAGGTTCTTTTTCAGCGGCAGCACGTGTTTTGGGTAAGGTTCCATCTGCTGTGAGTATGTCAATTGCCAATTTAGAAATTGATTTAAACATTCAACTATTTGAGCGAATTGGTAGAGAGCCTATTCCAACACCTGCTGCACATAACCTCTACCAAAAGACTTTATATTTACTCAGTGAAATGAATCAGTGGAAGCAACACGCTCTCTCTTTAGGGCAAGGGTTAGAAACAGCTTTAAATATAGTGATTGCATCTGAATTAATTTACATTAATTGGATCAATTATATTTTGGTTTTAGAAAAAGCATTCCCAAGTCTTGAGATTAATATTTTTACTGCCCCCCAAGAAGATGCCTTAAAGATGTTAGTTCAAGGACAAGTGCAGTTTGCCCTGCTGTTTGAACGCGAGATTTTAGATCATCGAGAAGAGTTCGTTGAGCTATTAACAGAATCTATTGTGCCAATTGCCCATCAAAGCCATCCTTTGGCACAGCTTGAACAAGTCAGCATGCAAGACTTATTTAACTTTCGACAAATTATTGTTACCACACGCGACAACACTGTGAAACCTGAATTGTTATTTTCCAAAATGTATTGGCGTACCAATCAACATCATCTTGCACTTTCAATGATTCAGCATGGTTTAGGTTGGGGATTTATTCCAATGGAATCACTTAAAATGACCGATCAAGACGCAAAGCACCTTAAAAAGTTAAATATCCAAGAATTCACCGCCAAACTCACTTATTTTGTAGATTTGGTTTGGCACAAAGAAAATGCGCTTGGGTTAGCAAGCCAATTTTTAATTGCATATGCGAAACAACAACATAATAAATAAACAACCTCATCACGTGTTTCATAAATCTTGCCAAGAGATATGGTATAAAGTAACCAATGACCCACTTAAAAGATGGAACAATGACTCAATCAGCTTTATCTCAATTAAAAAAATTAACTACTATTGTTGTTGATAGCAGCGATTTAACTGCAATCCAAAATTTTCGTCCACTGGATGCAACCACGAACCCATCATTAATTACAGCTGCAGCCACGCAAAAAGAAAACCTTGCTTTGATTGAAAATGCATATGATCAAGCAAAAAAAGAAGGCTACCAATCTGATGAATTGATTGAACGCACTATAGATATTTTAACAGTGAAGCTTGGTGTTGAAATTTTAAAATTAATTGAAGGTCGCGTTTCAACTGAAGTCGATGCCAATTTGTCTTATGATACCGATGCAACTGTTGCTAAAGCCAAAGAATTACTGGCACTTTATGCAAGCTATGGCGTCTCTTCTGAACGTATTTTAATTAAAATTGCATCAACGTGGGAAGGTATTCAAGCTGCCAAAGTACTACAAGCTGAAGGCATTAATTGTAATTTGACATTACTTTTTGGCTTACATCAAGCCAAAGCTTGTGCTGATGCGAATGTAAAACTTATTTCTCCATTTGTTGGCCGTATCTTAGATTGGTATAAAAAAGCTGAAAATGTCAGCGAATACCCTATTGAAAAAGACCCTGGTGTTTTGTCAGTCAAAGAAATTTATCAGTATTACAAATCACATGCGATTAAAACTGAAATTATGGGTGCAAGCTTTAGAAGTACAGCACAAGTGCTTGGTCTTGCAGGCTGTGACCTACTCACGATTTCACCTGCGATTCTAACTCAACTTGAGCAAGAAACTCATGCAGTTACAGCACAGCTAACATTACCAACACAGCAAAATGAAACTGCAAATGCCATTTCTGAGCAAGATTTTAAACAACAACTCGAAAAAGATTTAATGGCCTTCCAACTTTTACAATCTGGTATTGATGGCTTTATTAAAGCACGTGAACAATTAAGCGAACTATTACGTCAGTCTTTGGGCAATAGCGCTGAAATTAAAAAATAAATGTTTGAATCTGAACAGTTATCAGCCGATACATGATATGTGTATCGGCTGAATTTTTATCTAAGGTGTTATTGTGTTAGGTGTGATTAATTTATCAACATTTATACTCGGCTCGCTGTTCATTGTTGTTTTGCCTGGTCCTAATTCATTTTATGTGCTCTCTACATCTGCAAAATATGGAGTAAAAATTGGCTATCTCGCAGCTTTAGGGGTATTAACAGGTGATTTAATCTTAATTCTAGCAACTGTCTTTGGTGCAGCATCCATCTTACATGCCTTTCCAATTATATTTATTGGCTTAAAAATTGTCGGTGCAATATATTTGTCTTACCTTGGTATAAATTTAATAAAACATGGTGTATCTATTTGGAAAAAACGCCATTTACCTACAGCACCAATACCTGATGCCATCCCACAGCGGCACATTAAACCTTATCAAACAGCTTTAACCATTAGCCTTTTAAACCCAAAAGCTATTTTCTTTTTATTGTCTTTTTTCATTCAATTTGTTGACCCAAATAGTGCGTCTCCCCTGCTCAGTTTTTTTGTTTTATCTATTATATTAGAAACAATGAGTCTGGTTTACTTAACCATACTCATTTTTGCAGGTTCAAAATTGGCGAATTATTTTACACAAAATATTAAATTGGCAAGCAGTTCAACTTGTCTGGTTGGGCTATTATTTATTACCTTTGGCATTAATCTTGCTATTTCAAGCTTATAATCAAAGAGATTAAGCAAATGACCAATTACCCTATCGAACATATTTCATCAATAGCAGCCGATCAAACTTCACTCACTGAACTCCTGATCGATTGTGTAAACAGTGGTGCATCTATTGGATTTCTAGCGCCTTTATGTGTTGCTGAAGCAACACAATATTGGCAAGATGTCGATCAAGCAATGCAACACGGTAGATCACAACTATTTGTTGTACGAGACAATGACCAAATTATCGCGGCTGTACAATTAGGATTATCTCCAAAAGCCAATGCAAAACACCGTGGTGAAGTTGAAAAATTAATGGTTAAACAATCTCACCGCAAACAAGGCATTGCAACACAGCTCATGACGCAATTAGAAACTTATGCCAAAGCATTGGAGCTACACTTACTTATTTTAGATACCCGTGAAGGTGATGTTTCAGAACAGCTCTATCAACAGCTAAATTATACTCGAGCAGGCGTGATCCCTGACTTTGCATTAAACTCTGACTTATCATATGCAGGCACTGCACTTTATTATAAGTTAATCCAATCTTAACTTAGGCTAATTTGGCGTTTCACTGCCCAAAACATTAAAGTAAAAGCAATAATAGTCAGTATCACACTGAGTATAATCACGCCGTTCCATCCGCTATGCTGCCAAAAAACACCACCAAAAGACCCCATTACACTGGCACCAAGATAACCAAATAACAGATAAAGCGATGTTGCATGACCTTGATGCACTTTAACATAAGTGCTGACATTACTGCTTGCAATGGCATGCACAATAAAAAAACCTGTCGTGACCAAAGCAATTCCGACAATAATAGTAAACAGTCCCATACTGAGTGTACATAATGCACCCATCAACATGACTAAAAGCCCAATACACATCATTGGCATACGCCCAAATTGGGTGGCCAAATGTCCTGCTAGCGAAGATGAAATAATGCCAAAGCTGTATGATAAAAAAATCAAACTAATTTGGGTTTGGCTTAAAAAATAAGGTGCAGCAGCCAAACGGAAAGTCATGTAGTTAAATAATGTGACAAAAATACTCATGATTAAAAAACCAAACGCATATGCAATTGCTAAGCTTGGTGTTTTCAAATGCATCCACCAGATTTTTCCATGAGATTTTAAATTAAATTCTCTTTTTACGACAAAATGCTTTGAAGCAGGCAATAACATGTAAAATGTAATTGCACACAAAGCACAAATTAATCCTAAAATGCTCATCGAAATACGCCATGAGAAATACTCTGTTAAGAGTCCCATGCCAACGCGCCCCATCATGCCACCAAATGCAGTTCCTGCAACATACAACCCCATTGTTTTTGGTAATGATGAAGGATGGACTTCTTCAGCAATCCATGCCATGGCCACAGCTGGTACACCACCTAAAATAAAACCTTCCATTGCCCGCGAAATCAGCAATACATGCCAATTAGAAATTACCGCGCATAACACATTAAGTATCGCTGCAAAGAACATTGAAAAAAACATCAGTCCTTTTCGTCCCAATGCTTGAGAAAAAGCGCCTGACAATACAATTGAAAATGCCAAAAAACCTGTGGTGAGTGACAACGCAAACGTACTGGTCCCTGCACTGATTTGAAATGTTTTACTGAGTTCAATAAATAAAGGCTGCACACAATAGACCAATGAAAAACTTGCAAATCCCATCAAAAATAAAGCCAAACCTGATTTTTTATAATCAGATGAACCAAAATGTATTTTATGATGATCTGTTGGTGTGGCTTTTATCTGTTCTTGCTCTGAGAGAGCAGAAGCGCTTTTCATTTTAAGACCTAATCAATTGTTATTGTAATAATCACCATAAATTCCATGCTACCACCAAATGATTTCATATGGCTAGTTTAAACGAGCTCAATTTTTTGGGTGATGTAGAATATTAAAGTACAACAATTCGATTCAATCAAAATGCTAGGTATTTTTAGAATTTTATACATAAAAAAGCAGCACCCTATTCATTGTGCTGCTGAGAGATAAAGCAGAGTTATCTTAAATTTAATTTTTTCTTCACTGACCAAGTAATAATAATAAATGCAATTAAAATTAACACGACATTTAATAATACAACAGCATGCCATCCACCATATTGCCAAAACACACCACCAAATGAACCGACAACACTGGAACCTAAATAATAAAATAATAAATAAAGTGATGTTGCATGGCCCTTATGGGTTCTAGCATTTGAACTGACATTACTGCTTGCAATGGCATGAACAATAAAGAAACCTGTGGTCACAAATGCAATGCCAATAATGATTGCATAAAGATGTGCGCTTAATGTACTCAATGCTCCGATCAGCATAAAGATAAAGCCTAAATACATAATAGGCGTTCGGCCCACCTTTTCTGCCATATGTCCTGCAATCGAAGATGATACGATTCCAAAACTATAAGACAAAAAGATTAAACTGATTTGGGTTTGGCTTAGTGAATACGGCGCAGCAGAAAGTCGAAACGTGACATAGTTAAAGAGTGTCACAAAAATACTCATCACTAGAAAACCAATGCTATATGCAACCACCAAGCTTGGCGTTTTTAAATGCCCTTTCCATGTTTGACAATGGAATTTAAAATTTATCCCTTTTTTAGCAACAAAATTTTTGGATGCAGGAAGTAAACTATAAAAACCTATTGCACAGATCATACAAGTAACACCAAGAATTTCCATTGCAGTACGCCAAGAAAAATACTCAGTCAGTAAACCCATACCAACTCGCCCCATCATGCCACCAAAAGCAGTCCCTGCAATATATAGTCCCATGGTTTTGGCTAATGAAGAAGGATGCATTTCTTCAGCAATCCATGCCATCGCCACAGCAGGTACACCACCTAAAATAAAGCCCTCTATTGCACGTGCAATTAAGAGTAAATGCCAATTCGGCGTTAAGGCACAAATAATATTTAATAAAGCTGCACAAGACATTGATGCAAACATTAATCCCTTTCGGCCCAATGCTTGCGAAAATGCGCTAGAGAGCACAATTGAAAATGCCAAAAACCCTGTGGTTAATGACAATGCCAATGCGCTAGTACTCGCACTGATATGAAATGCTCGCGTAAATTCAGGCAATAAAGGCTGCACACAATACACTAAGGAAAAGCTTGCAAATCCAAGCAAAAACAAGGCAAACCCTGCTTTTTGATATACTCGAGAACCAAAATGTATGCCTTGCTGCTCGTTGGAAGTGGTGGTCTTAGAATCTTGCTCCAGTGTCACTGCAGCAGAATGAGTTTTCATTATTATGCCTAATATTTCGTTGTTTTAGTACGATATGTATTAGGTTAACAATTCACCGTGTATATGTATAATATATTAATCATTATAAAGTCATATAAAAAATATATGGATATTCGTCATATCAGATACTTTAGAGCTGTAGCAACACATCAAAACTTTTCTAAAGCAGCGCAATATTTAGGCATTAGCCAACCTCCACTCAGTATGCAAATTCGGCATTTAGAAGATGAAATTGGTGTAGAACTTTTTTATCGTAGCTCACATGGTGCTGAGCTGACCGCTGCAGGTCAAGCCTTATTACATGCAACAGCAAGTATTGAAGAACAGTTGCAACAGGCCATCACCATGGCACAACGTACAGCCAATGGTGAACTTGGTGAGTTGCATTTAGGGTTCACAGGTACCGCTATTTTAAATCCACTCATTCCTAAAGCCATTAAACAGTTTCAAAAAATTTATCCTGAAATTAATTTAGTTTTGCAAGAAGCAAATTCATTACTGTTAATTGATGCCTTAGTTAAAAATGAGCTTGATATTGCCATCATCCGCACACCAGATGAATATCCTACTCAACTTTGCATCCAACCACTCATCTATGAAAACTTAGTTGCTGCAGTACCAAGTCATTTTGACAACCAGCAACAGCCTTATATTCATCTTAGCCAACTTAAAGATGAGTTTTTTATTGTTTCACCTTATGAGGTTAGTGCAGGCTTACATGATGTCACTTTATTGGCATGTCGGCAAAGTGGCTTTGAACCTAAGTTTGGCCCAAGCGCACCACAAATTGTATCTATCTTATCGTTAGTGGCTGCCAACTTAGGTGTATCGTTGGTGCCAGAATCTACACAGCAGGTTAAAATTAAAGGAATTCAATATTGTATGCTTCACCCTGATACTCCCAAAGTCAGTTTAGGTCTTGCATATCAGCATGATTACCACAGCCAACCTGCAATTAATTTTTCAAGTATTATTCACTCTATGCTACATGAAAATTAATTCAGCACAGGCTCTACCATAAATATACAAAGGCTGAATATATGACAGTATTGTTTTAAGTATAAGTCGCTAATGTAGTTATGACGCCATCATCTAAACAATAGGAATCATCATGACAGATCAAAAAGTGGCACTGGTTACAGGGGCATCACGTGGTATTGGTGCTGCAATTGCAAAGCGTTTAAGCCAAGATGGATATCGAGTCATTGTTAATTATGCAGGTCGTGCAGATGCTGCTGCTGAAGTCATAGAAGAAATTAACGGATTAGGGCATCAGGCTGTTTCTTTTCAAGCAGATATCTCTGACCCTCAAGCGGTTAAAGACATGTTTAATGACATTTACACCACTTATGGCGGTATCGATGTCTTGGTAAATAACGCAGGAATTATGAAATTAAACCCGTTAGCAGAGGTTTCTGACCAAGAGTTTGATGCATTAATTCAAGTCAATTTAAAAGGCAGTTTTAATACTTTACGAGAAGCTGCAAATTTACTGAGAGATGGCGGCAGTATTGTCAATTTTTCGAGCAGTGTAGTGGGTTTAAAACTTGAAAACTACAGTATTTATGCAGCCACTAAAGCTGCGATAGAAACCTTAACCACTATTTTGGCCAAAGAGTTACAAGGTCGAAATATTAATGTCAATGCCATTGCCCCTGGACCGACTGCAACAGATATGTTTTTAGATGGAAAATCAGATGCATTAATTGAAAAAATGACACAAATGATTCCTCTTAAACGCTTAGGTACTCCAGAAGATATTGCCAATATTGTATCTGTTTTGGTGGGTGCTGATGGTGCATGGATCAATGGTCAAATTATTCGTGCAAACGGCGGTATTGTTTAACTGAACACAATGATCTTCTTTGCAATGATGATGCATTAAAGATCATTGCTTTGATAGATTTATTGCGACCGCGTATGTTGAGTTCGATGTAGTTTTTCTACAGGAAAGCCTTGTTCTTTCGCTGTTGCAATAAATGAATCATATGTATCTTGCGCAATTGTTGGCGTTCTTGATAACAACCATAAATATTTGTGAGCGCCATCTCCAACCAATGCAGTTTGATAATGCGGATCAATCCGTAAAACCCAATAATCCCCTTTCGAACAAGGCAGCCACTTTAATCCTTTTGGTAAAAAGCTGACCTTCAGTTCACTTTTACCTTTATTTTGTGCATAGGCTGTACCTTGTGCGATACGTACTCGCCCTTTAGGATCTAAACAGCGATTTTTTACCGCGATGGTTTGATCTGGATTTAAGCGATAAGATGCCGTGGTGTCTGTACTTGATGTTTTTTGGAAGTAATTGGGTAGATGCGCAATTTCATACCACTGACCTAAATAACGTTCAAGGTTAATCTGATCTACCGCATGAGGACGATGTTCAGCATGTTTTTTCTTGCGATAAGCCAATGTGGCTAAGCCAATTGCCAATGCTGTCACAGTGACTAGCTTTTTTCTTTTCATTTATATGCACTCTTGATCACTCTATGGTATTTACCATAGCCTAAAGTCAATGCACTTTGTAGCCAAATCAGCTAAAAACACACACGATAATATCAATCTTAACCATTGGTAAACTCACTACATATAAAAAACACCCTTTGACCGAAATCAAAGGGTGTTCTAGGTTAAAAGCTTATTTAACGAGCTTATGCGCTTAACATACTAGTTAATGTTTCAACCACATTTTTAGACTTTACTTGTCCTTGCAAGGCCAATAAAACGTCTTTCACTTCACTACGCTTTGGTTCAGCCAAAGTATACCAACGTGATAACACTTGTAATAACCGTGCACCTAGAATTGGATTTTTTTGATCTAGATAAATTGCAAGATCAATCACATGCTGAACACCAAAATCCCATGTATGTACAGGATGACTATTTAATCCACCAAGCACAGAACGAATACGGTTTGGCGTGCCTAAATCATAATCAGGATGTTCAGTTAATGCTTGAATCGTCTCTCTTGTCGCTTGTGGATGAGCGGCTTGCAACATAAACCACAAATCTAATGATAGTGCTTCATCTTTAAATTGATCATAAAAATCTTGCAGTGCTTGTTTCGCAATCGGTGCATCATTCCATACCAATACTTTCAGTGCACCCACGCGCTGAGTCATATTTTTGTTTTGGTAGAATTGTTGCTCTGCAAGCGTAAATACATCGGCATCACCTTGACGCGCCATAAATGACAACATGATGTTTTGTAATGCACGTTCACCTTTGGCTTGAGAAAACTCAGTTTGTAATGCAGGATTTAATGCATGATAAGTTTCTTTCCAAAAACCACCCAAATGTTGTGCAAGCGCATTTAATAATGCTTCACGCTTTTCAAATACAGTAAATGGTTGGTAGTTATGATCAATACGGCTGGCTAAATAACTCTCTGAAGGCACATCGAGTAAACGTGATGCCAATAATGGATCTTTCTGAATTAATTGCGGTAAAGCATGAGTTAATGCTTGAATATAAATATCAGCCACATGGTCTTTCAACAAAATACGTTCAAGTAATGTTTGTGTAGCTTGCCACTGATTAAAACCATTGGTTTCATGCTGAATTAAAAACGCTAAATCTTCATCTGAATAATCAAACTCTAAATTTACAGGTGCTGAGAAATTACGCAATAATGAAACAACTGGTTGCTCAGTTAACCCTGTAAATTCAATTACAGCCTCTTCTTGATCAAAAAGATATACGCCATCTGGTTGATTTGATACCAATGCAGTTGAATTTAGCGGATATTGTTCACCTGTGTTTGGATGAAATAAAGCAAGTGCAATTGGAATAGGCACAGGTTTTAAATTAGGGTATTTAGGATGTGCTTTTAAGCGCTGCTTGAAAGTCAAACGATAGCTTTCGGTCGCTTGATCATATTGCCCTTCTGCCACAAGGCTTGGTGTCCCTGGTTGAGAATACCACAACAAAAATGCAGATAAGTCGATGCCAGAACCTGCAGACAATGCATATACCCAATCTTCTACAGTCACAGCTTGTCCATCATGACGGCGGAAATACTCATCTGTACCTTGACGGTATTTCTCTTTACCCAATAAGTTGGCCATCATACGGTTAATTTCCGCACCTTTTTCATACACAGTCATGGTATAGAAGTTATTAATTTCTACAAAATGATCAGGTCGTGGTGGATGCGATAATGGACCTGCATCTTCAGGAAATTGATGCGCTTTTAAAACTGAAACATCATCAATTCGCTGAACCGCTGCCGATTGTAAATCTTCTGAAAAAGATTGATCGCGAAAAACCGTTAAACCTTCTTTTAAACACAATTGAAACCAATCACGACATGTAATACGGTTGCCTGTCCAATTGTGGAAGTACTCATGAGCAATCACCGCTTGTACACGCATAATCGCATCATCAGTGGTATACGCTTCATCTGCCAATACACATGATGTATTAAAGATATTTAAACCTTTATTTTCCATCGCACCCATATTGAATTGGCTGACAGCCACAATCATATAATTGTCCAAATCATATGGTAAGCCATAATGTTCCTCATCCCAGCGCATAGAGTGCTTTAGTGCTTCCATGGCAATATGGCATTTTGGAATATCTTTGTCTTCAGCATAAATTTCTAAAGCCACTTCACGGCCTTCAGACGTCACATAGCTGTCTTTTAGAACAGCTAAATCACCAATAACGCATGCAAATAAGTATGATGGCTTTTTGGTTGGATCTTCCCAAATTGCATAATGACGATCATCACCGGCTTGACCTGTTTCTAATAAATTACCATTGGCAAGCAACACAGGAAATTTTTTATTGGCTTCAACACGTGTTGTAAATACCGATAAAACATCAGGACGGTCAGGATAAAATGTAATTTTACGGAACCCTTCTGCTTCATTTTGGGTCACATAAATATCACCAGCCTGATAAAGACCTTCAAGCATGGTATTACTTTCTGGGTGAATAATAGATTTGGTTTTAATGATGGCATGTTCAGGGGCATTTAAAATCACCAACTGCTCTGCATCTAATTGGTATTGCTCAGCTGATAATACTTGATCGTTGAGCTGCACTTCTTTTAACTCAATATCGCGACCAAGTAAGACTAAATTACCTGATGTTTGGCGTTTCATGTCTAATACAGCGTCCACAATGGTATGATCATCATACACTTGTATGTCTAAATAGACTGAATTTACAAGAAAAGTTGGTTTTTGATAGTCTTTTAAAAAAACAGTTTCATCTGTGTAAATCACAGGGTCCTGTGCAATATTCATGTTCAATCCTATATTTGAATAAAGTAAACCAGCTATGGTGTTTAAAATTTATCTGTCGCGCGGTAAACATGTATCCGTATTACATTGGGGTTTTTCCTTCTTTTCCAATCGGATTGTCACTTAAAAATTACTTTAACTGTTTTAATCATACAATTCATATGCCAATTTCAAGTTGAATCTATTATAAAAACAACAATTGAACTTAACATGTCTTTGAGAAGATTTGTATAATGGCATGTTTCTTTGTTGGATGAATAAGCATGTTTATTCAAGTCACTCAAAAGCAGTTAGACAGCAGTACCCTATGCCCTTTATGTAAAGCGGCTATGTATTGGGTACAGGGTGAACAATTTGACCAAGATATTCAATTTCATGAGTGCAGCCATTGTCAGCACCGTGTGTTTCAACATGGCAATCATAATTGCCATTGTGATCAGTGCAAAGAGCAGCGTAAAAAAGCCTTAAAACAAACACGCCACCAAGAGTTGAGAAAGCGAAAATATAAAGACATTGAAGTTCATCGTTTAGAAAAAATATCTTTTTTGAATAAGTTGTTTTTATTGGCTATTTTAGATGATCGAGTTAAAGAAGACTCTGGGCATGATGAGTACGTTCATTGGGAACAAATTAAATTTGCGCCAATTTCACCCAATATTCCCTTTCAACACGCCATAATTAAACAACTCGAAAAAGAGGGTATTTTTTTACGTACAGACCCTGAAAGTGAAGCTGCGATTTATTATATTAATGTACGTCTAGATGGTTATACCGAACCGAGCTTGTTTAGTATTACTCAGCAGCTTCGAGATTGGTTTTATCAAGATTTAAGTCAAGGTGTGCCATTCGAACACAGTGATGAAGTCAAAAGCGCATTATATATGATGCTTTATCAAGAAATTATGCAGTTTACAATGTCTATTTGCAAAACATGGAATGTACAAATTGCAGGACACCACACATTTCAGCAGCTATGCTATCGCTTATTAGAACAACTTGCTGTGGAACAGATTTTTCACCTTATTTATACCGCATTAAGCTATTTACATAAAGAAAATGTCTTACAAGCTAAAAATGATGGTTTTGTGAATACCCATCGCTTAAAAAAGACCGTTGCCCAATATCGAGAACGTGCAATTGCCCAAAAATGGGAAACACCCAACTATCCAAGACCTGAAAACCTACCCTTTAATAAAATGGGTGAAATTTTATATTTTAAATTTTTAAAACATGACCAACGCGTATTAAGCCAGCCGATTTGGCATTTATGGAAAAAAGTATCACCTCGCTTGAGCTTTTATTCCGATAAACGCTGTATGTATTGTGGTTCTCATGATTTGGAGGTCGAATATGATACTGCGGAATATATTTCATTGATTTGCCGTCATTGCAAACATCAAGACCATTATTTTACTCAATAATTGAAAAGGAATTGCTTTATGCATCAGGCTTTAGAAGACATTAAAGTACAAGTCATTGCTGCTTGGCATAATCTCCATGCTCAAAACCCTTTAGTACAATGTATTACGAATCAGGTGGCAAGCAATTATGCAGCCAATGTGCTGTTGGCTTGTGGTGCATCCCCTGCGATGATAGACAATCCATTTGAAGCAGAATCGTTTACTAAAATTAGTCAAGCACTCAGCATTAATTTAGGCACGCCGACATCTGAGCAAATGCAAGCAATGCAAATTTCAGCACGCACCGCACAGCAACACCAAATTCCTTGGGTGTTAGACCCTGTGGGATATAGTGCAATTTTACCTTGGCGCCGTGACATGACACATGAACTGCTTCAATATATGCCAAGTGTCATCCGTGGTAATGCTTCAGAAATCAGCACATTGGCAGGTCAACATAGTGAAAACAAAGGCGTTGACAGTACATTAAACAGTAAAGAGGTGTATCAATATGCAAAAACACTGCTTACACACAGCAGCTGTATTGCAATTTCAGGTAGCTCAGACTTTATTCTAGCCCATGACTTAAAGGGTGTAATTCAAGTCAATGGCGGTTCAGCTTTACAAACCAAAGTCACAGCATCAGGTTGTGCATTAGGTGCTTTAATTGCTGCATATTGCGCTGTTGCACCAATCAGCATTGCAACCATTGCAGCACATGTCCATTTTGCGATTGCAGGTCATTTGGCTGCACAGCAATATCAAACCATTGGCAGTTTTAATGTGGCATTTTTGGATCATTTACATCATATGAATTCTGAGAAAATTGAACAATACATTGATATACAGTATGTTTAATTTCAAAAGGCGGTATTTTATACCGCCTTGTTTAACCATTAGAACTTCACAGTTACTGACAATTGTGCTGTTCTAGGGTTGCCAAGAAACATATAATCATCACCCATAAAACCACCAACATCACGCCAATATTTTTTATTGAAAATATTATTCACATTAAAACGCCATGTCGTGTCATATCCAGCAAGCTTACTTGAATATACAGCCCCTAAATTAAACACAGTATATCCCGCAACGTCTGCTGTAGCAGCACGGTCTGCATATTTACTTGAGCTTGCTTGCATGCCTGCTAAAACTTTCATTTGATCATTTAGAATTGGCAAACGATATGCCATTGTTGTGGCAAAACGCCATTCAGGCACATTTTGAATTTGATGACCTGCATAAAGCGCTGTATTCACGTTTTCTAACCGTGCTTTGGTATAAGTTAGCGTTGACAACACATCAAGTCGCGGTGTTACCGCACCACTTAAAGACAGCTCAAGGCCTCGGTTATGTTGTTTACCTTCTTGAACAAAAGCAAAACTGCCTGTATCTGTAATTTGGCTATATTGGTTGTCTTGTTTCAAGTCAAATACAGCAAGGGTTGCTAACAGTTTGTTCCACTGTTGTTTTACCCCAAATTCATACTGTGCTGATTGCTTCGGTGCTAAAGTCACCCCTACATTGTCGGTAAACCACGGCGCAACACCCCCATCAGACAACCCTTTGGCATAACTTACATATAAAGTGGTTTGCTCTGTTGGGCGATAAATAAGTGCCCCTTGAGGTAAAAACTTCGTTAAATCGGTATCTCTTGCTAAGGTGTTGACTTGATACGCTTGTTCATCTAAATGAACCCAACGGCCACTTAATAACACAGACCAAGCAGAAGATAAATCGATCCAATCAGTCAATAAAATGCTTTGCTGTTTGCTAGAAAGTGATTTATAGCGTGCACCTAGATCTGCAACTGCAGGTGTAAAATCGGTAGTATCTTGATAAATATTGCCTGAGCCAATAACTTCGTTTATGCCTTCATAACGTGTTCTTGACTTATTAAGCACAGATGCTTGTAAACGTAACTGATGATGAATTGGACCGGTGCTTAGTTTGCCATTTAACTCAGCAATATAATGCTGCGTTTTAAATGTATCATCAGGGCTTCTAAAGTCATAAATATCATAGTTGCCATGCTGATCAAATGTATTACCTAAACCACTATATACACATGTTGAAGCATAACAGCCATAAGGAAATGCCGAATAATCATCAATCACAACTTGGCTATGCGATGCAGAGATTTTGGCATGCCAATCATCATTTATCATGTACTGGTAATTGATATCTGCATTTAAGCTATTATTTTTAACAGGACGGCTAAAGCTTTGGTAACCAAGCAACCGTGACCAACTGACATCTTGCGGTACTTGCCCATCCAACAATTGATAGCCTGGCACAGAACGCTGTTTTTGTTGTTGATTTTCAATGTTAAATTCTATTTTAGATTGCGGATTAATCTGCCAATCTAAGGCCAAAGCACCAAAATAGCGTTGGCCATTGGCATAATTCACATACGGACGAATGTCTTGTTGTGCCAAATTCACGCGATAGCCAAATTGTTGTTGTGAGCCTAAAAAGCCACCTAAATCAGTGGATAATGTTCGATCGCCATATTGATCGACATCTAAAGAGATACTACGAATGTTTGCTGGACGTTTAGTGACATAATTAACCACACCACCTGGCGTTGCCATGCCATTTTGAATGGCTGAAATGCCTTTTAAAATTTCGACTTGGGACTTATTTTCTAAAGCAATATTTTGCTCACCACGTACAACATGACCATTAATCAAATAACTTGAAGTTAAATCTAAAGCAAAGCCGCGCACCACAAAATTTGAATAATAGCCAATTGGTGCATAGCCATCCCCCACTGAAGCATCATTTTTGACGACATCGGTGAGTAATTTGGCATGTTGGTCAAGCAAGATATTCTGATGAATTGCTGTAATAGATAAAGGTAAGTTGGCAAGTTTTGTTTGACCTAAACCTAAAAGATCGCTTTGTGGCATTTGATAAGCAGATTGTGCTGAATCTCCTGTGACCACAATGGTTTGTAATTGTTCTACATGATGATCATTGGCATATAAAGTGACCGGAAATAAGATCAGTGCTGAACATCCCCAATGTAAATATTGCATCATATATTTCATGTCTTATCCCTAAGATAACTTAATTTAAAGTATGACTAAACGTGCGCGTTATAATAGGGTGAAAAGCGCAAGAATAAAATCAATAATTTATAAAAATGTAGACTTAAAGACTCACCATCGTACAAACAACCATTGACTGCATAGTGGTGATTTGTGAATTACTACATTCACATTTTATTCATATTTTTACATAAACAATACACTTATAGCAAAATTTGTCTCTAGGACATTTTTTTTACCGTTGACTTATTTGCATGCATTATTTTTTTTCAAATCAGTCAAAAATAAATTAAAATAAATAACTGATAAATATATATATTAATTAGAATAAAACAAAAGAATTTATATGAAAAATAAATTATTTAAATAGATTAAATACTCATAATTTATCCACAAACTTTATATAAAATGCCACTACATTGTTAAATATTGTTACCCCCCTGTTACTTGTTGTTAACGGTTTTCGAAAGGACTAAACCATGAAACATAACAAAACTCTTAGTGCGCTACTTTTAACTGTACTTGCTTCTTCTGCGACTTATGCTGTTGATGGTACCATCACATTTAATGGTACACTGGTGAACAGTACATGTTCTGCAACAATTGGCTCGGGTTCTACCACCAGTGGTACAGTAACACTACCAACATCAAATATTGTTAACTTGGCAGCAAGTGGTGCAGTATCTGGTTTAACTGCATATAAAATTGTATTGACTGGCTCAGGCTGTAGCACAAGCTCAGGTATTGCAACACCATACTTCGAACCAAGTGTTGCTAATATTAATACCAGTGGCCGTTTAATCAATACAGGTACAGCAACCAATGTTGATATCCAACTATTAAACAGCGCGCAAACGGTAATTAATTTATCTGCCGATGCATCTTCACAAACAACATCAACCGTAACCACAGGTACCAACACGTCAAATACTGCAACCTACACCTACCCGTACTATGCACAGTATTATGCGACTGCAGCAACAACTGCTGGCACTGTGATCGGCAAAGTAGATTATTCACTAATCTATAAGTAATACAATCGTTTGAATGGGTTGATAGAAGGATATATCACGTGAAAAAATATGTTAACGCCCTGTTGTTAAGTTTAATCAGTACGCAAGGTTGCTTTGCTGGTGTAACCATTACAGGAACACGTATTATCTTTCCATCAGACCAAAACCAAGTGGTTATTCAATTGAATAACCCTGACCAACGTGCGTCCTTAGTTCAATCCTGGTTAGATGATGGTAATCCTAAAGAAATCCCACCTGCGGATCGTATTCCATTTATTCTAACACCCCCACTGGTTCGAATTGAGGCGCAAAAAGGTCAAATGCTGCGTTTAATTGCCAAAGATACCTCACAACTTCCAAAAGATCGTGAGTCTTTATATTGGTTTAATATTTTAGATGTTGCTCCAACCAGCCAAAATGAGCCAAACAAACTCAATATTTCAGTTCGTTCACGCATTAAGGTTTTTTATCGACCATCTCATTTGACTGAACGGCCGGAATCTTATTATAGCAAGCTGAAATTTAAATATAGCGCAGCCGATCATACAGTTGTGGTTAGTAATCCAAGCCCATATTTTATCAATTTTCAAGATGTTACATTAAATAGTGGTTCAGGCAGCAAAGAACCTTATACAGCCCCGTTAATGATTGCACCACTGAGTGAAACACGCTTTAGTGTAAAAACAGCCATGCCACAAACCATCAATTATACTTTAATTAATGATTTTGGTGGCACAGCCTCTTTTAATGCAAAAATAGACTAGTATGTATCATGTACAACAACTCAGCATTCAAAACTCTGTTGATGGTGGCTGTATCACATTGTATTTTGACCCATTCTGCGCAAGCTGAAGATACTTTATCTTTTGACTCGGCAGCATTATTTGGTCAAGCCAATAAAAATGTCGATTTAACTGCATTCAATACTGAAAATACTGTGCCCATTGGACGTTATATTCTCAATGTGGCTGTCAATGACATTTATAATGGTCAATTGAATATCGAATTTTGGCAGCCCGACCCCAAAAAACCTGCCACTTTATGCCTAGACAATGCGCTACTGAAAAAAATTGGTGTGCGAAATGACATCATCGCGCAATTTGCAAATCAAAGATGTATTACGATCAAAGAACTAAACCCTGATGCACGTTATGTTTATGATGATGCATCATTGGCTTTGAGCTTATCCATTCCCCTTGTTGTGCTAAATAACCGCCCTAATGGCTATATTGATCCACAATTATTTGATCAAGGCGTACATTCTGCTTATTTAAGCTATAACTTTAACCACTATACTGACCATAGCAAAGCGGGTGATTATAGTTCAGTAAATTTTTTAAGCTTAACAGGTGGCATCAATTTCGCTGGATTTAATTATCGTCATGCAGGTGCATTTGAGTCAAACAGCAGCCAAGATTTTGCTCGCTATTACGCCTCATTAAATGTTATTTCACACGATATTGTTGCCATAAGTTCACGTATATCATTTGGTGACTTCTTAACCAATGCCTACTATTTAGCATCTACGCCAATTCGTGGTATTGAGCTTACCAATGATCCGAATATGCGCCCATGGTCTGTGCAAAGCTATGCACCAACGATTGAAGGCGTTGCAAATTCAAATGCATTGGTATCTGTTTTTCAAAATGGGCAAAAGATTTATGAACGGACTGTACCCGTTGGTGCCTTTCAGATTAAAGACTTAACCACGTTGGCCACCAATGGTGATTTAACTGTACAAGTCACAGAACAAGGTGGTGAAAAAAAACAGTTCATTGTACCAATGCAAGGCAATAGCAACCTTATCCGACCAGGTCAGTTTAATTATAATCTTGCCTTAGGACGTTATAAGCTTGAACGCAAAGTATTAGATGAGCAGTTGCTCCAAGCAACAGCTGAATATGGACTATTTAATAATTTTACAATGCATACAGGCGCTAATATAAGTGACCATTACCGTGGTTATTTATTGGGTGCAGGTTTAAATAGCTTATTTGGTGGCTTAACTTTTGATGCAGAATATGGCCATGCCGAACTCAATGAAGCAAATAAAACAGGTTGGAAAGCCAAGCTCAATTATCGTTATACTTTTTTGCCATCAAATTTGAGTGTAACCATCAGCACACAAAAACTCAGTGAAGACTATATTTCTTATGGAAACACCATTTCTTTACTGAACAATGCCTCATTGACGCAAGATGAAATTGATAATTTTTATTTAACCTTTCGGTTAAAAGATCAAACCAGTTTAACTCTGCGCCAACAATTGGGCAAAGGTTTTGGAACCTTATATGTGACAGGCACACAATCGAGCTATTGGAACAATAACAAGCAATATAAACAATACTTGGTCGGGTATTCTAACTTTTGGAAACGAATTAATTATTCGATTAATCTCTCCCAAGCAGAAACCATTAATAGTACAAAAAGTAAAAGCTTTTATATCAGTGCCTCATTCCCACTGTATTGGAAAAACAGCATGGTGAATTCAAATAGTGTTTATCAGCACACTGAAACCAATGATTTAATTTCAACAGGAATCAGTGGCACATCGGGTGATCGTAACCAAATGAATTATGCGATTAATACCAATTATGACCAAAACAATCAAAGCTCAGCAGTGAATTCAAGCTTAAATTATTTATTCCCACGAACAAGCCTAGGTGTCACTTATGCCAACGCACGTGGACAAACGCAATATGGTCTCACCCTACAAGGTGGTGCGGTGCTACACCCTTATGGCTTAACTTTAACTAATAATTTGTCTGATACATTTACTATTATTCATGCCAAAGACGCACAAGGCACAGAAGTCAGCAATGCTTGGGGCATTACCCTTGACCGTTTTGGCAATGCCATTTATCCATTGGTTGACCCATACCACAGTAATACGTTAAGCATTAATGGTAAAAATCTGCCCCTTGATGTGCTGTTAACCAACAACCAATCACAGGTGATTCCAAGACGTTATAGCTCAACCCTGCTCACCTTTGAAACCAAAAAAACCTCTAATATTTTACTGAATGTAGATACCCCTCATCATGTTCAAATCCCTATGGGGATTGAAGTAAAAAATAGTGCTAATCAAACGATTGCAATCATGGGACAGTCTAATCAATTGTTTATTGATGCAGAAATGAGCTTAAAAGAACCTCTGACTGTAAAATGGGGTGTTGATCATCCACAAATGTGTGTCATCCCACCAAGTTATGAACTTTTAAGCAAAAAAACCATCAGAAAGAAATTTCAAATGTTGAATGTGGTGTGCCAATGAACAAAATATTATTCATTCTGTTTTTCATCACGTGTTTACTCAGTGACCCTGCTTTTGCTGATGACTGTACCATTAGCTCAGGTTTATTGCGTGGGGGCACTGTATCGCCAGCAAACTCAACCTCAGATACTCATGTATACACTGCATCCATGATGACACATGCATCAATAGTCAGCTGCTTAACACGTACCAATAACAATACCACAGGCGCAATATTAAACTCATCTTTGTCTTTAACAGGTTCAAATATTGATACCAGTACCAGTGTCAGCAATAACGGATTGACCTATTATAAACTGACCAATACAGGCAATGAGTTTATTGACAATTATGGCTATATTTACTTTACAGTCTCTGACAATAACAGTGCCAATACACCGTCAACAACATTACCTAGTATGGTCAGTAATGGTGGGACATGGAATATTTATAGCAATAGCTATAATCGTGTCACTCAAGGGTTACGCTTTACCCCAACATTTTATTTTTCAAAAGTGCCAACATCTACCATTACACAAACCCTGATTTTTGGCACATATAATGTCAATGTCACATATGGCTTTAACACGTATTATAATTCACCATTAATTTATAGCAGCGTCGTGTTAACCCCTGTTGCAACCAATACATGCTCTGTTCAAAACACCACAGTCACTTTACCAACCACGAATATTAGCTCGCTTGCTAGTAGCGGAAGTGAGTCTGGTAGAACAGCATTTACTATTAGTGCTACATGCAGTTCAGGATTAGCAAGCACAGCTATGACTGGCGTCATGTTAGATGCAAACAATGTTAATAATTCAAGCTACTACTTGACCAATACAGGAACAGCCACAGATATATCAGTCAAGATGTATGACTCATCGAATGTCGCGATTCCTCTTGGTGGCAATGGCGATAGCTTTAGCTTTGGAACCACCACAGCAGGCACTACACCAACCATTAGTAAACGCTTTTATGCAGTCTATCGTAGAAATGGCAGTACCACGCTTTCTGCAGGTACCATTAAAGCGCAGGCCACCATCAGCTTATTCTATAATTAGTGATCTCTAAAAAATAAAAAAGCCTGATAAATCAGGCTTTTTTATTTGCTTTAAGGATTTAAAGCAAAACCAATGCTTTAATTTGATGAACAACTTCATCCAATTGATCACTGGTCACTTGAGTATCGACATCTTGAGTGACAGAATCACTCACAATCACGACCACACCTGTTTGTTTCAATGCGCTAACAACTGCCGTAGATTGATCTGCAGGTACAAGTGCAACAATGCCCTCTTGAATCAAGGCGCGTTCTAATTGTTGCGCTTGAGCAATAATGGCTTGTGTTACGGAAATCACAGCAGGTTTTTGACCCCATCGTGCAGCACGCTCTTCAGCAGTGACAGCACTTTTTTGCTGGGTAAATTGTGCTGTGTCTTCAATCATGGCTGCGCCGACAGTCACATTGCTTAAACGATCAATAAAAATAAAGCTTCCTGTATAACGGCTGTCTTTATAATCATCAAATACAACGGCGCGGTCAAACTCAACCGTCACATCTGCAATGCTGTTTAAGTCTAAAGCTGCATGTTCTTGACCTTGAGCCAAGGTATTCACATCAATGGTATAGTTAATTGCAGTCACTTTTGCAGGAACACTTTGGGTACCCACTTTGACATTATATAACTTACCTACCACCAATGGCTGCTCTGCCATCCAGACCACAGTTGCGCGGACTGCACGGGAAATTTGTGGTACTGCATGTGGATGTGCAATAACATCACCACGGCTAATATCAATTTCATCTTGCAGCGTCAGCGTGACTGCTTGACCCGCTTTTGCTTCAGGTAATGCACCATCATAGGTAACAATTTCTTTGACGCGGCTTTGCTTACCTGATGGTAAGACCACAATTTCATCATTTACTTTTACTGAGCCTAGCGCGACAGTACCAGCAAAACCACGGAAGTCTAAGTGTGGACGATTAACATACTGCACAGGAAAACGAAAATCTTGACGTGCTGTATCTGCTGCAATTTCAACCGTTTCCAAAATTTTCATTAAGGTCTGACCTTGATACCAAGGCGTATTTTCAGACACATTGACCACGTTATCACCATCTAATGCTGATATAGGCACAAAATGAATATCAGCTGGTTGGCGATTACCTAATTGCCCAACAAAGTCATAATAATCTTTTTGGATTTGTTGGAATTTCGATTCAGAATAATCCACCAAGTCCATTTTATTAATCGCAACCACGATATTACGAATACCAAGTAGCGCAGCAATAAATGTATGACGACGTGTTTGGGTTTGTACACCATAGCGGGCATCAATCAGGATGACTGCTAAATTACACGTTGATGCACCTGTTGCCATATTACGGGTATATTGCTCATGCCCTGGCGTATCTGCAATAATGAACTTGCGCTTATCGGTTGAAAAATAACGATAAGCAACATCAATAGTAATGCCTTGTTCACGCTCTGCTTGCAAACCATCAACAAGTAACGCTAAATCTACTTTTTCGCCTTGAGTACCAGAACGCTTACTATCACGTTTTACAGCTTCTAATTGATCTTCATAGATCATTTTTGAATCATGTAATAAACGACCAATTAACGTACTTTTACCATCATCGACATTACCGCAGGTTAAAAAGCGGAGTAGGTCTTTTTGCTCATGCTGCTTTAAATATGCCAAGATATCCTGGCTGATGAGCTCGGACTGATGAGACATGTTTTTACTCCACTAAATTAGAAATAACCTTCTTGCTTTTTCTTTTCCATTGACCCTGCTTCATCATGGTCAATCATACGACCTTGGCGCTCAGAGCTGGTGGTTAATAGCATTTCTTGAATAATATCGGGTAAGGTGTTTGCTGTTGACTCAACAGCCCCTGTTAATGGGTAACAGCCTAACGTACGGAAACGAACAAATCGCATCTCTGGAACTTCTCCTGCACGGAGTGGGAAGCGTTCATCATCAATCATGATTAATGTGCCATCACGTTCGACCACAGGACGTTTTTCAGAAAAGTACAACGGTACAATTGGAATTTGCTCTAAATAGATATATTGCCAAATATCAAGTTCAGTCCAGTTTGACAAAGGAAATACGCGGATACTCTCGCCTTTATTGACTTTACCGTTATAGATATTCCACAGCTCAGGACGCTGATTTTTTGGATCCCAACGGTGTTTATTGTCACGAAATGAATATACTCTTTCTTTTGCACGTGATTTTTCTTCATCGCGACGTGCTCCACCGAATGCAGCATCAAACTGATATTTATCTAAAGCTTGTTTCAAGCCTTGTGTTTTCATAATGTCAGTATATTTTGAGCTACCATGATCAAATGGATTAATATTTTGTTCCATGCCTTCTAAGTTTTTATGCTCAATCAGCTGTAGACCGTGTTTTTTAACCAATTCATCACGAAATTCGATCATTGCCTTAAACTTCCATCCTGTATTGACATGCATCAATGGAAATGGCAATTTGGCAGGGTAAAAGGCTTTCATCGCCAAATGCAGCATCACAGCTGAATCCTTACCAATCGAATACAGCATCACAGGGTTATTAAACTCTGCAGCAACCTCTCGAATAATATGAATACTTTCAGCTTCAAGCTGTTTAAGGTGAGTTAATCTTTCCTCAGTCATTAATAATACCCAGCTAAACGGAAAATTTTGTGAATTATCTTAGCATGCTTCCTATTAAATGGCATGTTCCTGCTTAATGACGTTTTTGAATAACTAAATCACTTTTAATGCTTTAGTTATTCCATGTCATGATAAGATCACTTATCAGAAAATATTACATGGATCTTCATCACATCAGGCTGTTTTTTTGTTATAAACAGATAAGTATCATTTAGGACAGCATTAATCATGACGATTCTTCAAACTGCTCAAAACCGTTATACAACAAAAGCTTATGATGAAAGTAAAACGATCCCTCAAGAAACTTTTTTAAAGCTGTTAGAAATTCTTAGACTCACGCCATCATCGATTAATATTCAACCTTGGCATTTTTTTATTGCAGATTCAGCAGAAGCGAAAGCGCGTGTTGCATACAGTATGCCTGGTCGATTCAAATACAATGCAAGCAAAGTATTTGCAGCATCACACACTATTGTATTTTGCACACGAAAAGATGTGACTGAAGAACATTTAAATCATTTGAACCAACAAGATGAACTGTCTGGTCGCTATAAAGATGAAGCATCAAAAGTAGCACAACAATCTGCTCGACAAGGTTATGTCGACTTATATAAAAGTGAAGATTATGATTTAGACCGTTGGTTAGAAAATCAAACTTTTATTGCTTTGGGACAATTATTACTTGCTGCAGCTGCTGAAAATATTGATGCCACTGCAATTGGTGGTTTTGATGCAAAATTATTAGATGAGCAACTCAATTTGACTGAAAAAGGTTTGTATCCATCTGTGGTGGTCACATTAGGTTATCGCAGTGAAGATGACGCCAATGCAAAACTTGCTAAATCACGCTTACAAGATGAGTATATTTTTACAACCATTTAGTTTATTGGATGAGAGATGTTCACTATCTCTCATCGCTACGATGTATCTTATTCTTTAATCACAGATTCGCTAAAAAAGGTTCACATCACTCTAAACGCTAACAACATTATTGCTGATTAAAATTAAACTGTATTTTCTATATGAGTTAATAATTAAATCACACCATGAGCACCATGCACCCAAATGCCATATTCACCCACAAAATAAGTTTGGGTATCTTCAACTTCTAAATTATAAACCGTCATGGTGAGCGGGCCTTCACCTTCACCCCATTCGACAGTGTCTGGGTCTTCCCAATAACCTTGTCTAAAGCCATAAAACTCTGCATCTTCACGATGCTCAATCGGTGTCTGATCTAATAAACGTTGTTTCCATTCATGATCTTGAATCCATAACTTGTCAATGATCGGTTTATACGCGATATCATCATAGTCTAATTCTCCAGTCACTAAATCAATAAAACGCCCAGCAGATGTTCCTGTTTCATCACTATAGTCTATAGTGTAACCAAAACCTGTACGTTGAGTACTTAAAAGTGGCTCTATTCCTTTGTATTTATAATCAAACCCGCCCCCACTATTACTCAAAAACTTATGTCCATCTTTAGTGATCATCTGGTCTTGAGTCGTTAATTGCTCTGCTTTTAACCAACCATGCGTGGTGGTCCAAAATGGGTGATTCTCGGTGACAAAGAGTGGTTTAGGTTTAAGCTTTTTCTTCAATGCGCGCCTTAAATTAATTCGCTCATCCATTGGAAGTGTTGGATCAACATAAGGCACAAATTCCATTAAGAAGATAGGCGCATTCTCTGTGACCATGGTTTGACGAATGGCTTTATAGACCAATTCTCCGCTGCCATCCGCTGCTTTTGATAAAACTTTATCACCCACTTTCAGTTGTTCTATGGGTACAAGTCCATGCGCTGTATGTACTAAAGTGCCTGCTGCAAAACAGGCTGTGTTCGTCTTTTGATGCTTTAATTCTTCTTTCTTTAATGCATTATTCTTGGTGTTTTTATTGTCTTGCATAAACCATTGTCCCGATTGTCAAATGACAAAGTAAATATAAAGTAGTAGTCCACTTATCTATCGTTATGATCTAAAACACAGATAAGATGGATACTTAAAAAATGCCGTTAAAGTGTATATAGAATACTAATAACTATGCATAATATTACTGCTTTATTTTGAACAATTGATGACTACTTTATAAGAATTGAAGGAATTTATTGTTTAAAAATGAATTAAATAATAGCAAACATTAATTTTTTCAGTTTAAGATAATTCTTTATTTATGACATGGCTTTAGTCATTAAAATAATAGCCAGTACTGCAAATAAAAAACTCATCAGCATATTACGATTAAGTTTTTCTTTAAAAAAGAACACTCCAACAAGCCCACCTAGCAACACAACTGATAAATTCATAGTAGCAAAAACAATAGAAGGTGCATCTTTTAATGCTTGATGTGCAGTGACATATAAAGCAATGTTGGCAAAATTAAATCCACCTAATAACAAACCCGCTAAAATATGCTTAGGGCAAAATACCGCTTTTTGAATGGTAATGGCTGCAAAAATAAAAGACATACATCCTGCAATAGCAAATATAAGATTCAAGCTCATTGCAAAACCTGAGCCCAAACTACTGTTATATTTTAATAAAATATCAACCAGTCCATAACCGCCCCATACAGCAAGTAAAGCCACAACAGCCTGTTTTGATATTGCTTGATCGCCTAACCCCTTCTTCCAAATTAATAAACCAACAGCAATTAAACCACATCCAATGCCCAATACCTTCAATAAAGAAAATTGTTCATTAAATAGAAAAAAAGCCGCACTTAAAGACAAAATGACAGAAATCCGCTGGGCAATCTCAGTTTTTACTAAGCCTGCATAAGTCAATGATTTAGACAGCAAGAAAAATATACTTGGTAACAGCGCACCGAGTAAAATAATTAACCACCACGTTGTATGTGAAAGCAGGGAAAAATTAATGGTTGGTTTAAACCAAAAAAAGCACAATAAGGTTGCAGCTACATAATTCCAGCTAATTAACGCAATTGCTTTTAAACCATGTTGTGTGAGTTTTTTCAATAAAATAGAAACAAGTACACTACATAACGCAGCAGCACAAATAATAAACATGGCGTGTTCCTTTCATTTTAATCATAAAAAAAACCCTGCGAATGCAGGGTTTTTTAAAACTTAAATTAGTGTGCTGGCGTAGATGCAGCAGGTGCTGATGCTGATGCACTTGAGTCATCCATCACAGGCTTATCTAAGCTGTTGATTTGTGCTTGTTGATCAGCTGAAGTTGGCGCAGCAGTTTCTGTTGCAGGCGCAGATGCTGATTGATTTGTAGCTGCGGTATCTTCTGACTTTTTACCACACGCGCTAAGCAACAATGGTGTTGCTAATGCTAAAACAATAAATACATTCTTTTTCATACATAAATTCCTTTAAAAACAAGTAGCCATACTATGCTCTAGCAATCAGTGCTGCAACAGCAGGAAGCGTTTTACCTTCAACGAATTCCAAAAATGCACCGCCACCTGTTGAAATGTAGCTAATATGTGGTGCAACATTGTATTTATCTATGGCCGCAAGCGTGTCTCCACCGCCTGCAATTGAGAATGCATCACTTTGTGCAATAGCAAGAGAAAGTGCTTTCGTACCTTCGCCAAACTGATCGACTTCAAATACACCCACTGGACCATTCCATAAAATCGTTTTTGATTGCGCTAAAAGCTGAGCAAACGTTGCAGCTGTTTCTGGACCAACGTCTAGAATCATATCGTTTTCTGTCACATCAGCAACTTTTTTCACGATTGCTTGGCTATTTGTTACGAAACTCATAAAGTCACCGCCAATATTTGACGCATCAGCGACTACAACATCAACAGGTAGAGGAACGCTTACTTTTGCTGCAATTTTTTTCGCAGTGTCTAAAAGGTCCGCTTCATAAAGCGACTTACCCACGTTATACCCTGCTGCAGCTAAGAAGGTATTGGCAATACCACCGCCTACAATCAATTGATCACAAATATCAGACAGCGAGTTTAATACATCAAGTTTTGTTGATACTTTTGAGCCAGCAACAATTGCCACCATTGGTTTTGCAGGAGTTTTTAAAGCGCGGCCTAATGCATCTAATTCTGTAGCCAATAATGGACCTGCAACTGCCAATGGGGCAAAACGTGCTACACCTTCAGTTGATGCTTCAGCGCGATGCGCAGTACCAAAAGCATCCATCACAAAGACATCGCATAATGCTGCATATTTTTGTGCCAATTCAGGACTGTTTTTCTTTTCGCCAACATTAAAACGAACATTTTCAAGTAAAACCACTTGACCTGCATCAACCGCAATTCCATCTAAATAATCAGTTGCCAGTGAGACATGCTGACCAAGCGCTTCAGACAAATACTCAGCCACGGGTGCAAGCGATTGCTCAGCATCGACCTCACCTTCTACAGGACGACCCAAATGTGAACAAACCAAGATAGCAGCACCTTGTTCTAATGCAGCTTTAATCGTGGGAATGGCAGCTCTTAAGCGTGCATCACTGGTAATTTTTCCCTGTTTAACAGGTACATTTAAGTCTTCACGAATCAGTACACGCTTCCCTTGTAAATCAAGATCTGTCATTCTTTGAAAGGTCATTTTGTTGCTCCCTTGTGTTATTTACTTTTCAATCCCAATATCTTAGACCAAGATATTTCAAAACGTTAGCTTCTTTAGTATAAGAGATGTAGAAAAAACGCTTATTTTACTTAATCCACTTAACCATTAAATCAGAATATTTATGTCTATTCATCCAGATCCTAAAATTAATCGTTTAAATGTGCTTGGAGAGCCTTTATCAAGCTGTTGTTTTGACCCCATTACAGGTTATTTCCGTAACGGGTTTTGTCATACAGCACCTGCTGATTTAGGACAGCATACTGCCTGTGCATTAATGACTTCAGAGTTTCTAAATTTTTCGCAAAAAATTGGCAATGACTTAATTACGCCATTGCCTGAAATTGATTTCCCAGGTTTAAAACCAGGTGATTTTTGGTGTATTTGTATTGCACGTTGGGTAGAAGCTTATGAGTCAGGTGTGGCTCCACAGCTTAAATTAAGCGCATGCCATCAAGCAATGTTAAGCTATGTCCCATATGATATTTTAATGGAATATGCCGTGTAATGAATGCATTGCCACAAATTATTTTGGCGTCAAGTAGCAGTACGCGACAAGCACTTCTTGCACGCCTTCATTTACCATTTATATGCATCAGCCCTGAAATTGATGAGTCACCACAAACCACTGATACGTCAGCCAATGCATTGGCAATACGTTTAGCTCAAGAAAAAGCCAATTGTATTGCCATACAACACCCTGATGCCGTTGTGATTGGCTCTGATCAAGTGGCATATTTTTCAGATCAGCCGCATGTATTTATTGGTAAGCCTTACACAGAAGAACAAGCGATTGAACAGCTGCATATCAGCCGTAAAAGAACACTTCATTTTGTGACTGCATTTACCGTACAATGCCAATCGCTTGGTGTATGCCAAACTATAAACGATCAATTTTCAGTGACATTTCGAGATTTAACCGATGATGAAATTACACGATATGTCACCATTGATCAGCCATTACATTGTGCTGGCAGTTTTAAATGTGAAGGCCTTGGCATCAGCTTGTTTGAGCAGATGCAAGGTGATGATTTTACAACGCTCATGGGATTACCCTTGATAAAATTGTCACACCAATTACGCATGCTTCATTTTCAAATCCCTTGACCAACGGAATAATATCCTCATGTCTTCTCCATTGACTGTTTTAGGCGGTATCTCTGCTGAGCAATTTTTTGCTGAATATTGGCAAAAAAAGCCCTTATTGGTTCGTCAAGCACTTCCAGCAATCATTGATTTTTTAACCCCTCAAGAAATTAAAGATCTTGCGCTTGAACCACATGTCTCAGCACGTTTAATCCAACAACTCGGGCCAGAACATGAACGCTGGCAGGTCAAGTCGTCACCACTGAATCGTAAAGATTTTAAACATCTACCTCCGTATTGGACCCTACTGGTTCAAGCCATTGATCAACATTCCCTAGATTTGGCTGAAATGTGGAAATCTTTTGATTTTATTCCACAATGGCGCCGTGATGACATTATGGTGTCTTATGCACCTCAAGGTGGTTCAGTCGGTCGGCACTTTGACTATTATGATGTGTTTTTAGTTCAAGGTTATGGTCACCGCCGTTGGCAATTGGGCAATATGTGTGATGAAAACACCCCTTTAGTGCCTAAACAGCCGCTTAAAATTTTGCAAGACATGGATGTGGTGTTTGATGAAGTTTTAGCACCTGGAGATCTTCTCTATGTACCGCCTGGACTTGCGCATTATGGCGTAGCTGAAAATGACTGTTTAACTTTTTCATTTGGATTTAGAATGCCAAATGTGGCTGATTTAGTCGATCGTGTGAGTGATCAATGCGCTGAACAAGATCGACTTAAACAGCCTATTTCAGATCAATCACGCCGTGTTTCAGCGCATTCAGGTGAAATCACCCGTCCTGAGCTTGAACAATTAAAGGCACAATTGATTCAAGCCATTAATGATGGCTCTACATTTGAACATGCTGTAATGGCTTTAATGTCTGAACCTAAATATCCAGATAATATTCCAGAGTCTGATGAGCTTGGTGTGGATGATATAACCGCAGTATTAAACTCAGGATATATTCTTCAACTTGAGCCTGCTTCGCGTCTACTGTATTTACAGGAACATGATTTGGCAATGTTTTGGGCAAATGGTGAATCGATTGAAATTCCTGCTGCACTCACAACTCATTTGCAAGCCTTGGCAGATGGTCATGTATTTGAATTTGATGATCGCTTTGCCGATGAAGAGAGTCTTGAAACTTTGGTTGAATTACTCAATGATGCCATTTTAATGCTCATAGAGCCCGCAGAATAAAATAAAAAAGAGGTCTGATGACCTCTTTTTTATTTAGTAATAATAGTCACCTGTTGACTTCGCATGCAAAAACGAAGGAATAAGTCCAGTTAACGCAGAACGAATATCTTCTCGCTCATTGATTAATTGATGTGACCCTTCTTCTAAAATTAATAATGTTTGTAATCTAAACATACGGCGTACAAAATCAATGTTATACCGCCAATCTACAGTTTGATCTAAAGCACCTTGCGCCATCCATACAGGGATACGGCAAGGTGGACGGTTTTCCATTTCAACCATCCATTTTGACATTGCTAAAATCCAATCCATACCCATCATGCGCGGCTGTAATGGGTCTTTTAAACGTACAAAACGTAAAAACTCAGGGTTATGATTATTGCGTCTAAAATGTCTTGGTACTTGTTTTTTAATACGCCGGATAATGCCAAGCCCCACAGGATTATGCCACCATTCTGATTTAGCAGGACGTAATAATGGTGACAATAGCAATGCACGTTCGATATACGGATTACTTCGCTGTTCAGCAAAAGCCAATACATGATGCATTAAAATTGCCCCACCGGTACTTTGTCCTATACCTAACCACGGCTTAGGTAACTGTGGTGCATTACGCACATAAAAATATACTTTATCTAAAGCTTCTTGATAATCATCAAAATTTTGTATATTTGCAGGTGAGCCTGTACTTAGGCCATGACCTGGCAAATCAAAAGTAATTACACTAAAGCCCTGTGATAAAATTTCTTGAATAATTGGCTGATATATTCCACTGTGCTCTAAATAGCCATGTAATAATAACACCGTCCCCTTCGATCTCACCTGAGGCTGAAAGACTTGCACATGCAATTTATAACGCGGTATATCAATACAGCCTTGCCAATAATTACAATCTAGTAAATCTAAACCGTAAAGTTTTTGATAAGCAAGCAATTCGCCATGTGCATGATAAGGTTTATATAGATTTAACGCAGGCAGCTTATACGGTGTTTTTTCACGACTTGGTATCGGCAGATCAAGCGCTTGTAACTTATTAGGGCTTAAAAATGGAATCTCTGACATTTATGGCACCTCACGACAATCACTTGTCCCAAAAACAACATCTCGAATCGTCGCTAACAATTCATAATTGGCACGGCGGCTGTGATCATAGTTTTGTAATGCAGGCTTCCATGTGGTGAGTTGGCTTGGAATCGGTGCATTAACAGGCACGGTAGCAATTCCATTCATGGCAAATAAACGTCGTGTACGCGGCATATGGTATTCATCAGTGATGAGTATAATTTTAGGCGCACCGCCCTTTTTCTGTAACAACAAAGAACTAAAACGTGAATTTTCACAGGTATTCATGCTTCTTTTTTCAAGCAATTTAGCATCCACGCCACGTTGTTGTAACCACTTTTGCATATACGGTGCTTCAACACCGCTTAATACAATTGGCAGCTGATTTTGCTGTTCAACTTCTAATGTTTTTTCTAATCGTAAGCGTGTATAACCATTGACCACAATACTTTTCGTTGTTTTATCAAAAGTGAGTCCACCACCCAAAACTACAATTGCAGATGGTTTAGATGTATCGACTTTATAATCATGGTTATTATTTTTAACTTGCTGTAAATCCTTAGAAACTTGCGAACTTACAGGCTCTTTACTGTCAATTTTTACTGGATATTGATTTAAGAATTTGGTGTACTTTTCCATCAATAGCTGTGCATCAACATCACTATTTAAACGTAAAATTGCTGCAATATTGGATGCAGCAGCAGCTTCATCTTGTGGATGTGGCGCAACATGTAAAGCCGCTTGATGTGTTGATATGACGTCAGAAGCCGGTTGTGGCTCATCACTGTCCTGATCATCATTGACATGATTTTTACTGATTTGCTGCTCAAGCACTTTATAACGCGCTTCAATCAAATTGAGGCTTTGTGCATCTTCACGTTGTGCTGTGTCTTGTAATACATTTAAATATGCTTGACGAGCAATCCACAAATCTGAACCGGGCTCTAAATTATCATGCTCACTTAATGCTGCAATTTGTTGACTCTTTGCCGCCACCAAATTTACTTCAATCGGCACAAAATGATTTAATAAAAATACAATACACTTCGAATAAAATGGCGTATAAACAAAAACCATCAAACCGGCCAATAGCACGAACAGTAATGCCACTGTCCGAACCAATCTGACCATAAAGTGCTGTTTTTTGTGCATGTATTAGCCTATATGTGATTGAATCAAGCCATTTTCTTTTATCATGATTGGCTCAGGCTCAAGTAGAATATTAAATTTATTTTGTACATCATGTTGAACAGAAGTATATGTTAAACAGACATCATTTAAATTGGCTTGCTCATAATTTACAAGCACTAAAGCTTGTTTTGCAAACATACCAACGGCACCTAAGCGCTTGCCTTTCCACCCTGTATGTTCGATCAGCCAACCTGCTGCCACTTTAACACGCCCATCAGCTTGCGGATAACTCGGAATGTGCGGAAATTGAGCGACTAACTGTTGATGTTGTGTTGCACTGAGTAATGGATTTTTAAAAAAACTGCCAACATTTGGAAAGTCTTTGGGATCAGGTAATTTAGACTGACGGATATGAATAATTTGCTGCTCTACATTGTCTATTGTGACATGATCTGCAACCGCCTGCTTCAAATCTCCATAATTAAGCTGAAAAACAGGTTGTTTAGAAAGTTTAAATACCACTGCAACAATAATATATCGGTAAGGCTGTTGCTTAAATATGCTATCACGGTATGCAAAGGCACAATCTTCTTTGGTCAGTGTGACAAATTGACCACATGTTTGGTCATAAGCTTCAACGGTGTCAATCCACTCACCAACTTCAACACCATAAGCACCGATGTTTTGGACAGGTGATGCCCCAACACGCCCTGGAATCAACGCTAAATTTTGTAATCCGTACCACTTTTTTTGAGTGGTATAACGCACAAACTCATGCCAATTTTCGCCGGCACCCACATGTACAGTCAAGCAATCACCATGCTCTACAAGCACATTAATCCCTTGAATGTGAATATGAATGACCAAAGCATGAATCATTTTTGGCAATAATATATTACTACCGCCTGACAAAATTAACGTGTTGAGTTGATGCTGCTTGGCATATTCTAATGCCAAGATCAGCATCTCTTTCGAGCCAACTTCAACATAGTGAGATGCAACTGCATTCAATTTCAAGGTATTGAATGGCTGCAACTGCACCCCATTTTGGATATTTAACACAGTCATTAACAACCTATACGTTCACGCTTAAATAAGTCGACCCAAGCTTGGCTAGCCTGTTCGCATTGATCAAGTACACGCTCGAAATCCGCTGCATCACCATAATATGGGTCTGCAATCATTAACTGTGAATTCAAAGCATGACTCATCAATTGCACTTTAGCTTTGGCTTGATGACGCTCATGGTCACTGAGTGTGTCATACAATGCTTGGATTGCGGTCAAGTTGGCTTCATCCATTGCTAAAATCAAATCAAATTTCACAAAGTCATGCGTGTTTAATTGACGACCACGCAATACGGATAAATCATATCCTCTCTTTCTCGCATGCGCTTGACTACGGTAATCAGGTAAATCACCTATGTGGTAATTGCTGGTGCCTGCAGAGTCGACAACCACATTTAAATGATTGGTTTCCACATAATGGCGAAGAACCACCTCTGCTGTAGGTGAGCGACAAATATTTCCCAAACAAACACATAAAATACGATACGGTTGAGTTGTCATACTTAACTTCCTTTGATCATGGTGGATGTTATTTGTCTAACACTAAATACACTAAGGTTTCAATTGGATATTGAGTAAAGTACCATCAAATTGTGTCACTAACTCTTTAACGAGTGTTTCCTCTTTCAGCATGGTTTCTGCACGTTGGTAAGCACGCGCTTTACGCTGACGTTGCAAGGTAAATGGTGTAATTTCATCGACTGCACCATACTGTACTTGAAACGCATTTTCTGGCCAACGCGCCAACAATGCTTGTTCAAGATTATGCTGTTGCTCTTCAAGCAGTTTTTCATAATCTTCAGGCACATGAAATACAGAACGGCCATTCATCTCACCACGCATGATACCGTATTGTGCCAATTCTTGGACAGCAGGTGAAAGCTCACTGGTACGGAACCAATACTCCCAAGATTCAACAGTCCATTCACCTGTTAAAGGCTGTTCAGGCAGCGTCAAAATCTGCTGTGGTGTAAGCACATCATCGTGTGTTTGTTGGACATGAAGCAAATCTGATTGTTCATGTACTGTGCTTGATTCAACTATAGTCTGTTCAACTGGTGTGGGATCTGCAACAGGTGCTTGCTGGTCATGCTCGATATCTAAGGAAAATGGAAAAATATCACGATCATGTTCAGTTGCTTCATAATGTATAGATTGTGATGGCACATCAACAGAAATCAAGGGATGCTCTACATCTGATTCAAAATGAATTACTGATGAATCTTCAGCTGCTACCAATGATGGCATTTGAGCTTGAGATGGCTCAGATGGCTCAGATGGCTCAGATGGCTCAGATGGCTCAGATGGCTCAGATGGCTCAGATGGCTCAGATGGCTCAGATGGCTCAGATGAAACAATACGCTCATTGGCTTGTAAAGGTCTAAACGCAAGCAGCCTTAAAATACACATTTCAAAGCCTTGCTCTTGCGTAACCGACCATGAAAGCTCTGCACGACCTTTACTGGCAATTTGATAATACAACTGAATATCTTCAGGTAAAAGCAACTGACGAAGCTGCTGAATCTTCTGATTGATTTCTTCACTATAAGGCAGTGCTAAATCAGGCAGATACTGCATCAATGCCAATTCATGCAAAGTAGAAATAACTTGATCAAGCACCAATGCAACATCTAAAGCTTGTTGTCTAAATTGTAATAACAAGGCTGCAACACGGCGCTGTTGATTCTGATGAATCGCTAAAATCAAATCATAAATAATTGAACGGTCAATTAAACCCAACATGTCTTTCACATCTTGGTAGTGAATTTGACCTTGACCATAAGCAATCGCTTGATCCGTTAACGACAATGAGTCACGAAGTGAACCTTGAGCAGCTTCAGCAATTTGCCACAAGGCTTGTGGCTCATAAGTCACTTGCTCTTGTTGAAGAATATCCGTTAAATGTGCGCTAATTTCAGATAAATCTAAAGGACGTAAAGTAAACTGTAAACACCGTGATACAACAGTAATCGGTAGCTTTTGTGGATCAGTTGTTGCAAACAAAAACTTCACATGTTCTGGCGGCTCTTCTAAAGTTTTTAACAAAGCATTAAAAGAGTGTGTCGACAGCATATGCACTTCATCAATTAAATATACTTTAAATCGACCTTGTGTGGGTGCATACGGTACATTGTCTAAAAGCTCGCGTGTATCTTCAACACGAGTTCGAGAAGCTGCATCAATTTCAATTAAGTCAATAAAGCGCCCTTCATTCACTGCTTTACAGGTATTACACACTTCACATGGTGTAGATGTTACCCCTGTTTCACAATTTAAGCACTTTGCCAAAATACGAGCAATTGTCGTTTTGCCCACCCCACGCGTACCCGTAAACAAATATGCATGATGCAAACGTCCACGCTCTAAAGCGCTGGTCAAGGCTCTAGACACATGGTTTTGACCGACAAGTTCTTTGAAATTACGTGGACGATATTTTCTCGCTAGCACTTGATACATATATGCTCCTCTCTGCACCGTTAAGCATACTGTTTTTTCGTGCAATAGTGAATGTATCTATCGTAGATAAGCGATGAGTTCTTTATAATTTGAAGGATGAATGATCAAATTAAAACAGCCTCACATCCTGTGAAGCTGCCTTATGAACATCGTTAGGTCATACTCCTGTTTGACCGCACATCCTGGTGTAAAGCTCATTCTCATTATTTTATGCTTGAGAACTTCCTGCTCTCTATGGTTTTAATATATTCAATTTATTGATATTTGAGTATCAGTCATGTCGAAAATTACTGTACGAGACATCGCACGAAAAATTAAAAATGTTACTTAACCAATCATTCAATAAATTTTTTGACTGTATTTCTTTATAACACAGCTTAAATGACACTTTAATGAAGTTACATTCTAAAGATTAAAATACATTGCAGTACGACTTGCACGCTCGAAACCAAAACTGACTTCTC
The DNA here is from genome assembly GCF_900197575.1 of Acinetobacter apis. Lineage (GTDB taxonomy): Bacteria > Pseudomonadota > Gammaproteobacteria > Pseudomonadales > Moraxellaceae > Acinetobacter > Acinetobacter apis. Next base: position 431,241 of record NZ_FZLN01000001.1, on the reverse strand, counting down.
GATCAATTTTATCTACTAAATATGCTGGCAATGGTGCTGGCATAACTTCAAAGCCAAGTTTTCTATAAAATGGAGCATTCCATGCAACATCAGTAAAGGTGGTTAATGTAATACGCTTAAACCCATCTTTTTGCGCAAGTGAAGTCATGTATTTAAATAATTGTTGACCAATGCCCTGCTGCTGTTTCGCTCGGTCCACATCAACCTCTAAAATATATAAATCTTCCTCATAACGCATTGCATAAATAAATCCAACGACTTGTTCATCAATTACTGCCACTGCAGAATAATCATTCACAATAAACTTTTGATGATATTCCACAGGTAATAAGTCTATTTCTGCAAGCCACGCTAAATGTGGAATAGCCAAAAAAGCTTGATTTGCTGACTGTTCAACGTTCATTAACTCATCTATATCGGAACATTTAGCAGCTCTAATAACAAGCTTCGTTGGCTCTTTGGTCTGTTTGTTTTGGTTCATGGAGATTCACTCATACTAATAATCATTTCATGATCACTTACAAACTGATTACTAGGATATGGCTCAACTTCTTGTAATTTCGGCCATCGCTGTAAAAAATGCTTTTGATTGATTCGTTGTTTAAATACTGTATGACTTACAAGTCTTGTGTTCCAACGTAATTTCAAGTTGATTAAATCATCTAACCCAAACGGTGCAATAACACCCAAATGATGATCATCAATCCAACGAACAGCAATCGCAGTTGCCGTTTCTGGCCACAATGACAAGGCATGTGACACAGAACCTAATGGCAAGATAGATTGTCCACTCTCTGTTTTATACCATGTATGAACTTGAGCCTGATTCACCACATCCCAAGTATATTGTGGCAATGCGTGTTTCAATATTGATTCAATATGCTGCTTTTGATGTTGTCCTGTTTCAAATTCATCATAGTAAATCACATCAATTTCAGTAAGTGGCTCGCAATGACCATGCAAATCAGACCACAGTACATTTCGAATCGCTCCTGCAGCCACATAACATGTTGGTTCTAATGTCGCACATAACTTCAATATGTCATATAACGCAGGATGTGCATAAATACTTGATTGTAAAATTTGCAATTGATCGGTTGCTTTCAACATTATATAATTTCGTTATCTAATATTATAAAAACATTTTATTGATTAATGACCACAAAGCAATTCTTAAATCATTAAAGAGACAAATAAATGAAATATTTAACTTTTTCCAACTTTTTTAAATTTTATACCTTATTATTTTCAGGCTTAGTTCTTTTTAATATTGGTGTTGTATTTTTTAATATTATTACGCATAATTTTAATGATTTATTTTCAAATGTTAAAAGCTTAGTTAAGTTCTCTATTTATTTATTATTAGGTTTAAATTATGAAGATATTATCAATTGGCTCGACCAAAGCATGAGTAAAAATTCAAACCTGTAAGTAAGATAAAGACGCTGTTCAAGATTAGATGGTCATAATTAAGCGAAAACAGATTATAATTACATCATCTTCCATCACATCACTTTTTATGAACACAGAAAATCAGCCGCTGCCGATTTATATTATAGGTGCAGGCATCGCAGGGATTTCATGCGCACAACAACTACAACAAGCAGGTCACTTGGTCAAAGTCATCGAGGCGCGTGACCGTATTGGTGGACGTATTTTTTCTAGCCCATTTAATACGCATACTTTTGATTTAGGTGCTTCATGGATTCATGGCATCGTAGACAATCCCATTTATGAAATTTGCAAGCAATTTAATATTCATACTGAAGTATTAAACTATGATCAATCTCAATATTTTCATCCGAATGGGCAAAAATTCTCAACCGAAGAAACACTCGAATTTGAACGTTATTATTTGACAGTTGCTGAATTGCTCACTAAAGATAAAAATCGCTCTGCTTTTGTCAGTTTACAACAGATTATTCATACCATTGACTATACAGATACGTTACTCAACAAAGACCAACTCAAACAATTATTACTCTCATTTTTTGAACGTGTTGCCAATGATCCTTTTGCAACCGACCTTGATCATTTAATTTCGAATTATCATGATTATGAAGGTTATTATGCGGGATCTGAGGTTGTTTTTCCAAATGGATATGGCCAAGTGGTCAATCAGTTGGGCAAAGATTTAGACATACAGTATCAGACTGCTATTCAGACGATACGCTATACCTCAGATGGTGTTGAGCTGATTGATCAGCATGGGCAGGTTTATTTAGGATCGCATGCAATTGTTGCTGTGCCACTTGGTGTGTTAAAGCAAAAACAAATTCATTTTCAACCATCGCTTGCAAGTGATTATTTAGAAGCAATTCAACAGATGGGTTTTGGATCATTTAATAAAGTATTCTTTGAGCTCGAACAGCCTTTGGCTTGCTTTGAGAATAAATCAAAAGATTTAATTATCAGTAGTTATTATTGGGTAGATGATCAAGTTTTTAACGTGTTAAATCTCTCAAAAATTTATCAACAACCAACGTATTTAATGTTGTTTGGTGGCAGTATGTCAGCGTGGATTGATCATGCTTCAGATCATGATGTATGGCAAATGATCACAAACAGTGTAAAACATCTTCATACCTTACCGATACAACCTAAGCAGCTAATCATTACACGTTGGGGCTCAGACCCGTGGAGCCATGGTTCGTTTAGCTTCCCTTCATTACAATATTCACATGCATTACATGATGTATTCAAACGCCCTATAGAAAATCGGCTGTTTTTTGCAGGTGAACACTGTCATCCACAATATGCAGGCACAGTCCACGGTGCATATCTCAGTGGCCGTCATACCGCTGAGGCACTCATGCATACCACAACATCACAAAGTGATATTTAGGCTACGTGCTTAACGATTACAAGTTACATCACCCTCTTCACAGGTCATCATTTTATTGAGTTCAGCAACACGTTGATCCGTTTTTTCAGTTAAACATCCTGAATATGCCATCGACTGAACTGAACCGCCCGTGCTTGGCAAAGCTGCTAATTTACAGTCATCATCTCTGTATTTAATCCATGAACGTTGAGCTTGTTTTAATGCATTTTTGTATTGAGCATCTTTGCTTTTTCCCATTAGGGATTGATATGCACTGTTTAATTTTTTGTCTGATTGCTTAAGGGCTTGACCTGCACACATATTCATATCTTGTTGAGTCATGGCTTTATTGCAATCCAACGCAAAGCTTGGCTTAATGGCTAAAAAAAACAATCCAAAAGCAATATAGAGTTTTTTCATTGTACTCATCCTTTTTTTCATATTCATACATATATGTTATTTAGGAATTTAATGTAGATATTTATTTTACCATGCATTAAATTGAGTTAATTTTTGCTCAATATCGCTTATTCATTCAAGTTATATTTATATATGAAAATGTAAAAAGCAGCTTGCAAACAAGCTACTTTTTACTGATTTGTAACGTTAATGGCTATTTATAATATGCTTTTTGGATATTACTCCAAAAACTACCCTCATTAAATGGAACGCGTGCTCGTCCAAAATCATAAGTATTTAATGTTTGACGTGCTGCAGGCGTTAAACCGACCCAACTGATTGCAGGCTGATAACCGCCTCGATAATTTGTTTTTGTTAACGAGTGGTTCATTGGGAATGGATTTCGTTGATAAGCCACTAAAGGATGTTTACCATCTAATGCAGGATTGGTATATGTATCATATTTACCATGTCCTGAATAAGACACTGCATTAATACGTGCATTATCACTACAGCTTGAAAGCCAAACTACAACATTTTCCCAATCATTACGATGCCCTTTGTTGGCAGGCCCATCTACATTTTGATCTTTAGGAAAATACCACGAATACATCACAGCACATTCGCCTCGATATGTGGCTTGATTCACATAGACTTGGCCTGGACTTGATGAGCAATGCCCATTCATTGCACCTTTATTTTTTAGTCCACCACTGACATTGCCATTACGGTCAACAGCAGGAAATGGAACACAACCATCAAATACTTTGAGTTGTGGTTGGAAGGTTTTAAAGTAACCCCGTGTCGAATCTGGAAATCCTGCAACTTGGTCATGTGGTATAACCGCAGCAAATGATGTTGAGATCATTGCCATACTTCCCCAAGCCATCAATTTTAAAATAAATTTCATTTTTACTCCCCATCTTTGTTAAAAAGGAGATCAATTAATACCACAGAATACTCATACATTTTTATTACAAAAAGGTCATATTATCTGTTTAAGTGAAAATATAAAGCATTAATCTGCTATATTTAATTGAATTTAATAGTGAATTTTCATTATATATTTTATTATAATATAGGCTGTTAAATAGTACATATTTTTATATAAAGGATAATTATATGGCTTATTTAACTAATAATGTGACAAAATAAGCAATTATAAGACAATTATTTTTAAGGCTTGACTTAAACATTTAAGTCTATTTTTTATATAAGTCACATCGAAATTCACAGTTAATCTTAAATATGACAATACATGAGCTAAAAAAAGTAGCTTGAATCCAAGCTACTTTTTTTCAATTTAATTATTATTTATAGTATGCTTTTTTAATATTATTCCAAAAATTACTTTCATTAAATGGCACATTAGCTTTGCCAAAATTATGTGTATTTAATGTTTGGCGTGCTGCAGGTGTTAAACCGACCCAACTGATTGCAGGTTGGTAACCCCCTTTGGTATTGGTACTGGTGACTGAATGGTTAAGTGGGAATGGGTTACGCTGATATGCCACCAATGGATGTTTACCATCTAAACCAGGCTTGGTTGAAACTTCATATTTACCATGTCCTGAATAAGACACCGCATTGATGCGTGCATTATCCGCGCAGCTCGATAACCACACTACCACATTTTCCCAATCGTGACGGTGTCCATTGTTGCCTGGACCATCCACGTTTTGGTCTTTTGGAAAGTACCAGGAATACATCACTGCACATTCACCTTGATAGGTCGCTTGATTGACATAGACTTGTCCTGGACTCGAAGAACAACGTCCATCCATTGCTCCTGTGTTGTCTAATCCCCCACTTACATTACCTGCGCTATCTACTGCAGGAAAAGGTACACAGCCATCAAACACTTTAAGTTGTGGTTGGAATGTTTTGAAATAGCCTCGTGTTGAGTCTGGAAAACCTGTAACTTGATTATGCGATATCACACCAGCAAATGCACTTGATGCAAAAAGAGCAAGTACTGCTGATTTAAGTGTAAATTTAATCATATTATTTTCCGAATAATTCAATAAAAGGAGATATATGAATAACTTAATCAACCTACATTTTTATTAAATATATAATATTAATTTGTGATCTTATGTTAATGACGAGCATATTAAATATATATTTATGATGTTATTATTATTTTATATTTATTTGGTTATATAAATAAAAACGATAAAAATCAAAATGATTAGTCATTTTATAAATAATCAGTACATACTCAGTTGATTTCAGGTGCTTATATAAAGTGTACTGTTAAGTCATATTATCTAAAGAAAAATGAAAGATTATATTTTTTATTAAGATTTAATTGAATCTCTAAATATCATACACAGCTCCAATTATTATTATCTATCCAATTTGCCATCATTTTGTTTTAATTATTACACCATGCATCGCCTGCCTTCTATCCCTCAAGCTAAATTCTATACATAGGGTAGCTTCTGTATCAGCTACCCTATGTATAGCTCATTTATTTATAATATGCTTTTTGAATATTATTCATGAAGTTACTTTGATTAAATGGCACATTGGCTTTACCAAAGTTGTAAGTATTTAATGTTTGGCGTGCTGCAGGCGTTAGACCTAGCCAACTAATTGCAGGTTGATACCCCCCTTTGGTATTGGTATTGGTGACTGAATGATTGAGCGGAAATGGATTGCGTTGATATGCCACCAATGGGTGTTTTCCATCTAAACCAGGTCTTGTTGAAATATCATATTTACCATGCCCTGAATAAGATACCGCATTGATACGTGCATTATCATCACAGCTAGACAGCCATACCACAACATTTTCCCAATCATTACGGTGTCCATTGTTTCCTGGACCATCTACATTCTGATCTTTAGGAAAGTACCATGAATACATGACTGCGCATTCACCGCGGTATGTCGCTTGATTCACATAGACTTGCCCTGGGCTTGAAGTACAACGCCCATTCATTGCGCCAGTATTATCGAGCCCTCCACTTACATTGCCTGCACTGTCTACCGCAGGATAAGGTACACAGCCATCAAACACTTTAAGTTGTGGTTGAAATGTTTTAAAATAGCCGCGTGTAGAATCTGGAAAGCCTGACACTCTATCATGTGATAAAACCCCAGCAAACGCACTCGATGCAAACAGCCCAAGTGCTATTGATGTAAATGTAAATTTCATCATATTTTTTTCCGATTAAGTCAACAAAAGAGGCTTATGAATAGCTTAGGTGACTTAAATTTATCTTAAATATATTATTTTAAAATATAATAGTAATAATTATTGTTTGATGTTTTACTGCATATAGTAATGATTATCAATTACTTAGCGACAATTAAAACTGTAGTGATTTATTTTAAATAAAATATTGAAATTTAGTATAAATTTTAAAAAAAGAATAAAATACAGATTGCAGTAGTATAACCCACGCTTTAATCAACTTAATGCTGACCACTGACCATCTGCATGTGTTACATGGTTTTGTGCATCTAATAATCTAAAGTGTGTCTGAGTCTTATTTTCATCAAATGCGGATTGCAACTGTACTGTGGTTGGTAAGTCAATTGGCTGTTTAAAAGTTATATCAATATGGTATTTTTCAGGGAGATTTAACTGTGCCATCACTTTGGCTTTCGACCACATCCCATGTGCAACGGCTTGATTAAAGCCAAATGCTTTCGCAGTAAGCGCATGCAAATGAATTAAATTAAAATCGCCTGATACCAATGCATAACGGCGGCCAATATTTTCAGGGATATGCCATGTGGTCTGTTGGTGTAAATTTAAATGAGACAAGGATGAAATTTCTTGATTAAAATATTGCTGCTCAGGCTGATATAAATAAGTACTTATCCCTTCCATAACCAATTGATTTTTAGCATGGACCTGAATAATAAAGTCAAATTCTACACCATGAGAATGTGGCTGTGTTGTACCAAATCGGCAAGACAATTGATATTGCTGATTGGCAGGTAAATAAGCATGCTGTTTCACCTGATTGCCAATATGCACCAATGACAACACTGTAAATGGAAAGTTCTCTTGCGTCATCATATGCATTTGTAAAGCTTGTGATAACACAGCAAAATAAATCGCAGGAATATTACCATCATTATCAAAGCCACATACTTTATTATAAGCCACCAAATGCTTTGCTCGGATATAAAAATCATCGACAACATATTCAACATGAGGTAAAACATCATCGGTTTTTTGCTTTACAAACGATTGAATAAAGCCTTCTTTTAAAATAGAAGGATATGTTAGATAAGGCTTAGGGATTCGACTAAAACGACGGATTTTCATAAGATAAAAAGGCTTGTATTATCATACTTGGCGTAGCATAACATACTGATTAAAAAACACGCGACAATTCGCACAATGTCTATGTAAGTAAACCATTTTACTACAATTTGAACAATATATGTTTTCTTATAGTTAAAAGATAAAATAGGATGCCTAAAATGAACAGCTTAATGAAAAAATTAAAGATTCAATATCCTATTTTTCTGTCACCAATGGCTGGGGTCAGTACGCCTGAACTTGCTGCAGCAGTTTCCAATGCAGGTGGGCTTGGCAGTTTAGGTTTAGCCGCTTGTGATCTCAACACAGCCAAAGAATACATTGTTCAAACCCAAAGACTTACTGATCAACCATTTCAAGTTAATTTCTTTTGTCACCAACCAATCACAGCAACACCTCATGATATCCAAAATTGGATAGATTACTTATCACCGCACTTTAGAAATCTCCAAATGCAACCTCCTGCCTCACTGAGTGCTGATTTTAAAAGTTTTTTATCAGACTCATCGTATTTAGATCTGGTTTTAGATGCAGGTTGTCAAATCGTTAGCTTTCATTTTGGACTTCCCACCCAAGAACAGATTACAACGCTCAAACAGCATGGCGTAATTTTAATGGCAACAGCAACGTGTTTAGCTGAAGCATTGTCTATTCAAAATGCAGGATTAGATATTATTATTGCGCAAGGGATAGAAGCAGGTGGACACCGCGGTTTATTTCAGCAAGACCAAGAAAGTGGTTTAAGTACCCATGCTTTATTATTGCAACTCAGAGCACATATTCATTTACCCATTGTTTGTGCTGGCGGTATTATGCATGGTCAGCAGGGCAAGCTGTTATTAGATGATGGAGCAAGTGCGATCCAATTGGGAACGGCTTTTATCCAATGCGCGCAATCTGCAGCTTCTGATCAATATCGCAATGCATTATTTCAGCAGCTAAAAACTGCCATTACAGCATGTATTTCCGGACGACCTGCACGGGCTATTATCAATGACTGGCATCATCTTGTTGATTGTAAGAACCGTCCATCATTACCAAGTTACCCTTATCCATATTCAATCGCAAAACAATTAAGTGCAATTGTACCAACCGAACATAATGATTTTTCTATTTTTTGGGCAGGCGCTAACGTACATCAAATTCGCGCGTTATCACCTGAAGCATTAATTCAAACACTCGTCAAAGAAATGCAATAAAAAACCACCTTAAAGGTGGCTTTTTATCTTATCTTTGTTACTAAAAAATCAAGTTAGACATCTGCAGGCGCAGGAGCATCTTTAATCTCTGCTGCTTGTTCAATCTCACGTACTCGTGGCAGAATATGCTGACCAAAATACTCAACTTCCTCAATAAAATGTAGAAAGCCTGACAAAATTAAATCTACACCTACATTTTTTAAAGCAACAATGCGCTCTGCGATTTGCTGTGGTGTGCCGATTAAATTGGTTTTGAAGCCATCATTATATTGTACTAAATCTTCAAATGAAGACTTAGCCCAATTGCCCTCTCCCTCTTTACTCGCAGCACCAGCTTCACGTGTAGCATCTCCAAAAGCATTCACGGCTTCAACATTGGCTTGGTCTATAATGTCTTGCAATACTGCTTTGGCTTCTTGCTCGGTGTCTCGGGCAATAATAAATGCATTCACACCAATTTTTACATGATGGTTGTTTTCTTTTGCTTTGGCACGAATATCATCAACTTGTTTTTTAATTTCTTCAACTGTATTGCCATTGGTAAAATACCAATCTGAAACACGAGATGCCATATCTCGAGCAGCACGTGAGCTACCACCTTGGAACACTTCAATGCTTGGCTTTTGAATCGGTTTTGGTTTCAAAGTATAGTCTTTAAACTGATAATACTTGCCATCAAAAGAAAAATGATCTTGGGTCCATATACCTTGAATACTGCGAATGAACTCTTCTGATCGAACATAACGTTCATCATGCTCAGGCCATTCTTCACCAATGGCATCAAACTCACCTTTGAACCAACCACTCACCACATTCACAGCAATACGACCTTCTGTTAAATAATCGATGGTTGCTAACTGTTTTGCAGCCAACGCTGGTTTCCATGGACCTGGTAAAATTGCAGCAATGACTTTCAGTTTGGTGGTTTTTGCCAATAAAGCATGGCTGAAACTTACAGATTCATGCTGATTTTCTGCGCCATAACCTGCAGTAAATCGAATTTGAGTAAGTGCATAATCAAAGCCATTTTTTTCAGCGGCTTGAGCTAAACGAACATTATAATCATAGCTCCAATCTGTGCGCTGCTCAATTTGGCTCACGACCAAGCCACCACTAACATTGGGTACCCAATATGCAAATTTCAACTCGGAACGTTGTGCCATATAGACCTCGATCATCAATTAATAAATTCTGCTTTTAAGCAACATGTGATTTCTTTTGTGGCTGTTCAGATGTTTCAGCATGTGGACGGTTTGGAGAGGGTAAAATATCAGCCTGTTCAATTTGTTTATTGATACCAAGATTGGCATTGGCTTGTTCAGACTTTTGTTTTGCCCACTCTGCGCGTAAACCTTGCGCTGGCACCCATTCAAGAATTGGTAATGCACGTTCAACAGCAAGATTAATGCGTTCTTTTAATTGCTCACTTTGAATCGTATATTCTGGGGTAAAGTCTTTATCAGTTGCATATACACCAATAGGTAATGTTTGCGCTTGGAAGAAGCTAAATAAAGGACGTAATTGATGTTCAAGAACCAAGGCATGGCGTTCACTGCCCCCCGAGGCAGCCAATAATACAGGTACATCAACTAGTGCTGTTTGTTCAACAAAGTCAAATAAGTGTTTGAATAACCCTGTGAATGATGCACGGTATACAGGTGTTCCAACAATTAATGCATCTGCTGCTTCAATTTTTGCCAAATCATCTTGTACTTGCTGTGGTAATTGATGGCGGTAAATTGCACCACCCAATAGTGGTCCAATTTCACTTAACTTAATAAAATGAACATGTATGTCAATCGCCTCAGCAAGCGCATCAAGAATATGTTGAATTACACTTTCAGTTTTTGATGGCGTGTTTAACCCACCTGATACAGCAACAATATTAAGTGGTTGGTTTTTTATATGTGACATGTTGATATCCAATTTAATGTATAGCGATTACTCTATTAAGGTTTAAATTAGTTAGCTTGTAAAATAAGAAATATGAGATTCTTTATCTATTTTTGCACTAATGAATTTTTATGATATGGATATTCACCAAGCATTATTTTTATTATGTATTGACTTGGTGAATATTATAAAGAAATTATTATTATATTTATAATTCTGATTATTTTTATTATAATGCAGTTTGATTATTTAACTTTACTTTATCTTCTAGATTATCTAGTTCAATAACAGAGTCAACATCTTGTTTGGTTGGTTCAAATTTTAAAATAAACCCAATAACAATGATTGGCACAAAAGCAAAGATGGCAATAATACTAAAAATATCAGTTTGATATTTATTCATCCATATAGGTAAAACAAATAATGAGATGGCTTGAGCAACCCCAGTCACAGCACGGTTAAATCCAACCCCAATACCGCGAATTTCAGCAGGATAAGCCATGGTTGGATAAACCATCATCTGTGCACCAGGACCAAACCCTTCTGCAAATAACCATAATCCAAGCATACCAATTGCAACATATAACAAAATAGAAGAGCCACTCGGATCGCCAATGAAGCCCAATGCAATTAATGCTAAGAATTGCAATACAAAGCCAATCACAAGTACCGAACGTGAGGTTAAACGGCTCGCCAAATACACCCCTAATAAACCACCGGTAAAGGCAAATGCTAAGTTTAACCCGAGTGTGGTGGTGATGGTCGTCAGCGTCGTGGTATGAAAAAAACGAGTTAAAATAGAAGGTAAAAAGAATGCAATTGTAGTGTATTGAAATGCTACTGAAATATGAATCACAACAGCCACAATCGTTCGTGATAAATAGGTTTTATTAAAAAGTACGAAGAAGCTTTGTTTTTCTTTCATTTTTTTAGAGACAACTTGGTTTTTAGAAACCACAGCTTGAATATCATATGAATTTTTTAAGATATCCGCCGCTTCCTGTAAACGTCCTTGATTGGCAAGCCAAATTGGCGATTCAGTTAAATATTTCCCACGAATAAAAATAATGAGTAAAGCAGGTACTGCCCCAAAAATTAAAGATAAACGCCAAAGCCAATTGCTATATTCTGGTGGTAATAAAAAATATAACCCTAATACAACCCCAAAACACACCGTTGATGCTGCATACCACATTGGGCACCATGCGGCTAAACGTGCAGCTTTATTTCCTTTTCCATTAAATTTTGAAAATTCAGACAAATAAGACATCGCAACAGGTAAATCTACCCCGACACTAATCCCCATAATAAACCGTGCAACAATCAGTACCCAAACGTTTGGTGCTAAACCTGCAACAATGGCAGCGATTACAAATAACACCATATCTGCCATAAAGACCCGATAGCGTCCAATTTTATCGGTTAGGTATCCACCAATTAAATTACCAACAATGGTTCCACAGACAATTGCGGATGCCACCACCCCAGTCATCACTGGTGTTAAAGAGAATTCAGCAATGACTTGCTCAATCCCGAATGACAATGTAGTTAAGTCATATGCATCAATAAATACGCCAATCAAAGCCAGCCAAATTACTTTATTTGATTTTCCCTGTCCTGCATATTTGGAAATAAGCTGGCTAATATCCTCAGCACTTTTTATTTCATGCGTTTCACGATGAAGTTTCGCCTGTTTAGACATTATAATTTCTCTTTATTCAATAGAATAAAATATAGACCTCTTGATTATATTTTTGAAATAAGTTTATATTATTTGTAAATACAGATATATTATTAAGTGTTCTTTGTAAATAAAAAAAGCAGTATATTAAATACTGCTTTTTTTATTTTAATTATATTTATATTTTATATTGGTATCCGCGATGAGATGATTTTAAATGATCTCCCTGTTCAAATAGTTTTTCACGTAAAGTTCCCGTTCTATATTCAGTCTGATAGACACCGCGCTTTTGTAGCTCAGGTACAATCCATGTCACAACATCTTCAAAAGTTTGATGGGCTAAAATATAAGCCAAGTTAAAACCATCAATATCGGTATCTTCAATCCAAGATTGCAATGTATCTGCCACAGTGGTTGCCGAACCAACAAACACTGGGCCGTTGCCACCTACGCTGTTCCACCGTGCAATTTCTTCAACTGTCCAAACACGGTTTGGATCGGCATTGACATAAGAATCTAATAAAGACTGAATGGCATTGGTTTGAATATATTCTACTTTGTCAGTCGATTGGTATTGGGAAAAATCTACCCCTGACCAACCAGAAATTAAAGTTAAAGCACCATCATAACTACCATAGCTTTGATATTCTTCAAATTTCTTTTGTGCCTTTTCATCTGTCTCATCTGTCACGATAGAAACCAAGGCATATATTTTCACGTCGGTAGGCAAGCGCCCTGCCTCAACCAATTTTTGTCGAATACCTTGGACTATTTTTTTAGTGGCTGCTTTCGATGGAGCTGCAATAAATACACATTCTGCATTTTGGCTCGCAAAGGTTTGCCCACGTGATGATGCTCCTGCTTGGTACAATACAGGTGTACGTTGCGGTGATGGTTCAGATAAATGAATACCAGGTACTGAGAAATATTCACCTTCATGTGCTATGGGATGCACTTTTTTAGGGTCTGCAAATACACCAGTCGCTTTATCACGTTTAACGGCATCGCTCTCCCATGAACCTTCCCACAGCTTATATAACACTTCAAGATATTCATCTGCGATGTTATAACGCTCATCATGGTTTAGCTGTGTTTTTAAACCAATATTTTTAGAACCGCTTTCTAAATATGATGTGACAATATTCCAACCTACACGACCTTTGGTTAAATGATCTAATGTGCTGATTCGCCGTGCAAATGGATATGGGTGCTCAAACGAAATTGATGTGGTTAAACCAAATCCTAAATGTTTGGTTACTGCTGCCATGGCAGGAATAATTTGTAATGGATCATTAACAGGCACTTGTACAGCACCGTAGACAGCTTCATTGACATTGCCATAATATACATCATAAACGCCTAATACATCTGCAATAAATACGCCATCAAATTTTCCACGTTCTAGGATTTTGGCAAGATCAGTCCAATATTCAATATCTTTATATTCTGTTGAGCGATCTTGTGGATGGCGCCATAATCCTGGAGATTGATGGGCAATACAATTCATTTCAAATGCATTAAAACTGATTCTCTTCGTCATACTCTGCAACCACATTCTTTCTAATGGAACATCTTTTCAAGTTTTACTTAGCTGGCTTTATTCAATGCAGTGACTTCACCAATACGCCATTGATATGGCGGTAATGTGCCATTGACACTAAAGTCACCAACAATACGGTCTTTGTAAATGCGTGGATTATGTGATGCAAGGGTACGGATATTACGCCAATAGCGGTCTAATCCAATTCCCTTATCTGTTGCAGATGCACCTAATGCATCAAAAGCAATGGTTGAAGCATGAAGCAATAAATCTGTAATGATAATTTGTGCTTGTGCCGTTTCAAGCTCCACAATTGCATTTTGCTCTGCTTCTGCTTGTAAATCATCATCTAGTCCAGCTAAGAACGTCCGTTGTAAAGCGGCTGCACTTTTCTCAACAATAACGCCTGAGGTATATGTTGCGCTGCGCACTTTACCCACGACTTGTAAAATTTGCGCATCATCACGGATATGCGCAGCATTGGCATGGCTATAATTTCGAGTTCTTTTATGTACCGCATCTGAAAGTTGATGTGTTAATGCCCGACCAAGCCCAACAATAATCGCAAGTTGTACCAACTGATAATAAGCTGCACCATATTTAAAACGTACATGGTCTGGCAATACATCATCTGCATCCACAGCTGCAGCGGTAAAAATAGCTGTACCACTTGCTGTTAATTGCTGACCAAAGCCATTCCAATCATCGATCACCTCAACACCTTCAGCATGCCGATGCACTAACACCGATGCAGACTCACCATTTAAATCAGTGATACCCACTTCAATCCAATCTGCATATAAGCTACCTGTGGTATAAAATTTCTTTCCTGTCAGCTTCAAATGACCTTGTTCGTCTTTATAAATATGAGTTTGAAATTGACCTTGTGCTTCTTTCCCCCCTTCAGACCAGCCACTGCCAATGGTTTCACCTTGAGATAAACGGGTGAGCCATTTCTTTTGATGCTCAGCATTACGCGACAGCAATAAATCTTCACTAAAACCAAAATGCACGCGTAAGATTTGTGGCAAATTCGAATCTGCTTCTGCAAGTTCAACCAACAACGCAAATAACTCAGGAATAGTGGCATCAAACCCCTGGTAGGCCGTTGGCAGTCTTAAACGAGTAAAACCAACATCTTTCAACCACTGAATTTGCTCATGCGGCAAAATATGATGTTGTTCACGGTGTAGAGTACCTTGCTTAATTTTTTGAAATGTAGGTCTAAAATGTGCAGCCAATTCTTCATAACGTGAAGATGGCGGTTGCCCCCAAAGCTGTCCGATCAGCGAATGTTGTGCTGTATTAACATATAAATTATCAAAGATAAAATCGTTTTCTGAACTACTCATTCTAAATGCTCTAGTAATTTGGATCTTTTTTTAAACTAGAACATTTATTAAAAAATAAAATCATTTTTTTAAGATAAGTAAATCCATATATCTGCTATTCATTTGATCAAGCGGTTTAGCAAGAATTCTCTTTTTTATATAAGTTTTCCCATTATTTTTATTTCTTATTTATTCATAACTCGATTAGTTTATATATAAAAATGAGGTAATGATGATGACACAAGGAACTAATTCACAGCATTATAAAGCGATCAAAAGTGATAATGATGCAATTAATGTGGCATATCATGTTGCAGATTTGGCTTTAGAAGAACGTAATCAGCGCGATCAACAGCGAATTTTACCGACCGAGGTAATTCAGCAGCTTGCCAAAAAAGGCTTAACAACAGTACGTATTCCTCATGAATATGGCGGTGCGCATGTATCGCATCTCACTTTGACACGTATTTTTCGCATTTTGTCGAAAGCAGATGCCAACGTTGGACAAATTCCACAAAATCAATTTGCAATTTTACAAATTATTGAACTAATTGGTTCAAAAGAACAAAAGCAGTTTGTTTATCAAGAAATTTTAAATGGAAAATTTTTAGCCAACGGCGGCCCTGAAAAGAATGCACCTAATGTTAAAACATTAAGCACCCAACTGACCATAACAGATGATGGCCATTTTATTAGTGGTAAAAAATTTTACTCCACAGGCAGTTCATTTGCAGACTGGCTCGCAATCAAAGCCCTACATCCTGAAGGCCATGTCGTCTTGGTTTTGGTAGAACGTCAAGCTCAAGGCGTTGAGGTAATTAATGACTGGAATGGTTTTGGCCAACGGACCACATCAAGCGGTACAGTGACTTTAAATCATGTCAAAATTGATCCATTCCTTATTTTTGATGAGCGCATTTTAACAGAACAGCTCAACTTTAGAGGTGCATATTCTCAAATCATGCAAGCAGCAATTGATGTGGGGATTGCAGAAGGTGCATATCAGGACTTGGTGAGTACCGTTAAAAAAGCCCGTCCTATTGTTGATGCCAATGTCGAGCATGCCTCCCAAGAACCCTATCTATTGCAAGAAGTCGGTCGTTTAGATGTGACCTTACAAGCCAGTATTTTATTGCTTAATGAAGCAGCAGAGGTATTAGATACGCTTGAACAGCAATCTCACCTTACAGAAGCTGATCTTGCCAAAGCCTCTATTGCTGTGGCTGAGGCAAAAATTTATGCCCACCATGCTGCATTAAATGTCTCAGAAAAGCTCATTGAGCTCGGTGGTAGTCGTTCATCACTAGCAAAATATAATTTGGACCAACACTGGCGAAATGCCCGAGTACATACTTTACATGACCCTGTACGCTGGAAATATTATGCATTGGGTAACTACTATTTAAATCAAAAATTTCCTGCACGTCATGCTTGGATTTAGGTGAATAACAATGACGTCATATCAAAAAACTTTAAATTTTCCTGCGCAACCGACTCAAACAGCGCATCTGATTCGCTCTGATGAAGAAGCATTAAGCATTGCCAAAACACTCAGTGCTAAATTCAAAGCCTCAGCAGTTGAACGCGACCAACAACGCATCTTGCCTTTTCAAGAAATTGAAGAGTTTAGTCAATCAGGATTATGGGGAATTACTGTCCCGAAAGCCTATGGCGGTGCTGAAGTATCAAGCTGGACTGTGGCACAAGTTATAGCCTTATTTAGTGGTGCAGATGGTTCGATTGGACAAATTCCTCAAAACCATTTTTATGCCATCGAAGTCATTCGTAATACAGGTACAGAAGCACAAAAAAAACGGCTCTACCAAGAAGTATTGCAAGGCAGTCGTTTCGGCAATGCATTGGCAGAATTTAAGTCACAAAATGCCACACAGAAAAACAGCTATTTGACACCCCATGGTGATGGTTATCTATTACAAGGTGAAAAATTCTATTGTACAGGCAGTTTGTTTGCCCATCGCATTCCAACCTTAGTGAAGGATGAACAAGAGCACGAGTTCTTAGCATTTGTAAAAAAAGATGCCAAAGGCTTAACTTTAATTGATGACTGGAGTGGCTTTGGTCAACGTGTTACGGGCAGCGGGACAGTTAAACTCGATCAGGTTTATGTTGATGCTGACGATTTAATTCCATTTAGTGATGTATTTACTTCCCCAACATTGGTTGGACCCTATGCACAACTGCTGCATGCTTCAATTGAAGTCGGGATTGCACGCGCTGCTTTTGAAGATACATTACATTATGTCCGTCAAGCACGACCATGGATTGAAGCTGATGTTAGTTCTGCAACAGAAGACCCGCTCACTTTGTATGAGTTAGGGCATGTTGCTGTCGATGTTAAAGCCTCGGAACTGTTACTCAAACATGCTGCACAATTTATTGACCAAATTAAAGCACATGTAGATGCAGAAAATATTGCAGAAGCTTCAATTCATGTGGCACGTGTCCGAGCACACAGTACTGAAACAGCATTAAAAGCATCGTCTAAACTGATAGAGTTGGCAGGCAGTAGAGGCAGTCAAAGTCATGATGGTCTCGATTTATATTGGCGTAATACCCGTGTCCATACCTTACATGATGCAGCACGTTGGAAATATTATTTCATTGGCAATTATCGTTTAAATCAAATTTTGCCCCCTCGCCGAGGCACACTGTAATGGCCAAAGAGATCTTACTCAATGCATTTGACATGAATAGCGTTGGACATATTAACCATGGTTTATGGACGCATCCTCGTGATCAATCTAGTCAATTTGACAGCTTAGGCTATTGGACCAACTTGGCTCAAACTTTAGAAAAAGGTTTATTCGATGGATTATTCATTGCAGACATTGTCGGTGTGTATGACGTCTATCAAGGCAACTTAGACGTCACCTTAAAAGAATCTGTACAACTGCCAAGCCATGACCCTACCACCCTTGTGTCCGCTATGGCCGCAGTCACCACACATTTGGGATTTGGGATCACTGTCAATTTAAGTTATGAACACCCATATACGTTGGCACGGCGTTTTGCCAGCTTAGATCATCTTAGCCAAGGCCGTGTCGGTTGGAACATTGTGACAGGCTATTTAGACAGTGCTGAACGCTTATTTGGCCGCGATGCTTTGGCTGAACATGACTTACGTTATGAGCAAGCAGATGAGTTTTTAAGCTTATGCTACAAATATTGGCAACACTCTTGGGAAGATCATGCTGTTCTCAAAGACAAAACAGCTCGTGTGTTTGCAGATCCAAATAAAGTCCACGCCATACAACATCATGGACGTTTTTTTCATAGTGAAGGTGTGTTTCAAGTTGCGCCATCACCACAACGTACACCAGTGCTGTTTCAAGCAGGTGCATCACCTGCAGGAACTCAATTTGCAACTACACATGCAGAATGTATTTTTATTGGCGGTGATCAAATTGATAAAATTAAAAACAATGTCATGCGTATTCGTCAGGCAGCACAACAACAAGGTCGCGATGAGCAAGAGATTAAAATCTTTGTCGGTATTACGGTGGTCACAGATGAAACTGAACTGCAAGCACATGAAAAACTCAATGAATATAAACATTATGCCAGTCCTGAAGCAGGTTTAGCGCATTACTCAAGCTCAGTTGGTATTGATCTGTCACAGTATGGCGAACATGACACCATTCAATATCAAAAAACCAATAGCATTGTGTCCATCAATGAAAAATTTAAAGAACAAGCCATTACACCACACCATTTAAAACAGCAACATGAATTAGGTGGTCGTTACCCTTTATTTGTAGGTAGTGGTGCACATGTTGCAGAACAACTGATTCATCTGTTTGATGCCACAGGCATTGATGGCTTTAATTTAACCCGAACGGTCTCTCCTGAGTCGCATGAAGACTTTATTCGTTGGGTAATTCCTGAATTACAACAGCGTGGACGCTATAAAACCCAATACCAAGATGGCACATTACGCCACAAATTATTTCAACAAGGCAATCATTTACCTGCAGATCATCCTGCAATGAAGCCCACTTTTGCCCAAAAAACAAATGAATATTGAAGGTACTCCATGAGTAAAAGCAGCAATAAAAAAGTATTCGCCCTTGGCGGAATAGTCGTGATATTGGTGATTGGCCTATTTGCATGGAATCACTTTAGACAAGCAAAAGAACCTAGCCGTGAATTGGTCATTGCAACCAACCCTGTTTTTAGAAATATTTTACAAGTGACAGCCAAAGAAGCAGAAAAAGAAGGCGTAAAAGTCAAATTGGTTGAATTTTCAGATTGGAATACGCCCAATATTACCCTAAATCATGGTGATATTGATGCCAACTTTTTCCAACATCAGCCCTTCTTAACCAATGCAATTAAAGAAGGTGGCTATAAAATTAAGCCCTTTGCAGCAGGCGCAGCATCACGTGTTGGATTATATTCAAAAAAATATACCAGCTTAGATGCATTACCTAACAAAGCACGCGTCGCTATACCGAATGATCCTGTTAATGGTGGTCGTGCATTACTGCTTTTAAATGAAGCCAAACTAATTCAATTAAAAGATCCAACCAATCATTTATCGACCTTACGTGACATTACGTCTAATCCCAAAGACTTACAGTTTATTGAAATGGAAGGTCCACAAACAGCACGTGCTGTAGATGATGTTGATTTGGCATTTACCTATCCACATTATTTAAAACTGTCAAAAACTATCGAACCTGAAAAAGCGCTGTATTTAAATAAAGAAGAAGACAAACGCTATGCCATTTTATTTGTTGTCCGCGATGACTTTAAAGACCCAGATGGTCAATTAAAGAAATTTGTTGATATTTACCAACATTCACCTGTTGTCAAAGATGCCTTGGCAAAAGAAATCGGTCCAACATTATGGTATCCAGGCTGGTAAATGATGAGTCAGACACAATCTAATCTTAATTTACATGTTGATATTCAAGATTTAAATAAATACTACCATCGCCAAGATGATACCCCGATGCATGCATTAAAAGATATTCAATTAAAAATTGCAGCGGGGCAGATTTTTGGCATTATTGGACGCAGTGGTGCAGGAAAATCTTCATTGCTCCGTACACTAAATGGTTTAGAGTCGATTAGCTCAGGGCAAATACACGTACTCGGTCAAGATTTAGCACAACTGAACCATGACCAACTCACAGAGTTCAGAAAACGAATTGGGATGATCTTTCAGCATTTTAATTTAATGTCTGCAAAAACAGTCCGTGAGAATGTGGCATTGCCTCTAAAGATTTCTGGCGTCGCTGCATCCGATATTGCTCGCCGTGTTGATGAAACTTTGGCACTCGTTGGTCTTGCCAATAAAGCAGATCACTATCCATCACAACTATCAGGTGGACAAAAACAACGTGTAGGCATTGCACGTGCACTGATTAATCAGCCTGAGATACTGTTGTGTGATGAAGCAACTTCTGCATTGGACCCTGAAAGCACACAAAGCATTTTGACACTTTTAAAAGAAATTAACCAAAAATTGGGGTTAACCATCATTTTAATCACTCATGAAATGCAAGTCATTCGTGACATTTGTGATGAAGTGGTGGTGATAGATCATGGTGAAATTGTAGAACGTGGGACAGTTTGGCACGTATTTTCGCAGCCAAGCCAAGAGATCACCAAAGAGCTGTTGGACTTAGGTCATCACAATTTACCCGCAGGCATACATGCGCAGCGTAATGATCAGCATCAACACCAAGTGATTAGTATTTATTATGTCCATGCATTACAAGATGCATTTAATTTACAACAACTGTTAAAGCCACTTCGTGCCTATACGCTATTACAAAGCCGTGTTGATGAAATACAAAACCATTGCATTGGTGAGTTGCTAATTTTATCGTCTATTGAGGAAAGCGGCATTACAGCACCAACAGACCCTGCTCTATTGTCAGTACGAATTAAGGAGCATGGTTATGTTTAATGATTTAATTGACCTACTACTTACAGGCACTTTAGACACTATTGTGATGGTTGGCTCTTCTGCCATATTGGCCTTTGTGTTTGGTTTGCCTTTAGCTGTGCTTTTGGTTTGTACAGATAAAAATGGGATTTATCCATCCACTCGAATTCATGAGCCTGTCGGCTGGGTCGTCAACATTACTCGCTCTATCCCTTTTTTAATTCTGATGGTGGCTTTAATTCCATTTACGCGCTTTATTGTGGGAACAAGCTATGGATTGTGGGCAGCGGTGGTACCGCTCACGTTAGCCGCTACCCCTTTCTTTGCACGGATTGCAGAGGTCAGTTTACGTGAAGTGGATCAAGGTCTAATCGAAGCTGCTCAAGCCATGGGCTGTAACCGTAAACAAATCATTTGGCATGTATTATTGCCTGAAGCCATGTCTGGTATTGTGGCAGGCTTTACCGTGACCATTGTCACCATGATCAATTCATCAGCGATTGCTGGTGCAATTGGTGCAGGTGGTTTAGGCGATGTTGCATATCGATATGGTTATCAACGCTTTGATGTACAAATTATGCTTGCAGTCATTGTGGTATTGGTTATTTTAGTCATGCTGATACAATTTTTTGGTGACCATATTTCATCACAGCTCGATAAAAAGCGCGTTTAACTTAAACATGAATATCGCTTAAACGTTCGCCAAAATGAAGTAAATCGTTAAAATACTGCTCAACAACTTGTGCTTGTTGAGCAGTTTGCTCAACTTGATACATATTTTGTCTAAACTCATTGCTAGAACGTAACCCTTTGGTATACCAAGCAATATGTTTTCTTGCAATACGACAGCCTGAATACTCACCATAAAATGCATACAACTCGCTTAAATGGTCCATCAATACATCACGTACTTCAACGATTTCAGGCGCTGCTAAATGTGTTCCCGTCTGTAAATAATGAGCCACTTCTCTAAAAATCCATGGTCGACCTTGTGCAGCACGACCAATCATAATGGCATCAGCGCCTGTCTGTGCTAAGACAAACTGTGCCTTTTCAGGACTATCAATATCGCCATTGGCAATCACAGGGATATTAATTAATTGCTTAACTTGCCGAATTAAATCATAACGTGCGGTATTTAAATACATATCTTCACGGGTTCGGCCATGTAATGCCAAAGCTGCAATACCTGACTTTTCAGCACATTCAGCAATCCGCAGAATATTTTCTTCACCATTTAAAAAACCCAAGCGCGTTTTTAAAGTCACAGGCACATCAACAGCTTGTACTACAGTCGTTAAAATACGCTCTACTAAATCTTCATCTTGCAATAAGGCAGAACCTGCTAATTTATTACACACTTTTTTAGCAGGACAGCCCATATTAATATCTACAATTTGCGCACCATTTGCCACCTGATAACGCGCAGCTTCAGCCAATTCATATGGATCTGAACCTGCAATTTGTGCAGAGATTGGGGCAATTTCACCGTCAAAATTTGCGCGATATAAACTTTTTTTGCTCATGCGCAGCGCTTTATCTGCAGTCATCATCTCACTGACTGCATGCCCTGCACCAAAATATTTGCACAGTGTGCGAAATGGCCGATCGGTGACGCCTGCCATCGGAGCGACCCAAATTTTCTGCGACATTGGGCGATTAAACAATGTATCAATCACTGTATTGTTACTCAATTTTAATCACCTCTATTTTGTCAAAATTTAAACCACACCATTAACCTGTTATACAATGCTCGTATTAGAACTCCCCACATTACACAGTGAATTCATACTCAATGCTTGGGCATTGATCGTAAAATTACAGGGTCGCTAGTGTAAGCAATTCATCCGTAAATTTCCATGCAATTCATCAAATATCGCATACTGCAAATCACGTCAATCCGATGCTCTCAACTGTTATATATGAGTTAAACTGACATTCATTTTCACCCTAATTTCAGATTAAACCTTTAACGCTTTGATATAACTTGTATCAACAATCTTAGAACTTTAATGAGCATTTCACTTAGCTGTAATACCTATAAATACATGTTTATACGGATAAATTTAGTTTACAAAATAAGAATATATAAATTTAAATAAGGTATTTAATGGTAGTGTTTATTTCATATTCCTATGCTAGAGTCACAACATAAGAGGAATGAGCACGGATGATGAATTAATACAATTCATATTGCTCATAAAGGAAATAAAGTAAAAAGATTTACATTTTTTAATTCAAGGATAAAGAACCATGTTTGTCATCTTTCAAACGAATTTATCGTCAGTACCTTATTCAACACAATGTAAAATGCATCATATATTGTGTAGTTAGCTGAACTGAATACACCACAACATCTTGCGTTAAATCCAATCGAATACACCCATTTCATCACGACCATTTTGTAGTCGTCTTTTGGCATGTATAGATTTTGAGGTTGCGCGTTCTTTTAACAATAAAAATTCGTTGATCCGATTTAACAGCTCCATCTTATGGCTGGTAAATCTACTTATAAAAAGGGAGTAATTTATGAAACGTATGGTTTTAGGTGCTTTTTTAATCGCACTACTAGGATGTAGCCAAGGAAATACGAGTCAAGAATCTTCAAATGAAGTCATTAAATACGCAGAGTCGTCCAAGTCCCAACAATTAATCAGTCCTGATCAAACAATTCAAGGGCATTGGATGTATGAAAAGCTCAATGATGAAATGCGGGGAACCTCTACACTCTCTGCATCTCTTACATCGAGTAATCAGTTTGAATTTGCAGCACCTTATAATGGTGGAACCAATTTAACCATGGAGATTGAGCAAGACACCATAAATCCACCAAGTGTCATGTTTACCATTTCAAAAGGAAGATATGCATGTAACACGGCACTCAATAACTGTTATGCATCAATCAAATTTGATGACCATGAAATTGAAAAAATTAATTTAGCAGAATCTGCAAAATATTATTCAGCAGATACTTTATACATCATGAATCCAAAGCAATCTAAAAAGTTTATTCAATCGATCGCAACATTTAAAAAAGTAATTATTGAATTACCTTTTGCACGTGAAGGACGAAAGCAATTCACCTTTAATTTACCTGGTTTAAATTGGAATATGAAAACCATGTCTATGCAACGTGATGCCTCTGACAATATACGCTCTCATGCTAAAATGAAGCATCAAGCAAATTATGCGTTGTAACCGGTAAATACAAAAAAGAAGGAATTGATTTGGGTCAATCCCTTCTTTCAATTAGGTTCCTGAGCTTTTACTTCTGATAATCGGAATCAACTTTCCGAGTAATTCAATTAAACTTGGGATATCTTGCACACCAAAATATTCAGTATGATCGGTATATAAAGAAAAAATAATAATGTATTGATACATATCTGCTGTGACATTATTTGCAATCAGCACAGTGATATATTTAGGTGAATTTACTGGATTATAAAATAAGCTTTGATCACAAATATAGCCCAATCGTTCCATGGCCTCTTCTTGAGTCACTGGACCATCAGATGTTTGTAATTCGCGATTCAACTCTGAACTAAAATCGTACTTTGCATCGCCCCAACCCGTTCTATAATTGTATTCGTACATTCTACTCAACTATCTAAAATCAATGGTTTAAACCATAACATGAAGAAGCAAGTTGCACTATAAGTATTGTTAATTTTCAAGAAACAAATTATAAAGTGTATAGAAATCAATACAATGTATTTATCTTTAAATCCTTAATCGCGAATAGCAATAATTTGATAGCGCGTTTCTAACAACAATGCACCCATTTCTTTTCCAACTTCTGGGTCATTAAGCACATTAAGATAGTATGACTCTGTGATTTTTTGCTCACGCTCGTTATACCATTCATTAAATTTTATTTCTTGGCTGCCTTTAAATTTAATTACTTCTTTATTGAATACTTCAGATGTTGCCCCGTTCAGAATCTTCCTTAGCGTAATAATCATTTAACACATCCCATTTATAGTGATCTAAATTTTGTTATAGATAACATAGAACGTCTATAATGTAACTTTTTAAAGTGTTTCAAAGCATTGCACTTTGTGCACCAAATTAGAACATAAAATTATTTGGGTAAACTCTAGGCAAAAAAAACCACGCTAATGGGGTGATTGGCGTGGCTGTAAAATTGAACAACTTTCAATATGTGCATTGTATCACCTTTTTATAAAAAAAAGCAACATAAATTAGGATATGTTTTAAAAATCATGCTTCTAGCACTTTATAGATGTGGTTTGTGTTTTGACTCAGAAATAATAACTCAATTGAAGGTTTGATGATTTCACCATTAATCTCAATATAATCAATACTATGAGCAATATATTGATCTTTTAATGATCTTAATTTGAAAAGATCCATTTTTGCATTTACATATTGGATTTGATCAAATTGATTTTTAACTTTGACTGAAAATATTTTCATGATTAAACACCTTTTTAATAGATTGTTTAATTTTTATACCATGATTCAATTTTAAACTAAAAATCCAAATTGTTAGAATTTATGGCAGTGTAACTTTGTACCTGCGATTAAATGGTGCAATATGTATCATCTGTTAGGAATATGACTATGCCAATGTCTGAAACACACCCACTTCAACCCTTTTTACCGCAAGATGCACAATTGCTTATGCTAGGCAGCTTCCCGCCACCTAAAAACAAATGGAAAATGAATTTCTTCTACCCAAATTATCAAAATGATATGTGGCGAATTATGGGGAGCATATTTTATCAAGATAAAGATTATTTTTTAGATGTTGAGCATAAAATGTTTAAGCTCAGTTTGATCAAGGACTTTTTAATTACACATCACATTGCAATATATGATGTTGCAGCAGCAGTAATTCGACATCAAGGCAATGCGTCTGACAAACACTTAGAAATTGTTCAGCCTATAGACTTAAAGCACATGCTAGAACTCATTCCCTCTTGTCAGACTATTATGACCACAGGCGATAAAGCAACTGAATCGCTCATGACTCATTTTACAGCGTCAACCATGAAACCAAGCATTCTCAAATCAAGCCAAACTATTTTTCATGACCGCGCATTAAATTTATACAGACTGCCCTCCTCATCGCGTGCCTATCCTTTGGCACTTACAGAAAAGGTCAAAGCATACCAACACTTCTTTGAAGAGATTGGTATGCTTTGAAAATTAATGTACAGCTTGGATTTTTTCTAAGAACGTTTGCGCACGCTCATGACGTGCACTGATATTTTGGAAAAACTCTTGCGTTGAACAGTCTTCCAAAATCTTACCTTCATCCATGAAAATTAAACGGTTAGACACTTTACGTGCAAAGCCCATTTCATGGGTCACACACATCATGGTCATACCTTCATTCGCAAGCTGTACCATCACATCAAGTACTTCGCCCACCATTTCTGGATCTAGTGCTGATGTTGGCTCATCAAACAACATACAACTTGGGTCCATACACAAGCCACGGGCAATTGCGATACGCTGTTGCTGTCCACCGGATAACTGACCTGGGAATTTATGCTTATGCGCGAGCATACCAACCCGTTCTAAATATTGGATGGCTTTTTTTTCTGCATCCGCTAAAGTGCGCTTTAGTACTTTAATTTGCGCAATCGTTAAATTTTCAAGCACGGTCATATGTGGGAACAATTCAAAGTGCTGAAAAACCATCCCCACTTGAGAACGAAATTGCGCTAAATTAATTTTAGGATCATTTAATGACAAACCATTCACAACGATATTGCCTTTTTGGAAAGGTTCGAGTGCATTGACGGTTTTAATGAGAGTTGATTTGCCTGAACCTGATGGTCCACAAACAACAACCACATCCCCTTTTTCAATTGAAGTTGAACATTCAGTGAGTACTTGAAAGTTGCCATACCATTTAGAGATATGTTGAATGTCGATCATTGGCATATTAAATTCCCTATTAACGGATAATGGCAACTCTTTCTTGTAGCTTTTTCACGAGTCTAGATAAAAAGAAAGAAATTGAAAAATAAACGATAGCAACAATCATATAAAAAGTTGCTTTGGTTTCTGGGCCATAGGTATTGGCTAAAGTATCTGCACTGCCCAAAAAGTCAGGGGCACTGATCACATAAACCAAAGATACATCTTGAAAAAGAATAATGGTTTGCGTCAAAAGCACAGGAATCATATTACGAAATGCTTGTGGTAACACCACATAGCGCATGGATTGCGCATAATTAAAACCAATGGCATAACCTGCAGCAACTTGACCTTTAGGCACAGATTGAATACCTGAGCGAACAATTTCAGCAAAAAAAGCAGCTTCAAAAATTGCAAAAGTTAGTACACTTGAAAACAGTGGACCATAATAAGTGTCTGTCTGAAAATCAAATACTTTAGGCAATAAAAAGTAAAATATGAAAATAACTTGAATCAGTGGAATACCACGAAAACAATCCACATAAAGTTTTGCAAACTGACTGGCTACACGGTGACTTGATAAACGCATCATGGCAAGCGGTGTACCAATTAAAATACCGCCAATCATGGAAAGCACAGCAACGGTTAAAGTAAAGCCTAACCCTTTACTGAGTGCTTCAATCACATCGGTATGCTGAAGTAGAGAAAAATCCATATTACTTTCCTCCTGAACCTAAGCCTGGAACTGCCATTCTTTTTTCTATCCAAACCATAATGCCTTTAATGGTGTATGTCACCACCAAATACACAGGTGTAGATAGGACTAAAATCACAATATCTTGAGAGGTTTCTTCACGCATGGTTTTGGTATAAGCAAAAAAGTTTAAAACACTCAAGGCATACAGTACTGCTGAGTTTTTAAACACATTCATGGCTTCAGAGGTGACTGTTGGCCATACAGTTCGATACGCCACAGGTAAAATCACATAGCGATAACTTTGTGCAGTCGTAAACCCCATGGCAGAGGCTGCAAACTTTTGCCCGCGTGGCACAGTTAATATGCCAGCACGAATATGTTCAGATAAACGTGCTGCGGTATAAAGACCAAGTGCAAATACCCCTACAACAGCAGGCTGGGTATTTAGTAAATTTTTCCACCAACCACCAGCCACCATTTCACCGCTACCTGCACTAATGCTTTGCGGTAAAAATTCAGGGAATACAAATGCCCAAAAAAAGAGCTGTACAATTAATGGAATATTTCTAAATATTTCCACATAAACATGACCAATACCTGCGAGAAACTTATTCGGTAATGTTCGTGCAACACCCAATAAAGAACCAAGCACAAATGCAATCAAGAAAGCTGCAATAGCTGTCCACACCATGGTAAACACACCTGCACCTAGCATTTGTAACCATGTTGGTGCTTCTGCAGCTGCTGAATAACTTGAACCACCAATCTGCTGACAAATTGTTTCTGCCCATGCTGATTTGTCGACCCCATATTCATTTGATGCATTACAAAATGCAGTCCAATTTAACGAGCCAAATGACATATATTCCCCTCAAAAAGCAAACTGACCATGGTCACATGGTCAGTTTGTATGACATTTTATCGTTTAGATACCAGCATCATTTGGATGCGCTTTTAACTGCTTATATGACTCACTTTGTGGCATATTTAAGCTAATGTTTTTTGGCGGGATTGGTGATAAAAACCATTTTTTATATAACTGATCCATTTGACCTGATTTCCACATGCCCAAAACGACACGGTCAACCACTGCTTTAAATTGTGGATCTGCTTTTGGCAGCATAATGCCATAAGGCTCAGATGATAAAATAGGACCAACAATTGCAAATGCTTTTGGTGTTGATGACTTGGCAATCAAACCTGCCAAAATATTGTCATCCATCACAAAAGCTGCTGCACGCCCTGAAGCTAAAATTGCAAATGAATCTGCATGGTCTTTACCATAAATGTTTTGTACATTTACGTTTTGACCTTTTTCGTTCATTTTAATGTATTTATCAGATGTTGTACCTTGTGTCGTCACAACAGCCTTGCCATTTAGATCACTAATACTTTTAATACCTGATGCTGCTTTCACAGCCATACGAACTTCAGTTGCATAATAGTTAATTGAGAAAGCAACTTGTTCTTGACGTTGTTTTGAATTGGTTGTGCTGCCACACTCCATGTCAATATTGCCCGCTAGAAGCTCAGGAACACGTGTTGATGACGTTACAGCTTTATATTCAACTTTTAAGTTGGGTAATTTGAGTTGTTTTTTAACTTCAGCGGCAATGTTATTACAAATATCTAAAGCATAGCCTACTGGTTTTCCACCAGACACATAAGAAATCGGGTCAGATGACTCTCTATGACCAATCACAATTTTCCCTGTGGTCTTGATCTTCATCAGCGTATCTGCTGCATGGACTTGTGTCATCCCGCTTAATGTTGTTATAACCATTGCTGAAAATAATGCAGTTTTTGATACCATTTTCATTTTTTGCCCCTACTGGCCAACTTAACTATGCTTTTAAGTTAATGTGTCGTGATTTAAATCTCATGACACACCGACATCCTGTATATGAATTTTTATATAGCAATGATCGCGCCAACTTTGGCTTTAAAGAAAGTTTTGTACTGTTTTAAATGAAAATAATTCTTATTTCATGAAATTTCTTGGGTTTTAAGCCCCTTAATTGATTTTTCGTTATTATTCAGCTGTGTACATGGCATAGTCTGAAGTTACATAAATGCACTATTTATTTACAAGGAAAAACAAAACCGCACGATTAGCGTGCGGTTAATTTGAAATTTGCCCTATTATTTTCGGCTAAGCAACTGAATCACTTGCTGAAAAACATGCTCGGCAGATTGAGTTGCATCAACTTTTTGAATACGCTGTGGTGCATCTTGATGCAACTGCGCATAGCCTGCTCTAACACGCTCAAAAAAGGTGAGTTTCTCTTGTTCAAAGCGATCTAATTCACCACGTGCTGTGGCTCTTGCCATACCAATTTCTACAGGGGCATCGAGCCAAAATGTAAAGTCTGGCATACATGGTACAAATGTTTGATTTAACAATTCAAGCTTTTCGGCACTTAGACCGCGCCCCTTAACTTGATATGCAAAACTTGCATCGGTAAAGCGATCGCTCAATACCACATCACCACGCTCAAGTGCAGGGAGAATCACTTGATTAAGATGTTGGCTTCTTGCAGCATAGATCAGTAGCAACTCGGTGTCTACACACATTTGTTCTTGTTCATTGACCGCAAGCAATAAATTTCTGATGGTTTCGGCCAAGGGGGTGCCACCTGGCTCACGCGTGAGTACCACATGTTTACCTTGTCCGATAAAATAATCATGTAGACGCTGGATCAGCGTGCTTTTTCCAACACCCTCTGTGCCTTCAAAACTAATAAACATTTAAGGTGTGACTCCATCTTTCTTTGATTTTAAAACTGACAAATAGCTTTGCACAGCCCGATTATGATCCGCTAAATTCTCACTAAAGGTATGCCCACCATGTCCTGTGGCAACAAAATAAATATTTTTAGATTGATCAGGATGCATAGCCGCTTCAATCGATTTACTGTCTGGCAATGCAATTGGCGTTGGCGGTAATCCTGCATTGGTATAGGTATTATATGGCGTTGGTGTTGTTAAATCTTTACGCGTGATGTTGCCTTGATATTGATCGCCCATCCCGTAAATAACCGTTGGGTCGGTTTGTAATCGCATACCTAGTTTTAAACGGCGAATAAACACCCCTGCCACTTGATTGGCCTCTTGGTTCAAGCTTGTTTCTTTTTTAATAATCGAGGCCATAATCAATGCCTCATACTTATTCTTATAAGGTAAATCTTTAGCTCGCCCTTCCCATGCTTGATCTAACTCATCCATTTGACGATGATACAAATTCATTAAAATACGCTCATCTGTTTCACCTTTACTAAAAAAATAAGTATTTGGTGCAAACAAACCTTCCAAGCTTGGGTAAGGGATTCCCAATGCTTTTATGATTTCTGCTTCAGGCAGATGAACAATGGTTTTTTTCACAAAAGGATCTTGTCTTAATCGTGCCAACAACTGTTTACTGGTGGTTCCATCAATAACCATGATGGTATTCATTTGAGAATTTTCAGCATTTGACATAAAGCGCAAGACATCTTTCACACTCATGCCTTTTTCAATTTCATAAACCCCTGCTTTTAATGTGCCACGAATCATAAAATGCCGATATGCTTTCACAATAAACGCAAAATCAATTTGATTTTTTTCTGCTAAACGATCTATTAACGCAGAATACGTATCACCTTTACGAATCGAAACAAACTGTTTCTCTCCTTGAACAGGATAGTGACGTCCTAAACTTAAGCTATAAACCAATATGGCCATTAAGATCAGGGCAATAAAACAAACACATAATGTTTTGAACGACCATAAACCGCGTTTTTTTTTGTGAGTCGGAGTTGCACTCATGATAAATGATCCAAGGTCAATAATTGAAATAAAGTTTCAGCAGGTTGAATATTTAAGGTTTTATGACCTAATGTGGTTGCGATTTGCATCGGATTTAATGCATTGCAGAAAAATAAGCTTTCAATGTTTTGACATTGTGCATTTGAAATTGCTGTTTGTTGACAAACAATTTTTTGTTCCTGCATGCGTGTCAATATTTCTGCGCGCATCACCCCAGCAATGCCATTATTCTGTAGATGAGGCGTCAGCCAATGGCCATCAATATAAATAAAACAATTACTGCTCACACCTTCAACCAATTGATCAGCATAGTCAAATACCAATGCTTCAGGCACTGATTTTGTCGCTGCTTCATGCTTTAGCATCACTTGCTCTAAACGGTTTAATGATTTCACCCCAAGCAGCTGTGGCATCACATTCGCTGCAATTTTAGATTGCAACACATCAGCACAAATATAACTTAGACCTAATCTTGCAGGCTGCTGTATAGGATAAAACAGTACATACAGATCTGCAGGCTGCTCATTTGAAAAGCCATACCCACGCTGTCCTTCTCCACGGCTTATTATAATTTTTAAAGTGCCGTTTAAGGTTAAAGTTCCTGTATATAACTGCAATTTTTCAATCAATTGATCAATACAAGACCAATTGGGCCGAAGCAATAGCTGCTGTGCATGTTGATGCAAACGTTGTTGATGTCTTGACCACAGTAAAATACTGTTATTTACAACTTTAGCTGTTGTAAAACATCCATCGCCATACTGAAATGCACGATCTTGAATCGGTACATTTTGTTCTGGCTTATCGTTTTTTAAACACAACACCATATTGCCCTACTTGTTTTCATATCTGTTCAGTTTAAGGGCTTTTACATAAAAATTCTTAGCATTTTGTGAGAAAGGGTTTGTTTTATTTTATTCAAATACATCAAATGCAACCGTCTGAACCAATGGATTCAAATGTCTGTTGCAGAAACACAGTAAAAAGCACCGCTCATCAACTATATTTTTAACTGAGTAACAGTATAGACTAAGCTTAATATTTTTTAATTTTCATCAATAATTAGAGCCAGTTGCATGGTCATGATCAAAGTAACATCATGTGCCCAACTCGCCATAGAGGATGTTGTATGTCAAATTTTAAAGTTCATCTCATCGATGTTCACAACAAAATGCAAAATTATATTTGGGTTATTGAAAATACAAGCAACCAACATGCTGTAGTGATCGACCCCACCGAAGCTGCGCCTGTACTTGAACTTGTTCAGCAACATCAGCTTCACATTCAACAAATTTGGATTACTCATTGGCATAAAGACCATACTTTTGGTGTACCTGAACTATTACAACATACTTCTGTTCCTGTTTATGGACCTGATGCTGAAAAAGCAAAGATCCCTGTTCTTAGCCATTTTCTTCATGACCATGATCAACTAACATTTGACGGACTTACTGTCGAAGTCATTGCAACGCCTGGGCATACGCTTGGTCATATTTCTTATTTTGTACCCGCGATAGAAGCTGCTTTTGTGGGCGACACTTTATTTGCAATGGGGTGTGGACGTGTCTTTGAAGGCACACATGAACAAATGTTTCATTCTTTACAACGTCTTGCCAAACTGCCTAAAGAAACACGACTCTATTGCGGTCATGAATATACACTAGCCAATGCTCAATTTTCATTGACCATTGAACCTGACAATACAGCGTTACAAGCAAGAACAGCAGAAGTGGAACAATTACGGGCACAACAACTTCCAACACTGCCAACGCAGCTTGCAATTGAGCTTGAAACGAATTTATTTTTGCGTGCTCAAACAGCTGAAGAGTTTTCAAAAATCCGTACCTTAAAAGATCAAAGCTAATTGATATTTTAATTTGACACATTTTGTTAAACCATCACAAAATGTGTCATTGTGAGAAACAGCACTTGCTCTTTTAAACGTTCATAATAACCATTTGAATTATAAAATTTTTATAAGAAAGTATTCACTTAAAAACCAAAGTGTTCAGTTACAGTTTGAGTGAAATGATAATGCTTATATATGAAAACGTTTTTTTATAGGATTTCTTTGTGTTTTACACTTTAAAAATCACACCAACAGCCTTATAAAGAACTCAAAGAAAGAATGATAAAGGATCTTCTGATGAAAAAAGTAGTTAAAGCAAAGAATATGATTGCATTTCGAATTTGGTTAGAAAATTTGGGGTATTCCATTCACAGTTTAGCGGACAACAAAGGCTTTACGTTCCGTTTTAAAAAAGAATATGGATTAGTCACTTATGATTTAGCAGGCAATCCACTTGCATGCAAATTGGGAGAAGAATTCGAAGATCACTTAAAAGCATAATCATCTTTCGCTGATTAGATCTACCCAAATGGCAGGCACAAAAAAAGCAAGATAATCATCTTGCTTTTTTCTATGGTGGGGATGAAGAGACTCGAACTCTTACACCTTGCGGCGCTGGAACCTAAATCCAGTGCGTCTACCAATTTCGCCACATCCCCATCGGTTATCGTTCACTTAAAACGATATGGCAGAGGATAAAGGATTCGAACCTTTACGAACGGTTTTGGAGACCGTCATGCTACCATTACACCAATCCTCTAATTCCCAAACTACAAAGTAGATTGGTGGGGGCGAAGAGACTCGAACTCTTACACCTTGCGGCGCTGGAACCTAAATCCAGTGCGTCTACCAATTTCGCCACGCCCCCGATGGCTGTGTATAATATAGAGAACTCTACCTGCTGACAAGCCCTTTTTTCTATATTTTAAACCACATGCACAAATAACACGCAAAATAGAAATGATGTTTAAGACGCGATCAATATATTGATTTCATAAATTTTTTAATAACGATAAATGTGCCAATCGGTGTTTAAACTGACGCTGCAACATCTGATCGAGTAATGGCTGTAACTGCTGATATGCCAAAGGTAAATGAAATATACTATGCTGACAGTGCAAAATCGCCCACTCACGATAGCTCTTCGCTTTTAATGGTTGTTGGCTGAGCCATTCATAAATAATTACACCCAATGCATAAATATCGCTTTGTATGGTTTTAGCATGATGATGAAACAACTCAGGTGCCATATAGTGTGGCGTTGCATTTAAATACTCAGACACGGTATCTACAGCTTGCGCATGCTCAAAATCTATAAGATAAACTTGATTATGATGTCTGACAAAATGCTTAGGTTTAAGGTCGGCATGTAACCACCCGCTATCATGCCATGCTAAAACAGCCTGAATCATTTGCTTTATTATGTTTTTTGCATGAAGTATATGTTGTGGTGGATATGCCAAGATGGGTTCAGCATGTTGGATGAGTAAAGCTGTTCCTGCTTTTAAATCAAAAGCGGTCAGCTGATCAGGATGTAAAACAAGGCAAGGCAAGGTTAATTGATGCATCTGAGGCAAATTATAAATCAGTTGCTCTTGCTGAAAGCCTTGTACATATTGTGGATGCCCGTCTTGGGCTTGATATTTTAACCAATACTGCCGCTGCTGTTGTTGAATATAATAAATTTGCCGCCCATATTGCTGACTTGTTTGAGATGTCACATCGGTTATGGAATACGGTAGCTGATAATCAAGCCATGGCATCATGCCGTTATCCACTTTGGCGCTGCTTCAAACGCGCCAAAATATGCTCAATTGTTTTGCCTGTACGTGCATACATTTCAATCATTGAAATTTTAGGCCATGTAGCACGCTCCCCTTCACGCTGTAGTTTTTTAAAAATTTCAGGGGTTGGGTTTTTAAGCAAATAGGCATAATGACGTAAATTATACTTTCCAATTACATTGATATCACCATAGTAATGCTGATCTACAATGCCATAACCATGGTCCAACAAACGGCGTACCTGAGGCACAGCACCTGCCCGTTCCCGAGTAAAATCCATCATACCTTTTACGAAAATTTTGCCTTGTCTACGTACAATTCGTTCAGGCCAACTGAGCAAGTCTTGACGATACCGATCTGCGTCCGTTTGCATAAACGGCACCACATGCGGATTGGCTTGGCTGGCGATGGTGTAATTAACATTATATAAACGCACCATTTTCTCTTGTGGAAAATCACTGCGTACACTGCCATCAACCCATCGAGTATTGGCTAAAAATGGGACATGTGAGCCATCGTATTTTTTAGCCGTCAGCTCAACTGGAGAAAATAAAATCGGTACAGCGCAAGACGCCAATACAGCACTCCATACCAAAAGGTCAGGTGATGTATACTTATTTAAAACACGTGGACTTTGTGATGCATCATATGGCGCTACTGCAATATTAATATTTAATCCTGAACGCTGATACGCTTCAGCAAACGTCACATCGCCTAAATGCTCAATTAAAAAGCTTTTTAAATGTTCAATGCTAGTAAATCCTTCTGGTTCTTTTAAAAGCATTTTAATCGATTTAAATTCAAATACATGGCTATAAAAGTTTTTACCGCTTAATAGCTGATTAAAACGCGCAGTGTCTAAAGTACCAAGCAGTGCTGCCATAATGGCTCCTGCACTCGAACCTGAAAATACATTAGGCAACAAATCTTGTTCTTGTAATGCCTTACACATACCACTATGAAATAATCCTAAGGTAGCACCACCTGAAAACATCAATGCAGGCTGCCCATAAGCAATTTGTGAGTTTTCAAAAAAACTGATTTTATCGTCTAAACTCAAATATGTTTCATCAACCTGTTCAAGGTAACGCAATGTCTGATTGACTTCATCAATATAATCTTCAATGATTTGTTTGGTGCCTAAACGACACACCACAAACAACATTGGATGGCAAATATTACCAATGTCATATGTTAAACCTTCACTTAGTAAATGAATTAAGTCTCGTACTTGATGCTGTGCACGATACCCTTTGAGCTGCTGAATACGTGAAGCAATCACATCAGCACTGTAATACGGAGATTTAGGGTCTTGCTTCCATGCCTGAGCACCTGACATTTGGTCAAGCTGTTGAGCAATGTTACGCCATTCTGCATAACTTTCAGCATGCTCAAGCTGATTCTGCAACTTTTTAGTTTGATATGTTTGCTGAATTTTTGAGGTTTGCTGTGAAATCAACTTGAGCATATTTTTATCCTAACATCATCATATTACTGATTTAACATTGTTATGTTCATCATCCTTGATGTTCCATCATCTTTTCAGTTCACCATGCTTCAGTTGAAGAAGCAATGGCATTTTGATCCATCACGAGATTACACTATACAAGGTCTAGGAAAAACGACAAGATAATACATACTAACCTCTGTACTGGATTGTTATGTCTCAATTAAACTTATCAGACACGCTGATCGACACCCTCAATCAGGTCTTAAAACAAGTTCAACAGCATTTACCGCCTTTGCCTAAACCGACTGATTTTTCAGCATATGCTTATCAATGGAAAAACAAACAATTGGTAGGTATTCCGATCTTAAAACATATTTATTTAGACGATCTCAAAGGCATTGAACGCCAAAAGAAAAGTGTCATTCAAAACACCTTACAATTTTTAAATGGCTTTCCTGCCAACGATATTCTGCTCACAGGTGCTCGTGGCACAGGAAAATCCTCTTTGGTACGTGCTTTACTACAGGCATACTACAGCCAAGGATTAAGATTAATTGAAATTGAACGTGATGACCTTGCCGACTTACATTTAATACAAGCACAAATCCAAGGACGTGAGGAAAAATTTATTGTGTATTGTGATGACCTAGCATTTAACGCAGAAGATGAAAATTATCGCAGTTTAAAAAGCGCCTTAGATGGTTCTTTACAATCTGGCAATAACCGCTTTATTGTTTATGCCACAAGTAACCGACGTCATTTATTGCCTGAATTTATGCATGAAAATACGCCACAAACGCGCGTTGATGTCCCACAATATACTGAGTTACACCCCCAAGAAGCCATTGAAGAAAAAATATCATTGTCCGATCGATTTGGCTTATGGCTGTCTTTTTATCCGATGGATCAAAATTTATATTTAACAATTGTTGAGAACTATCTTGGTAAATCAGACATTACTTTAGATGATACTGTCCGTGCTGAAGCATTAAGATGGTGTCAAGCACGTGGTCAACGCTCAGGTCGAGCAGCATATCAATTCTCTAAACATTGGATTGGACAACAACAATTAAAACAGCAACAACATCGCAATGAATCTAACTGATTTAACTTAAATTCATACCCAATCATTCACAACACAGATGGGTTAATGATTAAAATAAAATCAAATTAAAAAACATAAACATTTAATTTTTTACTTTATAATTAAGTGTTTATGGTCTTTTAAAAATAAAACGTAATGCTTTTAATTTTGGTTTTTACCTTGATAATGTTATAACAAAATAGCGTCACTTAGCTGGTCATATTTATATATACGTTATAGCACACAGTTCTTTGCCCTATAACCTATACATCAATGTGCTGCATTTGCATCTTTAATTGAACCCCTTTAGGATATTAAATGAACGAATTTTCAATTCCTTTGCTAGCAGGCGAAGTTAACTCAATACTTAGAAAAACCAAACAACAACTGCGTGTCCCTATTGAACCACAACCTCAAGCAGGCCAAACACCTTCAGAACAAGACATTCCATTCAAAGTTGGCGACCGTATTTGGATTCAAGAAAATTGGGCTGCCCATTGGTCATACAACGATGTCGAAAGCGAAGCATGTAAAAGTGAAACCGCTGAAGATGACAACTATTGGTATCAAGCAGATGGTGTATCAAATAAAGGGTCTCAAGGCTGCCCTGCATCATTAAGAGGAACATGGCGTTTAGCAGACACGATGCCAAAATTTGTATCTCGCTTGCATCTCACCATCGAAAAAGTGTGGATTGAGCAAATTCAAGACATCAGTGAAGACAATGCCAAAGCCATGGGCTTTGTTCCTGAGTTCTTTAAAAATATAGAACAAATCGATTTAAGCCGTGAAATTACAGCCAAAGATGCTTTTTTAGAAGATTGGGCACAATTTCGTGGTGCAACAGATCTTTGGACTTATGCCATTGAATTTTCTATCGATACTGACAAATCGGCATTACATCCATCTTATTTAAATGACCGCGAAAGCTTACACTACCAAGTGAAATGCGCGGTTAAAGACACACAGACCCAACACACTGAACATTTTGAATATACCACAGAAAATAAATCATTATCATGTGCGCTAGAACATGTATTAGTCGAAGAATTTAAAGCAGATTTCAATGCATTAAGTGCTGACTTTAATCATATTGGCGAGTTTTTTAAATTGTTAGATATCGAATCTATTCGTTATATTCAGGAACACAACCATATTGAGCTCAGCTTTGAAGTTCGTGCACAACATAAACGTGTAGAAATTGAAGTGACCTTGCTATCTAACTAATTGATCCATGTTATTAATAAAGACGAGGCAGTATAACTGCCTCATCTTTAACAGAAACGCATTTTATTTTTTAATATTCGCGTTTTTCACTTTCCAAACAATGTTGCTTGGTAAATGCATATTGGTCATTGTCGCTTGTAATGGGCGTGACGCATTTGTGCCATTAAAAATAATATTAGAATTGCCCTTCACTGTAATGTTGTTATAAGACACATCATGCCAATTCGCTCTTAAAGAACCTGATTTGTTTTCATATACCGTGTCCATCACAATGGCATTTTTTACATTTGATATCGTGACATTGTTATAACGAATATTTGCCACTTCACCTGCTGATGACTTATCGCTTTTAATGCGTAAGCCATTGTCTGTACCGTTCATAGATAACTGATTGACATCAATATTATAAACGCCATCGTTGGTCTGACTACCAATTGATAGTCCATGACCTGAGCCAAATGTATTATTTAAAAACGTCATATTACTGGCCGAACCACTGTTCGGATTGGCTTTGATCGCGACATTGTCATCCCCTGTACTAATATCGGTATATGCCACAGTCACATTTTTTGAGGAAATTGGATCAATACCGTCAGTGTTTCGTGCATTGGCTGGAGTGTTAATATTCACATTCCACACGGTTAAACCATTACTTTTATAAAATACCACATGGAAATTCGGTGAATTTCGCAAATTTATTTTATAAAGCGTAATATTTTGACTGCCATTAATCTGAATTAACCGCGGTACATTTTGTTTTTGCCCTGAGTTTTTGGCCTTTTGTGATAAATTCCACCAACTGGTGCCTTTATCACTTAACGTTGTACCGCCTTGACCATCAATCTGTCCCTCGCCATAAATACCACTGTTACTGACATTATTAAATGTAATGACTGCTTTACAGCCTTTACCACCGCTACTTAATGTACCGCACGTTTTGCCACCATCATCAAAAACAGATGCTTTATTAACAGCACGCAATACCACACCACGGTCAATGGATAAACTGACGCCTGATGGCATATTCAATGGACCTGTTAAAAATACATTATTTGATCCACGACTGGCCAAACGAACAGCTTTCCCCTTAGCACACGAATTTAACGCCTTTTGTATATCGCCTGTGGCTAAACCACCGCTTGCATACAACACATTACAACTACTTGGCATACTTGGCTAAGACACACGGCGAAGATCGCTAGAATGCGTTGGAAACGCAGATGTAGATAATGCTAATGCAATTAAGCGGAAAGACCACTTTGTAAATGACACATTCATCATAAAACCCCAAATATAAACAAAAAAAAATAATTCCCTTAAAGAATAATAAAGAGAATCAATTATCAAAATAATTTATGAATATTAAAAAAATCATAATAATTTGTTTAAATGTGTAACACATCGTTTTTTATAAAATAATAGGATTTATTCAGCAGATAAAAACAGCATCAATCGCCAAATAAATATGTAAGTATGAGAATGTGAAATGACAAGTCACGGTAAACAGCAAAATAACCTCGCTGTCACAGATGCTGTAATACATTGTTGATTAGTTTTGTAACGTTCGATTGTCTTGCTTGGCTTCAAATTTCAAATCTTGATAATGCTCAACTTTATAATCTTCTCTGAGTTTTGCATTAATAATGTCGCCTTGTGCATTGGTTCTTACACCAATAATTTGTTGCTGTTCATCAATAATATATACAAATGCTTTATTGGTCAGTGGATCAGAATACAGTGCTCTTAAATATCGTTTACAGGGATAGTTTCGACCATCACACAATAAGAAATTGATGTCGCTTGGAAACACCAAATGATCTTTATAATAATTCTCTAATGCTTTGGTATACGTTAAGCCTAAATTAACAAAATCTTGCTCTTTTAAGCGCTTTGACTGCGTAGACGTAACTTCAATATAAGTACCAAGCATGATACCAAAGACCAAAATAAACCATAAAAAAAAGACATAGGTGAACCCCGATTGGGCATTACCAACTTTGATAGCGGCTACCATCGACAGCAGTTCCCTTGGCATTGCTTTTAACATCATAAATTACTTGTTCATCATCCACTGTAATATAAATCAACTGCCAATTGGCTTGTTGAGTGATCGGGTCCACAGGGATTTGGCGCAAATATTTTTCTGTTTTCAAGTCATTTAAATTTTTAGGATAATAGCCTTTATCTGCATAAAAGCGATCAATTGACATACGTAGTGCTGATAAATCACTTCTTAATGCAGAGTCATTTGCTTTATCAAGACTGCGAATATACTTCGGCATCACCACACTCAATAATGAGGCGATGATAACCAAAACCACCAATATTTCAATGAGTGTAAAGCCTCGATAGTTTTTTTGCTTACCACGTATCATAGGTTGTTCCATTGAGCGATGATTTTTTACTTTTGGAGTGCACATCATAAACATCATCTCCTGCTTCTGGCGCAGTAGGTGGGCTTGCATAACTTCGTAATGCCCATGAATTAACACCTACCGTTTGATCTGGCACAAAAGGGTCTGTAGGTATTCGTCTTAAAAAGTAAATTTTACGACCTTTAATATCTTTTAAATCAGGAACACCATCGACCAAATCGCTCAGTTTTTTGGGATAGCCTGAGCTATCCACTGCCATATAAATACGCCCTTCATCTGCAGCTTGTTTATAACGATCTAATGCCGTTCTAATTTGTGATAATGCCTCTTTCAGCTCACGTTCTTGCTGACGCTTTTGATCAAGTTGAATCAATGGAAACGCCATTGATGCAATCAGGGAAATTAAGGTCAACGTGACCAAAATTTCGACCAAAGTAAAGCCCCGAACGCAGAATTGTTTCATTATTTAATATCCACGGTCTTTTTAACTTGCTGTGTTGCAGATTGTGGATGTGAACTTTCAATACTAATTTCACCTTTCCCTTTGTAACCTGGAACAATTTGCAATGCCACAATCGCCAAAGACTGTTGTTTGATATCTTCACTGACAGTAATTTCAACCCCATCTGCCAATGTTTTATAATTGACAGATTGAGCTGCTTGCGTCATTAAGCGGATATCAGAAAAATTAAATGCTTGACGATCAAACTTCACTACAATTTTGCTGCCTTTTAAAATGGATTCAGCCTCAATAAAAATATTTGCAGGGTCAGTGCCTGCAAGCTGCTCAGGCACAGTCACTTGAATTTTATTTTCTGCAGCTGTCTTCGCATTTGGGCTTTTCACTGGTGATGAAATACTGGTCTCTTGAGGTGTCACTCCACCTGTGGTGTTGACATTCACCACTTCACCTTTAAAAGTGGCAGGTGAATTATTGGTTTTTAAAGTAATATGATCATAAGTACCTGAATCAAATTCTTTAATATAATTTAAACGTTCTGTATTACGACGAATAATTTTAGGCGTGATTGACAATAAAATTTCTGATCTATTTTTGTCTTTTGAACGACTTGAGAATAAAGCACCTAAAATGGGAATACGTCCTAAGAATGGAATATTGACATTGCTACGGCGCTCTTGTTCACGAATTAAACCGGCTAAAACTTCTGTTTCACCATCTTTTAATTGCAATACAGTATTGGCATTTCGTGTACCAATTTGATATGTCAATAAGCCTGTATTGGTTCGGATTTCTTTCACAATATTACTGACTTCTAAACCAACTTTGATGCCCACTTCATCATTAACATGAATTTCAGGCTGAACTTCTAATGTTAACCCTACATCTAAATAACTCACAGACTCTGTAATGGCATTCGACACTTGGTTAATGGTCGATGTGATCACAGGAATTTTGTCCCCAACCACAATCTTGGCTTTCTCTAAATTTTTAACCCGTAACGATGGGCGTGCCAATAAACTGACATTGCCATTGGTGTCTTGCAAATTTAATGTAAGTAGCGGCGAAACACCTGCAACACTGGTGCTGCTTCTCGACATTCGAAACAAATCATTTAAATTTAAAACGCCATTTTGCCCGGATAAGCTAATCGGTGACAATGACACTTTATCTGGCAATGCAATACCAAGATTATTGAGCAGCTCATTACTCACCTCATACACTCTGAGCTCTAAAACAACCTCAGGATCAGGTTGATCATATACATCAATGATTTTTTCAGCTGTTTTTAACACCTCATCACGGTCACGCAATGTAATGATGCGGTTTTTTTCATCAATATACATAAACTTTGGATTAACAATGGTTTTTAAAACATCTTGTATTTTCTTTGCATCACCACTTTTCAGTACAAAAGTCTTAATTTGCAAGTCTTCATACTGCTGCATTTTGTCTAAAGTATCGTTATAAATAAGATAAGTCTTTTGATTAATCACTTTATAACGCAAATTATTGGTGGTAAGAATCAGATCTAATGCTTCTGACATTTTGGCATTATTGGCGTAAATAGTGGTCTTTAAATCGGTCCCGACATCATTGTCAAAAATAAAGTTGACCCCTGTACTTTGTGAAACAACATCCATCACTTGTTTCACATTGGCTTCTTTAAAGTTTAAAGAAATTGGGGTATCAAGCAACGCTGCAACAGAAGCATTTTCATTCACATTCGCCCATGATGAAGATGATACTGTGCCCCATAATAAAGTCGTTAAAAATAATCTTTTCATAATTAAATCGATAGCACCAAAGATTGTTGATTTGTCATATCAAAGACCTTAATTTGATGGTCTTCAATTGCACTTACTTTCCAGCGTTCCTCAACCACATCACCGACTTGAGCCACAAAAGTATTCTCATCACGTGTTAAAAATACTTTCTTCACCCCATGTGAATCAGTCATTTGACCAATGTATTGCAACTCAGG
The DNA here is from genome assembly GCF_900197575.1 of Acinetobacter apis. GTDB lineage: Bacteria > Pseudomonadota > Gammaproteobacteria > Pseudomonadales > Moraxellaceae > Acinetobacter > Acinetobacter apis. Next base: position 387,563 of record NZ_FZLN01000001.1, on the reverse strand, counting down.
CGTTGGCTCTACAGGTGGTTCAGGAGCAGTTGGTTTAGGGTCATGGTCTTGCTCTACATCTTGCGCTTGAGCTGTCACTCGCTCAGGTTCTGTTTGCAGCGGTACAAATTGTTGGGTTTGACGGTCAGTCACCTCTTTGTTGTCAGAAGATGCTAAAGCATGAAATTGAACCGGCTTGGTCACTACCGCTTTAGGTTCTGACACAGATTCATATGCTTCAGGTATAAAATACGCAGCAGCAGTTAATGCTAACGTGCCAATCAATACAAAGATCAGTAAAAAACGTCGCATTATTTTTGCTCCTGCACTTGCCAAGTGACTTGAACAGTCGGCTGGTTCTTTATTTCATTTTGGACAATGCTAAAGCCCAATAATTTAATATTTTGATATTGCTCTAAATCATGTGTGGTATTCAGCAATGTTTGAATTGCACCTGATACAGTCAATTGTAATTGATGCCCTTCAGGGTCATACTTCGCATCTAATACTTGAATATTTTGATATGAATAGGCTTTTGAAATTTCAATGACTGGTGCACCCAATAAAACTTTGGTTGCAGACGTTTGTGGATTTTGCTGTTTGCGATATTGTTTAAGCTCTTTACGAACCGACTGACTGTCACTTTGCACATTAGACAGATTGGTTTCATATTCAGGCAATACCCATAAAGCACTTGCCAAGAAAAAAACCAACAGAAATAATGTGATAAAATCAAATTTATTTAGACCATCTACAGCCTGATTCAAGACCCATGCTATTCTTTTTTGATTCATAGCATAACCTTCACAAAAAAGTTATAACGGTATTTGTTTTGCTCCGTCAAATACGCATTAGAAATAACTTCAATGTGTTTAATTTGCGGGAATGCCACCAACCAATCTTTAAACTGAGCGAGCTCTTCAAGTGATTGAACATCACCGCTCATGTCCAATTGATTGGTCGTTTTTCTAAAGTCAAGCTTCGTCAATCGCACCTTTTCATTGGAATACACCACCACTTGATTCATTAAATCAAACACCATCGCACTGTCATTTCCTGTGTGATGAGATGGTTGTGTACGCTCTTTTTTCTGTAATTTATCAAGCTCAGATTTCAACGTCATTAAATGCTCTTCTTCTTCAGCAAATAAAGCCTGCTGATCTAGAATCTGATTCAATCCCCATAAGCTCAGCAGAAAAAATACAGTCAACATGGCCGCTTTAATCGGATGTTTAAACCGTCTGCCGTCATAAATGATAAAACTCATTTCAAGCTCATCCATGTTTTAAAATCAATTGTTTCATCTGCAATCATATGTTGACGAAACACCATATCAAGCTCCCCATTTGTTTGAACAAAATGAGTAATGACGTCAGGCTCCGTACAGATAAAACGTGCTTGATCTTTTGCTGTTTTCTCGAAAATATAGGTGGCAAGCGGCTGTACTTGTGTTGAATAAAATTTCTTTTGCGTTAATTGGTTTGTACACTGTTCAAGCCAATATTTTTTTACAGCTAAACATAAAAATGGTCGATCAAATTGAGGCTGATCTAGAATCAACTGATACTCTATGGCTTCTAAATGTGGAAAATACGCATTAAAACTGTTTTCTGCCACTGTTAAAAATTCTGCCGGTGAATACTCACTTTGAGCAGGGCAAATAAACACTTCATAGCAATCTGCTGCTAAAAAAATAAAGCTTGGTTCTTTTAAATCTTTGGAGGTCAACACATCAGGAAATGCGCCAATCAGTTGCAGTTCATTGGCTGTAATTAAATACAATGTGTTTTGGGTTAAATAATATTTTGGCTTATTTTTACTTAAAGGTAACACGGTTCACCTCCTCTAAAGAGGTTTCACCTGCAGATGCCATCTCTAAAGCCAAATCACGCATTGAGGTAATTCCATAGTCTGCTGCTTTTCTTTTAAGCTCAGCCAAAGAAGCACGATGAATAATCATGTCTTTTAAAATGTCATCAAGCACTAAAATCTCGGCAATGGCTTTACGACCTTTATAGCCTGTTTGATTACAATGCTGACAACCTACAGCAACATAATAATGTGCATCTGCTGGCTTTTTACATTCTGGACAAAGCAAGCGAATTAAGCGTTGCGCGACAATTCCGTTTAAAGCACTTACAAAATTGAATTGATCAATTTCCATATGCTGAAAACGCCCTACCACATCAAAAATGTTATTGGCATGTACTGTGGTAAAAACCAAATGCCCGGTCAATGCTGCTTGGATTGCAATTTCCCCGGTTTCTTTATCTCGGATTTCACCCACTAAAATTTTGTCAGGGTCATGCCGTAAAATAGAGCGCAGCCCTTTGGCAAAAGTCAGACCTTTTTTAGAGTTAATTGGTACTTGTAAAACATGATCCAATGCATATTCAACTGGATCTTCAATGGTAATTAATTTTTCGTAAGGCTTCAGCGTTTCATTAATCAATGAATAAATTGTGGTGGTTTTACCCGAACCGGTTGGACCTGTTAAGAGCACCATGCCATAAGGCTGATTAGCAATTTGATGAAGCTGTTGACAATATTTGGGGGTATAACCTAAATCACTAAGCTGTAATTTCTGACCTTGTTTTAATACCCCATCTTTATCAAGTAAACGAAGTACCGCATCTTCTCCAAAAATTCCGGGAATAATCGAAACACGAAAATCAAGTAACTTATGCTCTAAACTAATGGTAAAACGACCATCTTGTGGTACACGACTTTCACCAATATCTAGTTCAGCCAAGACTTTAATACGTGAAATAATTTGCTGCGATAAATCTATTTTATATACTTTCTTCACTTGAATTAAGATGCCATCTAAGCGATATCGAATCACTAAACCATTGGATGTATTTTCAAAATGAATATCGCTGGCTTTACGTATATAAGCATCATATAACGCTGAGTTTACGGTATGTACAACTTCATTGGTGGTGTTCGCAATGCTATTTAAAGAAATGATTTCAACAGAATCTTGATCTTTATGGTCTTTTGCAGCAGATGCATCTTGATCGTTATTATTGCTAGAAAAGCTTTGAATTTTTTGTAGATGAATTTGAATAAATTCAGGTGAAGTAAAAAATACCCTCACCTGCTTATCATCTATTAACGTGGTTAAATTGTGATGCCAAGGCGAAGGAATTAAAAAGATATCTTCACCTTGGTATTTTGCCAACAAAATATGATAGCGAAACATCTCTTGATAATTCATCAAGTGATCAGATAACTCAATCTCTTGCTCAGTGCTCCAATAAGGAATGCCGTACAAAGTTTCTAATGCTGAAATTGTTTGCTTTTGCTGCGATGCATCAACACGTTGTAGCCAATTCTCACGTTTGAGTGCATCAGCTTTAAACTGTTTTAAGAGCGCATGCTCAATCATAGCGAACCCACCATGTCAAAGATTGGTAAATAAAGCAAAATGACAATAAATCCAATCCATCCCCCAATAAATATCATTAAAATCGGTTCAATCACCTTGGATACTTTTTCAATAAAACGTGATATTTCTGCATCATGAAATTCAGCTGTTTTTTCTAACATACTACTGATATTGCCATTCACTTCACCACTGCGAATCAGCCGATCAGCAATTGATGTGGTTAATTGATACTTATGCAATAAATCACTTAACTTCTCGCCTTGTTTTAAGCCTTGCTCAACCAAAGGAATTTTGGCTTTTTGATATTGATCTAAAATATCTTGGCAGTTTTTCAATGCATAAATTAGAGGATAACCACCTTCTAACATTAATCCCAAGCCACGGTAAAATCGTGTAAATACAAAGGTATTGTAGTAATACGCAAAGAATTTAATCTGTGTTAGCTGCCGTAAACTATAGTCCATGGCTTTTTTTCGGTAAAAAATTAATGCACCAAATAAGCCAATCAAACCAATAATTAAATACACGCGGTATTGCAAAATATAAAAACCAGATTGGATCAGTAAATTAGATAAAAATGGCAATTTAATTTCTAAATCACCATAAATTAATGAAAACTTAGGGATCAAATAAAACAGTAGAAAAAAGAAAATAATCATCCCAATCACAAGCACTGTCATGGGATAAATCAGCGCATTGACTAATTTATTTTTAATTTGATCTATGTTTTTGGTATATGACAAATAGCGGTCAATGCCGACAATCAAACTGCCTGTTTTTTCATTTGACTTGATGATTGCAACAAATAGCTCCGGAAAGTATTTGGGCTGATCAGCCATACTCTGAGACAAGGTTTTTCCAGATCTCAAATGTGTATAGATTGGAAAAAGCACATCATGATAGTGCTGACCGCGCTCAAGCAAAATATCGACAGCTTCGACAATACTGACGCCTGACTCTAACAGTGTTTTAAACTCATATAAAAACACTGTTAGGTCAAATGTTGATTTTGCGAATAGCTGACCTAAGATCCCTTTTGATTTCATCTACCAATTACCAATGTCCTTGTTATCATCATCGCCACCTTGTTTTTTATCTTTACCAAATGAATAGACATCATAGTCATCTCCATGTTGGCCAGGCATTGCATATTGATAAGGACTACCCCATGGATCTGCAGGTGCACCTTTTTTTAAATAAGGACCGTTCCACCCTTGTAAGCCATTTGGTCGATTGGATAATGCAGCCAATCCTTCTTCAGTAGAAGGATAACGTCCTGTGTCTATACGGAACGTATCAAGCGCTTTAATGAATGTATCTACCTGCGCTTTTGCTGTTGCGACTTCAGATTTATTGATGTTTTTGAATAATTTTGGACCCACAATACCAGCGAGTAATCCAATAATGACAACTACGATTAATAATTCTAAAAGTGTAAAACCTAGTTTGCTCTGTCTCATATTTTCTTGTACGAAAATCAATTTATTATAAATTATAATAGAATTATTACACTAATATAAAATATAGTTTGACAATATATTCATTATTTATGTGTTTTAAATATATGGTATAATTTGAAAAAATATTTTTATATCAATAATTAAAATTTAATATTTTTTAAATCATTCACTTAGTTCTTAAATTACACTTTAAAAATATCATTTTAAATCATGAATTTGTTTTTACCAAAATTGTAAGAAAAATGTAAACCTAGGGCTTTGCCGCTACAAATTAGTCAATTTAAAGTGCAGAACCAATCGTTCTAATCCATTTAAAAGTATCAACAAATTAGATTATCCTAAAAACACATCATCTCAGCTTAGGCACAGTGTCATGTATAGTAATGAATATGGTCAGCAAATTGGAGCACCTTTACCCGATTGGGCACCAAGAGCACTGCCTGAAAAAAAAATCTTTCATGGGCAATCATGTGATCTTGAGCCATTAAGTGCCGATCAGCATGGTCGTGACTTATTTGATGCATTTTCAGCAGCACCTGATGGGCGGGATTGGACATGGTTATCAATTGGACCCTTTGCTGAATTTTCAGACTTATATGAAGTGTTAAACACCTTTGAGCATAGTGACACCAATTTACATTTTGCGATTATTGATTTATCCACACAAAAAGCCATCGGAACCATTGCCCTCATACAACCTGACACCTTAAATGGCAAAGTGGAAATGGGTTATGTGCTTTACTCACGTTTATTAAGAAAAACTAAAATTGCCACTGAAGCACAGTTTTTATTAATGCAGTATGTATTTGATGAATTACAATATCGTCGTTATGAGTGGAAATGCGACCACTTTAACACAGCATCGAAACAAGCTGCTTTAAGGCTTGGTTTCTCTTATGAAGGTACATTTCGAAAACTGATTGTATATAAAGGTCGTAGCCGAGATACGGATTGGTTTTCTTTAATTGATGATGAATGGCCAAACAATAAATTGGTTTTACAAACATGGCTTGCACCGCATAATTTTGATCATCATCACCAGCAGATCCAATCTATTCAAGATATTCGTAAACAAATCAATGCACATCGATCATAGTTGATACAGATGCCACTGAACGAGGTCAAAGATGCCTGTTCAGTGACATATTCACCTGCTTGTTCAATTAATCATTTGCCTTTGGTAAAGGCGTGACAGCTGATTTTTGAGGAAAGGTGATATATAGCGCTGTATAATTTGGATCATATAAATATTGTGCAGCTTGTTGAATATCTGACAAAGCAATCTTTTTATAGATCTCGGATGCCTGCTGTAAATATCGAGCATCGTTATAATGCTGATAACTGAGCATCAAGCGTTTTTGTAAGGTTAAAATGTCTTTGTTTTTCAGTTGTGCTGCTGCCACACGTTTCTGTACTTCTTGTGCAACATCATCTGCTGTCAGCTGATTGGCAAAGCTTAAGAGTACATTTTGGGTCTCTTGCCATAACGCAATTGCTCGTTCAGGAGATGCAGTAAAGGAAACATCGGTATATACCGCATTTTTTTGGTCATCAAGTTCACTATTGAATGTCATTCGGTAAATGCCTTGCATTTGATCACGCAATTGATAGCGTAATTTTTTTTCAGCAAGCGTTTTAGCAATCGATACATTCAGCGCTTGTTGTGGTGACCATGTCACAGGGTGAATACTCCATGCTCGTATTTCTGCACGTGGCTCAAGATTAATATCAGCCATTTTTTCTAAACGACCGGTTTGCTGTATAATAGAATTAAAATTCAATTGTTTACGAGATATATCACGGGTCGGTGCTGCAAGATAACGTTCAATGTCATGTTCAAATGCTAAAGGCGATTCAGCGCTCAGCACATAATATATGGTCGGGGTTTTTCGAATGTGATCCCATACTTTGTCAAGTTGTTGTGCATTTAGGGTCTGTAATTGTTCAGATGTAGGCTCTCGCAACCGTGTGCCAAATCTGAGTTGCTGTATATCTGATCGGCGAAGTCCTGAAACAGATTGTTGCTCCATGACTTTAATGCGTATCATTTCAGCCAAAGTCGGTTGAAGTTGTGCCTGATCAAATGAGTAAGGTTGTTGCAGTGCTGCATACAGCTGTAATAGGTCTTTAAACTGCGTGGCCGATGCCTGTGCTGAAAACTGCATAAAGTTAGGCTGATGATCAATCGACATGGTTACCTTATGCTGCTTTTTCCACTGAACATATTGTGTATTCTGCCATTGATGTGGTCCACTCTGTGCAATCCATTGACTTGCAATTTGTGCTTGCCAAGAATTTAAATCGGTTCGATTAAATCCAGCAGATGACTTGCTTGTAAAATACATCTGATTTTTAGCCAAAGGCGTCGTCAGCCATATGAGCCGATCACCATTACTTAATTCAAATTCAGTAATCCCATGAGCTCGTTGTACTTGAGCTAAAATTTTGCCTTGACCTGATGGAACATTGAGTTTTGCCACGGCGTCAATCCGAGGTGATGCTAGCTTGAGGCGCTGCTCGGTCAATCTTTTCAATGTATTTTGAATAGCTTGTGGTTGCGGAAAATCGATTTCTTCATGTCCAGGCATGCTGTATTGCACCAACTGATCTGTTTGCGTTAGCCAATCATGAATCGTTTGATGAATATCGCTTGTACTGATTTGGGGTAAAACAGTCAAGACTTGCTGACCAATGAATGCACTGCCACGATAAAGCTGATTTTGTTGCCAGCTAGGGACGATTTTTCTCACCCAATCCGAAAACTCCCTTTGTTCCTTGGTTTGAGCCATTTTTGTAGCGGTCAATTGAATATCTTTCTTAACTTGTTGAATAATTTCATCTGAAATTTGATTTTGTTGCAGCTTCACAATTTCTGCCAATAAAATCGGTAAGGCCTGTTCTTGCTGCCCAGGTGTTACATCTGCAAAAAAAGCCAATGCAAACTGATGTGCACCAATTTCTGATTTACGGACCACAATCCGATGTGCAAAATCAGGCAATACTTGCTGTTGGTGTTTGAGTTGTATGGTTAATGCCTCTAATGCAATTTGATGCATTAACCTTTGTTTCAGCCCAGCTTCAGTGTCTGCTTGTTTGGCTAAAACATCATTAAAGCGATAAACAAACGAAATTTGACTACTACCGCTTTCGCTGTCTTTTAAACGAACCACACGCAGTTGGTTTTGTAATGCCACATCAGCAGAGATGGGTTTTGGGGTTGAAGTTTGTTTTAACTGTCCAAATTGTTGCTCAATCTGCTGCTTTACTGCATTGACATCGATATCCCCCATAATTAAAAGCTGAATATGCTGAGGCTGATACCAAGTATCATAAAATTGTTTGAGTTCATTGAGTGGCATGGTTTGAATGGTGTTTTCATTGCCTGTCACAGAGCGCTGTGGATATAACGAACCCAGGCGTAAGGCCTTCATACGCTGATCATTCATACGTTCAGCCACGCCCAATTTACCTCGCCACTCTTCTAAAATTACCAAACGTTCTTGTTTAAGGTCTTCAGCATTAAAACGGCTATTTTGGGCAATTTCTGCAAGGGTGTTTAGACTCCGTGCTAATTCCAATTTACCCTTGGGCGGACTTAACATAAATAGTGTCCGCTCTGCATTGGTCATAGCATTATAATTCTTCCCACGCTCCCATCCCTCAGACTGCAAATATTTGGCAAGTCCTTGCGGATAGTGTTCACTTCGATAAAACACCATATGCTCAACCATATGAGCAACACCACTTTGTTGTTCTGTTTGATGCAGCGCACCTGCTTGCACAATCATTCGTACATCAATGCGATTGCCCTGTCCTGCTAAGGGGATCAATGTATAACGCACCCCATTGCTCAATTGACCCTGATGTGCAGGTTGATATGCGCTCATCACTTCAGCTGCACGACCCACAGCCATCTGAACATAAAATAAATAAATAAAACAAACTACATAGCGCATCATAAAAAACAGCTCAGCTTAATCGATAAAAAAAGGATGAGTAATCTGATGTCACTCATCCATAGCCTTTTTTAGGTTTAAATTACCAGCTCCATGCTGCACCGAGCCAAAACTGACGTCCTGTTTTATTCACTGATGTGCGTGATAAAGTAGACAACTGATCCGTTGCAATCGCTTTGTTAAAAACATTCATCACATCTAAGGTAATGTCTAAAACATGGTCTTTAAACATAGGTTGGCGATAATTAAAATGCCAATCATATGAAAAATAATTCTTATATTTAATCGGCATATACAATGTTGCATTGCCATCATAGTTACCGCATATGCTTGAGTATTCAACACAATTGACTGTACTTGTCGAATAAGAACGATATCCTGCGGTATAGCCGATACGCTGTGACCAATCTAAATGAATTTTTGGAATTGTTAAGTCGAGGTTAAAAAAAGCTGTCCATGGTGTATTAAAATCTAAAGCTTCCATGTCGCCTTTTTCCATCAACTTCCCTTTAAAAATCACCATATTTTGGTCTGTGTTACTCAAATCATAATAAGTTTGCGAGCTTGATTTATTTTTAGTGTAATTGGCAGCAAACATCCATTTGAGCTGAGCATATTTAAATTCATAAGGACTAATCGGCTCAATGGTCAGTGAGACTGTATTTCCTTCTGTATGCCCAGTATTGTCTAAATAATAATATTTTTGCCCATTGCTCATTACACTGCTATTTCGACCAAACTGATCTCTACCTTGTCGGTTCACATATTTGAGTGTCCACACCGTTTGACCAAGGTGTTGCGATAGTCCAAAATTCAATTCATCACTATACGGCGTTTTTAATTTCGAAATATTGTAGTCATAGCTTGCTTGAAGTGCTGATCCAGCTTTCCAAGCTGACATTGAATCTGTACGGGTTTCAATAGAATACTCACCAATACCTTGGCGTAATTTGTAGGCCAAAATACCTTGTGCATGATAACGGTTTGCCCCAGCAAATAAACGCGTATGACGATTACCAAATACATCCCATGATGTCGCTAAGCGTGGTGAGATATTAAAGTTTCCTAATAAGTCGTCATAGTTTAAACGCAAGCCAGGGGTAACCTCTAGGTTTTTCCATAACATGCTATTTTGTAAATACACTGCATAATTTACATAGTCGCCCTCAACTGTTCGTGCAGGATATCGTGTTCGACTTTTAAAATATTGTTCACCCGCAATACAATACGGATCAGCCACTTGGCATGCTGTTGACTTACTCCATGTCGGTGAACCTCTACTCATATAAACATCGTTAAAGCGCTGATAACGCGCTTGGTAAGCATTTATTTCCCAGCCTAAATCTAACTGATGTGTGACTCCCTGCCATTGAATTGGATGAAGTTCATAGTCTTGTTTGACCGTCGTGGTGGTTTTTTCAGTGGCATAATGACCATAACCACCATATTGACCAAACCGTGTTGCGGTAGTGTCCGAACCTGTAGAATTCCAATCAATCACTGAAGAAGCTTGGTTCAGATATTTACTGTACCAATTGGCATAATAGTCAACTTCATGTTGAATATCATTTTGCTCATATTGATAGCCAATTAAACTTTTGACTTGCCCCCATGAAGCAACATGTTCCCAATCTAAATTAAAACGATAACCACCACCTGTATTGGTATAAGCTCCATTTTGAATGTCTTTTTTAAAATACTTTGACTCATGCGGTGAATACATCACTGTGCTGTTTAACGTATCTCCCCCATCTGTCAAATACATGGCTTTCAATAGATAGGTTTCACTTAAACGTTGCTGCTGATCTTTTTTATTTAAATATGGGTGAAAATAACCTATATCTGATTGCTGACGGTTATAAGAAAAAACTATCCCAAGGCGTTCAGACAATGGTTGATTTAGACTCAAACTATAAAATTGTTTATTAAATTCAGGCTGATAATATAAATTTACAGCACGATCAAAATCGGTCTGAATGGATTCATTGACATGATATTGTGTAAGATGATCATTGGTTGTACGGTAAGACACTCGCCCGCCAGCTTTGGTTAAATTTGGTTTTTTAAGCTTGGCATCAACCACACCACCTGTAAAATTGCCATATTTTGCAGAAATATTCGAATCAAATACCTCTGCCGACTCAATTAACTCTGAATTAATCCAAAAACTTTGTGCACCACCTGCCGGTAAGTCTGTTGGCGAATAACCATCGGGACTTGCTGTGAGCTCACCGCCGTTGGCACCAGGATTAATGGTGTTATTATTTGATAAGCCATCAATCATAAAATTATTTTGATAAAACTTCTCACCATGAAAAGATACATTTTCTGGCTGCAACTCCCCAGGCGTGTTGCCATTGTCTGAACTGTTGGCGAATTGCACATTGGGGTTATTCTTAAGTAACTCTGTAATTGAACCATTACGTATTGGCATACGCTGAATCTGATCTGCAGTAATCATTTGCGTGCCTGTGGTTTGGCTAGTAGGTGTCGACCGTACAATAATGGTGTCTTCATCTAAAGCCTGCGTATGATCATCCTCTAGTCCTTTTTTAATGGCTTCTTCGGCATATGCGGGATTAACTAATGTTGAGCAAGCCAAAATAAAATAAACCTTTCTTTTCATACCTCATGCGCCTTGCATCGTCAATTATAATGGAGAGTTGTTTTCTACGACCACTTGGCCGTTGAGTTTGAATAAAATAGTGACCTTTTGCTGGGTAGCCTCATGCGCAGACTCATAACGCCATCGCGCCATGTCTTGGAGTACAGCATCTGCAAAAACACCCTTTGGTGTTTCTGATAAAATAGAAATGTTGCGCACCATACCGTGTTCTGATACATCAAACTGCGCTGTGACCTTGCCCTCTATACCAAGTGCCCGTGCGCGATTGGGATAATTCACACGGCGATGAATGGCTTTAATTGGTGAAGGCTTGGTTGGCAATGTCTCGGCTTGGCTTGGCTTGACTACGCTCTCTGCCATATTGGTTGTTGGTGGTTTTTGTGGTTGATCAGCATTCAGACGCGCTGTTTCCTTGACAGGTTGCACCTGTTCTTGATTTGAATGGACTGTCAAATCTATTGCTTTAGGTGTAGGGACAGCTACAGCATCATTGACCTGTTGTTTTGCTTTTTCTCTGTGATGTTGGGTTATAGCCTTCACTGCTTTAGGCTGATTAATGGCAATAATTGCTTGATCATGTGTAATTTGTTTTTTTATTAATTCAGGCTGAGGTGTTTGATGCACATGCTGAACTTGCTTTGGTGGCAAAACCCATGTCACATGTATTGCGTTAGTGTTCGATGCCGTGCTTGAGGATGCTGCAGTCTTAGCAGGTTGCGACCATTTTGATGCGTTCCATACTGCAATGATGCAAGCAACATGCAATAAAATACAGGTGATTAAAACAATATACGGAAAACTTATCCTCTTCAAAGTCAAACTATTGCATCCTGCACAGAACGAGATCGCAATACTAATGATAATGATTCGCTTTATCAACCAATCAATGATCTAAACGATTCAACTGATCATTAAATGGCTCACTGCTTGAATTTAAAACCTATCGCCCTGTATAGATGCCAACAAAAAAAACTCAGTTTAAACTTTAACGCCATGTTAAATATTGAAGATGATTTAATTCTTTCATCATGTCATCGAGCTGCTGAACATTAATTAAAAATTTATATTTACCGTTGATCAACAGTGGATAATCTTCTTCTGGGTCATCTGTATATGTTGCATACCATGGTGATGTTATACCGATGGCATGTAGCCTTCTGACTTTTTCTTGGTGGCGACAGTGTTGACCGCCAACCCAACCACCCCATTTTCTGTTTAACGGTGTTCCAATGACTGTGACATGTGCCGTTAAATTTAAAGATTCAATGAGCGCTTGAGCCAACAGTTCAGCTGCTGCAGTCACAACAATAATGTTTTGATGCTCCTTAATATGCTGTTCAAGCACTGAGATTGCATCACTTAGCCAATAGAGTTCAGGAACTGTATTACTTTTCACGGCAAATGCAAAATCTGCAAAGCTTGCTTTAAGTTGTGATTCATCACATCGATAAGTGGCAAGCCAAACAAATAATCCGACACCCACAGATCGATATTTCTTACTTTTCATACAAGGTATGGCAATTGGAATAACCAATAAAGCGCCAAGATAACGAAACATATTTGATTTAAGTTGTTTGATCAGCCATTTTTTTGTGCAATCAGTGGATATTAATGTGCCATCTAAATCAAAAATAATATTTTCTTTCATCTGTCATTCTTTCCTAAACTGACATTTATTGTGCTGCTTGGTTCATGATTTATCACATTCACCCATTTATTTTTAATAATCTTTAAATTTTTTTTCAATCAGCGAAACTTTTTCATGATTCAAAACGAACTATAGATATGTAGATCTGTATTTACTTCCAAATACTGACTACTTATGGATAGAGAATAAAATAATGTCGCACTTAAAAACCAAAAAAAATGCAGGCCTGATCAAAACATCAATCTTGGCTGCTGCGTTCACTGTATGTTCATTTAACCTGCATGCTGCATTACCTGTTAATAGCGCTGCACCTTCTTTTAATGCAGATGCATCTCTTGCTGGAAAAAGTTTTGCTTTTTCTTTAGATAAAGCACTTAAAAAAGGTCCTGTGGTGCTTTACTTCTTTCCTGTTGCTTTTTCATCAGGCTGTACATTAGAAGCTCATGCCTTTGCTGAAGCATCAGATGCATTTAATGCTAAAGGTGCCACAGTATTTGGGATTACCTCAGGCAATGTCGAAAAAATTAAAGAATTTTCAGAACAAGAATGTCGTAATAAATTTGCTGTTATTGCCGATCCAGGTGCAAAAATTGCGAAGCGTTACGACAGTTTAATGACCACAAAAGACAATAAAGTGCTTTCAAACCGTACTTCATATGTCATTGCACCAGACCATAAAATCTTATTGGCCTATACCGATGCCAACCCTGAAAAACACATCGAAAAAACCATGGAAGCAGTAACACAATGGCATAAAAACAAGAAATAATATTCAAGGAAAATACCATGTTAATTGCGATTCTATCGGCTTTTTTAGGTGGGCTTATTTTAAACTTTATGCCCTGTGTATTTCCTATTATTTCTTTTAAAATTATGGGATTACTCCGCCATGTTAATGACAAGCAACGCTTGCGTGTAGAAGGCTTGGCATTTATGGTGGGCGTTGTTTTATCAATGCTTGCACTAACAGGATTTTTACTGATCTTACGGAGCGGTGGAGAAGCAGTTGGCTGGGGCTTTCAACTTCAATCACCAAAGATGGTGACACTTCTCGCTTTGGTGATGCTCGGTTCTGCACTCAATTTATCAGGTTTGTTTGAAGCGGGTCTTCGCCTTCAACAAATAGGACAAAATCAAACCTCTACAAGCGGTGCATATGGTGCCGCTTTAACTGGTGCTTTGGCAATTATTGTCGCTACACCATGTACTGCGCCGTTTATGGCCAGTGCCATTGGCTATGCCTCAGTACAAAGCCCAATTGTTGCACTGTCCATTTTTCTAAGCTTAGCGATTGGTTTTGCAGCACCTTTTACCTTGTTGTCCTTTAGCCCCAATTTAGCAAAAAAACTACCAAAACCTGGTGCATGGATGGAAACGTTAAAACAATTTTTAGCATTTCCAATGTATGCTGCTGCGGCATGGCTGGTTTGGGTAGCATCACAACAAACCGATGCCACAGGACTTGCTATCATTTTTATCTGCTGTGTTAGCTTTGCCATGATATGTTGGATTTATGGTCTTGCACAAAAAAGAACGCTCATGGGACAAAAAAGTCTTATGTTGTATTTGATCGCTTTTGTGATTGGTCTTGGCGTTTTATTCTTAATCTTTCAACCCAATAGTGCATTACAAACCACATTAAAAACAGCACCAACCCCTGCTTTAACATCAGAAGCTCAAGCAACCAAAGCAACAAAAATCACTTGGTCACCACAAGCCTTAGCAGAAGCAAGAAAACAGCATCGACCCATTTTTATTGATTTTAGTGCCTCATGGTGTATTACCTGCCAAGTTAACGATAAAAATGTGCTTTCAACTGATGATGTTCAAAAAGCAATGCTCAAGACCAACACCATTTTCATGTTTGCAGATGCAACCAATTATAATGCAGAGATTGTCAAAGCCATGGCGGACTATGGCAGAGATGGTTTACCGCTCTATGTGCTTTACCCTGCAAATGGTGGAGATCCAATCATTTTGCCACAGATCTTAACCACCGCTTCGTTTATTATGGAGTTAGAAAAAGCCGCAAAACAATAAGATGATTTTTCAAGGAGAGTGCATTGAGCAGATCGACCTCTAGGCCATCGCAAGGGCTTGCACCCAAAGAGCAATGGTCAACGCTAATGCATCAAGCACAACAAGGAGATGAGCAGGCATACCATAAAGTATTGTCTGCGATGGTGCCTGTATTACAAACCTTTGCACGCTATAAGGTGAAAGATGACACAATTGTCGATGATATTGTCCAAGACACACTAATGACGGTTCATACCTTACGCCATACCTATGACCCGACACGGCCAATTTTGCCATGGTTATCCACCATTACATCTGCACGTGCTGTTGATGTACTGCGTAAATATAATCGTCATTGGTCTAAAGAGCTGGCTGATGAGTTTATTTTATCGCAGCTCATTGACCTTACACCGCTTGATAAACATGACCAAGAAGATCATCTTGAACGGTTGACGCATTTACTTGCCAATTTAACGCCATCTCAGCGTCATATTGTACAGCTGGTTAAAATTGATGAACTGAGCCTCAATGAAACATCGGAAAAAACAGGTTTATCTGTACCTGCAGTTAAATCCTTGTTGCATCGTGCTTTAACTAAATTAAAGAGTAAATCTAGAGAGCAAAATGAATCATAATCGACATAAGGAATTAATTCAGCAACTCACACATAATCTTAAACCTGTCGCGAAAACGCCAAACTTATGGCTAGGTACAGCAACATGGAGCTTGGTATTTTTAGGCTTGGGCGTGTTATCAACATTTTTACTGAATTTACATCCTAAAGCATGGCAATTCCCTGCAACACAGGAAAATATTTTAAGCTTTATGCTGTGTATCGTGATTGGCTGCTTATCTATTTCAAATGTATTTAAGTCACAAATTCCTGGACGCCAATTAAATACAACGTTACTCAATACAATGATTATTTTTTGGTTAGTGGCAAGCCTGTTTAGCATTTTTACCGTGCCTCATCATATTGGTCATTTTGGTCAAGGTCTAAGCTGCTATCTTTTTGTGGTGACTTCAGGCATTCCGATGCTGATTATTAGTTTAATGTTTCTAAAAAAGAATCAATCATTAACACCACTCAAAACCTTAAAGTATTTAAGCATTGGTATTATTTTTCTTTCTTATTCTTTATTAACCTTATGTCATTCTGAACAACTCATTTTAAATGATTTTTTTATGCATCTTTTTGCAGCAATGACACTCATCGGACTCACCGTATTCATTGGCTATCGTTTCTTTCAATACCGCCAATAAGCAGATGAGCTGACACATTAAAACAACATGCATTTGATGTCTGTTTTATTAAAAAAAGACCAGCTGATTTTAAGCTGGTCTTTTATATGATAGATGCAAGAATTTTACATCAATCGCTTTATGTTAAAGCATTGAGTGATTATTTGCTTTTGTTAACGCCAACTCGGCCAGCAAAAATACTTACTAATGCACCAAGGAATAAACCAATAAATGCCCATAACGCAGCTTTTGCAGCAGCTTTTGTTGCAACTGCAGCTTTTTCACGCGCTTGCTGCTTCAACTCTTGGTATTTCACTTTTGCATCATTAATTGATGCTTCTGCTTGAGTAAATGCTTCATTCACTTTTTGTGTTGCAACTTCTCTCTCTTTTAAGAAATTTTCAACAGCTTGATCGGCTTCTTTTGGCGTCATATTGCTGTTTTTAGCAAGTGCTGTTTTAATTTTCTCTTTATCAATTGAATCATTAATAGACTGTGCTCTGTTTTTCAAAGTGGTCATTAAATTATTAATAATCTCTTCGCCATTTTGTGGATTCACAGCAACATCTTTTACCGCAGTTTGGATTTGCTTTTTGGCCCAATCTAATTGAGAATTTAAATAGTTAGGCTGTAATTCTGGAATTCCACTCTTTTTCAAAGCATCAACCACATTGCTGTTGTTTGAACCCATGAGCTCTGATGAACTTGGTAAAATGTCATCAAAATTAATGTTTTCAAACGCGCTCGCTGTTCCTTTACCTACAGTTGCCGCAATATTTCCTGTCGCAGAAGTTACTGAACCAACTAAACTTCCTGTGATATTTAATGTTGTTGTTACTGTTGAAATACTAATAAACAAGCCAACGATTAAAGACAAACACCACACTAAAAAGCCGTGTACACCGCCATGCACACCTGTAAGTTTACCTGAAATAAAACTACCAATACCTAAACTTACTAGCAACGAAATCCCTGTCCAAATACCTAAAGTGGTTCCAGAGCCGTTACCAATATCAGTGTCAGACAATGGGTCTAACATTGAAAAGCCTAAAGCGACTCCTAAAATGGATAATAAAAAAGAAACAGCTAAAACAATTAGCGTCCCTGCAAATATACTTGGCCAAGAAATTCTTGATTTTAAATATGTTTCTGAATTACTCATCATACTACCTACTTCATTGTTATTTATAAATTGTCCGTTTTAAATTAAAACTTACGTGCAATCCTATATATATTTTCACCACATATAATAATGCTTCTTCGTACATACTATATGTAATATTTTATTAACAAAATTTAAATTATTGAAAAATATAGTAAAATTTATGTATATTATGTTTTCAGCATAAAAATAAATATCAGTACACTATTATTATTAAATTCGATTAATAACCTAATTTTTTATTTTAAAATAACAACTTAGGTATTATTTTAATACATAAAATATCATATTTAAGACAACTGACAATATTATAATTATTTAATTGATCATTTTTTATAATACCACAACACTGTATAAATATATGATAATTATCTATTTAAATTGATTGTTTTGGGTATTCGATATTGTAAAGCAATGTTTTAATTAAAAAGATATAGATAAATTACTCTTTATTATTCACTTTATTTATTTTAAAAATACCTAGATGTTCAACCCATTTTTTTGATATGTCTAAAAGAATATTCACAATGTGATTGCAACATTCGGGGGTAAAAAAAGAAAGGTCTTTATTTACATACTCAAGAATATTGCCATGACAAAAATTATGCCTTAGTCTTACAATTTCTACATGATCGTTGTTTCTTTCCAACTTAAGTTCAAAATTTTGCTCTCCTGGAAAGGTTAAATAATTTATAGGTAATCCATGTTTTTTAGCCTTTCTCAGAAGTTTATTATTTAAAATTGTATTTGAGTCTATACTCGTATTTTCAATAGCAGCTACTGTAGATCTTAAAGAAGCTTCTATGCCATTAATGAATCCTAAACAAGCGAGTAAGATTAAATTTTTCTCCATGGCCTGAACCGCTTCAATAAAAAACCAGTGTACTTCTGCGCCAAGTTGATGCTGAGCAAAAAATAATTTTTTTTCATTATCTTCTTTTATGTTTTGAATAAAGCTTTCTAAAGAGTCTTTGTTCATTATTTACCTATATTTTAATTAGATTTGAATCGCTTCAGCACTATTCTAGTTTTTTAAGAACTGTGGATATAATTATAAATTTTTCGATATTAAATTTAAATAAAATTATATTAGTTAACTTTACTAAAATATAAAAAAAACCTCATAACTCAATAAGTTACGAGGTTTAATAATGGTGGGCCCACCGTGACTCGAACACGGGACCAACGGATTATGAGTCCGCTGCTCTAACCAACTGAGCTATAGGCCCTAAAGTTTACGCATAAAGCAAACTTTATAACGGAAGAGATACTAAACAATCCCACCACAAAAAACAAGCGTTATTGTTATATTCATGGCGGTAACTGCTCATAAAATATCTTTTCCTATCATAGATGTATGGATTTTACTCAACAATAAAGCCACCGGTTTGCTTTTGCCATAAATTTGCATAAATACCATTTTGCTCAAGCAACTCAGTATGTGAACCTTGCTCAACTATTTGCCCTTGATCAAATACAACAATACGGTCCATTTGAGCAATGGTTGATAAACGGTGAGCAATTGCAATGACTGTTTTGCCTTGCATTAAACTTTGTAAATTGCTTTGAATGACGCTTTCAGCATCAGAATCTAATGCACTGGTCGCTTCATCCAAAATTAGAATAGGTGCATTTTTTAATAGTACACGTGCAATCGCGATCCGTTGTCTTTGACCACCTGACAACTTAACACCACGCTCACCCACTTCCGCATCTAATCCAATTCGTCCATGCTGATCAATTAAGTGAGGTAAAAAGTCTTGTACATGTGCTTGTCCAATCACTCGGTTTACAGCGTCATCAGAAGCATCAATTCGTCCATAACGAATATTCTCTTTAATGGTACGGTGTAACAAGGAAGTATCTTGCGTCACTAAAGCAATATGATGTCTTAAGCTCTCTTGTTTAACCTGTGAAATATCCTGCCCATCAATTAAAATACGACCCTGTTGAATATCATAAAAACGCAATAATAATTGAATCAGAGTAGATTTACCTGCACCTGAACGCCCAACTACACCAATCTTTTCACCTGCTTTGATCGTAAAGCTTAAATCTTTAAATACTTGCTTGTGGCTATAAGAAAAATTCACATGGTCAAAGCGAATTTCACCTTGCTTTAACTGCAATGAAGAAGCATTTTCCACATCTTGAATCAGTACAGGACGGCTTAGCGTTTTTTTACCATCTTGAATGGTCCCAACATTTTCAAATAAGCCTGCCAATTGCCACATAATAAAATCACTTAAACTGTTCAGCCTGAGTAACATTGCAAGCGCAGCAGCAATCACGCCAACTTCAATTTGGTTCTGTTGCCATAAATAAATTGCTGTACCTAATACACCAATAAACAAAAAAGCACTTAATAATTTCAAGCAAATTTCAAAGCTGGTGGTAATACGAAATAATGTTAACAAAACTGCCAAAAAGCCATTCATTGACTCTTTGCTGTATTCGCGCTCTTGCTGAGAATGTGCAAAAAGTTTAACTGTTTGAATATTGGTATAGGTATCGGTTAAATGCCCTGTAATTAACGAACGAGCATCTGCTGTTTCTTGTGATGTTTTTCCTAAGCGAGGAACGTAATAGATAATTGAAAGTACAAACAGTGTTAACCAAATAAATAAAGGTACCAATAACAGAGGCGAAGTTGCGCCCAATAACACACTGATTGTTATAAAATACACCAAAATATTGATGATAATTTCGATAATAATTAAGAAAAAATCACGTACAGCCCAAGCTGTTTGCAATACTTTAGTGGTAAGTTTTCCTGAAAATTCACTACTAAAAAAATCTAAACTTTGTTGTAAAAACAAATTATGAAAACGCCACCTTAAACGCATGGGAAAGAGCGGAATTAATATTTGATGCTTCAGCATAGATAATGCCGATACTAAAACCACATGCGCAAGCAACACAAACACCAAAAACATGAGTGATGATTGATACTCTGTAAAAAAGGTCTCACGTGTACTTGCATTAATCCAATTGACTATGCTGCCCATGGCATTAAAAATATAAGCTTCCATAGCCGATGTCACTGCAGTCAGCACAACAGCAATCACTAAATATTTTCTAACACCTAAGGTACATGCCCATAAAAATGGAAAAAATTTTTCTGGTAAAGGCGCATTTTGATATTCGTCAGGATACGGATCAATCCGTTGTTCAAGCCAACTAAAAAGCTTATTTGTCATTGTATGTCCATTAATATCTTTAAAGTGCTATTTTTTTTAAGTCATGTTACTTTTAGAGCAATTATAATCTAATCACTCATCAATAACTTTTCTTATTTCACAAAAAGTAAAAAAGCCCCAAAGAGCTTTTTTACTTTAACAAATACAATCATTATGCTTCGCGCTTTAACCGCCGTTCATAATACCCATATTTTTTACACCTAAACGCTGTGCTGCTGCCATCACCATAGCTACATCTTTATATGATGCTTGAGCCTCAGGTTTAATATGAACTTGGTCTTGCTCTACTTGCTTTGAAATGGCAGTAAAACGTGCGTCTAATACGTCTTTTTTAATGATTTCCTCATTCCACAAGATATCGCCATTCGGTTTAATTGCGATCGTCACCACCTCAGGTGGCTTTTGCTTGGTCGGAGGAGACGGCGCAGGCATGTTAATATTGATCGCATTGTTTTGAATGGGGATCGTGATAATAAACATAATAATTAAAACCAACATGACATCAATCAATGGTGTCATATTGACTTCGAGCATTACATCTTCATCATCTGAATTACTTGGGGTTGGTGTCATTCCCATGATCGTCTCCTATCCTCAAACTCAACCACGCGCTGGTGGCTGAGTAACAAATGATATTTTAATAATGCCTGCTTGCTGCACTGTTTCAATGACTTTACCAATTGATTCATAATGGGTTTGTTGATCACCACGAATATGAACTTCAGGCTGTGGTCGTTTTACTGACTGCTCTTTTAACAGACCGAGTAACGTATTTTGATCTGGAATATATTTTTCATTCCAAAAGACTTGCCCTTCTTTATTTACCGCTAGGGTAACATTTTCAGGTTTAGTCTCATATTTTTGATTTGTCTCTTCAGGTAATTTCACAGGAATTGTATGCGTTACCACAGGGACTGTAATCAAAAAGATAATCAGTAATACCAACATCACATCCACAAGTGGTGTGGTATTGATGACGCCAATCACATCGTCATCATCACCTTCTGAACCTACATTCATTCCCATTGTGCTTACTCCGCAGTTGGTTTTGCTTTAGCTTGTGCTGGTTTTTCACCAGACACCATGTTGCCACTTAATGCTACAGCATGTAAGTCAGCACCGAATGAACGAACTTCTTCTAAAATGGCTTTATTACGGCGTACTAACCAGTTATAGCCAAGTACTGCAGGCACAGCAACCGCCAAACCAATCGCTGTCATAATCAATGCTTCACCTACAGGTCCTGCAACTTTATCAATTGACGCTTGACCTGAAATACCAATAGCAGTTAGCGCATGGTAAATACCCCATACTGTACCAAAGAGACCAATAAATGGAGAGGTTGAACCGACTGTTGCTAAAAATGCAAGACCGCCCGATAAGCGGCTTTGTACTTTATCAACTGCACGTTGAATACCTAAAGTCACCCATGTGTTAAAGTCAATTTTATCAAGCATATGACTGCCATGATTTTCTGTTGAGTTTTGTGCTTTTTCAGCGATAAAACGGTATGCACTTTTTGAGTCTAATGTTTGAACACCTTGAGGAATATTGTCCGCATTCCAAAATTTTTGACGTGCAATTTGTCCTTGCTTTTTCACTTGTTGTTGTTCAAGGAATTTCGTCACGATCAAATACCATGTACCTGCAGACATTAACAACATAATAATTAATGTACCACGTGCAACAAAGTCACCTTCACGCCATACTGCATCTAACCCATATGGGTTACCTACTTTTTCAGTTGTAGCCGCTGCAGGTGGTGGTTCAGGTGTCGGTTGTGAAGCCGCAGGTGATGCCACTTGTTGTGCTGTTGCTTGAGATGCTGCAGGTTGTTCTTCAGCCACAGCAAACTGTGAGAAAAGACCAGCACTGCATAGGGTCAATACGGCAGACACTTTAACAAGTTTCTTCATTAGGTTTGTTTTTTCCATCATCTTCATCCAAATCTGTTCAATATTTCATTTAAAATCAATCAAGTTTAAATGTATATTCCAAGTTAATTGACCCTGCTGTTGCAGTCCCATCTTGTGTTGCTGCACCAAATACACACTTCTTGTATGCATTGACTGTTGCTCGATCGAGATTACGTGAACCTGACGACTTTTCAACTTTGGCATTGGTGACGCGGCCATCTGGACCTACATCAAGTTTCAATCTCACTGTACCTTGTTCTTCATTCATCAAGGCATCTTGAGGATATTCTGGTGTCGGACAACTTGCCGATGCACTGCCTGTTACACCCTTCGTTTCACCTTTCGGTTTTGCTGGCGCAGGTGGTACTGGGTCAGCAGTCACCTCTTTTGCAGGTGGACTTGGTGGTGTCGGTCGCTCACTTTGTGTTGTCACTTTAGGCGCATCTGTTTGCGTTGGTGGTGCAACTTGTGGCTTAGGCACAAATGGTGCAGGTTTCGGTACAGCTTTTGGTTCAGGCTTTTGTACCGTCTTCTCCACTACTGGTTTTGGTTCTATTTTCGGCTTTTCAATTGGCTTAGGCGGTGGCGGAGGTGGTGGTTTTACTTCTTGTATAATTTGCATCTCAACAGGTGCTTGTACCGCTTTAATTACATCACGGGCCAAGCCTGTTATTAATGCATAAATTAATAAGCCATGAAGTAAAACAACTACGCCTATGCCTATGAATCGCTTTGGAGAACGCTCGCCGTCCTGAGAAAAATTCATAATAGTTGTACCTGTGTTTCAAGAGCAGCAAATAAGCTAATATTTGCTGCTTTGTTTTACAATTAGTGATTTAGTAGTAAGTTAAATCGCTTCATTATTAAAATTTATAAGTAACACGTCCGAAGTAAGTTCTTCCCATAATATCGCTATAACGTGGGTCATATGCCATTTGGAAATTGTCTACTACATTCGATGCTGGTGGTTTCGTATCTAACACATTACGAATACCAAATGTTAATTCTGTATGCTTAAAGCCTGTATATGTACCAGATAAGTTATACAAGGTGTAGTTTGAAACGCGGTGGTTTTGATCACCAGCATTTTGATCTAAATAACCTTTGAAAAAGCTTTGTTGTAAATTTAAGCTCCAAGCATCATAGTTCCAGTTAATATTTGCATTATGCTTCCAACGAGTAATTACACCACCAAAATTTGCATTATATTGGCCAACTGCGTTATACCATTCGCCATTTTTCTCAGTTTGGAATTTATAACTGTTAATATAAGTACCATCAATGCTTAAACCTAAACGGCCATATTTGGTCATTGCACTACGCCATTGCACACCTAAATCAATACCTGATGTTTTAGTGTCACCTAGATTTTGTAATGTCTGATTAATGTAGTTTAAAGACCCATCTCCATTGCGCACATAAAGATCTGCATATTTAAGTGGATCAGCAAAAATTGCACTCTCACCAACTACACCAACTTGGTTCTCAACTTGAATATTAAAGTAATCAGCAGAGAATACTAAGTTACGAATTGGCTCGTAAACAATACCAAAGGTAAAGGTTTTTGATTCTTCAGCTTGTAATTGATCATTACCACCTGTTTTACGGTAAAACTGTTGGCCGCAATCACGCACTGCAACACCATTTGCAGCAACCACGCCACCTGGGCATAAAGCTGGGTCATTATAACTAGCTGCTGTGTATGTTTTATAATTGCTGCTGTGCATTTCGTATAAACTAGGTGCACGGAAACCTGTTGAATAGCTACCACGGACCATTACTTGTTTAGCTGGCTGCCAACGAAGACCAATTTTTGGATTAAATGTACTACCAAAATCGTTATAGTCATCATAACGTGCTGCAATTTGTGCACTTAACGATTTGAAAATAGGAATTTGGAATTCAGTAAATACTGCTTTTAAATTTCTAGAACCTGTACTTGGTGCAGATGTTGGATCAACTCCTGTACTTTCAACAAAGCTATTCACTGTTGGGTTTTGTGACTGAGACCATTTATCACGGCGGACACTACCACCAATAGCAAAGCCAACATCACCTGCTGGTAATGTATAAATTGCACGGCTTGCTGTGATATCAAATGTAGTTGATTCAAATTCAGCAGATTGTGATGTACCACTTACTGCAAGACTATTCCATACATTTGCATCAGCACTTGCACCAAATGGGTTGAGTGTACCATCAGCTAAACGATCACGTAATTTTTGGTTATTAATATATCCACTGATTAAGTTTTCATCACCTGTACTTTTCGCATAGCTGATACCAGTATTAATGTCCCAATCGGCTGCTGTACCTTCAAGTGCCAATAATACACGGTCAGATTTTTGCTCACTTTCAGATATTCGATTGCCTGCTTGTGAACGTAAATTTAAAGACAATGGTTGCCCTGTTACACCAGATAAAGCAGGTGTAATGCCATTACCAGGATAATACGGGCTATTGTTATAAATATAATAATCGTCACCATTACCGGCTACTACATCAGGTGCAATAATGTTAGTTAATGTACTTTCAGAATGCATATATTCTGCAATAGCATTAAAGTTATCAGATAACTTTAATGTGCCTCGTCCTAAGAAAGAAAATGTTTCTTCCTCTGGAACAACTCCAATATCGGCTTGGCTGTTATAACGGCAAGATTTACCACTTGCCGTATTTTTAGTGCTATCCCCACAACCAGAGCTTGCATATGGGTTACCAATACCTGCGATATTTGCAGGAAAGGAAGCTCCACTTGTACGATTGACACCAAGTTCAGGTAAAACACCTCCACGGCGTGATGTTTCACGTTCACGGGCAAGTACTGCATCTTTTTTACTATAATTTACAGCACCATACACGTTAAAACCTTGGTCTTCTAAAGAGCCGTAGCCACCAAACACATTATATTGCTGTGTATCACCGCTACTTCCCTTTGGTGCTAAAGCTTCAACTGAAACACCTGCGCCTTGATATTGTTTCTTGGTAATAAAGTTAATTACACCACCAATGGCATCTGTACCATAAATAGCAGATGCGCCATCTTTTAGTACTTCAATTCGCTCAACAAGTGATAAAGGAAGAGTATTCAAATTTACTGCAGCTGTATTAAATGGTGAATTAGCAACCCGACGACCATTGAGTAGCACGAGTGTTTTATTTGATCCCAAACCACGTAAATCTGCAGCTGACCCAACACCACCACTACTTCCAACAGTAGTTGCAGCAACTGCTGATGATTGATTGGCTGAAATTAACCCCAACGCTTGTTCAGCTGTTGTCACACCTTGTTTCGCCAATTCATCAGTTCTGACAATCGTGATTGGAGAGGTACTTTGTGCAGCAACACCTTTAATTGATGAACCAGTAACCGTAATTTTTTCTAGCTTAGGTGCATCTTCTGCATGACCTATGATGCTGGTTAAAGTGATGCCTATTCCTACAGTCCCTGTGAGTACAGAGCGGATCGCACGAGTGAGTGTATTGTGATTCATGGTCGCCTTCCCAATCAGATATAAAATTTAAAGTAACCGATACTTTGTCGATACTTTGTAAATTTGATTGCAATGAGCGTGCCACTCTTTGTCACAAAACATAAATATTTTGATTGTATAAAAATATATTTTTTTATTATTTGCTGTAATTTGATTAAAAAGTAAGTAAAAGCTGTATATATACCAATCAGAAAAAATAATAAGCTATTGTTTATAAATTAAATTTTATAATAAATATACATTTTTATGATAAATACATCGTTAAATAATATTTAATTAAAAAATATAAAACTTGGCACAATGTTCGCATATAAAACATGAAATCTAGACTTTTAGTCCATAAAGTAACGTAAAATGGGTATTTATAGGGCAAATAATCTTCATGATTGGCTCATTATTTATCAATATTTGCTTCATTTTGTGTTCACTTTTAAAGTAATTATGTTTTTTTTGTTATCAATTAGTATGCTTTATTTTAGTGCGATGTAAATTAATGCACCAAAATAATCCATAAACCAAGATTCTATAGCACCACCATCTTGCTAGAGATCTGATGTCAATTGTTGAACTTATATGAGAGCGTGTCCTGAATGAAATTTGAAATGAACTTAAAATCTGCATGGCAGTCATTCAAGCGTAACCCAGTACACCAATATAAAAAGACCGTTTTAAGTAGTCTCTTGATTGGACATCTAGCATGCTTTACAGCTCAAACCATTCATGCCGCAGACCCTGGCAAAACCATTCATAGTTATTTTATTGCGTCTGAAACAGGCTTTGACCCTGTTGCAACAAGTGATGTTTATTCGGCTGTTATTAATAATTCAATTTTTGAAACTTTATATAGCTATGACTATTTAGCACGTCCTTTAAAACTTGTACCTGAAACTGCAGCTGCACTTCCTGAAATCAGTGCAGATGGTTTAACTTA
The DNA here is from genome assembly GCF_900197575.1 of Acinetobacter apis. Classification (GTDB taxonomy): domain Bacteria; phylum Pseudomonadota; class Gammaproteobacteria; order Pseudomonadales; family Moraxellaceae; genus Acinetobacter; species Acinetobacter apis. The sequence continues at coordinate 360,539 of NZ_FZLN01000001.1, read as the reverse complement.
TACGATTAAAATTAAGCCTGGCATTTATTTTAGTGATGACCCTGCTTTTAATGGCAAAAAAAGAGAATTGACCTCGTATGACTATGCCTACAGTTTAAAACGATTGGTTGACCCAGCATTACGTTCACCAAATAGTTGGCTGATTGAAGGTAAATTTATTGGGCTTGACAAAGTTGTTGAACAAGCTAGAAAAACCAATGCATTCGACTATAAAGCGCCTATTGCAGGTATTCAAACACCTGATAAATATACGCTTGTCTTAAAAATGAATGAAAAAGACTATAATTTACCCATGATTTTAGCGCATGGTCCAACAGCAGCTGTTGCCCATGAAGTGATTGATAAATATAAAAATGCACAAGGCATAGCTATGGGGCACCCGATTGGTACAGGGCCTTACGTTTTAAATAAATGGGTGCCAAGTTCTCGTATTATTTTAAAAGCCAGTCCAAGCTACCGCGGTTTTATATGGGACTATAAGTCGAACGATTTTAATGACCGTAAAATTATTGCAGAAATGACTGGCAAAAAAATGCCACAGATTGATACGGTCGATATTCAAATTATTGAAGAGGCACAATCACAGTGGCTGGCCTTTAAACAAAAACAACTTGATTGGGTTAACTTAAGTGCTGGTATTGCAGGAAATGTCATTGAAAATGGTGAACTTAAACCTGAATATAAAAAACTTGGTATGACTTTATCAGGTCAGCCTGGCTTATCAGCTTATTATGCCTTTTGGAATTTAAAAGATCCTGTGGTCGGTGGTTTAACTACAGAAAAAATTGCTTTACGTCGTGCTATGGCAATGGCATTTTCTAAAGAAAAATATCGTAATATTGTACTCAAAGGTATTGATACTGTATTACGTTTTCCAATTCCACCTAATGTAGTGGGCTATGATGAAAGCGTTAAAAGCAGTATTCCTTATTCTGTTCGTGCAGCCAACTTATTGTTAGATCAATACAACTATAAAAAAGGGGCAGATGGCTACCGAACCCTACCCAATGGTAAACCTTTAACGATTACTTACTCCATGACTTCAAGCACAGCTAATGTCGCAACAGCTGAATTTTGGCAACGTTCACTCCAAGAAATTGGTATCCGCTTTAAAACCAAGACCATGCAATTTCCAGATTATTTACGTGCACAAAAGCAATGTAGTGTACAGATGGGAACTCAAGGCTGGGTTGCAGACTACCCAGATGGTGATAATTTTTTACAACTATTTTACGGACCGAACATTAACTCATCAAACTTTAATTGTGCTCAAATTCCTGAATTTGATGCATTGTATCGTAAGTCTAAAACACTGTCTGCTGGAGCTGAGCGTCAAGACTTATATTTAAAAATGGCACGTATCCTTGAACGATATACACCATCAATTAGTACAACAACGCCTTACACAAACACGGTTGTTCAACCCTATATACAAGGTTTTAAGAGTCATCCGATGACCAGCGCATATTGGATCTATATTGATACAAATGCAGCAAAAAAATAATCAGGAGTATTAAATATGCAATTTAAAACATCATTTTCTGCACTTGCTCTTAGCCTAATTTCTTTGTTAGGTGGTACACAAGTTAATGCACAAAGCCCAACTCGTCCAACAATTCCATTATTAGATGTGAAAAATGTGACAACAGATTGTGATCAAACAATTGTTGAATTTAAAAATAAAATTCAACAGTTTGAAAATATTCCATTAGCTGAGGCACAATCCACTTGGTTTACGACTTGGAATCAATTTGCTGCGACAGTCGAAGACTTTACTAGCCCGATTTCAATTTTGAGTAATGTTTCAACGGATGCAAAAGTTCGACAATATGCAGATGAATGTCTTGTTAAGTACTCTGCTTTTTCAACCGACTTGTATCAAAACGAAAAAATTTATGCGCTATTTAAAGCTGCTACAGCGCAAGACAGCATTGATGCCAAACTGAAAAAAGATATTTTAATTCGTTTTGAAGACACTGGAATTAATTTTTCAGCAGAAAAAAAAGCTGAATTGAAAAAAATTCTTGAGCAACTGACCCTGCTTACTCAAGAGTTTAATAAGAATATCCGTGAAAATAAAAGTAAAGTTGAATTTTCAGCAGCTGAATTAAAAGGTTTACCTGCAAGCTATATTGCCAATCTAGAAAAAAATGCAACGGGTCATTATTTATTGGGTTTTGGTTACCCTGAATATTATCCATTTATGCAATTGGCAGATAACGATACTGCACGTAAAAAGTACTATTATGAATTCACACGTCGTGGTACTGAAAAAAATTTACTGCTACTTAAACAAATTACAGATTTAAGAGCAGATCTTGCTAAATTATTTGGCTATGCAAGTTATGCAGATTTTGCAATTAAAGATCGTATGGCCAAAGACCCTGCAACTGTCAACAAATTCCTCGCTGACATTAAAAATATCGTAACACCATTAGAGAAACAAGATTTAGCCCAATTACAAGCATTTAAAGCAAAGACACTCTCCATTCCACTTGCAGATGCAAAAATTGAAGCGTGGAGTAGCAGCTATTGGAGTGAAAAATACCGAAAAGCCAATTATCAAGTTGACCAAGAAGAACTTCGTAAATACTTCCCAACTGAAGCAGCTCAGAAATGGTTAATTGATATTACATCACAGCTTTATGGTGTGCGTTTTGAACAAGCCAATATTCCTGTTTGGCATAAAGAAGTACGTTATTTCAATGTGTATGATACAAACACTCAGCAATTTTTAGGCGGTTTATATATTGACCCTTTCCCACGTGACGGCAAATATGGGCATGCTGCAGTTTGGCCAATTTACTCATCAAGTACAGCAATTCAGCGTACGCCAATCGCTGTTCTTGTCACCAATTTTAATCGTAAAGGGTTAAATGCAGATGAGCTTGAAACCTTTGTCCATGAGTTCGGACATGCTATGCATAACATTTTATCAAAGACACGTTATGTCGACCAAGCTGGCACCAGTGTAGAACAGGACTTTGTTGAAGCTCCATCACAAATGTATGAAGAGTGGGCTAAAAACGATCAATCATTGCTACAACTTTCAAAGTATTGCGCACCGGGTTGTCCAAAGCTCACCCCAACACTCAATAAAAAAATTAACGCTGCTCGTAATTATGGACGCAGCATACGTTATGCACGTCAAACGTTATATGCGCAATATGATATGAGTATTCATGCCGCTGATGCAAAGCAAAAAGACCCATTAAAAGTTTGGCAAGACATGGAAGGACAAACAGCGCTTGGCTATGTTCCAGGTACAGAATTCCCAGGACAATTTAACCATTTAGTCGGTGGTTATGGTGCAGGTTACTACAGCTACCTATGGGCAGAAGTAATCGCTTTAGATCTTTTATCAGCATACAAAGATAACCTGATGGATAAAACGGTTGGACAGGCATATCGTCAAGAGATTTTATCTCAAGGTAGTCAAAAACCTGCCACTGAACTGATTCAAAACTTTCTTCATCGACCAGCAAACAATCAGGCTTTTTTGAAAGAAATTAGCGGGCAAAGCTCAAAATAGAAGTCATTGGCTTAATTAGGATACACATATGTTGGCATACATTATTCGACGACTCTGGCAAACGATTCCCACCATGCTCGGTGTAATCGTTTTGGTCTTTGCTCTATTTAATTGGGTTGGAGGTGATCCTGCATATTTACTCGCAGGCAAAATGTCTAATCCAGCTCAAATTGAGCAAATCCGTCAACAACTTGGTATCGATCAGCCTTATTATGTTCAATTATGGATCTTTATTAAGCAAGTACTTACATTTGATTATGGTGTGAGTTGGAGTACGGGGGAAAGTGTCAGCCAAGTCATTATGACTCGAGTTGGACCAAGTCTGACCATTATTGTTCCGCTTATTCTGTTACAAACCATTGTGTCTGTTATTTTAGCGCTAGGTGTTTCAATTTTTCGTGGTACATGGATTGACCGTTCATTCATGACCTTTTGTACAGTTGCCATGTCAATCAGCATTTTGGTTTATATCATTATGTTCCAATACTTTTTGGCTTATAAATTAAACTGGTTTCCTGTACAAGGCTGGGGCAGCAACTTTAGCAGTAATTTATTTCATTATGCATTATTACCCATTTTAATCATGTTGGTGGTCAGCATTGCACCAACATTAAGGCTGTATCGCAGCTTTATTCTTGATGAAGTTGGCCAAGATTATATCCGTACTGCACGTGCAAAAGGTGCCAGTGAAACACGTATTTTATTTGTCCATGTATTACGTAACGCGGCGATTCCAATTGTGACTGATGTCATGGCAAGTTTGCCTGCTTTGTTAATTGGCGCATTCTTAATAGAACGTTTTTTTGGTATTCCAGGTATTGGCCGTGAAGTGATATTAGCGGTCGAACGTAGTGATTTTCCAGTGATTAAAGCCATTACCATCTATATTGCTGCATTAACGATGCTGTTCAATTTATTGGCTGATGTCATTTATAAAGCGATTGATCCTCGCTTAGAACTTAAATAAGGGAGTGATCTATGTCTACTTCGGTTAACCCATCTACAGCCTCCTCTCCTGCTGAACCTGTGTCACACAGCTTATGGGCATTGGCATATCGTCGATTAAAGAAAGATAAAACAGCTGTAATTTCTTTTTTTATTGTGGTGTCTTACTTGCTTATCATGCTGCTTTCAATGACTGGAATTATTGCTAAAGATTGGAATAAAGAAGTTGCAGTAAGTTATGCACCGCCTGTAATTAACCAGTATATTACAGGCCATCCACCTACAGAAAATTTACAAATCAATGAAATTTCTTTGGCGGATGCACTGAAAGTGGATAGCTATGGTATTGCAGATCCATTGGCTAAAAACTTACAAGACATTGAACGCACCATTGCCCAAAACCCAGTTGCTGAACAAAATGCATTGGCAACCGAACTTCCTCTTGGTGCAGACCGATGGGGTGTCGATATCATTGCAAAAACCATTAAAGGTTCTGAAACATCAATCTTGGTTGGTTTAATTTCGGCTCTTTTTGCTGTCGTTATTGGTACAGTTTTAGGTGCAATATCCGGCTATTACGGTGGCTGGATTGATGATGTCATGAATTGGTTTTATAACGTATTTACGTCTATTCCGTATATGTTATTAATTCTTGCGATTGCTGCGGTTTTACAACAGCAAGGTTTAATGTCTATTATTTTAATTTTGGGATTAACTGGCTGGACCGGTACATATCGCTTAATTCGCGCTGAATATATGAAGCATAGCCAACGTGAATATGTATTGGCGGCAAAAGCGATTGGGGTGAGTGATTTTAGACGTATGTTTGTTCATATTTTCCCAAATATTAGTCATGTTGCCTTGGTACAAATTTCAATTTTAGTGGTTTCTTTTATTAAATCTGAAGTCATTCTTAGCTTTTTAGGCTTTGGTGTACCTATTGGTACAGCGTCTTGGGGCAGCATGCTCAATGAAGCACAAAGCGAATTTTTACTCGGGAAATGGTGGCAACTTGTTGCAGCCACTGCAGCGATGGCCATTTTGGTGACTGCATTTTCTTTGTTCACTGATGCATTGCGTGATGCATTAGATCCAAAGCTCAAATAAGGACAACATCATGACGCAAGCATTGCTTTCAGTTGAACATCTTCGGGTATTTTTTAAATCAGAACAAGGATATACCGAAGCAATTAAGTCGATCTCATTTCAGATTGAACCTAATCAAACCGTTGCTTTAGTCGGTGAATCTGGCAGTGGAAAATCTGTCACTTCACTTGCAACCATGGGTTTATTACCTGCTCATCAAGCTAAAATTGATCCTGCCAGTAAAATTGTATTTGAAGGCGTTAACTTACTGACCTTATCGGCCAATGAGTTACGCAAACGCTGCGGTAAAGACATTGCCATGATCTTTCAAGAACCCATGTCATCACTTAACCCGGTGTTTACAGTCGGTTCGCAAGTTGCTGAAATCTTAAAGTTACATACACGCTTATCAAAACAGCAAATTAAAGAAAAGGTCATTGACCTGTTCCAAGAAGTTGGACTGCCCTCTCCACAAGATAAATATCACGCGTATCCAAGTGAATTATCAGGTGGGCAACAACAGCGTGTCATGATTGCAATGGCCATTGCATGTGAACCTAAACTCTTGATTGCAGATGAGCCAACCACAGCACTTGATGTTACTATTCAAAAGCAAATCATTGATTTATTGGAAACCATTCGCCAACGTCGACAAATGTCAATGTTGTTTATTACGCATGATCTTTCAGTCGTCGGTGAAATTGCAGATCGTGTTGTGGTCATGCGTCATGGTGTAATTCGTGAACAAGGTGATGCAAAACAAGTATTAGAGCAACCTAAAGATATTTACACACAAGCTTTATTAAACTGTCGTCCACGTTTAAATTCTCGTCCTTATCGTTTGCCTGTAACTAGCGACTATATGGACCAAGATGCCAATAAAATTGACTTCAAACCACAACATGAACATTTACAACAACGTTCACGCGGTGTGACTGGTGATGAGCCGATCATTTTAGAAGCCAAGAATTTAAGAAAAGTGTTTTCGACACGGCAAGGTTTATTTAGCAAGAAAGAATTTGTTGCTGTCAAAGATGCATCCTTTAGACTGGCTAAAGGTAAAACACTCGGATTAGTGGGTGAATCTGGTTCAGGCAAAACCACCATTGGTTTATTGCTCATGCGATTGCATGAAGCAAGTGGCGGACAAATCTTAATTGATGGACAAGATATTTTAAAAATGTCAGATAAAGCCTTTGCAGCTTATCAGCGTAAAATTCAAATTATCTTTCAAAACCCTTATGCATCATTAAATCCACGCTTTACCATTGGGCAAATCTTATTAGAACCAATGCAAGTGCATAATATTGGTGAAAATGATCAAGAACGCCAAGCAATTGCCTTGAATTTACTTGAGCGAGTGAGTTTACCTGCAAGTGCTTATCATCGTTACCCACACGAATTTTCAGGTGGACAACGTCAACGTATTGCCATTGCACGCTGCCTAACCTTAAAACCTGAAATTATTATTTGTGATGAATCCGTCTCTGCACTCGATGTTTCAGTACAAGCACAAGTACTCAATTTACTGCAAGAACTACAAGACGAATATCAACTGAGTTATATTTTTATTTCACATGACTTATCTGTTGTGAAATATATTTCCGACCAAGTTATGGTCATGAATCATGGTGATATTGTTGAAATTGCGAACTCAGACGAGTTGTATCAGCATCCTCAACATGAATACACGAAAAAGTTATTGCAAGCTATACCACGCGATCTAGATTAAATGTATGAAGCATAAAAAAAGCCTCGTTTATCGAGGCTTTTTTTATTACAGGAGAATTTAAAATAAATGGATTGTTCGTGTTGCAGTTTGTGCAAACAGGTAAATCGATAAGATAATAATTAAAACTGAACCCGATGTTAGAAATAACTCAAGCTTTGACATTACACCCCCTCCTTTTTGTTTTTATTGAATCCAATAAATACCGCAATGGATGATTTACAGAGTAACAACATACTTTGTATAACGAGTGTACAACAACTTTAAACATATAGACAGCATTGTCTATATCAATTGGATTGTCTTGACTAGGTACGAGTAATTTAAGTAAAAATAAAACTTTGTTTTTATTATTTTTTATCATCTATTACATTTTAGATTACATTTACATTTCGCATTAAATTAATTGTAACGGAGTGTAAGTGATATTTTGGTATGTGTAATTATGTTACATATCCACAATAAAATCAAACCTAATTATCACTTTTAAAATTTATTTCATAACGACGAGCATTTCAATGCTAATCAGTCTAACAATTAAATTTTTAATAAAATGAATCATAGAAAAATAAAAAGATCAAATTACAAGATTGTCATTTTTGGCAAAAACTAAGCTTAACATCTTCCAAATGCATCATCATTAGTCTTCCGTCCAATCAAAAATCACTCAAGATATTAATTTTATGCAATATATGCCGTTAATAAACTAATAAATGACCATTTATTGCATAATTTAGTGAATATTAAACATATAGTTATATATGTTTAATATTACAAATATTAACATTTTAGTCGGAATTGATTTTGAATTATTGCCAATTGGATAAAACACTTGAATTTGCAAATAGATAGCATCGACAGATCATGATTATTCTTCCAATTTGTCGGGATAAAATCATCAATATGTCGATTAGTTCCGTAGTTTTGAGAACAGGTGTTCTTTACTTTCTAAGTGATTTTTTATTTAATGTTGAAAAATTCAACCTAACTACCTTTGGTACTGGTATTTAAGTTTTATTTTTTATTTTAAACAAAAGTTTAATCAAAATATTAAGGATATCAATATGAAAGCTTCTTTTTTACTTGCAGCAACAACAACTCTAATTGCAGGCTTATCTCATGCTGCACCAACAGTCAATGGCGGTACAGTACATTTCCAAGGCGAATTCGTGAATGCAGCTTGTGCTGTAAGCTCAGATACAGCAAACCAAACTGTCGTACTTGGTCAGCACCGTACAGCTAAAATTACTAAAGCTGGTGACTACACTGCAAATGTACCATTCCAAATTAAACTTGTAGATTGTGATACTGAAGTATCTAAAACTGCACAATTTGCTTTCTCTGGTCCTCAAGATTCAACTGATGCAACATTATTAAAAGTAAACTCAGGACCTTCAGCGAATGCTGTAGCTGCTAAAGGTGTTGGTGTTGAAATCCTTGATAGTAAAGGTTCTACGTTGACTCCAGATGGTACAGCTTTCTCAGCAGCACAAACTTTAATTGACGGCAACAATATCTTTAATTTCATTGCTCGTTATAAAGCAACTGCTGCAACTGCAACTGCTGGTCAAGCCTATGCAGATGCTAACTTCGTTGTGAACTATAACTAATAATAAATTATTTAATTCATTCATAGATTGGCACTTTTATATTTATAAAAGTGCCATTCCTTATCGGTCGTTCATCTTTGTCCACTCAATTTGGAATTAAACGGATGTTAAATATTTTTCCAAAGTTTTTTACTCAAGCTGTATTCATTTCTGCCCTATGTATCAATGCTTCGCATGCTGCTGGAGGTATTGCATTGGGTGCAACTCGATTGATATACGACCTAGATAAAAAACAAGCATCAATGCCTGTTGTGAATAGCACGCCAGACAGAAGATTTTTAATCAACTCTTGGGTTGAAGATTCATCTTCAAAAAAAATTAATACAGTGGTAGTTACACCACCAATGTTTGTGAGCGAAGCTAAATCAGAAAGTTCTTTACGGATTATTAATACCGATCAGAATTTAGCTAAAGACCGTGAAACATTGTATTACTTGAATGTTCAAGCGATTCCTTCAGTCAGTAAAGCTGAATTAGAAAAAAGTAATGTTCTACAACTGGCGATTTTGTCACGTATCAAAATGATGCTTCGTCCACCAAATTTAACAATCCGTATTGAAGATGCGCCGAACCTGCTAACAGCATCTGCGAATAACAAGAAAATTGTTGTTAAAAATCCGTCACCTTATTTTATGACGATTGCGAATATTACAGTTGATGGAAAAAAAATAGACACCTTGATGCTAAATCCATTCTCTGAAAAGGCGCTCGATCAATTTGGTCATGTGCTCAAGTTTCAAACAATCAATGATTACGGTGCATTTACGGAAGAAAGACAAATAACCATCCAATAGAGAAGAAGTCATAAGTATGGTAAAGCTCAAATTTCCCAGAAAGACACTTTATTTAAATATCATTCTTTGTTCTCTTGCCTTATCAAAAAATTTAGCATATGCGCAAGATTATTTTAACCCTGCATTATTATTAAATACTGAGGGTTCAAATATTGCGGATTTATCGAATTTTGAAGAAGGATATCAACTGCCAGGTAATTATCGCGTTAATGTCTACATTAATGATAACTTGGCAGTAAATAAAGAGTTAAACTTTTATCAGACAGCGAAGAGTGATTCTGTCTCTGGCGGTTTGGCGCCTTGTATAGATAGTAAATGGCTCTTATCTTTAGGTGTGAAAGTCTATGATTTTCCTGACCAAGAAACGCTTGCACGTCAAAGCTGTATCGATATAAAAAAATACGTTCCAGAAGCATCGGTAAATTATAACTTTAATTTACAACGGCTTGACATGAGTATTCCTCAAATTTGGATTAGAAGTGATGCTAGAGGGTATATTCCTCCATCTGAATGGGATGAAGGTATCACTGCAGCTTATCTAAACTACAATTTAAACGGAAACTCTTCAGACAAAAGCGACAGCGTTTTTGTGTCTTTAAATTCAGGCTTTAATATTGGCGGTTTTAGATTTAGAAATTTTTCAACATATAATTATATGAACCATCATACTGAAAATATACATCGCTCAAGATGGAATTCAGTACAAAATTATGTTGAAAAATCAATCATTCCTTTAAAAAGTGAATTGGTCATTGGTGATAGCACGATCAATAACAACATTTTCGAAAGTATGGGTTTTCGTGGTGTACGCTTATACAGCTCTGAAGCAATGCTGCCGATCAGTATGCAAGGCTATGCGCCTGTTGTACGAGGCATTGCAAATAGCAAAAGTACCATTACTATTCGACAAAATGGTTATATTGTTTATCAAACCAATGTGAACCCAGGTCCTTTTGAGATCAATGACTTAACAAGCATGGCTTTAAGTGGTGACTTGGATGTCACTGTTGAAGAAACAATGGGTGCAATCCAACATTTTATTGTGCCTTATTCAGGTATTCCGATGCTGTTACGTGAAGGAAGATTGGTATTTGACCTTACAGCTGGGCAATTTAGAAGTGGTAACCGAGACCAAGATAATCCAACTTTTTTCCAAGGGACATTAAGCCGTGGTTTAAAAAATGGGGTGACTGTGTTTGGCGGTACCCAAATTGCATCTAAATACCGTGCAGGGTTATTAGGGATTGGTAAAAATATGGGTCATTGGGGGGCGTTATCTTTTGATATGACGCATGCCAATAGTACCTTGCCGAACCATGAAAAATCCCAAGGTCAATCTTACCGTCTTTTATATTCAAAATCTCTTAATGAGCTAGGTACTACCATTCAGATTTTGGGTTATCGCTATTCTACAAAAGGCTTCTACAACCTCAATGAAGTTGCTTATAAGTCGATGGAGCAGTTAGAACCTGAGAAAAAATTTGATGAATTCGGAAATAGCTTTTATGACCCAAGCTCTTATTATAATTTGAGTTTTACTAAAAAAGGACGCTTTCAAGTCAGTGTTAACCAAAATATTGGTAAATATGGCTCTTTATATGCGTCCGCGAATTATCAGTCCTATTGGAATGCTCCAAAAGACAGTAAGAGCTATCAAATCGGCTACGCAAATGCATTTAAATACTTTACGCTGTCGTTGTCTTGGGCAATGCAAGATTCACCAAATATCTTTAATAAAAAGACCAACACAATTGCTGCCAGCATCTCTATGCCACTGAATGCCTTTTTTGGCAAGCGAGATCGTGTCAACAACGAAGTGTATAGTAATTCGAGTGTGGTTCGAAATTCTTATGGCAGTAATTCAATTCAAACAGGTCTGAATGGCACGCTTGGTGAAGATCGTCAATTTAGCTATAACGTACAACAAGGTCGTAATAGTCAAACTGGTGCGTTTGGTATAGCAGCTGCACATGTCGATACGAAATATGGTAGTGCTGGTGCAAATTATAGCTTTAGCGATGGCGGTAAAGACAAGAGCCTCAACTATGATTTCTCAGGTGGGTTAATTCTTCATTCTGGCGGTATAACTTTCGGTCAAACTTTGGGTGATACCAACATTTTAATTGATGCACAAGGTGCAAAAAATGTAAAAGTTGAAAACTCAACCAATATTTATACAGATTCAAGAGGCTATGCCATTGTGCCGTTTGCTGAAAATTATCGACTCAATCGGGTTGCTTTAGAAGCCGACAGTATGAATGAGCAAACAGAAATTTTAAATAATGTTCAAAACCTTGTTCCAATGAAAGGTGCCATTGTGCGTGCTCGATTTGATACACGTATTGGTCATAGAGCATTAATTACCCTTAAACATCTAAATGAATATGTACCTTATGGTTCAACCATTACTGAGGAATCACAAAAAGTGAGCAGTATTGTTGGAAAAGATGGACAAGCTTATTTAAGTGGTTTGAAAGATGAAGGCACACTCAAAATTTCTTGGGGCACATCTGAAACTGAAAACTGTAATGCCAAATATAAATTTGACAAAGATACATCAGATGTCGGCATTACTAAACTTCAATTAAATTGCCAATAGGAAATTCAATGAACTTTAAAAAAATAAAATATTCACTTGCATTAAGTTGTCCGGCATTTTTTTTAGTGAACCTGTTCAGCCTAAATTCCGCACTCGCTGCAGATTGTTATCCTGCAGGGTCTGCGTTTATTTATAACCATGAATATTCATTTAACTCAACTCAAAACTATCCTGGTTATTCTCCACCATGGAAAGACTTATCTCGAGGTGGGACGTATTCGGTGTCTGGTGCTTGTGCAAATGTTATTCAAAACACTTATTTCACTTTTAAACCTGCAACAGGACTGACATCTGCAGGAAGCAGTGATGGCGCACAATGGTTTGATGTCCCAAATAACGACTACTTACAAGTTGCCATGAAAGTCTATATTGCTGGAAATAGAAAAACTTTTTTCGATGTTCCTCAAAGTTCAATTAGTAACTTATGCAATGGGACGTGTGGCAATTTCTATGGTACGGGTGGACAAGTTAAAGTTAAACTGAGAATTAAAAAGAAATTTGTCGGTCAATCCTTTTTAGTCAACCGTGATATTGGGTATGTCTATGCAGCCTCGTCAGCAAATGACACTCCTAGCCGCCCTATTGTGATTATTCGATTAAATGCCGTAATGACTGTACCTCAATCATGTAGCTTTGATGTAGGCGATGTCATTGAATTTGATTTCGGATCGATTCCATCAAGTGCTTTTTCAGGTGGTGCGGGTACAAAAGCGCAAGGTGTGAATGTGATCACTAAAAATGTTGGCATTGAATGCAAAAATATTGATGCACAACAAATGTTATCTGCACGACTTGAAGTCGCCAATTTCACAAATAATATGATTATTTCAGATAATCCAGATGTTGGTTTTCAACTTGCAGATGTAAACGATACTGTTCTTATTCCAAACAATATCAATAGCTTTATTCCTTTTCGCTTAGATGAAAATGCACGAAGTAACTTTATTTTAAAATCTTGGCCTGTCAGCATCACTGGACAAATTCCAAAAGCTGGGCCTGTGGCAGCTCAAGGTCATATACGTATCGACTTCCAATAAATAATGGCATGATTAAAGGTCTTTATAATGAATATGCTTAAATTTGCGATTACCTGTTGTCTATTGTATGCACCTATTTTGCATGCTGACCCTTTAGTCAAAGTCAATTTACGCTTTAAAGCATTAATTATTGACCGTACCTGTACTGTTGCTGCAGACAGTCAAAACATTAATGTTCCTTTAGGCACATGGGGGACCAAAAACATGCTGAATGTGGGGGATCAAACACGCATGATTCCCTTCACCATTCGTTTACTTGATTGCACAGCAAAAAATGTTTCGCTGGCATTTCGAGGGTCACAAAATACAATTAACCCCAATTTACTTGCATTGTCTAAAGATTCAACTGCAAGCCATGTCGCAATTCAAATTTTAGACAGTAACCAAAAACTATTACCACTTGAAACATTTACTCAGCCTCAACTTGTAAATGAAAACAAAAGTCTGCAGATGAATTTTTTTGCAAATTATATTGCGACTCAAGAAAAAGTGACTGCAGGTACTGCCAATTCAACCGCAACTTTTGTTTTAAACTATGACTAAGCTTGATTTTAAGTGAACGGCGTTTATTTAAAAAAATATAAAACCCACTGTCCCCGCCCTTTTGGGCGAGGCTTTATAAAAACTAGCCAATAATTTGAATACTCACTACCTGAATGTGCTTTGGTTTGGTTTTTAACGTATAGACTTTACCAATTATACGCACACGAACACCGCGATAAAGACGCCCATAAGGGTATAAATTCTGATTAATATGTGCAAAGACATACCCTGTATCATCATATAACGTATATAGTTCGCCATTAATTTGACGATCCACGGTGGCAGTAAACTTTACAATACTGCCATCTACTTCACGAGATGCTTTAACAACAGTGGTGGGCTGTTTTTTCAGTGCCAAAGCCATCACTTCATCTGTATTGACCCCACTGACAATTAATTCATTTTCATCTGCTGCAAATGTTGGTAAAGCACTAACTGCAATTAATCCACCCAATATAATTTTCTTATACATAGTATGTCCTGTCATTTTTATATTAAACATCTAGACATAGTGTATTTTTTTTAACAGAAGAACTCTATTTAGAGTCATCAGATTTATTGTTACTAATATGTGACATGAAATGACGCTTAATTGAGCTGTACTCAACAGCATAAAAAAGCAGCTGTAATGCAGCTGCTTTTTTTATATTTTAAAATCAATGAATTAATCTAATTGCTCTAAGATTTCATCAGGAATTTCAACGTTGGTATATACGTTCTGTACATCATCTAAATCTTCAAACATATCAATCATTTTCATGATTTGTTTTGCTTGATCAAGATCTGTGATTTCAGCTTTAGTAGATGGACTCATCACCACTTCAGCATTGTCTGATTTTAACCCTGCATTGGTTAAAGCATCTTGTACATCACCAAAGGTTTCAGGTGTAGTAATCACTAAAATTTGGTCTTCAGAAACTTCAATATCTTCTGCACCTGCTTCTAATGCCACATCCATAATTTGGTCTTCTAAAGACACATCTTCGAATGCAATTTCTCCACGCTTGGTAAATAAATACGCCACTGAACCTGAAGTGCCTAAGTTACCATTGGTTTTGGTAAAGCAATGACGTACATCAGGCACAGTACGGTTTAAATTGTCTGTCATGGTTTCAACCAATACAGCAACACCACCCACACCATAACCTTCATAGGTTACTTCTTTAAGATCATCATTGTCTTCACCACCCGCCCCACGCTGAATAGCACGGTTAATGGTGTCACGCGTCATATTCACAGAAAGCGCTTTTTCAACTACAGCACGCAGTCTTGGGTTGGCTTGCGGATCAGCTCCGCCAAGTTTTGCAGCAGTCACCAACTCACGAATATATTTTGTAAAAACTTTACCACGACTCGCATCTTGTTTTGCTTTACGATGCTTAATATTGGCCCACTTAGAATGACCCGCCATGTAGATGCTCCTAAAATAATGGATTGAACCCCATAAAAGATGCCGAATTCTAACATATTGCAGAAAATTTAAAAAATATCATCTGCAGCCTTAAACATAAAATACTCATAAAAATACCATCTAAAACAAAAGCACCACAGCCAAGTGAATTGCCTGTGGTGCTTATCATGAAATTAAAAATTAAGTTTGACGCGTAAAACGCTCATTCAACCAACGGTACAGTACAGGCAATACAATTAATGTTAATAATGTCGATGACATCACCCCGCCAATCACTACCGTTGCCAATGGTCTTTGCACCTCTGCGCCTGTACCTGTGGCAAGTGCCATCGGGATAAATCCAAGTGAGGCAACACAAGCTGTCATTAGCACAGGTCTTAAACGAAGTACCGCACCTTGCCACGTTGCTTCAACGATATTTAAATGTTGTCTTAACTCTTTAATGAAACTCAGCATCACAAGCCCATTCAGTACAGCAACACCCGATAAAGCAATAAAACCAATTCCAGCAGACATCGATAATGGTAAATCTCGAAGCCATAACGCAACAATTCCACCTGACAATGCAAATGGTACGCCCATAAATACCAGCGCACTTTCTAATACCCGACCAAATACCGCCAATAATAAAACAAAGATTAAAATGAGTGCGATGGGAACAACAATTTGCATGCGTGTTGTTGCCGATTGAAGATTTTCAAACTGTCCCCCAAAACTGAGCCAATAGCCTGCAGGTAACGTTTGACGGTCAAGGGTACTTTTAACATCTTCAATAAATGAACCTAGATCACGATCACGTACATTGGCTGTCACAACAACACGGCGTTTTCCATCTTCACGGCTAATTTGACTTAAACTTGCAATTTCTTCAACACGTGCTAGATCTTTCAATAGAATTGCTCCACCCGTTGGGCGTTGAATGACCAATTGCTCTAATGCGGTGGCCGTTTGTAGCGCAGGCGATAAGCGCACCACAAAATCAAAACGGCGATCGCCTTGTAGTATTTTGCCAACTGACTGTCCACCAATTGCCAATGCCACTACATCTTGAATCTGTTTAATTGAAATACCATATTGTGCTGCCAATTGATGGTTAATATTAACATTTAACATGGGTAAGCCTTGAGTTTGCTCAACTTTGACTTCACTAGCACCACGAATAGATTTCAGCTGCTGTTCAATTTTTTTGGCTTGCTGATCCAACACCTCTAAATCATCACCAAAAATTTTAACCCCTACATCACTTCGTATTCCTGAGATCAATTCATTGAATCGCAGTTCAATTGGTTGTGAAAACTCATTGCCTTGTCCAGGAATTGTATTGACATACGCCATCATCCGCTCACGTAACTCATCCATGCTTTCTTTGGGGTTTTTCCATTCTGCTCGCGGTTTAAGTAACACAATACTGTCTGAAATATTAGGTGGCATAACATCTGTTGCCACTTCAGCAGTTCCTGTACGAGCAAAGATAGCTTTAATTTCTGTAAATTCAGCAATTAATTGCTTTTCAACACGTTCTTGCATAGATAAAGATTGCTCAATTCCTGTGCTTGGTGCACGCATAAATTGAATTGCAAAATCACCTTCGCTGAGTCTTGGTGTAAATTCACTGCCCATCTTGGCAGCCATTGTGAAGGTGAGAATTAAAATTGCGCCAATGGTTGTTATCAGTGCATATTTAAATTGGTAGGCAAGATCTAAACCTGCCAAATAACCTGATTTAAGTTTAGCCATCCAACGGCTTTCTTTTTCTGCCACTTGACCTGTGACAAACAATGCAACAGCTGCAGGCACAAAAGTGACTGATAAAATCATCGCACCAATTAATGCCAACACCACAGTAATCGCCATCGGATGGAATAATTTCGCCTCAACTCCTGTTAAAGCAAAAATTGGGATATACACCACCATAATAATCAATTGACCATAAATCAGTGGTCGTCTCGCTTGCTGTGCCGCAAGAAATACTTCTTTAAAACGCTCTTGCTTGGTTAATAACCGACCTTGTTGATGCTGAGCAATGGCCAAACGACGAATACAGTTTTCAACAATAACCACAGCGCCATCTACAATAATGCCAAAATCTAAAGCGCCAAGGCTCATCAAATTGGCACTCACATTATATTTTGCCATACCTGTTAAAGTAAAAAGCATTGACAGTGGAATAATACAGGCAGTAATTAATGCTGAGCGAAAATGCCCTAAGAAGATAAAAAGAATCACAATGACCAAGATTGCACCTTCAATCAAATTCTTTGCCACCGTTTGTATGGCTTTGTCCACCAAATTGGTTCGGTCATAAACTGTTTCAATCACCACGCCTTGAGGTAAGCTTTTTTGAATTTGCTGTACTTTGTCATGTACTGCTTGTGCTGTGGTTCGACTGTTCTCACCCATCATCATCATAGCAATACCTAATACAGTTTCTTCGCCATTATACGTTGCACCACCTGTGCGCAAGTCATGCCCTAAAGAAACATCAGCAACATCAGCCACTCGAATAGGATTTCCTGAGATATTGGTGACCAAGACCTGTTCAATCTCTTGCACAGACTTTAAAATACCGGGCACACGAATGGTCAATTGCTGACCATTTTTCTCTATAAAGCCTGCTCCACGGTTTTCATTGTTTTGCTCTAAAGCTTGTACCAATTGCCCAAGGTCAATATTTAACTGCTGTAAACGTGCAAGATTCGGTGAAACCACATAGGTTTTCTCAAACCCGCCAATACTATTGACTTCCGCCACGCCTGCGACACGCTGTAATTGTGGACGAACAATCCAATCTTGAATTTCGCGTAAATCCATAGGTTGGTAAGGTTGCCCATCTGGTTTTTTAGCTTGTGGATCAGCTCGAATCACCCATTGATAAATCTCTCCAAGCCCTGTTGAGATGGGTGACATTTCAGGGTTAACACTGCTTGGTAAGTCATTTCGTGCTTGTTGTAAACGCTCATTGATTAATTGCCTTGCCCAATAAATATCTGTGCCTTCTTGAAAGATCACTGTCACTTGTGATAACCCATAACGTGACACTGAACGGGTTTGTTGCAAATTTGGAATACCTGACATCACCGTTTCAATCGGATAGGTAATTCGCTGCTCAACTTCTTGTGCTGTAAAGCCATTGGCTTGACTGTTAATTTGTACTTGAACATTGGTAATGTCTGGCACAGCATCAATTGATAACTTTTGATAACTAAAAACACCCACTGCAATCCAAATACAGGTAAAGAAAATCACCCAAATGGCATTTTGAATTGAAAACTGGATTAAGCGATCAAAGATCCCTGTTGGCTTTGGCATTGTTACATCATTAGTGACCATGATCAGCTTCTCCTTTTTCCATTTCAGATTTTAAAAGGAAGCTGCCTTGGGTTACATATTTTTGCTGAGTCGATAATCCTGATTTTATAGCCACCCAAGTGTCATCGGCATAAGCATCGTCTAATACCACCACCTGTGGACGAATTGAAATATTGCCTTTATTTTCAGTCACGACAAAGACTGCCGTTTTGCCCTCCACTTGCTGTACTGCTGTTTTTAACACACGAATACGGTCAGCTTGACTGCTTGATTGCAGTTGTACATTGACCATAACATTTGGTTTTAATAGCGCATCAGCCTGAAGTACATCTGCTTGAATTTTAAGTTGCCCTGTCGCTGCATCCGCTTCAGGAGACAATGACTTAATTCGAGCTTGATAAATTTTCTGATCAAAAGACTGAAAACGGATCTGTTGACCTGTTTGCAATTGATTTGCCCAAGCACGTGGCACAACAAATTCAAGCCACAACTGACCCACTTGATCAATTGTTAAGATTTGATCAGAGACCTGAACATACTCACCCACCACCAAATCTTTTTTAGAGATGACGCCATGCATTGGCGATTGAATGGCATAGCATCCTTGTGATTGAGCTGAAGACCCAAGCGCGATTAATTTAGCGCGTAATGCTTTAACTTCAATTTGTGCCCGTGCATAAGCATTGAATGCCCGTAAATAATCTTGTTTGGCTGAAATGCCTTGATCAAATAACGCTTTTTCACGTTGATAATCTTGCTGTGACAGCTTTAAATTTTCTTGAGCAATACTCAAATTGGCTTGTTGTTCAACCAAATCAGGGGTATAGACAACAGCCAACGTTTGCCCTTTTTTAACAATATCACCTAAACCAACATGGACTTGTTCAACCCGACCCGCATAGCTTGGTGAAATATGGGCTTGTTCATCACTGTTACTCACAATTTTAGCGGGATAAAGCTCAATCGTATTGACTTTCCCCAACTCAACGTGAGCAAATTGAATCCCTTGTTCAACCACTTGCTTGGCTGTTAAAACTATCGGCTTTTCTTCATCATGATCTTTGCCACCATCTGCATGTGTGTTTTTAACAGGGGCAGTCGCTGATTCATTGGCATGGTCATGACCATCTTCCTCTTGATGTTCATCACTTGAATTGCTGCTGCCTTTGAGTTGAAAGTATGCAAGCCCAATCACTGTACAGACAATAATAATGATGATCCAAATCCACTCAGTCATTTTGTTTTTTTGTTGGCTCATTATTATTCTCCACCTGTGGCAAGGTTTAAACTGTTATTCCATATGGATTGATTTAATTGGCTCAAGGCGTTTTTGTTAAGGATAGTTTCAGGATCAATACCTAAATGCAGTGCTTTAAGTTGCAGTGATTTTTGCCAAATGGCACGTAAGTCTTGTAATGATTCAAATTGACGTTGTTTTAACGTCGATGTTGCAAGTTGCACATCAGTGACTGCATATTTGCCTGCTTGAAAACCAACAAACATTTTATCGCGTATACGGTTTAACAGCGGAATTTGCTGATGAATCAGTAACTGATATTGCTCTAGCAATATACTCATTTCAGCATAAAGTGCACGCTCATCAAATCGATTTTGCTTTTGATTTCGCAGCGTTTCTTGCTCAAGCAATTGCATTTTTTGTTGTGCAATTTGCTGACTATATTGTTCACGATTAAAAATGGTTAATGGAATTTCAATCCCCACACGTACCTGCTGATCAGTCACATTATTTTCTGCAGCTTTAACACGTGTCGTCCCCAAAATTACAGATGGCATAGGACGTGATTTGGCTTTCAAATAATCAGCTTGTGCTTGCAATTGAGCATGCTGTAATTGCATGCTGCGCTGATATAAATTGTGAGTTGATGATGATGTGGTATCAACCGTTTGATTGGTAATTTCATCAGGTAGCCCTGCTTGAGTCGCCAATTGATACTCTGCATGATCATCACCCCACAAATAAGCAAATTGCTGTTTCAACACACTTAATGCACGGCGCTGTTGTAAAGATTTGGCTTGATTTTCTAAATGGCTAATTTGAATACGATCTAAATCAAGCTGAGATATACTGCCTGCACGTTGCTTTAAAGTGGCAGCTTGCAAGTTGTCTTGACTAATCTTCAACTGCTGATCAAGTACAGCCACCTCTTGTTCTAACACACTAATCTCAGACCAAAAATATAAAATAATTAGCCCTTGTTTGGCCTGATATAACGTCTGATTCAAAGTCACTTCTTGACCTTGTAAATTGGCAGCATAAGCCGCTTTTTTTCGAACCGAAAACACATCAATTGGCTGTGACAATGTGACTTCAAGCTCTTGTTCTTGACCGTTTTTGAAACCAGTTTGTTGAATGGTTAAAGTTGGGTTATCCCAAAGACCGCGCTGACGGGCATTAAATTGAGTGATTTGTTGCTGTTGTTGCCAAACATCAGGTTGCTGATAACGCTGTATTTTTTGAGTGACATCCGCCAATGACAAAACAGGTTGTGCCTGTAATGACATTGCACTACTTGTTAAAAGCATGGCAAGTAGAATACGCCATTTTGGTGTTTTTAACGCTACGGACACACCATATAAATTGTTTTTAAATTGCTGTTTTGAGCATAAGAAAGACATGATAAAGCCCCGTTTACATCATAATATGAGTGACGGTGGGCTGTTTTTTGGCTACCCCACCTTATAGCGGGGTGAGCATTGGAGGGGGCGAGTTAAACTCTAAGTATGGAGATTGATAAGAATTATTCCAATCTAAATGACGGATTGCATCCATCTGAGAACCACGATGCTGATGATACATGGTTTCTGATGCCAAAATAATAGGCGCAAAAGAAGGCAAATGATCGCTATGATCATCTGTATCGACTATTTTCATTGATTTTGCTTGTTCAGCATGTGCTGTATGCGCATGACCTGAAACATGATGCCCTAAGTGCCACTCTTTAGATGACGTCACTGTTTCATGATTGCAAAATGCCGCTGCTACATTCCAAACACTTTGGAAAAGCAGTAAAGCGGTTAGCAATACTAAAAACGTTGACGTATTTTTCACAATAGCACTCAAGAGGCTGATCTTTTTATCATACCGACTTTGGATTAAATATCAATCAGATCTTGTTTATCCTATATGATTAAATCACTTTTGATAAAAAGCTTTTGGTTCGTTCTTCTTGAGGTCTATTTAATACAGCATCGGCACTGCCATGTTCTATCACTGTACCTTTGTCCATGAAAACCACATAATCTGCTACTTCTTTAGCAAAGCCAATTTCATGAGTGACCACCACCATGGTTTTACCTAACTTGGCCAATTGCTTAATTACTGATAAGACTTCACCGACAAGCTCTGGGTCTAATGCAGAGGTGGGCTCATCAAATAAAATAACTTTAGGGTCTAATGCCAAAGTACGTGCAATGGCTACGCGCTGCTGTTGGCCACCTGACAACTGTTGTGGCCATGCATCAACTTTATCGGCTAACCCCACACTGGCCAATAATTTTTTGGCTTTTTCAATGGCTTCCGCTTTACTGATGTCTAAATGTGCCAAAGGGGCTTCAATGATGTTTTGCAATACGGTTAAATGGGGAAATAAATTAAAATTTTGAAATACATAGCCCACATGAATTCGCTGCTTTAACACATCCTTTTCTTTCAGCTCATACAAGGTGTCATTCTTTAAGCGATACCCCATAAACTCATCATCAATTTGAATTACACCTTCATCTGCTTTTTCCAAGCGATTAATGGTACGTAATAACGTGGTTTTACCTGAGCCTGAAGGACCGAGAATAACTGTCACAGATCCTGCTGGAATCTCAAGATGAATATCTTTAAGTGCATAATCTAAACCAAACTTTTTGGTAATGCCTTGAATTGAAATATGACCAATTTTTTTTAATGTCTCTGTCATGAGCTATCCATGTTTCTTGTGAAAAGTACGTAATATACGTCCAATAATGTTGTCTTTTTTTTGGTTGCGATTGAGCTTGGCTTCAATTGCATATTGAATGACTGAAAAAACACTGGTAATAATGGTGTACCACACAGCAGCCACCATCAATAATGGAATGATTTGCTGATTACGGTTATAAACCATTTGCACGGTATAAAATAATTCAGGCATCGCCAATACATATACAATGGCCGTCCCTTTCGACAAACTAATACACTCATTGACAAGTGAAGGTAAAATACTACGGATTGCCTGCGGGAAAATAATTCGTGATGTCCGATGCCACCATGACAAGCCAAGTGCAGATGCAGCTTCAAACTGTCCTTTGTCTACAGCTAGAATACCACCTCGAATAATTTCAGCTGTATAAGCACTTTGAACGACAGCTAAACCAATGAGTGCAGTGGTGAATTGATCTAATGCATTGACTGTTTTATAACTTGCAAACACCACTTCTGTAAATGGAATCGCAATGGCAATTTTTTCATAAAGATATGAAAAATTATATAAAATAATCAGTACCACCAATAAAGGAACCGAACGAAACAGCCAAATATAAAACCAAGCCACGCTTTGTACCAACCAAGAGCTTGATAACCGCATCATGGCCAATAACCCACCTAAAAAGAAGCTGAGTAACATGGCAACAAAGGTCAGTTTTAAGGTTAAAAATAAGCCACTGATAACAGCAGGATCAAAAAACCATAACCGAAATACTGACCACTCCCATTTACTGTTAAAAAATACAGATTCCAACAAAATCAAAATGAATAGGACTGCGATTAAACTGCCAATGTACCTGAGTGGATGTTTTACTTTTACGACTTTATACGCAGAAGAATGATTGTGTTGCATAATTAAATTTACTCACCAAAGCCGACGGGATTAATCTCTGAATGTTCAAGCGATTCATTGGCAAGTCCCCAACGGCCAAGCGCCTGCTGAATATTGCCATTTTTAATGTTGCCATCTACGGCACTTTGAATTGCTGAGGTGAGTCCGGTACCTTTTTTCAATGTCACTGCGATGTCGGCAGTTTTTGGCCAACCACCGTTTAAATATCCTACACGTTTAATATTGGCACCATTTTCCATTCGCCATGTACCTGAAGGGTTCGGCACAAAATACACATCGGCACGTCCAGCTTCTAATGCCAAAATGGCCATCGCTTTATCTTCAAAATATACAGGCGTGGTTTTTGCACGACCTAAACGTTCGTTTTCATCAATCCATTCCAAAAGAATTTTTTCTTGATTGGTACCTGCACCAACAATTACGCGCTGCCCTGCTACATCTTTGGCAGTTTTAATTTCTTGAATTGGACTGTCTTTAGCAACAAATAAACCTAAGCTATCTTTGCGATAAGTGACGAAATCAAAGCGTGCTTTACGTGCTTTACTGACAGAAATATTAATTAATGCGGCATCATATTTGCCAGAATCAATCCCAAGTGGCCAATCTTCCCATGAAGTTGGAATCAGTTTTAATTTTAATCCTAAGCTGTCTGCAATCAGACGTGCAATATCAACTTCAATTCCAATCGGTGTTTTATTGTCTAACGCCAATGTAGTAATTGGCGGTGAATTACCTGCGATAATTGCTACGGTGAAATAGCCATCTTGCACAAAATGATAGTCTTGAGGGATTTTACTAACCGCATCAGTATTCAATGTGGTATGAATTGGCACCGTATTTCTTGCCAATAAATCACGCATATTGGCAGGCATGGTTAATAAGGTGGCTTCAGAAATTGAAGCATCATGACTGTTTTGATGCGGTTCACAGCCCACTAAAAAAACAGACGTGAATAACAAAAACGAGCTGATTAAACGAAGCAACGGCACAGTACACAATCCTTAAAAATTTAAAGTGCAGCGAAGGATTTCACTGCACTTTTGATGCTGAACTTACCAGCGATAAGTTACACGAGAGTAGTAAAACGCGCCATTGGCACCAAATGGTGAGAATAAGCTGTATTGAATGCTACCACCTGTCGAACTTGCTGTGGTTTTATCTTTATCAGGATAGACATTGGTAATATTGTCGCCACCAACTTCAAATTTCCAATTTTTGTATTTGTATGATAACGCCAAATCCAAAATCCAATTTGCTGAGTATTTTTGATCATACGCAGGGCCACTGTTACTATACGTTTTAAAGCTACCATAGCGTGTTACGTTGGTGCTCACGCCCCAATTGCCCAATGTATAATCATTGGTAATGGTTAGCTTATGCTTTGGCGTACTTGCAGCCAAAATACCATATTGCTCTCTACGGTCAAGGCGGTTGAGGTTGACACCCAGACTATTCAAAATATCCGGGTTGGCTCTAACCTTTGTAACTTTATTTTCATTGTAATTGTAGGCAAGTGAGCTGTTCAACTTACCATATGGAATATTATTCCATGCATAGTTTGCGACTAAGTCTACCCCTTTGGTACGTGTATCTGCTGCATTATTAAAGAAGCGGACTGTATCAAAGTTGATATCGGTAATACCATTGGCTGCCAAATATGACTTCACTGTTGCGCTGTTGGCTGCAATGTTTGAAGACAGTGTAATACGATCTTTAATATCAATTAAGTAAGCATCAAGGGTTAAATAAAACTGATCATTTGGTGTCAACACCACACCAACGCTATAGTTTCTTGATTTCTCAGGCTTTAAGTCTTCAGCACCTAATAAACGTGCAATTTTAGAGTCTGTAGCAAATGTTCCTGCTTCAACAATGCTTTGATTGACTAGCTGTGAAGAGGTTTGCGTATAATATTGCTGTGCAAGGCTTGGAACACGAAATCCAGTAGATGCATTGGCACGAAAAGCAATTTTTGGATTCACTTCATAGCGCAAAGATAAAGCGCCGTTATCTGCATGTCCAAAATCATTATAATACTCATGACGATATGCCAATGATCCCGAGAGTTTTT
The DNA here is from genome assembly GCF_900197575.1 of Acinetobacter apis. Taxonomy (GTDB): domain Bacteria; phylum Pseudomonadota; class Gammaproteobacteria; order Pseudomonadales; family Moraxellaceae; genus Acinetobacter; species Acinetobacter apis. The sequence continues at coordinate 335,047 of NZ_FZLN01000001.1, read as the reverse complement.
CAGTAATATTGGTATCTAAATCAAGATAAGCTGCAATATTGTCACGCGACCATTTTCCAGCATCTGCATTTCTAAAACCAGCTAAGCCTGAAGAGCCTGTTTTATAATATGAATTTGGATCGCCCGCTTCAATTTCATAATTTTGATTTAAATATTGCACCCCTGTTGAAAACGTTAACGGGCCGCTTAAAAATTTGATGTCAAAATCACGTGATAGATCAAAATTAAATGCGGTTTGATCATTAATTAACGCACCATTATAAAAACGGGTTGGTGTGTAATTAAAATCTTTATATGTGCTGACATTAATAGTGTCTGTGCGTACTTGATATTTATTACGACCATAGTTGATCGAAGCATCGTAACGCCAATCTGCAAGCTCACCTTTCAAGCCAAATACTGCGGCAATATCTTCAGACTCACCAAAAATAAGTGGCAAATAACCATTTGGATAAATAGCAGGAATATTACTGCTTGAATTACTTAAACGGTAAAAGGCTGCAGATTCTGCTTGTTTACGGCTATATGTTGCAAAACCATATAATGTTGCAGCATCTGTTAAATCATATTCACTATTAATTGCAACTTTAACGTTGTCTTGTTCTGGGTCACCATAACGAAATGTACGTTGACCATAGGTGGTTGCAGCAGGATCACGCTTATCTAAACCTGCACGGTTGGTGCTGTCATCGTTTTCCCACTCACCTGCAAAAGTAATAAAGCCCTTTTGATTTAAGTCTGTTCCACCTGAAATAAAGCTTTGCTTTTGCTCTCCATCCCCTTTGGAGTATTTGCCATAGCGCACACCTGCTTCACCATGCTTGGTGTCAGTTTTTAAGATGATGTTAATCACCCCTGCAATCGCATCTGAACCATAACGTGCAGATGCACCATCTTTTAATACTTCAATACGGCTCACTGCAGACATTGGAATGGCATTTAAATCTGTAGGTGATGAACCACGCCCAATCGTACCGCCCATATTGATAAATGCACTTGTATGACGGCGCTTACCATTGACTAAAACCAAGACTTGGTCAGGTGATAAGCCTTTAAGCTGTGCAGGGCGGACAAACTCTGTACCATCTGCTACAGATGGACGCGGAAAGTTGATCGATGGGATCAGCTTTGACAATGCTGTGCCAAGTTCACTTGTACCCGTCCGTTGTTGTAAATCTTCTGCTGTAATCACATCAATCGGTTGTGATGACTTGGTTGCAGAACGATTAATCTTTCTTGTTCCTGTCACAATAATGGTATTTAAAGCTTCAACTTTATTTTCATTATTTGTTGGCACAGCTGCATCCTCTGCGTGTGCAACAGGATAAATACTGCTCATGATTAAAAGCGTTAATAGCTTTAATTTGAATGTATTGTTCATATTGAATACAAGTGTTTGGTCTAATTGTATGCTTATGTTACAAACATATATCTCTATGTAAATTAACTTTTCACGCTATCTTTATGAATAAATGAGCTATTCAAAGCCTATATTTTTGTAATATGTGAATAGGAAATCACTAAAAATAAATAAATACATTTTATTTCAGACATTTATAGTAAAATAATTATTCATTGAATATTTTTTATTTTGAATATATATCGTTAATTTGATTCTTTTTGGCTGAATGAACTGTATTTAAAATTATCTATATGCTTATAAATTATTCATGATGTCTTAAAAATTACACATGGTCTCTTTAATTTATCCACGCATTTCATAAATTATCAAAATCATCTAACTTACGGTAACAAATATAGCCCATAATTTAGCAAGTATATTAGTGTTTTATAAGTTTCAATATACTGATAATCAAATAAAATCAAAGGTTCAATTACTTTTCGTCTAAGATTTAGATAACCTCTTAAATAGTCATGAAATCCATCTGGGCTACCACCAAAAAATACTTATCCTTTGACAAAATTGGGGCTAGTATGGATCTTGATTTCCCTGAGTATATTTAGTTTTTTTGATATTGGATCATGTTTCCATCGGCAAACGCCATGATCATCATTTAGAATAAAGCAATTGAATTATTACAGCCTAAATCCTTGATTGCAGAACAAAATCGAAGTGCTTAATACCCAATACAAGGTACTCAGTATATGTAAGTATTTTAAATTTAAATATATCTATCTACTTTATAACTTATGCCATCTCTCTTATATTTTTAAATAGCTACGTCTATCAACTTAAATAGGCACTTCCCCCTAAATTGAATTTCAAGAGGAAGATGTACGGGTTATTAGAGAAAATTAAACAGCTGTCAGTACGCGATTTTCTTGAATATATGCTTGAATATTAGCTGCAACTAAATCTGCCATCGCTTGACGTGTTTCATGTGTACCACTTGCATAATGTGGTGTGAGAATTACATTATCTAATTTAAATAATGGACTTTCTGTACAAGGCTCAACTTCAAAAACATCTAGACCCGCACCAGCAATTTCTTTTTTAATTAAACTTGTTATTAAAGCCAACTCATCAATCACTGCACCGCGAGCAATATTGACAATAAATGCACTCGGTTTCATTTTCTTTAAGATACGAGCGTTAACGATATGCTGTGTTGTCGCGGTATTTGGTAATGCCAACACAAGCATGTCTGCATCAGCTGCAAGCTGTTCAAGTGTTTCAATATATGTATAGTTTAATTCCGTTTTCGGCTGTCTATTATGATAAATAATATTCATACCTGCAGCTTCTGCGCGCTGAGCAATAGCTTGACCAATTTTACCCATACCTAAAATGGCACAATTTTTTTTAGCTAAACTTGATGTTAATGGAAAACTACCTGCCCCCCACTGTCCTGATCTCACGAATCGGTCTGCTGTAAGTAATTGTCGAGACAATGCATACATGAGCATCATTGCTGTATCAGCTACACAATCATTCAATACATGCGGTGTATTGGTAACAATAATTTGTTTTGAGTGCGCATAGTCTATATCTATGCTATCAAATCCCACGCCAAAACTAGCAATCAGTTTCAGGTTAGGTAAAGCATCTATCATTTTACCATCAATACCCGTTTGATTACTGGTTGCTACAATATCAAACTGATGACCATATGTATTTAAATATTGAGTTGGATCAGTCTGTAAACTTAACTGCTCAATCTGAGTGAACCGAGCTTGTAATGTGCTTAAATAAGTATCTGATTGCTCACCAAGTAATAAAATTGTTGCTTGAATTTTTGATGTCATTCGCCCACCCCATGGTTTGTCGATCTAAATGTTATGTGTTTTAAATTTTCATCTATTTTTATTTACACCGCTGCAAAATAGCATGTTTAATCTTAAAGTGTAGAGCTTTTATTCGGTGACATACCAATAAATTACTACACGCCTTCTCTAATCAATATCTCAAATGAAATTTGAGCGAGCAAATGTTTGACCTTCTTTGCAAGAAAGCACTGTACTTAGTACTGTTAATTTAAAGATCAAACATTTTTTACTTATAGATTATGAATACTCATTTATAATTTTGCACTTGGAAATTTTAATACCAACGGCAAGACCAGTAGCATCATACTGGCACAGACAGCAAACAACTCATGTATTGCATGGATTTGAACAGCTGAAATAGAATCTGTAGGCAAGCTATAATGTGTCTGCAGTTGTAAATATAAAGCAGCAAATAGCACGGCTATCGTCGCAAATAAACGGCGAAGTAAGTTGTTTAGTGATGCGCCTTGATTGATTAAAACTTGCTGTTCTAATTGATTTAGCCCAGTTGTTGTTGCAGGCATATAAGACAAACCAAAACCAACACTGTGAATAATAAGACATACTGCAATTGGCCAAAGTGCGTTTGTTTGAATCAAACTTAATCCAATAAACCCCATACTTGAAAAACATAGTCCAATACTGACTAGCCATTTCGCATTTTGTTGATTCAAATATTGTGCAACACGTTTAGCGCATAAGCTAGTGATGAGTGCACTAATCATAAGTAAAAAACCTGTCCACAAAACACTTAAACTCAATGTATTTTGAATCAGTAATGGAATTAGTAACAATAAAATAAATAATGCTGCTGTGTGTGCTGTTGAAATGATTAAACTTTTATTAAATATAGAGCTTTGGAATAACTGCCAATTAATTATGGGAAATAATTGATTATGTCTAGTCCGATAAAATAAACCTGCACTGAATAGGCTCACCAACAGCAATAGAATGAATAAATACCCGCTCAAGTCTGCAAGTTGTTGAACTTGACTTAAAGCGACCAATAAAGAGACTACAGATCCAGTTAGCCAAACAAAACTTGACCAATTAAATGAGACAGGCTGAACTTGCACCATTGGCTTAGGAATGAAAATACAGCCAATAATCCATGCAAAACAAGCCAAAGGAATATTGATTAAAAATAGAGACTGCCAATCAAGCCACGCCAAAACCAATGCACCAATCATTGGGCCAGCAGCTAAACTCAGCATCATCATGCCGCTCCACTGCCCTGTGACAGCACTTCGCTCATTTTTAGGAATGACTGAATACAGTATTCCCAACGACAATGGAACCATCAAACCATTTGAGATGCCTTGTAATGCGCGAGCAGCCAATACAACAGAAAATTGTGTTGCAAATGCACCCAAGACTGAGCTCATCATAAAGACAAAAAGTGATATTAAATAAATACGGCGTTGTCCAAAACGTTGGCTTAGAAAGCTTGCAAGCAACAGGCTTAAACTCATGGTCAATAAAAAAATAATCATCAGCCAACTTACACTGACTTCTGCCAAACGGAAGTCATGCATGAATTGAGGTATTGCTGGATTAAAACTGTTGTTATTTATACTGACAATGCCAGTGCCGAGCATGACGGAAACCATGACCCAGCGTTGAGAAGTTAAATCATGTGCTGACAATAAAGCCGATTTAGAAAGATCTGCCATAAGATACTCTGCCTTTTATTGCATCATTACTGGTTCAGAGTACGAAGCACACTGCTTAAAAATATGTCGTCCTAATGGCATGGCAAATGATAAAATTTGATTATTTACTTTCTTGCCTATCAATCGAAAATTTTGTGCAACACTCAGCTGATAAGCTCGTTGCTGTGTTAATGACTGTACTAAATATTGATGTATCATCTGATCCCTGACTGATTTCATATTTGCTTCCTAGCTGACAAAAATTGTCACATTAATGTAGGCCGAATATACGCTTTCAGATTAGATAATCAAAAAATAATGGTGATGGTTTACACTTCAAAACAAAATGCGTGTGTAAACTTTGTACGTGATTACCGACGATGTACAAATAAAATGCAATCAAAATAACCAACTCATTCTATTCAGCCCAAAAGCAAACATTAATATTTTGCGTATCAATCCAATATATGGAATAGATAAAATGCTTAATTTTAATTCAGGTACACAGCACTTTTATGCGTGAGTTAAAATGACTTAATATCAAATGTTCCTTGATTGACTTGCTTACTGAACATGTATAATTCGTAAAATTGTGTCATTGACGCATTGTAATTGTATTTAAACTGAAGGTTTTCATCTGCATGAATAGTAAAGAAATCATGGCTAACATACATTCTCATACACTAACCATGTATTAGTCCCTTATAATTCTTTGTCCCAATTTTTATAAACATATGATTTAACGAATAAAAGTATGCTGTTAAGAGCATACTTTTTCGTTTAAATCTTTTAACAATAGCTTTACCATTTCATGTTGATGCTTTTCTATACTCTCTTTATTCCATTCCGATTCATTCTTGTCCACAGCCTGCATCATCAGCTCCAATTTTAAACTAATTGGTACTTTCGTATGTCTCCTTAACCAATTGGCTTTTTGAATTGGCATATCATTGGTTAAAGTAGAGTTTTCGCTCTGATTAACTAAGCCTAAATTACCAAAACAATTTAAAATCTCTGAAGGTAATCGCTCACCTACCTTTGGATTTTGCGGATAAAAGTGTTCAATCGAGTCTTTATAACTGAAGTAAAATTCAGAATGTTTTCCAAGCTTATTTTTTAACAAGATATAATCTAGATAGTTTAAACAAAAGGAACGGATCCTTTTGTACGTAAAATAAGCTTCAACATCTTGTGCTGTCACCGTAGTATCATAATCAAACTGTTCAGAATACATAAAACTTTCATAATCTTGCGCTAATGCACTTAAATAACGCTTCTTAATCAAGTTACGTGCTAAATCTTCTAAATATATAACATAGCTATCTAAGCTAATATCTTGTTGGCTATGGCTAGTGAGCCAATACAAAACACTAAACAACCAATTCTTACGTGCATGTGTCGGATAAGAAACATGAAAAGCGGATAGAAGCATGACTAGATTTCTTTGACTGCCACCTAGTGCTAATTCATTGTCTCCACTCTGATCAGCCTTAGAAAAAGTATTTACATAACTCACATTGCCAGCAAAATAACATTTTGGTTTTTTAAGCGACCACCCTTTATACTGTTGACTGTTCTCACGCTTGATGACATATAAATCAAATAAATACCTTGTCTTTAAAAGCAGATAAATAAAGCTTTTTACATGCTCGGGATGAATAATAATGTTTTTAAAACTTTCTAATAATGTCTTATCATCGAGTAAAACTTTACTAGATTCACCTTCTTTCGACTGTTTTTTAATATAAATTTTTAAAACTTGCATGAGGAAATTTGGATAATCAATAATGCTTGTGAAACGTTCACTTGATTCCTCCTCATATAACTTCTGACTAATAGGTACAGGATTAAGCTTTAGAATATCATCCAAAGCGAGCTTATCTCCATATGAGCTTTTCCCTTCAGAGCTAGTATTTTCCACTGTATTTTTGATACATAAATATTGCTTAAGCTCACCATAACTTTGAACCAACCAACCATGATATGCATCACCAAATATGTGCTTTCTCTGATCTGTATTAAAGCCATAGGCAACATATTTGTACATGTCCTGACATGCCGACCATACTTGATGAACAGTATTACGATCATCTTCATCTGTACTTAGCAAACTAAGAAAATGTGCCTTAATCACTTCATGCGCTTCTAGTTGTTCTCCACGATTATTCAGCGCATCAAAATAATGTGTCACATCCGCAAGTTCTGGAATCTTCGTACGCAAAATGACCACGCGATCAAATAAATAATCGGCAAACTGTTCTAGTTCCTCTTCTCGAACAATCCTTAAACACTCTTGAGCAATAATTCGATAACCTTTTAAGATAGAATGATCGGCATACTCTACATTCAATCGAGTTAGTTCTTTTTCAAAAGATAAATTATCTACACTCGCGTATTTCCATAAAGAATTTAAGAGAATGATAGACTTTTCACGGCTTTCAAAACTTAATCTTGTGCGGGTAAGTTGACTTATCTTCGGATGATTAAGCTTAGATTTCAAAAATAAAACGATAAGATTTAAAGTTGTAAAACGTTGCTGGCCATCCAAAACTTCAAAATAATGATCTTTTTGTGCGACAACTAAACTACCAATGTAATAGTTTTCCATTTTTTCTTTGGACTTTACATAGTAATCATAAACATCCTGTATCAATGCACTGATTTGAGGTTGTTCCCAAGCATAATTTCGTTGATACACGGGGATTTGATAATTCACATCTTCGCTTAATAATTGCAAGATGGTATATGGCTGTGTTTGATCTATAGACATTATCCTTGCTCCGCCATGTATTTCATCTCTTTGAATAACTTCTCAATACCTGTTGTTCTCGTGGTTTGGCTGGCTTTAACATAAATATTTAGCGAAAAATTTAAAAAGTCTTTCGGCCGTAGTGATTCATCTAAACGCCTAAAGAGGTTATGATCTCTTACATGGTTCTCAATACTGGACTCATAGATACTAGATTGCTTAAGGCGTAAACTATATGCCCAAATAAATCCTACTTCTAAAGCACTAGAAAACTCTGTAATACCAAAACGATCATAGTATGCCAATAGAAAACAATTCAGTACTTTACGGACATAACCATCACCTGTTCTTGTTCTACCTGAATATGCATAGTCTTTAGCATTTTCAGTCACGGTAAAACCATTGATGACTTTCCAAATCTTTTTCGATGTCTCTGTTAGTAATAATGATTCAACCCAAGCATCATGACTTTGTGGATGAAGTAAGCCTAAAGCTTTACTTTCATAATAGCTAAACCATTCAAAAAAACGGCGCCCATTGATCATGGTCTGAGTGATTTGAAATGGATAAGCTAAATTCAGGTTATCTACTCTGCGAAAGCGATCACTGTTATATTCATCGACCATACTATGTAAAATACGATATGCATGACTCAGGGGTAAATGATCTTCTTGATGTAATGATATTCCTTTGAAATCCTCAACCTGTGCTTTACTAAATTGAAATGCTTTTTTGCCTTTGGTCCATTGTCTGATTGGATAGAGAAAATGAGAAAAAATTTGATGTACCTCTTCTCCTTTCCTTTGCTCCCATTGTTGAACCACTTTTGCCTTTAGCTCCGCTTCAATAGGGTCAAACTCTCGCAGATGATAAGCCTTTAACAAATCATGTGGATATAAATCTAATCCTCTTGAATTCTGTGAATCAAAAAACTGAAAAGCCTCTGCAAGCTTACTTAACTGAGCAATGACAAACTCACATTTGGTTAAAAGAATATCAATATATTCCGCTAAGGATGTTGAGCGTGGCTTGTCGATCAGCTTTTCAATAACATCATAATTTCGACGTAAATTTTCTTGAGTAATACGACATGCTGGAATATCTAATGTAAACTGAGGAATATCTAATTTGTTTAATTCATGACTTCTAGCTTGCAATGCATGCCAAATTAAATAAAAGGTCAAAGTACGCTGCTGTCCATCTACAATATTTTTTTTCAAGTCAGGTAACTTAAGCTGTAATTTGTTGTTAAGAGAATACTGACCAAAAGCAGTGTACCCCTTAAAGCAAATTGATTTGTGCAGAACAATGGTGCCTAGGCGATACTTATAACGATCATCATCACGGTTTTTTGCAGTAATTCCGGCAACAAAACAATCTAAATCATCAAACAGCGTGCGGACATGCTTTTCTGTCCATTTATAAGGACGTTGATAATCTGGAATCGTGAAATCTTGTTCGTAAAACTCTTTTAATGAAATAACTCTCGGCTCTAAAGTTACAGCAGGCATTTTTTTAATATTCATTTTAAAATAATCATAATAATGTGGCCGTTATAGTGTTTCGTTAAATTAATATGTTGTTGAATTTGAAGATTCAATCATTGCTAGAATTTTAGCTTTTTTAATTCTTATTTGAAATTAAATTCGCTTCATCCCTCAAAGGATTTAATAATAATTATACTGAATACCGATTTTTAAATATATCTTGGTTTGGGGTATACCCCTTAAAACAACCTTCCCGTTTTTGTTTACCTTTCCTTTTTTCGAGTACGATCCATAAAGAGCACTTCAAACGCAGTACTTTGAATAGATTAAGCATCACTATATTAATTGCTCAAGAATAAGATCGTTTGGCTTTAAATCGACAATAAGGAATACTGATCGCAACGATTATGCTTTAGCTGGTCCTGAAAACTAATGTTGAGATAATTTATATTCACCCTTAAATGGATGAACCTACTGTAGATGTAACTGATCAAATGGATTTTATTAAAAATCTAATATTTCAACTTTTTAATAAAGTTCCAAAAAAGGTATAATCAAAAGTGCTTTTCAGCATTAGATTGCTGAGTTTCCCAAGATACCTAGCAAGATTGATCAGGATAGTTTTTCTCTGCAATTTGTTGTACATATTATTAATTGAGAAGGTTTTCATCTGCATGAATAGTAAAGAAATAATGGCTAACATACATTCTCATACCCCAATGATGCAGCAGTATTTAAACGTGAAGATGCAACATCCACACAGTTTACTGTTTTATCGTATGGGTGATTTTTACGAATTATTTTTTGATGATGCGAAAAAAGCGGCAAAAATGTTAGGCATTACACTAACCCATCGCGGTAAAAGCAGTGGTGAACCTATTCCAATGGCAGGTGTACCCTATCATGCGGCAGAAAGCTATTTAGCACGCTTGGTGAAAAAAGGTGAAACCGTCGCAATTTGTGAACAAGTAGGTGAAGTCACAGGTAAAGGTCCTGTAGACCGTCAAGTGGTACGAATATTAACTCCAGGCACCCTGACAGATGATGCTTTATTAAACAGTACACAAAATTCAAACTTAGTCGCTTTAGTGATTAAACAGCATAAAATTGGCATCGCTTTACTTGATTTAAGTGCCAGTATATTTAAAGTCCAAGAACTTGATTTTAGACCTGAACTCTTAACCATTGAATTAGCGCGGCTTATGCCGAGTGAAATTTTAATTGATGAGGATCTTGTTGATCAACATTTAATTGAAGTGATTAAACAGCAGCTTGAATGTCCGATAACCAAACGTCCAAATGTCGATTTTAATCTCAATAATGCCAACAAAACCCTTTGTGATCAGTTTTATGTCAGCACTTTAGCAGGATTCGGTATTGATCATTTACCACTTGCAAAAGCTGCAGGTGCAGCATTAATTCATTATGCAAAAGAAACTCAAAAGACCGCACTGCCCCATATTCGAACCATTCAACTTGAGCAAAGCCAAGATTTTATTGCACTTGATCCAGTAACACGGCGTAATTTGGAATTAGTTGATCCTTTATTTGAGCATGGAACATCATTATTTTCTCTTCTTGATGATTGCCAAACTGCTATGGGCAGCCGATTATTACGCCGTACATTAATGCAACCTATTCGTGACAGTGTGGTATTGGATGAACGATTAGATGTCATTGATCAATGTCTGCAAACTGACAATGAAGATCCGATTCGAGGTGTATTAAAAGAAATTGGCGATATTGAGCGTGTATTAAGCCGAATCGCTTTGGGTTCTGCGCGTCCACGTGATTTAGTACAATTACGTCAAGCATGTCAACAAGTGCCGCAACTTCGTCATGTCTTAGAGCCACAGCTTCAACAAGCCAACTCACCTACATTACTGACACAATTACACCAAGAGCTTGGTGATGTAGATGCACTTTATGCTTATTTATCCGCAGCCATTGTGGAACAACCTCCTGTATTATTACGTGATGGACAAGTCATTGCTACAGGCTTTGACCCTGAACTTGATGAATTACGACAAATTCGTGATCATGCAGGGCAATTTCTCATTGATCTTGAAATTCAAGAGCGTGAAAAAACAGGCATTCAAACTTTAAAAATAGGCTATAACCGTGTCAGTGGTTACTACATTGAATTGTCACGTGCGCAATCTGAACATGCCCCAAGTCATTTCATTCGCCGTCAAACGTTAAAAAATGTTGAGCGCTACATCACCCCTGAACTTAAAAGTTTTGAAGACAAAGTACTCTCAAGCGAATCTCGTGCATTGGCACGTGAAAAAATGTTATTTGAGCAAATACTTGATCAATTACGTGAACAAATGACGCCATTACAATTGATGAGTAGCGCCATTTCACAGCTCGATTTATTAACCAATTTTGCCCATCAAGCGCGATTACGGCATTGGACTCGCCCTGAATTTACTCCAGATCTTGGTATACATATTGTCGCAGGTCGCCATCCTGTGGTCGAAGCATTAAATAAAACACCGTTTACTCCAAATGACACCCAACTTGATGCCTCGCATCGCTTGGCCATTATTACAGGTCCCAATATGGGTGGTAAGTCAACATTTATGCGACAAACGGCTTTAATTAGCCTACTTGCGTATTGTGGTAGCTTCGTGCCTGCCAAGCAGGCCACATTGGGTCCGATTGACCGAATTTTTACACGAATTGGTTCTGCAGATGATTTATCGACAGGCAAATCCACTTTCATGGTAGAAATGACAGAAACATCGCAAATTTTACATCATGCGACACAACAGTCTTTGGTATTAATGGATGAGGTCGGTCGTGGTACCAGTACTTATGATGGCTTATCTTTAGCATGGGCATGTGTTCTTGATTTAGCAAAGCGTATTAAATGCCTGTGTTTATTTGCCACGCATTACTTTGAGTTGACTGAGCTTGCAAGTGAGCCTCATATTCATAATTATCATGTCACAGCCAAAGAACTAAATGGTAACTTAATTTTATTACATAAAGTGCAATCGGGTCCTGCAAGTCAAAGCCATGGTTTACAAGTTGCAAAATTAGCAGGCATTCCAAGCAATGTCATTAAAGAGGCACAAAAGCGCTTACGGATTTTAGAAAAACAGCAAAGTTCTATGCCAATCACAAGTCAGCAAAATGATTTATTTGCAGAGCAAGACCCTGTGACATATGCAGAACCAACCATCATTGAAAAAATTATTGAGGTTGAGCAAACTTCAAAAATCGATCAAACACTGCGCATATTAGATGTTGATAATTTAACACCAAAACAAGCTTTGGATCAGTTGTATCAGCTTAAAGCTTTGATTGATTAATCCCTATACATTTGTAAGCCAAAAACCACTATTTGGCTTACAAATCAAATATTTAAAATAATGTTAAATATTTGTACTTAAAATGTAATCAATACTATATATTATGCGTACAACATCAACTTATGAATAACCTTTATGAAATCTATTTATTTCACTGCGGCTATAAGTATTAGTCTTTTTGCTATTACGGGGTGTGCCAAAACAGAAGAACAACCAGTTAAAAGCACAGCAACATCAAAACAAATTCAAAGCTTGACCATTGGTTATCAAAAGTCAGCCTTAAAGCTGATTGTTGCTAAACAAAATCGTATGTTTGAACAAGCGTTTCCTAACGTTAAAGTTGAGTGGAAAGAATTTGCAACAGGTCCACAAACTTTAGAAGCCTTGTCTGCTAAATCAATTGACTTTGGTTATACACTTGATGGCTCGGTAGTCACTGCTCTATCTGAAGGTAAACAGCTTAAATATTTGGGCTTTGAACAAGCATTTAATAAAGACCATGCAATTTTGGTATTAAGAAGCAACCCTGTTCAAAACGTCAATGAACTTAAAGGCAAACGTATTGGCTTAAACAAAGGCTCAAGTGCGCATATCTTTTTAGCAGAAGCTTTAAAAACAGCCAATTTAACATGGACAGATATTCAGCCTGTATGGCTTGAACCTGCTGAGGCTCGTACTGCTTTAACCAAAGGTAAAATTGATGCGTGGGCTGTTTGGGAACCGTACACCAGCGCAACTGAATTAAGCGGTATGGCAAAAGTTATTTTTGACTCAGGTAACTCAAACAAATCATATGGTTTCTATTTAGCACAACCTGAATTGATTAATAATGACCCTGAAAGTGCGAAAAAAATCTTAAATGTGTTAAATCAAACGGATAAATGGATTGACTCTCATCAACAAGAGGCTTCTGAAATTTTATCTAAAAATATCACAATCAACTTAAATGTTGCAGCACAGGTTATTGGTAAAAAACCAATGCCAAACCCTGTTGCACCTGTAACAGCTGAGGTTGTGAAATCGCAGCAAGATATTTCAAACTTCTTGGTGGAATGGAAAATTCTAAAAAATAATATTGAACCGCAAAAATATGTGTGGGACGGTAAATAGTTAAAATCAGTCGGTCTACAACAGTAGGCCGACTACGTTTTGAGCCAATCACAATAACTTATCTTAAGTTATTTAAGCTTACACTTTAAAGATAAGCATATTAATTATTGATATTTAAGATCGATGAGAGAGCATATAACATAACCTGCAAGATTAACTTGTTAAAGAATCTCTATGAAATCGCTTTATTTCACTGCTGCTTTAAGTATTAGCTTGGCTGCTCTTAGCATCACAGGCTGTAGTAAACAAGAACAACCAACGCAAAATTCAACACCAACGCCGATCACGACCCTCACAATCGGTTATCAAAAGGCTGCGTTAAAATTAATTGTTGCCAAACAAAATCACTTTTTTGAGCAAGAATTTCCAAATGTTAAAGTGGAATGGAAAGAGTTTCCTGCAGGGCCACAAACCTTAGAAGCCTTGTCTGTGAAATCCATTGATTTTGGTTATACAGGCGATGCGCCGATTGTATTTGCCCTATCTGCAGGTAAACAATTAAATTACTTAGGCTATGAGCAAGCATTTAATAAAGGTCATGCGATTTTAACGCCTAAAGCCAGCGCGATTCAAAAATTAAGCGACTTAAAAGGCAAACGTATTGCATTAACCAAAGGCTCAAGTGCACACAACTTTTTGGCAGAAACTTTACAAGTTGCCCATTTAACATGGAATGACATTCAGCCAGTTTGGCTCACACCGTCTGATGCACGAGCGGCCTTAGACAAAGGCGCAATTGATGCTTGGGCCGTTTGGGAACCGTATGCCAGTGCAACAGAATTAAGTGGGACAGCACGAGTGGTGTTTGATTCAGCCAACTTAGCCAAAACATATGGTTTTTATTTAGTACAACCTGAATTTGTTGAAAAACATCCAGACAGTGCTAAAAAAATCTTGGCAGTACTGAATAAAACAGATCAGTGGATTGATCAAAATAAACCGCAAGCTGCTCAGATTTTAGCAACAAGCACCAGTTTAGATGTAAAAGTAGCGAATCAAGTATTGGAGAAAAAGCCCGTACCGAATCCTGTTGCAACACTCACGCCTGAAGTGGTTCAATCCCAACAAGCGATTGGTGACTTATTCTTTGATTTAAAATTACTTCCTAACAAAATAGATGCCCAAAAAGCTGTTTGGCATGCACCACAATAAAATAAAAATATCCCGTACAACGCCATGATGTACGGGATATTTTCTTATTTAATTTGTAATATTTCGACTAATTTATTTTGCACATGATGAATCGCTGTTGCATAGCCTTGATCATATAATGCTGCATGCTGTCTCCAAAAGTCTAAATGTTCTTGATGCTCGCTTTCTAATTCTTTAATTAAACGCTGTAATTTTTGTATTTTATGTTTATTAATATCTTTGGTAATACTGGGTTTATGTCCACCACGTTTAGCATTTTTTATTTGTTTTTGGTAATTAATTTCTGATTTCATATTCATTCGATCTTCCCATATGACATGTTTTTTGTATGCGAAACTGATTATGACTTGAGAAACTTAGCGTAAATTAAGCCTCCCTTTGAGAATCTCTTATGATTTTTAAAGATTGATGACAAACATGTGAAATTTACACAAATGATATATTTCTTACTCCAATCCTATTTATCTAAGGTAATTCATGCCCAAATAGATGATATTAATTATCATTTATCAGAAAAATTCATATTGAATGGGTCTATTCATTGATTTAAATACTCAATATCAATAAAAGGAATTGTTAGTTGATGCAATTTTTGCCTACAATATAGCAATTAGAATGAACACCAAATTTTTTAGGTAGCTGTCGCTATGGCCTTTGTTGTCACTGAAAACTGTATTAAATGTAAATACCAAGACTGTGTTGAAGTCTGCCCTGTCGATTGTTTTTACGAAGGGCCAAATTTTCTTGTCATTAGCCCTGATGAGTGCATTGACTGCGCTCTGTGTGAGCCAGAATGTCCAGCAAATGCTATTTTTTCTGAAGATGAATTGCCAGCAGGCCAAGAAGTCTTTATTCAACTCAATGCAGAATTGGCAGAGAAATGGCCAAATATCACTGAAATTGGCGACCAGCCTGAAGACCGTGAAGAATGGAATGGCAAACCAGATAAGTTACAATACTTAGAAAAATAAGCCATAAAAAATAAACGACCAGCTTAAGCTGGTCGTTTATTGTTGCAGTTCGAAACATAATTCTCGTAAATTTGGCTGAAAACTCCCTTATACTTGCCTACAATAAAAAGTCCATCAGACGACTTACGTTGAATATTTCACTATGGCTCGAATGATTCCTAAAACAGTTTTACTCTCTTTACTTTCTACTCAAATTCTAGTGGCATGTCATGCGCCATCTAGCCAACCTGTTGTCTATACACATACCACACAGCAAGCCAATTTAACTGTGACTAAACGGATTTTTATTCCTCAAGAAAAGGTTTATACACAGTCTGCTGCACCGATTAAAGAGGTGCCTGCGTCGTATATTACTTGGCTTGCAAAAGACAACAACTATCAAAAAGTAAAAGCGTATGAAAACTATTTAGATCAACAAAATGTATCGCACATTGTGCCTTCATTTGAGCTATTACGCACCGCACGGGATTGGCAACAGTGTCATCGCGAACAATATGCCGTGCCTAATCGTGAGTTATGGTCAAATCAAGTCCCTACTCTTAAAGTGTTTAAATATCTTGTAGCCACCAAAGTACTCACCGACTTTGAAGTCACTTCTGTTTATCGTGATTTACCAACCAACCAATGTGCAGGTGGCACCTCAGCTTCACGACACTTATTTAATTCTGCGATTGATTTTAGAGTAGGCTCGGCAACACCATCAAAAAATGACTATGCACTGATTGAACAAACTAAATTTAAATTGTGTCAATTTTGGGTTCAATATGGGCGTAGCTTAAATTTAGGCCTAGGCGTCTATGCATCAGGACAAATTCATATTGATACGCAAGGCTATCGCACTTGGGGACCGAATTTAAGTCGTGGTTCTTCAATCTGTGGGCTGTAGTTTTTGTAGACAACAGGTATAATCTTACCCTTCACGCGTTGGCATGAGCAACAAGATGACGCTATAGCGTCATCTTGCATCTGTAAAACTGTTATTTGCCAATGAATAAGCTGATCTTATCAATATAACCTCACTAGACAAATGGTATTGCATCATGTAGTGCAATATCTTGGCAACCCCAATCACTGTAGTTTCATATCATGGATGAAAATGAATAATAGTTTATTGTCTTTTTTAATTAGTCCTGAGCTTATGCCTTTTCACTTGTGTGTGATGGGGTTAGTGATGATCAGTATTATTGAAACGATTGGTTTTTATTTGGGACTGCACCCTTTACGTTTTTTACGAAAAATTGTGCCCCTACCCATTAACAGTTCAATATTTCAGGTCAAGTTTTCTAAAATATTGGTACTGATTTTCTTTTTAATTAACTTTAGTTTTGCTGGCTATTTTTTTCAATTGGCTTTTTTCTCATACTTAGAAAGCTTTGTTCCTATTGTCTATATTATTTTTCCAACCTTATTTGTAGCAACATTTTTTACTATTTTTATGATTCACTGTTTAGATCAAGTGATTCGACCGCAGCTTGAAAATAAAAAACCCAATCTCGTTGGACGACTAGCAACCATTTCATCAGGCTGTGCACGACCAAACCATACAGCACAAGCCAATGTGCGTGATGAATACGGTCAACTTCACCTAATTCACGTGCGTTCAGAATTTGGAGAAATACCCAAAGGTGCTTTAATTATTTTAATTCGTCAAAAAGAACAGGAATATATCGCTAAAAAAATTAGTGAATCAAATCATTTATTTGACTATGAACTTTTCCCACATGATAACCGAACACCTTAAGCCAACTGACTATTGAGATAAAGTTTAAAATTGGTCGTTTTTAAAGCCCGCTCAATCCGATTCTGTGATAAATTTGTTATACTAGAACCATTCTATTGGCTTGATTATTGTATTTTTAATTAATGTGAAAAAACAACATCAACGATCGACTATTCCCGTCGGCGCTCATCTGAGCGTGAAAAATTTCGGCTATACACATCATGGCATTTATGTTGGCAAAGGCAAAGTCATCCATTATTCAGGCTTTGCACATTTATTTAAAAAGCGTCCAATAGAAATTACCAGCTTAAAAAAATTTTCACATCACAAAAAAGTCCATATTCACCATTACGATCAGCCCAAATTTAAAGGGCGTACTGTGGTACGGCGTATGCGTTCACGAATGCATGAAAATAATTACCACCTTATCACCAACAACTGTGAACACTTATGCCATTGGGCAATTACAGGTGTAGAAAACAGCCCACAAGTCATCAAAATGATGCAGCGGCTCACCACAATTGGTTATATTAGTTCGTTAATGAGCTATATGAATGGTATTTTTATTACTGTAGCTACAGCAAGTTTTGCATTGGTGCTTTATATTAAAAAGAAATTACATGACAAATCAAAAGCCAAGCTTCCAAGTACTTTTTTCTCTAAGCATCGTAATAAAAAATAAAGCGCTTTATCAATAAAGCGCTTTATTTCATGATTAACTATCCTTGCGGTTTAAAACTGTCTTTTAAATCTAAAATACGGTTAAAAACAGGCTTTTCGGCACAATGATCATAACGATCTGCAACAAAATAACCTTCGCGCTCAAATTGGAAACGCTCTTCATTTTGGGCTTGTGCCAATGAAGGTTCAATAATGGCTTGAACAACTTTTAATGACTCAGGGTTTAAGTTATGAATAAAATCTTCGCCTGTTTCAGGATCTGACTCATTGAATAAACGTTCATAAATTCGAACTTCTGCAGGAATACCTTGCGTTGCAGAAACCCAATGAATCACCCCTTTCACCTTGCGACCCTCAGGTTTTTTACCTAAAGTTTCTGGATCAATTGAGCACTTTAACTCAATGACTTGCCCTTGATCATCTTTGATCACTTCATCACACTTCATCACATAAGCATTACGTAAGCGGACTTCGCCTTGGTCTACTAAACGTTTAAAGCCTGGAGGTGGTGTTTCTTCAAAATCATTGCGGTCAATATAAATTTCTGAAGTTAATGGAATGACACGCTCACCTAAATCTACATTCGGATGACGCTTTTGCACCAAATCCATACTTTCAGGTAAATTGGTCAAAGTGACTTTTAACGGCTCTAACACAGCCATTCCACGTGCTGCTGTGGTTTCCAATGACTGACGAATACAAAATTCGAGCATTGCGACATCAACAATACCATCAGCTTTTGACACCCCAACTCGCTTACAGAAATCACGTAAGCCTTCTGGTGTAAAACCACGGCGACGCATTCCCACTACCGTTGGCATACGCGGATCATCCCAACCGCTGACATAGCCGGCTTCAACCAAACGACGCAATTTACGTTTAGAGGTAATGGTATAATCGACATTTAAACGTGATGACTCATACTGACGAGGTACTGCAGGCGTATTCACCTTCGCAATCACCCAATCATAAAATGGGCGGTGGTCTTGAAACTCAAGCGTACATAAAGAGTGCGTAATTCCTTCAATGGCATCAGATAAAGGATGCGCATAATCATACATTGGGTAAATCTTCCATAGATCCCCCGTTTGATGATGTGTTGCATGCAAAACGCGATACAAAATTGGATCACGCATATGAATGTTTGGACTTGCCATATCAATTTTGGCACGAAGTACAGCTTGACCTGCGCCATATACACCTTGGCTCATATTTTCAAACTGTAATAAATTTTCTTCAACTGAAGTATTACGATAAGGCGAGTTTTTACCTGCCTCTACAAAGCTACCACGGTTTAATTTAATTTCTTCAGGGCTTTGTAAGTCCACATATGCATCACCTTGACGGATCAATTGTACAGCCCAGTCATGCAACTGCTGGAAATAACTTGAAGCATAGCGTGTTTCTCCATGCCATTTAAATCCAAGCCATTCAATATCTGTGGCAATACCTGTCACATATTCTTGTTCTTCTGCATCAGGATTGGTGTCATCAAAGCGTAAATGACACATACCTTGATATTCATCAGCAATGCCGAAGTTTAAACATATTGCTTTAACATGACCAATATGCAAATAACCATTTGGCTCAGGTGGAAAACGAGTAACCACGGTTTCTGTACGACCTGATGCCAAATCATCGACAATAACTTGACGGATAAAATCTAAGCCAGGTTGTTGTTCTTGCTGCTCAGTACCTTGAGCGGCTTGACGATCTGTAACAGAATGATTGGGCAGATTGGAAACAACATCATTTGGCTTCATAATAGATAATTCACTTCTATACGGTTAGATTTTAATTCAATCGCGAATTATCTTCGCTTTTTTCAAAGATAATTCACGTTTATACTTGCTAAGTAGTTTACAGTTTGCTTATGCTTCTCTCAACCAAAAAACCCATGGCGATATAGACCATGTTTAGGAGATAATGATATGAGTTTGCCTCAAGTAGAATTAAATACCAATAAGGGACGCATTGTTCTTGAACTAAATAGTGAAAAAGCACCAAAAACTGTTGCAAACTTTTTAGAATATGTACGTGAAGGTTTTTATGATGGTGTGATTTTCCACCGTGTCATTGATGGTTTTATGATTCAAGGCGGTGGCTTTGATGAGCAATTCAATGAAAAATCAACACGCGATTCAATCGAAAATGAGGCTGATAACGGCTTAAGCAACGACTTAGGTACTGTTGCAATGGCTCGTACTCAAGCACCTCACTCAGCATCAGCACAATTTTTCATCAACGTGAAAAATAATAACTTCTTAAACCATACCAATAAAACAACCCAAGGTTGGGGTTATGCTGTATTTGCAAAAGTCATTGAAGGTTTAGATGTTGTCACTGAGATTAAAGGTGTACGTACTGGAAACCGTGGCTACCATGCTGACGTGCCTTTAGAAAACATTGTGATTGAAAGTGCTAAAATTATTGCTGAATAAATTAAAATTTAGTGTCATCCAATGACCTATTTATTTATTGCAGATTTACACTTATCCGCTAATCACCCTCGACTCACTCGAGGGTTTTTAGCTTTACTTCAACACTATCAACATCAGCATACCGCGCTTTATATTTTAGGCGATTGGTTTAATGCATGGATTGGCGATGACAATACAACGCCATGGCTTGAACACATTGTCGAACAGCTAAACGTCTTTACCGCTGCTAATAATCAGGTTTACTTTCAAGTTGGAAACCGTGACTTTGCCTTAGGTGATGTCTTTTTAAAGCAATTTGGTGGACAACGACTGCCTGACCACATTTCACTTGAAATTGCACAGCAACGCTATCGCTTAGAACATGGTGATGCACTTTGCACTGATGATGTGTCTTATCAGCGTTTTCGCAAAATTATTCGTCAGCCGCTACTTATTGCTATACTCCAAAAAACCCCGCTTCAATTCAGAAAACAATTGGCTCAAGGCTTTAGAAAAAAAAGTAGTGCTTCACACCAACAAAAAAAACCTTATATTATGGATGTAACCGCATCTGCAGTCGATGATGCATTGATAGGTCATGACGTTTTAATTCATGGTCACACCCACCGCCCAGAAATTCATACTGTCGGACATAAAAAACGCATTGTACTTGGCGATTGGCGAGAAGATGTTGGCGAAGCATATATATTAGAAATTACAGAAAGTGGTCAACAGCATTATTTTAAATGGACCTTTTAACGCTAAAATTTAATGTATAGCTTAAACATGAGTTAAATATATAATGAGTACAACATGTCCCAAATTAAAATATATGCATCCGCAGAAACCATAGATCTACATCGACAATCATTAAGTGATGCAATCCATCGAGCGCTGGTTGAACAACTTCAGTATCCTACCAATAAAAAATTTCAACGATTCATTCGCTTAAACCGACAAGACTTTATTTACCCGCCAGATCGGAGTGCATCTTATCTTATTATTGAAATCTCAATGTTCAGCGGTCGATCTAAACTAACAAAAAAAGCACTCATACAAAGCATCTTCAACAATATTAAAATACTTTGTGGTATTAATCCCTTTGATGTCGAAATCACAATTTTTGAAACCCCACAAGAAAATTGGGGAATCCGAGGACAAAATGCAGATGAGCTTATGCTTGACTATAAAGTTGACGTTTAAATACTTATAAACATCCATATAAGTTAGCGTAAGACAATATATAGGCATAAAAAAATGGCATGAGTGGAGTAATCTCTCATGCCATAAAACGCACTAACAGTAATTAATTTTGCTTTGGAATACTATCGTTATAATGTAAAGATTTACTACGTTTTTTTGACACCACAATGCCAGACACCACAACAACTATAGAAAGTAAACTCGTTGCTAGAATTTCATGCACATGTTTTGGATCAAACAACATGATGGTTAATGCTGAAATAATAAACACAATAACAGCCCATGTAATATAAGGGTACAACCACATTTTCATACGGATTGGTTGTCCACTTTGAATCAGCTGGCGGCGCATTCTTAACTGCGAAACAGCAATCACCAAATAAACCAACAACGCAATGGCACCTGAACTGTCTAATAAAAATCCGAATACTTTAGCAGGCGCTGCATAGTTTGCAAAAGTACATAAAAACGCCACTGCTGTAGATAACAGTACAGCATATATCGGTGTTTGACTAGCACTTAATTTTTGCACAACTTGAGGCGCATCGCCACGTTTTGATAAAGAAAACAACATTCTTGATGCAGTATAAAGTGCTGAATTTAAACAGCTCGTTACTGCAGTTAGAACCACAATATCAACAATTAACTTTGCATAAGGAATGTTTAAAACTTGTAATACTGCTTGATAAGAGCCGTTATTTACAAGCATAGGGTCATTCCATGGCACTAAGCTTAAAACAATAAAAATAGACAACAAATAAAAGAGTGCTATTCGCCAAACCACAGAATTGGTGGCTTTGGTGATTTGCTTTTCTGGGTCTTTCGATTCACTTGCAGCAATCGTGACAATTTCAGAACCCATGAACGAGAACATTGTTGTTAATAATGCACCAAGGACTGCGCCCCAACCATTGGGTAAGAAGCCACCATGTGCATAGAGATTTTTTACTCCACTGACATCAGGGTTGGTTGAAATACCAAAAATTGCGGCACAACCAATGACAATAAAAATAATAATTGAAAGTACTTTTACTGTTGCAAGCCAAAACTCAAACTCACCATAGTTTTTCACACTAAATAAGTTGGTGACCGTCAATGCGGCAGTAATTAAAAAAGCCAATAACCAAATTGGTGTATCAGGCATCCATGAATGAATAATTGCAGCTGCAGCATTGGCTTCAAAAGGAATGACCAATACCCAAAACCACCAATATAACCAACCAATGGTAAACCCTGCCCATTTTCCAATCGCACGATCTGCATACGTTGAAAATGAACCGCTGTCTGGCTGCGCAACTGCCATTTCAGACAACATACGCATCACTAAAACGACCAATGTTCCAGCTGCCAAGTATGATAACAATACTGCAGGCCCTGCTGCCGCAATGGCATGACCAGATCCAACAAACAGCCCAGCACCAATTGCCCCAGCAATAGACAACATAGTGATATGCCGATTTTTAAGCCCTTGTGACAGATCTTGTGATGTCGTTTTTTCCATAAGAACACCTATTTGTAAACGTGTACCGTCATAATGTGACTTACTAAAGACCATGCATATATGATGCCAAGATCGTTTTAAGCACACTAATTCCCTGTGATGCCTGTATCTATAAAACACACTATCTATGAAAATGATTATCATTCATAAATTCTCACCAAAACCATGCATAGTGTCTTTTATATGTATCATTTTAGTGCAATATTAAAATTGCTTTATTAATTTGAACCACTATGCACAAAAAAGCCAGCTTTTTTATCAGCTGGCAAATACGGTTTGCTTATACTTTGTGCTAAATTGCTTGATCAGTCAGTAAATCAACTTTAGCAGCTGTTGCGATACGGTTCATATAACGCTTGGTTTCAGCACCAAATACAGCATCTTTTACAATACTCAATGACCGTAACAATGGAAAGATAATAAAATCTGTTTTATCAATGTCGGTATGTGCTGCCAATAATGGGTCGAGCTGTTCTAAGGCAGGATTAATCTGTGCAATATATTCAGGTGTTTGATCAAGTAATGCCGTTAATGGGCCAAATGCTTGTGTTTCCCGTGCAACAAAAGCTTGTCGTGCTTCTAAAGTAGAAATTTCTTTAAAATCACTTTGTGTAAAGCGAGGAACAATTAATTTTACAATGGTATCAGAATGTTCTTTCGCCCATGCCCCAATTGCTTCATCCACATGATTCACTGCATATTTAGGATCGCTCCAATCATCTAAATAACTGACTATATCTAAGCTCTCTGTCATATATTGGCCGTCAGCACGTTGTAAAATAGGCAGTGTTTTTTTACCAACCAGCTTTATAGGTGTTTCTTCGTCACCTTCCATAATGACTGAATACTGAATAGCAAGATTTTTAAATCCGGCAATCATTCTTGCTCGTAAACAAAATGGGCAATGTTCGTATATATATAATCTCATAGTAAACTCATTTTTATATTATATTCTGAGCTGATTTATACTGAATGTTAAATTACGCTCAGATCAACAGTGATTATTTGAGTTTACGCATTTTTGTACTGAAACCTGAGTAATACACGCTTCATTTTGTAGTGTGATTGTATATAAGAATTTAAAAGTACATGTCCTAAAATACAACTTAGACATGTACTTAAAGCTTACTCAACAAACAATAATGCCAAACGAACTTGATCGTAGCCCATACGTGGCTCTGTCAGCTCAACAATTGGGCGCAATTTCACAGTGCCATCTTCAGCAAAGTTCTCTGGTCGCTTACTCTTTTGAATCCGCTTATATAATTTGCGGACTTGTGCTACCACATCTTCACCAGGATGGACCACTGAAATATCTAAGCCTTCCTTTTGTAATTTGGCTAAGTGCCCAATCACAGTAGAGGGCGTTAAAGCACGCTCTTGTGCAATATCTTGAATATCATATCCGCTTTCAAACAGTGCTTTGGTTTCATCTAAAGTTGCTGCAGCATAGCTTTTTTTCGAAGCTCCGCCCGAACCTGCTAATTTTCGCTGGTTTTTAGCAATTTCTACTTCATTTAATGTACCACCACAATGACGAATAAATGCATTATGTTGCACTGTCAAATCAGCATGTTCGAAATGACCTTGTGCCTCATGTGAAAGCTCTTGAAAACGCTGATCGGCTTTCATAGCTAGAGGATCTAAAGCCAGAGCCTCATCATTATATCCAAGCAACTTTAAACCACTTAACGACTTTAATCGTGAAATCGCCACATAGCCTTGTCCTTTTTCAAAAGTATGCGACAAATTAATTTCTGCAGCATCTAAAGTCATGCCTTGGCTTTTATGAATCGTAATTGCCCAAGCTAAACGCAGTGGAATTTGTCGGAAACTTGCAATGACTTTCCCTTCATCATTTTCAACTGACCAAGTTTCAGGTGCAACCAAAAGTGATGTGCCATCGGTTAAATTGACTTTAGGTAATAATCCAAACTCATCATCTTCTTCAAAGCCAACAACCTCTCCAATACTGCCGTTGATGTAACCCATATCAAAGTTATTTTTAACAAACATCACTTTGGCATGCAGCTTCAACACCAAACTTTCTGGTGCCCTGACAGATGATTTCAAAGTTTCTAATAGTTTTGCATTACCATCAAGTACAGCATCAAACTGCTGAGATTCTGTGTTTAATTCATTTAAATGTTGATGGTTTAAACTGTCTACATCCATATTATGGGTATATAAACGGGTATATGTATCGCCTAAATCATGATGTTTTGATTGTGCTAAAGCGGCATGATACTCAGGTGTCATCCGCTGGGCACGAATGGCATTTAAAATATCATTTAACATGGCATCTTCTTGGCGGTGCTGCTCGGTGAGGTAACACACACGAAATTTCGCCTCAACCCATGCCTCAGACATAAAACAAAATTTATCGCGGTTACGCTCACCTTGTCTGCCAACAGGTGGCAACTGAAAAAAGTCACCTGCTAAAATCACTTGAATACCACCAAAGGCTTGGTCACTTTCTTTGAAGTATTTTAAAACTTGATTCACTAAATTTAATTGCTTGGCATGCAACATTGAAATCTCGTCAATCACCAAGACTTGTGCATTTTCTAAATGTTCTTTTAAGTATTTGCGCTCTTTCATGCGCTTTAAGTCATCATTTGACAAACTGTCTTTGATACCAATACCAGCCCAAGTATGAATGGTCATTCCATTCATGTGGGTGGCAGCAATGCCTGTTGATGCTGTCATTGCTACAGTGACTTTACGTGCTTTTAAGTAGTCAATATACTGATTTAATGTATAGGTTTTGCCAGCCCCTGCTGACCCAGTTAAAAACACATTTTCGCCGGCTTTCAACAGTTTCAATGCAGTTTCTTGCTTCATACGACAACTTTCACAATAAAGGGCTTATAGCCTACCGATTTTTCCAACAAAAGTTAAGCTATATCCAATAAAACATAGCAACAAAGCATGTTCGATACTAGTAAATCCACCATAGACCACTTAAAATATCTATCCATTATTCCCCTTTGCACATTTGATGCTGGCATAAATTATGCACAATTTCCCCAAAACCATTTACGCAATCCAACACCTTGCATTTGAAGATTTAGGCGCATTAGAAGATATTTTTTATCAAAAAGGCTATCGCATTCGCTATGTAGAAGCAGGTGTAGATGATCTGCGTACAGCTTTGCAATATGATGGTTTAACCATTATTTTAGGTGGGCCAATTGGCGTCAATGATGTGGCAGATTACCCGTTTTTATGCGATGAAATTGAATTACTTAAAACACGTTTACAAGCAAGACAACCTACGCTTGGTATTTGTTTGGGTGCTCAATTGATGGCAAAAGCTTTGGGAGCAGAAGTCTATGCTGGACCAACTAAAGAAATTGGTTGGTCTACCCTTATGCTTTCAGAAACTAATCATTCCATCTTAGCGCCTTTAGCAAATACGCATGTCTTACATTGGCATGGTGATACATTTGATTTACCCGAGCATACCATTCATTTAGCAGCTTCAAACCAGTATACCAATCAAGCATTTCAATATGGAAAAAGTTTAGGTTTACAGTTTCACTTAGAAGTGGATGCTGAGCATTTAGAAAAATGGCTCATTGGACATCATACAGAACTGAAACAAGCTCAAATTAACATTCAACAGCTGCGCCAAGATAACCAAACCTATGCATTACCACTCATGGTTAAAGCACGAGAAGTCATTCTAAATTATATGAATTATCTTAAAATGTAAAAAAGCTCAATCATGAGCTTTTTTACTACGATCAATTTAATAAATTAGTTAGCTACAGATGCTTCTGTTGTAATATTTACAGTGATCTTGTCGCCAACATTAGGCACATAACTGCCTATGCCAAATGCTGAACGGTTAAACGTTGTGGTTGCATTAAAGCCAATCGCTTGTGCTTTGGTCATTGGATGTACAGCTTGTTTGTTTAACACTGCATTTAAGACCACAGGTTTTGTCACACCTTTAACAGTTAAATGACCTGTAATTTTAAAGTGCTTCTTATCTTTTGTTTCTACTTTGGTACTTTTAAACGTAATCGTTGGATACTTTGCCGCATCGAACCATTCTTTTTCTTGGAAATGCTTATCAAGCTCAGCCACATTGGTATTTACACTTGATACTGGAATCGTCACATCAACTGATGAATTTGATGGTTTTTGATTATCAACGTGAATGGTACCTTGAATATCTGTGAAGTTCGCACTTGGTGTAGAAAAACCAAAGTGATTCCAACTAAATACTGTAGCAGTATGGGTTGGGTCAATTTTGTAACTCACTGGCGCTGCAAACACGCATGCGCTAGCAATTGCAGCTGACAAACCTAAAGCAATTTTTGATGTAAAATGATTCATTGTTATTACTCATCTCTTTTATCGTTGAAATAATACTACGCTGTAAAATGACATTTATATACTGCAATATTTACAACGTTTTGTTCTATCAATAGAACAAAATCAGCAATGCTTGAGTGAAAAATCAGACTATTAAATTAAGCCTTCTTGTTTTAAAGTCAATTGTACTGCTTCACGTTGTGCAATTTTTTCTCTAAACGCAACAAGATGTGAATACGGCGTTAAGTCATGATCTACATAACTTGACCAACTACCAATCACAAATAAATAAGCATCTGCTGGACCAAAATGATCCCCTGTTAGAAACTCATGTGGTGTATTGGCAATATACTGGTCAATGTATGCCAAGTAACTGTCGACTTTGGCATAAGCATCCTTTTGACCTTGCTCATCTAAGTTGCCATAAAAGAGAGGTAAATAGGCTTTATGCAACTGTGAATTTAAAAAACCCAACCATTCTAATGTTTTTGCACGTGCCAAACCTGAGGTTGCAATCATCTTTTGATTCGGATCTTGCTCTGCTAAATACGGCAGAATTGCCACATTTTCAGTCAAGATAACGCCACCTTCTGCTTCAAGCGTTGGGACAAAACCTTTTGGATTGATTTGATAAAAATCCTGACCTGATTCAGTTTGATGTGTTTTGAGATCAACTTTTTCTGCATCAAAAGGCGCTTTTAGTTCATTTAAAATAATATGGGCTGCTAGTGAACAAGAGCCAGGTGCATAATATAGTTTCATTGTTTTTCTCTTTTCAGTGATGATAAGGACATGCCTGATCTAATCTAAAAAGGTTTTCACCAATACACAAGTTTCTTTTTTATAGATTCAATGCCTTTATGTAATACAATGCTGTGATCAAAAATAAAGGTGAAATTGAGGATCTTATAGATTGACTTCAATTTCC
Source organism: Acinetobacter apis (assembly GCF_900197575.1). Taxonomy (GTDB): domain Bacteria; phylum Pseudomonadota; class Gammaproteobacteria; order Pseudomonadales; family Moraxellaceae; genus Acinetobacter; species Acinetobacter apis. The sequence continues at coordinate 306,599 of NZ_FZLN01000001.1, read as the reverse complement.
GTTTGACTTGCTGTAAGCAAGACTTAAAATAGCGTCTTTCATCCGATGTAATGACTTTTCCCGTTATGAGTAACGATTCAACCACAGCACCGATCATTGAGCTTGATGATTTGCATGAGCACCGTGAAATTGTCACCTTTATGCGCCGCTCGTCACCATTAAACACTTCGCAGCGTAGTGCTTTAGAACAATATAAATATTTAATTCTTGATCATCCCACAGGTGACCTAAGAACATATTTTACTGACCCTGAAAAACCGCTGACCGTTGAAATTGGTTTTGGTATGGGAAGGTCATTGGTATTGATGGCAAAAAACCAACCAGAGCGTAACTTTTTAGGGATAGAAGTTCACATTCCTGGTATTGCACAATGTGTGTATGAGGCAGGTGAAGCCGAAGTTCATAACTTACGTGTCTTAGATGCAGATGCCATCCAAGTGCTTAAAGATATGCCTGATGAGAGTATTGACTGTATTCAGTTATACTTCCCTGATCCTTGGCAAAAAAAGCGTCACTTTAAACGTCGTTTTGTCGCACATGAACGTATGGAATTGGTTGAGCGGAAATTGGTGCTTGGCGGTACTTTTCATGCTGCAACCGATTGGGAGCCTTATGCAGAATGGATGCTTGATGTTTTAGAACACCGTCCAAGCCTTGAAAACTTGGCAGGTTCAGGTCAAAGCTACCCTCGCCCAGATTGGCGTCCGCTGACCAAGTTTGAACGCCGTGGTCTAGATGCAGGTCATGTGATTAACGATTTTATTTTCAAAAAAATTAAATAATATTATTTCACTTGATGCCGCTTTTTAATGTGTTCGCTTAATAAGCGGTAAACTGCCAAATGATCTTCTGCCTGTTGCTGTTGAAGTAAGCTTTGATGTGCATCAAGCGTATTTTGATCTTGACGCATGGCAGGGCCAGTTTGTACAACTTTAGGATCAAACTGACACGCTTTTTCAGCAGTTTCTTTCATGAGCGCTGTTAATAAATTGAAATCTACTGCATTTCGTTCGACAGTTTGCTTGGCAATATCAAAACAATAATTGCTAAAATTATTGGCAAAGACTGCTGCCAAATGTAAGCTAAGTCGTTGCTCAGAATTATAATGATAAATCTGCTGCGACAATGTGCGAGCCATCTCATTTAAACGCAACAAGTCAGCATCATACTGCGCCTCAAGTAAAAACGGCGTATTACTCCAATTAACCTCGCGCTCTAAACTAAACGTTTGTAATGGATAAAATACCCCTGCACGCAAATGATGTTTGGTCAGTATTTGCATGGCTGTGCTGCCAGAAGTATGTACAATCAAAGTATGATCATCGACCAATGTAGCCAACTGTGTGATCACACTTTCAATTGCCTGATCAGATACAGCAATCACCATGAGATCTGTTGCTACAATATCTGCTAGCGTGTCTATAGACGTTGCATGAACAGTCCGAGCCAATACCTGTGCATGGAACAAATTTCGGCTATAAACTTGTACTATCTCAAAGCCCTGAGCATATAATGCATGTGCCAAATGGGTTGCTACTCTTCCTGCACCAATAAAGCTTATTTTCATTAATCATCTCCAAAAAAAAGAGCATCACCTTGATACTCTTTTTCTCACCAGACGGCCTAAATTATGCTTCAGGCGCTGGGCTGTGTTCTTCGATCAATGATTTTAGCTCGCCATTTTGGAACATTTCCAAAATAATATCACTACCACCAATCAACTCACCGTTAATCCATAATTGTGGGAAAGTCGGCCAATTTGCAATTTTAGGTAAAACCGCACGAATATCTTGGTTTTCTAAAATATTTACATAAGCAAATGGACGACCAACTTGGCTTAGTGCTTCAACTGCGCGAGCCGAAAAACCACATTGTGGAAATTGTGGTGTACCTTTCATGTAAAGTAAAACAGCATGCTTTGCAATTTGATCATGAATTAATGCTTCAGTATCTCGTGCTTGTTCAGTCATACATACGTCCTCAAATTGTGTGCCGATATTGTTACTTCACATAATCAATATCTTGTGTATAGCCTGATATTGTATAAGGCTTTCGTGAAAACAGATAGTCATTGCAGTAAATTTTACATGACTAAGTGAATCACGCTATAGCAAGATTAGGCAATATTTTGCCATATTATCGGTTTCAAACCTACCAATCCCTTATATATCAACCTATGATTCATAGATTTCCGACAAGGTCGACTCAAATTGTTTCAACCTTTTTCGAATGGAGATCAGCTCAATAATGACCTTCCATGAGTCAATCAAATATTGAAATGCGGTTGTGACTTTATTAAATACATTTCTAATTTGATTGACTAAACCAAGCGTCATTGTACCTGTAGCAATCGCTGGAAAAAGAATCACCAAACTAAATATATTGTCGAGTTGGATATACCACGAGCTGATTAAATTAAAATATGCATAATGAAAATACAGCTTAAAATAATTTAAACTTAAACGCCCAAATAGGTCATCAATTACTATAGGCTGTGCACGAGTTGCATCATCTTCCCCATACACAAGCTCTTTACGAAAGGCTGCCTCTACTTTTTGGTTATTAAACTCAAGTCCTGGTAATTTGAACCCTGTCACGACCAACAACACTGTACCAAATACTGCCCAACCAATAGCAGCCCAAACCAACGCATGTGACACTTCCCCTATAAAAGGTAAAATCGGTACATGCTTTGACAATTCAAACAATAAGGGTAGAAAAGCAAATAATGTCATAATAGATCGAATAAAGGTTACACCTAAACCTTCCATAATGGTTGCAAAACGCATGGTATCTTCTTGAACACGCTGAGATGCTCCCTCAATATGCCTTAAGGTATGCCAATGTGCGGTATAATAGTCTGTCATTGCTTTTCTCCAGCGAAAAATATAATGACTGACAAAAAATGAATTGATGACGCCCACGGTGACTGCAAGCATTGCAATATACAGAAACACCAAAATACTCTGATAAAGTTCACCAATGTGACCACCTTGATTAGACAGCATCTGTTGAACTAAATCCCAAAATGGACCATACCATTCATTCAATGTAATAGTGACTTGTACGCCAATCCAAATGTTAAATAGAATAAATATAGTCCCTGTAATTGACCACCACTGCCATGGATGGTTTGCTTTGATCCGCCAAAATAAAGTAAATAGAGCAACGAATATCAAAAACCAAATATATGTCCAAATATATGTAAGATGAACAAACTTACTAATTCCCATTGGCACTTTTTGATTGGCATAACCAATAGGAAACCCTATATATTCTCCAAAATGACTACCACCACCTATATACCAAAGCACAACAGCCAATGTTGACCACAAAACCCCTGAGAGAAAGAACCAAAACGGCGAAGGAAAAAATGATTTAAACATAACTAACCTATCTTTTCAGTGCTCTATTCCATCATCACAACATTAAAATAGAGCAAAGTGTAATGTAATGATTAAAAACGATAATTCACTTCAAGCCAGCCTTGGCGACCATATGCAGAATAGTTAGCAACAGGGTAATAAGGCCATCCACCGGTATAGTCTTTTTTAATGGTATTAAAGACATTATTCACAATAATTGATGCAGATAATTGATCAGAAAAACGGTACGCTGCGCTCCAATTGGCGGTATAAGTCGGTTTAAGATAAACACTGCCTTCCCCATTTGGAATTTTTCCGAATCGGTTAATTAACAATGTTGATGTAAATTTATTTTTACTCCAGCTCAAACTGGTATTCAAACGGTCTCGCCATGTTGCATCAGATAAATCTTTGAGCGAATCAGTATAATCATCACGTTCTGATTGCTTATATTTATTGGTAATCATATAACTGTAATTAAGTCCCCACACAAAGTTCCCTAAAGTCGGATGACCAAAACGCCATTTGGTGGTTAAATCAATACCACTTACTTTTTGCACTGCCGCATTAATTGGCTGTACATTGATGTTATCAATTGCACCTGGATTAACCATGGCATTATCAGGATTGCGTTGGATTCGTGAAATTGCATCTTGGCAGATGCCCGATGTAATATCACTTCGACCTGCTCGGCAGTCTGCTTCTGTTCTTAACAATTGATCTGCACTTAAATTGGTCACTAAATTGTTAATTTTAACATTCCAATAATCAAGTGAAATATCAATGGATTTTTGTGGTGACCATACCACTCCTGCTCCAAATGAAGACCCGTCCTCAGGTTGTAATGTTGAATTTCCAACCAAAGTATAATCTGCCCCTGGAGAAACATTGGCATACGAGCAGTTATTTAACGGTTGACCACTTTGCTCACATTTTAAATAATCTGTTGTTGATGAATAATAGCCATTTTGTTTTTGCAAAAAGACATAGTTCATATCTGGCGCTCTAAAGCTAGTTGCATAATTTGTTCGAAACAATAAATTAGACTGCGGTCTAAACTCTAAACCTGAGCCAAATGTAAACTTGCTAATTGAATCATTTGACACGCTATAGCGATCATATCGACCAGATAAAGTGGCATTTAATGGTTTAAATATTGGGATATCAAGTTCTGCACCAAGAGCTTGGCGATTACGAGTGCCACCATACTCACTTTGTGTACTGGTATTATAAAAAACATCCGAATTAATCGATGAATCGGGTCGAATCTTAAAACCTTGTCTTCCCCATTCAGCCACTACAGCAAGTTTTGCAGTACCTGCTGGCAATTGGATTAAGTCTCCTGTTGCAGTTGCACTAAGTGTTTGAGACCAAGCTTTGTCTTTTTCTGTGGTCGAGCCAGAAATACTACTAAATTGGTCAGCAGTCAGTGGTGTGCCTAATTTTGAAACATCGGGTGCATAAATCGGTACACCGTCTTTGTCTGTACCTAGCTGTTGCCCAAGAAAATATTCATCAATATTTTTCAGTAACCGGCCTCGACGTTTTACATTACTGGTATAAATTGAACCATTATAACTGGCTTCATATTTCCAGCTGGTCTCTGCAATATTGCCACGAACACCAAAATTAATATTTGCAGATGTATCACGCCATTGACTATTAATTGAGTTAATTCCCCCAATTTCTTCTGGGGCAAAACGGCGTGTCCAAATTTCATACTTGCCTGAGTTTTGATTGTAAAAATAACCTTTATTGGCGGCCCCTGAGGTCCAAGATGGGCCACGCGTATTATTTTCCAATTGATTAAAACCTAATAAGCCATCAGCAAAAAATTGGAGTTGATCACTCACTTTATACTCATTGCCTAAATAAAAATTTTGGCTTCTGTTTTTGGTCTGAATGGTCCAATATGTTGCAGGTGCGACATTGGATGCACAGTTATCACGTGTACTGCCATAACCTTGAACACTACCAGCAAATAAAGCTGAAAAAGGTTCACAGCCTCCAAGTGATAAGTATTTGCCGGTTTGTGCATCTCGCCTTCCTGCAATACTGCGTGGCGTTTCCCCTAATGCTGAAGCACTTGACATGAATGAGCGATCACTTGCCCAAATCGGTTCTCGACCACTTATTTCAACAGCGTATACGGTATTAAAACGGTCATTCCATGCCTTACTGCCTGTTAATTGTAAACGACCATTTTCCCCTGCTTTAATGGTGCTCCCTGCTTTTAAATTTACTTGTACGCCATCAGTGGTTTTTTTAAGAATAATATTCACCACACCTGCAATGGCATCCGATCCATAAATTGCAGATGCTCCACTGCTCAAAATTTCAATTCGGTCAACAATGGCTAGAGGAATATTGGCCAAATTAACAAAATTTACCGCACCATTGTATGCCATTGGATAATCAGCCACTCGATGTCCATTAATCAAAACCAAAGTATGATTTGGTCCCAATGATTTTAAGCTTATGGTATTGGCAACAGGAGTAAAAGTATTGCCTGAATCTGCACCAGTAACGACACCTGTATTTTGTGAGGTATTACTTAATGCTTCATATACATTGCTAAAACCCTCTTTTTCAATGTCTGCCGCTTTAATCACAATAACCGGATTAACACCTTCTTTTTGTGCTTTAGAAATACGAGAACCTGTGACCGTGACATATTTTGTATCCGCATCTTGTTTTTCTGTTGTTTCAGCAAAAACGGCGGATTGTAAAAATAAAGTGCTTAATAAAGTTGCACCTGTATAGCGGTACAATGTGTGTCGATTGCGTGAATGATTAGACTGCATGATTTTATATTTTGAGAAAAAACAGAATATATCAATCAATATTATTTCAAATAAATAATTAAAATTCAGATATTTATAAAAACAAAAAATATATAAATATCATATATATAAATATATTTTTATCCTTAAAAATTTTTTAGCAAAAGCTATAGTTTATTAAGCAATATTAAATATATAACGATGCAATTCATTACGGCTTCATACATGAGGTGAATTCAAGAAAAAGACTAATACACCGATTTCATCCAACACAAAAAAGCCCTGATTCTGAGTTAAATATCCACAAGAATCAGGGCTAGAATAAGCTATTAAACATATTAAGCTATAAACTGTATTATGTTTTATCAAGTTGAAAGTGTTTAATTCATTGGAATCACTTGTCTTGGATCAATGGCTTTACCATCTGATCGAATTTGGAATTCAAGCATCACACGTGTTGTCCCACTAGAGCCCATTTCAGCAATTTTTTGTCCTGCTTTAACACGTGCTCCACTTTGTACTAGCAATTTATTGTTATGTGCATAAGCGCTGATATAACCATTGCTGTGCTTAATTAAAATCAGATTCCCAAACTCTTTTAACCCACTGTCTGCATATACCACTTGACCATCTGCCGCTGCCACTACAGGATCACCAACTTGGCCACCGTAACGGATACCACGAATATTATTGGCTAAATCGTATGCTGCAATGACTGGTGCAGTTGATGGTTTAACCCAAACCAAACCATTACTTGTCACTTGAGGTGGTGTTACTTCCACCACTTTTGAAGCAACAGGTGTGGTTTGAGTTTTTGCAGTTGGTGTTGGCAGTGGAATACTTTGCTTTTGAATTGGTGGTACGCTTGGTTGTTTTGGCACAACTGGCGCAGGTGGTGCAACAACCGGTTGAACCGCTGTACCATCTGCTTTTAAGCGTAAAGCTTGGTTAACATAAATGGTATACGGTGGACTAATGTTATTTAGCTGAGCCACTTGGATATAATTTAAACCATAACGTCCTGCAATCCCACTGAGCGTATCACCCGGTTTAACCACATATGTGTTCGGTGATGGCATCGTTCGGGTAGCAACCACTTGAGGCTTAGAGGCGCACCCGGAAAGGTGAAAGACGGTCAATGCTAAACAGCACAACAGTACGGGTTTTAATCGATGTGCAATCGCTGTTTGGCGATGCTGAGCTACTACCTGCATGAATGTTCCTCTTTTTTCAAAAACATTATTTTTGTTGTTTTCATAAAGCATATGGATAACAACTTTTGATGCTATGCCTGCTGCATTTCTATTTGGTATTTTAACGTTTGCAACACATCATAATTGGTTGCATCCATTTGAATAGGTGTAATGCTCACATAGCCATTTTTCACCGCATTAAAGTCAGACATGACTGTGGCATTTTCATTGGTCTGCTCTAAAATGGCTTCACCGGCCAATCCAATCCAATACACATGGTGACCACGTGGGTCAACATGACTTGAAATTGGTTTTGCTTGTTTACGCTGCCCTTGATATGTCACCACAGGACCTTTCAAAGGCGCATCGGTTTTAGGAATATTAATATTTAAAATATGGCGTTCAGGCAAACTTGGCAATCCATGTGCAATAAAGTCATGCACCCATTGTGCTGCTGCACGATAACTGTCAATTACACGATAATCACTGGCATGCTGACCAACCAAAGAAACAGCAATTGCAGGTTGCTTCATTAAACGACCTTCAAATGCAGCACCCACAGTGCCTGAATACAAAACATCATCACCTAAATTGGCACCGCTATTGATTCCACTGACCACCAAGTCAAACTCAAAATCAAACAAGCCATTCATAGACAAGTAAACACAGTCTGCAGGCGTGCCATTGACCGCCCATACATCAGGCATAATTTCAACAGGACGTAAAGGTTTATCTAATGTCAATGCGCTTGAAAAACCGCTTCTTTCTGACTCAGGCGCAACAGTAATCACCCGCCCTAAAGGCTGTAATGCCTCTGCCAATGCTTTAATACCTGGTGAGAACACACCATCATCATTTGCAATTAAAATATTCACAAATCTGCTCTAACCTATACAAAAATTGCTATGGATCAACCTGAAATAGACCACATCTATTCTTTCTCGCTTGATCTTAACAAGGAATGCAAGCCGATTACCCTTTTATAACGTTGACTTTTTGTTGCTTAAATCAAGGAGCTCGATACAATCATCTGCAAAAAGTCTATACACCATTAATACAGTTTAAACCTTTCATTCTAAAAAAAATTAGTTAACATCAGTTATCTGCTGCAAAATTTTACTATATTGAATTTTATGATTAAATCTCGTTTAAACAAAACCTTACTTGCAACGCTTTTCACTGGTATTTTAATCAGTACAACTGCCATCCGTGCTCATGCACAAGAAGATAAAGCAGATGCTGCCACCACCAACATTGATGTAACGCCTGAACAAAGTGGCGTCACACAAGAAGAATTGGCTGCTATTTATGTACTGTCAGAGCTTTGTTCAAGTTATGGTTATAAGAAAAATCCTGATTACCGTACAGGCTTTGAACAATTGGTGAAAGAAAATATGCCTGGAATTCATAAGCCACTTAATGCGCTAGAAATGCGTGCAAAACAAAAAGATTTCCAACCCTTTTTAGAGCAAGCACGTCAAGATGCTAAAAATGCAGGAGAGCAACAAAATAAAGAAATTTGCCAAGAAATCTCAACCTTAAATAAAGCATCGTAATATTTACAATAATCGACAGAATAAGCAGGTAGGACATATAGCAGTCATGGCAGCTTTGTCCTACAATGCCCAATTTATATGACTCTAACCATTGGAATGACCCTAAATGAGCAGAAAAAGTACCTTTGCTGCGCTCTTACTTTTACCTTCATTTTCATTTGCAGCAACTGTCTTATCTTCGCCACCTGAATTAGATAATAAATCATACGTCCTGATGGACTATCAAACAGGACAAGTTTTAGCTTCAAAAAACGAAAATGAAAAACTTGCACCTGCGTCAATGACGAAAATGATGACAAGTTATATCGTCGAACAAAAACTACTTAAAGGCGAAATCACAGAAAACGAAAACGTCCGTATGAATGAAAGTTCATGGTGTCGTGGTAACCGTTCTGAATCATGTATGTTTGTTCCGCTCAATGGTACAGCCACAGTTATGCAAATGCTGCGTGGGATCATTATTCAATCAGGCAATGACTCTGCAAAAGCTATGGCAGAACATATCGCAGGGAATGAAGGCACCTTTGCGCATATGATGAACCAAGAAGCCAAACGAATTGGCATGAGCAACACCAATTTTATTAACTCAACAGGCTTACCTGCTGACGGACATTATTCGACTGCAAAAGACATGGCGCTTTTGGCAGAGCATATTATTCGTGATAGCGCAAAATACTATCCAATTTACTCTGAAAAAGAATTTACCTTTAATAATATTAAACAAGGTAACCGTAACCCGTTACTTTACACTGACCCAACAGTTGATGGCTTGAAAACAGGTCACACCAACGAAGCTGGCTACTGTTTAACCACATCAAGTAAACGTGGGCCAATGCGCCTTATTACTGTCATTTTTGGTGCACCTAGCGTAAATGCACGTGCAGATCAAACTCGTGCACTATTGGCATGGGGCTATGCCAATTATGAAACCGTCAAAGTCAAACCTGCCAATCAGTCATTACAAAACGTTAAAGTATGGTTCGGTACAGAAAATGAAGTTCCTGCAGGTTTAGCTGAAGATTTCAGTGTAACCATGCCAAAAGGTCAAGCTGGCGATATTAAAACCAACTTACAGCTGTCATCTTCAATTAATGCGCCATTAAAGAAAGGACAAGTGATTGGTAAACTTGTTGCATCACTAGATGGTAAAGTAATTTCAGAAAAACCTGTTGTGGCATTACAAGCAGTTGAAGAAGCTGGTTTCTTCTCGCGTATGATTGACCATATCAAGCAATTTTTTAGTAATTTATTCTAATTCCGTGTAAAGCATAGCATCATGACACTAAATTGCGTAAAATACGCCTTTTAGTTCATGGTGCTTTTTTGTATGGCAAATGACTGGACAACGCATCTTACTGTTGCAACAGTAATTCAAAAAAATGGGCAGTATCTCTTTGTTGAAGAACATACAGACGGCGTTACGCATGCTGTATTTAATCAACCGGCAGGTCATGTCGAATATGCTGAGACGATCATTGCTGCAGCTCAACGCGAAACCCTTGAAGAAACAGGGTATTTGGTTGAAATTGAGCATCTGATTGGGATCTATACATATACCCCACCTGCAGCACCTGACCGCACTTACATTCGCTTTTGTTTTTTTGCACATCTCACCTCAGATGAGCCACAACATACAGAACTTGACCCTGATATTCTTCGTACAGTGTGGATGAGCGCTGAAGAATTATTATTGTCGGCTCGTGCGCGTAGTCCCCTCGTCTATCAAGCCATTCAAGATCATGAGGCAGGCAAAAAGATGCCTTTGTCTTATCTTTACGAACACCCGATTTCTTCTCAACCTAATTCAAACTTGGATGCTTAGTCCTATGCAACAACGTGTCATCGTCGGTATGTCTGGTGGTGTAGATTCATCTGTTTCTGCCGCTTTATTACTTCAACAAGGATATCAAGTTGAAGGTCTTTTCATGAAAAACTGGGAAGAAGATGATGGAACTGAATATTGCACTGCATTAGAAGACCTTGCAGATGCGCAAGCTGTGGCTGATAAACTTGGCATTACACTGCATACAGCCAACTTTGCGATGGAATATTGGGATCGAGTATTTGAACACTTCTTGGCAGAATATGCTGCTGGTCGAACGCCAAACCCTGATATTTTATGCAATAAAGAAATTAAATTTAAAGCATTTCTAGATCATGCAATCACTTTAGGTGCAGACTATATCGCAACAGGTCACTATACACGGCGTGGTCAAACCCAAACCAATGCAGATGGCAAGGCTTTTGCACCACTTTTACGTGGTTTAGATCAAAATAAAGACCAAAGCTATTTTTTACATGCCGTGCATGGAAAAGAAATTAACCGTACTTTATTCCCTGTGGGTGAACTTGAAAAACCCGAAGTCCGCCGCATTGCAGAAGAACTTGGATTGGCAACAGCCAAAAAGAAAGATTCAACAGGCATTTGTTTTATTGGCGAGCGCCGTTTTAATGACTTCTTAAAACAGTATTTGCCTGCACAGCCAGGACAAATTGTGCTTGAAGATGGTCAAGTGGTCGGAGAGCATCATGGCCTAATGTATTATACTTTAGGGCAGCGTGGTGGAATTGGGTTAGGTGGTATGAAACATGCAGATGAAGGCGCATGGTTTGTATTATATAAAGATATCCCAAATAACCGGCTTGTGGTCGGTCAAGGACATGAACATCCATTAATGCAAAGCACTGTATTGTGGAGTGAAGCCATTGATTGGGTTGCTGGTGAGCAACATATTCCAGCAACAGGATTTCGTTGCACAGCAAAAACCCGATATCGCCAACCCGATCAAGCTTGTACCATTTTCATTGCAGACAACAACATGATCCGTGTTGAGTTTGACCAGCAACAGCGCGCTGTAACGCCAGGTCAAAGTGTGGTGTTTTACCAAGATGAAATATGCTTAGGCGGTGGTGTCATTCACCATACGAACGCACCTAAGCCAGACTTTATTCAATGAACAAGGAATAAAAGGCATGGTTGATACCCCTTTTCAACAGCCTCAGCATTTAACTGTGCGGCAAAATCGTGTGCTTGCATTGGCAGGTGTCTTTCAAGCCGCACAGTTGACGCATATTACTGCGATGACAGGACTTAATCGCAGTAATCAAAGTGAATCATTTTACTTAGAACAGCTGATTAAAAGCAGTTTATGTATTCGCCCTTTAGCTGAATTGCCTGACCCATCACTGAATACATTGGATTTCTTTTATGGTTTTAACGACCTGATGCTTGGGTTAAAACATCTAGAATCTAGTTTGAGTCGGCCTTTTTCAATTCACCCTAAAAGCCACATTCCCAAACTGCCTGCAGCAAAACTTTCTACCAGCTATGCCATCTCTTTATTACATCTCGAAAAACAAATTTATCAAAACCCTCAATTTGTTGAAATTATTGAACAAGCTCAACAAAAAATATTAAAACAATTTTCCTTTTTCGATCAAAATTACTTACACCCCAGTATCATTGCCAACCTTGCACAAGCCTATTTAGACACTGCAGGACAAATTCAGCCTCGCATTTTGGTGCGTGGTCATCCTGAAGCATTTAAAGACAGCCAGCATACAGATCGGATCCGTGCATCTTTATTTACAGGGTTACAAATGGCTCACCTATGGCGACAAATGGGTGGACGCTCGAGGCAGCTTATGTTCGGGAAACGAAAAATCATGAAAGATATTCATTCTATTGCCCGTATGCAATACCAGTTAATTGAAAAGTAAATGTTTTTAGATGTCTGCACCATATCAAAGGAAGTTTTATGAATGCTTTAACTGCTCTTTCCCCTTTAGATGGACGTTATGCAAGTAAGTGTGATGCCCTACGCCCTTATTTATCTGAGTATGGTTTAATCCATGCACGTGTCACTGTTGAAATCCGTTGGTTACAGGCCCTGTCAAACCATGTGGAAATCACAGAAGTGCCACCTTTTAGCGCAGAAACGAATCAAATTTTAGATGCGATTGTGAGTGATTTCTCTGAAGCAGATGCACTGCGTATCAAAGACATCGAGCGCACGACCAACCATGATGTTAAAGCAGTTGAATACTTCTTAAAAGAAAAAACGGCACATGTGAATGAGCTTAAAACAGCAGGTGAATTCATTCATTTTGCATGTACTTCAGAAGATATCAATAATTTGTCACATGCATTAATGTTAAAAAATGGTCGTGAAGTCCTACTGACCTCAATGAACCAATTATTGACAGCAATCACCGATCTTGCAATCACGCATGCTGAACAACCCATGCTCTCTCGTACACATGGGCAAACTGCAAGCCCAACCACGCTTGGCAAAGAAATGGCCAATGTCGCTTATCGTTTAGCACGTCAAATCAAACAGTTTGAGCAGGTTCAACTTTTAGGTAAGATTAATGGTGCTGTAGGGAACTATAATGCGCATTTATCTGCTTATCCAAACATTGATTGGTCTGCACATGCACAAGACTTTATTTCATCATTGGGTCTAACTTTTAACCCATATACAACACAAATTGAACCGCATGATTATATGGCGGAGCTGTTTGATGCATTACGCCGTTTTAATACCATTTTGATCGACTTTAACCGTGATGTTTGGGGCTATATTTCACTTGGCTATTTCAAACAAAAATTAAAAGAAGGTGAAGTTGGCTCATCAACCATGCCACACAAAGTTAATCCAATTGATTTTGAAAACTCAGAAGGTAATTTAGGCATTGCCAATGCAGTACTTGCACATTTGGGTGAGAAATTACCAATTTCTCGTTGGCAGCGTGATTTAACAGACTCAACAGTCCTTCGTAATATGGGCGTTGGTTTTGCGCAAAGTTTAATTTCTTTTGATGCATGCTTAAAAGGTGTAAATAAACTTGAGTTAAATAGCCAACGTTTATTGGCTGATTTAGATCAAGCACAAGAAGTTCTTGCTGAGCCAATCCAAACAGTGATGCGTCGTTATAACATCGAAAAGCCATATGAAAAACTAAAAGCATTAACCCGTGGTCAAGCAATGACCCGTGACATGATGGTCAATTTTGTCAACAGTGATGAACTTGCACATGTTCCTTCAGCAGACCGTGCACGTCTAGTTGAATTAACACCTGCAACATACATTGGAAATGCAAAAGAACAAGCCCAACAAATTATTGAGCTGATTAAAACCATTTAATCTATCCATCGAATCAAAAACAGAGCTTAGGCTCTGTTTTTTAATTAATCGAAAAATAAATAATTTAATTTACAGTTTTCACCTGTATTTATGCTCAAAATCTGTTAAAAATATAATTACTTAAAACACTTAAAAAGTTTTATAGATATTATCATGCTGACTCAATTCACAGTCAGTTTTTCATTCAAGTCGTCATGTAAGACGCAACTTTAGGTCGTATGTATGAATGACTCATACAGCACCTAAATTTTTAAAAAGGAATCAATAATGAAAATAGGCCATAAACTAATAATAGGAGTTATCGGATTGACGCTCTCTACTCTTTCTAGCGCAGCTACACTCACAAGCCAACCCTATGGCACAACTAAAAATGGTCAAAAAGTTGATCTATATACAATGACCAACAAACATGGTGTATCGGTATCATTTATTAGCTATGGTGGTGTCATTACCCAAATCCTGACTCCTGATGCAAAAGGTAAGAAAGACAATATTGTATTGGGTTTTGACAATCTACATGGTTATGAAGTCACAGATACTGAGGCAGGATTTCATTTTGGTGCCCTAATCGGTCGATATGCCAATCGAATTGGTGGAGGCAAATTTACATTAGATGGTAAAACATATCAGCTTGAGAAAAATAATGGGCCAAATACGCTACATAGCGCAGGACTAGGCTATGACAAACGAGTATGGCAAGTCACACCATTAAGTCAGCAAGGTGAAACCGTTAAAGCATCTTTAAAGTTAACGAGCCCAGATGGTGATCAAGGCTTCCCAGGCCAATTACAAGTCGAAGTCATTTATAGTTTATCAGACAACAATGAATTTCAAATTGAGTATAAAGCCATGACAGATCAACCCACTGTAGTGAGCTTAACCAATCATAGCTACTTTAATTTAGCTGGTGCTAAAAATAGCCCTTATGGCGTGCTTGACCATATTTTACAAGTCAATGCAAATCAAATTTTGACAACTGATGCCAACTCATTACCTACAGGCGAAATTGCATCAGTAAAGGATACGCCTTTTGATTTTAATCAACCTAAAGCCATTTCACGTGATATTCGACATAACAATACACAACTTGGCTATGGTTTTGGTTATGACCAAACTTGGGTACTGAATCCAAGCAAAAATAAGTTAAACTTGGCAGCTAAAGTCATTGATCCAAAATCAAAAAGAACACTTGAGGTCAGTACCACTGAACCAAGTATTCAGGTCTATACCGCAAATCATTTGCCAGGTAATATTGTAGGCTCAGAAGGTGTCCTCTACCGTCAAGCAGATGCGATTGCTTTAGAAACACAGCAATACCCTGACAGCCCTAACCAGCCTAAATTTCCATCTACACGTTTAAATCCAGGTGATACATACCACAGTGTGACTGTATTTAAATTTGGTGTTAACCCATAATTTAGCAAACAAAATCATCGCTTGGCACTAAATTTAATTCATAAAGTTTAGTGCCTTTTTGTTGGTGCTCATCTAATTATATTGTCATATATTCAGAACATTGTGTTTCAAGCAGCATACTTACTCCATACTATAAAATGACTATGATGGATGACAGAGTAAATCGAATAAATATGAGGTTAATATGAGTAATACAACGTATTTACACCGTCATGAAGACCGTGGCCATGTACAAGCCAATTGGTTAAATACCTACCACAGTTTTTCTTTTGGTCAGTGGCAAGACCCTCGCTTTATGGGTGTAAGCGCATTACGTGTTATTAATGAAGATACTGTGTCACCCCACACAGGTTTTAGTATGCATGCACATGACAATATGGAAATCTTAACCTGTGTTTTATCGGGGACATTGACCCATAAAGACAGCATGGGCAACCATGGTTATATTCATGCAGGTGATTGGCAGTTGATGAGCGCAGGCTCAGGCGTGAGACACAGTGAAGTAAATGATCATGACACCCCTGTTCATTTATTACAAATTTGGTTGCATCCAAATGTTAGAAATGCGGATCCAACCTATCAACAAGTCCAGCTCAATCCAAAAGATGTACCCAACACATGGCATTTAATTGCAGGCGAGCAATCTTCAGCAAAAATGCACATTCGACAAGATGCAGAAATCAAAACTGCCTATTTAACCAAAGGGCATGAGTTGACTGTTAAAACATTACACGGACTTAATTATGTCCATGTTATTCAGGGTCAAATTACCATCGGTGAAACAATAGTTAAAACAGGTGATGCATTTGTTTTTTCAGATGTCTCTCAGGTGATCGCCAGTGAAGATACTCAAATCATTTGGTTTGATTTGCCAGCAAAAGCGTAAAAGTGTGGGTTTTATAACCCACTCTTTTTTTATATCAATAAAAACAAATAATATGTTTTTCTTAATAATCTATTAATCCAACCAATCAATAATAGACATATTGTCTATTGCCATGTTTTATCCATTAAACTTTAAAGTATACCAATTCAAATAAATTAATATAAATAAAATATAAATCACACTATTACCCATATTCTTCATCAAAACTACTGAATAGACAATCTGTTTAATTAATTACTAAAAAGCTGTCTAAAATTGCAAATTTCATATTGATTTCATCTCAAACTAAGAAAACCTTCAGAAATATAGTGCAAAGTTGGAACAATCAAATACACCAAAAATAAAATTCACGCGAGTCGATCTATCAAGGTAGCATTGTCGCCACATTTTAATTTGAAGTGATGTTTGGTCATTGAACATAGTCTGACATGCAAGCAAACGAGTGATTTGAAATGAAATATTTATTATTATTGTGTGGAGTTATATTTAGCATCAGTAACGTTACACAAGCGGCTGAAGTCATCCATTGGGGATACGACAAAGAAATCTCGCCTGAGCATTGGGCAGAACTTGATGAACACTATAAAGTCTGTAAAACAGGAAAAAACCAAACACCGATTAATATTGTTAACCCATACAAAAGCGCCATCAAACACAATTTAAAAATTGATTACAAAGCAACGCCGCACGATATTGTCTTTAATGGCCATACAGTACAAGTAAATACCAAAAAAGATGACCACAGTGACTTTATTGTTGTAGATCAACAAAAATATTATTTAAAGCAATTTCACTTTCATACGCCAAGTGAAAATCAGATCCAAGGTAAAAGTTTTCCGCTCGAATTACATTTTGTAAATGAAAATGCCGCAGGTGAACTGACTGTTCTTGCTGTGATGTTTAACATTGGCAGCATGAACACCGAATGGAATAAATTTTGGGCTGATTTATCGTTTAAAGAAAATGATGACAAAAATTTATCACGCACACTTAATTTAAATAACTTACTGCCAAAAAAATTAGAATACTATCGCTTCTCCGGTTCATTAACGACCCCACCTTGCTCTGAAGGTGTGAATTGGATTGTTCTTAAACATCCTCTGACCATCTCACAACAACAACTACAGTCATTTAAATTATTAATTACCAATCAAGATAATCACCGTCCAATCCAACCATTAAACGGGCGAATTATTCTTGAAGATTAAATGATCCGATTGATTTAAAGCATCAACATTCAGCACGCATTCTAAGATTGATCTACATCCACCAAAAACCTCTAGCGATTGCTTGAAATAGCCATAAAAAAAGCCCTTATAAAAATTTATAAGGGCTTTTCAAATTTGGCGGAAGCGGTGAGATTCGAACTCACGGAGGGGGTAAACCCTCGTCGGTTTTCAAGACCGGTGCATTAAACCGCTCTGCCACGCTTCCAATGCTCGCTATACTATAAACAAATCATAGACTTTGCAAATTATTTCTTATTCAACTGCATCAACAGCATAGAAAATAATCAACCTCATTTTAATTTCCTGCAAAACAAAGCGCTATTCTGCATTAAAATTCATGTTTGGATGGATATAATATAAACAAAATATAAGTAATAGTTTTAAATAATGCACCTCATCGAAAATTTAAATGAGAATTTTTAAGTCAAAAAAAATACTTGTTTCCTCTAAATTTTTCACATGCCGCTGCATGATTAAAATAGCTCATTATCAATCACTTCTTTCATATCATGAAAATATGCTATTGCACCGATTTATAAGGCGTTCCCACCAATGTATCGACTCGCTCATGCAATCACTTGTAACGAATTATAAACCCAATATTGGCCTTTTCATTTAAATAGATTGAATGAAATCATCACCTTATATAAAACAAAAACTCACAATTCCTAAAAAAAATCAAGTTTGACTTTTAATATTGATCTCTTTAATATGCCTAATCTTAATTTAACTGATTACTTTTTCATCTATGTTTTCTGAAGACCTCTGTTCATTTCCATCAAAGGTTCTCCCATAACCCTCGTCATTTAACATGGCGCACGACTGCCCTACACATTACTAGCAACTTACTGTGAGCGAGAAGCACCTGCTTTTCATGCTTTATTGGGTAGTTATTTTCTGTCGCGGAGTCATTACATGCACAGCAATATATCTAAAATGGCGAGGCATTTACGTCTTAAGTTAAAACCGAGTAGTTTGGCTTTTCGTTTATCGGTGACTGGACTTGCAATGCTTCCTGTTTTGCCTTTGCATGCCATTAGTGCAAAGAAAGAAATTAGCCAATATTCGGAGGTTATTAACAACAACAAACTGACTGTTGTTTCGGTAAAAAGTCCGAATACTGTGTTTGACAATGGACAAAGCCTACATGGTTTTGGATATGACTTGATGCGTAAATATGCAAAGAGTTTAAATGTTGAACTTGATTTTAAAATTGTTAAAGACAACGCTATTGCACTGCAACTTGTTGCAGATGGCAAAGCCAGCATGGCATTAACCAATGCCCCTCTAGAAGCAATTGAAGAAAAGAACTTAAGCTTTTTTTCTGCAACTTGCGGCAATATGAATGCACTTGAGCAAAATGGTTTAGACAGTACCATTAGTCTCGCAGTCAGCAATGCAACAGACCCTATTGCACAAACAGCAACAGGATTTACTTGTAAAGCCAAAGAAGATGGTTCAATTGATCAGTTGGCATCATTCTATAATCACAATATTGTAGAACCTGAAGCATGGGATTTAATTGAACGTAATTTGAAATTGCGTATGCCAATTTATCAAGCCAGTTTTCAGCGCGAAGCTGAAAAATATGACTTAGATTGGCATGTCTTGGCAGCGATGGGCTATCAAGAATCATATTTAAAGCCAAATTCCATTTCACCGACAGGTGTGCGCGGTTTAATGATGCTCACTAACAATACAGCCAAAGCCATGGGTGTTACCAATCGAAATGACCCATCTCAAAGTATTGAAGGTGGCGCAAAGTATTTTGACTCATTACTGAGCCAATATGATGGTATTGCTTTACCTGACCGAGCTTGGTATGCACTAGTCGCTTATAATATGGGGCCTAATGCACTCTCAACTATTCAGCGTAAAGTGCAAGCACAAGGCAATAATCCAAATGAATGGATTAACGTGTATAGCTATTTAAAGAGCAATCAAAGTGCAAACTCAAAATATAAGCAAGCTGTGCAATATGTCACACGTATTCGCGCTTACTTAGAACATATTCAGATCAACCATGCTGAGCCTGAAGAAATCGAAGTATAATGCTTTGATGCCATACATAAAAAAGCGAGCATATAGGCTCGCTTTTTTATGCTTAACAGCAGATTAAACAGTATGTTCGAGTATTTGTTTAAATAATGCTTTTTGTTCACGGCTTGGCTTAGCTGTTTGCAGTGTCATCAACTGCGACATATCGCCTTGTACTTTAATTTTTCCAGTCATAAATGCTTGCATTGCTGCTGTCATATCAAACTCTAAAAAAACTTTCCGTAACGTTTGTGAATCCATGTTCAACGTGGTTTTAGCGTGATCTGCCAAACCTTTTTGGATTTTCCCACCTGCTAGCGACAATTCTGTTGCACTTCCTGCAAAATCGGAAACAATTAAATTGATGACCAAGTTCTGTAATGCTGGCGTTAAATTTAACTCTCCAGCTTCAGATGTTAATTGATCAACCTTAGCAAACCAGTCTTGTGTTAAAAAAGCAGGCATGTATTTTCCTCTAAACCATAAAATCCATTGTACTACAGTGATTCAATGCCAATACAATATGCTCATATAATGAACAGTATTGTTCGACCTAACTTTAGAGTACACCATCTAAAGCCATAAAACATGACTTTTATGGCTTTTCATATTAAATGCACCACTTGATTGGTTTTATAACTGTGTTAATCAGCCATAAAGCTCAAGTTCACAAGATCTAAACGTTTTTTAGTTTCTTCAGGATCTTTAAAGTCAATTTCACGTTGCTGATCCAATGCTTCAAAGTCAAATAAGTCACGATCTGCCATTTGTGAAGGCGAGATGTTCTGTAATGCTCCAAAAATACTGTGTAAACGCTTTGGATGCTGTTTATCCCACTCACGCAACATATCATTGATCATGGCGCGCTGTAAGTTGTCTTGAGAGCCGCACAAATTACATGGAATAATTGGAAATTTACGCATTTCTGCATATTTGATAATGTCTTTTTCTTCAACATAAGCCAATGGACGAATCAAAATATTCTTTTTATCTGTAGAGAGCAATTTAGGTGGCATTGCCTTTAAACTGCCGCCATGAAACAGATTTAAAAAGAAAGTTGCCATAATGTCATCACGGTGATGCCCTAAAGCCACTTTAGTTGCACCAATTTCTTGTGCAAAACCATATAATGACCCACGGCGTAATCTTGAGCACACAGCACAATATGTTTTCCCTTCGGGAGTTAACTTTTTGGTGATGCTATAGGTATCTTTTTCTAGAATATAATAAGGAATATTATTTTCTTCAAGATAACGTGGAAGCACATCTTCAGGAAAACCTGGTTGTTTCTGATCAAGATTCACAGCAACAACATCAAAATTAATTGGTGCAATGCGCTTGAACTGCAATAAAATATCTAGCAATGTATAACTGTCTTTACCACCTGAAATACACACCATCACTTTATCGCCCTCTTCGATCATTTTATAATCTCGAATGGCGTGACCGACTTGACGGCGTAGCTTTTTCAACAAACGATGATAAGATGAACTTGTTGGCAACTCAGGCTTAAAATTAAAACCTTGAGCAGACTCAATTGAAGAGTACATAGACGACGTAAACCCTTAAAAAAATATCGCACGATTCTATCTGAATCTCACCTTATTCGCATCTGTCTTGCTTAAATTTCATCAAATTTTTATGTAGTGCTTAAAATCTTTTCTATCATTTGTTACTACACAGTTCAAAATAGTTTTTACCTTTTTTTGTTTCTTTGTCATCACTTTTTCATATTCTATGCGCTAAGATGAGATTCTATATGTATATTTTTTACACACAGATTGATCCTTATTCATACAATTGTTACTTTTCCACAAAACCTGTGGATAAGTTTGTGGATTAATGAGGTATTGACAAAAATGACCATAGGAACTGTAAGGGTTTCCTTTGGTTTGTATAAATTTTATACAGCAAATAAATATATTTAAAAACAACAACTTAGTTAAGTCAATACTCTGTAAATAAAAAAAAATTAATTTTTTTCCACTTTAAATAGATTAAAAAAATACTTGATTTTTACCATTTAGATTGTTAGCACGATTCATGTGAATAATCTTCTCTCTGCTTTCGCGCTATGCTGAAAAAAAGTAAGCTTTTCATTTAATTTGTTACAAAATCTGTCATAATTCGAAAGAAGATATGATATTTAATGCCATACAGCTTAAAACAAGTTAATAAATCATTATTTTTCAGTAAATTATCAATAAAAATTTTTAGTTTTTTATGGTGAATAATTCAGCATAAACCATAAAAAACCTGCTCAAAACACAATAAACAACAAGACAAAGTGATCACTTTCGCCATATATTTTTTTTAATTATTTTCAGTTAGTGCTAAGCTAAAAACACAATAAAGCAAACCTCAATTGAGGAAGGAGACAGTTTGAGTAGGCAAGAAGTCGAAACTGACTTAACACATATTTGGCTGCATTTAGGTGCAAGCGCATTTTTTCGATCACATCAAGCTTTTTATTTAAATGAACTACATAAAAAAGGAGACAAATCTTGGCAAATGCACTTAGCCAACATTAGAAACAGTGCATCACAAGAAACGTTACAACAACTTCAAAAGCAAGATGGCAACTATACGCTAGAAATTGTGTCACCTGATGGTCACACCGATTACCAACCAATCGAATGTATAAAAAAAATAATTTTATGGGACAGTAAACTCCAATCTGTTGTTTCATCTGGTGCCCACCCTGCCACGAAAATTATTTCTTTCACAGTTACCGAAAGCGGCTACTTTCTTAAAGAAGATGGCTCACTTGATCTCGAACATCCAGCAATACAAGCTGACCTTTTGGCTGAAAGTGAAATAAATACTTTATATGGCACGTTATATCGCATACTAGATCAGCGAATGCAAAATGATGCAGGACCTGTCAACCTGTTGTGCTGTGATAATTTAAGAGACAACGGAACAAGCTTTTCCGTCGGTTTACGTGATTTTATTCAAGCAAAAAACAATAATGCGCTTTTGTCTTGGGTTGAACACAACACATCTGCACCGAATAGTATGGTTGATCGGATCACACCAAAATTCGACCCAAGCATTCATGAACGCATGGCAAAACAAAAACTTCCTCATGACGAAGTGCCGTTAACATGTGAACATTACACACGCTGGGTATTAGAAAACCATTTTGCAGCGCCTCATCCTAATTTAAGCCAAGTCGGTGTTGAGTTGGTTAAAGATGTTGCACCTTATGAAGAAGCAAAAATTAGGCTTTTAAATGCAAGTCATAGTGGATTGTCATGGTATGGTGCACTGACGCATAAAACATATATTCATGAAACTCTAGAACCTGCTATTACGTCTATTTTTGAAGTCTATGCAAAAGACAATGTTGAATTTGCATTAAAGAGCCGCGGAATTGCATTAAATGCCAATGTAGAATGTAAAACCATTTTAGATCGTTTCCGTAGCCCGTATGTTAAAGATACGGTGGCACGTGTGTCATCGGACAGTATTTCTAAACTCCGTGGCTTCATTCTGCCAACCATTAAAGATTGTCTAGACCGAAATAAAATTCCATTTGCAGCCTTAAAGTTATTGGCACTATATTATTTATTTCTAGAAAAGCATTATCACAACGCACTTGATTTTGAATATAAAGACAGTGCAATTTCTGAGATCAATTTAGAACACATTTTTTCTGCTTCCAATCCAATCACTGAGTTTGTGAATTATTCAGCACTTTGGGGTTCTTTAATTGACAATGAAACATTCACTCATGAATTGATTTCAGCCATTGAAGATGCAAAACAAAAGCTCAGGTGAAACCCATTTTTTTATTTAGGATTGAAATATGACAAAAACTTATATCAAGCATATCTACATTGTACTTGGGACCCTAATTGCCCTCGCAATCTCTGTATCAATTTTATATCAATGGCCGTCAGCATTAGGTGCACTTGCTGCTTGGGTAACCACAGGTTCTTTTTCTTTACAGGTGATTCATATCATCAAAAGAAAAGATACATCAGGCGTCTCTTTAGGTATGTATGCTGCTTTATTTTTTGGTACAGCAAGTTGGACATTTTACGGTTTCAAAATGGGCGTTTTCCCAGTCATGATCGCAAATGGTTTAACAGCAGTATTGGCAACTGTTGTAATTATGCTTAAGTTATATCATGAGCATCCGCTTAAATTGATTGAAAAGTTACGTGAAAAACGACGTAAACGTGCTGCACTAAAAAGAGAAAAAGCAGAAACTAAACGTAAAGCCAAAGCAGAGGCAAAATTAAAGCAAGGTTTAAAATAACGGTATCTTGAGTTTTTTACTGTCATATCTCAACCAAAAGCAGATCATATAATCACCGTTTTTATGTGATCTGCCTTCCAACTGATCTTGTCTTGTTACGTAAATTCTACAATTATTCTTGCATTTGTAGCACTTGGTTGTTAAAAACATAGCAATTACTCTTTTCTTTTGAACAAACTATTTATGTTCCAGCGAAATTGCGCGCTTTGTTTTATTGTTTTATTGCACATGATCAGTTCAGCACATGCTGTAAGTATTTATACTTATCGTAATCAAGATGGTGGGACCTTGTTTACGAATCAAGTTCAAAACAATAAAACACTAACCAAAATGAATGTAACTTACTACCCTGATAGTAATATTCACAGTTATAAAAATTGGGGAAAATCTGAATCTGCAGTTTTACCAAGCTTTAGCCAAAATAAAAATAAGTTTGATTCAATCATTTCAAGTGCAGCTGCAAAATACCAAGTCCCTGAAGGTTTGGTTAAAGCCATTATGCATACTGAATCAAGCTTTAATATTTACGCAAAATCGCCTGTGGGCGCACAAGGCTTAATGCAATTGATGCCAGCAACAGCAAAACGTTTTAATGTTAATGACAGCTATAATCCGCATGAAAACATTCATGCAGGTGCAAAATATTTAAGTATTTTACTCAAGCGATTTAATGGCAACACCAGTTTAGCTTTGGCTGCCTATAATGCAGGTGAAGGCAATATTCACAAATATGGTGGTATCCCTCCTTTTAAAGAAACACAAAACTATGTAGTACGTGTCATGAGCCGGTATAAAAACTTATATGCATCTCAATTAGATTTAGTCGCAAAAAATATAGAACGCCCTGCATCTAAATCCATCAAGCCAGCTTATTACAAAAAAATTGTCCAAACAGCTGATGGCACCTATACCGAAGTTACTACTGCATATGCTGTTAGCAACTAATGTTTAACTTAAATTGTGTAATTGATATTCAAATATAAACCAAATTTTGCTTGAATTTTAAAATATCAAACCACATAGTAATCTTTACTGTCTTATATTTAAATTATGAGCCCATTTTTAAAGAGGAAATACTAAATGATGCGGATTGGTTTGTTTTTGCTTACCAACCTCGCGGTACTGGTTGTCGCTGGTCTTATTTTGTCAGTCTTAGGTGTCGGGAGTTACCATGGTGCAGGTGGTCTCAAGATAACTAATTTGCTTGTATTCTGTTTTGTCTTTGGTATGGTTGGTTCTTTTGTTTCGTTATTCATGTCTAAATGGATGGCAAAAAAAACAACAGGTACTGAGCTGATTGATCCAAATGCGCCACGCAGTCAAGCAGAGGTTGTTTTACTACAAATGGTTGCTGATTTATCGCAACGTGCACAAATTAAAATGCCTGAAGTGGGTATTTTCCCTTCGTATCAATCTAATGCGTTTGCAACAGGCTGGAATAAAAACGATGCTTTAGTTGCTGTATCAAGTGGTTTACTTGAACGCATGAACCAAGATGAACTTCGTGCAGTCTTGGCACACGAAATTGGTCACGTAGCCAATGGCGATATGGTGACATTGTCGCTTGTTCAAGGTGTTGTAAACACCTTTGTGATGTTCTTTGCACGTATTGCTGGTGACTTTATTGACCGTAACGTATTTGGTCGTGAAGAAGGTGAAGCACCTGGTATTGCTTATTTTGTCATTACAATGGTATTAGATATTGTCTTTGGTATTTTAGCGAGCGCAGTTGTTATGTGGTTCTCACGCTATCGTGAATATCGTGCAGATGAAGCCGGTGCACAACTTGCAGGTAAACAAGCCATGATTTCAGCATTGCTACGTTTACAAGCTGAGACTGAGTTACCAGATCAAATGCCAAGAGAAATGAAAGCACTGTCTATTACTGAAGGTAAAGAGCAGGGTTTTAGCTTAGCTGCCCTATTCCAAACTCATCCAACTATCGAACAGCGTGTTGAAGCATTACAGCGTCTAAATTGCCCTTAATAATTTAGAGGCTTCACAGCTCAATAAAATAAAGTCCTATCTAGGGCTTTATTTTTAAGCAAAAAAAAGGCCATACTCTGTCAGTAGGAGTATGACCCAAAATTAGGAAACTACAGCAGAATTCCTATGCTTTTATAATAGTTTTTTTAGCTTAAATAAAACTTAAATTTATCAACAATCTGTTTTGAATTTTTAGGTTTTTAATCAAATGCTCAAATTAATTTCAATGATTTAATTCATCAAACGTGCTTAATCCTCTCATTCAATCAAATACTCAACTACAGTATGCATCTTCATTTTATTCAGAAAAAATATTCATCTATGACATCATTTTATGTTTTAGAAAGTTTTGTCTTAGGTATGAAGCATAATTTCTTTGTATGTTCACAAATACTTTGGTAGTTTTTTCTAGCACAGTTTAATCCACAAGTTTTCTATTTTTTAAATTATTAATCTCACTCCAAACTAGAAGCATAAAAAAGGTCGCGAATAGCGACCTTTTTTAATATAATTATCAAGTGAGCGGCTTACATCATGCCGCCCATTCCACCCATACCGCCCATGTCTGGTGCAGCTGGTTTGTCTTCAGGAATATCAGTAATCATTGCTTCAGTTGTTAGCATTAAACCTGCAACAGATGCTGCATGCTCAAGTGCTGAACGTGTTACTTTTGCAGGATCAAGAATACCCATTTCAATCATATCGCCATATTCTGATGTTGCTGCGTTATAACCATAGTTGCCTTGACCTTGCTTTACAGCATTAATCACAACTGATGGCTCACCGCCTGCATTTGATACGATTTGACGGAACGGCGCTTCAATCGCACGGCGTAAAATATTTACACCAACGGTTTGATCATCATTCTCGCCTTTTAGGTTTTCAAGCTGTGCAACTGCACGTACTAGTGCAACACCACCACCTGCAACCACACCTTCTTCAACCGCAGCACGTGTTGCATGTAATGCATCATCAACACGGTCTTTTTTCTCTTTCATTTCAACTTCTGTTGCAGCACCGATTTTAATTACTGCAACACCGCCTGCTAATTTAGCAACACGTTCTTGTAGTTTTTCACGGTCATATTCAGATGTTGATTCTTCAATTTGAGCACGGATTTGCTGAACACGTTCAGAAATCAAATCAGCATGACCTGCACCATCAACAATTACTGTATTTTCTTTAGACACAGTCACTTTATGTGCTGTACCTAAATCTTCAAGTGTTGCTTTTTCTAAAGACATACCAACTTCTTCAGAAATTACATTTGCGCCAGTTAACACAGCAATATCTTGTAGCATTGCTTTACGACGGTCACCAAAGCCTGGTGCTTTCACCGCACATACTTTGATAATGCCACGCATATTGTTAACAACAAGTGTTGCTAGTGCCTCACCTTCAACATCTTCAGCAATGATAAGTAATGGTTTACCTGTTTTTGCAACGGCTTCAAGTGTTGAAATCAATTCACGAATATTGCTGATTTTTTTATCCACCAACAAAATGAATGGATTTTCAAGTTCAGCTGTTAACGTTTCCGGTTTGTTTGAGAAGTATGGGCTTAAATAACCACGATCGAACTGCATACCTTCAACAACGTCAAGCGCATCTTCAAAGCCTGAACCTTCTTCAACAGTAATAACGCCTTCTTTACCTACTTTTTCCATTGCTTGAGCAATCAATTTGCCCACGGTATGGTCTGAGTTTGCAGAAATTGAACCCACTTGTTCAATCGCTTTAAAATCATCTGCAGGTGTTGAATTTTCACGAATGCTTTCAACAACTTTTTTAACTGCTAAATCAATACCGCGTTTTAAATCCATTGGATTCATACCCGCAGTCACTGATTTAATACCTTCATTTAGAATAGCTTGTGCAAGTACTGTTGCTGTTGTTGTACCATCACCTGCCACATCATTGGTTTTTGAAGATACTTCGCGCACCAATTGTGCACCCATATTTTCAAATTTATCAGCCAATGTAATTTCTTTTGCTACAGTTACACCATCTTTCGTGATGTGTGGTGCACCAAATGAACGATCGATTACAACGTTTCTGCCTTTCGGTCCTAAAGTAACCTTCACTGCATCTGCTAAAACGTTTACACCAGCAATCATTTTTGAACGTGCTGAATCACCAAATTTAATATCTTTAGCTGACATAATTTACTCCGATTTTTATTTCATTGATTAGATATATAAGTTAGATCGAAATTTAGCCTTCTAAAATTGCTAAAATATCAGACTCTTTCATGATCAATAATTCTTCTGAATCAACTTTAACCGTTGTTCCTGCATATGTACCAAATAAAACTTTGTCACCTACTTTAACATCTAAAGCACGCACTCCATTGTCAGTAATTTGACCGTTACCTACAGCAATAACCTCACCTTGAGATGGTTTTTCAGCTGCTGAACCAGGTAATAAAATGCCACCTGCTGTTTTTGCTTCTTCTTCAACACGACGAATAACAACACGGTCATGTAACGGGCGAATAGTGCTCATACATCAAACTCCAATCAGACTTAAGTTTATTTATAAGATGTCAGTCTTATTGCTATGTCAGATTCTGACATCTATAAGTTTATTGAGATGGTTCTTTTTTGGGGATGAAACCAAAGGCTTCAAGGGCAATATTTAATTTTTTTAATTATTTGATTGTTTTTTACACTTTTATTGATTTGATTTTTTGAGATCGATGACAAACTCTTGGCGCAAGACATCAAAACAATAATGGGTAATCTCTCCTGTACTCGAAACTGTATTAAACCCATTGGGTAACCCATGTCTTAATCGCCATGAAATTGCAGTACCTGCATGAATATCCCAAATAGGACGTGCTGTATTTAATCCAAAAATTTGACCAATGTCATAAACACCTGTTTGATGCAAATGACCATGCAATAACCCAAATAAGTCATGTTTCGACCATTGCTCTAAAGCATGCTGTGCCCGTTTTGGACAGTCTCTAGCACCATCAATTTGCGTAAAAGGCGTGTAAAAAGGTTGATGAACCACCACTAATTTCAATTTATGTGAAGGTGAGTATTTTAAAGCATGGTCTATATCTTGAATTTGTCGATGAGAAATATGACCTTTGGTATGATGATGACGACGAATACTATTTAGCCCCATCAAGTAAAAATGTTCGGTCTCTAAGGTTTGCTCAGCATCACCAAAAAAATGCCGATAATGATTTAATGGTTTAAAGGCACGGTTCCATAAGTGATAAAGTGGAATATCATGATTACCAGGCACCACCAAGTACGGCACGTTTAAACGGTCAAGAAACTGTTTACATGCAGCAAACTGTTTAAACCTAGCACGTTGGGTCAGATCACCACTCACTGCTATGGCTTCAATGTCATGCTGCTGACAAAAACGCTCAATGGCATCCATGCATGCTTTCTTTTCAGTCCCAAAATGTAAATCAGAGAGATGAAGTAACATGGGGCACCATAATATTTAATGCATTTTTTTCAACAGACAAACGAAGTGGGGAATGTTCTTCCACAAGCTCACCATCAATAGCTAAATACAGCTTATGACCTTTTTTCGCAGTGACTTCAACATGATCTGCACTAAAACTATAAATTTCGTTGGCTTTTTCGATATCGCCTTGCACCAATTTAATCAGCAATTTAACCAATGATAACCGATCCGTTTGTGCAACCACAACACCGCCAATTTTTCCAGCTTTGACTGAGTCTGCAATTTTTAAATTCAACTCTTTGAGTTGCAACTGATTATTCCCAAAAAACACCAAAGCGGTATTCACAGGATAACGTACCCCATCTACTGTAACCTCGAGCTTTAATGAACGATATTTACGTATTAAAACATCAATTGCCGAAGTATAGGCATGTAAAGGAAAACGGCCAAAATACTTGTTATATCGCTCTCTTTGTTCAATAAAAAGTGGATATAGACCTAAACTTGCATTATTGAGATAAATATAATCATTTAAT
The DNA here is from genome assembly GCF_900197575.1 of Acinetobacter apis. Lineage (GTDB taxonomy): Bacteria > Pseudomonadota > Gammaproteobacteria > Pseudomonadales > Moraxellaceae > Acinetobacter > Acinetobacter apis. The sequence continues at coordinate 276,766 of NZ_FZLN01000001.1, read as the reverse complement.
TTAGCCACATGAACTGATTTAATTTGACCTGTAGCAATAACATCAGCCGCTCGAATTAAATTAATTGGAATATCGAGAACTCGGGCAACATAATTGAATGTCCCTAAAGGCAAAATTCCTAATGGAATATCCGTATGCATTAAATAAGAAGCAATGGCATTTAATGTACCATCACCGCCTGCGCCAACAATAACACCTTTATTTTGGCTATTTTTATGCCGTGTTAAAATTTTAGGCATCAACATATCAATCGGACATTGCTCATTGAGCTCAAAAACCTGAATTTCAAAACCATAACGTGAAAACAAGGTCATGATTTGTTCATAAAAGTCATCTTTATGATTGGCATGAAAACCAGATTTTTGATTATAAACTAAAGAAAGTGGCTTCAGATTTTCCATGTATACCTTTGTCGTCTCATGACGTGACTTTCTTGTGTATTTTTCAAACCAATCAATGTGATTAGCTGTATTTAAAAATTACCACAGTTTGCATAAATTAAATATCTTTGATGATGAATAAAGCCAAACATCTGTATTTTAATTTTATCTTTATTATGATGTGTTTAACCATCAAAGTTTGAAAAACAACAACAAAAAATCATTTTACAGTTGCAAAACATTGCACTGTGAATTTACAACTATGGCATACTCAAATGATAAAATCAGAGAACAACAGATTATGAAAAAACTACAATCAATTCTAGGTTTAAGTGCCGTTATTTTATCACTTGCTGCATGTCAAAATGTACCTCACCGTTATAATGGTACATCTGGGTATGAAATTGAAAACTCAACTGCAAATACAGCGACAATCCGCTATACCCTAGCGATCAAACCAAGTGAAACTATTAACCAAAGCAAGCTTCAAGAAGCCTGTAAAAAAGTTTTAGGTAAAAATCAAACTTATCAAATTAAAATATTAAGTACCAATGAAATTATTAACCCTGCGTCTGTACAACCACAACAAGGTATTAACCTTGGCAATACCAATGCAAAATTTGAACTTGCAAATACCAATAATAATTTAGGTGATAATACCGCTGCACGTAATGCACTTGGCGTACGTCCTGATACATTAAATGTTGTACGTTATCAGTGTTCTTAAAAAGACCTTGCCATTATATGGCCTAAAAAGAAGATAATAATATGAATGATCAAGTACAGCAAAACCCGACCATACTGATTACAGGTGGTACTGGATTGATCGGATCTGCGATCATTCCATCTTTCATCCAACAGTCTTTTAAAATTATTGTTTTAACACGATCAAGTCAAAAAATAACTGAGAAATATGCACACCAAAATGTACACGCGGTCAGTTCGTTTGATGAAATTGCTGTAGATGAACATATTGACTATGTCATCAATTTGGCAGGTGAAAGCATTGGTGGTCCCCGTTGGACAGATGCTCGAAAAGAAAAGTTAATTTCAAGTCGAGTTTCTACAACAGAACACTTGGTTAATTGGCTTCTCAAAACCAAACAGCAGCCTAAATGCATTATTTCAGGTTCAGCAGTCGGTTACTATGGTATTGATCCATCCTTGCAATGGCATACTGTATGTAATGAAAATAGTCCACCACAACCTATTTTTCTCTCTGAAATTTGTCAGCGTTGGGAGCAAAGTATTGCCCCACTTAAAAATGAAAACTTAAATGTTAAAATTATTCGTTTAGGCGTGGTGTTTGCAAAACAATCGCCTGCCCTCAAACAAATGCTTTTACCAATTAAAATGAATTTAGTGGGTAATGTAGGTTCAGGTCAGCAACCTCTGACTTGGATTCATATTGACGATGTGGTTGCTGCGGTTCATTTTCTGTTAAAAGATGAAAATCAAGGCGGCGTATATAATTTATGTGCCCCAGATCATGAAACTCAAGCAGATTTTGTCAAAGTGAGCCAACGTGTACTTGGCAAAACAACATTCTTCCCAATGCCTGCTGCTTTTTTCAAAGTAGCATTGGGTGAACAAGCCAACTTAATTATTAATGGTCAATTCGTTGCACCTAAAAACTTGCTTGCTGCGGGTTATCAATTTAAACATCCTAATTTAGAGAGTGCTTTAGAAGATCTACTTTAATTAAAAAGGCGCTTTATGCGCCTTTTTAAAATTATTTATGCCAGTGATTGTTCAGCAGCTTCAACTGTTTGACGAATTAGTGTCGTAATCGTCATAGGTCCAACCCCACCTGGCACAGGAGTATATGCAGATGCAATGTCTTCAATTCCTTCAAGTTGAATATCGCCTACACCACCTTGCTCACGTGGATGGAATCCTGCATCAACCACGACAGCACCTGGTTTAATCCAATCTTTTTGAATTAATTCTGCTTGACCCACTGCACCAACAATAATATCTGCTTGTTGAACAAACTCACTAAGCTGCTGTGTTTTAGAATGGCAAATCGTCACAGTTGCATTGGCTTGTAATAGCATCATCGCCATTGGTTTGCCTAAAATCGCAGAACGCCCCACAACAACAGCATGTTTTCCTGCAATTTCAATATTATATGCTTTTAAAATACTCATAATACCTGCAGGCGTTGCTGAGCCATATGCTGATTCACCCATAGCCATACGCCCAAAACCTAAACAGGTCACACCATCAACATCTTTATTCAACGCAATTGCATCAAAGCAAGCACGCTCATCAATTTGAGCTGGCACTGGATGTTGTAATAAGATGCCGTGTACGTCAGGATTTTGATTTAATTTTTCAATTTCAGCCAATAATTGCTCTGTCGTGGTGTGTTGTGGCAATTCAATTTTCAATGAATCCATACCCACACGGCGACATGCATTACCTTTCATACGTACATAGGTTGCTGATGCACCATCATCACCGACTAAAATTGTAGCTAAAATCGGCGTGCGTCCAGTTTTTTCTTTTAAAGCAGCCACTCGGTTGAGTAAATTTGCTTCAATTTCTTTTGATAATAACTTTCCATCTAAAACCAATGACACAGTGCATCTCCAAGACGATTTAAAACGAATAGCAGAATAATACATCATTATTTACGGATCTTTATTTTACATGTTGATTTAATGAACATATATTCAAAGTTAAGTATTGTTTTTTTTGAAAAGCTTGCTAATATACCCATCACCAAGATATGGCGGGGTGGCAGAGTGGTCATGCAGCGGACTGCAACTCCGTGTACGCCGGTTCGATTCCGACCTCCGCCTCCAATCTTGAAACTATGCCCGGGTGGTGAAATAGGTAGACACAGGGGATTTAAAATCCCCCGCCCACAAAGCGTGCCGGTTCGAGTCCGGCCCCGGGCACCATGTTTCTTCATGGTACTCATTAAAAAACCAGCTTAAAGCTGGTTTTTTTGTGTCTATCATTCTTATTTCTTGGCTAACATCCATGCCACAGATGCATCAAATAATTTCAAACCATCGTCAGATAAATTATCAAATGTATCATTCGCGATAAAAAACATTAAACGGCGTGCAGGTGCCAAGGTTTCATAATCCATGGTACTGCCTTTTTCATAAGCCCAAATTGCCACTTTCTCAGGCTGACCATAGATTGTTGCAATAATGGTTGCGCCAAGCCCAGGTTTACCCCAATTCATTGCTGCTTGTTTTTTATATACATTGGCTGTGCCAGCTGGCAATTTAGCAGACAATACATTTGGCTGATTGACCAACCATAAATAACGTTCTTTTTCGTTTTCCCCAAAATCTGTTCCACCTCGTTTGCCGGTCATGGCAAGATCATCTAAATAATCATTTTCCCATGTCATTAGTGGGTAGTTTAAATTTCTCCACCCTGTTTTTAAGCTTTTTGATGCTACAGTCGAAGATAAAATAATAAGATCAACTTGTTTAATTGTCGTTGGATCAATTGACTGATCTACAATCTCAACCTGATGGCCTTGCTTTGACAAATATTGTGCAATATTTTGATCAGAAGCTGCTTCACGACCTTGTGTTTGTGAAACAAGCATAATCTTTGCCGCCTGTGCAAAATTTATGCTACTAAGTAACACCAAAAAAATACCTATTAATCGGTATGCTAATCCGTTCATATCATTACGTTCCTCATGCACAAAAGAGGTGTTGTTACACCTCTTCTCATGCATCATTTTTAATTAAAACTTCATTGTGGCGCGAAGCATATACTCGCGTGAATCACCGCGTGAAACATTTAAATATGCTGCTGTATCTGCCATAGTGGTTGCTGTTAAATAGTCTTTATCAAATATATTATTTACATTAAATTTCAAGTTAATTGCTTGACCATACAGCTTGGTGTCATAACTTACAAATGCATTGACCAAGGTATAATTAGGCAACTTAAAATTGTTTGAGTCATCGCCTGGTCGATCCCCTACATAATTACCACTTGTACCTAATCTTAAATTACCAAGCCCCAATTGCCCATAATCATAAGTCAATGATAACGAGGCAGTATTTTTAGCCACATTAGGAAGATTCTTGCCCACAGCAGTGGCATTCGTAGATGCAGTCACTTTGGCATCGGTATAAGCGTATGTCAAAATGGCATCTAGTTTGTCGGTTAAACGGCCGCTAATATCAAGTTCTACCCCACGTGAACGTGCATCTTGTGCTGTAGAAACATTAGTGATGGTGTCATTATCAATAATGTTGGTTTTCTTAATGTCATAAACAGCTAGATTTGCGCTAAGGCGTGAATCTAATTCATATTTAAAACCAATTTCATAAGATTTACTTTCTTCTGGCGGTACATCACTTGTAAGCTGCGTTTTTAAAGGCGCAATTGTCCAACTCGGTTTCAATGATTCTGTGTAACTCGCATATACAGATGCTTGGTCATTAATTTTGTATACCAATCCTGCACGTGGTAACCATTTTCCATCATCTGTATTGGTATTTAAAGCAAACGGACGTCCACGCCCTGCAGTTTGCTGCCAATGGGTATAACGTGCACCCAGTACAGCAATCCATTGATCTGTTAAATACACAGAATCTTGAATATACATGCCATAGGTATGTAATTTATTGGTTTGATCGCTTGATGCAGGATCAATAGAAGACGACGTGGTTAAATTTGTTCCTGCGAGAGTATTATAATTAATCGTTTTTTGATTTGCGGCTGTTGTTCGCCATAAGTCTTTACGATAATACTTTACATATGAGCTTTCTGCGCCCACTTGTAAATCATGACGCAAACCAAATAAAGTCATTTGCCCATTTAAATATAACTGTCCAACACTAGCAACGCTCAGTGCGCCAGTTGTGGCATCATTACTGCGTTTTAAAGTATTGGTGGTGGTATTTAATGAACCAGGCACCACACGCATTTGCCCTGCATCATAAGTTTCTCGATTATAACTGTAGCCCCCATGTAGCAACCATTGTTCATTCAACTGATGGTCAATGGTTAATTGTGCAAGATGGTCTTCACCAGACATTTGGTTGCTAGATTGATCTAAACGAGTATATTTAGAGATTGGTAATACTTTTCCTGTACCAAATCGATCAACGATGGTTGAACGATCAAAAGGAACATCAAAATTACGGTATTGATAACTGACGTTTACTTTGGTTGCACCGTGTTCCCACTGCAATGAAGGTGCAATCAATTGTTGCTCAATATGACCAAAACTACGCCAATAATCTTTACGTGATGCATCTGCAATCAGTCGATATGAAAAATCACTAGTGCCAATCTGTCCTGTTGTATCAACAGTTGCACCGCCACCATTTTTACTGCGTTCATAGCTTGAACCATAAATGGAAAGCAACGTACTTTGTTGTTTTTGCGGCTTCTTCGTCACAACATTGACTACACCACCTGGATCCATAATGCCATATAACAATGAAGCAGGACCTTTTAATACTTCAACTTGGCTGACTGCGGCATTCATTACTCGGCCCTGCACAATTGGCAAGCCATTAACCATGACAGAACCATCACGATTATCACCAAAGCCTCGCTTCATAATGGTGTCTTGTGTTCCTGCCAACGTATTACCTTGTGTAATACCACTGACTTGCGTCAGCGCATTGTCTAAATTAGCAGGGTTATAATCGCTAATAAATTTTGATGACACCACATTCACTGTTTGTGGAATATCTAAATTTTTTTGCTGTGTTCGAAGTGTCGATTGATCTTGCTTTGCAGCATAAGACATCTGATTTTGATCAGCTGATGCAGTAATGGTCGGTAATACTGCTTGTTCATCAGCATAAGCTGATGAGATAACCAACAAAGAGGCAGACAATACAGAGAGACGGTAACGCATAAAATGAGCCATAAGCTTAACAAATCGTATCTTAAATTTACCGAAAATATACAGATAATTATTCTCATTATCAATAAAGAAATGCATAAAACTTAGGCTGAATTCTCTATTGGATTAGACGACATAAACTTCTTAAAATATTTAATCGAATGACATATATTGAAGCTATGTTAGATTAATCTATTTACAGCGACTCGCAACAATCGCTTTTATATTCTTTTAAGTGATACATCGTTTTTATTTCTTATATATTTCATTATTTTGCTGATTAAATCAGCAAACACATCGACATTTTATGAATTTTAGTTATTTTCTGAACAGTCCAACATTATTTTCATGTTCAGTACTTGCTATTCATTCATTATTTATCTATTATCACGCCCATGCCCGGGTGGTGAAATAGGTAGACACAGGGGATTTAAAATCCCCCGCCCTCAAAGCGTGCCGGTTCGAGTCCGGCCCCGGGCACCATGTTTATTCATGGTACGCATTAAAAAACCAGCTTAAAGCTGGTTTTTTTGTATCTACAGCATAGTATTCAATATCATTTTGGTATCTACGGTTTCAAGAGCCATTAGCTTGATCTGCTAGTTTCTTATTCTCCTGTTCTTGCAAACTTAATCTATAAAAACACTGATAAAAAATAAATCAGATCATCATAACTTTAAAAAATGCTATATACATCAAAGCAGATTTAGATATGATATAAATCACGATTCATATATTAAAAATTAAAGACCTTGGTCATTAATAAATTTTAAAAACTATTCTTATATATTCACTAAAAATAAAATCTATATAACAAGGTCATTAGGAGAAAATTGTGCAGCGTTTTATTTCTACATTGATGGTTCTACAACTACTAATCATTCCAACTGCATACAGTAAAGAGTCTGAACTATCAGCACAACAAGTCAAACAAACTCAATCTTATAGCCAACATCAAGTTCAAGATATTGATTTTGATATTAAACAGCTTTCAACGCTACAAACAGAATTTAATCGAAAATTTGCTCCTGTTAAAACAGTCATTGATAATGCGCCAGACTCAACACCGCAACAAGAAAAAGATAAAATAATCAATGATGTTAAAGCCCTTATACTTGAAGATAGAAGCAATTTAACGCAATTAAAACTCAAAAGTAATGAAGGCAATGAGCTTCGTGAAATCAACATAAAATCACATGATAGCTATTTAAAATATTTAACAGCAATTACCAATAAAGATCCAAAAGCTGAAGAATATGACAAACAAGTCAGTGATCGCAATTATGAATACAGAGCCAATTTATTCGATATAGAGAAAATTTATCCATCTGTTGATGTTACTGTTTTAAAATAAATGATTTAAATAACTATGCTAAAGTATTCAAAATCTAAATAGAATGAATAAAGCGTTATTGATTCATTCACCATGAAAGTTAGTTTGATCAAAATATGAATTAAGGATGTTTATGAAAAATTTAGTGATTGCCACTTTATGTACTTCGGTGCTTTTGCTTACAGCATGTGCTAAACCATCTGAAAAACAAGCGGCTGAACAAACACAGCAAGTCACTTATAGCCAAAATAATGTTGAGCATATCAAAGCTGATTTATCAACTGTTGAAACCCTATCCAATAAAAAAGCAGAAGAAGGCTTAGAGTTTCAAAATGAAGCTGTGAAAGCATCGCAATCAGGTAAAGATGAAGATATTCAAGCTGTCGTCAATAAAATGAAAACTTTTGTCGATGGGTTTAATCAAGAATTAACTGCGCTTAAACTTCAAAGTAGTGAAGTCAATGAGCTCCGTGGCAAGATGATTGAATCAAACAACCTAGGCTTGCAGCTTGCACAAGAAGGTTCATCAAAAGCACCAAATGAACAAAAAATTCAGCAGCTACAAACACAAGTGACAACAACTCAAGAGCAAATGTTAGACATCATGCAAAAGCTTCAAGCGAAAGTTGGTCGCACTAGCCCTGCTACTGCATCTCAACCTGTTGCATCTGAACCTAAAGTCGCTGCAAAATCTTAATCCTATACCTCCATTGCAATACCTCGATACAAGGCTTAAAATTTAAGCCTTGTATCTTTTTTTGAAGCTATGGACGCATTACACTTCCTACGTAAAACAGCTAAAAATACACGGCGTGCTTTGTCCAAATATCAACAGCAGCATGCTACACAGGATGTTTTAAAACACATCATTAAACACCCAAAGTTTAAAGCTGCTCAACATATTGGCGTATATTTATCTGCTTTTGGCGAAATAGAAACTCATGCTTTAATTCAGCTTTGTTTTCGGCACCATAAGCAGGTATATTTACCTCAAATCACTTCGATGAACCAGACTTTAACTTGGGTCAATATTTCTTTTCAGCAGTATAAAAATCAGCGTTTTTACATGCACCGATTAGGCATGAAAGAGCCTAAAAATCATCGTGGGCATCATGTAAAAACATTGGATGTATTATTTCTACCACTTGTATTAGCCGACCAATATGGTACTCGTATTGGCATGGGTGGTGGTTATTATGACCGTACTTTATCATTTGCACCTAAACGCCCCTATCGCATTGGACTTGCACACGATTTCCAAGTTTCAAATACACGTTTACAACGTAATCCATGGGATCAGTCATTGGACGGATTAATTACCCCACATAAACATTATTTGTTCTCTCGATGAGAGTATGTTTCGTATCATTTTCAATCGAATCCGCAGCTTTTTATATTTTTTAATGAAATTACCCTTGTAATTTGGCGAAAGTGCATCACTATTAAATGAATAAGACAACAATGTTGTTACTCATTAGGAGTGTTTATGACTGAACAGATTTTAAATAACGAAAATACCAAAGAGCCAGTAACCATTCCAAATGTACTTCCTCTTTTAGCGTTACGTGATGTGGTTGTTTATCCACATATGCAAATTGCGCTGTTTGTTGGTCGTGAAAAGTCGATCAAAGCAGTCGATATTGCCCGTGAGAACGATAACTTGGTGTTTGTTGTCGCACAAAAAGATTCTTTAACTGAAAATATTGATCAAGATAACTTGTATCAATACGGTACTGTGGCGCGCATTATTCAAGTTGTAAACCATGAAAATGATGAAAACTGCATCAAGGTTTTAATTGAAGGATTACATCGTGCCAAACTTGAAAAAATCATTGAAGAGCCTGAGTATCTTCAAGCAGAGCACCGTTTACAGCCGTTGCATGTCAATTTAGATCTGCAAGCACAAGAGACACACTTGCAAGAATTACAAACATTGTTTGCACAATACGCGGAAGCAAAATTACGTAATGCACGTGAACTCATCGCTGCTGCAAATAAAATTGATGATCTTTTGCAATTGTTGTTCTTTGTGGCAACACGTGTACCGCTCAATATTGAAGTGAAACAAAACTTTTTAGAGCAAGATGCCTTTGACAGTCACTATCAAGAAGTGACCAATTACTTGTTGCAACAATCTGAAGAGCAGCAAATTGAGCAAGGCCTACATGACAATGTAAAACGCCAAATGGAAAAGAATCAGCGTGAATACTTTCTGAATGAAAAAATGAAAGTTATTCAACGTGAATTATCTGATATGAATGGCGGTGCAGATGATGAAGTTGCTGAGTTAGAAAAACGCCTTACCGATGCAGATTTACCAGACCATGTACGTAAAAAGGCAGAATCTGAGTTTCGTAAATTAAAAACCATGCAACCTGCATCAAGCGAAGCTGCTGTGGTACGAAACTATTTAGATGCCATTTTAGATACACCATGGAACAAATCAAGCAAAGTCAGCATTAACTTAAACAAAGCTCAAGAGATCTTAGATAAAGATCATTATGGCTTAGATGAAGTAAAAGCACGTATTGTTGAATATCTTGCAGTACAGTCACGTGTGAAAAAATTACGTGGCCCTGTACTCTGCTTGGTTGGTCCTCCAGGGGTAGGTAAAACATCATTAGGTGAATCTGTTGCTAAGGCCACAGGACGCGAGTTTGTGCGTATGGCACTTGGTGGTGTACGTGATGAAGCAGAAATTCGTGGTCATCGCCGTACTTATATCGGTGCAATGCCAGGTAAAATTGTGCAGTCATTGACTAAAGCAGGTGTGAAGAACCCACTGTTCTTGCTTGATGAAATTGATAAAATGGCACAAGACTACCGTGGTGATCCCGCATCAGCGTTACTTGAGGTGCTTGATCCATCGCAAAACAGTAAGTTTAACGACCATTACTTAGACCTTGATCTTGATCTTTCTGAAGTCATGTTTATTTGTACTGCCAACAGCATGAATATTCCTGAAGCATTGTTAGATCGTATGGAAGTTATTCGTCTACCCGGTTATACCGAAGATGAAAAAGTAAACATTGCATCACGCTACCTTGTTCCGAAGGCAGTTAAAGACAATGGGTTACGTCCTAAAGAACTGACTGTTCATGAAGAAGCGATTCGTGACATCGTACGTCGTTATACACGTGAAGCAGGTGTTCGTGGTTTAGAACGCGAAGTATCTAAAGTTGCACGTAAAGTAGTTAAAGAAGCCGTGAGCAGCAAAGCAAAGAACTTGCATGTTGATGTCACCGAAGAAAACTTACCTGAATATTTAGGTGTACATAAGTTTGACTTTGGTATGGCTGAAGAAGCACCACAAGTTGGTCGTGTGAATGGTTTGGCATGGACTTCTGTAGGTGGTGAGTTGCTTGACATCGAAGTTGCTGCAGTGAAAGGTAAAGGTAAATTCATTACAACAGGCTCACTTGGTGATGTAATGAAAGAGTCTATTACAGCGGCAATGACTATTGTACGTACACGTGCAGATGAACTTGGAATTGAATCTACTCGTTTTGAAGAAACCGATGTCCACGTGCATTTACCTGAAGGTGCAACACCAAAAGATGGACCATCAGCAGGTTTAGCACTGACAACTGCATTGGTTTCTGCCTTTACTGGGATTCCAATTCGTGCAGACATCGCAATGACAGGTGAAACATCTCTTCGTGGTCATGCATTGCGTATTGGTGGATTAAAAGAAAAGTTACTTGCAGCACATCGCGGCGGTATTAAACTGGTCTTTATCCCGCAAGACAATTTACGTGACTTAAAAGAAATTCCAGACAATGTCAAAGAAGGCTTAGAAATTAAAGCCGTCAAGTCCATTGATGATATTTTGCCATTGGCATTGACTGAAGCAACAAAACCGTTGCCAACGCCAATTGCAAAACCTGTTGCAGAGAATAAAGCAACACGTCACTAATTTTTAAAGCCATAAAAAAGCCACTTTCAATAAGTGGCTTTTTTAATCATATTAAATTATTGGTGCAATAAAATACTGGTGATAATGCCTGTTGCAGCAGCAATCAAAATATATTGCCCATTCACATTCAACCAACGGTGCCCTTGTGGCGGTGGCGGTAGTCCACGACCACGCCAATTGTTTACACGATAGCTTGGTCCCCAATAGTCTCGTGGTACATAACTGCCGCGGTGCCAGCGGTTGTTATGACCATAACTCGGTTGGTGGTAGTAACGTCGATCATAGGATTGATTATAATAGACAGGCCCTCGATCACGATCACCACGGTAACGGTCGCGATCATCATAACGAGCTACAGGCCGGCGATATTGATCACTTTGAGGTGCACGCTGCTGCCAATCTCTTTGACGATCATCTCGATCCCCCCGCCATGGATCTGCAAATGTAAGACTGCTTGCACATGTGGTACTGACCAATAAACTGTAAACAAGTATATTTTTTTTCAACATTAAATTTAAAACTCCCCTGAGTGCAATATCACTCAGTATGGTTCATAGTAAACACCTATTAATTTATGCAAAATAAACTGGATATTTAATGGATAATTCAACATCTTATGTAATAAACATACACTCAATTGTATAGATCATTTTGATATAAATTATTTTTTTAAGATCCTGTAGCGATATTGTGAGTTTGTGTCATATTCAGCTTACTGTAAAAAGCATTGGTGTGCTGAATTGATCAAGTTATAATAGTGGTCTATTTTTACAGATATATACGGCGTTTATGAAAATTCGCATCCTGACGATTGGTCAAAAAATGCCTGCATGGGTCATCACTGGTGTTGATGATTATTTAAAGCGTATTCAGCCCTTTGTTCAAACCCAATTTGTTGAACTTCCAATGGCAAAACGTGGTAAAAATGACTCTGATGCAGACATTTTAAAATACTGTCAAATTGAAGGCGAAGCAATTTTAAATGCCATGAAAGGCAATGAGATTTTAATTGCACTTGAAGTCAACGGCCGTGAGTTTTCAACTGAAAAGTTAGCAGAAACCATGCAATCTTGGATGCTTGATGGACAAGACATTGTGCTTGCGATTGGCGGGCCTGATGGTTTAAGTCAAGAAATTAAACGTGCTGCTGCATGGCATTGGTCATTGTCTAAACTCACGCTGCCCCATCCGCTTGTTCGCGTCATGTTAATTGAACAATTGTATCGTGCTATGACCATTAACCACAATCATCCCTATCATCGAGCTTAAATTTAGTCCTACGTTCCACTCATATTGATTTCGAAGGAATTTTATGCAACTCCAAACCTTGCCGGGCCTATTTATCTCCCATGGCTCGCCGTTGCTCGCTTTAGATCCTGAACAAGTAGGGCCAGCATTACATCGTTTAAGCATTAACTTGCCTAAACCCAAAGCAATTATTGTGATGTCTGCTCATTGGGAAAGTACAACCTTAGAAGTCAGCACCTGTATCCGCCCTGAAACATGGCATGATTTTCGTGGTTTTCCTGACGAGTTATACCGTATTCGTTATCCTGCGCCAGGCGATCCTGAATTGGCAGAACGTGTTTTAAAATGCCTAGCACAAGCTGATATTCAAGCCAATGCCAATAGCAGCCGTCCCCGAGACCATGGTGTATGGATGCCTTTATTGCATATGTATCCTGATGCCAACATTCCTGTCATTGAGATTTCATTGCCTATGGCATGTACGGCTGAACAAATTTATCAAATTGGTCAAACACTCTCTGTATTTAGAAAAGAGCAAATATTACTATGTGGTTCAGGCAGCATTACACATAACTTATCTGAATTATCATGGCATGATGCGCCTGTTGAAACACCTATATGGGCAAAAGAGTTTAAAAATTATGTGGTGCAAAAACTCACTCAATATGATTACTCTGCTGTCTTAAATGTACAAAAATTACCATTTTTAGAGAAAAACCATCCAACCCTAGAGCATCTTGCACCTTTATTTTTCGCTATGGGCATGGGTCATCTCTTTAGCATAGTACACAGCAGTTTTTCGATGGGTACATTAGGTATGGATATTTACCGTTTTGATTAAAGATCGCCCTTTATTTAGACATAAAAAAAGCCAAAGTTAAACTTTGGCTTTTTTATATTGAACAGACTATTGACCTGAACGAATAATGTAATCAAATGCAGATAATGATGCTTTTGCGCCTTCGCCTGTCGCAACAATGATTTGCTTGTATGGGACAGTTGTACAGTCACCTGCAGCAAATACACCTTTAACATTGGTTTCATTGCGCTCGTTAATTACAATCTCACCGCGCTTAGATAACTCAACTTGGCTGTCTTTAAGGAAGTCTGTATTTGGCAATAAACCAATTTGAACAAAAATTCCTGACAAGGCAACAGTTTGTTCACCACCACGGACACGGTCTTCATACTTTAAGCCAGTGACTTGTGAACCATCACCAATGACTTCAGTGGTTAATGCACTTAAAATCACAGTACTGTTCGGCAAACTATAGAGCTTATCTTGTAAAACTTGGTCTGCAAGTAATTTATTACTAAATTCAATTAATGTCACATGTTCAACAATACCTGCAAGATCAATCGCAGCCTCAACACCTGAGTTACCACCACCAATCACAGCAACACGTTTGCCTTTGAATAATGGACCATCACAGTGCGGGCAATAAGCAACACCACGTGTACGGTATTCATCTTCACCTGGTACATTCAGTTCTCTCCAACGTGCACCTGTAGATAGAATCACTGTTTTTGATTCTAATATTGCACCATTTTCAAGCTCAACTGATACAAGACCGTTTTCAGTTTGATCTGCACCAAGCAATTTGTTTACACGTTGTAAGTTCATGATATCAACATTGTATTCACGAACATGTGCTTCCATTTCGCTGGTAAATTTAGGACCAACTGTACGCTGAACTGTTGTGAAGTTTTCAATGTCCATGGTATCCATGACCTGACCACCAAAACGCTCAGCAACAATACCTGTTTTAATGCCTTTACGTGCAGCATAAATTGCTGAAGTACCACCAGCAGGACCACCACCAACAACCAAGACATCAAACACATCTTTTGCATTTAGCTTTTCAACTTCTTTTTCAGCTGAATTGGTATCTAACTTGGCAACGATTTCTTCAAGTGTCATACGACCTTGGCCAATATGCTCATTGTTTTGGAACAACATTGGTACTGCCATAATTTTACGTTCTTCAACTTCATCTTGGAAGAATGAGCCGTCAATCATGGTTGCAGTTGCATGTGGATTATAAATTGCAATTAAGTTTAAAGCTTGTACAACATCTGGACAGTTATGGCATGTTAATGACACAAACACATCAAAATTTGCTTTGATGTTTAAAGCTTTGATTTGCGCTAATATGTCATCTGACACTTTAGGTGCATAGCCAGACACTTGTAACAATGCTAAAATCAAAGATGTAAATTCATGCCCCATTGGCAAGCCTGCAAAGTGAACACGAGGTTCCTCGCCTGCTTTTGCAATACCAAAACTTGGACGGCGCGCATTTTGACCATCTAAACGTGCAGTCACTTGATCTGATAATTCAGCAATTTCTTGAACAAGCTCTTTAATTTTAGTTGACTTATCTGATTCATCTAAAGATGCAATTACTTCAATTGGGCTCTCTAATCGTTCTAGATAAGCTTTCAGTTGTGTTTTAATATTTTGGTCTAACATGATTCATATCCCGATGGAGTCACATTCTTGAATTAAATCTATGGTACTGAAATTTATTCGATAGTAAAAACAGTATATTTTTATAGTAATAATCGGTTTTTTAAATTAAATTATCATAGCCATGTATTTAAAATCCCCTCTTATACCAACTATTAAGATGTCTTATAATAAAATGGGTTCTATTCAAATATATGACAAACACATTTACTCATCGAACATAAATTTCATTATAAAATGACTCTTTAAGAGATTTACTCATACTCCAATAATATCATTATAGTTTACCCAAATATTAAGATCAAAATTAAGCTGATAGAGAAACCATTCAATAAATATAAATGATTTTAATGGTCTTTTATTGATAGTTTGCTCAATTAAACTGATCAGAAACACTAGGTGCTGTTGGCTAAATTGAACAAAATTATTATAATTTAATTTACGTTAAAATATTTCCAAAATATGACATTATTATTAAATTTATTTTAAATGAGCTACTTATTTTATTTTAATGACTGATAAATTAACATTATACAATTGTCTTATTCTATTTTATGAAATGAATAGATGATTAATAAATTTTATTTTTTTATAATGCATTAATTCATTACATTTTAATCGGTCTTTTTCATTGTCATTCTCTAGATTGCATTGAATTGATATTGTAGTATGGCATCTTCTAAAAAATGGCTGAATAATTTATTCACTATGTCATGCGTTTAAAGAGAATTATTTTGTAATGATTGACCATACACATCACCAAAATCACGCTCACCATGCCAGCGTACATACTCATATCACAGCACATGCTCAACAAAAATCAACGGCACATAAAAAGCCAAGTACAAAGAAACATACCACACATACCACTGTACAAAAGAAAACACCAGTTGCTACTCAGCAAAAGTTAAAAGCACAGAACAAATCAAAACATCGTCATTCCCAAACTTATACTGCAACTGCCCAAACCAGCAAACATAAAAAAGCAATCAATGTCAGTAAATTTTCAAGCACCCTTGCACTCAATGCCCATCGACGCAGTACAGAAAAATGTGCCAAGCATGTTCGTTTAGCGCTTGAGTCAGCAGGTGCACAAGTGGTTTCACATCCAATCGCTGCTGCAGATTGGGGACGTACTTTAGAAAAAATTGGTTATAAACAAATTAGTCCAGCATTTAATAACCCACAAAAAGGCGATATATATATTATTTCGCGTACAAAATCACATGAGTATGGTCATATTGCAGGCTATACTGGCAAAGATTGGGTTTCTGATTTCAGACAAAATGGTTATGCGGTGTATAGTGGCACAGCACATTATAAATATTACCGTTTAAGCTAAACTGTAAAGTCCTGTATGTGCAAGTACAAACGGGTACTTGCACTAAATTAAAACATCAACATTCCATTTAAATTAATTCATTGTTCTTATTCTCTAATTTAAATAATTATTGTTTGTCATGGTTTATCCTTCGGCAATATATGTTACCTTATAACATATCATTTAATTATATTTAGAGTCATGGCCATTCAGAATCTTCATCGGCAAATCGCAATCGATGCTTTGCGAGGACTAGTTATTTTGATCATGATGCTCGATCATGTTCGAGAAACCTTTTTCTTACATCATCAAGTGCCTGATCCTATGATCATCAGCGAAACTGAGCCTACTCTTTTTTTGAGCCGGACTTTGGCACATTTATGTGCACCTGTTTTTGTCTTATTAACGGGTTTATCAGCATTTTTATATCACTCAAAGCATCAGCAACTGAAAACCACACAATCATTTTTACTAAAACGTGGTTTATTTTTAATTGTGCTTGAGCTGACTTTCGTGAATTTTGCTTGGACTGGGCAAATCATTCCGAATACCATTTACCTCCAAGTCATTTGGGCAATCGGCATTAGTATGATTGCACTCGCAGCATTAATCACCTTGCCTAAAAACCTGCGATGGGCAATTGCTTTGCTGATCATCTGTGGCCATAATTTGCTTGATCACCTTTCATTTCCTCACTCAGCTTTTCAGCCGTTATGGAATATATTGCATCAACGCGGTTGGATTGATGTGGGTTCAGCACTTCGTATTCGAACTTCTTATCCTGTTTTACCATGGATTGGTGTGATTTTACTTGGATATAACATCGGACAAACTTGGTTTAACTCAGCTGTATCGGTTGGGCAGCGACAAAAAGCTTTGCTCTCTGTCGCCATCACAGCCTTATTGCTCTTTTTTAGTTTGCGATTATTGAACATATATGGGGATCATGTTTGGCAAACAATGCCAACAGCATTAGAAACCCTGTGTAGCTTTTTTAACTTAACTAAATACCCACCTTCTCTTTTATTTATTGCATGGAATGTTGGGATTGGTTTGTTGTTACTGGTTTTACTTGAACATTTACAGCATCAATCATGGTTACGTGTATTGGTAACTTTTGGCTCAGTACCAATGTTCTTTTATATTATTCATCTTTATGTGCTTAAACTGATGTATATCGCAGCAGTTGCCTACTTTGGCTTAAATCAAGGGCAATATTTTGGTTTTGATCATGTCATCAGTCTTTGGGCAATGAGTTTGGTATTATGTCTTTTACTCTACCCTGTGGTTTCTGCATTTTCAAAATTCAAGCACAACAATAAACAGATTCGAATTTTAAAGTATTTTTAAATCGAATAGTCCTTCTGATTTCAAGATTTTAAATAGACGTATTGATATTTAACAAACAACAGGTATGATGCCGACCATTGTCATCATACCTTGTTTAGTCTTTTCACATCAGGCAGAGGTCATGCCCATATGAATGGACATCGTTTTGAATGTGTATTATCGAAAGGCTAATATACAATATCAAATGACACTTATATTATTTACTTTGAAATTGATTGGGCTTTGAAACCTTATGAGTAACCGCTTTTATATTGATGCAGACTTAGCAGTAAACCACCCAACTGAATTGACTGAACCTGTTTTTCATCATTGGGTACGGGTATTACGCGCGAAAGTAGGTGATCAAGCGGTATTATTTAATAATCAAGGTGGCGAATATACGGTTCAATTGATTGAAATCAATAAAAAAAATGCGACTATTTCAGTTGAGTCGTTTTGTGCAGACAATCGCACACCGCAGTTTCGTGCTGTACTCGGTCAAGTCATGTCCAAAGGCGACCGTATGGATTATGCCATTCAAAAATCTGTAGAGCTTGGTGTCAGCAGCATTCAACTTCTGACCAGCGAACGTTGCGAAATGCGTTTAAAGTATGAGCGTGATCAAAAGAAAATTGACCATTGGCAAGCTGTTGCCATTGCAGCTTGTGAGCAATGTGGTTTAAATCAAATTCCACGTGTCCTCCCGCCCTTGCCACTCACGGAGTGGTTACAACATTCCCTGCCAAACACAAAGTTCGTGCTTGCGCCAACAGATGACCATGCTGAAGACATTACAGCGCAGTTGAGCCATGACGTATGTCTTTTGGTTGGGCCTGAAGGTGGATTATCTGCACATGAAATTGAACAAGCCAATCAAGCTGGGTTTAAAAATTGGTGTATTGGTGAGCGTGTCTTACGAACAGAAACAGCCCCTGTTGTTGCTTTATCGATTCTCAACTTCATACTAAAGTCATGAGCAAATCGGAAATTTTTCTAGTTTTTTTAACTTTTAACGTTAAAATGGAGAAATGAGTAACAGAATTACCGTTTTTTATGTGGGATAATCCATGCCTTTCACACAAAATGACTTATTAAATGAAAAGATTAAACAGCATAAAATAAAGCATTCTGCACAAACGATTCCTTATTTTTTAGCCACAACTTTTCTAACTTATTTTTTTATATTTATTAATTATCGCTTTAATTCAAGCAACCATGAATTTATTTTTAACACCTATTTTATTGTCAGTAGTATTTTAAGTATCAGTGCGTTTATCTATACGCAGTGGTTTGCTAAAAACATCCAAAATATTCAAATTAAGCACCATTTCCATGAAGTCATTACTTTAATCACAGGATTAAATATTGGCTTCTTTGTCTACTTGGTACATATTTATCTGCCTTCTAATTATCATCATTTGCTCTTTTCAGATACCTTTTATTTGGCCTTGGTCTTGGTCATTTCTTCACTGTTTTTTGCTTTGGTCTATTTAAGCTATCGTTTAATTTATTTCTTTTTGGTTGCTTTACCCGTCTGTTTTCCAATTTTGCTATTACAACCGCTACCAAATGACACAACCAACCCCTTTATTCCGCTGTCATTTAATTTTATTTTTATTGCTGTCTGCTTATGTGCAATCAGCTTAAATCGCCTATACACCAAGCATGTGAAACAATTGATTAAGTCTGAAAGTTATATTGAAAAGCATCAGGATCAGTTAAAAGTACAGCAGCATCAACAGCAAAATTTAAATACAAAATTAGAAAAAATGCTGCAAACACAGCATGATTTAGAAGGAAAAAACGAACACACCCAACAGCAACTTGACCAATATCAGCATCAATTATCAGACCAAATTAGTTTAATTTACAAGCAACAACATATCATTGAATTGGCAAAAAAAACCACCTATAACCATACTTGGGAATGGGATATTACTGCAGGCATTTTTAAAGAAAATGACCAATTTTTTGCTACCCTAAAAAATGATGCCATCATAGAAAAATATTTAGAAGGCATTATTCATCCTGATGATATTGCCATTTTTCTTAAACAATTAAAGCATCACTTTATTCATCAAGATGAAATTTTTCAATGTGAATGTCGAATTTTTCATGGCAATACATGGGTTTGGTTTGCTGCTATTGGGCAAATTATTCAAAATAAACCAGGGACTGTTGAACCCACATTTATGATTGGTTTGTTTAAAAATATTGAGCAACAAAAACAAGACCGTGATCGCATTGAGCAATCAAGTAACATTATTAAATATGTGGATCTAGGCATTGTCATCTTAGATGCTAAACTCAATTATGTCAGTGCTAATCCCTTTTTCTATAAAATGACAGGATTAAGTGAACGCCATGTACTTGAAAAGAATATCTTTGAGATTACAGACAGTTATGACACATCAAAACGTAGTTTACATTACTCAATCACAGACCAAGTCCTGAAAAAAGGTCAATTCAAAGGTGAATTTGAAGAACGCTTTATTTCAGGTAAAGAATTGAACATGCGGTGTCATATTCAAGTGGTCAAAGATGAATACTTAAATACGGTACAATATGTCGGTATCATTTCAGATTTAACAGACTACAAACAGCAAGAAAAGCGTCTGTCTTATCTTGAAAATTACGACACTGTGACCCGTCTACCAAATCGTTTTTACTACAACTATAAAGTCTATGAATATTTAATTACTGAGCGACAAAACATTTCTCAGCTTGCCATTATTCATTTATCCATCGATCGTTTTACAGCACTCAATGAATTCTTAGGCAATCAAACCACAACATTACTTTTACAACAAGTGGCAGAACATTTGAGAATTACTAACCCAAATGCCTTTATGATTGCGTATTTGAATCGTGAAGAATTTGTTTTGGTTTATGAAATTGATCATACCTGCCCGAGTATTCAAGAAACTTGCGGACAGATTGTAAGCAGTTTTAGTGAACCTTTAAATGTAGCCAATCAAGAATTGATCCTTACTGTGTCATTAGGTGCAGCAATTTTTCCAGAACATGCGCTTGATTTTGATCAACTTAACAATCATGCCCATCAAGCCTTATTACAAGCACAACGTGTCGGTGGAAACACTGTACAGTATTATTCAAAAGATCAGAATAATGCATATATTCAAGATGTTGACTTAGAAAACAAACTAAGACAAGCAATTAAAAACAATGAATTAGAGGTGTATTATCAGCCTAAAATTCAATTGTCAAACCATCAAATTGTAAGTTTTGAAGCGTTAATTCGTTGGAAGCACCCTGAAAAAGGACTTATGTCCCCTGCATATTTTTTATCATTTGCACGGCAAACCAGTTTAATTTCAGATATTGGTGAATATGTTCTTGAAGCATCGGTACATCAGCTCAAAATTTGGCAAGATCTTAACCTACCAAAAGTACGAATTTCAATTAATGTTGATCCGCAGCAGCTTTATCGTGGCAAATTGCTCAAATCACTTGATGAAATATTGGCAACATATCAAATGGATGGTGACTGTTTAGAATTTGAAATTACCGAGTCGTCATTGGTTGAAAAAACAGATTATATCCGTGATTTACTGAATGAATTTAAAGCAAGAAATATCAAACTTTCTTTAGATGATTTTGGGACAGGCTATTCTTCGCTTGCATATTTGACTGAATTTCCGTTTGATATTATTAAAATTGATCGATATTTTGTTAAAAATATGCATAACAAAACACAAAAAGCAGTATTGAATGCCATCATTGCCATGGGCAAAGCCATGTCTTTAGTGATTGTAGTTGAAGGTGTTGAAACACAAGAAGAATTGGACTTTTTCCACCAAAAAGAATGCGATATTGTGCAAGGCTACTTTTTTTCTAAACCGCTCAATGCGACCGATGCCAGCTTATATCTTCAGCAAATTTTCCGCTAACGTTTAAAGATTATTCAATAAAATCAGCTCAGTTGCATATTTTTGACCTGTTGTAACTGTGCTGAAACAAGAAGTAGTGCTATATTGAAATTGAAATACGATGCACCAGCATGAACTTCTTAATTTATTGTAAAAGCCAATGAGATAGAAATGGACGATCAAACACTTAAGCAACAAGCCTTATTTTATCATGAATTTCCAACGCCAGGTAAAATCAGTGTCACGCCAAGCAAACAGCTCAGCAACCAACGCGATTTAGCCCTAGCTTATTCTCCAGGTGTTGCTGAACCTTGCCTTGAAATCGCACGTGACCCATCAACTGCTGCAAAATATACTGCTCGTGGTAACCTTGTGGCTGTCATCAGTAATGGAACCGCGGTACTTGGCCTAGGAAACATTGGTCCTTTAGCATCAAAACCTGTCATGGAAGGTAAAGGTGTTTTATTCAAAAAGTTTGCAGGTGTTGATGTATTCGACCTTGAAATTGCTGAAAATGATCCAGATAAAATCGTTGATTTGGTTGCAGCACTTGAACCTACATTTGGCGGCATTAACTTAGAAGATATTAAAGCACCAGAATGTTTTTACATTGAGCAAAAACTTCGTGAACGCATGAATATTCCTGTATTTCATGATGACCAACACGGAACCAGTATTATTGTTGGTGCAGCACTGCTTAATGCCTTAGAAATTAGCGGCAAAAAAATTGAAAATTTAAAAGTTGTCGCATCAGGTGCGGGTGCAGCTGCATTATCTTGTCTTGATTTATTATGTGCTATTGGTGTGAAACGCGAAAACATCACTGTAGCAGATTCACGTGGCTTATTAACAACAGCGCGCGAAAATTTAGATGCATCAAAACAGCGTTATGTACAAGACATCCAAGCAACACAGCTTCATGAAGTGATTCATGGTGCAGATATGTTCTTAGGTTTATCTGCTGCAGGCATTTTAACTCAAGACATGGTTAAAACCATGGCAGATCAACCAATCATTTTTGCTTTGGCTAACCCAAACCCTGAAATTTTGCCTGAACATGCACACGCAGTCCGTGATGATGTGATCATGGCAACTGGACGTTCTGACTATCCAAACCAAGTTAACAATGCCCTTTGCTTCCCATATATCTTCCGTGGTGCATTAGATGTAGGTGCAACAACCATTAATGAAGAAATGAAAATTGCATGTGTACATGCAATTGCACGTATGGCACATGTTGAAGCAGATACCTCTGCTTATGGCGAAAAAGCCGCTGCATTTGGTCGTGAATATTTAATTCCAGGCCCACTAGATCCACGTTTAATTTTAGAAATTGCGCCTGCTGTTGCACAAGCTGCAATGGATTCAGGTGTAGCAACACGTCCTATTGAAGACATGGCAACTTATCAGCAAAAGCTGTCTGAGTTTGTTTATAACACAGCCTTCATTATGAAGCCGATTTTTGCTAAAGCGAAAAAAGCACCAAAACGTATTGCTTATGCCGAAGGTGAAGATGCACGTGTGTTACGTGCAGCGCAAGTTGTGGTAGATGAAGGCATTGCTCGTCCAATTTTAATTGGTCGCCCTGCTGTGATTGAAGAGAAAATCAAACAATTTGGTTTGCGTTTGCACAGCGGAATCAATATCGAAATTATTGATCCTGAAAACAATCCACACTATGAAGAAACTTGGAAAACCTATCATGACATCATGAAGCGTCAAGGTGTTACTGCAAGCGATGCTCAGCATCAAGCACGCCGTAGCGCAACCTTACTTGCTTCAATGCTCGTTAAAACTGGACAAGTTGATGGCATGCTATGTGGTACTTATAGCAGCTATGAAACCCATCTTGAGTTTATCCGTCATGTGATTGGTAAAAAAGAAGGTTCAAACCATTTCTTTAGCTTAAATACACTGATGTTGGCTGACCGTAACTTGTTCATTGCAGACACGTATGTCAATACAAACCCAACAGCAGAACAACTTACTGAAATGACTATTTTAGCTGCTGAAGAAGTACGTCGCTTTGGTATTGAACCACGTGTGGCTTTACTTTCACATTCAAGCTTCGGAAGCAATCAAACTGATCCAAGTGCGCAAAAAATGCGTGAAGTTTACAGTTTACTTGCACAACAAGCACCTGACTTAAAAGTTGAAGGCGAAATGCATGGTGATGCAGCACTTGATGAAAATATTCGTCAATTTGCTCAACCACAGTCAAACTATACAGGTTCAGCAAATCTTTTGATTATGCCAAACTTGGATGCTGCAAACATTTCATTTAATCTTTTAAAATCAACCTCAGGTAAAAATGTGACTGTAGGTCCAATTCTACTTGGTGCTGCAAAACCTGTGCATATTCTCACTCCAACGGCAACAACACGTCGTGTGGTGAATATGACTGCATTAACTGTTGCGGCAATTCAACAAGACAGCTAAACATTTGACATTTGATGTCATGTTGTGACTTGTACAAACCTCTATTCTGATGCATGATAATGTTTAGAATAGAGGTTTTTTCATGCGTGTTTATTTAGTTGGTGGTGCAGTGCGAGATCAGCTCCTTGGCCACCCTTACCAAGAAAAAGATTATGTGGTGGTCGGTGCATCGCCAGAAGAATTAATTGCACAAGGCTTTCAGTCGGTAGGCAAGGATTTTCCTGTCTTTTTACATCCGACCAGTAAAGAAGAATATGCGCTTGCTCGTACAGAGCGCAAACAAGGTAATGGCTACCATGGTTTTACCTTTTCAACTTCATCAGATATTACCTTAGAACAAGATTTATCACGGCGCGATTTAACCATTAATGCCATTGCACGCGATGAAGAAACCGGCGAGCTATTTGACCCTTATCATGGTAAATATGATTTAGAACATAAGATTTTACGCCATGTTTCTGATGCATTCATTGAAGATCCACTACGTGTTTTACGTGTGGCACGTTTTGCAGCACGCTATGCATCTTATGGTTTTACAGTGGCAGATGAAACCCTAGCCCTCATGCAAAAACTGGTTGCATCTGGTGAGTTAAATCATTTGGTCGCTGAACGTGTATGGAAAGAAACTTCACGTGCACTGATGGAAAAGCATGCAGAGGTCTATTTTGAAGTATTACGTGCATGTGGTGCTTTAAAAGTTTTATTTCCTGAAATTGATGCTTTATTTGGAATTCCGCAGCGTCCTGAATTTCACCCTGAAATTGACTGTGGTGTGCACACGTTGATGTCACTCAAACAAGCTTGCCAACAAAATTACAGTTTAGATGTACGCTTTGCCGTTCTTGTTCATGATTTGGGTAAAGCACTTACCCCTGCTCATATTTTACCGCGTCACATCATGCATGAAGAACGCGGTGTTGTTCCTGTTGCTGAACTATGTGATCGTCTTAAAGTGCCAAGCCAAACCAAAAAATTAGCCCTCATTGTGTGTAAAGAGCATTTAAAATGTCATCAAGCCCTAATTTTAAAGCCTGGGACATTATGGCGTCTATTACAAAAGCTTGATGTGCTTCGACGCCCGGAACAAGTCATTGAATTTATTCAAGCCTGTGAAAGTGATGCAAAAGGTCGTTTGGGATTAGAAGACCGACCATATCCACAAGCTCAATATATTCAAGAAGCGGTTGTGTGTGTTCGTAACATTAAAGCCCAAGACTTGCCTGAATATGTTAAAGGCCCTGACATTGGTGAAATGCTCATTAAAAAGCGGATTGAAGCACTTGGTGAATTAAAAGCACGCTTTAAAGACAAGCAGCTTGAATTAAACCATTAATCAATACCATGACCTTATCACGCCAAATGGGCAGGATAAGTCAATACCTGTTCTAAACGAGATTGCTGCTCCGCCACCATGAGTAACCGGTCAAGCCCTAAAGCAATACCTGAACAAGCGGGTAAATGTGGAATCGCTGCCAACAAATGTTGATCAATTGGCATAGCGCTTAAACCCAACTGTTGGCGGGCAGCATTATCTGCTTCAAAGCGCGTGGCTAATACATCACTGTCTAACAATTCATCATAGGCATTGGCAAGTTCTACACCTTCAATATAGACCTCAAATCGTGCAGCGACCGCTTCACCATCTTCATCTCGCCTTACTTTGGCAAGAGATGCCATTTCCTGAGGAAAATCAGTCAGAAAAACTGGTGTATCAAAACCAAGCGTTGGCTCAACCATATGTGAAAATAATAAATCCATATACCCTAAACGGTCATCACCTAAGTCAAGTGATAACCCAACTCGTTCTGCAACCTGCTTTAAATCAAACGCCGTTGCCTGTAATGGATTAATATCAAGCCGATCTTGAAAAGCATGTTTATAGCTGATCACCACAGGTTTAATCTGACCAAATCGCTCAAAACAACATAATTCAATCAGTGCAGCAGTTTCATGCATTAAATCTAATAATGAAAAATCAGGGCGATACCATTCAAGCATGGTAAATTCACTGTTATGTTTACGACCATGTTCATCATCTCGAAAGACTTTGCATATTTGATAGATTGGCCCACTGCCACTTGCCAATAAACGTTTCATGGCAAATTCAGGCGACGTTTGTAAATAATGAGTGGCCAACTGACCATGCACATGACGCTGTGCAGCCACCGATGCCAAATAAACGTCTGTGCTTCCTGCTGCAGATAGAATTGGTGTTTCAACTTCCATCACGCCTTTGTCATCAAAGAACTTTCGAATTTTGCGGTACATTGCAGCACGCTTTGACAACATGGTGATTTGACATGTGGGCTGATACGAGATGTGATTCATAGAAGATCCGCTCCATGAGATGCCCATTCACGGCGTAATGGATAAGTTTTTCTTAACTGATCAAATGCTGCTTGATTCACAACACCATCATGGATACATGCTCTTAAATTGCTGTCATCTGCCTGAATATCATATATTGCGTTTATATGCTGCATCAATGAATTGTGCCAATCTTGTCCTTCAAAAAAGCGATCACATGGAGGCAGTTGAGTTTGATACTGTTTTTCTATAGCAAAATGATAATGCTGACAAAATGCTTCATAAATCATTTGTGTGCCTTTGGCTTTACCCTCAAGGCTATATCCTGCGATATGTGGTGTTGCAATTCGTACAAGATCTAGCAACTGTTTTGAGATTTTTGGTTCATGCTCAAACACATCTAAGACCACATCACGCTGTGTTTGCTTGAGATCGGCAATTAAATCTTGTTCAGCAACTACAGGGCCTCTTGCACTGTTAATTAAAATGGTATCTTGTTTTAACTGCGCGAAGGTTGTTGCATTGAATAAATGAAACGTTGGATATAAACCGTGTTGAGTCAAAGGCACATGAATTGAAATCGCATTGGCTTCTTGTAATAACTGATCAAATGACACCTGTTCAATATGCTGATCATCTACAAATGGGTCATAGCCAATCACTCGCAACCCTAAATGTTGTGCCAAATGTGCCAATCGCTGCCCCACATTTCCCAAACCAACAATGCCAAGCGTTAAAGAAGATGGGTTAGACAGTAAATGGGGTCTTAAATACAATAAAGCGGTGATTACATATTCAGCCACAGCTTGTGCATTACACCCTGCAGCGTTTGCCCATGTAATGTGCTGTTCATTTAAATACTGAGTATCCAAATGATCGGTTCCAATGGTTGCACTCCCCACAAAGCCAATGGCTTGTTGGTCTAATAAAGCTGCATTGACTTGCGTTACTGAGCGAACCAACAATGCATCTGCACCTTGCAACTGTAGCGGGGTTAAAGTACGCCCTGCCACATGGTCAATTTTTGCAATATCTGCAAAAAAGTAGTCTGTAAATGCTAAATTTTCATCTGCAACAATTTTCATTGATCTATGCCAATCTTGAAAAATAAAATGTCATTTATCATAGCATTGTCCATGAAAAACGCCTAAATTCAGGCCATCAAATTTGTGAGGCAAGTCTTTTTTATACAAATTAGATGGATATATTGTATTGTTTTTATTAATAGTTTAGATTCTATAGTCATAAGTCCTCTATACTCGAATTCAAATAAACGGCACAACCTAAAGACTTACCGTACCGTAAATACAAATAGATAGAGATAACGCTTAACCATCTCGGTTTAACCAATTTAACTGGTTATTAAGCAACTTTGCATCAAAACTATAAATGGAGACGATTCATGTCTATTTCTGATTTAAGAAGTGTAGAAGAAGTAAAAAACTTTATTCGTGAAGACTACCAAGGTACAGGCAAACTGGCTGGAAAAGTTGTACTTGTGACTGGTGGGGGAACAGGTATTGGTCGTGCAATTTCATTCCATGCAGCAATTGAAGGTGCTGATGTTGCAATTACAAGCCACAGTTCATCAGGTGAACAAGCGGCATCTGCAAAAGAATGGATTGAAAAAATTGGTCGTAAATGTAATGTCTACCAAGTTGACTTAGGTGGCAAAGATGCATGTTATAAATTTGCACAAGATGTCTTAAATGACTTTGGTAAAGTCAACATTCTTGTCAGTAATGCAGGTGCACAATGGCCTAAAAACAACTTAGTTGATATTCCTGATGAGCAATGGACCAAAACATTTAATATTAACCTTGATCCAATGTTCTACCTCAGTAAAGCATTATTACCACAATTCCAAAAAGATGACTCAATCATCAATGTTACTTCAGTCAATGCTTATATTGGCGTAAAAGAGTTGGTCGATTACTCATCAACTAAAGGTGCGATGGTAAGCTTTACCCGTGCATTATCAAACCAAATTGCACACACAGGGGTACGTGTCAATGCAATTGCACCTGGCCCGATTTTGACGCCAATTCAGCACACATGGAATGATGTTGATAAATCAAAACTTGATGACTTAGGTAAAGATGTACCAATGTTACGCTACGGTTTACCAAGTGAAGTTGGTCCAAGCTTTGTTTTCCTAGCAAGTAAAGATGGCTCATACATTACTGGCCAAACCATTCACGTCAATGGCGGTATGATGGTTGGTGGTTAATTTCATCATCATAAAAAAAGGTTAGCATTTTGCTAACCTTTTTTTTGTTGTGGCAGATTAAAAACGATAAGAACCTTTCAAGCCAAAAGAGCGGCCGGGTGCAACTGTTGAAAACACACCCACATGTGATGCATCATAAACACGTTCATTGGTTAAATTATTGATATTTAACTGTACTTCAAATTCAGGCATGATTTGATAGCTGGCAAATGCGTCATAACGAACATGGGATGGCAACTCATACTTATTAATGTCATCCACAAAACGACGCCCTACATAGGTAATGCCGCCACCGACACGCAATTTGTCTTGCACTTGATATGTTGTCCAAAGATTTGCACTATGCTTCGCAATAAACTTCATGCGATTACCGCGTTCAGGACGTGGTACACCACGGTCATAGCCATTATCAACCAATTCACTGTCAAGATAAGTATAGCCGGCTGTAATATACCAAAGCGGTGTGACTTGACCCACGGCACTCAGCTCAGTACCACGTACACGGTTTTTACCATTGACTGTCACTAAGCCATCTATATCTACTGCACGGGCATTGGTTTTTTCTGTTTCAAATACAGCAAGATTTAATGACAATTGATCATTCAGCACTTCCCACTTTGTACCTGCTTCAATACTGCGAGTTCGCTCTGCTTTGACGTTATCTGCAAAACGGTTTCCGCTTGCAACACCATCAGCCCCACCTGCTTGTCCTAAATTCTCACCACTTGGATTACTTGAAGTCGCATAATTAACATATAAACGACCTTTAGGTGCAATCTTATAAATGACACCAAGCTGATAATTCCACATGTTTTCTTTAACTTTATTCACCATATTGGTTGATGAATAATCATCAAAACGTAACCCTAAATTGACATCAAGTCGAGGAAGAAGCTGCACCGTATCTAAGAAATAAAGCCCTGTTGCTTCAATTTCACCTGCTTTTTTCTCCGCGCCATATTGAATCGCAAAATTTGGATAATCACGATACGTTGGTGCATAGAAATTTACCGTTTCCGTTCCGGCACCCAATATGGTCATGTCTTTATTGGCAATACGTTCTTTGCTGTAATCAACACCCATCAATAGGTCATGCTGAAGTGCACCTGTTTTAAACTTGTTTTGTAAAGTCAGTTGCAAAGTATTGGCATGACTTGTGCGATATAATGGACGGTTTGCTCGGTTATACGTTAAGCCTTGACCTTCTGTTACACACGCAATGCCACTACTATTGGCACAACCAAAACTCACGCGTGTAAATAAATAATCTTGGCTGGTTTCTAAATCACGTGCTGCAAATCTAAGTTTAAGATCATCACTAAAGTCATGTTCAAAATTTAAATCAATACTGGTTGATTGATACTCTCTAAAATCAATATTTGGGCGCCCAAAATTGGTTTGCATGCTTTGTGTTTCAATTGGAGTGGTACGATTTGGGTTTCGCGCATTAGAAAATGGGACGCCCATATCAGGCTTATCATTAAACTGTAATCGACTATAACTTGCTGTAAATCTTGTTGGCGTATTTAAACCAAAGGTAATGGATGGTGCAATGCCCCATCGATCGACTTCAACTTGATCTCGATAGGCCAATTCACCACGATCAAGCATCGCATTCAAACGCATTGCAATATGTTCAGAGAAAGCCACATTATTGTCTGTGGTAAAACGCGTTTTGGTTTGGCCTTGACCTGAAGTTTGATACTCAGAAGTAACTTCAGATGCCGTTTTGGCTTTTGGCTTTTTGGTAATTAAATTAATGGTTCCACCTGTCGAGCCACGACCTGAATAAATAGAGCCTGGACCCTTGCTGACTTCTACAGATTCAATATTAAAAATTTCGTGTGAACCACGGGCATAATCACGCATTCCATCGACTAAAATATCAGTACTTGCTTCATAACCACGAATAAAAGGTCGGTCACCAATTGGCGTTCCCCCCTCGCCTGACCCCAAAGTAATTCCGGGAGTAGTTCTTAACACCTCTTGCAAAGAAGATACATTACGATCTTCTAACTCTTGTTTTGAAATAATGTTTACCGTACGTGGTGTATCAAGTAGTGCGGTTGTGATCTTATTGTTGTTCGAGACTTTACTATAATACGATGGGTTCGGTGTTGCTTGTGTTTTGATGGTTTCAAGCTGATGATGTGCTGTAGTTTCTTCTGCCCAAACCGCGGTTGATGTTAAAACTGAGCCCGTGAATGACAATGCTGACAATAAAACTTTTGAAGGAAGATCCTTCTTACGACTTGATATATATTTCATACATCTATCCAAGTATAAGTAAAACGAAATGAGAATGATTTCTTATTACATATATTTACACAAAGGATGTCTGATTTTTGTCATATTTTTAGCTATACCATGCAATTTATCCGATAAATTCATAAAATATTTTTAATTATTTTGTTTTTTTACCGATCAATAACGAATAAATCATTGTTTTAAAAATCATTAAATACACTTAAATTTTAATAATTTATTTATAATATATTAAATTAATTTTAAATTGAGTATCATGCTTTTTAAATCAATCAAGATGCCGATAGGATGTGCTATATTGCAAAGACCCAAATCGGTGCATTTTTATCAATGATTCAGGAGTGTGAAGAAAATGAGAATATTAGTGGTTGATGATCATATCGACTTAATTACCAATATCTTTGCATTTTTTGACCAAAAGGAATACATCTTAGATGCAGCTCAAGATGTTACAACCGCACTTCGGTTATGTGAGGATAATCACTACGATATTATTATATTAGATTGGATGTTGCCAAAAATCAGTGGCTTAGATTTTTTAACACAGCTTCGTGCAGAAGGTACAACCACCCCTGTCATCATGCTCACTGCAAAAACTGACTTGTCTGATAAACTGCAGGGTTTTGCAGCAGGTTCAGATGATTACCTGACCAAACCATTTTCTTTAGAAGAATTAGAAGCACGAATTATTGCCTTACATAATAGATCGATTGGCAAAAAAACCATTTTAGAAGTTGCAGATTTGCAATTTAATATCCTGACCAATGAAGTATTCCGTCAATCAGAAGCCATTCATTTATATGCTGCAGAACGTAAAATTTTAGCGTTACTGATGCGCGAAAGTCCCAATATTGTCACTAAAGAACGTTTAGAGTTCACGCTGTGGGGCGATAACCCACCTGATAAAGATTTATTAAGAATGCACATGTATGAATTACGCAAAAAAATTGATGCCAAATTTCCAACTAAACTCTTAAAAACAAGGCATAAAATTGGCTATCAAATCATTGATGATGCTGTCGCGTAAAAGGCACTTCATATGCCAAAAACGCTGAATTTAAAAAAACGTATTTTAGTCACGTTAATTACTTATACATGCCTATTAAGCCTTGCGATAGGTTTAAATGGCTTTATGATGAATGACCATTTAAAAGAATTAATTTGGGACAAACTGCTCAATTTAGAAATTGAACATTTTCACCAACAACTCCAACATAAAAAAATATCATCTAAAAAAGTTCTATGGTTTGATAATCAAAATGGCGAACATATTCCTGAAGAGTTTAACCGTCTAAACCCAGGCACTTATGAAAAAGTAAAATATAAAGATCAAGCCTATATGATTCGAGTCATCGAATCACCACAATACAAGCAAGTTGTAGCGATTAACATCACCAAAATTGTTCGGCATGAATACAGCATTATTTTATTCACCTTGTTACTGACCATCCTTGCGGTGATATTAATTACGATCATTACCTATCATCAGTTGAATCGTTTAATCAATCCATTACTTGAAATTGCACAAGGCTTATCCAAAGTTTCACCTGACCATGGGCAATTAAAAATTAAACATGATGCAGCAGATAAATTTGATGAATCTGCTATTTTGGTCAATGAAATCAATAAATTTGTTGAAAAGTCTCAACAATTTGTGAATAAAGAAAAAGAGTTCTTTGAAATTGCAAGTCACGAACTGAGAACACCGATTTCTGCAATTTCAGGCGCCATGGAAATTGTGTTAAAGCATCCCGAAACCAGTCCGCAAATCATGCACCATCTCAAACGCGTGAGTCGTATTACGCATGAAATGGAAGAACTGACTGCAATGTTATTATTTTTAAGTCGCAATAAAGAAAAACTAGACACCTATGCTGAAAATATGGATTTAGCTGAAGAAATCCCATTAATCATTGAAGACCATTCGCATTTATGTCGGAACAAAGAATTGACCATTATCAATGAAATTAAATCTTCGATCTATATTAAAGCGCCACCACAATTACTTAAAGTGACCTTAGGTAATTTACTCAGAAACGCCATTGAAAATAGCGACCGCGGAACCATCACCCTTTCCTATTACAAGCATACTTTTATTATTGATGACCCTGGGCATGGAATGACAGCACAAGAAATCTGTGCGCTATATACCCAAATGGCACGTAATGGCACATCATCTAAAAGTGGCATTGGGATTGATCTAACCTTAAAAATTTGTCACCACTATGGATGGCAATTGTCTTTTGACTCTTTAAAAGGACAAGGAACAACTGCATTATTGAAATTCAAAAATTAATTTCAATAATGCATAAAAAAAGCCCTGACTCTTGTCAGGGCTTTTGAATTTGGCGGAAGCGGTGAGATTCGAACTCACGGAGGGGGTAAACCCTCGTCGGTTTTCAAGACCGGTGCATTAAACCGCTCTGCCACGCTTCCATGTGCGGTATCATATAAATCTTTATCTAAATGATCAAGCGAAATTGCAAAGAAATGATTCAATTGAATATTGTTTCAGCACTTCATGCAGCATTCGCAGAAATAAAAGACAATAGTTGATCATTTACAGAGGCGTAACACCACTATTTTGTACAAGTCGGGTCACACCTGTCACAATCATATCAATAGCAATGGTGCCAATCAGCAGTGCAGATAGACGACCAACAATATCAAAATAATAATCCACATACTTTGCATGCTTATACCGCAAGTTATCATGCAAAAACTTCATTAAAATTAGAATTGACGACGTTAGCGTCAAAGTCACTGCTAAAACAGCAATCGCACCCCAAATTTTAATTTCCATGCCCATTACAACAGCAGCACTGATGGTACCAGGCCCAATCATGAATGGCATGGCGACTGTTCCTGCTAAATGTTCTGGTGCAGCACGAATTTCACCAATTGTATCTGCACCTTGGAACACATAACGATAACCAATCACTAAGAATATGATGCCACCAAATATTTGAAACGATTCAAAACGTACATTTAAATAGGTATTAAATATCGTCTCACCACCCCATGCGAAAAACACAAACACACCATAAGCAATTAAACTGCCTTGAATGAGTGCTTTGTTAAATATTTTTGCATCTGTATTACGTATCATCCCGACCATATAAATGCTCATTAAGAAGGGATTCAGCAATGCAAATAACAATGCAAAAGAATGGATATATGGTGTCAGCATATTGTATTACTCATCAAGAATCGTTTGGATCTGGAAAGCTCAGCGTTTTACCTGCTGTTGTTTCACGGTTCAAATGCAAGAATGTAAGATGTCGCTCGTATTTATCAAGTACATCATTAATCACTTGCTCTTTGCTATAACCCATCAAGTCATTGCCTTGGCTTCCTTCAAATAAGAAAGTTTCTAAACGGTAATAATATGTATTGCCAAGCTGACTACGACGGCTAAATTCAGGCGCATGATAACGTTGTGGCCAAATTTGGTAAATGAAATTCTGCTCTTCATTTAAACCCACTGTTAAATCAATATGATATAACTCAGCATCAAGCTCTTCAGTCATTGGGCTGACCGTCATACTGACTTCAACACCTTTGCTTTTAAGCTCTTTCATCACTTCTTCAAGCGCAGGTTGGCACGTTTTATTCAACATATCGACTGTGTTTTTACGCCCAGGATGATGCATAACACGAGACAAACGTTGTTTCCAATTCAAAATATCAACATTACCCACCACAGGTGCAGCATTTAATGATGTACTTTGATTACGGTAATCTTCAAGCCGCAGTGATTTTAAAATCCCGATCATGACAAAAATCATGACAAAACTAAATGGTAAGCCCATAATCACCGTTGCTTTTTGCAAACTACTGATTCCGTTAGACATCAGCATTGCAATGGTCAATAAACCAATCACAACAGACCAGAAAATACGAATCCAATTGGGTGCATCACTGTTAACATCTTTTAGCTTATAACAAAAACTACCAAGCACAATGGCACCAGAGTCGGCAGAAGTCACATAAAACAATAGTCCTGTAATAAATGCCAAAACTGCTGTAAATGAAAACCAAGGGTAAAAAGACAGTAACTTATAAAATCCAAGCTCAGGTTTTGCTAAAATTTCTTGTGCAAACTGTAAATTGCCATGAATCACTTGATATAAAGCGCTGTTGCCCATGATAGATAACCATGCAATGGTAAACAGTAACGGGATAATCAGTGTTCCAATAACAAACTCACGAATTGT
Organism: Acinetobacter apis; assembly: GCF_900197575.1. Classification (GTDB taxonomy): domain Bacteria; phylum Pseudomonadota; class Gammaproteobacteria; order Pseudomonadales; family Moraxellaceae; genus Acinetobacter; species Acinetobacter apis. The sequence goes on along the minus strand of NZ_FZLN01000001.1, from coordinate 241,573 downwards.
ACGTCCTCGTGAAATTCGAGCCAAAAATAAGCCAACAAAAGGTGACCAAGCAACCCACCATGCCCAGAAAAATAGCGTCCAATCTTTTAACCATTGACTGGTGGCAGGACCTTCATTTTGATGATAGGCAAAGGTATCTAAAGTCATAGATGGAAAACGACTAATATAATCGCCAATATTTAAGACAAAAGAATTCAGTAGAAAGGTGGTATCGCCTAAAAATAAAATAAACAGCAACAAGCCAATTGCAAAATAAACATTTAACTCTGCAAAGAACTTAACCCCTTTATCGACGCCTGTTGTTGCAGAAATAATGGTAATAACAACTGCAAAAACAACCAGCCAAGACTGAACACCTAGCCCCTCTTGAATACCAAATAATGTGGTTAAGCCATAGTTGAGTTGAACCACACCAATACCACAGGTGGTTGCTAAACCAAAAATTGCACCCAAAATCGCGGCAATATCAACCAAATGACCAATAACACCATTAATTTTGTCACCAAAAATTGGATACAGTGCTGAGCGAATCGTTAAAGGTAAATTATAGCGATAAGAAAAGTATCCTAATGCAATACCGACCAAAGCGTACATACACCAACCGGTCAGACCATAGTGAAAAATGGTGAGATTAATTGCTTGACGTGCAGCTTCAATGGTTTGACCCGGTCCTGTTGGCGGATTCATATACTGTGTAATCGGTTCTGCAACCGAGAAAAACATCAAATCAATACCAATACCAGCAGCGAATAACATCGATGCCCAACTCAGCATACTAAACTCAGGTTTAGAATGTTTTGGTCCGAGTTTAATGTCCCCATATCGTGAACAAGCAATAGAGATCACAAATACTATATATGTCGTGGCAATTGCAAAATAATACCAACCGAAACTCGATGATACCCAATTCACCACAGCATCTAGGATCGCTGTTGCTTGTGCATTAAAAAAAATAGTCAACAAAGAAAATGCCAGTACCAATCCTGCTGAAACATAAAACACCGTATGATTCAGTTGATCTTTTGCTGGCATCGCCTTGTTACTATTTGAGGAGTTATTTTGACTCATACAATCCTCTTTATTCATAAGTGATCAGACAATTCATGCATACAATGAAGTCTTAGCCGCCTAAAACCGTGCTTGACTTTATGCTCACTATAAAACACGGTCATCTTGCCGTGCTATCTGATCGATTAACGCCTCTTTTCATCTTCAATTAAAATAAAAGAGGGCTTTAGGAAAGCCATATTCGGCCATTTTTTATTGCATCAAATCAATCGACACGGACCTAGACTAAAAGGTCTCTTGGTCTGTAAAACACATTAATGATTGAGATGTTTTGGTGGTAAGAATTGGCCAAACTTATCACACTCGTGACTTATGTCCAAAATATCAAAAATTATATGTACAATAAGTAACCAACTATTATTCATTTTCGCCTCATAATTTAATTTTAAATATTTGTTTTTAATATAATTATCTATTTTTATATTTATATTGCACTGAATATTTCAATATTACTTCCCAAGTTATGGATTGGCTTGATCTCCCAAAGTCTATCTGTACATCTTATGTTATACCCTTTTATTTTAAATCATGTTACAGAAGTTACTATAAATTGAGACGTAATCTCATTTAAATGTTCTATTCATTTGGTCTTAGGGTGAATAAAATATATACAAAGATTAGACCAAGCTTGTTTTTAAAGCTCGTCTAACCACAGAATACTGTGCTTTTTTTACACAGTTACAACACCCATTGATTGAACGTTCAATCAATGGGTGTTAGGATAATTACAATAAATCATCTGATGTATAGATGTCTTCATCGTTATTTGAAACAAAGCATTTTATGAATATGAGCCGAGTGAAACCTGAACATATCCGTCGTGAACAAATTATTGATGCCGCATTTGATGTGATTTATAACATTGGTTTAACCAATACAACGATTGCAAAAATTGCGAAACAAGCTGGTTTATCGACAGGTATTGTCAGCCACTATTTTGGTGACAAACAAGGCTTAATTAATGCCTGTATGCGTGGCATGCTTAATGAACTGCGTACTCAGACTGAACAATATAAAGCAAAAGTCAGTCAGAACCCAGTTGATCTAATTAAAGCAATCATTGATTCAAATTTTGATAGCAGTCAAACCAATGCCAAAGCCATGCGTTTATGGCTTGAATTTTGGACTGCAAGTATGCACACCCCTGAATTAGGTCGTTTACAAAGAATCAATGACCAACGTTCTTATTCAAATTTGAAATATCACTTTTTAAAGCTTATTCCAGAACCACAAGCAAACATTGCAGCGCATGGCTTGGCTGCATTGATTGATGGGTTATGGTTACGAGCAAGTTTAATGGGTCGCCAAGACCATTTTGATGTCGAGCAATCACGTTTGATTGCCTATAACTATCTAAATACACAAATTCACTTATATCAAGAGTTGCAGGAGAATTCATAATGAGTCATGTACCAGTACATCCCCTTTATATTCATGGTAAATATGTTGAAGCAACCAGTGGTCAAACGTTTGATACCGTTAATCCTGCCAATGGCGAAGTCATTGCCCAAGTTCAAATCGCATCTGAGCAAGACATTAATCATGCTGTTGAAAGTGCACAAGCTGGACAAAAAGTTTGGGCAGCTATGACAGCTGTTGAACGCGCTCGTATTTTGCGTCGTGCAGTCGATTTATTACGTGAACGTAATGATGAGCTTGCAAAAATTGAAAGTACAGATTCTGGTAAAGCATTTTCTGAAACATCAACGGTTGATATTGTCACCGGAACCGATGTCCTTGAATATTATGCAGGACTTGCCACTGCCATTGAAGGTACACAAGTTCCACTACGTGACAGTAGTTTTTTCTATACTCGTCGTGAACCATTAGGTGTTGTCGCAGGCATTGGTGCATGGAATTATCCAATTCAAATCGCACTTTGGAAATCTGCACCTGCTTTAGCAGCAGGCAATGCAATGATTTTCAAACCAAGTGAAGTTACCCCATTAACTGCTTTTAAATTGGCAGAAATCTATACCGAAGCTGGTGTCCCAGATGGTGTATTTAACGTTGTTCAAGGTTTAGGCGAAGTGGGTGCATTATTATCTGCACATCCTGTCATTGAAAAAATTTCTTTTACAGGTTCAGTGCCAACCGGCAAAAAAGTTATGTCATCTGCAGCGAGTTCTTCTTTAAAAGAAGTCACTATGGAGCTTGGCGGCAAGTCACCGCTTATTATTTGTGATGATGCTAATCTAGACCGTGCAGCAGATATTGCAATGATGGCTAACTTTTTCAGTACAGGTCAAGTTTGTACCAATGGTACACGTGTCTTTGTACCAAAATCATTAAAAGCAGATTTTGAGCAAGCATTATTAAAGCGTGTCGAAAAAATTAAATTGGGCAACCCATTTGATGCAGACACCAACATGGGTCCTTTGGTGAGCTTTGCTCATTTAGACAAAGTATTGTCATACCTTGAGAAAGGAAAAGCGCAAGGTGCGACATTGTTAACAGGTGGTCAACGTGCACAGCAGCCTGAATTTGCACAAGGTGCATATGTTGAACCAACTATTTTCACTGACTGTACAGATGACATGGACATTGTGAAAGATGAAATCTTTGGTCCAGTCTTAAGCATTCTCACGTATGAGACTGAAGAAGAAGTTATTCGCCGTGCAAATGACACCGTGTTTGGCTTAGCAGCAGGGGTGGTAACTGAAAATATCACGCGTGCACACCGTATTATTCATCAAATTGAAGCCGGCATCTGCTGGGTAAATACATGGGGTGAATCTGCTGCGGAAATGCCTGTCGGTGGTTATAAACAATCTGGTGTCGGTCGTGAAAACGGCTTATCGACTTTACAACACTATACCCGTGTGAAATCAGTACAAATTGAATTGGGTGAGTATCAATCTATCTTCTAAGGTATTTCAAGCAATACTTCATGTGCAATCCATTTGATTGCACATGCTGATAGATGTCTCCCAAACAATGAAGGATATAAACACATTATGGCAAATCAAGAATACGACTATATTATTGTAGGTGCAGGTTCTGCAGGCAATGTCTTGGCAGCTCGACTCACCGAAGATGCAAATACCAGCGTTTTATTACTCGAAGCAGGTGGCCCTGACCATCGTGCAGATTTTCGTACCCAAATGCCAGCTGCCCTTGCCTTTCCATTACAAGGTCGCCGTTATAATTGGGCGTATGAAACAGATCCAGAACCCCATATGAATAATCGCCGTATGGAATGTGGTCGTGGTAAAGGTTTAGGTGGCTCATCTCTGATTAATGGTATGTGCTATATCCGCGGCAATGCTATGGATCTAGATGGTTGGGCAAAACTGCCAGGCTTAGAAGATTGGACTTATGCTGACTGCTTACCATATTATCGTAAAGCAGAAACGCGTGATATCGGACCAAATGACTACCATGGTGGTGAGGGTCCTGTCAGCGTTACCACACCGAAAGAAGGCAATAATGTTTTATTCAAGGCCATGATTGATGCAGGTGTTGAAGCAGGCTATCCACGTACTGATGACTTAAATGGTTATCAGCAAGAAGGCTTTGGCCCGATGGACCGTACAGTAACCAAAAAAGGCCGTCGTTCAAGTACAGCACGCGGTTATTTAGATACAGCAAAACAGCGTAAAAACTTAACCATCGTGACACATGCTGCAACGGATAAAGTTTTATTTTCAGGCAAAAAAGCCATTGGTGTGCAATATCTACATGGTGATAATACAACACCTGTTGTGGTTAATGCGCGCCGTGAAGTCATTATCAGCTCGGGAACTATTGCATCACCGCAAATTTTACAACGCTCAGGTATTGCCTCAAAAGCATTGCTTGATGAGTTTAATATTCCTGTTGTGCATGAATTACCAGGTGTTGGTGAAAATTTGCAAGACCATTTAGAGCTTTATTTGCAATATGCATCTAAACAGCCTGTGTCCCTCTACCCTGCTCTGCAAATGCATAATCAACCAAAAATTGGTGCAGAATGGATGTTCTTAGGTTCAGGTATTGGTGCATCAAATCAGTTTGAAGCGGGCGGATTTATTCGCAGTCGCCCTGAATTTGAATGGCCAAATATTCAATACCATTTCTTACCTGTGGCGATTAACTACAATGGTTCGAAAGGTGTTCAAGAGCATGGCTTCCAAGCACATGTGGGTTCAATGCGTTCTCCATCTCGTGGACGAATTCGTATTACATCGACCAATCCACATGATCATCCAAGCATTTTGTTTAACTACATGGCAACAGAGCAAGATTGGCAAGAATTTCGCGACTGTATCCGTTTAACGCGTGAAATTATGCATCAACCTGCACTTGACCCATATCGTGGTCGAGAAATCAGCCCAGGTAAAGATGTTGTCACCGATGAACAACTTGATGAATTTGTGCGTAATCATGCAGAAACTGCTTATCACCCATGTGGTAGTTGTAAAATGGGTGTTGATGATATGTCCGTGGTTGACCATCAAGGTCGTGTCCACGGTGTAGAAGGTTTACGTGTGGTTGATGCGTCAATTATGCCAATTATTATCACAGGCAACTTAAATGCAACCACGATCATGATTGGTGAGAAAATTGCAGATGTGATGCGTGGTAAAAAAGAACCACGTTCAACAGCGCCGTATTACAAAGCAGATCCTGCTGTATTGCGCCAGCCACCAAAACGTCCTTTTAGTGATGATCAAATGATTTAATGTTCCATAAAAAAGGGCTACTTATTCAGTAGCCCTTTTTTTAAATACGATATTAAGCGTCAGCTAAAACCTGTGCAATCGCATCAGCAACATAATACACATTCTTTTTATTTAAACCTGCAACACAAATACGGCCGCTGCGAAGTAAATAAATGGCATGTTCTTCAAGCAAACGATCTGCTTGCTCGCCAGTTAAACCGGTATAACTAAACATACCGTTTTGTTCAACCAAATAATCGAAGTTTTTGTTTGGTAAGCGCTTAACGAGCTCATCACGTAAAATAATACGCATTGCTAAAATACGTTCACGCATTTCAGCCAATTCTTTTTCCCAATCTGCTCTTAATGCAGCATCATTCAATACTTTATTAACAAGCAATGCACCTGTTGTTGGCGGGTTAGAATACACACGGCGTACCGTTGCTTTTAACTGACCAAACACATGGTCGGCATCTTCAGTACTATTTGAAACAACTGTTAAGCCACCAACACGCTCGCCATACAGCGAGAAAATTTTAGAATATGAGTTGCTTAAAATAAAGCTTGCACCTGCTTGGTCTAAAGCACGGATTGCATAAGCATCTTGATCTAAACTTTCAGCAAAACCTTGATATGCAATATCTAAGAATGGAATCAGTTCACGCTCAAGTAACACTTCAATCACTTGATCCCACTGTGCAGGCAATAAATCTGCACCTGTTGGGTTATGACAACATGGGTGAAGAAGTACAATATCATGCTTTGGAATTTGCTTTAAGCAATCCAACATCGCATCAAAAGCAACGCCGTTGGTGTTTTGATCAAAGTATGGATATTCTGCGGTTTGAAAACCTGAGCCTTGGAAAATCGCAATATGATTTTCCCATGTTGGCTTACTTACCCAAACTTTTGATGTTGGAAAATATTTTTTTAAGAAGTCTGCGCCAATTTTTAATGCGCCTGAACCGCCTAATGTTTGAATCGTCACTGCGCGGTTTTCTGCACGTGCTTTGCTGTTGTCGCCTAAAAGCAATGCTTGTGTTGCATCACAATAGCTTTTCAAACCTGACATTGGCAAATAGAGTTTGGCTTTATCGACTTGTTGACCAATCTCTAAAGCAGCTGTTTTCACTGCATTTAACTGAGGAACAATACTTTCTTCAGTATAATATAGGCCAATGCTTAGATTGACTTTGTTCTCACGCGTATCATTTTGAAATTTTTCCATTAATGATAAAATTGGGTCGCCTGCATAAGGCTCAACATGTTGAAACATAGCTCACTCTAGTCCGCTCTTACTGTTTCATTATTATATACATAGATTGATGACAAGGTATGTATACTTTTCATGCAAACACGCCCTTTTTTGCCATGAAATCGAAGATTTAAATTCACACCATCAGATCTTATTTATGATCCGCTCCAAGCCCTTGTTCTAAATTATCAAGAATAGGACACGGCGCTTGCTCATTGCCTTGACAGCACGAAGTCACTTGTTCCAATACAGATACCATGTTTTTGAGCTGTATAATTTGCTGATTTAACTGTTCAATATGAGCCAAAGCCAATGTTTTCACCTGCGCACTTTGTCGGTCTTTATTTTGCCACAATGCCAGTAAGCCTTTAATTTGTTCAGATGAAAAGCGTAATGATTTTGCATGTGTAATAAATAGCAATGTTTGGATATGTTGTGCTGTATAAATACGATACCCTGCATCTGTTCGTCCAATTTCAGGTAATAAGCCAATTGACTCGTAATGACGAATCATCTTGGCTGAAAAACCGACCTGCTTAGCAACTTGTCCAATATTCATAACAACCTCTTATTGATGTTTTAAGCTTGGCGGTTTGAATTGCGTTAACCGCAGTGCATTGGTTAAAACAAATACCGATGATAAGCCCATCGCAAATGCTGCAAGCATCGGGGATAACGAAATTTGATAATGGGGATATAAAATACCAGCAGCAATCGGAATTAAGGCAATATTATAAATAAATGCCCAAAATAAATTCTGTTGAATATTTTTAATGGTGGCTTGGCTCAGTGCAATAGCGGCAATTGCAGCATCTAAATCACCCGACATTAACACCACATCGGCAGATTCAATGGCAATATCTGTACCTGTACCAATGGCAATACCTACATCGGCAACCGCTAATGCAGGCGCATCATTAATACCGTCACCAATATAAGCCACTTTGCCATAGTTTGCTTGGAGTTGTTCGATGGCTTGAGATTTGCCTTCAGGTCGGACACCTGCTATGACATCATCAATCCCCAGTTGCGTTGCAATCGCTTGTGCGGTTTTTTCTTGGTCACCACTAATCATCACCACCTTTAAGCCTAGCGCATGCAATTGTTTAATGGCTGAAAAGCTGCTTGGTTTAATTTCATCGGCAATAGTAAACATCGCAGCAAGCACACCATCAATCGCAACATAAATTACAGTTTTTCCTGAGGTGATGTCTTGCTCAGCATCTGTTTTAAATTGTTGAATATCAATTCCTAAGGTATACATAAACTGATCAGAGCCGACCTGTATTTTCATTTGATCGATGGTGGCATGAATACCTAGCCCAGTGACAGTAATGAAGTGTTCTACAGCTAAAAGCTCAAGCTTCTCAGCTTTGGCTCGATCTAAAATTGCCAATGCCAACGGATGTTCTGAAAATTGTTCAAGCGATGCCACATATTGTAAAACGTGCTGTGCTTGAAAAGACGGCGTCACAGTAAACCGTGTTACTTGAGGCTGCCCCAAAGTAATGGTACCTGTTTTATCAATCCCAACCGCTTTGACTTCTTTTAGACTTTGTAGAGCATCACCTTTACGAAACAAAATACCCATTTTTGCGCCCTGACCTGTTGCCACCATAATTGATGTTGGTGTGGCAAGTCCCATAGCACAAGGACAAGCAATGATCAGCACAGCAACTGCATTTACCAAAGCAAAAGATAAACTTGGTGCAGGTCCCCAGATCAGCCAAATTAAAAAAGTAATCAATGATGCCAACATCACCACAGGAACAAACCACGTGGTAATGCGGTCTACCCAAGTTTGTATAGGCAGCTTACTGCCTTGTGCCTGCTCAACCATTTGTATGATCTTGGACAGCACAGTGTCATGCTGTGCAGTATCAACATAAACAGTTAATTGTCCTTGTTGATTCACCGTCCCTGCCACCACACGGCTTCCAGATTGTTTTTTCACAGCCAAAGGTTCACCCGTAATCATGGATTCATCTACATAACTTTGTCCTTGATTTACTACACCATCGACTGCAATTTTCTGTCCAGGCAGAATTTGTATTAACATGCCTGTATGAATGGCATCAATTGCTACTTCTGACACCGTACCATCTTCAGCAATGACACGTGCCATTTTGGGTTGAAGCCCAATTAAATGCTGAATGGCTTGTGATGTTTTACCTTTGGCCTTGGCTTCAAAATATCGACCCAACAAAATAAGCGTCACAATCACAGCAGCTGCTTCAAAATAAACATGCAATGTGTGTTCAGGCAATACGCTTGGAAATAACAGTGCCACCATTGAAAAGCCATATGCCGCGAGTGTACCAACTGAGACCAAAGAGTTCATATCAGGTGCTAAACGCAATAATGCAGGAATCCCTTTTTGATAAAACCGACGCCCAGGGATGACTAAAACCAAAGTGGCTAAGACAGCTTGAATGCTCCAATTCAAGGTTTGTCCTAAATGGCTATGAATCCATGATTCAAAACCATGTGACACATGACTGCCCATTTCCAGTAAAAAAATGGGTAAGGTAAATAAGACTGCGCACCATAAATCACGTTTTAAATGTTGGCGTTCATGGGCTTTTTGCTGACTTCGGTCAGAGGGTACTTGCTGTTTAATTTCTGTTGCAGTATAGCCTGCACGCTCCACCACCTGTTCTAAGCGATGTGCTGTGACAGTTTCTTGACACGTTAAGGTTGCTTTTTCAGTTGCAAGGTTAATATGCACAGAAATCACACCTTCAACTTTTTGTAAGGCTTTTTCAACACGTCCAACGCACGACGCGCAGGTCATACCTAAAATATGTAACTCAATGGTTTTATTGGGCTGAATCACGTCATAGCCTGTTTTTTTAACCACAGCGATTAAATCAGCCTCGTTTAAGTGATCACCTTGAATCACTGCCCGCTCTGTGGCTAAATTCACGTTTACATCTGCTTGTGGAGCCGCTTTTTTTAATGCTTTTTCGACTCGTCCAACACAAGAGGCACAGGTCATGCCATGAATTGTGAACTCGACACGGTGTGTACTTGCACCCATGATCAATGTTTCCTTGAATAAACTATGGACACCTTAAACCCTGCCATAATGGTAAAGTCAAGCGAGAGATTTGACAAATCAAACACGGCTTGACCTTGTCCAATAGGTAAGGTTTATACTGATTGTTTCTATACCAATCAGGAAAATTAAATGTTATTTGAAATTCCAAATATGACTTGTGGCGGCTGCGCACGCGGTGTAACAGCAATCATTCATGATCTTGATGAACATGCCACAGTGAATGTGCATTTAGACACAAAAACAGTTGAAGTTACATCACACCTTACAGCTGAAACCCTACAAAATGCATTAAGCGAAGATGGCTTTCCTGCACAAATAAAATAATATCTCAACTTACGTAAACCTGCTAAACCGCAGGTTTACGTTGAGTATTACCAGCACTCTCCATATAATGATTTAGATTCAAAAATAAGGTTGATCAGTGAAGATCGATCGCATCACAAATTAGGGCAAAATACACATCAATACGCACAAAAACGCCAACTTATAGTTTATTTAATCATAACAATAACAAGATATTTTAATGGCGAGTAAATTTTTACCGTTTGATTTTTTATATCGTATGATTAAATAATTTTTAAGAAAGCGCTCCTATAATATGAGTTTCTTTGGAGGGTTATATGGAAATAAATAAAACAAAAGGTCATCTCATCTTTGCAAAGATATTTGCAATTATATTAATCATTATCGGTCTCCCTTTACTTATACTTGGCGCTTACCTGTCTTACTATGGTGGCACTTGGTATTATGTACTTGCAGGGATTGCGCTGATTGCATCTGGTGTTTTAATTTTTAAAGATAAATTGGCAGGTGCTGCGCTATTTGGTTTATTTTTCGTCTTAACGATTGTTTGGACGATTTTTGAGACAGGTGATCGCTTTTGGGGTTGGGTACCACGGCTTGCGCTGTTTGCGGTACTTGCCTTTATTCTCACTTTGCTTCTTCCTCGCATTGGCCGAGGATTCAGCAAAAAAATATCTTATGTTTTAACGGGTATTATCAGTCTATGTTTTGTCATTGCTGTGGTTCTTGCTTTTATTCCACACAACCAATACAACTCAGGACAACCACTGTCTGATCAACCACTTACCAGTGGAAATACCAACGACCCAACCCAAGCAGATTCAGATTGGAAATATTATGGTCGAGATGCCAACGCAACTCGCTACTCTCCACTGAAACAAATTAACGCTGACAATGTATCTCATCTTGAACGTGCATGGGTGTATCACACAGGGGATTTACCACCTGAAGGTAAGAAAGACATTTGGGCTGCTGAACATACGCCGATTAAAGTGGGTAATGGTTTATATGTCTGTAGTGCAACCAACAACATTAGCCGTATAGATCCTGCGACAGGCAAAGAAACATGGAAATTTAATGCGCATACTGCGTATCAAAGTATTCCATATACAGCAGCATGTCGTGGTTTAACCTATTATGAATCTAAAACTGTACCATTAGGTCAAACATGCCATAGCCGTATTGTGTTAGGTACGCTAGATATGCGTTTGATTGCCTTAGATACAGAAACAGGCAAACCATGTGATAACTTTGGTAAAAACGGAACAACAGACTTAACGACAGGTCTAGGACCAACTGTACCTGGTTTTGTCTCTGTGACCTCGCCTGTGACTATCGTTAATGACACCATTGTGGTCAATCATGAAGTACGTGATAACCAACGTCGTTGGGCACCATCTGGTGTGATTCGTGGCTATGATGCTGAAACAGGTCAATTCAAATGGGCATGGGATGTTAAGCGTCCACATGACAAGGCTGAACCACAAGCAGGTCAAGAATATAGCCGTGGTACACCAAACTCTTGGGCAACCATGGTTAGTGATGAAAAACTTGGTCTAGTTTATATTCCAATGGGTAATGCTGCAGCTGACCATTACAGCGCAATGCGTAGTCCTGAAGAGGAAGCTGTTAATGCCGCTGTGGTTGCAATTGATGCAAAAACAGGTGACTTACGTTGGAAATTCCAAACCGTGCATAAAGATGTTTGGGACCAAGATTTAGGTTCACAACCTACATTAATGGATTACCCTGACAGTACAGGTCAACCTGTTCCTGCAATGCTGGTACCAACAAAACTTGGACAAACATTTCTTTTAAACCGTGTAACAGGCCAACCGTTAACGCGTGTTGAAGAGCGTCCAGTGCCAACTACAGGTGGTGTAAAAGATGATATACGCTCACCAACACAACCATTTTCTGTGGATATTCCACGTCTTGGGTTTGCTGACTTAACTGAAAGTAAAATGTGGGGTATTTCACCGATTGACCAATTGATTTGCCGTATTAAATACCGTAAAGCCAATTATCAAGGTTTTGATACACCACCAAGTTTAGACAAACCATGGATTATGTATCCAGGCAACAATGGTGGTAGCGATTGGGGCAGTTATGCATATGATGGTAATCGTGGTGTGATTATTGCCAATTGGAACAACACACCGATGTATGCTCAACTAATTACACGTGCTGAAGCAAATAAAGAAGGTCTTCAGTCAATGGATGCTAAAAACTATAAACCTGTTCCAGGTATTGGTCGTCCAATGGCAGATACACCTTACGGCGTGAAAATCAGTGCCTTCCTGAGTCCAACAGGCATGCTATGTAATGAACCACCATATGGTATGATCAGTGCAATTGATTTAAGAACGAAATCTGTTTTATGGCAGCATCCTTTAGGTAGTGCAGAGCGTAATGGACCATTTGGTTTAGCAACGCATATGCCAATCCAAATTGGTACGCCAAACAATGGTGGTCCAATTGTTACAGCAGGCGGTGTAATTTTTGTGGCAGCAACCACAGACAATAAAATCCGTGCAATTGACATCCATACAGGTAAAGAATTGTGGAGCGATACTCTCCCTGCAGGCGGACAAGCAACACCAATGACTTATTCGATTAATGGCGAGCAATATTTAGTCATTATGGCGGGCGGTCATCACTTTATGGGTACTGGTGTAAGTGATGCTTTAGTCGCTTATAAATTGCCTAAATCAATCAAATAAATTCAATTTAAGTTAAAAAAGCCAGCATTGATGCTGGCTTTTTTAATAGTGTATTCATGCAACCTTTATTTAGAATCAGATTAGAAATTATTGGGATTTTCTAACTGATTCACTTCTGCCATTTTACTTGGGTCATGGAGTGTTGCAATTCCATCTGCATCTTTCACATCTAAAATACGTTCAGGATTATATACACCAATAATTTCTTGACCGTCTGCATCTTCACCAACAATGTATTTCACACCCGTTCTGTTCATTTTATGACACAAACGTTGATACCAACCTTTAAAGCCTGTGGTCTCTTCGTTGGGGTTGTGATAAAACGCATTCATGACCGCAGGTAACCCTAAACCACACACCACACCTGACATCAGCACCGTAATAAACGCATAGCCAATTAAAATACTGCTATAAGGACTCAGTACTGGATGGTTGGCAACCGCAAGAATCAATGCCAATGAAATACCGCCACGTACCCCGCCCCAACTAATAATGGTTAAACTGCCGTTATAACTTTTTTTGCGAAATGATGGGAAAAATGAAAAAGAGAGAAAATTAGCTGCAAAACGTGATATATGCAAAATGATAAATGCAACCACACCACCTAAAATCATGTGTACATTTAAATCTAAAATAAATAGTTCTAAGCCAATTAAAGTAAATAAAAACGAATTAATAATGCCTTCAACAGTGTGCCAAAAGTGATTAATTTCAGTTGTCTCTTGCTCACCGATCACATCTTGCCACTTGTTACCGACAATTAAACCGCCAATAACACACGCAATCGGTGCAGAAGCATGGGCAAATAATGCAACAAGATAAGAGCCTGATGCTAAAAATGCTGTCAATAAAATTAAAGATTCATGCTCATGTTTACCACGCATTACACGTAATGTGCCAAAACCAAATGCCATACCAATAATGGCAGCTACTGTGGTTTCATATAAAAATGAATTGACTGTACCAAGAAAAGTAAAATGATTGCCTTGTATAACGCTAAGCAAAGTCATAAACACAGCAATACACATTGCATCATTAAATAAAGATTCGCCCTCAAGCTTGACCATTAAATGATGTGGTGCTTTGACGGAGCTTAATACCCCTTTTACGCCAATCGGATCTGTGGCACCTAGTGCAGACCCCAACAGTAACAGCACCACAATTGGTACTGTATTACCAAGTAAATATTGAAAGCTATATAACATGCCGCCAAACAGCAAAGCACATAAAACCAATGAAATACTGGCTAAAATACTGATAGGTTTCCAATGATTTCTTAAATCTGATATTTTAAATTTTAGTGCAGATGACGTTAGAATAAAACAAATCACGCCATTGATTAAAAAGTCATAAAAGTCGATATGGCGGACTGCATTTTCAATATTATGAATATTAATATTAATAAATTGGTTACCATTTAATAAACTCGCACCCCATTGCAAAATAAATACCAACAAGGCTGAGACGATTGGTACACCAATCGCTTGCGGAAACCCTAAAATCCTTTTATTAAATGTAGTGGTGACGATTGATAGCGCAAAGATTACGGTAAACAGCTGTAATATAAAATAATTGCCCATAAGCTACTCATCATTCATGTGAAGAAAGAAATCGCATAGCGTCCATATTCTATGCGATATGATCTAAACAATTATAACGTGACTTTATTGGCAGAACATGACGAAATTTATATCAAATTCAATTTATATTTGTGTATTAAATGCATCACAACGTGTGATATCACCTGATTGAAAGCCTCTGTCAAACCACTGCATACGCTGCTGACTTGTACCATGTGTAAAGCTATCAGGCACAATTTGTCCTGTGGCACGTTTTTGTAAGTAGTCATCACCAATTTTTTCTGCTGCATCCATCGCTTCAGCAATATCACCTTGATCTAAAAATTTAACACGCTCATCAGTGCGTCTTGCCCAAACACCTGAAAAACAATCCGCTTGTAATTCTTGTCGTACAGAAAGCTGATTGCCTGTACGTTCATCTGATTGACTGCGTAACCGATAAACTTGTTTTGAAACACCCAATAAATTTTGTACATGATGCCCGACTTCATGTGCAATCACATATGCTAAAGCAAAGTCACCTGCTTGGTCTTTTCGGCTCAATTCAGTGCTTTGGCTTTGGTCACCACCAATACCCATTTTCAGCTTCATATCACGAAAAAATGATGTGTCTAAATATACTTTTTGATCGGCAGGACAATAAAAAGGACCCATCGCTGCTTGACCTGCACCACATGCAGTTTGTGTTGAACCGGTATATAACACCAATTTTGGTGGTGTATATGTTTTGCCTTGCTCTTTAAAAACTTGTGTCCATGTTTCTTCTGTATCGGCAAGCACTGTTGAAACAAACCGTTTCGCCTCAGTTTCATCTTGGGTTGGCTGACGAACAGGTTGTTGGGTTTGATTGGATTGTGATGTAACCTGCTGCGTTACTTGATAAGCTTGTTGTGGATTCACACCAAAAAACTTCCATGCGACAAAAGCCACTACCAAGCCAATAATACTGATTCCACCTGCTTTGATACCACCACCGCCTCTACGGTCTTCAACGTTATTGCTTTCGTTTCGATCTTTCCAGCGCATTTATTTTTCCTTTATTATTTATTTTTGTCATTACAAAAATTAATTTAATTTGCTTAGGCTAAATAACTCTATATGTTTATGATGAAAGGCAGCATCTACTTTGCTACTGCCTGTACATCAAATTATTTAAGCTTTTTTAAATACTTTTTTGATCAAAGATACAACAAGTACCACAATCACACCTGCAACCAAACCTAAAACCAAATTGGTTAAGGTTGGCAATAAACTGCTGACAATTAAATCGACACTAGGAATGTCATTAAACTTATCAGCACCTTGCTCTGTGAATGTGGTTACAGCAGGCACAGCATGTGCCAAGATACCACCGCCCACTAAAAACATGGCAATCGTCCCTACTACAGACAACGTTTTCATTAATTTTGGCGCAAATGCTAATAATAATCCGCCAAATTTTTGGGCAAATGCCGATTGCTTTTGCTTAAGGTATAAACCAAAGTCATCAATCTTTACAATCAATGCAACCAAGCCATACACGCCAATTGTCATCGCAATAGCAATTAAACTGACCACCAATACTTTATCAAGTAAAGGGGCTTGAGCCACAGTACCTAAAGTAATGACCACAATTTCAGCTGATAAAATAAAGTCTGTTCGAATTGCACCTTTGACTTTTTCATTTTCATAAGCAGCTAAGTCGGTTGGTAGTTCTTCTTTTTCTGACTCATTTGCTTGTGGTTTACTAAACATATGCAGTACTTTTTCTGCACCTTCAAAACATAAAAACAAACCACCAACAACCATTAACGGCGTAATAAGCCAAGGAATAAAAATACTGATCAATAAAGCCACAGGCACTAAAATCAGCTTATTCACAAATGAGCCTTTGGCAACTTTCCAAACAACAGGCAATTCACGGTCTGCACTGACACCTGCAACTTGCTGTGCATTAAGTGCAAGATCATCACCCAATACACCTGCTGTTTTTTGTGCTGCTGTTCTGCTCATTAATGCAACATCATCCATTACTGTTGCAATATCATCTAATAGTAGAAGTAAACTACCTGCCATGACGCCACCTTTTTCCATTTTTCATTTATTGTTCATTCCACAGTTGTGGATCATTTTACGTTTATTATATCCATGTCGGCCACGAATGATATGACACTCACTGATTATTCTTGAACACAGGCATATTTTTTTGGAATATCGTACAATAGATTATTCTTATTTAAGCATCCAACTTCTAGGACCATGTCATGACAGTACAAGATCAGCGCCCAATTATTCTCACTGGAGACCGCCCAACAGGACAGTTACACTTAGGCCACTTTGTTGGATCTTTACGTTCACGTGTAGGGTTACAAGACTCTCATCATCAGCATATTTTATTGGCTGATGCTCAGGCGCTGACTGACAATGCAGATAATTTTGAAAAAGTTAGACATAATATTCTAGAAGTTGCGACAGATTATTTGGCTGTCGGCATTGATCCAACTAAAACCACCATTTGTGTGCAATCACATTTATCTGCACTTAATGAACTGACCATGTTGTATTTAAATTTTGTCACTGTGGCGCGTTTAGAACGTAATCCAACCATTAAATCAGAAATTCAAATGCGTGGTTTTGAACGTGATATTCCAGCAGGTTTTTTATGTTATCCAGTGGCACAAGCCGCAGATATCACTGCATTTAAAGCCACTGTTGTTCCTGTTGGTGAAGACCAAATTCCAATGATTGAGCAAACCAATGAGTTAGTGCGTCGTTTAAATCGTCAAATTGGTCATGACTTATTCCCTGAATGTAAAGCATTGCTCTCAGGTACAGGTCGCTTAATTGGTTTTGACGGTAAAGCTAAAATGTCAAAGTCACTCGGCAATACCATTGTGTTGAATGCAACAGATAAAGATATTAAAAAAGCAGTAAATTCAATGTATACCGATCCGAATCATTTACGCATTGAAGACCCAGGTCAAGTCGAAGGCAACGTGGTGTTTACTTACCTTGATGCATTTGATCCGAACAAAGAAGAAGTTGAAGAATTAAAAGCGCATTACCGTCGTGGTGGATTGGGCGATGGTACAGTCAAAAAGCGTCTTGAAGGTGTGTTAAAAGAGCTTATTGCTCCTATTCGTGAGCGACGCAATGAATTATCTAAAGACCCTGATTACATCATGGATATTTTGCAAGAAGGCACCAAGAAAAGCCAAATTATTACACAAGCTACCCTTGATGAAGTCAAAAATGGCTTAGGTATGTTTAAGTTTTAATGACATAAAAAAGCGACTGTTTAATCAGTCGCTTTTTTTACAGCAAATATTATTTACGCTTACGTTGTACTGCATGAATTGCACGACCATCTACAGACAATGCAGCTTCATGAACCACTTCAGAGAATGTTGGGTGACCAAATGTCATCAACTGTAAATCTTCAACAGATGAAACAAATTCAAGGGCAATCATACCTTGATGCACAATATCTGATGCGCTTGGACCAACCACATGCATACCAAGTAAACGATCTGTTTTATTGTCTGCAACAAATTTAACAAATCCTGCTGTTTCACCAGCTGCAAGTGCACGACCATTAACAGCAAATGGGAATTGACCTGCTTTTACATCAAAGCCTTGCTCTTTCGCAGCTTCTTCCGTTAAACCTACCCATGCCGCTTCAGGATGTGTATAAATCACACTGATGATGGTGTCATAATTCACTTGTGCTGCATGACCATGAATACGCTCTACAGCCATCACACCCTCTTCCATGGCTTTATGCGCAAGCATTGGACCACGAACCAAGTCACCAATCGCATAAACACCTTCAACAGAGGTTGCACATTGGTCATTGACTTCAACTAAACCGCGCTCAGTCAATTTAATGCCAGCATCTTCTGCCAATAAGCCTTCTGCATAAGCTTTACGACCAACACAAACAATCAGCTTATCAAACACTTGGGTTTTTTCTTCGCCATCTTGCGTGTATTTTACAGTCACTTCTTGTCCATTGACTTCAGTTGCTGCTACTTTGGCACCAATACGAATTTCCAAGCCTTGTTTTTTCAAGATTTTATGAAATTCTTTAGACAATGCTTTGTCTGCCATGGGTAAGAAGCTATCTAATGCTTCAAACACAACAACTTCAGAACCCAAACGGCGCCAAACTGAGCCAAGCTCTAAGCCAATCACACCTGCACCAATGACACCTAAACGCTTTGGTACTTCATTAAAACTTAATGCACCCGTTGAATCGACAATAACGTCCTGATCTACTGGCGCAACAGGAATATTTACAGGCACTGAACCTGATGCCAAGATTACATATTTTGGCGCAAGAATTTGCTTTTCGCCTTCATGCGGAACAAATTCAACTTGTTTACCTGCCAGTAATTTACCTGTGCCTTGTAACCACTCAATATTATTGCCTTTAAGCAATTGAGCAACACCACCTGTAAGCTGTTGAACCACTTTATCTTTACGCGCAAGAAGCTTTTGTAAATCTAAAGTCACCTCACCTGTGGTAATACCATGATCTTCTAGTTCATGTTGAGTTGCTTCGTATTTGTGCGATGAATCAAGCAATGCTTTTGATGGAATACAACCTACGTTTAAGCATGTACCGCCCATCGATGGTTTACCATTTAAAAGACGCTTTTCAATACATGCGACTTTGTATCCCAATTGAGCCGCTCGTATCGCAGCTTCATAACCACCAGGACCACCACCAATTACAACCAGATCAAACTGCTGGGACATTTTTTTCTCCATAGGCTGTAATATCTATGATATTACAGCATTATTATTACTCTATTTGTCCAAATTAAAGGTCAAGAATCAGTCTTGTCGGCTCTTCTAACAACTCTTTGACTGTTACTAAGAAACCAACAGCCTCTTTTCCATCAATCATACGATGATCATAAGACAATGCAAGGTACATCATCGGTAAAATGACGACATTCCCATCAACTGCCATTGGGCGGTCTTGAATTTTATGCATACCAAGAATTGCTGTCTGTGGCTGATTCAAAATTGGTGTCGATAATAATGAACCAAATGTACCACCATTGGTGATCGTAAATGTACCGCCGCTCATATCGTCAATTGACAACTTGCCATCACGGGCTTTTTCTGCATATCCACGAATCCCTGATTCAACTTCAGCATAGCTTAAACGGTCGGTATCACGTAATACAGGCACCACTAAACCACGCTCAGATGAAACTGCAACCCCAATATCATAATAACCATGATATACAATATCATCGCCATCAATTGAAGCATTGACTGCAGGGTAACGCTTTAAGGCTTCAGTTACAGCTTTAACAAAGAAAGACATAAAGCCAAGACGTGCACCATGACGCTTTTCAAATATATCTTTATATTGTTTACGAATGTCCATGATTGGTTTCATGTTCACTTCGTTAAATGTAGTTAACATCGCTGTTTGTTGTGTTGCTGCAAGTAATCGCTCTGCAACACGTTTGCGAAGACGTGTCATAGGGACACGTTTTTCAACACGCTCTGAAGCAGGAATATCAATTTGTACCGTTGGTGTGGCAGCGGTTGTTTCTGTATTCGATTGCGCTTGATGATTAACCACATCTTCTTTCGTGATGCGTCCACCACGCCCTGTGCCTTCTACAGATTCAGCAGCAATGCCTTTTTCAGTTAACGCTTTACGCACAGCTGGTGCTTGTTGCTGTGTATCACGCTCAACGACAGCTGTTGCACCCGCTTGGGTTTGTGCTGACGTGTTTTGAACGGCTTGCTTAGACTCTGACGCTTGCGCTGATGGTTGATCAGTTTTGGCTTGGCTGTCTTTGTCTTCTGTACCTTGTGCACTGCCTGCTTCAAAATGTGCAATCACTTCATCAGACAACACTGTGTCGCCTTCTTCTTTTACAAAGGCACTAATGTGACCATCTGCAGGCGCAACCACTTCTAACACAACTTTGTCTGTTTCAATATCACAAATCACTTCATCACGTGATACAGCTTCACCGACTTGTTTATGCCATGTTGCAATGGTGCCATCTGCGACAGATTCTGGAAATACAGGTGCCTTAATCTCGGTAGTCATGATGCTATTTCTCCTTTTATTCAATTTCTATCGCAAGTGCGTCGATCACCAATTGAGCTTGTTGTTTTGCATGTAAATAAGGTGAACCACATGCTGGCGCAGCAGCAGCAGCACGACCTGCAAACTCAAGCTTAATGAAACGACCTGACTTCATGACCCCTTCGACCAATTGTGGTGCAATAAAATGCCATGCGCCTTGGTTTTTCGGCTCTTCTTGGCACCATACCAAATGTGTAAGGTTCGGATAAGTTGCCAATACATCAGCAAGACGTTTTTCAGGATACGGATACAGCTGCTCAACACGGACAATTGCCACATTAAGTTTTTCAGCACGGCGTTTTTCTAATAAATCGTAATACACCTTACCGCCACACAGCACAACGCGTTTCACATCGGATTTATTTAGCGAATCAACTTCATCAATCACGGTTTGGAACTGTCCCGTTGCCAATTCATCTAAGGTTGATACAGCACCTTTATGACGAAGTAGTGATTTTGGTGACATTACAATGAGTGGTTTACGTAATGGACGAATCACTTGGCGACGAAGCGCATGGAAAATTTGTGCAGGCGTTGTTGGCGTAATGACTTGCATGTTGTCTTCGGCACACAACTGTAAAAACCGTTCTAAACGCGCAGATGAGTGTTCAGGACCTTGCCCTTCAAAGCCATGTGGCAACAGCATTGTTAAGCCACACACACGCTCCCACTTGGTTTCACCTGATGCAATAAACTGATCGATCACCACTTGCGCACAGTTAACGAAATCACCAAATTGAGCTTCCCACACCACCAAAGCATGGGGCTGTGTGGTGGCATAACCATATTCATAAGCCAATACAGCTTCTTCAGACAGGAGTGAGTCCCATAGTGCAAAGCGAGGTTGATTTTCTCGAATATGACAAAGTGGTAAATACTCAGAGCCATCAACTTGGTTATGTAATTTGGCATGACGATGCGAGAATGTACCGCGCCCTACATCTTCACCACTGATTCGGACTAAAAAGCCATCATCTAAAATCGTGGCATAAGCTAAGGTTTCAGCAGCACCCCAATTGAGTGGAATTTCACCCGTTTGCATTTTAAAACGCTCATCAATCACTTTACTGACTTGACGCTGCATTTGAAAACCATCAGGCAAGGTATGCATCACACGGCCAAGTTCTTTTAAACGCTCAAGTGAAAATGAAGTATCCCAATGGTCTGTATATTCATGACCTAAATATGGTGTCCAATCTACAAACATTTTATTGTTTGGCTCAAGCACAAGTGCATTAGCAACATGCTTGCCTGCTTCTAGATCTTCACGATATTCTTCAATTAAACGGTCAGCTTCTGCACGCCCTAAAATATTCTGCTGCACTAAAGTGTCTGCATACAGCGTACGCGTAGTTGCTTTTTGAGAAATGACTTTATACATCATCGGCTGTGTTGCTGATGGCTCATCCGCTTCATTGTGTCCGCGGCGACGGTAACAGAACAAGTCAATAACAACATCTTTTCTAAATGTATGTCTAAAATCATGTGCAAGCTGTGAAATAAAGACCACCGCTTCAGGGTCATCACCATTCACGTGGAAAATAGGCGCCTGTACCATTTTTGCCACATCAGTACAATATTCAGTTGAACGTGCATCTTTTGGATTTGATGTTGTAAAACCAACTTGGTTATTCACCACAATATGTACTGTACCGCCCACAGTATAACCACGGGTTTGTGACATTTGGAAGGTTTCCATGTTCACGCCTTGGCCTGCAAATGCAGCATCACCATGTACAATAATTGGTAAGACATCATCACCACCAATGTCTTTACGACGAACTTGGCGTGCACGAACAGAGCCTTCAACAACTGGACCTACAATTTCAAGGTGTGATGGGTTGAATGCCAATGCCAAATGTACTTCACCACCTGGGGTGATAACATTCGATGAAAAACCTTGATGGTATTTTACATCGCCTGAACCTTTTTTCGATGATGATTTACCTTCGAATTCACCAAAAAGGTCAGCTGGATTTTTACCCATAATATTCACAAGTAAGTTGAGTCGACCACGGTGTGGCATCCCAATCACAACTTCTTTACAACCAACCGCACCTGCACGCTGGATCAATTCATTGACCATTGGAATAAAAGATTCAGCACCTTCTACACCAAAGCGTTTTGCACCTACATATTTATTACCAAGGTATTTTTCTAAACCTTCAGCTGCTGTAAGACGCTCAAGCAAATGTTTTTTCTGCTCATTAGATAGGTTGTACTGTCCACGTGCACCTTCTAAACGTTGCTGAATCCAACGTTTTTCCGTGGTGTCGACAATGTGCATGTATTCTGCACCAATGGATTGACAATATGTCGCTTCCATTGCTGCAATCATTTCACCTAAAGTGGCTTTTTCTTGGCCAATCGCCAAATTACCTGTATTAAACACCGTATCTAAATCTGATTTGGTTAAGCCATGTGTGCTTAATTCTAAATCAGGAACATCTTCACGCGGAGCAATCCCTAAAGGATCAAGCCTGGCTTTTTGATGTCCACGGTTACGGTAACCTGCAATCAGCTGCAAAATACCAATTTGGCGATGTTCATGTGCTGGACTCACAGCACTTGTTGCAACAGCCTGACCTCGATTTGAGTTGCGACCTAAGAGAACAAATTGTTCACGCACCGTTCCATGTGGTTGGTCGCCTTTGGGGAATTTATTAAAATACGCACGCCAGTCTTCACTGACAGAGGTTGGAGAGGTAAGATACTGCTCATAGAGCTCTTCAATATATGCTGCACTATCAGCTGAGAGTTCAGTATCAAGACGCAGTGCGCCAGCAACTTCTTGCATTTGTGGACCCATTTCCTTATTGCAAATTTACAGGCTACTGTTGTAACAGCAACCCATGATCGACCATTTCAACAACGTAAATACATCTAACAGTTTATGCCCGATAACAGTGATTAATGATGCTGCCATTTCAAATACATTGTCATGGCATACAAGTGGTAAACCACTTTCATTCAATTAATACACACACATACTCAATCAAGATTGAGCAATTTTTTTGCAAATCGGCTTAGAAAAAATAAATCCACAATTTAGCTTTTCTAAAGCGACTCCATCCTTGTATTCGCTTTATGGCTGTCTTTTCATTGTTGAATCTGCACATCCAGGTTAATGGACTGACTCAGGCTTTGAGTCATAAAAATCTTATCATATCTCCACATATCTTTTTTCAACTTTTGACCACTATTTGCGTAACATTTAACATGCTATCAATGCAATAATCTTGCCAAGGGTATTGAATAACGTTTGCACCAGAAATGGGCTATAAAATACATTTCAACCACATAATTTAATAAAAAGCGCACATCAATGTGCGCTTTTATTTTTAACCTGCGTGGTCAAGAAGCATGTTTCTTATATGGCCGATGGCTTTGGTCGGATTTAAGCCTTTTGGACATACAGAAACACAGTTCATGATTCCTTTACAGCGAAACAAACTAAAAGGATCATCAAGACGTGCTAAACGCTCGGCTGTGGCTGTATCTCTTGAGTCAATAATAAAACGATATGAGTTCAAGAGTGCGGATGGGCCTAAGAATTTATCTGGGTTCCACCAAAAAGAAGGACACGCTGTTGAGCAACATGCACACAAAATACACTCATACAAACCATCTAAATGCTCACGCTCTTCAGGTGACTGCAAACGCTCTTTTGGCGGTGCAGGCTGATGGTTAATTAAGAACGGTTCGATTTTGTTGTATTGGTCATAAAACTGATTCATGTCTACAACCAAATCACGTATCACAGGTAAACCTGGCAACGGACGAATGACGATTTTTTTCGGCAAATCATTTAAATTTAATAAACATGCCAAACCGTTTTTACCATTCACATTCACGCCATCTGAACCACAGATTCCTTCACGGCATGAGCGTCTAAATGTTAATGACTCATCTTGTAGCTTTAATGCCAACAATGCATCTAGCAACATGCGGTGTTTATCTGTTAACTCCAAAGTAAACGTTTGCATGTACGGCGCTTTATCCCGATCGGGATCATAGCGATAGATTTCGAACGTACGGGTTCCTCTACTCATAATATGCTCCCAATTAGAATGTACGTGGCTTAGGTTGAATTGGATCGACAGTCAATGGTTTATAACGCACAGGTTTATATTCCAAACGATTGTCCGCAGAGTACCAAAGCGTATGCTTCATCCATTCATCATCACGGCGACCATAAGAATAGGTCGGGTGATCGGCAGGTAATTCATAATCAACAACAGTATGTGCACCACGACATTCTTTTCGTGCAGCTGCAGAGATTAATGTTGCTTTTGCCGCTTCATATAAATTTTCAACTTCAAGCGCTTCAATACGTGCTGTATTAAAGACTTTTGATTTGTCTTTTAAATGAATATTTTTAACTCGTGGTGCAATGGCAAGAATTTGTTTAACACCTTCATCAAGCAACGCTTGCGTTCTAAATACACCCGCATGCTTTTGCACGATATCACGAATGGCATCTGCCACATCTTGTGCATTTTCACCTGTGGTTGAATCATCTAAAATTTGAATACGCTGTAGTGTTTCAGCCAAAGCATCTGTTGGTAAGGGTACATATTCATCACCATGGTGCTTCGTGACATAGTCAATAATATGCTCACCTGCAGCTTTACCAAACACCACCAAGTCAAGTAATGAATTGGTCCCTAAACGGTTTGCTCCATGGACAGACACACATGAACACTCACCAATCGCATAAAAGCCTTTAACAGGTTGTGTAAAGTTACGTGTGCTGTTCGATGAATATTCATCTTTTTCAACTTCATAACCTGCCGCAAATTCTGAATCTTGTTCAGACTGTGGCACAGGAACAACCACTTGGCCATGAATATTGGTTGGTATTCCGCCCATTTGATAATGAATGGTCGGCACCACAGGAATGGCTTGTTTAGTAATATCGACATTGGCAAACTTTTTGCCAATTTCAAATACCGATGGCAAACGCTTCATGATGGTATCTGCACCTAAATGGGTCATATCTAATAAGATATAATCACCATTTGGACCACAACCACGGCCTTCTTTAATTTCTTGGTCCATTGAACGTGATACAAAGTCACGCGGTGCCAAATCTTTTAATGTTGGTGCATAGCGTTCCATAAATGGTTCGCCATCTTTATTTCTTAAAATTGCACCCTCACCACGACAGCCTTCAGTTAACAGTACACCTGCCCCTGCTACGCCAGTTGGGTGAAATTGCCAAAACTCCATGTCTTGCAATGGAATACCTGCACGTGCTGCCATGCCTAAACCATCGCCTGTGTTAATATAGGCATTGGTTGATGCACGATAAACACGCCCTGCACCACCTGTTGCAAACAATGTTGTTTTCGCTTGAAATGCTGCAATATCGCCTGTTTCTTGGTCGTAAGCTGTCACACCAAGTACATCACCTGCGTCATTACGAATTAAATCTAAAGCAATCCATTCAACAAAAAATTGCGTACCCATTTTGACATTGCTTTGATACAGGGTATGTAATAATGCATGTCCTGTACGATCGGCTGCTGCACATGCACGCGGCACTGCTTTTTCACCATAATTGGCTGAATGACCACCAAATGGACGCTGATAAATTGTACCGTCACTGTTACGGTCAAATGGCATGCCTAAATGTTCAAGCTCATAGACCACTTTTGGTGCTTCGCGGCACATAAATTCAATAGCATCTTGGTCACCTAACCAATCCGACCCTTTTACAGTATCGTAAAAATGATAATGCCAATTGTCTTCTTGCATGTTACCTAATGACGCACCAATACCGCCTTGCGCAGCAACTGTATGTGACCGCGTTGGGAATACTTTGGTAAGTACAGCCACTTTTAAACCAGCTTGTGCCAACTGATATGCTGCACGCATACCTGAGCCACCACCACCAACAATGACAGTATCAAAGGTTAAATTGCGGATATTTGAATAATTTTCTTTCGGGTGTGTATCGCCCATGACATCATCCTATCAGTTAGCCCAAAAAATCTGGATACCCCAGATTACAAACACAAAAACAGCGACAATCACTGCTGTTGTCAGTACCAAGCGTAAACCTGATGCTGAAGGGCCCATCTGGCGTGTTGTAATATAGTCAGTAAAGACTTGCCACATACCAATCCATGCATGCGCTGCAAGAGATAAAATAGCAAGGAGTGAGAAGATCTTCATAGGTAAGGTCATCATAAAACCAAACCATGCGTCATAATCGAAATGAGGATGGAAGATAATCCATCCAAAAACAACCACCGTATATACGGCAAGAACCACGGCACTAATGCGTTGGAGATACCAATCGCGCGAGCCTGATCCAGTTAACCCTGTCGCACTTTTCATTAGAATACAATCCATATAAATGCTGCAATAATCCCTATCGCAGACACAACAAATGAAACGATCGCTGCCATTCTGCCGCTTTTTAATTCTTCATTAAAGCCAAGGTCTGCAAGTAAATGTTTAATTCCCATGACAAAATGGTAAATCAAACCTGCCGCAAAGGCCCAAATCACTAAGCGTACAAAAATGTTTCCGAAAATGTGCGTTTGCACATCAGCGAAGCCCTCTGGAGATGAAAGAGATTGATCCAACAACCAGAGTAAGACGGGAATAAGTAAAAATACAATTACACCAGACAAGCGGTGTAAAATTGATGCAATCGCCACGGGTGAGCGTAGGTTTACCGCTAACACCTGCCCCATGGACAGATTGACAGGTCTGTTGCTTTTCACAGCGGGCATCCTGTAAGTGAAAACTCTTTACATTGAGTTTTTAGATTAATTTAAAGGAAAGCTAGCATATGATTTGCTTGGGCGAGTCCTGCCCAAACTTTTTTGATATGTTGACTGATTATAGAACGTATGCTAGGAAAATTCAAATTCGCAAGCCATCGAAATAACTTATCGTAACCATCGTTTTTATAGTAACAAATCAATCAAAGTTTTAAGTTAAATTGGTCATTCAGGGTCATACCGAAGCAGAAATAATATTATTTTATATAATAAATACAAACATATAGGTGCAATAAAAAATTTGCTTCAAACCTAAAGACGGTCAAAATTAAAACAATTTCTAAATGATCCATGATCGAACAAGCACTGCCCCGTCTAAACACAAGATTGCCGCTTACCACTTAAATTTCATGTTGGGTTTGTGTCATAAAATGCAACACATGCGGTTCCAGAGATCTGATCTTGAATAAAATGTTTTACTAAATATTTCTAAATGCAAAACCTTATAATCTCTATGTTTGAATCCCTATGCTGCACAAAAATACAGCAAAAAATAAATTTCAAAGGTCCAATTTAGGTCAAGTTTTGAAAGAAAACACTGTATTTTTAGACCACTCTTGCTGTACATTTACAAGCATAGGGAAATAACCATTTTTAATTGACATACCGCGTCTAGAGCCCGTCAACTGAATCAAAGACATCTCATATCAATATAGACAGTTTATAATTAAAAACAGTCATTTATTTTTCTATGTGCAACTTTACCCAGCCAATTTGCTAGATAAAGCAGCAAGAACATATCAGATCACATTCACCAGGACAGGAGATCTTTGAATGTCTGAATCAACTGGCAAAACAGCCATATTAAAACTAAATGGGCAAGACATTGAATTACCTATTTACAGTGGGACATTAGGTCCAGATGTTATCGATGTAAAGGATATACTCGCATCTGGACACTTTACTTTTGACCCTGGTTTTATGGCAACAGCTTCATGCGAGTCAAAAATTACCTACATTGATGGTAATGCAGGCATCTTATTGCATCGCGGCTATCCAATCGATCAATTGGCAACAAAAACTGATTACTTAGAAACTTGCTACTTACTGTTAAATGGCGAACTGCCAACAGCAGAACAAAAGAAAGATTTTGATCATAAGGTCCGCAGCCACACGATGGTCCATGATCAAGTTAGCCGTTTTTTCAATGGCTTTCGACGTGATGCACATCCCATGGCTATTATGGTCGGTGTGGTTGGGGCACTCTCTGCGTTTTATCACAATAATTTAGATTTAGATGATGTAAACCACCGTGAAATCACAGCGATTCGATTAATTGCAAAAGTCCCTACGCTTGCGGCTTGGAGCTATAAATATACCGTGGGTCAACCATTTATTTATCCACGCAATGATTTAGATTATGCAGAGAATTTCTTGCATATGATGTTTGCAACTCCTGCCGATCGTGACTATCAAGTTAATCCGATTTTAGCCAAAGCCATGGATCGTATTTTTACGTTACATGCAGACCATGAACAAAACGCATCAACATCTACAGTGCGTTTAGCAGGTTCAACAGGTGCAAACCCATATGCCTGTATTTCCGCAGGCATTGCAGCACTTTGGGGGCCAGCACATGGTGGCGCCAATGAAGCTGTGTTGAAAATGCTTGATGAAATTGGTTCGATTGAAAATGTCGCTCCATTCATGGAAAAAGTAAAAACCAAAGAAGTGAAGCTCATGGGCTTTGGTCATCGTGTCTATAAAAACTTTGACCCACGTGCAAAAGTGATGAAAGAAACATGCGATGAAGTATTACAAGCTTTAGGCATTAATGATCCTCAGCTTGAATTGGCTATGGAACTTGAAAAAATTGCTTTATCAGATGAGTACTTCATTAAGCGTAATTTATATCCAAATGTCGACTTTTACTCAGGCATTATCTTAAAAGCAATTGGTATACCTGTATCAATGTTTACTGTGATCTTTGCATTGGCCCGTACTGTGGGTTGGATTAGCCATTGGCTAGAAATGCAGTCGTCTCCACATAAAATTGGTCGTCCACGCCAATTATATACAGGCGAAAAAGCACGCGACATTAATCGCTAATTGCTCAAGACATAAAAAAGGCTGTGAAATCACAGCCTTTCTTATGTCTAACGATTACATTAATGATTGGATATAGTTTTGCAAACCAATTAAACCAATTAAACGAATTTGCTTTTCTAGCCAATATGTATGGTCTTCTTCTGTATCTTCAAGTTGCTGACGCAGCATGTCACGGCTGACATAGTCCCCTTTTGATTCGCATAAGCGAATGCCTTGGACTAACTTTTCACGAACATGGTATTCAAGTGCTAAATCTGCTTTTAAACATGAAACCACATCATGACCTACTTCAATGTCATCACGTGTCATGTTCGGTGTGCCTTCTAAAAACAACACACGGCGAATAATATCGTCTGCATGAGATGCTTCTTCTTCCATTTCATGATTGATACGCTCATAAATGGTGTTCAGACCCCAATCTTCATACATACGTGAATGAATTAAATATTGATCTCGGGCAGCCAGTTCGCCACCAATCAACATATTCAGATAATCTATGACTTCTGGATTGCCGCGCATAATATTTCCCTCATTTGAATAAGGCGTATTATGCTCACTTTTGACAAAAAAAGCAAAAATTAAAAATCATAAGTATCTGATTTTTATATAATTAAAATGAGAAGCATACGCATTTACACTCACAACAATATAATTTGTATTAAAAAATAATCTCTTATGACACCCAACCAATGAAAGCTGATAATTTTTTAAGCAGAAAAGACGTATTATTTTTTGTAACTAAAAAGAATACGTCTTATTTCACACCTTATCCATCAATCGATTGACCATGGCTTTGCATAAATGCAATAAACTCGTCCTCAGATAAAATCTGCAGTTCAAGTTTTTTTGCCTTTTCAAGTTTAGAGCCTGCTTTTTCACCAGCCACCAAACATTTTGTTTTACTTGAAATGCTTCCACTGACTCGCGCACCCAATGCTTGGAGCATATGTGTGGCCTGTTCCCGTGTTAACGTCGACAGCGTCCCTGTGAGCACCCAACTTTCACCATTTAATGGTTGTTGTGAAGAGACTGTATGTTGCTCCCAAACAAAGTCTACTGCGAGCAACTTATCTAATACCTCTATATTATGTTTGGCTTGAAAAAAGTCGATAATCCATTCTGCTGTAATATGACCTACATCAGGCGTTTTCTTTAAAGCATCAATATCAGCCTGTCTTAAATGCTCTATGCTTGGAAATGTGTTTGCCAGCATGCGTGCTGTGGTTTCGCCCACACCACGAATACCTAATGCATAAATAAATCGTGCAAGGGTAATGGTTTTACTTTTTTCAATCGCATCTAATAAGTTTTGGACTGATTTCTCACCCATTTTATCCAGTTGTAATAAAGCTGACTGATGCTGGTGTAATTGATAAATATCAGAAACATCTTTGAGTAAATCTAAGTGCAATAAAGATTCAACCCAACGATCACCTAAGCCCTCAATGTCCATTGCTTTACGTGACACAAAATGGCGAATTGCTTCTACACGTTGTGCTGAACAATATAACCCACCTGAACAGCGTGCTAATGCTTCACCCTCAGGCATCACCACAGGTGACTCGCATATCGGACAATGCTCAGGTAATGTCACTTGAGTTAATGGTTCTACCCGTAAATCATGCCAAACACGTTCAACTTTTGGAATGACATCACCTGTGCGGTACACACTGACAGTATCACCTATCCGAATATCTAAACGATAAATTTCACCAATATTGTGTAATGTCACATTCGATACAGTCACGCCACCGACCAATACAGGCTCTAAACGTGCAACCGGGGTCAATGTACCTGTACGTCCGACTTGCCAATCGATCTGAATGACCTTGGTCAGTGCAGCAACAGCAGGAAACTTATACGCTGTCGCAAAGCGTGGCTCACGACTTAAAAAGCCCAATTGTTTTTGTTGCTTTAAATCATCAACTTTAATGACCATGCCATCAATTTCGACCGCTAAATCAGCCCGTTCTTGTTGAATTTCTTCATAACGTGCTTGCACTTCTTCGATGGAATGACACACATATTGTCGTTCTGCAATTTGAAAGCCTAGTGTGGTTAGCCATTGTAATGTCGCATGCATGGTGTCTAAGCCATGGTTCGGTTCACACTGCGCAACGCTATAAGCATAAAATGCAAGTGGTCGTGAAGCTGCAATTTCAGGATCAAGCTGACGTAAACTGCCTGCCGCTGCATTTCGCGGGTTAGCAAATAGTTTTTCCCCTTTGCGTTCATGCAAGGCATTTAAGCGTTCAAAACCAGATTTTGGAATTAATACTTCACCACGAACTTCAAGGAGCTGTGGAATCACGCCATCTTGTGTATGTAGTTGTTTTGGCAGGTTTCGAATAGTTTTAATGTTTTGGGTGATGTCTTCACCTGACTCACCATCGCCACGTGTCACACCACGAATCAACGTGCCTTGCTCATACCACAATGAAACAGCCAAGCCATCTAACTTAAGCTCAACATCATAATGAATAGTCTGACCGGGCAAGCGTTCTTCCACACGGCGTGCAAAAGCGTAGAGATCGTCTCGATTAAATACATTGCCCAAAGACAACATGGGTACAGCATGCACCACATTGGTAAATTTAGCCAAAGCTTTCCCCCCCACCACTTGGGTCGGTGTGTCGCTTTGCATTAAATCAGGATATTGTTGTTCTAAATCCTTTAACTGATGAAATAACTGATCATATTCATGATCAGTGATTGTTGGTTGATCCATCACATAATAGGCATGATTATGCTGCGCCAACAGTTGAATGAACTTGCGCATTTGGCTGACAATTTGAGCTGTATCTTGACCCACCATAAAATCACCATATAAAAAGGCGGGTATCATCCGCCTTTGATATTAAAATTAAACTGTTATTTTGCATCTCGATGCGATTTAAAATCAATCACTTGATGACGCCAATGTTCTTTGAGTTGTGGCGTAAGTTCGTTATTATTTTCATCAAAGACTTGCCCATCAATATCGCGTGCAATTAAGCCTGCTACACTCACCATCATATCAAAGCCTTGCTGGGCATTAGCATGTGGTAATGCTAAAAAGAAAGCTAAACCATGGACTTGTTCTGCAGATAAAGATTCTAAATCAAAACCAACAGGACCTTCATCGGTCATTCTTAATACAGAAAACATCAATGGACTTGGCTCATCTGTATTTTCATAACGGTGAAAACAAGAAAGCTCACCAAAGCGTAAACCATATTTTAATAAGATTTTTAATGCTTTATCGCCTGACAGTACACGTCTAGTATTTGGATAGACATTTAAGCCAATAATATGCTCAGCATTTGCCAATGAACATTCATCATCCACACGTTGTTGCTCATGTAAATGAATATCTAAAATCGAACTTTCTTCTGAAAACTCTTTAATTTCTGCTTTTTCTAAATCTGGATTTAAGCGGTACACCACAGGGGTTTTTTCAGCTTGAGCTTTTACAGGTTCTTTCGCGGCTTGTTCTTTTTTCACATCTGTTGTTTGCTCAACCACATTGTGCGCTGTTTTTTCTTGCTCAGATGATGAAGCCGATTCTGATGCACTGTTTTCATCGGCTGCGGGAGTCTGTTCAGGTTGTGCATCGTGTAAGTTGTCTTGCTCTGTTGCAGGGGTGGCAGGTTGAGACTGTGTTGGCTCAGGCGCACGATCTACAATATTGAGCTGTTGTCTGACAAAACGAGGCAACACCGGTTGATTGGTCTCAGGATTGACATACAACGCCACATCCAAAGACGGTACAAATTCGTTCGGTTTTCTCAATAAAATATATAAAGCAAAAACAATTACAGCTATTGCAATCGCAATTCCTATTATTGTGTTGGTTTCCATCTTAAAACTCCGCAGCTAAGTCATATTGTTTTGATTGTTTTAATTTGACTTTCAATAATCTTCCAATGTCATTGCACAAACATTGTGCCTTAGCCATCGCAATGTGCATGTTTTGTGCTAACTTTAAATAGGCAATGTAATGAAATTGCGCTTGTTGGAAAAGCACTTTTACTAAACTATAACCTCTTTCTACATTGAGATAACCTAAAAATAGATTTAGTCGATTAAACAGCTCAGATATCATCGCTGACATCACCTTTTTATCTGTGTTGTTTATGTGCAAATTGTGAATAGAACATGAAGATGGTTTTAACGTCTCGAATTGGTCAAAACAAGAAAATGATCGCTGTGTCATTAGCCTTTGCCAATAAAAAATACATAATACGCCCCCAGCTTGCATCCATGGGCTGAAAAAAATCATCATCTGACACAGGTGAATGAATAGGTGTATTAAAGCGATCATTAAATATATAAACTCTCAATATGAACTTCAAAGAAGTCAAGCAGCGTGGGTATAATGGAAAAATAAAAACAGGCTAATTAATGATAGCAAAGGACTAAATATAGCTATATAGCATCCTATTTTAGGTATATCTAAAATGATAACCAAAACAGTCTCCTTATCGCTAGCATGATATTATATATCACATATAAATATTTAACTTTATCTTATAATTCATTGACTTTTTTTCAACTATTTACACTTTTGTTAAAATTAAACCTGTCATTGTCAAACTGACCCTAAAAGCTGAAGTGAGCATGACTTTTATCAAATGAATTGGATGAACATATGATGCTTACCACATCTTATTTTTTAGCAGGTGCTTCAGGTAAGCGTGATTTTTGGCAACCTGTTATGCAACGTTTAAAGTCTTCTAATTTAATCATGCATCAAATTGACTATCCTTCTTTTGCAGGCTGTCCAGCACATTCCAATGTGAATAGTTTTACTGATTTAAGTGATTATGTATTCAATCAAATTCAGCGCCCAAGTGTCATTATTGCACAGTCAATGGGTGGTTTATTTGCCATCCGGGCTGCACTTGAAAAACCCAATGTTCAAGCTTTGGTTTTAGTGGCTACATCAGGTGGAATTGATTTAACGCCTTTTAACATTCAAGATTGGCGAGAGGCTTACCTCAATACATACCTTGATGTACCTCATTGGTTCACAGAAACGGATATCAATTATCAAGATCAGCTCAAAAATATCCATATACCTGTTTTACTTATTTGGGCCAATGATGACGCCATTAGCCCACTGACCGTTGGACAGGCATTACAGCGCTACTTACCGCATGCAGAATTAAAAGTAATCACTGCAAAAGATCATCATTTTGCCTTTACACAGCCACGCATTATAGCCAAGTGGATAGAGGAATTTCTTTTAAAGCATGCTGTTATTTCAGACCTTGATAAATAAAATAACATCCAACCAATGCCATCAATACACTAAAGCATTTTTTTAATCGCGCAGGAGACAATTGGTGTGCAACCTTAGCCCCAAGCTTGGCAGTAAAAAAGCTCATACTACTGATCCCTAAAAAAGCATAAATATGCACATAACCGATGCTATTTGCTAAATGGGTGTGTTCGTGTGAGCCAAAAAACATAAAACCAATCGCTCCTGCAATGGCAATGGGTAGCCCGCAAGCTGCAGAGGTTGCAACGGCTTTTTGCATCACCACACCATGGTTATTTAAAAATGGAACTGTTAATGACCCGCCACCAATACCAAAAATTGCTGAAGCAATACCAATTACGCCACCTGCAGCAGTTTGATATACAGGTGATGGCAATACTTTTGCCTCATCAACTTGAGCTTTTTTGGCAAAAAACATGCTATATGCCACCCAAAGTGCAAAAACACCAATAATCAGCTGTAACATATAACCTGACAATTGTCCTGCAATTCCAGCACCAATGAATGACCCCAATAACAAACCCGGCGTGATATATTTCACCACATGCCACAGCACAGCTCCTCGTTGATGATGTGCTCGTGTTGAACTGATGGAAGTCACAATAATCGTGGCCAATGATGTACCTAATGCCAAATGCATAATGACTTGGCTGTCATAACCCATATGGGTAAACACCACATATAAAATTGGGACAATAATTAGCCCGCCACCTACGCCAAATAGCCCCGCTGTAAAACCAGCCATTGCACCAATGGCTAAAAAGATAATAACTTCCATAAATGACATTCCATTGAGCACATCAGTATAATTTTTGGTAATTGCTAAAGTCAGTTGATTCACTTGCCTGAGTAATTATTCAGCACGCATTGATTTTAAAGGCATCATGGTGTCACTAAATGTTACATTTGTCGATAAACTGTCGGATTGAATTTCTCCATGGCATGGTCAGGGTGTGAAAGCTCTGAAAAACCAAACTGACGATACACCCCTTGTGCATCTGATGTCATTAATAATACTCGTCTTAAATTCAAACGATCGAGTTGATCAAATAATGCTGACAATAATGGTTTAGACAATCCCTGACCGCGATAAGGCGCCAAGATAAAAACATCGGCAATATAAGCAAATGTTGCATAGTCAGTAATAGCGCGTGCAAAGCCAATTTGCTGACCATTTAAAAACAACCCTGTGCACAACGAATGTTGAATGGCTTGCCAAACTGTTTCTTTGGGAATATCCACCGACCAATAAGCTGAAGCTAAAAAACCATGAATAACATCTAAATCCAAATCGTGAATATCATGTGTAACGTGTAAGGTACTTAAATCCATGTGGTGTACTCAAATCTAAAGATCACTTTAATAATATCTTCTAATCACCTGATTTCACATAAAATGATCAATACTTATTGATTGAACGCTAAAATAAAGCAATCTGTATCAGAACAATTGCAGATTGAAGTCAATCTATGCTTAACTTCGCTTATCTTTCATGATGATTGCCACTTGCCCGTGAATAATCCAACCCAACAGCTACAAGATATTTTATCGCTGCAGCACATTTGTCCTGATGTGATTGTCCTGAAAAAAACTACAGGTTCAACCAATGATGATGTGAAGGCATTGATTCAACAAGGCATTACTACTGCACTTGTGTGTAGTGAAAGCCAAACGCTTGGGCGTGGGCAGCATCAGCGTGAATGGAAATCCCCTCAAGGCAATATTTATTTTAGCTGTATTGTGAACACACAAGTACCCATTGATGGCCGTTTGGCATTAGAAGCTGCCCTAAACCTCATGCATATGCCATGTATTGAACATTTAGACTTACAAATTAAATGGCCCAATGATTTATATAGCCAACAAGGTAAATGGGGCGGCATTTTAGTTGAGCCGATCCATCTCCACCAAGCTGTGATTGGCGTAGGGATTAACGTTTTTCCACATACCGAGCTTCATGCACTCGACCAAGCTGCAACCTCGCTGACACAACTGACTCAACTTCACTTAAGCCGCGTGGAATTGATTGCTGAAATCTATCAGGCGCTACATCAAGCACAGCAATGGTTTAATCATGGCAGCCAACAATTGGCTGCACGCTTTAATCGATTGGCTTTATTCAAAGATCAATATGTCACATTTGAACATATTCAAGGCATACATGAAGGGATCTTTTTAGGTATACAAAATGATGGTGCAGTCATTATTGCACAAGAACAACAACAGCAAACGTTTTATCAAGGACGTTTACGACTCATCTCTTCAGAATAAATACCATTATGCGAAATCTTTGGCTTGATATTGGCAATACCCGTTTAAAATATTGGATTACTGATGGTACAACCACCGTCGATCATTTTGCTGAACTGCATTTGCAGTCACCATCTGACTTGCTGTTGGGCTTATTACAATACTTAAAAGCACAGCAATTAGACTGTATTGGTATTTCATCAGTTTTAGATCAACGTAATAACAAACGCATTGCATTGACATTACAAAATTTAAACTGCCCTATTCATTTTGCCAAAGTTCAAAAAACCTATGCCAATTTTCAATGTGGTTATGATGATATTACCCAATTGGGGATTGACCGTTGGTTACAAATGTTAGCAACTGCACAGCCTGAGCAGGCCTTTTGTGTTGTAGGTTGTGGTACTGCATTGACCATTGATTTAATTGATAATATGCAGCATTTAGGTGGGTATATTATTCCAAATTTATACTTGCAACGTGACTCCCTGATTCAAAATACCAAAGGCATTAAAATACCTAATTCTGCATTTGAAAAGCTCAGCCCAGGTCATAACACGATTGACTGTGTACACCATGGTATTTTATTGGGATTAGTCAGTAGTATTGAAAAAATTATGCAACAAAGGCCGCATCAACAGCTTATTTTAACAGGAGGGGACGCGCCAATTTTTGCAGAACACTTGCAGTTATATCAGCCCAAGGTTGTGCAAGACTTATTGCTAGAAGGGTTAAAATGTTATTTAAAATATCAAACCGATTAAAACAGTTCACTAAAAATATTTGAAACGACGCGGTTACGACCATTTTTTTTGGCCAAGGCCAATTTGCGATCTATTTCTTTATAAATATATTGGAAGCTTTGCGTCGCAGCATACTCTCCGATGCCCATACTTACAGTAATATGTAAATCTTGAGCCACATCAGAAAAATTATGTTGTTCTACTCGTGCACGTAAATGTTCTGATTGAACTTGTAATTCTTCAAGATCTAAATCAGGCAGCACAATCATGAATTCTTCCCCGCCAATACGAATCACTTTATGCTCAACCCCTGAAAAATTCATATGGATTAAATCCACAGTTTTTCGAATCACGGCATCACCCACAGGGTGACCATAACGGCTATTTACAGATTTAAATAAATCTATATCAAGCATAATCAAGCTAAAGCTTTTTAATTTAGGTAATTCAAATTCAATGAAATGTTGTAAACCAAGCCGATTATATGCCTCGGTTAAAGTATCAAATAAATTTCTTTGACTAATGTCTTTAATTAAGCGTTTGACTGCAAGCAATAAAGTCAAAATACTAAATACAAGCAGTAAGATATAAAAGGTATGTTGTAGTTCAACAAAATGAACATAAAAAGGATTTTTATTTTCTAAAAATAAAATACGTAAAATTTCAGGTGAATATGAGATATAAGCCAGTCGAACCAAAAGAGAAATAACCCAAAGCGACAACACAAAATACCAAATTTTTTCTAATGTTCCCCCGCAAACTAAATGCCTAACCTTCCATAATGCAACTGAAACAAACAATATTAGACCTGCATAAACACTGAGTACACGCATAAAGTCAAACAGCTCAATATTGGGTGCAAAGGTACTTAAATAGCGAATAGACAATAAAATCACAATAAATGTGACACACATCCATGGGTTTAATTTTTTGTTTTCGAGTTTAACAATCCCCTGAGCAATAAAATAACTAAATACTAAAAAACACAATCCGCTTAATGTCACATTCAAAGGCACATTTTTTGGAATCTGTGATATTTGAACAGCAATCCCCAAACTCACTGCAAAAAAAGAAATGCTTAAATAAATTAAATATTTTGCTTTGCCCACTAAAAAGTAAGTCAAAAAAAGTAGCAAACCCATTAAAAAAATAGTTAAAGGATACGCTAACATGATTGATGGTAATAGATCCCTCACATACACCCTCATTTTAGCCAAATGTTAAAGTTCGTATATTTATTTGTATTATAACTGTATAAAAACAAAAAGGCGCAGTGCGCCTTTTTTTATTTTTTAGTTTTGTTGTCGCCAAACAGTGGACCGCCGCCGCCGCCGCCAAACTGTTTTTGTAAACCGCCCAAAGAGCGCATCATTTTACCAATGCCACTTGGATTGGCAAACTTCTTCATCATCTTAGCCATTTGACTGTGTTGCTTAATCAGTTTGTTTACTTCCGCAACATCCATACCACAACCTGCCGCAATACGTTTTTTACGGCTTGGGTTCATTAAGTCTGGATTACGGCGCTCTTTCACCGTCATTGACTGAATAATGGCTTGCATTTTTTTCACTTGCTTTTCAGGATTTGCTTGCTCAATAGCTTGCTGTAATCCTGCACCGCTCATGCCTGGCAATTTGTCTAAAAAGCCCATCATGCCGCCCATTTTATTCATTTGCTCAAACTGCATCAGCATGTCTTCAAAATTGAATGTGCCGCCTTTTTGCAGCTTTTTCGCCATTTTTTCGGCTTTTTCTTTATCAATTTTGCGTTCTACTTCTTCAACTAAAGAAAGAACGTCACCCATGCCAAGAATACGCTGCGCAATACGTTCAGGATGGAATGGCTCTAATGCATCAAGCTTTTCACCCATCCCTAAAAATTTAATCGGTTTACCTGTGATTGCACGGACAGACAATGCCGCACCACCGCGCGCATCACCATCAGTCTTTGTTAAGATCACACCTGTTAATGGTAACGCATCATTAAAGGCTTTGGCTGTATTTGCCGCATCCTGACCTGTCATTGCATCAACCACAAATAACGTTTCAGTCGGCTTCACAGCAGCATGTAATGCTTTAATCTCATCCATCATACTGTCGTCAATATGCAAACGACCTGCCGTATCGACAATTAAGACATCAGCAAATTTAATTTTTGCTTGCTCAATGGCACGATTCACAATATCAATAGGTCTCTCAGACGCATCTGATGGAATAAACTCCGCGCCCACTTCTTTGGATACCGTTTCTAACTGTTTAATCGCCGCTGGACGATACACGTCGGCAGACACCGTCATGACTTTTTTCTTTTGACGCTCTTTTAAATAACGCGACAATTTTGCAGCTGTGGTGGTTTTACCCGCACCTTGCAAACCGGCAAGCAAAACAACCACAGGCGGTTTAGCGGCCAAATCTAAACTTTCATTGGCCTCACCCATCATTTTTGTCAATTCGTCATGTACAATTTTGACAAATGCTTGGCCCGGAGAAAGCTGTGTCATCACCTCTTGACCTAATGCCTGCTCTTTGACTTTGGCAATAAACTCACGGGTGACCGGTAAAGCAACATCTGCTTCTAAAAGTGCCATACGCACTTCGCGCAAGGTATCTTTAATATTATCTTCAGTCAGTTGCCCTGAACCGGTAATATTTTTTAAACTCTGTGAGAGTCTTTCTGTTAAAGTATCAAACATTGCAAATTCCGCTTCATATGGTCTGTTGCAAAAAAATCTTTCTCAAAATAGAAAATTTATGCAGTAATTGCTATAGGATACTTGAGTTCACTCAGAATTTATATCGTCTAGCATGAATATTCATTATTCTAACAAAGGTTTGACATGATCAGTCTTCCATTGGTGTATACAATACTCGCTCTTGTTGCTTATACCACAGGCTTTTGGTACTCATTTATGCATTTGGTTGCGAAACGCAAACCGAACAAATGGTTTATGGTTGTCATTTTAGCGATTGGTTTACTGCTTCATGGTACTGTATTACGTCATGATATGATTACCGCTAATGGTGTCAATTATGATGTCTTTAATTTACTGTCATTTACATCAGGTCTCATGTTGGTACTTGGTATGCTCTATAGCAGCTATAGACCGGTGTCTGCACTGAATTTACTTGGCATTCCTGTTGCAGCAAGCGGCTTGATTTTTGGTTTTGCTTTCAGTCAGCCCAATCAATTTGCTAGCATTCATGCCATTGGTTTAGATATCCATATTATTTTGTCTTTATCTGCTTATGCTGTTTTATTAATGGCAACCATCCAAGCAATTATGATGTGGTTACAAAATCGTGAGCTCAAGAAAAAACAAAAGCGCTTATGGGTCAATTTATTGCCACCATTTCAAGTCATGGAGTCACTCCTGTTTGATATGCTGATGACAGGCTTTGTCATGCTTACAGCAGCCCTGCTCTTTGGCTTTTTCATGGTTGATAACTTTATTCAGCAACACCTTGCTCATAAAACAGTATTCAGTATCATTTCATGGGTGGTTTACGGGGCGTTGCTCATTGGTCATTTTCGCTTTGGATGGCGTGGTCAAAAAGCCATCCGCTTTACATTAGCTGGGTTCTTTCTTTTAGCCATCGGCTTTATTGGCAGTAAATTCATTTTAGAAATTATACTGCACAAATAATCTCATTAATTTGATGTTCAATCGCATGGTCTTTGTATCATGCATTTTTTATTGTTGTAAAAGGAACTGTT
The DNA here is from genome assembly GCF_900197575.1 of Acinetobacter apis. Lineage (GTDB taxonomy): Bacteria > Pseudomonadota > Gammaproteobacteria > Pseudomonadales > Moraxellaceae > Acinetobacter > Acinetobacter apis. The sequence continues at coordinate 200,021 of NZ_FZLN01000001.1, read as the reverse complement.
TTGAAGCTCATACTTGCCCCAATGGAAGGTTTAACTGATCCTGTCATGCGTGATGTTTTAACGCATGTGGGTCATTTTGATTGGTGTGTTACTGAGTTTATTCGGGTGACAAACAGTATTTTGCCTGATCATGTCTATCATCAATATTGTCCTGAATTAAAACATGGCGGTCAAACAGCATCGGGCACCCCTGTCCATGTCCAATTTTTAGGCAATGATGCCACAATGTTGGCAGAGAATGCGATCCGTGCTGTAGCCTTAGGTGCACCTGCAATTGATTTGAATTTTGGCTGCCCTGCAAAAACCGTGAACCGCCATAAAGGCGGTGCTATTTTACTGGATGAACCTGATGTCATTTATCACCTTGTGAAAGCAGTCCGTGATGCAGTTCCGCGACATATTCCTGTTTCAGCAAAAATGCGTTTAGGCTATTTAGATGAACACCATACTTTAGACAATGCACATGCCATTGAAGATGCGGGTGCAAGCTGGCTAACTGTGCATGCACGTACCAAAGCAGATGGCTATACTCCACCTGCGTACTGGGAAAAAATTTATCCGATACAAGATGCGGTAAATATTAATGTTATTGCCAATGGGGAAATTTGGAATAATCAACATGCTAAAGCCTGTCGTATACAATCAGGCTGTGAAGATTTAATGATTGGACGAGGTGCAGTGACTACCCCTGATTTGACGCATTGCATTTTAAACAATAGTGACCATGCATTATTGTCTTGGCAAGCATTATTAGACTTACAAATTCGATTTATTAATGGTCCAAGCAAAACAGAAATTGCAATGCTTGGACGCTATAAACAATGGCTTGGGATGATGACTAAAGCTTACCCTGAAGCCGTATTACTTTGGCAAGACATTAAACGCATGAAGTCTTTAGATGACATTATTCAGTGTTTAAACCATCATGCCCTTCAACTTAAACCGTAAAGTCTTTAATTGTTGCACTTGGCCCATTGGTTTTGACTGATTCAATTCCTTTGGCACGTGTTTGAGATGTGCTATACATCTGGCTGGTACCAATGATTTGATGGTTTACAGCCTTTAAATTAAAGTAAAACTTGCCATTTTTTGCCTCAAGCAAATCATATTTACTGTCATCTACAGCATTGGTTTGCACTGACTCAATTCCATTTTGAGCAGATGCTTTGGCAGTATAGAGCTCGCTTGTTAAAATAATTTCTCCATTTCCTGCTTTTAACACAAAGTGAAACTGTCCATCTTTTGCTTTTGAAATTTCATACCAACCAGACATAATACGCCTCATTATATTCATTTAATTTTAAATTTAATTCTAATATCGAATTTAAGCATCCTGTGCTAAATCTCACTATAAAACTGACGCCAACACCTTTTAAATACGCATTTTGTAAGTAAGATTTACAACGCAGTATTGTATTGAATGATCATCTAATATATTCAATCAGTTAAAATACAAAGAGGAGCTCTTGGCAGAACTCACTCTTTTACTTTAGATTAATTTAAATCTATCTGTTATCACAATAAATGATGTCGTCACACCAAATTTTGCATAAACAAATGATTAATGAAATACGTTATATGATGCGTAATTTCCTGCTTCAATATTGGTTTGCCATTGTCCTGCGATGCGGTTTGGATTCCATTCATACCAACTTTTGGTCACTGGCGCGGCAATCCCTGTCGAACAACCTTGACCTGTATTTTCATAGGCACCTTTATAAGTTCCTTGTGTCCAACGACGTGTTATGACTTGAATCGGTTGGACAGACCAACCTTTGTTTACCGTCACGTTCCAACCAAATGTACTGGTTAAACTTTTATTGTTGGTGCGGTTGCCATTGAGCGATAAAATACTTAAATACTCACCAATGACTGGTATTTTACTTAAATTTAAACTGCCACCAATTTGCCAACTATAGCCTGTTGTTTTTGCTTCACTCCATTGATATTGACAACTTTGTGTCCCTGTATTTGGGCAAACAAACGTCGGCCCACGCCAAATCCAATCCTCCCATGTATTTCTTGCTTGGGTCTGTGAAATGGCTTGTGAGTTTTTAGACAGTGCAACGGGTGCAGTTTCTGGTTGCAAACATTCCCCAGCAAAGCTCGAAATCGACACCATTGATAGCATGCTGCATACAATTTTTTTCATTTCCATGAGTATTCTCCCTTAAATTCAATTCAGTTAAATACCAAAAATATCGCTGATGGTATTGGATACCGCTGTGCCTTGCTTGTTTGTCACAGCAGACGAATCAAGCTGCGCATTGGCTGTCCCTGTATTGGCAGGTTTGGTGGCGGATGTAATTGGTGTCACAACATAACCGCCTTTTGAATCTGTACTTTTTACAATCATGATTGCTTCTGAATCAATCCCAAACCCAATCAGATCTTCAGACACTTTTTTTGCTGTGCCTGTTCCTGCACCAGCATCAATCACAACAGCAATTCCTTTTTCAATTTGATCTTGTATTTCTTTGAGTTGACTCTCTGATACGTCTTTACTGCTGTCAACTATCAAAAGATCAAAGCCTTGGCTTTTGACCTCAGACACCCCTTTTAACTTATTAAAAACAAACCCCGATGAACCATTCATTGAATGAATCACTTTTTTGACTGGTTGCTCCGAACTGACCATGTCTTCTTGAGCCATTACAGATTGACTTCCCACACCAATCGCTAACACCATGAGTAAAGCACTGCTACTAAGTTTGAGCATAATAAACCTCTGACATAAGTTAACTAACGAGATATAGCAACCATGTACAATTCATAAAAATCCATATTTATGAAATAAAAATCACAGATATTAAATTTAAATAAACACCAAACACTAAATATAAAAAAAGTGTCTTATAGTGGTTACTACAATTCATTTATATCGATTAATTATTACACTATTTATTTGAGTATGAGCCAAATTACTTTATTTTACTTAAAGTTAAAATTTAAATACAAAAGATCCATAAACGTACTGTTTGTGTAATTAATATAAATTTAATTCAGTTAAATCAATTACTTTAATAGATTAAACATTCAATATATATTCAATTTTGCAATCATCATTTTTAAGATAGTATATTTTTCTTAGGGATATATGTTGTATCAAGATTAACCCTCTATGCCATAAATCAAAAACATAAAAAAGCGGCTCTTTTAGAGCCGCTTTTTAAATTATAAGTGATGCTTAACGATGAATGTTATAAGAAGAATAGTTGCTTTCTGCAATGTTAGATGCCCATTTTCCAGCAACTTTGTTGTCATCCCATCTGTACCAGCTCTTGGTCACTGGTGCAGCAATACCACGTGAACAACCTAAACCTGTATTCACGAACGCTCCACGGTATGAACCACTTTTCCAACGTCGTTTAATCACTTGGATCGGCTGTGCATACCAACCTGGTTGAATCGTCGCAGTCCAACCAAATGTTGTAGTCAAGCTTTTATTGTTCGTGTAATTACCACTGAGCGATAAAATACTTAAATATTCACCAATCACTGGAATCTTACTTAAATTTAAACCACCACCAATTTGCCAGCTATAGCCTGTCGTTTTTGCTTCACTCCATTGATAAGCACAACTTTGTGTACCATTCGCAGGACATCTAAATAAAGGACCACGCCAAATCCAGTCTTCCCATGTATTACGTGCTTGCGTTTGTGCAAATGCACGTGATTTTTTAGACAATGCCACAGGTGCTGTTTCAGGCTGTAAACATTCAGCTGCAAATGTAGATAAAGAAACAAAAGACAATACACAACACATTATTTTTTTCATTTTACTTTTCCTAATTACAGACCAAAAATGTCATTAACTGTATTTGAGACAGGTGCCTCTTCTTTGTTCACTACTTTTGAGCTTTGAAGCATGCTGTCAGCACTTGCTACTTTCGTCGTGTTCATATTTAAGTTAGATACAGTTTTTGGCTTCGGCTGAGCTGCTGTGATTGGTGTGACATTGTATCCACCTGCTGAACCACGATTTTTTTCAATCATGATGGCATTTGAATTTAAGCCAAAACCAACAAGATCTTCTGCAACTTTTTGCGCGGTAGTTGCGCCTTCTTTTGCATCAATCACAATAGCAATCCCTTTGTCCAAATACGCTTGTAATTGCTTAATTTGGCTACTGGTCAATTCTCGGCTGCTGTCAACAATAATCATGTCATACATCAAACTATTAATTGTTGATACAGGTTTGAGCTTTTGAAAGACAAAACCTGATGCACCATTCATTGGAAAAATGACTTTTTTTGAAGCTGCAGGTGCAACTTCTTGATGACTTGCTGCAAGAACAGATTGGCTACCCAATCCCATTGCTAATGCAAGCACTAAAAAACAACGACTCAATTTCAACATAATCTCCCCCCGGAAATAGTTTTTGAAAAAAGCAAACTGCTTCACAGTTACAATGTGTTTTATGTCACACAAATGTTAATGATTAACTTATGAAAATCATTTTTGGTGTAAAATGTGTCCTAATCTGCCGCTGTATTTATACTACATTTTTCTTACATTTATCAAAATAAATATTATTATTTTCTAATCTGTTTTCATTGGTAATTCCAATAAGTTTTTATTTAAATCAAAATCAATCACTTATATTTATGAATTAAATGAGCTCAATTGATGTTTTTTTTGTAACTGAAGGCACAACTCAAGCAAAAATTGTCATCTAGAGCATCAAAATGTGAGTTTTAAATTTTAATAAAGGAAAAATAATCATCTATCGATTAATTTTTAAACAAAATTATGAGCTGTATTTCTAAATCGAAGCGCAAAATAAAATGCTACAGAAAATCGAAAGGACTAGTGATGACCATAAGGTCATTTAAAGCCGTATGATGAGATGTGAATTGATATGATTTTTAGACAACATCGTGCGATAAACTCAATTTAATTGCACATCCATGACAATCATCAGCTGATTTTTTCAAAAAAATCGGACACAATAAGTTCATATATAAGCATGGTGTTGAGGACAAAATGGATCCATTAAGCTTTACGCATTTTAAACTGACTGGAGCAGATGCCTCTAAATTTCTACAAGGTCAAATTACAATTCATATTGATCGATTAAAGGAAAATATAAATCAGTACACTGTAATTTGTGATTTAAAAGGTCGTATTGCATTCGGTTTATGGATTAAAAAAACCAATCCTGAATATTTTGATATTGTCGTAATTGCAGACCAAAGCGATGCTTTCAAACAACATGTACGCAAATACGGCGCTTTTGCAAAAATTGAGCTGACCGAACAAGGGTTTGTATTTCCACATATTCAAAACAACAGTACAGCGTTTTTAACTGAAGCAAGCGATCTCACCCAATGGCAACAATTTGCGATTGAACATGGTGAAGCTTGGATCAGCCAAGATACAGCGCATATGTTTCAACCACAGGAATTACGTTTACACCAACGTCATGGCATTGAATATGATAAAGGCTGCTATTTAGGCCAAGAAGTCATCGCACGTCTTTGGTTTAAAGCCCAACCCAAACAATGGTTACATCTAATTCAAGGCACAGGGATTGCTCCTGCACCACTGAGCAAGCTCCACCCACACACGCAAGTGGTCAACAGCATCACCCTTGGTGATCATTATAAAGCATTGGTGATTGCACGACCAACACTGTCAGAAGAACATGATGTCGAAATCCTTGATTTACCTGACCATATGCGTGGTGATGTGGCACGACCTACTACATAACCTGTTGTGATTGTCATGCCATTGAAGCGGACTCGATGGCATTTGAAATAAAAATTAAAAAGTAGATAAAACCATGAAAAATACCCAAACCACGGCCAAAGACAAGCCGGAACCCATTGATGTGCAATATCGTCCAATACTATGGCTTGTGGCCATGGGTTTTTTCATGCAGCAATTAGACAGTACTATTATTAATACCGCTCTGCCCAATATTGCAAAAAGCTTAAATGAAAATCCACTGAATATGCAGTCCGTAATTGTGGCTTATGTACTTGCAATGGCAGTCACTATTCCTTTAAGCGGTTGGGTCACTGACCGGTATGGTATTCGCAAAACTTACTTTGCAGCGATCATCTTATTTAGCGTGGCCTCTGTGGCATGTGCAATTTCTCAAACATTAAACCAATTGGTCATTGCTCGTGTCTTTCAAGGTATTGGCGGTGCATTATTACAACCTGTTGGTCGTTTAACCTTGCTTAAAGTCATGCCTAAAAAACAGCTACTTGCTGCACTGAGTTTTGTCAGTATTCCTGGATTGGTCGGACCGCTGATCGGACCAAGCTTAGGTGGCGCCTTGGTTGAACTTGTCAGTTGGCATTGGATTTTCTTTATTAATGTCCCCATTGGAATTGTTGGTGCATTTTTTACCTTAAGAATATTACCTGATTTAAAAATGATGAATTTAGAGCCCTTTGATTATGTCGGCTTTCTATTTATTGCTGTCAGTATGGTGAGCTTATCCTTCGTACTTGAAAGTATGGTTGACCCATCACACTCGCAAGCACATACCCTCATTTTATTAATTGTTGGTTTATCAGCAGGTGCATCTTATTGGTTGCATGCCATTCGCCATCACTCACCTCTATTTCATACCTCTATCTTTAAAGTAGATACATTTAGTATTGGTATTTTAGGCAATCTTTTTGCACGGCTTGGCAATGGTGCAATTCCATTTATGCTTCCACTCATGCTACAAGTGGTTTTAGGATTTAATCCCACCATTGCAGGTTTAATGATGATTCCATTGGCAATTGGTTCAATGATCATTAAACAGTACATCACTAAGATTATTTATCGCTTTGGCTACCGTAATGTATTAACCACCAACACCATTTTAGTGGGATTAGGCATTGCAAGCCTTGCTGCAATTTCACCAAGCACACCATTGTGGTGGCAGGTTATTCATTTCTTTTTAATTGGTATTGTTAATTCTATTCAATTTACTGCCATGAATACAGTCACTATTAAAGACTTAACCACCGATGACGCCAGCAGTGGCAACAGTTTGCTGTCTGTGGTGCAACAATTGTCCATGAGTATGGGGGTTGCAATTGCAGGCGCAGTCCTTAATAATTTCATCCATATCTATGGTAAAACCCAAATGTTATTGTCATTTCAATATACATTTATTTGTTTGGGAAGCATTACCGTATGTGCAAGTTGGATCTTTTGGCAATTAAGAAAACAAAATGCACCAAGAAAATCCACACGTTAATTAAGACCACCAAAGCACAGTTAAAATACTCATGAATGCCAAACTCAGTAAAGTGCTTAATGTAAGAACATTTGATGCTTTTTTTTCTAAACCGTAAATTTGTCCCAACATAATAAATAAAGTTGGCATGGGCAATAAAGCAATTAACACCCCTGCATGGACCATGTCTAGGTCAGCATCAGGCCATAATTGAAATAAAATAAAGACTATACTCGGAAAAACAATGACTTTTAAAACAACAAGCAACATTGAAGGTACATCAATATGCTTTAAAATTAATGGTGATAAATTGGCACCAATAATAACAAGCGCAGCAGGTGCAGCAGCCTGACCCAAAAGCTCTAAAGGTTCATCAATAATGACTGGTAACGTCACTTCAAACGTAATACAGCCCATGGCAATTAAAATTGAAATAACCAATGGATTACGAATTAACTGTCGCAATACTTTGGCTGAAATATCAGAAAAGGTGTTTTTTTGATATAAACCTGGATCGGTTAAAAGCAACATTAAACAGGTCATCACCACACTGTCGAATAAAATCGTCAGCGCAAGATAGTTAATAATATCATTACCAATCAGCATGGGAATTAATGCGGTGCCCAAAAGCCCTGTGTTCGATACCGCTGCACCCAATGAAATAATCAGTACAGATGAAAATCGATATTTAAATATCTTTTTAAAAATCAGATATGTCGCGATAAATAAAAGTAATGTGGCAACAATATAAACAACAAGGTATGTAGGAACCCATAAATCTTGTAAAGATTGGGTGGATAACGCATGTAAGATATAAGCAGGTAAAGAAACCTTCATGACGAAAGTTCCTAAACTTTTGATTTGCTCGTGGTTTAAAAGCCCAATTCTTACACTAACAAACCCCACCAACATTAATATGAAGACGGGAACAATCACAGTCAGTAACACATCAGGCGCTCTACAATAAAATTAATCAATGTCTAAATGGCTTAAACAGATCCTTAACACCATGTGGCTGACAACGTAAATATTGTGGTGAAATATGAATATTTTCACCCAGCTCTGCTGCAGCATGCCAAGGCCAGCGAGGGTTATATTGTATAATCCGAGCTAAAGCAACAGCATCTGCTTGATCATTTTGTAAGATTTGTTCAGCTTGTGTTGCTTGTGTAATCAGACCGACTGCAATGACAGGAATATTGACTTGCGCCTTAATGGCTTGTGCATAAGGTACTTGATAGTTTTCTTTAATATCAATTTGCTGATGTTCATGCAGACCACCGGTCGACACATGAATGTAAACCACACCAAGATGCTCTAAGGCACTTGATAATTGAATACTTGAATCAATATCCCAGCTCTCTACTGCCATCCAGTCTGTAGCTGAAATTCGTACACCTATTGGAAAATGAGCAGGTACAACACTTTGAATTGCCTGGATTGTTTCTAATACCATCCGCATACGGTTTTCAGGCGAACCACCATATTCATCTGTACGCTGGTTTGAGAGTGGGGATAAAAACTGATGTAACAAATAACCATGTGCAGCATGAACTTCAATTAAATCAAATCCTGCATCTACAGCGCGTTTTGCTGCGTCTGCAAACTGTTGTTGAATGTGTTTAATTTCAGTATGGCTTAGTGCTTTAGGTGACACATGATCTGGCTTAAAAGCAATATCACTAGGTGCAACAGTTTGCCAACCTAACGCATCTTCAGGCGGCAATTGTTTTCCACCTTTCCAAGGTAAATCGGATGATGCCTTACGTCCTGCATGCGAAAGCTGAATTGCAAACGGCATAGGCGACAAAGATTTAACTTGTTGCAATTGATGTTTGATTTTCTCAGCTTGCTGATCATTCCATAATCCCAAATCAGCATAACTAATTCTGCCTTCAGGGCTCACCGCTGTGGCTTCTATAATGGTTAACCCTGCCCCAGACAACGCATAACTTGCCCACTGCTGTGCATGCCAATAGGTAGGTTCACCCTGTTCTGTTGCAGAATATTGGCACATCGGTGCAATAATAATTTTATTTTCTAATGTCAGTGTTCCACATGCCAATGATTGAAATAATTGACTCGTCATCCTAACCTCTTATTTTTTGTTAAAATAGCTTAGTAATACTCAGGCCTGCGCCCCAATAACGGCGATCCGCAGGTTCAAAATACCGACCATTGCTGTCATTTACAATCACTGAACCAATATATTTACGATTAAACGCATTATCTAAACGTGCATACGCATTTAATGACCATTCTTTCACTTTATAAGCATACCCTACATTAAATGCGGTAATGGTATAACTTGGTGCAGCATCTGAGTTTTGATCATCAACATACATTTTATCCATATAGCGTATATCAACACCTGCTCGAAATCCTGTATCAGGCTGCCATGCTAAACTAGCATAGGCTTGGTTTTTAGCAAGACCTGGAATTGCTGCACCTTTTTTAATATTATTAGTTGTATCAACTGCTTGCACGTCTGCGTTAAAACGTGCATCTAAATAGCTATAAGTTGCTTGAGCAATTAGTTGCTTCCAAATCTTTTTGGTCCAAGAAAACTCAAGTCCCTTACGAATGGTTTGATCTGCATTTTGGAATGTAGCACGACCATTTGTGCTACCAGCTGACACAATATCATTTGTGGTATGGCTCTCAAAGGCCACTGCTGAAAAATAACCAAGCTGATGATTGGTTTTAATTCCAATTTCATAATTGTCACTGCTAGATGGCAATAGATTATTGTTAAAACCAAGCTGACCATCTGGTCGGTATGTTGTTTCAGTAAATGTTGGCGTTTCAAAACCTTTCGCATAACTCATATATAACAAGGTACTTGGCAATACTTGAAAGCTTAATGCTGCTGAAGGTAAAAACTTTTGATACACTTTATCGCCACTGTCATCACCATTATTGCCTACAATAAATTGATCTTCTGACTTATAGTGCACATTGCTAAAGCGCATCCCTGTGTCTAAGCGCCAATCAGGTAAAATCTGCCATGATGCCTGTAAATATGGATCAATATTCCATAATGTATTGTCTTCATCACGGCGTTTATTGCCTTGTACCCCAAAGTCATAATCTGTAGCTGCTGTATTTGCAGATGTACGCAAAAAGTTTTCAAAACCGCGTCGTGAATCATGCATACCATCTAAAGCCACCCCTAAACTAATATCTGTACTCGGCAATAAATCTGTTCCCGTCCAGCGTAAGTCCATTCCATAATAAGCACGGTCAAAAGAAATAATGCCGCCCGTATTACTTTCATTGGCGCGCTGCGTGGTGTTTGGAATAGATTGATACTGAGTCACTCCTCGATAACCCACATACCCCATCACATAAAGCGTTTGCTGATCATCAATTCGCTTTAACCATGTTAAGCCTGTTTGAACTTGTTCTAATTCTTTACGTGTATTGTATTTATAAGATGCATCAACAGCTTGTTTAGGATCAGTTTGCCATGCTGCTCTGGTCAAACCCATTGGATCATCTGCTGTACTTTTGACATAGTTGGTAATCCAATTGATTTTACTGCCATCTTCTAAATTCCAAGTCAACTTGGCATTATTCATGAGCTTATTGGCACCACTATTGTCACGATAACCATCGGTATTAAAGTAAGATGAGCTGATGATATAAGCAGGTTCACCGCGCTCTCCTGAACCGCCTTGTAAAATAACACCTGAATGATTACTGTCGTGCTTGCCTGCACCATAGTTTAAGGTGACAGAATCGTCGCCTGTTCCTTCTTTGGTATGAGTGAGTAAGACACCGCCTGATGAATTCCCATATAAAGATGAAAATGGTCCTGTTAAAATTTCAACATGGTCTAAACTATATAAATCAATATTAGAGGTTTGACCTTGACCATCTGGCATAGTGGCAGGAATACCATCGACATAAATGCGGATGCCTCGGACACCAAACGTTGATCTTGCTCCAAAGCCGCGCATAGACAGCTGTAAATCCTGCGCGTAGTTTTGTCGATTATTCAATTGTAAACTTGGAATACCCCGAACCACCTCCGTCAAATTGACGCCAATATCTCGAGTTTGCGTTGGAACATCAGCTCGATAAATTGATGCAGGCGTATTTAAATAGGTGGTCCCCGTTCGTGTGGCTTCTGCTTTAATAGCAGGTAAATTACTATCAATCAAAAATACGTTTTGTCCCGCATACAAATTTAAGCTGAAGGTTGCAGGTACTAAAAAAAACACTGCATTTAAAATTTTTATAGACACGCTAGATTTCATACTTGAACTCTTGTCATTTTTATAATTCTAAATTGAGGATTGTAACAGTAATCATGATAAATATAACCTAATGTTACATATAAAACAGATTTAATCACCATTTTTTAAGTAATTTATTGAAGCATGGTAAAATATATTTTCCATTTATAAATATGACTTCCCTTATTTATGCCTGAACTCCCAGAAGTTGAAACAACAAAATCGAGTCTACTCCCTTTGCTTGATCAACGGGTTAAGTCTGTTTCAGTTCATCAACCTAAATTACGTTGGCCAATTCCAGCAGACGTGTCTCAACTTACAGGGCAACGTCTAATTGCACTTTCTAGACGTTCAAAATATATTTTCGCGACATTTGAACAGGCAACTATGCTTTGGCATTTAGGTATGTCAGGCAGTTTTCGTATTTGCAATGCCAATGAGCCACTGCGTAAACATGATCATTTTATTATTCAGTTTGATGATTTTGAGTTACGTTACCATGACCCAAGACGTTTTGGCTGTATTCTTTGGCTAAATGAAACCACCCAAAAACAATTAATTGATCCACTCGGTCCTGAGCCGTTAAGTGATGATTTTGATGCAGATTATTTGTACAACGCCTTAAAAAGCAAAAAAACAGCCATCAAAGTCGCCATCATGGACAACCATGTTGTGGTTGGTGTTGGTAATATTTATGCCACAGAAAGCCTCTTCAATATTGGAGTTCATCCTGCACAGCCTGCGCATACATTAACTTCTGCACAGATTGAAAAATTGGTTATAGAGATTAAACGTATACTCAAACAAGCGATTCGACTTGGTGGCTCGACATTGCGTGACTATACCAATGCATCTGGTGAAAATGGGTATTTTCAGCAAACATTATTGGTGTATGGCCGAGCAGGTGAAATGTGTGTTCAATGTGAAACCACACTAGAAAATATTAAGCTTGGACAGCGTGCTAGTGTCTTTTGCCCTATTTGCCAAGCCTTACCTGTGATTAAGGAAAAATAACATGTCTACAGCCATTGTACGCCACATTTTAGTCAAGGACATTGCTTTAGCTCAGCAATTAAAAGAAAAACTCGCTCGTGGTGCAGACTTTGCTAAGCTCGCGAAACAGCACTCAACTTGTAATTCAGCAAGTCGTGGCGGCGAATTAGGTGAAATTAAAAAAGGGCAATTGGTACCTGTCATTGATAAATTGGTGTTTTCAGCACCCGAAAAAACAATTCAAGGCCCAATCAAAAGTAAATTTGGCTTCCACTTGGTTGAAGTGAAATTTCGTATGTCAAGTTTTCGTTGATTTTAATGCTAAAACATGCTGAATGAAATATTCAACATCTTCATGAGCATAACCAAGTAATAAGCCAATTTCTCGTTCAACCTCAGGAATAAACTGAGGTGGTGTGTGACTAAGATGTAATAATTCAGCAAGCCGCAAAACTTGGTTTGAGTTTGGAGTTTTAGTTGACATCCTCCCCGACCTAAAGGACGGGGATTCCTCCTGCGAGACGCTCATGTCCGAGCGCAAGAATATTCAGTGCTGAGTTTATATCTCGATCATGGAGCGTACCGCACTCCATGCACTGCCATTCCCTTATTCCAAGACCTGTTCTACCTTTCGGACTACTGAGCCGTGAGCTACAGCACGAACACGTTTGAGTGGTATACGCTTCGTTGACTTCCTCAAACCATACGCCTGCGTTCTCGCATTTGTACTTGAGCATGGTTCTTAAGGTTGTCCAACTTGCATCGAGTACAGACTTAGCTAATTTTGTCTGTGCTAATGCTTTGGCATTTACATTACCAACAATGATCATTGCATGACTATTCACAAGTTTGTGTGTGAATTGATGCAACATATTCTGTCTAATATTCTTAATCTTGGCATGAATCGCTTTGACACGTTTTTTGTTCTTGGCTCTTTGGGCAATACCCAACTTTTGTTCATACTGCCGATAGATTTTAGGAGCTTTGAGTTTTACACCATCTGAGCATGTTGCAAGGTCTTTTAGCCCTAGATCAATACCAATGGCTGTGGTTGATGTTGTTTTCTCTATCTTTGGTGCTTCTACAACTAAACAGACATACCAACGCCGACGACTATCTTCAACAAATTCACCTGTCTTAACTTTGTATTTTGAGAGTCCGTAGCTATCCCATAATTTGAATTGATGCTTACCATACTGAACATAACCATCAGCGTACTTCACAGCAACTTTTTTAAATGGAATCCAACCCAGTGAACGTCTTGCAGATTTCTTATTGCTTACACGCCAATTTAGCTTGGCTTTCTTAAATTGTTTGCGTCTTGTAATGAGTTCTTCTGTCACTGCCTGCACAGTTTGGCTATGTAAGCCACACTCTTTTGATGTGCCTTTAGTGTATTTGGCAACATCATAGGCTGAGAAGAATTGACCTGTTTTTTTGAGATGCTTAAAACACAAATCATTCACATAGTTCCAAACAAAGTTCACTTCAGATGCGAGTTGGTCTAACACCTTGCAATGTTTGTCTTTTATGCGTAATTTAAGTGTTTTCATTATTTTAATATATTTGGTCTATGATTAATAGTCAAGAGATTAGAACAGGTCGACACTGTGTTTTTAACATGCACGTTCATTTAGTCTTTGTGGCTAAATATCGTAGAGATGTATTTTCAAAAGATATGCTTTTAACCATGCAAGAGGTCTTTGGGCGTGTCTGTATAGACTTTGAAGCAGAGTTAGTTGAGTTTAATGGTGAGCACGACCATGTCCATTTACTTGTAAATTATCCACCTAAAGTTGCTATCTCTAGCCTAGTGAATAGTCTAAAAGGTGCATCTAGCCGTATTTTACGAAAGAAGCACCCTGAAATTAGAAACAAATTATGGGGAAATGCCCTGTGGTCACCTAGCTATTTCGCTTCGTCCTGTGGAGGAGCACCCATTGGAATTATTAAACAATACATTCAGCAACAGCAAACACCGCATTAGCAATCCTAACTAATCCCCACAAGGGGGGACTAGCGGATTGCAGCCTTATATCCCCGACTTGAAGGACGGGGTTTTACGGCTAAACTGATAAAAAAGCGCTAAATCTTTTTGACCTTGTAACATCAGTTCAAGTTCTTTGCCTTCATGTGGCCCTAATGAGGGATGCTGTGTCATGAGATACCTGTAAACATCATGCTTTTTTTATCGATAACACCGATTCTATTAAAAAACTCGCTAATAATAGCGAGTTTTTTTAACTTACTTTAAGCTTAAGCTTCCCAAAGATCTTTTTGGGTTGTTTTCACTGTCTCTACTTGTTCTGCAGGGAATACATTACGGAATTTTGATTTTAGATCAACAATCACATCCACAAATTGAGCAATATCACGCTCTGCAGGGACTTGTTCTAAAGGAAACTTAGGATTGTCATGGTTTAGGACACTTGTTTCTTTGTCATACCAGTTGTTACTTGCTTCAATCATGCGGTCATTAAAGCCCGTTTCATATGGACCTGGGTTAATGGTTGCAATACTGATATTAAACTCTTCAGACAACTCAGCTTTAAATGCTTCAGCTGCAGCTTCTAAAGCATGCTTAGATGCACAATATGCACCAATTGATTTTACTGTCATTAAACCTGCAATTGACGAAATGAAAACTACACGGCCAGATTTACGTTTTGTAAACTGTCTAAGGAACTGCTGAGTGATATCAACTGTTGCAAAGAAATTCACTTCAAATTGTTTTTTTAACGCAGCTTGTGGGATATCAATTAAAGCGCCGCCTTCACCTACACCTGCATTATTCACTAAAATATCAATATCAAATTTTAATGCATGAGTAATGTCAGTTTGACTGGTAATATCTAATTTAAACACTTCTTTAAGTTCTAAATTATGAGCTTTCGATTCACGATGTAATAATGTAATTTGGCTAGGAAGTTCTACCCCTGCATAAACTTCATGGCCTCTTTTGGCAAGTTCAAATACGATATGCTGACCAAAACCACTACCTGCACCTGTTACAAGAACTTTTGACATTGTCATTTACCTTTATTTATTGATGTTTATTTTAAATTTATGATTTAACTTGAATGCAAACCATCAAGAAATTTTTATAAATATGCTTAGCTTGCTTTACTTAATGTATATGGCTGCTGTAATTAATCAATCATTGTTCATAATTAAAAACGTGTTCGCAACGCCATGTAACAGAAACCAATTTATCGTAATTTTTAATTAATTTTAATGTTTTAATTGTTTTTATTTATTAACAGAAGTAAGAACGTAGCGATGTTTTATTAGAGTTTTACATCAGCTTGGCACATACCGCATACATGAGATGCGGTATCTACCAATCCGTCAAAATTAACCTTCTTTACGAAGCTTAAGCTCATCACGAATTTCACGTAATAATTGAATATCTTCTGGTGTTGGAGCAGGCTTTGCAGGTGCCTCTTCTTCTTTACGGCGCATTTTATTAATAAGTTTGACCATGACAAAAACAACCCATGCCAAAATAATAAAGTTAATAAAAATAGTAATAAAGTTACCATAGGTCAGTACGTTAATGCCTGCTTTTTGCAGGTCAGTTAAAGACTGTAAGTTGTTTGGGTTTTGACCTAAAACAAAAAACTTTTGGGTGAAGTCGACCCCTCCACCTGTAATTAACGTAATCACAGGCATAATGACGTCTTTCACTAAAGAGTCTACAATTTTACCAAATGCACCACCAATAATTACACCCACCGCTAAGTCAATCATGTTGCCTTTAACAGCAAACTCTCTAAATTCTTTAATTATACTCATTTATGATCTCCACAATTTTTATCTATAATCTTCGACAAGCTATGATCTTAAAGAAGGTCATCCCCCTTCATTAATAGTCAGCTTCTATTTTTATCTTAGTTAATTTAATCTTTTTTAATGAAAAAAAAAGGAATAACTACTTGAAACATACAATTTTATTTTAAAAGATAAAAAAAGCCGTCTAAATAGACGGCTTTTTAATATTCTAAAAATTATTTACCACGATTACGCTTACGTTCGTTTTCAGTTAAATATCTCTTACGAACACGAATCGATTTTGGTGTTACTTCAACAAGCTCGTCATCTTCGATGAATTCAAGTGCTTGTTCAAGTGTCATGCGAATCGCAGGTGTTAACGTTAATGCTTCATCAGTACCTGATGCACGCATGTTGGTTAATTGCTTCGCTTTGGTTGGGTTCACTGTCATGTCGTCTGAACGCGAGTTAATACCAACGATCATACCTTCATAGACTTCAAGCTGTGGCTCTGCAAATAAACGACCACGGTCTTGTAATGTAAATAAAGCAAATGCTAAACATGTACCATTGACCATTGATACAAGTACACCATTTTGACGTTTCGCAACAGCACCTTGCTTCGCAGGACCATAATGCGAGAAGCTTGATGTCATGATCCCTGAACCAGAAGTAATGGTTAGGAATTCTGAACGGAAACCAATTAAGCCACGAGAAGGAACAGTCGCTTCAATACGCATACGACCTTTACCGTCAAGCTCCATATTGGTCATTTCGCCTTTACGGTTACCCATCTGCTCCATGATCGCACCTTGATGCTGTTCTTCAACATCAAAAGTTACGTTTTCATATGGCTCTTCAATTTTACCATCAACTTCTTTCATGATTACTTCAGGACGAGATACACCCATCTCAAAGCCTTCACGACGCATGTTTTCGATTAATACAGATAAATGAAGCTCACCACGACCTGAAACTTTGAAACGGTCTGGACTGTCTGTATCTTCAACACGTAACGCCACGTTATGGATCAATTCACGATCTAAACGCTCACGAATATTACGTGAAGTGACAAATTTACCTTCACGACCTGCAAATGGTGAATTGTTAACTTGGAATGTCATCGATACAGTTGGTTCATCAACTGATAATGGCGGTAACGCTTCAACATTTTTTGGATCACAAATCGTATCAGAGATGTTTAATGCATCAATACCTGTGATACATACGATATCACCTGCACCCGCTGAATCAACATCTACACGATCAAGACCGTGGTAACCCATGATTTTTAAAATACGGCCGTTACGTGTTTTGCCTTCTTTATCAATCACAGTCACTTGTGTATTCAGTTTAACTGAACCACGTTGAATACGACCAATACCGATAACACCAACAAAGCTGTTGTAGTCTAATGACGAAATTTGCATTTGGAATGGACCATCTGCATCCACTTGAGGTGGTTCAACAATATCTACGATTGTTTCAAATAATGGCGTCATGTCTGGAGCAAGGTTATCCACTTCACGACCAGCAATACCATTTAAACCTGATGCATAAACAATTGGGAAGTCTAATTGTTCATCGTTTGCACCAAGGTTATCAAACAAATCAAATACTTGATCCATTACCCAATCAGGACGCGCGCCTGGACGATCTACTTTGTTTAACACAACGATTGGTTTTAAACCGCGTGCAAAAGCTTTCGATGTTACAAAGCGTGTTTGTGGCATTGGACCATCTTGTGAGTCAACAAGAAGCAATACACAGTCAACCATTGACATGACACGTTCAACTTCACCACCAAAGTCAGCATGTCCTGGGGTGTCCACGATGTTAATGCGGTAAGTTGTGTCAGTACGCTTGTCTAACCAAGTGATAGATGTGTTTTTTGCAAGAATGGTAATACCACGTTCACTTTCAAGCGCATTGGAGTCCATAACACGCTCAATCTCGCCTGCACGATCACCCAAAGCACCTGATTGTTGAAGAAGTTTATCAACCAAAGTTGTTTTACCATGGTCGACGTGAGCAATAATTGCAATATTACGGAGATTTTTAATATCTGATGACATGAATTTCAATACGCCTATAATTTGAGGGCAAATTATACAAAAAAAAGTTACGATTTAGTAGCTAGAACCGATTGACAGTTACATTTTTTAAAAGAGATCACATGTTTTATTTTGTAAAGACATGTAAGTCGATTAGAATAGCACCATTTTTTATCTATATCACACTTTTATGTCTAAGCCATTACCATCTTCTAGTGATACATCATCTGAGTTGATTTTAGCGCTCGATGATCGTCCCAAAATGTCTGTTACGATATTGGCTGCGTTGCAACACTTATTAGCCATTTTAGTTCCAATTTTAACACCAGGCCTTCTTATTTGTGGTGCATTAAAAGTCCCTGCACATGAAACCACCATGATTTTATCCATGTCATTGATTATTTCAGGCATTGCAACTTTTTTACAATGTAAGAAATTTGGACCTTTAGGTGCAGGATTACTCATTGTACAAGGCACAAGCTTTAACTTTATTGGGCCAATCATGGCTATTGGCAGCTTAATGATTGCCAATGGAACCCCGTATCAGCATGTGATGGCCGCTATTTTTGGAGTAGTCATTGCAGGCGCATTTATTGAAATGGGTGTATCTCGCATACTTCCTTGGGTAAAAGCATTGATTACCCCACTTGTGACAGGCGTTGTGGTGCTGCTCATTGGCCTAACCTTGGTGAAAGAAGGTTTAATTAGTATGGGTGGTGGTTATGGCGCTATGGCAACAGGAACTTTTGCTGATGCAGACAACCTCATCATGTCATGCAGTGTGTTATGTATTATTATTGCATTAAATCGTATTTCAATTGTATGGATTAAAAGCTCAGCAATTTTGTTGGCCTTAGTGATCGGCTATATTCTTGCCGGCTTTATGGGTCATCTTGATTTTTCTGCTTTTGAAAATGCACCTGTGGTTCAAGTGCCGACCCCTTTTTATTATGGCTTTGCTTTTGATTGGTCATTATTTATCCCTTTGGCATTTATTTATCTTGTGACCTCACTTGAAGCCATTGGTGATATTACTGCGACCAGTAAAATCTCACAGCAACCTGTCAGCGGTCCTATTTGGATGCAACGCATTAAAGGCGGTGTCCTTGTCAATGGCGTCAATTCATTCATCGCAGGGATTTTTAATACATTCCCAAGCTCAGTGTTTGCACAAAATAATGGGGTCATTCAACTAACAAGTATCGCGAGCCGTTATGTTGGTTTATGGATTGCAGCATTGTTGGTTTTACTGGGTTTATTCCCCAAAATAGCAGGCTTAATTCAAGCAGTACCTCAAGCTGTTTTAGGGGGTGCTGTGATGGTGATGTTCGGTGCTGTTGCCGCATCAGGTATTAATATTTTGGCCGGGATTAAACTAGACCGCCGTGCATTGCTCATTATTGCCATTTCATTGGCACTTGGTTTAGGTGTAGCTCAAGTTCCTGACTTTTTAAAGCATATGCCTGAGTTGATACGTAATATTTTTAGTTCAGGTGTTGCTACAGGTGGTATTGCAGCCTTGATTTTGAATGTCATTTTGCCTGAACAAAAATCTCAATAGCAGCATTTAAATACATACAGCGAGTACAAATTATGGATGCAAAAAGTGAAGTTATTTTACGACAAACAGCGTATGTTAAAGGTCATGTACTGCTCATTAATGCACCTATTGATGATTTAACTGAAGCACTAGGAAATTCTGTATCTGCTTGTTTTTGGACATGGAATTATGCTGAATATCAACAACATTTAGCTCAACAAAAACAAAGTTACTTTGGTATTGAATTTCCACAGCAGGCTTACGACCAAATTATTATTTTTATTCCTAAAGCCAAAGAACTTTTGGCATACCTATTACATCAAGTTGCAAGCCATATGGCAGCAGGTACACCTATCTTTTTAGTGGGTGAAAAAAAAGGGGGAATTGAACGTGCTGCAAAACAAATGTCGAGTTATGGCGAAACACTCAAACTAGACAGTGCCCGCCACTGCCAACTTTGGCAAACCACTTTATCAGAAACTGTTGCGGCAAAACCACTTAGCGCATGGGTAAAAAAATACACCATTCAGGTCAATGATCAACAACTTAACATTTGTGCCCTTCCTGGTGTATTTAGTCAATCACATTTAGATCAAGGTACAGCCGTACTTTTACCCTATTTAAAGCAAGTAAGATCAGGTAAACTTGCCGACTTTGGTTGTGGCGCAGGGGTCATTAGTTGTTATTTAGCCAAGCTAAATCCTGCAAATATCATTTATGCAGCAGATGTAGATGCCTTTGCATTGAAGTCAACTGAACTTACATTTGACCTCAATCAGCTCACGTCACAACTTGAGCTTTTACCTGTGACAGGGATAGATTCATTACCTACTCGGTTACATGCCATTGTAAGTAATCCCCCCTTTCATCAAGGAATTCAAACCCACTATGCAGCGAGTGAAGCACTCTGTCTTCAATCTAAAGCACATTTAAAACGTGGTGGCGAATTGTGGATTGTGGCAAACCGCTTTTTAAATTATCCCGTGCTAATTGAACAGGCATTTAAACACTGTACGGTAAAAGCAGACCAAAGTGGCTTCAAAGTGTTATATGCCACTGCGTAAAATTTATGACAAAGGAATTAGTAGATGAGTGAAAACAATCAACCAAAGCAGTTACAGCGCAAGCTTGGTGCTCGTCATCTAAACATGATTGCAATTGGTGGATCGATTGGTACAGGACTATTCCTTGCCTCGGGTTCAACCATTGCCAATGCTGGACCTGGCGGTGCATTACTTGCTTATTCGTTGATTGGTCTCATGATTTATTTTTTAATGACGAGTCTTGGCGAGCTTGCAACACACAATCCAACCTCTGGAGCTTTTTTTACATATGGCAGTAAATATGTTGAAAAAGGCTTTGGTTTTGCTTTGGGTTGGAACTATTGGTACAACTGGGCCATTACTGTGGCTTTTGAATTGGTTGCAGTCCAATTTATTATGAAATTTTGGTTTCCTGATATCCCAGGAGTATGGTGGAGCTTGGCTTTCATTGGCATTATATTTGCGATTAATGCCCTGACAGTTAAAGGCTTTGGCGAAAGTGAATTTGTTTTCTCGCTCATTAAAGTTGTCGCCATTATCTTATTTATTTTGCTTGGTATTTTCATGATTTTTAAAATCATGATGACTGAACCAAGTGCTGTTTTTGCCAACTGGCAATATAAAGATGCGCCTTTTGTCGGTGGTTTACAAGCCATGATTGGTGTCGCCATGATTGCAGGGTTCTCATTTCAAGGTACAGAAATGGTTGGCGTTGCAGCAGGTGAATCAAAATCACCTGAAAAGACCATACCGCTTGCCATCAAACAAATCTTTTGGCGTATTTTACTGTTTTATATACTGTGTATTTTTATTATTGCCACGCTCATACATTATGATGATCCATTGTTAATGCAAGCTGCAAATAATAATGATGTTTCCGTATCTCCATTTACGTTACTGTATGAAAAAGCAGGTTTTGCATTTGCTGCAGGCTTGATGAATGCAGTCATTCTAACTGCCGTATTGTCTGCAGGAAACTCAGGTATGTACTCATCCACTCGTATGCTTTGGAATATGGCAAAAGAAGGAAGTGCACCTAAAATATTTGCACGGCTTGATCGTCGTGGTGTGCCAATGAATGCATTGTATGCGACAACGGTTGTGGCATCATTATGCTTACTTACTTATTTCATCAGTGAAAAAGAAGTTTATTTTTGGCTCTTAAACATGTCTGGCATGTGTGGCTTTATTGTATGGCTTGGCATTGCAATATCACATTATCGCTTTAGAAAAGGCTATGTTGCTCAAGGCTACCAAGTGAAAGACTTATCTTATCGAGCTAAGTTGTTCCCGTTTGGGCCATTGTTTGCATTTGCCCTATGTTTACTAATCACGCTTGGACAAAATTACCAAGCCTTTATCAGTGACCAAGTTGATTGGAAAGGAATTTTAGCAACCTATATTACCATTCCACTATTTTTGGCTGTATGGTTAATTTATAAATTCAAACATAAAACAAAGTTGATCGGTTATCAGGAAATGGATGTTCAACCTATGCGCCCAGACCAAAACAACTGATTTATTTGTTGCATCATCGCGTGTAATTGCATAAAATTCACTCAAAGCCTAGCAAATGCTAGGCTTTGATGTCTTTTCAATTCATAGGTTTAATTTATGAAACTTAAAACGCCATCATGCATAAAAAAGCGAAACCATGTTGCGCTATCTCCTTTATTGCATAAAGGTGGAATGCATGAAACAGAAAAACCAAAAGCACTTAATCGTAAAGATCGAAAACAAGCCAAACTTGCATTAAAACATAGCTATTGATTAAGGATCAAAACCATGAAAAACAGTTTACTTCTTACTGGTTCAAAAACAAAAAAGGTGCTCATGAGCACCTTTTTTGTTTTTGAACCACTGATTATTTAGGAATACGCAATACTTGACCTGGGAAAATTGCGTTCACATCAGTCAATAATGGCTTGTTAGCATCAAAAATTTTATTATATTGGTTAGCATCACCATAAAATTCTTTAGAAATTTTTGACAAGGTGTCGCCTGATTTTACTGTGTAAAATTGGCTTTCTTCTGTAGGCTCAGCACTTTCTGCAACAGTCAATTGGTCATCAACTTGGGCAACATGCTCAAGATTACCCACTGCCAATACCACTTTCTCTTTATCTGCTTGGCTTTTCACTTCGCCCTTTAAGATCGCTGTATCTGTCGTGCTGTTATAGCTAACAGATAAGTTATTCACTAATAAACCTAGTGATTGGATATGTGATAGTAATTGGTTAGCAATTTCTTGAGCAGATGGTTCTTGCGGTGCAGCAGGTGTTGATGCTGGTGCATTTTGTTCTGTAGGCTGTTGTTCTGTTTTACCTGTAATTTTATTACCAATACCTTTTACAAAATCAAAAATACCCATACGTATTACTCCTTATTGTTTAATTCATTATTTTAAAATGTTGCTATAATTCCAATATAACAAATTATTCTTATAAATCATTTACATTGCTTAACAACACGTAATGATATGTAATTTTGATAAAAAAAAGCCTCACAGATGTGAGGCCTTTTTTATGTTCAAATCAAATCAGATTACTGACCTTGACCTGGTTGAGCTAGAACTGTACGGCTACCAGTGATTGTAGCGAATACACGACGGTTCATAGCACGACCTTCTTTAGTTTTGTTATCAGCAATCGGTTGATCCCATGCGAAACCTTGAGTAGTTAAACGCGCTGGATCAATGTTGTACTGGTTAACAAGTGCAGATTTAACAGAGTTTGCACGAGCTAAAGATAAACGATCGTTCAATTTACGAGGACCTGTGTTATCTGTGTGACCATCAATACGAGCAGTTGCATTTGGATATTGATTTAATGCATCAGCAACTTTCGCGATTTCTGGACGGTATTGAGGCTTAATTACAGATTTGTTCGTGTCAAAGAACACACGAAGTTCCATATTCAAGTCTTCAGTTAACTCTTGTGGCGCTGGCGCTGGCTCAACAACAACTGGTGCTGGTGGTGGCGCTGGTTGAACAGGTTGAACGTCAACAACTGGTGCTGCTGGCTTCAAGTGTCCACCAATTACAACGTTTAGACCAGCAAGTGCTGTATAGTTCCAAAAGTCACCATTGATGTTATAAGACGCACGCGCTTCTGTACGAAGAGACAATGCATCATTTAAACGCCAAAACGCACCTAGACCTACGTTAGCCAAGCCGCCTTCACGGTTTTGGTACGATGTACGTGGTACACCATCAAAGTCATATTTGTAGTAACCACCACCGATTAGCATGTATGGCTTGATTTTGCTGTCGTAATTGTGAGTGAATAAATCACTTTTAATTAAGAAGTTACCGTTAATTTGTCTTTGCTTGTATTCAGCACCTTGTTGCGCGCCGTCTACATCACCTTTTACTTGTAAATATTCAGCTTCGAAATCGATTGCTGGTGTTAACTCAATACCTAAAGCAGCACCAATCGCAAGATCGTTTTGTAGTTCAGGACCTGTAGTTAAATGATCAGATCTGTCATTTTTGTTTGCAGTACCGTTATTATGTGTGCTGTCTTGGAAAGTGTAGCCTAGTAACAAAGGAGTTACTGTAACGCCTGCATTAGCAACCACAAACGGGGATGCTGCAAGCACTGTAGCAAGAGCTATACGACTCAGTTTCATGGAATCCTCCAGAGATAAATTTGTTTTTTTTAAGCTCAGCCTAAAATTTTTTGTTTAATTACTGAGATATAATTACCCCAGTTAGTTTTAACTAATGAACGCCTATAATACAAGAGCTGCTTCAAAAATTAAACTTTTAATAACAATAATATAAAGTTTAACAAAATTAGCATGATCTGAGTAAATCCATATAAACGATCATTTATTACATTATAAAAAACAGTGCCTTACTTAAATTGTAAATTTTTTCCAATCAGTTAAAAAAAATTACTGCCAAGTTTTAATGGCATGTAGCAACTACTTTTATCACAAAAATTACATTTAATTGCAGAAACTACTCAATCATTTGCACTTTCATCAGCAGGTACTTCGGTAATTTTTCCACCTTTTGCTAAAAAAGCAGCTATTTCATCTTCCAACGAAGCGCGCTTTTGTTGCTTTGCTGTCACAGTCAAACTTTCCGCTTCAGCAACATCAGCTTCTTTGCGCAAACGCTCTTCCGTATCTTGTTTAGTTTCTTCGCTCCTTGAATCATCTACATCATTGTCATCTGTTTCATCATAATCATCGACATCTGCCATGACATTCCCTTTTTCATCTATATTAAACAAAGCAACAACAGCCAAGCTGAATTAACGTATTGGTCATTTATTCATGGGTGTAGTATAAATAAATTTGTGTTTGAGCATATAAATCAATTTCTTATCAAATTGTTATGAAGTGTTAATAATTGTAAATAGTTTGCTTGAGTATAGACAGACCACTGGCTTGCTTCATGAAAAACTTTTTTAAATAATTTGATTGATTGACCTGTTTTAAACCAAAACTTCTTGCCCAAATAACAGAAGATACACTTGAACTTTGTAACCACTCCATCGCAGTCATACCATGCATCATCAGCTCATTATGCATTTTTCGGCGCTGAGCATAGTGTTTTAAAACATCTATACCGCCCCACTCTGTGGTTTTGGATAAACTTTTGACCAAGGTATCACACAATACAGCTGCATCTAAGCAACCAATATTTACACCTTGTCCTGCCAAAGGATGAATAACATGTGCAGCATCTCCCACCAATGCTAGCCCGGGTAAAACATAATGTTCTGCAGTACATGCTTTAAGTGGAAAACTTGCACGGCGTCGAATAGCTTTCACTTGTCCAAGCATATATAAACTCGATTGAGTCAATTGCTGAGCAAACTCATCATCACTGTACTGCATATATTGTTCACATAATGACGTAGGTAATGTCCACACGATTGATTGCCAAAAGCCATCGGTTTCACTTGCTATCGGTAAGTAAGCTAAAGGCCCTGTCGGTAAAAATATTTGTCTAGCCACATATTGATTGGGCAACTCCGTGTGGATTGCACAGCCAATTGCAGATTGTTGATAATCCAATACTTTTAAGTCAATGTTTGCTTGTTGACGAACAAAAGATTTTGCCCCATCTGCACCAATCAACAGCCTAGTTTGAATGCTTTCTCCATTCTTTAAGTTGATTTGCCACTGATTTTGAACTTGCAGGATATCTACAATCGATACATCTGTATGATAAAACGCCAATACAGCTTTCATGCGTTGCTGAATTGCTAAGTTTAAAATACTTGGCTCAACCATTGCACCTAACCATTCAGACTCTGGTGGCCGATCTTGGCTGGTATGACCAAACTCTATGTCTCCTGCGCCATTTTTATTCCAAACATGCATTCCTGTATAGGGTGCATAACGTTGAATTAATGGCCAAACTTGTACTAGTTTTAATAAATGAATTGTGGCGGGATTTAAAGCCAATACCCTTGAATCCATATTGGCTGTGATACTCTCTTCATCTAATGCACGAGCTGCATCAAGCACCATTGCTTCGATACCTGATCGTGCTAAAAGTAGAGCCGTTAAGCCCCCAACCAAACCACCGCCAACAATTACCGTATCATGATAACTACTCATGCTTTTAACCCCATTGCATAACTGGCAACCAATGGTTTGATTCCTGGAATCCGATCAAACGCGATAAGTCCTGCATTACGTGCTAATCGAAGGATTGGATGTTGATTACTAAATCCCTTGACCACGCTATCACAGAATTGAATGACACGTTTTTGATCTTTCAAACGTGCTTGCTCATAGCGCAACAACACCTCAGACTGTCCAAGATCTGCATTTTTTATATGCTGTTGTGATAAATAACGCACCAAGACATGTGCATCACGCAAACATAAATTAAATCCTTGTCCTGCAACTGGATGTATGGTGTGAGCTGCATTGCCCATCAATACTACCCGTCCTGCAACTTGACGATGCGCTAAAACTTGTGACAAGGGATAAGCAAAGCGTGGTGCTGTTTTCTCAAATATGCCTGCTCTTTGACCATAGGTATGCTGTAGTGCCTTCAAAAAGTGTTGATCGTTGTCTTCACCCAACCATTCAGCTTCAGTACCTTTTTTAACAGGCCACACCACAGAACGTCTATTGTGCCCATGAAGTGGCAATAATGCTAAAGGACCAAGCGGGCTAAAACGTTCAAAGCCAACGTGCTGATGTGGCTGAGATGTTTGCACCGTGGTCACCAATGCCACTTGATCATAATCATGGACATCTGCACCAATGCCCACTGCTTTTCGACAGAAAGAATCGCGACCATCTGCAGCAATCACAACTTGTGAATCAAAAACGTACTGCTTACCATCTTTTTCAGCAGTTAATGTGGCAGACTGTCTAGTTTGATGAAGTGCTGTCACTTTTATACCATCAATCAACTCAATTAAGTCATGCTGTCGCACTTGATTTAATAACACCCGACCTAGCCATGCATTTTCAATGACTGACCCAAAACTTTCTACTTTTTCTTCTTGTGCAAGTAACTTGGCATGGCCAAAGCCACCCTCTTCAGTTATATCAACTTCTAAAATTGGAGTAGCATAATTTTTTAAACGATCCCATAAACCAAGCTCTTGATAAATACTGACGCTGCGACGGGACAATGCACTATTTCTTGCATCAAAATTTGAATGATATGAATCTAAACTGGATTCTTCTGTATTTGGATATTGAATGGCCTCTAACAACTTCACACGTATATTCGCTTGTGCAAGCATAAGAGATAAACTTAGCCCAACCATACCGCCACCGACAATCACTACGTCTGACATGCCATTTTCCTTTGATTCATTATTTTATTTTCGAAATCACACAATCGCTTAAATCATTTTACCTATGCGCACAACATCATCTAAAATCTTTTAAATCATAGATTTAATATAGCACTTTTAGTTTAATATTTGTATTTATCGAAATACATCAAATGACTATATATTGGTTTTCCACTGACAAAGCAATAATTTAATAAACATGAAGCTCTGCTTTCATCTAAAGCAAAGCTCCTATATAACTTGGACACCCAAAGATCGAATAGTTTAAGACGTCAACTAACTTGGTCGATTCGGAGTAAACATTTCAACTACATTGCTCACATCAGATGAGCCTTTAGGTTCAACACGTTCATGGACATGGCGTAGTAAAGAGCTATCAATGACCGTAATTTTTTTACGACCTACAGCCAAACTCACAGGAATCAAACGGACAAACTCATAAAGTTCTAAATAACTTTCTTCACCATTTTCATCATCATCAGAATCTTCAAATTCAACAGCCGCCACATCTTGTAAATGACCGATTAATTCGCGTTCATCTTGACGGATATGCCCTGATGCTAAACCAAAACCTAAAATAACACCTGCACACCAATCTGCTAAAGCATATACACGGTCTTTTAATGGATGCTCTTCATCAGGCAACATTGGAACATAATCTAAATCATCTTCCGCTAAAGCATGTGCAATGTCTTTGGTTTCCTCAGTCAAAATATCTAACTGATGTTCCGTTAAAGCAGGCACATTGAGGGTTGATAAAATTAATAGCCACTGCTCAGGGGTCGGTGCTTCTGTCACACAAACAATACCTGTTAGTAAGCCATGTAACTCACTTGGGCTTGAAATTTCAACAATGTCAGAAAAATTGCTGTACCACTCGAACCAACCTGTAATATCGTCTTGCATTCGTCTATCCAATCTCTATACTGCGTATATATTACCTTTGTTTGCAACTCTGTGCGACCCACTTATGTTAGAAGAATTAAAGCGACTTCAAACGCATATCGCGAATTTTAAAACCCGTGTTCAACAACTTGAAAAAGAAACACTGTCTTTGCAGCAACTAAAAACTGCTGCAGAAAAGAGCCATCATGAGAAAATTCAACAACATGAGCTGGCAACACAAGAAAAAAACGAGCAAATTTCTAGCTTAAAAACATCATTAAGCACACTAGAAACACAGCATACAACCTTAAACCAAGATGCCAAAACACTGGCTGAACGTTATAGTCGCCTAGAAAAAGGATGTACTGACTTAAAAAGTCGCTTTCAAGAAATTTTGGCTGAACGTAATGAGCTTCGTGTAACGAAAGAGAAACTGCAACATGAGCAACTTGCAGCACAACAAGAAATTAAAGCATTAAAAGATGAGCGTGCCGTCTTAATTAAAAAAAATGAACATGCAAAATCTAAAGTTGAAACCATTGTTCAACGCTTGGCTCAACTAGGTACAAGTGAAGACCAACATGCTGAAGAAATCCAACAACTCATGCATAAAACAGATTTAGAAGAGGAGTCATCTTCATGAGTGAAGCAGTCACTGTTGAGCTACGCATTGTGGAACAAATTTTTCGTTTATCTACAACACAAGAAAAAAAGCCACAGCTTGAACAAGCCGCACAAATGTTGAATGCGAAATTTCAAGAATTTCGAAAAAACTCACCGCGAGTTGAACATAATAAATTGGTTATTATGGTGGCACTTGATTTTATGCAAGAGATCTTAGTGCTGAATAAATCATTGCAACATTATGAACAATGTAAATATTTACTGTCTTCTATTTTACAAGATATTGAAGCTGACACAGAAACATCTTCTTGATTTCAAGGTCTGTCTACATAACTCATGTATAAAGTATCATCAACTGTAAAACAACTTAACATATGAATTGCGATTGGCTCTATCAATAACGAATTGCTAGCGCTATAATAGAAACTAATCTGGGATGTTCGCCAGCGGGTCTGATTCCCCTGAGCCGATATCTACACCATAGGATTGCGTTCTGCATGCTTAGAGCGTATGCCTACCCTCGAGTAGGACACCCAACAAGTATGCGTCGCGTCCACCTTGAACTTTAGGGTTCAAGGGTAAAGACATGCAGCGGCATCCTGGAGCCTTATTTATATAATTTCATCCAAAGATCTAAAGCTTGTTTCGTTTCAGAAACATCATGCACACGTACAATACTTGCACCCTGCTGTACAGACAATAGATGTCCTATGACGCTACCAATCATACGATCGGTGGCTTTTTGTTGTGCTGTAATCTCACCAATAAATCGTTTTCGCGATAGACCCGATAATATCGGTAAGCCAAATTGGTGTAACTGCCAAAGCTGATTTAATAATTCTACATTGTGATCAGTATTTTTTGCAAAACCAAAGCCTGGGTCAATAATAATACGATCTCGCTCAACACCTGCTTGTACAGCCTGTTCAACTTTTTCTGATAATTCAGCAATAACTTCATGCATAAGATCATTATATGATGCCAGTTGATTCATGGTCGTAGGCTCACCACGCATATGCATCAATATCACAGGAATATTTAGCTTTGCTGCCATGTGTAAAGCACCAGGTCGGGTTAATGCTCTTACATCGTTCCAAATATGCGCACCTGCTTGTACAGCCTGCTGAATGACTTGTGGTTCACTCGTATCAATAGATATCCATGCACATTGATGCCTTGCAAGTGCTTCAACGACAGGGACCACACGAGCCAATTCTTCATCCACTGCAACATGTGCTGCACCTGGCCGAGTAGACTCTCCGCCAATATCAATAATCGTTGCACCTTGTTCAACCATATGCAAAGCACGTGCAACTGCGTTTTCAACAAATTGATACTGTCCACCATCACTAAATGAGTCGGGTGTGACATTTAAAATCCCCATAATATGAGGTCTTGAAAGGTCTAAACGCTGATTGCCAGATAAGATGGTTTTTTGGGGAAGTGCATGTAACTGCATGGTGAAATCCAAATCAAGAATAAATGCAATAAAAAGAGCCACCAAAGTGACTCTTTTCGTTTAACTCATTGCAGGCAATGGTGGTGGTGTTGAAGGACCATCTTTAGGTGGTTCATTCGACACTGGATTTTCCGCAACATAGACTTTAGGTGGTCTTGGTTCGCGACCTTCCATAATGTCTATCACTTGATCGCGGTCAATCGTTTCCCATTCCATAAGCGCTTTTACCATAACATGCGCTTTATCACGATTTTGATCTAAGATGTCCCATGCAACTTTATATTGCTCATCTAAGATACGACGGATTTCAGCATCAACTTGTTGTTGTGTTGATTCAGAAATAGAGCGACTTGACATGCTACCTAAATATGATTGCTGACTGTCATCTTCATAAACCATTACACCAAGCTTATCTGACATGCCATATTTAGTAACCATTGATCTTGCCATTTTAGTTGCACGCTCAAAGTCATTTGATGCGCCAGTCGACTGCTGATTAATAAAAATCTCTTCAGCGATACGACCACCAAATAAAATCGAAATATCATTAAGCATTTTTGTTTTGTAGAGACTGACTTGGTCACGCTCTGGCAACTGCCATGTCACACCCAATGCCCAACCACGTGGCATGATGGTTACTTTATGCACAGGATCTGATCCTGGCAATGCTTCAGCAACAATCGCATGTCCTGCTTCATGATATGCAGTTGCACTACGTTCTTCATCACGAATGATCATTGATTTACGCTCAGGACCCATATAAATCTTGTCTTTCGCGTCTTCAAAGTCATGCATGTCTACTGTGTTCTTATTACGACGTGCAGCAAATAAGGCAGCTTCATTCACAAGGTTTGCAAGCTCTGCACCAGAAAAACCAGGTGTGCCTCGTGCCAATACTTTGGTATCTACACTAGTCACAGATGGAAGTTTTTTCAGGTGAACCCCTAAAATTTGCTCACGACCATTAATATCAGGTAACCCAACCATAACTTGGCGGTCAAAACGTCCAGGACGGAGCAATGCTTTATCTAAAACATCAGCACGGTTTGTTGCAGCAATGACAATAATTCCTTCATTCCCTTCAAAACCATCCATTTCCACCAACATTTGGTTTAATGTTTGCTCACGCTCATCATGACCACCGCCTGTACCTGAACCACGATGACGACCAACTGCATCAATCTCATCAATGAAGATAATACATGGCGCATGACGTTTAGCTTGTTCAAACATATCACGTACACGAGATGCACCTACACCGACAAACATTTCAACAAAGTCAGAACCTGAAATACTAAAGAACGGAACTTTGGCTTCGCCAGCAATCGCTTTTGCAAGCAATGTTTTACCTGTACCTGGTGGTCCAACCATTAATACGCCTTTAGGAATTGATGCCCCTAAACGCTTAAATTTGGTTGGATCTCTTAAGAAATCGACAATTTCTACAACTTCTTGTTTTGCTTCATCACAACCTGCAACATCTTTAAAATTAATTTTTATTTGGTCTTCTGCAAGCATTTTTGCTTTTGACTTACCAAAGCTCATGGGACCATTTTTACCGCCTGCTCCACCGCCCATGTTGCGCATGAAAAACATGAATAAAAGAATGATTAATAAGACTGGAAAGCTTGCAATCAAAAGTTGCATTAATACGCCTTGGCGCTGAGGTGCTGTACCCTCAACAATTACACTGTTTTTAATCAAACCTGGCATGAGTTCAGGATCCTGTACCGCAGGACGGATCGTTTCAAAACCTGAACCATTCTTTTTCTCGCCAGTGATTTTTTCGCCATCAATCGTGACTTGCTTAATTTGGCCTGCATGGACCGCAGAAACAAACTCAGAATAGTTCATTTGCGATGGTTTGTTGTGATCACTGATGTTGCTAAAAATTAAAATTAGCACTCCAAGTATCACAAGCCACAACACGGCGTTTTTAAAGAGATCGCTCAAAGCTTTATTCCCATATCATCAATCTAGTTTGATCATCACCTTTTGATTCGGTTCAGACCCTTCACAAAAGTGAGTGATTACACTCAATACCCTGAAATTGTAACCTTGCACAATTTTACCGACTTGGCAAGTTACCATTTATAAACTTTATTTCATACGTTGACCAATCAAAAAAACTTCTTTCGATCGCGCACGAGACGCTTCTGGTTTTATTGTCTTTAAAACTTGAAACGAATCGACGACTTGTTTACGAAATTCATCAAATCCTGAACCTTGGAACACTTTAACGACAAACTGTCCGTTTGGTCCGAGTACCTTCTGTGCAAAGTCTAATGCCAATTCACATAGGTAAATCTGACGAGGTTGGTCAACTGCTCTGTTCCCTGATGTATTGGGGGCCATATCTGAAATTACAATGTCTACTTGTCTACCATTTAAAATATTTAGCAAATTTTCGAAAACTTCTTCTTCACGGAAGTCACCTTGTAAAAACGTCACATCGGGCAAAGCATCCATTTCTAAAATATCAGATGCAATAACAAGACCTTTTGATCCAACCAATTTACCTGCGATTTGCGACCAACTGCCTGGTGCAGCACCTAAATCAACAACGGTCATGCCGGGTTTGATGAGCTTATATTTTTCTTGGATTTCAAGAAGTTTATAAGCTGCTCTCGCACGATAACCTTCTTTTTGTGCTTTTTTCACAAAGTGGTCATCTAAATGCTCTCTCATCCACGCACGGCTACTTTTGGAAAGCTTTTGATTCGTAATGCGTGTTGCCATAACTATTAAAAAATCACAAAATAATTATGTCATTGTACGCAAAAAATGAAACAGTTGCAGTAAGGAACTACATAAGTCTGCATAAGTTTTTTTGATTGCGTCTATCGGTAATCTAAAATATTTATAAATATAACAACAAAATGCCTACACAGTGACTATACACAGTATCGCTTTAAATCAGTTTGCTTGTTTATTAATTGGTCTCATCGCAATCTAGCACATTTTATGTCAAAAGATAAATAAACATTTATGCGATAAACAGCAACATCATCCTGTTTGTTTATACATTGGCAAGTAACTTTGTTATACTTTTAGGCTTCTATTATATTAGGTTGATCCATGGCTTCTTTATCTACTCAAGAAAGCAAACGTTTGCGTCAAATTGGTCACGCGCTTAATCCAGTGATTCTCATTGGCGCGCAAGGCCTGACAGAAAATGTGATTGAAGAAACAATACGCGCACTTAAAGATCATGAACTCATCAAAGTTAAAGTTGCTGGTGAAGATCGTGAAATCCGTGCACAAGTGATTGAGGAAATTGCCGAGCAAACGCGCTCAGCCGTTGTACACAAAATTGGTAAAGTTGTTTTGCTATACAAGAAATCTGCAGAACAAAACCAAAAACTGTCTAATCTTGTTCGCTATGCACATTTGTCGAACTAACAGCAGTTATGGCAAGTTATGAATTAGTCCCGTTCCAACGCTTTGATCAAGTCATGATTGTTGCTGCCATAGAACAGCAATCTACTTTGATTAATGTTGGATTTTGGGTCAAAGATCCGGCTAAACGCATTATTTGGCCAACCCAAAAGTCTGATCAAATACGAGAAGATTTTCTTTGGGAAAAAACCTGTTTTGAAATTTTTATCGGTATCCGTCATCAAGATGGTTATCGCGAAGTGAACCTTTCTCCGACAGAGTCGTGGCAAGCTTACCACTTCGAAGAGTATCGTTATCCTGATACTTCTCCCCCACAAGTCGCTTATGATATTGAATTGGTGGAACTCAAAAGAACGGCATATGGCATCAACACAATTATTGATATCCAGCCGTTTTTATCAGAGCATCAAGTTTCAATGTCAGATATATACCTTGGCTTGTCGGCTGTTTTAAATACAGATGAGGGTAATGTATACTATGCAATACAACACAGTGGACTAACTGCTGATTTTCACAATAAGCGAGATTGGTTACATCAACTTTGATGTAAACAACGCTTGCTTCATCAAAATGATCTCTAAACATATTCGTCTATTTGAAATAGATGACACATATTACTAAATTACGTGGACTTCTTTTTGTAATATGCGTACAATATGTTTTTAAGTTACAAGCGAGCAGACCTCCTTAAATCGGGCAAAAGGCCCCTTTCATTTTGGTTTACTCGCTTTTTTACAGCTTAAAAATCAGGAGCTTCACCTTGAGCACTCCCGCCATTTTAGCCCTTGCTGATGGAACCGTATTTCACGGACAATCTATTGGTGCCGAGGGATCGACGACTGGAGAAGTCGTATTTAATACAGCCATGACTGGCTATCAAGAGATATTGACTGATCCAAGCTATGCACAACAGCTTGTTACGTTGACATATCCTCATATCGGTAATACTGGCTGTAATACTGAAGATGCTGAATCTGGACGCATTCAAAAAGTCTGGGCAAGCGGTCTAATTATTCGTGATTTGCCTTTACTTTACAGTAACTTCCGAGCAGAGTTATCTCTAGATGAATACTTAAAGCAACAAAATATTGTCGCTATTTCAGATATTGACACTCGAAAACTGACACGTATTTTACGTGATAAAGGTGCTCAAAATGGTTGCATTTTGGCAGGTGACAACATCACTGCTGAAGATGCAATTGCTAAAGCGCGAGCTTTTGGTGGTCTAGACGGTTTAGATTTAGCCAAAGTGTCTTGTGATCCAAAAGGCTTTGAATGGACAGAAGGTTCATGGGCATTGGGTCAAGGCTTTACAAAACCTGAATTAAAATACCATGTTGTGGCATATGACTACGGTGTAAAAACCAATATCTTACGCTTACTTGCAGATCGTGGCTGTAAACTTACTGTTGTACCTGCAGAAACTTCAGCAAAAGATGTTTTAGCACTCAATCCAGATGGTATTTTCCTGTCCAATGGCCCAGGTGATCCAGCAGCATGTGACTATGCGATTGAAGCGGTAAAAACATTGGTTGATACCACTGAGATTCCTGTATTTGGTATTTGTCTTGGGCATCAACTTCTTGCCTTAGCATCAGGCGCTCAAACTGTAAAAATGAACCATGGACACCATGGTGCAAACCATCCTGTAAAAAACACTGAAGATGGTACTGTGATGATTACATCGCAAAACCATGGCTTTGCGGTTGATGAAAAGACGTTACCACCGTTCTTAAAAACCACGCATATCTCATTATTTGATGGCACCTTGCAAGGGATTCATCGTACAGATAAGCCTGCATTTAGCTTCCAAGGCCACCCAGAAGCAAGTCCAGGTCCACATGACTGTGCCCCACTGTTTGATCATTTCATTGAATTGATTGAAGCATCTAAAAAATAATTGAGGAGCGAAAATAATGCCTAAACGTACGGATATTAAAAGCATCTTAATTATTGGTGCTGGTCCAATTGTAATTGGTCAAGCATGTGAGTTTGATTACTCAGGTGCACAAGCATGTAAAGCACTTCGTGAAGAAGGCTTTCGCGTCATCTTGGTGAACTCAAACCCTGCAACCATTATGACTGATCCGTCTATGGCGGATGCAACCTATATTGAACCAATTACTTGGCAAACTGTTGAACGGATTATTGAAAAAGAACGTCCAGATGCAGTCTTACCAACCATGGGCGGACAAACTGCCCTAAACTGTGCGCTTGATCTTGATAAACACGGTATTTTAACAAAATACAATGTTGAATTGATTGGCGCGAGTAAAGATGCTATTGAAAAAGCAGAAGATCGTAAGCTGTTTGACCAAGCCATGAAAAAAATTGGTCTTGAATGCCCACGCGCTGCAGTTGCTGAAACGATGCAAGAGGCGCTAGATATTCAAGCTGGCTTTGGCTTCCCTGTCATTATCCGTCCATCGTTCACAATGGGTGGTTCAGGTGGTGGTATTGCCTATAACAGAGAAGAGTTTTTAGAAATCTGTGAACGCGGTTTTGAATTATCGCCAACACACCAACTATTAATTGATGAGTCATTGATTGGTTGGAAAGAGTATGAAATGGAAGTTGTTCGTGACAAAAACGACAACTGTATTATTGTCTGCTCAATTGAAAACTTTGATCCGATGGGCGTACACACAGGTGACTCCATTACGGTAGCGCCTGCACAAACGCTAACGGATAAAGAATATCAATACATGCGTAATGCTTCGATTGCAGTTTTACGTGAAATTGGTGTTGAAACAGGTGGTTCAAACGTCCAGTTTGGTATTAATCCTGTCGATGGCCGCATGGTGGTCATTGAAATGAATCCACGTGTATCGCGTTCATCAGCACTTGCATCAAAAGCAACTGGTTTTCCGATTGCAAAAATTGCAGCAAAATTGGCTGTAGGTTACACACTAGATGAGCTAAGTAATGATATTACAGGCGGTATTACGCCTGCTTCATTTGAGCCATCAATTGACTATGTTGTGACTAAAATCCCTCGCTTTAATTTTGAGAAATTTCCACAAGCTGAGCCTGTGTTAACCACTCAAATGAAGTCAGTTGGTGAAGTCATGTCAATTGGACGTAACTTCCAAGAGTCATTACATAAAGCATTACGTGGCTTAGAAGTGGGTGCATGTGGTTTTGATGAAAAAATCGAGCCTGGCATTCCAAATGCAAAAGATAAAATCTTATTAGAACTTAAAGTGCCTGGTCCTGATCGTATTTGGTACATTGCTGATGCATTTCGTCATGGCTTTAGTCTAGATGATATTTTCGAAGCCACCAAAATTGACCGCTGGTTCTTGGTGCAAATTGAAGACATCATTAAAACTGAAGAACATATCAAAACGCTTGGCTTTAGCGATCTAACTGCAGCTAATATTCGCGGATTTAAACGTAAAGGCTTATCTGATTTACGTATTGCTCATTTAATGGGAATCTCCCAAAAGCAATTTCGTAAACACCGCTGGAGCTTAAATGTTTATCCAGTGTATAAGCGTGTTGATACATGTGCTGCGGAATTTAAATCAAATACTGCTTACATGTATTCAACATATGATGAAGAATGTGAAGCTGAACCAACATCTA
Organism: Acinetobacter apis; assembly: GCF_900197575.1. Taxonomy (GTDB): domain Bacteria; phylum Pseudomonadota; class Gammaproteobacteria; order Pseudomonadales; family Moraxellaceae; genus Acinetobacter; species Acinetobacter apis. The sequence continues at coordinate 162,456 of NZ_FZLN01000001.1, read as the reverse complement.
AACAAAAAATCATGATTTTAGGTGGTGGTCCAAACCGTATTGGTCAAGGCATTGAGTTTGACTATTGCTGTGTACATGCTGCACTTGCAATGCGCGAAGATGGTTATGAAACCATCATGGTGAACTGTAACCCTGAAACGGTTTCAACAGATTATGACACTTCTGACCGTTTGTATTTTGAACCAATTACCCTTGAAGATGTTCTAGAAATTATTCGTAAAGAAAATCCAAAAGGCGTCATTGTACAATACGGTGGTCAAACACCTTTGAAACTTGCACGTGCATTAGAAGAAGCAGGCACACCAATTATTGGTACATCACCTGATGCGATTGACCGTGCAGAAGATCGTGAACGTTTTCAACAAATGATTCAGCGTTTGCAATTGCGTCAACCAAACAACAGCATTGTAAAATCTGCTGAAGAAGGTATTGCAGAAGCTGCTCAAGTGGGCTATCCACTTGTGGTGCGTCCATCATATGTACTTGGTGGTCGTGCAATGGAAATTGTATACAACCAAGAAGAGCTTAAACGTTACCTTCGTGAAGCTGTGAATGCATCAAATGAATCACCTGTTCTATTGGATCACTTCTTGAATTCAGCGATTGAAGTCGATGTTGACTGTATTTCTGATGGTAAAAATGTTGTGATTGGTGGCATCATGCAACATATTGAAGAAGCTGGTATCCACTCTGGTGACTCAGCATGTTCAATTCCGCCATATTCTCTGACGAAAGACATTCAAGATGAAATGCGTCGTCAAACCATCGCAATGGCTAAAGAATTGGGTGTTGTCGGGCTCATGAACGTACAGTTTGCTGTCAAAGGACAAGATGTTTATGTCTTAGAAGTGAATCCACGTGCTTCACGTACTGTGCCTTTTGTGTCGAAATGTATTGGTGTATCTTTAGCAAAAATTGCTGCACGATGCATGGCAGGCATTAGTCTTGAAGATCAAGGCTTTACACAAGAAATTATCCCAACTCATTTCTCTGTAAAAGAAGCTGTTTTCCCATTTGCGAAATTCCAAGGCGTAGATCCAATGCTAGGCCCTGAAATGAAGTCAACTGGTGAAGTCATGGGTGTTGGTAAAACCTTTGGTGAAGCATTCTATAAAGCAGTATTGGGTTCAAATGAGCGCTTACCTGGCTTACCAACGCCAGGTGAAACCAAATATGCCTTTTTATCTGTTCGCGAATCAGATAAAAAAGACATTATTCATGTCGCAGAACAATTGATCCATTATGGATTTAAATTGGTTGCTACAGACGGTACACATAAAGTGATTACACAAGCAGGTTTTGCAGCTGAACGTGTAAATAAAGTCACTGAAGGACGCCCACATGTGGTTGACCGCTTGAAAAATGGTGAAATACACCTTATTGTTAATACCACTGAAGGAAAGCAAGCTCAATTTGATTCTGCTGCAATCCGTCGTGCAGCATTACAAGGTAAAGTATATTACACCACCACAATCAGCGGTGCAGAAGCAGTGTGTCAAGCATTTGCTGTGAAACTACCAATGGATGTTTATCGTTTACAAGACTTAACTGTTGTAAGTTAATCCACTTTTCCGAAAGGTCCTACCACCTCTTCGGTGGTGGGATTTTTTATTTTTTAATACCTACTTATTTTTTTAATTTTGGAGGGACGACATGCAACGTTACCCTATGACTCCTGAAGGCAAACATGCTTTAGAAACTGAGCTTAAACAACTAAAAACTGTTGAACGCCCTCGAATTATTCAAGCGATTGCAGAAGCTCGCGAACATGGTGATTTAAAAGAAAATGCGGAATACCATGCTGCACGTGAACAACAAGGCTTCTGTGAAGGTCGTATACAAGACATTGAAGCAAAGCTTGGTGCAGCTCAAGTGATTGATGTACAGGATCTTGAGAAAACAGGTCGTGTCGTATTTGGCGTGACTGTGACGATAGAAAATCTAGACACTGAAGAACAAAAAACCTATAAAATTGTAGGTGATGATGAAGCAGACTTCAAAATCAATAAAATTTCTGTGAATTCACCTATTGCTCGTGGTTTATTGGGTAAAGGACAAGACGACGAAGTAAAAATTACAACACCTCAAGGTGAAGTAGAATACGAAATTGTTAACGTGCAGTACATTTAAATATAATTAAGGCGCATGATCACATCAAGCGCCTTTTTTGTGTAAAAAAATAACGTATATTTTAAAGTCAACAACCCATCGAAATTTCTAATTAAAAAAAACTAAAATTAGCGTGATGCAATCAATTGTTGATGTCTTGTAACATCAAAAACATCACAGATTAACGGCTAAGGATGATTTATTTAGCCTATAACTGCAATGCATTATTTGCTATAAAAAAGCAATCTCCTCTCCCGTTGTGAGCTGCTATGAAAAAAGGATTTTTTTCAGCAATTTTAGTTCTTACGCTATCCCCTTGTGTATCTTATGCAAATCAAATTGATTTTAAAGGCAATATCGTAGAATACACCTGTGACATGTCAAGTGACAAAGACCAAACTAAATGTGCTCTAAAAATTTCAGAAACTGAAACAAAGTCCATCGAGCCATTAATCGCTGGAAGTCAATCTACTACACAGATTTTGATGCTGACATATCATTGATAGCAATGGAGGCTCATTATTCTCTTTTTATTCATAATTTATTATTTATTCAAATGATCATATTCATTGAAAATAAGTACAGTTATCACAACGACCTGTGAATAAACTTTAAGAGCTCAAATAGCCACTATAGCCACGGCGGTAGCCTTTAGGACTTTGTTGCTGATTATCTTCATCGCTCTTGTTAATCACACTATTTTCTTTCGTTAATAGTATTTTTAATAGCCCATCCACTTCATATTCTTTTAGTTCAGTTGGCTGAAAAAAAGGATAGTTTCGCTCTTTGAAAAAAAGATCGATTTCTTTCTTTTCTTGCACATACTTCATTGACCAATCATGAAATGTGGTTTCTAAAATAGTTTCTTGGCTAAGTATTTTAACATTGGTATGGCGTGTATCCTGGCTGATGCAATTGAACAGCTTTTCTACATCTGCCTTTTCGCCTTCTAAGCATTGAAAAAACGAACCACGTGCATAATACAATACACCGCAAACATTGTTGGCGCGGTTGCGTCGGATCGATGTTGCTAATAAATCACTCAAATCTTTTAATAAATCTTGGTGATCTATTCGGTTACTCGCATAACATAGTCGAATTAGCATAACTTTGCCTAAAATAAAATAACCCGATAATACAAGAGAAAAACTTACACTCTCTTACCCTTAGCAAGGCTAACACAGCATATTACGTCAATTGCAAATAGCAAAAGTAAACATAAAGCGCGATACAAAATATGAGATTGTTAGCGCCCTATACTTCTCTGTGACTAAAAATATCAAATTTCTATCTAAGAAATCAACTATTAAATTACATGCTTTCGTAAACAACAATAGTTTTGTGACAGATTATTCAAAAATAAAATATTTAGATCAATCAGCTATAACACATTCATTATGCAGGTGATTATTTAAGCAAACCAACATTGAATATGGAACAAAGCACACCTCACTATACTTGAGCAATAAACTCACCTGATCATGATATGATGTGCAATATCTAAATTACGATGCGTTTGGTGTATGATACATCAAATATAATTCATTTAAATTGCTTGGAATTTCTTCTGCAATCTCATCCATCAGCTGACCATTTCGTCTGAATGATTCCATTTGCGGGTCTTCTTCATCTACACCGCTAAATACCATCATTGGCAATGTTAAGTCGACCAACTGCTCTTCAAACTCAGGCGTAAACCACGCCTCTTCATTTAAGAACATGGCATCCACAAAACCTACTGACCAATCCCCTAAACTAGACTCTGTATCTGCCTCTTCAATTTCGAAAGGAAACTCGATCCCATCTTCATTCGACATGTTTTGGCGAATGTCAGCCAACCAAAGTTTGATTTGCTCTGCGATGTCTTGAGGAATTTTTTTATGGTGATCATCAAACAATGCTTCAAACCATGTTTTAAACTCAGGACCAACAGCAATTGCACTTAAAAAGCCATGGGTTGCTGCGAAATCTAAACCATACTCGTTGTCTTCGCCATCTAAATAACTTTCTAGAAGATCTAAATTTAAGCTCATTGTATTTTACTCTTTAATTTGTATTCATTTCACGAAAGCTAAAATCGTGCAGATTGGTTGATGCAACAAAACCATGTCTTTGATCAGTCGTCTTCATCATCATCGAAATCGTCATCAAAATCGTAATCAAACTCTTTTAATTCACGTTCTAATCGTCTTTGTGCTAATAGTTCATCAATTAAACGACGTTTTTCGAGTGACTCTTTCGCACTTACTATTTTACTTGATGAGTCATCAAAGCTGATATCATCATCATAGTCATCATCTAACTCAAAATCTGTAGAAGACACTCAACTACACCTCAATAAATTAATTATCTAGCCGCTATTTATCTCTGTTCAAAGCGTTTGTCAATCTTTTATAAGCTTTAATTTGCATTTCCAATAATCAAACATTTTTTTTTAAGGTTTATTGACTACTTATAGCGCAAAATATAAAAATCATTCATGACAAATGCAATTTATTCTTATATTGTATATAAAAATACCTAAAGACAAACTTTAGCGAGTATAGGGTGGTTTTAGCAACTAAATATGACATGTTCATTAAATATTTTTTGATCCAATATATTTATAAGTCGTTAAAATTTTCTTTATCAAATAACAGCAGCTTTACTGATCAAAGCACTTTCACAGTATATTTCAAATGACAGAAAGATCAGATTTACGCCCTTGAATTATCCTTGAAAAAAAAAATATTGACCTTATATAGATAAAACATTGCATTTTAGACATGATTTTTGTGAGTAATATAGGCATTGATGTTCAATGCAAAAGCCAATTTCTTCAAAAACAAGAAAACAAAATCATGCTATAATCAAAGAATTCACTGCCACAGATTCAATTAAAGAGTAAGCATAAGATGAGCGATATGAAATCCCCTACTTCCCAAGTAGCGGCTCTGATTAGCCGAGGCAAAGAACAAGGCTATCTAACTTACGCTGAGGTTAACGATCATCTCCCGGACTCAATTACCGAAAGCGAACAGATTGAAGATATCATTCAGATGCTTAATGATGTCGGTATCCCTGTGCATGATCGTGCACCTGAGAATGATGACACAGTATTTGGTGAGTCTGCTGACTCTGGTGATGAAATTGCAGAAGAAGAAGCCGCTGCTGTTTTAGCCTCCGTTGAAAGTGAGCCTGGTCGTACAACTGACCCTGTTCGTATGTATATGCGTGAAATGGGTACGGTAGAATTACTTACACGTGAAGGCGAAATTAGCATTGCAAAGCGTATTGAAGAAGGCATACGTGATGTCTTGCATTCAATTGCTTATTGGCCGAACGCGGTTGAAGTAGTTTTAAAAGAATACCAAGATTATACCAATGGCGAACGCCGCCTTGCTGATATTTTATCAGGCTATCTTGATCCTGAAACCAATGAAGAAATTCCTGAAGTTTTAGATGAAGAAACCATTTTAGAAAACGAAAATGTAGCGTCGAAAAAAGCCAAAGATGTTAAGCTTGATGACGAAGAAGATGAAGATGAAGAAGAATCAAGTGATTCTGATGATTCTGAAGGCGAATCAGGTCCAGATCCTGAAATTGCGAAAGTACGCTTCACTGAGTTAGAGCAAGTGTGGGCAGTGACCAAAGATACCATTGCAAAACATGGTCGCGTATCACCACAAACTGATGAAGCACTGCAAAACCTTGCTGCTGTGTTCATGATGTTCAAATTTACACCGCGCTTATTTGAACTGATTTCAAATATGATTCGTGGCACACATGAACAAATTCGTCAATCTGAACGTGAAATCATGCGTTATACACTGCGCCGCGGCCGTATGGATCGTACTCAGTTCAGAACAACGTTCCCAGGACAAGAGTCTAATCCTGCTTGGCTTGATCAACAGATTGAACAAACCCCTGCAGAAATGCGTGGTTATTTAGAAAAAGTTCGTCCTGATGTATTGGCGTTCCAACAAAAAATTGCTGATATTGAACAAGATTTAGGTTTAAAAGTTACTGAAATCAAAGATATTTCTAAGCGTATGGCTGTCGGCGAAGCTAAAGCACGTCGCGCTAAGAAAGAAATGGTTGAAGCCAACTTACGTCTAGTGATCTCAATTGCGAAGAAATATACCAACCGTGGTTTACAATTCTTGGATCTTATCCAAGAAGGTAATATTGGTTTAATGAAAGCGGTAGACAAATTTGAATACCGTCGTGGTTATAAGTTCTCAACCTATGCAACATGGTGGATTCGCCAAGCCATTACACGTTCTATTGCAGACCAAGCACGTACCATTCGTATTCCTGTACATATGATTGAAACGATTAATAAAATTAATCGTGTATCTCGTCAGTTATTGCAAGAAATGGGACGTGAGCCAACACCAGAAGAACTTGGTGAACGCTTAGAAATGGATGAGGTGAAAGTACGTAAAGTCCTCAAAATCGCAAAAGAGCCAATCTCTATGGAAACACCAATTGGTGATGATGAAGATTCGCACTTAGGTGATTTTATTGAAGACTCAAACATTACATCACCTGTTGATGCAGCAACATCTGAAGGCTTAAAAGAAGCTACACGTGATGTGTTAGAGAATCTTACTGAACGTGAAGCGAAAGTCCTTAAAATGCGCTTTGGTATTGATATGCCAACAGACCATACTTTAGAAGAAGTTGGTAAACAGTTTGATGTTACACGTGAGCGTATTCGTCAAATTGAAGCAAAAGCATTACGTAAATTACGTCATCCATCACGTTCAGAGCATTTACGTTCTTTCCTTGAAAATGACTAATCTTTCGCTTTAAACCATAATTTAGTCTTTAACGCCTGCAATATTGCAGGCGTTTCAATCATTATGAGGTATTTATGTTAGACCGTACTCCATCTAGAGAATTACGCGAAGACCTTTGGGTATTTCCAATGGACTATCCAATTAAACTGATTGGTCTTGCAGGTGAACCACTTAGAGTTGCTGTAACTGATATTTTAGTGAAGCACTTTCCTGAATTTGACCCTGAAAGCTTATCTGTTCAACCATCGAAAACAGGAAAATATCATTCTCTGACAGCACAATTGCGTTTTGATGAGTTAGAACAAGTACACCAACTATATGCTGATTTGGCGGCTTGTCCTTTAATCAAAACCGCACTATAGTTAAGAGCCAGATATTTTATCTGGCTTTATTTTTGCCCAACTTTGAAATCTGTCATGAGTCATATAACTAGCTCCTCCTCTGCTTTAATCATTCGCTATTTTGAGCACAATCAAGATTACAGTCTTGTATTCCAAGCGATGAAAGATTTCACCAACCAGCGAAATGAATCGACTGCTGATGAAATTTGGTTAATGCAGCACAACAGCTTGTATACCCAAGGGCAAGCGGGTAAACCTGAACATATTTTGATGGACACAGAGTTGCCTATTGTACAAAGTGACCGTGGCGGTCAAGTCACATGGCATGGACCTGGTCAATTGGTGGCATACTTTTTACTTGATCTGAATCGCTTGGGTTGGAATGTCAGAACCTTAGTCAGCTTCGCTGAACAAATGATGGTTGATCTATTAAATCTGTATCATATCAATGCATATGCTAAAAAAGATGCGCCTGGGGTCTATGTCGATGAACAAAAAATTGGTTCGCTTGGCTTTAAGATTCGTCGTGGGCGAAGTTATCATGGATTCTCTTTGAATATTCACTGTGATCTAAAAGCATTCGACTTTATCAATCCATGTGGTTTTTCTGAATTAAAAATGACCAAATTGCATAGTTTAATATCCTCTGATCATCAACCGACAATAAATATGCTTTATCATGACATTGTGCGTTATTTGCAATGCATGCCTGACTTCCCAAGTATTCGCACCATAGAACATCAACAAGCAGGATATTTCGATGCAACAACATCTTCAGCAAATTAAACCCGCCTTGTATAAAGCATATGTTCAATCGATGATGCAAATCATTGGGCAAGGATTGGTCGCAAGCCAAACGATTGATGCTGAAATCAAAAAAGAATTTTCAGAATTTCCATCAGGTTATATTTTTTCAATGTCGGTCTTCCCGAAACAATGTGCCTTTACGATTCAAGTCCAAGACGATAAGACCCTAAAACTGCTTAATCACACAGATCAAAAACCTGATTTAACCATTACATTCAAACATATTTATCATGCATATATGGTATTTTCATTTCAAGAAAGTACAGCACAAGCCTTTGCCAATGACCGTATGGTCGCTGATGGTGATTTATCCTATGCAATTCGTTTGGTAAGGTGTCTTGATCAAATGGAATCTTTGATTTTACCGAAAGTGATTGCATCTAAAGCAGTGAAAGCCTACCCCGAGCACTTAACATTCAAAGCGAAGCTGTCGTCAGCCAGTAAAATTTACCTTCACATTGCCCAATCATGGTTTAAACGGAGTCGTTAATATGAGCAAAGCCTTTTACGAGTTTTACTGTCCTGTAAAAATCATTGCCGGTCATGCTGCATTAGAAAGTATTCCCTTTGAATTAAGTATTCTTGGTGTTAAACGCCCAATGATTATTACTGACAAAGGCATTCGGGTACATGGGCTTTTACAGCCTGTTGAAGAAGCTTTAGCTGCAGGTGATGTTCATGTAGAAGCTATTTTTGATGATGTACCGCCTGACTCAAGCTTAGAAGTAGTTGCTCAAGCCGCTCAGTTGTTTAGAACACATCAATGTGATGCTATTTTAGCGGTTGGTGGTGGTTCAGTGATTGATACGGCTAAAGCCACGAATATCTTAGTCAGCGAAGGCGGTGATGATTTATTGCAATATGCAGGTGCACATCATTTGACGAAACCATTAAAACCGCTATTTGTTATCCCAACCACATCAGGTACAGGGTCTGAAGCTACAATGATTGCCGTGATTTCAGACCATCAAAAACAAACTAAAGTCGCTTTTGCTTCAAACTATTTAATGCCAAATGCTGCAATTCTTGACCCAAGAATGACATCTACATTGCCGAATCAAATCACAGCTATGACTGCCATGGATGCCATGACCCATGCGATTGAAGCTTATAGCTGTCTTGCAGCCAATCCAATCAGTGATGCTTATGCCACTGCAGCCATTAAAAAGATTAGTACACATATATTCGATGTGATTGATCATCCAAATGATCAATCAAAACGTTTAGAAATTGCTCAAGCATCAACCATGGCCGGCATTGCATTTTCAAATTCAATGGTTGGTTTGGTTCATGCTTTAGGTCATGCTTTAGGTGCCGTTGCCAAATTACCTCACGGCTTATGCATGAACTTATTTTTACCTTATGTGCTTGAATATAATCAATCTGTTAATCAGGCTAAAATCGCTGAGCTGTTATTATATGTTGCAGGTGCTGATGTCTATGCAGCCACGCCTTTAGCTGAACGTAGTCAGCGTACAATTGATACCATTTATGCGATGCGAGACCAATTATTTGATGTCGCACAACTGCCACGTACCCTCAGAGAAACCCGTAAGGTGTCGCAAGATCAATTTGATGATATTGCAAATAAAGCGTTAAATGATGGTTCTATTATTTATAATCCGAAGCAAGCCACACTTGATGATTTAAAAGCAATTTTAAACCGTGCATGGTAAAGCAAATAAACCGTTTACCTGAGTGGGTAAACGGTTTTATTTTTTAATATCAGAAGAATTATAAACAACGCACACTTTGCTTTTACAATTGAATTGAGTCTACAAAATAACCACAAGATATACACAGAATTTGTTAATAAAGCTATTTTTTCCTTACAAACTGCTTTAACTTCATATAAAATTTCGCACCTTACACATTCAAATACGCGGGATCGTTCGTCCTATACGATCCTTAAATTTTTTACTGATCAGTCGATCAGCACTATGAGGATACCGCCGTTGACTAATACAACTGGGACTCAACCGGCAGCTTCACTGCAAAAAACACTTCTTCTTGGACATGTCATTATCATTGGATTGGCTTATATTCAGCCAATGACTTTGTTTGATACTTTTGGGATGGTGTCTGAAGCCAGCATTCACCATGTACCAACATCATACTTTTTTGCCCTGTTAGCCATTTTGTTTACTGCATTAAGTTATGGCAATATGATCCGTAGATATCCATCTTCGGGTTCTGCATATACCTATGTACAGCGCTCAATTCACCCTAATGCTGGATTCATGGTTGGTTGGTCATCTTTACTCGACTATTTACTCAGTCCAATGGTCAATATTTTATTAGCCATGATTTATCTCACGGATATGTTCCCAACCGTAAATCATTGGGTATGGGTCATTGGTTTGACTGGATTTATGACGTGGGTCAATTTAAGAGGCATCAAATTTGTTGCAAACTTGAATGGCTTGATCGTCTTTTTCCAACTATTGGTCATCGCTATTTTTACCTTCTTGGTATTAAAGCACCTATCTGCAGGTGATACCGCACTAAATGCATTGGGTTTAACTCAAACACACAATGCAGAGTTGTGGTCAACTCAACCGCTGTTTAGTGACAACGTTAAAGTCGGTGCCCTCATTACAGGTGCAACCATTCTATGTTTCTCATTCACAGGCTTCGATGCATTAAGCTCGTTGGCTGAAGAAACCAAAGATACAGATAAAACATTACCACGCGCGATCTTTTTAACTGCATTAATTTCAGGTGTCATTTTCATCATTGCCACTTATTTTATGCAGCTGTACTTCCCAGGCGATCCTGCACGCTACTTTGATGATGTTACTGCAACACAGCCTGATATTTTACGTATTGTTGGCGGTGAATTGTTTAAGTCTGTGGTACTAAGCTTTGCAATTGTTACTGTAATGGCGTCAGGTATTTCTGCACATGCCGGTGTGTCACGTTTAATGTATGTGATGGGCCGTGATGGTGTATTTAGCAAGAAATACTTCGGACAAATCAGCACAAAAAATGCTGTACCAAAATTTAATATTATTTTGGTCGGCTTAATTGCCTTATCAGCAGGATTTACTGATTTAGATCATGTAGTGTCATTAATTAGTTTTGGGGCATTAACTGCATTTAGTTTTGTAAACTTATCCGTGATTTCACAATATGCTTTACGGGAAGGACGAACCAAAACACCAAAAGATATTCTAAATTTTGTCATTATTCCAATGCTTGGATTCTTAGCAGTGGGTGCATTATGGTTGCAAATTGACTCTGTTGCATTGAAATGGGGTCTAGTGTGGGCATTCTTTGGTATTTTATTCTTAGGATATAAAACCAAAGGCTTTAAAATTCCACCACCGCAATATCATAATGATTAATTCTGATTGAGATATAAAAAAGCCATCATATGATGGCTTTTTTATATTTAAATGAGTGCTTTAAATCCTTGTTGACGCCATGCTTCATACACAATTACAGCCGTCGCATTGGATAGATTTAAGCTTCTTGAATTGGGTACCATAGGTAACCGAATCCATTGTGTTTCAGGAAACATCAAACGCACTTGTTCAGGTAGGCCACGAGTCTCAGGTCCCATGAGCAATGCAACAGGCCGATTCAAATTCACTGTGTGTGGCATTTCTGAACCTTTGGTGGTAAGAGGAAAAATATGCTCCACACCTTCTGCTGCTAAAAAGTCTAAACACTGTTGCAGGTTATCCCATAATTTCATACGGGCATATTCATGATAATCTAAACCTGCGCGTTTTAATTTTTTATCATCTAATTCAAAGCTTAATGGCTGAATTAGGTGAAGTTGCGCACCTGTATTGGCGCATAAACGAATAATATTGCCTGTATTGCTTGGAATTTCAGGCTCATAAAGCACGACATGAATCACTTAAAATCTCGACTTGTTAATTTACTGCCATTGCAGCTGTGATCTTAATTGAACCACTTCACCAATAATGGTCAGTGTGGGTGCTTGAATATCATGCTCAATAACTTGAGCTGCGATGTTTTTCAACGTACCAACCACCACATGCTGTTCAGGCGTAGTACCTTTTGATATTAACGCCACAGGCATGTCTTCACGTTGTCCGTGTTGAATCAGCTTTTGACAGATCTCTTCTAACCCAATTAACCCCATATATAACACAAGTGTTTGATTTTCATATACCAGCTCTCGCCATGGAAGCTCAGGCGAGCCATCTTTTAAATGGCCTGTTAAAAAGCGTACACTTTGTGCATAGTCACGGTGGGTTAAAGGAATACCTGCATATGCTGAGCAGCCCGATGCTGCAGTAATACCAGGCACCACTTGAAATGAAATATTTTCTTCAAACAGCTCTTGAATTTCTTCACCGCCTCGACCAAAGATAAAGGGATCGCCCCCTTTTAAACGGCATACTCGCTTACCTGCTTTGGCATGTTCAATCAATAGCTGATTAATATTATGCTGAGGAACAGCATGCTTTGCTCGGGCTTTTCCAACATATATTTTTTCTGCATCACGGCGGCATAACTCTAAGATTGGTGCAGAGACTAAACGATCATAAAGTACAACATCAGACTGCTGCATCAAACGTAATGCTTTGAGTGTCAGTAATTCAGGGTCACCCGGACCTGCACCCACCAAATACACTTCACCTGTTGGTGTTTCCCAACAATTTAAAGCATCTTGCATGAGTCTCGTCGCTTTCTCGAGTTGATCATTAAATACATGCTCTTTTAAAGGGCCTGCATATAGATTTTCCCAAAAAATACGGCGTTCATCAGGATTATGAATTTTGGCTTTAACACGTTGTCGCCATTGCCCTGAAAATTCAGCCAACTTACCCATTCCATGTGGAATCAGAGTTTCAAGCTGTGTTCGGATTTGACGTGATAGTACAGGTGATGTGCCATTAGATGCCACCGAGATCACAAGCGGTGAACGATCAATAATTGCAGGAACCATAAATCTGCAATGTGGTATGTCATCTACACTGTTCACCAAAAGATTTCGCGCTTCGCATAAATCAAAGACTTGTCGGTTAACCAATGGCGCATCTGTAGCAGCAATGACAAGTTTGTATGGTAAATTTAGGTCATCTGCAGAAAATGGCTTTTCATTAACACAACCGTGTGAGCTCTTTACAAGCTCGCGTAACTCATCACTAATATATGGTGCAACAATATGAATTATTGCACCTGCTTTATGAAGTAAAAACGCTTTACGATAGGCAATTGCCCCACCACCAACAATTAAACAGATTTGCTGCTTTAATTTGAGTGAAATTGGAAAAATATCCACACTGCCCCCTTTACATTCATTTTGTTTAACATGCATTTATTACAAAATGAATTAATCAATAAAGCTGATTCCACCCATATATGGACGCAATACTTCAGGCACTTCAATTGAGCCATCTGCACGTTGATAATTTTCCATAATTGCAAGTAATGTACGACCTACTGCCAAACCTGAACCATTTAATGTATGAACAAATTCAGTTTTCTTATCTTCATTACGGTATCGTGCTTTCATACGGCGTGCTTGGAAGTCACCTGTATTTGAACAGCTTGATATTTCACGATAAGTATTTTGACTTGGTACCCATACTTCTAAATCATACGTTTTTAACGCGCTAAATCCGATGTCACCACCACATAATAATACTTTGCGGTAGGGTAAATTCAGTGCTTGTAGAATTCCTTCAGCATGTCCTGTCAATTCTTCTAATGCGTCCATAGAATGTTCAGGTTTTACAATTTGCACCATTTCTACTTTGTCAAACTGATGCTGACGAATCAAACCACGTGTATCACGCCCATATGAACCTGCTTCGCTACGAAAACACGGTGTATGTGCTGTATATTTCAACGGCAATCGATCATTATCTATAATTTCATCACGGACAAAGTTAGTGATTGGCACTTCTGCTGTTGGGATAAGGTAAAACTCTTTTTCACCTTGTACTTTAAACAAATCTTCTTCAAATTTAGGCAATTGCCCCGTACCACGTAAACTGTCAGCATTGACTAAATAAGGAACATATGCTTCGGTATAACCATTTTTCAAGGTATGTGTATCTAACATAAATTGTGTTAGTGCACGTTGTAAGCGTGCTAATGGACCCTTAAGGACGCTAAAGCGTGAACCTGTGAGCTTGGTTGCTGTATCAAACTCAAGCCCGCCCATCCACTCACCTAAATCGGTATGATCTTTGATTTCAAAATCAAATGTTTTCGGCTCACCCCAGGTTAAAATTTCGATATTGTCTTGCTCATCTTTACCTTCAGGCACAGAGTCATCAGGTAAGTTTGGAATAGCAAGTAACTTTTGCTCGAGTTCTTTTTGTAATTCGCTTAATGCTGCTTCTGCTGATTTAATCTCATCAGAAATTGCCTGCATGCGTAATAAAATTTCCGACGCATCGCCACCAGATTTCTTTAATTGCCCAACTTGTTTTGCACCCGCATTACGTTCTGCTTGCAAACGCTCTGTGTTTGACTGTAAATCTTTACGACGCGCTTCAAGTGAGTTCCAATCGTCTATATTCAATTGAACACCACGTTTTGCTAAAGCGATATTTACAGCCTCAATATTATTTCTGAGTAATTTAGGGTCAATCATAATCCGTCTAGTTGCTTTGAAAATACTAAAGATAGTGTAAGCGTTTCAATATCCAAAATACAATCAGATTCTTGACCCTATAAAAAGTTCATCCTCATTCCACCTTTTTTACAGGCCCTTGAGGAACATATTGAGGATAAAATAATGTTTTAACTTGATCATAAGGCAAGACCAATTCCGTCATACCCTCTGCATAGGATGCAAGCTCATACAGTGGATAAACAAATACCACGCCTTTATCATCGTAATAGAAATTATCTGTAGGCTCTAAATGACCATGCTGAATACCATGTTCTTCAAGCCATTTCTTATTGGCATGAAACAAAGCACTATAAACATCAACTTGACGTTCTGTTGGGAATAAGTCCGCAAGATGGATACGTTTTTTTTGTGCTAGATCAAATACAATATACTCACGATGGTACATACCATGTGCAGAACCTGCGGTATATAAGTCGGTTTCTAAAACAAAAGTTGCTAACTGATTATTTTGAGAAAGAAAACGGACACTATATGAGTTTTTACTTGTATCTTCTTCTTTCAAATGCGGTGGCGTCGGACGACTGGCTTTGGTGAATGCCATCGGTATATCTTTTTTCAAGCGATCCAAAAAGTAATCGTTCAGCCAATTTACATTGGTTTGAATGGTTTTTACATCGTATTCAGTACACTCATCCGATTCGCAAGCGATTTTCTGTGGCAAGGTTACAGCAAGTGTTTCTGCATGTACTGTTGGAATGTGTTCAGACGCAGCAACTGTACTTGCAACAGCTGATGCTGTGTTGTCTTGCGCAGTTGTATTTTCTTTTTGGCATCCTACCAAGGCATAAGCAAGCCATAAAAAAGTCAGTGGTTTAAAAATACTAATATGTCTTTGTGTTAACAGCATACAAATAACCTAAAATAATTTTGAACCACTATACAAACTTTTTTAAAGCTGCGAAAAGTACAAAAATGTATCTTTAACTAGGATGCCAAACATGAACATCACTTACTGATCAATGATATCAGTACCTTTTGGCGGAACAAAATTAAAGGTTGCTGCTGGAAATTGTGCATTTTTTACGACGTTTTGAAAACGAACTGTAGTGGTTTGACCAAGTGAGTCATTCAAAATCATTAAATCAGGCGTCCCATTGGCGGCAAAACTCAATGTTAAATCTTGGAATGCACTTTCTTTTGATTTTGGAGTTAACGTGTAATAACGCTTACTTTGATCAGGCTGCTTCACTTGATACGACTGCATAATTTGGTTGGTATTGCCAGACAGGAGCAATGCAGGTGTATTCGCCACTTGATCATTCATATTTTGCCGAACTGCTTGTTGTAAATCTGGATCATAGATCCACAAGGTTTTTCCCGCAGCAACAATCAGCTGTTTTGATGGGGAGTAAGTTTCCCAGTAAAATTTACCAGGACGTTCAACTTTCATTACCCCTGTAAAGGTTTGGTTTAAGTGTTGTGCTGCCAAACTTTTCTTTTGTGCAGGTGCTTTTTTACCTACACTTTTGGTGGTTTGCTCAAATTGAGCACTGAAACTTCTTAAACCACCCAACTGAGTAATTAAGCTTTGTGTCGCTTGTTGTTCAGTTGCTGCAACAGGTGCTGCAAACACAGTCATGCTAAGTGCTGGGGATAGTAATGCCAAACTTAAAGTAAGCGTATTCATCGTTTTACGAAAATTGGCCATATCTCACTGACTCCATCATTTTCATTGTTAATCATGGCTTTATATTAACTGAGCATACGGTGTCTTAATATACTGAAAATACAATAATTTGTAGTTTTATACATTGAAATTGTATTGAATCATTCTATTAATGAATAAACTGTGGAATGCCTATTCTGTATCGCATACGCATAAAAAAGCCCGCTCAAAGCGGGCTTTTTAAAACGGCATAATGAATTATGCAGCTTCAACTTTTACATAACGACGGCCAAATTGACCTTTCACTTCAAATTTTACTACGCCATCAGCTGTAGCAAATAAAGTGTGATCACGTCCAATCCCTACGTTTGTACCAGCATGAAATTCTGTTCCACGTTGACGAACAATAATGCTACCAGCACTAATTGTTTGACCACCGTAAACTTTCACACCTAGCATTTTAGGGTTTGAATCACGACCATTACGTGTTGAACCACCAGCTTTTTTGTGAGCCATGTCTATTACTCCTCGTGATTAACCTGAAATTGATGTAATTTTCAACTCAGTGAACCATTGACGGTGACCTTGTTGTTTACGGTAGTGCTTACGACGACGCATTTTTACGATGCGGATTTTGTCGTGACGACCGTGACCAACAACTTCTGCAGTCACTTTAGCACCAGCAACAACTGGAGCGCCAATTTGAATATTATCGCCATTCACAACCATTAAAACATCATCAAATGCAATTGTTGCACCAGATTCAACTTTTAATAATTCAACTTTTAGCGTCTCGCCTTCAACCACACGATGCTGCTTACCACCGCTTTGGATTACTGCGTACATAGGTGTACTCCAACTAACCCGTGTCGTCGTGCCAGTAAAGAAAGATACTGATCTTAAAACGATCGCCACTGGGGATATATAAAGGGAAAGTATTTTAAGTAAAAAAAGACAAAACAACAAGCCTATGATTCAATCTTTTTGTACACAGTACTTAAATTGTCTAAAGTGGCTTTTTTTGTGGCAGATCAAAATTTTTTAAGATGAAAAACACAAGTTTATCAAGCTGCGGTATTTTTATGGTATAAAACAAGCGTTCATGACGCAACATTAAAGATTTACGCAGTTTAGGTACAATCTAAACCTTAACTGTGTCATGAAAATCAAATTAAATGCTTAAAGGTTTTGAAATTTATGGCCATCGACTTCCAGCAAGATATTCTAGCACCTGTTGCTTCAGACTTTGCAGCAATGGATAAATTTATTAATGAAGGCATTAGTTCCAAAGTTGCATTGGTCATGGCTGTGAGCAAACACGTCATTGAAGCCGGTGGTAAACGCATGCGTCCTATTATGTGTTTACTTGCAGCACAAGCATGTGGCGAAACGGATTTATCTAAAGCAAGAAAGCTTGCTGCTGTCATTGAAATGCTTCATACCGCAACACTTGTCCATGATGATGTGGTTGATGAATCTAATTTAAGACGTGGCCGCCCCACTGCCAATGCCACATGGAATAACCAAACAGCGGTGTTAGTGGGTGATTTTTTGATTGCTCGCTCATTTGACCTATTGGTTGATTTAGACAACATGGCGCTACTGAAAGAATTTTCAACTGGTACCTGTGAAATTGCAGAAGGTGAAGTTCTTCAACTCCAAGCACAGCATCAACCTGAAACAACTGAAGAAACTTATTTAGACATTATCTTTGGTAAAACATCACGTTTATTTCAATTGGCTACCGAAGGCTCCGCAATTTTGGCAGGAACACCTGAATACCGAGAAGCACTCAAACAATATGCAGGACATTTTGGAAATGCATTTCAAATCATTGATGACATATTAGATTACACATCTGATAAAGAAACGCTAGGCAAAAATATTGGTGATGATTTAATGGAGGGTAAGCCAACTTTACCTTTAATTGCAGCCCTGAAAAATACATCAGGTGCTGATCATGAGATCATCTATAAAAGTATTGCAACAGGCGGACTAGATGATTTAGAGCACGTGATTCAAATTGTGCAAAACAGTGGTGCTTTAGACTACAGCAGAATGCGTGCACAGGAAGAAACCCAGCAAGCTATTGATGCACTTTCTATTTTACCTGACAGTATTGCACGTAATGCATTGTACCATTTAGCAGAGCTCGCATTAGAGCGTATTCAGTAAGAGTTCCTATGAGAAAGAAGAAAAAATCTTTAAGTCAAATTTTTACGACCATGTCAGTACAGCTTGAATATAATCCTCCTTTACTTGACGAACAACCACTTGTACATTTAGTCAATTATATTCGGCCACAATCTCCACGTAACCCGCAAGAAATTAAGAAAAACTTTTCAGAATTTATTGGTGTTCTAACCAGTGAGCCTAAATATGCCGCTGCGCTCAGAGGCTATATATTGAGGCTGATCACCCAATATAAACAAGCCAACTTATATGCAGACAGTGGCATATTGTCTTTAGATGGCTTTTGGAATCAATTGGGTAAACGCATGATGGCGCATGTATTACCCCCTGTACCAGATTACACCGAGTTAAAGTACTTAATCAGTAAAGTATTTTTTCTTTCAAGTGATAAATATTGGCTTGATGCAATTGAAATAGAACAATGGGAAGTTTTATTTCAATTGCTTAGTGAGTCAGAGCATCAAGCCGAAAAATCTCAAATACAGCAAAATGTCTTAAAAGCGATCAATATCATTAGCTATCGCATTACAGGAATTGGGCTTTTTCCTGAAATCATTTATGCCGACCCGAAACTCAACGAACACGAATCCCCTTTCTTGGCTCAAAATCGGGAAATTGTCGATTTCATTAAACAGTTTAGAGATGTCATTGAGCATCAAAATGAAGTTGGCGTGTATATGCCACCTGATCCAGCTCAAGCCTTTGTGATGATTGAACAATGTCAAGGTGTTGTAAATAGCATCCGTCGTTCAACACGGCGTATCGGCGTCAGCTTAACACTGACCTATTTGTTAACTGTACTTGAACAAAGTTTAGAACGTCTAGAATCGTTATTAAAAGCTATTCATGATGATCCAACGATTCGACATCAAGCAATACGTCATTTACTCCATGATTTAGTCAGAGCCAACCACAGTGAAAAACGTGTTGGTGCATTACTATCTGCCAATAGTGAACTTCTTGCACTTCAAGTGACTGAAAATGCAAGTAAAACGGGTGAAAACTATGTAAGTACAGATAAGAAAGGCTTCTTTTCAATGTACAAAGCAGCAGCTGGCGCTGGTTCTATTATTGCCATGATGTCGATCATCAAAATCCTATTGGCCAGATTGTCGCTTGCACCAATTTTACATGCCTTTACGTACAGCATGAATTACAGTTTAGGTTTTGTTTTAATTCATATTTTACATTTTACTGTTGCTACCAAACAGCCTGCCATGACTGCTGCTGCATTGGCATCAACCGTACAACAACGTAAAGGCTCCAAAACAACACAATTGGCTGAATTGGCAGGCTTAATTGTTAATATTATTCGTACCCAATTTATTGCCATTTTAGGTAATATTTCTGTTGCTATTCCAGTCGCTGCCATTTTGACTTTAGCATGGCCAACATTATTTGGTAGCGCGCTTTTAAGTAATGCTAAGGCAGCAAGTTTATTACATACACTTGATCCATTTACCTCATTGGCAGTTCCTCATGCAGCAATTGCTGGGGTCTGTTTATTCCTGTCAGGGCTTATTGCTGGTTATTTTGACAATATGGCAATTTACCGCCGTATAGGTCCACGTTTAAAACACCACAATGGCTTACGCAAATTTTTAGGTGAAAAAAGACAAAATAGATTTGCTGACTATATAGAACGCAATTTAGGTGCAATTTCAGGGAATTTTATCTTCGGCATTATGCTTGGCAGCATGAGTACTGTCGGATTTATTTTAGGTCTTCCACTCGATATTCGTCATATTGCCTTTGCATCAGCCAATTTAATTCAAGGTTTAATGAGTGTCAGTGGTGTGCCTGACATTGGATTAATTTTGGTTTCTATTTTTGGGGTCATGATGATTGGTTTAACCAACCTATTTGTCAGTTTTACGCTCACCATTATTGTTGCGCTCCGTTCTAGACGCGTTCGATATGAACAATGGAAACCATTGGCTAAACTTGTTGTAACCCATTTCTTTACTCGTCCAAGCGATTTTTTTTGGCCGCCAAAGAAAGATGAGCCATCTTTTAATGACGTAAATCAAACACAAAAAAAGAACAACAGTTAGTTTTTATCAGTTATAGTTTTGTGAGCAGTATACAATCTATTAATTAGAATTAAAAAATGTCACTTGAAAATAAGTGTACTGCTGAGTACACTTATTTTACTTAATTACAATTAGCACGAAGAATATAGGTGTAATACATGCCGTATTACTTATTAGCACTAGGTTTAACCCTTCTATTGATCGGGGTATTCATCTTTCATGTTGAGTCATTGCATTCGCTTGACCAAAATTTAATGATGATTGCTGAGCATCACCGTGTAGATTGGTTGAATCCGATTGCAATAACCTTGTCTAAACTTGGCGGTATGCCCGCCATGTTAGTGTGCTGTGCGTTGCTGATTTGCTGGCTTTTATTCAAGAAAAAAACCAATGCCGCCCTCTATTTATGCATCTCTTTTATCGGTGCAGGAAGCTTAGGTTGGGTGTTTAAGTTTATTATTGACCGAACTCGACCAGATATGGTCATGCATCTTGTTAAAAGTTATGGATCCTCTTTTCCAAGTGCCCACAGCATTTATGCAGCAGCAATTTCGTGCTTTGTTGCCTTATTTATTGTTTACGAAAAACATATTCCATCCAATCTGGCGACAACTGCTTTAGTTGTCGTTTTTGCTTGGACGATCTTTATGGGAGCCTCCCGTGTTTACTTGGGCGTACATTATCCGTCAGATGTACTCGCTGGTTGGGGAATAGGTTATATCTGGGTTTCGTTGCTCTATTTGTTTCACAATAGGGATAAAGTATTTAGAAAATGAAATTTAAATTAAAAATCAAAATAGAGGTGAAGTAATGAGGTCAGCTAAAATTTGGGCACCGACAACACTGAGTGCTTGTGCTTTGGCGATTAGCCTAGCACTGACCGGATGTGGTAAAGATGATTCAAAGAATGCGAATGGTGGTCAAGGTCAAAAAGCCCCTGCCCCTGAAGTTGGCGTGATCACAGCACAACCGCAAGCTGTTGAACAAACAATTACCCTGCCTGGGCGAACAACTGCCTATCAAATTTCTGAAGTAAGGCCACAAACAAGTGGCCTTATTCTACGTCGTTTATTCACAGAAGGCAGTTATGTTCGTGAAGGACAAGCGCTTTATGAGCTTGACTCTCGAACCAACCGTGCCACTGTAGATAATGCCAAAGCTGCTATGCTACAACAAAAGGCCAATTTGGCAGCATTACAAACCAAATTAAACCGTTACCGTCAATTGGTTTCAATTAATGCTGTTTCAAAACAAGATTATGATGATCTTGTTGGACAAGTTAAAGTTGGACAAGCACAAGTAGAAGCTGCGCAAGCGCAGATCCGAAATGCAGAAATTGATCTTGGCTACTCAACCATCCGCTCACCAATTTCAGGCCAATCTGGTCCGTCTACAGTGACAGCGGGTGCATTAGTGACAGCCAATCAAACCAATGCTTTGGTTTCTATTCGTCAGCTTGACCCAATTTATGTAGACATCAACCAGTCAAGCACTGAGTTAATTCGTTTACGTCAAAGTTTAAGTCAAGGTAAAGTCGATCGTAGCAACAATGCTAAAATCAAGCTTAAACTTGAAGATGGTAGCTACTACCCAATCGAAGGTACACTTGCATTCTCTGATGCCAATGTGAGCGAAGATACAGGTACTGTAACGATTCGTGCGATTTTCCCAAATCCAAAGAACCTATTGCTACCAGGCATGTATACACAAGCTGAAATTGCACAAAGTGTCATTCCAAATGCTTACCTAGTTCCACAACGTGCTGTGAATCGTACGCCATCTGGACAAGCTGTTGTATTGGTTGTCAATCAAAAAGGCGTGATTGAAACACGTCCGATTGAAACTGTTGCTGCAAAAGGCAAAGATTGGATTGTGAACAAAGGCTTAACAGCAGGTGATCGAATTATTGTTGAAGGTATTGCCAAAGTGAAAGAAGGTATGGAAGTTAAAACAAAACCGTACCAACCTGCGCCAGAAAATGGTGCTGCACCACAACAACCTCAACAAAATAAAGAAGCATCTAGCACAGCCCAATCAGCTGATAACAACTCAAAATCAGCAGCTTAAAGGGTAGGATATTATGGCTCGTTTTTTTATACACCGCCCCATTTTTGCATGGGTCATTGCGCTTGTAATTATGCTGGCAGGGATCATATCTCTGTTGAGAATGCCAATTTCTCAATATCCAGCAATTGCACCACCTAAAATTTCTATTTCTGCAGTGTATCCAGGTGCATCTGCTGAAACTATTGAAAACACAGTGACCCAGGTCATTGAACAACAAATGAATGGCTTAGATGGCTTGCGTTATATTAACTCAACCAGCTCTGCCACAGGTTCTGTTAGCATTGATGTGAACTTTAACCAAGGTGTTGATGCGAACATTGCACAAGTTCAAGTGCAAAATAAGATGCAAACTGCATTAGCATCATTGCCTGAATCTGTGCAACGTCAAGGTGTGACCATTAAAAAATCTGGTGCAAGCTTCTTACAAGTTGTTGCATTTTTTTCACCAGATAAATCGTTAAGTGGTAACTTTGTACGTGACTATGTAAACAGCCAAATTTTTGACCCGTTAAGCCGTGTTCGTGGCGTCGGTGAAGTACAAGTATTTGGTGGTTCATATGCAATGCGTGTTTGGCTTGATCCAGCAAAATTGACAAGCTATAACTTAACGCCAATTGATGTTTCAACAGCAATTCAAGCACAAAATACGCAAGTTGCTGGTGGTCAAGTTGGTGGTGCACCTGCTAAACCAGGACAAGTCATTAATGCCACTATTAATGCGCAAAGCTTATTACAAACACCTGAAGAATTTGAGAATATTATTCTTAAAAACAATGGTGGTGCTATTGTTCATTTACGTGATGTTGCGCGTGTTGAAATGGGATCATCTGATTATTCATTTGATTCAAAATATAATGGCAGCCCAGCGGGTGGTATTGCTATTCGTTTATCAACAGGTGCGAATGCGCTTGATACAGCAAAAGCTGTTGAAAGCACGCTTGAAAAATTAAGAGAAAACTACCCTTCTGGTTTAAAAGATGCAATTGCATTTGATACAACGCCTTTCGTTAAGCTTTCTATCAAAAACGTTGCAACCACACTGATTGAAGCCATTATTTTAGTATTTATTGTCATGTTCTTGTTCTTACAGAACTGGCGTGCAACAGTGATTCCAACCCTTGCTGTTCCTGTGGTTGTACTTGGAACATTTGCTGTTATTTCTTTATTTGGCTTCTCAATTAACACACTGACCATGTTTGCCATGGTACTTGCGATTGGTCTTTTGGTCGATGATGCGATTGTAGTGGTTGAGAACGTTGAACGGGTCATGGCTGAAGAGCATCTCGACCCTGTGACTGCGACTGAAAACTCAATGGCGCAAATTACAGGTGCGTTGGCTGGTATTACCACCGTTTTGACCGCTGTGTTTGTACCAATGTCTTTCTTTAGTGGTACAACAGGTGTGATTTATAAGCAATTCTCGATTACTCTAGCAACCGCTATGATTTTATCGTTAGTTGTCGCTTTAACCTTTACCCCTGCCCTATGTGCGACCATCTTAAAGCAGCATGAAAAAGATCAACCTGAAAGTAAATCTCCAGTTGCTCGTTTCTTTAGATGGTTTAATAATGCCTTTGAAAAGCTGACTGAACGCTATGGTCGTGGTGTTAACCATTTAACACATCACCGTGTTTTATCTGGTATTTTGTATATCGTTATTATTGTGGTGTTGGGCTTGTTTATTAAAAGCTTACCAACAGCCTTTTTACCAGATGAAGATCAGGGTACGATTATTACCTTGGTGCAATTACCACCAAGTGCCAGCTTAGAACGTACAGATGATACCCTTGCCAAAATCACTGACCACTTTATGAAAGAAAAAGACAGTGTAGAAGGCGTATACAGTGTCTCTGGCTTCTCGTTTACAGGACAAGGGCAAAACCAAGGTATTTTGTTCATCAATTTAAAAGATTGGGCAAAACGTAAAACACCTGAAACACAAATTGGTGCCGTCATTTCACGTGCTATGGCGTTAAATGGGCAAATTGAAGATTCAACTTTAATTTATCCATTACAGTTACCGTCTATGCCTGAACTTGGTACAAGCCAAGGCTTCTCTTTCATCCTAACCGATGTGAATGGTCAAGGGCATGAAAAACTGCTTGCAGCTCGTAATACTATTTTAGGTTTAGCAGCTCAAGATAAACGTTTAACAGGTGTCCGTCCAAATGGTATGGAAGATACACCGCAATACACCATCTCTATTGATAATGCGAAAGCAGGCAGTATTGGTGTAAGTCTAGCTGATATTAACAACACCATGAGCATTGCTTGGGGTGGTAGTTATATTAATAACTTCCTTGACCGTGGTCGTGTGAAGAAAGTATATGTACAAGGTGATTCTGGTTCTCGTATGGTGCCTGAAGACTTAAACCAATGGTATGTACGTAATACAGCAGGCAACATGGTACCGTTCTCTGCATTTGCTTCAGGTCACTGGTCATATGGTTCGCCAAGCTTAACGCGTTATAACGGCGTATCATCGATGGAGATTCAAGGCTTACCTGGTCAAAATGTAAGTTCGGGTGATGCAATGATGGCCATGGAAGAGATCATGCAGAAGTTACCATCAATGGGCTTAACTGGCTTCTCTCATGAGTGGACAGGGATTTCTTTAGAAGAAAAAGAATCTGGCTCTCAAGGTGTTTACTTATACGCTTTATCATTGCTGATTGTCTTCTTATGTCTTGCAGCACTTTATGAAAGCTGGTCTGTACCGTTTTCGGTATTACTTGTTATTCCAATCGGGATTATTGGTGCTGTTGCATTAACATACTTTGGATTTACGATCTTGGGTAATCCAAACTTAGCAAACAACATTTATTTCCAAGTTGCGATTATTTCGGTCATTGGTTTAGCGTCCAAAAACGCCATTTTGATTGTAGAATTTGCTAAAGAACTGCAAGAAAAAGGTGAAGAATTATTTGAAGCAACACTTCATGCTTCAAGAATGCGTTTACGTCCAATTATTATGACATCACTTGCTTTTGGTTTTGGTGTTGTACCGCTGACTATTTCAAGTGGTGCTGGTGCTGGTAGCCAACACTCAGTCGGTTATGGTGTATTAGGCGGCGTAATCAGTTCATGTATACTTGGTATCTTCTTTATTCCTGTATTCTTTGTCTGGATTCGCAGTATATTCAAATATAAACCAAAAAATGAAAACACACAGGAGCAGAAATCGTGATGCAACATATATGGTCTATTACAGGTCGTAGTCTTGCAGTCTCCACACTTGCGCTTGCTTTGGCTGCTTGCCAAAGCATGCGTGGGCCAGAGCCTGTGGCGAAATCAGACATCCCATCCGACTATGCCTCGCAACATAATGCAGGAAAATCTATTGCAGAACAGGGCTATAAAGACTTTTTTGCAGATCAACGTTTAACGCAAGTTATCGACTTGGCATTAAATAATAACCGTGATTTACGCACTGCTATTTTGAATATCCAAAAAGCACAAGCGCAGTACCGGATTACGCAAAACAATCGTTTACCTACACTTGATGGTACAGGATCTTTTACGCGACAAAATAATCAATTTCAATTTGGTGAGTACAAACCTATCAGTATCTATTCAGCGACTGTTGGGATTACCTCATATGAATTAGACTTTTGGGGTCGTTTAAAAAGCTTAAAAGATGCTGCTTTAGACAATTACTTAGGTTTGCAAAGTACACGTGATGCCACACAAATTAGTTTAATTAGCCAAGTATCAGAAGCATGGCTTAGCTACTCTTATGCCAATGCAAGTTTAAAATTGGCTGAAGATACGCTAAGAACACAACTCGATGCATATAAGCTGAATAAAAAACGTTTTGATGTCGGGATTGACAGTGAAGTACCTTTACGTCAAGCACAAATCTCAGTTGAAACAGCTCGTGCAGATGTAGGTAACTACAAAACACAAGTAGCGCAAGCGCGTAATGCACTGAATCTATTGGTTGGCCAACCTGTGTCTGAAAGTTTACTGCCAAAAGAGACAGTCACAAAAATCAGCAACGAAACTGTATTTGCGACAGGTCTAAGCAGTGACTTACTTTATAACCGTCCAGATATTCAGCAATCTGCTTATGCATTGAGCGCAGCAGGTGCCAACATCGGTGCGGCAAAAGCACAGCTCTTCCCTACCATTAGCTTAACCAGTACCGCAGGCTATGGTTCAACTGACCTATCTAGCTTATTTAGATCTGGATCATTTGTGTGGTCGTTTGCACCATCACTCAATCTACCGATTTTTGATTGGGGCACACGTAAAGCAAATATAAAAATTTCTAAAGTTGAGCAAGAAATTGCATTATCAACATATGAAAAAACCATTCAAACGGCATTTAAAGAAGTTAGCGATGCACTTGCAACGCGTGAAAACTTAGATGAACGTTTACAAGCACAACGTGCTTTGGTGAAAGCAACAAATCGTACATATGATTTATCAAGTGCAAGATACCGTGCAGGTATTGATGGTTACTTAACTGTCTTGAACTCACAAAAAGATGCATATGCAGCAGAACAATCGTTGCTTGCATTACAACTGATTGCACTTAACAATCAAATTGAACTGTATAAAACGCTAGGCGGTGGTGTCAAAGCATATACTGCAGATCAAACTTACCACCAGCAATCAAGTTTAGAAAAACACTACCAAAAGTAAGTGTTTGGTCTTTAAAAAGAGCTCTATGATGAGCTCTTTTTATTGTCTGTTTGAAGAAAACTTAAAAAGTGGTCGATGTAATGTGGTGCTGACTCGATATGAACTTCTTTCCCTAATGCTGCAAGACGCTTATAGGCCATATTGGTACTGACTTGAATCGCACCGTTTAATGTTTTATTGACTATAAAATTAAATTTCAATAGTGTCTTTGGCGTTCGAACCAACTGATCTACACCAGCATCAATAATTTTATTTAAACAGATAAATGCATCAGGTATCGATGCCGCCTGCCCGTCTCTTACTTCATCAATTTTTGTAAAAGCTTCATCTACAAGTACATCATCTACAGCATAACGAATAAAAACCTGTTTCTCTTGATGTACAATTAATTGAGAAAAATATTCAACTAAAGGTACTAAACGTTCATTGCTAATCAAAGCAATCGACCAAGGTAAGTATTTTTTACATGCTGCTAATACATGATCAATCACTTTTTCAGAATCTTTCGCCATTTGTTGACGATCTGCTTGTAAAGAGCGTGCTTTTTGACGTTCTAAAAGCTGAATAAATACTTGCTCAATGACCTGTACAGAGGCATCGGCTAAAACTTCACCAAGCTCATGCGCTAATTTATCTTTAGAACTTTCATTTAATTGTGCTTCTACATACTTAAACTTGTCATAAGTTGCTGTATCTATGGCTAAATAAACCGCATGTGACATGATTTAACACCCTATAGTAATTAATTCGACCTGATCGCATTATAAATTGTATGCGTACTTACAACGCAAACAGACATGTTCTGCTCAGGATTATTTTTTTTTGCTACAATAGCAGTAATTTAAAATTTTATTTTGACCTGTTTATTATGACTGACTCACACGCTACTTCAGCTCAAAACATTGCAACAACGTATGATCCGACAGAGATCGAGAAAAAATGGTACAAAACATGGGAAGATCATGGCTATTTTAAGCCATCAGGTCAAGGAGATTCCTTTTGTGTCATGATTCCACCACCCAATGTCACGGGCAGTTTACATATGGGGCATGGTTTCAATAATACAGTCATTGATGCTTTTACCCGTTATCAACGAATGATGGGTAAAAATACATTATGGCAACCAGGCACTGACCATGCCGGTATCGCAACCCAAATGGTGGTAGAACGTCAATTGGCTGCTGAAAATATCAGCCGTCATGACCTTGGACGCGAAAAGTTTATTGAAAAAGTTTGGGAATGGAAAGAACAATCAGGTGGTCATATCACCAAACAAATTCGAAGACTTGGCTCATCTGTCGATTGGTCACGTGAACGCTTCACCATGGACGATGGTTTATCACATGCAGTAAAAGAAGTCTTTGTTCAATTGCATGAACAAGGCTTAATTTATCGTGGTAAGCGCTTGGTGAATTGGGATCCAAAGTTTCAAACAGCATTGTCTGATCTTGAGGTCGAAAACCACGAAGAAAAAGGTTCGCTTTGGCATTTTAAATATTTCTTTGAAAATGAATCACTCACGACATCCAATGGACTGAACTATTTAGTCGTAGCAACCACACGTCCAGAAACATTATTCGGTGATAGTGCTGTTGCTGTTCATCCGACAGATGAGCGCTATCAGCATTTGATTGGTCAACATATTGTATTACCAATCAGTGGCCGCTTAGTTCCCATTATTGCTGATGAGTATGTCGAAAAAGATTTTGGAACCGGCTGTGTTAAAATCACACCAGCACATGACTTTAACGACTATGAAGTTGGAAAACGTTGCCAACTGCCGTTAATTAACATTTTTAACAAATATGCTGAAGTGTTGGCTGAATTTGAATATATTGAAAAAGCGGGTCAAAATATTTCAAAAACCATTCCAGCACCAGCCGATTATATTGGTTTAGAGCGTTTTGAAGCACGTAAAAAGTTAGTAGTGCAAGCAGAACAAGAAGGATGGCTTGAAAAAATTGAACCATACGACCTAAAAGCACCACGAGGTGATCGTTCAGGTGTCATTGTCGAACCACTACTTACCGATCAATGGTATGTAAAAATTGCACCACTTGCTGAACCTGCTGTTGAAGCGGTTAAAGATGGTCGCATCAAATTTGTTCCTGAACAATATACCAACATGTATATGTCTTGGATGAATAACATTCAAGATTGGTGTATTTCTCGCCAACTGTGGTGGGGACATCGTATTCCAGCTTGGTATGATGCTGACGGCAATGTATATGTTGGCCGTGATGAAAACGAAGTCCGCCAAAAACATAATTTAGGTGCAGATACGTCACTGTCTCAAGATGAAGATGTCCTTGATACATGGTTCTCATCAGGATTATGGACATTTTCAACATTGGGTTGGACAGGTGATGCAGCCAAAGATGCCCAAAATGAAATTTTAAAAACCTTTCACCCAACTGATCTGTTGGTTACAGGCTTTGATATTATTTTCTTCTGGGTTGCTCGCATGATCATGATGACCATGCATTTTATGAAGCAAGCTGATGGCTCTCCACAAATTCCATTTAAAACTGTATATGTGCACGGTTTAGTTCGGGATGGTGAAGGACAAAAAATGTCTAAATCAAAAGGAAATGTACTTGATCCTTTAGATTTGATTGATGGCATTGACCTTGAAGGCCTAGTAAAAAAACGTACTTTTGGCTTAATGAATCCAAAACAAGCTGAGAAAATTGAGAAAGCAACCCGTAAAGAATTTCCTGAAGGAATTAGTTCATACGGTACAGATGCTGTTCGCTTTACTTTCTGTGCACTGGCCAACACTGGTCGTGATATTAAATTTGATCTCAAGCGTGTTGAAGGTTATCGCAATTTCTGTAACAAGATTTGGAATGCAACGCGCTTTGTTTTGATGAATGTCGAAGGACAAGAGATTGCCGAACAGGCACAACCTGAATTATGGGAACTGCCAGAACAGTGGATCATTAGTCGTTTACAACAAGCTGAAGCTCAAGTCCATCAAGCATTTGCTACATATCGTTTAGACTTAGCCGCTCAAGCGATTTATGAATTCATTTGGAATGAATATTGTGATTGGTATGTCGAACTGACTAAACCTGTGTTAAATGATGTTGATGTATCAAGTGCACGTAAAGCTGAAGTTCGCCGTGTATTATTAAGCGTATTAGAATCTGCTTTACGACTGGCTCATCCTTTAATGCCATATTTAACAGAAGAAATTTGGCAAACACTTGCGCCAATGCTAGGTCGTGAAGGTAAAACCATCATGACTGCAGCATATCCAATTTCAGATGCAAGCAAAATTAATGAGCAAGCAGAAGCTGATATGAGTTGGCTACAAGGCTTAATTGGTGCGGTTCGAAATATTCGTGGTGAAATGGGATTAGGTAATGCACGTTTATTACCTGTGTTATTAAAAAATATTTCAACCACAGAGCAAACTCGTATTGAGCGTATTGAGCCACTCTTTAAAGCACTTGCAAAAGTTGAAAGTATTGAGTTTTTAGCAGATCAAGAAGAACCACCATTGTCTTCATCAAGTGTAGTTGGCCATGCGTCTGTCTTTGTACCCATGAAAGGTTTAATTGATCCTAAAGCTGAATTAGGGCGTCTGCAAAAAGACCTCGACAAAATTCAGAAACAATATGATCAAATTGCCAATAAACTGAGCAATGAAGGCTTCGTCAAAAAAGCACCTCCTGCTGTTGTTGAAGGTGAAAAAGCCAAATTGGCAGAATTCACGCAGCAGCTTGAAAAAGTACGCCATAACATGGAACAAATCGCAAATCTATAAATACAAAGGGGCTCATGATTGAGCCCCTTTTTTAAATTTATATTTTAAATAGCATTCACGGCCTGAAGTTCATTTAAATGTAAGTTGATTGGCGCCACCACCACAACTTTTAATCCGCCTAAATCTTGGCTTTGGTCAAATGATAATTGCCCACCAACACGTTGGATGGCTTTTTGTACAATTGACAACCCCAGTCCACTGCCCACCTCTAAATGATGATGAACACGATAAAAGCGTTTTAATACAGCTTCATATTGCTCTTTTGGAATACCAGGGCCGCTGTCTTCAATACAAAGTACGGCTTTTCCAGCTTTCGGATAGACAGAAATATTAATCACCCCTGAATGAGGTGTGTACTTAATTGCATTATCAATTAAATTATAAATAATGGAATGCAGTGTAGGCTCATAACTTTGCACATGAATTTCTTCATTACGCTCAAAACCTAAATCAATATTTTTTTCCATAGCCAAATTCATCAATTGCTCAACACAATTTAAGGCCACTTGATTTAAAGACACTTTTTTAGGCTGCTCTAAAACATGTAATGATGTATCTTGTTTGGCTAAAGCCAATAATTGACTGACTAAATGTTGAATTCGCGCTAAGCCTTTGTTTAAATTAATCAAAGCAACATTGTCTGGAAAATCTCTCAGTAAAATTTTAGTCTGTAA
Source organism: Acinetobacter apis (assembly GCF_900197575.1). Lineage (GTDB taxonomy): Bacteria > Pseudomonadota > Gammaproteobacteria > Pseudomonadales > Moraxellaceae > Acinetobacter > Acinetobacter apis. The sequence continues at coordinate 130,795 of NZ_FZLN01000001.1, read as the reverse complement.
ATTTAATGCGGTTAAAGGTGTTCTGAGCTCATGAGCGGCATCAGCAATAAACTGTTTTTGCTCTTGCTGTGTTTTACAAATACGATCAAATAAATAATTAATTTCATGAATTGCAGGTAACAATTCAATCGGATAATGCGCATCGCTCACATGACTAAGCTCACTTGAATCACGCTGTGCAAGCTCGCTTTTTAAATCATCAAGCGGTTTTAAACTACGTTTTATCATGCAGACAATAATCAACATCACAAAAGGCATAATTAAAATAAATGGCAAAACCATACTGCCTGCCAACTCTAATGCCAATACCTCTCTGACTTTACGATGTTGACTAATTTGAACTTGATAATCTTTTGCTGGCAATACATAGGTATACCATGTGCCACTATCTGTTTCATGTTGATAAAAACCTGCTTTTTTGACCTGTGGTACAAGTAAAGGGTTTTTTTCAAGCTCTTCTAAATCATCATATGACCAAATATCAATAAACAGCTCTTCTTGTTCTTTTTTTGGGTCAAGATTCAATTGGCTGTGGGTGTTTCTAAGCTCTAGAATAGTTGCCCGACTGGCTAGAAATTCCATTTGTGCATCTAAAATCCGTGTTAGCTCTTTCATGGCAATATGGTATGTTGAAAACATCAACACACCTGCCACAATCACACTTAATAACGATGTCATTACAATTAAGCGTGTATTGAGTGAACTCCGTTTTTTGTTCATGCTTGATCCTGATGATGACCAAGGCGGTAGCCCAACCCCCGTATTGTACGGATAAAGTCTTTTCCTAATTTTGTTCTTAAATGATGAATGTATACTTCAATGGTATTACTTGATACTTCACTGTCAAAATCATATAACTTATCCTCTAAATTGGCTTTAGAAAATATTTTATTTGGATGGGTCATAAGTGGTGTTAAAATTGCCCACTCACGATTTGACAGCTCTATAATTTGCCCTTTATATTTTGCAATATGTTGTTCTACATCTAAAATAAGCTGACCATTGGTTAAAATCTTATCACCCAATACAGTTTGTGCTTCCAAGCCAATTCGGCGCAATAAAGCATGGATTCTTGCCAATAATTCTTCAAACTCATAAGGTTTGATTAAATAATCATCTGCACCTTGATTCAATCCATCTACACGATTTTCAAGTTGATCTCTCGCAGAAATAATCAAAACTGGAATCTGAGTTTTTTGACGCACTTGTTTTAAAACTTGCATACCATCCATCATCGGTAAGCCAAGATCTAATAAAATTAAGTCAAATTGTTGTTTAGATAGCTCAGATAAACCATCCAATCCATTGTTAAACCATTCAACATCAAAACCATGGTATTTCAACAACGTAATGGTCGACTCTGCGATCATAAAGTCATCTTCGATGATGAGTATTTTTGTCATGAACGTTACATGCTCTCTAAATGGTTGAGCTATCACAATACGACAGCATATTTAAACTGAGATTAATTCATCTTAATTTGTGTAAAAAATTTTTAATAAATTAAGAAAACACTGTCAATTAATAATTTTATATTGCATGTTTTATAAATTCTATAACTTATTGTTATTTAATTGGGCAGAATGAAGCACGCCACTGCTTATTGTTTTATTTTTAGCCTAGATTCACTTTAATATGATTATTTTAAAATGCAATAGAATTTGTGTTTTGCCTATTTTCGACATTATTCTTGGTTTAGCTTATTTGGCACAAAAAAAATCTGCAATAAATTGCAGATTTTTTTGCTGAATTTCAATTCAAATTAGAATTGGTATCTAGCCATCAAGTTAAAGCGTGAAAAATCACCTTTATTTGATTCTGTTGATGTTGCAGCTGCAAACGTTTCACGTTGACCATATGTGTATTCAGCACCGATATCTACATTTTTCACAGGTGAATAGAATGTGTTTACGATGATGTTATACATGGTTTTGTTGGTAGATGCAGATGGTTTTACACCTGTTGTAAATGCTTTTGCATAAGCATTGTCATCTTTATACCAAATTCCGCCACCTGCAAGCGTTGAACGCCATTGCGCATTCCACTTACGTGAGTAACCAACCAATGCTGAGTCAAACTCTGATGGAGAAATGGTATACGATGTACCATTCGCTGTAGCAACATATGCTGTGTTGCTATAAAGCATATAGCGGTTATCGCCTCTGACATGATAGTAGTTTGCAAAAACCATATCGTTTGGTGTTAAGCTATATTTTGCACCGATACCAGCACCCCAGCCCAATTTTTCTTCTGCATTTGTATCATTGGTTGATACACGGTTTTCGTGCACTAAACCATGAACTTGTAATACACCTTTTTTGTCAGCAGTTGAAATGTCATAGCGTGCAGTTAAAGCAGGGAAACGACTACCACCACTTGTTTGAGCTGTTCCTGTGTAACCATCAGCATCACCACCTTCTAAAGCCACAAGAACTTTTTGTGTTTTAGTAATTGGCTGTGTATAACGAACTTGTACATTACGTTGGCTACCAGAACCCATTGGGCCGTTAGCATCAACAACTTCAGGAATGGTTTCACCGTTAACGAAGATTGAACCTGTTTGACCAAGTAACCATTTGCCTAATGTTAAGTATGCATGACGTACACGGAATGAACCGTTTGCATTGGTGTAGGTTGTACCTAAGAAGTCACCTTCAAGTTTTGCAACTAAATCACCATAGCTTGTTGGGCGTGTTACGTCCAAACCAATACGTGATGCTGCAGCACTAACATTCAATGAACCTTGTGTTGCATTCGCTGAATTTAATGGTACGCGGTTTGTACGGTTATAAATGTCTGTGGTATTTGCATTTGATCCAGCGAAGTCATATGTACTGTCTGCACGGATACTTCCATAAATTTTTAGCTGAGTTTGACCATCACCTAGTGTTAACCAACCTGGCTTAGAGCTTGATTCTTTTGGTGCAACATTTGGCTTTTCAAGTGCTTGAATCGCAGCTTCTTGTAATTGAACTGCTTGTTCTTGCTGTTGTGCAGCCTGTTGTTGTTGTTGGGTAGATAATTGCTGAACAAGTTGCTGCAATTGTGCAACTTGAGCTTGCAGATCAGAAACCTGCTGTTGAGTTTGTGTTTTAGCTGCTGTCGCTGCTTGTGCTGCGGACCCTGTAGCTCCTAAAATCAAAGCCGCACTCACCGAAAGTGCTAGTTTATTCACTTTAACCACAAATCTTCACCCTTAAAATAGTTGATCACTATGAAATTCCGTATACTATTCCAAACAAAAGTAACAAAATTATGACAATCCTTTACTGAATCTTATATTCTCTTCTTTTATCGCGTTTGGCTAGTCGCCTAAAGTCGCAGATACAATATACCAAATAGTAAATTAAAAAAAAGAAGTGAATATTGATCAATTAGTTAACTCACTATACGCTTTAATTAATCTGAGATAACCAATTAATTCTGATATTAATATACACAAAAACAATAAATAAAAAATCTAAAAAAATTTTGTAATGCTGAAAATTTCGTCTCAATTTGATGAATAATTATTCACTAAAATCAGATTTCAACGAGTTAGCGTAGGATTTTCAGCAAAAAATTGTTTTAAAATCTTTCAAAAATGTCCAATAAGTGAATATTTTTTAACCTGAAAACCACACCATCATTTTTGCTAAATAATTAACAGTGTAATTTTGTTAATGAATAATATATTTATCCTATTAAATTAGTATTAAAGTCCTTGAAATAAACGTACTTTTTTTTGTAATTTTGCTAGAAAAAAAAGATTGAACCTGTTCATATAACCACAATTTATTTTCTTTAGTCATCACAGTATTTTCTCATGGCAACAATTCGTCATTTTTCTCTTCTGTGCGTCATCAGCTTGATGCTTTTCGGTTGTACTAGCCTGAATCAACCTACAACCAAACAACAACCACGTGAACCTGTCATTGCCTTGGCTTTAGGTGGTGGTGGTGCAAAAGGTTTTGCCCATATTGGTGTTATCAAAATGTTGGAATCTCATGGAATCAAACCACAAATTGTCACTGGGACGAGTGCAGGAAGTTTTGTGGGTAGTATTTATGCCAGTGGTAAAACACCTTATCAGCTGCAGGCTTTAGCATTAAAGTTAAAAGAATCTGATATTCGAGATTTAACGTTAAACCGACAAGGTTTTATTGTTGGACAAAAAATACAAGACTACGTAAACAGCCAAGTGGGTAATCAGCCTATACAAAAATTTCCAATTCGTTTTGCTGCTGTTGCAACCCAATTGACCACCGGTCAAAAAGTTGAATTTATTCGTGGTAATACAGGACAAGCCGTCCGTGCCTCATGCAGCGTCCCGAATGTCTTTGTTCCTGCGCTGATCAATAATATCCAATATGTAGATGGTGGTTTGGTGAGCCCTATTCCTGTTAAAACAGCCAAGCGGATGGGTGCAGATATTGTGATTGCAGTTGATATTTCTGCACGACCAAGTAGCAGTCAAATTGCATCAAGCAATTTGTGGGGATTACTTGATCAAACCATTAATATTATGGGACAACAAAGTATTCAAGATGAACTTAAATATGCCAGCATTACCATCCAGCCTAGAGTTGAAAATTTAGGTGTTATGGATTTAAACTCAGCGAGTAAAGCCATCTTAGAAGGTGAAAAAGCAACTCAGCTCAATATCAAACAAATTCAATCTATTATTTCACAATTTAAAGCGTCACCTGCTGCTTTACAACCCGCGCCAAAACCACAAATTTAATCCTACCTAGATGTGAATAGACTCACTTGATGCATAATTGCATGAGTGAGTCTATTGCTTTATTTTCAAATTTCTCCATTTATTTTACCTTTTGTTATATAATAAACACTCAAAGTTATAATTTTATTTTGATGGATAAAATAACTGTAAAATTTATTTTATAAATCGATAAGATGAAATAATAATACTGCTATGATGAAATGACATTTAAAAATTATAGGATATTCATGGATATGTTGCTCGAACCGTGGCACTGGTTTGTTCTAGGCATTGTATTAATTTTATTTGAATTATTTCTCACCACATTCGCTGTACTATGGTTTGGAATTGCTGCCGTGATGGTCAGCATTTTAGTTTGGATTTATCCCGACATGAGTACGACACTGCAAGTAATCAGTTGGACACTCTTATCTATTTTATGCACATTCCTATGGTTTAAATTTATTAAACCATTATCTAAAGATAAAATTACCAATCATCTCTCTAGAGAATCTGTTATTGGTCAAGTTGGCTTAGTGATTCAGCTACAAATTGACAATAATATTCAAGTCAGATTTCCGATGCCTCTTCTTGGCTCAGATGAATGGTTCTGTCGCTGTAGTCAAAATGTTCATGTGGGTGACAAAGTCAAAGTCATTGATATTAGCGGCAATATACTTGTAGTTGAACCCTACCCTCTTTAAACACTAACTTTATCAACAATAGGATTGATTGATGTCAGCTACCATGATTATTAGCATTGCATTTTTACTGTTTGTGGTGATCACTATCATTAAAGGTGTACGTATTGTCCCCCAAGGATACAAGTGGATTGTTCAACGCTTGGGCAAATACCACACCACACTCGGCCCAGGTTTAAGCATTATTATTCCGTATATTGATGAAGTGGCATATAAAATTACCACCAAAGACATTGTGCTTGATGTACCTTCACAAGAAGTCATTACACGTGACAATGCCGTACTTTTAATGAATGCTGTGGCATATATCAATATCACCACTCCTGAAAAAGCCGTTTATGGTGTTGAGAATTTCAATTGGGCCATTCAAAACATGGTACAAACATCATTGCGCTCTATTGTCGGTGAAATGGATCTTGATGCTGCGCTATCGTCTAGAGACCACATTAAAGCAAAACTTAAAGCAGCTATTTCTGAAGACATCGCTGATTGGGGTATCACGCTTAAAACTGTCGAAATTCAAGATATTCAACCATCAAAAACCATGCAATCTGCTATGGAAGCACAAGCTGCAGCAGAGCGTCAACGTCGTGCCGCAGTCACTAAAGCAGATGGTGAAAAGCAAGCAGCTATTTTAGAAGCAGATGGACGTTTAGAAGCATCACGTCGTGACGCAGAAGCACAAGTGGTCTTGGCTGAAGCATCACAAAAATCGATTGAGCTTGTCACGAAAGCGGTCGGCAATCAAGAAATTCCAATTTCATACCTGCTTGGTGAGCAATATATTAAAGCCATGCAAGATATGGCGAAATCGAATAACAGTAAAACCATTGTTTTACCTGCAGACGTTTTAAGCACTATTCGTGGCATTATCGGCCGAGCTTAATATTAGCTTTTTCTCAACAATAAAAATTGTGTCATTTCATGCAGTGCCTGAGCATCTTCTTCAAAATAGCTCAGCGCTGCAAGAGCTTGCGCATGTAATTCAGCCAAATAATTTTGTGCCGGTATCAACCCCATCAAGGCAGGATAAGTTGACTTTTCAACATCTAAATCTTTACCTGCTGTTTTACCCAAGACATTCGTGTTTGATGTAATGTCTAAAATGTCATCTTGAACTTGAAACGCTAAACCAATATGTTGACCAAATTGTTCTAGTTTCTGCATTGCTTGATCAGCAGGTTCGAACATCGTTTGTGCGCTCATTAAGATCGCAGCAGAAATTAAAGCCCCTGTTTTATTATGATGAATTGCCTCTAAAGCTTGTTGATCAATGCGAATACCTTCTGATTGTAAATCTAAAACTTGTCCTTGTACCATTTTAGAGCTTGCAGATGCGAGTGTCTTGACCTGTTGAAGTACAATCCGTGGATGGGTTTGATGCTGCACTTCATCTTGCTCGAATAATGAGCTTGTTAGCACTTCATATGCCATCGACTGTAGTACATCCCCTGCCAATAATGCATTATGTTCACCAAATGCAACATGACATGTAGGTTGACCACGACGTAATGAGTCGTTATCCATACAAGGCAGGTCATCATGTACTAAAGAATAACAATGGATCAGCTCTACAGCCACCGCTGCACGGCGAACAGCAGGGTGCAATATATGACCATGTAAAGCATTCACCGCATAACATAATGCAGGGCGCACACGCTTACCACCCAACATCACTGCATGATGTACAGCACTTTGTAGTGGCTCAGAAAATTGAAATTGTGCAAGTGCTGTTAATAAATCTTGCTGTACAGTCTCTTGCGCGGATTTTAAAAAATCTGAATAGATTGACTCGGATGATAACACGTGTGCCTCGGACATAATGGGTTAAGCTTTTTTCACAAATTCAGATTTCAGTTTCATCGCACCAATCCCTGTAATTTTACAATCTAAGTTATGTCCATCTGTTGCATGTTCGATTAAACGGACTTTGACTTTTGTACCAACTTTCACAACAGAGGATGAGCCTTTCACTTTTAAATCTTTAATCACAGTCACAAAATCACCATCTTGTAATAGCTGACCATTGGCATCTTGAATTTGTACAGCATCTGCTGTCAGGGTGGATTGGTCTGATTCTTTCCACTCATGCGCGCATTCAGGACATACAATGAGATCACCATCATAATAGGTGTATTCTGATTTACATTGGGTGCATGCGGGTATACTCATTGACTTTCACCAAAAAAATAAAAACATTATCACGCTTTTAATTTTTAATTTAAAGCAATTTACCTTTTATTTTTTATCTAACATGCTCAATCACACTTTAGTCACAAAGTGTAATTATCAACATGTTTATGATTAAATAGACCTGAATCAATAATTTAAGTCGCTAAAAATATAAGGTCTTTCCTGCCAATCAAAGGTATTTTACCTGTCTCTCAATTTAACAAATATTGAAGTGAGATTGTACTAACATATGAAATGATCTTTAAAAATTTAGCATGAATTGTACTGATGTTCTATGTTTGAACGAAAACAGCGGATAAAAGCCGTTTTGATGACATTTTTCTTGTTAAAACTGACTTAGAAATATAGGTGAGATCGTGACAATCATCTACAATATCTTAGATTTCATGTTTACAAGTTGTATATCAGTGTGAGTACTCAAAAAACCGAATTACAGCGCGGCTTGAAGAACCGACATATTCAATTGATCGCCATGGGCGGTGCTATTGGTACAGGTTTATTTTTAGGTTCTGCTCAAGTTATCCAAGCAGCTGGCCCATCCATTATTCTAGGTTATGGCATTGGCGGCTTTATTGTCTTTTTAATTTTACGTCATTTAGGTGAAATGATCGCACATGAACCTGTATCCGGTTCATTTAGCCACTTTGCGTACAAATATTGGGGACGTTTTCCAGGCTTTATTACTGGATGGAATTATTGGGTACTTTATATTTTGGTTGCAATGGCTGAACTGACAGCAATTGCCAAATATGTGAATTATTGGTGGCCACAAGTTCCTGCTTGGGCATCTGCATTGTTCTTTTTCATCATCATTACGCTTTTGAATACACGAAATGTGAAATTCTATGGTGAATCTGAATTTTGGCTTTCTTTGGTCAAAGTTGTTGCTGTGATTTCCATGATTTTATTTGGTGGCTATCTGCTCTTCACTGCAAGTCCAGACTCTCAAGTGAGCGTTTCAAACTTATGGACACATGGTGGTTTTTTCCCAGCAGGTTTTGATGGCTTGTTTTATATGCTTGCATTTATCATGTTTGCATTTGGTGGGATTGAACTGATTGGTATGGCTGCAGCTGAAGCTGAAGACCCTGAAAAAACCATTCCTAAAGCCATTAACCAAGTGGTATTTCGAATTCTAATTTTTTATGTGGGTTCACTAACGATTCTTCTATCTTTAGTGCCATGGAATCAGTTGAATCTAGGTGGTTTAGATAAAAGCCCATTCGTGATGATTTTTAGTCAACTCGGGATTGGTTGGGCAGCACATTTACTGAACTTCATTATTTTAACTGCAGCCTTGTCTGTTTTTAACAGCAGTATGTATGCCAATAGCCGTATGTTGTTTAGCTTGGCTGAACAAGGCAATGCACCGAAAGTCTTTGCTCAAATGACCAAAGATGGTGTGCCATTAATGGCCACACTCTTTTCAGCATTATTGATCTTTGGCTGTGTGATTTTAAATTATATAGTACCTGAAGGTGCATTAAGCCAGCTTATTTATATTGTAGTTGGTGCCTTGGTACTGAATTGGGCAATGATCACCATTACCCATTTAAAATTTAGAAAAGCCATGCAAGCACAACAAATTAAAACATCTTTTCCTGCCCTATTTTCACCATTCAGCAATTATTTTGCTTTAGGTTTTATTGCTGTCATTTTATATATTATGTGGATGCAAGGGTTTAAGTTATCTGTACTTATGATGCCTGTTTGGTTTGGAATCATGTTCATTTTATTTAAGCTACTGAGCGACAAAAAGTAAAGTTGTAGACCTAAAAAAGCCAGCATCAGCTGGCTTTTTTAATTAAACATTTAGTTATTTTGAATAGGCATAAAGTCACTACGGCGTACCATAATAATAGCAACCACTAACCCTAACAATGCCATACCGCCACCGACAACACCAATATATTCCATACCTAAGTTTAAGCCAACCAAGCTACCGAACAGCGCACCGCCACCAATACCTAAGTTATATAAACCTGAATATACCGCCATTGCAACATCAGTTGCATCGTGAGCAAGTTGTAATACTTTTGACTGCATAATTAAGCCAAAAATCATGATGCAAATACCCCAAGCCACAGATATACCCATGATGCCATATACGCTTGATGCTAAAGGTAATAACAGCATCATACACACAGACAACCCTGAAATTGCAATTACAGGAAATAGTCGTGGTAATTTACGGCTAAAACGACTAAATAGAATTGAGCCTAAAATACCTGCTCCACCATAGACTAATAATAATGTCGTGGTTTGGTCAGAAGTAAATTTAGCAATTTCTGTTGTAAACGGTTCAATATAGCTATAAGCAGTAAATTGAGCGATAACCACCACCACTGTGATGATAAAAAGCATCATCAACGCAGGTCGTTTAAACAATATCGGTAAACTTGAAAATGAGCCTGTGTTTTGGCTTGGTAACAATGGCAATGTTTTCCAAAGCACAAGCGCTGTGATTACAGCAATACCACCGACAATTCCAAAAGTTAAACGCCAACCGAATATTTCACCTACAATACGTCCAAGAGGAATACCGAGTACCAGCGCCAATACTGTACCTGTAGACAGTAATCCAAGTGCTTGCACTTCTTTACCCACAGGTGCAACACGGATCGCTAAAGATGCGGTAATTGACCAAAAGATTGCATGAGCAAAAGCAATCCCTACACGGCTAATCAATAAAATTGTAAAATTTGAAGCAACGCTAGATACGATATGGCTTAAGAAAAATAAAACAAAAAGCGCCAACAATAGCTTTTTCCGCTCTATATTTCGAGTCGCCAACATCATGGGTAATGATGCCAATGCAACAACCCAAGCATAAATTGTAATCATAATTCCGACTTGAGCTGCCTGCATATCATAGCTTTTCGCAATATCTGTCAGGAGTGCAATCGGAACAAATTCTGTGGTATTAAAAATAAAAGCTGCAAGTGCTAGCGCAATCACACTCACCCAGCTTCCTTTTCCATCAGTTCTAGGAGCAATGTCTTGAGGAGTAATATTCATAGGATTTTAGCTTTTTAAAAAATTGAGTCATCAGATAGATCACAGTCATCAACAACTGATCTCTGATTTGTATTGGCATAATTCCCCAATTCTATACGTTTTAGGATAAATTAATATCGCTTTTTAAACAAAAAAGATCATAAAATTACATAAATCTTGATCAAGATAAATCACTTAGCGCCAATTATTCTGATTTTGTTATGCTAAAATAAATTTATCTAATTGATTAAAAATTCACATTTTTTCAATATAAATCGATTTTGATGATAAATATATCTTAAAAAAAGATAAATAGAGCAATTCATTTACTCTAAAATGCTAACGCTTCTATTTCTGTCTTTTTTCAGGCTCCAAGCTGACAGCCAGGAACACTCATGACCGCTGCTATTATTCCAACGATTGATCACGTCGATGCCCTTGCATCTGAATATGCCGATAAATATCCAAGTGAAATTATTGAACTTGCACTTAATCAAGCAGGTGAAATTGCCATTTCATTCTCTGGTGCTGAAGATGTTGTTTTAATTGATATGGCTTACCGTTTGCGTAAACCTTTTCGCGTGTTTAGCCTTGATACAGGCAGATTACACCCTGAAACTTATCAGTTCTTAGAAAAAGTACGTGAATTTTATCAAATTGATATTGAAGTATGTTTTCCAGATGCATCTTCTGTACAAGACCTTGTCACCACAAAAGGGATGTTTAGCTTTTTTAAAGATGGACACCAAGAATGCTGTGGTATTCGTAAAGTGCAACCCTTAAGAAAAAAATTGGCAACCTTAGATGGTTGGATTACAGGGCAACGGAAAGACCAAAGTCCAAACACCCGTACCGATATTCCTGTGATTCAGGCTGATGCTGGATTTTCAGGACCAAATAAACAATTGATTAAATATAATCCATTGGCCAATTGGAGCAGTGCTGACGTTTGGAATTATATCCGTATGATGGAAATTCCATATAACCCACTTCACGAGCGCGGTTTTATTTCGATTGGTTGTGAACCATGTACACGCCCTGTATTGCCAAATCAGCATGAGCGCGAAGGCCGTTGGTGGTGGGAAGAAGCCACACAAAAAGAATGCGGTTTGCATCTTGGTAATCTAAAAAAATAAATCATAGCTGCTGTCTAAATTAGCAAAACTATTCGTGCTAGCAGATGAAAGCATGAATAAGATTGTACAGAAGCTTTGATATTTCCTCATTTAATATTACCATCTTTTTTAAATGACAAAGAGATTCACCCCCATGCGACCATTACATCCAATTGATTTAGTTTTTTTGTCTTTAGAAAAACGACAACAACCTATGCATGTGGGTGGATTATTTCTATTTAAAATACCACCGCATGCATCCAAAGACTTTATTCATGACATTGTAAAAGATATTAAAGCGTCAACATGTTCACCAGTTGCGCCATTTAACAATACATTGAATGGGCTTGTATGGGGTGAAGACAATGAATTTGATTTAGACCATCATTTTAGACATATTTCCTTGCCGCATCCTGGCAGAATTAAAGAACTGCTGACCTATATCTCACAAGAGCATGGCGCTTTACTTGACCGAGCTAAACCATTATGGACATGCACTTTAATTGAAGGGATTGAAGGTGAGCGTTTCGCACTATATTTTAAAATTCATCATGCACTCGTAGATGGTGTTGGTGGCATGCGCTTAATGGAAAAATCTTTTGCTAAAGATCCTTATTTACACAGCATGATTCCGCCTTGGTGTATTCAGAAATCGACCAAAACACCCAAAAAGAAAACCCTTAAAGCGGCGTTTTCTTTTGTTAAAAATATTAAACAGCAAATTGAAACATCGCCACAAATTGTTTATCAAGAACTTAAACAAACCATTTTACATGATCGACGCTTTGACCCACATTATGTAACTAGTTTTCAAGCACCAAAAAGCATGTTTAATCAGCGCATCAGTGGGTCTAGACGTTTTGCTGCGCAGTCATTTGAAATGTCACGAATTCGTCAAATCGCACATGCATTAGATATTACTGTGAATGACACTATTTTATCGATTTGCTCAGGTGCGCTCAGACAATACTTGCTACATTTTAACCAATTACCAGCCAAACCACTGATTGCAATGGTTCCTGCTTCAATTCGAGCGGATGACTCTGATGTAAGTAATCGTCTAACCATGATTTTAGCCAACCTTGCAACACACACAGACAGCCGTTTAGAGCGAACACAACTCATTTCACAAAGTGTTCGTACAGCAAAAGTGCGTTTTAAGCGAATGAGCCAAAACCAAATACTCAGTTACAGTGCATTTGTTTATGCTGCCGCAGGTTTAAATATACTCTCAGGTGCTATGCCGAAGAAGCAAGCATTTAATTTGGTCATTTCAAGCTTACCAGGACCTAAAGATGCATTGTATTGGAATGGCGCTCGACTAGAAGCGCTCTACCCTGCATCTGTGGTATTTGATGGTCAGGCACTTAATATGACGCTGACCAGCTATTTAGATAAGCTTGAAGTTGGATTAGTTGCTTGTCGCAACATTGTCCCAAAAATGCAAATGTTGCTGACTTTTCTTGAAGATGAAATCAGTCAATATGAACAGATTGTCGCAGAGAAAGAAGAACACGCTGTAAAATCATAAGGATGGTGTTGGTTAACCAACTTTTATTCTTTATTTTTGTATCCAATGAGCTGAAAAGATAAAGTTATCTTTTCAGCTTTTTACTGTACGGCACTGTTTAAGCAGCTCGATACAAATATCTTGTACCATGCTTGTTGTTACTTGCACTTCACGCCCTTGCTCATCAAGCATATAACAATCATTTTTTACAGCTTGAGTTTCGCTTATTTTTTGTGGATTGTGGTTCATTTTTTTCTCATCATTTAATTGCATACTTTATGCCCTCGTTCACTAAGACATCACATCTATGGCTACTTAGTTATATATAGTATTGAGAAATAAATAATGAAAGTAAACATTCAGTTGTAACAAAGATTAAGTGTTAATTTGTTACAAATTCAACTTAAAATGATATCATATTGCTCTTGCGTATACAGTGTTTCTACTTGTAGATGGATAAAGCGATCTAAAAGCTGTTGTAAATCTGCAAGCGTGGCTGCATCTTCTGTCAACATTCGGTCAATTACTACAGCACTTGCAACGACAATGAACCCCATTTGATGAGGATAGAGTCGCCTATAACGCATCATTTCTCGAAAAATCTCATAGCATACTGTTTCTGCTGTCTTTACAAAACCACGCCCATGGCAGGTTGGACACGCGTCACACAGTAGATGTTCTAACGACTCACGTGTACGTTTACGAGTCATTTCAACCAAACCTAACTCTGAGACTTGAGTGATCTTGGTTTTTGCATGATCTTGTTCTAAAGTACTTTCAAAATACTTTAAAACCTCTTTGCGGTGAATTTCTTCTTGCATATCAATGAAGTCAATAATAATAATGCCACCCAAATTACGTAATCGTAATTGTCTGACAATCACTTCAGTCGCTTCCATGTTGGTACGGTATACCGTATCTTCTAAACTACGCCCACCAACATATGAACCTGTATTTACATCAATTGTGGTCATGGCTTCAGTTTGGTCAATCATCAGATAGCCACCAGACTTTAAAGCAATGCGTTTTTGTAATGCATTTTGAATATCATCTTCAATATTATAAATTCCAAACAACGGTTCCTGTTTGGTATATAAAGCCAATCGATCTGCAATACTTGGCGCAAATTCTGTCATGAAATCTTGTAACTTTAAGAAAACTTGTTTGGAATCGACATAAATTTTTTCTGTTTTATCGGATGCCAAGTCTCGAATAATACGCTGAGGCAATGGTAATTCTTCAAAAATGAGTGTTGGCGATGTAATGGTCATTTTTTTGCGTTGGATATAATTCCACAATCGAGCAAGATAAGCCATGTCTTGTTCAATGGCTTTGGCATCTACACCTTCAGCAGCAGTTCGTACAATGACACTGCCAGGTAAATTATAAGTTGATTTAATTTCTTCAATAATATGTTTTAACCGCAAGCGCTCAGGCTCACTTTCTATTCGCTGAGATACACCAACATGATGACCAAAAGGCATCATAACCAAGTAGCGTGATGGAATAGAGAGGTCTGTCGTTAAACGTGCGCCCTTAGTACCTAGCATGTCTTTCATCACTTGAACGGTTAATAACTGTCCAGGATGCAATAATTCAAATACATTAGGCGTGGTCTGCCCTTTTGGCCACACCATATCATTGATATGTAAAAAAGCAGTTCGTGACAAGCCAATATCAATAAAAGCTGCTTGCATTCCAGGTAAAACGCGTACCACTTTACCTTTATAAATATTACCGACTAGACCGCGTTTTAGTGTCCTCTCAACAAACACTTCGTTGACAACACCATGTTCAGTTAATGCAACGCGACATTCCATCGGCGTGACATTAATGAATAGTTCATCAGACATAATAAGCTCAAAGTTTTAATAAGAATTCTTTATCGTGATTAATTTAGTGCCTTAATCGCTTTATTTAATAATTTCATCGTTTCAAAAATAGGTAATCCAACCACATTGCTATAACTCCCTTCAATTTTCGGGATAAAACGGGCTGCAATACCTTGAATTGCATAAGCACCTGCACGACCGATCGGTTCGCCAGTTTCCCAATACGTTTCCATATCTTGTTCTGTGAGTGCTTGAAAAGCCACTTCTGTTTTTACAATAACATGATCAATATGATTTTGTGTCGCAATACATACAGCCGAAAACACATCATGCTGTCGTCCAGACAACTTTTGCCATATTTCAAATGCATGCTGTTTTGACTTAGGCTTACCAATAATTTGACCATCTAAGGCAATACAAGTATCTGCAGCCAAAACCACCGCATCTAAATGTTGCTGCCCAATGAATAAGGCTTTGCCACGAGCAACCCGCTGCACATATTCAGTCACCAGCTCATCATCAAATGGTGTTTCATCGATATCAGCTGCAATCACCTCAAAATCAAGACCTTGCTGTTTCAGCAATGCCTGTCGCTGAGGTGAGTTTGAAGCTAAAATTAAGCGCGCCATCGTTTCAAACTATAATATACTATTGGCCAAACCAAGATGGTACTGACCACAGGTGGCCAACGTCGCATCATTGGATAATTGACATCAGCCATCACTTGCGTGACCCACACAAATACAACATAAGCTAAAGTCACTAAAATAGAAATAAGCCAAAGGTTTAAAAAGGTTAATATACGTCGCTCTCGAATCAAATAACGTACAATAAACGTAATAATCACATAAGCTAAGGCATTTTGCCCTAACGGCGCATCAATTAATAAGTCATAAAACAACCCTATAGCAAATGAAAACCAAACCCCACACCAAGCGGGTTGGCACAATGACCAAAAGATCATCACCATCATCATGACAAAAGGCCGCCAAGCAGAAACATCATAAGACAAGGGATAAACGGTTAAAATGGATGCAATAACAACAGACAGCACAATTAAAACCAATGGGTCTTTACTTTTAATTGGTCGATATTTAGCGATGAGCATATGGCTGCTCCTTCGCTAATGAATCAGAAAAAAGGACAACCACATAATGACCACCTGCCAATTGTGCTGCTGGTGTAATTTCAATTTGTGCAAATTCACCTGAGTTTTGGCGTTGGATTTTAGATACTCGTCCCACTAGATAGCCTGCTGGAAAATGCTCACCAAGACCTGAGCTATAAATATTGTCTCCTACCACCAAATCAGCACTGGTTGGTACATACTGCATTTTCAAATGACCTAAATCGCCTGATCCTGAAACAATTGCACGCATCCCTGTCCGCTCAATGCGTACAGACAATGAGCTTTCTTTATCCGAAAGTAAAAGTACACGGGCATTATGCGGATAGACATCTATGATTTGCCCCATAATTCCTTTGTCATCTAATACCACCTGCCCTTGGCGCAAGTGGTCGGCTGTACCGCGGTTAATGACAATAATATGTTTTAATGGGTCGGTATCTGTACCAATGACTTCTGCAATTTCCATGCGACCGTCAATAATCAACGGCGTATCAAGTAAGCCGCGTAAGCGCGTATTTTCTGCTGAGAGTTCTGATAGTTTCTGTAGACGCACTTGTGCCTGCAACAATTCAGCTTGCATGGCTGTATTTTCACGTCTTAATTGATCTTCAGATTTTGTTTGTTGACTTAACCACTCTCGCGACATTACAGGATAACTTGCCACTGTATAAATAGGATTATACAGTGTGTACAAGAGATTCCTTGCGGGTTGAACCACATGCGGCATCCGCCAATCGAAAAACAAAACGACCAAGCATGTGATGACTGCGATAATAAATGAGCGAAAAGATGGCGGTTGTCTTGAAAAAATATTCGTTTGCACCCGCCTGTTCCTTAATTATCCAACAAAAAGCATATCATGGTTAGGATTATCAAAAAATTCCAAGACTTTACCACCACCACGAGTCACACATGTGAGCGGGTCTTCTGCAGACACAACAGGTAACCCTGTTTCACGCGCTAATAATTGATCAAGATTACGAAGTAATGCCCCGCCTCCTGTCAATACAATACCGCGCTCTGCAATATCTGATGATAATTCAGGTGGCGTTTGCTCTAGTGCTGACTTCACAGCACTTACAATGCTTTGTAATGGATCACTAATGGCTTGCATCACTTCATCTGAAGTCACAATGATTGAACGAGGTACACCTTCAGCCAAATTACGACCGCGGACTTCAATTTCAAGCTTTTCACCATTTGAAATTGCTGTTCCCACTTCTTTTTTAATCAGTTCTGCAGTGGTTTCACCAATCACACAGCCATGGGCTTTACGCACATAATTAATGATTTGCTCATCAAATACATCACCGCCTATACGCAGTGAGTCTGCATAGACACAGCCTTGTAATGAAATAATTGCAATTTCAGTGGTACCACCACCCACATCAACCACCATAGAGCCACATGCCTGCTCAACAGGAAGCCCAGCACCGATTGCAGCAGCCATTGGTTCTTCGATCAGACGTACATCACGTGCACCTGCGTTATACACCGCTTCTCTGATCGCACGGCGCTCAACTAAAGTGGATTTGCAAGGTACACACACCACAACACGTGGTGCAGGTGGGAAAAGACGCTTTTCATGGACTTTACCAATAAACTGATTCAGCATGGTTTCAGTCACTTCAAAGTCAGCAATCACGCCATCTTTCATTGGACGAATCGCTGAAATGTTGGCCGGTGTACGACCAAGCATTTTCTTTGCATCCAAGCCAACCGCCGCAACAATTTTTTGTGAACCACTGTGACGGATCGCCACCACAGTAGGTTCATTTAAGATAATGCCTCGCCCAGGCGCATAAATCAGGGTATTTGCTGTGCCTAAGTCAATTGCGAGGTCTGGCGAAAACAAGCCAATTAGTCGTTTTAAAATCACGGGTCGTTCCCAGTTTCTACAAATATGAACGCAAGTTGGCAACTTTAACTAAATGTGATGATTTGAACAAGTCAATCGCTTATCATATAAGACGATATTTCAATTTTTTGATACTGACTAGGTGATGTTATGTCTACATCGGATACACAGCATACAGATTTAAATGCTCAAACCATATCGGGCATTGCCAATCTTGCTCGATTATCGCTTAATGATACGCAATCTACAGCATACGCACAAAGTTTAAATAAAATTTTAGACATGATGGATACATTAAAGCGCATCGACACAGATGGCGTTGAACCCTTAAAAAGTCCTTTTGACCACCCTCAACCATTGCGCGAAGATGTTGTTTCAGAAAGCAATCATCGCAATGAATATCAACAAGTTGCGCCTGAAGTTGAAGGCGGTTTATACCTTGTTCCGCGGGTAATTGAATAACACATTTGGCTCATTTGGATGAAATAGAAGATATTATGACTGATTTACATCGCTTATCGATTCGTGAACTTTCACAAGGTTTACAAGATGGAAAATTCTCCTCGCGTGAGCTCACACAGCATTATTTACGCCGTATTGAAACCCTTGATACACAACTAAAAAGCTACATTACGGTCACACCAGAGCAGGCATTACAGGCCGCAGACCTTGCAGATTCTGCAATAAAATCAGGATCTTCACACGCGCTTGCAGGCATCCCTATTGCACATAAAGATATTTTTTGTACACAGGGTGTGCGTACATCTGCAGGCTCTAAAATGCTAGATAACTTTGTCTCACCATATGATGCGACAGTCGTTACAAAAACTAAACAAGTTCACCTCGTGACTTTGGGCAAAGTGAACATGGATGAGTTTGCTATGGGCTCAACCTCTGAAAGCTCATTTTATGGTGCAACCAAGAACCCATGGAACTTAGATTATGTGCCTGGTGGGTCATCAGGTGGGTCATCAGCAGCAGTAGCAGCAGATTTAGCCCCTTTTGCAACAGGAACAGATACCGGTGGATCTATTCGTCAACCTGCGTCATTTTGTGGTTTAACAGGTTTAAAGCCAACCTATGGACGTGTTTCACGCTTTGGTATGATTGCCTTTGCTTCATCATTAGACCAAGCAGGCCCAATGGCACGTTCAGCTGAAGACTGTGCCTATTTAATGAATGTGATTGCAGGTCATGACGAAAAAGACTCCACATCAGTTGAAAAAGATGTTGATGACTATGTCGGCAAACTCAATCAAACTCAGCTCAAAGGCTTACGAATTGGGATTCCAAAACAATACTTCAATGTTGCAGGCTTAAATGCTGAAGTTAAATTACGTATTGAAGAGGCATTAAAACAGCTTGAGAACTTAGGTGCGGTTTTGGTTGAAATTGATTTAAGCATGATTGATGCTTATGTCCCAACGTATTACTTAATTGCACCTGCAGAAGCATCATCCAACTTGTCGCGTTATGATGGTGTGCGTTTTGGTTACCGTTGTCATCAACCACAAGATTTAGATGACTTATATAAACGCTCACGCTCAGAAGGCTTTGGTGACGAAGTTAAACGCCGTATTTTAATCGGTACTTACGCCCTGTCTGCAGGCTATTACGATGCATATTATGTGAAAGCACAAAAAGTACGTCGTTTGATCCAAGAAGATTTCTTAAAAGCATTTGAACAGGTTGATGTCATTGCGGCACCGTCTGCACCAACCACAGCCTATAAAATTGGTGCAGCGTTAGATCCAGTTGAGATGTATTTAGGTGACTTATACACCCTTGCTGTCAATCTATCAGGTCATCCTGCCATTAATGCACCGGTTGGTTTTGATCAGCAACAATTGCCTGTTGGTTTACAACTCATAGGAAATTATTGGTCTGAAGCGCAACTATTATCGATTGTGCATCAATATCAACAAGCAACTGATTGGCATACCAAACGCCCTGCATTTGCTGAGGAGAACGTATAATGGCAAAACTTATTGATGGTTGGGAAATTGTAATTGGTCTAGAAATCCATACACAACTCAATACCCATTCAAAAATTTTCTCAGGTTCAAGCACTGAATTTGGTGCTGACCCCAACACTCAAGCCAGTTTAGTCGATTTGGCATTGCCAGGTGTATTGCCTGTATTAAACAAAGTGGTAGTGGATAAAGCCATTCGTTTTGGTTTAGGTGTTGATGCAACCATTGACCGTGCTTCTGTATTTGCACGAAAAAACTATTTTTATCCAGATTCTCCAAAAGGCTACCAAATTAGCCAAATGGATAATCCAATTGTTGGTCCTGGTCATATTGATATTTATTTAGAAGATGGCAGTACCAAACGGGTCGGAATTACACGTGCCCATTTAGAAGAAGATGCAGGAAAATCACTGCATGAAGATTTTGAAGGGCAAACAGGCATTGACTTAAACCGTGCAGGTACGCCACTGCTTGAAATTGTTTCTGAACCAGATATGCGCTCAAGTGAAGAAGCTGTGGCCTATGTACGCGCTATTCACACCCTTGTGCGTTGGTTAGGTATTTCTGATGGCAACATGGCCGAAGGTTCTTTTCGCTGTGACTGTAACGTGTCTATTCGAAAACCAGGCGATGAGTTTGGTACACGTTGTGAATTAAAAAACATTAACTCGTTTAAATTTATTGAAAAAGCGATTGATGTGGAAATTGAGCGTCAAATTGATGTGCTTGAAAGTGGTGGTAAAATCACGCAAGAAACCCGCTTATTTGATGCCAATAAATTAGAAACACGCTCAATGCGTTCTAAAGAAGAAGCCAATGACTATCGCTACTTCCCTGACCCTGATTTATTGCCGGTACACATTTCACAAGAGCACATTGACCGTATTCAAGCCGAGTTGCCTGAGTTGCCTCAAGCACGCCGTGATCGCTTTACCACGGAATATCAACTCACACCGTATGATGCCCGTGTTCTGACTTTAAGCCGTGAAATTTCTGATTTCTTTGAAGAGGTTGTCAGTGCATCTGGTGGTGCAGCACACGCTAAAATTGCAGCCAATTGGGTCATGGGCGAATTTTCAGCAGCACTCAATAAAGCTGGACTTGAAATTACTGAGTCACCAATCACAGCAAGTCAACTTGGTGGTGTAGTTGCTCGAATTATTGACAATACCATTAGCGGTAAAATTGCCAAGCAAGTCTTTGGTTTAATGTGGGACAGTCAAGGTGCATCTGCAGATCAAATCATTGCAGATCATGGCTTAAAGCAAGAAACAGATACAGGTGCCATTGAAGCCATTATCAAAGATGTACTTGCAAACAATGAAAAAATGGTTGAGGAATATAAAGCAGGTAAAGAAAAAGCCTTTAATGGTTTAGTTGGGCAAGTGATGAAAGCATCACGTGGCAAAGCCAACCCTGCACAAGTGAATCAACTGTTAAAACAGCTACTTGATTAATCTATTCTCATTTTTCCATTTTGGATGGTTTAATGCCATCCAAAATGGCAACTCATGTCTAATCTCAATGCTCTTGTTCAATTGTACTTTCAAAAGCAATTAAACGCTTACGAATTGAAATTAACTCAATAATCGTTTTCCATGAGTTAATTAAATATTGAAAAGATGAACTGACTTGACCTAACACGCTTAAAATTTGGTTAATTAAACCAAGCGTAAGCGCCCCTGCAGCAATTGCAGGAGATAAAATAAAGAATCCATACAGGTTATCTAATTGTAAGTACCATGTACTGACCAAATTAAAGTAAGCGTAATGAAAGTAGAGTTTAAAATAGTTCGCTCGGACTTTAGAAAACAACTGTTTTAATGTTGCAGGTTCAGCACGGTCTGCTTGGTCTTCACCATAAACGAGCTCTTTACGGTAAGCAGCTTCAACTTTTTGATTATTATATTCAAGACCGGGTAACTTTTTGCCTGTAATAATAATTACCAATGTACCAAACACGGACCACCCGATAACCGCCCAAACCAACGCATAAGGAATAGCACCAATCACTGGAATTTCATTCACATACTTTGAAAACTGCAAAAGAATTGGAAAAAACGCAATCAGTGTCATGATTGCAGCAATGAATTGAACACCCAAACCTTCAATAATGGTGGCAAAACGCATGGTATCTTCTTGAACACGCTGCGAAGCCCCTTCAGTATGACGTAACTTTGCCCAATGCGTCGTATAATATTCTGTCATGGCTGTGCGCCAACGAAAAATATAATGGCTGACAAAAAACGAATTAATTACATTGACAGAAACAGCAGCCATGGCAATAAATAAAAAGATGCTCATGCTGCCATATAAACCAACCAATGTGCCACCCTGTTTAGACACCATTTTTTGGATAATATCCCAAAATGGACCATACCAAGCATTAATCGTGACACTGACTTGCACATTAAACCAAACATTAAAAATAATAAATGCCGTCCCGATAACTGACCACATTTGCCATGGATGATTTGCAACCACACGCCAAAACACAAAAAAAGGAATGAAAAAAACGAGCACCCAAAGGTAAAACCATAGATATGACAAATGCCAAAACCGGCTCACACTAACTGGCAGTGTTTCCTGAGCATAACCATGATGAAAACCAATGTACTCGCCCCAGCCACTTCCGCCGAAATACCATAAAACCACACTAAAAACAACCCAAATCGCAGCTGAGGAAAAAAACCATGCTGGGGATGGGAAAAAAGATTTAAACATAACAACCGCTCCTCAACAGCCATGATGTGCTAAACATGATCAATACGCATGCTTTTACACTGTAATCATGCTGCTGAATATCTCTTAAATTCTAAAAATCAAACCAACCATACAGCAGTTAAATTAAAATAATGATGATGATTTTAATATCAAAATACATATTTTTCCGTAAATAGGATTTTAATGCTTTATTCTTAAATTGGGTTGGTCTCGTCCTTGGCCTGCGAGAATAGCACAAGAATTTATAGATACTTTGAGCATCTGTAACACCGAATCTAGCTGTAAAAGTTGATTGAATCCCTAGATAATAGTTACGCTCAAAGCAGCTTCAGAGTACAATAAGCCCATCAAATAACTTGTAATTGATAAAATACAATCGATTACATCTTTAGAAGAACCATCTGATCAATGATATTCTTCATACTGCTGAGTTCAAATATTAGGATCCACAATGACTGACAATGCAACAATTTTGCAACATATACCGGTAGGACAAAAAGTTGGTATCGCCTTTTCTGGTGGTTTAGATACATCTGCGGCGCTACTTTGGATGAAACAAAAAGGAGCAGCACCTTATGCCTACACTGCTGACCTTGGTCAACCTGATGAAGATGACTATACTGCGATTCCAAGAAAAGCTGAGCAATACGGTGCCATCAAAGCACGCTTAGTGGACTGCAGACTACAACTGGCGTTAGAAGGTATTGCGGCAATTCAATGTGGTGCATTTCACATCAGTACAGGTGGTATACCTTATTTCAACACCACACCACTTGGTCGTGCAGTGACAGGAACCATGTTGGTTACTGCCATGAAAGAAGATGATGTTAATATTTGGGGTGATGGCTCAACCTATAAAGGCAATGATATTGAACGTTTTTATCGCTATGGTTTGCTGACCAATCCAAATTTAAAAATTTATAAGCCTTGGCTTGACCAACAGTTTATTGATGAGCTAGGCGGTCGTGCAGAAATGTCACAGTTTCTGATTGATAACGGCTTTGATTATAAAATGTCAAAAGAAAAAGCATATTCAACCGACTCAAATATGTTGGGTGCTACACACGAAGCCAAAGATTTAGAATATTTAGATGCAGGTATTAAAATTGTAGACCCAATCATGGGTGTGGCATTTTGGCGTGATGATATTGAAATCAAAGCAGAAGAAGTCACTATTACCTTTGAAGAAGGCTTTCCTGTTGCATTGAATGGTCAGCGCTTTGACAACCCTGTAGACCTCATTTTAGAAGCCAACAAAATTGGCGGTCGTCATGGCTTAGGCATGTCAGATCAAATTGAGAATCGTATTATTGAAGCGAAATCTCGTGGAATTTACGAAGCACCGGGTATGGCGTTACTGCATATTGCATATGAGCGTTTGGTTACAGGTATTCATAATGAAGATACCATTGAACAATATCGTATCAATGGATTACGTTTAGGTCGTTTACTTTACCAAGGTCGTTGGTTTGACTCACAAGCATTAATGCTGCGTGAAACTGCACAGCGTTGGGTGGCTAAAGCCATTACAGGGCAAGTGACACTTGAGCTGCGCCGTGGTAATGATTTTAGTATTTTAAATACTGAATCACCTAACCTCACTTATGAAGCTGAACGTTTAACGATGGAAAAAGGTGATTCTACCTTTAGTCCAATGGATCGAATTGGTCAGCTTACAATGCGTAATTTAGACATTACAGATACGCGTGCAAAGCTCGGGATCTACACCGAAGTTGGTTTACTTGCAACACATCAAGGGTCTGCAGTGCCACAGCTTGACAGCAAAAAAAATAAATAATTGTTTTTATCACATTGCTTCGGTTTAAACAGAGGCAATGTGATGTCCTTATCTTTAATCAGAAAATCTTCTTTGACAAAGTTATGATTTTTTGCAGTTATGCATTATCATCTACTTTATTTTTAGTTTGAAATTATTTTGAATAGTATCACTTTAACTCAGCCGGATGATTGGCACGTTCATTTAAGAGATGGCAAAGCTTTAGCGCGGACTGTACCTGATATTGCAAAGCAATTTTCACGCGTGATTTGTATGCCAAACTTGGTTCCACCTGTTAAAACTGTTGATGAAGCAATTGCTTACCGTCAACGTATTATGCAGCATGCACCAGAAGGCTCCGCTTTTGATCCACGTATGGTGTTATATTTTACAGATCATACCCCTGCTAGCGAAGTACAAAAAATAAAAGAGTCGGCACATGTTAATGCCATTAAACTCTACCCAGCAGGTGCCACCACCAATTCTGACAGTGGTGTGAGTGATATTCGCAAAGTTTATGCCGTATTAGAACAACTTGAAAAACATCAAGTTCCGCTTTTACTTCATGGCGAGGTTACACATTCTCATGTTGATATTTTTGATCGCGAAAAAAAATTCTTAGACGATGTCTTGTTTCCAGTTATTCAGCAATTCCCTGAATTAAAGATTGTACTTGAACACATCACCACAAGTGATGCTGCACACTTTGTCCTTGAACAAAAACAAAATGTTGCAGCAACCATTACCCCACAACATTTACTCTTTAATCGAAACGATTTATTGGTCGGTGGGATTAAACCTCACTTTTATTGCTTACCTATTTTAAAACGTCAAAGTCATCAGACCACGTTATTAGAAGTCGCGACCAGTGGCAATCCACAATTTTTCTTAGGTACAGACAGCGCACCACATGCGCAGCATACCAAAGAAAATGCGTGTGGCTGTGCAGGTTGTTATAGCGCTGTTACTGCAATTGAGTTTTATGCACAAGCCTTTGACCAAGTTGGTCGAATTGAACGTTTAGAAGGTTTTGCCAGTCATTTTGGTGCTGACTTCTATGGCTTGCCGCGCAATACTGCCCAAATTACTTTGGTTAAAGAAGATCACATTGTCCCTGAACGGCTTGATTATTTAGATGATCAAAGCATCGTTCCACTGTATGCAGGAAAAACACTTCAATGGAAAAAAGTGTGACAAGCGAAAATCCACTGACGATTGGTCAACGCTTCAGGGGGTTTTTGCCTGTCGTCGTTGATGTCGAAACTGCAGGTTTTAATCCGCAAACAGATGCACTGCTTGAAATTGCATGTATCCCGATCCTGTATAATGATGCAGGTGAATTTGTTCCGGGGCCTGCATTTCATGCACATATCAATCCATTTCTAGGTGCAAACTTAGACCGTCGTTCGCTCGAATTTATTGGAATTGACCCTTTTAGTGCATTACGCATTGCCATGGCTGAAAGTGAAGAAACTGCATTAAAGCGGATTTTTAAATCATTGACAGAAATTCGTCGTGAACAAAAATGTAGCCATGCTGTATTGGTTGGGCATAATGCCCATTTTGATTTAAGCTTTTTACGCGCAGCTGTTGCACGTACAGGCACTAAAAATCAAAGTCCATTTCACAGTTTTTCAGTGTTTGATACCGTCACTTTAAGCGCGGTTATGTTTGGACAAACTGTCCTTGCAAAATCTTGTATTAAAGCGGGCATTGAGTTTGATGGCAAAGAAGCACATTCAGCATTGTATGACACTGAAAAAACAGCTGAACTGTTTTGCTATATTTTGAACAAACTCACCCCTCACCTGCTTGACAGTTTGATGACGGATCAATAAGATACCGTCATCTTCTAAACGTCCCTATCGTCTAGAGGCCTAGGACATCGCCCTTTCACGGCGGTAACCGGGGTTCGAATCCCCGTAGGGACGCCATATCTATTTACTTATCTTAAATAAGCACACAACACCACAATAAATGGTGCAAGTACTGTTAAAACAAATCCGCTAAATATCGCAATCTGAACATCAATTGGACTACAGTTCTTTTTCACAAAGGGTAATGTAGAATCCATTGCTGTCGCACCACATACAGCAATTGCGCTTTTAGCATGTTGCTGCCCAAATAAATATAGCAACATAATGGCAAATAACTCTCGAAATAGATCAGACAGTAATGCGAAACTACCAAGCTTTGCATCTGTTAGCTGAGTAATGAGTGGTGCAGACAAACTAAACCAACCAAAACCGCTTCCAACCATTAATAATGTGGCTGTACTTTCATTGAGTAGCAATGACATAACCAATGCAGAAATAAGCCAAGCAACAATAACCAAGCTTGGCACAAGCACATGTTGCCCTGTTAAACGTCCAAGTTGAACTGCAGATAAATCAATGCCGATTAAAAAAATTAAGCCATACAGTAAGTAAGACGATAACTGACTTGGCAGGCTATGCTCAGGCAGGACAATATATAATACGACTCCAGCGAGCACCATTAACACCGCAAGCATGCATGCTTTGATTGGAGCAAGTATGTCTTTAAACTGCTTAGGTTCGCGTTGAACCGCAGTCTCTTTGTTGGTGATGGCATAACGTACCAAGAAAAAAGTGGTCACCGACAATACCAATGCATAAGACAATGCAGCAGTTACAATATAGAATCCTAAATGAGGTGTAAGTAATACCGCGCCAAACTCTACGCCAATGGCCACGAGCATTAACCACACCAACAGGCCAATTAAGCGAACACACCGATGTCTAAGTTTTTCTTTTATACTTTTACCGACCATCCAACCTACTGTTAATGCAATAAAAATAGGTAAAATTGACTGTGCAACCAAAATCCACATATGAAATTAAATATTGACCAATAAGTCAGGAAATTTTAACACATGTGATCTCATCACAATGGTTTAAAACAACATCAATAGCCAATCTCAATAACATTGTTTCAGAACTATTGCACAATTTTGACTTTTCTCTAAAATGACTCCCTTTATTTTAGGTAAAAAATTTATTGTCATGCCGTCATCTCAATCTCCGCATGATCCTTCGGATCAGGGCAATTCTGCGCCACTAAAACGCGCTATGAGTACCCGACACCTAGTGATGATTTCACTTGGTGGTGCCATTGGTACAGGCCTTTTCTTAGGCTCGGGTGAAGTCATTGCACAAACGGGGCCTGTAGGTGCCATTATTTCTTATTTCCTTGGTGGACTAATTGCCTATTTGGTCATGCTCTGCTTAGGCGAACTTGCTGTACACATGCCTGTTTCAGGATCGTTTGGTGAATATGCATCAAAATATATCGGTCCAGGCACAGGGTATATGATCACTTGGTTATATTGGCTCACATGGACAGCAACATTAGGTACTGAATTCACAGCTGCAGCATTATTAATGCAAGAGTGGTTTCCTCATATATCTATGTGGCTTTGGACTCTTATTTTTGCAGCAGTGGTATTTGTTTTAAACATCAGCTCTACCAAATTATTTGCTGAGTCTGAGTTTTGGTTGGCTTTGGTCAAAGTAATTACTGTAATTGCGTTTATTGTGCTTGGATTAATGGCCATTTTTGGCATCATTCAATATAACAATACTCCATCTGCACCTCTATTTAGCAATGTGGTTTCCCATGGTTGGTTCCCGCAAGGTCTATATCCAATTTTTGCAACTATGCTCATTGTGAACTTTGCCTTTTCAGGTACTGAACTGATTGGTGTCGCTGCAGGTGAAACTGAAAACCCAGCCAAAAATGTACCTAAAGCGATCAATGCAGCCATTTGGCGCTTGTTAATCTTTTTTGTAGGTACCATTGTTGTCATCAGTGCATTACTGCCTTATGAACAAGCAGGTTTAAGTGCAAGTTCGGTCAGTAGCAGCCCATTCGTGAGTGTATTTAAGCTGATTGGTATATCATACGCTGAAGACATCATGCGCTTTGTCATTATTACTGCGCTATTGTCTGCTGCCAATTCAGGCTTATATGCTGCATCACGTATGATGTGGTCATTGTCGAATAAAAAACAATTACCACAAGTGTTTGCCAAGCTCACACCATCAGGTACGCCAATTACTGCATTGACTGTTACCATGTGTGGTGCATTACCAGGTTTATTGTCTGAACACTTTGCACCAGAAACCATCTTCAAAAACCTTTTGGGTATTGCAGCATTTACCATGGTAATTGTTTGGATTTCAATTTGTGTATGTCAATTTAATTTCCGTCGCCAATGGTATAAATCAGGCAAAACAAAGGCAGATCTTGACTTTGCAGCACCTCTGTTTCCAATCACGCCGATTTTAGGTTTTATTTTCTGTACAATCACGGCAATTAGTATGGCAACTGACCCACAAATGTTACCAGGGTTTTATGGTTGTTTAATTTTTATTGCACTGTGTTATATCAGTCATTTCGTGTTTTATCGTCAAAAACAACATTAAATGTTGAATAGAAAAGTGTAGTTCATTACTACACTTTTCTGCTTTAATATCATTATAATAAAAAAAACCAAACCCATATTTTGCCTTATTCATGAAA
This sequence comes from Acinetobacter apis, assembly GCF_900197575.1. GTDB lineage: Bacteria > Pseudomonadota > Gammaproteobacteria > Pseudomonadales > Moraxellaceae > Acinetobacter > Acinetobacter apis. The sequence continues at coordinate 101,742 of NZ_FZLN01000001.1, read as the reverse complement.
ATTATTTTTATCCACGGCATTAACCAACAAAACTTAGATGCAGTCTCTTTTGAGAAGCATTGGCTTGATGTCTTTAACATTGGTTTAGATCGAAATAATTTAAACTTAGATGCAGAAGATTTTCGTTTTGCTTTTCCATTTTATGGTGACATTCTCACCAGCTATAATTTTAAAAACGCCATCAATTTGGATATGGCACGTCTCAACTATAATTTCTTTGATAAATTACCGAGTTTTTTAGAGCGTTATCGGAAACAAGAAATTCCATTACAAACAACAGATGATGTGCCTCTTTTACCGCATTATGAATATGATTTAAACTATTCTCTCAAAAATAAATTTTTACTATTATCTCAGCTAGCAAAAGATCGTGCCTTAAAAGAGATGGTGATTTTACTGAACCATTTTCCTAATCTACATGAGTCTTTGGTGGAGAAATTTGTTGCTGAGGCATATTTATATTGGTATAAACCTGCGTTTAAACAAGCCATTCATGACCGTATAACAGCCTGCTTTGACCCCAATGAAAAACATATTGTCATTGCCCACTCCTTAGGAACGGTCATTGCTTATAATGTATTACAAGAGTTATCTGCTGACTACCATATTGAACGCTTCATCACTTTAGCATCGCCTTTGCCATTTAATGTTGTACAACGCCATATTCATGAACCCATGTCGAGGCCGAAAGGTTTACAAGGCGATTGGTATAACTTCTATTCACGTGATGATTATTTAACAACTTTTCCAATGGTTGCACCACTATTTGATTTTGAACCACGTATTCAAAATAAACTCATCACCACCTTTGTCGATCGGCCTCATGAAATTATTGGCTATTTACAACATCCGAGTGTCATCCGCTGTATTTTTGAAAAAATATGCAATTTCAGCTCAAATTTAGTCGATTAATCAACGACTTTGCATATATTTTCTATATTTCCTATTGATTGATTTGTTTTTAAGCATTTTACGCAAAATAACATTTGACACAATGCTTCATTCAACCTAATATACGCCCACCTTCTGATGTGTCCCTATCGTCTAGAGGCCTAGGACATCGCCCTTTCACGGCGGTAACCGGGGTTCGAATCCCCGTAGGGACGCCACTTAATGAATCAGAATGCTATATGTCCCTATCGTCTAGAGGCCTAGGACATCGCCCTTTCACGGCGGTAACCGGGGTTCGAATCCCCGTAGGGACGCCAAATTCGAAAAAGCTCAACATCATTCATGTTGAGTTTTTTTATGTCTGTATATATTACATTAAAGATGGATTGTCTTCAGTTTAAATACATCCGATTGAATCTGCTCAATGGTTGGTACATCACTATAGCGAATCATTGTAATGCCTATATCTTCAAAAACAATATCATATTCATAATGTTGTTGAGAACGATTCTTTGCTGTGCCATCCTTCATGTCAATGACAGCTATAACATCAAAATTTTGATCCACAATCACAAAATCTGCAACTTTTTGCTGCAACCTCAGTCGAACAGTATATGACTTTGCTGTTAAAAATGTATTAAAACGCATCTGTGCAAACACATGGTGTTCAGGCAGTGCTTGCTTTAATCTCAAAAACATCGTTTGCTGATGTGTTGAAATCGGCTGTGTCACTTGAATTGCAAACTGCGCTTGCAGATAAGGATAGTTCTTGGTGAACTTTTTAAAATATTGAGTTGGATACAATATAATAATAATTACCATCAAAACAACAATTAAATAGATCATAAACATCATTACATACTATCAAATAGTTTGTTTTAAATATTATCAACTGTTTGTTAAATTCATAAGATCGATAAACAAAAAAGCACTTTCATCTGAAAGTGCTTTTGGAATACTAAGTAAAAATACGCTAGCGATTCGGTACTTGAATAGTTGTACCTAATTTTAGTGCAGACTTGGTGGTTAAGTTATTCATTTCGGCCAAGTCTTTAACGTCTATGCCATAACGATTGGCAAGTTTAATCAGATTATCACCTGACTTCACTTTATATGAGACGGTTTTTTTCGGCACATTTAAGCTTTGTCCTACTTTCAAATTGGTCTTTATACTCAAATCATTTAAATCAGCCAACTCTTTAACACTCACACCATAACGGTTTGCCACACTGTGTAATGAATCACCTGATTTTGCAGTATAAGATTCAGTCGCTTTACTGCTTGACGTTTTTTTACTGCTCTCTTTATCTACTGTTTTTTCAACATTTTTAACCACAGGGGTTTTATCTTCAACATCAGCTTCAGTCAATTTAAGATGCTGCCCTGCACGAACAGATGACTTTGTACTTAAACCATTAATTTTAGCTAAATAAGCAGGCTGCATATTAAACTCTTCAGCAATACTTGCTAAACGATCACCTTTCTTAACCACATATTCATCAGGTTGCACATTGGCAGGAATTTTAATGGTTTGTCCAGCTTTCACGTCATAGCTTGCTTTTACACGGTTTAACTTTGCCAATTCTGCAACAGACAATTTAACGCGATTTGCAATTTCTGCAAAACTCTCGCCATGTTTCACTTTATAGTTTTGTGTTTTTCCTGAGCTAACTTCTTCATGGTGTTCTGTATCTGCATCTTTCTCAGCAACAGGAACATTAATTTTTTGTCCCACCATTAAACTACTAGAAGCCGATAAATCAGGTGTAAGCTCTGCAAGTTCTTGATTAGATAAACCATAACGGTCAGCAATTAATTTAAGATACTCGCCTCGTTTTACAACATATACTGAAGTTTTAGCTTTGCTTGATTTTGATGATTTACTGCTACTTGCAACATCTTTAGTTGCTCTTAGAATTAAGCGTTGACCCACCATCACATTACTGTTGATTGATAAATCATTCCAATCTGCCAAATCTCTCAGTGGAATATCAAATTGATTAGATACAGCACTTAAAGTGTCGCCTGCTTTTACAATATAAACTTCAGGCTTAGCAGCAACTTGTGTCGTGCTAGCTTGGGCTTTTGCATCATATAAATATAAAATATTACCTACATACAATGGAGCACTTGGGTCAATCTGATTCCATTTAGCAATGTCACGCCAACTCACACCATTTTTCATGGCAATCACAGCCAGCGTATCACCTGCCATAACGGTATATGTGCTGCGTTTTCCTTTAGGCGCTGCATTATCGGTGTCCGTAGTACTTTTATGAGATGCAGTGTCTTTTGAATCAGCTACATTTTTAGGATATGAAAAACTCTTAGTAACTTCCTTACCTTCACTGTCAGCAATCGATTGACTGGTTTGAATGGCTGTTAATTTAATTTTGCCATCATAAGGGTCGGTAACTTCTGTGCCTTCTGGCACAATTGCTTTAATTTCGTTAATAACTTGCTGCTGCTCTGCTTTATTCGCCACAGGCTGTGTCACTTCATTCACTGTCTGCTTGTCTTCAGTTTTCACAAGCTCTGCCAAAATACGGTCACGTTCTTTATTCGAAATTGGCGGTTCAGCATTAACAGGCTGCTTTAAGTTATTGGCATTGGTCACAGCAATTGGAATTCGAGGTGCACTTGGCACATCAGCATCATTGGCAAATTTAGCCAACATATTTGGATCTTTTGGAGTAGATATCGTTCTTGTAGACGTCACAGCCGATGTAGATGGTTTTAACACCACTGTACTGGCCACAGTACCCGTGGAAGATGCAATAATTTTTTTAGGCGGGGTTGTATTGGCCCAAAGTGTACTGCCTGTCCCCTGTAATGCAGAGATTTTTTTATCGATGGTCAAATTCACATCAGATGGAATTAAGATACGGCCTGGACTTGCAGTATCCACAAAATCACCACGATAACCTGGGTTTAACGTATATAACTCTTGTCGTGTTAAACCTGATAACTCGGCAATTTGTGTTAAAGACACACCCGCTTGGACTTGGATTTCACGAAAGTGTGGGCGGTTGGCAATCGGTGGTAAAGTGACATTATATTGACGTGGATTTTTAATAATTTGCGCCACAGCCAAAAAGCGTGGCACATAGTTCATGGTTTCAGCAGGTAACTTTAATGACCAATAATCTGTTGGAAGGCCTGCAGCTGCATTTCGGTTAATTGCTTGCTGTACACGACCAGGGCCTGCGTTATACGCTGCCAATGCCAATTCCCAAGAACCAAATTGGTTATATAAGCTACCTAAAAACTCATAAGCAGCACGGGTCGATTCAACCACATCACGACGCGCATCATATGACCCGCTTTGTTGTAAGCCGTAAATACGCCCTGTACTTGGAATAAATTGCCATAAACCTGCAGCAGATGCAGAGCTGGTTGCTGCTGGATCGTATGAACTTTCAATTACAGGCAATAACGCAAGTTCTGTAGGCATACCACGGCGTTCAGCTTCTTTCACTGTATGGTATAAGTAGCGACTGGCACGTGCACTCAAACGATCTAAATAAGGTTGTCGTGAAGTAAACCAATTTCGTTGTGCTTCAATACGTGGATCCCATTTGGTTTCATCCATTTTAAAACCAACGGTCATACGCTTCCACACATCACCATGTTTTAAAATTAATAATCGGTCACCTTCTACTGCACGCATATCTGTTGCCGAGAGTAAGTCTTCTAAGGAATCTAAAGAACTTGCATCTAAAAACCCTGACGACCCAACAGGTGCTTTTGACTTCGGCTGAGATGCTGTTTTTGTTGGTGTTGATGAACAACCTGCACTTAAAAATAAAGCAGCTATAGTTGATCCCAAGAGAGAAATTTTAAAAATTTGCGGTGCAGAACATGGCCACAAAGTTGTGGTATATCTAAACATATACAATCCCAAAACAGGTCGTGAAATACTCATTTTAATCGCTATTTTATTAGAACTTTTTCAGCGCACAAGCTTCTAATATTTAGCTAGTTTACATTAAACGTTACAATAAATTAAAATTTGTTATGCAACCAGTGAAATAGCTGATTTTGCAGGTTAGAATACCTGTTTATACTAGATAATCTAGTAAGCTTTTAGTTTGGGTTTTGTATCATGTCAAAAACAATTACGCTTTATGTTGATGGGGCTTGCCGTGGTAATCCAGGTCCAGGTGGATGGGGTGCATACATCATCACCGAAGACCAAGAGCACAAACTATGTGGTGGTGAAGCCTTAACGACCAATAACCGTATGGAGCTTACTGCTGCCATAGAAGGTATTCGCCATTGTCCTCTTGATGCAGAATTGACCATTTGGACAGATTCAAACTATGTCAAACAAGGCATCACTGAATGGATTACTGGTTGGAAAAAGAAAAATTGGAAAAACGTAAAAAATCCTGATTTATGGCAATTACTAGATGCCACTTGTCAACCACGTAAAATTCAATGGCACTGGATTAAAGGTCATGCAGGTCATGCCGGAAATGAGATGGCCGACCAACTTGCCAACCAAGGAATTGATGAGTTTATGCAACAGCAAAAAGCAACTGACCCAAAACAATTAGATGATAAAAAAAAACTGACTGAAGATGATTGGTTGCTTAATGACCCGTTTGGATTTGATGACACAGCAGAAGATGATGAACTGCTCGATCAGATCGAAACCCATGAAAATAACTCAATACACCATCATCCACACATTAAAATGACTGCAGCAACTGATGTATTTGAAGGCAGTCGCCAGCTTATTTTAGATACAGAGACTACGGGTTTTTATTTTCAAGACACCGACCGGATTATTGAAGTCGGTGCTGTAGAAATGATTAATCGTAAGCTGACAGGCAGCTCAATTCATATCTATATTAACCCAAAAAAACCAGTGGGTGACTCAGTTGATGTGCATGGAATTACTGACGAATTTTTAAAAGATAAGCCTGTATATGCAGAGATTGCTCAGCCTTTATTTGATTATTTAAAAGGTGCTGAAATCATTGCCCATAATGCAAGCTTTGATATGAACTTCTTAAATATGGAGTTTAAAAAAGCAGGCTTACCAGCATTGTCAGAGGTCTGTGAAGTCACAGACACGCTAGCCATGGCCAAAAGTAAACACCCTGGTCAAAAGAACTCGCTAGATGCATTGGTTCGACGTTATGACATTCCAGCCCGTGACCGTACCTATCATGGTGCTTTACTTGATGCTGAAATTTTAGCTGATGTTTATTTGGCAATGACAGGTGGGCAAGTTCTGCTTGATATTGACCATGGTTCACAACAGTCGAGTGAAGAGAACCTTCGACAAACCAATTTAAATGCTGCCGCAAATTTACCGGTTATTTTACCATCAGAAGCTGAACTTGAAGCACATCAAGCGTGGGTCAGCAAAATTGAAGAAAAAAGTGGAAGCCCAAGTTTTTTTCGCCAATGACAAAATATATTTGCTTATGCTGGTCTAGAGGTTTGAATAGCGTACAACATTAGCTATACTCTAATTTATTCTTATGAACGACCAACCGAATGGGTCATCAAAATATGTCAGATTATGCATCTATACATTTTAATCCTACCCCGCTTTTGGTGGTAAAACCTGAAATTGAAAATTTAATTAAACAGGCAGAGTCTTGTATTAATGTACTAATCGATAGTCAAAATACACCTATCGAATTAGAAGATGTTTCAGTGGGGCTGAAACAAACTGCGAATATTTTAAAAGTCATTGATCAGGCGATTTTGGGGAAAATCAGCCTATACAGTGCAGAACTGATTGATCACATCATTAGCTCTAGCGATCATGACATCCGCTATACAGCAACATTAAGCTCATCAATTCTTGCAATGAAGCGCTATATTGAATTTACATCTTTACAAGAAACACGTATTGCGTACTTCTTGTTAGATTCACTCAATACGCTTGAAGCACTATTGAATAAGCCAATCACTCAAGAAGGTGATATTATACGTGCATATTTAGCACACAAGTCCCCGACTGTTTCGATTGAATTTGATGATGTTACACCATCAAAATATGTTCATCAGCTGTATAAAGCCAATTTGTCTTTTTTACTCGATCCAACTCAAAAAAGAGTGAATCAACCTGCATTTTCAGCAGTGACTACACACCTGCTTAATGTGGCTAAAGACAAGCCAAGCTATTCATATTGGATGCTTGTTCATCATGCATTGGGTCAGCTTGAACATAGCTTTTTAAGCCGTTCAAGATTGCGCACACTGATTCAAATTGAACAGAATATTAAGCAATTTTTAGCAGATCCTGAGCATTATGAAGCCACTGCCACAGATGTCGAAAATATTGTTTATATCTCTATCAGCCAAACTGATGAGCATGCAACACGTTTAAAAGATGAATTAGGTATTGAAAAAGAACATATCAGTGATGATGTATTAAACCAATATGCACATCAGTTTTATACCATGCCTGATCAATCTACCATTACCACCATTAGCAATATTTTAAAGCAAGAAATTACCCATACATATCAAGAAATTGAAATGAATTATCAAACGCTAACGCAAGAGCGTTTTCAAGAAATTCATCGTCAAATTAGTGCCATTCGTAATGTTTTATACATTTTGAATGTCAAAGAATCAGCTGATGATATTTCTGAAAGTTTGCTGCAACTTACAAGTGCAGAAGACATTCATGATGAAAACAATGCTACGCGATTGATTAATCAGTTGGTACAAGCACTCAATAACTTAAAGATCTATGTCCGCTCACATACTGCAAAAATTTTACAGCGTGTGATTAAAAATCCTAAAATTGGTTTAGATGAATTAGACCAAGCTTATGATATTTTAGCGCAAGAAACACAAGCATCTATTGAGTTTAATGTAGATCAATTGGTGGGTCATATTGAAAATGATTCAGATAATGCTTTACCAGAACATTTCACTGCTTCATTTAGTGAACTCTCTGGTGCTAGCTTATTCTTGTTTGATAACAATGCCATTCATCAAGCATTTATTAACTGTGCAAAATACACTGAAGAACTGCGTAGCAAAGAGCTTAAATTATCGCTTGATGATGTAAAAAACATTCTAAATGTATGTGCAAGCGTTGAAAATAACTTAAATGCTATTACCAATAAGCAACCGATTATGCCGAAAATGTTTGATACTGCATTAACGTATAGTCAACAATTAAAAGTATCTGCTTAATTATGTCTAAACTTGCTCAAGCATACATCTGCCAGCAGCAGCAATTGCTGGTAGATGAACATCTCAATTTGCCGAACCTCACTGTTCAAGATGATGACCTTGTCACATCAAAAACACCTCTTGTGATTGCTCGAAATTGGGAAAGCCATCAAAGTGTACCTCATGGATTTCAATTTGTTGGATTAAGACAAATGATTCCACATTGGTCTACAACGGAGCTTGAGCAAGCAAGTCGTGCTTTGCAATTGTTAGAATGGAAAAATAACCATCAATTTTGTGGTCGTTGTGGACATCAAACCAAAGCGCATGGCTCAGAGTTTTGTACCATTTGCACCCATTGTAATTTAAGACAATATCCGCGTATTAGCCCATGTATTATCACGATCATTACCAAGGGTGATGAGATTTTACTTGCTAAATCAGTGCATCGAAAAGACAATATTTATGGTCTTATAGCAGGATTTGTTGAAGTTGGTGAAACATTAGAACAAGCTGTTGCCCGTGAAACGAAAGAAGAAGTGGGAATTGATGTCACCAATATCCGCTATATTTCAAGTCAGCCATGGCCTTTTCCAAGTAATTTAATGATTGCCTTTCATGCAGAATATGCAGGTGGAGAAATTAAATTACAAGAAGATGAAATTGCTGATGCACAGTTCTTTAAAAAAGACCAACTACCGACCATTCCATTTGCAGGTAGTATTACGTATCAAGTTATTCAAGCATTTACGTCTTAGTTTGGTCTTCAAGCTGAAAATGACGTAAGCTCGCTTCAATGTGTGTCAAAATTACTTTTTTAGTTTTGAAATAACGGGCAAAGTGACTAGACACACTGCCCACGAGTGTGACATGCCCTGTTCTTGGAATTGTCACTATACGGCTACTGTTACCCTGATCCAATAAAGCTTGATGCATATCTTTGGTATTTTGTGCAGCCACCATCACATCATTTTGTGCCAATAATAAAATATGCTCAATCTGATTATGCTGTACAAAGTAATATGGCATAACCGTTTGATAATCTATTGCCTTATTAAAGGCTTTTTCTAAACTTGCATCTCCAACATATTTAAAATGATATGGCCCTGCTAGCCCTACAACAGCTCGAATATTGGCCCGACATAATAACTCATAATCTGTAGGCGAATATAAAGCAGACATGACATTAAAACCACCTGCAGAATGCCCCATCAAAATGACATGCTGCATCGAAATATCAAGCTCTTGTTGATGCATAGACAGATGGTTTAATGCCAATACCAAGTCATCAACAAAATCTGGAAATTGATGCACAGGTGCAAGGCGATAATTGATCACAGCCACATGAAAACCAGATTGAGTAAAACTTTCTGCTAAAAACAAATAATCTGATTTGTCCCCACGTGCCCATGTACCACCATGCACAAATACGATGATCGCTTGATCTGCGCGTGGCTGATCGCTGTAATATAGGTCAAAACATTGCCTTGGATGTTCACCATAATCAATATCCTCTGACAGCGAAAACCCTGTTTTTGCTGTACGAAGATTCAACTGCTGACTTGCAAAATCATAAATATTAAAATCATCATATTTTTGTTTTGCCTGCGTCAATGAAGATTTAGCGAATTGGCGAATGTCTTGAATTAAACTCATATATTTAGCGACTTACTCATTCAGTATAAGGTGTTGTACTTGCTGTACCTGTTGTATTTGATGCAGGTTTTGCAGCTTCTACTGCAACAGGCGTTTGCACTGTAAGCTGAGATTGTGCAGGATTTTCAATATTATCTACCAACATGACAATTTTGGTGATATTACCTACTTGGGATAACACTTGGTTTAAATCTGCAATTTCAGCATTCGTTAAACGCCCCATTACATATAAAACCCCATCTTCGGTATGCACAGACACTTTACTGTCTGAAATCACAGGCGCTCGAGCAATTAAAGCCCGTGTATTAGCGGTTACACCTGTATCTTGCATGATGGTATTGTAACTAATCTGATTACCAACCGTAATGTAGTTATGCACAGACTTCACATCTGTCATGGCTTTTAAATTTTCTTCAGCAAGTTTTTTTAAGCTTTCGTCAGGTACTTGTCCTGTCAGCAATACACTGCCAAAAAAGCTGTTCATGTTAATACGAGATTGACGGAAACGGCCATCTAGCTTGTATAAGTTAACAGCTGCTGTACGTTCAATCGATTTATCGATAACAATTTGTCCTAACGAGCGTGTACCACTTGCCGTTCCAACGGGAGATGTTCCTGTACCACCTGACACAAAGCTTGCACAGCCCACTAAGCTTGCACTACACAACAGTGCCACTAAAAAATGTTTTGACACTCAACTACTCCTTTTTACCACCAACATCTGTTTTATTGACTTTGCATCAAAGCATGAATGCATGCTCAATCCACGCTAGATCATAAGTGAGTGATGAAAAATCTTGCTGTATTATTTTTGCAACATGTTGCTTCATTTGAATACTGATTACATCAAACCTTAAATCATAATTATGATATTGCTCATTTTCTTGTAGAAATACCATGGCGGTTTGAATGATTTTTTGTTGCTTTGATGGTGAGACCATTTCACAAGCCGCTCCATAACGAGTACTGCTGCGGACTTTCACCTCTACAAATACCAACAAAGATTCTTTTTGAATAATCAGATCAATTTCACCATAACGGGCATGGTAATTAGCAACTAAAAGCTCAAAACCATGCTGTTGTACATGTAATTGTGCAACACGCTCACCCCATTGCCCAAGCGTCATTTAAATCACCATCAATCGCTTTGGTCCATGTTGCAATACAACATCCTTTGCCAATTCTGATTTAAAATCAGGTAGACTATACCTTACATTTTCTATGGACGATATCATAATGACTGCTCAATTATTTGTTGTTGCTACACCCATTGGGCATTTAGATGATATGTCATTTCGTGCGATTGAAACATTAAAATCTGTCGATTTAATTGCCGCAGAAGACACACGCCAATCTATACAGCTGTTAAAGCATTTTAATATTCAAACACCGCTCACTGCCTGTCACGATCATAATGAATCACATAAAATTGAAACTTTAATTGAAAAAATGATTGCTGGGCAAAGTATTGCTTTAATTAGTGATGCAGGTACACCGTTAATCAGCGATCCTGGATTTAAACTGGTACGCGCAGCCCAAGCACATGATATTAAAGTGACGCCTGTACCTGGTGCATGTGCTGCAATAGCAGCCTTGAGCGCGGTCGGTCTACCTAGTGACCGTTTCAGCTTTCAAGGATTTTTACCTTCTAAGTCTACGCAGCGTATTGCTGAATTAGAGCGGCTTAAGCATGAAACACAAACATTAATTTTTTACGAAGCACCACACCGTATTTTAGCCTCTCTCAAAGATATGGCATCGGTATTCGGTGCAGACCGCTATATTGGTTTTGCACGAGAAATTACTAAAACATTCGAAACCATTAAAAAAATGCCATTACACCAATTAATTGAGTTTGTTGAACAAGATCATCACCAACAAAAAGGTGAGATTGTCTTGGTTGTAGCAGGCAAAACAGATATTACAGATGTCACAGATGCTAAATTAGATGAAATTATGCAACGTCTTCTTCAAGATTTATCTGTAAAAGCCGCAGCTCAAGTTGCTACAGACTTATTTGGCATTAAAAAGAAAGTGGCGTACCAACGTGCTTTAGAATTAATGCAGCAAAATGATGAGTAATTATCAAGCTATTGATAACACCATCATGCTTTATGTCTAATTATTAATAATACAGCAAAATAAATGTGATTATAATCACATTTATTTCACCCTATTTAAAACGTATGCGATTACATTTTTCATCAGGTTTAACATGGATTGAGTTAACTGTTGTCATTGCATTGATTGCCATCATTACGGCATTAGCAACTCCCTCTTTCGCTATATTTAAAGCAGAACAAGAAAAGAAAGACAGTATGCATCTGATTAAAATTGCTGTTTCTCATGCAAAGCAAGCTACACAGCTCTATCATCATGATGTACTCCTTTGCCCGAGTCAAAATGGCAGAGACTGTTTAAACAAAAATACATGGCAACATGGTCTTTTATTGGTTGAAGACCGCAACAAGAACCGACAAGCCGATGCGACAGAACAAAGACTTTATTTTTTTGCTCAAGATTTACAGTATGGCACACTGACATGGCAAGGCAGCTTGCATAAAAATTTAATCGTTTTTCAATCCGACACTGGATTACCTCGTGGCTATATTGGCAGTTTTAAGTACTGTCATCACCAACAAGAGAATCATTCATATCGAATGACGCTCAGTATGATGGGCCATTTACGCCAAGACGCAAACAGCCGTTGTTAATTTAAAAAATACGATTTTGATCACGCACACGTTGAGGAACTTGCTTTAACTGTTTTAAAGTCTTCTCAGCAATATCAAGATATCGGTCATGTGCTTGATCTTGTACTAATACGCTAGGCTGCCCTAAATCTGCTTGTTGTCGAATACTTGCCAAAAGCGGTAAATGACCAAGAAGTGGAATATTATATTGCGCTGATAACTCATCGCCACCACCTTGTCCAAAAATATGTTCTTCAGTCCCACAGTGTGAACAAACATGTGTTGACATATTTTCAATCACACCAAGTATTGGAATAGACACCCGATTAAATAGTTCAATCCCTTTTACAGCGTCAAGTAAAGCGACATTTTGTGGGGTGGTCACAATAACAGCACCTGTCACTGGAATACGTTGCGCTAACGTCAGTTGTATATCACCTGTCCCTGGTGGCAAATCAATCAATAAAATATCTAAATCTGGCCATAATGTCTGATTAAACAATTGCATTAGGGCGCCTGTGGCTTTCGGTCCACGCCAAGCCACGGGCGTATTATGTGCACCGATTAAATGGCCAATCGATAAAATAGCTAAGCCATGTGCTTCAAGCGGCACAAAATGTTCATTTTCAATAAGGGGCGTTTGCCCTGCATTGCCAAGCATGGTTGGAATACTTGGACCATAAATATCGGCATCCAATACCCCAACTTTTTTTCCTAATTTTTGAAGTGCCAATGCTAAATTGACTGTAGTCGTTGACTTACCTACCCCACCTTTGCCTGATGCAACCACAATAATGTCTTGAATACGTGGATGACTGGCAATTTCAGCTTGTTGTGGAACTGCTTTACGTGATGATCCTGCACTGGCATCTACTGTTGGCGGAACAGGTGGTTTTGATGTTCTTTTTTGCTGAACAATATGCAAATTTAACTCTTCCACGCCATGTGGCAAGAGCAATGCCACCAATTCATCATGAATCTGTTGCAGGATTTTAGACTCTTCAGGCTGGGTATTGATAGTCAGTTGCATACGGCGCTCAGTGAGCTGTATTTCAACCATCCGATCTTTTAGCAGTGCGCCCGATGGCAAAGCATAATGCTGTAACACATGCTGTATGTCTTCTTCATTGACCCCTTGCGCAGGTGAAAACACCGATTTTAATGAAGACAGCCACGACATAATGAATCCTTTTTCAGCATAAATATATTAAAGTTACAGACTTAAAAAAGCCGCTTGCTCATTGTAATGATGATATTACAGAGAACAAACGGCTTTTTTGATTTTTACAGCTCAAAACACACGATTATTTTTTCAAATCATCGATTTTCTGTTTAGCTGCATTTTTTAGATCATCAAATTTTTCGCTAATACTGTCTTTTACTTCTACAGCTTTTTCTTTAGCTTCTTCTACTTTTTCACTGATTGAAGATTGTAGAGAGTCTTTTTTCTCTGCTGCATCATCTTTAAAATCTTCAAATTTTTCCTGACCTTTTTCTTTAGCTTCTTGCGCTTCATGTTTTAAATGTTCAACATGTTCTTCGCCTTTTGCATGTGCTTCTTTTGCTTTTTCTGCTGTTTGATCAGAAATATCAGATGCTTTGTTCTTGAGTTCGTCAATTTTGCTGTTGTCTGTCATGTTATTTTCCTTATTTAAATCACATAAATCTAATTATTTCGCTTCATCTTATAACCTACTCTAATTCATTATTTTTGTGAGTCTTTATTACTAAAAAATGCATATTGATACAATGTGTTTACATTCAAGATTGAATCGCTTTCAACCCAACCTCACCAAAAAACTGCTTCAAGCTTCAAATTGTTAAGCTTGAGCGGAAAAGTCATCTTTTACCTGCAATTTAGACATTCCATTATGCAATCATTTCATAACTCAGGTAAAATCATTATCTTGTAAAAAACCACTGAGAGAATCATGTCTGTGCGCAAAATACTCGTTACCAATGCTCTACCTTATGCCAATGGCTCAATTCACCTAGGTCATATTCTAGGTTATATCCAAGCGGATATTTGGGTACGTGCAATGCGTTCAATGGGTCATGACGTAACATATGTATGTGCAGATGATGCTCACGGTACAGCCATTATGCTACGTGCCGAGAAAGATGGCATACGTCCTGAAATGCATATTGCTGCCATGCAAAAAGAACATGAAGCTGATTTTGCCGCATTTAATATTGCGTTTGATCATTATGATTCAACCCATAGCGACACCAATAAAAACCGTGTTCAAGAAATTTATATAAAAAACCGTGAAGCAGGCCATATTGATGTTCGCCCTGTTACACAACTTTTTGATCCAAAGAAAAACCTCTTTTTATCTGATCGTTTTATTAAAGGCACATGCCCGAAATGTAAAACAGAAGATCAATATGGTGATTCATGTGAAGCATGTGGTACCACATATAATGCCACTGAATTACTTGATCCACGCTCAACTTTAAGTGATGCAACCCCGATCCATAAATCATCTGACCATTATTTCTTTAAATTGCCGCATTTTGAGCAGTATTTACAACAATGGACACGTGACGCAGGCCGTTTACCTGTGTCTATTGCCAACAAATTAGATGAATGGTTTGAAGCAGGTTTAGCTGATTGGGATATTTCTCGTGATGCACCATATTTTGGCTTTGAAATTCCAGATGCACCAAATAAATTTTTCTATGTATGGGTGGATGCACCTGTCGGTTATATGTCAAGTTTTGAAAACTATATTCAGAGCAAACGCCCAGATTTAAGCTTTAATGACTATTGGAAAAAAGACAGTACTGCGGAAGTGTATCATTTCATCGGCAAAGATATTGTCTACTTCCATGCATTGTTTTGGCCTGCAATGTTAGAAGGTGCAGGTTATCGCACCCCGACCACATTATCTGTGAATGGCTTTTTAACCGTAAATGGTCAAAAGATGTCTAAATCACGTGGTACATTTATTAATGCTTCAACATATACTGCCAATTTAAATCCTGAGCAATTACGTTATTACTTTGCATCAAAACTCTCTAATAAAGTTGAGGACTCAGATTTAAACCTTGAAGATTTTTCACAAAAAGTGAATTCTGACTTGGTAGGCAAAGTCGTGAATATTGCGAGCCGTTGTGCAAAATTCATCAACAGCAGCTTTAATGACACCTTATCCGCACAATGTGCTGAACCTGAATTAGTGACACAGTTTATTGATGCAGGACAAAGTATTATTCAAGCTTATGAAGCGCGTGAATTTAGCACAGCAATTCGTCAAATTATGGCATTGGCTGATCAAGCCAACCAATATATTGATGAGAAGAAACCATGGGCATTGGCAAAAATTGAAGGCAACGAACAACAAGTCCATGACGTCTGTTCTGTTGGATTAAACTTATTCCGTCAATTGGCCGTATATTTGGCCCCTGTTCTACCTCAACTTGCAAATGATGTTCAGGCCTTCTTTAATCTTGAAGATTTTAACTTTGCATCAAGAACACAAATATTGGTTAATCATCCAATTTGTAAATTTACACCGCTAATGCAACGTGTCGATAAAAAAGCAATTGAGCAAATGATTGAACAATCAAAAGACTCCTTAACCACAGCACAAGAACCTGCTGCACCTGAAAAAACCAAGACCAAAAAAGCTGCTGTTAAGGACGCTACTCCTGCACAAGATGTCATTTCAATTGATGACTTTAGCAAAATTAACTTGCGTGTTGGAAGAGTATTGGCCGCTCAAACAGTTGATGGTTCAGATAAGCTATTGCAACTCACTGTTGATCTTGGTGAAGCAGAACCTCGTCAAATTTTCAGTGGTATACGTGAGCGATATGCTCCTGAAGCGCTTGTTCAAAAGCTTGTGGTGGTGGTTGCTAATCTTGCACCGCGTAAAATGCGTTTTGGTATTTCAAATGGCATGGTGCTTTGTGCAGGTCAAGGTAAAAACTTGTCTATCATTTCGCCAGATGAGCACGCACAACCTGGCGATGTTGTTTCTTAATTGATCATATATATGCGACGCTGAAACTCAATCGAGTTTCAGTGTCTCATTATGATTTGCTGTGATTCAATCATTGAAATTATTCATCAAAGCATGTCAAACCTAAGAAAAAAACCAATCAATCATATACAACTTTTTACAATCACATCCTTGGGCAAAATAAGCCTAAAAAACAAACGAAACCTCTCTTTTGTGACAAAAAAAAGCCAATAATTTCTTTTAAAATGAGTTATCCACAGTATTATCCCATGCCCTTTTGAACGCTTTTTGCTATGCTATGCAAACTTCTAAAAAACACCATTTACATTGCTTACATAAAGTTTTTTACCGACAACAAATATAAAAAAGTCAAGATTGATCTTCAATAAAAAATCCCGTATCTTGTGTCTAAATTTTTTTTATCTACTAAATATTGTGTTTTCTTCCCATATTGATTATTCATACGCGGTTTATAAACATAACTAGAGAAACAATGGAGCTAAGCTGACATGAGCGTAATCTCATCAACCCCAGGGCAACTACAAGTCATCAAGCGCAATGGCGATGTTGCACCTTTTGATGCTGAAAAAATCTCAGTAGCAATTGGCAAAGCATTTTTAGCGGTAGAAGGTCAGCAAAGTATCGACTCAAGTCGTATACATGATCAAATCACACAGTTAACAGAAGTAGTTGTCGGCACATTTAAGCGCCGTTTACCGTCTGGTGGCACTATTCATATTGAAGAGATCCAAGACCAAGTTGAACTTGCGCTCATGCGTGAAGGCGAACAACGTGTTGCTCGTGCTTATGTGATTTATCGTGATCAACGTACCAATGCACGCCAAAACTTAAATGAACACCATCATCCGACATTACAAATTACCGATAAAAATGGTCAATTACAGCCGTTAAATTTAGCTGAACTAAAAACAGAAATTGAAAAAGCAGCAACAGATTTAGTGGGTATTGATGTTGATGCGATTGTTGAAGAAACCGTTAAAAACTTATACAACGGCGTGAAAGTCAGCGACATTTCAACCACAATGATTATGGCAACACGTACCCGTATTGAGTATGAGCCAAATTATACCTATGTTACTGCGCGCTTATTACGCAATGAACTTGTAAAAACTGGTCTTGAGTTTTTAGGTTTAGATAGCAATACGTCTGAAGCAGATGCCTTAGAAGCATATTTGAAAAAAGGTGCAGAGTTAGAACTTCTTTCACCTGAATTACTGAACTTTGACTTAGAAAAGCTGTCTCAAGCGATTCAACCTGAACGTTCAAACCAATTTACTTATTTAGGTTTACAGACTTTATTTGATCGCTACTTCATTCACTCTAATGGCGTCCGTTTTGAACTACCGCAATTGTTCTTTATGCGTGTTTCAATGGGCTTAGCCCTGAATGAACAAGATCGTGAAGCACGTGCAATTGAGTTTTATAACTTATTGTCAAGCTTTGACTACATGGCATCAACACCAACGCTATTTAACTCAGGTACATTACGTCCGCAACTTTCAAGCTGTTATTTAACCACCATTGATGATGACTTATTCGATATTTACGGTGCCATTCGTGATAACGCAATGCTCTCAAAATGGGCTGGCGGCTTAGGTAATGACTGGACGCCTGTACGTGCGTTGAACTCATATATCAAAGGCACCAATGGTAAATCACAAGGTGTTGTACCCTTCTTAAAAGTGGCAAACGATACTGCTGTTGCGGTAAACCAAGGTGGTAAACGTAAAGGTGCTGTATGTGCTTACCTTGAAACTTGGCATTTAGATATTGAAGAATTTTTAGAGCTTCGTAAAAATACAGGTGATGACCGTCGTCGTACCCATGACATGAACACAGCAAACTGGGTTCCTGACCTATTTATGCAACGTGTGATTGAAGATGGTGAATGGACACTCTTTACACCGTCTGAAACACCTGATTTGCATGATTTAACTGGTGAAGCTTTTGCTACACGCTATGCATATTATGAAAGCATTGCTAAAGAACAGAATCTGTTGCACAAAAAAATACAAGCAAAAGATTTATGGCGCAAAATGTTATCAATGCTATTTGAAACAGGTCATCCATGGATCACATTTAAAGATGTATGTAACTTGCGTTCACCACAACAGCATGTTGGTGTAGTACATTCATCAAACCTATGTACTGAAATCACTTTAAATACAAGCAAAGATGAAATTGCAGTATGTAACTTAGGTTCAATTAACTTAGTGCGCCATATTACCAATGGCAAGCTTGACCAAGCGAAACTCGAACGCACCATTAAAGTAGCTGTTCGTATGTTAGATAACGTGATTGATATTAACTACTACGCTGTACCACAAGCTAAAAATTCAAACATGAAACACCGCCCTGTGGGCATGGGGATCATGGGCTTCCAAGATGCCTTATATGAAATGAATATTGCTTATGGTTCAAACGCAGCGGTTGAATTTGCCGATGCATCAATGGAAGCAATCAGTTATTTTGCCATTCAAGAATCAAGTGATTTAGCATTAGAACGTGGTGTGTATTCTACGTTTAAAGGCTCACTATGGGATCAAGGCATCTTACCAATTGACTCATTAGATATTGTTGCCAAATCACGTCCTGCAAACATGTTTGAAGTTGATCGTACGCAACGTCTAGACTGGGATACTTTACGTCAAAAAGTACAAAAAGATGGTATGCGTAACTCAAATGTGATGGCGATTGCACCGACTGCAACCATCTCAAACATTTGTGGTGTGTCGCAATCGATTGAACCGACGTTCCAAAACCTCTATGTGAAATCAAACTTATCTGGTGAGTTTACAATCATCAACCCATACCTCGTTCGTACCTTAAAAGAACGTGATCTATGGGATGTAGTCATGGTGAATGATCTTAAACACTATGAAGGTTCCGTAGAAAAAATTGCACGTATTCCTGACGACATTAAAGGTCTATTTGCAACTGCATTTGAAATTGAACCGCGTTGGATTGTTGATGCAGCATCACGCCGTCAAAAATGGATTGATCAAGCACAATCACTGAACTTATATATTGGCGCAGCCAATGGTAAAAAACTTGATTTAACTTATAAAATGGCATGGTTACGTGGTCTAAAAACAACGTATTACCTACGAGCACTTGGTGCAACGTCAACTGAGAAATCAACCATTAATACAGGCGCTTTAAACGCAGTGAAAAACACCTCTGCACCTGCTGCACCACAAGCTGCGCCTGCGAAAAAAGAAACTGTAGAAGATGGTTTTGCTCAAGCAGCGCCAGTCCCTGCTGCATGCTCAATTGACAATCCTGATTGCGAAGCATGCCAATAATATTTTAATCCATGCATTAAGACGTTCATTCATGTTCGTCTTAATCATACATACACTGACAATGGGTGAGGAAATTGACCCATTTTCATGTTTGATATATCGATTTTCAAAGTAAAAACACAGCATGTATTTTTGCTTCAATAAAATCAGCGTATAGTAAAGACATCTCCTTTTAAAAGATGTTTTTTTAAAGATAAACACAACGAAGAGAGATTAACTATGTCTATCCTAAGTTGGGACGATTTTGACGATGATTCGAAAAAACAGACTCCAGAGTCCAAACCTGAGACCGTCCAACAGAAAGAAGCGTCTGAACAAAAAGTGGTATCTGACCCGAAACCAGCGCAGAAGAACACTGACCATTCTGGGTATGTTGGAACAAGTGGAACCAGCACAAATGATCAAACCGATTCATTGGTTCGAGCCACAGAATCTTTAAAACATTTAGATGTTGCTCCAGGTCTTGAAGAACTTGAAATGGGTGCAGGTCGTGTGCAAGTTGACGATAAAGCAATGATCAACTGTCGTGCAGACTTGAACCAATTGGTTCCATTTAAATATGAATGGGCGTGGCAGAAATATCTAGATGGCTGTGCAAACCATTGGATGCCACAAGAAGTTAACATGAACCATGATATTGCATTATGGAAGTCTGAAAATGGCTTAACAGATGATGAACGTACCATCATTATGCGTTCACTTGGCTTCTTTTCAACTGCAGATTCATTGGTTGCAAATAACTTGGTACTTGCGATTTATCGTTTGATTACCAACCCTGAATGCCGTCAATATATTTTACGTCAAGGCTTTGAAGAAGCTATTCACACCCATGCTTATCAATATTGTATTGAATCATTGGGAATGGATGAAGGCGAAGTCTTTAACATGTACCGTGAAGTACCCTCTGTCGCACGTAAAGCAGCATGGGGTTTAAAGTATACACAGGCTTTAGGTGATCCAAAATTCACCACAGGTACGCCTGAAACAGATCAAGAATTACTACGTAATTTAATTGCATTTTATTGTGTACTTGAAGGGATCTTCTTCTACTGTGGCTTTACTCAAATTTTGAGTATGGGTCGTCGTAATAAAATGAATGGTGTTGCAGAGCAATTCCAATACATTTTACGTGATGAATCTATGCATGTGAATTTTGGTATTGATATGATCAACCAAATCAAAATTGAAAATCCGCATCTTTGGACTGCAGAGTTCCAACAAGAAGTGATTCAAATGATTCTTGAAGGTACTATTTTAGAAATCGAATATGCACGTGACACGATGCCACGCGGTGTACTTGGTATGAATGCTGCCATGATGGAAGAATATTTGAAATTCATCTGTAACCGTCGTTTAGCACAGCTTGGTTTACCTGAGCAGTATAAAGGCGTGACTAATCCATTCCAATGGATGTCTGAAATGATGGATTTACGTAAAGAGAAAAACTTCTTTGAAACACGTGTCACTGATTACCAAACTGGCGGTGCGTTGAGCTGGTAGCATCATGTATTACACAACCTAAAACATCCCTCCTAACATTCTTCGGATGATAGGAACAAAGGCTGATATACCAAAGTTATATCAGCCTTTTATTTTCAGAGAATATCAAAACATCAATAAAATAATAAATTTCAATTTAAAAAGTATAGGTGCTTAAAAGACTAACCGCTAAACACTAACAAGCAATAAAAGAAGTAATTTTCTTCATTCCCATGTTTGAGATTATTGCATCATTTATTAAACTTACCCTTCACCTCTTTAAGCTGTTTAATTCATTTTAAAATGCACAACACTGTATCTCATAACCTATTATAATTTTTTGATTAAAGTCTTATTATTGTGCAAAGTGACGGTGAGAATCTTCAATTTCAAAATCTATTTTTATTGATTTAGCGTATTTTGCGCAATTAAGCCAAGAGTAAGCATGTCAAATTATTTACTAATATTAAAAATTTGATTTATATCAATAATTTTCAAAAACACCTTCACTCATAAATATAGCAGAATTACATATTTGAATTTTAAGATATTTTTAACAAATGGTTGATAAAACATCATAAGAATATTTTTAAAGCAATTGTGAGTATATTCTTACAATACGATGCCATTGCTCATGGTTCTTTCATAAAGAATTCATAAGTGAAATTATTACAAGTAAATAGAAGCGTCTTCTATTGAGTGATTATATTAATTGAATTAAAAGTCGTTAACCTGATAACAGTTATTGACTTAAATGGAAGTTATCGACTTAATTCGGGAGCTGTTAATTGATTTGGAAAGCAACACATCACAAACTCGCTTTAGGTTGCTCATTAATAAGCATCTTTCTAATTTTTTTAGATACTACCATTGTTAATTTAGCTTTACCTATTATTGAACATAGCTTTAGAACTTCTAGATATGCAATAGAATGGATCATTAATGGTTATACGATTTCTTTTGCGGCTATACTTTTAGGTGCTGGAGCACTTACTGATTTTTTTGGTATTAAAAATATTTTTTTAATTGGTTTATTCATATTTGCTTTCTCATCAGTAGGATGCGGATTGTCCCATACCATAAACTTTTTAAATGGATTTAGAGTCTTACAAGGTATTGGTGCCGCCTTAATATTACCTAGTAGTTTAAAATTAGCGACTAGAGGTATTTTAGAGCAAGATAGAAAACTCATTATTTCATATTGGGCCGCTGCAGGAGGATTAGGACTCGCTATGGGTCCTTTTTTAGGTGGTGTTTTAATTAGTATATTTGATTGGTATTCAATTTTTTTCATTAATATTTTTATATGTCTTCCAATTTTAATCTATATCTTTTTTTACTTCCCTAAAGAAAAGCCAAACTTTAAATTCAAATTTGACTTTTTAGGTCAAATACTTCTATCTTCTTCGTTAGCCTGTCTTATTTTCTTTTTTGTTGAATTACCTAACCTCGGATTGACAAGCTATATAGTTCAAACATCGTTTTTAATTTTTTTTATAACTATTAGTACATTTATTATTTATGAAAGAAAAATTGCTAACCCACTTTTGCCAATCCAAATTTATAAAAACTTAAATATATTAATAACATCTCTACAAGGTTTTCTGTTTAACTTCATGTTTTATGGAATTTTATTTACCCTAACATATTATTATTTTGGATATCTTAAATTATCAATATTATATAGCGGTATCGCTTTTCTACCTTTTACGGGGTTCGTTGTCATAGGTAATCTTTATTCTCATAAAATGAGTAAAAAATATGGTGACTTAAAGACCTTGCAAATAGCAAACTGCTTTATTTTATTGAGCATACTCATTATTGTGATGAGTTTGTATTTTAAATTGAATGAAACTATCTTGTTTGTGGTTTTACCTATAATTGGTTTATCTTCAGGCTTAATCGTTCCAATACTTACCTCACAGGTGTTACATGGAAGTGTAAGCACATTACATGGAAGTATATCTGCAGGTTTTAATACATTACGCCAATTAGGTGGTGCAGTTGGCATCGCAATTTTTGGACCCCTCTTAGGATTAAAACAAGATATGTTAACAGGCATAGTTATTTGTTTTATTTTATGTAGTATCTCAGCGTTAATCTCTTTGGTCAGTAACTTTTTCATCAAAAAACCAACTACTACTTAAATAATATTTGGATATGCATAACCTGTGTTTGAGTCAATTTTACTAATCTCTCATATCAACTAACTAAATGACTTACAAGAATATTCTAAAGGACAGACCTACATTCTAATGTATGGATGATAAGTAAGTTTTATATCAGATCAACAACACCATCCAACCACTTATAAGCAATACTGTTACGGTTATATTGTATTCTTATATAAAAAAGGATAGTTTTTAAATAAGGACAATTAAGCACAAGGAAAATGCCATGTCAGAAAATGCTCCGTACTCCACTGTCCATTGGATGCCATTTAGCAGCAACCGTGGTTTTAGACAAGACCCACGTGTTATTGTTTCAGCAAAAAATCATCACTTGGTCGATCACACAGGAAGAACCATCTACGACTCTTTATCAGGTTTATGGACCTGTGGCGCAGGCCATACTAGAGATGAGATCCAACAAGCTGTCTCTAAGCAACTTTCGACTTTAGATTACTCGCCTGCTTTTCAGCATGCCCATCCTTTATCTTTTGCATTGGCAGACAAAATTGTCGAATTGATGCCTGAAAAATTAAATCATGTGTTTTTTACTAATTCTGGTTCTGAATGTGCAGATACTGCTGTCAAAATGGCCAAAGCATATTGGCGGATTCAAGGTAAACCTAGCAAAACCAAATTTATTGGTCGCATGAAAGGCTACCATGGTGTGAATTTGGCAGGTACCAGTTTAGGTGGCATCGGTGGTAACCGAAAAATGTTTGGACAATTTTTAGATGTCGATCATTTAAGCCATACCTTACAAAAAGACTGCCTATTCACTCGCGGTATGGCTGAAACTGGTGGCATTGAGCTGGCCAATGAAATGCTTAAACTGATTGAACTGCATGATGCATCAAATATTGCTGCGGTCATTATTGAGCCTGTATCGGGCTCAGCAGGTGCGATTGTTCCACCACAAGGGTATTTAAAACGATTACGAGAAATTTGTGATCAGCATGATATCTTATTAATTTTTGATGAAGTCATTACTGGCTTTGGGCGGCTTGGACATTGGACAGCTGCAGAATATTTTGATGTAACACCTGATATTTTAAATTTCGCAAAGCAAGTCACCAATGGCTCAATTCCATTAGGTGGTGTTGTTGCAAGTTCAGAAATATATAATGCCTTCATGGAACAAGATACTCCTCAACATATGGCTGAATTTGCACACGGTTATACCTACTCTGCCCATCCAGTGGCTTGTGCAGCAGCTTTGGCAACGCTTGAACTACTCAAACAAGAACAGTTAATTGATCAGGCTAAAAATTTAGCACCTCAATTTGAGCAACTGATTCATCAGTTAAAAGGTACTTCGCACATCACTGATATACGAAACTGTGGCTTAATTGGTGCATTACAAATCGAGCCTCGAGATGGTGATCCAACAATCCGCCCCTATGAAATGGGTATTAAACTTTGGGAAGCTGGATTCTATACGCGATGCAGTGGCGATACGATTCAGTTTGGCCCAATGTTTAACAGCAAAATTGAAGACTTAGAACGTTTGTTTCATGTGGTGGGAGATCATTTACACCAATTAGACTAATGCTCTATTCACCAGTCATTTAAGATTAGATCAATCCTTTTAAATGACTGGAATGCTTCATATCACTCAAATTTATATCTATTTGAATTTAGATTACAACTTTACTTATATGTATCTATTTATTTTTATTAAAAATGTATTTATCTATAGCATTTAAAACGCTTAGACATAAAAAAACCCACTAACTGGTGTTAATGGGTTTTTAAAGCGATTAAATCAGACCAATTATAATGGAACGATATTCTCAGCTTGTAATCCTTTTTGGCCTTGAGCAACAGTAAATTCTACATGTTGACCTTCAGCTAGGCTTTTGAAGCCATCAGATTTAATGTTTTTAAAATGAGCAAATAGATCTTGGCCATCTTGAGTTTGAATAAATCCGAAACCTTTTGTATCGTTAAACCATTTAACAACACCAGTTTGTACATTTGACATATTTATGTCCTCTTTCTAGTAAAAACTAGAAGATTGAAATCTCAACTTAGTAACGTAGAACTTTTAATAGATACTGCGTAATAAATATACTGAAGAAACAAAATTCTAGTGGGTAAAAATACAGCGGTAATACTGTCTTTATGAATTAAATTAACTTATACATTTGATTCAATGCGGTGTAAAAACTTTTTCCATCTAAATTTAAGCTGACTTCTTGGCCGGACTCTAAAAGAACTTTTTTACCAACTTCAACACTGATCACACCAGCTGAAGTATTTTGTCGCTTTTCATTCGGGATAATTTTTACATTAATTTCATCGCCATTTATGGCGATAGCTATACGGTTTACAATCTTTTCCAATTTATACCAATTCATGCGCACTTAAACATATGCGCTATTTTCGTAATAGTGAATACTGTCTGAAAGTTGCCAATTAAAAAACAAATACATTAAATTTTTTCTGAAACGCGTCTGCGTATTCAATAAAAGCTACTGTATAGGTTAAACGCTATAAAAGCAATCAACTTTACATAAATAATGTGATGTTAATCACTTTGAACATGATCAGCTACAATTTAGTGTCTAGGGCGTATGGTCAACTATGATGAAAAGCTACTCATTTGGTTGAATTTCCCATTCACTTTATACCATGTCGCCTTTCTATCAATCTCTGCCTAACTTGAACTTTCAGAAAAAAACTCAAGAATAACAACACCAATCACAATAAAACCAATCCCAAGATAAGCTGGCGTAGTTAACTTTTGTCCAAGGAAAAAGTGCGAAACCACCACACAATCAATGGTCCCTAACCCACCCCATAATGCATAAACAATACCTGTCGGTAAATACTTTAGTGCCATTCCTGCAAATACAAAGGTAATGGCATAGCAAATTAAACTCAATATGGTCGCTTTATGATTGGTAAAGCCATTAGATTGCGTCAAAAAAAACATCATTAAAACATCAACAAGGATAATGCCAAGCAAATACAGATATCCGATATTTGAAACAATGTGTACACGCATAAAATTCTCAAATTAAAGCTGATTTCTGACTGTACTTTATTATGGCGTACAAATAAGATAGGTATTTTATAATTTTTAATATTTATTTAAATTGAATATATCTCTAGGGGCTTTGAGCATATGCGAACCAAAAAGTTGTCGCTTGTTGTTGTTCCACTCCTGTTAACTGCATGTAGTCAAAATAATGTACTTTTACAAGATGTTTATGACAATCAGTACAGCTGCCAACAAGACTGGCACCCTGATTTATGTGAAAAACAATCGACTTCATACTCAGGCGGATGGAGTGGTCAAAGCACCTATATTGGACCACAATATTATCAAAACATTCGCCGAGTACGCTATTTGGGTAGAGTGGTTAAAGCAACTGGCAGACATCAGCAAGGTAATCCTATTATTTCTAAAACAATTAACCCAAATGCAAAATCAAAACCGATTGCACGTCGTGGTTTTGGCAATACAGTCAGTACACATCCAAGCTCAGGCTCAGGTGGTGGATAAACCATGAAACGAGTCATATTACCAAAACGAGAGCAGTGGCAAACCGCACATACAGAGATTGGGTTTGATTACTTTAATCTTCCTTCACGAGATGGTTCACTTTATTGGTCTGAAGGAGTTGCTTATGAGTTTACTTTAAAGCAAATTGAGCAACTTGAAGATGCATCGAATGAGCTCCACCAAATGTGTCTCCATGTTGTGACTGATATGATTCAACGTGGTAATTATCCCAACTATTTTCAGCTTCCAAAAGAAGCCATTTCCTCAATTGAACAAACCTTTAAAAACAAAGCGCCAACGCTTTATGGACGTTTTGATTTTGCCTATGACGGTGAAGCCATCAAAATGTTGGAATATAATGCAGACACGCCAACAGGATTACTTGAGGCATCTGTTGCGCAGTGGTTGTGGATTGAGCAAGTTAAAAATATTCCTCATCGCGATCAATTTAATCGGATTCATGAAGCACTTATTGAACAATGGAAATTACTTTATACCCCTCAAACCACTGTACATTTTGCAGCGTCTCAAGCAGCAGGACGTGAAGATTGGGGAAATTTAGAATACTTGATGGATACTGCTTTTCAAGCAGGTTTAAACGTCAGTGAACTTGCCATCGAAAACATCGGTTGGGATGGTGAAAACTTCGTCGATCTTACTGACCAAACAATAAAACACCTATTCAAATTGTATCCTTGGGAATGGATTTGGAATGAGCCATTTTCTAAGCATATTCAACAGCAAAATGAATGGATAGAGCCATGCTGGAAAATGTTACTGTCCAATAAAGCCATTTTAGTTGAACTCTGGAAACACTTTCCACATCACCCACTGCTTGTAGAATCACATGCGTTTGATCCACATGCAAACTATGCTGGCAAATGGGTTCGTAAACCTATCTTATCTCGTGAAGGTGCGAATATCCGTATTATTCAAGATAATCTAGATTGTGGTGAGGCATCAGGAAGTTTTTATTTCCAAGATTATGATCAAGCAGGCTATGTAATGCAGCGCTGGGTCGATACACCATTACACCAAGGTATGTTGCCCACCTTAGGTTTATGGATGGTTGGTGATACATGTGCTGGTTTGTCATTACGCGAAGATGTATTTGATGTCATTGGTAATGATGCACATTTTGCAGCACATTATTTTATTGAATAATTTGGTATATAAAAAAAGCTGTCTCTAGACAGCTTTACGTTAAATTTGATGTATAGCAACTCGTTTCATATAAAATACCAACCGAGTAAAAAATAAGACTTGCAAGAAAATAGTAAATGCTGAAATACACCATTCATACCAATCATCAAATGCTGTGCCATAGAGGTTCAGCATATAATACAATCCCAATAAAATCAGTCCAAATACTACCCCTGCAACGGTTGTTTGAACCAAAATAGGAAAAGAAAGTGCGGTAATTCGTCCTAAAAAATGTTGTCCTTGATCACCACCATTGGCCTGATATGCGCGTTGAATTCCAAATACAATAATCGTGATTGTAATAATGCTTTCAACACCAATTACCCGTAGATCAATATATGGGGAATACATTCCATAATAATATACAAGGGTCACCAAAACTGCTGTCACCAAGTAATAGTTTTTATAATGCTTTTTATCTAGCGTATTATTTGATAATTCATGGGCTAAAGCTTTGGTATTCCAAAAATACATTACTTTATAATCTCACGTTGATGACTCAATATACTTTACTGATCAAATATGAAAAGTAAATGTTAAATTTGAAAAACAATAACTTAAACCAACTGCTTCCGATTCACATCATCATCGATGACATCAGAATCGTTGTTGCAATTTAATCAACTTTTGAATGATTATATCGCATCAATTCACCTAGCTATTTTTTTAAATATGTATCAATAGCAGCCTAGTTTTGGTATTTTTTAAAGATGTCTTCATCAAACTTAAATCTAAAACGAACATAAGCACCTTGTAAGGTAGTATTACTTTCGATTAAATCGTCATCTTTATATCCTGAAAAGTTATATCCTGCAGAAACCCATAAGTTTGCAGCCACCAAATAACCAACTTCTGCACCCAACAAAATACGCTGTCCTGAGCTTACATTAGACCACAATGCACCTGCATGAATGCCTGCATCCCATCGATCATTAATATCGTACATCGTGCGTGCGCTGAGCATATGCGTCATTCCACTAGATTCTAATCCTGAAAACGTGGTATTCACATTTTTAACAGCATATTGACCTGAGATGGTCCAATCTTTAGTGGGATGATAATTTACATGATTTGATAAAATGTAAACATGTTTTAAATACGGATTATTTAAATCAGTTTGGTTACGATCATAACGATACTCAACTTTGGATAATGCATCAAAGCGATTCTGCTCAGTTTCACGATAAGCAAGCCCCAACTGAAAGCGATCAACCAAACGGTCTCCACTGCTTGTATTTTTGCTGTCTGTATGGCTTAAAATATTTTTGGCCAATAAAGTGACATCTTCTGAATATTTATAAGCCAATCCGAGCGTATTGAGTAAAGTGTTGGCTTGGTCTGACCAACGCGCTTCTAGCCGCGCCACAGTTTTCCAATTTGGATTTTTGAGGTATTCGAGCCCCAAAGATGCCGCTGTACTTTCTGAATTGCTGTTATTGGTATTCGAGAGTGCTTTGGTTTTCTCAAAGCTTGCATTGGCATAAACGCCTTTTTCAAGCTCCCAACGGTTACGTAAACCTAATGCCGCTTCGGCTTCACGTGCACTAATTGCATCACGTACTCGGTATTCACTAAATGCTGTACCGTTGTTGTTGTATTTACTATCAATACCAAACACGGTGACATTTTGACGTTGATTGCTGTTTAAATCATATAAACTATTTAAACTTGATACCAACTCGTGACGACCATATGCTCTGAGTTTAGAGTTAATTTGATAATTGGCACCTAAAGCAACATTACGGCGATCCGTTGTAACAATATCTTGCTCATATTCAGCAAACACATTTGAACCCTGCCAAGGCAACTGGCTGGTCACTCTCGTTCTCAAGGTCACACCATGATAATTACTGATCGGTGCTGTGCTTAATAAACCCTGTATGGCTGATGTATCATAGTATTTCAGCCCCAGCTCAAGCGCAATAATTCGATTGATTGCACGTTCAATACTGGCAGACATGCCTTGATTGACACCACTTAATTGGTCTTCTGTTCGAATAGCTTCAAGTTTAGCCAAGCCAACTTTATGAACTTGCATACGGGCTTTAAAGCCACTTTCTTTACGACCAGCAGTGACAGGTGCAGCTAAATTATAAAAGCCAATATCCGCTTGATTATGGTAAAGCTTTAAATCTAAATCTTTATAAGCATAAGTTAATTCAACACGTGCTGCATCCCCTGATAATTTGCCTGATGCATCGGGTTGCACTCGACTTTGTGTACTGCTAGTAAAGTCGCTGTATATATTTTCTGAACGTGCATATTCTGCAATAAACTTACCTTGATCATTGGCAAATTTAACCACTGTGTTTATGCTTGCCAACTGATCTTGTGTCAGTGGGTTGTCACTTTTGACATAAGATGCGCCGACTTTGCTTTGCTTATTGATTTTCATTGAGCCTGATACACCACCCACAAGGTATTTTTCACCCCCTTGGTCAGACTCCACCGTAACCCGTAAATAAACAGGATTTAAATCGGCATCGACGCTTGAAACAGGTTCTTTTAAATAAATACTGTTACTAAAAGAATCCACTTCATAATCGGTAAATCGGCTTAATGTAGTTCGAGCAATAATCAGTCCAGCATTATTCCGATCACGCGTGATAATCTCAACTTTTTCACTGTTGTCACGAATGTCTTCAACCGACATACCGCCTAAACTGTAAGGTCCTGAAATACCAATCGCACGTTGTTCATTCACCACTTGTTGGGTATTGGTACTTGCAGCAAATGCAGTCACTTTATATTGATCTGTTTCAACGGCACTACGAAGCCCTGTCAAAGATCGGTTATATTGCCCTAAAGACAAACCTTCATCATTTTCAGTCCGTGTCACATAATCCCCATACATGGCATATGAACGGCCTTTATCGACACGTACATACAGTTTACTGGTCGATTGCGCATCAAACCCTTTCGTCGCAGAATCACCATACACCGGATAATATTCATCTGGGCGTATATCACGGAACAAACGCTGGTTTTTATCTTTGTCTGAGTCATAGGCTAAAGTCAGTAAATAATCGCCCTTCACCTGACCTTTTAAAAAAAGTGCTGCTCGCCCATTGGTGGTACGCTGCCCCTGATTTGATGATGAAATCTCACTGAGCTCTTCTTCAAAACCATCATTTGATGCATTTAAACCTGCACCTTTTGGATCAAATTTTTTAAAATTGACTGAGCCTTCAACCAAGCCGACCGCAATAATTGGTCGTAAATCAGGTAAAAAGCGTATCGGCGTACTGGCATGAAAAATACCACTTTCTACCGATAAAATTCCTTCACCTGCTTCAATTGGCGCAATAATCGGGACAACTAATCGACCGCCTTCCACAAAAACTTGCACACCTGCTTGTTTAGGATCGACATCAACAAGATCAATCTTACCAATGGAACTGTCTAAGGTAATGGGTGTACGACTAGAGATTGGCGTACCATGACGATCCACAAGATTTAATACCACATTCAAACGGTCATAACCGTTGGCTTGTACTGATGTTTTGTTTGGTTCAAGCTGTAATTTATCCAATTGATCAGGCGCAACCACGTCAATGCGTTTGCTGTCTCGGATATTCCCCATTTGGTCCACTTGACGTGCTTCAATGGTATTACGACCTACTTGCAGATCAATACCAATAAAATCTAAGCCATATACCTGCGAGCTTGGTAACACTGCACGTTTACCAATTCGTTTTTCTGGGATTTGTTGACCATTCACCCATAATTCAAGATATGTGCCCATTACCCCTTTCAGTTGCACTGATGTTTGCGGGTATGCCAAGATTTGTTGGTCTTTTAGATTCAATATTTCTAATTGATTGTTGCTTGCCTGTTCTAATGCTGTTTCCAAATTGACTGATTTTTCAGCTGCTTGAGGTTCATTGACCACATGATGTGGTGCAGTCAATGTTTGAGGTGTCAGCTCTACATGTTTAATGTTGTCACGCTGTTCTTTAGAAAAATCAAGATTACAATTGGCTGCAAACCCTTGTGCTGAAATACATCCACTGGCTGGCTGCCCACGAACATCACTGACCTTAGAAAAAATTGGGTCTTGTGTTAAATCCGAGCGTAAAATTTGCTCTAAGTTGGTATTGTCATGCTCGATTTTCTTTTTACGCGCTAATATTCGCTCTTTTAAAGATTGTGAACATGTCAAAGTATCATCGACCAAAGCAAAATCTGCACGATGTAATTCACCACGTTTTAGATCAATAAAACGACTGTTTGGATCACCAGCTTGACGATTACTGATTACACTTAATTGTGATGATGCAGGTAAACTGGTACGGTCAACTTTTAAAACGTGCGTTTTTGCACTAATCCCATAAAAGTCATATTTACCTTCGCTGTCTGTAATTACATAACTGCCATCTTCAAGATACAGTCTTACCTCTGGGACACCTATTTCACCGACATCTTGCACACCATTGTTATTACAGTCATTAAATATTTTACCAATGATAAAGCCATCTGAAATCAATGCACCAGGAATCACTTCCACTGCAGCCATGGCTTCATTCGACGCTGTCCCTTGAGCATCTTTCGCACGGACACGGTTAATGCCATCCCCATTTAATGCATTCGGGCCAATATAAACACGGTACTGTACTTTAACTTCTTTATTTGGTGTTAAAGTCCCTAATCCCAATTTTAAATAAGGTCCTTTACCACCGACTGGGTCTGCAACTTTACTACCATCTACACGCATTGACCCTTGCATGTAAATAAAGCCTCTTGGCAACGTATCAGTGATTGCCACATCAGTTGAATCTGCTGTCCCACGGTTGGCAACTGTTACGGTATATTCTTCAAATTCACCAACTTCTGCTGTTTTACTTGATGCTGCTTTTTTCACAAATAACGATGCATTGGCAGCTGAAAGTACAGGGTCAATTGGAATATCAATATTTAGCGCAGGATCACCATGATTTAATGTAAATTGTCCAGCATAAGACCAGTTTAAATCTACGGCTTTATCTGCAGAAAAACTTGGGTAAACATTGCGATCACTGACAAATGTATAACTGGTACTACCAGAGATGGTTTTGGTATCTACCACTAAACTGTATGTACCCGCCTGTACAAGCGGATAAACAAATTCGCCTGCGCTATTGGTGACTTGTGTGGCTGGAATTGAAATTAAATCGCCTGTTTCAATATTTGTTTTAAATGCAACGCCATCAGCCACAGGTTGACCACTTTGATCTAACAAAGTAACTGTTGCACCAGCCACAGGCAATCCTGTTTTTGCATCAAATACAATGCCATATGGATCAATCAAGACATTGGTATTAACATCAGCAATACTTTCTGTGGACTGTCCTTGTGCATCAATACAATCGGTTAAACTGACATTCACTTGATCTCGTTTAACGGTTTGTAATACAGCATCATACGGAATGCCTGTATTCGCCAATGTTGTTGGCAAACTATAATGAAAGACGCCTGTATTCACTCCAGTTTCTACACCCAGCACATCTTCAATATCACCTGTTTTACTCGACTTTAATCGAATTTTTACGCGGTCAACCACATCACGGCTAATATTACAGCTCGCATTTTTCGCTTCAATATTTAATGCGTTATTTACACTTCCAGTGGCTAATACATTTTTAAAATTACTGGATGTATTGGAAATTTGGGTCGAACCTGTTACCACTGTATTTGCAACATTAGAGACCGCATCTTTTTGGCGATCCCCTATGGCATAAGCAACTTTATAACTATTTTTAATCGTGGTTTGGGCAATGTTATTATTCATTGTCACCACAAGATTGACTTGTTCTGAACTATTGGCTGCAATTTGTGGAAAACCCACCACAAGCTGGCTAATTTGTGTCAAATCATTGGGTGCAACTGTACTGTATGTATTGCTGGTCAGCTTATATAAAAGCTTGGCTTGAGCATTTTGAGCTGAAGCAGATTTAAATGTCGTATTGGGAGGCAAGTCATCCACCAACAACACCATTTTTTGTAATTGACCATCTACCATCACATCAATGGGTTTGGCAGTTTGCTTACTGTCGTTGGTCACATTTAAGGTGTAATTTAAATCAAAATTTGCTGTTGCAGATGGGGTGAAGGTTGCCTGCTGTACAGTGACGCTTGCAATTAAGTTTGCGCCATAACTCACAGCACTGTCCGTGGCTGTTGCTGTAACTTGGTTGTCTTCAACCACTGTGGCTTTAATCGGTAAATTAAATTGTTGCCCTTCAGTGAGATCAGAACTCGTGGTGGCGACCACCCATAAATTTACACTTTGTCCAATTTGTAAGGCAACAGAGGTCACTAACTCTTGGTCTGTTGAATCAAATTGACCATCTTTATTTGAATCAATATAAATTTTTGTATTGTTAAACGCACTTATTGCAAGTGCTTCAATTTGAACTTGAACAGGTGCATTACTATTGTTAGATAATGTATTTGCCCAAATCACCCGTGTATTGGGTTCAGTCTCTAGTATCGGTGGATTGGTTAGTGTAATCGCATATAGTGCAGAAACATTGACTTCTACAGCATTTGACACAGATTGTTGTTGATTGCTATTGGCATCAAAATAACTGGCATACGCCACATTTTGAATTGATGTGCCCACGCTCGGTACAGTTAAAGCATGACTGTTCTGAGCAGACAATATAGATATTGTCAACGTAGATAGCATGAAAGATATGTTTTGACATACTTTGATTTTTTTCTGTCGTTGCACAGCGCTCTACCATTTAAGTCAATCGTCTAAATAAAGAATTGATGCAGACATTTGCCAAACATGCACAAATGTCCGCACATTAACCCATGCATACAGAGCAAAATTGCTCTTTATGCATGTTAATTATTTACTTTGATTACAAACTCTAAGGACGCATTTGAACTTGGTGACAGCGGTGTTTTTTCTGCTGAAATGGTTCCTGTTGAACCATCAGCCAACGCTGTTGTTGATGTGCTTAATGTTGCATTAGTTGCAATTGGTGATGCCCCACTGATCACTTTTAATGTGGTGTATGCAGGCGTTGCATCGCTAATGACCACATTTGTTACATTGGCATTGCCTTCGTTATAAGCCACAATTTTATAGCGAACACATTCACCTGGTTTTGCCGAAACTGTGTTTTGGGTATAGGTAGATGACTTTACCGCGCCAGTTGCACAATCTGCCAATACTTGTTCTTTCACTAAACGCACTTGACCGCTGGTCACTGTGGTCAAATCTGTATTTGCAAGATCAGCGACAGATTGACCACCGACAACCGTAGGTTTAATGGTCAATGTCACAGCACTGGTTACGCCTGCAGTTGCACTGCTTGGTGACTGAACTTTAATTAATAAATTCACTGATGCACCACGTGCAATACTGCCAGTCATTGCTGCAAGATCATTTCCTGTAACCAATTCATTGGCATCTGCCACAGTGTCATTGTTTAAATCGACAAACAAACTTGTGACCCAGCCATTTGCTGCTTGATCATTGGTTAATGTAAAGGGCAAGCTGCCTGATGTTGTACCTTCAACAATGTTACTGTTGTTGGTTAAAGTATGGGTATAAACCACTGTACCGCCTTGGGCAACCTGACCTGTACGGTCATTTTGAAGGCTAATTTTACGAACAGTATCTACAATCACACGGTCAGACATGACATCAGTTAAGCCTGTTGCAGGCGATGCCACTTTAAATAAGACTTCTTGGTTGCCTGCTGCTGCATTGGCAGGTGGTGTCACAAGAGCAACTAAGTTCACACTGCTACCGCTTGGAATATTACCTGTGTTGGTAATTGGTGCACCTGTTGCAGCACCTGTGCCATCTGCGATGTAGTATTGAACAGTCCAACCTTCTGGCAATGGTGTTGACGTCGATAAATTATAATTATCGCCAGTTGCGCCACTGTTTTTTACCACAAGTGGAAAACTGGTGGCTTGTCCAGGCTTTGTGGTCTTCGTGTCAATAAATTGACCAGTATCTTGACCTGATGCACCAGTTGTCGACCCTTTGCTGTCTGTACTGTCGCCATTAGACAAGTCAACTGTTGATGCAACGACTTGGCTAATTACCAATTTAATCGTATCTGTTGCTGCTGAATTACTGATTGGCGCAGCAGTTAAAACAGCATTAATTGGCGTACTTGGTGCAGGTGTTGGCGTAAAGTAGGTCGAAGGCAATGTCACCTTTGAAATAATTTGCGCTGTTGCACCGCTTGCAATTGGACCGGTATCTAAAACACCATCGCCATTGGTATCTGTTAATGGTGTAACACCATCTGCTTTAAAGAGTTCAACAATACTGCTTGGCGGTAAAGCATCTTTATTAATTGTAATATTATAAGCTTCGCTAACATTACCTGTATTGTGAATGACAATTGGCTCACCACTGTCACTAGTTACACCAAAACTTACAGGCGTACCTTGAGTGGTGGATCGGGTAATCACATCTGGCGTAGGTGTACTTGTGGTTTGACCATCAGCAAATGCATCTGTCAAGCTGTCATTTACAGTACCTTTTTTCACACTTAATACCGTAACATCATTCGAGTTAGATGATGTTTTACCTTCTGGACCTGAGCCATCAGGATCAACTTCTGCAACGTTGGTAATTTTACCTGCAGCAGCATTTTGATTGACTTGAACTTTAAATTTCAACACACCAGTACTGTTGGCTGCAACGCTTGATAAAACCAAAGTTGCTTTACCTGCTGTAAAGTTATATCCATCTGTGTCGGTATCAGCATCATTTAAAACAGTACCATTTAACGTTGCTGAACCTGCAATATAGGTTAAGCCGCTTGGTAAAATATCGGTAATGGTGACATTACTTGCTGTGGTATTACCAGTGTTTTGATAGGTTAAGCTATATTCTACTTCACGCGATGCTGTACTCGTTTGAGTTGCATCTAGATTTTGCACGCTTGCAGACTTCACTAAACTAATTACAGCACCATTGGTAATTTTCACCGTATCGACGTTCTTACCGCTGATGGTGTTGTCAAACGTACTGGTAGCAGATACAGTTAATTTACCCAAATCACCCGCTGCAACACTACTGCTTGCTGTTGTCGCTTGAATAATTAAATTGACCGATGCACCTGCAGCTAAATTCACACTGGTAATTGGTGTTTGACTGTCTGGAACACCATCTTTATTGGCATCAAGATAAACATTCAGACGACTAAAATCATAGTTGTCGGTTGAATTATCGCGACTGTCATTATTGGCAACAGCAACTGTAAAAGTATCTGTTCCATTCCCAGTATTGGTTAATGTATGCGACAGTGAGACTTGACCGTTTGCATTGGCAGTTTGTGTTTGATCAGACGCCAAAGTAAAACTTGCAACTTGTAAAACAGTGGTTGTCACCACGTTTGATGTCACTGTTTTATTTGAACCATTGCTGTCTGTATAACTTGCAGATGCAATGTTGCTGATATTTGTACCTGCGGTCGGTGCAGCGGCATGTGCCGTTGAAATAAATGCGACACCGCCGGCAAGCAAGGCCATTGAGGTTGCAAGTTTCGTCAACTTTAAACGTTGGATTTGATCAAACATTTGGAACTTTCCCCTATTGAAAGATTCAACATCAATGTAATTTAGTTAAATGACTGACAAGTTTTCTCTAAAGCCATGATTAAATGGCAAATTTTAAGTAATGTAATTTATTTCGGCCTAGTTTAGACCAAAAGAATGAAGGTATAAGAAAGCAAGCTAAAAGTGGTGCTGAATCATTTTTTAATTAAAAGTTATTCAGACTATTTAGTTGCATTTTTTTCACTGTTTACTCGAGTTTGAGCTGAAACAGTGACAGATTTCCCCATTGGTAGAGCAGCAATGGTCCAGCGTAAAGCACGATAATCTTTCAGTGCGACATCCACCCATTGACCACCTTCTTTACGTTTTAAAGGCATTGGGGCAAAATTCACACCATCTATGCTTGCTTTTACATTGTCGGGCTTCGATTTACCCAAAAATTGTGTTTCGACAGGAATAGGTAAGGTGGCGACTAAGTTTTTAATTTCACCTAATGTGTTATTGGTATATGTTGCACGATACTCAACCACATCATTCGGTTTAACGTTCGTCACAAGCTTTGTGGTTTGATTCCCATCAGCACCAACGTTAATCAGATATGTTTTGAGCTCAACTGAAACAGGATCTTTGGTGACTTTTGCTTCAGCAGCAACCGTCATTGCAAAAACTAGACCTGCAATCCCTAACACCCCTTGCATCAAATGTTTTTTTAAATGCATGTTTACTGCCCCCAATTCCCCAAAAAAGCACTTTGATATGCTCTAACACATCACTCAAATAATATACACATTGTATACATAACGCACACTATTTTATATATTTTTGTGAAAATTTTGTGTATTTTTACAAAAATATATTGCAATAAGCTATTTTTAAATAACTAAAATTAAAGCTTTTAAACCATTTGTTTAATAAACCTTAAAATAACATTAAATTAATCTTAAAAATAATTTAAAAAAACACTTTAATAAGAATAACTTTGCATTCAACTCAAAATGATTATTCACCAAAGGTTAAATTATGTAGAATTAAATTCTACTTTCAAAGTATTTATTATATTTTAAGTCATTATCGTACAAACTTTAGTCTAATAGATTAAATTTTAAACACTTGAGTTTAAAAATAATTGAATTGAGATTAAATATTGCACAAGAAACGTATATATTTAGATCAATTCTTAGCGTGATATACAATCAAGATCACCAAATTAAGTATTCATACCACCTAGTCAAGCACCTCTACTGCGCAACACAAAACCGTAGCGTGCCAGATGCAGTAGGGCTTAATAGTCCAGTTAAATTCCACGTCAGTGCTCCATCAGTACGACTGGTTGCACAGGTATTTCCACTAGGTGTAATGCTGCAACTCATACTTCCAAACGTTGTTCCCGTTGGCAATGTATCTTTAACTTTGACATTTTGCAGTTTCTTGCTGCTGTTGTTTTTATAAGTGATTTCATACTCTAAATTGTCTTTTTTAGCGGCTTGATTACTTATTGCAAAAACATTGGTATCTGATGATGTTGATGGACAGCTTGCAACAGCACGCACTTTTTTAGTTAAAGTTAAACCTGCACTGCCAATTAATGTGACATCTTGGCGTTTTAATGTTTGCCCTGAAATGGTTTGAGATGGATTACTCAATGCAAATTGATAACTCGCTTGTAACTCGCCAATATGTTTTGCACCTGCAGCCACATTTTTAGGTACAAACACACGCTGTACTAAACATAGCGCTGTATTTGGCAACAGCGAAATACTATTTGTCGCTGTTGGATTAAATACGCCCTCTCCTGCATCCACTTGCCCATTACAATTGCTATCTCGGTATACCAACGCTTGCCATGGCTGATCACTACTGCCACTTGGTTGCTGTGTTTGTGTTTGCATCATTTGAGTCAATTGAACAGGTGTTTGGGTGATTAAACGATGTGGATAATCCGTTACATCGCCTGCAACTGCTGTATGCTGACCATCTTCATTTAATACAACACTCAGATTTACATCACCAAAGTTATTTGCAATATAACTGGTTGCACTGGTTTTGGTCAGTGTAATGGTATCAGTTGAACGTGTATAACCTGTGGTACCACTGACCGAGGTATAATCAGGTAGATTTTGCTGCACAATACAAAATGATGCAGGCAATTGGTTTTGCTCAATCGAGAATACATAATCACCATTGGCACGTGTGATTGTAGATGCCAACTGCGTTGTACTACAGTTATTTAATACAATCGTGCTATTGGCAATACCAACTTCACCTGTATCTTGAACTGCATTATAGGCTTTGCTGGCATCAAGCGTTGTACCACTGTTATCTGCAAACACACGCCCTGTAATATCAATATAAATTAATTTAGTGTTGGTAAAAGTACAGGTTATATTTGCACCTTCTTTAATACGTTCTGCAGGAATGGTCAAAACTTGATTGGTGAGCGTCCAAAATGTCCCTGTATTACCAGTGGTTGTACTATTGGCATCTGTACAACTCACACCAGATAATACATATCCATCAAGCATGGTTTCGGTAATGGTGACATCTTTGCTTAATGCTTTTGCCCACAATTGTTGTGCAGAAATAACAGTGGTTCCTGCTGTTACAGTAGTCACCGTTTCAGTAGTGACATCTGTACTGTTGTTGACTAAATTATTCAGATTGTTATAACTAAACGTACCGACGCCATTAATTGAAGTTTTGGCAATTTTGATTTTTGCACCATCAATAATTTGAATATTTACAGGAATACCAACCACTGTTGCTTCATCGTATTTTGCAGTTGAACAGTCACCACTTAATGATAAGCCAATGGCACCATACCCCCCTGCTGAGCGCTCGCTATTATTATTATATGTATTTCGGTTTGCGATACGATATGTAATTCGATGATAACCTGGCTGTAAGGTCAACGTCGCTAACAGTGTATTACCACTATTATTATAATAGCTATCGATCCGACCAACTTCCACGCCATCGACTAAAATGTATCCACTGTCATCTAAACGTGTTTGAGCACTTCCCATACACACTTTTGCAGTTTGTGCACTCCCCACATAGACGCCTGTTGTATATTCCCATGCTCGGCGGTTATCACCAATAATATCGCCATTGCTTTGTGCATTGATGTAATTCAGTTGTACCGATGCA
Organism: Acinetobacter apis; assembly: GCF_900197575.1. Classification (GTDB taxonomy): domain Bacteria; phylum Pseudomonadota; class Gammaproteobacteria; order Pseudomonadales; family Moraxellaceae; genus Acinetobacter; species Acinetobacter apis. The sequence continues at coordinate 61,032 of NZ_FZLN01000001.1, read as the reverse complement.
TTGGCATCCGAACTCATATTGGTGATCACACGCTGAATCATTGCAGGTGCTGTTGTACTTGATGCAGCATACACTGAGTCATTGACAGCATTACCGCTTGTGACTAAATATCCACCTGTTGGACTGGCTTGAGTAATTGGCCATGCATTGGTGATTGTACTGCCTTCATCTGTGTACGACCCCACACTTGCTGTGCCGCCTGTACCTTCATAGCCCACCCAAAATGCACCGTTTTTACTGATTTCATTTTGCTGATTGGTTCCCCATACTTTATACAGTGTTTCTCCCACACCACTGCCTGGGTTAAACTCATCACTCGATACCCGAATACTCGCTTGTTGAGCAAGACCTAACGTCGATGTTGATGCTGTGCTATAACTCACAGACAACTGTTTGGTTGCACCATTTGCAAGGCTGCCCAAAGGACATGTCCAATTGCTACCACTTTGAGTACATGCAGCACCACCTACCACCCCAACAGATGCCACAGTTACCCCTGTGGCTGGTGCTGCAATATAAGTTGCAATTGTATTGGTTGCTGCATTTGGTCCTTCATTTTTAATATCAATTAATTGTGTCCCGATCCGACCACGCTCAATAACAGGCACATTCGGTGTGATATTAAATCGTGCTTCTAAAACAGTGGCATCGCCAGTAATCGTTGGATAGAGAACAACAGCAGTCACTGAGCTACTGTCATTACTAGTCACCAAGTCTGTGGATGAGGATTCAACACTGGCTGTATTTGTAATGTTACCTGCAGTCGCAGCTGTTGCTTGTATTGTAATAACACAAGTTGCATCAGCTGCTCCTGTAAATGTACCTTGCAGAACATTGCCAGATAGCGTGGGTGAACATGTTGTACCTGTCCCTGTGGTGGTCGCAGTACCTACAAGAGTGACATCTTTTAAACTTGATGGCAGAGTATCTGCAAACGGCGCTAAATAAACAGAGCCGCCCACAGTTGCATTTAGTGGCTTGTTATTGGTTATCAATAATTGATATTGCAGCACGGAATTTAATGGTACATCATTCAGCTGTGTAGTAACAAAATTTCCATTACTTCCAACACGTTGGCTTTTCACAATAGAAAGATCACTGTCGGCATCAATACTTGAAATGCCAAAGAAAAAGGCATCCGCGCTAGTGGTTGTATAATTTGCATTACTCCCACCATCCCCTCGCATATAAATGTCGAAAGTTAATGAGGTAATACCTTTCCCTTTTAAATAAACTGTACCACTTGCACCACCACTGGCACTCGATGCATTAATGGTGGATGCAGTATTCACAATATTCATACCATTGACTGCAAAATTTCGATTTCCTGCAATACGCTGCATGGTCACATTTGTATTACTTGCTGTCAGAGTAAATTCAGCACTTAAACCTAAACCTGTCCCAGCTGTTCCACCTAAACCACTGGCTTGTAATATTGGATTTGTCACTGGACGGTTAAATGAAATTTGTACAGTTCCAATTTTAACACGCGATGTACTTGCACCACTGACATTGACCAACGATTTAGCCAAAGCTAAAAAATTTACGCCTTGGTTAACAGCAGCATCAATACCGCCATTGGTACTTAGACAAGCAGCACCATCTGTGCCACTGCTACAATTGGCAGTGGCATTTTGTAATGACGCTGCAAACATGGTGCTTTCTGCACTACCAATTGCATTTAACCGTTGAAGAATATTTGCAGCAACCACGGTATTGCCACTTGTGGTTCCACCAAACATTAGTTCAGGCTTATTTGCTGTATTACCTTGACCTGAATATATCGCAGTGTTGTAGACAGAATTTGTGATGTTATAACTGACCGATGTCGTCGGTGTATAGGCTTCTGTTGTATTATCTGAAGGGTTATTTCGGTTGAGTAAAAAAGTCTGTGTTCCAGATGCATTGGTCGGCCCTTGCCCAGAACCAGAATTGGAAAATATTTCAAGTGTTGGCGGTGCTGCAAAGCTATTTTGTGTCAAGATTACAACACTTAAAACCACCACAACCCAAGAAATAATACGATTCATGATCCAAAATACTCGATGAAAATTGAAAATGAGGCCAACTGCTGTGGTGAACTTATTATTTCCCAACATAGCGCACCCCAAAAATAAAATCATAACTTTGATTGGCTGCAACACGACTCAACGTGCCTGATAACGTGCCTGGTGCACCAACATTTGGTGCTGTCGTAGCACTACATGCTGTACAAGTAGGTGCTTGAAACAACACCGTATATGCAGGAGTCATATCTCTAAAGTTAAATGCCTTTTCTAAACTTGTAGCACTACTATTGGTGAGCGTCACTTTATAGAATACGCACTGCCCTTGCCCATTATCTTGCTGTCCAATGGTCATTGCATTTGCGCTATATGCTTCATCTGCTGTGCCATCACAATTGAAGTCCCGCGCTTGCAATTTAGTGAGTTTGAGCTGTGTTTGATTAACTGACGTGACATCTATAATCGATGCAACCACTTGCCCTGTGCTTACATTGATGAGATTCACTTGAGTATTATTGGCTTGTGTTAAATTATTTGCTGCTAAGTTTTTGACTTGTAGTAATAGATTAACCTGCTCATAAGCTGCAAGTTTACCGTTGGGCAAATCAGTTAAATAACGTATATTAAAATCACCTGAATCAAATACTCCATTTGCATTCACATCATAAAATAGCGTGCTCTGAAATGCATTTTGGTCATTGGTTATCAGAAAACTATAGTTGCCTGCAAACTCACGGTCAGTGTTATTTTTAAGAATATGACGGTATACCACTGTACCTAAAGGTGCCACCTGACCACGTGCACTTGGCATCAATTCTACTTGCGCTACTGCATTCATACTTTGAATGGTAATCGCATTTTTAATTAAATCTTGGCTTGGATTACTGCTGTTATTTGTACTGACTAAACTGCTAGAAAAAGCTCTAAAGTAAATTGGTGTGGTGGTTGTAGTGGTTTGAGCACTGACTGCAACAACCGCACAAACCAACTGACTTTCACCATCATTTAAGTAGCGAGTTTTTCCGATCTCAGTCCCTAAAACACTACAATCTTTTGCATTTTGTGCAGTGTAAAAACGTACATTATTGACGCCATTTGGCAATGTTAAACGAGTAAAGTCAGTGGCCGCATTTGCACTGAGCAAATATTCTGTGGCTATCCCTGTATGTGTCACGCTTAAAGGAAAAACCACTTGCCCGCCTGCCACGGCACTTACCGTGGTGGTTGTGGTTAAAGTTTTCCATGCTGCACCTGCATTATCAACGTTACCATTGCCAACACCGTTATTTTCAGGACTATTGGCGATATCAACGAGTCGTGCTGTGGTTGTTGCACGTAAACTCCCCTGATCTTTAATGATACTTTTTTTAGACACATCAGCAATTGACTGTGCTTGAGGCGAAACTTCAAATGTTGTTTCTGTTGTCACCGCATAATTACTTGGTAAGCGGACTTTCACTACAATTGGAAACGGCGTATTTGCAGAAATAAATCCTGTATCAGGAATACCATCGGCATTGCTGTCTAATAAAGGGGTCACACCATCTGCACGATAAAACTCAATCTGACTTCCTGTTGGAAATGTATTTGCAGTCAATGTAAGGTTAAAACGGTCAGTTGTATTGCCTGTATTCCAAACATAGTTATTAAAAGTCAGCTCACCACCTTGCACAGCTTGAGTTGCCACCACTATTGTACTGTTGCTTACATCTGTCGCACTACCATTGATTTTAACCGCATAAATTGGTGCGATATTAACAACGGCTAAATTACTCAGATCAGAAATATTGACAGTGGATGTATTATTATCATGATCATACTGAGCATTAACAGTGTTATTGACAGCACCTGCTATAGACTTATTCACTTTAACTTTAAATTCAATATAACCACTGCTATTGGCAGCAACACTGCTTAAAGTTGCAGTCACTACATTAGATGCCACGCTGTAGTTAATACCTGTTGGGTCATTACTGCCTTCACTCGGATTAACAGTAACACCATTCCAATTCTCACCACTATTAGACTGATACACTAAACTTGAATCCAAAGTATCGGTTAGGGTGACAACACCTGTGGCAATACTACTTATGTTTTGATAGTCCACACGAACTGTCAATACATCACCATTTGCAGCAGTCGTTTGTGAGAATTTTTTGCGTACCACCAATGCAGATTGATTGGTGACAGTCGTGGTATCCACATTCAATTTGGTGCCTGATGCACTATTTGATGACGTGATATTTAAGCTCACTAGACCAGTTTGATTTAATGTTGCTGTACCAGGTACAGTCACCGACACAATCAAACCGACTGATTCGCCAGCGCTTAGAGGGTATGACGTAATCGCTGCGCCATCAGGCACACCATCATTATCTTTATCTAAAAATACTGCCAAATTGCTAAGATCATAACTGTCACCTGTATTATTTGTTAAGGCAAAGGTATATTGATCTACATCGTTACCCGTATTGGTTAAGGTATGGTTAAAGTATACCTTTTGACCTGCAACCACTGTCTTGGTTTGATTGGCTGTTAAATTGACTGAATATACCGGTAAAATTGTGGTTTGAACTAAGTTAGATCGACTAACTTGAACAACGCTTGACCCCTCTTCGCTATATTCACCAATAGCCATATTACTAATTACTTGCTGTGTTGATGCAGCCAAAGTAACCTGTTGCAGAATGACTAGCATCGCAAAAGCGGCCATTAGTATTCTTATTAGGGCACGCAACTGTTTTAATACACTCATCATTTTCATGTTTATGCTCTGCCCCAATTAAGGTGTAACTTGTATAGAAAAGTACAATATGGCTTGTTCTTGTGCTGCAAGTGCGCCAATATTTCCTGAAATTTGCCGGCCGCTCACTGCCACAGTCCCTTTACTCACAGACGGATTTAAGTTACTTCTTAAAATACTGTACGCAGGAACAACATCATTAATCACCACATTCGCAGCTTGTGTAGAACCTTCATTTTTAATGGTTAAACGATAAGTCACGCATTGATTGGGTTTAATCATCATTGCAGTGCTGCTATAAGTTGCAGTTGCAACATTGCTCAAGACGCAAGTTTCGTCTTTGCTTTGTTCTTTGGTTAAGCGAAGTTGTGTAGGGTCTACTGTGGTCAAATCTGTATTTTGTACAGTGGCAAGAGTTAAGCCTTGCACAGTGTTTTTTGCTGACACCACAATATTGGCAGTGCTAGACATGCCGTTAGTTGCGCTAGATGATGATTGAACTTTTAATAACAATTGCACAGACTGTTTAGGGTTTAGCCCACCTGTCACAAATAAATCTGTTGCAAGCGGGTCATTTTCATCTAAAACCCCATTGTGATTTGCATCAAAATATAATGCATAAGTAAATCCATCATTTACATTTTGCGGTGTAACTTTTAAGCTCACTTTCCCTGCGGCATCGCCCTCAATGACAGTGCCCATATTTTTTAATGTATGTAGATATACCACTGTGCCAGCAATATTTACTCGCCCTTGCTGATCATTTGCAAGAGTTAATTGGCGTACCGCAATATCTACCTGATCTTTAATACTGTCTGCTTGAGCATTCATCGGAGATTTTGCAGCAAACCAAAGTGGTAAATTGGCCAATGTCGTACTTTCAGGGATTGTCACCACAGCACAATATGACTTTGTGGCGCCTGCAGCCAAACTGCCTGTATTGGTCATTTCACCTTGTAAAGATTGGCATGCCGCATCTGCATGATAAAATTTAACCGTCCAATCTGCAGGAAGTGTTGTACTAATACTATTTACATCAATGCTTTCACTTGAGGCATATACATTATAATTATTTGCCGTTGAACTATTATTTTTAATAACCAAAGGGAAAATAGCTTGTGATCCTTTCGCTGCTGTTTTAATAAGCAACGCTTGACCACTAGCGCCTGCCACATTACCTACACCAGCACCTGAGTTGTTGCTGTTGTATAAATCACTCTCACCCACTGCCACAGTATTGATTAATCGGTCACGTGTGCTGTTTTTAATGCTTGTATCCGTAATAGAGCTTGCTGTGAGATCAATATCCATAACATTGCTTGATGTGCAATTTGATGGAAAATACAGGCCTAATTTAATTCTTTTAACAGCACCTGAAGCTAAGCCGCCCGTATCCAACATGCCATCACCATTGGTATCTGTCAGTAATGTTCGCCCATCTGCATGATATAAACGGACGACAGCACAACTTGGCACATTGCTTTGTAAAAACGTTAAATTATAAGTGTCTGTGGCTTGTCCTGTGTTCCAAATATAATTATCAAATTGAATTTCTTTGGCCACACCACCAAAGGTATTATTTAAACTTTGTAAATTACTTGAACCTGTATTGGGTTCACCATCATCATTTGCACTACTTGCATTTGAATTAAGTACAACACCTAAAGTTTGTTCTACATTAAAAATTACTGTATTAGTGAGTGTATTTTTAGTCACAGTATTGGCTGTATTATATTGTTGATAACTCAGCGTATTTGATATTTTTTGTGCTGCATTGGCATTTACAAGGACTTTAAAGCTAATGCTACCTTGTGTTAAGGGAGCAATACTTTCAAGCTCAAAATCAATTTTTCCATTACTTGCTTTATATTTTAATCCTGTATTGGCACCTGTTTCTGTATCATCTGCATCAGTCAATGCACCTGAACCATTACTCCAACGACCACTACTCGCTTGATAAGTCAAATCTGTTGCTAAGGTATCACTAAGTACCAATCGAGCTGCTGCAGTTCCTGTGTTGTTATAATTAAATGTATAGGTGATTTCAGTGCCTGTTTTACCTGTGCTCACACTTTGTGCTTTGGTCACTTGAATCACTGCATCATCAACGACTTTAACCGTATCACTGACGGTCATGGCAATATTTGTATTGTGTTGACTTGTTGCTGTTAAGGTAAAGTTGGCAATATTATTTTCAGACAAGTTGGTTGGGATCCCACCAACGACAATTAAAGATGCAAATTCATCTGCTGCTAAGCGAAAGCTACTTGTCTCACTGAGTAAATTATTATTGTCATCAGGCTCGCCGTTTTGATCACGGTCAATATAAACAGCGATATTTTCTAAATTAAATTGATCATTTGTAAGCTGCGTTAAGCTCAGCTTATAGTCATCTGCAATATTCCCTGTATTCATTAACACATGGGGAAAGCTGACTTTACTCCCAATGGTACCAATATTTTGTTGATTGCTTTGTAAGCTCAGCGCATAAATTGGCTGTACTGTGAGTACCACTGCATTTGAATTAATAACTTGTAAATTGCCTTGCTCATCATAAAAATCGCCACTTGCAATATTGGTAATGCTGCTGCCGGCTTTAGGCTGTGCAAAAGCGAATGCACTATAAGAACTGATCAATATGCCCATTAAAGCTATGAATGTTGTCCGCAAAACAGCATTTTTCCCCACAATGGCGATCATTTTTTTACCCTTAAAAAACGCAATCATCATTATTTGATTGCAAACTTAAAAAATACAAAAATTACAAAAAAAATTACCTTCAATTTACATATTAAATAAATCTGTAAAATAGAACAAGGCAAGTGATCAAAATTAAGACAAAGAATTGTATTCCATGATGTAGAAAGCTTATCAAAGTAAGCATTTTTAATTCTTTAACCCATATCAATGGAATATCATTTTTATAAATTCAAACAAATAAAAAAGCCTTAATCTATGAAAGATTAAGGCTTTTTTATCAGTCGATGGCGACAATTGAACTCAACAAGTAAATTGCTGTTTTACATAGATATAGTTAATAGCTATTTTTCAAGGGATACATATGGGGATACAAAAAAGTCATTGCTGTAAATTTGTACAGCATTAATTACCCTAATTATCTTTGAGTTTAACTTCCATATTCTCTCCCAAACTCAGCAAGCACACCTGTAACCCTTATATATGAGATTGGCTCATTTTGAGCTATTCGATTGGTTCACTTTGAATAGGTGCAGTAATTCCGCATTTCAAATGCTACCCCATGGCAACAATCACTCTTTACATGATGGTTGTTTTGATTGGCTAACTAGTGAATGACGTTCACTAGTAGGTGAATGTCGTTCACTACCCGAAAAGTGTAGTAAAAAGTAGTAAGTCATAGTGGGGTATCGTTTTTAACAACATCCCTATATTTTGGTAAATACCCTCGCGCGCGTAGTTGTTGCGAAACTCTTATTTATAGGTCTTGGTCTGATTTAGAATCTAATCAAAAAGAACGGCAATTTTTTATAAAAAGAACCCCAAGATTACCCCAAGGTTTAACGAGGTTATAGGACGGTAAGATTACGGTAAGGTTTGATTGTTTTGCTTTACGTAGCTATACGGATTGAAAAGTAAAAATAGCCCTGTAAGCCTTATATATCATGGTTTATACGTGAATTATAAATTAAGGGCTGTAAAGCAAAAAAAAGGGGCATATCCAAAGTTGGATAACCCTTATCACACTGATAAGTAAGCAAAGCGCAAAAGTGCGTTTTGTGTCTAATGCTTCTTTAAATCCCTGTAAAAATTCTCATGGCTACCTAGTTTCAATAAATAAAGGGTTATTACTGTATTGTCTGCTTCATCAACTGAATAAGCCAATAATACTGGTTTCTTATTCATCTTGAATTTATAAACACTCACACCCAGTAAGTCGCCCTTTTTGCTTTCCCCTATATCGGGATTATCACAAATATCTTTAACTGCTTGGTCTAGGTCTTTTTTGTCTTGCTTAGTGATTTTCTTAACTGCACGTTCAAATAATGGGGTTTGTCTAATATCCATGAATCAACCAAACTTATATGGTGTAGTCATGCCTGCTTTAGCCTGTGCCATACCTAGCAATATCTCGGTTATATCCTCATAGGTTAAGTCTGGGTTATCTTGTGCAATCTTTCCAATTCTTGCCCAGTGAGCTACTTGTTTAGCTGTACTTCTACTCTCTGCCTCGCCGTATGCTTTGGCATCGGCTAGTATTTCGTTATCAATTTTTACTGCTGTTAAAGCCATTGTTATACCCTCATAAGTTTGAGTATAAATTATAATCAACAGTGCAACCAAAGACAACCATATACAACCAATATAAATATTATTGTCATGTCGATAAAACCGTAAAATATCGACATGAGGGGTATAACGTGTCGATAAAAATGTAAAATATAAACATGAATAAGGCTTATATATTCCAGTAGAACCTTTTACCTTTGACGATCTAACGAAACATGACAAAACCTGACTTTTAAAAGTTCGCTCGTTATTTATGACTAATGAGAACAACCCTTTATTAGAACCCCACAAAACCCAACATTAGAACCTCACAAAACCTCACCTTTGGACTTGATAAAACTTGAAATCAAAACTGAAGTTTTCAGAAGTACCAACTTGTCAAAACTTGACATTTTGAAGTGTCAAAACCTGAGAAAACCTGAACTTTAAAATGGGGGTATGGTGATTTCTACTATACCTATACCGACTTTTTGAACACGTTAGAAAGGCAATTTCTTGCTAGACGTAGCTAGAAAGCAATAAGTATAAAATGCCCTATATCCCTTACTAGATAAGCATTAAAGCCGTATTGTTATAACACTGCTGTCTATTTTGTTTGACGTAGTATGACAAAGCGAGGGGTATAAAAAACGCTGTAAGCCTTATATATAGGTACTTTGAGTAAGCTATAAGAATATATCTTGTCAAACAAGATTTAGGTTCATGGACACTTATAGAAATACCATTAAAATTAAAGATCAAATATTAACCATGAGATTTAGTGCTATATTCTTAAATCTTCTTATTATTTAAATACAGGCTAATTATCAAATATGGAAATTTATGTTGGCACATTGTCTACTTGGTCTATAAGAGCTTTAATTTGTTTAAAATTAGCTAATATAAAATATCAAGTACATTTAATAGATCTAAACAGCCCTAATAAAGCATTTTACTTAAAGAAAAACCCTTATACAGGACTAGTACCATTCCTTATAGATGAAGATATCTTTGTTTATGATTCTTTATCTATTTTCGAGTATGTTCAAGAACTAAAAGGCTGTTTACTACCTTTATCTATCAAGGATAAAGCTATAGCTCGTAGCCTCTGTGCTGAAATGCACTCAGGTTTTTTCAATCTAAGAAAATCATGTCCATATACTTTAGAGAAAAAAGATACTATTAATATCTCCGAAGAATTAGATATAGAAATTCAAAGGATAAATCAAATATTTGAATCTGCACAAAAACCTTTTATGTTTAACCAACCCTCAGCTGTAGATGCTTTTTATAGTGTATTAGCCTTTAGGTTATTGAGTTATGGAATAAAGCTTTCTGATAAGGCAACCATTTACCAAAACCACTTATTAAACTGGCATATATTCAAAGAAGCTCAAGAAGAAATAAATCAGTTATAAAAAATAGTCTAGCTTAAAATAGTATGGTGCTTTGCTAGTTATATCCCTAGCAAAACGCCATGACTAAACATGACTTTTAAATGATACTGGTGTTAGAACCTCATAAAACTAGGGAAAACTAGATATTTAAAAGCCCCATACATGATGAGGCTATTTTTTGAATCTCTTTTTATATACTTTTCTTTAGAAATCTGACTAAGTGACTAAACAACCATTTAAACCCTTAATATATAAGGCTTTCAAGCATAGTCATATAGTTTTTAGTCACCGACTAAACGACTAAATCAAACCAATATTATCAATCTAATTTAGTCACTTAGTCATGGCATAGTCAGTGACTATGTAAGACTAAACCATTAAATAACAATTACTTAATAACAACTTAGTCATTTAGTCACTTTTTCTAGTAAAAAAGGGTTTAATACAACTAATCGCTTCTTAGTCACTAGATCAACACGGATATAATTAGAATCTTCTAATTGTTGTATAACCATTTCCAGTAGCTTACTGTTTTTCTGCATTGGTCTTGGGCATGATGTTTGAATATATGAGTAAGCAAGTTTATCTACATTTTGTTGCTTACTTTTCTTAATGAGCCACTGTATTAAACGCTGTGCATCACTCTCCTCTTTCGATTCAATATCTGCATATCTCGCCCATTCACCCAATGAATGACGTACTACATCACAAGCCCCTTGTAAGGTCTTAGCATCTATCTTTTCTAAACCCTCAAAGTAAGCGAACACGGTAGCCAAACGTCTAGCAAGCTGACTTGCCCGACTTGCAAATGCTTGGAGATATTCATAGCGTTCACCCTTAGCTTGTAATCGCTCTATTTCGTTGTAGAACGCAAGATCAATCTGTTTAGCGTCATTATCCATGTACAACACATAACGCCCATCATCGCCCTTTTCTATGTCTTGTGGCATAGGTGTAGCATTGAGTAGATACTCGCACCGATACCAGTAAGCAATTAAGCGTTGATCTAGGCTTGCATTGGTGGCTTGCTTATCTGCTGTTTGTAGACGTGTCCCTGCTAGGTTTTCAGGGATAGTTAATATAAAACGTGGTAAGAAGCCTTGTCCTCTTAGCACTGGGTCTTTCAGTGCATCGGATAAAACCTCATGTTGTCCCTGCAGATTGAATGTAAGCCGTACATCATAAGCCCGACCACTACCATTAAGGTTCGACTTAGACCGTGTACGTTCCACCGAACCATCATCAAATAGCTTCGCATAGCCTCCTAGTGCATGATTTCGGGTATCTGACTTCATGGTGTTACCGCCAAAGAATTGCCCTGCTTCATCACTGGATATGGACGCATCACTAATCACACCATCAACATATAGCCCTGCTATGGCTTCGAGTGTAATATCGCTATATCTACTAATCGGGTCGCTTGGTGGTGGGCTTTCTTTTAAGAATATTTCCTTTTCTTTGCGTTCAAGCCCTGCCAGTAAGGTTTTATGTTGTTCTACCTCTTTACGGTATTCCTCATATTGCTCTCTTTCATGCTGAATAATGGCTCTATCTGCCATATCTCGGCTTGTACTCTTACGGCTTCCACTTTGCCCCTCAGTCAGTAAGAACAATCCGCATGGTTCGCCCTGTGTCTTAAATGGGTGAGGTGCATTTACTCTTGCTTGTGCAATATGCGACATTGCTCCAATAACGCATTGGGCAGTCATGGCAATAGGGGCTTGTACATGCTCGGCTATAGCTTGTATTGCCTGTCTTGCTAGATTGGGTAATGAGTTAATCGGATACGGCGTACTTTCCACTGTATTTGACGGATTAAGGGGTATTAACTCGCCCCACTCATTACTCAATGGATCTGTTTTGGGTAAGGCTCTAATCGCTTCATCAAGAAACGCTTTAACCTCTGCATGGTCATTATCACCACTCAGCTCAGTTAAAAACTTACTATCACCCACTTGCATGTACTGATTTAACAACCTTAACGGTGTGTTTTGCTCTAGCTGCACATATTCATCAGCTTTAATATGTTCGGGGCGTGTAGGCATGTATAACGCCGTATAACCTGCATTGCTCAGTTGATTTACCACATATTCAACTTGTTTAAAGTCGTATGTGTTTAGTGGCTTATGCTCAAGCGGTTTACATACATCAGGCAATAACACCAATGCAACGGCGTACCCAGTAGAGGCAACTTTAAAGAACGCTTCTAAGTGGTGAGTAATAATAATCGGTTGATCTTTTATCATCTCACCAAAGTAGGCAAAGCCTTTTGCCATACCGCCATCAGGGTAAATATATACAGATTTATCAAAACTCAAAATTGAGGTTTGTATGTGCTGTAATGAACCATTCACAATGGGCAATAACAAAGGGTCTATATACTGTTGATTGCCTATAGTTACTTCGCCAACATCAACATAGATCGGCTGTTCAGGACTGCCGAAACATACAATTAAATCATGTGTTAAATATTGGTTACTTTGTGGCTTTAATACCTGTGCATCGGTTATAATTTCTAACGGTGATTTAGGGTTGCCACTTGCCGTAGGGGCTTCATGTTTACTCATGCTTGCCCCTCACTATCTTCTTCAATTTCAGCCGTATATTTTGCTATTTCCTTATCAAATATATTTTTGAAATCCTCCGCTAAATACTCGAAAATCTCGGCTTTCTTCTCCAAAATAGAAAACTTATATTGATTGTTTGAATCGCGGTTTGTTAACTCTGCTTTAACGCTTAATATCTCTTTGCGAATATCTGCCAAGCCTGTGCTTAACCAGTCGATCTGCTCATGTACCAATGTCGCAAGATCAGTCATATCAATGCAGTCATATTTAGGGGCAATGCTTAATTTCTTCATGTTAGATGCTCCATTTTGTTGGGGCATCATGCTCTAAATCATACTTATCTTCTAAATCTTGATAATGCTCAGAACGTCCCTCAACCATGTACTCGTAGATAGATAAGACACTCTCTAGCTGTATAAAGTACATCTCATTTTCAGGTGACACACGACCTTTTAACTCAGTAATGCGTATTTGAATATCGTGGATTGCTGTACGGAATAAATCTAAATATTTATTGAAACAAGCGTGAATGTCAGCAAGGTCTAAAGCTGTATATTGTTTTGTATTCGTGTTTTGTTTAGGCATGAGTATGCACTCCTGTTGATATAGGAGCTTTACCATTTACGACCAAGTAAGGGTGGCAAAGCTGAAAAGGGTTGGTCGACAGGCTCAACAGGTTACCTGCACATATAAATATGTCCCTCTCCAGCCTCGCCATAACATGCGAACGCATAGAGATATTACGCACAAAAAAAGCCCTTGCGGACTGTACGCCTGTTGAAAACTTATAGCCGACCAAAGCTAACCTTGAGATTTTGCTCAAAGCAAAGCTAGGATAATTATTTAATCTATCTTTTGCAATCACCTTTTTATCTTTTAGCTTGTTTGGTTTATCCACCAATGACGTAAATTCACTACGATATTTTCGTAGTAAGGTGTTAAGAAATGATAAGGTTTGATCTACCTTAGGCACTTCCTCAATTTGAGGAAACGTCTGTAAGTGGTTGATTGTTTCGATTTCCCCCATTGGGGTAAAAGGCATAATCACACTGTGTATATGTTGTCTGATGTTTACATTATTTACGTGTTGTTCGTCCGCCGTTGGTGGTTGAAGCATGTCCTCAGTTTGAGGTTGTACCTTTACGTCATTTTTGACGATAACCTCACCTGTCAGGTGGTGGCTCAGGTACGCCGTGAACGCACTTTTGCGTTTACCTGTATTATCAATGCTATAGGTATGGTAGAAATCACCACACCCTAGTAATGCTTTGTTTTTGATGGTTAATCCAAAGTTGGTTTTAGTCATGTTTAAGCCTCCATGCTTGCATACGTGATGCTTTGAGTAGGCTTGTGCATAACCTGTTGGGTATGTTCCTGTAATGCTGTTTTACGCTCCTCATAGGTACATTTTGATGCAATCAATATCAGGTCTTGTACCTCAAGGCTTGCTAGTAGGTCTAAGTCCTCATAGCTCAGGCTATCTCTGTCTAATCCTTTAAACTCACCATTCAAAGCCCAGTTAATAAGCCGTGCTTCATTCATAAAATGATACCGTTTCACCTCTTTACCCTGTTGTTCTAGGGTGTTTTTAAGTACAGCAGTCAATACTTTAAAGGTTGAAGCTGTTTGATGACGTAACCGCTTCTTATCTAATACCGGGTGTTTACCTCGTAATAATTGATCTATTTGTTCATCACACCAAATAGCAAAGTCTATATCTAGCCATTGAGCGAAACGTACTGCTAATTTTGGGTGTAGCCATGTACCGCCATTATTTCCGCGTCTAGTTTTCAAATACGGGATTTTCCCGTATTTGCGTTCAAGTGCTTCTAAGTATTTTTGGGTTTCAGGTAATCGTACCCATTCATGTACTTGCTTGTTATATCGGCTTGCGACCAATGTAGCGTTAAACCACCCATCTTCATTAAATTGGCAATCTACGCCATGATATTGAGAAATGATTAATCCTTTCATGCTTGCACCTCTACCAATTCATAACGTGCATGAGTGCCTTTGTTATTTAGGTTAGGCTCTGCATGTGTAACGATGTTATAGCCTTGCTTGCGTAGTCGATCTATAACAGCACTTAGGCGGTAACAGTCGTAATAGCAAATAGCCTCAGCTTGGGTTATGGTCTTACCGTCTTTGAAGTGGGTTAATACGGCAGTTTGATGTGTCTTGGTCATGGGGTTATGCCTCCACACCAGTAGCTTTTTCTTTTTGTGCGTTATGCCATGCTAATAGATCGGCATAATCGTAATAGACCGGTGCTTGTCGTGTACTACCAAATTTGTAGCACTTCGGGAATGATGGGTCTTTTTTTGGTAAATCTCGCAAGGTACTGCGAGTAATGCCTAGCAAGTGGCATGCTTGATTATATGTAATTCTTAAAGGTTGCATTTCTATAGCTCCATACGTTTAGGTATGGATATATAAGAACAAATTAGAACAATGAAAAAAATGTTATTTTAATCTTTAAATATATGATTTTTATCGTTAAAAAAACTAGAAACTGTCGTTAAAATATCTTTTTTAGTAATAGAGATAGTATTTTAATTGTCTAAAATACTATTTTGGTCGGTCTGATTAGTATTTAGTTTTAATAAGCCATCTTTTCCAAGTCAAAATAGTATTTTTAGTGTGGATTTATAATATCTTCCATTAATTCTTTTGCCACTTTTTTTGACTTACTTCTTGTGTGAATTAAATAAGAAAAATGCTTAACATTAGTGTCAGTAGCTGGGTAACCATAATCACTTCCGTACTCCTCCAAACAATCGGTTATTCGTTTTTCTTTTGTTGGCTGATGATCAAATTTTTCTAAATGTAATAAGTCATAAGTAACCCTAAGTAAACATGCAAGTCTTTTGTTATACATAAGAGGCTTTTGAGGGTCTAAAAGATCAATATGACGAATATTGTGTTTTTGTTTTACAGGCTGATCTATAAATTTTTTATTTGAAATAGAAACATATTGTTCTCTTAGAGTAATGCATTGATTTTTATAAAAATTATCATCTGTATCATGGCAAATTGTGGATATATATGCCTCACTTCTTTTTATTTCACTATCAGGTATAGCAAAACCCACTCTCTTTAAATCGATTAACAATTGCCACCGTGAAAAGCCCAAGATATCCATATCACATATGTCATCACTATCAACACCATCTGCAAGTAATTCTATGGTTTTTAGAGGTGATAGAAACTGAGCATTATTAATAAGTTCGTATTCCTTTAAATCATATTCATTTTGAAAAACTAGAGATTTTGAACGTAATAGAATACTTTTATTATGCATTAACCATTTTGCTATAACTTGTGGGCTAGAATTATCAATATTAGTAAGCAACTCTAGTAAGTCATAAATACTAATAAACTGCTGTTTTAAGCTGTTTAAATCATTTTCACACTTACTCAAACTCAATACCTCCCACAGCACCCAAAGAAAATAAGTTAAGCCAATACACTTGGGTAGTGTACTTTCGCCCCGTCAGGCTAGACTTAACGCTCTAATAATAACCCATATTCACCTATAAATGCCCATATAAAACCAATTAGGGCGATAAGTTATATCGCCGTTATGCTTTTTTAAATTGAATTACGCTATCGTCTGCAAGTTCTTCTAAATAGTTGGCATACCATTGCATTAAGGTCTTTCTGTCCTCTATGTACTGGGCTTTGTTATATACCCCTGCCACGCCGTCTTTAACGTGTGCTAGGGCTGATTCCACATGACGCTCGTCAAAACCTTTATTGTTTAATATGGTACTGGCAATATGTCTAAATCCGTGTGGTGTTTGTCTGCCCTCATACCCTAAACGCCGTAGTGCCATAATAAATACGGTGTCTGACTTGGGCTTATGGTTATTAGATCGGCTAGGAAATAAATAGTCTGAATGACCACTCAAAGGCTTTAACTCTGCCAGTAGCTCAATGGCTTGTGTAGGTAATGGGATAATATGCTCACGGCGTTTCTTCATACGCTCTTGAGGTATCGTCCATATTGCTTGGACTAGATCAAACTCACCCCACTGGGCTTGTCTTAACTCACTTGGTCGGCAAAACAACATAGCTAACAGCTTTAAACCTATTTTCATGTCAGGCGTTGGGTAGTTATCTATGGCTCTGAGTAATATTGGTAATTCTTGTTCGCTCACATGAGCCATGTTTTCTTTTTTACCTTGCTCTAGGTATTTGTGTAAGCCCTCTAGTGGGTTGTAATCAATACGTCCAGTCACTTTGCCATAGTCGTATATATCCCTGCACATAGAACGCATACGGTTTACTTGCTCAAATATCTGTTGTTGTTGCTGAATACGTTTTAAATGCTCTAACCACTCAATAGGGCGTATAGATGCAAATAGCCGTTTACCAAAGGTCGGAAATATATGTTTTTCTAATGCTCCCCTATTACGGGTCATTGTGGCATCTACCCACTTACCTTGTTTTGTGGTGAGCCATTCTTTCGCTAAGGCTTCAAATGTCGCCGTATTTTCTTCTAATTCTTTTCTTTTACGCTGTTGCTTGGTAATGACTGGGTTTTCGCCCTTGCCTATGTCTACCATAAAGTCTTGGGCTTTCTTCCTTGCAAGCTGTCCGCCTATTTCAGGGTAGCCACCAATACCTAGCCACGACCACTTACCACATGGTTTTTTATATCTAAGTTGCCATGACTTGTTGCCGTCTTTCTTAACTCTAAAGTACAGCCCATTACCGTCTAACTCTCTATATTCCTTATCCTCAGGCTCAAGACTTGCTAAGGCAGTATCCGACAACGGACGACGTTTTATATCTGACCTTTTCATTTTCTTGTATCCCTACGGTTTCAATAAATATGAAAGGATACACGTAGGGATACATGCTAAGCAATACTATATAACGCTATATAAACCCATATAACACTATGTTTAGGCATAAAAAAAACCTCAATCCGTTAAGAATCAAGGCTTTATAACTTACATTTTTCATATTAGAGCATATAAGTTTAAGTATATGGTGGAGATGGCGGGAGTTGAACCCGCGTCCGCCAGCACTACGCTCGAGAATACTACATGCTTAGATATCGTCTATTGTTTTAACACTGAAAGACCCGACGAACAGGGTTTAAAGCGCGATCCTCTTAATTTAGTACAAAACCCCGAGGCTTGGTTTTATACGGACTTGTGTGCGTGCGCTTCGATCGGACTGTTAGACCACAAGTAAACTAACGGTCGGACAAACTGCCCTTAGGCAGCTAGAGCGTAAGATTTGTCGTTTGCGACTAAAAAAATGCAAATTTTATTTACGAGAGAAAATGCGCTCTCGGCATGCATCTATAAGTTTCATTACCAGCGTCGAAGCCAATAACATCCCCTTGATGTTTTGTTACTATAACATAGATTTAGCATTTTGCTATGCTTTGTAGTCATCTAAATGAAATGTGAGTAAATTATTACAACAAACTGTTTTTTATTTAGTCAAAATAATCTTCAAAGTTTTGTATTTAAAATAATCATCCCTTTAAAAACAAACTTGCTTTGATTCCAAAACTTCTGTTTTTACAATAATTTTAATGACAGCTTAAATTTATTCTTTAAAAACGTTGAGATATGTGATGAGACGTGTTTTTGTGTTAATAATCGCACCGTGAGTGATGCTAAATGGTAATTTTAACATAGAACGTTTTTTCACCATGCTAGTATAAAAATCCATAACAACAACATGAATTAAATAAAAGGCAATCTATTATGACAACTGAAAACTTTGACGGCAACACCGTATTTGATAAAGGCATTACCAGTGAAGAGTTTGCTGTTTTTTTCACAGGTACTAGCTACCGCAGTGACCTATCTACGGATCCTGTAGAAATTTCTAACATCACTTTCTCACCATCAGCACGCACCAAATGGCATTATCATCATACTGCTGAAATTTTATTAATTACAGGCGGTACAGGTTGGCATCAAGAAGATGGGCAACCAGCACAGCGCATTCAAGCCGGTGATGTTATTAATGTTAAAGCAGGTACAAAACATTGGCACGGCGCAAGTAAAGACAATTGGTTATCTCATATTGCCATTACTGTGCCAGGCGAAAATACTGCAACTGATATTTTTGATGATGTTTCTGACGAAGAATATAATCAACTCGCATAAAACCATTACACCATCTATCACGCTATTATTATAACAGCGCTTTAGATGGTGCATTATTTAATGTGTTGGACCCGCAGCAACTTTCTTTGGTTTTGGGCACAACCAAATGACTAGCGCACCCAAGATAAAAATAGTAGAAAAAACCAAAAAGACATGATTTGCAGATTGTGTTAATGCCTGCTGATTCACAAGATTTGAAATTGTAGCAAGTGCAGCTTGGTGGCTATAGCCTTGTGATACAAGCATATCCACAGTGGTTTCAGGATGAAGCCTAGACACCATTTCACTGCGTGAAATACTTGCATGATCATCCCAAATAGTCACGGCAAGTGATGCGCCAATTGCCCCACCCATGGTTCGAACAAAACTCATTAATCCAGCAGCAGATGCCACTTCACTTGGTAATACCGACCCCAAGGCCAAGTTAGTTAATGGAATAAAGAAAAATGGAATGCCAAAACCCTGTAAGATTTGCGGCCATGCTAATGCCATAAAATCTGCTTCATTGTTCCAAAAAGCCCGCATGAATGTCACACCTGCTAAAATAACCAAACCAAAGCTTGCTAAAATCCGTTGATCCATTTTGGTTGAGAGTTTAGCAACAATCGGGGACATGGTCATACTTCCAATGCCCATCGTGGCCGTCAAATAGCCTGCCCATGTGGCGGTATATCCCATATTGGTTTGCAACCACTGCGGAATTAAAACAATACTGCCAAAAAATGCACCAAAGCCGCAACCTAAAGTCAAAACAGCAATTGAAAAGCCTTTGTGCCGAAAAATAGATATATTTACAATGGGATTTTTTTCAGTCATTTCCCAAATGATAAATATGACAAATGCCATAAATGATGTAATTGACAAGGCTTGTATCAGTTGACTTGAGAACCAATCATGGTCATGTCCTAAGTCTAACATTAACTGTAATGCACCCACTGCAATGACCAATAACGATAAACCAATCGCATCGACTTTGACTGCAGCAATTTGTGTTTCGGCAGGCTTTAAAAGGTGTAAGACGGCAAAAATACACACAATTCCAATCGGTAAATTAATAAAGAAAATCCAATGCCATGACAAATTATCACAAATCCACCCCCCCATAATTGGACCAACAATCGGGCCAACAACCGTGGTCATTGCCCATAGCCCCATCGCCTGCGCATGCTTTTCAGGTGGATGTATACGCATTAATAAAGCTTGGCTCAGCGGCATCAGTGGGCCACCGAATAGTCCTTGCCCGATTCGGCAAAAGACCAGCATTTCTAAAGTATGGGAAAAGCCACATAATATTGAAAATGCAGTAAAGCCCATTAAGCATGATGCAAAGACCCTTACTGCACCAAACCTGCCTGCAAGCCAACCTGTTAGTGGTACACAAATGGCTTCTGCGACAGCATATGAAGTAATAATCCATGTCCCTTGGGTGGTAGATACTGCCAAACTGCCTGTGATATGTGCTACTGCGACATTGGCAATGGTGGTATCAACAACAACCATAAAGTTGGCTAAAGCCAAAACCAATGTTGCCAATAACAGTTTTCGACCTGTCAGATCACCAAATGGGGTAAATGTACTCATATTAGTCTGACTTTAAATCCACAGTTGCAGTCATTGATAACCCAACACGAAGCGGATGTTTTTTTAATTCCTCAGGCTGTAAATGAATTCGTACCGGTAGTCGCTGAACCACTTTAATCCAGTTGCCTGTGGCATTTTGTGCAGGAATTAAAGCAAATGCAGCCCCTGTCCCACCAGATAATCCAACCACTGTGCCATGAAACACGACATCATCACCATATAAGTCTGAGGTCAATTTCACCACCTGACCCGGTTTGACATGTGCCAGTTGGTTTTCTTTAAAATTGGCATCAACATATAAAGCATGAATTGGAACAATCAACATCAAAGCACTGCCTGAAGAGATTGTTTGTCCAACTTGTACATTACGGTTGGTTATAATGCCGTCAATCGGTGCTTTAATCACGGTTCGTGTTAAATTTAAATTGGCTTGATCAAGTTTTGCTTGTGCCGCAAGCACATCAGGCGTTGTATTTGAGGTAGTGCCTTTTATCAGTGCCTCATTGGCTTTTAAGTTACTTTCAGCAACTTTCTGATTTGAAATGGCCTGCGCCAATCCCGCTTTATTCAATGCCAAATTGGCTTGCGCTGTATTTAATGCATTTTGTGCAGTGGTATATTCTTCTTTAGAAATTGCCCCTGATGCATTCAGCGCTGTACGGCGTTCTAAATCTTTTTGTGCACGGATTAAATCAGACTGTGCTTTATTTACTTGCGCTTGTTGGCTTTGAATGGCGCTATCTGTGGCACGAATTTGTGATGTTAAACTGTCACTATTGGCTTCTGTTTGACCATATTGGCGTTTAACCTTGAGCAAATCTGCTTCAGCCTGCGCGACTGCAATTTTGGCATCACGGTCATCAAGCTTGATGACTACGTCACCTGCGTGGACATATTGTGTGTCATCTACCAAAACCTGCTGAACTTGACCACTAATCACTGAATTAACTTGGGCTGTATTGGCACCAACATAAGCATTGTCGGTATCTTCACTTTGGCTAAAAAAAACATGCCAAATGACATACACCACGACACCAATGATAAATAAAATCGCCACCAGCGATAAAAGTTTTTTACGCTTTTGTCGAGTTGCATCAGCTTGTGTAGATGACCCCTCTTCGCTCGACAATGTTTGTTCACTCATGCTTCACCCTAAATTATACCTTTGCATTTCCTGATCAAATTTAATGTTACGTACAACATACCCTGTTGCATCTACAACAGAAATTCACCGTAAAAATAAAATAAATAAAAAGGAAATTATTGACCGCTGACTATACCGAGCTTATTTAAAAAAAACCTTAAAGTAAAAAAGCTGCATACATTTACACGGTTTTTCATACATCTTTGTCATGATCAGGCTCAATGATTTTTAGCATTGTTTTTACCAATATTTACTATTGAATCAGACGCTAAATCATCATATTCCATAATGTATGCGAAAGGTCTACAATGGTTTCTTTAACATTAAAATGACCGAGAGCATCATGACGTATACGTTTAATCGCCCTGCCTTTCCTGCAACGCGCATGCGCAGAATTCGTAGAAATGATCAGTTAAGGTCTATGGTCAGAGAAACACATTTATCTACCAATCATTTAATTTATCCAGTTTTTGTATTGCCAGGTCAGCAGCAATCGCAAGATATTACAAGCATGCCAAATATACAACGGTTATCTGCAGATTTACTGTTAAAAAAAGCTGAAACTTTGCTTGAATTAGGCGTATCAAAAATTGCACTTTTCCCTGTAACCCCTGAAGAAGATAAAAGCTTAAATGCAGAAGCAGCATGGCGTGAAGATGGTTTAGTACAAACCACATGTCGTTTACTTAAAAAAGAATTACCTGAGATGGTCGTGATTACTGATGGTGCGCTTGATCCATATACAACACATGGTCAAGATGGGATTATTGACCGTACAGGTTATGTTCTTAATGACGAAACAGTTGAATGTTTAATTCAGCAAGCATTAAGCCATGCGGAAGCGGGTGCCGATATTATTGCACCAAGTGACATGATGGATGGTCGAATTGGTGCTATTCGTCATGCTTTAGAGTCTCACGGACACAGCTATACCAGTTTAATGGCTTATTCTGCAAAATATGCTTCTCATTTTTATGGTCCATTTCGAGATGCAGTTGGTTCGGCGGGTAATTTAAAAGGTGGTAATAAAAAGAATTACCAAATGGACTTTGGCAATCGTGCTGAAGCTTTACATGAGATTGCTTTAGATATTCAAGAAGGTGCTGATATGGTGATTATTAAGCCAGGTATGCCTTACCTTGATGTGGTTCGTGAAGTGAAAGATACTTTTGGCGTACCAACCTTTGTTTATCAAGTCAGTGGTGAATATGCCATGTTGGCCGGTGCAATCCAACAAGGTTGGCTGTCTAAAGATGTCATTTTAGAGTCATTAATGAGCTGTCGCCGTGCAGGTGCTGATGGCATTTGGACTTATTTTGCTGAAGATGCAGCACGCCAACTTAAAGTTATGCAATCGTCGTTCTAATGAAAGTTGCGGTCATTGGTGCAGGCGTTATTGGGTTACTCTCTGCACTTGAACTTGCCGAACAAGGCGTACATGTCGATTTATTCGATCAACGCCTTGCAGGTGCAGAAGCGTCATGGGCAGGCGGTGGTATTTTATCGCCGATGTACCCTTGGCGCTATCCAAGCGCGGTGAATGCGCTTGCCCAGTCTGCAAAGACCATGTATCAAACATGGAATGAAAAATTAAAGCCTGTGACTGAAATTGATTTTGAAATTCACCATTCAGGCATGTTAATTTTTGATGAAAGTGACTTTGCTTTGGGACTATCTTATGCAGACCAAAGCCAAAATCCCATGCAACATGCTCAATTGCTGCAAGCATCTGATATTTTAAACACCAATCCACACATATCAGCACAGTTCAAACAAGCTCTATTTTTTCCGCACCTTGCCAATATTCGTAATCCAAAACTTTTACAATCTTTAGTGTGTTATTTAAAACAACTGCCACATGTCCAATGGCATGAGCACACGCAGATCACACAACTTCATTTTGAGCATCAGCGGCTCCAACATATTCAAGATCAACATGGGCATATTTATACTGCAGATGAATTTGTGTTTAGTACAGGAGCATGGAGTCATCAATTTTCACAGCAATTGAATATTCATATTCCAGTTCAGCCGATCCAAGGGCAAATGGCGCTTTTTAAAGCACCTCCAGGCTTTTTACCTACCATGTGTATGAATGAAGTGATGTATTTGATTCCAAGAGCAGATGGCCATATTGTATGTGGCTCTAGTATGCAGGATATTGGATTTAATAAAGATATTTCACATAGTTTACAACAGCATATTTTAGATGCCAGTTATCAAATGGTGCCAGCATTGAAAAAAATGCCACTTGTTCAACAATGGGCAGGTCTTCGCCCGAGTTCTCCACATGGAATTCCATATATTGGTGTATTACCACATTTAAATAATGTTTGGCTCAATACAGGACATTTTCGTAATGGACTTTGTATGGGTCCTGCATCAGCACAGCTATTAAGACAATTGATGTTACAACAACCGCTAAGTGTTGACCCGAATGTTTATAATCCAAGTCACCTCATTTAACCAAACATATGCTGAGCCATACGTTTGGCTTGTGGGCCATAAAACCACAAAGTAATGACATAAAATGGCACAGCAATAATTGCAATGAATAAACTAATTAATGCAATCAGTTGTGGGTTTGGCTCAACGGTCACTAAGTATTGCCAAATGCGTGGATCTTGTATTGCCATCCACAGCACAACCAAAACAAAGCCTACAAAATTAAATAGCCAAAATAATAAATTCAACATACCTGCAAATTTAAACATTTCACGGCGTGTTGGCGCACGCTTTTGTTGCTTTAAAAACAGATAAAGTACAGACACCATCGCGACAAGATAAGGCAAAATCAACAGTACAAAAGAAATTGGGCTGATGAAAAATGTTCTTAATACACTGCTGATACACGTAAAGATAAAACAAAATAATAAAAACCAAGCATAGTATTTGGTTAAAGATAAATTCAGCATCAGAATGTCGTCATTGTTCTAAATATGCCTCATTGTACAAATTTTTTAATTTTTTTTTCAATTTATTGTCAACGATTTTTAAACCCATGTCGTTATATAGGGTACTTAGCATATAAATCACAACACGCGTTGTGATTTATATGCATCGGGCGGTCTTTTGGTTTCTTATAAAAATAACCGACTGCTTAAGACTTTTGGGCCAATGATTCTCCATCACTCGGATCATTGGCCTTTTATTTTGTGTTTTGCGCTCAAATGTTTAAACACACAGGATTCATATATTAAGTATACGTATTGAAACGGTTTATTATATTATTTTATAAAGCATAGCTACCAAAATGTATTGGTAATATATTTGTTTAAACCACTCACGCTAGGATGATACATCATGAAAAAAACGCTTGCAGTCATCTCACTTGCTTTAGCTTCATCTGCAATGGCGCTTCCAACATTTGCAGCAACGCATGAAGAGCCAAAATCAACTGTTAATCCACACAAACATGAAGCAGATAAAAAAGCAGAAGCAAAAAGCCAAGAAGCAACCAAAGAAGCGCATGCACATGAACATGCCCACAAACATGCTGCTGATGCAGAAAAGAAAGCCACACCATAATCAAAAAAGAGTTGATCATCAGATCAACTCTTTTTTAATCTACCTTATTCCACTTGGATATGTGGCTGCACAACTAGAGGTGTAGATATGGCATTGGCAATCACTGATTGTGCATAGGCATCTTGATGTAATTGCAATGCCAAAGTGATATCAACATCATCATGAAATGTCACTTGAGGACACAGCACAATTTTAATGACCTGCCCTTTTTTTCCATCTTCAGCTTTTTGCACTTCTGCATAAGCGTCATCGACATAATGTGTTACGTGTAAATGATTGACAGCACATAAGTGTAAATACCACAATTTGTGACATGCAGATGCAGCAGCAATCAATAATTGTTCTGGATTCCAACGTGTCGGGTCACCCATAGACACTCGGTCAGCCGAACCATAAATATTTTCTTTACCTAAATGTGAAACTAAAAAGTTTCGACTATAATCAGTGTACCCTGTTGCACTGTGTGTTAAATTTCCTTGCCAATTTAGGGTAATTTGGTATGTGTGAATTGTCATTTTTAAACCACCTAGTCAACTCAAGGTTGCTACATTATATTAATTGATAAATTACTGGTGATTACTTTGTGTAATATGGTAATAGAGACGTAATAACGATATGGCAGTACATTTTATTCATACCTCAGATTGGCATCTTGGGCAATTGTTTTATCACTATTCGCGTCATTATGAACACACACAGTTTTTGACATGGCTCATTCAACAAATTCAAGAAAAACAGCCAAATGCCCTGCTTATTGCTGGTGATATTTTTGATGTTATTAACCCATCATCAAGCGCACAAAAACAACTTTATCAGTTTTTAGCTGAAGCACATCGTGTTGCTCCGCATATGCAAACCTTAATGATTGCGGGCAACCATGATTCAGGTTATCGCATTGAACAAATTGAACCTTTATTAGAAAAGTACAATGCTAAAACAGTTGGATTGGTCCGTTGGCATGATGACCATACATTAGATACAGATCGCTTAATTTTACCTATATATGATCAAGCCAAGCAGATTGTAGCATGGTGTGTGGCATTACCCTTTTTACGTCATGCTGAAATTACAGGATTTAATGAACATACCACAGATCGTCAATCTGCAATTGAGTATTTACATCAAACCTTAATTGAAGAAGCCAAGTTACGCAAAACAGCAGACCAAGCATTAATTGTCATGTCTCATGCACATATGCAAGGCGGACTTGAATCAGAATCAGAACGCTCTATTATTATTGGTCATCAAGAGGCATTATCAACCGACTTATTTGGTGACGACGTCGATTATGTTGCATTAGGTCACTTACATCGTCCGCAAAAAGTAGGTGCAGACCATGTACGCTATAGTGGCTCACCCATTCCACTGTCTTTAAGTGAAAAAGATTATAAGCATCAATGTGTTGAAGCATGGATTGATTTTAAGCAAAGTACACCCTTTCGCTTTCAACCGCTTTATGTACCACGCAGTGTCGATATGTGCCGTTTAAATGGTGAATTATCTGACGTCATGGATGAGATTAAAGCATTGCCAACTGATAAAATTGAAGCCACTGAGCAACGCGAATATCTTGATATTGAATATTATAGTTTCACACCGCCACCTTTAAATTTAAGACAGCAGATTGAAGCGGCTTTGCCACCGTCGCGCTACCGTTTATTGCGTATTTTTCGTCAAGTGGTTCAAACAGAATCTGATACTCAAGACAGCAGCAAAATTGATCTTGCTCCTCCCACACCTGTTCAACTGTTTGATCAGTTATGGAAAAAAATGGGGTATTTACCTGATGAGTCAGTCAAACAAGATTTTTTAACTTTGTTGCATGAAGCTGAAGCACTCAAACAAGATGATCAATCGCCATCAGATGAAGGCTTTGTATGAAAATAACGCGTTTACGTCTTCAAAATCTCGCCTCACTTGCCCAAGAGCAAATTATTGATTTTGAATCTGCCCCGCTTGCCAATGCCGGTTTAATTGCAATCACCGGAAAAACAGGCGCAGGTAAATCCACGTTATTAGATGCAATGTGTTTGGCGTTATTTGATCAAGTTCCACGTTTACATGGTGCACTTGGTACTTTAACTGATGCCAGTGGGCAAGGCATGACGTTAAAAGATCCTAAGCATATTTTACGCCGTGGCTGTACTTTTGGATGTGCAGAAGTCGATTTTATTGCACTTGATCAAAAACGCTATCGTGCATATTGGGAAGTTCGCCGTGCAAGACAAAAAGTAGATGGCAAACTCAAACATGATCGCGCTGTTACCTGTTTAGAAGATGGGCGTGTATTAACACAAAAAATTTCGGAATGTACCCCCTGTATTCAAGAACTCATTGGTTTAACTTTTGAGCAATTTTCCCGTGCAGTATTGCTTGCCCAATCTGAAGTCGGTGCATTTTTAAAGGCCAAAGATCAAGAACGTGCAGATTTATTAGAATATCTGACCAATTCAAATATTTTTAGTTTAGTAAGCCAACGCTCTTTTGAAAAAACCAAAGCAATTCGTTATGAGCTTGATCGCGTGCAAGACCTTGCAGGTCATGTCAAATTATTATCTATTGAAGAAAAAAAACAGCTTCATATTGAAAAACAACAGCTTGAACGCAACATTGATGCACAGCTTAAATTCATTAAACAGTTAGAACAGGCAGAACAGTGGTTTCAAAAATACAATCTAAGCCAATCACAGCTTGACCATCATCTTAAACAGCAACAGCAGTTAATGACGGTAAAAACCAGTATTGATGAAAAAAATCAGCAATTGATTGCGCTGAGCCAATTTTCAGATATTCGACACCGTTTTGAGGCAATTCAACAAGCAGAGCAACATGAGCTGCATGTCCAACAACAAATCAGCATCCATCAGCAACAGTTTCAAGCCATACAACAACAGTTTAAACAGCAACAACAACGCTGTGCGGCAGCTGAACATCAAATTAAACAGCACGAGCAACAGCTCAATATATTACAACCTGTTTTTCAGCAAGGGTTTACTTTAGATGCGCAACGTGAGCAACTACTCACGCAGTTCAAACAAAAAGATCAAGATATACAGCAAAAAACCTTGGCCATTGGTACATTGAATCACCATATTGGGGCGCAAGAACAGCAGCTCAAAACACTTGAACAGCAGCAAGAGCATCTCAGCTTACAGCTTAAACACTATGATGGCTTTTTAAAGCTTGCCCGCGAACCCAATGCCAACCTTGAAAAACTCAAGCGCTTAAATGATCTATGGAAACAGCTGATTGAGTCAGGTCATAGCGATATTATCGCCTTTGAAAAACAGCAGCGACTACAGCAACAGCAACTGTTATATTTTACTGAAAAATATCAGCATATTGATCAGTTTGAACAACAGTGCCAAAAGCAATATAGCCAACTGAATCAACAACAAAAAATTAAACAACATGCTGATTTTACAGCACAATTACTAGAGCAATTGGCTGAACAATATCAGCTTAAAGCAGACTATGTCTTACAATTAGATCAATTTACTACGGACATCGCAAAACAAGAGCAGATTGTCAGCACCCATGAAACTCAGTTTCAGCATGCTGAACAACAATTGCTTCAATTACAACACTTACTGCAACAACAAGATTTGCTCAAAAACGATTATGTTGAAAAATTAAGAGCACAGCTACAACCTGACCAAGCCTGCTTTGTTTGTGGAAGTACTAGCCACCCTTTTGTTAGCCACCATAACATGCTTGATCAAGCCTTTTCAGCAGTTCAGCAACAACAACTTGACACTGCTCAACAGCATAAAAAAGCAGCTTTTGAACAGTGGCAACACAGCAAACAAACATATACTGCATTATCGACTCAACATTCGACTTTAATTCAGCAGCACGCTGAGTTAGCAGATAAAGTTACGCTCAAATTCGAACAAATTAGCCGTGATATTCAACAAATAAATACTGATATTCAGGTGGACCAACCGTTTGAACAGCTACAGCAACAATTCTTAGCCTACTGTGCAACGCTTGAGCAGCATTTACAACAACAAACCAAATCGCATGAAGCCAATCAAAAACAGCTTATAGAGTTTAAACAACATCTTGCAATACAAGCAAAACAACAACAGATTGCCGTATCTATTCAAGAGCTTCAGCAGTTAGAACAGCATATTTTAATGCATTTAGACTGTGAAAAAACCAAACATGCATGGCCTAATGCAAAAGCAGATTGTATTCAACATTGTTTACATGCTATTCCATGTATTGTCGATTTTCAGACCCAATTACAACAACAACAAGAGCAAATTCATCACATTAGGCAACAGCTTTTGCCTCAAAAGCAAGACTTGCACGGCATTGAAAAGCAAGTTCAAGAAATCAAAGAAGAGATTTCTATCATTACCAACCAAGGTCAAGCCATTGCTTTATCTATTCAACAGCTCATTGCAAAGCATACCGAAACCACCTACAAAACCACGCAAGCATGGTTTCAAGCGGTTCATGACAATAAAAAAGAGATGATTGCCGCTCAACATGCCGAAGCTGAACAGCTTCAACATATACAGCAACAATATGAACAGCAAAAACGTCATTTAGATGACCTGCAACAGCAACATCAGGTTTGGCAACAACAAAAACATGACCATCAACAAGCCAAAGAAACATGGTTAGCAGCACACCCTGCATTTGATGATGCATTAGTGAGTAGCTGTTTGGGTTATCAACGTCATCAAATTTTAAAGTTACAGCAAGAAGTTGATGACTTTAACCATCAAATGATGCTGAATAATGCAAGTATTGAACGGATTACACACGATTTGGCCACGCATGAGCAGAGTCGACCTGAATGCGAATCTCATGAAATTGCTGAGCAACGACAAAAGCATCAAGCTGAACTTGATCATGCTGTTGAACGTAAAGATATTCTGCAATCTCAATTGCTGTCTGATCAAACAGCTCAACAACAACAACAAGCCTATCTTAAAGAGATTGAACAGCTACAAGCGCAAGTACACCGTTGGCATAAAATTTCTGAATTAATTGGCAGTCGTGAAGGCAATAAATTTCAAAAAGTTGCTCAAGAACACCATTTGGACATTTTGGTTGAGTATGCGAATCAGCAATTACAACCGTTATCACAACGTTATCAACTCAAACGGATTCCTGACAGCTTAGGTCTTGCAATCATTGACCAAGATATGAACAGTGAAATACGCCCTGTCTTGTCGTTGTCAGGCGGTGAAACTTTTCTTGTTTCATTGGCATTGGCTTTAGCAATTGCCAATATGGCATCAGGTGCAATGAAATTAGAGTCATTATTTATTGATGAAGGCTTTGGCACTTTAGACCCAACGTCATTGCATATTGTCATGAATGCCCTTGACCGTTTACAAAGCCAAGGACGGAAAGTGGTATTAATTTCCCATGTACAAGAAATGCATGAACGGATTCCTACCCAAATCCGTGTTGAACCTGTCGCTGCAGGTACCAGCCAAATTACTGTAGTGGGTTAATGGGAGGCATTTTGCTGATACCCACTTACCACATCACCTGCATCTTTTTTTAACTTCAATGTGTCAAATAATGACAATAGTGAAAATGCTGCAATGATCAAATAAGTCCAGTGGAAGTCAACCAACTCAGGTTGATCATGACCTTGTATATGCATTAATCCGCGTAAAATTAAGGCCGCAAGTGCCACACCCATCCCTAAACTGATTTGAAAAAATAAACTAAACTGTGTAGTGGCATAGCGTTTGTCTTTCGGCAAAATATCGACAAAGCTCAATGAGCTATAACATGTAAACTGTAAAGAGCGACTTAAACCACTGACAAACAATAAAATTACCATCCAAATCCATGGTGTTTCCGGGGTAAATAATGCCCCACTCGCAATGGTGATTGCACCAATTACACCATTCACCATCAGTATTTTTCTAAATCCAAAACGGCGCATAATACGTGCAGTAAATGGCTTCATAACAATATTACCGACAAAGACCGTTAATATCAGTAATCCTGCATGCAATGCAGACAAGCCAAATGCCACTTGGAACATGAGCGGTAATAAGAACGGAACAGCACTAATTGAAATTCGAAAAATTGAACCGCCAATAATACTACTTGCAAATGTTTTATGCTGAAATGCATCAAACTTTAATAATGGTTGCGGAATACGTGTCATATAGCGTGCAGCTAAAATAAATAACACCACACCCAAAGCACAAATGATTAAATAAGTGGCCGCGTCTGCAATATCTTGCCCTACACGCTCAATTCCATACATTACCATGGCACATGCTGTTGCCAACATGAGAAATCCGATCCAATCAAAACGACCAATTTCTGTATCTTTGGTATTTTCAATGAGCTTCAAACCTGCATAAATCGCAAATAATCCAAGCGGCACATTAATATAAAAGATCCATTGCCAAGCAAAATGAGTCACCATAAAGCCACCGACTGCAGGCGCGATAATCGGCGCAATCAAACCCGGCCAAGTAATATAGGCAATCGCTTGAACCAACTCTTTTTTAGGTGTTGCACGAATAACCACTAAGCGCCCAACAGGCACCATTAATGCTCCGCCAATACCTTGAACAATTCGAGCAACAGTAAAATATGTTAAATCATTACTCAAAGCGCATAAAATAGATGCCACTGTAAATAATACAATCGCACTGATAAAAATTACCCGTGCCCCAAAGCGGTCAGCCAACCACCCGCCAATTGGAATAAAAACTGCAACAGCCAACAAATAGGCGCTAATTCCAATATTTAAATCAACTGTAGCCACTCGAAAAGTGGCTGCCATAGCAGGTAGTGCCGTGACAATAATGGTGGCATCTAGGTTTTCCATAAAAAACGTTAATGCCACCAACAGTGCAGTATATTTTATTTTACGATTTTCCAACTGTACGTCCTTGTCCTTGTTTCATTGGGTCTATGATGAACTGTAGTCTCGTGCACCAAACAATGCTGTACCTACACGAACCATAGTTGAACCTGCTGCAATCGCAGGTGTTAAATCACCTGACATGCCCATACTTAATGTATCCCACATTTGTAAGTAAGGATAGCGTGCTGCAACCGCTTTAAATAACTGTTCAGCATCAAAAAATGCCTGATCATGCCCTGGTGCAGGAATCACCATCAATCCGCGCAGATGAATTTGCGGTAATGCTTGGATTTGATCCACCAAGAGCATGACATCATCAGGATGACAACCATCTTTACTTTCTTGCTGATCAATATTGACTTGAATACAGACATTTAATGCCGGTAAATCGGCTGGACGTTGATTTGATAAACGTTCTGCAATAATAAAACGGTCAACACCATGTACCCAAGAAAAATGCTCAGCAATCGCTTTGGTTTTATTACGCTGAATATGACCAATAAAATGCCAAGCGATGTCTAGTGCTTTTAACGTATCTATCTTTGTTAAAGCCTCTTGTAAATAGTTTTCGCCAAAATCACGTTGTCCTGCTGTATACATGGCATGAATTGCATCACTTGGATGTGTTTTAGACACAGCCAACAAGGTCACAGATTCATCATTTCTCTGTGCAGTTTCACATGCTTGATAGATTTGTGCCAGCACTTGTTGCCGTGCTTTAGAAAGATCATACATAACAAAAACTCTTGATATATTAAATACTAAAACGAAAGTGTTGGTGTGTATTTCATAAAATGGTTATTATCCTATGGCAAGATTTTTTTTAATGACACTGTCATGGGGATAATGTATGGATATTACCGAATTATTGGCGTTTTCCGTCAAAAATAAAGCTTCAGATTTACATCTTTCTGCGGGTTTACCACCAATGATCCGCGTTGATGGTGATGTTAGACGAATTAATGTGCCTGCATTAGAACACAAAGAAGTACACCGACTTGTGTACGACATTATGAACGATAAACAACGACAAGACTTTGAAGAATTCTTAGAAACTGACTTTTCTTTTGAAGTGCCAAATGTTGCACGTTTCCGTGTCAATGCATTTAACCACAACCGTGGTGCTGGTGCAGTATTTCGTACCATTCCATCAAAAATCCTGTCATTAGAAACACTCGGTCTTGGCCCTATTTTCCAACAAATTTGCGACTTCCCACGTGGGCTTGTATTGGTCACAGGTCCAACAGGCTCAGGTAAATCGACCACGTTATCAGCCATGCTCGACTATATTAATGATACGCGTTATGAGCATATCTTAACAGTTGAAGACCCAATTGAATTTGTCTATGACTCAAAAAAATGTTTGGTTAACCAACGTGAAGTTCACCGCGATACCAACAGTTTTAGTGCAGCACTACGTTCTGCATTACGTGAAGATCCAGACATTATTCTTGTCGGTGAGATGCGTGACTTAGAAACTATTCGCTTAGCACTTTCTGCTGCTGAAACAGGTCACTTGGTGTTTGGTACATTACATACCACATCTGCTGCAAAAACCATTGACCGTATTATTGATGTCTTCCCAGCAGATGAAAAAGGCATGGTGCGTGCCATGTTGTCTGAATCACTCCAAGCGGTAATTTGCCAAGCCCTACTCAAGAAAAACGGCGGTGGTCGTGTCGCAGCGCATGAAATTATGTTGGGTGTTCCTGCCATTCGAAACTTAATTCGTGAAAATAAAGTTGCGCAAATGTACTCAGCCATTCAAACAGGGGCTGGTATTGGCATGACGACACTCGATCAAAGTTTAAAAACCCTTGTGCAAAAAAATGTCATTACCAAAGAAGTGGCAAGAACTGCAGCTAAACAACCTGACGCCTTTCTATAATTAAGATTAAGACGACAATTAACATGAATTTTAACGATCTACTCAACTTTATGAGTGAAAAGAAAGGTTCGGATCTGTTTATTACTGCAGATATTGCACCTTCAATGAAAATTAATGGGGTATTAACACCTGTCTCACGTACCAATATGACAGGTGAAACAATTTCTCAGCTTTTGCATTCCATTATGAATGACAAACAGCGTCAAGAATTTGCTGATACCAAAGAATGTAACTTTGCCATCACCAATACTGAAAAAGATCGCCGCTTCCGTGTCAGTGCATTTTGTCAGCGTGATTTACCCGGTATGGTTATTCGTCGTATTGAACATCATATTCCATCGGCAGAAGAATTAAGACTGCCTGAAGTGTTGAAAAACATCATCATGGAAAAGCGTGGCATCATTTTATTTGTCGGTGGTACAGGTACAGGTAAATCAACATCGCTTGCATCACTTATTGGTCACCGTAATAAAAACAGTCGTGGACATATCATTACCATTGAAGACCCGATTGAATTTATTCATCAACATGCAGGTTGTATCATTACTCAACGCGAAGTTGGTATTGATACCTCATCATTTGAAATTGCACTTAAGAATACCTTACGACAAGCGCCTGATGTCATCTTAATTGGTGAGATTCGAACCCAAGAAGTCATGGAATATGCATTGGCGTTTGCTGAAACAGGTCACTTGGTGTTGGCAACCATGCATGCTAACAATGCAAACCAAGCGATTGACCGGATCATCAACTTCTTTGAAAGCAGCAGACATCATCAAGTGCATATGGATTTATCACTGAACTTAAAAGCCGTGATCGC
Source organism: Acinetobacter apis (assembly GCF_900197575.1). Lineage (GTDB taxonomy): Bacteria > Pseudomonadota > Gammaproteobacteria > Pseudomonadales > Moraxellaceae > Acinetobacter > Acinetobacter apis. Next base: position 26,114 of record NZ_FZLN01000001.1, on the reverse strand, counting down.
CCAACAATTGATTCCGACCATTGATAAAAAATCACGTCGTGCAGCAATTGAAATTTTGATTAATAGTCCACTGATTTCAGATTATATCCGTAAGGGTCAAGTCAATGAAATTAAAGAAGTGATGACCAAATCAAGAGAGCTTGGTATGCAGACTTTTGACCAAGCGCTGCATGATCTGTATAACGAAGGTATGATTTCATATGAAGATGCGTTGAAACATGCAGATGCGCCAAATGACTTGCGTTTAAAAATTAAACTTGCGTCAGGCAATAAAGGTGAAGAAGGGTCTAGCGAAAGCCAGTTTACACTTGAAAGCGAGTAAATATACATAGAATAAGAGGAGCACATTGCTCCTCTTTTTTTGATTACTTTTTGCGAGATGCCTCTTGGCATTCAGGATCGCTACAGTAACCATACAAATTCAATGAATGGCCAGTTAAGGTAAAACCAAACTTTTTTGCCACTTCATGTTGCTCATGCTCAATGACATCATTGGCAAATTCAAGCACTTTGTTACAGTTTTGGCACACAATATGGTCATGATGACTTTCTTGCATAATTTCAAAAACAGAGTGATTGTTTTCAAAATTTAAACGTTGAACGATACCGACAGCTTCAAATTGAGTGAGTACGCGGTAAACAGTCGCTAAACCTACGTCTTCACCTTGATCTAATAATGTTTTATAAATGTCTTCAGCACTTAAATGATGCGGCTTAGAATTTTCAAGTAATTCCAAGATCTTAATTCTCGGGAGTGTTACCTTAAGCCCTGCTTTACGCAGGTCTTGGTTCGAAATTGCCATGAAAAAGTCTCTCAACTATTTTTTAAGTAGGAATATGCTATAGAATTTAGATGCAGTATGATCTATCCTTAAACTAAATGCATCAAAATTGATTTGGATAGTGTAGCAAAATGCAAAAATTTATTTTGGCGACTTTACTCGTCAGTTCGTTGCTCGCAGGCTGTGTCTATAAAATAGATATCCCGCAAGGGACACCGCTTACAAAAGCACAAGCATCTCAAGTACAAAATGGAATGACCTACCAACAAGTACGCTTCATACTAGGTAGCCCAACCATTGCTGATCCACTCAATCCGTTGCGTTGGGATTATATCTACAATTACATCCCAGGAACTTATGCTAAAAAAGCAAAAATTCCTGCAGCGAAAGGTCAGCATTTAAAAGTGTATTTTGACGAAACGGGTATAGTCAATAAAGTGGAAGGTTTAGACACCATTCCAAATGCACAACCAGGCTTGCCACCTTCTAAAGAAAGTATCAGCAATGCCACACCATAATTTTAATGACTTTCGCTTCGATTAGTCAAAGAAAACCCCTTGTTATAGGGGTTTTTTATTTCTTTTACACTGATCGTTTTAAGCGATTAGATTTTATCGGATGGTTTGTTGCACGATGCCGTCGAATGTCTTTTGGATTGATGGTTAATGCGCGATAAATCTCTACTCGATCACCTGCACTAAGCAGCTGCTGTGCATCTACTCTCTCACCAAAAATACCCAACATCCATGGTGTCGCTAATGTGACATGTTGCTCAATGCCACTTGCTTGAATGGCATCGAGTGCTGTCATGCCTTGGTTAAAGGGCACTTGAAGATGAAATTGCTCTGCTTCATGCACATAAGCCACCCACACCCATGATGACATATTAAAACCACCCAACAAAGACAGAGGCAATAGCTACAATAATGCTTAGCGGTATCACAATACGTACAGCAATGCGCCATATGTTATACGCCCACTCGCTATCAAAATTCATGACTTTGCGCAAATGACTGATTTTCATGATCCAGCCTGCAAAAATGGCATACCCTAAACAGCTGAGTAAGCCCCAAATTAATACCACTAAATTTAAGGTGGTTTGTAACAATGGGACTGCCCACAGTACTACAGGCAATACGATTGTGGCATATTGAACCACCACAGCAAGCTTACGATCTGCCAGCTGTTGTCTCGCAAGTTTTAAAAGTAAGGCTGCACCAAAAACCACAGCCACTACAATGCTGATGGCAGGTGCAGGTGTTTGGATCGCAAAAAAGCCAAACGCAACCACTGACGCCAATTGGGCAAACCAAATCGGCAACACCACAGGTGTGGTTTTATTGTCATGATACGCAGACTCTGCATTCACTTGTGCATAAACACCAAGCCCTAAGCCACTTGCCACCAAGGCTAAAATTGTTGCCTTACCCCACTCAGGAAAAATGAGTGCTGTCATTTGCCATGCTTCTATATGACGTCCCATGACAAAGCTCAATACAATTGATGCAGCAACAGCAATCACACTCAGCAAAACCAAGATTTTATGGTCTAAAAAAGACAATACCAATGACACAATCGCCAAAGCCACAAATACCAAACTGACAGCGATTGGCAGTGCAACAAACTGCTCTGCAACATAACTTGCATTTGCAAGCATTGCACCTGCTAAAAACGGAATAAAAATGACTGAAAACCAACCGACCAAACGCCATTTTACTGATGCATCTGCATCACGCGTTAATGACATTAACGCATTTAAAACCGTTGTTTTAGCACGTTTAACCAAAGCAAATTCTAAATAGATCAGCGGTAAAGCCAAAAATATCACTAAGCCAATCCACAACAGCCAAAAATCAAGCTGCCGATCAATTTGAAGCCCTATGACAGGCGAAAATGTGGTAATAAGCATGAATGATAAACAAAATGCCAATAATGGTGATAACCATCGAGACATAGGTCCGTCCTGTATCCGAAGTTTTAAATGATGGGCTATTTTGCCTTTGTCAGCGTACAAAATCAAAGCCTAGTCATGATAATCATCTGCATACCAACAAAATGAACAGATCTGTGCAATTTATACAAGCCTGATGACCATGAGCTTGATTCATGCGCAAGCTAAAACAAAATAGGACAATATCAAATCATAAAGATGAATTAGTTAATCTTTTTATTACAGTTTTTATGATTAGCACTGCATCATAGCATGAACTAAATCATCATAAAATGAAAGCTACAGATGTGCATGACATCATGATGATGATGTTATTTCCTTAAATCATTTGAATAAATAATACAAAGACCCTCACATCAATATCACAGTATAAAACTTTTTATCAGTGACCTTTTATGCTGTGATGATCGCAATCGGTGGTATTCTTATTTTGAGACACAATAATAAAAGGTCAACTGTATTTGCTGAACATTGTAGAATGTCTGTGCGCTTGATGCAGTGTGTTGCTTAAACCATCATGAAAAAAACCGCGCAAACCACCCTTTACCTTTAGTTTTTTCCTTTTCACGAATAATTTGATTCATATTTTCTTTTACTGCACTGACATAATCAGCATCGTCATGTTTGATATGATTAATTAACCAATGCGTTAAAACTTGATATAAATCTTCTTCTATTTCTTTGCCACTTAAAAAATCTGCACGGTAGCCTTCAATTTTACGAATGAAAAGCTCATGAACTTTTTTATGTGGTACTGAAAAGCGGTAGCCCGCTTCTTCTTGCAGACTTTCTTCAAAGGCAAAATGTGATTGGGTATAATCGATAATACTGTCTAAAATCTCTTTGACTTTATCTCGATCATGGGTAAAGCATACTTCATCAATATCGTTAATATAGTCTAGAATTCGCTTATGCTGTTCATCAATAACTTCGATGCCTGTATCAAAATCTTGATTCCAATAAACTTTCATTATGCTGCCTATTTTCACTATTGATACATAAACACTATATACAAAATAGGCGGCTATTGGTCGTCGTAAATTCAACCCTTATAGGCTCAATTTCCCAAGAATTAAAATAAGATATTGATATTAAAGCATTATATATTTAATACCATAGCAAAAGAATCAAGTATTTTTTAGACAAATCTGTCTATTTTTGTCACATTACTTTAGTAAATATCTGCTTGTGTAATACGACGAAGTGACGGATCAATGGCTTCGTCCACTAAACGCTGAATAAATGTTTGAGCAGTACGAATTGGACGACCATGCTCAAATAAACGCAATTCACCTGGCTCAAATGCAGTCCACATTTCATTGTTGGTGAGTGGTTCTGTTGCAATTACTGCCACACGGTCTTCAGGGGTAGTATGCTGACTAAAATCAATTTCTAGATCAAGATCAATTAAGCGTGCTGGACGAAATGGATACTCACGTACTGTCCAATGCAACTTCGTAACTGCATAGCTAAATAAGGCTTGCCCATTGGACATACAAAAATTGAATGTGCCATGCTCTGCAATTTCAGGCACGATGTCTTCTAATGCATCAAATACATCTTGTATTGCAGGCTCAGCATAGCCAAAGCGTTCTACTAAGCGATCTAAAATATAACAAAATGCATATTCACTGTCAGTATTCCCTACAGGTAAAAAACGACCAGCCAATTTCGGTGTAAAGCCATGTAAATGACCATTGTGGGCGAAGATCCAATGTCTGCCCCAGAGTTCACGAACAAATGGATGGGCATTTTCAAAGGTAATTTTACCTTGAGTGGCTTTTCGGATATGCGAAATTACATTTTTAGATTTGATCGGATAGTTACGGATAAACTCAGCCACAGGCGATTGAACAGCCGATTGACTGTCAATAAACACTCGGCAAGCCTTCCCTTCGAAAAAACCAATTCCAAAGCCATCGCAATGATCAGAAGTAATCCCAGCACGCTGAGAAAACCCTCTAAAAGAAAAGGTAATGTCTGTTGGTTTTGCACAATTCATTCCGAGCAACTGGCACATAGCGGTTTACTTATAGTCATCATTTTAATCAGGTAAAATCAAATCTACATCACACGCTTATGCTTGTAAACGAGTTTTTTTAAAGATGCTTATTCAAATAAAAGATATAGATTGGTGACAAGTAAGATATAAATGGCAATTATTTAGGAAATAATTGCCATATTCGTTATTTTTTTACTGCTTGATTAGAAATTAGTGTGCCAACCCCATGATCTGTAAAGACTTCAAGTAATGTCGCATGAGGAACACGTCCATCTACAATATGGGCACTGACCACACCACCTTTGACTGCATCCAATGCACAACCAACTTTAGGAATCATGCCGCCATAAATTACGCCTGTTTCAATCAGGTGATCAACTTCTTTGGTGCTCAGACCCGTCAACAGTTTTTTGTCTTCATCAAGAACACCTGTAATATTGGTCAACAAAATCAGTTTTTCTGCACCTAAAGCTTCAGCCACTTTTCCTGCCACAAGGTCAGCATTGATATTATAAGTGTCACCATTATCATCGACACCTAGTGGTGCAATAACAGGAATGAAGTCACTTTGGGTAAACATTTCAAGTACATCCGTATTGACCCCAACGACCTCGCCGACCATGCCTAAATCAATTTCAGCTATGCTGCCATCTGAATTGGTTTTTTTCATCAGTAATTTTTGTGCTTGCAACAAGCGACCATCTTTCCCTGTAAGACCGATGGCACGGCCACCATGCTGATTAATTAAATTCACAATGGATTTATTCACGCTGCCACCAAGCACCATTTCAACCACTTCCATTGTGGCTTTGTCAGTGATCCGCATACCATCCACACGGTCAGAAGCTTGACCTAAACGTTGCAATAAAGCATCTACTTGTGGCCCACCGCCATGAACCACAATCGGGTTAATACCTACTGTTTTTAACAAAACAATATCACGGGCAAAAGAACTTTCAAGCTCAGGGTCTGTCATGGCATTGCCGCCATATTTCACCACTAAAATTTTTCCAGCAAAGCGTTGGATATAAGGTAATGCTTCGGTTAACACATATGCTTTGTCTAAACCCTTGTGTTGATGTGACACAGACTGTCTCCTTGAGTCATTAATGTACTTCTTTTAAGTGGCTTGTAAAATTTTTACTGCAATGTCGGGATAACGTACATGTAAAAGTGTGGCAAATTTTTGGCGAATTTGAATTAAATCTTCTGCGGTGATGGCATCAAAGCGAACCGTTAAATACGCCCCTGTATTTGAAGCACGTATAATACCAACCCCTGAGGAAAAATCTAACCGAATCCCATCTATTTGAGTTAAAGTGGCATCCGTGTTCTGACACTGAAGCTTAAAATAGTTAAATAATTCAGTGATATTTTCACCGTTTAAATCAATATAAGTGTCTTCAGTAAAATGACGCTGTGGGTAATCTTTTAATAAGTCAGATATTTGTGTGGCTGTGCTTTGAATAAAATATTCGATGAGCCGTAATGCTGCATACAGTCCATCATCATAGCCCTGACCACGTCCATCGTTAAATACATAATGTCCTGCATACTCGCCACCAAAGATTGCATTGCCTTCGGATTGCAGCAAATATTGACGTAAGAATGTGCTGCCTGTTCTCAGCATAACCGCTTGACCATTCAAGGCCTCAATGGCTTGTTTGACCATGCTTGAGCACTTTACATCAAATACCACTTCATGTTTGGGATATTGAGCTAAGCACATCTGTGCAAATAAACAAATTAACTGATCAGGGCTTATCATTCGGGCTGTTTCATCAACCACAACCAAACGATCACCATCGCCATCAAGTGCAATGCCTAAATCTGCAGCATGCTCAATCACAGCTGCTTTCAATCCAGTTAAATGTGCTTCTTTAGACGGGTCTGGTGCATGGTCTGGAAAATGTCCATTGGCCTCACAACGTAATGCAACCACTGTACAACCAAGCTGAGTAAAGACTTGCTTGGCATATTGCCCTGCTGAACCATGCATTGCATCTATTACGACGGTTAAGGGTCGGTCAAATACAATGTCATTGCATAAATGATCAAGATAAGATTGTGTTGAAACAACCTCACAAGCTTCACGGCGTATAAGATCATGAGTCTCAAAATGAGAATGAGCCTCATAATATGGCTGTGCAATTCTTGCAATCGCCTGTATATCATCGGGTGTTGGCGGTTGGTTTTGCCATAGCCATTTCACCCCAAAATCTGTTTTGGGGTTATGACTCGCAGTCAGCATCACCCCTGTTTGGTATTGACTCTGCTGTGCCATAAAATACATAACAGGGGTTGAGCAGCAACCTAAAAATGTCACATCAATCTGATGCTCATACAAAACATGAAGCATAATCTGCGCATAATCTGTGCCCGCTAAACGTGCATCATGCCCCAATACAATATGATCAATGTGGTTTAAATTGAGTTGATTGGCAAATGCATATGCAATAGATTCCATCACATTAGGGGTTAAATTCGACAATGCTCCGCGAATATCATAAGCACGAAAAAGATGGATTGGAAATTTTTGCGGAGTCAGCGGCATTGTTGATATAACTATATGAAACATGAATGATGAATTGTCATCATTTCGAGTAACCTTGTAAACCTATGCTGTATTGAAATTCCAATTATTTACATAAAACAACGCCATGACTTGGCATGGCGTTAGATTCATAATTACTTATTAATTTTATGTATAGCTCAAGCTATTGCTGACCTGTATGACCAAAACCACCCAAACCACGTGCTGTGGCAACAAACTCACTTACTTGTTCAAATTGAGCTTGAACCACAGGAACCAATACATATTGTGCTAAACGCTCACCCACATTTAATGTAAATGCTTGAGTACCTCGGTTCCATACCGAAATCATCAATTCGCCTTGATAATCTGAATCAATTAAGCCCACCAAATTACCAAGCACAATACCGTGTTTATGACCTAAACCTGAACGCGGCAAAATCAAACCTGCAAAATTTGGATCTTCAATATAAATTGCCAATCCTGTTTTAACCAACACAGTCTGCCCAGGTTCAATGGTTATTGCTTCGTCAAGACATGCTCTTAAATCTAATCCTGCCGAACCTGTTGTGGCATACGTTGGCATAGGCAATGATTGACCAAGACGTTCATCTAATACTTTGACTTGAACTTTCATGATGTTCCTTTGTGTTACATTAATGTTTGTGCTTTAGCATGGCACGTAAATTTTCAAGATAGACTTTGGCTTGCTCTTTTGGGTCAACATTGGCCACTGACTTTTTCTTGCGTCCTAACCAATCTAAATCTTCTTGAGGCAATTCATCTAAAAAACGACTTGCCGTCATTTGTTTCATTTGTCCGCCTGCTTTACGTTGTTCAGCCAAAGTCAGTGTTAAACTTTGTCTAGCACGGGTAATGCCCACGTACATTAAACGACGCTCTTCTTCAATGGTGTCTGATGCAATTGAGTTTTTATGCGGTAATAACTCTTCTTCTAAGCCCATAATATATACAAATGGAAACTCAAGCCCTTTTGCCGCATGCAAAGTCAAAAGATTCACTTTGTCTGTGTCATCTTCTTCTTGCTGTTGCTCAAGTAAATCGAGTAACACCATTTTACGGATCACGCTTTCAATGTTTTTATCATCAACATCTTCTGCACGATTAATTAAACCTTGAATACTGCTATAAAGCGTTTCAATGTTGTCTAGCTTGGTTTTCTCTTGTGCAGGCGTTGCAGCTTGCTCACGGACATAATCAATATAGCCCGCTTCAATCATCATTTGGCGAATGAGTGGTACAGGATTGTCATCATCCAATAGCTCACGTGTATAGTTCTTTAAAAAATCAGAGAATTCAAATAAATGTGAGCTGATTTTTTTAGAAACCACCATACTTAAACGTTGATCGCCTGCCGCTGACAATAAAGACAAATGATTATCTTGAGCAAATAAACCAAGCTTTTCTAATGTCACAGGGCCAATTGAGCGTTTTGGGGTATTAATAATACGTAAAAATGCACTGTCATCTTCAGGGTTAATAATGAGTCTTAAATAACTCATGATATCTTTGATTTCACTGCGTGCAAAAAATGAAGTTCCGCCTGAAAGCTTATAAGGAATCTGCATTTGTCTTAAATACGTTTCTAAGATGCGTGCTTGGAAATTACCGCGATACAATACAGCATAATCTTTCCAGCTTTTGCCTTGCATCAACTTTTGATTCATCAAATCTTTAACAACGCGTTCTGCTTCATCATCATCATTACGGCAAGTAATAATTCGAATAGACTCACCATGGCCTTTATCGCTCCATAATTTCTTTTCAAAAATATGGGGATTGTTGCCGATGACTTGGTTTGCTGCTTTTAAAATTCGGCTGGTTGAACGGTAATTCTGCTCAAGCTTAATGACATTTAAATTGGGAAAATCTTCCTTTAATAATGCCATATTCTCAGGTTTAGCACCCCGCCATGCATAAATAGATTGATCATCATCACCCACAGCAGTGAATTGTCCCATCACGCCTACCAGCAACTTAACCAAAATATATTGCGCTGTATTGGTATCTTGGTATTCATCGACCAATAAGTAGCGAATACGGTTTTGCCATTTATCACGCACTTCTGCATTTTCTTGTAATAACCGTGCAGGTAAAACAATCAAATCATCAAAATCAACCGCGTTATATGCACGTAAGTTACGCTCATATAATTGGTATAAATGTGCACAACGTACATCATCTTCTGTTTCACAAACGCTATGTGCTTGCTCAGGTAAAATTAAATCATTTTTCCAGTCAGAGATTTGACGCATGACTTTGGCAATAAGTTCTTTACTTTCTGCACCTGACAAATTGTCTTGATGCATTAAATCCATCAAGATCCGTTTACAATCATCTGAATCTAAAATAGAAAAGTTATTTTTTAATGGGAGGTGTTTAAGTTCTAAACGTAAAAGGTTCAAGCCAAATGTATGGAATGTTGAGACCGATAAACCTTTTGACTCTTCGCGGCTTAACAGTTTACCTACACGCTCTTTCATCTCACGTGCGGCTTTATTGGTAAAGGTCATCGCGGTAATACGGTAGGCAGGAATTCGGCATTGCTGAACAAGATAAGCAATTTTTCGGGTAATCACAGAGGTTTTACCTGAACCTGCCCCTGCAAGCACTAACAAGGGTCCTTGAGTGTACTTCATTGCTTCAAGTTGCTTGTCATTTAACTGACTTGCCGATGACATGAGAATTCCTCAAATGAATTGGAGCACAATTATAGTCATGTCCGAATCAGAATTCTAATCCTTAACCTGACAATTGCTGAAAATATAACAGCTTCCGATTTGAAAGTTACCTCAATGCATTTTAAGCCCTTTATTCCATTAAAAAAACCACCCGAAGGTGGTTTTTAATGATTATGAATTATTTTGATTCATAAATGCTAATTTCTACACGACGGTTTTGTTCACGACCTGATGGTGTTGTATTTGATGCGATTGGATTACTTGATCCTGCACCTTGAGCATTAATTTTGGTACGTGGTACACCTTGACCAACCAAGTAGTTTGCAACCGATTGTGCACGTGCTTGTGACAATGGATTGTTAATTGCATCACTACCTGTATTGTCTGTATAACCTGTTACCAAGATCGCACTCTTGTTATCTTCAGTTAACGTTTGCGTCACTTTATTCAATGTTGAATAGAAGTTTGGCTTAATGGTTGATTGGTTGGTATCAAAAGTAATGTTACCTGGCATAACAAGGCCAACAGAACCATCTGAGTTACGGTTCACTTCAACACCAGTACCTTGCATTTGCTCACGTAATCTTTGTTCTTTTTTATCAAGATAAAGACCACCAGCTGCACCAACGAGTGCACCAATCGCTAAAGCACGGTTGTTTTGTGCAGAAGAATTGGCATTGGCACGTGACACGCCATAGCCTGCTGCTGCACCTAATAAACCGCCAAGTGCAGTTTTGTCATATTGACGAACACCGCCTGTTCCGTTGTCCATAGACTGACAACCAGATAATGCTAATGCTCCAGCCACTGTAGAAATCACAACTAAACGCATTCTTATCTCCTTTCATACATTTTTTTAGACTTTTCAAAAGTATGAGATAGATAATTACGATTTAACATTAGCTTTTTGTTAAGAAAAGAGATTGTATTAACAAATAAATAACAACTGAATAAAGAATATAAATGCTTTAAATTGGCTAAATAATTTTGCGGATTTGCTATTTTTTTGATTAAAATCACAAAAATCAGATTATTATTGTGCAATTGATAGATTTTAGGACAACAGATGTTATCTCAACGCAAAAAACCAAGTTTATTACAAAAATTGACGCGTGGGTTGGCAGTGGGCTCGGTGATTACAGGGAATACTGTTGCACATGGCGTGCCCATTTTAACCTTAGGTTTAACCAAACTATTTAAACAATCGCCTAAAGTCGATGAAACCAATGTCAACTTGGCGAATAATTGGATTTCTGTCAATAATTGGGTGATTGACCGTGTTTTGGCTGATACTCGTTGGGATATCCAAATTGATCCTGAGCTTGAACTCAAACAAGATGGTCGTTACATCATGTCATGTAACCACCAAAGTTGGGTCGATACCACAGTAAACCAATATGTGGGTCGTAGCCGTATGCCACTGACTCGCTTTTTTACCAAGTGGGAACTGATTTTTATTCCAGTGGCAGGGCAAGCATTTAAGATTTTGGGTTTCCCCATGATGAAACGCCATACAAAATCTCAAATTGCAAAAAATCCTGAGCTTAAACACCAAGATATTGTTGAAGCACGTAAATCATGTGAGCAACTATTAAGCCAACCATTTACCCTGCTCAACTTTATTGAAGGCACACGCTTTACTCCAGAAAAACACAAACAGCAAAAATCGCCATACCAACATTTGCTCAGACCCAAAGCAGGTGGTTTGGCATTGGCACTCAGTATCTTAGGACATCAGGTTGACGCTTTGGTTGATATGACCATTGTCTATCCAGATGGCATTCCAGGTTATGGTGAGTTTTGGTTAGGTGAAGTGCCACGTGTAGTGGTGCATTTACGTAAAATTGAAATTCCAGCATGGATTTTTGAAGGTAATTATGAAGAAGATCGTGAATTTCGAGCGAAGTTCTGTCAATGGTTAAGCCAGCGTTGGCAAGAAAAAGATGCGTTAATTGCTGACATCAAAGCACAATACCAAAGCTAACCAACACTTGAGATGCAATAAATATGTCTAATACGGCCAAAAACAAATTCCATCGAGTGGACCACAATTCATTGATGTGGAAATTTTATTTGGTCTATGACATTTTTATGATGATCATCATCATCGTGAATATTGTCTGTATTACAGCCAATGCTGTACTCATGAGCCACTTTGCAATGTGGCTTTCATCTATTTTACATCTGTCACCGCAACTTCATTTTTATCAGACTGAGTTAAACCCTTGGGTGGTATTGACAGAAACATGGTTTATTTGCTTTTTAATTATTGAACTTGCAATTCGCTGGATTATTGCAGCAACTCGAAACCATTATCAGCGCTGGTTCTTTTTTCCATTTATTCATTGGTATGAAGTGTTGGCCATTTTCCCACAATTGCGTTTTTTGCGTTTATTACGAGTGGGATTAATTGCTTACCGTTTGCATGAACTTGGCTATAAAGTGATTCCAACATCATGGCATAAAACAGGACGTTTTTATTATGATGTACTCATGGAGGAGTTGTCTGATCGTGTGGTCATTACAGTGATTGATGGTATTCGTGATGAATTAAATACCAGCTCCACCTATAAATCGAGCATTCATCATGTCGTAGAGCAACACAAAGCGTTATTTGCCCAAACTTTTTCTGAAATATTACAAGATACTTTGGCGAAAGAACTGCAAGTGCAACGCCATGAGATTGCCAAAAGTATTGGGGTTATTGTTGAAGAGTCCGTGGCCAATACCCCTGAAATTCATCAACTCTTAAAACACTTCCCTATTGTTGGAAATCGTATCGAAAGCCAATTACAAAGTATTGGTAAACGTTTAGGGGAAAATATTACCCAAGGCATTATTACCCCGCTTGCATCAGGTTCTGTGCAACAGCCTAATGCCACATATCGTTTAATTTCACATAAAATCAGTGAAATTGATATTAATAACCAATCTTTAGAAAAGTTAGTTGAATCTGCCGTGCATGAAAGTTTAAAATCAATCCGCAAACAAGTGAAAGTGAAGCAATGGCAACAAATTTTAAAAATGAATGATAAAAATAATTCTTTATAGCTGGCTTATTTAAATTTAAGCGCTTTTATCATCAAACATGATTTATGTTGATTTACCCTTTTTTAGTCAACACGCCTTCAAGGAATTATTATGGCTGACATCCGTATTACTGGCAGAATGGTTAATTTTTCTCGGTTAACATTTGATACCAATGACCATGATGTAATCCGCAAACAACTTGTCCAAATGTTAGCTGATACCGCATCACATGGTGCTCCTGTAATTCTTGACAGTACGGTTAAACAAGAGCTAATCGCTTTGATTCAACTCATTATTAGCCTAGATTTACAGCCGATGGGCGTGATTGATGGGATTTTGTCAGACCAAGCACGTAGCATTCAATTTCCGATTTTACCTGCGGATCGCCCTTTACAGCGTATTAAGCCCACCACAGAACAAATTGTTGAAGAACCGATTGAAGATGATCAGCTTACACCAGCTAAAAAAAGTCGTATTAACCACATTACCTCATACCACAATGATATGCTTCGTACAGGACAGTGTTTAATCCAAGACAATGGTGACGTGATTTTAAATGCGAGTATGAACAGCGGCTCTGAGGTCATTTCAAGCGGTAATATTTATATTTATGGCGCAGCGCAAGGTCGAGTGATTGCTGGTGCAAGCGGTGACACCACCGCACGGGTTTTTTGTCATGCTTTGAATGCCGAATTAATTTCTATTGCAGGAACATATTGTGTTTCAGAGGATATTCCTTCACATATTTATAAAAAACCTGCACATATTTATCTCAATGAGCAACAAGAACTTGTCTTTGAAGCTTTAGAAATATAGAGTAAAATATAACTTAACGCGATTAAATTCTTTAAAACGTAAAATCTAACACAAAAAGACAGCACAGGAGTGAATTCGGTGGCCAAGATTGTAGTTGTAACATCAGGCAAAGGTGGTGTAGGTAAAACTACAACAAGCGCATCATTTGCAACAGGATTAGCGTTACGTGGTCACAAAACCGTTGTTGTCGATTTTGACGTAGGCCTTCGTAACCTTGACTTAATCATGGGTTGTGAACGCCGTGTTGTCTATGACTTTGTCAATGTCATTAACAATGAAGCGCGTTTACAGCAAGCTTTAATTCGCGATAAAGACATTGAAAATCTTTATATTTTACCTGCATCACAAACACGTGATAAAGATGCGCTGACTGATGAAGGCGTTGCGCGCATTATGGATGAATTAGCACAAGAATTTGATTACATTATTTGTGATTCACCTGCGGGGATTGAACGTGGTGCAATTTTAGCCATGTACTATGCAGATGAAGCAATTATTGTTACAAATCCTGAAATTTCATCTGTTCGAGATTCAGATCGAATTATTGGTATGTTAGATAGCAAAACCAAAAAAGTGGAACAAAAAGAAGGTCGCATCCGTAAACATTTATGTATTACACGGTTTAACCCTGAGCGAGCTGATCGCCAAGAAATGCTCACCATTGATGATATTTCAAAAGACATTTTACGTGTACCAACGTTAGGTGTCATTCCTGAATGTGCAAGTGTTCTTCAAGCATCGAATGAAGGTAAACCGGTCATTCTCTATACCGAAACACCAGCAGGTCAAAGTTATGATGACTTGGTTGCTCGTTTCCTTGGAGAAGAACGCCCATACCGTAACATCACCGTGAAACCGAAAGGCTGGTTAGCACGTTTATTTGGAGCATAATCATGGCAGGATTCTGGAGTAAAATTTTTGGTAATGAGGAGCGTCAAACCAGTGCCCAAACAGCAAAAGACCGTTTAAAAGTCATTGTTGCGTCTGAGCAAGGGCTTGGACGACGTTTAAGTCAAGACAAAATTGATCAGATGAAAATTGAAATCATGCAAGTGGTTAACCGCTATGTACGCGGTGTTGATGAACAGCATATCCAAATGCAAGTCCGCTCAGAAGCGAACCTTGAAATGCTTGAAATGAATATCAATTTACCTGAAGATCGTTAATCTGAATATTGATTAGTAAAATCAGTTATTGCAAGGCAAACTAATCACATTATTTTGCCTTAATTATGCCAAGGAGCAAGCCGTGGCCGTATCACAGCCAGCAACGTTTAATGAAGAATGGTCCGATGAACGGGTTTTTGCTTATTTAAACCATTTACCGCCTGAAGGGGTAAATGCAGATTACCACGTATTATATAATGCATATAAACATATGCGTGCGAATGACTTTAAAAGACTGTTGGTTCAGTTCACAAAAGATGGGCGTGATATTCATGCAACCAACTTAGATGGGCAAACCATTCATGATGTCATTGCACAATTTCCAAAGCACCGTACTGAATTTTTAGACGTATTAAAACAATTCTAAGATTGCTTTGCAGAAAATACCTGTAATAACAGTTTTAAATGATTCGGATCGTTGGTATCACTGAGCTGATAAACGGCCTGTTGATGAAATCTTGAACATTGAAACTGTTTTACATCTGATTGCCGAAGTTTATAGGTTTCCATCACTCGGTAATAATATATATAACGCTCTTCATCTGCTAAAGTAATATGGTGCCAATTTGCCATATAATAATCACTAATGCCCTCTGATTTTAAATAACCTGCAATTAAATTTTCACAGACCATCTGTTCTGTCGCCGGCGTAGATTGATGTGTTTTAAACCCTAGCATGAATAAAACTAAAATCAGAAGACTCAATAATATACCCTGTTTCATGTGACCTCCTTAAATGCATGAGCGATAATGCATCTTAAAAAAGTCACACCTTAGGATACAGATACACATTTTATTTTAAATGCAGTACAGATGAATGGCCTTTCGATATCAGACCCTTGCGCATACGCTGAAACTACATATCCTGCATCACCATTTAGCACCACATACCAAGCTTATTTCTTTACGGCAATTTGCCAAACAGCACCAAGTGAGCTTGTCGACTGCACAAGCATGCTATGAGCATCTTGAAGCACAAGGACTCATTTATAGTAAACATAAATCAGGATATTTTGTTGCTCCGCATCAACGTGATATGCATCCCAACAACTCACGTTATACAGAAACCACATTCCCCTCTGTCATTCGTTCTGTATCCAATCTCGACTTATATAACCAAATTTTACAAGCTTCATTTCAGCCTAATGTCATACAATTAGGTTCCATTCAATTGGGACCACAGCTTATCCCAATGCAACAGCTTAAAGTATCGCTACAACGAGCATTAAAGCACTGTAAAAATGAAGATTTTTTATATTGTAATCAACAAGGTCATATACACTTACAAACAGCTTTACAGCAACATTGGGCAACAGATAACATTCATATTGCAGTTCAAGACATCTTCATTACTCATGGTTGTACAGCTGCCCTCTCTCTTGCTATTCAATCCCTGTCTAAGGTGGGCGACAGTATCATTATTCCTACGCCTACATTTAATGGTCAACTGCACTTACTTGCACATCTGAACCGAAAAATTATTGAAATTCCTGCAACCACTGCGGGTTTAGATTTAGAACGATTAGAAGCGGTCATGGCAACCAAACAATCACAAGTATGTTTACTAACCGCAAATTTTCAAAATCCGCTTGGATACTGCTTATCACATGCGGATAAAAAAACCATTGCCGACTTAGCGGCCAAATACCAATGCTATATTATTGAAGATGATGTTTATGCTGAATGCAGCTACCACACAGAACGTCCCTTACCGATTAAATATTGGGATGATGCAGGATATGTTATATGGGTAGGTTCAGTATCTAAATCCCTATCAAGCGCTTATCGTGTTGGCTGGCTATGTTTGAGTAAGCAAATACAACATTTAAAACCAAATATTTTGGCAAATAATGTCGTAGTCAATACGCCTTTACAGCTGGGTTTAGCTGATTTTATCTTTACAGGTGCATATAAAAAACATATTCGTGCACTGCAACTTAAGTTATACGAACAAGTCCGTGATTTTGTCCATACCATCCATGTTTTGTTTACAGGGTGTGATATTGAACTGAGTATGCCACAAGGGGGCTATGCCATTTGGATTAAGCTTCCCAATCAGTTAAGCTCACTGAGCTTATATCAAGATGCATTAAAGCACGGTATTAGTATTTCACCTGGTATTTTATTTGGTGAAGATTATAAATATCAGTCATTTATTCGCTTAAATGCAGGCGACCCCATGACAGATCAAATTCATCAAGCACTCAAGTATCTTGCTGAGTGGATTAAAAACCGCATTTCGTACTAATTTATATTTAACTTAAATCGAATACTTATAAATTAGTGATTTATCTGTTTAGATTGCTGATTAAATCTTAGCTTTAAAATATTTATGTGGATATAATATGGTCAATTAAGGTTAACTTTTTTAAAAAAATTTGAATAACCCTTTATTGACAGGTTAACTGACAAACTATAAGATAGATTTATACTAAAACTGTTAAACATGTCAACTATATATCAATATATGCGTAAAATTACCTAAAATTGTCATATTGTTGAGTTTTGGATAGATATTATATTGCTGCTTAAATTCAGCAAAAAAGAGTAAAATTAATAGTTGAAAATGCTCAAATCCACTTCTAACAGCTTTTTTTAAATACCTTTGTCTACCAAATATACACCAAAAATTTATTTCATAAATACGCACGGAAACCTTAATTAATTCAATATGTTTAATATTAAAGAAGCACCACAAGACAACAACCAATCTGTGACTAAAGCATTAAGTCGTTTAAAAATGGTCGATGCCAAAATTACAGATAAAATGACTGATCGTTTTGTCACAATCGTTAAGCAAGGCATGACATCAGATGGAAAACACGTCAAAGACCATCATGATCAGGTGCATCGCAAATTAAAGTCAATCCGAGATATAATTGAACAAGACTATAATACGCGGAATGAGATTGCCAAAAAAAATGCAGAAACAGTAATCGAAATTGGCGGAAAAAAATTAACTATTGCAGAAGCATTATTATATCGTCAATATCAACTACCCCGCCTAATTCTTTTACGAGATCGTTTAATTTCAGATTCATTTAAAATTAAACAAGATTATGAAATGGAATATAAATCTTATGAAAAAAAATTAATTGCATCTAATTTAAATAATGAAGATAGTAAACATCTCCAAAACCCTGACATGTTGGCATTCTTCGAAAAAAACTTTAAGCCCTCATATACTGAATTAGATAAATATATTGAAACACTTAAAGCTGAAATTGACTATTTTGAACAGGAATTTGATTATATTTTAAGCACAAAGAATTCAACGACGTTCTTATAGACTGACTTCGTCAATCATTATATTGTTCGTTCGTTGCACCGTTTTGGTGAGTGAATTCAAATTGGTGAAAAACTAATGACGAGGGTAGTATCGTTAAATCTACCACTATGCGCAACACTAAGTGTTAAAGTTTAACGCTAAAAGATCAGTGCTTAACGTTTTTTACGATAAACGCTTAAAATTGAGCATTAAAACATTTTACCATTGTGCCTTACAGAGTTTAAATCATTTGGGTTCTCGGTACATCATCTGTTTGGATAATCACTCCCTCCCTCTTAAAAGATATATTCAAACTTGAATATGTCTTTTTTATTAAAATTATATTATGAATAGCAACCACTTACTTGCATGTTGTATCAGCTATTATTGGCTGAGTAACTCTTCAATTGGTGCACTAACTGCTTGTATAAGCTCTAATTGGTACTGAAAATACAGATTCTTGGGCGTGTTGCTTTTATATAGTTTAGGCTTAGATGCAGGCGACCCCATGACAGATCAAATTCATCAAGCACTCAAGTATCTTGCTGCGTGGATTCAAGCTCGCCAATAATTATTTGCTATTCATTAAAAATAAGCCAAATAATGTAAACAAGCCACCAGACACGCCATCAATCCAACGGACAGATTTTTGATAAAAAACTTTGCAAGCTGGTAAAGAAAAAATAAATGTCACCAATACAAACCACAGTGCTGTTTCTGAAACTACAATAAAGAATAACCAAGTATGTGCCTGATCTAATACAGGATTAGATAAAAATACTGCAAAAATACTGCCAAAGTAAATAATGACTTTAGGATTAGATAAATTTGCAATCAGTCCCTTCAAAAAATAATGACGAAGTGGCTTTTGAGTGAGAGAAGCAGATGCTGTAAGAGTTTGCTGTGTAGCAATCTGTTTACGGCAAGCACTACGTAACAATTGAATACCGAGCCAACTTAAATATAAACCACCGCCAATAAATAATGCTTTACGCAACCAAACAACTTGTTCAAAAATAATATTTAGACCAAATAATGCCAATAATACCCAAAACGTAACGCCAAGTGTCATGCCTGCCACAACGGATAATGCAGCTTTACGTGAACAGCTCATTGCCGTTTGGCTAACCATAAAGAAATCTGGACCTGGGGTCAGTAATGCACATAAATTAATAAATGCTAATGTCAATAATGCGGTAAACATACTGTACTGTCCTTACTATCCAATCTTGTAAAAATAATCATAAAAAAACATCCCCGTTATGGGGATGTTTTTCATTGCGGTATTATACCAAAATTTCACGCTTGCCGTTGGACCCCATTGCACTAACAATGCCATTTTCTTCCATGGTATCCACCAAACGTGCTGCACGGTTATATCCTAAACTAAATTTTCGTTGTAATGATGAAGTCGAGGCTTTTCGACTCTCAAGTACAAAAGCCACAGCTTGATCATAAAGCACATCGCGGTCTGGACTTGCATCGCCATCCTCGCTACTGCTTCGTGACGTGCTTTCTTCATCGTATGGAGTTAATATTTCATCAATATAGTTAGGATCACCACGTTCACGCCATGCATCACAAATACGGTTGACTTCATCATCGCTAATAAATGCCCCATGAACACGCTCAGGTTCTATCTTACCTGGTGCCAAAAACAGCATGTCACCGTGACCCAAAAGATCTTCTGCTCCACCAGCATCTAGAATTGTTCGCGAGTCAATTTTACTGTTAACACGTAATGCCACACGGGTTGGGATATTGGCTTTAATTAAACCTGTAATCACATCAACAGATGGGCGCTGGGTTGCAAGCAAAAGATGAATCCCAGCAGCACGTGATTTTTGTGCTAACCGCGTAATCATTTCTTCTGCTTTTTTCCCCACTTGCATAATCATGTCTGCAAATTCATCAGCCACAATCACAATCATCGGTAGTGTTTCTAAACGTGGTGCACGCTCTTGTGTGGCCGAATCGCTTGGCTTCCAAGTTGGGTCAATTAAGTCCTCCCCTGTCGCCAGTGCTTCTTTAACTTTACGATTATAGTCAACGATTTTACGCACTTTTAAAAATGACATGAGCTTATAACGGCGTTCCATTTCATTCACACACCAATTTAAGGCACTCACAGCATCTTTCATATCTGTCACTACAGGCGTTAATAAATGCGGAATATCGCTGTAATTGGCAAGCTCTAACTGTTTTGGATCAATTAAAATTAAGCGTAAATCTTGGGGTGTATATTTTAACAACATCGACAGCAGCATGGCATTGACTGCAACCGACTTACCAGAACCTGTTGTTCCTGCAACCAGCATATGCGGTGCTTTCGCAAGATCAGTTAACACAGGATTGCCTGAAATATCTTTACCCATTGCCATACTGATTAAACCATTCGGATCAGTATACGCATCGGTTTTGAGCAACTCAGTCAAACGCACCATTTCTCGACTACTATTTGGTACTTCAATACCAATATACGGTTTACCTGGAATCACCTCTACCACACGAACAGAAGCCATCGACATTGAGCGGGCTAAATCACGTGAGATATTGGTCACCTTAGAGGCTTTTACGCCAGGCGCTAAGTCAAGTTCAAAACGTGTTACAACAGGACCAGGTTGTGCTTCTACTACTTTGGCTTTGACATTAAATTCTTGTAATTTAATTTCCAATAATTCAGATAACCGTGCCAACTGTTCTGCAGTGAAGTTAACTTTTTTATTTGGATCAACTTCATCTAACAGGGATTGTTCAGGAATTGGGGATAAACCTGCACGCTTGGTTGCTGTTTGCATCGCACGTGACATTGGACGACCATGACTGTCTGTCAGTGGCGCATCTAAATCAAAGTCAGGCTCAGTAGGTTGCCCTGCTGTTTCTTGCCAAGCTTCAATAAACTCATCTTTTGATAATGTATTTAACTCAGTTTTGATTGCTGGTTGGGTAAAGGCAGAAGATTGCGCATAACTTGACTGCACTTTTGGTACAGGTGTATCAACAACATGTTCTGTCGCTGCTGATACCGGTGGTGCTACAGGCGTATTTGGCTGGGGAGATGCTTCTTTCTCTAATGCCAAAAGTTGCTCAATATCATTTACATGATGATCAACCACAGGCTCTATGGCTTTTACTGGCACTTCGGGCTGACTCTTTGGATAAGTCAACGCTGGTGCCGTGGTGAGCGCGGCATGACTTAAATGATCCTTGGGTACACTTTCAAGCAATTCATCGAATATTTTTTCATCATCCCAATCAATATGGGTTGTTTTTGGCTCAGTTGCTGAAAATGATGATTGAGTAGCTTGTGACTGTGTTTGACCTTGCTCAATATGAATATCTTGTTCTTCTGCAAGTTTAAGCAGTGCATCAATATCTTCACGGTGTTGATCAACCGTTTTATCATCTAATGCACGCCACACTTCACCAGTACTTACCACACGCTGTGCTTGATCTTGTTTAAGCGCATGTGCTTTATCAAGGGTATGCTGAAAATCAGTGTCAGAAATTACAGTCGAAGTGACTGCGGTCTGCGCAGGTTTCGGTGTTTCAATAGGATCTTGGTCTTGATGTGTATCAACCGCATGTTGAACAAGATCAGCTGTTTTTTCTTTATGAATTATAGGTTCTTCATCCATCGCCTGTTGCTTCATTTCAGGCGTAGCTGTGGCTGCTGCAGGTGATGCTATTGTTGGTTCAATACGTTTACGCTGCTGAGTGGTTAAATCAAATGCAGCTTCGCTCTCAGGAACATTACGATAAAACAGTTCTTGTAAATAATGAGGCGTTTCTTTTAATGTTGCCCATGTTTTATTCCATTCAATACCAAATGCTAAGGTAAATAAAATACCCCATAGAACAACCAAAAAACCGCTTGCACCGTACATGGTGAGCAATTGTGATAAATTTTTACCCAATTCATAGCCAATTATACCGCCTGATGCATTGTCTAATGCATCAGATGATATTGGTAAAAACAAATACAATAAACTTGCAGTTGCAAGCAAAATAAAAAATTGTGCAGCATAACGAAATGGACGGCTTAAAAAACTTCGAGGCCACCAAACCTGAATGGCTTCTATAAATAAGAAAAATGGAATGAGTAAGCTTGCCCATCCTAAAAAGCCAAAGATTAAATCTGCAATCCATGCACCAGCGATACCGCTTGCATTAGATACTTGCTGTGTATCACTGGAAATATGCATCCAACCTGGATCAAAAGGTGTATATGTCACGGTCGCTATAAACAAATAGATCCCTAGAGACATTAAAAATAATGTCGTAATTAAGCGCTGTGCATAGACACTTGACACCGCAGTCATAGATATTCCTGTACATTAAAATGATAAATTCGAAACAAGTGACTTACAATTTTCACTGAATTTGTATTATGCATGTGTTATATAAAATTACATGCCTTTCTTTGTGTGCTTTTATCGTATGAGATGAAAAAGATCGGTTTAAGCAATTAATCATATCAATAATTATTGATAACACAAAGATCCTCGTTTCACGTATAATTTTTTATAGCTCATTATTATAAGGGGAAATCTCCATGACCGCTCGCCATTCAAGATTAATTATCTTAGGTTCGGGACCAGCAGGTTATAGCGCAGCTGTTTATGCAGCACGAGCAAACTTAAAGCCAACCTTAATTGCAGGCTTACAACTTGGTGGTCAGTTGACCACGACCACTGAAGTCGACAATTGGCCAGGCGATCCTGAAGGTCTAACAGGCCCTGCCCTGATGGAAAGAATGCAAGCACATGCTGAACGTTTTGGCACAGAGATCGTGTATGACCATATCAATGAAGTTGACACGAGCGTTCGCCCGTTTGTATTAAAAGGTGACCTTGAAGAATATACATGTGATGCTTTAATTATTGCCACAGGTGCAACAGCACAATATTTAGGTTTAGAATCAGAGCAAGCATTTATGGGGCAAGGCGTAAGCGCGTGTGCAACATGTGATGGCTTCTTCTATAAAAACCAAAAAGTGATGGTCGTCGGTGGTGGTAACACTGCTGTTGAAGAAGCATTGTACCTATCAAATATTGCAGCTCATGTGACTTTAGTTCACCGCCGTGACACGTTAAAATCTGAAAAAATTCTTCAAGACCATCTTTTTGAAAAAGAAAAAGAAGGCAAAATTTCAATTATTTGGAATCATCAAGTTGAAGAAGTATTGGGGGACAATACAGGTGTCACAGGTGTTCGCTTAAAATCGACTCAAGATGAATCATTACAAGATGTTGATGTACATGGTCTATTCGTAGCCATTGGACATAAGCCAAATACGTCAATGTTTGAAGGTCAGCTTGATTTACGTGATGGATATATTCAAGTACATAGCGGTACCGCAGGCAATGCAACGGCTGCATCTGTTCCAGGCGTATTTGCCGCAGGTGATGTGGCAGACAGTATTTACCGCCAAGCCATTACATCAGCAGGCTCTGGCTGTATGGCAGCACTTGATGCCGAAAAATACCTAGACAATTTACATTAATGCTAAAAGCCGTATGTTTCATACGGCTTTTTTCTTTCTGATTATTCAAACTCACCATACACCTTTAATTTATGATGCAAACAAGACCGCAATCGCAATATATTTTTCCAAACCCAATGGAAACAGATCCTGAAGGAGAAGGCTTAATTTGTTTAGGTGCAGATTTAGCTGTCCCTACACTCATAGAGGCTTACTCTCATGGGCTATTTCCTTGGTTCAATGAAGGCGATCCGATTTGTTGGTGGAGTCCTGATCCACGTTGTGTCATATACCCGAAAGATTATACGCCAAGCAAAACCTTGCTTCGTTCAATGAAAAAACATGACTATCGTATCACCATCAATCAAGCATTTTCGAAAGTCATTCGCTCTTGTTCTTTGCCAAGACACTATGCCAATGAAACATGGATTAGTGAAGATATCATTCAAAGCTATATTGACATGTTTCAGCAAGGTTTAGGCTATAGTATAGAAGTATGGGAACATGAGACACTGGTTGGTGGGCTATATGGCATTCATTTGGGCAAAGGCTGTTTTGGTGAGTCGATGTTTAGCCAAAGAACAGATGTCTCAAAAATTGCATTTTATGTACTGATGCTGATTGGGCAAGAACAAGATTTACCTTGGATTGACTGTCAACTTGAAAATGACCATCTCATGAGCCTTGGTGCAACCTGTATTTCACGGGAAGAATATTTAAATTCGTTACAAAATGTCATAAAACAATCGCGTATTGATTGGAAAAAATATCAAGACAGTGTATTTTCAAGTAAGTCAATTGCATTATCTAAGCAACTTATCACCAAATAATTAACGCTGGAGGGACAAACAAGATGAACTCATACAATCCTAAGTCCCCACTACACGAGCTACAATATTTTATTACTCCGCCGCATGATTGTAGCTATTTGATTTATAAACCATCGCGTATGGTTTTTTTAAATCCTGAACAAAAGATTGATGTACACACCTTATCTGATCTTTCAAGAACAGGATTTAGACGTAGTGGTGATTATGTGTATCGACCAGAATGTCATTCATGCAGGCAATGCTTGTCATGCCGTGTTCCTGTCGATACGTTCAAAATGAATAGCCAACAGAAAAAAGCATGGAATCGTAACCAAGATTTAAGCGTTAAAGTCACCTCAATTGATCAAATTGACTCTATTGATGCTTATTATACGTTATATGAAAAGTACATTAACGTTCGCCATCAAGATGGTGACATGTACCCACCTAGCCGCGAGCAGTTCGAAAAGTTTTTACTTAATACCTGTACCGAAAGCTTTTTTCTTGAACTGTGGTTGGATGATCGCTTAATGAGTGTCTCTACATGTGATGCTTTAGATGATGGCTTATCTGCAGTCTATACTTTTTTTGATCCCAATGAGCACCGACGTTCTT
Source organism: Acinetobacter apis (assembly GCF_900197575.1). GTDB lineage: Bacteria > Pseudomonadota > Gammaproteobacteria > Pseudomonadales > Moraxellaceae > Acinetobacter > Acinetobacter apis. The sequence continues at coordinate 955 of NZ_FZLN01000001.1, read as the reverse complement.
TAGGGGTATTTGCAATTTTAAAGCAAATTGAATATATCCAATCGTTAAATTTAGACTTTGTTTATTTAGGCTATTGGGTGCCACACTCACCAAAGATGAATTATAAAAATCAGTATCTTCCATTTGAGTTACTTATCGATGGAGAATGGCATCAGCTGAATCGACATTTAAATGCAGAAGAGATTGAAAGCTTAGGTACCTCATTAATGACTACCTTTCCTATTGGTTGGAAAGCAATTATTAAATAAGGTGTATTAACGAAAGAGTGATTGAAAATCATCGCTACACGCTTTGACCATAATGACTGCATGCTCTCGCGTGCCATCTTGATTCGGATAATAGTTTTTACGCATATCAATCTGATGAAAGGCCATTTTTTCATATAGCGCAATTGCAGCTAGATTTCGTTCACGTACTTCTAAAAAAATTTGTATTGGTGCATTTTTTAATGTATTGATCGACTGTTCTAAGAGTTGATAGCCTAGTCCTTGCCCTTGGTATTTCGGTGATATCGCCATTAATAATAAATTTGCTTCATCTAATACAGGTTGCAAAATACAAAACCCTCTCACTTCCCCATCGACGTCAATCACCATCGAGTGATAATTTTGTTGTGCATCTTGAAATTGCGTTAGCGACCAAGGATGGAATTGTACTTCTTTTTCTATGGCATAGACTGCATTAACATCTACCGCCTGCATTTGCCTTACTACAACTGTCATGATGTTTACTTCTATCAATTTCATTTAAATTAAGCGATAAAAAAACGCTCCTAAAAGGAGCGTTTTTCAAAGTACATTACAAATTATGCAATAACTTTAGCAACAACACCAGCGCCTACAGTACGACCGCCTTCACGGATCGCAAAACGTAGACCAGCATCCATCGCAATCGGGTGGATCAATTCTACTGACATTTCAACGTTGTCACCTGGCATAACCATTTCAACGCCTTC
>NZ_FZLN01000005.1 GCF_900197575.1 Acinetobacter apis | reverse complement strand
CCTTCCCGAACTCAGAAGTGAAACCTCTTTGCGCTGATGGTAGTGTGGGATTACCCATGTGAGAGTAAGTCATCGCCAGCATCTTATTCCTAAAAGCCCCCTCATCGAGGGGGCTTTTTTTATGCGCGTTTTTATATTATTAATAGACTCGTCAGATTGGATGACAAGATAACTATAAAATGGAGATAAGTATGATTAAACAGGATCAAGTTAAAGTTCTTGTATATGGCACACTGATTGGTGGATTAATCAGTTCATTGGTTAAGTGGGGTAGTGAGGTGAACATGCCACCACGAGTACGTGGTGAAATATCTCCGCCTGCTGCACATATCGATTCATGGTTAGGCTTTTTAAATTTCCACTCAAACACTTTAGATTATGTATATCAAGGCACAATAGTATCTGGTGCAGTCACTTTATATCATTGGATTTTCAGTTTTATTTTTGCATTTATCTATATTTTACTTTCTGTGTATTTTCCAAAGGTTCGGCTATGGTATGGTGTTGCTTATGGATTAGTAATCACAATTCTTATGCATGGTTTTCTAATTCCGTTACTTGGATTTCGTCATCTTGCTTATGCAGATGGTATAACAGGTTGGCTTTGGAACTTAAATGGATATGAGTTTTGGAGTGAAATATTAGGTCATGCTGTATGGTCTTTTTCAATTGAAATAAGTTTAATTGCGACACTTGCAATCTTATCTAAACCGATTCGAGGACGTTGGACACAATCATAACTGGCGAAATCACTGCCATTTTCTAGAATAAATACCCGGATTATTGATTGATAATAACGTTAAATATGATTATATTGATTGAAATAATAAAGGGTTCCTTTGAATGGAAAGCAACGTATTAATTGCATTTGCGCTAACATTTGCGGCAAGCTTAGCCACGGTCATTGGTGGCATTATTGTATGTTTTTTTAAACAGCCGAGTGCGCGATTACTGTCTTTTGGTTTGGCTTTCGCTGCTGGTGCAATGGTCTATGTATCATTGACAGAAATATTGAATAAGTCAATTTCGTCGTTTTCAAGTTTTTATACAGAGCAGTTAGGCTTTGCCTATGCCACATTTTCATTTCTATTGGGTATGGTCATTGTATTGGTATTGGATCGTGTCGTACCGAATCCACACGATACATTAGAAAAAAATACCACCACAGAAATGAACAGTCAGCAAATAATGAGAACTGGTTTATTAACCATGTTTGCAATTACTGCACATAATTTGCCTGAAGGATTGGCCACATTTTTTGCAACACTTGATAGCCCTAAGATTGGAGCGCCTTTAGCATTAGCGATTGCTATTCATAATATTCCAGAAGGTATTGCAATTGCTTTACCAGTGTATATTGCAACTCAAAAGAAGTCATATGCAATTGCTGCAAGCTTTTTATCAGGGTTAGCGGAACCACTTGGTGCATTGCTTGGCTATTTATTTTTAGAACCTTATTTAAACGATGCGATTTATGGCATTGTATTTGGTTTAATTTCAGGTGTTATGGTTTATTTAGCATTGGATGAATTGCTGCCAACCGCGAAGAAATATTCACAAGGCCATGAAACGGTTTATGGCCTTGTGATTGGAATGTCTGCATTGGCACTTAGTTTAGTGGCATTTAAATTTGCATAAACTTTAGTTCAATTCAGTTGCTGACTTTTTGTATGACACAGTAAAAAAATCCATCGCCACCTGATTGTGTCGGCAAAAGTTGGCGACCATACTGTTGTTCAATTCCCCATGTAGCTGCAATTTTTTGTTCGATCGCATTGTCATGGGAGCTAAAAAAGGTCTGCATTTGTTGTTCATTCTCTATTTTTAAAATAGAGCATGTTACATACACTAGGTAGCCACCTTCTTTCAGCTGTTGCCACATGTGATTTAAAATATTGTGTTGCAGTTGAACAACATCCTCAATGTCAGATGGTTTTCGTAGTAAACGAATATCAGGATGGCGTCGTATGACACCTGTAGCAGAGCAAGGCGCATCTAAAATAATACAATCGACAGGCTCATAACTTTGCCATGTTGTCGCATCTGCACAAATAATTTCAATATTTTTATGATCAAGTTGCAGTCGCTCTAAGTTTGATTGAACACGCAATAAACGCTGCTCACTTTGATCTAAAGCAATAATTTTTTTAGGTGAATAATGCTCTAAAATATGTGTTGTTTTTCCGCCTGGTGCAGCACAAGCATCAATCACTAATTTATCATCAAGCTGTGGCTGTAGAGTTTGGCATAATTGTGCATGTTCATCTTGAACTGAAAATAAACCTTCATTAAAGCCGGGTAGTTTTGTGATCGGATAAGGTGTAGATAAATGAATGGCCTGATCAGACAACATGCCTGTAGTGGCATCAATATTTTCTTTTGCCAAGAAAGCTAAATATTCATTTCTAGAAATTGCACTGTGATTTACGCGTAATGTAATTGGCGCTGCAAGACGTAAGTTCTGACAAATGTCTTGAATATGCTCTGGCCAATTATTTTTTAAACGTTTATATAACCAACTTGGTAGGCCATGAGCATCTTGGACAGTTTGCTTAAAACTATCTTCATTACGGGTATATTCTCGTAAGATGGCATTAATGACTGGGCTAAAATGATCTAAATTGAGCTGTTTAATCGCTTGAACGGTTTCAGAAATTGCAGCATGGGCTGGAATACGTGTATAGATGAGTTGATATAACCCTAAATATAGTCCAGCATGAAATACATTATTGTCTATGGGATGTTTAATTAAAGGTAGAGCAATGGTTTTTAATGCGTACCATTGTCTTAATGTCCCGAGCGTAAGTTCATGGAACAAACCTCTGTCACGTTCATTCACAGACATCAGTTGTTGTTCTAATACACTTGATAACGATTCACCTTCTTGAATTTGATTTAGCGTCAAAATGATTTTTGCTCGTAAATCATGTTTTAGCATTTGACGTTGATTTGAAGATGATTTCATATTAGAACTTGTCCCACATGTAATTTATTGGTTTGCTGAATCTGTTGTGGATTAAATGGTTTTGCACCTGGCCATTGTAAGATGTTAATACAAATGACTTGCTGTTGATGACATGAAACATGTACACCATCTTGATCAATTGCCAAAATTTCACCAGGTACGGCATCTAATTTGCTTTGTATCTTAGAATATGTTGCAGACCATACGCGTAAGTTAATTTCTTCATGCGCAATAAATGCAATTGGCCATGGATTAAAGGCTCGAATATTTGCATGAATTTGTGTTGCAGATTGCGCCCAATTGATTTGTGCTTCTGCTTTTGTCAATTTATGTGCATATGTTGCTTGGCTTTCATCTTGTGGGATACGCTGAGCTAAATATTCATTCAAAGTAGATTCAGATTTAAGCACTTTAAGAATAGCGTCTGCCCCTTGATGTGCCAATTTATCATGGATAGATGCTGAGGTATCTGCTGTCTCGATTGGGCAAATTGTTTTAACAATCATATCACCTGTATCTAATCCGATATCCATTTTCATAATGGTAATACCCGTTTGGTGTTCTTGTGCTTCAATCGCACGTTGTATCGGTGCTGCACCTCGATATTTAGGCAATAGTGAGCCATGAATATTTAAGCATCCGTATTTTGGTGCTTCAAGAACAGCTTTAGGCAAAATTAAGCCATAAGCAGCAACAATCATAACATCCGCATTTAAGGCAATTAATTCTGCTTGACTTGCTAAGCCATCTTCAGTTTTACTTTTAAAATGTAATGGCTGGTACACAGGTAATTGATGTGCTACGGCAACTTCTTTAACTGCTGAATAGGAAATTTTTTGTCCACGACCTGATTTTCGATCAGGCTGTGTGTAAACAGCAATAATTTCGTGCACATTTTCATCAACTAATGCCTGAAGTGCAATTGCAGCAAATTCCGGTGTACCTGCAAAAATAATTCTCAAAAGACGCTCATCCATTCTATGAAGTTATAATTATAACACTCAGATTATTGACTGCATAACAATGTAATTAATAGGTGGTTTGTATATGTTTAGTGCAAAAAACGATCTATTTGTGGAGGTTCATTTAAAAAAATTGTTAAGAATGTTTTGCTACTCTTACATAAAAAATAGTATTTTTTAAGATTAATTATTAAATGATGATAATTGTTTTAGTGAATTGTGTCGTTGTGTAAGTTAAATGGTTTTTCATGTCAACTCACTAATTGGTCAATATTTAAAAAAAATATATAATCCAAAAAGTATACAAATAATAAGTGTCAGGTTCTTTATATGAATAAAATTTATAAAATCGTATGGAATGCGGGTCAAAATGCTTGGGTTGTTGTTTCAGAATTAGGTAAAAGTAAAACAAAATCCAAAACAGTAAAATTAAATTTACTAGCCCCTATCCTATTGGGGGGCTTAGTAACAATAAGTTTTCAGGCGAAAGCTCTTCCAGGTATATATGTAAATGATGGTGTGGATACAGGCTGTGCTCATTTTGCAGACACTTATAATAGCTCTGGTTCAACGACAGGCACGGCATTATGTGTGACACCCGTTATTAACCGAAATACTGTAACAAACAAAGCAATGTTTTATGGTGGCGATGGGGTCAATGGTTCAGATAGCTTAATTTTGAGTGGTCAGCTTTATGTTAACAGCGGTAATTTAGGCTTAGGCGGAAGTTCAACGGATAACACAGGCGGTGATAACTCGATTCGAATTGGTGGGGGCAGAGCAGCAGTTTCTGGTTTGAGTTCAAATGCTACAGGTGTTGGAACACTTGGGGTAACGAATTCTGGTGCGAATTCAATAGCTATCGGTACAGGTGTTACAGATGCAACTGCAACTGCAGCAACAGGTGCTAATTCCCTTGCATTAGGATATTCAACCACTGCTTCAAATACAAGTACGATTGCTTTAGGTAATGGTGCAACTGCAGCTGCAACAAGGTCTGTTGCGATTGGTGATTCATCAACAACTGGTGTAAGTGGTAATGGGCAATCTGTTGCGATAGGTAGCGTTGCGGCTGCACGAGGAGATCAGTCAGTTGCTTTAGGAAATAATGTAAATTCAAACGGTGATTCGAGTATTGCAATTGGTAGCGATGATATATCTAAAGTTAGAACAGCTTTTGGCTCATCATACCAAACAATTACAGGAACATCTTTACCGTCAGGTTTTGTTGAAACAACTGCCACAGGCGGTGGTGCAGTTGTTGTTGGTGCAACAGCAAGAGCTGTAGGTAATTTTTCAACTGCTTTAGGTATGGCAGCTAGTTCAATTGGTGATGCATCTGTTGCTTTAGGTACGACGTCTAATGCGTCAGGTCAAGGTGCATTGGCAATTGGTGCTGTATCAAATGCATCAAATACAAATTCTATTGCAATGGGTGTTAACGCTGTTTCATCAGGTATAAATTCAACAGCAATTGGTTCGGGCAGTTCATCGACAACAGGTGCACGTGCAACTGCAGATAACGCTGTTGCAATTGGTAGCCAAACACAAGCTGCGCTAAATGCAACAGCAATTGGTACAGGTGCAACTGCAGCTTCAAGCGGTACAGCAATTGGTATTGGGTCAACAGCATCTCAGGCAGGAGGTGTGGCAATTGGCTCGAATTCAGTTGCATCGACAGCAGGGAGTGTTGCAGGTTATGATCCGATTACAGGCACAGGATCGACAACAACAACAGGCGTTTGGCGATCAACCAATGCTGCTGTAGCGGTAGGGAATGGTTCAACTGTTACTCGCCAAATTACAGGCTTAGCTGCAGGTACAGCAGATACAGATGCAGTGAACGTTGCTCAGTTGAAATTGACTAAAACGTATACTGACAATGTTGCACGTAGTACAGCAACTGCTTTAGGTGGCGGTGCTGCTTTAAATACAGCCACTGGTAATATTAGTGCACCAACTTATACAACAACAAAAACAGATGGGACAACTACGACTGCAAGTAACGTTGGTACTGCTTTAACGAACTTGAATACTGAAGTTGTTAAACCAATTACATTTGCTGGTAACACTGGATCAAGTACCCGTAAATTGGGTGAGACACTCACGATTTCAGGTGGCTCGACAGCAGCAAGTTCAAATAGCAACGTTAAAACTGTTGTAAATGGCAATACCTTAGATATTCAAATTGCCAATGCGCCAACATTTACAGGTGCAGTAACTGCAAACGGTTTTAATGCCAATAATAATAAAATTACCAATGTTACAGCGGGTACAGCAGATACCGATGCGGTCAATGTATCGCAATTAAACAGTACAACGACTGCAGCGAACAATGCACAAACAGCAGCCAATACCGCTCAAACAACAGCCAATACTGCAGTCACCAATGCAGCTACAGCACAGGCTACAGCAGATAAAGGCTTTAATATTACAGCCAATGGTGCAAACTCTGATAATGTAAAATTAGGTGAAACACTTGACTTTGCAAATACAGATAACAACCTTGTGGTTTCAACAAGCAACAATAAAGTGACCACCAACTTAGCACGTAATTTAAGTGTTGATAGTGTAACAACAGGCAATAGCGTGTTAAACAACACAGGTTTGAGTATTACTAATGGTCCAAGTGTTACAACTTCAGGCATTAATGCAGCTAACCAAAAAATCACCAATGTTACAGCGGGTACAGCAGATACCGATGCGGTTAATGTATCGCAATTAAACAGTACAACAACTGCAGCGAATAATGCACAAACAACAGCCAATACCGCAGTCACCAATGCAGCTACAGCACAGGCTACAGCAGATAAAGGCTTTAATATTACAGCCAATGGTGCAAACTCTGATAATGTAAAATTAGGCGAAACACTTGATTTTGCAAACACAGACAGCAACCTTGTGGTTTCAACAAGCAATAATAAAGTGACCACCAATTTAGCGCGTAATTTAAGTGTCGACAGCGTTAAAACAGGGAATACGACAACCAATACCAATGGTGTTACAGTTACAGATCCACTCACCAATACAACAAGTGTTTTATCATCGGGTGTGACGACTAAAAATGCATCAGGCGATCAAACAACGGTAAGTGCTGCTGGCTTAAATTTCCGTAACTCGGCTGGAACATTAGAAGGTCCATCTGTAAGTAGAACAGGTATTGACGCAGGCAGTAAACAGATTACAAACCTTGCAAGTGCAGGCGATATTACTCAAAGCAGTAATGCTGCAAATGCAGTAAATGCAAAAGACTTAAATGATCAAGTCACTGCATTAACAACGAAAGGCTTAAACTTTGCGGATAACAACGGCACAGTAACCAATAAGAAGTTAGGTGAAACCCTCACCATTAAAGGCACAGGCAGCAAAGCAGACACTGAATACAGCGCAGACAATGTAAAAACCACAACCGATGCCAATGGCAATTTGGTGGTGGGTTTAGACAAAAACTCAAGCTTTGACAGTATCACCACAGGTAATAGTGTTCTTAACAGCAATGGTTTAACCATTGCCAATGGTCCAAGCATTACGGCAACAGGTGTGAATGCTGCCAATACAAAAATTACCAATGTCGCGGATGGTGAAGTATCAGCAACATCAAAAGATGCAGTGAATGGTTCACAGTTAAATGAAGTTGCAAATGCAGGTTCAGCAAAAACAGACCAAGCTGGCAATAGCACAGCATCGAATTTAGGTGGTGGTTCAACCTATGATTCAAGCACAGGCAACATCTCAAATCCGACTTATACAACCACAAAAACAGATGGTACAACCACCACAGCAAACAATGTGGGTGATGCATTAACCAACATCAACAATGAAGTGGTTAAGCCAATTAGTTTTGGTGGTGACAGTGGCACCAATGTAGCGCGTAAGCTTGGCGAAACGTTAACTGTAAAAGGTGGTATCACAGACAGCACCACATTATCGGATAACAACATTGGTGTTGTTGCAAATGGCACAGATGGCTTAGAAGTGAAGCTTGCGAAAAACATCAGTGTGGATAGTGTTAAAGCGGGTGATTCAACATTAAATAATAATGGTTTGACCATCACCAACGGTCCTAGCATAACAAAAGATGGTATTGATGCGGCAGGTACAACAGTCAGCAACTTAAAAGATGGTACCAATGCCTCTGATGCTGCAACCAAAGGTCAGCTCGATCAAGTGAGCAATAGCTTAACCACATCAGGCTTAAACTTTGCGGATAACAACGGCACAGTAACTAATAAGAAGTTAGGTGAAACCCTCACCATTAAAGGCACAGGTACGAAAGCAGATACTGAATACAGCGCAGACAATGTAAAAACCACAACCGATGCCAATGGCAATTTGGTGGTGGGTTTAGACAAAAACTCAAGCTTTGACAGTATCACCACAGGTAATAGTGTTCTTAACAGCAATGGTTTAACCATTGCCAATGGTCCAAGCATTACGGCAACAGGTGTGAATGCTGCCAATACAAAAATTACCAATGTCGCGGATGGTGAAGTATCAGCAACATCAAAAGATGCAGTGAATGGTTCACAGTTAAATGAAGTTGCAAATGCAGGTTCAGCAAAAACAGACCAAGCTGGCAATAGCACAGCATCGAATTTAGGTGGTGGTTCAACCTATGATTCAAGCACAGGCAACATCTCAAATCCGACTTATACAACCACAAAAACAGATGGTACAACCACCACAGCAAACAATGTGGGTGATGCATTAACCAACATTAACAATGAATTAGTTAAGCCAATTGGATTTGCAGACAACAACGGCACAGTGACCAATAAGAAGTTAGGTGAAACCCTAACTATCAAAGGCACAGGTACCAAAGCAGATACTGAATACAGCGCAGACAATGTGAAAACCACAACTGATGCCAATGGCAATTTGGTGGTCGGTTTAGACAAAAACTCAAGCTTTGACAGTATCACCACAGGTAATAGTGTTCTTAACAGCAATGGTTTAACCATTGCCAACGGTCCAAGCATTACTACAACAGGTATCGATGCAGCAAATACCAAAGTAACGAATGTTGCAGCAGGTACAGCAGATACTGATGCAGTAAATGTGTCACAAATTAAAGCGTTAAATGATGCGAACACTGCCAAAGCTGACCAAGCAGGTAACACCATTGCAGAAATCTTAGGTGGTGGTGCAAGTTATGATTCAACTACAAGCACATTAAACGCTCCAACATACACTACGACTAAAACAGATGGGACAACAACATCAGTTAACAATGTGGGTGATGCTTTAACCAACTTGAATAATGAAGTGGTTAAACCAATTAGTTTTGGTGGTGACAGCGGCACTGATGTTGCTCGTAAACTTGGCGAAACACTGACTGTTAAAGGTGGTGTAACAGACCCAACGGCATTGTCGGATAACAACATTGGTGTGGTTGCAAATGGTACAGATGGTTTAGATGTCAAACTTGCAAATAACATCAATTTAAACAGTGTAACAACAGGTAATAGCGTTCTCAACACGAATGGTTTAACCATTGCCAATGGTCCAAGCATCACCACAACAGGTATTGATGCTGCAAATACAAAAATTACCAATGTAGCTGATGGCACCATCTCTTCTACATCAAAAGATGCCGTGAATGGCTCACAATTACGTGCATTAGAAAGTAAAGTTGGCAACAATATTTCATCAATCCATGATGCAAATGGCAATGAAGTTATTATTGCAGATGAAGTGGTTAACCCTGACTATGACAGCACCAATGTTGCATCTAAGTTTTTGGCTTATAACAAATCAGGTCAAACAGCAACAGATAGCTTAACGATTGGTCAAACTGTACAGCGAATTAATACACAAGGTACAAAATACTTCCATACCAATAATTCAGATCCTGCACTAGTAGATGGTAAAACCAATGACTCAAGTGCAGGTGCAACCAACTCAACTGCAGTGGGTGTAAATGCAATTATTGCTGAGGGTGCAGACAATACAATTGCACTAGGTAACGGGACATCAGCGGCATCAACCGCGACAAACTCAGTCGTGCTTGGTAATGGCTCATCGGTATCAGGCGCATCATCAATTGCCATTGGTGATGGTTCAACAGCATCAGGTAACCAAGCAATTAGTGTCGGTACAGGCAATACTGTATCAGGCAATAACTCAGGTGCTTTTGGTGATCCATCAACGGTTTCTGGCAACAGAAGTTACAGTATTGGTAATAACAATACGGTATCAACAGATGATACTTTTGCTTTAGGCAATGGCATTACACAAACGACAGCAGGTTCTGTGGTCTTAGGCGCAGGGTCAGCAGCACGTACCGCAGGTGGTGTAGCAGGTTATGTGCCAACAGGTGCAACAGCAGATCAAGCAGCAATTACAGCGACTCAATCAACCACAGGTGCTGTGGCAGTGGGTGATGCAACCAATGGTGTGTATCGTCAAGTAACAGGTGTTGCTGCGGGTACAGAAAACAGCGATGCAGTAAATGTAGCGCAGCTTAAAACTGTAGACAATAAAGTCAATACAGGCAGTGCATCAGTTGCAAACATCTTAGGTGGTAATGCAGCGGTGAATGCAGATGGTTCAATATCTAACCCAACCTATAACGTGGGTGGTACAAACCAAACTACAGTTGAAGGTGCTGTGAATGCATTAGATAGTGCAATCAAAAATACAGGTGCAACAGCAGGTGAAGCGGCTGTTAAAGCGAAAACCTCTGTGACCAATGGCGATAACATTGTTGTGACTTCATCAACAAATGCTGATGGCAGCACCAACTATGAAGTGGCAACCACAAAAGACCTGAACGTTGATAGTGTGACTGCAGGCAATACCGTGCTGAACAATGATGGTGTGAAAACCACAGATGCAGCAGGTAATACCTCAAGTCTGACGGGTTCAGGCACAAGCATCAGTTCACAAGATGGTTTAACCACAGCAAACTATGGCTTAAACGGCAGTACGCTCAAAGATCCAAATGGCAATACCAACACAAGTACAGCAGCAAGCAATACATTGGCTGACCAAGCAGGTAACAGCAATGTGATTACAGCAGCTGGCAGTACAGTGACTGCGAAAGATGCCAATGGTAACACTACTGCAGAAACCAACTATGGTGCTGATGGCTTTAAGATTGCAAATGGTCCAAGTGTGACCTCTGAAGGAATCAATGCAAACAATACCACGATCAGTAATTTGAAAGATGGTACCAATGCTTCTGATGCTGCAACTAAAGGTCAGTTGGATCAAGTGAGCAATAGCTTAACCACATCAGGTTTAAACTTTGCGGATAACAACGGTACAGTGACCAATAAGAAGTTAGGTGAAACCCTCACCATTAAAGGTACAGGTACGAAAGCAGATGCTGAATACAGTGCTGATAACATCAAAACCACAACCGATACCAATGGTAACTTGGTGGTGGGCTTAGATAAGAACTCAAGCTTTGATAGTGTCACTGCAGGCAATACCGTGCTGAACAATGATGGTGTGAAAACCACAGATGCAGCAGGTAATACCTCAAGTCTGACGGGTTCAGGTACAAGCATTAGTTCACAAGATGGTTCAACCACAGCAAACTATGGCTTAAACGGCAGTACGCTCAAAGATCCAAATGGCAATACCAACACGAGTACAGCAGCAAGCAATACATTGGCTGACCAAGCAAACAGCAATGTGGTTACAGCGGCTGGTAGTACAGTGACTGCAAAAGATGCCAATGGTAATACCACTGCAGAAACCAACTATGGTGCTGATGGCTTTAAGATTGCAAATGGTCCAAGTGTGACCTCTGAAGGAATCAATGCAAACAATACCACGATCAGTAATTTGAAAGATGGTACCAATGCTTCTGATGCTGCAACTAAAGGTCAGTTGGATCAAGTGAGCAATAGCTTAACCACATCAGGTTTAAACTTTGCGGATAACAACGGTACAGTGACCAATAAGAAGTTAGGTGAAACCCTCACCATTAAAGGTACAGGTACGAAAGCAGATGCTGAATACAGTGCAGACAATGTGAAAACCACAACAGATACCAATGGTAACTTGGTGGTGGGCTTAGATAAAAACTCAAGCTTTGACAGTGTCACTGCAGGCAATACTGTACTGAATAATGATGGTGTGAAAACCACAGATGCAGCAGGCAATACTTCAAGCTTTACTGGTTCAGGCACAAGCATCAGTTCACAAGATGGTTTAACCACAGCGAACTATGGCTTAAACGGCAGTACGCTCAAAGATCCAAATGGCAATACCAACACAAGTACAGCAGCAAGTAATACATTGGCTGACCAAGCAGGCAACAGCAATGTGATTACAGCGGCTGGTAATACCGTGACTGCAAAAGATGCTAACGGCAATACTACTGCAGAAACCAACTATGGTGCTGATGGCTTTAAGATTGCCAATGGTCCAAGTGTGACATCTGAAGGAATCAATGCAAACAATACCACGATCAGTAATTTGAAAGATGGTACCAATGCTTCTGATGCTGCAACCAAAGGTCAGTTGGATGCTATCAGCAGTGGTTTAACCACATCAGGTTTAAACTTTGCAGATAACAATGGCACAGTGACCAATAAGAAGTTAGGTGAAACCCTCACTATTCAAGGTACAGGTACGAAAGCAGATGCTGAATACAGTGCAGACAATGTGAAAACCACAACAGATACCAACGGTAACTTGGTGGTGGGCTTAGATAAGAACTCAAGCTTTGACAGTGTCACTGCAGGCAATACCGTGCTGAACAATGATGGTGTGAAAACCACAGATGCTGCGGGCAATACTTCAAGCCTGACTGGTTCAGGCACAAGCATCAGTTCACAAGATGGTTTAACCACAGCGAACTATGGCTTAAACGGCAGTACGCTTAAAGATCCAAATGGCAATACCAATGTGATTACAGCAGCTGGCAATACCGTGACTGCAAAAGATGCCAATGGTAATACCACTGCAGAAACCAACTATGGTGCTGATGGCTTTAAGATTGCAAATGGTCCAAGTGTGACCTCTGAAGGAATCAATGCAAACAATACCACGATCAGTAATTTGAAAGATGGTACCAATGCTTCTGATGCTGCAACCAAAGGTCAACTTGACACGCAAATCAATGATTTAAGCAGTAGCTTAACCACATCAGGTTTAAACTTTGCGGATAACAATGGCACAGTGACCAATAAGAAGTTAGGTGAAACCCTCACCATTAAAGGTACAGGTACGAAAGCAGATGCTGAATACAGTGCTGATAACATCAAAACCACAACCGATACCAATGGTAACTTGGTGGTGGGCTTAGATAAAAACTCAAGCTTTGACAGTGTGACTGCAGGCAATACCGTATTGAACACAAGTGGCTTAACCATTAACAATGGTCCAAGCATTACTACCGCAGGTATTAATGCCGCAGGAACGAAAGTTTCTAACATTGCCAATGGTACAGATGCCAATGATGCAATTAACAAGTCTCAACTTGATGCACTTGCTGCAAATGTAAATAGCAGTGTGACTGAAGTGATTGATGGTAATGGCAACAAAGTTAATATCACCAATGAAGTGGTAAATCAGTCGCCAAATAACAGCAATACAGCTTCACAATTCTTAACCTATAACACCTCGGGTCAAGAAACCACAGACCGTTTAACCATTGGTCAAACAGTACAAAAGATGAATACCGAAGGGGTGAAATACTCACATACCAACGGCTCATCTGTTTTAGTAGATGGTAAAACCAATGACTCAAGTGCAGGTGCAACCAACTCAACTGCAATTGGTGTCAATGCAATGATTGCTGAAGGTGCAGACAATACCATTGCACTTGGTAATGGTACGTCAGCTACATCAACAGCAACAAATGCCGTCGTGTTAGGTAATAACTCATCGGTATCAGGTGCATCATCAATTGCCATTGGTGATGGGTCAACAGCATCAGGTAACCAATCAATTAGTGTCGGTACAGGTAACACCGTATCAGGCAATAACTCAGGTGCTTTTGGTGATCCAACAGTTATCACAGGCAACAACAGCTATAGCGTGGGTAACAACAACACAGTATCGACTGATGATACTTTCACTATTGGGAACGGCATCTCACAAACGACAGCAGGTTCTGTCGTGTTAGGTACGGGATCAGCAGCGCGTACCGCAGGCGGTGTAGCAGGTTATGTACCAACAGGTGCAACAGCTGATCAAGCAGCAATTACAGCGACCCAATCAACCACAGGTGCTGTGGCAGTGGGTGATGCAACCAATGGTGTGTATCGTCAAGTGACAGGTGTTGCTGCGGGTACAGAAAACAGTGATGCAGTGAACGTAGCTCAGCTTAAAACTGTAGATAATAAGCTAAATACAAGTACAGCATCGATTGCTAATGTGCTAGGTGGTAATTCAGCGGTCAATGCAGATGGTTCAATATCTAACCCAACGTACAACGTAGGTGGTACAACATCGAATACATTGGCAGGCGCTTTAGGTGCATTAGACACCGCTATTCAAAATGCAGGTACAACTGCAGGTGATGCTGCAATTAAAGCGAAAACGACTGTAACCAATGGCGATAATGTTACGGTGACTTCATCAACCAATGCCGATGGCAGCACCAATTATCAAGTTGCTACAGCGAAAGACTTGAAGTTAGACAGTCTCACTACAGGCAACACTGTAGTAAACAGCAATGGTGTACAAGTTGGCTCAAATGTATCACTAGGTAATTCAGGTTTAACCATTGTGAATGGTCCAAGCGTGACTACAAGTGGAATTGATGCAGGCAACAAAGTCATTACCAATGTCGCAGCGGGTAGCAATGCAACAGATGCAGTGAATAAAGGTCAGCTTGATACAGCAATCAGTGGAATTAACACCACAATTGGTGAAATGGCAAATACTTCAACTCAATATGACACCAATGCAGATGGCAGCGTAAATAAAGACAGCATGACGCTTGGCGGATCAAACGGGACGCTTATCAGTAATGTCGCTGGTGGTAAAGTCACGAGCGGTTCGAAAGATGCAGTGAATGGTGGTCAGCTTGCTGATGTATCAAACAGTATTGCAGGTGCTATTGGTGGCAATACAGTGGTGAATGCAGATGGCACAATTACAACAAGCAACGTTGGTGGCACAGGAAAAAGTACCATTGATGAAGCAATTGCAAGTGTAAATACTGCAGCTGCACAAGCGAAATCTACTGTAACGCAAGGCGATAATGTGGTTGTAACTAGCACACAAAATAGTGATGGTAGTACAAATTATCAAGTTGCTACCGCAAAAGATTTGAACGTGAATAGCGTGACATCAAATCAAGTGAAGGTAGGCAATGTGAGCATTGACAGTAATGGAATCAATGCAGGCAGCCAAAAAGTAACTGGTGTTGCTGGTGGTGGTATCACATCAGGATCAACAGATGCAGTAAATGGTGGGCAGGTTTATACCGCCAACACCAATATTGCAACGTACTTAGGTGGTGGTGCAGCAGTTGGTAGCGATGGTCAAGTGACTCAACCAACATATAGTGTGGCAGGTGGGTCATATAATAATGTCGGTGATGCAATTACGGCAGTAGACTCTCGTGTAGGCAATGTTGAAAAAGCAATTGATCAAGGATTTGCTTATACCAATAACCGTATTAATCGACTTGAAGATCGCTTATCTGCGGGTATTGCTGCAACAGCGGCATTAGAGCAAGCGCCGTTTGTGGCAGGTAAGTGGACATATGCTGCAGGTGCATCATATTACAATAACCAAAGTGCCATTGGTGCAACCTTACGTCGCACAGCAGACAGCGGTCGTTGGTCAATGACAGGTGGTATTGCTGGTGGAAATGAAGGTTCTCCATTGTTCCGCGTAGGTATCAGTGGTGTGATTGATTAATCGATAGCCAAAATGAGTTGAGGAAAGTGGTTGTTACACAGTCGCTTTCCTTCCTTTTTCACTGTTTTGAGAGTGTTATAAAATGAATAAAAAATCAGCATTTTTTCTCAGTACTGCAATTGGCTTCAGTTCTTTATTATCAATTATGCCAACGTATGCTGAAAAGCCAACTTACCAAAAAGATGTCGAGTTTCCTGATGTTGAAGACAGCTATTTAAAACAAGTACCACGTTATGAACAAGGTACTGTAGCGAATTTAAGTGCAGGTTTAACCAAAGATCAATATCGTCATTTACTTGGTAATCCACAATTTAGTGAAGGTATTTTCTTTGTTAGAACATGGAATTATGTTTTAGATATTCGTGTTCCAAATACACATGACTATAAACGTTGCCAACTTAGAATTGATTTTGACAAGCATTATGTTGGTGAAAGATTGTCGTGGAAAGGCGAAGAATGTCAAGGCTTGGTCGATTGGGGGGTAAACAACCAAGCAGTTGTTGTTCCTGTGGTTGTTCCGGTTAAACAGCCACAAAATGCTTACGTGATTTTTGCATTTGACCGTTCAGATCAAAATTCAATTGAAGCTGCATCAACACCGCTGCAAGCGATTGCCGATCACATTAAAACATCCGCTGCCAATGACGTGACTATTACGGCATATACTGATCCAATTGGTTCGTATAGCTATAATCAAAAGCTGTCTGAAGCAAGAGCATATACTGTTGCACAGCAATTGGTGAATTTAGGTGTGAACCAAAACATTGTTAAAATTACAGCAGCCAATAAAACGCAGCAATTTAACCAATGTAAAGGGCAGCAACGCACTAGCCAAAATATTGCATGCCAAGCACCGAATCGCCGCGTTGTCATTGATTGGAAATAAATTGATTATAACGTTTAAATAAAAAAGGCTGCCTAACAATAGGCGGCTTTTTTTATTGAGGCTGACGTTTTAAAATAAAAGTACACCTGCCCATCCAACACAGATAATTAAAAGCGCAATCAATTGTGCAGCGCTTCCCATGTCTTTGGCAATTTTAGACAAAGGATGATGTTCTAATGAAATTCGATCAATGGCAGCTTCAATCGCTGAGTTAAACAGCTCGATAACAATTGCATTTAAACCAATAATAATGAGTAAGATATGCTCAACTTTGGAAATATCTAGACATAAACTCAGTGGAATTAAAAACACATTTAACAAAATAATTTGTCGAAAAGCCGCTTCATATTTAAAGGCACAACGCAGTCCTGAAATAGAATAGAACAATGCATTGAATATTCGTTTATACCCCGTTTTACCCTTTAATGGTGAATAGATGGTCATGACTGCCTAATCTAAAA
Organism: Acinetobacter apis; assembly: GCF_900197575.1. GTDB lineage: Bacteria > Pseudomonadota > Gammaproteobacteria > Pseudomonadales > Moraxellaceae > Acinetobacter > Acinetobacter apis. The sequence continues at coordinate 56,029 of NZ_FZLN01000005.1, read as the reverse complement.
AGTTTGGAAGAATCATAACGCTGTAATGATTAAGCCTAAATTAAGGCAAGAAGAGTTTTTTTAAATTATTTTAAAAGGTGTTATTCTCTTGCATCTTTTTGGTAGATTGCATCATAGTTGATTGACCATGGTAGTACCTTTTCAGATTCATCACGGCGTATTACAGGGCGCACGTGAGGTTCCTTCTCCTAATTTTAACCAGCGCCCAACCAATACAGAAATTCAGCTGATTGTGATACACAATATCAGTTTGCCGCCGTCTCAGTTTGGCAACCCGTATATTGAAGCGTTTTTTCAAAATAGGCTAGACTATACGGTGCACCCATATTTCCAAACATTAAAAGGATTACAAGTGTCGGCACACTTGGTCATTTTAAGAACAGGTGAGGTGATACAGTGTGTGAACTTTGCAGATCGAGCGTGGCATGCAGGGCGTTCTACCTATTTGGGTAAGCCTGAATGTAATGATTATTCGATTGGTATTGAGCTTGAAGGCAGTGATGACACTGCATTTGAACCAATACAATACGAGGTTTTGGCACATGTCGTTCAGGCCATTCAGCAAGAATACCCTAAAGCAATTCATCTTGCGGGTCATTCAGATGTGGCACCAATTCGAAAAACAGATCCAGGACCTTTTTTTGAGTGGAATCATTTTCGAACGTTGTTGAGAACAATAAAGTCAGATGCACTGACGAAATAAAGGGAATCAATTTTTTTGATTTGTATGTTATTTAAAAATAATTAGGGATAAAACATGGCGCTGTGGCGATCGACATTTGTTGTAAGTACAATGACGATGTTATCACGTGTACTTGGATTGCTTAGAGATATGGTGTTACTCACTGTATTTGGGGCAAGTAAAGAGTTTGACGTTTTTGTGGTGGCATTTCGAATTCCTAACTTTTTTAGGCGACTTTTTGCAGAAGGTGCATTCTCACAAGCATTTATTCCTGTACTGACTGAATATAAAAGCGAACGCTTGCATGCAGAAGTACAAATTTTGATTAGTCGTGTGTTTGGCTGCTTATTGGTGATGATGTCTACCATTACTTTGCTTGCCATGATTGCAGCACCTGCGATTGTGTATATATACGCACCCGGCTTTCATGATCATCCTGAAAAGTTTGCTCATGCTGTAGAGATGTTTCGTTTAACCATTCCTTATTTGCTATTCATGTCGTTAACTGCATTTGCAAGCAGTATTTTAAATAGCTATGGCTCATTTTTCAGTCCGGCATTTTCGCCAGTTCTTTTAAATATTGCCATGATTGCAGCAGCATGGTGGCTGACGCCCTATGTCGATACACCGATTATGTCATTAGGATGGGCAGTATTGATCGCCGGCTTTATTCAGTTGGCAATACAAATTCCAGAGTTGTGGCGGAAAAAGCTTTTAATTACCCCTAAAGTAGATTTTAAACATGAGGGTGTAAAAAAAATATTAAAGCTGATGTTACCTGCGTTATTTGGGGTATCGGTGACACAAATCAATCTGCTATTAAATACAGTTTGGGCATCGTTTATGCAAGATGGTTCTGTTTCATGGTTATACAGTGCTGAGCGGATGACTGAACTGCCTTTGGGTTTAATTGGTGTTGCGATTGGTACAGTCATTTTACCATCGCTGTCAGCACGTCATGCAGAACAAAACACTGAAAAATTTAAAGCTATGATTGATTGGGCTGCACGGGTCATTATTTTGGTGGGTGTACCTGCCAGTATTGCTTTATTTATGCTGTCGACCCCGATTATTCAATCCTTGTTTCAGCGCGGCGAATTTACCGTTGAAGATACCCATATGACTGCATTGGCATTGCAGTGTATGAGTGGTGGTGTATTGGCATTTATGCTGATTAAAGTATTTGCTCCAGGGTTCTATGCACAGCAAGACACCAAAACCCCTGTTCGTGTTGGATTGATTGCAGTCGCTACCAATGCCATCAGTAATGTGGTTTTAATTACGCTGTTTAAATATATTGATTGGCATGCGCCGCATATGGCATTGGCTGCATCTTCTTCTATTTCGGCACTTATGAACGCAGGCTTATTGTATTTTTATTTACACCAGCGTGGTATTTACCGTTTTGGCGGACATTGGAAAAAAATTGCAATCCAATACACCATTGCCAATTTAGCATTAATAGCAGGCTTATTGGTGGGGCTGCATTATTACCAAAGCGACTTATCACAATGGTTACGCATAGGGCAATTGATTGGATTATGCTGTATTGGTGTGATTGCTTATGTGGTGGCTTTATTCATTGCAGGATTTCGCGTGAGAGATTTACGTCACGACTAAATTTTAAAAGCCCCTAGTTTAGGGGCTTTTTAGTTCAATTTACTGATCAACAATACAATAATATGTTATTGATCCACTTTGACCAATTCAACGTCAAAAATGAGTGTGCTGTTCGGCTGAATTGCATCACCTGCACCAATGGTGCCATAACCTAGCTGTGGTGGTACAAAAAAGCGTGCTTTTCCGCCTTCTTTCATGAGCAGTAAGCCTTGTGCTAAACCAGTGACTACATCACCTACTTGCAATGTCACAGGTTGTTGACGAGCAATTGAACTGTCAAACACGGTACCGTCAATTAAGCGCCCTTCATAGTTAATGGTCACTGTGCTGGTGGGCTGTGGAGAAATGCCTTGTCCTGCTTGAAGTGTAATGTATTGCAAGCCTGTTTTTGTGGTAATAACTTGAGGCTGCTTTGCATTGTTTTCTAAAAAGGTCTGACTAATTTGTGTGTTTTTTTCTGTTTGTTGTTTTAACTCAAGAAATTCTTTGGCTTCTGCTTGTTTTTTATAGCTTGAAAGCGCTTTACCCATCTGTTCTTCTGACAAAGCAGGCTGCTGATTACGCGATGCAGCAGTTAATCCTTGGATTAACGATTCAAGGTTAATACCTTGTAATGCTTCAGAGTTATTTTTACCCAGCAAATAACCAAAGCTGTATCCTGCTTGCTCACTTAATGAACTTTGTGGATTAACAGCGGTTGGCGAAGCTGCCCATAGTGAGCTTGATAACCCAGTGACGGTAAGAGCAGCGATTAAAGTTTTATTCATTATCATCACCTGTGAATTAAAATGAAGAGTAACAAAGGTTACTCTTCATATTTTTTTATTTGACTTCGAGTAGCTCAACCTTGAAGATCAAAACGCTGTTTGCTGGGATATTACCAACATCACGGTCGCCATAACCAAGTTTTGCAGGTACATATAACATGATGCTACCACCTTCTTTAATTAAAGGTAGACCTTCAACCCAACCTGGAATGGTTGAACCTAATGGTAATTCTGCAGGCTCTTTACGGGCAAACGTGCTGTCAAATACAGTGCCATCGACCAACTTACCTTCGTAGTTCACTTTCACAGTCGAAGTTGGTGTTGCCACCTTGCCAGTACCTTCTTTGACAATCTTGTATTGCAGACCAGAAGCCGTTGTTTTAATGTCTGATTTCTTGCCATTGGTTGCAAGGAAACTTTCATTCTTTTCAGCTAAAGCTTTTGATTTTTGTTCAATCGTTTTTTGATACGCTGTAAATGCAGTTTTAATTTCTTCTTCTGTATATACAGGATCTTTATGAGACTTACCGTCTTCGATCCCTTTAGCAAGTTGCTTGGTATTAATCTCAGCAGGAAGCTGTGCGCCAAGCTGGAAGCCTTGTGCATAGCTTAAAACTTCAAGCGGATTCGTACTTTTTTGGGTTTTTACTTTTTTTTCTGCATCATCATGTTTTGAACATGCAACAGGAAGAAGTGCAATCGTGCTTAAAACTAAAGCAACCGAAACGGGTAAAACTTTACTCATGAGAACATCCTAAAATATAACACGTCATATACGCCTTAAAGAGAGCGTATTCTTTCTTTAAGGATAAGCATATAACGTATTGTATGCAAACAATATGCTTTTTGTGTGAAAGCTTAACGGATAAACAGAAAAGCAGTCATAGTGTGTTTAAAATAACGCTTTATTATTTCATTTGTTATGCACACTTTAACAAAAAAATTCATTTGAATTTCTGTTATATTAACAGCTGTATCATATGGCATGATACCTTTAAAATGATTTATGGTTAGGATGAAGCTGGATATGTTGCAACTGGATAATCTCAAAATTGCTATTGTGGGTTTAGGCTATGTGGGTCTACCTTTGGCAGTAGAATTTGGAAAAAAGGTCGCAACGCTCGGGTTTGATATCCACCAAAAAAGAATTGATGATTTACGCCGTGGTGAAGATCACACCTTAGAAACCACCTCAGATGAATTAAAACAAGCCACGCATTTGTCATTCACAACTTCAATAGATGATTTAACAGCATGTAATTTTTTTATTGTGACTGTGCCAACACCGATTGATGAATTTAAGCAGCCGGACTTAACCCCATTGATAAAAGCATCAACCAGCATTGCAAAAGTGCTTAAAAAAGGGGATGTGGTGGTATATGAGTCAACGGTTTACCCAGGTGCAACGGAAGAAGTTTGTATTCCTATTTTAGAGCAATTGTCAGGTTTAACCTTTAATCAAGATTTTTTTGCAGGCTATAGTCCTGAGCGAATTAACCCGGGTGATAAACAGCACCGTGTCACCAACATTTTAAAAATTACAGCAGGTTCGACACCAGAAATTGCAGACTATGTTGATGCAGTATATCGTTTAATTATTGAAGCAGGCACTTATCAAGCCAGCAGTATTAAAGTGGCTGAAGCGGCCAAAGTCATTGAAAACACCCAACGTGATGTCAATATTGCATTGATTAATGAGTTGGCACTTATCTTTAATAAAATGAACATTGATACAGAAGAAGTGCTCAAAGCAGCAGGGACCAAATGGAATTTTTTACCATTTCGTCCCGGTTTAGTTGGTGGGCATTGTATTGGTGTTGACCCATATTATTTAACGCATAAAGCACAAGCGATTGGTTATCACCCTGAAATTATTTTAGCAGGTCGCCGTCTAAATGACGGTATGGCAGGTTATGTCGTTACCCAGTTGGTTAAAACCATGGTGAAAAAACGCATTCAGGTTGAGGAAGCCAAAGTATTAATTTTGGGATTAAGTTTTAAAGAAAACTGTCCAGATGTTCGTAATACCAAAATTATTGATATTGTGCATGAACTGAAAGATTATCATATTGAAGTTGATGTCTATGATCCTTGGGTCGATGCCGGTGAAGTATACCAAGAGTATCAACTTGATTTAGTCAGCGAGCCGAAAAGTCATTATTATGATGCTGTGGTCATTGCTGTGGCACATCAGCAGTTTAAAACCCTTGTTCGCCAAGATATTGAAAAAATGGCAAAAGATAATTTTGTCTTATATGACCTCAAATATGTCATGCCAAAACATGATGTAGATATCCGATTATAAAATGAATGAACAAGGTCTATCGCAATTCAATTTGGATGATGTCCGAAAAATTATTGTCTATTATCGGCTTAATTTTTGTGACGTCATTTGTTGCACGCTATATCGGACCTGAAAACTTTGGGAAGCTGACCTTCGCTACATCTATTTTTGCGATTGTTCAAACGCTTGCTATGTTTGGTTCAGACAATATTATTTTTCAAAAAACCAGCAAAAACCCAAAAACAGGTGAGCGGATTATTGAAGCCACCAAATATATGCGTAATGCACTTTATGCAGTATTTGCCTCTGTGGTATTGATCTATTTATATTTTAAAGTTGACCACTTAACTTTTGTATTTTCCATTGCCTCATGCATTGCTGTGTTTTTTGCATTACATGATGTATATAGCATTTATTTTAACGCCACACTGCAATCATATTTAAATACATGGTGTAATGTCGTAGCCATTTTAATGAGCTTACTTGTGCGTTATGGAATTGCTTATTTTGAGTTGCCAGTCAGCTATTTAAGTGTTCCGATTGTGCTAGTGACACTTGTTCCTTATGTATTAAGACGTTATTTATTTGCACAAAGAAAAGTGACACCAACGCAATCTGTGCAGTATAAAATTAAAAAATATCAAGGTTATATGCTTGGCGTTGGGCGAAAACTTGTTTTATATAGCTTGTCGGTTGCAATTTTTACTAAAACCTCGCAGTTGTTTTTAGGCTTATCATCTCAGCATGACTTGGGTGTATATACTGTTGCAATGACCTTAGGTGGTAGCTTTTATTTTGTCTTAAATGCTTTAATTTCATCATTTTTAACGCAAATTTATGCAGAAAATGACCTTCAGCGCAGCCAGAAAATGGTGGCTCAACTCAATACCTTAGTGGCATGTGTTGCGTTGTCTGCCTTAGGTTTTTTTGCGCTTTTTGGTCAGCACATTGTGCATTGGTTATATGGGCAAGCTTATGACCAAGTGAACCAAATTTTATTGCTTGCAGTCGTTGTCACTTTATTTTCAGGACTATCGACTGTTGCGGAAAAATACCTTATTAAATTCAATGCCTATGATTATTTGCATAAAAAAACCTTAATATTAGTCTTGTTTAACCTTGGCTTAACAGCAACAGCAATCCATTATTATGGTTTACATGGGGCAATTTTTGCCATTTTATGTACCGAATTGATGTCTTTAACGGTCTTTAATTACTTTTATAAACACGGTTTGATTTGGGATACTCATCTTCGCATGTTTAAACCATCAACCTATACACGGTCATAGGTGATCATCATGCTGTTAAGTTTAATCATTCCTGTATATCGTGTTGAAAAGTATATTCAAACTTGTTTAAACAGTGTGTTATCACAGTTGCCTGCTCATGGTGTAGAGGTCATTATAGTGAATGATGGTACGCCTGATCATTCCATGGCTATGGCAGAAGCACTGATTGCAGATTACCCACATCTTGCTGAACATATTGTGTGTTTACATCAAGATAACCAAGGTTTAAGTGCTGCGCGAAATACAGGAATTGAGCAGGCACGCGGACAATATTTGGCATTTTTAGACTCGGATGACACATTAAAAGAAGATTATATTGCTCAGATTTTAAAGGTATTACAGCAACATCCTCATCTTGATCTAATCCAATTTCGTGCAGAACGCATCAATGATGAAGGTGACACGTCCCCATTTTTGTCTGCATTGCCATATTCAGGCTTAAAATTATTAAATTCTGACATTTTATTAGATATTTTTAACCGTTCAGCATGGTTTTCTTGGCTGAGGGTGTATCACAAAGACTTATTTGCCACATTGAGATTTCCTGTCGGACGTAATTATGAAGATGCATACACCACACCATTTTTGTTTTTAAAATCGAAATCTATTTACTTTATCGATGATGTGTTACTGCAATATCGGATCAATCACACCGGAATTACAGCCACTAAATCGACTAAAAATATTGATGATTTAGGGCAAGGTGCCTTACATTATTTAGACTATGTTGAACAATATCCTTTATTTACGCCAACATTAATGGCAATTAGCCAATCTTATATTAATGACAGCTTACGTGCTGAAGGTTATGCTAAAGCACAGCAGCGTTGGGATACTTTAAAACAGCACATTCAACAAAAGAAGATTCAAGAAGACCTTATTTTAAATCGTGGTAATCGCTTATTTTATCGCTTTGGGCTGAAATTCTTGTTGGCAGATCGCATGCTGCGTCAGTTGGGCTTAAAAAAATGAGTCAAAATATTTGCTTTTTTGTAGGCAATCTTAATCTTGCAGGTGGGACTGAACGTGCAACCACATTGATTGCCAATGGATTAGCAACACTTGATAAAAATGTGTTTATTCTCAATGTGTATGGGGGCGAACAGCCATTTTTCCCTGTGAATGATGTAATTCATCTTCATGCTTTATTTCAGCAGAAAGTGTCTATGAAAAAGCATGCGTTGGCAGCCATGTGGAAAATTAGGCAGTTTGTACAACAGCATCAGATACAGCATTTTATTGTGGTTGATAGTATTTCTTATGTATTTGCTTATCCTGCATTGCTAGGCTTAAACATACAGCAGATTTGTTGGGAGCATTTTAGTTTTGATGTTGACCTCGGTCAGCGTTTTCGCCGTTTTGGGCGTTTACTTGCTGCCAAATACAGCGATGCTGTCGTGACATTAACCGAACATGATCGCAGCCAATGGCAAGACAATATTGCATCATTACAAGCAAAAATTGTTGCGATTCCAAATGCAGTACCATTTCCTATTCAAGCGACTGTGCCATCACAGCAGCACAAAACAGTACTTAGCATTGGTCGATTACGACATGAAAAAGGCTTCGATTTATTAATCCAAGCATGGCAGCAGGTTCATGCACAGTATCCTGATTGGAGGTTGGTGATTGTTGGTGATGGCGATGAAAAATCAAACTTACAACAGCAAGTTGAATCGCTTAATCTGACCAACAGCATTCAGTTACATGCTGCTACAGCAGATTTAAGCCCTTGTTATGCAGCAGCTTCAATCTATGCATTAAGTTCACGTTCAGAAGGTTTTGGCTTGGTTTTGTTAGAAGCTTTGGCGTTTGGTTTACCTGTAGTGGCTTCACGTTGCATTGGTCCAAATGAGGTATTGGGGAGCACTGAAAACAGTTTGGTGGAACCTGATCATGTATCACAGCTTGCAGCCGCGTTAATCTCGACCATTGCATTGCCTTTAGCGAGCTATCAGCAACGTGTTTCTGACAACAAACACCATGCAACGCAGTATTTGCCTGAACATATTTTACAGCAGTGGTTGGCACTTTTTGCTGTAGGTAAACGATCATGAAAGTATTGTTGGTGATTACAGGTTTAGGTGTTGGCGGTGCTGAACATATGGTCATTGGTTTGGCGAATCAACTGATTCATGCAGGGCATCAGGTAGATATTGCCTATTTAAAAGGGCAACCTCAACTGTATATCAATCCAAAGATTAAACTGATTCATTTGGGTTTAGACCATGCTTTCACCTTACCTCGTGCAGTAAAACGATTAAGACAACATATCAAGCACGGTCAATATGATGTCGTTCATGCACATCTATTCCATGCTATTTTGATCAGTCGAGCGGTGCGATGGCTTGAACACTTTTATTTGATTTCTACTGCGCATAGTAAAGCCATTGGTGGTCAAGCACGTGCATGGTTATACCGTCTGACGGACCACTTATCGGATCTGAATACCAATGTCAGCCACGAAGCCACAGCCCATTTTATTGCTGAGCAAGCGTTTTCAGCAGGGCAGAGCACAACGGTTGTTAATGGCATTGATACAACGCATTTTTGTTTTTCTGAACAGCAACGTGTTGCGATGCGTACACAATATAATATCGGCTCAGCACCTGTGGTGATCGCAATTGGTCGTTTTAATGCAGCCAAAGATTATCCAAATTTATTACGTGCCTTTGCGGAAGTAAAATGTACACATCATGATGCACAACTTTATATTATTGGTGATGGCGAGTTACGTGCTGAGATTGAGCAATTGGTGATTCAACTTGAGTTGTCAGGTACAGTGTTTTTAATGGGTATTCAGCATAACATTACCGAGTGGCTGTGTATGGCAGATCTTTTGGTCTTGTCTTCTGCGTGGGAAGGGTTTGGTTTGGTGGTGGCTGAAGCCATGAGTTGTGAGCGCATGGTGGTTGCTACAGATTGCGGTGGTGTGAAAGAGGTGATGGGTAATTTAGACTTTTTGGTGCCACCTCAGCAATCACAGGCACTTGCTGCAAAAATTAATCATGCATTGCAATTGCCAAAAGATGAGCGCTTGGCCATTGGCAAACGAAATAGATTACACATTCAAACCCATTATAGTGCTGAAGCGGCTTTACAACAGTGGCTCGGTCATTATCAATATGCAATACAACAAAACGTGAGTAGAACATGACAAAATATCAAACATGCTGTGATTATCTTACTCAACACCCTTCAACTTGGTTAATCACTGGTGTTGCAGGTTTTATTGGTTCCAATTTATTAGAAAAATTACTTCATCTTCAACAACGTGTAGTGGGTCTTGATAACTTCGCAACAGGTTTTCAATCTAATTTAGATGAAGTACAAGCCAATGTATCCCCTGAGCTGTGGAAAAATTTCACTTTTATTCAAGGGGATATTCGTGATTTAAACGATTGTCACCAGGCCTGCCAAGGTGTGGATTATGTACTCCATCAAGCTGCATTAGGGTCTGTGCCACGTTCTATTGATGATCCTATTGCCACCAATCAAACCAATATTGATGGTTTTTTAAATATGTTGGTGGCTGCCAATCAAGCACATGTTAAAAATGTAGTTTATGCTGCCAGCAGTTCAACTTATGGCGATCATCCTGCGTTACCAAAAGTTGAAGCACATATTGGCAACCCATTGTCACCATACGCGGTCACCAAATATGTAAATGAGCTATATGCCAGTGTATTTCAGCGCAGCTATGGTTTAAACAGCATTGGATTACGCTATTTTAATATTTTCGGGCCACGCCAAACGCCTGAAGGTGCATATGCTGCTGTGATTCCCAAGTGGGCTGCAGCAATGATTGCAGGACAAGCTGTTTTAATTAACGGCGATGGCACCACCAGCCGAGATTTTAATTTTGTAGCAAATGCAGTTCAAGCCAATATCCTTGCTGCTGTTACCGATGACAAAGCAGCATTAAACCAAATTTATAATGTTGCTGTAGGTGGTCGAACAGATTTAAATCAACTGTTTAAATTGTTGACTGAAACCTTAGCGAGCAGTGGCGTACAGTATACACAGCCTGCTCAATATCGTGATTTTCGCGCAGGTGATGTATTACATTCGCAAGCTGATATTTCTAAAATTCAGCAGCATTTAGGTTATGTGCCTGAATTTGATATTGTGCAAGGCATTCAACAAGCGATGCCTTGGTATCTTTCTCACTTGTCTGGTTAATAGATGTATGCCACGTTTTTGTATTATTTCAAATGATTTGTACACTGTGTCTAATTTACGCGGTGACTTATTACATGCTTTGGCTGAGCAGGGTTGGGAAATTCATATTCTTGTTCCCAACCGTACAGACTACCCCGCAATTGAAGCTGCATTTGTAGCGCAGCAGTTTTATATACATGACTACGCTTTGCAAAAATCAGGTACTCATCCGTGGCATGAATTAAAAACCATCCAAAGTTTATATCGGCAATTGAAACACATTCAGCCAAACCGGGTTTTAAGCTATACCATTAAACCTGCCATGTATGGCACCTTAGCTGCCTATTATGCAGGTGTTCCTGCACGTTATATTTTACTCAGTGGATTGGGCTTTGCATTTCAAAGTCAGCATCGTGGTGCATTCAAATATATTAAATATGCATTTGACCGTGTATTTGCCTATGCATTAACAAAAGCAACACGCGTCATTTTTCAAAATAGTGATGACTTGGCTTTAATCCAGCAGTTGGGCTTATTGAAAAATACACCCACAGGCGTGGTCAATGGTTCAGGTGTAAATTTAGATCGCTTTAAGCGAATGCCGCTGATTGAGAACACTCAGCAGCAACCAGCCAGCATTTTTGTTATGGTGGCACGTTTACTCAAAGACAAAGGCATTTACGAGTATATTCAGGCAGTTCAACAGATTAAATCTCGTCATCCTGAGGCGGTATTTCATTTGGTGGGCTGGATTGATGACAATCCAGAAGCAATTTCAAAGCACGTGCTTGATGAATGGATTACTGCGGGACTCATCGAATATTGGGGGCGAGTTGATGATGTTCGTCCGATCATTGCCAAAGCCAATGTTATGGTTTTACCTTCTTATCGAGAAGGAACGCCACGTTCGGTATTAGAAGCAATGGCAATGGGACGTGCTGTGATTACGACAGATGCACCAGGTTGCCGAGAAACCATTGTTGATGGAAAAAATGGTTATCAAGTCAAAGTTGCATCTGTAACAGCCTTAACTGATGCCATGCAGAAAATAATTGATACACCATCTGATCTCAGATTCATGAGTGATTTTTCATATGACATGGTGTGTCAGCGTTATGATGTTCATAAAGTGAATCAGGAAATGATTGATTTAATGTCAAATTGATATTGAGTTCAATGAGATAAATTGAATCATGTACCAGATGATTTTATTTGTCATGGACTGACGTATAATAAGCAGTAGATAGATATGATCTGCTAGCGTGATTGGAATAGATGGTATGTTTAAACGGTTGATTGATATTATAATTGCGTCTCTTGCATTTCTTATTTTGTTGCCTGTTTTTTTGTATGTGACTTATAAAGTGAAAAAAAATATGGGGTCACCAGTATTTTTCTATCAAGAACGTCCTGGCAAAAACGGCAAGCTATTTAAAATGATTAAGTTTAGATCAATGAAAGATGCCTATGATCAAGATGGTAATGCTTTGCCTGATGATGCACGGATCACACCATTTGGACAAAAGCTGAGATCGACAAGTTTAGATGAAATGCCACAGCTGATTAACGTCATTAAAGGTGATATGAGTGTGGTGGGGCCACGCCCAATGCTCAAAGAATTTGTCAGTTTGTATTCAGAAGAACAAGCGCGCCGTTTGCATGTCCGCCCTGGTATGACTGGGCTTGCGCAAATTAGTGGCCGAAATGAATTAGATTATGAAGAACGATTTCGATTAGATGTATGGTATGTTGATCATCGAAATCTATTGATTGATTTCAAAATTATGTTTAAAACAGTATGGGTCATGTCTAAGAAAGAGGGTGTCAATGCACCAGGCCATGTTGGGCCATCATTGTTTAAAGGCAATAATACAAATCAGTCATCTGAAAAAAAGCATGAACTATAATTTGAAACTAAATAAGCAAAGTTGAGCTGTTATGATTAAAAAAGCTATTCTTCCTGTTGCAGGGTTAGGAACACGATTTTTACCAGCCAGTAAGTCAATACCCAAAGAAATGGTAACGGTGGTCGACCGACCAGCCATCGAGTATGTTGTTAAAGAGGCTGTTGCAGCAGGAATTAAACAAATTATTTTAGTCACGCATAGTTCAAAAGCATCGATTGAAAACTATTTTGACCGTAATTTTGAATTAGAAACCACTCTTGAAAAGAAGAATAAAATTGAATTATTAAATGCCATTCAACATATTGTCCCAAGTGATGTATCTATTGTAAGTGTAAGACAGCCTCAGCCTTTAGGGCTTGGACATGCTGTACTCTGTGCTAAAGACATTGTCGGTGATGATGACTTTGCCGTTTTATTGCCTGATGTTTTGGTTAAAGAAAAGCATGCCACAGACAGCAGCAATGACTTATCACATATGATTGAACGTTTTAGACAAACGCATGCAGCACAAATTATGGTCGAAGCTGTGCCAGAAGATTTAGTGGATCAGTATGGAATTGTTGATGTCACCACCACACCTGAGATTGGTCAAAGTGTGAAAATGACAGGGATTGTTGAAAAGCCAGCCATTGGTGCAGCACCTAGTAATTTATCCGTGATTGGTCGTTATATTTTACCCGCACGCATCATGCAAATTTTACAAACGACACCTAAAGGTGCAGGCAATGAAATTCAGCTTACAGATGCGATTGCAGCGTTGCAACAAGAAGCAACTGTTGAAGCATTTCGTATGCAAGGGCAGACATTTGACTGTGGCAGTAAGCTTGGTTATCTAAAAGCTGTATTACATTATGGTGTAGAGCACGCCACATTAGGCCAAGATTTTAAAGCATTAATCCAAGAACTTAATTTATAATAAAAAAAGGGGTCGTCATGAAAATTGCTGTCTATGGAGCAACATTACATGCAGGCGTCATGGCAAGTTTATTTGCAGAATATGGGCATCAAGTGTATTGGTGCCAGTATTTTGTAGAGACCAACAGTTGCTTAATTGAATATCAAGATAAATCCGTTAATGATTTAATTTATAAACAGTCACTCAAACAAAGCTTGGTTATTTGTCAGGCAGACCATATTCCTACAGATGTAGATGCTTACTTTTTGGCATTAAACTCACATGAATATGATTTGGCCAAAAACGTATTAGAAGATCTCCAACACAAGCCTATTATTCACCCTAAACTAATCATTAATGGGTCAAGTTTTGGGTTAGAAGGAACTAAAAAATTACAAAAATATGCACCGAAAGATGAGTGGTGCTATTTACCAGACATGGTACAAGAAGCTAATGTATTCGATAGCGTAACCAAGGTCACGCATATTGTGGTTGGTGCTGAAACACCACATGCGAAGTATAAAATTAAAGAAATTTTACGTCCATTTTATAATGCCAACCATGCTTATTTGTTCATGCCGATTTTAGATGCTGAATTTACTAAACTCAGTGTGTCAGGCATGTTAGCAACTCGTATTAGTTATATGAATGATTTGGCCCAAGTGGCTGAAAAGTTAAACATTGATATTGCCAATGTCAGATTAGGTTTAGGTGCGGATTCTCGTATTGGATCAACCTATTTGGCACCAGGTATTGGCTTTGGTGGTGAAAATTTCTCTCAAGATATTATTACCTTAACCAAAACCATCAATGAGCTGGGCATTAAAAGTGATTTGCTTGAACAAGTTTGGGCAATTAATGAGCAGCAAAAAGAGTTACTCTTTCGCAAATTATGGAATTATTATCAATGTGACTTAAAAGGGAAAGTCGTTGCGATTTGGGGCGCTTCTTTTAAAGAGGGGACACCACGAATTAATTTTTCACCTGTGCATACCATGTTAGATGCACTGTGGGCACAAGGGGTTATTGTTAAATTGCACGATCCTGAAGCATTGCCACTAATTGCTGAAAAATATGGTAAACGTGATGATTTAATTTTATGTGAAGATCGGTATGACGCAGTACATGGTGCAGATGCATTATGTTTATTGACGGCATGGAAAGAATATTTAAGTTTAGATTACAAACGTCTCCAAGAACGGATGAGCCATCCTTTAATTTTAGATGGACGTAATGTATATGATGCAAACTATGTGAAGTCACAAGGTTTTGCATATGAAGGAGTAGGACGAATATGAGCGACAGTACAATTACCCGCTTTCCAAAAAATAAAACAACAGCTCACTATAAACTAAAAAATTTATCACAAGATATTGAAAAAATACATTTAAATGAATTATTTCAACAAAATGACAATCGTTTTAAAGCATTTTCATTGTCATTTGACGGCTTAACTTTTGATTATAGTAAGCAGCGTATTAATGCAGATGTATTGAAACAGCTGATTGCATTTGCCAATGAGCAGCAGTTATCGACATGGATTGGTAAACTGTTCTCAGAACAAACCATTAACTATACTGAACAGCGTGCAGCGATGCATTGGGCGCTGAGATTGCCACAATCTGACCAACGCCATCCTAAACTTGCAGATCAAGTTCATGAGCAACTTGAAAAAATGTACGCGTTGGTTCGAAAAATTCATCAAGGGCATTACCGTGGTTCAACAGGTGAAGTGATTCAAGATGTGGTTAACATTGGCGTTGGCGGTTCAGACCTTGGACCATTAATGGCAAGCCATGCACTGTCAGATTTTAAAGTGCAAACCAAAACACCATTAAAAATTCACTTTGTATCGACCATGGATGGCAGTCAGTTATGTGACTTGCTCCATCAGTTACGCCCTGAAACAACTTTATTTATTGTCTCTTCAAAATCATTTGGCACCATTGATACCTTGTCAAATGCGCAAACAGCACGTATTTGGTTAGAGCGTGCTTTAGGCAAGCAAGACAAAGTGATCAAAAGCCATTTTATTGGTGTTTCGACAAAACCTGAGAAGATGTCAGCATGGGGAATCCATCCAGACAACCAATTTAAATTATGGGATTGGGTCGGTGGTCGTTACTCATTGTGGTCATGCATTGGCTTACCGATTGCTTTAACGGTTGGGGTTGAGGAGTTTAAATCCTTTTTGGCGGGTGCATATGCCATTGATGAGCATTTCCAACATGCGCCATTTGAAAAAAATATTCCTGTGTTATTGGGCTTATTGGGTGTTTGGAACACCAATTTCCTGAACATGCAAACCCATGCTGTATTGCCATATGATGGACGTTTAAAATACTTTGCATCGTATTTACAACAACTCGAAATGGAATCTAATGGGAAATCGACACAGCGAAATGGTCAGAAAACATTAGAAAGTACATGCCCAATTGTATGGGGCGAAGTTGGTCCGAATGCGCAGCATGCTTTTTATCAGCTTTTGCACCAAGGAACGCATGATGTAAGCTGTGATTTTATTGCACCGATCAAACGCTATAATGCAGAGCATTTTACTTATGCACAAAATGCAGAATCTTTAATTGTTCAGCATCACTTGGCATTGTCTAACTGTTTAGCACAGTCACGTTTATTGGCATTTGGTAATGATGTGTTGGCACAAGATGAAATCAATCACTTACCTGCTTATAAACAGTATGAAGGGAACCGCCCGAGTACCATGATGCTGATTGATGAGTTAAACCCATATAATTTAGGTATGCTGATTGCGTTATACGAGCACAAAGTATTTGTACAATCAGTAATTTGGAACATTAATCCATTTGATCAATGGGGTGTTGAAAAAGGTAAAGAGATTGCCAATCAGCTTTTACCTGTGCTTAATCGTGCAACAGATGATTTGTCTTCATTTGATGATTCAACACGTGGATTACTCGAAATCTTGTTAGGAAATCAGCATGTCTAATGTACTTGTGACCGGTGGCGCAGGTTTTATCGGTTCACATACATGTTTAGTTTTATTAGAAGCAGGTCACCAAGTGGTGGTGGTCGATAATTTATCTAATAGTTCTATTGTTTCTTTACAGCGTGTAGAAGCTTTAACAGAGCATAGCTTGGTTTTTATTGAAGCAGATATTCGTGATGAAGATCAGATGTATGACATTTTGCAGCAACATCATATTGATGCTGTGATTCACTTTGCAGGCTTAAAGGCAGTGGGCGAAAGCCAAAAATTTCCGCTGTCGTACTTTGAGCATAATGTTGCAGGCAGTGTGAGTTTATTCAATGCCATGCAAAAAGCACAGGTGTTTCAGTTGGTGTTTAGTTCATCAGCAACAGTATATGGTGATGATCATGCATCACCACTTCAAGAAAGTATGCCAACAGGTACGCCTAATAACAATTATGGTTATACCAAATTGGTGGTTGAGCAGATGTTACAGCGTTTAGCAGTCTCTGATTCACAATGGTCTATTGCATTATTACGTTATTTTAACCCTGTTGGCGCACATCCAAGCGGTCAAATTGGGGAAGATCCACAAGGTATTCCCAACAATTTAATGCCTTATGTGACCCAAGTTGCTGTAGGAACACGTGAAAAATTGGCTATTTTTGGGCAGGATTATGACACTGTTGATGGGACAGGGGTTCGTGATTATATTCATGTCATGGATTTAGCAAATGCGCATGTATGTGCATTAAATAACCGTGCTCAGCATACAGGCTGTCGTGCTTGGAACATTGGTACAGGTCGTGGCTATTCAGTGCTCGAAATTAAAAATGCATTTGAAAAAGTCAATTCAGTGGTTATTCCATTTGAATTTGTTGCACGCCGAGCAGGGGATGTGGCCACTTGTTTTTCAGATCATACCCGTGCAGTGAATGAGTTGAAGTGGCAGCCTCAGTATGAATTAGACGATATGCTGAAACACAGTTGGCATTGGCAAAAAAATAACCCTCAAGGTTACCGAAGTAAATAAAAAAACTCAGCCCAAGGGCTGAGTTTTTTTATGAGATAAGCTGCTTATGCTGTGATTAATTTTGAAACTTCATCCACATAAGACTCAAGCGATCGAGTGGCTTGGTCTGCACGGAGCTCAATATTTAAACGTAATAATGGTTCTGTATTTGATGCACGAATATTGACTCGCCATGCTCCAAAATCCAAACTTACGCCGTCAGTTTTATCAATTTCAGGTTTTTGATCTGCATAATGATCAAAAATGCGCTGAATCACCGTTTGTGTATCTGCCACTTTAAAGTTGATTTCACCACTGCATGGAAATTTTGCAATCATATCTTCAACCAATGAAGATAAAGATTGTTTGGTCTCAGACAGTAATGCGGCAACCAACAGCCAAGGAATCATGCCGCTATCGCAATAAGCAAAATCTCTAAAGTAATGGTGTGCGCTCATTTCGCCACCATAAACTGCATTTTGCTCACGCATGATTTGTTTGATAAATGCATGTCCTGATTTAGACTGAACCGTTGTGCCTTGGTATTTTTCAACCACATCTAACGTATTCCATACTAAGCGTGGATCATGAACAATTTTTTCGCCAGGTTGTTGAATTAAAAATGCTTGGGCAAGCAATCCAACAATATAATAGCCTTCAATAAATTGTCCTTTTTCATCAAACAAGAAGCAGCGGTCAAAGTCGCCATCCCATGCAATCCCGAAGTCGGCTTGATGTTCAAGTACAGCTTCTGATGTACTAGCGCGGTTTTCCACAAGCAATGGGTTAGGAATCCCATTAGGGAAGCTACCATCAGCCTCATGATGAACTTTAATAAACTCAACAGGCACATTTAATTGCTTAAATTGTGCTTCTAGGGCATCGATCACATGACCTGCTGCACCATTACCTGAATTCACCACCAATTTTAAAGGTTGAATGCGTTCAGGCTGAATGTATGTCAGCAAATGTGTCACAAATTCAGGCAAAATATTATAAGGCGTTGTTGTCCCTTTGGTGGTTACAGGAGCAAATTGATTGCTTTCTGCCAATGCTTGAATTTCTTTTAAGCCAGTGTCTGCACTGATTGGACGTGCATTTTCTCGAACCAATTTCATACCATTATAATCCATTGGATTATGGCTTGCTGTGACTTCAATACCACCTTGTACATCTAAATGAAATGCACCAAAGTACACTTCTTCTGTGCCTGTCATGCCTAAATCAAGGACATTGACACCTGCATCATTTAATCCTTCAATTGTAGCTTTTTTTAAACTTTCACTACTTAATCGGACATCGCAACCAACAACAATGGTTTTGGGTTGGTAAATTTGACCGTAAGCACGACCTACTTTATAGGCAATTTCTTCGTTTAATTCCGTTTCTAATTTGCCTCGAATATCATAGGCTTTAAAACAAGTTAGTGTTGTCATAGATTTCTATATTTATACTATTGGCTAACGAAATTTGATTATAGCGAGCATTTGAATAATTGTAAGTAGTGAATAAAAAACATTAAAATTTTCTTCTGCTATATTTTAAATTTTGGTGAAAAACTAACAATGAAACAGGATTGAAAGCGATTGTAGTTAAAGTATGATCAAAGCTTGAAATGCAAGTTTTACCCAAGGTATGATGGAAAGGGTATTATTTTGTCTGATATTTAGTTAATGCTTTTTGTTTTACCTAAATTGTTGTTTATTATAAAAAAATTAAAATATAATTTTTTAAAGGTAAGATAATTCATAATTTTTTATTGACGCATCATAACCTCATTAGTACATTAGTCGCGTTTTGAACGGAGCATCGCCAAAATTCGGTTCTGAATTTTCGTGCTTTATTTTCCATTTCCTGTTCTGTAATGCAGACTCGCATTCTAATTTACAGGATTATAACAGGGTACTAAATTTATGAAAAAAGTGAAGATTAGTCTTGCTTGGCAAATCCTAATTGCGCTGGTACTTGGGGTAATTGTTGGGGCAATTTTACATGATCAAACAGAACTGAGAGATCATGTTGTTACTAACTTTTTAAAACCTGCAGGTCAGATATTCATTAGTCTGATTAAAATGATTGTGGTACCAATTGTTATATCTACACTGATTTTAGGGATAGCTGGTGTAGGAGATTCTAAAAAATTAGGGACTCTTGGCTTAAAAACAATTATTTATTTTGAAGTGATCACCACGGTTGCGATCATTTTAGGTATCTTCCTTGCAAACACATTCCAACCAGGTATTGGTGTGGACATGTCATTGCTCCATAAAGTTGATATTTCTCAGTATCAACATACAACCGAGCAGGTTCAGTCAGGTTCGCACAGTTTTGTACAAACCTTATTGTCACTGATTCCGTCTAATATTTTTAGCGCAATGGCCAATGCGCAAATGTTACCAATTATCTTTTTCTCGGTCATTTTTGGTGTAGGCTTATCTTCACTGCCCGTTGATACAAAGCAGCCTTTATTAGATATTATGAAGTCTGTGTCTGAAGCAATGTTTAAAGTGACACACATTGTGATGATGTATGCGCCAGTTGGTGTATTTGCTTTAATCGGTGTTACGGTTGCAAGCTTTGGTTTCTCTTCACTGATTCCTTTAGCAAAACTTGTTGCATTGGTTTATGCTGCAATCTTGATTTTTGGTCTAGGTATTCTAGGATTAGTGGCTAAATTCTGTAATTTAAATATCTTCACGATTATTAAGATTTTAAAAGATGAATTGATTTTAGCGTTCTCAACCGCTAGTTCTGAAACAGTTTTACCGCGTATTATGCAAAAAATGGAAGCATATGGTGCGCCAAAAGCGATTTCAAGTTTTGTTGTACCAACAGGTTATTCATTTAACTTAGATGGTTCAACACTTTACCAAAGTATTGCAGCTATTTTTATTGCGCAGTTATATGGTATTGACTTGTCATTAACGCAAGAGATTGTTCTAGTATTGACGTTGATGGTGACATCAAAAGGAATTGCAGGTGTGCCTGGAGTCTCTTTTGTGGTGTTATTGGCAACGCTTGGTTCAGTCGGTATTCCATTAGAAGGCTTGGCATTTATTGCAGGTGTTGACCGTATTTTAGATATGGCACGTACAGCGTTAAATGTTATTGGTAACGCGCTTGCTGTACTTGTAATCAGTAAGTGGGAAAAGCAGTTCGATGTTGAAAAAGCCAAAGAATATGAATTGACGTTAAAATAATATAGCGTCTGTAATAAAAAAACGGTTCTTTCAAAGAACCGTTTTTTTGTGCTTATTGCTTTGCTGACTGACGCTTGTGAGTCCAATAACTGTAGAAGAAAATGATTAAGCCCAAAGTATACAGCGTACCTGAGAGTAGAAGTAATGACACACCAGCGGCATAAATGAGCCAAAGTGCATAAATTGTAGCAACAGCCGCAATAAAAATATGTTTAGCATGCCGTTTTTGTGCTGATTCTTTCAAATAAAATGCAGAGACTAAAAAGTAAGGCAATAAAATCATTACAGATGAAATCAGCAACAATTGCGTATAGTTTTTATTGAAAAAGCAAACTGCAATTAAAGAAATCTGTACGACAACAGAAGTGAGCCAAAGCGAAGCAATCGGCACATTGTTGGCATTGGTTTTTAAAAATTTTGCAGGAAATGCACCATTTTTAGCTGCTAAATAAGGAATTTCCGTTGCGAATAAAGTCCAACTTAAATAAGATGAAGCTACAGAAATAATTAAACCAATGGTAATAACAATGGTGCCAGGTAAGCCAATCAGATGGGTCAGAATAGTTGCCATTGAAGGGTTTTGCATACCTGCAATTTCTGCACGGCTGACAATCCCATAAGACAGTACTGTGACCATTACATAAAAAATCAGCGCAACTAACACACCAAGTACAGTGGCTTTACCAATATCATTACGGTGTTTGGCACGTGACGACATGACCACAGCGCCTTCAATGCCTGTGAACACCCATAACGTAATGAGCATCAAATCTTTGACTTGTTGCCAAACAGGCGTCTTTAAGGACAAATCAAACAAATTAAGCTGAAATACATCAAGTTTAAATGCAATAAAACTAAAGATAATAAAAATGACCATTGGGACAATTTTAGCAATCGTTGCCAACAAATTCACAATCGCTGCTTCTTTAATACCGCGGCTAACTAAGCCATGGACCAGCCAAACAAAAATAGATGATCCAATCACTGCATATAAGGTGTTGCCTTCGCCAAAGATGATATGTTCTTTGGTGTCTACAAACATGCCTAAAGCAGAGAAGGCAATGACAACATAACCGACAATACCAACCGTAGTACAGAGCCAATATCCCCATGCTGAACAAAAGCCAATTAACTCTCCAAATCCTGCACGGGCATAGTTGTAAATACCGCCATCAAGCTCAGGATATTGACGTGATAAATACAGCAGTGAAAAGGCCAAGAATAAAATACCAATCCCTGTAATGCCCCATGCAATTAATAAAGCCGTTCCATTGGATACAGCAGCCATATTTTGTGGCAGGCTAAATACACCAGAGCCCACCATTGAACTAAACACCAAAGCAGTTAATGCCACAACACCAATTTTATTTGTCGACATTACAATGACTCTGCTTTTAACGTGGTACTTAATTTGGCAATATGTTGTGGAGAGATGCCACAGCAACCCCCAATAATACTTGCGCCTGCTTCTTGCCATTGTTTAGCAAAGCTTAAATATACATCTGGGCTCAAATCTGCACGGACTTCATCTAATCCATCATTGGCTGTTGCACTTTCATTTTGCGGAGGAAAGGCATTGGCATAAGCACCAATTTTGATGTCTGGTAACAAGGCTCTGATTTGTACAATGGCTTTTAAAATGACTTCAGGCTGACAGCAATTGAAAAGAACAGCATTGGCACCAATTTTTTGTAAAAGTGCAGCAGCTTGTGTGAGGTTTTCGCCTGAACGTAAGGTGGCTTCTTCTAATTGGATTTCATCTTGTAAGGTAAAAGATACCCAATACTCACGCCCATCTTTTGGAATAAATTGATGCACCAATTCAACTTCTTTTAAGCAAGACTGCGTTTCTGCGAGCCAAAAATCGACACCTGTCGACAACGTTTGAACAATTGGCGTTATCAAGGCTTCAACATGATCTGCTTGGAATAAATCGGCACGATATGAGCCAAATAATGGCGGAATACAGCCTGCAATACGAGTTTGTGTTGCTGTTTCAGCCACTGCTGCTTGAGCTTGCTCTAATGCGATTTGAACCAATGTTTTACTTTCTAGTGCAAAGCGCTCTTCACCAATATGAAACGGAACCACAGCATAGTTATTGGTGGTAATAATATCTGCACCTGCATGAATAAAGTCGATATGCACGGCTTTCACTTCTTGTGGAGCTTCCCATAACGCCAACGCTGACCATTCAGGTTGGCGAAAGGGTGCACCACGGCGGGCTAATTCACGACCCACACCACCATCTAAAATTTCCATTTCTATTCGATCTATATAACCATCATGGGCTGAGTATACTAAAAACTCTTTTTTCTAGTTAATGAAGTTTTTGATAATCATATTCAGAAAAAAAGAAATAGAACATCAGTATAAAGCAGCCCTCTGTTTATAATGCACCGTATTTTTGCCATGTACCATGAGATGTTTCAGTATTCTGATCCACTTTTACAGGGGGTGTTGGCGTAAATAAATCATGTGGTGTTTCATAATTCAGACCCAAAATTTGGCTGGTATAGTGACGGGTTTGATCAAGTAACACAGCGTCTTGGCGTAAATCTTGTTGATAAGATCGTATAATTTCATGCAGTTTTGGACGCCAATTGTCTTGGACTTTTTCAGGAAATGCCTTTTCAAGCAAGCTGAGCATGATGTATGGTGAGGTTGATGCACCAGGTGATGCACCAAGTAAAGCCGTAACAGATTTGTCAGGAGATACAAAAATTTCTGTACCAAACTGCAATTTTGCAGGCATATCTTTTTCTTTTTTAATAATTTGCACGCGCTGACCGCCTTGGCTAAGGTGCCAATCTTCAGCCTTAGCATTTGGATAATATTTCTTTAATTCATTAAAACGGTCTGCATCAGACATCAAAACTTGACTGATTAAATAACGCACCAAATCTAAGTTTTCTAAGCCAATTAATGTCATTGGCAGAATGTTATTGTGAGTGGTTGATGTCAGTAAATCGAACTGCGAGCCATGTTTTAAGAATTTATTTGAATATGTGGCAAAGGGTCCAAAGAGTACATATTTTTTACCATCAATATATCGGGTATCAATATGCGGAACTGACATGGGTGGAGCACCCAATTCAGCACGGCCATACACTTTTACGGTGTGTTGAGCTGTAATGGCAGGATCATCTGTCATAAGAAATTCTCCACCCACAGGAAAGCCTGCATATTTATTGGCTTCAGGTAAGCCCGTTTTTTGTAGCATTTTAATTGCTGCACCACCTGTACCAATGAAGACAAAGCGTGCTTTTACTAAAGTTTTGGCACCTGTTTTTAAGTTTTTGGCTTGAATAGTCCATGTTTTATCAGCATTTTGGCTAATATCAGTGACTTCGGTCGATGTATTTAACTTAAAGTTTTCAGTATGTTGTAAGTGAGCAACCAATTGCTTGGTAATTGCACCATAATTGACATCTGAGCCAATATCCATTTTGGTGGCTGCAACTTTTTGCTGAGGGTCACGCCCTTGCATGACCAGGGGTGCCCATGTTTTGATGACATTCGGATCTTTCGAAAACTTCATGCCTTTAAACATTGGATGGGTAATCATCGCAGCATAGCGTTTTTCCAAGAAATCAACATTATCACCCCAAACAAATGCTTCATGCGCAACAGGGTTAATAAAAGTGTTTGGCTTATCTAACACATGATTACTGACTTGATATGCCCAAAATTGCTTAGAAATTTCAAATTGATTGGCAACATTCACTGCTTTTGAAATGTCCATTTTACCGTCTTTTTCTTCGGTATAATTCATTTCCATAAAGCCTGAGTGACCTGTTCCAGCATTATTAAAGCCATTTGAGCTTTCTTGAGCCACTTGGTCTAAGCGTTCATACATATTGATATGCCAATCAGGCTGTAACTCATTTAAATAAGTGCCAAGTGTTGCACTCATGATTCCACCACCGATTAAAACCACATCGACAGTTTGAGGTTCATTTGTCGGTGTGAGTGTGGGTGATGCAACAGGTCGGTATAAAAATGTAGCCAAGACCATTACGATGGTAAGTAGGAAGATAAGTAAATACTTGCCAAATTTTTTCATAAAGCTGTCCTAAGCAAAACAAGATCTATCCTTAGATCTAATATTACATGTGTAATTTAATGTATTGATGTTCCAAATTTTATGTCTATCAAAGACATGGCTATTGAGCGTATCGTGAGCTTGATATTGTAAACGTGAATCATTTATAAAAACCATTTCATATTGTAAATGAGCTGCGTATTTAAAAAACAAAAAAGCCAAGTCACTGACTTGGCTTTTTTGTTTAAAAAAACTTATGCTTTTTGAGGTTCAGCTTCAACCAGTTCAGTATGTTTTTTCTTGAGAAAGGCATATGATACCCCAGTCAAAATACTGCCTGAGAAAATTGCAATGAGGTAGAGTAAGCCATGGTTAATGGCATTTGGAATCAACAATACAAATAAGCCACCATGCGGTGCCAGTAATTCACAGTGGAAATACGCAACTAATGCACCTGTTAATACACCACCTAAAATACAGCTTGGAATGACGCGCATTGGGTCTTTCGCTGCAAATGAAATTGCACCTTCAGAGATGAAGCACAGTCCCAATACAAAAGAGGCTTTACCTGCATCGCGTTCAGCTTGATCAAATTTAGCTTTAGCCAAGAAAGTCGCAATTGCCATACCAAGAGGAGGGACCATACCGCCCGCCATGGTTGCTGCCATTGGCATATAAGTATTGGTGGTAAGCAAACCTACTGTAAATGCATAAGCTGCTTTATTGATTGGTCCACCCAAATCAATACACATCATGCCCGCAAGTAGCATACCCATCGCAATCGCATTTGCTGTACCCATGTTGTTTAAGAAGTTTTTCATGGCATCAAACAGATAAGCCACAGGGCTACCCACCACGTAGAACATAATTAAACTGGTAATAAGCGTTGCGAATAATGGGATAATCAAAATTGGTTTAAGTGATTCAACACTTTGCGGCAATGGAACTTTTTTGGCAATGAATAAAGCAACATAACCTGCGAGATAACCAGAAACAATACCGCCTAAGAAGCCAGCACCCAAAGGTCCCGCTGCCAAAAAGCCACCAATTAAGCCTGGTGCTAAACCTGGACGATCCGCAATAGAATAAGCAATATAGCCTGACAGCATCGGCACCATTAAGGTTAATGCTGTTTTACCAATCACGCTTAAATTACCGCCAAGTGTACCTTCTACTGGGTTTAGACCAAAAATCAGTGAAATTGCAAGGATAAGACCACCTGCAACCACCATCGGTAACATAAAAGAAATACCCGTAAGTAAATGCTTATACAAACTGATTTTTTCTTTTTTGTCGTGAGAAGCGGCCGCTGTTGCTTGTCCATGATTGGATTCAAGTACAGTTGCTTCTTTAATCGCATTTTCAAATGCTTTATTGGTTTGCTTTAAAGCAAAACCTGTTCCACAGCGATAAACACGTTTACCCGCAAAACGGTCAGTATTGACTTCAATATCTGTGGCTAAAATCACAATATCTGCATTTGCAATATCTGCATCAGATAAAATATTTTTTGCCCCGACAGAACCTTGCGTTTCTACTTGAATGTCATAGCCGAGTTTTTTTGCACCTTGTTGTAATGCCTCAGCAGCCATAAAAGTATGCGCTACACCTGTAGGGCATGCAGTAATTGCAACAAACTTGGTCGCTCCTGAAACAGGTGCATTCGATACCAACTGATCTAGCGTGGTAGCATTGGTCAATGCATTTTGAAGAATGTCTTCAGCATCATTTTGAATTAAGTCTAAACTGACAATCGATACTTTTTTATTTTTAAGCGCATCGACTAAGTTTGGCTGTCGGCCAACCACCACAACATAGTCTACTGCTGTGATCGTATCTAACTGTTCTATAGATTGTACAGTCGTCGTTTCATAGCCACGTGATGTAGCAACACTTGCCAATTTACGTGCAAGTAGAAGTGCATTGACAGGCTGTTCAGAACTATGCGGTACAAATAAAATATGTTTAACGTCTTGCATTTTACTCACCTAGATCAATGAATCGACAAAGATTTGTGTTTTTAGATTGTCAATGATTGATAAATCTTCGATTGCAAATCCAATTTGCGTGACTGCATTACTTCCAATTGCAGTTGCTGTTTTTAACGTTTCTTCAGGCGTTGCCTGAATTAAGAAACCATGAATCATCCCTGCAACCAGCGAATCGCCTGCACCAACAGTACTTTTTACAGTTACTTTTGGCGCATTTGCATGTAAGGGGTGAGTTGGGTGAATCCAATTGACGCCATGTTCACCCATTGAAATTACAATATTTTCAATTTTGAAATGTTGTGCCAAAACTAAATTCTTTTGTTCAGCATAAGTTTCCGCAGGCTGATGATATGCTTCTGTCAATTCTTCAGAATTTGGTTTTATTAACCATGGATTGGCAGATATAGCAGCTTTTAATGCAGGACCACTTGTATCTACAGCGACCTTTTTCCCTTTGGACTTGAGCCACTCAATCAGCTCAATCAGCTCATCGGTACTAAAGCCTTGTGGAAGGCTACCAGAAACAGCCACAATTTCAACTTGATCTAGCAGTGTCTCAATGGTTTTAAATAAGGTCTTTTTAGCAGCATCATCTACAAAAAAGCCTTTGCCATTAATGTCTGTCATACGGCCAGATGCTTCGCCAACTTTAACGTTGTAACGTGTTTCACCTTCAATATAGATGAAATGGTTTTCAAACCCTTGTTTGGCAAAATGGTGATCAAAAATTTCACGGTTGCTCTGACCAAGAAAACCAGTAATGATTGGGTCATGTCCCAAGTCTTTCAGGACTTGGGCAACATTTAACCCTTTTCCTGCAGCAAGGCTTTGAGCTGATTGCTGACGGTTGACATGACCGACCTTTAACGCATCAACTTGAACGGTAATGTCAATTGCAGGGTTTAATGTCACGGTTAAAACTTTTGCCATGGTTATTCACCTAGTTCTCTTACAGCTGTTGCACTATCACACAGCAATGCTTGCTGGGCAACTTTTTGGCATTCAGCAAAATTTAACTGACGTATTTGTGCTTTTACAAGCGGAATGCTTCCACTTGACATACTAAGCTCATCTACACCGAGTCCTAAAAGTACAGGAACTGCTTTTGGATCAGCTGCAAGCTCACCACAAATCCCAACCCACTTACCATATTGATGCGCTGCTCGAACAGTTTGATCAATGAGCAATAGAATACTTGGATGTAAACCATCTGCTTCAGCAGACAATACAGGATGCCCACGGTCAATTGCCATGGTGTATTGTGTTAAATCATTGGTACCAATACTAAAGAAGTCAACTTCTTGAGCAAGAATTGGGGATAACAATGCTGCAGATGGAACTTCAATCATCATACCCACTTCAATATTTTCACGTGGGTATTCAGCAAAAATCTCATCAAAAATCGCTTTCGCTGCGCGCCATTCTTCAACTCGACCAATCATTGGGAACATGATACGCAATGGACGGTTATCAGATGCACGGAGTAATGCAACCAATTGCTTACGCAATAAGTCAGGCTTACGCAAAGTTAAACGGATACCACGAATACCAAGGAATGGATTTTCTTCCTCAGGAATTGGTACGTAAGGAAGCGGTTTATCCCCCCCGACATCCAATGTACGGATGACTAAAGGTCTGCCTGCCAAATCATCAAGGATAATTCGATATTCAGCTTCTTGAGTTGCTTCATCAGGCGCACTTTTATGAGCCATGAACACCAATTCTGAACGGAGTAAACCAATGGCTTCTGCACCATCTTTTACAGCTTTAATTCCGGCATTGACTTTACCAATGTTGGCTGCAATTTCAACTTGATGATGATCAAGTGTGATGGCTGGTTCTTGACTGTGTTTTTCAGCTTCAATTCTTAATTGACGTTGGCGTTCTCGTTCAGCAATCGCATGGTCAATTAAGTCAGCTGTAGGATTAATCACATAATCGCCATTGTCACCGTTAATCAATACCGTTGTTTTACTTTCGATATTTAATACCGATGCGCCTGCACCAACTACAGCAGGAATACCAAGTGCACGTGCGACAATTGCACTATGGGCGCTTGCACCACCAACAGCTGTTAAAATACCTGCTACACGCTCTTTATCTAAACGTGCAACATCACTTGGCCCAACATCGTGCATAATTAAGATATACGGCTCTTCTGGCTCAGAAATGACAGGTGCATTGCATAATACAGCAAGTACACGCTCACCAATGTCACGTAAATCAGCCGCACGTTCAGCCAATAAATGATCTTTTAACGA
Organism: Acinetobacter apis; assembly: GCF_900197575.1. Classification (GTDB taxonomy): domain Bacteria; phylum Pseudomonadota; class Gammaproteobacteria; order Pseudomonadales; family Moraxellaceae; genus Acinetobacter; species Acinetobacter apis. The sequence continues at coordinate 26,965 of NZ_FZLN01000005.1, read as the reverse complement.
TTCTTGTGCTTTGGCTGCACTTTCAATGTGTTCATACCAAGCAGCAGGGGCAGACAAGTTTTGCTTTAAACCTTTATGTACACCTTGAATTAAATCAGGGTCATCAAGCATTTCTAAATGTGCTGTAAAAATTTGCTGAATGGCTTTAATTTTAGTTTCAGAAATCAGTTGATGAATGTTTTGCTTGACTTGCTCAATGGCTTTTTCAAGCTTTTCAGTTTCAACTTTAACATTTTTACTTTGACGTTCATATTTAAATTCACGTGGCTTTAACACATGTGCAGGGCCAAAAGCCAATCCTGCAGAGGCTGCAATACCTGAAGTTTGGTCAGCGCTTTCATCATCAAAGCTTAAAACATCTTCTGTCACATGTTCATTTTGATGACTAAGGTCATCAATTGGCTCAACCTCTTCACCTAAACCTTGCTTCACTGCATCAATCACTTGATCTAAACCAAGCACAGCATCTGTATCAGGTTCAGCAATAAAGGTTAAAACTTGACCACGTTTACAGCCTAACGACAGCAATTTGGTTAAGCTTTTAGCCGATACATAAGCACCATCATCAACAGCAACTTGTAAATCACCTTTGAAGGTTTTGCTAATATTGACAAGATGTGTTGCTGGTCTTGCATGTAAACCATGTGCATTGGCAAGCGTTACTTGTTTTGATGGCCAATCTGGAATAATTTCAGCCCCAATGATTTGTGCAATCTCATGACTGTCATTTTCATAGGTTAATTTTTCACGCTGACTTGGATCAAATAAAATATCAATTAAACGATTAAACTGGGGTAAATCTAACTGCTCATTACTGGCAATACATAATAGTGTTGTAAGCGTGTCATTGTGATAGGTCAGTGCTTGATCCGGCTTCACAATACTAATCGCAGGAGTAATCACATAATCTGTGGCAGTAATTGACCAAATGCCTTCACCTAAATGAATCATTTGCTTTGGATCTAAAGCCGTTAAAAACCCCGGTTCAACAAACTTTTGTTGCTTGAGCAGTTGTGATGCATGCCAAAATAAATCATCAGTATCTTGTGCAGGTATATGCGTTGAAATTAAATTTTCATGCAAGGATAAAGACAGCGGCTGCGCTTGTAATAGTTCAATAATTTGTTCTGCAGAAGTCGCTGTACGCACTTGCTCTGATACATCATTAATCAGTGCTTTTGTGAGTACTTGTAATACTTGTAAATGCTCATCTGATTTTGCTGCGATCACCACAGCTAAATAAATTTTATTTTCCCCATCCCACACTACGCCTTCTGGAAAATGTGCTAAACGGACACCTGTTTCTAAAATATATTGTCTTGATTGTGGCGTACCGTGGGGAATAGCAATGCCTTGACCGAGGTATGTTGCACTTTGTTGTTCCCGTGCTTTTAAACCTTCTAAGTATTCAGGAGTCACCAGTTTATCTTCAACTAAAATGTTGACTAAGCACTGTAACGCCTGAGTTTTATCAGCAGCATGTTGATCCATTCTAACATGTTGTACATCTAGCGCTAACATAAAATATCCTTGAAAAACATCATAAATCGAGTTGAGGCGCGGCCTTTTTCGAGAACAATTGAAAGGCAAATTCTACTATGATCTGGCTTTAAATTCAGTTCTTTTTGATCGATAGGCATAGGCGTAGATTCATTTTATAAAGTTTACTTTAATTAAATTAAAATAGGTTGATAATTTTCATTTTTAAAAATTTTAAGTAAATCATTTACATACCATTTTAATGGTTTAATCATTTTTAAAATACTCATACAATACTTCCTTTTATTGTGCCAAGCAAAGAAAATTAATCCATGACCCCTGCATGTAAGTTATTAAAACAACACAGGATTAGCTATACCATACATGAATACAAGCATGAAGCAAATTCGACTAACAGCTATGGCTTAGAGGCTGTAGAAAAATTAAATTTGCGACCTGACGAGGTGTTTAAAACCTTACTTGTATCAGATGGACGAGCTTATTATGTGGCGGTTTTACCCGTGAGTCATCAGCTAAATTTAAAAAAAATGGCAGCAGCAGTTGCATGTAAAAAGTTGTCATTGGCAGACTTAAAAGATGCTGAGCGAATTACTGGTTTTTTAGTCGGTGGAATCAGTCCGATTGCGCAAAAAAAACGATTGAAAACCATTATTGATGCAAGTGCAGAACAACTAGATAAGGTTTATGTCAGTGCTGGACGCCGAGGTGTAGATATTGGATTAGCACCGCATGATTTATCTCAGTTATTAGGCGCACCATTTGTTGATGTTTTGGATGAGTGATATGAATACTTAACTTGCTTTATACCCTGATATCAAATTGCGTATTATTTTTAGACGTCTCAGCTTATGGCTTTAAGATGGTAAAATGCTCATATTTTAATTGTTTTTACAGTTGTTGGCATAATTCCCTGATTAGTTTGGCTTTCACGAGAAACAAACTCACAAAAAATATATGCGGTAATCCTGCAAAGTAGACACTATTTTGCCTTGTTGATGATTCGGGTGCTGAGAAAGAATGCTTTATTCTCTATTAATAAACTAAAGATGTTTGAAAGCATACTTTTTTCAGCAATTGCATGTAAAAAGATAAGGTTTAACTTATGTTTATTAAACAATATTTTATTGCGATTTGATTCAAAAAAGTCTCGGTTTATGTCTTTTAATATTTTTACACAGCAATGATATTCATGAAGAATATTGATTTAATGTCATAATATTATTGCATAATGTGTTTGAATATTATGAGGAAATCTCAATGAAAGGCATTGTTTTATCATATAACGAATCATTAAAAGAAGGCTTAATTTCGGGAAATGATGGTAACCGTTATAGTTTTTTTAATACGGAGTGGAAAGAGTCTGAACTGCCTAGTCGTGGTCAGCAAGTAGACTTTACAGTGAACGCATTAGATCAAGCAACATCAATTTATGTTATTCATTCATCAAACAATTTTGTCAATCAAAGTCTTGAGCCTGATTTAACTCAAAATCATGAACAACTAAAACAAGAAGAGAATTATGGGTTTTTTGATTGGGTAATGAAATGTATAAAACTTGAGAATTATGTCAATTTTACTGGGCGTGCACGGCGTGCAGAATATTGGTATTTTCAATTATTTCAATTGCTTATAAGCGTAGTTATCGGAATTATTGCTGGTTTAAGTGGAATTGATAAGTTATCTATTCTTGCTAATATTATAAGCGTTGCTTTGTTCTTACCAAGTTTGGCGGTTTATGTACGCCGTTTACATGATGTCAACCGTTCAGGTTGGTGGATATTAATTTCATTTACAATTATTGGAATAATCCCACTTTTTATTTGGTTGATTCGAGAAACAGATCCAAAACCAAACCAATGGGGTAGTCCTGCAAAATAAGTCTAGAGGATATTTTATTGATTATATTGGCGGTGAGAGAGGGATTCGAACCCTCGATACGAATAAACGTATACACGCTTTCCAGGCGTGCTCCTTCAGCCACTCGGACACCTCACCAATGGGTGGGCATGATAGCGAAAAATTTAAACCCTGCCAAGATAAATTCTTACGGACTTAGAGTAAATTACCGTACATAGTGCTAAAATTCGCAGCAGGTGCAAAGCGAACTTAGTTTTTTATGCAAAATTCAACAAATAAAACATCAATTCACACCATTACGCTTGCCGCGCTTGGTGTGGTATTTGGTGATATTGGTACAAGTCCACTGTATTCGATTAAACAGTCATTGACTGAAGCACATGCTGCATTAAGCGTTGCAACGATTATGGGCATTTTATCATTGGTATTTTGGTCAATTACCCTCACGATTAGTGTTAAATATGTCACTTTTGTGATGAGAGCAGACAACAATGGTGAAGGCGGCATTATGTCTTTACTTGCGCTTAATTTACGATCCAAAAAGCTTTCAACCAATAAAAAAACATGCTTAATTGTGGTTGGGTTTATTGGTGCATCTTTGTTTTTTGGTGACGGAATTATCACCCCCGCAATTTCTGTACTTTCTGCTGTTGAAGGGTTAAGTATTGCTACACCTGCATTTGATGCATGGTTGATTCCAATTGCACTCACTATTCTTACCATTTTGTTTGTGGTACAACGCCATGGAACTGGTGTAATGGGCAAGTTTTTCGGTCCAATAACACTTGCTTGGTTTATTTCCATTGGTATTTTGGGGATAGCGAGTATTGTGAAGACCCCTGAAATTTTGAAAATGGTTAATCCATATTGGGCAATACAGTTTATTGTACATAATCCAATGGTGGCATTTTTATCAATGGGTGCTGTGGTACTTACCTTAACAGGTGGTGAAGCACTTTATGCAGATATGGGGCACTTTGGACGCAAACCAATTCGTTTGGCATGGTTCTTTGTGGTATGTCCTTGTTTGTTAATTAACTATGCAGGACAAGGTGCATTATTGCTGCGTGATCCAACAGCAATTGCGAACCCATTTTACTTCCTTGTGCCAGATTGGGCATTGTATCCAGTCATTGCTTTAGCAACAGCAGCAGCAGTCATTGCATCGCAAGCAGTGATTACAGGTGTATTTTCTATGGTGAACCAAGCAGTATTATTAAGATACTTGCCACGTTTAACCGTTCACCACACATCTGATGTTGAGCAAGGACAGATTTATTTACCCTTCATTAATTGGGTACTTTATTTTTCAGTCATGGCGCTCATTCTAATTTTTCATAGCAGTGCTAATCTTGCGAGTGCTTATGGTGTGGCTGTGACCATGACCATGTTATGTAGCACAATTTTAGTCACGACCTATGCATATTATGGTTGGCAATGGCCTGTATGGAAAATTGTTTTATTTGCAGTACCGTTTTTTATTATTGATATTGTTTTTGTCTCTTCAACGTCGCTTAAAATTGTTGCAGGAGGTTGGGTGCCAATCGTGATTGGTATCTTTGTATTTACCATTTTAATGACTTGGAAAAATGGCCGTGATATTTTAATTAACCGTTTAGAGCAAAATGCATTGCCTTTAGACTTATTTATTAAAAGTGCAATTCACAGCCCAGACACATATTACGTGCCAGGTGATGCTGTTTTCTTAACGGGTACACCAAATACCGTACCACATGCGATGCTACATAATATTAAGCATAATAAAGTCTTACATGAGCGAAATATTTTAGTCACAATTGTAACGCAAGATATTCCTTATGTGGCCAATGAAGATCGCCTCTTGGTTGAAAAATTAAATGATCGTTTTTATCGTGTATTCATGTATTACGGGTTCAAAGACCAATTGAATATTCCTGATGCATTGAAGGTGGCATATCAGTCATTAGATTTTGAGTTCAATATGATGCAAATCAGCTTCTTTATCTCACGTGATCGTTTGATTCATACCATGGATGAAGGCATGTCACCTTGGCGAGAAAAGCTGTTTATATCGATGTATCGCAATACCAGCCCTGTGAGTGATTTCTATCAAATTCCGACCAATCGGGTAATTGAAATGGGCAGTCAAATTGAAATTTAAAATTAAAAAACCGAGCTAAATTGCTCGGTTTTTTAATACTAAGGTGCTGAAGGTGATGTGGATACTGATGGTGGTGTTGACTCAGTCTGTGGTGAAGATGCAGGGGTACTGATTGGGTCAGGAGAAACCAACTTGTACTTTCCATCTTGTAGCAATTCTTTGAGTGACCCTGGTTGTCCGTTGACTGTGGTTGATGTTTGAGCTTGAGATAAGCTTTCAAGTGTTTGCCCGGGTTGAACGGCAGGTTCTGCCAATGCGCTAGCAGAGGCAACTAAGCTTGCAGCAAATAATAGATGACGCATCTGTGAACTCCAATCATTGGGATAAGTAGACATAATCCGTTATAAAAACGATGACATAGAAACTTTATATAATCAATCATTCATGCGTTATTGTATGAAACACAATGTGTTGATTAAACTGCTTTGTGTGATGAAATAATAACAATCATCGTCAGTTTTTAACTAAGCATTAATATACTTTTTAAGTTTCACTTGTTACCCTCAGTGCAGAAATTACTGTTGAACACGCTATGAATAATTTGATCAAATTTAATCATTTAACTTTAAACACGCTTTATTTAAAATTTAACCAACCCATTCGGCATATGACACTAGCTTGTTTTGCTTTATTCATATCTCAACAGCAGGTACATGCAGCAAATTCAACGTCATCATCTAATTTTTGGAGTAAATCGTCATGTGTGAGTCAGTTTTATAAAGACACGCCACCGTATTTGGTAAAAGACAGCTTGAAAAAAAATACAACACCGATTTGTTTTAATGGCTTTAATGTCATGTATTCGGGGATGTCGAAAACGCCACTTTGGAGTGCTGAACATCTTACAGTGCAACGTTTAAGTGTGAAAATTAAAAGACAAGACAGTTTCCATGAAGAGGAACGCTTAAATACAACATCTAGGTCCACTTTAAAAGATTATCGTGCATCTGGCTATGATAGGGGACATATGTCACCGAATGCAGATATGCCAGATGAAGCATCACAATATGACAGTTTTTCTTTAGCCAATATGGTGCCTCAAGCACCTAAAAATAACCAAGAGGTTTGGCGTAAGCTTGAAGAGGCTACACGTGCAGTTGTAACTAAACAAAAACAGAATGTCTATGTCGTAACCGGTCCTGTTTATTCGAATCAAAAATTAAAAACAGTGGGTAATGGAGTATTGGTTCCATCATCTGTATTTAAAGCTGTGTATTACCCTGAAACGGGTGTGGCAGGTGCTTATTACGCCCCAAATGATAATTCACTGAAAGTCAAAGTGGTTAGTATTTGTGAAATTGAAGATTTAACAGGGGTCAATTTGTTTCCTGCATTAAGCGAAAGCGTAAAACGCCGTGTTTACGATTTACCGCTATCGACCACAGATGTTAAACCAGCCAAGAAATATGCATTTTCAAATTTGGACAGTAAAAGTCAGTGTGCGAATGAAGTCAGCGAAGCAGATTTAAATGCTTTGAAAAAGCAATTTACTGCACCCGGTCGTCCAAACAGTAATGGGGCAACCGATAGTTTTGTAGGCAGTAACATTGTACAAATGTTAAAACAAGTGGTAGAGAATTTGTTAGCATTTGTTTTAAAATTGGTCAAAGCATCTTAAAACTGTATAAGAGTAATTAAAATAATTTAAAAAAGAGGATAAAAATATGTTTAAGCCCTTTCAAGGTGATGAGTCATCAGCAATTTACGATCTAACCCTCGAAAATGGGTTAGACCGAATTAATATTTATGGCAATTTACAAATTACGAAAGATCAAGATGGTTTAAAAACAGCAAAAGCATTGCATGATTTTCTGACTCAGTTAACGACTGAACTTGAAAATACAGACAGCTTGCCTGATAAAATTCAGATTCAAGATCAAAAAGAGGTTGAGAATCCTTTTTTATAACAAGATTGGGTGTCTGAAATTAAGATGCTTTTATCTTTTGTATGCAAAAAATGACTGTAAATACAAAAGACATGGCTAATACAATGCTTAAACCTGTGGCAATGTTGAGCACTGCACTTGACCATAGCCCAATCGCTAAAGCAATTTGTCCAATAACAAATGCATATATCACCATTTGCTTGGGTGAATGTGCAAGCAATCTGGCGGTTAAAGGCGGGATGACTAAAAGTGCACCCATTAACAGTGAACCCACAGCGCGTAAAGCAAGCACAGTAAATACAGCCAATAAAAGCATAAAAATAAGATGCTGAACTTTAGGGTGAATACCTTCACTTGCCGCAATGTCTGGATCAATTGCGATATGGATTTGTGATTTCCAAAAAAATGCTAAAACAGAAACAGCACACAATATGATGGCTAAAAATAAAGGCAGTTCTGACCAACGAATGGTAAGTAAATCACCAAATAAATAGCTGAGTAATTCTGGGCGTAGTGCAGGAATTTGTTGGATTAATAATAAACCACTGCATAACAATGTTGCTGAACAAAGCGCAAGTAACGCATCATTGGGTAATCTGCGGTCATGTAAAAACCATAAAATGGCAACCAAAAGCAGCGCTAAAAATGAAACACCAAGCCACATGGGCAATGACAGTAAACCTGCAATTGCAACCCCAAGCAATGTTCCATGTGCCATGGTATCTGCAAAAAATGACATGCGGCGCCAAAGCATTAAGCACCCTAGTGGTGCAGTTAAAATAATCAGTAAGCTACCCACAGCCCACGCAGGCAATAGCAATTGTAACCATTCAATCATGGGCTAGATTTCCAACTCGGGGTGAATATGTGGTTCTTTACTGTGCTGACACACACTTGGGGTGTCGTTGTGTGCACAGTGGTCATGATGGTGTTGATACAAGGTGCGCTGATTACCAAAAATTGCCTGATATTCAGGATGTTGTTGAATACTATCTGGCAAGCCACTACAACAGATATGCTTATTTAAACACACAACACGATTAGTGCCCTGCATGACCCATTGCAAATCATGTGAAACAATTAAAATGGCACAGCCATATCGTTCAGGTAAGCTTCGTACATATGCATAAAGTTCAGCTTCAGACTGAATATCCAATCCTTGCATGGGTTCATCGAGCACTAAAATATCAGGCTGTCTGAGCAAAGCACGCGCCAAAAGCACACGTTGTCGTTCGCCACCAGAAAGCAATTGAACTTTCGCATCTTGAAGATGTTGAATCCCTGTTTCACTAATAATTTGTTGCTTAATATGCGGCTCGCATTTTTCAAGCTGCAATAAGTCTTTTACCCGTAAAGGCAAGCTATGTGATGGGTTAAACTTTTGTGGAACGTAAGATAATTTTAATTCAGGTGCTTTTTCAATATGTCCACGGTTAGGCGGCATGATACCCAATAAAATCTTGATTAATGTTGATTTACCTGCGCCATTCGGACCAATAAGTGTGACAATTTCATGTTGATGCAGTTCAAAATCAACATGATTGAGAATTTCTCGTTCATCGATTTTCACTGAGATTTGGTTCAATGAAATTAATACGGGTGTATTCAGTGATTGCACTGTTGACATTTTCCTGAAATCTCAATGGTCGTGTGATGAATTTGAAATTGGTCAGATTGTGCAAGCTTAGCCAATTGATCAAGCAGTAAATCTGCAGAAGCTTCTTTGACCGATTTACATTGCGAACAAATTAAAAAAGCAGCTTGATGCCCTTCTCTTGGATGGCAACATGGAATAAAAGCATTAATTGAACTCAAACGATGGATCAGACCCATTTCAAGTAAAAAGTCTAGGCTTCTATACACTGTAGGTGGTGCTGCTGGCTTGTCAGAAGTGTTTTTAATTTGCGCTAAAATATCATATGCACCAATCGGACCTGATGCTTGTAAAATCAAAGACAACACTTCTTTTCTTAACGGCGTGAGTCTTGCATGGTGTGTTGTACACAATGCTTCTGCGTCACTAAGACGAGTTTGAAGGTCGCCATGCTCATGAACACCATGAACAGCATTATCATGTGAATGAGTACATGATGTCATACGTTACCACCGAATAAGAATATTGAATATCTGGTATAGATTGGGGCATCTTAACATATTCCTTTTAAGTGTTATAGTATAACGAATAAGGTTATGTTATAACGCTAAACAAAGTAATGATAGATTAGAGATAAGGTCGATATGTTGGGGCGTTTTTTTGCTGTAATGGTTTGTATTTTTTGTAGCAATGCACTTTGGGCCAAAGGGTTAGTGGTGTCTATCCATCCAATTTATTTAATTGCACAAGAAGTGACTAAAGGAATTGAAGAGCCCGTATTGTTATTGGGCAATCAATCAGGTCATGATATTCAGCTTACACCTGAAAACCGAAAAGACATTCAAAATGCTGAGCTTGTGATTTGGTTAGGTAAGGCGCATGAAGCACCTTTAGACAAATTGCTTTCAGATCATCCTAAAGCCTTATCACTGCTCAATTCAGGATTATTAACCACATTGCCATTACGTGATACGCATGCACAACCTGTAGCGCAATCTATCGATACACATGTGTGGCTAGAACCGAACAATGCTGTCAGAATTGCTTTTTTTATTGCTGCCACACGTTCAAGGCAGCATCCTGAACATAAAGCACAATATTGGGAAAATGCACGTCAGTTTGCACAAAAATTTTTAACAGCAACACAGCAATTCGGTCGTCATAAAGTGCCGTTACAATATTGGTCATATCATGATGCGTATCAGTATTTAGAGCGTGCCTTGAATATTAAGCTTGTCGGCTCATTGAGTGATGATCCACATATTCCGCCGACTGCCAGTCAAATTAAATTTTTAAATGATACCCGTCCATATCCAAAGATGTGTTTATTGGCAGAAGGGGCGGCGAGTAGTAATCAGTATCAAAAATTACAGCCATTGCAGTTCCAACCTGTGGATGAAAGTTTGAAAGGCGAAACTGATTTTATCCAAGCATGGACAGATTTGGCACAAAAGATTCATCGTTGTATACAAAGCACTGCAAATCGGTAAAAACTGGGTTAACTTAATGTTCAATTAAAAAAAAGCAGCTTTTTACCAAAAAGGTGGTGCTAACGGTCGGAAAAGATTGCATGTTGTGGGGGGTAACTCTATAATGCCTGCGATTAAAAACGATCATGAGTTAAACTTTTGAACATTCGTGTTAGGTGTAAGTCTAAATGGCTCGGGTAAATCGTCTTATAGATCGACGTTTTGCCAAGGCTCAAATCTACTTACAGGCATTAATGATTCCAGTTTCAGCCTTCATTGCATGGCTTTTGAAAGATTGGACGGCAGCAAAAAGTATTGCACTTGGTGCATTGGTTTGTTGGCTTGCATGTACTTATTTTTCATGGCAATCGTTTCGTGTTGCCGGAGCCCGAGCCTCAAAGCAAGTGCTCCTGAACATGTATAAAGGGATGATGGGTAAGTTTGCGATTGTTATTATTGGATTTGCTTTAATTTTAAACAATGTGAAACCGTTGTCACCAACTGCATTGTTTTGTGGTTTTATACTTGTTCAGATGATGTCATGGGTGGCTCCATTTTTGGTGTCCAGACAACAAAAAAAACAAGTATAAACACATAAAATTGAATATTATTGGAGAGGTGCGAGATATTTGCAGTACGCAATATTCGCTTCTCTTTTTCGTAATTGACATTGACCAGGTGTGATTTATGGCTGCTGAAGAACATGCCCTGACTTCGACCGAGTATATCAAGCATCACTTGACCAACCTCACCTATGGCAAAATGCCAGATGGCACATGGAAATTGGCTGAGAATGCAAATGAAGCTCAAGAGATGGGGTTTTCTGCTATTCACTTGGACTCAATGGGTTGGTCAATTGGCCTTGGTGTCATTTTTTGCTTTATTTTTTGGACCGTTGCTAAAGCTGCAAATGCTGGTGTACCGACAAAAATGCAAGCTGCTGTAGAAATGATTGTTGAGTTCATTGATTCAAATGTTCGAGATACCTTTCATGGTAAATCTCGTCTCATCGCTCCACTTGCATTGACCATTTTCGTGTGGATTTTCCTCATGAATTTAATGGACTTAATTCCTGTCGACTTTATTCCATATTTAGCACAGGTAATTGGTGCAAATGTATTTGGCATGGATCCACATCACGTTTACTTTAAGATTGTTCCAACAACAGATATTAACGTTACCCTAGGTATGTCATTGTCTGTCTTTGCGTTAATTATCTTTTATAGCTTACGTGAGAAGGGTGTAGGTGGCTTTGTGGGCGAATTTGCACTCAACCCATTTAATCCAAGTAACCCGTTTTTTAAAGTTTTGTTGATTCCAGTAAACTTGGTTTTAGAATTGGCAACTTTCCTAGCACGACCAGTTTCATTGGCGCTACGACTATTCGGTAACATGTATGCAGGCGAGTTAATCTTTATCCTGATTGCATTATTACCGTGGTGGGCACAATGGGCGCTGTCTGTGCCATGGGCAATCTTCCACATTCTTGTAATTACGCTGCAAGCTTTTGTATTTATGATGCTTACAATCGTTTACTTGAGTATGGCAAGCGAAAAACATTAATAGCATTGCCTAACTGTATTAATAGGGTTAGGCGTAATTTATATTTTTATTTGGTATAACCTAACCTCTGAGGAATTTTTCATGGAATTAGTAGTTGGATTATCTGCTATTGCAGTGGCTCTTTTAATCGCACTTGCTGCACTAGGTACTGGTATTGGCTTTGCATTGTTAGGTGGTCGTTTCCTAGAAGCTGTTGCTCGTCAACCTGAGCTTGCACCACAACTTCAAACACGTATGTTCATTGTTGCGGGTCTTCTTGATGCGATCCCAATGATCAGCGTTGGTATTGGTCTATTCATTCTTTTTGCTAATCCGTTTGTAGGCTTAGTAGGTTAATTCGTCCATTCCAAAATTATGTGATTGAGGAATTGCAATGAATATCAACTATACGTTATTTGGTCAAGCAATTGCATTTTTAGCTTTCGTGACGTTTTGCATGAAGTTTGTTTGGCCGCCATTAATCAATGCGATTAGTGAGCGTCAACGTCGAATTGCTGATGGCTTAAATGCAGCTGAAAAAGCAAAAGCTGATCTTGCGGATGCACAGACGCAAGTCAAAAAAGAATTAGATGTTGCAAAAGGGCAAGCAGCTCAATTGATTGAACAAGCGAATCGTCGTGCGGCTCAATTGATCGAAGATGCGCGTTCACAAGCATCATCTGAAGGCGAACGTATTCGTCAACAAGCACAAGAAGCGATTGATCAAGACATCAATGCTGCTCGTGAACAACTCCGTCAACAAGTTGCTGCTTTAGCAGTAAGTGGTGCAGAAAAAATTCTAAGCCAAGAAGTTGACGAAAACGCTCACAATGCCATGCTGACTCAGCTGGCTGCTAAACTTTAAGAGAGGCGAGATATGGCTGAACTCTTGACGTTAGCACGTCCATATGCAAAAGCAGCATTTGCTTATGCTTCTGAGCATAATGTAACTGACGAATGGTCAACTGCATTGCAAATGCTCAGTGCTGCAGTGCAAGACGAAGCATTTTCCGCTTATTTAGAGCGTCCTGAACTGATTCCAACAGCACAGGTAAAGCTTTTTACGCAAATTTTAGGTGAAGCTCAGTCAGAATCTCTATCAAATTTTGTTGCACTTTTAGCTGAAAATGACCGTTTGTCATTGTTGCCTGAAATTGCAACTGAATATGAAGACCTAAAATCACAGAAAAATAACGTGGTTGATGTTGTGATTGAGTCAGCATTACCACTCACAGCAGTACAAGAACAGTTATTAACACGTGCTTTAGAAAAACGTTTTAATAGCACTGTGACAGTGTCTGTGACCGTTAATCCTGCGTTAATTGCAGGTGTTGTGATTCATGCTGGTGATCAAGTGATCGATGACTCTGCGTTAAACAAGCTTGAAAAAATGCGGACTCGTCTTCTTGCCTAAAGCAAAAGACTGAACTATTAAAAGATTGAGGAATAGCGCAATGCAACAACTGAATCCATCCGAGATCAGTGCGCTCATTAAACAGCGTATCAGTGATCTGGACACCAGCGCTACGGCTAAAACCGAAGGTACAATTGTTAAAGTATCTGACGGTATCGTGCGTATTCACGGCCTTGCTGATGCAATGTACGGTGAAATGATCGAATTTGACGGCGGCTTATTTGGTATGGCACTGAACCTTGAACAGGATTCAGTGGGTGCCGTTGTCTTAGGTAACTACTTAGGCCTTCAAGAAGGTCAAAAAGCGCACTGTACAGGTCGTGTATTAGAAGTTCCAGTAGGTCCTGAACTACTAGGCCGTGTTGTCGACGCATTAGGTAACCCTATTGATGGCAAAGGTCCAATTGATGCAAAATTAACTGATGCTGTTGAAAAAGTAGCACCAGGCGTAATTTGGCGTCAAAGTGTTGATGAGCCAGTACAAACAGGTTACAAATCTGTTGATACCATGATTCCAGTTGGACGTGGTCAGCGTGAATTGATCATCGGTGACCGTCAAACGGGTAAAACCGCAATGGCAATCGATGCAATTATTGCGCAAAAGAATTCTGGTATTAAATGTGTTTATGTTGCAGTAGGTCAAAAACAATCGACCATTGCTAACGTTGTACGCAAGCTAGAAGAAACTGGTGCAATGGCATATACAACTGTTGTTGCAGCAGCAGCAGCAGATCCTGCAGCAATGCAGTACCTTGCGCCTTACTCTGGCTGTACCATGGGTGAATACTTCCGTGATCGTGGTGAAGATGCGTTAATTATTTATGATGATTTGTCTAAGCAAGCTGTTGCTTACCGTCAAATTTCATTGTTATTACGTCGTCCACCAGGTCGTGAAGCATATCCAGGTGATGTATTCTATCTTCACTCGCGTTTACTTGAGCGTGCGTCTCGTGTATCTGCAGCATATGTTGAAAACTTTACCAATGGTGAAGTAAAAGGCCAAACAGGTTCTTTAACAGCATTGCCAATTATTGAAACACAAGCAGGTGACGTATCTGCATTCGTACCAACGAACGTGATTTCAATTACAGATGGTCAGATTTTCTTAGAAACATCATTGTTTAATGCTGGTGTTCGTCCAGCGGTGAATGCGGGTATTTCTGTATCACGTGTTGGTGGTTCAGCACAAACGAAAATCATCAAAAAGCTATCTGGCGGTATTCGTACAGCACTTGCACAATATCGTGAGCTTGCAGCATTTGCTCAGTTTGCATCTGATCTTGATGAAGCAACGCGTAAGCAGCTTGAACATGGTCAACGTGTAACTGAATTAATGAAGCAAAAACAATATGCTCCATACTCAATTGCTGACCAAGCAGTTTCAATCTATGCATCAAACGAAGGTTACATGTCTGATGTTGATGTGAAGAAAATTGTTGATTTTGATACTGCATTAATTTCATATTTCCGTTCAGAACATGCTGAATTGATGAATGATATCGATGCTACAGGCAAATACGACAAAGATATCGAAGCTGCCTTTAAAGCAGGTATTGAGAACTTCAAAGCAACTCAAACTTACTAAGTTTTCACGGATCAATGTTCGAGGGTGCTCTTTTGAGCCTTTCGAACAGTAGGTTAAGCATATGGCAAATTTAAAAGAAATACGCGCCAAAGTAGCAAGCATTAAAAACACGCAAAAGATTACGCGTGCAATGCAAATGGTTGCTGCTTCGAAAATGCGTCGTGCACAAGAGCGCATGGCAGCAGGGCGTCCGTATGCCGAAAATATGCACCGTGTAATTGCTCACTTGGTACAAGCGAACCCTGAATATAAACACCGTTATATGGTAGAGCGTCCAGTTAAGCGCGTAGGATACATTGTTGTGTCTTCTGATCGTGGTCTTGCTGGTGGTTTGAACATTAACTTGTTTAAAAAAGTGGTTCAGCATGTGCAGCAACAAAAAGAGCAATCAATTGAAGTTCAATTTGCTTTGATTGGTCAAAAAGCGGTGTCTTTTTTTAAAAGCTACGGCGGTAACGTGCTTGGGGCGACAACACAGCTTGGTGATGCACCAACGTTAGATCAACTTTCAGGCTCAGTACAAATCATGCTTGATGCATTTGATAAAGGCGAGTTAGATCGCATTTACTTAGTATCAAATGGTTTTGTCAATGCAATGACACAGAAGCCAAAAGTTGAGCAACTTGTTCCTTTGGCGCCTGTTGAAGAAAGCGAAAGTCTTGAACGTAACTACGGTTGGGACTACATCTATGAACCTAATGCAGAAGAATTGCTCAATGGTTTATTGGTTCGCTATGTTGAGTCAATGGTTTATCAGGGCGTGATTGAAAATATTGCGTGTGAGCAATCTGCACGTATGGTTGCTATGAAAGCGGCAACTGACAATGCAGGTCAGCTGATTAAAGATCTACAACTCGTTTATAACAAGCTGCGTCAAGCCGCGATTACTCAGGAGATTTCTGAGATCGTTGGTGGTGCCGCTGCCGTTTAATAATATTGAAATTTGATTGAGGAGACAGCAATGAGTAGCGGTCATATCATTCAGATCATCGGCGCGGTTATCGACGTCGAGTTTGAACGAAACAGTGTTCCTAAAATTTACGACGCGCTTCATGTTGATGGTACTGAAACGACATTGGAAGTTCAGCAGCAGCTTGGTGACGGCGTTGTACGTACCATTGCAATGGGATCAACTGAAGGTCTTAAGCGTGGTTTACCGGTAACAAATACACATGGCCCAATTTCTGTACCTGTAGGTGACGGAACATTAGGTCGTATTATGGATGTTTTAGGACGTCCAATCGATGAAGCAGGTCCTGTTCAAGCAGAATCTCATTTACCAATTCACCGTCAAGCACCGTCATATGCAGATCAAGCTGCATCACGTGATTTGCTTGAAACAGGTATCAAAATCATTGACTTACTTTGCCCATTTGCAAAAGGTGGTAAAGTTGGTTTATTTGGTGGTGCCGGTGTTGGTAAAACAGTAAACATGATGGAATTAATCAACAACATCGCTAAAGCGCACAGTGGTTTATCTGTATTTGCTGGTGTTGGTGAGCGTACTCGTGAAGGGAACGACTTCTATCACGAAATGAAAGATTCCAACGTACTTGATAAAGTTGCGATGGTTTATGGTCAGATGAATGAGCCACCAGGTAACCGTTTACGTGTTGCGTTAACTGGCTTAACCATGGCTGAATACTTCCGTGACCAAAAAGATGCAAACGGAAAAGGTCGTGACGTTTTATTATTCGTAGATAATATTTATCGTTATACATTGGCTGGTACAGAAGTATCTGCACTCCTTGGTCGTATGCCATCAGCTGTTGGTTATCAACCAACACTTGCTGAAGAAATGGGTGTATTGCAAGAGCGTATTACTTCAACTAAATCAGGTTCGATTACGTCAATCCAAGCAGTATATGTACCTGCCGATGACTTAACCGATCCATCGCCAGCAACAACATTTGCTCACTTAGATGCAACTGTTGTACTGAGCCGTGATATTGCATCACAAGGTATTTACCCTGCAATTGATCCGCTTGACTCAACATCGCGTCAGTTAGACCCGTTGGTTGTTGGTCAAGAGCATTATAATATTGCACGTGAAGTACAAAATGTCCTACAGCGCTATAAAGAGCTAAAAGACATTATCGCAATCTTGGGTATGGATGAGTTAGCAGAAGACGATAAACTTGTTGTGTATCGTGCACGTAAGATTCAACGTTTCTTCTCTCAACCATTCCATGTTGCTGAAGTATTTACGGGTGCACCTGGTAAATTGGTATCACTTAAAGACACAATTCGTGGCTTTAAAGGGCTTTTAGCTGGTGAATACGACCACATCCCAGAACAAGCGTTCTACATGGTGGGTGGTATTGATGAAGTTATTGCGAAAGCTGAGAAACTCTAATTTATAGGAGATCCTCTCATGGCGACTATGCAATGTGACATCGTAAGTGTAAGTGAGTCGCTGTATTCAGGTACAGTAAAAATGCTTATTGCAAAAGGTATTGATGGTGAAATTGGTGTTTTAGCCAATCACACACCATTAGTCACTTTGCTTCAACCTGGCCCCATTCGTGTGGTGTTAGAAAATGATGCAGAAGAAATTGTCTATGTATCAGGTGGCATTTTAGAGATTCAACCACATGTGGTGACTGTGCTTGCTGATACAGCAATTCGCGCTAGCAATTTAGACGAAGTTGCGATTTTGCAAGCCAAAAAACATGCTGAGCAGTTGTTAGAAAATCAAAAAAGTGATTTGGATTCAGCAGCAGCACTTGCTTCTCTTTCAGAGATTGCAGGTCAGCTTGAAACCATTCGCAAAATTAAAAATCGCTCAATGTAAATTGAGCATCATAAAAAAGTCACCCATGTGGTGGCTTTTTTATTGCGTGTTGACAAGGTACACTCAACTAAACTTAATTAAAAAAACTAGATCAATGCAAAAAACTTATCCGATAGGCATTCGCCAAGAAAAATATCTCACCACAAATTTAGATGTGATCGTGGTTGATAACCAACATTGTTATGCAGTTATTGCTTTACAAGGTGCCCAAGTCTTATCCTTTATACCCAAAAAAACAATGCCACCAACAGACCGCTTATGGTTATCAAGAGGCAATCAGTACACTATAAACAAAGCCATTCGAGGTGGGATTCCACTATGTTTTCCTTGGTTTGGTCCACATAGTAATCCAAACTATCCTTCACATGGTTTTGCGCGCAATAAAATATGGCAATGTGAAGATATTCGTTTAGAGCATGACCAAAGCCATGTATTAAAGTTTAAGCTTGGACATGATGAAGAAACGCATGCCGTATGGCCTTATAAATTTGTGCTTGAACTGACCATTCATTGCGCTGATACATTACAACTAGATTTTAAACTTACCAATTTAGATACAACAAGATTTGATTTTACATTTGCTTGGCACAGCTACTTTAATGTAGATCTATCAAGCACAGAAATTTATGGTTTACAGGGTTTGTCTTATATTGATCAGCTTACCAACACCACGAATTTGCAGTCAGAGCATTTTCTGATGATTGAGCGTGAAGTAGATCGGATTTATCCGCAAACACATGGTGAGTATGTCATTCAATCTAAGGCAATTGAGCCAATTAAAATTACCACCAATACAGAAAGCGTTGTAGTGTGGAATCCATGGATAGATAAGTCAAAAAAACTGTCTGATGTGATTGATGAAGATTGGAAGAATTTTGTTTGTGTAGAAAATGGGCAAGTTGCTACAGCAGTACAAACTTTAGATGTCAATCAAACTGCGAGCTATCAATTGAATATTGCTTAAATGCAGGTAAGTGTTAGTGACTCACCTGCATATGGAACTAAATTACTTGTTTAATTCAGCTTCGATCACTTCAATGAGTTGAGGATCAGTCGCCAAAGTATCTGGAGAGAAACGAGCAATCACTTCACCTTGTTTATTCACAACAAATTTTTCAAAGTTCCACAGTACTTCTGGCAGAGAGCGAACAGGAATATTGGCTTTTTCTAATTTTTGTTGAAAAGCTTCGCCACCAACACGGGTTGGTTGTGCAGAAGTTAAATATTGATAAAGTGGGTGTTTTGTTTCGCCTACAACGGTAATCTTAGAAAAAAGCGGAAAATCAACTTTATAATTTAATGAACAGAACTCTTCAATTTCAGCTTCAGATGCAGGCTCTTGCTCTAGAAAGTCATTGGCAGGAAAACCTAGAATCTCAAACCCTGCTGATTTTTTGTCATGATACAGCTGTTGTAAGCCTTCGTATTGTGGAGTTAAACCACATTTTGAGGCAGTATTTACAATCAATAAAACTTGCCCTTGATACTGATCAAGCTGAATTTCTTGGCCTTTAATTGTTTTGACTGGAATGTTATAGATCGACATGTACTGTTCCTTGATATGTAAATAATAAATTGATATTCAACGTGTTTTTAATACATGAACATATAATGATTATCATAAAAGACTAGAATAAGATATCTCTTTTGAACAGCTTTATTTTGTTTCGATTTAATACATGCAATAGAACTCATTCATAAAATTATTTTGATATATATCTTATTTTTATAATATAGTGTTTTTTAAATCATATATTTTAAAGAAAACGTGTATTAATTATACTTTATTTTTTGTCATTAAGACATTAAATGAATAATTGTAATTAATTGAATCAAATTATCATTGCAAAAATTTTTATAAAATTGATTGATGAATAATTAATCAGAACGATCTGTATTATTTTTGTATACAAAAACAGGGAAATAGCACCTTTTTCTCTTTTTTTATTTTTGAAAACAGTGAAATAAAGAAATTATATAAACATATAGGGTTAAAAAGATAAAATTTACTTATACTTTAAAACTATTTTAAATTATAGTGAATCTTATACATAATAAAACTGTCCTGATGAGACGGACAAAGATTTATAGTTAACCCTCTGATGTGTATAACACATCGTTTTTCAAGCTCAGTCATCTACTCATTTAGACTGAGCTTTTTTTTGCCTTAATTTCGGATCACTTGTCCTGTTCGTGCATCAATGATCATGCTTGGTTCATTAGATGAGCCTAACTCACCCGCTAAATAGTCGACTTGATCATTAAAATAGTTCTCAACTTCATACTGTGTTTTCGCTGGTATTAACCCGGCTGGATTAGCACTGGTTGAAACAATAAAGCCGCCAAATGCTTGGCATAATGCTTGGCATAAAGGATGGCGAGTTACTCTCACTGCGACAGAAGGGTGGTTGCCTTTAATCCACTGAGGAATAGTCTCATGAGCAGGTAAAAGCCATGTGATTGCACGTTTATTGGGATGTTCTACAGACCAGCTTGTCATAATTTTTTCTTGCAATGCTTGAGGGAGAGCATCAATTAAATGATGAATTTGTGATATATCACTTGCAAGTAAAATAACGCCTTTTTCAATTGGGCGTTGTTTCAACTGTAAAATATGTTGAAAAGCCGCTTCATTCAAAGGGTCACAGCCTAATCCCCAAACAGCTTCTGTGGGATAGGCTAATGTTTTACCTTCTTTTAGACACAAAGCAGCCGCTGTAATTTGATGAGTAAGCATGAAAAAACGTCCTATTAACGTGGGGCGCGACTATAGCGTCCAAACTGTTGAATACATTTGTTCAAGAGTTCAAGCTCCATAAGTTGTGCCAATAAATGATGGGCACTAAGCTGTGTTTTGTTTGCCAGTTGATCAAGATCTTGACCGTCCCAATCTAGAGCATCATATACTGCGATCAAATGGTCTGGGATGGTATGCGCTTCTGGTAAAGCATGAGATTGCTGTGGTGTAGATTGCTCGTATTGCCATTGTGTTGGTAATGCTAAATCTTCAATAATTTTTTCTGGATGATCAACTAAAATTGCACCTTCACGGATCAGATGGTGACAACCTTGATGTGCTTGATTATGAATATGTCCAGGCACAGCAAAAATAACTTTTCCTTGTTCAGCAGCCAATTTTGCAGTAATCAGTGAGCCGCTATTTAAACTTGCTTCAGTGACAACGACTCCTAGACTTAAACCACTGACAATACGATTTCGACGTGGAAAATAACTTTTTAATGGAGGCGTAAAAGGTAAGAACTCAGTAATGAGTGTCCCATTTTGTTTGAGAATTTGTTGCCGTAAAGTATGATTTTTTTTGGGGTAGGTTTGTTCAACTCCTGTAGCCATGACTGCAATAGTCTGACCTATAGTTAACGCAGCATGATGCGCTGCTGAATCAACACCTTCAGCTAGACCACTTGTAATCACAAAACCTTTTTCAGCTAGATAGTATGCAAAATCATAACTGGTTTGTAAGCCATTTTTGCTGGCTTTTCGGCTACCAACCAAGGCTATTTGTGCTTGATTTAATAAAGCAGCATGGCCTTGTCCAAACAAAATAGGTGGATGGTCTAAATAAGGCAATAGTTGTTGCGGATAATCTGAATCATCAGGTGTACATATGAAATCGCATTGCTGCTGAAGAGTTTGTACACAACTTTGAAACTTTGCCTGCTGCTCAGGTTGCATGAAGTGCCGAGCACGTTCTACATGATTTTTATGAAGGGGCAGGTCTTGCCAACGTAGTAAGTTTTCAGCTGTTACAGCATGTTCCACTGAGCCAAAATATTGCTTAATGGTATTAAAGCCGGTCATCGAATGTTGGACTAAATACCATAATGTAATGGTATTTAGGTGTTGCTCTGAAAGGTTGTTTAACATGTCACTGCTTATGATTCAGGTGAAATAACTTTTGAGCCAATTTTAATTGGAATGGTACTATTTAAAATATAACCATAACTTAACTGGTCAAATGTTCTGAAAATTAAAAGCTCACCTACTTTTTCATAAGGCAATTCTTTAATTTTACCTTTATCTTTAACGGTTCCAGCAGATTGCACAATTTCAAAAACCTGCCCAGCTTGAACAGATTGTTGAGTGCCTTGATTAATGGTCACAACACTATTTTTAGTGGCATCACCAATTGAATCAAGCACACGAATAATTGAGCCTTCAATATTTTTTGCAGGGACAGGCGCAAAGTTACTTGGCAAGTCAATATTTTGTTGCGGCAAGATGAGGTCATCACGAGTGACTTCTTTGTCAAAGCTTTCAGTAAGCTCTAATGTCGAAATATCATCTTTACTGTGTGTAATAATGCCTGATGCAATTTTGATCAGCTCGGTACCAGCATAATGCTCATCACGCGTACCTTTGCCTAAAATATAAGGCGCAAGTTTTTTGTACACACTATATGATTGGCCAATCGTTAAATTTTGCCCTGAAATATAGACTTTTTGTCCCTTACCTGCAATTAAGCGACTATCCTCAACACCAATAACATGAGGCAATTGACGAATTTGTTCTTCAGGCAGAATTTGAGACTGCTTTAACCATGTTTTTATGTTCTTTAATGGAATGAGTTGAACGGCTTCGCCCTCAGATTCAACACGAACCCGTGGAGAAAGACGTACTTCATTCGGATTATTGTATCGTGATACAATACCCGCACAGCCTGTACCTTCATCTTTACCAATCAAAGTGGCGTTATTGCTTAAACACAACAATAATCGATCACCTGGATAAATAAGATGTGGATTTTTAATTTGACTATTTTTGACCCAAATCTTTGGCCATTGCCAAGGTTTGTTTAAAAATTTCCCCGCGATTCCCCATAAAGTGTCCCCTTTTTTAACAATATAAGTATCTGGCGCATTCTTAGAAATAGTTGTGCTGCTTGCAAAAGTAGTTTGAAAACTCAATACACTTGCTGCAACTAAAACACTTGGAAGTAAGGTTTGCACAACAACACGCTTAGATCTTACAAAAACAGGTTTGTTCTGACTAAAATATTTTTTCATCGATGCAAAGCCTAAAAAGATAATCTTGAGTTTACGTTATAATAACGAAAATATGATGAAAAGTTCTATCACGAACTCAGTTTATCGTATATACAAGAGAAATTTAAGGAGGGCACATGGCCTTATTACCAATTTTAAGCTTTCCTGATCCGCGTTTACGAATCAAAGCCAAGCCGATTGAACAAGTTACTCCTCAAATTAAGCAACTTGTGGATGATATGTTTGAAACAATGTATGACGCACCGGGTATAGGGCTTGCAGCAACCCAAATCGATCAGCATATTCAGCTCATCGTCATGGATTTATCTGAAACCAAAGACCAACCGATGGTGTTCATGAATCCTAAAGTAACACCATTAACCACAGAAACCCAACAGTACGAAGAAGGGTGTCTTTCAATTCCTCAAATTTATGAGAAAATTGAACGACCATGCCGCGTCAAAATCGAATATTTAAATCTCGATAATGAAACCGTAGAGGTTGATGCTGATGGATTACTTGCTGTTTGTATTCAGCATGAAATGGATCATTTAGAAGGTAAACTTTTTGTTGACTACTTATCACCACTAAAGCGTCAACGTGCACGCGAAAAAGTTGAAAAGTATGTTCGTCAACGCGAAAAAGCCACGTCAAAATAAATTTTTGACTGAGCAATTTATTGTGGGACTCCATCTAACGTGAATTTATATTTACGTTAGATGATTAATATATAATTTATTTTTCTGCAAGATAAATGTCATAGAGCGTCAGTATATTGAGTGGCCTAACTTAATAATATAACGATTCAACCAATGATTTTTATAAAGCACCGCCTTGCTCTGGCGATTTCCTGCCTTTTAACCACACCATATACTTTTTCCGCAGAACCTGTGTCAGCAAAGTCTGGGGTTGATGTTTTGTCAGGATTTAATCAGCTTTGGCAATTGGGTCGTACTTGGGATTCAGGTACACCTACCTTACTTGGCCAAAGCATTTTAGAGACCAATGTAAATACAGTCATTGATATTGCTCAAAAAAGAACACAACAGCAAGAAATTGAGGCTTTTGAATTTGATGCACAAAATGCAAATTATGCCATTATCCAAGGTTTAGGCCCTTTAAGTGGTTATCTCAAACAAGAAACTGGCGCATTTACCACAGTTCAAGGGATCCCTAAAGAGGCTTATTCAGGACGTATATCCGACAAAGGAAATGGTTTAGGTTCGAGCACAAAGCTCAGTGACTTAATTAAACTTGTCGATACAGTCCGTTATCCTGCATCTACCACACCAGCAAAAAATGCCTACAATTACCCACGGCCATTTCGGCAAACTTTAAATGGGGAAAATTTAAGTTGGGTGTTACAACCTTCTTTAGTTGCACGAGTACCTGCAACAGGTGAAGGCGATGGCGGCTTTCCAAGCGGCCATACCAACGCAGCTTATTTAGCAGCATTAACAGTTGCATATACCGTACCACAACAATATTCTGACTTGGTTCTACGTGCAGGCGAAATTGGCTATAGCAGAGTGGTTGCAGGCATTCATTCGCCATTAGATGTTATTGGGGGACGAATGCATGCTACATATTATACGATTGACGGGTTGGCCAAGAATCCTGAGCTTCGAAAAGCTGCTTATCAACAAGCGCAGCAATTTTTTGCTCAACAATGTGGGGGCAATATTGCAGGTTGTTATTCAAGCCAAGATTTAAACCAAACCTATCAAATCTATCAAGCCAATAAAGCACGTTATGATCAATACACATTTGCACATACATTTCCTGTCATTGGAGATGCATCAGCCGCGCCAATTGTCCCTAAAAATGCAGAACTGTTAATTGAAACACGATACCCATATTTAACGGCACAACAACAACGCGAGATTTTAAGCACAACATCTTATTCACGCGGTGGTATTTTGGATAATGGACTAGGGTATGACACGCTAAACTTATATCAAGCAGGATATGGCTATGGTGCTTTGAATCAAAATACAGTTATTCATATGGATGCCGCGCAAGGTGGTTTTTCTGCAGCAGATCTTTGGTTAAACGATATTAGTGGTACAGGGCGTTTGGAAAAAACAGGGACAGGCCAGCTCACTTTAGCTGGACATAACACATGGTCTGGCGGAACAAAGGTATTAGAAGGGACGTTACTTGGTAATAATGGTCAATCATTTGGTCAAGGTGAAATTAATAATCAGGCCAATGTAATTATTAACAATACCACTCAAGAAGTGATGAAAAATACATGGCAAGGACAAGGCAATTTTTACAAGCAAGGTGTGGGAGAACTCATTTATCAAGGTGATGGTCGCCAATTTTTAGGTCAAACCAACATCCAACAAGGCAGATTTAATATCCAAAGTACCTTGGCTGGAAAAACAGTTGTTGGAAATAACGGCATCTTGACAGGTAAAGGACAGCTTGAAAATCTATATGTGATGAAGGGAGGGGTGGTCGATTTAGGCAGCTCAAATGATCGCTTATCTGTCTCAAATAATTTAACTATAGATCAAGGTGCACAACTGACAGTATTTACGAACTCAGCAGTAAAGGACTCAAGTGGAATTGATGTTGCAGGTTCTATTACCCTTCGTGGCGGGACAGTGTTACATGTTGGAGCTGGAAGCAATTATAATTTATTATCAGACTATCAAATACTCACTGCAAAGCAGGGGATTACAGGAACCTTTGATCAGGTCAGTAGTAATTTTAGCTTTTTAACACCAAAGCTTCGTTATGATGCACAAGCTGTAACCTTACAACTGTTAAGAAATGATAAAAGCTTTAATACAGTTGCTGAAAATAACAACCAAGTACAAGTGGCGAACGGTTTAGAGCGATTGGGGTTTGGTCAAACACTATACAATACTATTGCAAAACAAAGCGAAGCCCAAGCTAAAGCGTCATTTGACCAACTCTCGGGTGAAGGCTATACAGCTTTAAGTCTGCATGCAACTCAAGATTTACTTGCAACATCACATATGATTGCTGAACAACGAAATGCGTCAAACAGTGTATGGATGCAAGGTTATGGTAAACAAATTAAAAATAATGGTTCTTGGTTTGATAGTGAATACACAAATTATGGCGCACTCGTCGGTGCAGAACGGCAACTTAATGATACAGCATCCATTGGCGCCGTATTAGGGCAAGGTCGTGGACACAATAAAGTTGCTGATCGGTATTTTTCAGCAAAGGATAACAATACCGAATTTGGTATTTATGCCCGCCAAAACAATGTACAGTCAGGAGTCACATTGGGCTTAACGGGGCGAATTGCACGTGCAGATGCAACACGAACGATCAATATAGAGGGTTTAAATGCACAAGCATCTGCAAATGTAGATGTCAGAAGTGGTCAGATTTTTGGTGAGTATTGGGCAAAGCCTGATTTAGTATTTCCTTTAGAGCCCTATGTTCGTGTATCACATATTGTGACTGAGGTAGACTCATTTAGAGAGCATGATGCAGGCATTGCCTCGTTAACAGGTCAAAAAACGAGATTGAATACCACATTCTCAACGATTGGATTGCGAACCTTATATCAACTTCCTCATTTATCTCATGATGTCACTGTACATGCAGGTGCGGGTTGGACGCATGCATTTGGTGACTTGAATGGTTTATCACGCTTATCCTTTGCAGGGTCACAAGCCAGTTATCAAGTTGAAGGGTCACAACTTGCTAAAGACGCTGCTAAAATTAATTTAGGAATCAGTACAACACTCTATTCACAATTGAAAGTTGGATTAAATTACGATGGAGAATTTGCACAAGATGTTAAGCAACATCGTGGCACACTGGTTTTAAATTATAACTTTTAAAAATTAAAATGTGTTTTATGCTTTAAAAAGCAGCATTAAAGCATAAAAATACTGAAAAACGCACAGTAACTGACCAAGCGGAAGAAATAGTTAAAAAAAGGGGTTGCGTTGGATTAGGAATGGTCTATAATGCGAATCCATCGGCGGTGCTGTTAAATAAAACTTGTTGATAAACAATAGCTTGGGTTATTGAGTTGGTTTTAGAGACGAACTTTATAGTTTAAGAATAGGTTTAGAGATAAGGAAAAATAAATAGCACAACTGCTTGACTTCTTCGAAGAAGAGAGTAATATAGCCGACCTAGCTTACTGATGACGAGTCACTAAGTAAATCATTAAAAGCAATGAA
>NZ_FZLN01000003.1 GCF_900197575.1 Acinetobacter apis | reverse complement strand
TCAACAAAAATCCACACAAGTTGTTCTTCATTGCTTTTAATGATTTACTTAGTGACTCGTCATCAGTAAGCTAGGTCGGCTATATTACTCTCTTCCTCACAGAAGTCAAGCAGTCGTGCTATTTATTTTTTCTCATCTCTAAACTTATTCTTAAACTATAAAGTTCGTCTCTAAAACCAACTCAACAACCCAAGCTATTGTTTATCAACAAGTTTTATTTAACAGCACCGCCGATGGATTCGCATTATAGACCATTCCAAATCCAACGCAACCCCTTTTTTTAATTATTTCATTCAACTGTCTACTTATTGCACTTTAATTCAAATTCAACCTTATAAAGCATGTCATTTAACTCAGTTCAAGCAACATATTTCATTTTTTAAGATTAAGACTTAAATCATGCATAAGAATAATTACAGGCGGTAATCTCATTTCTTTTGGAACTTTATCTATATAGATAGATAGTTCAATTCGGTTACACACCACCAAGGAAGAGTGAATAGAGCATTATAGCTTTTAGGAATTTCAGACACAAAAAAACCGCATTTAAGCGGATTTTTTGGTCGGAGCAGTAGGATTCGAACCTACGACCCCCTGGTCCCAAACCAGGTGCACTACCAGGCTGTGCTATGCTCCGTAAATTGGGGTGAATGATGGGGCTCGAACCCACGACAACCGGAATCACAATCCGGGGCTCTACCAACTGAGCTACATCCACCATAACAACATTGTTCTACATACTACCAGACAGCTATGGTGCGCCTGACAGGATTCGAACCTGTGACCATCCGCTTAGAAGGCGGATGCTCTATCCAACTGAGCTACAGGCGCATAACCGATGATACATGTATCAAACGATACTTTGCCGATTGTTGGTCGGAGCAGTAGGATTCGAACCTACGACCCCCTGGTCCCAAACCAGGTGCACTACCAGGCTGTGCTATGCTCCGATCGTTCTCAGCTTTCGTATCGCACATTGTGCGGTACGGTGTGCATTCTATGCTTGAGAAACATTTTGGTCAAGCACTTAATTTAAAATTATTTACTTTATTGCATTAAAAGTCTATTTATTCAGCATAAAGATTAAAAAACGATCTATAATGTTCTTTTTCAACAACTTATTTTAATAAAGTGTAGAAATCTTGATCAACTTTAATCAAGATTTCCATGCCATGGTCTTACGATCTGTAATCCGCATTAATTTTTACATAGTCATATGACAAATCACAGGTGTAAACAGTGTCTTTGGCATCACCTCGACCAAGGTCAACATAAATATTAATTTCAGGTTTTGACATTACAGCTTTTCCTGCAGCTTCAGTATAGTGTACAGATGCGCCACCATCTTCACAGATTTGTACTTCATCAAGCCAAACTTGGACACGCTCAACATCTAAATTCTGAATATCTGCGTAACCGATTGCACAAAGAATACGTCCCCAATTTGGGTCTGAAGCAAATAGTGCTGTTTTTACTAAAGGTGAATGCGCAATGCTATAGGCTACATTGCAACATTCATCTGTCGTTTTACCGCCTTTTACATGTACAGCAATAAACTTGGTTGCACCTTCGCCATCACGCACAATCAGTTGTGCTAAACGTTTCATTACAGTGTTTAGCTTTTCTTCAATCACAGCATAACGTGGGTCATCTGCTGTTTCGATTTGCACACCACCAGCTTGACCTGTGGCAGCAAAAATGCACGAGTCATTAGTTGAAGTATCACCATCAATTGTAATACGGTTAAAAGATTGGTCTGCAGCTGTTTTTAACAAGCTTTGAACTAAATCTGGATGAATGGGTAAATCAGTAACCACAAAGCCAAGCATAGTTGCCATATTTGGTCGTATCATGCCTGCACCTTTACTAATGCCTGTTAATGTATAGGTAATTCCATCAAGGTCGAACTGTTCAGATGCACCTTTAGGAATGGTATCAGTTGTCATAATTCCTGATGCTGCATCTAACCATGAATTTTCATCTAGTGTATTGATGGCTGACGGTATTGCATGACAAATTCGCTCAACAGGCAATTGTTCACCAATGACACCTGTAGAAAATGGTAAAACTTGATCCACTGATACGCCTGTTGCATCTGCAACCGCTTGCGATATTTTAAGTGCATTATGCAGGCCTGTTTGCCCTGTACCTGCATTGGCATTACCGGTATTAATGACTAAATAGCGAATACCTGTCGTTTGCTTTAAATGTTTTTTACTTAACAAAACTGGTGCCGCACAAAATGCATTTTGGGTAAATATACCTGCAACATGCGTTCCTGGTGCAAACTCAAATACAACTAAATCTCGGCGGTTTTGATAACGCACATGTGCTTCTGTCGATCCAATTTTTAATCCTTTCACCACATGCATATGTGGTATTGCAACGTCACCAACTGCCATTTTACGTTTCCATCTATTATTGTTAATAAGAAGGTTTAAGCTTATTCAATCTGGTTAAAAAAATCGAGTTATTCTGTTTGTCTTTGCAATAAAAAAGCCAGTTTAAAACTGGCTTTTGAGCATGACATGCTTATTGCTGCGGTGTCATTCCAATCAATGCTTTTTCTGCTGCCAATTGGCTTGTTTCTGATACAGCTGGATTTACAGCGACAATACGTTTTGCTGTAATGCTGTTGGCTTCTGCAATGGCATCTGTTTGTAACACAATTGAACGACCCTCAGTATTGCCAAGTGTATAGCTAATTCCTGTTCTCGGGCTAATGATGGTGATTGAGTTACCTTTTGACGTTGCAAGCGCTTGTTGTGGTCCAAGTGCTGCTTTAACACTACCTACACTTGTGGTAAATGGCTCAGTCGGCGCTTCAGCGAAAGCAATTACAGGCGCAACCATAAGTGAGGATAAAAAAAGTGCTTGTTTTATTGTCTTCATCATTATATCCAAAGTTTATATTTATCAGTGGTTATGAAAATTCTACTGTAAATGAATCGAGAAGTCGCCCACAGCAGGCATAAAAAAAGCAGAACTCTTGTTCTGCTTTTGTAAAAAATATTAAATTTTACCGTGGCATTGTTTGTATTTTAAGCCCGAACCACATGGACAAGCTGCATTACGACTCACAGGCGGTTCAATCTCATCAACTTGCTCTGACTCAGCTTGGTGAGTCACTGTACCTGTTAGACCATCGACATCATCATGTTCAAATGATAGCTGTGTAAATTCAGCATGTTGTCTTGCTTCCATTTCCGCAGCTTCTTCTGGAGTTGGGATATGAACTTTAGACAAGTCAGTGATGACATCGTTTTTAATAATGCCTAACATGCTAATAAACAAGTTAAATGCTTCTTTTTTGTATTCTTGCTCAGGATTTTTTTGCGCATAGCCACGTAAATGAATACCTTGGCGTAAGTAGTCCATTGCAGCAAGATGCTCTTTCCAATGACGGTCTAATGCACTTAATGTAAAGTGACGTTCAAGCGAAGCTGCAGCTTCATCACCCATTTGAGTTCTACGATCACGATAACGCCCTACAATCTCTGTGGTAATACGACGAATTAAACCTTCTTCATCTAAACGACGGTCATCATCTAGCCATTGTTGGATCGGCAACTGAATATTCAGATCGCTTTGTAATGCACTTTCTAGACCTTGAACATCCCATTGATCGTGAATAGATTCAGGTGGAATAAAGTTAGCAATAAAACCTTGAATCACTTCTTCATGCATTTTTTCAAGATAATCTTGCAATGATTTTTCAATTAAAATGTCATCACGTTGTGAATAGATGATTTTACGTTGCTCATTATTCACATCATCATATTTCAATAGATTTTTACGAATATCAAAGTTACGGGCTTCAACTTTACGTTGCGCATTTTCAATAGAGCGACTCACCATCTTATGTTCAATGGCTTCATCTTCTTTTAAGCCCATCGCTCTCATCATACCAATGACACGGTCACCTGCGAAGATTCGCATTAAGTCATCTTCAAGTGATAGATAAAAACGTGATAGGCCTGGATCGCCTTGACGTCCTGCACGACCACGAAGCTGGTTATCAATACGGCGTGATTCGTGACGCTCTGAACCAATGATATGTAAGCCGCCTGCATTAAGCACAGTTTCATGGTCATGCTGCCATTCTGATTTTAAGCGTGCTTCATCTTCTGGGGTGGAGTTTTCAATTTTGGCAAGCTTTGCTTTCCAATTACCACCAAGCAAGATGTCTGTTCCGCGGCCCGCCATATTGGTTGCAATTGTTACAGATTCTGGGCTACCTGCCTGTGCAATGATATCTGCTTCACGCTCATGTTGCTTTGCATTTAGCACTTCATGACGAATGCCTGCTGCTGTCAATTTAGATGACAATGCTTCGCTGGCTTCAATGGTTGCTGTTCCGACTAAGATTGGTGCTTTTGTTTCTTGGATACGTTTAATTTCAGCAACAATCGCGTCATATTTACCATTACGATTTAAGTAAATTAAATCATTTAAATCTTTACGAACCATTGGGCGATGCGTTGGGATCAGCACCACATCTAAGCCATAAATTTCTTTTAATTCTGAAGCTTCTGTGTCTGCTGTTCCTGTCATACCAGAGAGTTTTTGGTATAAACGGAAATAGTTCTGGAATGTTGTTGTCGCAAGTGTTTGGTTTTCAGGCTGAATTTCTAGTTTTTCTTTTGCTTCAACTGCTTGATGCAACCCTTCTGACCAACGACGACCTGGCATAGTACGGCCTGTGTGTTCATCTACGATGACCACTTCGCCCTCATGAATAATGTACTGAACATCACGTTGGAATAAAAAGTGTGCACGAATTGCAGCTGACACATGATGTACTAAATTTAAGTTATTTGCAGAATATAAGGTATCTCCTTCTGCAAGTAGACCCATTGCAATAAGTTCATGCTCAACTTTTTCATAACCAGCTTCAGTCATCTCTACAGAGCGCTGTTTTTCATCAATCCAAAAATGTCCGCCATCTGCCACTTTTTCTTCTTTTTGTGGATGTAATTTTGGCGCAATTTGATTAATAGCCGCATAAAGTTGTGATGAATCTTCGCTTTGCCCTGAAATAATTAATGGCGTACGTGCTTCATCAATTAAAATTGAATCGACTTCATCGATAATGGCATAAGTTAAGCCACGTTGTTTCTTTTCTTCAATTGAAAATACCATGTTGTCACGCAGGTAATCAAAACCAAATTCATTGTTGGTTCCGTATGTGATATCTGCTTTATAGGCATGTGATTTTTCAAATGGGTCTTGCATGGAGTAGATTGTCCCCACGGTTAACCCTAAAAACTCAAACAATGGACGGTTTAAATCAGCATCACGTTGTGCAAGGTAATCATTCACTGTAATGATATGTACCCCGTTACCACTTAATGCATTTAAATAACATGCAAGGGTTGCCATCAATGTTTTACCTTCACCGGTACGCATTTCTGCAACTTTACCTTCGTGAAGTGTAATACCACCAATCAACTGCACATCATAGTGTCGCATACCCATGATTCGTTTCCCTGCTTCGCGACATACTGCGAATGCTTCAGGCAACAAATCATCTAAACTCTTTCCGGTTTTATAACTTTCTTTAAATTCTTGAGTTTTTGCAGATAGGTCTGCATCGCTAAGAGCGGAAATTGTCGGTTCAAGCGCATTAATTTTATCTACAATTTTACGCATGCGTTTGAGTTCACGCTCATTTTTAGTACCGAAGATACCTCCGATCAGACTTCCCAACATGAATAAACTCTCTAATTTTGGCTAATCAAAAATAAAATGGATGGTAACAGGTGTTTATTATGGTGTTAGATTTGTGAAGTACAAGTTTTTTGAACAAAAACTCGTATTTTTTTGCCTTATTTTGTGGATTAAGTCTGATTTTAACAATATCGTGTGTTCATTTTTTATTTTATCGAATTCGTTTATATATAAATCATAAAACTGTATTTCATTTATTGTGGTTGATCACTCACTATCTATTTTAAAAATGAGTCAGTGAAAAAGGACAAACCATGAGTTTACGTTTAGGTGATACAGCAGCAAATTTTGAACAGCAATCGAGTCAAGGATTGATTAACTTTTATGACTACTTAGGCGATCAGTGGGGGGTGTTATTTTCTCATCCAGCAGATTACACACCTGTGTGTACCACAGAGCTTGGTTATACTGCAAAACTACATGATGAATTTGATCAACGCGGTGTCAAAGTATTGGCACTATCGGTTGATAAAATAGAGTCTCATGGTGGATGGATTGATGACATCAATGAAACGCAGCAGACTACTGTCAATTTTCCAATTTTGGCAGATGAAGATCGTAAAGTATCTGAGCTTTATGGTTTTTTACATCCGAATGCCAGTGAAACCACAACAGTACGGTCATTGGTCATTATTGACCCAAATAAAAAAGTACGCTTAATTATTACTTATCCTGCATCCACAGGGCGTAATTTTCATGAAATTTTACGTGTCATTGACTCTTTACAGCTGACAGACCAATATAAAGTTGCAACGCCTGCCAATTGGCAAGATGGTGATGATGTTGTGATCTTACCAAGCATTAAAGATGAACAAGAACTTAAAGAGCGCTTTCCTAAAGGTTATCAAACCATTAAACCTTATTTAAGACTCACGCCCCAACCCAATAAAAAGGATTAATTTAGTCTGATGATGCTTTTGGACGTTGATCCAAAGGCATCCATTCAATTACCCAAGCTGATTTAAAGCCAAGACTTGGATCAGCTTGAATTTTTTTACGTAAAGCATCTGCATGTTCACGATCTTTTGATGGACCAACCATGACACGAATCCCTTTTGATGTTGGGCTTGTGGTAATGGCATAACCTTTTGCTTTCAACTTTGAAATAATACTGTCTGCATTACCTTGGTTAACAGCCAATGCCACTTGAACCATCCACTTTTTGCCTTCGTTCATAATTTCACGCGCATTTTCAGTTTCAAGTTTTTTCTTTTGTTCCGCTTCAGCTTTTTGTTTCGCAAGATCTTGTTGTTTTTTCTTCTCTTCTTCCGCGTGTTTATGTTTCGCGTCTAAGTCAGCTTTTTTCTTCGCATCTAACTCAGCTTTTGCTTTGGCATCGCCCTCTGCTTTGGCTTTGGCATCTGCCTTTGCTTTGGACTCAGCTTCAGCTTTGACTTTGGCTTCGCGTTCAGCCTTTTTCTTTGCTTCTAACTCTGCTTTCTTTTTGGCTTCTGCTTCAGCTTTGGCTTTCATCTCGCTTTCAAGTTTTTTTCTAGCGATGAGGTCATCATGGGCTTTTTTATCTAAATCTGCTTTTACTTTTACATTGTGATCTGCTTTTTGTTTCGCAATCTCAGCATCTTTTAATTTCTTTTCTGCAACGTCATTTTGACGTTTAATATCTGCATCTGTTTTTGCTTTTTCTGTCAGCAAGGCCTTTCTTTTCGCTTCGGCTTCTGGACTAAGCTTTTTTTCGGTTACTTTTGGATTGGATGCCGATGTCATTTCAGGTGGAATATCAAGATTTTCTTGTTCACGTGTACGGCGAGCATTAATTTCTGCATACTCTTCTGCCGCTTTACGTGCTGCCGCTGCTTCTGCTTGCTGTTGTTGCACTAAATACTGCTGTGTTCGTGCTTCCTGCTCAGCAAGTGTTTTTTCTCGTGCATGTCGTTGTTCTTCTAATAGTCTTTTTTCGGTTTCAACATCAATGGTCACAGGTTGTAATGCTTGCATTTCACCAGGTTGAAAAGGCTGTTTTTTGACCTCTGCTTGAGGTTTGGCTGATGATGCTTGGTTGGTTTTAATTTCATTTGCACCTTTAAATAACAGTGCAGTAAGCAGTACACCACCGCCCAATAAAACAATTCCACCCATCCAACGCTGTTTACTGTTCATGGCCATCAGTCAATACACTCCCAAACGGCTTCTAAAGTATGGAACGAACCACACACTAAGATCAGTTGATGATTTTGGCATGCAGCCAATGCGGCTTGAAATGCATCCTGTACCGTATTTAACTGTTGATATGGCTCATCAATTAATGCATCTGTCATTTGCTGAATACTTGCTGCACGTGGCACAGTCATTGGTGCAATATACCAAGCAGCAATTTCAGGTTTTAAATATTCGACCACTTGATCAATGTCTTTATCTGCAAGCATTGAAAAAACAGTAATAATTTCTGTGTATTGCGGGTTGGCATGCAAATACTGTTTGAGTTGTTTCAGCAGAAACAATACACCATGACCATTGTGCCCTGCATCAAAAATGATGGTTTTATGATCTTTCTTTCGCACTTCAAAACGCCCAGCAATATGAGCTTTTGTAATACCTGTTTCAATTGCTGTGTCAGAAACTGCTAAACCACTTAATGTAACTGCAGCCACAGCAGTTGATAAGTTATCGACTGCCAATGTGCCATAAGGCAATTTTAATGTGACGCCAGGCGATGCAAACAACCAATGTTTGTCTTCTATATGATAAAAATAATCACGATTAAGCACATACAATGCAGCATTAGCATTTTGTGCTTGCTCAGAAACGGCTTGTGGCAATGTTTGCTGCCCTGCAAAAATAACAGGGATATTGGGGCGGATAATGCCTGCTTTTTCGGCTGCAATTTTTTCAATTGTATCGCCAAGCCAATCTACATGATCTAAGCCAATATTGGTGATCACCGCCAAATCTGGATCAATAATATTCACTACATCTAAACGGCCGCCAAGACCGATTTCAAGCACCCAAACATCACAATTTTGTTGCTGAAACACCAAGAAAGCTGCAAGGGTTGTGGCTTCAAAGAAAGATAAGCTTAAATTGCATGCACGGCGTGCTTGGTCAACACGTACAAATGCAGCAATCAGCTCATCATCAGTGGCTTGTTGCCCCGATACTTTAATGCGCTCATTAAACCGATAGATATGTGGGGATTGGTATAACGCCACGCGATAACCAGCTTGATGCAAAATTTCTGCAACTGCGGTGGTGGTTGAACCTTTACCATTGGTCCCCGCAACAGTAATAATCTTCGCTTCAGGGCGAAGAATATTTAATTTCTCAGCTACAGGCAAAACCCGTTCTAAGCCAAGATCAATTCCTGTGACATGAACACGGCCCCAATAATTGAGCCATGTCATCAAATCATCTGTATTTAAAGGCGCATTTACATTCAATTTTTATTCATCAACTTGCTGACCAAGCGATAGACAGTATCACGTAAAGAATGACGGTGAACGATTTGGTCGATTACACCATGATCTAACAAATACTCTGCTCGTTGGAAGGGTTCATCTAATTTTTCACGCACCGTTTGCTCAATCACGCGCTTACCTGCAAAACCAATCATGGCTTTCGGCTCTGCCAAGTGAATATCACCCAACATGGCCAAAGAGGCAGTCACACCGCCATATACAGGGTGCGTTAATACAACAATATAAGGCAAACGTGCAGCTTTTAACTTTTCAATAGCAGCCGATGTTCTGGCCATTTGCATTAGCGATAATACCCCTTCTTGCATACGTGCACCACCTGATGCAGCAAAACAAATCAAAGGTTGTTTTTTCTGGATTGCACTTTCTGCAGCTTCAACAAAACGGTCACCCACTACAGTGCCCATTGAACCGCCCATGAAATCAAATTCAAACGCACACGCAGTCATTGAAATGCCTTTGAGCACACCTTGAAACACCACTAAGGCTTCAGTCTCACCTGTTTTATTTTGTGCATCTAACATACGCTCGCTATACGGTTTGCTATCTACAAATTTAAGTGGGTCATTACCAACAAAACGCTGGCCAAGTTCATGGTCAACTTGATCAAAAAACCAATTCAAACGTTCACGTGCTTTCATACGTAAATGTTCATCACATTGCGGACAAACATAAGCGTTAAAAGACATGGCAGTATGTGTTGTCAATGAATGACATTCTGGACATTCGACTGTAGGTTCAGTAAATGTAGACTTAAAGGTCTCCTGCTCATTTGGTACATGAACACCTGGTACTGAACGTTCAGTCCATGGTGTATTTGGATACAGTACTTTTGCAGGCTTAATGTCTTGACTCATATTGACTCATCGAGCGCCGCTCGAAGCTCCTTAATTTTATTAATCGTTTGTTCAACTGCTTGATCGGCAGGAAGCGTTGCAAAAGGTTTAACTAGTGCACTTCCAACAATCACAGCATCTGCCACAGCAGCCATTGCTTTTGCTGATGCAGCATCATTGATACCAAATCCTGCGCCCACAGGAATATCTGTGTGTTGTTTAATATACTCTATACGCTGAGCAGCATCTGCCACATTTAATGTTGCAGCACCTGTTACACCTTTTAGCGAAACATAGTAAATAAACCCGCCGGCTTGTTTAATCACATGTTGAATACGATCATTTTTAGATGTTGGTGCAAGTAAAAAGATCTGATTCATGTCATAACGAGTTAAGACTTGATTCAGCTCATACGATGCTTCAGGAGGTAAATCGACCAAAAGCAAACCATCAACACCACTTTCATGCGCTTGTGCAACAAATTTTTCATAGCCAATTACTTCAACAGGGTTTAAATACCCCATTAACACCACAGGCGTATTAGTATCTGTTTCACGAAACGTTTTTACCATGTCTAATACATGTAGCGTATTGGTACCGCCCGCAAGTGCACGTTCAGCCGCTAAAGCAATGACAGGGCCATCAGCCATAGGATCAGAGAAAGGTAAACCAAGCTCAAGCACATCAACACCTGCATCCACCAAACGATGTAATAAAGGTACAGTCACTTCTGGTTGTGGATCGCCTGCCATAACATATGAGACAAGGCCTTTTCGTTGTTGAGATTTCAGCTGATCAAA
This sequence comes from Acinetobacter apis, assembly GCF_900197575.1. Classification (GTDB taxonomy): domain Bacteria; phylum Pseudomonadota; class Gammaproteobacteria; order Pseudomonadales; family Moraxellaceae; genus Acinetobacter; species Acinetobacter apis. Next base: position 293,567 of record NZ_FZLN01000003.1, on the reverse strand, counting down.
ACGTTTGGCTAAACGATTCATAATTCTTTCCTTGCATGGTTTAAATAGAGTGACTGCTGTATGTAAACGCACACAAGCAGCTCATTGTAACGCTATTTTTTACGCATTGCACAGCACCTAAAGCATTGTTATCGTATTCAAAATCCGATCAAACAATTTCAAGACACATTAATCAATATTTACACGCGTTTCTCAATGATCAAAGTGATCTTTTTTTTCTTATCTTGGCTGTGCAAAATATCGTAGGCTGGCTTATTTTAATCATACTTGTTTTTTAAAAACATCAATTTAAGTTAAAATAGACCAGATTTATTTTATTGCAAAATCGTACGCTCAATATTATATAACACAGGTTTTCATGCATATTTACAGCAGTGATATGAAAAAGTGCTCTAGTCAAGAGCACTTTTTATGTTCACTGTTGATTTTAGTTCTCAAGCATTTCTAAGCCATCAACACGTGCAACTGTCATCAAGTCTTTGTCTCCACGACCCGATACAGTGGCAATAATGATTTGGTCTTTAGACAATGTTGGTGCAAGTTTAGTGACATAAGCCATCGCATGAGCGCTTTCTAATGCAGGAATAATACCTTCGATACGCGTTAAATCACGGAACCCTTGCAAGGCTTCATCATCAATAATCGGCACATACTGTACACGCTTCATGTCTTTTAAGAAGCTATGTTCAGGACCAACACCTGGATAATCTAGACCTGCTGAAATACTGTGTGTTTCTATGATTTGACCTTGGGCATCACTCATCAGATATGTACGATTACCATGTAATACACCAACATGACCTGCATTTAATGGCGCTGAATGTTTTCCTGTTTCTACCCCTAAACCGGCAGCTTCAACACCATACATGGCGACACTGTCATCATTTAAGAATGGGTAAAATAATCCCATGGCATTCGAACCACCACCAACACATGCCACTAAAGCATCTGGTAGACGTCCAGCTTGTTCTTGAATTTGACGACGTGCTTCACGACCAATGATAGATTGGAAATCACGAACCAATTGTGGGTATGGATGTGGACCTGCCACTGTACCAATCACATAGTAAGTGTCATCAACATTACTGACCCAATCACGCATGGCTTCATTTAAAGCATCCTTAAGCGTTCTTGAACCACTTTCGACAGGAATCACTGTTGCACCCAAAAGGCGCATCCGGTAAACATTAGCAGATTGACGTTTAACATCATCTGAACCCATATAAACCACACATTCTAAGCCTAAACGTGCTGCAATTGTAGCGGTTGCTACACCATGCTGACCTGCACCTGTTTCTGCAATAATTCGTTTTTTACCTGACAATTTAGCAAGCAATGCTTGGCCAATGGTGTTGTTTACCTTATGCGAGCCTGTATGGTTTAAATCTTCACGCTTAAGATAGATTTGTGCACCACCTAATTGTTTAGACCAACGTTCAGCATGATAAAGAGGACTTGGACGGCCAACATAATGTGCCATATCACGGTCAAATTCGGCCAGAAACTGCGGGTCGTTTTTCATTGAATGATAAAGATGCTCTAAATCTTCAAGTGCCGCCATTAAAGTTTCTGAGACAAATCGCCCGCCATGAATACCAAAATGCCCACGCGCATCTGGATATTGTGTGTAGTCAATCTTATTTTGCTGATCCACAATGGACTCCTTGCATAAATTGTTCAATCAGTTGATGGCTTTTTATGCCTTTTGCAATTTCAACACCGCCACTGACATCTACAGCAAATGGTGCTGTTTGACCAATTGCTTGTGCCACATTCAGAGGGGTTAATCCCCCTGCTAAAATGAGTGCAATCTCTGAAGTTGGGAATGAAGCCCAATCAAATGCTTGCCCTGTACCGCCTTTTAACTCAGGATGCCATGCATCAAGTAAGATAGCACTTGCGCCAGCATCTCGATAGCGCTGAATTTCAGTATAAATATCAATGTTTGGTTTCATTTGAATGGCTTTATACCATCTGCGCCCTGTTTGTTGTGCAATCTGCGCACATTGTTCAGGTGATTCTGCACCATGGAATTGAATAATTTCCACAGGAACATCTTTTAAAACGGCTTGTATCTCATTAAGCGTTGCATCAACAAATAAACCGACAATTTGTACATAAGGTGGCAACGCCTGTTGAACAATAACTTGGGCTGCTTGACCTGTGATTGCTCTTGGACTTTTTGCATAAAATACAAAGCCAATGGCATCAGCCCCCAATTGTACGGCAGATACAGCGTCTTCTATGCGGGTAATGCCACAAATTTTTGTACGAGTCCGCATAAAATTATTTTTCATCCGTTGTATTTATTCAAGACACTTTACCTTGGCCATGATAATAAACCAAGTTGATGTTACGCCTTACATATTTAACAAAGTTCATCAAAATTGCAAACCTTTTGACATGGTTTATTTCTATACTGTTTATCAGTGAATTTATATATCTTGTGTGATTATGCATATTATTGGTCATCGTGGTGCCCGAGGTGAGGCTCCTGAAAATACTTTAGGTGGATTTAACTACTTAAAGCAAATTCAAATCCATGCCGTAGAGTTTGATGTTCGTCAACTGACTGATCAGCATTTGGTGGTGATTCATGACGACAATCTAAAGCGTACAGCAGGTCAAAATGCACCGATTGAAACATGGCATATTGATGACTTGATTCACCATGACCATCGTGTGGCTTGGACAGATTGGCAATCCCCTGAACCTACCCCAGAACTCAAAGATGTATTAAACATTATTGCGAATTTTAGCCATATTGAAGTTGAAATTAAAGCTGTTGCCTCAGCAGATGCTGCAAATCAATTGGTTACCTCTTTACTGCCACAATTGTCAGCACTGCATGATGCCGTCGTAATTACAAGTTTTGATACGCAGATTTTGCATGCACTCAATCAGCAACAGGCGACTTTTAAAAAAGGGCTGTTAATTGAATCTGAACCTGACCAAGCAATTGAATTGGCTCAAGCCTTGGATTGCCAACAAATTGGTTGGATGGATGCTTTGGCCACCGCTGAACGAATTAAAAGAACCCATGACGCAGGCCTTAAAACCAGTGTATGGACAGTCAATGATATTGCACGTGCTGAAGCCTTATACCAATTGGGTATTCATGGGTTAATTACAGATTTTCCTCTACACATGAAACAGCATTTTAATGGACGGATACATAATTCTTGAATTACCGTTTGCTTAAATATACAACTGTATATTATGATGAAATTGCCTCATTTATACCCACATAAATAGGCTAACGCATGGCATTGTAACCACCCAAATGCCTGCTTTTTTTACTCTCTTGGGAACGCCTATTATTATGACTTCTCTGACCCAAGCACCCATCAATTGGACTGCAGCAATTACATTGCTTGGTACACCAATTGCGGCTCTCCTCATTTTACCTGTTTATGCATATCACCATGATTTTTCCATGGCTGCTTGGCTGAGTTTATTCTTTTTATTGGCGTTTAGTAGCTTAAGTATCACCGCAGGTTATCATCGTTTATGGGCACATCGTGCTTATGAAGCGTCGTTACCATTAAAAATTTTGCTGATGATTGGTGGAACCTTCGCCATTCAAAATAGTATTTTATATTGGGCATCTGGTCATCGTACTCATCACCGTCATGTAGATGATGAAGAAAAAGATCCCTACTCTATTAAAAAAGGGTTTTGGTATGCCCATTTGGGTTGGATGATTCGTGATTATCCTGCAGCAGAAGCCAATTATAAAAATGCGCCTGACTTACTCAAAGACCCTTTGGTATTATTTCAAGATAAATATTATGTGCCCTTGGTGATCGCAACACATGTCATTATTTTAGGTAGCGTAGGTTGGCTTGTTGGTGATTTATGGGGTGTGGTGTTATTGGGCGGATTACTTCGTTTGGTATTGAGTCATCATGTCACCTTTTTCATTAACTCGCTTTGCCATATGTTTGGGAAACGTCCATATACCGATGAAAATACAGCACGTGATAATTTTTGGTTATCGATTGCGACATGGGGTGAAGGCTATCATAACTATCACCATATCTTTCAATATGACTATCGAAATGGCGTTAAATGGTGGCAATACGACCCAACAAAATGGCTGATTTGGACCTGCTCTAAACTTGGACTCGCACACAATTTACGCCGTATCCCAAGCTTTAACATCAAAAAAGCAGAACTTGCCATGAAGTTTAAATATGCTGAACAAGACTTAGCAATTTATGGGCATGATATCAGTCAAGACATCCACAATCTAAAGCAACGAATTGCTTCGGAATATGAAGCATTTACCACCACTTTAAACGATATGGCAACGTTAAAAGAGCAAGAAGTCATGGCGAAAAAACAACGTGTGGCTGAAAAGCTGCATCAAATGGATGATAAGCTCAAATTAGAATTTCAATTGGTTGAACAACGCTTACATCATCATCGTGAGCGGCTTGAAGTGATGGTTAAAACAGCCAAAAAACTTTCAGCGTCTTAAATACATGCAGTCATTGGTAAAAAAGGTGTTTTATGTACACCTTTTTTTACGTCTACATGCAAGCCATTTGATATCGCGTATACTTTATTTTGCACATATTGGCTCACCTTTTTGCTTTTAAGGACACTTTGTCATGCATCTTATCTCTCGTTATGCACAGCTCGATCCACGACTGTTTAGCAAACAACGTCCTACTGTACTAAAAGGTGCAAAAGCAGGACACTTTAATCAACCATTGGCCGATCAATTACAATGGACTGCAGATGAACAAGCAGCATGGGTTGACATTTGTAGTGGACAACATTTGTTTGAAGCGACAGAACCATTGGCAATGGTGTATGCAGGTCATCAATTTGGTCATTGGGCTGGGCAATTGGGTGATGGGCGTGGTCTTTTATTGGCACAAGTACTTGACCGACAAGGTCAAGTGATAGACTTACATCTAAAAGGGGCTGGAAAAACCCCTTATTCACGCATGGGAGATGGTCGAGCAGTCTTACGTTCTGTGATTCGTGAATATTTAGCAGGTCATGCCCTCACCGCCCTCGGTGTTCCATCTAGTCAATCGGTCGGTTTTACAAGCTCCGCTCAAGGTGTACAACGTGAAGTTTTAGAACCTGGGGCAATGCTATTACGAACAGCAGATTGCCATATCCGTTTCGGTCATTTTGAATGGATTAACCAATATGCGCCTGAGTTACTCAAAGACTTTGTACAACAATGTATCACTTGGCACTATCCTGACTGTTTAGATGCAGAACAGCCTGTGGTGGCTTTTGCGCATGCTGTGATTAAAAAAACAGCCATCATGATTGCAAAATGGCAATTGGTCGGCTTTGCACATGGTGTTATGAATACCGACAATTTAAATATTACAGGGTCGACCTTAGATTTTGGTCCATTTGGATTCTTAGAGCGCTTTAAACCGAATTGGATTAATAACCACTCAGACCATCAAGGGCGCTATACCTATCAAAATCAGCCGAGTGTTGCACATTGGAATTTGTGGGTTTGGCTAAACAACCTCATACCTTTGGCAGCAGATGACCAACAAGATGAGTTAAAAACAGCCCTTCAAGCCGCTTTAGCAACATTTGAACCTATCTTTTTACAAACCTATCAAGATGGCCTTGCCCATAAAATGGGATTGCCTACGTTCCATCATGACAGCTTGGCATGTGGTACGGCTTTTCTTAGTATTTTACAAAAAGAGAAATTAGATTACACACAAAGCTTTATTCGCTTGCAAACCAAAGCATATCAAGCCTTACGAGATGACTGTATCGATCTTGAAGCGTTTGATGCCTTCATGACGAACTACCATCAGATTCGGTCAAACCAAAATATAGATGAGTTGCAGACCCTCATGTGTCAGCATAATCCACGTTATATTTTGCGTAACCATATGGCACAAGCAGCCATTGAAGCGGCTGAGCGTGATGACTTCACTGAGGTGGATCGTTTATTTCACTTATTAGCTACACCATATACGCAGCAAGTTGAACGTGAAAAAGCAACTGATTTAACACCACCTGCTTTAGGTGATGCTGAAATTGCTATAAGTTGCTCTTCATAAGAAAAATAAAGTCTATAATTGACTTATCAGTCTGGATATTCAAAACGGTAACCAACCCCATATACCGCTTGAATCCATTCATGATTGGCGTTTGATTCAGTTGCATCAATAATTTTACGACGTAAGTTTTTGATGTGGCTGTCAATCACACGGTCTGCCACATCAAAACTGTCTGGATTAATATGATCTAACAATTGTGTACGTGAGTACACTTGCCCAATGTGCTCTAAAAACAGTTCAAATAAACGGAATTCAGTTGGCGTTAAGTTCAATGCTTTGTGTTTATACCAAATACGTTGTTGTGCTTTTTCTACAGTAAATAAATTTGCTTCTTCTTCAGGTTGCTCTTTACGCTCTAAACGGCGCAATACCGCTTGAACACGTGCAACCAACTCTTTAGGACTAAATGGCTTACAGATATAATCATCTGCGCCCATATTTAAACCCAATACACGATCAATTTCTTCGGTTCGTGCAGTCACCATAATAATTGGGATATCTGATTGTTCACGTACTTTACGACAAATGGTTAAACCGTCCATGCGTGGCACCATTAAGTCTAAAATCATGAGGCTTGGCTTTTTTTGTAGAAACTGCTGATAGGCTTCTTGACCATCATGAAACATATGAACATGAAACCCTGCGGCTTCTAAATAATCTTTGACCAAACCTGCTAGTTCTACTTCATCTTCGACTAAAAAAATACTTCTCATCGACTTCCTTCCTCATCCAAATTGATATGTTTTAAAAAAGTTAATTGGCAACGCAATCCGCCAAGTGGTGAGTGATCAAAAGACAGCTCACCGCCCAAGACCTGTATAATTTTTACCGACAATGCCAAGCCAAGTCCTGTTCCCCCAGTACTTCGAGTCCGTGAGTCATCCACGCGATAAAAACGTTCACCCAATTGTTTGATTTGTTCTGTGGTTACGCCCAATGGGCTATCATCGACATAAACACGCCAATACATGTCTGTTTGCTCAGTATGAATATGAATCTCACCATCTTGTTCAGTATACCGAATACTATTGCTGAGTAAGTTGACAATCACTTGTCTAAAACGATCATGATCGAGTGACAACATGGTTCCCACCCCTTGCATGGTCACTGTCAGTTGAGATTGCTCAAATTTTGGTTTGAAGTTTTCAACTTCCTCTACAATTATTTTCCATGGATCGGCATCTGTAAAATAACATTTAAGCTGTTGAGCTTCGACTTGTGCTAAATCTGATAAATCTTGAGTCAATTTTTTTAAGCTTGAGACTTGACGCATCATGGCAGATAAATGCTCTGGTGTCGGTTTACGAATACCATCTTGCATGGCTTCAATTTGTGCTTGTAACACCGACAAAGGCGTTTTAAGCTCATGAGAGGTGTCTGCCACCCATTGCCGTCTCGATTTTTCATGGGTATTTAAAATATCTGCCAAATTATTAATTTGAAAGGACAAATCCCCTAACTCATCATTTCGTTTAACAGGCATTTGATATTGAAAATTACCTTTCGTCAGTTCTTGTGCAGCTTGTAAAAGTTGCTGAATTGGCTTTTTAAAATAGGTTGCAAGGAGTAATGATAAAATTAAACTTGCAAAGACGGTCACAGCATAAATTAAAAGCAATACGCGCTTTTGGGTACTAAAGAAACTGACACTTAAAATATCATCTTGATCTAAGGTCGGTTGTAAACCTAAATAGCCAATCACCCGACCACCCACCACCAATGGTCGAAAGGCAACCGTTCCTTGCTGCGGTGGTCCGACCACAAAATGTTTTTTGGCATCATATAAAGCTAAACGTGCGCTCAAACCAAAACGGTCTGGCATCGGATAAAATTTTCTAGATATGGTATTTTTTAAATCAATATTTTTATAAGTGTTCGGTAGACTGTTTTTCTCAAATAAAGACTTTTCTACATCAAATGGTGCAGGCTGACTGTTTCTTTTATTGCCAAACATGCCAGGGTTACTGTTTAACGGAAATTTAATGCCTTCAAAAGGTTGATATTCCGATGGCAAATTTTCTTGCATTAGTTTAATTTCTTGCTCAGTAAAATGTCTTTTTTTGGCATTATTTTCTTTTTGGTCTAAGCCTTTAGGCACATTTAACATGGTATTTTCTTTAAAATAACGCTGTTGAAATGCAATATCATATTGACGGCGTAACCACATGCGAGATAATTGATCAAAATCATTGCTGTTGGGTTTGCCCTCAACTTGTAAAATCTGAGCTTGAATGGCATCGCCCCAATCACTATAAATGCCATAAATCCCGACCAAATTTTCTACTAAATGATCGAGCTTTTGCATTTCCACATCTGCAACATATTTGGCAAAGTTTTCTTTCATCGTCCATTGAAATGCACCTAAGCTCACGGTCGTTAAAATGACTGTGGTGCATAGCACAGTTGAAAACAAACGCAGTGCAATAGGAATACGACGATTATTCAAAGAATCTACTCAAATCTGATTTGATTGCTATTCTAACCAACATAGACACAAAAAATCCTCCATTCTTCCTCCATGTTAGTTGTATAAATTTAAATAAAATATTTTTAGGTGGATAACCATGCAATCACGTCTTAAAACCCTCATGATGGTAACGGGCTTGGTCAGCGTTAGCTTATTAAGTGCCTGTTCAACCTTCGACCACTTCCCAAATAGAGATGGTGATCGCCGCTTTGGACCTCGTGATCATAAAAAATCACCCGAAATGAAAGCACTGATTGAACAATCTAAAACGCTATGTACAGGCAAACAAGATGGTCAAGCTGTTCAAGCACAAGTCAATGGTAAGGTCATTGATGGTCAGTGTGAATTACGCTTTAAACCAAATGCAAAGCCGAAACAACCTTAAATGCATTGATTTGATCTGATGCCGATGACAATTTGATGAAGAATGCCTGCTTTTGCAGGTATTTTTCATTTTATGGTTAGTAAAATTGATGGTTTTTGCTTATTCTTAGCCTTAACAATATATGTATTTATAAGCTAGGACAGGCTGACTTATGGACCCCAAAAAATCAAAATACCGTCGTATTGAAACAAAACTTGATCAAATCGGAAATCTTGCTGTTGAAGCATTTCATTATATCGCACTATTTATTATTGGCTGTATGATTGCATGGTCAGGTGTGAATACCACTATAGATATTTTTACGCATAAACCTTATGCGTCAATTGATGATATTTTATTACTTTTTATCTATCTAGAACTTGGCGCAATGGTGGGGATTTACTTTAAAACCAACCATATGCCTGTACGATTCCTAATCTATATTGCAATTACAGCATTAACACGCTTACTCATTTCAGTTATTCAGCATGACCATAAAGCTGACATTGGCTTGGTGATTGTGACAGGTGCAATTTTAATTCTTGCCGCTTCTATTTTTGTGGTGCGCTATGCATCTTGGCACTATCCATCAATGATTCGAGTGAAGCATGAAATTAAGCGTCAAAAGCTAAATCCTGAAGATGATGAGCTTGCTTAAACCTATAAAAAAAGCCTGTCAATGGACAGGCTTTTTTGTGCGTCTAATTAAAATGTAGATAACCCTGACCATTCCATAATGCGATATACCATGTATTTTAAGCTTGATGCGTCTGCATATTTTTCATAAGGCAAACTATGTTGCTCTCCATTTGGATTCGACCATGTGGTATTAAAATATTGCTCTGCATCGACAAATACTTTGGCATTGGCAGGACCAATCACGCGTAAATTGGTTTCTAAATTATAGTTGTTTAAATTACGGGCAGTCAGATTGGCTGAACCTAAAATCAGCTCTTGTGTTGCACCTGATTGCCTAATAACCATTTTGCTATGGCATTGCTCACCTGTCGTATTACACCAACGCACCGTCATACCTGCATCATGCAACTCTTTGGCAACTTGACGATTTGGAATACCGTTTTTAGTACGGCCAAACGCATCTTGGTTTGGATCCAATAAAATGCTCATTTTAACACCACGAAGTTGTGCTTCTTTTAATGCTTCAATCACATCACGGTCAGACAAATAAAACATAAGCATTTGAATATGGTCATTGGCATTGGCAGAACGAATCAATGACAATACACCACGTTCAATGGCTTTTTCAGTCAATACTTGTACTTGCGGTAAGGTTGGATTACTTGAATGATCTGCTATCAAGACATATGGCAATTCGCCGCCTGACATTTTTGCAATCGATTGTTCTGTATTTAATACATCAACCGCAGCAGGCCCTTTCACACGTAAAGCGACATTATCATGTGCAGAACTTGCCGCATGAATATTTTGTGAAGTTACCAATGCTTCCCAACCCGATGCACCATCTACCACCAAAGTTTTACGATGATTGGCTTTAAAGTTTAAAAGTGACAAATAACTTCTTAACGTTAATTTATCAGGTCCTAAGGGATTGGGTAACCAACCTTGTCCAGGGCTATTACCAAAATTTTGGCAACATAATGACCAAAATCCTGTCCAAATTGGATTAGATGCACGTAATGGAATCAAATCTGTTTCAATCACTTCAACACCAACCCGTCTTAATAACACATCCTGCTCAGGGACAATTGACCCATAATATGAGTTAATTGGATCTGTAATAACCGTGATGCTCATGTCAGGATGACGACGTTTTTTTTCAATTAATGCCGCCACCATTTCTTGTGCTAAAGCACGGTGTGGTGCAGCTGTTTTGCCCAACTGATCATTGAACAAAAACATGTCTAACACAATGGTCGACTTGGCCTCTGCAACCATGCTTAACATGGTGTCAAAAATATGTTGCTGATATTGTTTTTTGCCTTGTGCATCAGTAAATGTTTGATCTGCAATGAAATCAACTTCTGCATGATGCAGCTTACCTGTAAAATCGACCCCTTCAGGCAATGGTTTAACCGTTTGATAGACTGAGAGGCTCACATCACCAATCAAAATCATGCCTAAAATCAGGGCTAAATATCGTCGCTTGGACCAATTTAATTTATTGTTAATTCGTTGAAAAATACGCATAAAAAACACCTAGCTTCTTACAAGCTAGGCTAGATAGTATTGCTTAATTTTTCAAGTCTCTTTTGGTGAAAATTAGAAGCTAAAGTCGACCCCTAAGGTAAAATTACGTCCCATTTGCGGTACATTCGCTAAAAATGATTCGTGCTGATACACCTTGCTGTCTAATAAGTTATTGGCTTGAGTATATACACGGTAATCTACTTTACCATTTAAATGGTTGCTATAAGACAAACCTAGATTAACCATGTTATAACCCTGCCCACCTGTTTCATAATTGGCAATATCATCCTGATTAAAGACGTGATAATACTCAACATTTGCAGCATATTGGTCATCAAACTGTGCTTTTACACGTGCGCCTAAACGACCACCTGGAATACGTGGTGCGTTGCCCTCTTGGTCTAATTTACCACGAACATAATCGCCAAATAAACTCACTTGATAAACAGGTGAGAATTGATAACTGATATCACCATCGACACCATAAAAACGTGCTTTAGATTGGCTATATTGAATTAAGCGGAAATCTTGATATCGGTCCAATGTATTGGCATAAATAAAACCATCAAACCAATTGTGAAATACATTGATATTATATTTTAAGCGGTCTTGATCTACATGTAAGCCCAATTCTACATTGTTTGATTTTTCTTTACTCAGGTCATCATTGCCAAGTTCATAGGTATTGGTCGCCATGTGCTTGCCATTAGAGTAAAGCTCTTGAGCCATTGGCAAACGTTCTTGGTGTGATGCAGTGAGTGACAGCTTATAGTTGGGAATAAACTCCCAAGCTGTTGCTGCTGCCACTGAATATGCTGTGTCTTGATAGTTTTTAGCATCTGGATTGGTTTCACCCTGTGTGATATCAATCTTTTGATGGTCTATACGTGATGACAGTTGAAAGTGAAAATTATTATATTGTTTTTCTTGCAATGCAAATAAACTATAACGCTGTGTATTGGTTGGGTCCATCAGCGACTCATCACCTGCAATGGTTAAACGCTGCCCTGTATATTGAACCCCAACTTGCCCCGTCCAACCATTTGCCCATGCTTTATTGTCTAATACAATTCGTGCATCTGTACCACGACTTCTAAATGTCGTTTCTGGTGTATCACCATCCATTTCTGCATGTTGATATTCGGTATAATTGGCTTGTGCAGATAACTTAGAAAAACCAACAAATGGGTCATTTAACTCAGATTTAAAGTCATAGCGTTTTTCTTTGAGATTGATCCATGCTGAGTCGCCATGCTCTTCTTCCGCAGCGCCGCAACTATCGGGTAAAAATGCTGTGCCAAGCGCATTGATTTCACAAGCACCATATGCTGCATTATCGCCTGGAATACCATATCGGTCACGTCGCTCACTATAAGAAACACCTGCATAACCACGATCAAAAATCCAAGATGCCCCAACATTGGCATCTTTAGAGCGTGCAAACGTATTGTCTTCTCGGCGTTCTGTGCCCTGTAAGTTTCGAGGTAAAATATAACTGTTGGCATCGCGTGTCAGTCCACCCGCACTGAGTGCAAATTGTGACCCTAATGCCACTGTGGCTTGACCTGAATACAGCATTTCATCATTGCCACTGTTATAACGGGCACCTACACGTCCTGTATAGCCCTGATCTGGCATCTTATTTGGAATTGTGTGCTCAACCACATTCACTAAACCGCCCACCGACCCTGCTGCATAAAGTAAACTTTCAGGTCCTTTCAACACTTGAATTTCTTGTGCTGTATTGGGGTTTACTGTTACCGCATGATCAGGAGAAACTGAGGATACATCAAGTGCATCACCACCATTTTGTGTAATTTTTACTCGAGCTCCATCTAAACCACGAATAACAGGACGACTTACACCGCCTGTATATTGTGCTGCATAAATACCTGCTTGACCATTTAATGCATTACCAATGGTCGTTGCCCCTTGAATAAGCTGATCTTGTTTGATTGATAAATCGCCTGCTTCTTTATCTAAAGGAACAGCTTGTTCTTTGACTGCTTTTAATTCAATGGCAGGTAAATCCACATTGGCAGGCAAATCTTGAGCAAATGCAGTTTGTATAGAAAGCGCAAGTAAAGACAAAGTCAATAAACGGTGTGGTTGTGACATCTGAAAATGGCCTAACATAAATTATCGTTATGTTATAACATATTTTTATTTTTACAAGTTTTATTCAGCTTTGGCATATTTGATTTAATTGAAAAAGATTCAAGGTGTTATCTTCATTTCTCGTTCTTCATCGAAACAATTCATTAAAAGTCGAAAGTTAAATCAAAAAACACCTTTTGAATAAATATTCTTATAATATATTTTAATTCAATACCTTATTTTCATAGATATCAGTGTAATAATAAAAGGTGAAGTGAAAGTGATTTACTATCGGGTTTATATTCGCACCAATCGTGACCGGTCGCAACGGTTGATATCCAAACAGGCAAAAAGACTATTTTAGAATATTTATTAAAACCATTTAATAAAGCCAAAGAAGCATTAAGAGAACGGTAAATTCATTTAAACGTCACTTGAGAATCGTTTCTTACATATTAAAGAACGATTCTCGCTATAATAATTACATAATGTAATTATAAATTATCAATATATAGCACTGCATTATTTATTCTAAAATCTAGGTCTATGATTTAATAACTAATTTATTTAAAAAAAAACCAAGACAAAATAAATATTCAATAAAAACAAACAATTATTTTATTCATTATGTTTAGAAAAATATCTATACAAATAAAAATAGTATAAACACAAACTCTCTATTGAAACTTCATTTATGCTCAGCAACTATACTATTATTATATTTGGAGGTGAATAACATAAAACAATCCCTATCACATAAAAAATGTTACCGCTCATGGAGCTAGAGTATGAAAACAAAAGCAGTTAAACTTACTTCAGAACCCGTATTTATTACCGACCAAGTCGCTTATATTCAAGCAATTGGCGGAGAGTTCTTTTTTGTATTTTCAGAGAAAAAACCATCAAAAGTGCATCAAAGTGAAGCACATATAGACACTAAAATATATGTTGATGGTCAAATTGGAAAACTATGGGCATGGAAAAGAATTTCCTCTAAAACAAAACTTATTATTTCAGGATCATGATGCTTTAAGATTTATTTAACCAATTATATCTCCTAATATAAACAACAATTTAAGATAACATTACTTTTACTCAATGATAAAATATTTGTATTGTAGATTACGGTCTACAATATTCTCCCAACTGCACTTGTGCTTATAGGAATCAATCAAGGATGAATGATATCTATGTTTTATATATTTATTCATCCTCGTTTATTTCTCTACTTATTGATGAGTAATTCATATCGCTGACATTGCACATCATCCAAATCATACTTTATCTTTCATACCATTTTTATAATAGATTATGTATACATTGCTCGCTTTACCATGTTTTTGAACAAATCCTTGAGCCAATACCTGTAAACATGCATAATTGAACGTTTCTATAAGTATGCTTTGCCTTACTTTAATCTAATTTTACACAATAGACGTTGGACATAGCACGCCATGATGCGAACTCATTACTGCGGCTCAATTACAGAAGCCCAAATTGATCAAACAATTACAATATGCGGTTGGGTACACCGTCGCCGAGATCATGGCGGTGTCATTTTCCTTGATATGCGTGATCGTGATGGTTTAGTACAAGTTGTTATTGACCCTGATACTCCAGAAGCATTTGCAACAGCAGATAAAGCACGTTCAGAATTTGTATTAAAAATTACAGGTCGTGTTCGCAAGCGTTATGAAGGCACTGAAAATGCCAATATGGTAAGCGGTCAAATTGAAGTCTTAGGAAAAGACATTGAGGTTTTAGCTGCCTCTGAAACACCGCCATTCCCTTTGAATGATGAAAACACCACAGTTTCTGAAGATATCCGCCTAAAATATCGTTTCTTAGACATTCGTCGTCCAGAAATGTTAGATCGTTTAAGATTCCGTTCAAAAGTGACCAATCTAATTCGTAACTACTTAGATGACCATGGCTTCTTAGATGTTGAAACACCAATTTTAACGCGTGCAACACCTGAAGGTGCTCGTGATTATTTGGTACCAAGCCGTGTATCAAATGGTAGCTTTTACGCATTGCCACAATCACCACAGTTATTCAAACAATTGCTCATGGTAGGCGGAATCGATCGCTACTATCAAATCGCTAAATGCTTCCGTGATGAAGATTTGCGTGCTGACCGTCAACCAGAATTTACTCAGATCGACATTGAAACATCATTTTTAAATGATGATGACATCATGGATTTGATGGAAGGTATGACCAAAAAACTATTTAGTGATTTACTCAATATTGAATTTGCACCTTTCCAAAAAATGCCATATAGCGAAGCGATTCGTGACTATGCATCAGACAAGCCTGACCTACGTATTCCATTAAAATTGGTTGATGTGGCTGACTTGATGAAAGATGTTGAGTTCAAAGTTTTCTCTGGCCCAGCGAATGATCCTAAAGGTCGTATTGCTGCACTGCGTGTTCCAAATGCAAGTGCATTATCACGCAGCCAAATTGATGAATACACGAAGTTTGTCGGCATCTATGGTGCAAAAGGCTTAGCTTATATTAAAGTCAACGAGCTTGAAAAAGGCATTGAAGGTCTGCAATCTCCAATCGTTAAATTCATTGAGCCAATTGTGCTACAACTGCTTGAGCGTGTTGGTGCAGAAAATGGCGATATCGTCTTCTTCGGTGCAGATAAAGCGAAGATTGTTAATGATGCACTTGGCGCGTTACGTGTCAAAATCGGTCATGACTTAAAACTTGCAACATCAGATTGGGCACCTCTTTGGGTGGTTGACTTCCCAATGTTTGAAGAAACTGATGATGGTAAATGGACGTCAGTCCACCACCCGTTTACCCTGCCAAAAAGCAGTGTTGAAGACGTAACCAATGATCCTGGTAATGCATTGTCTGTGGCTTATGACATGGTATTAAACGGTACAGAAATTGGTGGTGGTTCATTACGTATTTATACCTTAGAAATGCAAAAAGCAATTTTCAAAGCATTGGGTATTTCTGATGAAGAAGCTGAAGATAAATTTAGCTTCTTATTAGATGCTTTAAAATATGGTGCACCTCCACATGGCGGTTTGGCATTTGGTTTAGATCGTTTAGTGATGCTCATGACTGGTGCGCAATCTATTCGTGATGTAATTGCTTTCCCGAAAACCAAAACAGCAGAATGCCCATTAACAGAAGCCCCTGCGCCTGTTGAAGCAAATCAGCTCAGAGATTTAGGCATTCGCTTACGTGAGCAAACGAAAAAAGACGCATAAAATATAATGATTTGAGGCCTGATTATTCAGGCCTTAATTTTCAAAGCTGCACTTCTCAGGCAACTTTTGATGAAAACTACTATAAATTTCATGCTTTAAACTTGCAAATTGGCTGTCTTGAATCGCCTCATGATCATTTAAACAAATGAGTGGCAATTTATTTTCAATTAAAGTTTGCTGTATTTTTGGCAAATTATCTGTCATTACTCGATATGCTTTACCACGCTTTTGAATTTTCGTCGGGAAAAAATTTCCCTGACAAAGCTGCCAAATTCGAAACATATATTGATTCACATCATCATACTCACGAAAGCGATGTCGATAGACCTTTTCTAGATAATCTTGTTCTTTTTCCCACACTTCATTAAAGGTTTGCTTTAAAAAAGGCTGTGGTAAATGATGATTAAAAATACTTGAAAAAATCTAATGATACGAATATAACAAGTTCCTTTTATTGGCACTTAAACCATAACGAATATTAAAAAAATACTTTCTCTTATTTTTACATAATGCTTTGAAATTGAAGTTTCGATTAATAATAGAAATATTGGTCAGCATGACATGCGCTAAAAGATTATCGGTATCTACAGCCGTAATAGGTTCAAGTAATATGCCATCGCGTGGTAAATTATTTTTAAAAAAGAATTCTGGTTCTAAAGGCTTGTTAATAAACATGTCATCATTAAAATAAACAAAGCGCTCTGACAACCCCTTAATTTTATGTATATTAATTTCAATTACATGTGAACTAAATGTAGGTAAATATTCAGGATCAATAATATCTGCATGATGAGCAATATTTACCTTTGGATGTTGCTTGTTTAAAAAATGAGGAAAATGACCACAAGTGACAATATGGATTTTATTCACCCAAGGGCAATATTTTTCTACCGATCGAAACCAATAATGTAAATTATTCCAATCTCGAAAACGACACATATGCGTACTTGGTTGTTGTTGTTCTATACCTTCACCATATTTATGGGCATTAAAACTTTTTCTCCATTTGGGGTCATTTCCATCCACCCAAATCATCACAAAATCAATAGGATTCATATCCAAGCCGTACAATATTACACTCAATTGTAATGTAAACTCTGTACAGTGATTCCTAAACAACTTTAGGTTTATGTTTAGTTTCCCTTATGTAAAAAGCCATTCACAATACCTTTACATTGTGATAAACGCATGGCCATACTGACTTTTCATATTGAGAACATGTATAATCAATGTCATAATCTAAGCGGTTTATTGAGAGGATTTAATATGGCTATGCGTCCTGAAGTCCGCCGACGTGCCCTTGTCATCATTGTATTTTCCTTAGTACAATGGTTCATCATGCGTTATATTTTGTCCAATGAACTCTTAAATATGGACACATATCAGCGCATCTTGTATTTTTGCGTCAGCAGTTTAGCTGGAGCATTACTGATTTTTGTTTCACTGATTTATATGGTTTTAAAGGGTAATCCAAACCGCTAAGTCTGCAAAGAAACATGACAGCACATGAGAGTTTGGGCGATCTTATTAGCCCAAACTTTCCATATACTCTCTCAATGTGAAGTCTGCATAATGCCATTTAGCCAATTTTTGAAAAAAGCTGATTATCTTGCTTTTTTTATCAGTGTCGTTTTTTTCTATATTTTTTATCGTATTGTTTTTATTAAAAATGGCGTCAGCATTTTTTTTATTTTAACCATTTATTCCCTTTTGTTCCTTTCGATTTGTTTTAAATTAGAACATATCAAATATTATTTCCCAAAATTTAGCTTTTTCCCGGTCGTTACCGCACTGTCATTATGGGTGTTACAAGTTGCTTTTCACCCAACGCCATTGGCTAACATTGCGTCAGAGCTCACCAATACACAAATTCTTGGCATGTATAACATGAACTATTTGTATGGTTTGCCTTTCGTATTCTTGCCTTGTTTATTGCTCATTTCTAAATATAAAGTTGAGCATTTTTTTAATATGATTGTAGGGTTTAATCTCGTTTACATTTGCTTTAACTGCTATTTAATGTTTATTAAAGATTATTCTCGAGCGCACTTTTTTGAGCATTATAATCAAATTATTACTTATGACTTTATGATGTTAGGCATCAGTAGTCTTGTGCTGCTATATAGCTTTTACCTTCATAGCATACTTGAAAAGAAATACCTTGCTTATTGTGTTTTGGGTTCTGCAGTCTTTGCAATCACTCTAAATTTACTCCATGGCACACGTGGTGTATGGGTCATTATTCCCTTCTTAATTATTGCCACTGCAATTTTTTACCGTAAATCAGCAAAAAAATTCTTAATAGGCTTTTTTATGTCGATTGTCTTAGCCGCTGGTTTTTTAAGTGTTAATAGTGACTACATTGATCAACGACTTACAGCAGCTTATCAAGATTATACAGTGATTCAAGATCGATCTACGCAAGCAACAAGTATTGGGTCTCGCCTCATCATGTGGAAGACAGCAGTCGATCATTTTGAGTCATCTCCACTAGTTGGCGTAGGTATTTATCAAGTTGCAAAACATTTATGCAAAATGAGTCAAGAAGGAATTTTAGCTGGCTCTTGCCTTACCCATATGCACAGCATCTATTTTCAAGAATTGGCAAGCCGTGGTATATTTGGTTTGGCTGCACTATTATTTTCTTTTTTATACCCTGCTTTTTTATTTTTTAAACGCTGGCTTGTCAAACCTTACTCAGCATTACGCCATTTACTGACCCTATCAGGCATCTATACCATCGGTATTGTTATGCTGTGTGGACTCACTGACTTTTACTTTATTTCAAATGTCAGCTCTACACTGTATTATTTGTTGGTGATCAGCTTGCTTACTTTTATCCATAGAGAAAAACCTCAAGTATTCGAGTAAACTTGAGGTGTTTTCATTTTACTTGCATAGATTGGCGTCTACTTATGATCGATGTTTCGAATTTAGTCATTGAACAGCAAATATTGTCTTTAAATCAAATGCCATTTCAGGCTGATTTAAACATTGCATTTGCCATAGATAAAAACTATTTAAAACCTTGTGGTATATGCATCTATTCCATATTGAAGCATAACCCAAATTTAAATATTGATTTTCATATCTTTACAACATACTTTGATGCCACCCATTTCAAAGCATTGTTGACAGACCGAATTCGTATTCATGTTCATATATTAAAGCCTGATTATTTTGACAGTTTACAAACCACAGGGCATTTTACCACTGCCATTTATTACCGCTTATCTATTGCACATATCTTGAAAGACCAAGTTAAGTCATTTTTATATGTCGATGCTGATATTTTATGCACAGGCTCATTAGATGATTTAACAACTGTGTCATTGGATCATACTGTTTTAGGCGCAGTACAAGACTCAAGCATGAAGTTAGAAGACATCACCGGTCTAGGGCTACCAAATACACACCGTTATTTTAATTCTGGGGTATTGCTGATTCACTGTAAGCATTGGTTAGACTTTGACGTGGTCGAAAAATTTACGCAACTGATCGGTCAGCGTGAATATGAGTATCCAGATCAAGATGTATTAAATTTAATTTTAGAAGGTCATATTGAATATCTTGATGAAAAATTTAATTATTTCAGTGAAAATGATATTCAACCTGCCCTGATGCATTTTGTCAGCACGCCAAAACCATGGAGTATTTGTGCCATGAATAATGCATTATATCTTAAGTATTATGCAGAATCGCCATGGCAACATGAAGCCTTAAACCCGCCAAGAAATTATAAAGAAGAGAAAAAATACGCTAAAAAACTATGGAAAAACAAAGAATACTTGCATAGTTTACAGTGGTTTTATCGTTATACTGTTCATAAATTAAATCAGTAAAAGACGGCATTATGTTACGTAAACTACAAAAAAAATGGTTTAAGTTTTTAGAAAAAAGACAGCGTAAACATTACCACTCACATTGGTATTTACGTTTTGGGTGGTTGAATGGTTCATTTGACCAGACGACACAATGCCAATCATTATTTGAAATTCACTCACCCAATAAAATGACCTTTGCTGACCCATTTTATGCGCAACATGAAGGTCGGCATTTCATTTTTTTTGAAGAAGTTGATGACATACACCCTGTTGGCTTTTTATCTGTGCTTGAGGTGTTTGAAGATGGTCAAGCCACTGAGCCTCAGCCGATTTTAAAACTAGATTATCACTTATCTTACCCATGTGTTTTCAAACATAATGATACGTGGTATATGATTCCTGAAACGAGTGCCAATGAAACTATCGAATTATGGAAATGTACTGACTTTCCAATGCACTGGGTGAAGGAAAAAAACCTAGTTGAACATATTCGTGCTGTCGACAGTACACCATTTTTTCATGACGGATTATGGTATTTATTTACATCGACACGACGTGACTGTAAAAAATTTGGTGACCGACTTGATATTTTTTATACCGATGACCTCTTAAACGGGACTTGGCAAGAGCACCCAAAAAATCCCGTATGCCGTGGACAAGTTGAATATCGCATGGCAGGTCAACCCTTCTATTTTAAAGATACTTTAGTCAGACCAAGCCAAAACTCATTGAAACGTTATGGTGGGCATATTGAACTCAAAGAAATTGTTCAGCTGAGCCCAACACATTATGAAGAGCGCTTGTGCCAAGAAATACTGCCAAATTGGCATGAACAAGATGCAGCATCACATACCATTAATTTTCAGCAACAATTTTTACTGCTTGATGCGGTGCGCTTAACTAAAAAATCATAATTTAATGTTTAGCAATCGCATCATAGACTTGTTTCGTTTTGTTGGTCATCGCAGCAACTGTTAGCTCATCGGCAGCACGGTCAAATAATGTGCAAAAATCAGCGTCGCTGTTTGGACTTAATGCACGATGAAGTGCTGTATGCAAACTTTGAGCATCGCTTTGTTCAGCTAAATACTGTGCGGGAATCCACTCCACGACCCCATTAACACGGGTAGATACAAACTTCTTTTTGGCCTGCAAAGCTTCAACCATCACCAAAGGAAAACCCTCACGCGCAGATGATAACGCCACAACATCTGCCAATTGCAAATAATCACGCGCATTGGTTTTAAACCCTAAAAATGCCACCTGTGAGGACAGTCCTAACGCTATCACTTGTTGCTCACGTGCTAAACGTTCAGAACCATCACCAATTAACAATAAATTAGCGTTAATACCTTGAAAGGCATTTAAGAGGAGCTCAACGTGTTTTACTGCCTCTAAACGCCCAACCCATACCACAGTTGGCCGATCTGCTTGTAGCTGTGAATGATCAGTTTTTGTTTTTTCCCATAGCATGTGCCGCTGATCTGCTGTGAATTCAGGCACCGGTAAGACACCATTATAAATCACATGCGTCTTTTCAGAAGGTAAGTCTTGAGTCAAACCCTGGCTCACTGCAATAATGGCATCGAAGCTAGCATAGAGCATTTTATCTTTTTTTGTGCCATGTACTGTTGTTACATACTGAATATTACGGCTGAGCCAAGGGCGTATAGCACGAACAATGGCAGATGCCTTTCCTGCTTGAGCATGGATCACATCAGGTTGAATCTGCTTAATCTTTTGAATTAATTGCCACAATAAAAAAATGTTTTTTCGACTACGACTAAAATCAAAACCAATAAAGTTCACATTTTCATGAAAGTACGTTTGATAATCTGACTGGGCAATAATTGAAACATCACAATGCTGTGCCAATGCATTGGTCAAATTAAAAGTATGCTGCTCTAATCCACCCATACCACCACTCGTGGCCATGATCTGTAGAATTTTCATTGATGCATTGCCTTATTTCTTTAAATGTTTCTCGAACAATTTGGCTTCTTTTAGAAATGCATAAAATGCGTTGATCATGCTATTTACAAACCCACGCCAACCATTTAAGCAACTACGGCGAATAATATATGACTTAAAAAAAGCAAGCGGCATAATACAGACCAATTTTACAAGGCTTGGTCGTTTGTTCTTTTCAAATTTTTCTTTCGCTTTTAATTCAGAATAGTGATTGTTTTTTTGTACTTTAATATAAATACTAGATTCGCCATAATGGTAAATATCGCCTGTGGCGCTTGCCACCTGCCCATCCACAATAATATTTTCATGCACCTGATTGGATGCATCATAATGTGCTTTGGCTTTACGAAAAAAACGAACTTTGGCGTGCTTTTTAGTGAATTTATTATTGCCCATGCCAAGAAAAATATCATTGATTGGAGTAATTAATCCATCTACTTTATTATCTTGAATCGTACTCACTATTTGCGCTTTTAATTCATCTGACAAGACTTCATCGCCATCTAAATTCAATGCCCATGGATATTTACATTGTGCAAGGGCAAGCTTTTTTTGCCCCACATAACCTAACCAATGCTGATGTGAAATTTTGACATTATCAAAAGATTTAGCAATTTGATAAGTATTGTCTGTACTGCCTGAATCCAAAATAATTACTTCAGCAAAATCACGTACACTTTCTAAGGTTTGCTCAAGCCAACGACCACAATTTAATGTAATGATATACACACTACAAGGTATTCGATTCATAATTTATAACGTCCCTTGGCCAATGCAATTTGCATTTGCATACGATTCATTTTTCCATGAGTGCTGACGCGCGGTATGCTAAAGCGATTACTGTTGCTTATTTTTTCAATTTTTTTACGGGTTGATACTGCATTTACAAAGCCCAACTGCTCAACCATATCTTCATGCCGTGCATCAAATCGACCAAAAGGATATGCAAAGCTATAGCATGTGCCTGCCAATCTTTCGACATCTTGTTTGGATTGCTGAATTTCATTGAATGCGACTGCATCCTCTAACTTCAGTAAGTTCACATGATGCTGAGTATGTGCACCAAATTGAATTAATCCTGATGCCAACATCTCTTGAATATGCTCAGGTTGTAAGGTTTCAATCCCTTCAATATGCGTTGCCAAATAAATGGTGGCTTTGGCATTGTATTTTTTTAACAATGGGTAAGCATATTGATAATTGTCTAAAAAGCCATCATCAAAACTCAGTGCCACAACATGAGGTTGATTAACATGTTGATCTAAATCAGCCACAAAACTAAAGGTACTGTTTCGCTTAACCAAAAGTTGTAAAAACTGCTCAAACTTTTCAGGTGGCATATTCATGCCTGAAGCTTCAACATGTGGATTCACTTGATGCAACATGACGATCCGTGGCAGATGCTTGGCACGATAAGGCAACCAAAACGTATAATTGCCAAGCAAGTACAATATACCAGCCAAAATCACGAGTCCAAGGACAATAGCAAACAACCACATCATCATGAATACACCTCAGATTCCCACTCGTACTGCTCAGTCCATGACAAATTAAATGTCAGTTCAATCATATACTTTGTAATGCGCTGTGCATTAAATGCTTGCCGCGTTTTCGTCCATCCCGCATGTGCCACTTGATATGCCTGCTCAGGATGATGTGCATAATAGGTAATTTTATCTGCCAAATCTGCTTGATCATCAAAATATACAATCTCTTGTGCTGTATATAAGGCCTCAAACTTTGGAATCCGTGGCGAAAACGTCAGTAAGCCATTGCCTGTGAGTTGAACAATACGATCTGAACTGTATAGCGTTACATCATTACGGCGCGAGTAATTTAAGCCCATTTGACTTTCTGCAAGCACAGCATAATATTGTTTGCCATATACGCCTGCTTGACCAAAACAACCATAATATTGATAAGACACTTGTGCAGATGCCAATGCTGTTGCCAAATCTTGTAGAAAAGCTTCTCTTAGCGGCTCTTTATAAATCACACCACAGAAGATAAAAGCTTGCTGAAAACTACTTTTTTCAAATTGTTTTAAAACTTCTACATTCCGATGGCCAATATTTGGCATATATCCTACACGTAAATGCGGTTGCTTGAGTTTTTGTAAGTATTCTCCACCTGTGGTGCAAAATATTGCATCTAAATATGGAGAAAACTCACGAATAAAGCCCAATTTATGCTCTAAATACAATGGGTCTACATACCAAAAGGCAATTTTCGTGTGCGGATAGCGCTGTTTAATCTGTGCTAAAACATCAGGACTCATTAAATCACTGTGTCCTATTAGCACTAAATCAGGCTCAATATTATCCACAATTTTTAAAATTTCTTTATTTGCCCAATTGGCACCAAGTTTTTTAGTTTTAAAGATGGTTCCCATCCGAGCCATATCACGAAAACTAAAGTCATAAACAAAATGACCATTTTCTGTCAGACCTGCAGAGATTTTTCGATCTGTACAATAAAAATGAGCGCCTTGCTTATTAAAGCCAAAATTCGCAATATGTAGAATTTTCATACCATACTCTAAAAAACACAGCACATCTGTAATGGCTTTTACTTTACCACACTCTGAGTTTGTTGTTAAAACAGTTCATTCATCCACAATCAACGCAATTCGCTGAAGTTAATTGCATACACGTCACCACCTTATCAGCTTCATGCAAAGTAGCGGCTTGAGCTAAAGCTGTTATTGATGTTTGGGCACTGATATAGTTTTTGGCTTTCAAACGGTCAATTGCTTGAGTTATACGGTCATCTTTTAGTCGTGTTAATCCGATCACACCGACTCGGCACCCTGCAGTTAAGGCTTCATATAACATCGAAATACTGTCTTCTGTAATCCAGACTGCTTCTGCCAATTGCATTTGTTCAAAAATCCAGCCTGTAGGTGTGTCTTCAACTGGACAAAGCGTCACATGCTGATCTGCCACATCTGAACTTAGCTGTGTAAAAAATGCTTTGGGGGTACGGCGAGAAGAGGTAATTATAATTTGAGCATCGCTATGCTGAGCAATAATTTGTTTTACGCTGTGTATGACCTGCTCATCTGACCACTGATGCCGCTTTGAACTGCCACCCAATGCAATTAAAATTCTATTTTTTTGATGGCGCTGTTGGTTAACAATTGGATTTAATGCCCCTTCAGTCACAATCACATTTTTCCCTGTTATCCCATCATGTGCTGGGATGATGGCATAATCAAAACATGCAAGTGGTAAGCTTGGCTTCATCATGACAATAGTTTTTGCTTTTGAGTAAATTTTCCCAAGTAGCCATGCTTTCAAATGCGTATGGCTGCCTACTGAGATAATGACATCAGGTGAATTTAAAATAGATGGCAAGGTGCGTGAAAACATTGCTGTGAGTAAGTCTCGATATGACACCTTATCAATGCCAATCTCTAAAAATTCTGCAGCTAAATATTGACGTTTTAATGCAGCAAATAAACCTAAAGCTTGTGAACGATGCCCGGCTTTACCATCACTGATATAAATTACTTGCATGCCCCATTCCTTTGCATAAAAAAAGCGAAACCTAAGTTTCGCCCTATAGTACCTGAATTTGATTAGTTCACGTAAGTTAACCAATGTGCATACTTTGGATTTTTGCCTTTTACTGCATCAAAGAATGTTTTTTGAATTTCAGTTGTGATCGGACCACGTGTTCCTGAACCAATAACACGGTCATCATATTCACGAATTGGTGTAACTTCAGCAGCTGTTCCAGTGAAGAATGCTTCATCAGCGATATAAAATTCATCACGCGTAATACGACGCTCAACCACTTTATAACCTAAGTCTTGTGCAATAGTAATGATGGTTTGACGGGTAATCCCATCTAATGCACCACCAGCTAAATCAGGGGTATGTAACACGCCATCTTGGATTAAAAATACGTTTTCGCCTGAGCCTTGGCAAACAAAACCTTGTGGATCCATCAGCATGGCTTCGTCATAACCTGAGTGCGCTACTTCTTGATGTGCCAAGATAGAGACTGTGTAATTACCACATGCTTTTGCTTTGCACATAGTCACATTAGGATGATGATGCGTAAATGATGATGTTTTAACACGAATCCCTTTTTCCATCGCTTCATCGCCAAGGTAAGAACCCCAGCTCCATGCAGCAACAGCGGTGTGGATTGTATTATCTGTTGAGGCAATACCTAGTTTTTCAGAACCAATCCAAATGAATGGACGTAAATAGCACGATTTCAACGCATTGGCGCGCACCACATCAATCTGTGCTTGCTCAAGTGTTGCTTGATCAAATGTTGCTTTCATTTGATAAATTTTTGCAGAATTTAATAAACGCTTTGTGTGGTCTTTTAAACGAAAAATTGCAGGGCCTTTATCTGTTTCGTAGGCGCGTACACCCTCAAAAACACCCATGCTATAGTGCAATGTATGCGTTAATACGTGGACTTTTGCTTCACGCCAATCAATTAACTGTCCATCTTGCCAAATAAAACCATCACGATCAGCCAGATTCATGACATCTACTCCAAATTTTACATTATTGTCTACTATCCATCGCTTACGCGATTGGATCAATTAATCTGTGCCATAAATTGCAAACGATATCGCGGGTAGGTTGCCAATCCGTAGCATTGACTTGCATATTATGATTTGCAAGCGCTAAACGGTGGCTTTCAGCTCGTTCACTCAAATAAGCTTGAATCAAGTTCTGCGCCTCGGTTTTGGATAGATAACCAAGTGTTGCAGCATCTTCTAAGATTCGAACATTGTCAGAATAGCGGGCAAGATCTGCTTTTGCCCCGCTCCATACCAACACAACATACTGTGCCATAAATTCGATATCAACGATACCACCTGCGTCCTGTTTTAAATGAAAAATACCAGATTTTTTTTGCTGTTCGGTTGAGCCAAGGTGAGATTTCATCTTTTCACGCATATTTAAAACCTCTTGCCGTACAACATTTACATCTCGTGGCTGAGTTAAAATGTCACAGCGAAGTTGTTCAAATTGCTCACGTAATTGCACATCCCCTGCTATACAACGCGCTCGCACTAAAGCTTGATGTTCCCATAACCATGCATTATGTAACTGATAACGTTGATAGGCACGTAAACTGGTCACAAGTACGCCTGCCTCTCCTGACGGTCTTAACCTTGTATCAATTTCATAAACTCGACCATCTAAGGTCTGTGTGGTCATTAACGACATAAAGCGTTGTGCCACTTTAAGTGCAAATTCGAAACCTGATATACGTTTTGTTCCATCTGTATCGGCTTGTTCTTCAAGTTGATGAATAAATACCACATCTAAATCTGAGCCATAGCCTAGTTCAATGCCACCTAGCTTGCCATATCCAACAACAATAAAGCCATTATGATCGAGCGTACAACGCTGACCGTGCTGATGTAAGGGATATCCATAACGGCGTGCAACAGCCTGATAGGCCAAATGTAATGTTGCTTGAACACAAACTTCAGCAATGTCAGTCAATGCATCAGACACTTTCATTAATGGGCTTTCTGCAAGCACATCACTTGCAGCAACATTTAATACCGAGCTTTTTTTGAATAAGCGTAATATACGCATTTGATCTTCAACCTGATCAACTTCTATACGTAGCAGTTGATGGCGTAAGGTATCTTGCAAATCTTGCCTGTGTGGCAGTTCAAAATCAGTAGATAAAAACTCATCTAACAAAACGGGGTATTGTGTCAGTTCTTCACAAATCCATGGGCTTACTTCTGCCATTTTGACCAGTCGCTGTAGAGCACCACGGCTTTCAATCAGCATCACCAAATATACAGTGCGACGCATAACTGATTCAATGAGTGGCATTAAACGCAGCAATGCCACATCAGGATGATCAAGCTTTAACACCAGCTCAATGCATAAGGGCCAAAAGACTTTTAAACGTTCAATCGCTTTGGCAGGCAGTTTTTTAATTGCATGCCCTGACCAAAAGCGCTCAACCACTTGATAGCTGTCTGGATCTAAAGCGTGCTGTAAGTCATATTCTAAATTACGTCCTTGAATCGGCTCATCTGCCACGGATTTATCTTGAATGAGTTTTTTAAATTGATTATTTACAATTTGGCGTTGCTGATTTAATACCGCAATAAATTCAGACCAACTTGTAAATGCCAATGTATCAATCATACGTTGGCGTAGTTCATCATCCACAGGTAAGGCTTGGGTTTGCTGATCATTCAAGGCCTGAATAGCATGTTCAATACGGCGTAAGAAAAGATATGCTGTGGTCAGTTCATTGACTTCTTGTGATGTTAATAATTCAGCCTTGGCCAAGTGGTTTAAATTGACTAAACACTGCCGATCTTGTAACTCCGTTTTGGAACCACCGTAGATCAGCTGAAAAACCTGAACAATAAATTCAACTTCTCGAATCCCTCCGGCACCAAGCTTAATGTCATCTTGCAACTGACGGCGTGTAACTTCACGCTCAATTAAAGCTTTCATATCGCGCATGGCTTCAAACGCAGAATAATCGACATAACGGCGAAATACAAAAGGCCTTGTCATCTGTAACAGTTGTGCAGCTTGTTGACCACCAGTCACCGCTCTTGCTTTAATCCATGCATAACGTTCCCATTCACGGCCATGTTGAATTAAATATTTTTCTAAAGCGGCATAACTGAGCGCCAATGGTGAACCATCTCCCCACGGCCGTAAACGCATATCTACACGAAAAATAAAGCCATCTGCTGTCACATGGTCTAATAAATAAATCAGCTTTTGTCCCCACAAAATAAAAAACTGCTGAATATCTATTTTTTTTCGACCTGAAGTTTCACCTTGAGCATCATATGCAAAAATTAAATCAATATCGCTTGATAGATTTAACTCTTGTGCCCCAAGCTTACCCATTGCAATAACAATAAATTCTTGTAATTCGCCATCATAGCTGATGGGTTCACCATATTTTTCAACCAAAGGCAAACGTGCAAATGATATTGCCAATTGTATTGCTGCATCTGCAAAATCAGACAATTCACGAGTTAAAGTTTGGACATCAATTAATTGATTTGCATCTTGCCAAATCCATCGAAACATCAGCCGTGCACGTAAAATACGTAACGCTTTCATCCATGTCATTTCATCTGTAATGTCTTTTACATGCGATGCTGCGCACTGAAAAATCTCTTCAGTGCTTAGATATTTTGAATAAGAATGCTGCTGATGATCTTGTTCAAGTTGTGCCTGATACAACGCATAAACTTGCGTTGCATATATACTGGCACGTAAAGTTTTTTCTAGTTGTTGTTGGTCCATATCATCTGCCTAACTCCCCATGACAGATTTACCATAAAATAGTTTCAGCGTTTTGTCTTTCATCTTTTTTAGTTTTTATCACATTACGCATGAATATAAGTTAAATCTTCTTGCGTTAAAATATATTCCTCAGCTGGCAATTGAACAGTAAACGTAGTTCCCATGCCTTTTTGTGATTCCACTTTAATTTGTCCATGATTGATATCAACAAAACGTTTGCATAATACAAGCCCAAGCCCTGTACCTTTTTCACCACCTGTACCTTTTAGTGTGGTTCGTAGTTTTGGCTCAAAAATCATTTTTTGCTGTTCAGGATCCATTCCCAAGCCAGTATCACTGACCAAAAATACCACCTCTTGTCCAACCCGCTGTGCAGAAATAATTACTTTGCCTGTGCCATCTTGTGCTGTAAATTTCAGCGCATTAGAAACAAGGTTTTGTAAAACCGAAGTCATCATATTAATGTCAGCATAGACAAGAATATCTTTTGGAATTTGATCAATTAACTCAATATTTTTACTGAGCGCTAAGCTGCTGAGCACACTGGTCACAATTTGGCTAGATTGCTTTAAATTAAAATAAATGGGGTGATATACAAAACGCCCACCTTCTGACATCGCCCAA
This sequence comes from Acinetobacter apis, assembly GCF_900197575.1. Lineage (GTDB taxonomy): Bacteria > Pseudomonadota > Gammaproteobacteria > Pseudomonadales > Moraxellaceae > Acinetobacter > Acinetobacter apis. The sequence continues at coordinate 263,479 of NZ_FZLN01000003.1, read as the reverse complement.
TTGAGTAAATTTTCTAATAAATCAAACGTTGCTTTTGCTGTGTCGTTTAAATAGCTCGAAATGTTTTGGATACTTGCTTGATCAAGTGAGTCATACTCATCAGCTAAAACCTCAGAAAAACCCAAAATGCCATGAAATGGAGCACGTAAATCATGTGCAATCACTTGTAAAAACTTAGTTTGGTTAAAGTTGAGCGTTGCAACCTGCTGATACTTTTCTTTTAAATCAGCATGATTTTGCTGCAACTCAATCTGCTCAATAAAGCTATCACATAGTTCATATACTATGCTTGCGATGGCCAAATCGAAACCTTCACTGTCTTGATCAAAACAAAAAATATGCCCCAAACAGCGATTTTTGCTGTCATGCAAAGGAAAAGCAATCAGGCGATTTGAAGCACACAAATGGCTTGTCACTACGGATTGATAACAAATATAATGCGGATGCGTCATCAAAAAAATTTCTTTTTTTGCGTGTACACGCTCTAACGATGCAAAAAATGTATTTGGTACTGACACAGCTTTTAAAAGCTCAAAGCCATCGCTTAGCCAAACATGTGACTCTTTAGAAAACGCACAAACAGCTGTATCTACCTTTAAAAGTGTTTTAATTTGTTTTAAGAATTTTTCAACTTTGCTTTTAAGTATTGAAATCTCTGTTAAGCCTTTCTCTGTGCAATATAGTGGATCACTATGCTGCTCTGCAGATGACATCAATATGGTCATACGGGTATCCTCTCATTTTTGTTTTTTTGTTTTGAGGTGAGAGAAGCTCACACCATCAGTGTCAACACTTTTTACAAAAAAATCAAATAATGAATCACTTCCTTACACTTTATAATAGAATGGCAGTCTATCATTATAGCCTTATGTTTTGTAGATTAATTAGAACTATTTATTAGATTAAAAATAATGTTCTATATCAAATATTTAATAGCTTTTTTTGTGTAGGTTTAACTCATCGGATAAAATCAGTTGATAGAATGCCAAATCAAGCCAACGATCAAATTTAAAGGCCACTTCTTTTAGTGTGCCTGCATGCTCAAAACCGAGCTTTTCATGCAAAATAATACTGCCTTGATTTGTCGCATCGATACCGCCAATCATGACATGCATATTGTTGTTTTTTGCTTCAGCAATAATTGCTTCTAGTAAAATACGCCCCAACCCTTGTCCGCGATACGCTTGATCGACATAAATCGAATGTTCAACTGTAAATTGATTGGCAGGAAAGGCTCTAAACATGCCATAGCTTGCAAAGCCCATCAGCTCTCCTGCTGTATTTTCAATACCAATTACAGGAAAATGGGCTGCTTGTTTTGCTAAAAACCAATCTTTAATTTGATGTAATGAACGCTCTTGATACTCATATAATGCCGTTGAATGAAGAATAGCATCATTAAAAATAGCTAATATGGCATCTGCATGCTGCTCAAAAGAACATGGAATAATTTTATTGTTTTGATCCATTGAAGCATACACTCAATTTTCTAAAGCCACATTATAAAACCTTTTTATGTAATTGTGTTGTGTCCAATACAAAAAAACCTTGGCAATGATGCCAAGGTTTTTTTGTGATCCATTTTTACTTCCGTAATAACGTCTGCATACGCTTTTGTTTCCATACAGTCATGCTTTGATTAAATACAAAAATTCTTAACCAAGCAAATAACATGGTTGCCCCCCAACATATGGTTGGCCACAATGACCAATACAGATGTGGTGTAAAAAAATAATTGGTGAGCATCAAACCACCACACACCAACACATAGCTTGTTAATACCGAGTAAAACCGAAGCTCTTGATTAACGCGATCTTCAAGAGTACGAAGCTTATGATCAATTGCAAATTCAGAAGATGGAGCATGTTCATGTATGTCATCAGTTAACTCATGAACACTAACTTGAAATACCGCAGCTAAAGCACTTAATGTTTCAAGGCTTGCTTTATCGCCATTTTCCACCCGTTGAATGGTTCTCACACTCAGTGCTGTCATTTCAGCGAGCTGCTCTTGAGACCATGCATGTTGTAAACGCTGTTGTTTAATTTTATTCATTGTCTGACTCAATATAAATCGGTACGTACACTATGATCATTTATTATATAGATCAACACGACACTTATATGACAATGACCCGACAGCAACCTGACAGCAACCTGACAGCAAGTAGACAAGCGATTTTAGTCGAATTTTCACAAGAATTTAGAACACATCAATATATAAAAAACAGGCATAAAAAAACCCAAAACATTATTTGTCTTGGGTGATCTATTTACCAAATTATGGTCCCGAGGGTCGGACTCGAACCGACACGTCATCTCTGACAGTGGATTTTGAGTCCACCGCGTCTACCAATTTCACCACCTCGGGAAAAGTATGGTCTATGGGGTTGTATAGTACTCGTTTTAATTATGTTGTCAATTCATCTTGAAGTTTTTTGTTTGTTTTTAAAACACTTGAACTTTAAATGTCATTTCACATGGCATCAATAAAGCGTTTATAATGACAAAAATTTAGTCTTTGTCCTCATTATGCAACTTTCTGATTTCAATTTTGATCTTCCAGATGAGCTTATTGCTCGTTATCCATTAAATGAACGCAGTGCATCGCGTTTACTTCACCTTGATGCTTCAGGTGCTTATCATGACCGTGTTTTCACGGATATCTTAGATTTACTTCACCCTGGTGACCTTTTGGTACTCAATGACACCAAAGTGATGAAAGCGCGCCTCAAAGGTAAACGCGAAACAGGCGGTGCCATTGAAATATTGGTTGAGCGTATGCAAGATCGTTTTATTGCACATTGCCATATTAAATCAAGTAACTCACCCAAAGCAGGTGCAAAATTATATATTGGAGACGCTGATGTACAAGTTACTGTACAAGGTCGACAAGATAACTTATATATTGTGGAATTTTCAGCGCCAATATTAGATGTACTTGATCAGTATGGTCAGTTGCCTATTCCGCCCTATTTTAACCGTGAAGCTGAAGACATTGATACCGAGCGCTATCAAACTGTGTTTAATGACCCAAGTAAGCTTGCAAGTGTTGCTGCTCCCACGGCCAGCTTGCATTTTGACCAAAAATTATTGGATCAATTGGCAGAAAAAGGAATTCAAACCACGTTTGTGACTTTGCATGTAGGTGCAGGCACATTTTTACCTGTTCGTACTGATGATATTGCACACCATATTATGCATAGTGAGTGGTGTGATGTTCCTGAAAGCACGGTACAACGCATCTTGCACACCAAAGCAACGGGCAATCAAGTCATCTCTGTAGGTACAACAGCCACACGTGCTGTAGAAAGCGCTGCCCAAGCACACGGCGGTGAATTAAAAGCATGGACGGGTGACACGCAAATTTTTATTTATCCAGGTTATACCTTCTGTGTAGTCGATCGATTAATCACCAACTTTCACTTACCTGAATCGACATTACTGATGTTGGTTTCTGCTGTATCTGATCGTCAAAGTATTTTATCTGCGTATGAACATGCTGTGAAAGAAAAATACCGTTTCTTTAGTTATGGTGATGCCATGCTGATTGATCAAAAACGTGCTTCGACTGAATGTAGCACTACTGGAAGTATTTAAAAACGGGTATGTCATTGCGTTGTATTGAAGATCACGTACGCTTTTCTTACAAAACGGTTCAATTAACGCTAGCACATCACGCAATAATTAAGGAAAATATTGCCTTCTTAAAATCTACATTTTTTATGATAAACATCAGCGAACTGTTCTTTCGCCTTGATTTGGATTGTATATGAAGTTTGAAAAATTAGCTCAATCAGGTCGTGCACGCCGTGGACGACTCACATTAGCGCATGGTGTGGTAGAAACTCCTATTTTTATGCCAGTTGGAACATATGGCACAGTTAAAGGAATGCTACCTCGTGATATCAAAGAGATTGAAGCACAAATTATTTTGGGCAATACCTTTCATCTTTATTTACGCCCAGGTCTTGAGGTCATTAAAGAACATGGCGGTTTACATCAATTTATGAAATGGGATAAACCCATTCTGACTGATTCAGGCGGTTTTCAAGTCTTTAGCTTAGGCGCGATGCGCAAAATTAAAGAAGAAGGTGTAACTTTCCGCTCACCAATTGATGGTTCAAAAGTATTTCTTTCGCCTGAAATTTCTATGGAAATCCAGCAAACGCTCAATTCAGATATTGTCATGATTTTTGATGAGTGTACGCCCTATCCTGCCACACATGCGCAAGCACAAGACTCATTACAACTGAGCTTACGCTGGGCTAAACGCTGTAAAACAGCGCATGTCAATAATGCCAATCCCAATGCACTGTTTGGTATTATTCAAGGTGGTATGTATGAAGACTTACGTGATGAGTCATTAAAAGGTTTATTAGACATCGACTTTGATGGTTATGCCATTGGTGGCTTGTCTGTTGGCGAGCCAAAAGATGAAATGATTAAGGTCTTAGACTACTTACCTGCCAAAATGCCTGAAGATAAACCCCGTTATTTGATGGGTGTTGGTAAGCCTGAGGACATTGTTGAAGCTGTACGTCGTGGGGTGGATATGTTTGATTGTGTCATGCCAACACGAAATGCACGTAATGGTCATTATTTTGTGACAGACGGATTAGTCCGTATTCGCAATAGTAAATATCGCCATGATCAAGGTCCACTTGATCCACATTGTGATTGTTATACATGCCAAAACTTTACCCGTGCTTATCTATATCATTTAGAAAAATGTGGTGAAATGTTGGCCTCAATGTTAGGCACCATACATAACTTACGTTATTACTTACGTTTAACCGAGTCCATGCGTGATGCGCTTGATGCTGGAACGTTTGATGCATTTGTCGAAGATTTTTATCAGCGTCGTGGTTTAAGCGTTCCGCCTTGTCCAACTGAGTAGTGCGTCAGCATTTGCGCTTGACTGCAAGACAAGGTACATTGCTTAACCAATCAAGCATTTTTTTTGATTTATATTATTTTTAGGAAATTCGAATGAGCCTGTTTATTTCTACTGCTCACGCCGCAGAAGGCGCTGCACAACAACCAAGTTTAATTGCTAATGTTGGCATGATCGTTGTTTTTGTTGCTATTTTTTACTTTTTAATTTGGCGTCCACAATCTAAGCGTGCAAAAGAACACCGCAGTTTGATTGAAAGCTTAGGCGTAGGCAGTGAAGTAGTTTTTGCAGGCGGTTTAATGGGTCGTATTACGAAAATTGAAGGCGATTATGCTGTTGTAGAAATGAGCCGTGGTGTAGATCTAAAAATCCAACGTGCAAGCGTTGTATCCGTCTTACCTGAAGGTACATTAGATAGCCTTTAATTTTTTCTTTTAAGTCGTGCAGTTGTACGACTTTCTATTATTAAGAAGATCGCAAATGCGTTACCCAGCATGGAAATATTTACTGATTATTGTGGTTTTGATTATCAGTACATTATACGCACTGCCAAGTTTGTATCCTGATGAACCTGCTGTTCAAATTTCAGGGGCAAAGGCTGGTACAACCATCGACCAGTCTGTGTTGCAAAAAGCAGAGCAAATTTTAAAAACCCAAAATATCGAAAGTCATGACAACAGCTTTAGTAATAATGCTGCCTTGTTACGTGTGAGTAATACTGGCACACAGCTTAAAGCACAAGATGCGTTACGCCGTGGCTTAGGTGAAAATTATGTTGTCGCACTGAATTTAGCGCCAACCACTCCGCTTTGGTTACAAAAAATTGGTGCTAAACCAATGAAACTCGGGCTGGATTTACGTGGTGGTGTTCATTTCTTGTTAGAAGTGGATATGGATAAAGCGATTGCTCAGCGTATGGATACGTCAAGCAACGATTTACGTCGTCAGTTCCGTGACAACAACGTAAAATTTAACAATATTGCGTTAAATGGCAATGCCATCACGATCCAATTTGCAGACAATGTAGATCGTGATAATGCCATGGGTTTCTTACGTCGTAACGGCAATGAATACACACAACAAGCCTTGGCAACAGATGCTGGACCAACGCTTCGTTTGGTATATACCGATGCACGTCGACAAGAAATTCAGTCTTATGCGGTTAACCAAAATTTAACAACATTACGTAATCGTATTAATGAACTTGGTGTTGCTGAAGCTGTAGTACAAACTGAAGGCGGCAACCGTATTGTGGTTGAATTGCCAGGTGTCCAAGATACTGCAGAAGCGAAACGTGTCTTAGGTCGTACTGCAAACCTTGAGTTCCGCTTAGTTGCAACGCAAAATGAGCAATACATTAATCCGTATACAGGGAAATACAATGACCAGCCATTACCTGCTGGTACAGAAGTTTTTGCCTATCAGTCACTCAATAGCGGAAAGGACATTTTATTACAGCGTAGCCGCATCTTAACTGGTGAACGCGTTCAAAATGCATCTTTTGGTTTAAGCCAAGATTCAGGCGGTGCTGAAGTTAACATTACCCTAGACTCAGCAGGTGGTAAGCTGATGTCTGATGCCACACGTACCTCTGTAGGTAAACGTATGGCAGTACTTTTTGTTGAAAACAAACAAAAAATTACTTATGTTGCTGACCCAACCACAGGTGTTCAAACTGAAGTGAGAACGCCATATACTGAATCTGTTGTAATTAATGCAGCAACCATTCAACAAGTATTGGGCTCACAATTTAGAATTACAGGCTTAAGCTCACCACAAGAAGCTGCTGAGTTATCACTCATGCTACGTTCAGGTGCTTTGGCTGCACCAATGTACTTTGTTGAAGAACGTGTTGTCGGACCAAGTCTTGGACAAGAAAACATTGATAAAGGTATCCTTTCAACAGAAGTTGGCTTTATCTTAGTGGCATTGTGGATGATTGTGTTCTTCCGCTTATTCGGTTTAATTGCCAATTTTGCTTTAGTCTTTAACTTGGCTATGTTGCTCAGTGTCATGTCGTTGATTGGTGCATCATTAACCTTGCAAGGTATTGCAGGTATTGTCATTACCATTGGTATGGCAGTTGATGCCAACGTACTGATTTGTGAGCGAATTCGAGAAGAAATGAAATGGGGCGCATCGCCTAAACAGGCCATTGTGGCAGGTTATGACCGTGCTTATAACACCATTTTTGACTCGAACCTAACCACGCTTATCGTAGCATTTATTTTGTTTGCGATTGGCTCAGGTCCAATTAAAGGCTTTGCTGTGACATTAATGATCGGGATTGTCTGCTCGATGTTCACTGCAATTACAGTAACACGTGCCATTGTTCAAATCATTTACGGTAAACGTCGTGATTTGAAGAAGTTGAGTATTTAAGGAGATTATGATGACCCAAGTACCTCAACCTGAAAAACAATATGGCAGATCAGACAATGAGCGCATTATCCCGTTCATGAAGATTGCAAGACCTGCTGCAATCATGTCGATTCTCATCACGCTCGCCAGTATTTTCTTTATTGCTTATAAAGGATTGAACTTAGGTTTAGACTTTACGGGCGGTATTGCTGCTGAAGTGACTTATAAGCAGCCTGTTGATCAACAACAAGTCATTGAGCAACTTGAAAAATCAGGCTTTCAGCATACTGTGGTGCAAACCTTGGGCAGTAGCAGTGATTTAATCATTCGTATGCCTGTGCAAGACATCAAAACAGAAGACTTAAATAATACACTGACTAAAGCAGTCCAACTGCCTAATAATGTTGCAACATTACATAAAGTAGATTCAGTCGGTGGCCAAGTCGGTAATGAGTTGTATCTACGTTCAGCAGGCGCAATCGCACTCGCACTGTTCTTGATGCTGATATATGTCACCATTCGTTTTGAATTTAAAATTGCCATGGGTGCAATCTTGTCATTATTTCATGACATGATTGCCATCTTAGGCGTTTTTGCTTTCATGCAATGGCCATTTGATTTAACAGTTTTGGCGGCTGTACTTGCGATTATTGGTTTCTCGCTCAATGATAACATTGTGGTTTCAGACCGAATCCGTGAAAACTTCCGAAAAATTCGCGGTGCATCACCCACTGAAGTGGTCGATATTGCATTGACTGAAACATTAAGACGTACTGTTCATACATCAATGACATTAACACTTGTCGTGGTTGCCATGATGATTTTAGGCGGTGATGGCTTACATTGGTTCTCAATTGCGATGTTTGTGGGTGTATTTGTCAGTACCTACTCTTCAATTTATATCGGTACATCGTTCTCACTATGGCGTGGTCTGAATCGCCAAGACTTTATTGTTCAAGTGAAACCTGAATTTGAAGATGAAGATCACAAATCAATTCCTTAAACATTAATTTCAAATCATGTATTTCATGTATGCGCTCTATATCAATAGGGCGCATTTTTTAATTACAAATTATACCCACTGCACTTTAAAACATTCATCACTTGCAACAGTAAGCATCGAATCTGTTAATTTAAAACTTTGATAGTAAAATCGACCAATTTTTTCATGTTCAACAATACCTTGTAAGGAATTGGGGTCTGCTTGAGTATTTAATGTTCTTAAATTTAATCGAATACCCAAACTATGAGCTTTTAAAACAGCCTCTTTGATTGTCCATACCTGAAACCAAAAACTACGATCCTCACCGAGTTGCTTCCACTGTAAAAGCTCTTCTTCATGAAAACAATGTTCTGCTAAAGCTCTCATGCGTACATTTCTCGAAAAGTCTTCTATATCTACGCCTACATTCACCAAACTTCGGCTATATGCCAAGGCATAATATCTTTGGCTATGAGAGTGATTAAAATTGATCTGTGAACTGACCGGTTTACCAAACTCATTCATTTCAATATCTAATGGTTGTGTAGTATGTTGTTGTAACTGTCGATATCTATAATCTTGTAATAGCATTCGTTGTTCTGTGTTTAAACGAAGGTTTCCTGTGTCTTCTATACACAAAATATCTGTGATTTTTTTATAGTGCAAATACATCATGATTTATATATACAAGTGTCTAGCTTCGAACAATTGTTCATTTCCGAGTGCCTCACACATATCTAAAAAGATCGACTAAAAAATAGATGCCCATAACAAATAAACTGTTATGAGCATCATAATGTTAATACTAAATTGCTATATCACCAAATGATATCGTCTCTGTGTTCTTGATACCACATAAGATCTATATTGATATCTTATTTTGAAAAATTAATATTTAACAATGTCACCTTTTAACGCAACACCAGCAACCGCCATCCCTTTATGGCAATCATATGTGGTTGTGCTTTTTACTTCAGATGATTTGTAATAACTTACAATATTTGTTACTGCATTACCACCACGTTGCTTGGCAGAATTTTGCAATTGAATCAATGCTGAACGTAATACCCAATCGCATGATGCTTCCGCAGATTTAGCAAAGCCATTTGTTTTTTTATTGGTAATAATATCTTTTTGTAGTACTTTACCACCCGATTTTGTGTTTTCTAAATAAAACTTAACTGAACCATCTAAAGTGCCATCAGATACAGCTTTTTCTACTGCATCGTTAAAATTCAAGTGATATATTTTATCTGCGGCTTGCGCTGTTGTCACACAAGCAAGCAGGCATATGCTCACACACATTTTTTTAATCATTTCGATCCCCTATTGTAAAAATCATAGATGTATTAATTCCACCAAATGCGAAATTATTCGTGATAACAGTTTCTGCTTTAATATCACGTGGTTGATCAACAATATAGTCAAGTTTACCACAACTGCGATCCACTGTTTTTAAATTAAGCGTTGGCACAAACTTCTGCCGTTGCAGCATTTCAATACTTAGCCATGCTTCTATCGCCCCACAGGCTCCAAGCGTATGACCAAAATAACTTTTTAATGAGCTAATCGGTTTATAACCGAATACAGATTGTGTTGCTTGTGTTTCTGCAACATCACCATGATCGGTGGCTGTACCGTGTGCATTCACATAATCGATACTGTCGGCTGTCAAATTTGCCGACTTTAAAGCCAATTGCATACATTTAGCCATACTGTCCTGATTTGGACGTGTTACATGTGTTCCGTCGCTATTACTGCCATAGCCAATCATTTCAGCATAGATATGTGCACCACGAGCCAAGGCATGTTCACGCTCTTCTAAGATTAAACAGCCTGCACCTTCACCCACAACAAGACCATCTCGATCTGCATCAAAAGGACTCGGTGATAATGCTGGCGAGTCATTCATAATACTTGTTGCAAGTAATACATCAAATACGCCAGCGCCCGGTGCACTTAACTCTTCTGCCCCGCCTGCAAGCATTACTGTCTGCTTACCATACTTTATGGCTTCAAAAGCTTGGCCAATTGACATTGAACCCGATGTACATGCGCTTGAAGTTGGTAAAGATAATCCTTTAATTCCAAAATAAACGCTTATATTGACTAAACTTGTATGTGCCATCATACGAATGTATGTTGTGGCATTCATTTTATCCATGTTTCTGTCAAGGATCATGGTTCCCATTTCACAGACAGCATCTACACTTCCTGCAGATGAGCCAAAAGCAATCCCTGTTTCACCACTTTTGAGAATGGGATGACCAATTAACTTCGCATCTGCCAATGCTTTTTCGGCACTAATCACAGACATTAATGCAACTCGTCCCATGCTTCGCATCACTTTACGGGTGTAATGTTCTGGTACAGTAAAGTGATCTACAGGCCCTGCTAAGCGTGTACGTAATTCAGGATAAATATCCCATTCCGTCATATATCGGATACCATTTTTTTGGGCTTCTATCTGTTGAAAGATATCATCTGCATTTTCACCCAAAGAAGTAATACCCGACATGCCTGTCACAACAACCCGCTTCACTAAACAATTCCCCCATTGACAGAGATCACTTGCCGAGTGATGTACGATGCTTCATCTGAACATAGAAATTTAACAACACTTGCAACTTCATCGACATGTCCCATGCGTTGCATAGGGATCATTTTCATGGCGTGCTCTTTCACTTCTTCTGTAATCATATCTGTTTCTATGAGACCAGGAGCAACACAGTTTACGGTAATTTTACGTTTAGCAAGCTCAAGTGACAGCGCTTTTGTTGCACCGATGAGACCTGCTTTGGCGGCACTATAGTTCACTTGTCCTCGATTACCAGCAATCCCTGACACAGATGATATGGTCACAATACGTCCACCTTTTCTCAGATGAATCATTGGCATAACTAAGGGTTTAATAATGTTATAAAAACCATTGAGTGATGTAGAAATAACTTCATCCCAATCACGATCTTCTAACATAGGAAACGCCGCATCTCTTGCTAGACCTGCATTTAATACAATCCCGTAAAATGCACCATGTTTTTCTATGTCTTGCTCCAATAACTGCTTGCATAATGCGCGGTCATTTACATCAAACATAAGAACATGACTTTCTTGACCAAGCTGTTGAATGCGCTCTGCAACTTGATCTGCATCGGTTTGGTTTGACCGAGCATGTACAGTGACGTCAAAGCCTGCTGTAGCAAGTTGTAAAGCGATTGCACGTCCTATACCTCGACTTGAACCTGTAACTAAAATACGTTTTGACATTTAACTTATTCCTTTTCTGGTTCATATACACTGAGCAGTGCTGAAATATTATGGTCTTCGTACTCTATTTCACACAAAAACTGCCCTAAGCCTTCGTGAAAATATTGACGTTGAGCTCGAATTTTTAAGGTTTTTCCAAGTGCAAAATAGGCAATGGGTAAAACCATCTTTCTGGTACCTAATAAATAGCCAATTCTTGGCGCACGATTAGATTGATGCCCCTGAAAACCAGCATAGGCACTCACTGTTTGAGCCATAATTTCTATGCTCACCCAAGTCGGTAGGCCTTCTTGCTGAAAAAACATCAAATCAGACGTAATCTCTAAAGTTGCTTCTATATAGTTTTCAGAAACTTGAGAAATTGTATCTATAAAAACCATGGGCTTTTGATGCGGAATATAATCTATTGCTTGCATGATTGAGATACTCCAAAAATAAGACTGACATTGCTCCCGCCAAAAGCGAAGGAGTTACTCATCACATAATGTATTGGTTGGCTCACTGTATAATCTCGTACATAATTTTGATCTTGTAGCAGAGCATCAATTTCACCTGACTGATGTAAAGGCAGCCATGACTGTTCTAATAAAACTCGATAGCAAATATAGGCTTCAAGTGCACTTGCTGCACCTAGGCAATGCCCTGTTTTATGTTTTGTACTACTTAAAGGTACGTTGTGCTTTCCAAAAACTTCACGCACAGCATGAATTTCCATTGCATCATTTTGTGGTGTAGCCGTGCCATGTAAATTCAGATAATCAATATAAGATGCTGTAATGCCAGCATAGTTTAAAGCATTATTCATCGCATCTTGTGCACCGAGACCTTCAGGATGCGGGGCAGAAATATGCCATGCATCCATAGATTCGCCATGTCCCATCAACATAATTGGCATCGTTTCTTTTGTGAGTAAAAATAAACTGGCCGCTTCTCCAATATTAATACCATCACGGTATTGACCACATGGTTGGCACTGTTGTTTTGACAAACTTTCTAAACTGTTAAAACCATTTAAAGTTAACTGACATAACGTATCAACTCCACCAACCAATACAGCATCTGCAAGTCCAGCTTCAATTAAACGCTGTCCTGACGCAAATGCTTTTCCACTTGATGAGCATGCTGTAGAGACAGTATAAGCAATACCTGTCCAGCCTAAATAGGATTGCAACCCTCTTGCTAAACATCCCATTTCTTGTTTTTTATACGACACAGCAATATTTTTATGTTCAAAATACTGCTTAAGAATCGGCTCATTGTCTGCAATACCTGATGTTGATGTACCAACAATCACCGCAAGACGAGATTTATCAATGCATGTAACGTGCGAATCTATATCTGTTCTTATTTTTTCAAGTGCAGTTAATGCCAAACGAAGATTACGTGAATCAATAGCTTGCATGGTTGGTGGTAGTTCACAATTATGTAAACTCCCATGATATTCACCAACCAATACAGCCCGATCTACAATAAGACCATGCTTTGATGTGAGTGTGTTTTCAGGTGATGTTAACGCTGTTTTTACATCATCACCTAAGCTTGACAAGCCAATACCACACGCGATGCCCACTGCTGCCATATTTATTGCAATCCTTCAGGTATTTGACTAAATACAATGCTATAAGGTACTTGTATATTTTGAAGTACCACTTGCTGTGGTTGTATATCAATATCTAGAACACGTGTATTGTTTATATCGATATAGTGATGAGATTGGTCAAGTATCACTTTGCTATTTTGTGGTTGAAACGCAGGATATGTTGCAAACAAAATATCTCTCACTAAAAAATCAAACGGGAGTAAACGCATCGCGTCTATACGTTGCTGAATTCTGACCTGTTTACCGTCGAAAGTAAGCTCAAACAAAGGTTGCCCTGTTAAGCTCAAACCCACCATAGACAACACCCCTGCCTTTTCTTCTTGATACAGTAATAAGCTAAAAGTGGTTTTTTTCCACTGCATTTCCAACATGTCTTGGCGCTGATAACTAGACTTAACTTGCCAATCTACCGATCTAAGCCCCTGTACTTGTGGTGCTTGGCAAGCAGCACCAAGCACAACTAATCCAACAAGTAACAATATCTTAGCAAAGCGTATGCAATTTCTCATTTTCACCTTCTCGGCAATATTCAGCAATAGCACTTAAACGGCGCTTTGCATTGCTATGTATTGGATTACTGGTATCCCATGCATAACCTGCAAGCAATGAAGAAATCATATTCTGAATATTGACATTCTTTTTTTGATACGTTGAGAAAACAACATCTTGAAATTCACCCGTATACCATGCTTCAACATAGGCACGAAAAACATCAATTCCTTGACGCAACGGTTTTTCATATTCTTCAAACCAATCTACTGTATCACCTTGTAATACTCGCTCAACCAATGGCACAGCCAAACTTGAAGACTTTAAAGCAATAGTAACGCCAGATGAAAATACAGGATCTAGAAACTCACCCGCATTGCCTAATAATGCATAATTATGTTGTGCAAGATGCTTTACATCTGCCGCATAACCAACCAATGTACCTACGGGCGTATCAAATTTTGCCTGTTTCAACACCAAAGACAAAGCAGGATCATCTGCTAAAATGCGCTTTAATAATTCATCAGGCGTAGAGTCTGCAAAGCCATAGCCATCAAAAAAATCTTGTTCTGCAACCACACCAAAAGATGAGCGTCCATCGGCAAATGGAATGGTCCAGTACCATGCTCTGTTATCCTTTTCATGTACTGTAATTAAAATTTTCTCTCGATCAAAAGCATCATGATCCGTAATACCATCTTCAATATGCGTGAATAATGCACGGCGTACCGGAAAATTAGAAGGACTTTCCAAATCTAAGAGTTTTGGTAAAACACGGCCGAAACCACTGGCATCAAATAAAAACTTAGCCTGTATTTGATAGGTTTGTTGCTGCTCATTTTGAATAGTTAATATAGGGTTCGCACTTTCTACATCAACCTGAAGTACTTCGTGACCAAAGCGAATATCTGCCCCCAAGGCTTGTGCACCTTGTGCCAAAAGATGATCAAAATTGGCTCTTCTAACTTGCCATGTGGTCCCAGGCCCTGCAGTAAACTTATTTCTAAAATCATAAAAACTGGTTTGCTGACCTCTTAAAAAACTCGCACCATTTTTATATTGAAAAGCATATTTATCTACATTTTGACGTACAAGATCTAGTAATCCTGCTTCGTCCAAAAATACCATAGATTGCGGTAACAATGACTCCCCAATACTAAAACGTGGGAAATGTTGACGCTCTATAATAGTTACAGCATGGCCTTTTTTTCGTAATAATGCTGCGGCTGAACTGCCTGCAGGCCCAGCCCCAATAATAACAATATCTGTTTGTTCAATCATAATTTTTCCCCTTTTTTAAATCCTTGAGAACTTGGTGATATTGGTCAGAGACCGTAAATAATGTGGCATACACAAATGAAAAAATAACCCCGAGCAACACAGTTAAACCAAAACAATGAATGGCATATGTATTGCTAAAAGACAGTAAGCCAAAGCCTAACAATGTCGACAACATGCATAGAAATAATGCCATTCCTACAACGTTGCTATGATCATGTCCATGGCGATAAAAAATAGCGTAATCTACACCAATTCCAAGAATAAGAAATGTCCCCATTAGGCTAAATAAATTTATTTGCACGCCTAAAAATGATTGAATTGCAAATGTGGTAAGCAATGCCATACTGACAGGTAGCATAAGCGGAACAATCGAATGAAAGCCATAAATCACACCAAGCCCAATGGCAAGTCCAATCAATGCATAAAGCAAAAGTTTGGTTGCCTGCTGCCTATGGTCTTTAAACATGTCTGATAATGTTTGTATTGGCTGTTGATAGTGAATCTGTGATGTCTGCAAAGCATGAAGAACACTTGGTTTGCCTCGTACCAATACCAGTCGTATATTTTTATTTTGCTGTAAGAAAAATAAAGGGTGCATCTGCATATCTGCAATGCTCAATATTGGCTGACTATCTAACTGTTTTTGCCATACTAAAATATCTTCGATAGGCGTATTGGTTGCAAGTGCATAATCTTCTAACATACTACGTGGCAAATTCATGAGTTGTCTTTTATTCTCATTTTGCTGTTGAGCTGTCGGTAGCCATTGACCCAATGCTTGAAAGTTCTCAACATCCCCTTTTATTTTTAATGTTTTAAGTTTTGTGATTAAGTCTTGCTCAAGTTGAGCAACATTTTGTCCTTCAATAATGAAATAATCTGTTGTTTGAGGTTGTACAAACCGTTCACGAATATAGCGATCTTCTTGCTTGAGTTGATCATTCATGCTTTGTAAATTACGTACATCATCATTCACTTTGATGTGGTAAATTCCCCACACCCCAGTTATTACAATGAAAAAAATAGCACTCAAACGTAATATTTTCTTTTCTTGAAACTTAGTCCTTATATCTCCAATCCAAGACAAACGTTGCAATGCGGAATTTGCATTTAATGCAGGTAATCTTGGTAAGAGTAAAATACTCGTAATCCAAGCTGCGGCCAAACCCACCATGGAAAATACAGCAATTTGCCTAAAGCCTGGAAATGGAGAAAAACTGAGTGCTAAATACGCCACAATTGTGGTCATAAGTCCCATAAATAAACTTGGAAGCAAAGGTTTTAAAATCGTAAAGCCATCATGCTGCCGATGCTGAGACTGTAACGCCATAAAGTAAAAAGAAAAATCAACACAAACGCCTATAAGACTGGCCCCAAAGACCAATGTCATCAGATGAATTTCACCAAATATTGAATGGGTAACAAAAAAAGCCACCAATGAACCACTACTTACAGCAATAAACTCTGTGAGCATCGGGCGTAAAGAACGAAAACCAAACCAAACTAGACCAATCAAACCTAAACTTGAGCCCAAACCAATAGTTGAAATTTCATTTTGTGCAGACTGGGTACCAAAGCTTGCAAAGATCAATGTTCCTGTCCAATGACTTTGAACAGAAAGTGAAGCAAGCCCTTGTTTTTGCAAACCAATCCACTGCATTACTTTTTCTTGGTAATCAATATTATAAGGACTATTTTTCAACTCTAAAACAATGAGCCGAGAGTAACCTTTATCATCTTGAATAGTGGCAAAACCCTGCTCTAAACGTACATTATTTTGTGTTTGTAATTCACTTAACCCCATTAAATATCGGGGAAATAATAACAATGGATCTTGTTTTAACAGTTCTGCTGTCAGTGGTATGCCAGGGCTTGCAAATTGCAATACACTTTGTTCAATCAAAAATGCATAATCTTGATGTTGTAATCGGTCAATATCTGCTTGGCTTAACAAGCCTACACGATGTTTAAACAAAGTTTGACCAAACTGCGCTGTATCAAATTGATGGTGTATCGGCTCTAATTCGTTGGTATGTTTGGCCGCTTGTGTGATCAATTGAGTGGCTTGATTCAGTGAATGTTCGTCTTTTGCATCAAGTACAAGAAATACTTTCTGATTTAATTGGTCACCCATATAACGTTGTGTGTTTTGTACACTCACATTTTGTTCAGCTTTTGGAAGCAAAGCAAAAATATTTGCTTGAATATGAACACGCTCATTCATCCATAATATGGCTGTCAAAAGACCAATAATGAGTAAAATAATTACCCAAATAAAAGTGAATTTATTTTGCCAATTGGAAAAGTGCATATTCTTGTACATTTAATTGTTGAGGTTGTGCTGATTGTTGGCTAAAGCGAATGGTTGTCGAATTCCCGGCTTTTTCATGTAAAACGATGTGATCAAGATACTGACCGCCTTGCATATCAACCTGATCAAACAGTTTTTTAAATAAAGCATGTTTAGGTGTTAATTGAATTTTCCAGTGGGCATTATTTTTTTCTACTGACATTAAATTAAAGTTTTTGACCAAAGTTTCTTCATCACCTGCCATTAGCTGTAAAAAAAGTGTTGCAATTGAACCATATTCAGATTGTTTAACATTCATTTCACTCATAGTACGCTTGGTTTTTTGAATCAGCTTCCTCTCAGTGACAATCAAATCAGCCTGTACTGGTTTTTTAATTTGCCATAACACACCATACTGTTGGCTAAATAGAACATCACCTTGTGAAGTAAATGTTCTGTTTAAACTGGTCATTGTCTTTTGCTGTTCAAAGTGTGCCCGTATGGTTGGTGTATGTGCCAACTGTTGAAAAATACTTCGAGCTTGACTTACATCGGCCATCGCTGATACAGAAAATAAACTTAGAAAAAAAATAATTAACCCATGCTTCATGCTTGATCACTCACAAAAAGATCCCATGCCTTTAAACGATCAAACAATATTTGGGGTGACTGTAAACACAATTCATGGGTCTGCATATTCACTGCCACTTGTGTGGTATAACCTTTGGTCATACGTTTTCCCGTTTCAGCATCAAAAATAAGATAGTCTATTTTTAAACGATTTTCCCATTCTTTGAGCGTTGCACGGACCCTAATTTTTTGTTGAAATTTGATGCCATATATATAGCGCACATGGCTATCTATCACAGGCCAAGCATAGCCTGAATTCAACATATCATTATAATTGTAGCCAAATAAATCCAAGAGCTTACAACGTGCAATTTCAAAATATTTAATATAATGCCCATGCCAAACAATATTCATGGTATCTACATCATGAAAAGGTATTTCCATTTCAACATCAACATGCATTGTGACTCTCCCACTGTGTTAACAGCTCTAAATTTTCTAAACTGTCAACCAACTGCTGTAGTTCATTTTGTAATGGTCGATCTTCAATGACATAGTCGAATGTCTTTTTCGTCCAATCAATAAAGTGTTGTAATTCTGGGGAAACGATGACATTTTTTAAATATATTGCTTGCGTGGCAGCACAGCTTAAGGCTGCAATGACTTGTTCTGTTAACACAATGGTCCGAGTGGCGTCACGCGCTGCGATTGTACCCATGCTCACTTTATCTTGATTATGACATTCAGTTGACCTTGAAAAAATAGAAGCAGGTAAAGTTTGTTTGAGTGCCTCTGCTGTCCATGCTGAAACAGCAATTTGCACAGCTTTAAAACCATGATTTAAAGGCAATCGCTCAGCAGTTGCACCAGTTAAGTTTCTTGGCAATCCATGATTCATCTTTTGGTCAACCAATTGAGCGATTTGGCGGTCCATTAAATCAGCAATATTTGCAATCATTAACTTTAAACTGTCCATCGCTTGTGCAATATGACCACCATAAAAATGACCTCCGTGCAATACACGTTGTTCAATAGGGTCTATTAACGGATTGTCATTGCTTGAGTTCAATTCATTTTCGATAAACTGACGTAACCATACTTTAGAGTCTTCAAACACCCCAATGACATGTGGTGCACAACGTAAAGAATAACGATCTTGTAGTCGTGGGCTTTGATGTGTTTGATCTGGCTGATATGCTAAGAAGTATCTTAACTGTGCAGCTATATGTTGCTGCCCAACATGGGGCTTTTGTGCAAATAAAACTTCATCGAAATGGCTGGCATTACCATCTAATGCCAAAACATTTAATGCTGTAATATATGTACTTGCTAAACTAATCTGCTCTGCTCTTTTAAAATTTAAGCAGGCAATCGCCGTCATTACTGCTGTGCCATTCATGAGTGCAAGACCTTCTTTCGGTCTTAATACTACCGGCGCCATTTGATAGCTTTGGTATACTTTAGCAATGGGCTGAATATCACCATGTATGTAAACATCTCTTTCACCGACCAAAGCACCTGCAATATAAGATAATGGCGTTAAGTCACCACTTGCCCCAACAGAACCCTCAGAAGGAATAACAGGAATTACATTTTCATTAAGCATCCAAACAAGGCGTTGAAGTAATGATAATGATACGCCAGAAAACCCACGCGCCAATGAACATAAACGAGTAATAATAACCGCTCGTGCAGTGACTACATCAAGGTTTTCACCCAAACCACAGCCATGAAAACGAGAGAGCTGAAGGGGTAATTCGTTGACTTGATGTATTGGTACTTCAATTAAACATGAGTCACCATATCCTGTGGTCACACCGTAAATTACACCTTCTTTTTTTAAAAGGTCATCTAAAAAGTCTACACCTTGCTGAATTTTTTTATTCCAAACCACGTTTTGCGGCAATGCAACCTGACACTGATTATTAGCAACAGCAACAATATCTTCTATAGTAAGAGCTGCTTCACCTACGGTTAATACCTGCATATTTATTTATTCCAAAAATAATAAAAATTAAACCACTGATAAGGTACACGTAGGCAGTGTTGTTCAACCAATCGAACATATTGTGTTGTGATCTCTTTCAATGCCTGTTCTCTTGTTCTTCTAGGTAGCTGTAAACACTCAGACATCGAATGAATATGGACTTCTAGTTTTTTTTGAAAACGGTAACAAAATACAGCGACCACTGGCACTTTTAACATACTTGCTAAAATCCAAGCCCCTTGTGGCCATAAAGCCTTTTCACCCAAAAAATCAACATCTAGCACACGATTGGAATGGATTGGCACTCGGTCAGCAGCTATCAGTACCCACTCACCTTGTGCCAATTTTTGTTCTAAAAATATTGCCGTTTCGACACCTAATTCATCAACAGAGATTAAATTAATATTGGCTTTATCACTGATTTTTTGTAAAAACTGATTAAATTTAGACGCATGTTTTTGGTAAACAAGAACATTAATTTTTTGTAAATGTTCTGATTTAATTGCACGCAAAAGCTCAACATTACCAAAGTGTGAAACAATAAGAATCAAACCTTTTTTATGATACTGACCTAAATCTTGCTGCCCCATGACATGTAAGTCTTGCTGAGAAAACTTACCTAACCACCCTTCTATTTTATCTAAAATAGATTGGGAAAAACTCATCAAATGAGCATAGGTGTCTGTCATGGTCGGTAAATGAGTGAACGGCGAGCGCTCGCCTGCAAATAAATGCAACCGTTGTAGGTAATCTAATGATGCTTTTCTTGATGCAGCCGCAAATATCCAATACCACAGCACAATAAAATATAAAATACATTGGATAAACCAACGGCCACCTAAACGGTATAACCATAAAATAATCAGTAAAGGTAGCATGCCACCTTTTTCTTTCACTTCATTCCAGCGAGGCTTTGCCATGTTCATCTAACCTTTAATTTGGTGACGCAATAATTTAGGCAATCGAGCAAGCATGCCAAAAAAAAGTGATGTATGCATTTTAGTTAACTCAACGTTGTCATCCCACACGTTGAAATGTGAAATGCCATCCTCAGGATAAATCACCTTGGTTGGAACATTAATAAATGGCGTTCCTTCCCACTTTAAATACACCAATATTTCACTGTCAAAACCCATGCGCGGTCGTAATGTATACTGATCCATTATCTTTAACGTTGCATCAAGAGGGTAAACTCTAAAACCGCACATACTGTCTTTAATCTCTAAAGACAAGGTATTAATCCATACCCAAATATGGGTTGCATAACGTCCATATAAACGTTTTTTGGGTACGGATTGGTCAAATATGGGTTGCCCAATGACCATTGCAGAAGGATTTTTCTGAGCTGCTTCTAAAAACTTAGAGATGTCTTGCCAACAATGTTGCCCATCTGCATCTAACTGTAAGGCATGGCTATAACCAGATATTCTTGCTTGTTTTAAACCGCTCATGACGGCCTGACCTTTCCCCATATTCTGAGCATGTTCAATCAGTGTCACATGCTCACCTTGAGCAAGAGTCTTTAATATCTTTGAGGTGTCATAATTACTTCCATCATTCACAATAATAATGTCATGGCCAAATTGTTTTAAATAGGCCATTAGTTCATTTAAATAATGTGGGTGGTTATAAACAGGAATAATGAAAACCATTTTCATATTTGACACTCATATACAAAACGGCCTGAGGCTAAAGCTTTACCATTAATACTTATTTTAAAGCTAACTTTGTGTGCCTTTCGAGATAATGCCAATATAACCACTTGATTCGGCTGAATAACCTCTTGAAATTTAAGTTGCTCATAGCCACAGCACCAGTCTAAATCGGACCATATTTGTTTTGCAAAGTGATCAACAAATGCAATTTGACCTACACCAGGATACACAGGTTGATTCGGAAAATGGCCTTTAAAACAAAGTAAATCCGGCAAAAATTCAAGTTCAAAACCATAATGATCTTGCTCTATATATTCAGATAAAACCATTGGATATAAATTTTTATCAAACAATTCTTTTAGATTTTGGTGATTTATTTTTGATTGGCTGTTTATAGGCATTTTAGATAAAAATCTCCAGCGACGAGGAATCGCAATTTTCTCAAGCAAGCAGGTCAGCTCTTTCTTTAAGTGCGCAACAACAATAGGTTTTGCTTCTAGTTTTAGTGCATCAGACAATACAGCAACACAAGCGAGTACTTGACGATGCTCATGCTCAACCATCAATACATGACACTGCTCAATCTGATCTAATTGTAAAATAGCGCACTCGATTGCATCTAAACTTAAACGTTTTTCTTCAAGTTTTACAATTCGATCTACCCTACCTAACAACTTAAAACATTGATTTGGATATAAATCTACACGATCCCCAGTCAGCACCCAATCTGTAGTCATAGCATGAGTGCTACGTACACGAAGCTGTTGATTTTCAATCGTTCCAATCTCTACGCCTTGTAATGCACTCCATAATGCATCGTCAGATTTTTTATACGCGATACCCCCTGTTTCAGAGCTCCCCAAAATTTCGCAAATGTCTACATTTATGTTCTCACGAATCCCTGAATCTAATTTTCCACCTGATGAGAAAATAGATTCACATGCCGTCAAGTCTATACCCGATGACCAACGTTTTAATAATGCAGGGCTAGAGATTAAATAGTTACTCAACTCTAATCCAAGCAGTCTATGTTGCATCTGTACTACGTATTCAGGGTATAGTAATTGCTCTCGGTAGAAGCTTCGACCTGTATGTAAAGGCCATAACAATTTAAACAACAATCCATAAATATGCTGATGACTTACAGTTGCAATGGCAACACTCTGTTTTGGCAAGTAAAAATGTTGTTCTAAACACGTAACTTCATTCAACAATTGCTTTAAATATCTGACAATCTGTTTAGGTTTGCCTGTTGACCCTGATGTAAAGAAGACAATTTTAGCCTGCTCTAATAATTTAAAATCGATACAAATAGACTGATGCGAAGTTTGTCGCTCAACAAAATAAATATTTTGATCTTGTAATTGTTTTTCCAAAGCAGGAACACGATTTGGCGGTAAAATTAAAGTTTTACCCGTAGTAAGCACTGCAAAAAATAAGACTAAAAAGTCATAACTATCTGCTTCCCACAAAGCCATTTCCGTGCATGTACTTTCAGATAAAATACCTGCCTGTTGCTCAACATCTTGCCAAAATGCATTAAATGTTATAGCGGTTAAATGACTATCCCAACATAAAATGCGATCAGCGTAATCAATATGATTCATTGTGAATTTTTTGCTGTCTCTTACGTAAGATAAACTCACCAAGTAACAGCACCCCCATCATTAAATAAGAAATAAAGCCGTTGTATAACACCCAAATAGAGATTGGGAAAAAGAAGACCGTACAAAATGCAAAAAAAGCATTGAAAGCAAAGAAAATACACCAAACCATTGTTACCTTTCTCGTCCACAGCACTCCCTCTTTAGGAAGTGTAGGCTCAAAAACGCGGGCAAAACGCTCAATCATCGATGGTGGTTTCCATAATGTATAAGAAAATACACAAAGCGCACCTAAGCTCATCATCACAGGATAAAATTTAAGCCCTAAAGCCGATTTAAAAATTAAGCTAAAACTGCCACAAATGACAGCAAGCGATGTCAAAGGCCACAATACGTTATTCTTCTTTTGAAAAATCAGACGTAATACACCCAAGACCAATAACAATATACTTACCTGCCACATATAACCATGTGACAAACACCAACCCATTAAAAAAGGGTAAATCAACAAGGTAACCCCTGTTAAAGTAGCTATTATGCCTCGCATTCAATCGACATTTTTTGTATAACTAAAACAACATCATGCACTGTTCTGACGTTTTTAAAGTCTTCAGGCTCAACCATTTTACCGGTTAAATTCTTAATTTTTACAACTAAATCAACAGCATCTATACTATCGACATCTAAGTCAGTATATAAATTAGAGTCCATGTTTACTTTGCTAGGATCAATCTCAAATAATTCATCCATCCAATCGCGTAACTGATTTAAAATATACTCTTCTGTTAACATAATAATATCTCTAACGTGTTCCTTTTTGCTCAACAAGCGCAACTAGCGTATTGATAGATTGAAAATATTTTTTAGTATCTTCTGACTCAGCATTAAGATGAATGTTGTAGCGCTTTTTTAAAGCAAGCCCCAACTCTAATGCATCGATAGAATCTAACCCCAAACCCTCGTTAAATAGAGGAGCTGTATCATCAATGTCTTCTACGCGAATATCTTCTAACGCTAAAACATCAATAATCATTTGCTTCAATTGTGTTGCAAGATCACTCATTGCTTCGATAACTCTCGATTAAAAAACTGATAAAGATATTGATTTAAAATACGCACATTTTTAGGTGTGACCTCAAGTTGAGGAACAATATCTTGAACGTAAATTGGATCCAATACACGAATGGATATGTGAAAAGGTCGATCAGGAATGTGATACCACCTTTCATTTTTACTGAGAGTTGATGGACTACATGTCACGATGACAGGACGAATAGGTACATTTGTACGTAATGCAATATTCGCTGCCCCCCTTTGAAAAAGATTAATCTTATTTTCTTTAACTGTACGTGTACCTTCAGGAAAAATGACTAAAGATGGCGCACCATCTTCATGTAAACGTGCTACACAATCATTCATGAACTGCTCAGAACCTTCATTAAGGATATAATTTGCATTCTTCACAGGGCCTGCAGTAAAAATATTTTTCCACAAGGCTTGTTTAACCACACAATTTGCTTTTTCCATTAAACCAATAATTAAAACGACATCAATTAATGTTGGATGATTCGCAATTACTAACTCTTGTTGACTATTTTTAAGCTTATCTAGCCCGTCAACCTCATAAGTCATGATGCCAAGTTGCACCATCATCTCAACAAAATGATAAAAACTTTGTTGAATTACCGTTTGGGTAACATCAATCCTTTCTTGCTTATTCAGTTTTTTTAGTTTCAGTGCTGGACCTAGCAAAGTACCAATCGCAATACCGCCTACACCAAAACTTGCAAAGCTAAATGCTGTCGCACCAACACGCCAAGCATAGTTGAACTTTCTTTTTAACATCTCACCCAAACTCCTTTATCGGACTGTAGCAAGGTTTTGTTTCCCCAAAATGATTCGAACTCAGCCATGCTTTCAGACGGTTCTAGAGTCATCAACTGATTTATATTTAAACTAATATTTGGTTGGTCTAAACTTACAATGCAAGCAACAGCAAAAGATTCAAACGTTTCTAAATCGCTATATACGTTTGGGATTGGCGCCTCGTAATACACAATGAGTGCTTTACTTGATAAAGGCTGTGTTTTCAAAAATGCATATGCTTCTATGACTGCTTCTGGCAATGTTGCACTTAAGCTTGTTGATCTTGTTCGATCTTTATTCAAAATAGAATATAAACCCGATATTGCATTGTGTACTGATACTGAAAATTGCGTAGGTGATGGTATTTCACCTCGTAGCACATCTTGTAAAATTGTAAGCGTCTTGGCTTCATCGCCAAACCGAGAACCCCAAACGATATAATCTACCTTATCGTTAGATAGTACATTTAGTGCACTATTTAAGGCCAATTTGGCAAGTGGAGATAGTCTGCGACGTTGCATAGCAGGAATTTTTTCTAGTGCATGTAGATTGTTTAACGCAACACTTTTAAATAGCTGCTCAACTTGCAACTGTAGCTTCACATTTAATCCACACTTAATAAAACTCAATTATAGCGAATTAATCTAGATACAAAAACAATACGAACAATTTTTTTGTAAAAAAAATGTTTGGAGTGTTTTTTTTATTAAATCTACTTATTTGTTTTACAAATGATTTTATTACATACTAAATTTAAATAGAATGATTAAAATGTCATATTATTATGCTAAGGTAAAATTATTTTCATATAAATTTAAGAAATAACATATGATGCTATTTATAAATCTTATAAATCAAAAAATATCACCTCTAATTTTTATAAGTATATGAATTTTAAACATTTATCAAGAAAAATAACTCTACATTCATCTCTTGAATTGATAAAAGAATATAAGCAAAAAAGGAATTGGCATGAATTACCTTATTATCGATCTATAAACTAATATAGAGCGTTGTGATGTTAGGGAGCATTATTCTCGAATCAATCTAGTCCATTTACTCCACAACTGATCCTAAATTTTAAAAAAATTATGGGTTGGGACAACTTATCTTTTAATCAATCATTTCTACTAATGAAATGACAAGATACTTCACTAAAATGCTTTTTTGTTCCTAATTACCATGGATGATTGACCTGTTTATCAACTGATAAGTCAGCATAGAAAAAGCCAAGCAGAAGCTTGGCTTTTAAGTTTAAATATTTAGCGTTTGCTCTTTTTCTCAGCTCGCTTAAAGGTTTGAACATAGCGGCGTCGACGTGCAGCCACACGTTCATTGATCTGAGTTTTACGACCTTCAAATGGATTTTCAGAAGTTTTAAATTCAATTCGAACTGGTGTGCCTTCAAGCTTATATACTTTACGGAACACATTTTCCAAATAACGACGGTAATCTGCAGAAACTTTATCGACTTTATTTCCATGAATGACAATCGTAGGTGGGTTTTGTCCCCCCATATGCGCATAACGCATTTTAATACGACGACCATTCACCATTGGTGGTTGATGTTGATCAGTTGCATCATTGAGAATTTGTGTAAGCTTAGACGGCGATACTTTTAAATTTGCAGATTCATAAGCACGATGAATAGATGGATATAACTCACCGACCCCAGTGCCATGAAGCGCAGAGGTTAAATGTACACGTGCCCATGGAATAAATCCAAAGCGTCGTTCAACATCAAGTTTCACCTGTTTGCGGTCATATTCAGACATGTTGTCCCATTTATTAACCGCAATAACCAGTGCACGACCTGCTTCTAAAGCATAGCCAATCAAATGCAAATCTTGTTCAACAATACCATCACGAGCATCGGTAACAACAACAATCACATTAGCATCTTTAATGGCTTGCAAGGTTTTCACAATTGAAAATTTTTCAATCGCTTCTTCAATTCGCCCTTTACGACGAACACCTGCTGTATCAATCAGCGTATATTTACGCTCATTGCGTTCAAATGGAATATAAACAGAGTCACGGGTTGTACCTGGCATGTCATAAACCACGACACGGTCTTCACCCAATAAGCGATTCACTAAAGTCGATTTACCGACATTCGGACGACCAATGATGGCAAGACGTAAGCCAGTTTGCTTATCTAATTCAGCACTGTCTTCATCTTCAGGCACATCAATTAGAATTTCTTCCAACATCTGCGCCACACCACGGCCATGGCTTGCTGCAACATGAATGGGTTCACCAAAACCAAGCTGATAAAACTCAACTACAGCGGCTTCAGCATGAACACCATCAACTTTGTTGGCAACTAAGTATACTTTCTTACCAAGGGTTCGAAGCTCACGTGCAATTTGCTCATCGGAAGCCAATAAACCCGCACGCGCATCGACCACAAAGACAATAATATCAGCTTCATGAATGGCAGTTTGAGACTGCTCAGCCATGTAAGCATCAATCCCAAGCTCACTTTCGCCGATCCCGCCAGTATCAACAACAATAAATGACTTATTGTCATAAACTGCATCTCCATACTTACGGTCACGTGTTAAACCAGCGAAGTCAGCAACCAGTGCATCTCGACTTTTTGTGATCTGATTAAATAACGTTGATTTTCCGACATTCGGACGCCCAATCAGCGCAATAACGGGTTTCATAGATTAACGATTCTGCCAAACGCTTAACGCGCCCTTTTGAGTTGAAACATAAAGCTGGTTGTTGACTACACGCAAGGAAGTTACCTCACCTTTTGTTGCAGATCGACCAACAATTTTACCTGTACTTGAGTCTAAAAGGCTAAGCGCCCCTTCATAATCTCCAACCACAAGATCAGAGCCAAGTAAAACAGGGTTACTTAAATTACGATGCAATAACTGATCATTTTCCCACAGCTTTTCGCCGGTTAACAATCCATAAGCAATAATTTTACCGTCTGTTGTGGTGATGTACACAGCATCTTGCGTCACTTCTGGACGCTTATTACTGCTTGCATCATCACTCCATACCACTTGTTGTTGCTGTAGATCAGTCACAGTCACCTGACCTTGATAGCTGGTTGTCACCAAGAACTGACCCATCATTACAGGATCGCCATCAATATCATTAATACGTTGAATATCTGTACGCCCTTCAGCAACAGATACACGACGTTGTAAACGTGGCACACCACTGACGACATCAATACCATAAACATAAGCATTTGCAGTCGCAATTAACACGGTATTTGGATCGAGCACCACAGGCGTCGCTTGTCCGCGAAGGCTAAGCTGTACATGAGGTAGACGATATGTCCAAAGCTGCTGACCTGAAACGGCATCATGTGCATATACATTACCATCATTGGTCACTGTAATCACACGGCCAAGCTGAATATGAGATGGTGTAATTAATGATCCTGATAATTCATTGGTCCAAAGAATTGTACCTTTGGCTTGATCCAGTGCAATTAACTCACCTTTTTGGTTGCCCACCACAACAATGCCATTACCCGCAACAGCGCCTGCGCTTAAACTGCCTTTTTTAGCGATGCGTGTAGACCATAGACGTTGGTTACCTTGATAGGCTTCAACTGTATTTTTATCAGGGTCGACAAAGAACATGTTTCCATTGTCAACAGCCATCTGCAAACGTAATGGATCTTTCTTATTGGTCGCAGAAACATGTTGTACAAATGTTTGTTGTAAACTTTTCGACTGAACTAATTTTGGCAGTGGATTAGGTTTGATTTTTTCAACTTTCGGTTTGTTACTTGAACAGCCCGCCAAAGCGACCGCTAAGACAGCGAGTGCAAACGGTATTTTAAACTTTTTATTCATTTAAGACTCATCCACTGTTTTCAAAATTGGGCTTTCAATATTTGGATCTTCAACTAAAACACCAACACTTTCGAGTTTTATTTGTAACACTTGTGGCTGTTGCTTACGTGCTACAGCGGCAGCCCATGCAGCTTCATATGATTTACGTGCATTCACAGTATCATTTTTTGCGACATAAATATCACCACGCACTTCATTCACTGTGGCCTTAAACGAAGACAACTGAATCAAATCCAACGTTTTTAGTGCATCATCATATTTCTTTTCAGCAATTTGAGCATATGCAAGGTGTAAATTAACCAAAGCAATCATGCCTGCATCTTTCAATGTACTTGTCTGAACTTTCTTTAATTCACGTGCTGCACTTGCGTAATCACCACGATCAAAATATGCTTTTGATACAATAAATTGTGCTTGAATCGCTTGTACTGCATTTGGATCTTTTTTCACAATATCGTCTGCAGCAGTGATTAGACGGTTTAATGCCATTTTATCACTGGTTGGGGTCAAAGCTTGCGCCTGATCCATCAACTGTTGTACACGTGCAGTTTCATTTTGTGCTTCAACGTTTTGTTTTTTATTCCAATAATTCCAGCCAAAAAAAGCAATCAGTAACACCAAAACACCAGTGACTACCGTAGAGCCATATTTTCTAGCTAACGACTTTGCCCGGTCAAGTTGATCATCTTCTGTTAATGCACTCATTTGATTATCCTTATCAAAACTAAATAACGATTGGAAATTGCTGGATCAGAAAAGGGGTAATCTCACTGATTGCAACATCACTTTGTTCAGCTGTTTCAAGCTTTTTGAGTGCAACAGATTGCTGAGTAAACTCTTTTTCGCCTAAGATCATGGCAAATATTGCACCAGATTGATCTGCTTTTTTCATTTGGCTTTTCATGCTGCCTTGTGAGCCTGTTTTTACACGGATATGTTGCGCATGATGTTGTTCAAGCTGATCTCTTAACTGTTCAGCCAATACAAGCGCTTGTTCTTGATATGCAGGTTCAGCCACCAAAAACACTTCACAATCTCGCACTGCAACAGGTTCTGCAAATTGCTCAATCAAAAGCAATAAACGCTCAAGTCCCATCCCAAAACCAACAGCTGGTACGGATTGATTGGCTTTGCCTTTAAGCTGCCCAACCAAACTGTCATAGCGTCCGCCGCCACACACTGTGCCTTGTGCACCTAAATGTGTCGTCGTCCACTCAAAGACCGTTTTGTTGTAGTAATCTAAACCGCGCACCAAACGCTGATTAACCACAAACTCAACACCAGTTGCCTGCAAATAGCGTTGCAATTGCTGAAAATGTGCCATGGTTTCTTCACCCATGAAATCATGCAATTGTGGTGCATTTTCCAATACTTGACGTGTACTTTCATCTTTAGAATCAAGCACGCGCAGTGGGTTCGTGGTCAAACGTCGTTTTGAGTCTTCATCGAGTTGATCATGATGTAATGTTAAATACTCAACCAATGCTTGACGATATGCTTGACGCTCATCAAGTTCACCTAAGGTGTTTAGCTCTAGTTGAACTTTATCAGCAATGCCCATACGCTTCCATAAGCGTGCAGTTAATAAAATCAGCTCAGCTTCAATATCAGGTGTTGCAACACCAAATGTTTCTACGCCAAATTGATGAAATTGGCGATAACGACCCTTCTGTGGTTTTTCATAACGAAACATTGGGCCCATGTACCAAACACGTGGCGTTGTCCCGCGGAGTAAGTTATGTTCTAGCATGGCACGTACACAACCTGCAGTACCCTCTGGGCGCAAGGTCAATGACTCAGGTGGATTACCTTTATCAAAAAACGTATACATTTCTTTTTCAACAATATCTGTTGCATCACCAATGGCGCGTTTAAATAAACTGGTTTGCTCAACAGTCGGCAAGCGAATTTGTTGATACCCATATGCATCCATTAACGATGTTAGATTTGTTTCAAGGCGTCTCCAAGCAGGTGTTTGCTCTGGGAGAATATCGTTAAAACCTTTAATTGCAGCAATTAGACTCATGATGATGAACTACGAATAATTTCTTTTGACTTAGCTTCTTCAAGCACTTTAACACGTTGGCGAACCATTGACTCAATTTCATTAACTAATTGATGTGTTTCAATGAGATGACTTTTATCTCCATTACGATACACCAATGATTTTGGGCTTGCACCAACAATTCCAATATCTGCTTCTTTGGCTTCGCCTGGACCATTCACTTTACAACCAATGACAGACACATCCATCGGTGTTCGAATATCTTCTAAACGTTCTTCTAACTGTTGCATAACTTTGATGACATCAAACTCTTGTCGTGAACAGCTTGGACATGCAATAAAGTTAATGCCATTTGAACGAAGCATTAAAGATTTTAAAATATCAAAACCAATTTTAATTTCTTCTTCTGGGTTGGCAGCTAGCGATATTCGCATAGTATCGCCAATCCCTTCGAGTAATAATCCACCCAAAGCAATGGCAGATTTCACAGTACCTGTACGATAAATCCCAGCTTCAGTCACACCCAAGTGTAGTGGATTATCAATTTGTTTAGACAGCAACCGATATGCATCTAACGTCAAAAATACATTAGATGCTTTCACGCTGACTTTAAACTCATGAAAGTTTAAACGATCTAGAATATCAATATGACGAAGCGCAGATTCTAATAGGGCTTCACCTGTTGGCTCACCATATTTTTTTTGTAGATCTTTTTCTAAAGAACCTGCATTGACACCAATACGAATCGATATATCGTGATGCTTTGCTGCTGCCACCACTTCACGAATTTTTTGCTCTGAACCAATATTACCAGGATTGATACGTAAACAATCTGCACCCGCATCTGCAACAGCAAGCGCAATTTTATAATCGAAATGAATATCTGCAACAAGTGGAGTACTGACTCTTTTTTTAATTTCAGCAAACGCTTTTGCCGCGTCCATCGATGGAACAGAAACACGCATAATATCTGCACCTGCATCAGCACACCGTTCAATTTGTGCCACAGTTGCTTCCACATCACATGTTTCAGTATTGGTCATACTTTGTACGCTGATAGGTGCATCCCCACCAACATAGACAGAACCCACACGAATCTTACGAGTTGGACGACGTTTTATTGGATTTACTATCATTCTGCTCAACTCTCTCTTTTAGCGAGATAAACGAAAATCTGCTTTATCATTTACAGTATAAGGAGACAATGAAATCGCTTCACCGTTTAAGTTTAATGACACCGCTTTTGCATCATCTAATTGAATTTGAAATGGTGATTGACCATTTAATACTAAATTGTCACTTTGACGTCCTGTCGCAAGTACTTTGCCTGTAGAATCCACAATGTTTAATGTGGTTGGGCGTGATATTTTTAATTCTAATTTATCACCTGATGCCGCTTGATTCTGATCAACAGATAATACTTGTACGCTCGATGGCGCAGACACATTGCTTGCAGCATCATCTAATGTTGCTTTTTTCTTTTGTGACCAATTTTGTAAGGTTGTAAAAGCAATCCAACCAATCAATACAAGTAAAATAAGCAATCCAATTCGTTTCATCCACAATCGATTGCGGTTGCTGTTAGAACCAGGAAGTTTACCCATAATTTTGATTGGTGAATCTTTTAAGCCATGATTTGCTTGTACACCTGTTTCGTTTTGATAAATTTCATCAAAGCGCTGAATAATGGTAGATGCATCCACATCAAGATGCCTCGCATACACACGATAATAGCCTTTAATGAATGCAGCTTCAGGCAACGCATTGTAGTCATCTTTCTCTAACGCCTCTAAAGTTCTCAAAGGAATATTTAACACTTTAGAGATATCAACCAACTCAGCTTTTTTATTCAGGCGAACATGGCGTAAGTATTCCCCAGGACGTTGAACATTGCCTAATGTATTTGAGGTCGACGTGTTACCTGTCGATTGCTGTGAATTAGGATTTACTTCCATACCGCCTCAGTCTTATACTGTAATTGCAAATAGTTTCGATATTCTTGGCTATCTGGATACAATGCCCGTAATTGATTCACCAAGACCTGCAAATTAATATTATCATTATTCGCATGTGCAATGCGAATTCCTGTCCAAAGTGCGGCTGCTCTTTGATTATTCACACCTACAACTTTGACATAATTCTGATAAAGTTGTGATGCCACCTTGTAATTGGCTTTTTGTAAATTTAAATTCGACAACTCATATAACGCAATTGCTGAATTCGGATTGACTTGTAATGCGCTTATAAATGCTTTTTCTGCATTGACCTGATCATTAAGCTTTAAATACGTTTGACCTAAATTTTCAAGTGACCAAGCGCGTTGATTATAACCTAACGTGGTTCCTGCTATTTTAAATTCTTTAGCCGCTTCAGTATAACGACCCATTTGATACAAATAACGACCATAATTATTACGAATTTGTGCATCACTGCTGTTCAGTGAAACTGCACGTTTAAAATATTCGTCCGCTTTCGCCAAATTGGTTGGACTGCCCTCTTGTTGTAGCAACACGCCCATCATCATATGCGCCAATGGGTCATAGCGATCTTTGGCTAATGCTTCATCTAAAGAGCGTTTGGCAGCATCAAGTTCGCCTGTACGAATATATTCAGCAGCGATTTGCGTGCGTACTTCTGCCGATTTACGCGGATCTGCTTTATTACCATCGCTGGTTGTTTGACAACCTTGCAGTAAAAAGACAGCGATTAAACCACAATGAACTGCAAGCGCATATTTTATTCGTTTCATTTAGGCACCATTTTAATCCCAACAATTATCCTTGAGAGCGAACAATTTCATTTTGCTGGGCAACTTTCTTTTTCCATTGCTCAGCACGTCGCGTTCGGTCTGCAACTTGACCTACCAACTGACCACATGCTGCATCAATGTCATCACCACGGGTCTGACGAATGGTACATACAAATCCTGCATCAGATAAGATTTTTTGAAAAGTCATGATCCGATTTCGACTTGAACGCCCGTATGGCGCATGTGGAAATGGGTTAAACGGAATCAAATTAATCTTACTTGGTAAGTCTTTTAATAAACGTACCATTTGCTGTGCATGAATATCTTGGTCATTTACACCTTCTAACATAACATATTCGATGGTGACATGCTTACGTGCGCTCTCATTACCATCTTTACGTATATAACGTTGTGCAGCAGAAATAAGTTGTTGTAAAGGATATTTTTTGTTAATTGGCACAAGTTCATTGCGTAATTCATCATTTGGCGCATGCAATGAAATCGCCAATGCTACATCTAATTCTTCTGATAACTTATCAATCATTGGCACAATACCTGATGTTGACAAGGTTACACGGCGTTTTGACATACCATATGCAAAGTCATCTAACATAAGAGACATCGATTCAACCACAGGTTTAAAGTTCAACAGTGGTTCGCCCATGCCCATCATCACCACATTTGTGACTGAGCGCGTGCGCTCTGGAATATCAACATCTTCCATGTAAGATTGATTGGCAATCCATAACTGACCGATAATTTCATCGGTTGATAAGTCGCGTTGAAAGCCTTGCTTACCTGTTGAACAGAAGGAGCAATCTAAAGCACAGCCCACTTGTGATGAGATACATAATGTTTTTCGTGCACCTGATTTATCATCTGCGGGGATCAGTACTGTTTCAACCAATGAGCCTGCGCCTTCGCCAACACGAAATACCCATTTACGTGTGCCATCTTTTGAATAATGACGATGCACCACTTCAGGTGCTTTAATTTCACAGCGCTGTTGTAATTTTTCTCTCAGCTTGCCTGAAATATTGCTCATTTGAGCAAAATCAGTGACAAAGTATTGGTGAATCCATTTAATAATTTGCCCTGCACGAAACTTTTTTTCACCGATTTCTTCAAAAAAGCGCTCTAAATTCGCACGCGACATTCCCAATAAATTAATTTTTTGGGTGCTATGTTGAACAGGCTGAGTCGATGTGGTATCGCTGCTTTGTTCATCTACCAAAGACGAACGAACTACGTCATGAGCCATAATATTACCTAATCAAATTGATAAATGTGGAAAAGCGTGCTCGGATATGAGCAGCAAGAAAATGAAGAGAATAAAAAACCAGATAAGTATTATAGCACTTATCTGGTCTTCTCGTCTCGGAATTAACGAGTACGTGGATACACTTCAGTTTGTGCAAAGAAGTAAGATACTTCACGTGCAGCAGATTCAACTGAATCTGAACCATGTGCTGCATTTTCGTCAATGCTTACTGCAAAGTCAGCACGGATTGTACCAGGTGCAGCATCTTTAGGATTTGTTGCGCCTAGAATATCACGGTGTGCAAGTACTGCATTCTCGCCTTCTAATACAGACACAACAACAGGACCTGATGTCATGAATGAAACAAGGTCAGCAAAGAAACCACGTTCTTTGTGCTCAGCATAGAAGCCTTCAGCTTCAGCTTGAGACAAATGCTTTAATTTAGTTGCAACAATTTTTAAACCCGCTTTTTCGAAACGAGAAAAGATGTCACCAATGTGGTTTTTACCAACAGCATCTGGTTTAACAATTGATAATGTACGTTCAATAGCCATTGATCGGCTCCTTAAAGTCACTGTAAAAAATTTTTTGCATTATAACGAGATCAGCTAAAATAATCTGCTTACAATATGTAAAAGTTTGATTTTTTTAATCCGTTTCGTCAATCCAAGCCATTTGAATCGCCTCAAGCACCCCTTCTGTTGATTTTGCAGGGTCATCTTCAAAATGAGGCAAAGCACAAATCCATGCATGTAAATCTGTAAATCTCACCCACTGCGGATCAACATCTGTATGAATCTCTGATAGCTCAATTGCGATATCTAATGTATCTGTCCAACGTAATCCCATTAATGATTCCTTTGATTGATGTTCAAAATAAATTTGAACGACTTTAATAAATTTTAAAATTATTTCATATATGACATCGCGCTGTTATAACAAAATCTGCGCATAGCTGGCAAAACCAATCACACCAAAAGACAGCAATGTACCAAGTAAAGCACCTACCAAGACATCTGTTGGATAATGTAAGCCCAATACCATTCTTGAAATGGCAACTAAAACTGTAAATGGCAACATAATTAAAAGTAAGGCGGGCTGTATATAACCAAATACAATGGTGGAAATCACAGCATGTAAAGTATGTCCTGATGGAAAGCTAAAGTGATCAAGCGGGCGCTCACCTAAAATAATGACTTGGTGAACTTGATACGGTCTAGGTCGCGTTGTTTTATGTTTTAATGCTTTATATAACAAGGTTGTTAAAAAGCTCGCACTGGCCAAATACATCACTTGAATGTAATAACTTTTAGGTTGCGACAAATAGATCAAACATAAAATCGCAAACCAAAATGTGCCATCACCTAAGCGACTAATTAATTTAAAAAATAAGGCAACATGATGATTTCTAGAAAGTTGATTTAAGTAGATACAGCCTTTTAAGTCCAATGCTTGAATTTTTATGATGAGTGTTTGTAACATAAATCACCCCAACTTTTATTGT
This sequence comes from Acinetobacter apis, assembly GCF_900197575.1. Lineage (GTDB taxonomy): Bacteria > Pseudomonadota > Gammaproteobacteria > Pseudomonadales > Moraxellaceae > Acinetobacter > Acinetobacter apis. The sequence goes on along the minus strand of NZ_FZLN01000003.1, from coordinate 227,282 downwards.
TTTGTTTTTATGTTTTGCCTTAGTTTTTCAATAACAAGGTCGATCATTCATTACTTTTGCTACATGGCTATCATAACTAGATTTATATGATAGTGATATGACATCTCAAACAATCATTACAATAAAAAACCCCACTGAGGTGAGGTTTTTTATTGCTCAAAAACGACTTAGTTTTTATCTTTATCGATAATTTTGTTCGCTTTGATCCAAGGCATCATTGCACGCAATTTATTACCTGTTACTTCAATGCCATGCTCTGCATTTTGACGGCGACGAGCAGTCATTGATGGGTAGTTTAAAGCGCCTTCTTGAATGAACATTTTTGCATATTCACCTGATTGAATACGCTTCAATGCATTACGCATTGCTTCACGTGATTGTTCATTAATCACTTCAGTACCTGTTACATATTCACCATATTCAGCATTATTTGATACTGAATAGTTCATGTCAGCAATACCGCCTTCGAACATTAAGTCAACAATCAGTTTTAACTCATGTAAACATTCAAAGTAAGCCATTTCAGGTGAATAGCCTGCTTCAACTAGGGTTTCATAACCCATTTTTACAAGTTCTACTGCACCACCACAAAGTACAGCTTGCTCACCAAATAGGTCAGTTTCTGTTTCTTCACGGAATGAAGTTTCGATAATACCTGTACGACCACCACCTACACCAGACGCATAAGATAATGCAACATTACGTGCATTGCCTGAAGCATCTTGATGAATTGCGATTAAGTCAGGTACACCTGAACCACGTTGGAATTCTGAACGTACTGTATGACCTGGTGCTTTTGGTGCAACCATAATCACGTCTAAATCTTTGCGTGGTACAACTTGGTTGTATAACACAGAGAAACCATGAGCAAATGCAAGCGTTGCACCTTCTTTGATATTTGGCTCGATCACATCGCGGTATAATTGTGATTGGAATTCATCTGGCGTTAAGATCATTACCAAGTCAGCACCTTGAACTGCTGCAGGTACTTCAGATACTTTTAAGCCTGCGCCTTCAGCTTTTTTCCATGAAGCAGAATTAGCACGTAAACCCACAGTTACATCAACACCAGACTCTTTTAAGTTCAGCGCGTGTGCGTGCCCTTGTGAACCATATCCAATAATCGCTACTTTTTTGCCTTGGATGATTGAGATGTCACAGTCTTTATCATAGAAAATTTGCATTTGTTATCTCCAGTAAAAATTTATTTATTTAAATACTTAACACTTTTTCGCCGCGTGCAATACCCGATACGCCTGAACGAACCACTTCTAAAATGGTATTTTCAGCAAGCGCATCGATAAAGCCATCAAGCTTTTCAGTTGTCCCTACAATTTGTACCGTATACGTGGTTGGGGTCACATCAATAATGCTGGCACGAAAAATATCTGCTGTACGCTTAATTTCATCACGTGCTGATCCTTGTGCTTTCACTTTAATCAACAACAATTCACGCTCAATATGTGCGCCATCGCTTAAAGCCACCACTTTAACCACTTCAACCAATTTATTCAGTTGTTTGGTAATTTGTTCTACTTTATGGTCATCGCCATATGTTGTTAGCGTCAGGCGGGATAAAGTTTCATCTTCAGTCGGCGCAACATTTAATGTTTCAATGTTATAACCGCGTTGGCTAAACAAACCAACCAAACGAGATAACGCACCAGATTCATTTTCAATCAATACTGAAATAATATGTCTCATGCTGTACGCTCCCCTTTGCTTAACCACATATCTTTCATTGCTTGAGCAGGAACTTGCATTGGATAAACATGCTCTGAATCTTCAACCATGACTTGAATAAATACACATTTATCTTGAATTGCCATTGCTTCAGCAAGTTTCGTCTCTAACTCATCAGCATGATGAATAGTGATTGCAACATGGCCATAAGCTTCCATCAATTTGGCAAAATCTGGCAATGATTCAACATACGAATGTGAATGACGACCTTCATAGTTCATATCTTGCCATTGGCGAACCATGCCTAATGAACCATTGTTTAAGCATAAAATTTTGACGTTAATATCGTATTGTTTACACGTCGATAGCTCTTGAATACACATTTGTATTGAACCATCGCCTGTGACACATACCACTTCCTGCTCAGGGAATGCAACTTTTGCGCCCATTGCATATGGCAATCCAACACCCATAGTGCCAAGACCACCAGAATTGATCCATTGACGAGGGCGATTATATTTATAATACAGTGCACTAAACATTTGATGTTGACCCACATCCGATGTAATGATGGCATCACCATCTGTCACTTTATATAACGCTTCAATCGCTTGCTGTGGTTTAATTAAGCCATCTGTGTTTGACCCATAGCGCAACCCATGAAATTTACGCCACTCATTAATTTGTGTCCACCATACTGCCAAATCATCTGGATTTGGTTTAGACACATTCAATTGCTGTAGTTGTGCAAGCATTTCTTCTAATACTGGCTTAACAGCACCTACAATTGGAATATGCGCTGAAATGGTTTTAGAAATAGTTGCAGGGTCAATATCAATATGAATGACTTTTGCATTTGGACAGAATTTAGTTGGGTTATTGGTCACTCGGTCATCAAAGCGTGCACCCACTGCAAAAATTACATCTGCATGATGCATAGCCATATTGGCTTCATAATAGCCATGCATACCAAGCATGCCTAAAAATTGCGGATCAGTCCCCGATACTGCACCCAAGCCCATGAGTGTGCTTGTCACTGGGTAGTTCAGTAAATGTGCAATTTCTCGAAGTAACTCAGAACCATCACCTTGTACTACGCCGCCGCCGGTATAGATAACAGGACGTTTTGCTGACAAGAGCTCATCAACCGCTTTACGGATTTGACCTGAATGGCCACGGTAAGGAGGCTGGTAAGAACGCATTTTAACTTTTTCAGGATACGCATACGAAAACTTATCAATTGGGTTTGTTACATCTTTTGGAATATCAATCACCACAGGACCTGGGCGGCCACTTGATGCGATATAAAAAGCTTTTTTAATGATTTCAGGAATTTCGCTGGCATGACGCACTTGAAAGCTGTGCTTTACAATCGGACGTGACACACCAATCATATCTGTTTCTTGGAATGCATCTTCACCAATTAAATGCGATGCAACTTGCCCTGACAAGACAACCATTGGAATTGAATCCATATATGCTGTTGCAATTGGTGTGACTGTATTGGTTGCACCTGGGCCTGATGTCACAAGGACAACACCTGTTTTACCCGTCACACGCGAATATGCGTCTGCCATATGACCTGCAGCTTGCTCATGACGTACAAGGTAATGTTGGATACGGTCTTGCTGATATAACGCATCGTAAATATGCAAAACAGCGCCGCCAGGATAACCAAAAATACACTCAACACCCTCGTCCGCAAGTGCGCGAACAAGCATTTCACCACCAGAAAGAAGTTCCAACGTGATTCACCCTATTTGTTTTTTGCACCATTAAAGGTACGCTTAATTCTCAAAAGTGACTGTACTACTTTGTTATAGCAGAGCCGAAATCATGTATCTTGCAATAGGAGTAACAAAGACGCAACAACAGATTAAGCTGATGAAACATCGACTAAATATAAAAACATGCTGGGATAAGCATCCTTTTCAAACATAACATCTCGGCTAGAGTGACATGCCTATTGCAACCATTTTATTTAAAGGGTGGTTAAACAAAATAATTACCTTGCATTTTTGTTGTTTCAGCTAGGATTGTCAAGGCTTAAGGTGATATTTCGTAATTCTTATGATAGAAAGTGATATATACGAAAAATAAGCGAAAGAAGGTCAGAATTAATTCATACCTTTCGTAAAATTTACATTAAAATAAATAGAACACAGAAATTTTTATCGTGTTTAAAGAAAATGCTTTTTAAAATGAATTTTTATGGGGAAAGTAATTCAAATGGTTAAAATAAATATCTTGCTGCTTCCGATTCTCTGCCTAATGAGCATGTCTCATGTTTATGCACAGTCTTTTTATAAATGGGTTGATGAACATGGTACAACGCACTACACAGAAACGCCCCCTCAAACAAAAAAAGGGGTAAAAACCAAAGGACAAGTAAAAACATATGGCCAAACTGCACAGGGTTCAAATCAAATGCCTGTCACGTTGCCAACCAAAAATGATGTAGCGCAGGTAAAGCAACCCGTTGTTGAAAACAAAGCGACACCAACAACACCGCTGCTACCGCCGAAAACAGCCGATCAGAACGGGCCAGTTTCAAATTTTTAAAAAAAAGCCTCTTACACAGACAATTTATTCGGCAAAATTCACTTTTTAGTCCATTTTGCGCTATGCTGTACCTCAATTATTTCACTTTACTTTGTCGTCGATTAAATTTTTATGACTACATCAACTATTAATCCAGAATATCAAGCCAATACGATTGAACCTCAAGTCCAAGCAGACTGGGAACAGCGTAAAGTATTTAAAGTCGCCAACACGGTTGAAAACAAACATCGATATATCCTGTCTATGTTTCCATATCCAAGTGGCAAACTGCACATGGGTCATGTGCGTAACTATACGATTGGCGATGTGATTAGTCGTTTTTATCGACTGAAAGGTGAAACTGTTTTACAGCCTATGGGTTGGGATGCTTTTGGCTTGCCTGCAGAAAATGCAGCTATTGCTCATCAAATTGCACCTGCAAAATGGACCTTTGATAACATTGCTTATATGCGCAATGAGTTCAAACGCTTAGGTTTATCGGTTGATTGGGACCGTGAAATTGCAACATGTACACCTGAATATTACCATTGGGAACAATGGCTATTCGTCCAATTGTATAAAAAAGGGTTAATTTATCGAAAGTTATCAACAGTGAACTGGGACCCTGTGGATCAAACTGTACTTGCAAATGAGCAAGTCGAAAACGGTCGTGGTTGGCGTTCAGGTGCATTGGTTGAAAAACGCGATATCCCAATGTATTACTTCCGCATTACAGATTATGCACAAGAATTACTTGATGATTTAGACCAACTCAAAGACGGTTGGCCACAAAAAGTATTAACCATGCAAAAAAACTGGATTGGTCGTTCAGAAGGTATGGAAGTGGTATTTCCTGCTGCTGATACAACGATTTATTCAGATCCACTGACTGTTTACACCACACGCCCTGATACCTTAATGGGGGCAACTTATGTTGCAGTTGCTGCTGAACATCCTTTGGCCAAAAAAGCGGCCGAATTGCGTCCTGAATTAAATGCATTTATAGATGAATGCCGCCAAGGTTCAGTTTCAGAAGCAGATGTTGCAACCACAGAGAAAAAAGGTGTAGATACTGGTCTTTTTGTTCAGCATCCTATCACTCAAGAACATATTCCTGTATGGATTGCGAACTATGTCTTGATGTCTTACGGCTCAGGCGCTGTTATGGCGGTACCTGCCCATGACGAACGTGACTTTGAATTTGCTAACAAATTCGGGTTACCAATTCAACAGGTCATTCAAAGTCCAAATGCAGAAGACGCCTACTCATCTACAGCATGGCAAGAATGGTATGGCACAAAAGATGGCACACTCATTCATTCAGGTGAGTTTGATGGTTTAACCTTCCAAGCAGCATTTGATGCATTAAATGAGCGTTTAAGCGCAAAAGCACTTGGCAACAAAAAAGTCCAATTCCGTCTACGTGATTGGGGCGTTTCTCGTCAACGTTATTGGGGTTGCCCAATTCCAATGATTAACTGCCCATCATGTGGTCAAGTACCTGTTCCTGAAGAGCAATTACCTGTTGTATTACCAACAGATGTGGTTCCTGATGGTTCGGGTAATCCTTTGGCAAAAATGCCTGAATTCTATGCAACCACATGTCCATCTTGTGGTGCTGATGCACGCCGTGAAACAGATACACTTGATACCTTTGTCGAGTCATCTTGGTATTATGCACGCTATGCATCACCTGAGTTCACACAGGGTTTGGTTGAGCCTGAAGCTGCAAAAACATGGTTACCTGTCAATCAATATATTGGTGGTGTTGAACATGCTATCTTACATTTACTATATGCCCGCTTCTTCCATAAGTTAATGCGCGATGAAGGTGTGGTTCAAGGTGATGAGCCATTTAGCAAATTATTAACCCAAGGGATGGTACTTGCTGATACATTCTACCGTGAAGATGCACAAGGCAAAAAAACATGGTTCAATCCAACAGAGATTGAGTTTGAACATGATGACAAAGGCCGTGTATTGGCTGCACATGCCAAAGCAGATGGCTTGCCTGTGGTCATTGGTGGCCAAGAGAAAATGTCAAAGTCTAAAAACAATGGCGTAGACCCTCATGCCATCATTGAACAATACGGTGCCGATACTGCACGTGTATTTACCATGTTTGCAGCTCCGCCTGATCAATCATTAGAATGGTCAGATTCTGGTGTAGAAGGTTCAAATCGCTTCTTAAAACGTGTATGGCGTTTGGCAGCAGGTTTTGTTGAAGCTTATCCAAATACAGTTGTACTAGATCAAAGTCAGTTGTCTAGCAATGCACAAGATTTACGTCGTAAAACACATGAAACCATTGCTAAAGTGGGTGATGACTTAGAACGTCGCTATGCTTTCAACACAGCGATTGCAGCACAAATGGAATTTTTAAACAGCATTACCAAGTTTGAAATTCAATCTGAGCAAGATGCTGCTGTTGCACGTGAAGCAATTGTGACTTTACTGACATTATTATCACCATTTGCACCACATTTAAGCCAAACCTTATTGGCATACTTTAACCTTGATTTAACTGATATGCAGTTCCCTACAGTTGATGAAAGTGCATTGGTTAAAAATACACTGACCATTGTGGTACAAGTCAATGGTAAACTGCGTGGTAAACTTGATGTTGCAATTGATATTGCAAAAGATGAGTTGTTAACCCGCGCAAAAGCACTCCCTGAAGTGCAGCAATTTTTAACTGGTCCAACCAAAAAAGAAATTGTGGTGCCAAATAAACTTGTTAATTTAGTTGTGTAATTAAGAGGAAGACGCATGCACTTGGTCCATCGTTTATCAGCGGTCATTTTAACTTTAGGTCTAAGTGCAAGCTTAGTCGGCTGTGGCTTTCACTTAACTGGTGTCGGCCCTAATGCAACCCCTATTGCATATCAGCATATGCAATTAAACTTACCAACAGAAGCAAAGCGTTTAGGTGACAAACTGACCATTTACCTCACTGGCAGTGGTGTTAAATTTGATAAAGCACCGAACGCCTACACGCTGCGTGTTCTTGATTATACCTATCGTCGTCAAAAGTTAAGCGGACGGGTAGCAGAAGTTATCCTACACTTAAATGTCACTTTTCAGATTGAAGATCGTCAAGGCCGCCCTGTCACCCAACCACGAACCATTGCTGGTGTTAAAAACTATCAATACAACGTAGCTACCGTGAATGTTGATGACAATGAAGAAGAATACTTGGTTGATTTACTGATTGATGATGTTGCGCAGCAAATGACACGTCAGATTTCAAGTAATCGCCTACCTGCAGCCAATTAATTGATTTTCTTGGCTATAGATTGATATGAAGATTGATTATTTTCAAGCACTCAAAAAAGTAAATGGTTCCTTGGGTGCTTGGATTTTACATGGTCAAGAACCGCTTCTTGAACAAAATCTACTTGATCAATTTCGAACATATTGGCAGTCCAATGATGTGGAACGCCAACGTTATGACCTTCAAAGTGTCAGTGATTGGAAAACGATATTCCAAGCTTTAAACAGTTTGTCTCTATTTTCACAAAGCTTAGCCATTGAAGTACATGGCAATATTAAACCTGATGCACAGCATCTCAAATTACTTAAACAATTCATTCAAACCAATGAGCTTAATACGCTATTGATTGTCATGCCTAAGCAAGATAGCCAAAGCATGAAAAGTGCGTTTTTTCAAACTGTTGAAGCAAATGGTACCGTGGTTGCCTTGAGTGCACCCTATGACAAAGACAAACAACGTATTTTAGATTTAGAAGCACAAAAAATTGGGCTTCAGCTCGCGCCATCCGCTTGGCAATGGTTATTAGACCATCATGAACATAATTTATTGGCTGCAAAAAACAGTCTATTACGTTTAAGTGACCTCATCCCTGAGCAAAAAACCATTCAAGCAGAAGATTTAATCAGCCATTTACAAGATCAATCTCGATATAGCACATATGATTTAAGCGATGCACTCCTTGCAGGTGACTTGGCGCATGCAGTTAAAATTTACCAATATTTAATTGCTACAGGTGAGCCAATGAGCTTGATATTATGGACACTAAGCAAAGAAATGCGATTACTGATGCAATTATTTGAGCAACCACACCAAGCCACGCAATTGGGCATTTGGCGAAATAAAGTGGGTTTATATCAAAATGCGCTAAAACGTTTTCAGCCGCAACAGTTCTTGCAATGGCCACAATTATTATTGCAAATGGACTTGGCAATCAAAGGCTATTCACACCAACATGCAGAGCTACTGATGATTCAAATTATTGGTGAATTGTGTGGCAAACCTATCTTGAAATAAAACTTCTTTAAAATCATAATAGATTAAAATATTCATACAATATTCACGATTCTTAATTAATCTCGTTCGTTATTTATACTTTTATTGGCGTTGTTGGTATTCATGTTAAAAAAAATTAAGCCGATTAAACTGGTCATTCTTATTTTTGTATTTCTTCTTGTCAGTTTCTTTTTATGGCAATGGCTAAAACCCAAAAATGAACAACCACAATATATTACTGAAGCTGTGACTCGGGGTGATATCGAAAGCACTGTTTTAGCCACAGGTACATTAAATGCTAGCCAAACCTTGAGCGTAGGTGCGCAAGTCTCAGGTCAAGTTAGACATATGTATGTGCATTTAGGTGATCAAGTTAAACGTGGTCAAGTCATTGCTAAAATTGACTCTGAAACCCAAGAAAATACTTTACAGAACAGCAGCGCCAATATACGCAGCTTGCAAGCACAGCGTTTACAGCAAGAAGCTTTACTCCAAGAAGCACGCCTAGCTTATGTTCGCCAAAAATCAATGTTGTCACAAGATGCAACATCGCGTGCTAATTACGAAGGTGCAGAATCAAAATTTAAAGCAGCTGCAGCGCAGCTTAATGTGATTGATGCACAAATTGAACAAGCACGCTTATCAGAGTCAACAGCACGTACCAATCTTGGTTTTACACGTATTATTGCACCTATGGATGGTACCGTTGTTGCCATTGTGACCAATGAAGGGCAAACCGTAAACGCCAATCAAACCACACCGACCATTGTCAAATTAGCCAAACTCGATCAAATGACAATTAAGTCACAAGTCAGTGAGGCCGATATTATGAAAATCGAGAAAGGCCAACAAATTTACTTCACCACATTGGGTGATGAGAAAAAGCGTTATGCCACGCTCACCCAAATTGAACCTGCGCCAGACTCCATTACCAGCGATACAACCTCAACCACCAATACTGCTGTCTATTATAATGCACTTTTTGATGTACCCAACAGTGACGGCAAACTGCGTATTAACATGACAGCACAAGTGTATATTGTGTTAAATGCAGCGAAAGATGCTGTTTTGGTGCCCTCTTCTGCTTTGAGTTCTTCAAAATTGGTTTTAGGTGCGAATGGCACTGCTGCATCAGACCCGAAAAACAAACCTAAAGTAAAACCGCTTGAATTAACAGCTGCACAAAAAAGCTTAATTCAAGCAGGCAAAGCGTCCCTTAATAGTGTGCGAGTGTTTGATAACGATCAAGTGTATCCACAACAAGTTCTCATTGGTATTAACAACCGTGTTAGCGCTGAAGTTCTAGCAGGGCTCAAAGAAGGTCAGCAAGTTGTGATTGCTGATAGCAGTGACTCATCTGCTGCAAATGCCAAAGCCAGTAATAACCGTAAACGCAACGGTCCACCAATGGGAATGTAACCATGACCAAACAGGCATTGCTTGAAGTCAAAAATTTAATTCGTGAATTTCCTGCTGGTGAAACAACCATTCAAGTCCTGAAAAATATCAATCTCACCATTTATGCAGGTGAGTTGGTCGCAATTGTTGGGCAATCAGGGTCAGGAAAATCGACTCTCATGAATATTTTGGGATGCTTGGATCGCCCAACTGAAGGCTATTATGCAGTCAATGGACATGAAACTGCACAATTACAGCCGGATCAATTGGCAAAACTACGGCGCGAATACTTTGGTTTTATCTTTCAGCGTTATCACTTATTAAATGACTTAACCGCAGAAGAAAATGTTGAAATTCCCTCCATTTATGCAGGCGTAGAACCTTCCATTCGTCGTGAGCGTGCACAGCAACTGCTAAAAGAACTTGGACTTGCCACTAAATTACAGAATCGACCTAACCAACTTTCAGGTGGGCAACAACAGCGTGTATCTATTGCACGCGCACTCATGAATGGTGGTGATGTCATTTTGGCAGATGAACCCACAGGCGCACTTGATTCGCAAAGCGGTATTGAAGTGATGCGTATTTTAAAACGCTTAAATGCTGCAGGTCATACTGTCATTTTAGTTACGCATGATATGGATGTTGCAAAAAATGCCACACGAATTATTGAGCTTAAGGATGGTGAGGTCATCGCAGACCACCCCAATACGCCATCTCATTCTGATCCACAGCCTACTGAGGAAAACATTGTCCAAACAGTGACTGATCAAACCTCTGTTTTGGCTTATAGTCAGCAAAAAAGTGCTAAAGCATCGCCATTACAATTAATCATTGATGGATTATCTGAAGCCTTTCGTATGGCACTGTTGTCAATGAATGCCCATCGCATGCGTACCTTTCTGACCATGCTTGGTATCATTATTGGTATTGCATCGGTCGTAACCGTCGTCGCTTTAGGACGTGGTACACAAGAAAAAATTCTCAGTGACATTAGCAGTTTAGGCACCAACACCATTACAGTGTTTCAAGGCAAAAACTTTGGGGATAATTCAAAAACAGCCAATCAAAAGACATTGGTTCCAAGTGATGCCGATGCGCTACTCTCGCAGCCTTATGTCACTGCTGTCAGCCCTGTTGTGACATCTTCACGTACTATTCGTTTTCAAGAAAATGAGGCCAACGCAACGATTAATGGGGTCAGCAATGATTTCTTTTTGGTTAAAGGCTTAGTGTTTAAAGAAGGGCAAAGTTTTGATCGCTCAAGTATTCGAACACGTGCACAAGATGTCGTAATAGACACCAATACTGAAAAACAATTTTTTGGTCATTTACACAGTGCAATCGGTCAAGTGGTTTTATTGGGCAGTGTACCTGCTCGGATTATTGGTGTGGTTGAACCACAAAATAGCAATATGAACAGCAGTGATACATTAAATGTTTATATGCCCTACACTACAGTGATGAGTAGAATGCTCGGTCAGTTACATATCCGAAATATTGTGATCTTGGTGAATGATAAATATTCAACCGATGCAGCAGACAACGCGATTGTTAATTTAATTAGTTTACGTCATGGCAGCCAAGATATTTTCACCATGAACAGTGACAGTATTCGACAAACCATTGAAAAAACCACCAATACCATGACCCTGCTTATTTCAGCGATTGCTGTCATTTCTTTGATTGTTGGCGGCATTGGTGTGATGAATATTATGTTGGTTTCAGTCACTGAACGAACACAAGAAATTGGCGTTCGAATGGCTGTTGGTGCAAGGCAAAGCAATATTTTACAACAGTTTTTAATTGAAGCCATTTTGGTCTGTTTATTGGGTGGTGTACTCGGTGTATTACTGTCATTGGGGTTAGGGCAATTGATCAGCCACTTGTCTAAAGGAACATTTGTACTCTCCTACTCGACCATCTCCATTGTTTCAGCATTTATTTGCTCTACTTTAATCGGCATGATTTTTGGTTATTTACCTGCAAAAAATGCAGCAAAACTCGACCCAGTGGCCGCATTAGCAAGAGAATAAGGAAACCATCATGCAAGCTTTTAAATTGGCAGTCATTACCAGTTGCCTGTTAAATCTAGTTGGCTGTGCTGCCTTGATTAAATCACCGTATCAAGCACCTTCAGTACAAACCCCAAATGCATTTCAATATAGCCAACCACAACGTAACCCCATCAATATTGATGTCTATGCTGACCAATGGTGGACATTATTTAATGATCCTCAGTTAAATGAATTGGTTGCTCAAGTTTTGCTGAGAAATAATAATTTAGCAGTGGCAGGACTCACTTTAAAACAAAGTCAAATCCGAGTTGGTTTAGCAGAAAATCAGCAAGGGTTACGTGTCAATGCATCAAGCAACACAGGTCACCGCTTCACCCCTAAAACAGGTGAGGATGAATCTCAAGGACTTTCAATCAATGCAGGTGTAAGTTATCAATTAGATTTGTTTGGTAAGTTAAGCCGACAAACTGAAAGTGCCCAATGGGAAGCATTGGCCACTGAAGAAGACTTACAAGCGACAGCACAAACGCTCATTGGTACAACAGCATCATTATATTGGCAATTGGCATATTTACATGACAGTTTATCAACAGCACAATTTAGTTTAGATACCTCAAAAAAACTCTATAACTTGGTCAATATTCAATATCAAGCAGGTGAAGTATCTCGTGTTGAAGTGACCCAAGCAGCACAAGCTGTACAGAGCCAATTGGCAAATTTAAGCCGAATTGAACAAAGCTTGGTAGAGACCCGAACAGCAATTGCTGCGTTATTGCATCAGCCTGTACAGCAGTTAAAGTTAACTGAGCCGCAAAAACTGCCTGTGCTTCGATTACCTGAAATTTCTGCAGGACTGCCTGCTGAATTGATCTCAAGACGACCTGACCTACAAGCTGCTGAATTGCGCCTGCGTAAGGCATTGGCCGATAAAGATGCCGTCAAAGCAGGTTATTATCCTTCTATCAGCTTAACGGGTAATTTAGGTGCGAGCAGCACGTCTTTGACTGAATTAATTAAAAATCCAATTCTCACCTTAGGCGCAAATTTGAGTCTACCGTTTTTGCAATATAACGACATGAAACGAGATATTGCAATCAGTCAAATCGAATATGAAAAAGCCATTCTGCAATATCGACAAACCTTGTATGAGGCTTTTTCAGATGTGGAAAATGCTTTATCCAATCGATTGCAATTAGACCGACAAGTTAAGATTCAGCAAGATAATTTAGCGTTATCAGAAAAAGCAGAAGCACTCATTTTAGTTCAATATCGTTATGGTTCTGTGCCGCTTCGGAATGTTTTAGATCAACAAGAAACCACACGTCAAGCGCGGCTAAGCTTGGTGAATACCAAACAGAACCAATACAACAGCTATGTGACGCTCATGCAAGCATTGGGTGGAAGTCCAATAAAAGCACTTTAAATGTATAAAAAAGTGGCCATCAGGCCACTTTTTTATTTAGACATGATTTACTTAATCATCGCCCATCAAATCAGGGCTCATACCAACAGTGTTAAAGCCACCGTCAACATACAAGATTTCACCTGTAATACCTGACGCCCATGGTGAGCATAAAAACAATGCTGCATTGCCCACTTCTTCAATCGTGACATTACGTTTTAATGGAGAAATTTTTTCATTCGCATCTAACATTTTACGGAATGATTTAATCCCTGATGCCGCTAGAGTACGAATTGGTCCAGCTGAGATGGCATTCACACGAATACCCTCTTGACCTAAACTTGATGCCAAATAACGTACACCTGCTTCAAGTGATGCTTTTGCCATGCCCATCACGTTATAGTTTGGCATAACACGTTCAGCACCTTGATATGTCAATGTTAATAAACATCCTTGACGTGCTTGTAATAATGGCTTTGCTGCACGAGCCATTTCTACAAAACTATAAGCACTAATATCGTGAGCAATTTTAAAGCCTTCACGATCAGTCACATCAGTAAAATCGCCATCTAGTGTATGTGCAGGGGCAAAACCAATCGAATGCACAACACCATCTAAGCCATCCCATGTTTTTGCAAGTTCAGCAAAAGCAGCATCAATATGTCCATCGACACCAACATCACAAGGAAAAACCAGTGTTGAACCAAAAGACGCTGCAAAATCATCAACACGCTTTTTTAATTTGTCATTTGGATAAGTGAATGCAAGCTCTGCGCCTTCACGGTGTAATGCTTGAGCAATGCCATATGCAATTGAAAGTTTGCTTGCAACGCCAGCAATTAAAAAACGCTTACCCGTGAGTAATCCTTGTGCCATCTTGTTGTCTCTCATCAAAGATAATTATACATTGAGTTAATCATGCCAATTTTGTGATGCATTGCAAATTGCAGAAAGCATCTTTTTTCATATTTTCAACATAGAATCGAAAAGAGCTGCTTTAATTCATCATTAAAGCAGCTCTTTGGGAAGACTAAATCATATTAGTCATTGGATATTAAGCCAATCAAACGTAAAAATGAAAAGTACATCCATACCAAGGTTGCAAGTAATGCAACTGCACATGTCCATTCAAATGTTTCAGGTGCTTGTTGAGCAACTGCATTTTCAATTAAATCAAAATCTAAAATTAGGTTTAAAGATGCAATTACTGCAACAAATGCTGCAAAACCAATTCCTAACCAATTGCTTTCAAACACATAAGGTATAGAAGAGGAAAATGCTAAGCTCAATACAAACTGAGCCAAGAACACCACAGCGATTGCCATAGATGCAGAGATCACTACTGCTTTAAATTTCTCTGTTGCGCGAATAATTCTCTTTTGATAAAGCGCAAACATAATAAATGTGGTTACAAAGGTTGCCAATAAAGCTTGTAATGGCGCACCTGGATATTTCATTTGGAAGATAAAAGATACACCGCCTAAAAAGGCACCTTCAAATAAAGCATACGGTATTGCTAAAGAACGCGTACTATTTGACTTAAATGTAATAATTAAAGCCAAAATAAATCCACCAATTCCGCCTACAAGAGCTGACATATAAGCAATACCAGCTTGCATGGTCAGAATGGTGTAGAAAAACACGGCTAAACCCACCGCTGCAGAAACAGCCGTAAGCAATACTGACTTACCAATAGTGCCCTGAATAGACATTGGCTTTTCATAATTCGCGTATGTTTCAGCACGCGTTAAAATCGGATTATTACTTTGCATTATTCAACTCGTCGATCTTAGTCGTTGATGTCAACCTATTTTAAAAACAGGTTTACACCAATAGATATTAGTTTACATATTAATATTTGTAACTTTATCGAACGATTGCAAAATAAACAACCTACTTAGTCACAAAAACACCAATAAAAGTGAATAAATGCCAAATTAATCTTGGTTGGTAATGAAAAAGTATTCACGATAATACTTTAATTCACGAATTGAATCTCGAATATCGTCTAAAGCCAAATGCGATGCCTCTTTCTTCAAACCACTCATAATTTCAGGACGCCAGCGTTTTGCCAATTCTTTTACCGAAGAAACATCAAGATGACGATAATGAAAAAACTGTTCAAGCTCTGGCATTAAACGGTGCATAAAACGACGATCCTGACAAATCGAATTACCACACATTGGTGATGATTTTGGCGAGACCCATTTCTTTAAAAACTCTAAAGTTTGTTTTTCAGCATCTTCAACTGTCAGTTGACTGCGACGTACCCGCTCAAGTAAGCCTGATTGACCATGATGACGGGTATTCCACTCATCCATGGCATTTAAAATTTGATTCGATTGGTGAATAGCAAGAACTGGACCTTCAGCAAGCACATTTAAGTGATCGTCCGTGACAATCGTTGCAATTTCAATGATTTTATCATTGTCTGTATCTAACCCTGTCATTTCAAGGTCAATCCAAATTAACCGTGTGTCTAATGTGCTGCTCATGAACTCAATTCTTATCACCTGAAAACATGAATAGTAGCAAATTTCTTCTGTCTTGGCTGTAATTGAACACGTCTTCATGCTATTTTGCAGCTTCTTCTTTTTTGTTTTAGGGTTTGAATGGCTCTCATCCGTAAACGTCGTTTGACAGACCAACAAAAACGCCGCATTGAAAAGCAGCAACAGTCTCGTCAAGACGAATATGATACATCGAATGATTTAGATGGTTTAGTTGTGCAACATTATGGTCGTCAGCTAGAGGTCAAAGCCCTCTCGACACCCAAAGAACACCCATTAAGACCTGTCATTCAACCTGGAGAGCCAGAACCTTTTTGGAAACCCATTGAACTTGGTAGTGTATGGCGCTGTCATACCCGTACCAATTTAGAACTTTTGGTCACAGGTGACCGAGTAACATGGCAAGCCGACCCCAATACTGGTTTAGGTATTATTACTAGCATTTCACCAAGAACATCACTGTTAACCCGCCCTGACCGCTACCATAAGGTTAAACCTGTTGCGGCCAATATCAGTTTAATTGTGATTGTATTTGCAGCGCTACCTGAGCCTGCACCCATGCTCATTGACCGTTACTTGGTCGCATGTCAACATGCCAATATTCCAACCCTCTTGGTACTAAATAAAGTCGATTTGCTCGATGCCAATAGTCATATTTACACCTTATTAAAAGAATATGAAGATTTAGGCTATGACACCATCACGACCGAAGCCAAAGGAGATATTCAAGATTTCATCGAACGTTTAGACGGTGAAACTGTTGCCTTTGTAGGGCAATCAGGTGTCGGCAAAAGCTCATTGATTAATGCCATTTTGCCGGATGCCGATCAAAAAATTAATATCATTTCTGAAAATTCAGCTTTAGGGCAACATACCACGACTTCAACTCGTTTAATCCATTTTGGTGAACATGGTGCGTTGGTGGACTCGCCTGGTATTCGTGAATTTGGTTTATGGCATTTAACTGAACAAGCGATTTATGATGGCTTTCCTGAAATTTACCGCTTAATTGGGCTCTGCCAATTTAGAAATTGCACCCACAAACAGGCTAAAAACTGCGCTTTAGAAAAAGCAGCTCAAAATGGTGAAATTTTACCAAGACGCCTTGAAAGCTTCTTACGATTATGTGATGAAATTGAAGAAGCTCAACAAAAAAACTAATTTTATTTACGCTAGCCCTTGAAGCTAGGTTTTTGATCACGATTAATATAGGCTATACTCTAGCTCATTTTTAATGGTAGTAAGGTGAATTGTGGAACGTTGGTTCGAATTCATGGGGAATCACCCATTTTTATTTGGTCTTCTAGCAGTCCTTGTTGTACTGTTTTTTGTACTTGAAAGCAAACGTAACGGCCGTAAGATTGCTCCACAGTCCCTTGGAATTTTGGTTAAAGCTAAAAATGCAATGCTGATTGATTTACGCGATGCCAAAGATTACCGTGCTGGCCACATCAGTGGTAGCCGTAATATTCCATATAGTAAACTTGCAAGTCATATTGAAGAGCTTAAAGATGCTGGACGTCCATTGGTCTTCATTTGTAACTTAGGTCAAGTTGCTGGCAGCGCACTTTCACAAGTGGGACATGCAGACAGCTACCGTTTAGATGGCGGCGTAGCCAATTGGAAAGCTCAAGGTTTACCTTTAGTTAAGCCAAAATAACCATCAAACTTCAGGAAAGATTTATGGCAAATGTTGTTATATATTCAACCACAGTATGTCCTTATTGTGTTCGTGCAAAACAATTGCTTGAGCGTAAAGGCGTGGTGTATAAAGAAATTAACTTATCACAAGAAGCACCTGAAGTACGTGTTGAGCTAATGCAGCGCACACGTCAGCGCACTGTGCCACAAATTTTCATTAATGATCAATTCATTGGTGGATTTGATCAACTTTACGCATTAGAGCGTGAAAATAAACTTGATGAACTACTGACTTAATTTAACCAATATTTATTAAGGATTTTACAATGAGCGAAGAGAAACAACCACAATTGGCGCTTGAACGTCTTTATACAAAAGATGTTTCGTTTGAAATTCCTGGGGCACAAGTTTTTACCAAAGAATGGCAACCTGAATTAAACATTAACTTGTCATCTACTGCAGATAAAATTGATGCAACCCACTTTGAAGTCACATTAAAAGTATTGGTTGAAGCAAAAAATGCAGGCGAAGTTGCATTTATTGTTGATATTACCCAAGCGGGTATTTTCTTAATTGATGGTGTTGAAGAAGACCGTCTACCGTACATTTTGGGTGCATACTGTCCAAACATTTTATTCCCATTCTTACGTGAAGCGGTGAATGATCTTGTGACTAAAGGCAGCTTCCCACAATTGCTTTTAACACCAATTAACTTTGATGCAGAGTTCGAAGCCAATGTTCAGCGTGCGCAAATGGCTGCTGCTGAAGGCGAAGGCAAAGCATAATGTAAATAAGGGCACTGAATCATTTCACTGCCCTTTTTTATTCGATCTATGAAAACAGTATTGTTAACAATCTGACAAAACCGTCATCAATAGACCAAAGATTAGACAAAAAATTTAACAATTATAAAGCACACATTTCGAACAAAGCTCGTTATGATTTATTGAACATATTGAATTTACTTAAATACAAAAGGCAAAAATATGGCAAAGTCAACAAGCTCTCCTAGCCGGCGCTTTTTGAAGCTCGCAAGCATGACTGCAAGCATTGCCACCAAAACAGTTTCCAATTCAATTCGTCACATGACTTCTGATGAAGATAAAAAAGTCTCGGCACGTCAGCAACTATTCCAAGATATTGGTTTGCAAATTGCTGATACCTTAGGGGAAATGAAAGGTGCTGTGATGAAAGTAGGGCAAATTGCATCACAATATAAAGATGTTTTTCCACCTGAAATTTCTAAAGCAATTTCAAAGCTACAACGCCAAGCCCCACCTATGCCGTATGCTGAAATTAAGCAGCAAGTCGAAAGTGAATTAAAACAGCCGATCCAACAACTCTTTAAACACTTTGATGAAGTTCCTTTTGCAGCAGCATCCATCGGTCAAGTTCATAAAGCCACCTTGCTAAGTGGTGAAAATGTGGTGGTGAAAGTACAATATCCGGGCGTGGATGAAGCATGTGAAAGCGATTTAAAACAAGTCCGTTTAGCACTACGCATGATGGGCATGCTAAAGATTGATAAAAAATTACAAGACCAATTGTTTGATGAGATTCAAGACAGTTTATCAAATGAACTAAATTATGAAATTGAAGCTCAAAACCTTGAAGTTGCAGCCTCATTTCACCAAGCGCTTGACTCTCATATTGTGATTCCTAAAGTCTACAAATCACTATCTACACGTCATATTTTGACATTAAGCTATGAACCGGGCGAAAGCATAGAAACTGCAAGTACATGGCCACAAGATCTGCGCAACACATTAGGTCGACGCCTGTTCCGTGCTATGGGATATGAAATCTTCCATTTACGACGCTTTCACTGTGACCCACATCCGGGTAACTTTGCATTTAGAGAAAATGGACAAGTGGTTGTCTATGACTATGGCGGTGTCAAAGTTATTTCCCCACAAATTATTCAAACATTTAAAGCATTAATTAATGCATCACAGCAAAAAAATATTGCTGAAATTGAAAACCAAATGGTTGAGCTACATGCCCTGTCTGAAAAAGGGGTATTTCCTGAAGACCTGTATCAAGAATGGTTAGAAGTTCTATTACGCCCATTAACCACCTATTATGATTTTGAAGAAAACAGTGCGCATCATGATGGTGTTAAATTAGGCAAGCGCTCATTAAAATATTGGGATTTATTTAAACCATCTCCTGATACCTTAATGATTAACCGAACTGTGTCTGGGCATTATTGGAACTTGATTCACTTAAAAGCACATGCTGACTTAAGCGATATATTTACAGAGATTATACCTTCAGCACAAAATCATAAATAATTGTCATATATATGTAGTGTTTCCGCGTTACTATAAACTTTAAGAAGCCTAAGTCCTCCAAATTAGGCTTCTTTTTTTATTTTCAGCGCAATATAATATTTCTTTAAAATAATATTTGGCAGAACAACATGGCTCAAGAATTACTGAATCAATTAAAAAACAAACAAGCCCAATTTGCAGATGTAATTGCATATATTGATGAACGTTTTACACATACGCCAACTGCATTTCAAAATGGTGAGCAATCCAACGCAATCACTGAAAATCAAGGCAGTGCCAAAGTATTCACTTTCGCTCATTTTCATAAATTAAATAAAGAAGATACCTTGGCTTTATTTGCTGAGCATTATCAAAGTGTATTGGCGTCACCAAATGGCCAAGATCATCAAAACATTCGTCAATTTATAATTCACGGTTGGGATGCACTACGTTTTGATGGTACAGCATTGGCGCAAAAGCACGCTTAAATTCAATTAGTTTTGGCTGATCCATTGATATGTCAGCATACCTAAAAAGGTAAATGCCAAAGCACCAATCACATGGATACTAATGGCAGCCATTGCCATGCCAAAACGTCCTTGTTGTAACAACGCCACAATTTCAGCTGAAAAAGTTGAAAATGTGGTTAAGCCACCACAAAAGCCTGTAATTAAAAATAATTTATAATTTGCACTCATTTGGCTTTGAGCAAAAAATGCAATTGCAAAACCAATAATAAAGCCGCCTACCAAATTCACACATACTGTACCAAGAGGAATAGCAGGATAAATTGTGTTTAATCTTAAACCAATGAACCACCGTAACCAACCACCAAGCACAGAACCTAAAGCAATTGCCAATAAAGGGTAAAACATATCTTTTTCCATATGACAGCTAATACAAGGGTTATAGCCGATTGTTTATTATTAGAAGATTTTAACCAAAGCAGCTTAATTGGAATTTAAAGCATTAGATTGGGTTAGAAATTGAATAACGCCCTCACCTGCAACACGTCCACTTGCAAAGCATGCTGTCAATAAATAACCACCTGTCGGTGCATCCCAATCAAGCATTTCGCCACAACAAAACACACCTTGATGGCTTTTTAACTGCAAATGCTCAGTGAGTGCATCGCTTAACACGCCACCTGCACAACTGATGGCTTCATCAATCGGGCGAAAACCATCTAACGGAATGGCGAGTGCTTTAATATGTTTTGCCATTTTTTCAGCAGATGACCAATCCGATTTTGTAACCAACTCTCTAAGCAAGCCCGACTTTACCGAATCCAAGCCTACTTTACGCCATACATTTGCAATAGATTGCTTATTCTTTGCTTGCAATTTGGTGATGAGTTCTGCTTCTGTCAGTGAAGGTAATAAGTCTACATAGAGCACTTTTGGCTGATTAACTGCCCTTAAATAACGATTTAAACGGTAAATGACCCCACTTTCTAAGCCATAGTGAGTGATAACCACATCGCCTGTTATCATTTCTGTATTTGCCTCAGCCGTCCACGCAGTAATGCGCTTTAAAGGATGACCAAAAAAAGGCTGCATAAATTCAGACCATGGCCGAGTTACACCAACATTACTGGCTTGAAATGGTTTAAGTTCAGATGGCGAAAGCCACTGCTGCCATGCACCATCACTGCCTAAACGTGGCCAAGAGACTGCACCACAAGCTAAAACAATGGCATCGAATGCATAACGATGCTCTACCTCTACTTTATTTTTTACATACAATTGTAAGTTTTGAATACCTATACACTGATGACGGTAATGAAATTGAACACCTGCATGACCCAAGCGTGCTAACCATGCACGCAATAAAGGGGCAGCTTTCATCTCTACAGGAAAAATACGCCCTGATGAACCAACATAAGATTCGACCCCCAATGTTTTCATCCATGCTTGAATCCACGGTGCATCACATCGCTGTAGCCAAGGTGCGAGCCATTGCGGTTGATCATAACGGCGAATAAAAGCCGTCAATGCTTCAGCATGTGAAATATTTAAGCCGGTTTTCCCTGCCATTAAAAATTTACGTGCTGCAGATGGCATTTGTTCAAATACATGCACATCATATTGATTTGATGCACTTAATACCTCTGCTGCCATAAGCCCTGCTGGCCCTGCACCAATAATTGCAACCGATGGCTTATTCAGCATGCTGTTTCCCATGTAATGGTAAAAACGTATCAAATCGAGTGTGATAGCCATGGGGTTTACTGATCACCAATTGCTGACACAATTCACCACGTTCTAAATATTTCACTTCAAAGTGTGTCCGTGCAGAGTCGCTCGAAATTTTTTCTTTAACATAAGGCAATTGCCACACCCTGTTTAATTGGGTTTCTGCCTCTGCAATATACTCTGCAATATTACTTGCTAAAATAATTGTGCCGCCTGCACGCACTCTTGATAATAACAATTCAAAGAAAGGCATATTTAACCAACGTTGTGCGGAATTATGCGGCTCAGGATTAGGATACAAAATAAAACATGTGTTGACCTGTTCAGGGAAAATCGCATGTGTAATCCAAGGAATAGCGTCCGCATGAATAGGATGTAAATTATCTAAGGCTTGTGTTTGATGTGTTTTTGCCATGAAATTGAATTTTTCTTTTGTTCTTTCAATTGCATATAATGTACTTTGTGGATGACCTTCGCAAAACATCACTGCATGCTTCCCTTTACCTGCGCCAATTTCTAAATCTATTGGACGATTTTCAATTGGTTGAAAATCACGAGGTGCAGACATACGCTGTACTTGAAATTGACGAATTTGCATAATCAGATCAAAATATAAAAATGATGATCAGTCTAGCAAGAGCTAGCTTGATTTCCTATATTCCTTCATCAAAGATAGGTCATTTATGAGTCGTTCTTTTCCCTGTTCGCGTTGTGGTCAGATGACCACTTGGCAAGATAACCCATTTCGACCATTTTGTTCAGATCGTTGTAAATTGATTGATTTGGGTGCATGGGCAAACGAAGAATACCGTTTACCCACACAAGACTCGCCGCAATCTGAAATATCCCGCGAGAAAGACGAATATTAATTCGTTTGAATAAATGGGTTATGTGCTCGCTCATGTCCAATATGGCTGACTGGGCCATGACCTGGAATAAACTGAGTTTCATCAGGTAAGCTTAAACATTCACGTTGAATCGAGTCTAATAATTGCTGATGATTTCCTTGCGGAAAATCAGTCCGTCCAATTGACTCTTTAAATAAGACATCGCCTGCCCACAGTAATTGCTGTGCCTTGTTATAAAACATGACATGTCCTGGCGTATGCCCGGGCGCAAAACGTATTTCAAAGGCATGTGAGCCCAAATGAATGACATCACCACCATTTAGCCATTGATTAACAATCACAGGTTCAGGTGTAGGTAAACCGTAATTTTTACATGCAGCTTCAAGTTGATCTAACCAAAATTGGTCTGCTTGATGCGGACCAACCACAGGAACCTGCCAAATTCGTGCAAGCTCGCCTACAGCGCCTGCATGATCTAAATGACCATGCGTAAGCCATAGCTGCTTTACTGTTAAACCAAGATCATGCACCTGTTTTTGAATTTTATCCGCATCACCGCCTGCATCAATTACAACAGCCTCTTTGCTCTCACTGTCCCATACAATCGAACAGTTTTGTGCAAATGGGGTTACGGGTACAATTTGTACGTGTAACATGACGTCTCCGATGTCAATCTTAATGTGCTAAAGTAACATTCACTGCATCAAGATGTGCATTGACTAATGTTTCAAAAAATTTCAAATGCAATTCATCTGTATTTAAAGCTGGGATATAGTCAAACGATTTCCCACCTGCTTTTTTAAAGTTCTCTGCATTTTCAACTGCAAGCTCTTCTAATGTTTCTAAACAATCTGCCGAAAATGCAGGGCTCATAATTTGTATTGACTCTACACCATTTTTTGCCCATTCATCTAACAGTTCATCGGTATATGGACGTACCCATTCTTGCAATCCAAAACGAGATTGGAAACTGATCGCCCATTCATGGTCTTGAAGTTTTAATTCTTCAGCCACTAAACGTGCTGTGGTGCGGCAACGCTCTGGGTATGGATCACCTTTGTCTGCAAACGGCTGAGGAATACCATGAAATGACATTAACAGTTTGTCTGCTGTGCCATGGGCTGCACGATAGCGACGTACGCTTTCTGCAAGCGCTTGAATAAACAAAGGATGCTGATAGTAATCGCGAATAATCGTAATACCCGGTAAATTACGCTGTTTAAGTGCCCAACGTGACAACATATCATATTGTGGCGCAGTCGAAGTCGCTGAATATTGCGGGTATAACGGAAATAAAATAATGTGGTCAGTATCACTACCATTTAATTGATTTAAAAAAGGTTTTAAACCGGGATTGCCATATGTCATGGCAGGAATAATATTTAAATCTAAATCAGGGTATTTAGCAGGTACATTTTCTTGAATGTATTTCACTTGCTCAAGCATAATTTCACGCATTGGTGAATCTTTTGACCACACCGAGGCATAAGCTTCTGCAACACGCTTTGGACGTCTTGGTAAAATAAATAAACGTAAAATAATTTGCCACAGTATTTTTGGAATTTCAATTACACGTGTGTCAGATAAAAATTCTTTTAAAAAACGACGTACTGCAGGTGCAGTCGGCTCATCGGGTGTACCTAAATTGGTCAAAATAACAGTTACTTTAGGTTTATTCTGTGTAGTCATCGCTGTCATCGCTCATTGTACTTATCTTTAATGTAACGTTTTTTAATTTTGAATAAAACAAAACTGTTACTCATTTTTTTGCTTAAAATAATCGTAATTTACAATATCTGTTATTGCCGTGCTTCTTGCTCTTTCTTGAGGAGAGCTTGCGTTTCACTTGTCACCTGCCAAATCAATTTATAACGATGGTCCCGACCAATGGGAATAATCCACTCGTTTTGTTTCATTTGGATTTTAATGGTGTAAAGCGATTTCACATGGACTTCAATATCAGAAATCCCTGTAATTTTAGCATCAAATAAATAATGCTCATTCCATACCATTTGGGTTAAATAATAATTTAAACATTGCTCAAACTGTTCTTCTGCTTGTGGCTGAATAAAACATTGCCCCAATATTTTGACTAAATCCAACCAAACAATACGCTTGCTGCATTTAATTTTTTGATAGCGATCGCTTTCATTTTTATATGCATTGACATGATATTCTAAATCAAAAATATCCGTGAGCTGAACAGATGTAAATTGGCTAACCAATCCCGTTTGCAACGCTTGCCGACGTTCAAATTGTTTAATACGGTGTTTCAACTGCTGAATTTCGTCATGTAATGCACGCGTATTGGCTGAACGAACCCAACCTTGTGCAGGATAGTAAATATCCATTTCTGGCATTCTTGCTCGAACTTTTGACTCTAAGTCATCTAAACCATAATACGGAAACACACAGGTTAAATCATGTTGAATTAAATGTCGAAATACAGGCAAAGGTTGTCGCTCATCACGCTTATACTGTGCATCAATTGCAAGACACGCATCAGACATGTCAATAAAAGCAACCACAGGTTTCTGCCGTGCCATGGCATAAATATATTCTAACTGCATATAACTTAAATGTGATGATGAGAGATCCCCATAAGATTGACTAATCAACACCACAAAATAATCACACTCATCAATTTGACGGCGTGCAAAGTGCTCTGTGTCTTCACAGCGCTGCTGCAAACCCCATGCAAAATAACCCATGGTCACCAATGTCTGACAGAGTATCGAATATTCAGGCGCCATTTCTGGGCCTGAAGTCGATATAAATACTTGAAATTTTCTATCATCCATGAGGAAAACTCGGGCACATACCGTGCTGGTTATAAAAACAATTTATTAAAATTAGAATACGAATCAATATGCTACAAATGGTGCAATATCCCAAGTAATTTCTTGTATCAATAAACGTTTTAGCGTCAATTGAAGTGAAGCATGCATTCCGCCTGTAAAATAACAGGTCACTTGCGGTTGAAAAAATGTCTGCACAGGTGCCATAAGCTTGTGTTGTGCAAGTGTTCGACCAAGATGATGTGCCACAGCACGACCTGAATCTACTGTGGTAAATTGCGATGCAAATACACTTTCAATAGTGGTTTTTAAAAATGGGTAATGCGTACACCCCAATACCAAGTAATCTGCATTACGGTCAACAGCAGGCTGTAAAATGTTTTGCAACAGTTGTGCTGTGGTTGCATCACGTTCACGCCCTTCTTCAACAATAGGAACCAACTCTAAACTGGTGATTGGCAACACATCTACACCCAATGGCTGCGCAAATGCTTCAATCACATCATGAATTAACCGTCCTCGAAAAGTCGCTGGCGTAGCAAGCACAGCCACAACTTTACTTTGACTGTTTAACACAGCAGGCTTTAATGCAGGCACTAAACCTAGAATTGGGAAGTCAGGCCCATATTTTTGTCTTAAAAAATCTAAACTAAATGCAGATGCTGTATTACAGGCAATCACAACTGCTTTACAGCCTTTTTGATATAACCAATCTACCGCGCGTGCTGTTAAATCTTGAATATCTTCATCTAACCTTGCACCATACGGTACATGTGCAGTATCTGCTAAATACACCATACGTTCATGAGGTAAGTGTTTAAAAATTTCATCCACTACCGATAACCCACCTACCCCTGAATCAAACACACCAATCGGTGCAAAAGCACGGTCTTTGGGTGGTTGCATCACGGTGTCTATCAAGTGAACTGCATTTTTCATTATACGGAAAAGAATTAATATGAATAGCTATGAATCTTAAACTTCAGGAATGTAAATGCAAGCAAAAATCACCACTTTGTAAAATCAGAATGGTTTCACCTGCTTCATTCTCAATCAACTCACCTTCTTCGATCAAATGATAAAAGGCATGGCGCTGAATTAAAGCCAATAAGCCATGACGAATATAAATATAAGGGCGCATTTCACCCTGATAATCACGCATAAATGGTGCATGGGTTTCATCAATGACAACATGATCATTGTCTGTGGTCGATAGACAAATGAGTGCTTTGCCATCAACCATGATACGTGCAACACGATCGACAAATAAAGCTTCATCTTCGACGTGGATTAACATTTTTTCTGTCGGCGTTTTTAAATAATATTGCTCTTGTTCTTTACACAGAACACGAGAAAATAATTGAATTAAACTTGTTCTGTGAATTTGACGACCTTCATGCCACCATTCCCCATTGGCACGAATGCATAAATCCATCTCACCACAATGCTTCGGTTGCCATTGATCTAAAGGTAAACGAGCCTGATATGCGCTATCATAGGCAAGTTGACCAAAGCGAAGTTGTAATTCATTTTCATTCATGGGTGAATTTGTTTCTTTTTTGCACAACTCAGGATAAATATCATGATTTACCATCGCTTTTATACCTCATTTGACAGAAAATACACAACGATTCAGTGTGAATTTCAATCATGCATTATTGGTCTAGTTTAACTTAAATCATCTTAGGCATAAAATCTATGCCTATGATTCATAGAAAACACTCATGGCAGCACCAATTGATTTGGTTGCCACCTTTTGTAGTATGAGGAGTCCTACATGGAGCACATCGAACGCGAATCGATGGAGTTTGACGTTGTGGTAGTTGGTGCTGGACCTGCGGGTCTTTCTGCTGCCATTAAACTGCGTCAATTGGCAATAGAAAGCAACTTATCCGATTTGACGGTGTGCGTTGTAGAAAAAGGGTCTGAAGTTGGAGCACATATTTTATCTGGTGCTGTGCTTGAAACACGTGCATTAGATGAACTATTTCCAAATTGGAAAGAACTCGGCGCCCCGCTACATGTCCCTGTCACAGAAGATCGTACTTACTTCTTGACCTCTAAAGATGCTCATCAGCAAGTGCCTGATTGGGCAGTGCCAAAAACCATGCACAATAAAGGCAATTATGTCATTTCATTGGGCAATGTGGTGCGTTGGTTAGGTGAAAAAGCAGAAGAACTTGAAGTCGCTATTTTCCCAGGCTTTGCAGCATCAGAAATTTTATATCATGAAGATGGCAGCGTAAAAGGCATTCAAACTGGTGACATGGGTGTTAGTAAAGAAGGCGAAGCTACTGCTAATTTTACACCAGGCTATGAATTGCATGCCAAATACACGATTTTTGCTGAAGGCTGTCGTGGTCATTTAGGCAAACAACTGATTGAAAAATTTAAGTTAGATGAGCATGCTGATCCACAACATTATGGAATTGGTATTAAAGAGCTTTGGGATATCGACCCTGTCAAGCACCAACCAGGTCTAGTCATGCATGGCGCAGGTTGGCCATTGTCTGAAACCAAATCATCTGGTGGTTGGTGGTTATACCATGCTGAGAACAATCAAGTTACGTTAGGTGTCATTGTTGATTTAGCCTATCAAAACCCGCATATGTATCCATTTATGGAAATGCAGCGCTGGAAAACTCATCCTTTAATTAAGCAATACTTAGATGGCGGAACACGCGTATCTTATGGCGCACGTGCAGTGGTCAAAGGGGGGTTAAACGCGCTACCAAAGCTAACTTTCAATGGTGGTTGTTTGGTAGGTGATGATGCAGGATTCTTAAATTTTGCAAAAATTAAAGGCTCACATACCGCCATGAAGTCAGGTATGCTTGCAGCTGAAGCTGTATTTGACGCGATTGCACAAGGTGTTGAACAAGGCGGTGAGCTTGGCATAGCACGTGTTACAGAGGGTGAAGATGTCTTTATTCTTGAAACCAAAGCCTATACTGATAAATTCAATCAAAGCTGGTTAAAAGAAGAATTATATCAGTCACGTAACTTTGGCCCTGCGATGCACAAGTTTGGTCAATGGATTGGTGGTGCATTTAACTTTATTGATCAAAATGTATTTCGTGTTCCATTTACATTACACGACTTAACCCCTGATCATGTATTAACACCAGCATCTCAAGTGCACTTCAAACCTGACTACCCTAAAGCAGATGGTGTGCTGACCTTTGACCGTTTATCCTCTGTATTTATTTCAAATACAGTGCATGAAGAAAATCAGCCAGCACATTTAAAATTAAAAGATGCGACCATTCCTGTCAATGTAAACCTACCGACATGGGATGAACCTGCACAGCGATATTGCCCTGCAGGTGTATATGAAATTGTAGAAGATGGCGACCAACCACGGTTTCAAATCAATGCCGCCAACTGCGTGCATTGCAAAACGTGTGATATTAAAGACCCATCACAAAACATCACATGGGTGACACCTGAAGGTGGTGGTGGCCCTAACTATCCGAACATGTAATATATTAAAAAAGCCTCTTCACAGAGGTTTTTTTATGCCCCACCTTTTCTAACCAAATAGCGATAGTTTTTTTTACGATGTTCATCTAACTGCTCTTCTTGCAATAACAGTTCATGGTTCATATGCGTACAAAAACGTGGAATATCCCATGATGTTGATGGATCGGTGGCAATCACTTCCACCACTTCACCTGCATTTAGCTTTCGAATCGCTTGACGCAACATCATAATCGGGTCAGGGCAATATAGGCCACGAGTATTTAAATGTACCTGTGGTGAAATAGAGAGATCAGACATAAGAACATTGTGCCAACAAATAAAATTTATTTTATCACAAAGCATGCATTGACTTGAGATTTCTATAAATTCATGCTTTTCAAGCAATACATATGGTTTTATTAATGCAGAAGAGTTTTTTCTTCGGTATGATAATTCATACATTTGTATTCGAAATAATTACACCTATATTAGGAAGGATCATGCAAGAGGAATCAAGCCCATCTTGGGGCATGCGTGGATTAAGAAAGTGGCTGGGTACAGCTCCTGAAACACGCGATGAACTACTCAAAATTGTACAAGACTCTCGACGCTTTTTAGAACCAGATACTGTTGCTATGATTGAAGGCGTATTTGACCTTCCCGCAACAAAAATTCGTGAAGTGATGACACCACGAATTTCCATTGTAAGCTTACAAGAAGATGACCAACTCCTTGACATACTACCTGTCTTGATTGAATCTGCACACTCGCGTTTTCCTGTGTTTTCGATTGACCAACCTGACAACGTGATTGGTATTTTGTTGGCAAAAGATTTATTGCCTTTTTTATCGCAGCACACCACCACAGTAGATATTACCGCACTCATGCGTCAGCCACTGTTTATTCCAGAGAGTGCGCGAACAGACCAAGTGCTTCGTATGCTCAAAAATACACAAACTCATATTGCTGTGGTGATTGATGAGCATGGTGCAACATCAGGTTTAGTCACCCTTGAGGATATTTTGGAAGAAATTGTTGGTGAAATTGAAGATGAGCATGATAACTCAGATCAAGAAGCCCAATATATTGTGCCTGATACAACACAAGGTGCAAAACAAACATGGATCGTTCAAGCAAGAACACCTGTTGAATTCTTTAATGATCAGCTAAGCAGTTCATTTTCTGATGAAGAAGTTGAAACTGTCGGTGGTTTATTGTTGCAAGAAATTGGTCTTGTTAATGATTTACTTGGCCAAGTGATTGAAATTGACGACTGGACATTTACCATCATTGAAGCAGATGCCCGTACGATTCATCTGATTCGAGCGACGCGCCAATGAGTGTTACCACACACTCAAGTAAGAACACACTGCCTTTAGCGTTATGTTGTTTGATTGCACTGATCGCTGGGGGCGTGTTTAGTTTATCTTTAGCCCCTTATGGCTATTGGTGGTTGGCTTTACTGTCACCTGCTTTATTATATGTGTGTTTACATCAAAAGCGTGCCATTCCTGCTTTTTTGATTGGCTGGAGCTATGGGATCGGCTTATGGTTTATCGGTGCATTTTGGCTGTATACCTCTATCCATGAATACGGAGATAAAAGTTCTGCCGTATCTGTACTTTTAATTGCCATTCTCGCCATTATCATGGGCTTGTTTAGCGCAGTACAAACATGGTTTTATCGCCGCTTTTTCCCTGAAACCCCGTTAACTTTTGCCCCAATTTGGGTGTTATTTGAATGGCTGAAAACTTGGCTATTTACAGGGTTTCCATGGTTATTTGTCGGCTATGCCTTCACTGATGCCTATTTAGATCACTATGCGCCATTATTTGGTGTATTTAGTATTTCTTTTATTGCTGTTCTCATTGCTACTGCAAGCACAGAGATTCTCAAAAAACGTATTATTTGGGTTTGTCCTATTGCCATTGTTTTACTTGGCGCTTGGGTTGCATCAACCCTTCAATTTGTTACAGCAAAAAAACAAGCCCCGTTATCTGTTTCATTGATTCAAGGCAATATTCCTCAAGACGTCAAATGGCTGTCTGAATATCAAGACAAAACCCTTGAAATTTATGAAAACCTGAGTGCAAGTGAATGGGGCCGTGACTTAATCGTTTGGCCTGAGTCATCAATTCCGATGGCACAAACCACGATCCAACCGTTTTTACATGATATGACAACACAAGCCACACTTACAGGTTCAGCTTGGGCAGCAGGCATGTTGTATTATGATGAAGCCAATTCTTCAGAAGCAGGTAAAATGTTGTTTTATAATGCACTGATGGCAACAGGCAAAGACAGCTCTGGTTTATATCAAAAACAACGTTTGGTGCCATTTGGTGAATATGTACCTTTGCCAAACTTGCTTAAATGGGTTTTGCCTGCATTACAAAACGACCCCACTGGTGGTGGTTTATCAGCAGGCCATTCTGGGCAAAAAGCACTTGATATTCATGGACATCCTTTGGGTGTATCAATTTGCTATGAAGTCGCCTACCCTAACTTAACTCGGATTAATAGCCAAAATACCGAGTTTATGGCAACGGTTTCAAATGATGCATGGTTTACAGGAACTGCGGGGCCTTGGCAACATTTACAAATGGTACAAATGCGTGCCAAAGAAAATGGACGTTGGTTTATTCGTGCAACCAATACTGGGGTGACTGCATTCATTAATGAGCAAGGCCATATTGTGGCCCAAGCGCCATTAGATCAACCTTTTGTATTGCGCCATGATCTGCCTGCATTTGAAGGACAAACGCTTTATAACCGTTTAGGAGACTATCCTATTCTGATTTTCTCTGCTTTGTTGTTAGCATTAGGACTCTATTACCGACCAAAAACGATTGATGTTTCTTTTAAATCAAGACGTTAAATAAGAGGCTTCGATAAGAAGCCTTTTCATATTTCAGCTTCACTTAAATTTATATATTACTGTTTAATTTACATATCACTTCGAGTATCCATGACGCTGCAATCTCTAAATAATCTTCCATGTCGTATTCGTGTTGCAGTACCTGTCCCGATCTATGATTGCTTTGACTATCAGGTGACAGAACAGCAATATCACACCGTCATGCCGGGCATGCGCGTGGTGGTACCATTTGGTCGGCAGCGTTGTATTGGGGTGGTGATCAGCAAAGTGCCGCATGACCAACCTTGCACGTTTAAACTAAGACCGATTGAAGACATTTTAGATGCTGAAGCACTGATTGATGCAGAGATGCTGAAATTATTATCTTGGGCTGCACAATATTATTTTGCGCCCATTGGTGACGTGATTCAAAGCGCATTACCCACCAAACTAAGACAAGGTGGCTCTAATGCACGCTCAACCACAGTTTGGCAAGTTACACCGTCTGCTGACCCCTTCATTACACGTTCTGCCAAACAAAAACATGCTTATGCTGTATTACAATCTCAGCCACATGGCATCGATGAACAGCAACTGACTCAGCATGATATTGAACTAAGTACATTAAAAGCACTCGAAAAAAAACAACGGGTTTATGCTGAAAAACGGCCGCTTGAAATTCTAAATTTACCTACAAAATTGGCCGAGCCTGCGTTAAATGCCAACACAGAACAAGCCGCTGTCATTCAACAAATCACACAACACCTTTCTAATTATCAGGCTTATTTGTTAGATGGTGTCACTGGCAGTGGTAAAACTGAAGTCTACCTACAAGTGATTCATGCTGTATTAAAACAAGGTAAACAAGTCTTGGTGTTGGTGCCTGAAATCGGCTTAACACCTCAAACTGTGGCACGCTTTCAATCACGATTTCATTGCCATATTGTGTTACTTCATTCTGGTTTAAATGACAGCCAACGTTTACATGCATGGCAAGCTGCACAAAGTGGGCAAGCTGATATTATTTTAGGCACTCGATCTGCCATTTTCACCCCTATGCCACGTCTTGGCTTAGTGATACTTGATGAAGAGCATGACCTGTCTTTTAAACAACAAGAGACCTTTCGTTACCATACTCGCGATGTCGCCTTATACCGTGCCCACTTGGCAAAATGCCCAATTGTGCTTGGCTCAGCGACGCCAAGCATTGACAGCTTGGCATTGGTTCAACAAGGCAAAATGCAACATCTTTTTTTAAACACCCGTACAGGTGATGCGATTCTGCCCAAAGTTCACATTCTTGATGCCAAAATTGCTAAAAAAGTTCATGGCTTAAGTCAAGTCTTAATAGGTCATATTCAGCAGTGCTTAGACCGACAAGAACAAGTTTTAATTTTTCTAAATCGACGCGGATATGCACCCGTTTTAATTTGTGAGTCGTGTGCATGGCAAGCAAACTGTCCAAACTGTGATGCTCATTTTACATTACACACCCAGCCTTATGTTCATTTGCATTGTCACCACTGTGGTACTGTGCAAACCAAGCCCAAACAATGCCCTGCATGCCAACACGATACGCTAAAACCAATTGGTATGGGGACAGTGAAAGTTGAAGAAGGACTCAAAGAACTTTTTCCTGAACATGACGTGATTCGTGTAGACCGTGACAGTACCCGTCATGTCGGCAGTCTAGAAAAAATTTATCAAAAAATACATCAAAATCAGCCTTTAATTTTGCTTGGCACACAAATGTTAGCAAAAGGACATCATTTTTCATATGTGACGTTGGTTGCTATTTTAGATATTGATGCTGGGTTACTAAGTGTAGATTTTCGTGCACCTGAGCGGACAGCACAAATGATTACTCAAGTTTCAGGACGTGCTGGACGCGGTGAAAAAAATGGTGATGTCTATTTACAAACATTAAGACCAGACCACCCACTGCTTAAAACCTTGGTCCAATTTGATTATCGTGCTTTTGCAGCAAAAACCTTACAAGAGAGACAAAGTGCCTGTCTTCCGCCTTACCGCTATAGTATTCTAATTCGTAGTGAAGCAAAAACTGAGCATGACGCAGTCAATTTCCTGAAAGAACAAGCACAGATTTTAACCACATGTAGCCAAAATAGTTTACAGATTTGGGGGCCTATTCCTGCACCAATGCAGCGAAAAGCAGGCAAATATCATGCACATATGCTGCTCTTTGCCGATCATCGTGCTCATCTCCACTATTACACACAACAATGGTGGTATGACATGCTAAAAACCGTGCCTAAACACATTAAAATTTCAATTGATGTTGACCCTCAAGAGTTAAACTAATATTCATTATTCGACATTAAATACACCAAATGCTGATTCAATCATTATATAACGACACAAAAATCACACGTATAGTGGTCGTCAGCTGAGTCAATACTTCAAGGAAGCCGTATGTCTCTATTGCTTCAAATTATTATATTTTTAGGGGCCAGTTTAATTATTGTGCCATTAACCAAAAAGTTGGGTATCTCCACAGTGCTTGGCTATTTAATTACAGGGGTTATTTTAGGCCCCAGTATTTTAAATTTGGCACATGACTCAGCTGCCATTATGCAATTGGCCAATTTTGGTGTGATTTTTTTAATGTTTCTAATTGGGCTTGAGTTACGCCCACAACGCTTGTGGCAAATGCGAGAAGCTATCTTTTTTATGGGGAGCTTACAAGTATTCATCACAGGTGGCATATTCATGCTCATTTTATGGTTGCTCTTACAACAATCGATTGCTGCAAGTTTTGCTTTGGGCTTTGCTTTGGCCTTGTCATCGACCTCATTTGTTTTACAATTGCTGACTGAAAAACAAACCTTAAACACCACGTATGGACAAAGTTCTTTCTCGATTCTCTTGTTTCAAGATATGGCTGCCATTCCTTTACTTGCAGTGATTCCTTTATTGGTGGGCACTTCATCTGCACATCATGGTATTGCTTATTTTGCAGCAATTATTGCCACATTTAGCGGATTGTTTTTATTTAGTCGATTTGTGATGCGTCCTTTTTTCCGCTTTGTTGCACAAAGTGGTGCAACAGAACTCATTACGGCGGTTGCTTTATTTATCGTCCTAGCTGTGGTGTTGCTGATGGATACTTTAGAAATCAGTACCACTTTAGGGGCATTCCTCACTGGGGTATTGTTGGCTGACTCTGAGTTTAGGCACGAATTAGAAGCAAGCATTGCCCCTTTTAAAGGGCTACTTTTAGGTCTATTTTTTATGACCGTGGGTATGATGACCCAATTGTCTGTACTATTTACCCACCCTATTTTAATTCTTGGTGGTGCCCTTGCCCTCTTGTTAATTAAAATGGCAACGCTCACTGCAATTGCACGGTATTATCGTTATAATTGGAAAAATAGTATTTTAATTGGTGCTGCATTGGCACAAGGTGGAGAATTTGCCTTTGTAATTTTTAATGCAGCCTATGGCGAAAACATTATTTCTCATGCCATCTTAGAGCCAATTACATTAATTGTGACTTTATCAATTATTCTCACACCGTGTTTACTGTGGTTACTTCAGCGCTTTGTGATGCCTAGAATTGAATCTAAACCGACCAATATGCCTGAAGTCGAGGACGTACCAAACCCTCACCCACCAATGATCATTGCTGGATTTGGTCGTGTCGGTCAAATTATTGCGCGAATTGCCCATTTACAACATATTCCATTTACTGCAATCGACTCCAATTTAAAACAAATTGATTTTGTGCGAAAATATGGCGGTACACTCTATTATGGTGATGCCACACAACCTGATTTACTGCGTGCTGCAGGTATTGAGCATACTCAAATTTTAGTTTTAGCCATTGATGATGTGGAAGATGCATTAAACACTGCACGCCATGTTTTACTCCATTACCCACATGTCACAATATTGGCACGTGCAAGGGATCGCCATCATGTCCACTTATTAAAAGACTTGGGCGTACATCATATTTGGCGTGAAACATATTTATCATCATTAGGGATGGCACATCGCGTGCTTCGTGTTCTTGGTGTAGATGAGAAAGAAGCGATGCAAAAAATTGATCTTTTTCGTGATGAAGACGAAAAGCTTTTGGCTGCACAGCAACAAGTTTATACCGATGAACATAAAGTTTTTGAAACTTATCGCGATGCATTGGCTGAACTAGAGCACTTATTTGAAAGTGATACACAAAAAGCCATTTCAGAGCAAGATCATTTAGAATCATCAGACACTCACCCTAAAGAACGTATCCGCATTGCAAGAAATCAAGCAGAATAACTTGTGTTTTAACGCAATGACTCCATGTAGGGTACATATTGGAGAATTTTATGTCGAACTTACGTCAACGTTTTTTTATTGCAGATTGCCCAATTCGTGGTGAAGTTGTACAGCTTAAAGATGCTTTACACACGATTTTGAACCAACGCACGTACCCACAAGCGATACAGGTCTTATTGGGTGAAATGCTCAGTGCAACCGCATTATTGGCAAGTACGCTTAAAATTAAAGGACGTATTAGCTTACAAATTCAAGCCGAAGGCAGCTTTAAATGGGCTATGGCTGAATGTAACCATTTGGGTGAAGTTCGTGGCTTAGCAGATTTTGAAAGTGACCCACGTTTCGAACAAGCAACAGACAGCAGCACTGTATTGGCAACGCTAAAAAACCCTGTGCTTTTTATTAATATTGAGCCTGAATTTGGTGAGCGTTACCAAGGAATTATCAGTCTAGACCAACCTACTTTGGCTGGCTGTTTGATGGATTATTATGCCCGCTCTGCGCAAATTCCAACGCATCTTGTACTTGCAAGTGATCCGCAATCTTCAGGTGGTTTGCTTATTCAATTGCTGCCAAGAACAGAAGAAGAAAAAACCACCATTGATGAAGATCTTTGGCCGCGCCTTATTATGCTGACGGATACCATTAAAGCAGATGAGTTAAAACAGTTAGATGCACAAGAGATTTTATATCGTCTGTATAATGAAGAAGAAGTACGCTTACCTGACATAGAGCAGCTTTCTTTTGCATGTACATGCTCGAAACAAAAATGTGAAAACGCACTGATCCAAATTGGTGAACAAGCGGTACAAGAAACGCTTGACCATCAAAGTCCAATTGAAATGGATTGTCAATTCTGCGGTGCGCAATATAAATTTAATGCGGAAGAAGCACTAAGTTTATTTGGTAAGCATTTGAGCTAATTTTAAATACCATAAAAAAAGACGATGCATAAGCATCGTCTTTTTATTTATGAGTTCAAGAAATTATCAAGAGGTGCTAACTGATTGAGTACCACCAACTTCTGACCCAACTCATCATCTGACTTGGCTTGCAACACAGCATCAATCACATCAAGCACTGTTTCCTCTTCATTGTGTCCAACAATATAGTCTGCAACTTTTTTAAGCTCAGGAATGCCATTATCAACCGCAATGCCATATCCTGCCATGGTGACCATTTCGATATCGTTATTGTTATCGCCAATTGCTAAAACTTCATGGTCTGCAACATTCCAACGCTTTTGTAAAAAAGAAAGACCATATGCTTTATGCTGGTTAGGCACAATTAAATCGATAAATCCAAAACCGCTTGATACCATACGAACTTGACCATTTTGAATATATGGCTTTTGGCTTAAATGTTCAGTTAAATCATCAAAGTCATAATCACTGGTATTAATTGTAATTTTGCACGCTTGATCGTCAATTTGCAGTAAATCATCTACAGATTTTAAACGTTTGAAATATTGA
The DNA here is from genome assembly GCF_900197575.1 of Acinetobacter apis. GTDB lineage: Bacteria > Pseudomonadota > Gammaproteobacteria > Pseudomonadales > Moraxellaceae > Acinetobacter > Acinetobacter apis. The sequence continues at coordinate 189,633 of NZ_FZLN01000003.1, read as the reverse complement.
TGTAACTTTGGCATCGCATGTTCAGGTGTTTGAGGACCAATGTATGCCCCATCTTTACCACAAAAAATAATGCCTTCCGCATAATCATGCGACAAATCGGTCAGCATGGTTACGGTTACATCATGATCAAAATGCGCAAAGTTAATTTCCTCAGTTTGATCAACAACAAAAGCACCATTTTCTGCAACATACGCAATTTGATCTTGAATATCTGAAAAATAATTTTTTAAGGTATAAAGCTGATTTCCACTTGCAGCAACAAAGTGTATCCCTTGCTCTTTTAACTGCAGAAACTGCTGTAAAAAGCGCTGCTTGTTGTACTGCTTTTCTCCATTGAGAAATGTACCATCCATATCCACAGCGATTAATTTAACTGGCATTTGTACCTCGATTTCAGATGAAATATTTAAAGCATATTTGTCATATTTTGAAACTTTCCTTAAAATTATCTTAGCAAAAGATGACTATTTCATGAATGTTATTCTACGAAAGATGACAAAATGATTCCAATTGTTACAGTACTTTATCGATAGGCTATGTAAGTTTACAAATGCATGCGCAGATGATGAACTTACATAACTCATTGAGGTCATTCCGCTTGAAAACCACCTCAAACAGAATAATTTTAAATTAAAGATGCAGCTTTTAATTCCCAATAATTCACATCAAGTACAGCATCACCGCTTAGCTCTAACAACAGCTCATGCTTTGGAAAATAACGTGATGTCATCACCCCTAAACCATCATTAATAAAAATCTCAACACTTGAGCGATCAATTAAAATTTGTAGCTTTTCAACATCACCATCCCAATAACGGACTTCTGTTTCATCAAGGCTCAATGATTGACGCTTTAAAGTGATTCCTTCTGCACTACGTTGAATCCATAACGTATTTGAAATAGTGACTTCATAATCATCCTGACTGTGTATGATGATTTCTGCACTAGATGAATCAAATGTTGGCAAGCTGTTAGCAATCCCTTTGACATGTTGATGATTGACTCGTAATGCCTCTAACTCTTTAACAGGCGATTGATATATTTGACCTTGTTTAATGCTGAGCTCACGTGGTGCAGTCATAATATGAATCCAGCCATGCTTGAGTGTTGGCTGAGAAAATTCATCTTGATCTGGTACGCCCATCCATCCCACAATTAAACGGCGACCATCTTCTGCTAAGGTCGTCTGTGGTGCATAAAACTCATGCCCGTAATCTAATTGAAAAAATTTACTATGTGGATAATGACCTGTCTCATAGTCTAATGTACCCAGTAAATAGCCTGCTTGATGAAGATTCAAATAACGTCGGCCTTCAGGCTCAATGCCTTGCGGACAGCTAATTAATACATCATGACCATCTAAATGAAATAAATCAGGGCACTCCCACATATAACCAAATAAACCCATATCATTGAGTTCACTGCCTGCAATTTCACCCACCAATGTCCATGCTTCTAAATCTGTTGATTTAAATAATAAGACTTTGCCTTGCTTTTTTGGCGCTTGTGCAGCAAGTACCATGTACCATAAATCATTATGCTTCCATACTTTTGGATCACGAATATGCCCTGTATAGCCATCTAATTGACCAATAACCGCTTTTTTCTCAAATGTACCATCTGATTGTTGACGAGCAATACATTGCCATGCCGTTCGATGTTCTAAGTCTTTACCATCTCCTAGCATCACATTCCCTGTGTATACAAGCACTAACTGACCCTGATCATCTACTGCAGATCCAGAAAAACAGCCATCTTGATCAAAGTCCTCACTCGGTAACAACGCAACTGATTCATTGCTCCAATTGACTAAATCAGATGATGTCCAATGTCCCCAAAACTTATTACTGTGGTCAGCAGCCAATGGATTCCACTGGTAAAATAAATGATATTGACCCTGAAATTGAATAAAACCATTGGGGTCATTCAATAAACCCACAATAGGTGATAAATGCCACACGGGGCGATACTGATCATCAGGATGATGCTTATAGTTTTTAATGACAGCGTGTAATGTTTTCCTAAGCAATGGTAATTCTTTCATTATTCACTCTCTTTATCGTATTTAAATGCTAAAGATATAAAAAATGCGAGTCCAAATGAGATCGCTAAACCAATGAACTGATTAATTAATGATGATGCTTGAATAATGGCCAGTCCTGGTAACCCTGTCAAACCAACCCCTGTGGCATATACATGATTAAATACAACCCATGCCCCACCTGCACCACCACCGATCATGCCAGCAATAAATGGTTTTACAAACCTTAAATTCACGCCAAACACGGCAGCTTCAACCGAACCAATCATGGCAGAAAATGTAGCTGGAATCGCAATTTTACGTATTTTATCGTTACGCGATCGAAACCAAACTGCAAGACATGCTCCACCTTGTGCAACATTCGCCATGGACCAAATTGGCAATAAATAATTTACGCCAATGTCTGGGTTACTCAGCAAACCCGCTTCAATCGCATGAAAACTATTTTGAATGCCAGTCATTGCAACAACGGAATATAAAGCACCAAATAGTAGTCCAGCAATCCAACCTGTTTGATCAATAAGAGAAGTTAAAGAAAATGCAATGCCATCACCTAACATACGGCCTGCTGGACCAATCAGTAAGACAGACACAAAACCCGAAATAATTAGGGTTAAAAAAGGCACAAAAATAACTTCGACAGCCTCTGGAATAAAACGTTTGAAAAACCGTTCGATATAACTCATAAACCAAACTGTCAGCAATATAGGAAACACTGTACCTTGATAGCCAATCATTGCAATTTGAAAGCCATAGATATCTAAAGTTTGATAATCTCCTAACCCTCCCCAAACATTTGCAAAACTTGGATGAACTAAAATACCGCCAAGAGTTGCACCAATGTATGGATTACCTTTAAAAATTCGTGCTGCATTAAAGCCAATGAGTACAGGTAAAATAATAAAAGCTGCAGAACTAAAAATTTCCAATAAAGTATAAATTGGGTGTTTTGTATCTAGCCAACCATAATTTTTAATTAAGCTTAATAACCCCATTAATAAGCCTGATGCAATAATGGCAGGAATCAATGGAATAAAGATTTTAGATAAGGTATTTGCAATGCGCTTGAAGTAGCCTAAATTTTTCTCAGACTCTTGGCTCGCTGACTCTTTATTCGCAACCTCATTAATTTGAGTGAAATTAATAAACTCATCGTAAACCTCATTAATTACGCTTGTACTAAACGCAACTTGAACTTGGCCTGACTTACGAAAGCTGGCTTTAACGCCTTTAATTTCATCAATTGCATTTAAATCTAATAAACTATCATCAATTAATACTACTCGTAACCGAGTTGAGCAATGAATTGCTGAATGAATATTATCCTTTCCTCCTAAAAGCGGAACAAGTTGCCTTACGACGTGTTTCACATCCATACTGTTGTATCACCAATGCTAAGTTAATTTAATTTTTATACGTTTTATTGATGCAATTCTTATTCAAGCTTGTGATTAACTGGAATTTATAAATATAAAGTTCACCAATTTACTGAGCTTGTTAACGATCATACTTGAACACATCTCATCTAAATAAATAATATTCTTAATGATGATGTATATATATTCAACAAAAGTATGTGATGTAAAATGTATGATTTAAATATCAATCATTCAATGTATAGATAATTTTATGATTTATTCTAAATAGACCAATTTATCTATTTTCATCATACCACAGTTAAAAACAAACAAATTTAATATGAATAGTTGAATAATTCACTGACTGTAAAAGTACTGTGATGTTTAAACGGTAAATGCTTTTCAGCCGTATTTTTGTTCTTCTATGCTCTACTATCGGCTTTACTATATGACTAATGACAGCTTTTTATGAGTGTCTAATCACTCATATTTAATTCACCACAAATACTCGCCTTATTAATTCTTTCATTAAAAGTTATAATTTAGCCACTCAGTAAAAATATATAAAATAGAATTAAATATTAAATACTTAAAATCTAAAATCCATAAATTAGCATCAAAAAAATCTATATTCTGATGCTAGTTATTTATTCTTTATCCAACCTGTATTTGCATTTTTTTTCATAGCAATATAACCTACCTTTAGTAATATACTAAAGGTAGGTTATGAGTTTCACTCATAAAATAAAGCAAGTGCTTATGACATAAAGCAGGAAAATAAAATGAAAAAGTATGATTTAGCAGTGATTGGTGCAGGATCTGGTGGTTTAAATTCGGGTTTTACTGCTGCAGCTATGGGTAAAAAAGTGGTTATGATTGAACGTCATCAACCTGGTGGTGAATGTACATGGTCAGGTTGTATTCCAAGTAAAGCCATCATTCAAATTGCTAAAGATGTTAAAGCTGCTCAAAAGTTTACAGATATAGACATTGACTCAACAGCGATTATGAATAAAGTGCGGGCTTTAATTCATGAAGCCAATCAAGCAGAAGCTGTACCTGTACTTGAAGATGCAGGTATTGAATATCTTCAAGGTGCAGCACAATTTAAAGATGCGCATACCTTAGAGGTTAACGGACAAATCATTGAAGCTAAAAACATTATTATTTCAACAGGTTCATCTGCCATCGTGCCGCCTATTTCAGGTTTAAACACCATTCCCTATTTAACCAATGAAAATATTTTCGATCTTAAAATTTTACCAAAACGTTTAATTGTCCTTGGTGGCGGTGCCATTGGAATTGAACTGTCCCAAGCATTACAACGCCTTGGTGTACAAATTCAGTTGGTTGAAATGGCTGACCATATTTTAATTAAAGAAGAAAAAGAATTTGCTTTGGCTGTGCAAGAATATTTATCCAGTGAAGGCGTTCAATTTTATACAGTAAGTAAAGCCATTGAATTTAAACAGTCAGATGAAGCTATTGAACTGACCATAGCAACAGCATCAGGTCATCAACACATTATCGGTGATGCTGTGTTATTGGCGCTTGGTCGTAAACCCAACACAGATACCTTAAATTTAGATGATATTGGTATTCAATATGGGCCACGTGGCATTGAAGTCAATGAATATAACCAAACCACTGTGCCACATATTTATGCCATTGGTGATGTCGTTGGGCCTTACCTTTTCTCTCATTCAGGAGGACATCAAGCACGAAGCGTAGTTCGCAATTTGTATGCTAGCAACAAACGAGCTGTTAATTTAGACAGTATTGCATGGTGTACTTTTGTTGAACCTGAGCTTGCACGTTGTGGATTTACCGAAGAAGAAGCCCGTCAAAAATATGGCAACGATATTTTGATATTTACCCAAAATTATGCTGATTTAGACCGAGCAGTGGTCGATCAGAAAACCTTTGGTATGGCAAAAGTGATTTGTGATTCTCAAGGTCATATCTTAGGTGCGAGTATTTTAGGCGAGCGTGCTTGTGAGCTGTTATGTGAATTACAAGTTATGAAACAACATGGTATTCCCTTACAAGGTCTTCAAGACGCAATGCATCCATATCCTGGCTATAGTGAATTATTACTTGCACTCAGCTTAGATGCATATTCCCAATTGTGTATGCCTCATTAACTGTATCCATTTAGCATCATCTAGGTGAGTTGAAGCAGCTTCACCTAGTTATGCTATGATCAGCCTTTTTTAATCATAGGTGAGATGAATGCGTAAACGCATGTCAAAAAGCGACCGCCGAGAACAGCTATTATTGGTTGCTGAAGACATTGTCAAAAACCAAGGCACAGATGCTTTAACATTAATTACGCTTGCTGAGCAGGCAGGGGTCAGTAAACCTGTCACTTATGAACATTTCACCCACCGTGAAGGGTTGTTTGTCGCATTATACCAACGTTATGACCATCAAGTGATTCAAGCAATTCAACAATCCATGCTCACTGCCTCATCCTTAGATTTGGCTGCTCAAGCTGTTGCAACTGCTTATTTACACTGTGCCTTCAATTATGGGCAACAATATGAAGCAATTGTCGCTGCATTACAGGGGTATATCGGTTACAGTGATCTAAAATTTCGTATCCGAAATTATTTTGTTGATGCATATTCAACCATCTTTACACCATTTTTAATTGGTTCAACGCCTCATATTCAAATGAAGTTAATAGCAATTTATGGAGCAACCGATGAAATTGCTATGGCTGCTGTACAAAACAATATGGATCATGAAATTGCGATAGAGCTGATGAAAAAGATGATTTTGGCTATTTTAAATAGTGATTAAGTTTTCACTTATCTAACAAGTTAGCAAATAAAATAATTTAAAATATAAACCACAATGAGTTTTGTAAATGAACTCATTTTTGACAATTCAAAATTTTACTTTCGCTCAATGCTAAATACTCAAAATACACCATCATGAATTTCGCTCATATTTTTGTGAAATAAAATCATTTTTATTCATGTACAGTTTACTGTATAAAATAAACATGTTCTTCTGAATCGCTCAGTTGTTGTATCAATACAAACAGATATCTCACTTCACAGCACATGGTTTAGAAGATGGTGTAAGACACTCAAGCTTCATTTACAAAAATTAGGGTCCAAAGTCATGAGTCAAGAATTTACATTTGCGATTGAAAGCATTAATTTCGATGAAAACTATCATCCCTCAGACAACACGCGTATCACGACTAACTTTGCGAACTTAGCAAGAGGCGAAAGTCGTGAAGAAAACTTACGCAACACCCTAAAAATGATGAACAACCGTTTTAATGATTTAGCACATTGGGACAATCCTAACGGCGATCGTTATTCTGTTGAGCTTGAAATTGTCACCGTGAATTTAAATATTGACTATGAAGGACGCCAAGATACCTTCCCTAGCATTGAAATTTTAAAAACCAATATTGTTGATCACACCACCAACAAACGTATTGATGGCATTGTGGGTAATAACTTTTCGTCTTATGTTCGAGATTATGATTTTAGTGTTTTACTATTAGAACATAATAAAAACCAGCCTAAATTTACTGTTCCAGAAAACTTTGGTGATTTACACGGTAAGTTATTTAAAGGTTTTTTAAATTCAGAAGTCTACCAAGACCATTTTGCAAAGCCTCCTGTCATTTGTATCAGTGTTTCTGATACTAAAATTTATCAACGAAGTGAAAATCATCACCCTGTATTGGGCGTAGAATATATACAAACTGAGCCATCATTAACTGAAAAATATTTCAATAAAATGGGCTTACAAGTTCGTTACTTTATGCCACAAAACAGTGTTGCACCACTCGCGTTTTTCTTCTGTGGTGACTTACTCAATGACTATAGCAATCTTGAATTAATTAGTACGATTAGTACGATGGAAACATTCCAAAGAATTTACCGTCCTGAAATTTATAATGCCAATGCCGCAGCAGGTAAACATTACCAACCAAGCTTAAAAAATCTTGATCATTCACTTACACGTATTGTTTATGATCGCGAAGAACGTAGCCAATTGGCAGTAAAACAAGGCAAGTTTACGGAAGAACAATTTATTAAACCATATCAAGCCTTACTTGAACAATGGGCTGCAAAACACGTTCTTTAAACACTCAAACTGAATAAGATGATTGATTATGAAAAAATTATTACCAACCTCAACTGCAGGTAGCCTACCAAAACCATCTTGGCTTGCAGAACCTGAAAAGCTATGGTCGCCATGGAAACTTGAAAATGCAGGCTTAGTTGAAGGCAAACAAGATGCGTTACGCTTGTCTTTACAAGAACAGCAACATGCAGGAATTGATATTGTTAGCGATGGTGAACAATCACGCCAACACTTTGTTACCACGTTCATTGAGCATTTAAACGGCGTTGACTTTGAAAAGCGTGAAACAGTAAAAATCCGTGATCGTTATGATGCAAGTGTGCCAACAGTTGTTGGTCCAGTCAGCCGTCAAAAACCTGTTTTTGTAGAAGATGCTAAATTTTTACGTCAACAAACTGACCAACCTATTAAATGGGCACTGCCTGGTCCAATGACCATGATCGATACATTGTATGATGATCATTACAAAAGCCGTGAAAAGCTTGCTTGGGAATTTGCAAAAATTCTAAATGAAGAAGCACTTGAACTTGAAGCTGCAGGCGTTGATATTATTCAGTTTGATGAACCAGCCTTTAATGTCTTTTTTGATGAAGTCAATGCTTGGGGTATTGCTACTCTAGAGCGTGCGATTCAAGGTTTAAAATGTGAAACAGCAGTTCATATTTGCTATGGTTATGGTATTAAAGCCAATACAGATTGGAAAAAAACATTAGGTACCGAATGGCGCCAATATGAAGAAGCGTTTCCGAAGTTACAACAGTCAAGTATTGATATCATTTCACTTGAATGCCATAACTCACATGTACCAATGGATTTACTTGAGCTGATCCGTGGTAAAAAAGTCATGGTTGGTGCAATTGATGTCGCAAACCATGCCATTGAAACACCAGAAGAAGTGGCCGATACCTTACGTAAAGCATTACAATTTGTAGATGCAGATAAACTTTACCCTTGCACAAACTGTGGTATGGCACCACTTCCACGTGACGTTGCACGCGGGAAATTGAATGCTTTAACTGCAGGTGCAGAGATCATTCGTAAAGAACTTGCAAAATAACGCAATCTTCATCAGGTGACTGAATTGATCACAATCAAATCAGTCACCTTTCTCTTGACTGATAAAATGCGTTATTTCTGCGCAACGCGTATTTAAGTGATATACCTCGATCACTAAATCATGTTATAGCTCAAGCTCTAGACAAGGTACGGTTCAAACTAGGAACAAAGTAATGATTGAAGTAACAGACTTTAGAAATGCAATGTCTTTGCTCACAAGTGCAGTCAGTGTCATCACCACAGCAGGAGAATCGGGACGTTATGGATTCACAGCATCTGCCGTGTGTAGCGTGACAGATACTCCACCTACATTACTTGTGTGTATGAATACTGCATCTAGCTCTCATGTTCATTTTGTTAATAACAAAATTTTAACGGTCAATGTTTTAGGTGCACACCATCAAGACATCTCGAATGCCTTTGCTTCTAGACTCAGTCCTGCTGAACGCTTTGCATGTGGTACATGGAGTACCTTAACCACAGGCGCACCCGTGTTAGATGATGCCTTAGTCAGTTTTGATTGTGAAATTAAAGAAATTCAAACCGTAGGTACACATGCTATTTTCATGTGTCGAATTGTCGCTATTCAGCAAAGTGAGCATAATCATAGCTTGGTCTATTTTAATCGTGCTTATCACTATATTGGACAAACTAAAGTTCTTTAAACTGCAATTGGCTTGTTTCAATCTGTCTTGAGATCTATATCTTGGTATCAATTTTGCTGCGATATTTATATGACCTCTAAACACTTTAACGTGTATGTATTCAAGCTACAGAGTATTTCAAGACATTGATGAACAGTCCGATGTCTTAACACAACTGAATCAAAGCTATAAACAAATTGAATCGGGACAATACCGAGGAACGCTTTGGTCAATGTATAGTGATCAACATATTGCTGTGCATATTGAATCTGCAAACAGTTCTATGCTGCAAGCAGGGATGACTCCAGCAGACCAAATTTGTTTGGGCATTATGCAACGACAATCTCAAAGCTGTTTAATGAATGGGTTATTGTTGAGTCAAGAGATCGGCATAATATTGCCGCCCAACACCTATTTTGATACGCGTTTTAATGATTCAACACAATTCATGCTGATGTGCTTCCCTGCCCATCTTATTTTGGACAGCCATACGTCTTTGCCATCCTCCATCAAGCCGATTCACCTTGACCTATTGCCTGATTTATCACGTAAACAACTGATATCTGCATTACCATTTCATTTGCTAGACGCACTGACTGACCCTCTTATTTTTGATGAAATACGCACCTGTATTATCGATCAATTCAATGAGCTACCTGTTCTCAGAAAGAATTCAAAAAATGACTATAAGCTCTATTGTAAATTTCATGATTGGATCATGGCGCATATTCAAGATAAGATTTTGATTGAATCTGCAAGTCATGATTTAGGCATATCTAGACGCCATTTAGAAATTTGCTTTAAAGCGATTACCGGCATGAGTCCGCAAAAATATATCTATATGTTTAAACTCAATGCGATTCATCGAATACTAAAGCAGCGTTCAGATAAAAATATTACTGAGCTTGCACATGAATGGCATGTACCACATTTAGGTCGTTTTTCACAAGATTATAAACGATTATTTGGTGAGTCTCCGTCAACAACAATACGTAGGCTGCATACTTACTCACCATAATATAATTCGGGACGATGCCATACCAATAACATCGCACTCATGAACACTGCACTCATGGTGGACCACATCACTTGCGAATATGAGAACTGAAATAATGAACAACACATAATGACAGCATCTACTGTTAGCTGACTTCGCCCCACGGGAATACCATACTTTTTATACAATACAATGGTTAAAATTCCTGTACCGCCCATGCCAAATTGATGGCGTGTCAGTGCCAAAGCCCCCATTCCGACTAAGGTTCCCCCCATCATGGCGCCAAAGAAATAAGAATGAATGGTAATGTTAAAGATATCAGGTGCAATGCTTAAGGTCAGTGAAATACAAATGCTTGTAAGTATAGACTTCAACATAAATTGAAGTCCCAATGCAAAATAAGACAAAATAAAAAAAGGGGCATTGACCAATGAAAAGATGAGCCCCACATTCAAATTTGAATGGTATGAAAGTAATAAAGCAATCCCTGCAACACCACCTGTAATAATATTGCATGCTTTCAAAATCGAAATACCAATAACAATAAATATAATGCCAATCAAAAAGGCATAAATATCTTGAAAAGCTGAATGTTTTACTCTGTTCATAGGTATCGTACTGTATAAAAGAAAGACCAAAACTACAGTACAGAAGATTAAACTATATTTTATTCATAAAGTTTAAAAGTTCCCGATTAAATTGTTCAGGTTCCTCTAAAAACGGACAGTGACTGCTTTGCTCAAAGATGATGAGTTCTGACTGTGTCATTTGCTGTAAAAAATAATCTGCTGCGCGTAAAGGGACAATTTTTTCATCACGTCCAAAACAAATTAATGTCGGCACAGTAAAATGAATTAACTGCTGACGAAAGTCTCTTGTGGTTTGGTCAAATAAAATTGCACCTGCTGTCGCAGGATTCACTTGTTTCATTTGGGCTTTCATCCATGCCAAATCATCCGCTTTTAATTCAGCTTTAAACATGAGTGGTAAAAAGCCATCAAGTAATGCGTCTTGATCTGTTTGAACACTTTGCATTAAATGAATTAAGGTATCCAAGTCAGCAAAACCATATGACCAATCTTTCCATTTAAAATCAGATGCAGACTCATCAATAATCACTGTACCTTTAATGTTGTCTGTCCCAAACTGCGTGACATATTCCCATGTCACAAAGGCACCCATTGACCAGCCGACAAGCACCACATCTTTTAGTCCAAGCGCATCAATAATCTGTTTTACATCATCTGCATATTGCGGCACAGTATGCCCTGTATGTGGGTCATCTGATTGCCCATGACCACGAAAATCAATGGCAATGACACGGTGTGACTGTGACAAGACTTCAATTTGTTTTTGAAAAATACTGAACTCATCCACACACCATGCAACAGTACAATAGGTGTTCCTTGTCCCTGATCGAGATAATAAATTGTGGTTTGATTAACATTGATTGATGGCATTGCTGTATCCCAAAACAAATAAACTCATAGTGTTACATTAAATTGATTTGTTTCAGGTCACTATCCAAATTGCGCAGAGTTCAGTTGTTCTTACCCTTGAACATAAAAGTAACGTTGAATTAGCGATTTCTTTTTTTCGATTGAATTAAATCAATGTCTAAAATAGCAAAAATATTAATGCGTTTTTGCTCTTGAGATTGTGACAATAAATCAATCACGCTTTTCTCACCTCGACCGACCAAATGACGCTGATGAAAATACAGCATCAGCAAAACCGTGGTCACCAACATGGCAGCAACCATCACCCAAAAACCTTCAGGTGATTTTAGCCCAGGAATGGTTTCAAAGTTCATCCCATACATTCCTGTTAATAAGGTCAATGGCGCAAAAATGGCGGTGATAATCGCTAAGATACGCATGTTTTCATTGGTTTGATTGGATATTGCTGAAAAATGTAAATCAATAGCCGATTGAATGGCATTTCGCAAACGTGCAGTATGTTTTTGGATGCGCTCAATATGGCTCACTAAATCATTTATTCGGACTAAGATTAAGTCCAATGAATCTGTATGATGTGAATCAATGCCATGATGGTAGTCTTCAACGGTTTCGTCTCGCAAATCTTGTAAAATTTCTATTTGCTCTTCACATAAATTTTCAACATGCTGAAATGCCATATTTTCTTGTAATAATTGCTGCCATTGTTTGAAGTATTGTTTGCCTTGCAATAATTCAGTTTGCCAATACTCAACACGCTGTGTTAATGGTGTACGAAGTCCTAAATAATCATCTACCATACTATTTAATAAACGCAGGGCTAAATTTAAAGGCGTGGTAGGTGGTTTACGCAACCTACTTTGATCTATAGATTGTTTATCAATCGCTTGTTCTAAACGTTCTAAGTAACTTTGAATAGAGTGGTTACCCCGCTCTCGTACAGTAACCAAAACACGTTCAGTTAAAATAAAGTTCACAGGTGTTGTCATCAAACCGAATTCCATCACATGCTGTTCAGCATCTGCATGATCCATCAAAATTTGGTCATCAGGTGTTACCAATTTTCTAAATACCAAAAAGTCATAATCTTCCATGGCATCAAAAGCACAAGGATGCTCAATATTTAGAATATCAGCCACATGAAATTCATTAATTAAAACATCTGTGTGTTGGTAAATCTTGTTTTGCCACTGCTCGCTTTGATCAACAATATCTTGGCGTAAGCAATCTAGCCAAATAAAATTTAACACCCCATCTGCACGTGGTGTTTTCGAAACCAAGAGCTTTTTTTCATTGGGATGATGATAAAAATAATATGTTTGCATGGGGCTTATATGGTCCTTATACAATGTGTAAAGCCCGCAATATGCGGGCTTTACAATAAAACAAAGTGTATTTAATTACGCTTGTTCAATGTCTTTCATGCTGAGCTTAATACGACCACGGTTATCAACATCTTGAACTTGAACTTTAATTTCTTGTCCTTCTGTTAATACATCAGTCACATTTGCAATACGCTCATTTGAAATTTGTGAAATGTGTAATAAACCATCCGTACCCGGCATAATATTTACAAACGCACCAAATTCAACAATACGAATCACTTTACCTTGGTAAATTGTACCAGGCTCAATCTCAGCAGTTAATGCTTGGATTTTTGCGATAGCTGCTTTTGCAGCTGCTTTGGTTTCACCAAATACACGTACTGTACCGTTGTCTTCAATATCAATCGCTGCTTTAGTTTCTTCAGTGATTTGACGGATGGTTGCACCACCTTTACCAATCACATCACGAATCTTGTCAGGGTTAATGCTGATCACTTCGAATGTTGGCGCATGTGCTGAAATTTCAGGACGAGCACGAGAAATAACTTTGTTCATTTCATTCAAGATATGCATACGACCAGCATAAGCTTGATTTAAAGCCACTTCCATAATTTCTTCAGTGATACCTTCGATCTTGATATCCATTTGTAAAGCTGTGATTCCGTTTTCAGAACCTGCAACTTTAAAGTCCATATCACCTAAATGATCTTCATCACCTAAAATGTCAGAAAGTACAGTAAAACGCTCACCTTCTTTCACAAGACCCATCGCAATACCAGCAACAGGTGCTTTTAATGGTACGCCTGCATCCATAAGTGACAATGATGCGCCACATACTGATGCCATTGATGATGAACCATTTGATTCAGTAATGTCAGACACAATACGAATCACATACGGGAAGCGATCTACAGGAGGAAGTACCGCTTGTACACCACGACGCGCTAAACGACCATGACCGATTTCACGACGCTTTGGACCACTCTCACGACCAGTTTCGCCCACTGAGTATGCAGGGAAATTATAATGCAACATGAAGTTGTCAGTTTTGGTACCCGATAGGCTATCAACCATCAATGCATCACGTGTATTACCAAGCGTTGTTGTAACAATCGCTTGCGTTTCACCACGAGTAAACAATGAAGAACCATGTGCACGGTCTAATACACCCACTTGTACATCTAAAGCACGTACAGTTTTATTGTCACGACCATCAATACGTGGTTTACCCGATACGATGTTGTCACGCACTGTGCGGTATTTTAAATCTTCAAATAGATCATTAAGCTCATCAGCAACCACATTACCTTCATCTTCTTCAGGCACGAATTGCTTCACAGCTTCTTCATAGAGTGCATTTAATGCAGCATAACGATCTTGTTTGATCGCAATGGTATAAGCTTGTGAAATTTTGTCTTCAAATGCTGTTTTTAACTGTGCTTTTAAAGTTTCATTTTGAACAGGTGCAGCCCAAGGGGTTTTCGTGTTGCCCACTGCCGCTACAAATTCATTGATTGCTTGAATTGCAACTTGCATTTCATCATGGCCATATAATACAGCGCCAAGCATTTGGTCTTCTGATAATTCTTTTGCTTCAGATTCAACCATTAATACAGCTGAGTCTGTACCTGCAACCACAAGGTCAAGATCAGATTCCTGTAATTGGCTATATGATGGGTTTAAAATGTATTCCCCATTAACCAAACCAACACGTGCTGCACCAATTGGACCATTAAATGGGGTATCTGCAATTGCAAGAGCAGCAGATGTACCTAGCATTGCTGCAATATCAGCTTCCATGCTTTTGTCTGAAGACACAACCGTTGCTGTCACTTGAACTTCGTTATAATAACCTTCAGGGAACAGTGGACGAATTGGACGGTCAATCAAACGTGAAGTTAATGTTTCACCTTCTGTTGCACGGCCTTCACGCTTACCATAACCGCCTGGAATACGACCAGCAGCATATTGTTTTTCTTGGTAGTTCACTGTTAATGGGAAGAAGTCAGAGCCTGCTTTTGCTGTCGGCTGTGCAACCACAGCAACTAGAACAGTTACACCGCCCATTGTTACTAACACTGAGTTTGCCTGACGAGCAACACGACCTGTTTCTAAAACAACTTGGTATTGTCCATATTGAAATTCTTTACGCGTCACATTAAACATTGACATATATTCTTATTTCCTAGTTTGTGCTAGTGGAGACCCCTAAAGTTTGTCATTGATCATATCGTATGATTAATAATAATAAATGACAAAGCTTAGAAGTCGATCTCACTAGGATTTAGACACAAAGAAGGAGCGAACAATTCGCCCCTTCCTCAAATAGCTTAGCCAACTAAGCTTTGCTTTTTTCTCAGCGACGATGTCATAACACTGAACATTCGATAAACCGAAAATAGAGCTTGTATCGAATTAACGACGTAAACCTAAAGCGCCAATTAACGCTGTGTAACGACCGTGGTCTTTACCGTTTAGGTAGTCAAGTAACTTACGACGTTGGTTAACCATACGAATCAAACCACGACGACCATGGTGATCTTTTTTGTGTGCTTTGAAATGACCTTGTAGGTAGTTAATTTGTGCAGTTAATAAAGCCACTTGTACTTCTGGTGAACCAGTGTCATTTTCAGCACGAGCAAATTTTGCAATGATTTCTGCGCGATCTGTAGTAGTTAAAGCCATTCGATTTCTCCGAGATGCTTAAATTAAATAAATTGATTAAGAACAATTTTAAAAAAACTGTCTGCCGTGCATCACTACAGCAGGTCCGTATTTTAAGCCAAAAAGCAATGAATTGCAAAACGAAAGCTGCCAAATTCAAGGAAAGTCATTATAAATATGCAAAGTCAGTTTATTTTTGAATTCTCAATAAAAAAAAGCCCAAGTCTCCTTGGGCTTTTTTGTGCGCTACCTCTACAAATTATTATTATTATTTATCTTTTTTATTAGTATAATATTTTTATAATTTATTATATATCCAATTTTTTTCTTTTATCTCGTTCCCACACTTGTTATCTTGCCATGATTTCAAACTGATCATAGACGAATTTTACCTTACACACTGTAAGTCATGTCTTACAAATTTAAAACACTTCTAATTCATTTAAATAATCCATAAATATAATGCAGTTAGATTTATCTAAAACAGAATTTTTTTAGTATAATTTTAAAAAAATATTTATATATATTAATTGGCTAAGCGATATTATTCCGAAATAAAAATATTATTCCAACTGGTTCACAGATTATACTAATTTAACATTTCAACTATACTTAAAATAAATCGTTATAAGCTAAAATACTCGGTTAAACATTTACTGAAATATTTTTTAAAATTAATATCTATATTTTCAAAAAATTAAAATTTTAACTTTCAATATAAAAAACACTTGCATTTACTCAAAAAAATAAAACTATAATTTTATTTATCAATAATTTAAGTTAAATATAAGTTTATTTAATCTAAATCTTTAATTTATAAAATGAGGTAAAATTAAATCTATTAAACTTTATCGCTCATCAAATAGTCGATACAACTTATTATGATCAAATCAATTGCTGTAACTAAATAGCTATATTTAAATTTTAAGTCTTATTTTTTAATTTATTTAAGCCAAATACTTTTATGCCAACATATAACCACAAACAAAGTAATAGATAAATTTTATTTATAAATAATTTGGATTCACAGTAACTCGAATGATTCCCATGGTAAATAATAAACTAAGTCGTTTACGATACAATATGATTTTTCTTAAAATAAAAAACTGTAGACCAATAATAAAATTAAAACGAGCTATTCACATAGCCATTAAATTAATAATAGATAAATACAAATAAGTTTTAAATATACAGTATTATATGTTTTTATGTCATGGTTCACATAAAATAAAAAATAACTGATTTATAATAGTATCTCAAGGTAATGATGGGCTGTAACCTAGAATATTTATAATACGAATAAAGAAAAAGGCCTTTTAGTCTCTCCCAAAACTAAAAGGCCTAATCATTACGCTATTTTATTTAACCCACACTTCATTGTAAGTTCGCTGTCATTCATTTGACTCTTTTAATTATTCTTTACGGTTTTAACTTAATTTCCTATTAAGCTTATTTATAAAACCAATCATCGCAGATATTAGAGATTTAAACTACTAGTTAATTTCTTGATTCTATGTAAGCCAAAACGTACACCGAATTACAAAATTTACCGTTAAGTTAATTAAATTTTGATGAAAAATGATATAAAAAGCCACTTTGGCGTACAGTGCGTTGCAGTAATGCAGAACTTAGGGTGGTTTCATCTGCTAAGAAGGTAACTACTTTTTTAGCGCGAGTAATCGCTGTATACAATAACTCTTGACTCATTAATTTGGCTGCTGCTTGCTCTAATACCACGGCAGTATGGGTAAATTCTGAACCTTGTGACTTATGAATCGTCATTGCAAAAGCAGTTTGTATCGTTTTTGGCAAGCGTGTCGCCAACACCCACATATTTAAACTTGGAAAGTAAACTTCAAATTGGGTGTGATGCTGCCGATGCTGAAAGCAGATCCCAATATCTCCATTCGATAACCCCAATTGATAATTATTTTCTGTCACCATGACAGGTCGTCCAACATACCAATCCCCTTGCCTTACATGAGTAGATGGCAGTTCACTTAATAGTTGTTGCTCCATATATTGATTCAGACGCTGAACACCAAAGTCACCATAGTGCATGGCTGTTAGAATTCGATAATCATCAAAACATTGAATCACTCGATCAAAGGCATGCGTGTCAGATGGTTGATGACAATACGCTGTGACTGCAACTGCATACTGTTCAAAGCCATACCATAAACGATTTAAATATTCTGTTTTTTGCGCTGAATCGTGCCATTGCGCAGGTAAATATTCAAACTGTACTTGATCTACTGTAATACGCTGCAAATCGATAGGTTGAATTGTCGTAGGCTTTGTCACCTTTTGTTCAAACAATTGGCGTATATGTACAGCATCTGACGTATTTGATTGCTGAATAAAGTGCGCAAACTGACCAATTTCAGCATCTGAAGTAAAACGACGGCTATGTTTTAAAATGACATGCTGGTTTTTTAAAGCAGGTACAGTTTGCAAATCGGCAAGTACTGCACCAACATCCACCGAAGTAAGCTGATTCGCATCACCCAATAAAATCAATCGAGTCTGATCATCAATTGCTTCAAATAACTGTGTTGCTAAGCTCAAATCAAGCATAGATGCTTCATCAACCACCACCACATCATAAGGTAAGGGCTGTTGTAAATGATATGAAGCACGACCTTGCCGACCAATATTCAAAAGGCGGTGAAGTGTGGTGGGTTGGATCATTTTTAAAGCAGGTGTAACCAAATCACGAGCAACCAAATCATGATCTGAAAAGGCATATTGTAATGCTTCTTGCATCCGCTGAGCAGCTTTCCCTGTTGGTGCAGCCATGGCTATCCGCAGATTGGGAATGGTTTTATTCAATACAGCAATAATTCGCGCCAAAGTATAAGTTTTACCTGTACCTGGCCCACCTGTGATTAATGACAATGCAGAATGGCTGACACAAATTAATGCATGTTTTTGATAAGTATCAGTTAACAATTCATGGTATGGGCGACTGTCGCATGGGGCAACAGTTTGGCGACTTAAACGCTGAACTTGCTTGGCCAAACGCTGTTCAAGTATAAAGTGCCGATAAAGATATAATAAACCATGCTGATAAATAAAAGGCGTGACATGCGTAGATGGCTGATCTGACACCAATCCCCCTAACGGCTGAACATCAGATGGAGATATTTTTAAACAACTATTGCCTTGCTCAATTGCAGCAAATAAATAGCGAATAACCATGATCGCTTGCTGACGACGCTGTTCTGTTTCAAATACAGCATGTTGTGTTATATAATTTGCCCATGCCACTACCCATGTATCTTCTGCAAGCGTATATTCTGACCATTCATCCACGTTTTAACTTCCTTATATTCAATCAGATATCAACAGAGTTATACTCAATGTTATCCACAATTTAAGTCATTATTTTTATTATCTATTAATACAAAAACACCATTTTATTTACTTACCGTAGTAGCCTAAAATTGCGTCTAAACGTGCAATAAACTCAACTGATGGTTGCCAATGGTATACGCCATAATTTGGATCACCAATCATACCTCGTAAATATAAATAACTTGCACCGCCTAAATGATGGCTTATATCATAATTGCGAAGACGCTGTTTTAAATAGCGATGTAATACCACTAAATATAAGCTAGCTTGCAACCAATAGCTGCTCTGTGACATATTTTGTGCGATGGCTTCTTTTGAGTAATCTTCAAGATCCTCACCTAAAAAATTACTTTTATAATCCGCTATATAGTATTTGCCATCATATACATAGACCAAGTCAATTGATCCATTTAAAAATCGTGCAGACTCTGCTGTGTTTAATGCTGGAATATATATTTGATACTCTTCAAATAACTTATAAATTCTTTGGCTTGAAAAAATATGGTCTGCCATCGCCAAATAAAATGAAAACTCAGACAAATAACTGTTTTGAGGCAATTGATTTAAACAAAAATGATCATGCAAAGGTTGTGCTAAAACTTGGCTTAACCAATATTGCACAGCGTTTATCACCTGTTCATCTAATATTTCAGCAGATGTTGTATAAGTAATACGTTTTTGATAAGTCTCACTGAGCTGTTGTTTTAATGCATGATAATCATTTTTGAAACGACGATAAACCTCTGTCCCCCATTCTGCATTATTTTGAAAATCAATATGTTCAAAAATTTCATGTAAGAAATTTCCTGCTTGAACACCCATTGGAAAATCTCGTGCAATATCTAAAATCGGATGCTGTTTTTCATTTATGGGCTCAAAACGTTGAATTGGATCTTGCACCTGTTCATCATCTGCGGGGGCAGTAATATCTAAAGTTTGTGCCATAAAATCCAAAGCCTGTTGCCGAGTCAAATGCTGAGCAAGCCCTGTAAAACTGGTTTTAAGCCGTGGATATAACCTTAAACGAGGCTGCGGTTTTGCATATAATGTTACAGCTTCAGTACGGATTTCTTGATATCTTTCAGGAGCACTATCCATTATGGTTTCAAAACCACATGCAGGGTGTGCAAAAACATGCTCCTGATGACGCCAATAATTGACCCCAACCTTCGATTTCGGCTGTGTTAAGACAGCATAAATACGATGGCTTGCACGTGTTAATGCCACATAATACAAGCGATATTGTTCTGCTTGCGTTCTTAGCTGATGTTGGCTGACTTCATCTTCATTTAACTGTTGTTTATCATAAATCGCAATCACACGCTGTGATTCAAGCTGTTGAGTTTGAGTATTTTCAACCTGTTGTATTGAAAAATTTAACGTTGGCTGTCGGTCTTCAGAGACCTTATCTGCTTCTAGAATAAATACAATTTTAAATTCAAGACCTTTGGACTGATGAATCGTCATCAGCTGTACACCCGCTGCAGTAGATAAACGGCGCTCTAGCTCCCATTCACGGGTACTTGGAGAAGTCAGTTGTTTTAAATACCACTGATAAAGATTTTGTGGACCTTGATATTGAGCACTGTACTGGCTTAATAAATCAGTCAAATGCCTTAAATTGACCACTACCCGCTCATTGTCACGGCTTTGATAGCGAACTAAATTGGCCCAAACATGAAAATGATCAACCAAGGCATGCCATGCGGTTAAAAAATTGCGCTCAAACCAAAGCTCACGCATATCATTAAACACACCAATATACTGCCCTAAGCCATCAGCATGTTGTTCAAGCTCTTGTAAATCTGAAAGTTTAAATCCAAGTAAACGACTTAATAATGCCCGCCGAATATAGGTTTCATCATAAGGAAATAACATCGCGGTTAATACTGCAGCCACATCTTTAGCAATAGGGCTGTCAAATACACTGCGTTTTGCAGGTCGATTGACCCGAATTCCCAATCGTTCTAATTCATATTGGACTTGGTCAAGGGCTGTATGATTTCGAGATAAAACCGCAATATCATCTGCAACTACAGGATGATGTTCTGCTTTGTGCTCTAAATAAAGCTGACCACGTTGCGCTTGTTGAAGCAATACTGAAATTTTCCAAGCAACCTGAATCTCAAACGAAATATCATTATTAATTTCAAGCCAACGTAATGGCAAATGATTGGCACCTTGCTCATCCATTAAATTTGGATGTGGACGTGTTCCCGCTTCAACAGGCTCATAAATAACGCCTTCACCAAAATCAGGCTGGCGTTGAAATAAAGCATCAACGGCTTCAACCAAAGGACGAACCGTTCGATGATTATATTTAAGACGATATAAATGACCTTGTTTGGCAAATACATCATGATATGCTCGAATAAATGTCAGCATATCTCCACCACGAAAACCATAAATCGCTTGTTTTCGATCTCCCACCATCACCATACAACCATCGCCATAGCGCGTTACATCTCGCCAAATGGTGGCAAGCATATTGTCTTGATCTTGGTTGGTGTCTTGAAACTCATCAACAAATATTAAAGGATAACTACGATGGACAAATGCTGAAAATAATTGCCCTTGCTCACCTTGCAATGCTTCTGCCAAAGTTCGAATTTGCTCAGAAAAAGTGGTTTCACCATGTTGTTTTAAACGCTCAGGTAACCGTCTTTTTACTTCTTGGCATAGGTGGTATTTTAAATAACTTTCACTTTGTTGCAGTGTTTGTTCAATGACATACAAATGACTGACGAGCTGTCGCCATTGTGTCAAGGTTGTATCTTGATAAAAAGCATCTATCGCACTGGCAGGGCATTTTTTAGTGAAGAGCTTTTGATTTTCAATCAGCTCGGACAGCTTATATATCCGTTCGCGTGCATCAGATAAAGGGCGTGCAAAAAAAGCTTTGCCATCGCCATCAAGTAAAGCTTGAATTGCTTCAGGAATCAGCACTGTAAATAAAGTCGTAAACTTATCCTTTGGCTTAAAATACGTACCGCTCACAAAAGGAAAAAAATCTCCGTCTGCGCTGTAATATGTACTTAAATGATCAAAAGACAACCCTGCAGCTTGACGTTGTAATTCACGTAGTTGTTCAAAATCCAAAGCTTGGGGTTCGGGTACTTTAAAGCGTGCCGCAGTAAAGTTTAATGCAGTTTCAACTACACCTAAATAACTTGTCGTAGGCTTGAGAGCACCTGAAAAATAAAGCCAATCAATCGTTTGCTGTGATTGATCATTAAGCCATGCCCGCAGCACATCATGGATCAATTGCTCTACATAAGTTTTGGCTTGATCTGTAATTTCAGCAGGTTCAATTTTTCCACTTTCAAATGCAAAATCTTTTAACAATTTTTGGCTAAAGCTGTCTAACGTGCCTACCACCAACTCATCAAGTTGATCTAAAACCAACTTTAATCGTTCACATGCATATCCCACTTGATGGGCAAATTTTTGTAATAACACCGCATACAATGGATCGCCTGTACGCTGTAACTCGGCTGCTAGATGTAAATTGTCTGCTTCTAAATGACCACGGCGTTGTTCAAAAAATTGACGCACCTCAACCAAACGCGCACGAATACGAACTTTCAGCTCAGCTGCTGCTGCTCTTGTAAACGTGGTTGCAATCACTTGACGCGGCAAATACTTTTCCACCAATGCGCGTACAATTAAGCTTGATAATGTGAATGTTTTACCTGAGCCTGCGGAGGCTTCTATCCAATGTAATCCTGAAAACTCAATATCTCGAATTGGATCCAATGAAGCTGTAAACAATGCTGTCATTTATTCCTCGACACGGCGCTGATATTGATAAATCGGTGCATACAATAAAAATGACCAACGTGTACATGCGTCCAACAACAACGCCGTGGCATCTTGTTCTTGTAAAATAAACTGCCAATCTTGGTGATATTTACTCGACTTGTCATCTACAGCAGAAAATAACTCATTATATTTTTGTGGATCATTCCATTGTTTTAATAGACTTTGCATGCTTTTTTCATCCAATACAGGTGCTGATGATACCGATTCAAGCCAAGTCAGCGCATTGTTTTTTTCAGCAGCTTTCATCAATAACGCCGCAGGCAATACCAAAGGTGACACTTGACCCGCTGACCATGCTTGCCACCATAAATTTAAATAAGCTTGTGCTTGGTTTGACGTTAATCCTTCATTCACAATGGTTTGATCACTAAAAACCACAATACGCTGATAATTTTGCCCTTGTTCACCTAAATTCAAGTGACTTAGCCACAATAGATATTCAAGCCAAACTTTTGTACAGCGTTCAGCACGTGCACTAGATGCCTGCAAACTGACCCATTGCGTCGTCTCATGCTTTGGCACTTGTAATTGTAAATAAAGATGCGTATTGATTTGCAAACGCTGTTGGGTCGTGACTGTGGGTGTTTCTGCATAAGTATGTAAGCGACTCATCAGCTCACTGTGTTCAAATTGCACTTGTAACCATGCACTCTGCTGTACTTTACCTACAGGCAATTGATCTTGTAATAAACTAGCATCACTCATCGAATCAGCATGTTGCATTAACTCACGTACACGATAACGACCCAAGCCATCTAATAATAAGGGTTCACTGTTCTCAACCACATCATCTAAACGTACATTTTTAATGCCCAATTGCTTTAAATACAGCTGAGCTGGAAAAGTAATATCTGCAAGCCACTGTTGATAGTTTAACACCACATGATGTTGTGAAGCATCTGTAGTCAAAGCATGATCTACCCATGCTTCACGCTTACCCGCAGGCTGTTGCAACTGCGATGCCACTGTAAACCATTGATCTTGAAATCGAGTTTCTTTTGGGTTTTCAAACCCATGAACATCAAACGGTTGTAATGGATGAATGTGATATATCGATTCAAGCTGTTTAGGAAGATCTAAACCTTGTACTTGAATGAGTTCACCTACTTTTAACTCAGGGTCATCAGCAGCCACAATAAACGCCAAATGATCAATTAATTCTTGTAATACACTCGATGGTTGTCGTACTTCACCATCATTGGCATCAAAACCATTATAAAAAAACCAAATATTGTCTTGTGCTAATAATAAGGCATCTAAAAAAGCACCTTGATCATCTTCTAACCGTGAACGGTCGCCTAAAACTGGTCGTAAGACTTTCATTAAATCAAACGGCGTATGGACTTGTCGGCTCGGAAAAACGCCACTTTCTAAATTTAACACCACCACCAAACGATAAGGCAGCGGTCTAATTTGCCCAATTTGACTCACCGTGATTTGTCCACTCGGTACTGCACTTTCCAATTGGCTTTCAATATTATGCTCAATTTCAGCAATCACATCAGCCAATGGTAAGCTCAAGTCATCTAAATGCCCTATACTTTCTGCACGCTGCTGTCTTTTTTCATACGTAACAGACAAAGTGAGCATTCGAATTTGTTTTTGAATGACCTCAGATACAGTCCGTAAAATAGTTTCACCTTGATCTTGAAAAGCACTGACCTCGCGTGCCAAGCAATACAACCAAGACTCAACCGTATGCCCTGTATGATGTTCATGTGCATTTAACCAATCACGGCGCTCATTAAAGTCATCATACATGGCAATTAGTACAGAAATTAAAGCAAAATCTTCAGGTTGCACATCGCTATAGCTGAGTGTTTCAAGTGCAATACAATGTTCAGGTACAGCCACACCCATAGCCAAACGGTCTAATGCAAATTTAAAACTAAAACGGTAATCTTGATCACCCTCGCTTAACTGCTGTGCTAAATGCAAAGCATCTAAACCACGTTTAAAACCTGCCTGACTCAGCAATGTCAGCATACGTTCAACATCTTGAACATCAATTCCGTAAAAATGCTGAGTACCTAATAAACTCAGCCAATCAGCAAATTCACTGTATTGAAAACGTCCATGCGGTAACTGAATACGCCCAAGCACTGCACGCCAAGCATTGCTTAAATCAATTTGTGCAATGCCTGCAATTTTGATCGGCAAATAGACTTGATTTAAGTCACTGCCTGCACGTGGTGGTGTGAAAACACTTCGAATTAAAGGTTCTATATCTTTTAAAATAGGCGTTAAAATTAAAATATCATCTAATTTACGCGGCTGTTCAGTACTGCCTTCTGATAACCAATGAATCAACTGATCTTTTAAGACTTCTAGCTGTCTTAAATGAGAATGACATACATGAATTTGTATAGATTGGTCATGTGGCTCCAAAGCATAAC
Organism: Acinetobacter apis; assembly: GCF_900197575.1. Classification (GTDB taxonomy): domain Bacteria; phylum Pseudomonadota; class Gammaproteobacteria; order Pseudomonadales; family Moraxellaceae; genus Acinetobacter; species Acinetobacter apis. Next base: position 164,400 of record NZ_FZLN01000003.1, on the reverse strand, counting down.
TGTGTTGGATTGGCTCCATTAAAAACAAGATATCCGATTGCAATTGTCCCAATAGATGAGATGCATAATCATCAATAAAAATATCTAACCATTCACCTTCTTCGCCCGAAGACAACCCTGCCAATAAAGAAAAATGATCACGCGCTTGTTTACCAAAACGGGTTAATAACGGATGCCTAGACTCTCGCGACTCGGCATTAAAGCTTCGATTAAATGCGTCAAAAAATGCTGCAATTTCAGCATCTGAAACTTTTTTACCTTGTGCTGTACGTTTATCAATAAATCGTTGTTTCACTTCAGCATCGTAGTTTTGCTTCCACTTTGGATCAACACTATCTGCCCAATATTCTTGTGAAGGATTATAGTGATAAATGACCACATCAATATACTGTGCAAGCCTACGTAAAAAATACAATTGATTCGGTGGTAAATCCAATAACGTAAATACAATCAACTGCTCAGGTAAATGTTTTTTGACAATAGCACCCTCATTGGCATCTAAAGCGTCCCAAAAGGCATGATCAATGGCTTTAATATTGAGAAAGTCTTCATGAAATACCGTTTGCCAAAGCCAACTTTGCCACTTTTCAAGCGCAATGGTTTGTTCTAAGTTATATAAGGAAATTGAGCTTTGCGTATTAATTAAATGCTCAATATCTAAATGCTCACCTCGTCCCCAACGATCTAGCCAATTGTGTGGGCAAGTACATGCACCTTCGGCATGCCCTTTGACGCAATATCCACGATACAGCATATAATGGCTAAACAAGCGCGAAACATGCTCTGCAACCCAATACAACATACCTTGCTTTTTTTGATACTTGGCATGGCTGGTTGTTAATCCAATCGCACTGTCATAAATCCGCTGAATCAACGCATAAGTCGGATGCGAATCATGCACTTCCATTTGTTCAGGTGTAATCAGTGGTAAAAGTACAGCATAGATTCGCCACTTCATGACCAAGCGTGGAATATTGGCTTGTCGCACCTGTTCTTTGTCTGTCAGTACCTGTTGATAGATATACCACTGAAATGTTTGAATGCGCTGATGATAGGTTTGATTGGCGCTGATTCCTTGCTGCTCTGCCAAATACTGACTTAACCACTGCTCAATGGCGGGATTAGGCACAATAATATGCTGTGCTTTTAAAATCTCTAAAGGTTGATCACTTTGGGTTGAAATTTGGGTCAAAAAAGCTTGCGCAAGTACGTCTAGTCGTTGGCTTTGGCAAACATGAATACCCATAATTCCTCCATAATTCAATAATTTATCGTTATATATATCGTTTTAGCTTAAATTTGCGCCTGTTATGCATTATAAGTGAGATTATCTGACAATTCTCATCTATTATTACAATAAAATGCTTTGAGTCTTTAAATAATAATCATTATAATTCGCATTCAAAATGGGGAATGACCAAATGCTGACCACTAAATCGTCTTTAGCTCTTTCTATACTTGCGATAATTTCGACCACCACGTTTGCCGAAACCGATGATCAAGACACATCATTATCGACATTGCCATCAATTAAAGTAAAATCTGAAATTACAGAACAAAATAACAATAAATATGCAGCAACCACTGCGTCTGTGTTAAAAACTCACCTTCCTTTATTTAAAACCGCACAATCGGTTAGTGTGATTAGTCAGCAACAAATTCAAGAAAAACAAATTCAAAGCGTTACTGAAGCCTTACAAGGTGTTGCAGGTGTCAATGCTGCACCTTATGGTCGCCGTGGTTGGGATGACTTTATTATTCGTGGACAAATTTCAAGTGCACAAACTTATATAGATGGACTTCGTGCGCAAACTTCAACCAATGTTTTACGTTCAGAAGATATTGCAGGCGTACAATCGATTGAAGTCGTTAAAGGTCCGACCTCTGTTGGCTATGGTTTGTCATTGCCTGGCGGATTAGTCAATTTAACCACTAAGCGCCCTGAAGCTGAGACTTTTTATCATGCCAATGCCACTTATGGCAGCTATGCTGACCGTGAAGGCATCATTGATGTGAACTACTCACCCAACAACACCAAACAAGGTGCTGTGCGTTTTGTGGCTAAATATTCAGATCAGCATGACCCAACCGACTATGTTTATTTTAAAAATACCTATCTTGCAGCCTCTTATAACTTTGATTTAGGTCCAAAAGACGAATGGTCTGTCATTGCAAGCTATCAACACCGTGACTATATTCGTAACCAAGGCATTCCACAGAATTACTTAAAATATGGTCGCAATGTATTTATTGGCGAACCTGACCGCAGTTATGATGTCAATGTTTATCGCTTTGGCAGCAATTATAGCCATTACTTTGATAATGGCTGGACCTACCATCAAAACTTTGCAGTCACCAAAAGTACAAGCTGGAGTGACTCAGTTTTTGCGGCATCGGGTGCAAGTTTTCCAACGGTTACACGTCAAATTAACTTCCAAGATAAACAAGATGTAAACTATGCGTTAGACCAAAATTTACAGAAAACCTTTAATTTTGGTCCTGTTGAATATGATGCCATGATTGGTGTCGACATGATGAAAGAGCGCAGTAGCTATTATCAACGTGTGGATAACGTCAATTCATTCAATGCCAATACCTTGGTTTATGGAATTACAAGTGTTAGACAAGGGACACCCTCTTGGAATTTAACGTATAACCAATACACCGGCTTATATTTAAAAAACAACTTTAAAATCAATGATAAATGGATTTTAAATTTATCAGGTCGTCATGACTGGACACAAGTTGAAGTTGATAACTTACGTACTGGTAGCATCACAAAAAATTCAGACAATGCTTTCACAGGCAGTGCATCTCTCATGTATAAACTGAATGATCATTTTGCACCGTATGTTACTTATGCCACCTCATTTATGCCTGTTACTGATGTGGGTGCTCAAGGTCAACTTCTTGACCCTGAAGAAGGCAAACAAACAGAGGTTGGGATAAAGTTTCAAGCTTTAGATCAGCGCTTACAAGGCTATGTGTCTTACTATGATTTGGTACGAAAAAATGTTACCGAAGCGGTTGCATCAACAACATATTCAATGCAAACAGGTGAACAAACCACTAAAGGCTATGAAGCAGAATTGTCTGCTGCACTAACACCACAGTGGAATATTTCAACAGCATACAGTTATATTCCAACAGCAAAAACCACTGCAAGTACGACAACATCTGACATTGGTAAACGCATTAATCATGTACCTAAAAACATAGCATCTCTTTCAACACAGTATTATTTTGCAGAAGATAAGCAAGGTTGGAATATTGGTGGTGGTGTCAGTTATCAAGGTGAATCATTGGCTCAGCGCACAACCTATTACACACCGATTGCAAGCTATACATTATTTAATGTCAATGCAGGCTATCAAGCCAAACATTGGGGCGCAAGCTTAAGTATTAAAAACCTCTTTGATAAAGACTATATTCAAGGTACAACACCAAATGCACAGCTCATCACTTTTGGTAATCCGAGAACATTTACATTCAATGTCAATTTTAAATACTAATTTAAGCTTTCAACAATAATGCCAAGCACTGACTCTATTCAGTGCTTTTTTATGCCGATTGAACAATCAAACTATTAAAATGATGCTTAATAACCGCCTGTCAAACTGGTTATAGCGCACAGTTTAAGCCAATGCCATCATTAAAAACTTAGTCATCGTGATCTACTTTTATGTTTTGATTGGTTACATAACCCTCTGAAAGCATAAAAATCAGTGCTATATTAAATTTAAAATATTCCAACTGCTGTGTTGCTATCAATTGTTCATGATGCAAAACACGGTTCAAAAGTAACGCAACAAAAATAACGTTTAAAGGTATTAAAAATGAAAATTGAAAATGTACCCTCTTCAATTGATCCGCAAATAGACTTAGAACGAGCTAAACGTGAATGTTTGGAACTAACTAAAAAGCGTGCCTATATTTCTGCAGGCGCAGCCATTGTTCCTATTCCTTTTTTTGATGTGGTCATTGATGTTGGTATTTTAACGGCACTGATTCCTGAAATTAACCAAAAACTTGGGTTATCAAAAGATTACACCACAGTTTTTAATCCACAAACCAAAGAAGTTCATTGGGATGAACTCAAAAAACGTGGTATCGAATTTTCAGGTTTGATGGTGGCAAGAACTGGGGTTAAAAAATCAATTAATGGTTTTGTCAGCCGCATGTTAACCAAACAAGTTACAAAATTTGTGCCCCTTGGCGGTCAAATTATTGCTGCAAGTTTAGGCTATATTGTTTTCAAAAAAATCGCAGAATCACATATCGAAGACAGCTATAACCTTGCTAAGAAAATTCAAAATGAGCAGCGTGAGCGCGATGCTGCTGCTCAGAACCAAAATCAAATCCCACACCAAGCATAGTCAAATCTATGACATACAGCAGATTGTGAAGCACATTAAGACGACTCAATCTGCTGTATAATTTGTTTTAACACCTGTATACGAGCTTCTTTTTTATGGTCTGTGGCAATCACATGCCAAGGTGCAGTAAGTGTATTGGTGTAAGCCAACATGTCTGATGCTGCCACCAAATAGTCAGCCCATTTTGCTCGGTTGCGCCAATCTTCTTCGGTAATCTTAAACTGTTTTTCTGGTGTAAACGCGCGTGCTTCAAATCGTTTGCGCTGCTCATGTTGACTGATCGACAACCAAAATTTAATGACAATGTGATTGGCATCAACTAAATTGTTTTCAAAACGATTAATCTCAGCATACGCACGTTGCCATGCAACAGGAGATGCAAAACCCTCTACCCGCTCTACCAATACGCGCCCATACCATGAACGGTCAAAAATAGTTAACTTTTTGTGATTCACTTTAGACCAAAAACGCCATAAATATGGATGCGCCAATGCTGTTGCATCAGGTGCTGCAATCGACTGAATCTCATACTCAATCGGATCTGAATATTGTACAATCCGCTCAATAATCCCACCCTTCCCTGAAGCATCCATCCCCTCAAACACTAAAATAATTTTTCGCGCATCTTTACGAACTAAATCCACAACATGCCGATTTAATCTCTCAAATAACACATCATATTCATCTTCATTGTATGTAAAATCCGTATAATGCACATGCAACTGTGGTGCTATCGGCTGTGATTCCCAATGACTTGCTGATGGGTTATGTTGCGCTTGATTGATTTGATGCAAATGATGCAGCATCTGTGTCAAAAAGCTTTTACTGCGTTTTTTCTCTTTACCTTCATCAATAATGATCCAATCTTGGGTAAATAATTGACGTATCTGTTGTAATTGATCATATTCTGGTTTTTTAAGCCAATTTAAACCATATTGCTGCTGTATTTCACGCCATCCTGTGTTGGCCTCTGTATCCAATTGCTTGAGCTTGTCATAAGGCAAATCAAACCAAAATTTAATTACCTCAACATCATTCTGCTTTAGATCTTGCTCAAAAGCGTCAATATTTGCTAAGTGCTGCTTAATTTTTGAGGTTGTGACTTGGGTGTCATTGATGGCAGCAACTAAGATGTCTTGATACCAATGACTCAATAAAATTGAAATTTGTCCTTGCTGCGGAATTGCTGCAACATAAGGTTGCCAAAATAATGCATTAACTTGTGATGGTTGAACCGGATTAGCATGAATCATTAAACCTTTAGGGTTTATGGTTTGTCTTAATTTTTGTGCTGCAAATGATATTCCTGAAAAGCTAGTACCCGCCAAAATAACGCAAATACCTTTACCTTGGCGTGCTTCAGCATGTTTTTGAAGCAATGCCTGTGCTTCGATCAGTTGTAAAGCTAAGCTATTTTCGTGATCTGAGTTTTTTTTATTGTCCATAACGACCCTGCTATTCTTTTTGATAACTCATGTATACCCTAGAAACTATACCTGTTGGGGTTATTTTCGAACATATTATGTTGTATTCAGTAATAAATTCTGATGACTTAGTCATCTATTTTCATGAACGTTAAAATCATTACGGTTCATTTTAATTAAAAATAACGTTAAACAAGTATCATAATTAACTTTAAATATTGACTTAGTTGTTATAAAGTAGGCTAATTAATCGAATAAAAGAATGAGTCTATAGACCATGATCCCAAAAAAACTAGCCATTATTTTATTGTCTGGTCTTGCCATAACGGCTTGTGCTCAATCCAATTCAAATAGTTCTCAAGCCAATCAAATTCCAACCACCAAAAGCAACTTATCTCCTGAACAAAAACAACAACTGCAACAACTGATTGATAAAACCAAAAAGAACTTGATATTTGTTAAAGGTGGCACCTATATGATGGGTGACTTTGGTTCAGAACATAGCGAAGACAAACTCCCTTATGATGGTGCTGCAGACAGTAAACCACTCCATAAAGTCACTTTAGATGACTTTTATATGAGTGCGACAAAGTCCAATTATGCAGATTTTGATGTGTATACCAGTGTCACAGGGCAAAAACCCGTTGGAGACTTTGATGAGCAATTACTTCGTAATCGTGTGCCTATAGCAGCGGCAGGCATTAATTGGCAACAGGGACGCAACTATTGCCAATGGTTAGGGCAGCAACTGAATATGAAAATGGATCTGCCTACAGAAGCACAATGGGAATATGCAGCACGTAACCGTGGTCAGTATGTGATGTACCCTACAGACAATGGTAAAATTGACACTGGACGTAATGTATGGAGCTTTGAGCAACGGCAAGACTCTGAGGAAAAATATAAAGCTTTTAAACACCTTCCAATATTACAGCAGTTTCCACCAACACCAATGGGCTTTTATGACTTAATTACTGACAATTATGAATGGATGCTCGACTGGTATGACCCTGAATACTACAGCCACTCACCGGAAAAAAATCCTCAAGGCCCTGCAACAGGTAAAGAAAAAGTAGTGCGTAGTTATAAACCTTTTGATGGGCAATCGTTAAAAAAATATCATGGTAAAACTATGCAACGTAATGCTGTAGATCCTATAGCAGACCCTGAGTCTGTCCAAGAGGCAGCTGATTTAAAAGTTCATATTAATTTTAACGAAAATAATTCAGTCCGTTGTGCTGCTAATCCTTAATTAAAGTATGAATGTGTCAAGTTGAAGATGTTTCATATTTAAAACATTGACGAATAAAAACTAAGATTAATACGCTTTATCTTTTAATAAGTGGTAATTTCAATGCTAGATTACCAATACCTTATATTAATGTTAACTAAATAACATATTTAACTACAAAGATTGACTCAATTAGAATAAAATCGATTCATTGATTGAATAATAGAGTGAATCTATAGACCATGATCCAAAAGAAACTAGCCATGATTTTATTGTCTGGTCTTGCGATAACGGCTTGTGCTAAATCCAATTCAAATAGTTCTCAAGCCAATCAAATTCCAACCACCAAAAGCAACTTATCTCCTGAACAAAAACAACAATTACAACAACTGATTGATAAAACTAAAAAGAACCTGATATTTGTTAAAGGTGGCACCTATATGATGGGTGACTTTGGTCCAGAACATAGCGAGGAGAAACTCCCTTATGATGGTAACCCAAACAGTAAGCCATTACATAAAGTCACTTTAGATGACTTTTATATGAGTGCGACAAAGTCCACTTATGCAGATTTTGATGTGTATACCAATGTTACAGGACAAAAAGAGGTGGGGGATTTCACTGAAAAACAGAGAAAAAAATACCGTATAGCAAGTTTTGCTGCAGGCATTAATTGGCAACAAGGGCGCAGCTATTGCCAATGGCTTGGACAGCAAATAAATATGAAAATGGACTTGCCCACAGAAGCACAGTGGGAATATGCAGCACGTAATCGGGGGCAGTATGTTGTATTCCCAACTGACAATGGCAATATTGACACTGGTCGTAATGTATGGAGTTTTGAACAGCGACAGAACTCTCAAGAAAAATTTAGAGCTTATCGTGATATTTCTGAACCAAAACAGTTTCCACCAACACCTATGGGCTTTTATGACTTAATTACCGACAATTTTGAATGGATGCTCGACTGGTATGACCCTGAATACTATAACCATTCGCCAGAAAAAAATCCTCAAGGTCCTACAACAGGTACACTTAAAGTAGTACGTAGCACCCCACCAAGTGATGGACAATCGTTAAAAATGTTTAATGGAAGAACCATGCAGCGTTATCCAATGCACCCTATTGCCAACCCTGAAGAAATAAAGGATGCAAAAGATTTGAATATTCATATAGATTTTAATTACAACCATTCTGTACGCTGTGTTGCCAATCCTTAATTAAAGTATCAATGTGTAAAATTTGAGATGTTTCATATTTATAACATTGACGAATAAAAACTAAGATTAATCCGCTTTATCTTTTAATAAGTGGTGATTTTAATACTAGATTATCAATACCTTATATTAATGTTAACTAAACAACATATTTAACTATAAATATTGACTCAATTGGAATAAAATCGATTCATTGATTGAATATAAGAGTGAGTCTATAGACCATGATCCAAAAAAAACTAGCCATGATTTTATTGTCTGGTCTTGCCATAACGGCTTGTGCTCAATCCAATTCAAACAGTTCTCAAGCCAATCGAATTCCAACCACTAATAGCAACTTATCTCCTGAACAAAAACAACAATTACAACAACTGATTGATAAAACCAAAAAGAACCTGATATTTGTTAAAGGTGGCACCTATATGATGGGTGACTTTGGTCCAGAACATAGTGAGGAGAAACTCCCTTATGATGGCAACCCAAACAGTATGCCACTCCATAAAGTCACGTTAGATGACTTTTATATGAGTGCGACAAAATCCACTTATGCAGATTTTGATGTGTATACCAATGTTACAGGACAAAAACCCGTTGGGGACTTTGATAAGTATTCAACTCATGAGCGTGTGCCTACAGCCGCAGCAGGCATTCCGTGGCAACAAGGGCGCAGCTATTGCCAATGGCTTGGACAACAACTGAATATGAAAATGGACTTACCCACAGAAGCACAATGGGAATATGCAGCACGTAATCGGGGGCAGTATGTTGTCTTTCCCACAGACAATGGCAATATTGATACAGGCCGTAATGTATGGAGCTTTGAACAACGACAAGACTCTCATAGTAAATATCATACAGTAAAAGATATTCCTGTATTACAACAATACCCACCAAATCCAATGGGCTTTTATGATTTAATCACCGACAATTTTGAATGGATGCTCGACTGGTATGACCCAACATATTACAGCCATTCGCCAGAAAAAAACCCTCAAGGCCCTGCAACAGGTACGCTTAAAGTAGTGCGTAGTACCCCACCAAGTAACGGACAATCATTAAAAATGTTTAATGGAAGAACAATGCAGCGTTATCCAATGCACCCTATTGCTGACCCTGAAGATGTAAGAGGATCAAAAGAACTTAACTTTAAAATGGATTTTAATCGTACTAAATCTGTACGCTGTGTTGCTAATCCTTAATTAAAATATCAATGTGTAAAGTTGAAGATGTTTCATATTTAAAACATTGACGAATAAAAACTAGGATTAATCTGTTTATATTTCAATAAGTGGTGATTTTAATACTAGATTACCAATACCTTATATTAATGTTAACTAAATAACATATTTAACTATAAATATTGACTCAATTAGAATAAAATCGATTCATTGATTGAATATAAGAGTGAGTCTATAGACCATGATCCAAAAGAAACTAGCCATTATTTTATTGTCTGGTCTTGCCATAACGGCTTGTGCTAAATCCAATTCAAATAGTTCTCAAGCCAATCAAATTCCAACCACCAAAAGCAACTTATCTCCTGAACAAAAACAATCACTGCAACAACTGATTGATAAAACCAAAAAGAACCTGATATTTGTTAAAGGTGGAACCTATATGATGGGTGACTTTGGTCCAGAACATAGCGAGGAGAAACTCCCCTATGATGGTGATCCAGACAGTAAGCCCCTCCATAAAGTCACTTTAGATGACTTTTATATGAGTGCGACAAAATCCACTTATGCCGATTTTGATGTGTATACCAGTGTCACAGGACAAAAACCCGTTGGGGACTTTGATGAGTACTCAATTTATGATCGCATACCTACAGCCGCAGCAGGCATTCCGTGGCAACAAGGGCGCAGCTATTGCCAATGGCTTGGACAACAACTGAATATGAAAATGGACTTACCCACAGAAGCACAATGGGAATATGCAGCACGTAATCGGGGGCAGTATGTTGTATTTCCAACTGACAATGGCAATATTGACACTGGACGTAATGTATGGAGCTTTGAGCAGCGACAAGACTCTCATAGTAAATATCATACAGTAAAAGATATTCCTGTATTACAACAATACCCACCAAATCCACTCGGCTTTTATGATTTAATCACCGACAATTTTGAATGGATGCTCGACTGGTATGACCCAACATATTACAGCCATTCGCCAGAAAAAAACCCTCAAGGCCCTGCAACAGGTACGCTTAAAGTGGTGCGTAGTTCTGCTCCTGATGATGGGCAGGGGTTAAGTATGTTTACAGGTCCAACAGTCAGACGTCATGCCATTCACCCTATTGCTGATCCTGAAAGATCAGAGTGGGCATCAAAATCTAAATATACAATTGATCTTAATGAAGATAATTCTGTACGCTGCGTTGCTAACCCTTAACCGCATATATAAGGGTGATATTACATCACCCTCATTTTTAAAATACGTTAAGCCAAGTCAGTTGCAGATGGGTCGTTAAATGCAGCCATAATATGTATGTTACTTGCTTTTAACTCTTTGGCTTCAAAGCCTTCACTGATTAACCCTTGCTGCGCAACAAACTGCTTATAGGCTGGCTGATCTTGGTTTTGCACCAATAAATAATGACATGAGCTTTCTGTGACAGCATGAGCTTGATCTCTATACTTCAAATAATCTTTAAGCCAAGGGCTCATACTGTCTTTTGCACCGTATTTGCCTTGGTTAACATTAGAAATAATATCTTGTGCTATTGAGTGGTCATGCCCATGGTTTAAAAAGCGTACAAGATCGCCTTCAACCTGACCCAATTGTTCACAATTGAGCTTTTTACCTTCAGGGTGAATATGTTGAATGGTATTTTGCCACTCTGAACGCGTCAAACAAGTTTTTAAAATATTAATGACTGCTTTTTTACGCTCTGTAAAAGTTTCAAAATCACCTGTTATTGCTGTTTTAACCGTAATGTTACTATCAAAAATTGCAGCAGTTCGATCACTCCAATGCGTCACCCCATATAGCAAAATGCCCTTGCTTTCAGGCCATGCTCGGATGAATTCACTGCGGCCTTGCGGTGAGTTAATATTCCGAGCCATATTTAAACGTTCTTGGTCTTGATCTAAACGTCTAATCCACGCTCTATAATCTCTCGCAAGCTCATCAACACCTATAGTCAATGAAGAGTCACCCCCAATACAATAAGCCAAAATTTGTGCCATGGTACTAAAAGCCTGAGATTGAACATATACCAGTGTTTGAAAGCCAGCTTGTAAAAGCTGCAGCTTAATGAAGGCAAAAAAATCGGGTAAATACTCTTTATTAACTTGAAAGTGTACAACCCCTTTACTATTTGCTCCACGACATAAATGAGCGGCTACTAAAAATTTAAAGTTACGTGTATCTCGGTCAAAACCAATTTGGAATTGCCCTTGTGCCCCGAATCCAGCAGTTGCTGTTCGGCTAGCTTGAACAGATGCAATGGTTACAAACTCACCTTCACCGTTTTTACCTAACTCGGTATTTGGTTTAAACCATTCAATTGCGCCTTGTAACATAATGTCCATATCAACGCCTGCAAAAGCAGTGATTGCAACATTCGCTTGATTGGTTGCATTTTCTTTATTTGCTTCAATTTGCTTTAAACTGCCTGCCGCAGGTTGAAGTATAGGACGGTTTTGGCGGTCTAACATATTTGACATTGAACGCTCTGGGGGACGATTTGCAGGTTGAATTGTTTGGTTACCATGCTTATTGAATGAGATATCTACAGAAATATTGCCTGATATCGCTAAATTTGCACCAGCAAAGCCATATAGCTCAGCCCCCATCAAAAAACGGATAGTCCCTAAATCATGATTATGGAATTCCATTTTCCAGCCAGACTCGCATGGGAAAAACTTCCTCCACTCTTTAAATCCTTCAAATAACGTCCACTTTAAAGAAGCATCGGCTTCTGTATTAATAGAAACACCCGAAGGACCCGTATCCATTGAACCTTTAGCATGTGCCCCTGTAGTCATCCTTAACCATTGTGCTTCTGTATGCACAAGAATATTATCGGAATTCATATATTCTGTTAGGATCTCATCTTTCAACCCTGCTAGTCCATAAACTGTTTTTTCTTTACTGCCAATTTCGAACTCTTTATGGTCAAAATTATTAAGCTTAGGTTTTTGCTGAGGTTTATATTTTGTTGCGGTTGGACTTTCTGCAAACAAAGGAAGCCCAGATAAACGACTACGTCTAATTTCTGCATAATTCTTTTTTGTCATATAGCGTGAAACTAAACTACTTCTAGGAGCATTTCTATTGATTTTTCCTGTTGATTGAGCTACCCAGACTTCTGTTAAATCTTCTGGTTTTTTAAACTCCTCATTAATTCTTTTTATCGCAACCTCTTGACTTAAATTTAATCTTTTTTCAAGCTCTTTAATTTCATCTGGACTTCTCACCATAATCGCTTTAGTAAGAGCTGCATTCGATTCATGCACATTACGAACTGCATCTGATAAAATTTTCGTTTGACGATCAAACTCTTCAAACATCTCTAAAGGAACAATGTTTATTTCATTGGTATGTGGATTAATGATAACCCGACTTGTATCAGTTTGAACTAAACATACTTTATGTTCAGGGTTTGATGCTGTTATCGCTGTTGTTTGTGGTAATTTTATTTTATAAATTTCTTGAGGATCGATACAAGTAATTGGCTCAAAAAGCGCGGTCTTTTGTGGTGTTTTTCCAAAGTCATACTTCACAAACAACATCCCATCTACTCGATCTTCAGCTAAATCTGTAAAGCCATTTTGATTTAATCTTGCACTTCTATCATTAACAACCGGCCTGTCTTGACCTAAAGCAAAAATTTGATAATTAATCTCAGAAACAACTGTATTCAATGAATTAATAAACTGAAATAATGCATATGATTTAAAAACTAAATCATGTCTTATCGTCTGAATACGGGTTCTTTGTTTTTTATATTCACCATATAATACTTTTGGATTTTGCTGACCATTCAGTTGCTGTAAATGATATTCTGCTTGACTAATAAATGCACTGTTACGTTTTAATTCAACAGAATTAATATCAATCATTGTTGGACCACTAAGTAAACGTGGTGTTATCAATTTCTTTTGTGTACTCTTTATACTTGAATAGCCTTCAACAGTGATGGAGAGCTTCCCATTCTCTGTAATGCTAACTGGTACAGTTCTTCCGTTAGCATCAGTTTTACCATTAACATTCAAACATTGACCTGTTTCTGATAAAAATTTAATTTGATAGTGTACATTCTTAAGGCGTTTACGCTCACCTTGTATGTAACAGCCTAAAAAAGTAAAAATATATTCTGACTCTCTATAAGAATTTATCTGCATAGTCTGTACCCTGTACTTAATCTTGGCTTGCTAATTTATATTTAGATGCATTTTTATCAGAAATGTGTACTGACACTTTTTCTGGCCCTTCAGTTTGGACTCTTTGCGTTTGACCTGATGCATTCGTGCGTCCTGTCTGACGACTACCATCTTCTCTAAAAATAATATATTCAACGTTTTTAGCAGGTTGCCCTTTTAAGTCCACAATTTTAAATGTAATGTAAAAAGGTCTTGTATCTTGTTTTACATCATTTTTAGGCAGTTCTGCTTTCTCCCCACCAGTAAATACATGCTGAGCTGCTTTAAACTCCATTTTTCCTGAAGTTTTACTACAAATGCCTGATTCATTGACGGTAATAGATGATGCCCCCCCTGTAATCACAATCTCCTTAGGACTGTTAATCAGAATACGGTCTTCCGTAGATGCAATAGTGACGCCTAATTTTGCTAATAAAGACAACGCATCATTTTGAGCTTGTATCTCAACTTTATTTTTTGCAGCAACAGCTTTGATGCCATCTTGAATCGCAAACAAACTAATTTTATTTCGCGCATGAGCAATCAAATTATTTTGTGTACTGATATTTATGCTGTCACCTGCTGTTTGACTAATATGTCCATTTGCAGATAAATGAATATCTTGTGCCGTACTAAGACCAATTCCATCAGGTGAACTTAAAACCAACAGTGCTTTATTGAACTTCGCAATTTCTTTTTCTAAATGCTGAGCAAATAATTTGAGCTCTTCAACGGTTTCTATTGGGTCAGTTTGCTGATTTTTTGCTACTTCACTTAAAGCTTGACTATTATGTTGGCTCTCTTGAAATTGAAGTTTTGCATCTTCAGCATGAAGATGATCTCCCTCTGCATGGGCTTGCTGGTAAGTCGACAACAATAAGCCTTGCCCTGCACGCACTGCCCCCCATTGATCTGTTCTCAGCTCAAAACCCTCTCCTCGATCTTGACTTTCAGAAGTTTGTTTTGGTTGACTGAGTTTTCCAAGGTTTAATTGACTGACACCATGGCTGCTTTGTAATTGTGTACTGATCTGTCCTGTCGTATCATCAAAGCGCAGCTGGTTAAAGCCATCGCCTTGAACTTCTTGAGAGCGAATACCACTTAGATTTTTTGTGTCAGGAAGCTGTCCTTTTTGATCAAATTGAGTTGTGTGACGCTCTGCTTCATGCAAACGTCCTGTGACAAATGGTCGGTCAATATTGCCATCAAAAAAGTCAATGACAACGATTTCACCGACACGCGGTAAAAACCTTGCACCATAACCCTCACCTGCCCATGGGGTCAGCACATCAACCCATGCCGAATCGGTATCTGAATTATTACTGCCTGCACCACCATCATGTGCATTATCATTTTCACGGCTAAATAAAAAACGAACTTTGATTCGTCCCCATTGATCAACATGAATCTGCTCACCCTCAATGCCAACCACTCTTGCTCGCTGAACATGGGCTGTTGGTTTATATTTTTCAGGGTGGTAGTCAGGAACGACTGTAATCTTTCGTCGTATTAATGTCAGCGTATTGCCTTGGCGCTGTTCACCTTCTTTAATATTTTTGGTGTGCCAACGGCTAGCCGTCAGTAATTCTTCGGCTTGTTTCTGAATGTCTTTTGGTAAGTTATTTTGATTATAAAAATGCTTACTTAGAATCAATAATTCTTGATCAGAACCTGTATGTGTATCAATTTCGGGATGGCCATTTAATTTAAACCAATAACCCACTTGGACATCACGGACAGTACTGTGAGCAGTAAAATATTTAGATTGAAGCTGATTTAAATCTGTTAAATGTTGGTTAAGTATTTCAACCTGACGATGACTTGATGGTGTTGTACCATCTTCACCGTTTAAATCACTGACCCATGCTGGACTAATATGCCATGCATCTTCTAAAGAAAGCATTTCGCTATCATAATGCTCGCTTTGTACGTTTGCAGAAAGTACTGAGCCTGAGCCATCTTCTTGTTCTAAATATTGTGGTTGCCATCTTTGAACATGTACTGCGCCTGTTTGCAATTGACGTGCTGATGTTAAACTTGTAATTGTATCAAAACGTTCTGTTGCATCACTGCGATGGAAACGAATGACTTTTCGTTCTAGAGCAGAAAAGTGCTGATTATTATCAATTAATTTTAACTTCTGTGGCTGGATACTGTCTTTATTATGTGCAACAAAATTTTGGCTTTCATCAATCAGCCAATTGATTCCTTCACTACGCCAAAGGCGTGTTACAAATTCATATTCAGTTTCCAATGATGTTTGCATGGTGAACGGACGAATATCATATTCTTTTTTTAACCCTGCTAAATCTAATACTAAACTTGATGCAAATAGCGGACTTTTTTCTTGCCATTCTTTAAATATAACCTGAGTAATCTCAAGAACAGATTTACTCATAAAGACACGACTGTTTCTACGTTTGTGCCAAAGCGATGTTGCATCTTGGAGTTTTAGTTTATAGACAGTCAGTGAACCATCATTTTGTCCTTGTGCTGCCTCTACAATAATACCTGTGGTTCTAAACAATAAGCCGGTATCAGTAATCTGATCTATCGCAACTTGAGCACCAATAAATTGTTTCAGTGGAATTGTTGAATTATTTGATAAGCAAATTAATTCACAAATAAGGCCTTGGTTAATTTCATGATGGCCATCTATACGCTGTATAAATACTTGTGAATCTAAAAAAGGTACAGAAAATTGAGCATGGATTGCTCTTTTTTGATACCCAAACCCCAACTTTTCTAAGAGAGTAGAAATGTCATGTGTCATTTGTCACTCGAAAAATAGTAATAAAATCAAAGTATACAACAAATAAACAGAAATTAACCACACTATTAAAATTAAATGATAATTAAAACACATTTAATGCATATAGATTGACACAAAACATCATATCTTATTCTGTTATTGAATGAATATAGCGTTCAGTAATTCAAGATCAGTCTTGATCATTCTCAAGCCATAAAATCGATTCAACTTCATTGAATTTTTGCTCATGATGATGATTTGATCATTTTAGAATATTAAAATTAGACTGATAATCTACTCAATTATCAGGTATATGGGTTTACCATGATTTAAATATTATGCTGATTTATCATTTCGTTACTCGAAATAAATACCAATCATCTAGCCAACAAATTATTATAAAAGCTATTGTTCATCATTTATACTTATAATATGTCTAAACTTAACGTACTGGATGATTTATTAGTTCGTTACCACCAATTACAATATCATCAAAATGCATTGCTCAGACAACGCTTGAACGATGTTCAAACATGGCAAAAAAAACGTTTACTTGAGACGCATCAATGCCTTTTTAATCAAAAAAACCATCAAGCATTGGCTCAGTATTTTGTTCACCGCCTCTATGGCGGACCTGACTTTGATTTAATTGCAGTACAAATTGAACGGTTAATTCATCATGCCCACAAAATTGAACACATCATTCCTGCAAGTGCCTTACAAACAGGTACACATGGCATTGAACTTTCAATTTTAGCGGTAGAGCTTGATGAACAAGTTGCCCAACAAGTATTACGCGATTACCCGCAATCTACAGAAATTACTGATGATGTGATGCGAAGTACCTATATGCAGATCAACCAAAAAGAGTTACGGTTAAAACAATTAAAAATGACGGATGAATTAGGGACTCACCTTGATCAATATGTCAAATCCTTCATGCTCAACACTGCATTTAAACTTTGCAAACCAATGGCTTATAAACACCATTTTCATATGATGTATGATTTCATTTATGATGGTCTTGTGGCCTTAAAACCACTTAAATGTACTGCAGATTTTGTCAATAGATTTACTGAACAAGAACGACATGTCTTACTGAAAGTCCATAATGGTCATCAAAATCCATTTCGTTCCTCATCATAATGTTCGCTCATGCTGTTTTTATGTATATTCTGCAACGATTTTCTGCAAAACTATAAATTTTCTGTCATGATGGCTCTCTTTTAAGTCATTCTTTATTTGGTGATAGGAGAAACTCAATGTCGAATGAAAAACAAACACCGAAAGCTGAACAAGCTTCAGCGGAGCCTAGCCCATTTTTATCTTCTCCTTTGCCTGAAGGAACACCACAAGGTCAGCAACAGACACTCAAAGAAATTACTCAAGAGACTGCGATACCTTATTATAATTTACCACGTGGTGCTGGACGAGATGATTATGTTGGTGAAACCACACATTTTGGTTTTAGTACCATCAGCACAAAAGACAAAGAACAAAAAGTTGCACATGTTTTTCATTCAGTCGCTAAAAAATATGACTTGATGAATGATTTGATGTCATTTGGTATTCACCGTTTATGGAAACGCTTTGCCATTCAAATGTCAGGTGTTCGAAAAGGTCAGCATGTTTTAGATATTGCAGGTGGAACAGGTGATTTAGCCAAAGTCTTTAGTCGCGAAGTTGGTCCATCAGGTCGTGTAGTATTGTCTGATATTAATGAATCCATGCTGAATGTTGGTCGAGATCGTTTAATTGATGCAGGCTGTGGCAATGTCGATTATGTCCTTGCCAATGCAGAGTCTTTAGAACCATTTGCAGACAATAGCTTTGACTTGGTCACCATCAGTTTTGGTCTACGCAATGTCACAGATAAAGATGCCGCATTAGATGCAATGTACCGTGTGCTCAAGCCAGGTGGTCGATTACTCATTTTAGAATTTTCAAAGCCAGTCTTTGAACCGTTTTCTAAATTATATGATTTGTATTCGTTTACAGCACTGCCTGTAATGGGAAAAATTATTGCCAATGATGCAGAAAGCTATAAATATTTAGCAGAGTCTATTCGTATGCATCCAGACCAGCGTACTTTAAAAGGTATGATGGAAAATGCACAATTTCAAAATTGTGATTACCACAATTTAACGGGTGGCATTGTTGCTGTTCATCGTGGTTTTAAAGTGTAATTAGATATAAAAAATCTAAAAATAAGCACATGTTATCGATGTGCTTATTTTTTATCAAATCTTGTGATGAAGTCGTAAAGCAGCTTTTAGCGACGCTTTTTTTTGCTAAAATACGTTATACTTGTAAGGGTAAATCATACTTTATTTATATATATTTCTTGATTGTATGAACTATATATTCATGCCAATTATGCATGAAAGTCACTGTATATTAAGTCAAAGGTCATTAATGAATGATCTAAATTGAGTGAAGCGAGGCATTTGCATCATGATTCCACATTTTTCGCGTTTAATAGAACTTTGGCGGATTGCTGCTTACTATCGCTTAGACACTTTGATTGCGAAAGAACATCTGCCTGCTAAACTCAAACCGTTACTGAAACTGATCGTATTGCATCCCGCAGCATGGTCAAGCAAACATTTAAATAATCCGCTGAAGCTCAAAGAAGCACTTGAAGAAATGGGGCCATTGGCCATTAAAATGGGGCAATTGCTTTCAACACGGCGTGACCTGATTCCCCCTCAAGTATTACAACAATTGGTCATGCTACAAGACCAAGTAAAACCCTTTTCAATAGATGTAGCAAAAGCACGCATCCAAGATGGTTTAAAAGCAGAGCTAGATACATTATTCAAGCGCTTTGACGATAAACCGTTGGCAGCGGCATCAATTGCGCAAGTCCATACAGCTGCTTTGCATGATGGTCGTGAGGTTGTGGTTAAGATTACCCGTCCTGACTTAAAACAACAGCTAGTACGCGACTTTGACATTTTAAAATGGTTAGGACAGCAATTTGAATTTCGTCTAGAGGCAGCACGTGCACTGCACATCTCAGAAATTATTGCCAATTATCGTCAAACTATTTTGAATGAGCTTGATTTAACGCTAGAAGCAGACAATACACGCCGTATGCGTAAATACTTCGAGGGTTCGCCCATGATGTATGTACCAGAAGTGTATATGGACAGCGTTGACATTATGGTGGTCGAGCGCATTATTGGTGTTCCAATTTCAGATACAGAAACTTTTGATCGTTTAAACATTGACCGCAGAGTATTGGCAGAAAATGGTTTAAAAATTTTCTTTACACAAGTATTTCGTGACAACTTTTTCCATGCAGATATGCATCCGGGGAATATTTTTGTTGAAACGCTAGGCTCAAAACATCCCCGTTATATTGCTTTAGATTGTGCCATTATGGGAGAGCTATCTAAACGTGACCAAATGACTGTTGCACGTATGCTGTTGTCGGTCATGAATGGTGACTTTTTACAACTCATTCAAGTGGTTCATCAAGCAGATTGGATTCCACCCAATACTGACCAAGATGCCTTGGCTCGTGAAATGCGCCGCACTGTAGGGCCTATGATTTCTAAGCCGATGAATGAGCTCGATTTTGCCGGGATTTTAGTGCAAATTATGGACATTGCACGGCGTTTTCGCTTGGAAATTCCACCACAATTAATGCTACTGCTCAAAACCTTGGTTCATGTAGAAGGTTTAGGGACTGATTTATATCCACAGTTAGATATTTGGAAACTTGCTCAGCCAATTTTAAATCAATGGGTAAAGGACAATGTTAGCCCGATTAAAAACTTCAAGCAGTTTCGCCAAAACCTTCCTGAGTTTTTATTTACTGCACAGCAACTTCCAACATTACTGATTGACAGTTTAAACGGATTAAAAAGCCAAAATGCTTGGCAAGATAAACAAGTTCGTGAATTACAAACCCTTCGGACTCAATTAGAGCAACAGCAAAAACGTAGTTGGATTTTTGGCAGTCTAATGGCGATTTTATTGAGTATTGCAATTGTGAGCCCTTGGTTTATTGCCACCCCGCTCATTGTATTGGCATGTATTATCGCTAGTTGGCGTGTGCTTCGTTAAAGCATCGTATAATGAGTCATTAGATCGTTAGCTTCAGCAAATAAATGTCATTCGAATGGCAAAGATTGTTATGTGGATTTTTCAGATCATATACAACTATGATCTGAAAAAGCACATCACAAATACAAACTCATTATTTTTCTATTAAGCGTTTTCTTATTTTATAATTTATGGGATGAGAGAAAAACTTTTCAATATAAAAACTGAATAAAAAAGTCACGACTAAATAGGTCAGCAACAACAATAGTTTTATATTGCCACTTGTTTCTTGTGGTAAATAAACCACTTTAATCAAACCGAGAATAACCAAATGAAATAAGTAAATTTCATAACTGTTACGACCAATGCGTTTAATTACACGCGAGATCAAATTATCCTGAACAGGTATTGGATGCGAGACGCTTGTCAGGATGAGTACACTGCTACATAAGGAAAATGCACTCACACCCCATACACATGTTTCTCTAATTGGTCCCGAAAAATAAATTAAGATTAAACACATCATCATCACATATTTAAAATAATGACTATTTTTAGTGATGCTCACACGCCTTGAAATTAATGCAGTCAGACAACCAAATGCAATACCATCTATGCTCGACAAGTAATGATATAAATATGCACCATTTTCATCTGTGATTGTCAAAGCTCTAAAATAAGGGCAAATACCAATCACAACCAAGCATACAACATAGAAAAAATACTCTTTCTTTAAACATATTGCCAACAACGGAAAAATCACATAAAAAACTTCTTCTACTGACAATGACCAAAGCACGCCGAGCGCATAATTAACCCACCCCTCATGTATAATTAAAATATTCATCCAAAAAGTCAGTGCAGCCAAATTGACTAAACTTTGAATCATGGGGAGTTCATGTGAAGTCTGAGTGATAAATGGTTTCAGTCCAAACATTCCCAATATATTCACTACAATCACTAATAAGAATAAAGTCGGTATAATTCTTGCGCATCGCAGTAAGTAAAATACTTTATAATCAATGTTTTTTAGCTCTTTCCACCGTTGTAAAGCATGAAATGTAATTAAATAACCTGAAATCACAAAAAACATTGTGACACCATAATTGCCGTTTCGAGCCAACAACGTAATAAAGCTATGGTCTAAAATACTGAATGTAATCCATGTATCACTGAGTTTATATGGAATATTAAAATGATGTATTAATACAAGCATGATCGAGATAAATCTTAATACATCAATGAATTCATTAGGTGGATCTCGTTTTTTGCTCACAGACATATCCTTGTCTTATCGTTTTATTGTTCTCAAGTATCGACTTATAACTTGCATTGAAAAAAAGAGATCAAGTGTACTTTTATAAACTTCACTAGAAAAAGTCGTAATCCATTTTAGATTTTCACTGCAATGCCGTACACTATAGCGGCATTTTTATTTTCTTTTTCTATTTTATACTGAGTAATTGGCATGAATAATACACAATGGCTTGATGACGTAAAGTTTAATGATCAAGGGCTGATCCCTGCAATCGCTCAGCATCATCAAACAGGTCGTGTATTGATGGTTGCATGGATGAACCGTGAATCATTAGAAAAAACAGCCACATTAAAACAAGCGGTTTATTTTTCAAGATCACGCCAAAGACTTTGGCATAAAGGTGAAGAGTCAGGCCACTTTCAAACAGTGCATGAAATTCGCTTAGATTGCGATGCAGATGTGATTACTCTGCAAATTGAACAACATGGTGGAATTGCCTGTCATACAGGTCGTGAATCATGCTTTTATCGTAAATTAACAGCAAATGGCTGGGAAACGGTAGATGCACAGATCAAAGACCCAAAAGACATTTATCACTCGCTTTCATCAGATGAAATAACGGATACACAT
Source organism: Acinetobacter apis (assembly GCF_900197575.1). Lineage (GTDB taxonomy): Bacteria > Pseudomonadota > Gammaproteobacteria > Pseudomonadales > Moraxellaceae > Acinetobacter > Acinetobacter apis. The sequence goes on along the minus strand of NZ_FZLN01000003.1, from coordinate 142,090 downwards.
ACAGAATCTGTTGATGTTCTCACCCATTTAGGACGTATGATGATCGAGCGAAAACAAGCTGATCCTGAAAGCTCTTATGTGGCATCACTGTATAAAAAAGGTTTAAACAAAATCTTAGAAAAAGTTGGTGAAGAGTCTGTTGAAAGTATTATCGCTGCCAAAGATTTAGCACAAGAATTTAATGAAAGCCATAAAAACGACTTCATTTATGAAGTGGCTGATGTCTGGTTCCATAGCATCATTGCACTTGGTTATTTCGACTTACAACCTCAAGATATTCTGAACGAACTTGCACGCCGTCAAGGGCTATCAGGTTTAGTAGAAAAGGCAAATCGTACACAATAAATGACCCAACATGTAATTCAGCCGACACACGAGCAGCAATGTGCTATTGATACTGCGCAGCATGGGCAATCTTTTAAAGTGGTGGCATATGCTGGCACAGGAAAAACCACCACGTTGCAAATGATCAGTAATGCATTACCCAATAAACGTGGTATGTACTTGGCTTTTAATAAAGCCATTGCCAATGAAGCAAAAGATAAATTTCATGGTCGTGTCGACAGTAGAACCTTTCACTCATTGGCCTTTCGCAGTGTGCCCCGTGAAATTACAGACAAACTGCGTCTGCCCCGTTTAAGTCCAAGTTTTTTAGCGAAAGAATATCGTTTAGAACCCATTACTTTACGGCGTTTAATGAGTGGACGTTATGAAAAATATACGCTCATGCCAAGCAGACTGGCTAGCCTTGTGACCAATGCTGTTGGATACTTTTGTTCGACCAGCTCACAATACCCTGCGCCAAGACATATTCAAGCGCCAAGTTGGTTACATGCAGATGATATTGATACCTTACAAAAGCACTTGTATCCATTTCTTGAACGTCGTTGGTTAGAATCCATTCATCCACAGCATCAAGCAGGGATTGGACATGACATTTATTTAAAACTGTGGGCACTATCCAATCCAATTATTCCTGCAGATTATGTGTTATTTGATGAAGCACAAGATGCAGACCCTTTAATGCTAGGTATTTTATTGCAGCAACAGCAAACTCAAGTCATTTATGTTGGCGATGCACATCAACAAATTTATGCTTGGCGTGGTGCAATCAATGCCATGCAACAATTGCCTTTGCCTGAGTCAAGGCTCACCACTTCATTTCGATTTGGTGAAGATATTGCACAAGTTGCCAATTTATTGCTCAGTGGCTTAAAAGAAAATGTTCCGCTATTGGGTAATCCAAAACGTACTTCAAGAGCAGTCAATGTACCCCACTCTAAAAAGCGCGATGCCATTTTATGCCGAACCAATGCTAGAGCCATGGAACTGCTGCTGTCAGGCTTAGTGAATGGTGATAAAGTCGGTTTACAAGCCGATCAAACACGGCTCAGCCGCTTTATCGATGCTGCAACGCTGCTTAAACAAGGTAAACGCGTCACTGATGTGCCAGAACTTGCATGGTTTAACTCATGGAATGATGTTCATGAATATTGTGAAACGCATGAAGGCAGTGATATTAAACCTTTAGTTCGTTTGGTAGATGATCATGGAACAACGCCATTAAAAAATGCATTACATAAAATCACACCACTTGCTGAAGCCGACTATGTCATTTCGACAGCACATAAAGCCAAAGGCTTAGAATGGGATCGTGTACATATTGAAGATGACTATCAATTTAAAATTAATCCGCATGATTATAAAATCAGTGATGAAGAATTAAGGCTGCTATATGTTGCCTGTACACGTGCCAAAGACACTTTAAATATTCATCATATTTACGATTTAATCCAACGATTAAAACAGTCACCTCCCAATATGAAAAAATAAAAAAGGGCCTTATGGCCCTTTTTTATTTTCAAAATTAATTAATTACGGTCAACACTATTCAGCTCTTGGAACGCTTGCTCTAAACGAGACACCATAGATGTCTGTGCTGCACGCAACCATACACGTGGATCATAGTATTTTTTGTTTGGTTTATCTGCGCCATCTGGGTTACCCAATTGGCTTTGCAAATATGCTTCGTTCTTTTTATAGAACTCTAACACACCATGCCAGTTTGCCCATTGCGTGTCTGTATCAATGTTCATTTTGATCACGCCATAGCTAATAGATTCTTTAATTTCTGCTGCTGAAGAACCTGAACCACCATGGAACACAAAGTCTAAGCTGTTATGTGCTAAATTATGTTTTTCAGTCACATATTCTTGTGAATCACGTAAAATAGTTGGTGTTAGTTTCACATTACCTGGCTTATACACGCCGTGTACGTTACCAAATGACGCTGCAATGGTAAAACGTGGGCTAATCGCAGATAGTTTTTCATAGGCATAATCAACATCAGCAGGTTGAGTATATAATGCAGATGCGTCCATATGACTGTTATCTACACCATCTTCTTCACCACCTGTACAACCCAACTCAATTTCTAGCGTCATGTCAATTTTAGACATACGTTCTAAATATTTGCTGCAGATTTCAATGTTTTCTTCTAAAGATTCTTCTGACAAATCGATCATATGTGAAGAGAATAATGGTTTTCCTGTTGCAGCAAAATGTTTTTCGCCTGCGTCTAATAGACCATCAATCCAAGGCAAAAGTTTCTTTGCAGCATGATCTGTATGTAAAATTACAGGTACACCATAATGTTCAGCCAATAGGTGTACATGCTGCGCACCAGAAATTGCACCTAAAATTGCTGCATCATGTGGCTTTTCTGTTTTAAGCCCTTTACCTGCAATAAATGCCGCACCACCATTAGAGAATTGGATAATGATCGGCGCTTTAACTTTTGCAGCAGCTTCAAGTGTCGCATTAATAGAGTCTGTACCTACACAGTTCACTGCAGGAAGTGCAAATGCATTTTCTTTAGCGATAGCAAATACTTTTTGAACGTCATCACCTGTGATTACACCAGGTTTCACAAAATCAAAAATCTTAGACATATTACATTTCCTATTTCATCAGTTTAGATGGATTAAATCAGATTACAACAATGAATTGACTTAAAACTAAGCATTCTTATTGTGCTTATAGCAACTGACATTCCTTATTTAAAAGCGATGTCTGCTATCGATACAGAGTTGATATTTTGAATCATCAAATGATTCACAGATATCAATGTGCATTCATCCCACCAGTAATCTTGCATCAGAGGGTTAAAATCATGGCTTTTCACAATGACCTGACGTATATGCTGGGCCTAAATATATACATTGAGGTTAAACCTAAAGATCTCAAGAGCAACCTGCGATATATCTGTAAAGCCACTTTCATGCCCATGATTGATCACTGAATCTTGATTCAGTTATGGTGACGTCATTTCCTTGACTGTTTCAACCATAAACGTGTATCAGATCAGCATAATTCTATCAAAATTTAAGCGTAAATATCACAGTTCTGTATCACTATTTGTCAAAACATAAACTAACATTCATTCTCATGCTTCACTAGCAATAATGTGTTTTTCAGCTTACGACTTTGGACTAAGACACACTCATTTTAGCTGTAAAATGGCACTATTTTTCTCATATAAATATACTTTTTTAAGATGATGCCAAACAACACGATCTTTTATCGACAAAGTTGAATGTAACAGTCTCTAAATTAAAACCAATTTGGCTGAGATGATTTGTTTTTTATGCTGTTTTTATATGTTAAAAAGCTCGTAATTCATTCAATGAATTGATTACAATATGTTTCATTCATCAAGTTTATTTTTTTGTGTTTGAATCTTGTTGTTGCTTTTATTATTGTACAACAAACTAAATGATGGCTTTTAAAATTTAGATGATTGATTTTCATTGCAAGCCCTTAATTTTAGAAGAAAATAAAACATAGGCTCCCCGCCTAAATCATAAAAAGGATACAAGTGTGTTAGCGATTATCATACTTCTACCTTTGCTCTTGGGTACAGTGCTTAGCGTTGGGTTAAATCAAGCACCTCGCTTATTTAAAATGCTAGTTGCTGTAGGCATAAGTTTAGGTTGTTTTATACTGCTGCTTAGCCAAGCAAATTCCGTATTTAATGGACAGATTATTTCGCAATCTTGGGATTGGTTACCTCAATTAGGAATCAACTTAAGTTTTCGTTTAGATTCGATTGCTTTGCTTTTTGCATTATTGATTAGTGGCATTGGCACACTAATTTTTATCTATGCCTATTATTATTTAAGTGAAAATAGTTCACTCAGTAAGCTCTATGCTTTACTCATGGTCTTTATGGCAGCCATGCTTGGCATTTCATTGTCGAATAATTTAATTATTCTCTTGGTGTTTTGGGAACTCACCAGTATTTCATCTTTCTTATTGGTGTCTTATTGGAAACAGTATCAAACTGCTCAGCAAGGTTCTCGTATGGCATTGACCATTACGGGAATGGGTGGTCTCGCTTTGCTTGGGGGCTTTGTTTTACTTGGTCAGATGGCAGGCACGTATCAAATTGATGAAATTTTATCAATCGGTGCATCTCTACAAGCCAATCCTGTATTTAATTCAGCGCTCATTTTAATTTTACTTGGTGCATTTACCAAAAGTGCGCAATTTCCATTTCACTTTTGGCTCCCAAATGCTATGGCGGCTCCCACGCCTGTCTCTGCTTATTTACATTCAGCGACAATGGTAAAAGCGGGTATTTTTCTAGTTGCACGCTTATTACCTATATTTGTTGGCTCAGCACTGTTCCATCAAATGGTTACCACCGTTGGACTCATTACATTTTGTATTGGCGCTTTTTTTGCCATTTTTAAAGATGATCTCAAAGGTCTATTGGCGTATTCCACCATTAGTCATTTGGGTTTAATTATGTGTTTATTGGGTATGGGATCGCCGCTTGCGATTGCTGCTGCAGTATTTCACATTATTAACCACGCTACATTTAAAGCTGCATTATTCATGATTGCAGGCGTCATTGATCATGAAGCATCTACTCGAAGCATGTATAAATTGCGCGGTTTATGGCAAGTCTTACCCTTTACAGGTACGCTCACGTTTATTGCAGCATCTGCCATGGCGGGTGTTCCCCTAACCAACGGCTTTATTTCAAAAGAAATGTTCTTTACTGAAATTGTCAGCTATTTTTCAGGCGGACAATTTCTTCTTGCCATCACAGTGACGACATTGGCAGGTATTTTTGCAGTTGCTTATTCAGCACGCATGATTCATGGCATTTTCTTTGATGGTAAATTGGGCAAAGATGTCAATCAAAAAGCACATGAACCTGCCTTTGGTATGCTTGCACCGATTTTAGTTTTAGCAATTGGCTGTATTTTAGTGGGTGTTTTACCTGCTTTCTTTGCCGAGAATATTGTCAATCAAGTCACACGTTCAATTACGCTTGTTCATGACTTTCATGGCGTACATTTGGCCATTTGGCATGGAGTCAATACCCCTTTAATCATGAGTGTCATTGCACTCGTGGGTGGTACTGGACTGTATTTTGCTCTCGCGCGTCAAAATAAAATTCGCCATATTGAGCTAGAAAAATACATGGGTAAATTTCAAGGGAAGATTATTTTTGAAAAAATCTTATCAACACTTGAAACAACATCCCGTACTGTAAAACTCAGTACAGAAACCAGTAGTTTACAGAATTACTTGTTTTTAATCATTGCCTTTACGATCGGACTAATTTGTATTCCACTCTTGCCATATGAACTCAATACTGGCACTCGCGTACTGACCCATGCACCACTGACAGCCATTGTAATTTGGCTCATGTTATTTAGTGCATGTTGGATGATGCTGTGGTTTCATCACGAACGTATTAAAGCTGTTCTCATCAGTGGTGCTGTTGGCTTGGTGTTATCAGCAACTTTTGTGACATTGTCTGCACCGGATTTAGCACTCACACAGATCACCGTAGATGTTGTCACCACAGTGCTGCTTTTAATGAGCCTATCGCTTTTACCACAATTAACGCCGTATGAATCGTCCCAAGCTATTCGTTGGCGTGATGCCATCATTGCCATTATTGCAGGTGGTGGTATTGGATGGATTGCTTGGTTGGTATTAACTCGCGATCACAATTCAATTTCATGGTTTTTTGCACAGCAATCCTTACCGCTTGGTGGTGGCGCCAATATTGTGAATGTCATTTTGGTCGACTTCCGTGGCTTTGATACCTTTGGCGAAATTACAGTACTTGGTATTGCAGGCATTGGGGCCTTATGTTTAATGGATGGTATGCGTACCCATGGGACACAAACCACCAAAGGACTGACTTATCGCTTTAACCCCTCGCCACTGTTGGTACGAACAGCAGCATCATGGGTACTGCCTATTGCACTTGTGGTGAGTTTATATATTTTCATGCGTGGTCATAATGCCCCAGGTGGTGGTTTTATCGCCGGATTAATCACAGCAATTGCATTGGTTTTACAATATATCGCGCTTGGTCAAGAGCGTGCTGAACGTTTGATGTGTGCGAAATCAGGTCGTCTGTATGAAATTTGGATTGGCTCAGGGCTTGTGATTGCAGGACTAACGGGTGTTGGTGCTTGGTTTTGGTCTCGTCCATTTTTAACGAGCGCTCATTTTTATATTCCTATTCCATTTGACAAAATTCACTTCGCTACCGCTGTATTTTTTGATTTAGGTGTATATCTAGCTGTTGTCGGCTCAACCATGTTGATGATTTCAGTCCTTGGTGACTCAAAACATTCATCCATGTCTGGTCCAGTAAGAGAGGAGTAACTAATTATGTTAAGTATTGAATTATTACTTGCAACTGGAATTGGACTGTTGGTTGCAACAGGTGTTTATCTAATATTAAGAGCAAGAACCTTTGCCGTTGTACTTGGGCTTGCCATGCTCGGTTATGGGGTAAATCTATTTCTGTTTTCAACAGGTAGAGTCCTTGTGAACTCCCCTGCTATTTTAAGCGAAACCACATCAATTACTGATTCATTGCCTCAAGCCTTGGTTTTAACTGCAATTGTTATTGGATTTGCCACCACGGCTTTTATTATTCAATTGTCTTTACGAAGCCGTTATGAGTCAGGAACTGACCATGTCGACTCAAAAGAAATCAGTGAATTAAAGCATGATCCAAGTGAGGATCAGAGCTCATGATGAATACACTACTTAATTTTTGGCATACCAATACCCCCATTATCAGTATTTTGATTCCTGCATTTGCTGGTTTCTTCTTATTATTGCTTGGTAATCCGAGTGCCAATGACTTACCGAATGAAAAACGACATAAATTTAGACGCTTAATCAGTTTTATTGCCACCATTGCAGGCTTCTTAACTGCAGTCAGTTATGTGGTTCAAGCCAGCCATGGACAAATTACCGTATATGAACTGAGTGAATGGTCTGCACCTTTTGGTATTGTATTGGTGCTTGATCGATTATCTGCATTCATGTTGTTACTGACCTATCTTTTGGCCTTGCCAATTTTATGGTTTGCAAGTTCAGATTGGGATTTAAGAGGGCGCTATTTTCATGCCCTCTTACAATTCTTATTAATGGGTTTATGTGGTGCATTTTTAACAGGCGATTTATTTAACTTATTCGTATTTTTTGAAGTTCTGTTAATGTCATCGTATGTGCTACTCGTCTATGGTCAAGGGAAAGCACGTTTTCAATTAGCAATTCACTATGTAGTTATTAATTTATTTGCCAGTGCAATCTTCCTCATCTCATTGGGTTTAATTTATGCCAGTGTAGGAAGCTTAAATATGGCAGATGTGGCACGGCTAATACCTACACTGCATGCAGACCAGCGTCAACTTGCAACAGCAGGTGCCTATTTACTTTTCACAGTATTTGCCATTAAAGCGGCGGTATTACCGCTTGGTTTTTGGCTACCCAAAACCTATGCTGTTGCCAGCACCCCTGTTGCTGCGCTATTCACGCTAATGACCAAAGTGGGTATTTATGCCATTTTGAGAGTCAATTCTGTTTTATTTATTGATGAACAATACACACCATTATTTAATTTATTATTGGTTCTTGGGTTAATTGGCTCTGTATACGGCGTAATTGGTGCGATTGGTGCGATTCGTTTACGCCGTTTTGCCGGATTTATGATTCTATCCTCATTGGGTACAATCTGTATTGCATTAGGAATTGATCGTCCAACCTCTTGGACTGCAAGTATTTATTATTTATTTCACAGTACCATTGTTGGTGCGGCATTTTACTTGCTCTGTGGATGGATTACCGCACAACGTGGTGAATTTAAAGATCATTTACGAATTGCACCGCGGATGAAACAAGACAAGTTACTTTCAGCTTGTTTTTTCTTGATTGCATTGATGATGTCAGGATTACCGCCTTTTAGCGGATTTTTAGGTAAAGTACTTATTCTACAATCGACAGCAGGCTATCCATTTCAATTAGGCATTATTATTACTATTTTAGTGGTTAGCTTACTAAGTATTTTGGCGTTTGTTAAAGCAGGATTTGTGATTTTTTGGCGATCAACTGACCCTGAGCAAGATCCGATTAAAGAAGATTATCGGGCTTACCAAGCATTGCCAACGCGAGCACCAAAACGCTATGACATCACGTTATATTTCTTTTTATTATTGCTGATTTTATATGCTGTATTTACCCAACCAATTCATAACTATCTGTCGGGTGCAACAGCTGACTTATCACAACAGCAAATTTATCAAGATGCTATTTTGAAAAAAGATCCGCGTGGTAATGTGATTAGTGTTGAGCCTTTTGATCCAAAAAATATTCCTGAAACCAAATATGCAGGTGAGAATTTAGATCCAAATGCGTATTTAATTCCATCTATTATTTCAGAGAAAACCCTACAAGGGGATCATATTTCACTGTATAAAAAAGAACAAATTGAAAAACAACACCAGCAAATGGCTCAGCCTAAGACTGAAATTACCCCAGTCCAAGACAGTGGTGCCAAACTGCAGCAGATGGAGCCTTAATGATGAAAAAGAAAAGCTTAATGCGACGTTGGTTACCTCATCCACTTGTGTCTGTTACATCAGGATTAGCTTGGCTGATGCTAAACCATAGCTTTGATGGGTTTAGCATCGTTTCAGCCGTTATTATTGCGATTATTATTCCGAAATTGGCAGCCCCTTTTTTAGTCCGTACCCCACATATTTGTTGGCCAACCTCCTTCAGGCTGTTTCTAGCAGTCTTATGGGATATTATTCTGTCAAATTTTTGGGTTGCAAAATTAGTATTGGGGCCTAAAAAAAATCTTAAGCCTGTGTGGTACCGTATTCCGCTATCTACCAACCATGAGCATGTGAATGCTTTATTGGCGATGATCATTACCATTACACCAGGTACAGTCAGCGCAGGGATCGATCAAGAACGCGGTGATATTTTAGTTCATGCATTAAATACTGAAGACCCAGACGATGAAATCCGTTTTATTAAAGAACGTTATGAATCTCGTTTGATCAAGATCTTTAATGCTGAAAACACCATTGTTGGAGAGAGTGCATGACTATACTTCCTTATATTCTTGGTATATCGCTATTGGCAATCACCATCTCAATGTTTTTATGCTTAATTCGCTTGGTGATGGGTCCATCAATCGTTGACCGACTGTTGGCATTAGATACGCTGTTCCTAAATACAACTGCACTGATTATTGTGCTTGGCATTTATTGGTCTACTACACTGCTTTTTGAAAGTGCACTACTGATTGCTATGCTTGGATTTATTTCAACTATGGCATTGGCAAGATACTTTACCAGCGGCCATGTCATTGATTAGGAGAATATTATGCAACTGATGATGGAAATTTTAGTCTCCTTTTTTGTGTTATTAGGGAGTACATTCATGCTCATTGGCAGTATTGGTATGATCAGGCTTCCTGACTTATTTGCTCGTCTGCATGCGCCTACTAAATCAAGTACTTTAGGCTTAGGTAGTTTTTTAATTGCTGCCATGATTTATGCAGGTTTTCATGGACATATTGGTTTCCCAGAACTGATCATGACATTTTTAGCATTTATCACAGGTCCTGTATCTGCAAATTTGATGGCACAAGCTGCACTGCATTTGAAGTTGCGCTCTTTAAGTGGAGAAGTTCCTGAGTCGATTGAACGTCCACTGCCTTGGTCAAAGTATCGGTTCTCAACACGGGTCGATCCTCAAACTGTCGCCGATCAAACCAAAAGTCGAAATTCTGAAAAATAATTTGCACTAAAAAGCCACCCGAAGGTGGCTTTTTATATGAAGAGAATTTCAATTAAGATTGGTCATTTTTTCGTTCAGGTAAATCTTTTACCGCTTCTTCAATCAAATCAAACATGTAATTACCATAAGCATTCGTTTTATCATAATGAAAACGAAGACGTGGGGTAACACGTGTTTTAATTCGACGGCTCAGCTCTTGACGTAAAAAACCTGAGGCATTATTGAGGACGGTTAGCGTTTCTTTATTTGCTTCTTCCGTCTGCTCATCGCCTAATTCACGTCCCATTACAGTGACATAAATTTCTGCATAGCCCAGATCAGGACTCACTTTTACTGCAGAGATGGTTACGTATCCACCTAAACGAGGATCTTTTAATTCTTGACGAATCAGTTCAGCGACTTCGCGCTGAACTGAGTCTGCCATACGTTTTAAACGCTGACTACCAGCCATATGTGTTATAGACTCCGTTTAATGACTTGTACATCATAAACTTCGATTTTATCTAAAGCTTTGATGTCTTTGTAACCTTTAACCGCAAGACCACATTCCATGCCTGCACGTACATCTTCAACCACTTCTTTATAGCGACGTAATGACTCAAGCTCACCTTGGAAAATCACGACATCATCACGCAAGATGCGGATTGGTTTATTACGGTGAATTACACCTTCCGTTACCATACAGCCTGCTGCTGCACCAAACTTACTTGAGTGGAATACTTCACGTACTTGCGCAACACCTAGAATAGTTTCTCTGTGCTCAGGTGCAAGCTTACCGCTCATTGCATTTTTCACATCATCAATCAATTGATAGATCACGCTGTAATAACGGATATCGATTTCGTCTTGCTCTGACTTTTGACGCGCCGTTGCATCTGCACGCACGTTAAAGCCAAGTAAAACTGCATCAGATGACTCAGCCAATGTCACATCAGACTCAGTGATTGCACCTACCCCTGAACCAATAACACGAACTTTTACTTCATCTGTTGCAAGATCATACAGTGCTGTTTGTAATGCTTCTAAAGAACCACGAACATCTGTTTTTAAGACAATATTGACTGTCGGAACGTCTTTCTTGCCCATTGATGCCATCAAGTTTTCTAAACGCATTGCGCTTGCACGCTCTAAACGTTTTTGACGCTCACGCGCAGATCGAGCATCTGCAACTTCACGCGCTTTTTTCTCATCATTGACAACAAGAACTTCATCGCCTGCCATTGGTGCTTCAGGTAGACCTAAAATCTCAACAGGAATCGATGGACCCGCAGTTTTAATTCTCACACCATTTTCATCTGACATCGCACGTACACGACCATAAGATGAACCTGCAAGGACTAAATCACCTACATTCAATGTTCCGTTTTGAACAAGAATAGATGTCACTGCACCACGGCCTTTATCAACACGTGCTTCAATCACAACACCTTGAGCCGAACCTTCAGTCGATGCTTTTAACTCCATCAACTCAGCTTGAATACTAATTAAATCAAGTAAGTCGTCAATACCTGCACCTGTATGTGCTGATACTTTTGCAACAGCAACATCACCACCCCACTGTTCAGCAACAACTTGCTTCGTAGTAAGTTCGTTCAAGACACGGTCAACATCTGCAGACTCTTTATCCATTTTGTTGATAGCAACAATAATTGGCGTTCCTGCAGCACGCGCATGATCAATCGCTTCAGCGGTTTGTGGCATCACGCCATCATCTGCTGCAACAACCAATACCACGATATCTGTCGCTTTAGCACCACGTGAACGCATTGAAGTAAATGCCGCATGGCCTGGGGTATCTAAGAAAGTAATAATTCCTTTCTCAGTTTCAACATGGTATGCACCAATATGTTGAGTAATCCCGCCAGCTTCTCCCGCTGCAACTTTTGCACGACGAATACGGTCAAGTAATGAAGTTTTACCATGGTCAACGTGACCCATAATAGTTACTACTGGCGGACGTGTTGTTTGCGCACCACGTTCTTGCTCAGCTTGCTCCATTAGATTGTCTTCAGTCGCTGTATCTGAAACTAAAATTGGGTTATGGCCCATTTCTTCAACAACAAGTGACGCAATTTCTTGATCAATCACTTGATCTTGATTAACAAGCTCACCCATCTTCATGAGTGTTTTAATAACTTCACGAACTTTGATCGCCATTTTTTGTGCAAGGTCAGCAACAACAATGGTTTCACCAATTTCAACATCGTAAACTTGTTTTTTAACAGGTTTTTCGAAGCCATGCTTGTTCACTTGGCTTGTTTTTAAGCCGCGTTTATGATGGTTTTTATTGAAATTTTGCTCTTCTTGGTTATTACGTCCTTTTTTCTGACCACGACCATCTTTGGTGTTACCACCACGTTTGATTTCGCGGTCTTCTTTGTTGAACGAGTCTTCATATGCTTGACCGACAAGGCCAGCTGCAAGTGGAGAGTCATCAACTACACGAACGGTTTTGGTATCTTCAGCTGAATACTTCGATGCCATTTTACGCATTTGCTCAAGCGTACGCTGTTGTGCTTCTTCAGCAGCTTTACGACGTACAGCTTCTTCTTGTGCACGTAATTGAGCTTCTTGTGCTTGACGCTCTTTCTTTTGTGCAGCATTAATTGCAGCAGGCTTTGGCGTAGCAGGTTTTACAACTGCACCACCACGCTTTTTCACCACAACAGCGGCTTTCGGTGCTGTTGATACTTTGTCTTGATCTTTCTTTTGTGCAGCACGCATTGCTTCTAACGTTGCATTTGCTTTGTTTTCTGCAGGTGCTTTCGCATCTGTTTCAGCCTTAGGCTTAGATTGCACCGTATTGTTTTCAGCTTCAGCTTTTGCTTTTGCTTCAGCTGCTAACTGTTTAGGATCAGGCTTAGTAAATGTATGCTTCTTACGAACTTCTACATTAATTGTTTTCGCCTTACCTGAAGTACTCGCAACTTTTGCTGTACTTGTTGTTTTGCGTTTCAATGTAATTTTTCCTGCATGGCCTTCATTCTGACCATGTGATTTTTTCAAATGGTTGAGAAGGGTATTTTGCTGATCAGTTGTCAGCGTATCTTCAGCATTTCGTTGCGGCAATCCTGCATCACGTACTTGCTCTAGGAGCTTCTCAACAGGACGTTCCACATTTTTCGCCAATTCGTTAATCGACTTGTCCGTCATTTATTACCTCCTAGTTAAACCATGATTCTCTAGCTTTCATAATCAATTGACCTGCTTTTTGTGCATCAAGACCTTCAATATCAGAGATATCGTCGGTGGCTTGGTCTGCAAGATCATCAACTGTTACGATGCCACGGTGAGCAAGTGCATATGCAATCTCTTGCGTTATGCCTTCCATACTTAATAGCTCTTCGCTTGGCTCTTGAATGTTTTCCTGCTCTTTCAGTGCATCTGCAAGTGCCACTTCTTTCGCGCGGTTTTGTAACAATTCAACAGTGTCTTCGTCGAGTTCAATTTCATTAAATGTTTCTGCAGGCACATAAGCCACTTCATCTAATGAAGTAAAGCCCATTTCAACCAATGCCATGGCTAAGCCTTCGTCAATATCTAAACGTGTGACAAACATATCTAAATATTGCTGCGCTTCATTTTGCTGACGTGCATGGTATTCTTCTTCTAGCATCATATCGAGCTTATAACCCGTTAAATCTGATGCTAAACGAACATTTTGACCTTGAGAGCCAATTGCACGTGCAAGCTGATCGCTGGTTGCAAAAATAATATCTGCGGTACGCATATCTTCATCAATCACAATGCCTGTTACATCTGCAGGCTCTAAAGCACTTGCAATATATTGTGCAGGATCATCAGACCAAATCACGACATCAATACGCTCACCATTCAACTCTTGTTGTACAGCTTGGATACGTGTACCACGCATACCAATACATGCACCAACAGGATCAATACGGTGATCGTTGGTTTTCACAGCAATTTTAGCACGTACACCTGACTGACGCGTTGCTGCTTTAATCTCAATGATTTCTTCAGAAATTTCAGGAATTTCTTTTTTCATGAGTGCAATTAACATTTCAGGTTTAGCACGAGACAATAAAAGCTGCGCACCACGTCCTTCACGGTTAACTTCGTATAAAATTGCGCTTACACGTTGTTTAGGACGTAAAATCTCTTTAGTGATCATTTCATCACGTGATAAATAGCCTTCTGCGTTATCACCTAAATCAATGATAAAGCCATCTTTGGTTTGCTTTTTCACTTCACCATAGATTAACTCGCCCACTTTAGACAAATATGCATCTGCAATAAGTGCACGTTCTGCTTCACGAATTTTTTGAATGATTACTTGCTTTGCAATTTGCGCTGCAATACGACCAAATTCAATTGATTCAACTTCAAGTTCACGAATATCACCAATCGCCCATTGTTCAGGGTCAAGATCAGAAATTGCATCTTGGCATGCAGGCATTTCATGATCTTCATCAGCAACCACTTCCCATTGACGGAAAGTTAAATAATCACCTGTTTTACGGTCAATTTCTACGCGTAAACGTGCTTCTTCTGCTGTGGTATTTTCATAAAACTTTTTCTTTGTCGCAGCAACCAATGCTTGTTCAAGTGCTTCAAAAATAGCTTCTCGACCAACACCTTTCTCATTACTGACCGTTTCTACAACGGTAAGAATCTCACGACCCATAAGTCACCTATTATTCAGATTTTCTTAGTAATTTAGTCTTGATAAACCAGATTTGCTTTATCGATATTGTGACCATCAATTTCGAGTACTTGCTGTTTTTCAACTTCGACTTGAATCATTTCACGTTCAAGATCAACAGCAACAAGCTTGGCTTGAAATTTACGGCGGTTATCTACAGCGCTAATTAAACGCAGTGCAACCTGTTGACCAATATAATCTTTCATTTGCGCTAACTGAAAAAATGGGCGATCCCATCCTGGTGAAGAAACTTCTAAAGCATATTCACCAGAAATTGGATCGTGAACATCTAAAAGTGCGCCAACTTGCTGGGTGACACGAACACAGTCTTGAACGCCAATACCACGACCTTGCTCTTCTTCTGAGTTTTCATCAGTTACATCATCCAATGTATGCGGTTTATCAATATAAATCCGAACCATTGAACGTTTGCCTTGGGGCGTAAATTCAAGCCCCCAAAGATCGACGCCACAAGCTGCAACTGCAGGTGCAATTAGGTCTTGTAACATTTGATTTTTATTGGATACTTTCATGTACTCTCATCAGTTTGTGCATTGCAACAATTGGCCGCTGATTGTGGCCACCCTCTATGTAGTGAAGCATGGATTCTTGACCAATTGATGTCGACACTACAGAATAATCAATAAAAAAGGGCGAAAACCGCCCTTTTCAGCACAGAAAAGCATAGCCCACTGTGCAAAAAGGCCCACCTATTTGTGAGCCCTTTTAGCAAGAATCTTGGTAGCGGGAGCTGGATTTGAACCAACGACCTTCGGGTTATGAGCCCGACGAGCTACCAGACTGCTCCATCCCGCAATAGTGTGTAATCATTATAAGTTAATCATTACAAAAGTCAATTTAAGGTCTGACTAAACCTTGAGTTGCGTTGTTTAAGTAAACTACAACATCTCTGGTGGGGTGAACTATATGCGTTTAGGGTTATGTTGTCAACCTACTTTTCTAATAAGGCGCATACTCATGCATCATATGTTTAAAATACAAACAATATGTCATGAAGAGTCAACATTGGTAGGCTTATCTTGAGTTTTAGAGAACTTAGAGTACAAACAGAAAATGGATTTTATGCTTAAATTCGGGCAGCCATACTACTTCAGTGAAAGAATTAAAAAATTAGCTAGACGTGGCTCATCAGAGAAATAGAGAACAGCACCTTTTATAAGCACTAAAATATGTAAATTATTTTAAAATTAAACTTTGACACAACAAGATTTAAGATTTAGCGGAAGCCTTCAGACAAATTTATTTTATTTATTCAAAATTACAGCTATTAAATTTAGCATTAAAATGAGTTCAATAAATTATTGATCAGCTCAAACTAAGATGTAAATATATGAGATGTTTAGTCAATAGATTTGATAATAAGAGGATATTTATTTTTAAAAAATGGTAGCGGGAGCTGGATTTGAACCAACGACCTTCGGGTTATGAGCCCGACGAGCTACCAGACTGCTCCATCCCGCACCAACATTACGCTATTCTGGCAAATAGGTAATTGATCTAAGCATTTCGCTTGATGTTGTGCATTCTATAGAAGCATATCACTTCATGCAAGCTTATTATAAATAATTAAATTTAAATGTTTTATTTTTGATCGCTCTCTTTTTTGAGTAGTTCATCATAAGTGACATTACGCCGATAAGTATAATTCAAAATTTTTAATTGCCTTTTAGCTTCTTCTTCTTGACCATTTAATGCAAGAATTTTCGCATATTTTTTTAAATCATAGGGTATGGTATATAAAGAAGACATTTCTTTTGCAAGATTCCAATCTTCCCCGCTCATTTTCTTATAAGGATTTAAAGCAATCCATCTCGCTCTTGCATCATATTGATCAAATAAAACTAATTTATAAGGAAGCGTTATAGGCTCTAATGATTCATTCATGTTAACCCGCTCTGCTTCAACTAAATTATCTGTTATTAAACTGTACTGATTAAATACAGCATAACTAAGAGGAAAAGATCCTAGGAATATAAAAAACAAATATTTTTTACTAAGCTTTAAAAATCCACAATCACTTTTAGATAACACAATTCCTATAAACAAGCCAAGCGGCAGCAGAAAAAAAGAATAATATAAAGGGAATTCCAATAGAGAATGAATCCCCAAAGCAGAAATCATTAAAATGACTATCAACTCATTCTTCGATTTCACACTTAAAAATAACTTCTTGTAAAACCATATAATATAAAAACCAATTAATAATCCAAGCGGCAATCCACACCATATTAAAATATCTAAAAAAATGTTATGTGCACTACTGATCCACTCATAACCTTGGTAAATATCAATAACTTTTGACTGTGCAATACTTGTTTGGTTCCACCCATACCCACTTATAGGTTCTTTTAGCAAAGCGTAATACATCTGTTTCCAAATATCTAACCTCAAATACCCAGAGGACAATCGATCTGCTACAGAATTAACAGATACTATATTAAAAAAAGATCCAAGTAAGGATGTCAAAAATGGAAGCAACACAATAAATGTAAGGTATAAAATTGGTAATGTAATAATTTGGCTTTTCTTCAATATCATCTTATCTCTATTTAACCAAATGATAAAGAAAGAAAATATAATAATTAACCAGCCTGTACGCGACTGTGTCAATGCCATGCCAAATAATGCTACACCTACAAAAAAAATCATTGATGGATAATTAATAAATCTGCGTTCATAGCAATAAATGCTAGATAAAACACCTAAAGACAATAAAGTTGAAAGCTGATTAAATTGACCTATATTTCCGTAAGGACGGTTGCCAGTAAAAGACATCATCCAACTTTGTCCTATAAACAAACCCGTCCATTGAAAAAATGCAATTAATGTTGATACAAAAGAAGCGATTATAAATGTAATACATAATGACATGAATAAGCTGTCTGTTTCTCTAGACAAGCTAAATCCAATAACAATAGAAATAAAAAAACTAAAAATATAAAGCGAAGAAGTCCATACTGTCGTAAAAAATAAGATTTGATCAGTTATGAAGTATTGTAATAATGGAATAAAACATACCACTAAAAAAGGTAAAGCTACTTTAGGAATTAAGATCTTTTTATTTTTTATAAAGAAGATTGGTATTAAAAATAATAGACTAAAAAATGCTAAAAATTCAGAGAAGAAAGTTGTCCAAGGCAGCAAATGTACAGGTAAAATATATGACAATAAAAGAAAAAAAATAAAAATAAAATACATATTATTTCTCATAAAAAACGCCTCCTTCAATAGGAGGCGTTTTTTTCAAATATTTTAAGTACAAGATTTAGGCTTATAATCAGCTGCAACATCTGTTGAACATGACCATGAACCTGTTGTACCTGAAGTTGTATTATCTGCACTACGAGTCCAAGTAATTTTCTTACCTGTAACAACAGTTGTACCTTGTAATACACATTGAATCGTTGATGTATTCGTAGGGTCAATATTTACTGTAATAGCAGAACAGTTTTTAGTTGATGTTTGTAAATTAACTGCTGTCGCGCTTGTGATAGGAGTTGAAATACCTGTGGCCATAGTTGCTTCAGCATTCGTTTTACCTGGGCTAATTTCAGCCAAGCCAGCTGCAACTTGTGATTTAGCAATATAACCTTGATATGCAGGAATAGCAATCGCAGCCAAAATACCGATAATCGCAACAACGATCATCAATTCAATTAATGTAAAACCTTTTTGAGCGTTCATATACTTACCCCAGTAAATTTCTTTAATAAAAGCGAAACACTGTATTCAAATGTGTACAGTTTGATTTTAATACTGCATGTTCCATGCCAACTTTTTTATTGTTTTTTTTCAATAATTTATAATATTGGCTAAAATAACATTCACTGCAAATAATGTACATAAGTGACATAAATTGTCACTTATGTATTAATAACGTCTGTGTGCATTCATAATATGGTCGGTTGATTGGATAATTCATTGATGTTCTCATCTTGGATTCTTAAGTCAGAATAATATTGCTTGAGAACTGAACCAATCTCTTGAACACCTTGCTGTATTGCAGAGGTATATTGCTGTTTTTGCATCTTTATGATGATATTTTGGCAAATTGTAGACCATCGCTCAGCTTCAGTATGTTGCTGTACACCCCGATCAAAAACAATCTCAACACGCGATTCACACAAATTTATATAGAGCAAAATACCACTATTGTGTTCTGTATCCCACACTCCAAGTTCAGCAAAGAGCTGCCTTGCTCTATGGGTTGGGTTTTGATAGAAGGCCATTTTGATAGGTAAATGTGCTTCAATGACCACCTGTATTTCACCAATATGGCCCTCTTCCGCCTGTTTCACTGCATCTGCGATCAGATCATAATCAGATTTTGCAAAAAAACGAGAAGGCTGTGTAAAGTAAAAGGCATGTTTAAACCATCGCTTTAAGCTTTGATCTTGACCATATTTATATTTTGAGTGCGTGATAATATGCGCTGATTCTTTTTTATCTACCATGATCCAGATGCTCCTCCGCCACCAAAGCTACCACCGCCACCGCCATATCCATCACTGTCATTTCCGCCACTACCTCCACCACGACCAGCCACAGATAAAATCAATTGCAAAAGAACTTGAGCCAATGATGTCACCAACAAGAAGAATACGCCAACTCCAAGAAGCAAGCTGACCAATATACTTGCGCCAGTGACAATACCTGCTGTGACAGCAGCCACACCAGCAACAGATGCGGTAAGGCGATGTCCAATCAAAGACGATGCAAACACACCAACAATCAAAATAATTGCTGTATATAACAACATTTGATCTTTGGCTTGTTGCTCATGCAAGGCTCGTTCTTGCTGTTGTTTTAATTGATCAGCAGCCTGCTGAGCAATTTCAGGATCTAAGTTTAATATACGCTCGATTTCAGTTGTGCCTGCAATCAGGCCTGCTGCTACATTTCCATTTTTAAATTCAGGGGTAATTTGATTCCGAATAATGCGACTGACAACCACATCAGGTAATACGCCCTCTAAACCATAACCCGTTAAAATTTGTATGCGACGATCGTTCACAGCAACAGCAATTACGACACCATTGTCCTGCTTTTCTGTACCTAGCTTCCATTGATTGGCAACACGCATTGCAAAGTCAAAAATATCTTCTTGACCTGTTGTTGGTACAATAATAATTCCAATTTGTGCTTTCGCTTGTCGATTAAGCTGAATAAGTTGACTTGATAAACGACTTAACTGTGATTGATTCAATAGCTTAGATTGATCAATCACAGGTTGTTTTAGAGATGGCAGCACACGTGTAGCTTGTCCCTCTTGCAAATCATTTTCAGCCACAGCAGGTTTTTCATTTGATGTCGTTGCTGTTTGACTGGCTGTATTTTGCTTTGCGCGCGATTGCTGCTCTTGAATAATCCGACCCACTACCGCTTGGTCAGGTGATGATTCATTTGCAGCGGCTGTAATGATATTTGATTGTTGATTATTTGCCCACGTTAACGCAGCCGTGCTCCAAATCAAACAACCCAATAAAATACACAGCACATAGCGTACTTTGTTAGAACACCACATTTGCATCATGTCTGCCTATTATTTTGAATTATTGATCAAATGACACCGTTGGTGCTTTTTCAGCGCCTGCTTGTGCAGCAAAGTTAGGACGAACTTTTAAGCCAACCACTTTGGCTGTAATGGTCTGTGGGAACTGACGAACATATGTATTATAGTCTTGTACTGTACTGATATAGCGATTACGTGCAACAGCAACACGGTTTTCGGTTCCTTCAAGCTGTGCTTGTAAATCTCTAAATTGTTGATTGGCCTTTAAATCTGGATAGTTTTCAGAAACAGCAAGTAAACGCGATAAGGACCCACTTAACTGATCTTGTGCTTGTTGGTATTTTTTAAATAATTCAGGATTTTCTAAAACTTCTTTGTCTACTTTTAATCCCGCAACATTTGAACGTGCTTGAGTGACTTCAGTTAAGGTTGAATTCTCATGTTTTGCATAACCTTTGACCACATTAACTAAATTCGGCACTAAATCTGCACGGCGTTGATATTGGTTTTCAACATCAGACCATGTCGCATTTACAGCTTCGTCTTTGGCTTGCAGTGTATTATAACCACATCCAGTCATTGTAAAGGTTGTAATTAATAGACCAGACATTGCCGCTTTTTTTAAAAAATTCATCATAACCTCATTCATTTTATTCTCGTTATTGTTATTTTAACTACTTTTTAGATATTTTATGTTTTTTTATTTAGCACAGTCTCAATTTTTTGAAACTGTGCTGTCACTAATTACACCTTTAAATAATCTAAGATTCCTTCAGCAGCTTGGCGACCTTCCCAAATTGCAGTCACGACCAAGTCTGAACCACGTACCATATCTCCCCCAGCAAATATTTTTGGGTTCGAAGTTTGGAACTTATATTCCTGCTGCTCATGAGCAATGACTCGCCCTGATCCATCTAAATCAATTTGATTCGATGTAAACCAATCTGCAGGACTTGGACGAAAACCAAATGCTAATAATACTGCATCGGCAGGAAGTACTTCTTCTGATCCAGGAATCGGTTCTGGGCTACGACGACCACGCGTATCAGGTTCACCCAATTGGGTCGTCACAACCTTCACACCAACAACCTTTCCATTTTCACCAACAATTTCGACAGGCTGACGGTTAAATAAGAACTGCACGCCCTCTTCTTTGGCATTTAATACTTCTTTACGTGAACCTGGCATATTGGCTTCATCTCGGCGATATGCGCAAGTCACTTCTGTTGCACCTTGACGGATTGAAGTGCGGTTACAGTCCATGGCTGTATCACCACCACCAAGGACAATCACTTTTTTGCCTTCCATGGAAATATAATCCGAAGGATCTTTTTCCCAATTTTGACAACGGTTCACATTGGCAATCAGAAAATCAAGTGCATCATGTACACCATTTAAATCTTCACCAGCAAAACCACCTTTCATATAGGTATAGGTTCCCATACCCATAAACACGGCATCATATTCAGCAAGCAATTGTTCAATAGTAATATCTGTGCCAACGTCTGTATTTAGACGAAATTCTATTCCCATGCCAGTAAAAATTTCACGGCGGCGTTTCATAACGTCTTTTTCCATTTTAAACTCAGGAATACCAAACGTTAATAAGCCACCAATTTCTGGGCGTTTATCAAAGATTGTCGGTTTTACCCCACCACGCACAAGAATATCTGCACAACCAAGACCTGCTGGTCCTGCACCAATAATGGCAACTTTTTTATCAGTCCACTTCACATCAGACATATCTGGACGCCAGCCCAAAGCAAAGGCTGTATCATTAATATATTTTTCAGCATTCCCAATGGTCACTGCACCAAAACCATCATTTAATGTACATGCACCTTCACATAAGCGATCTTGTGGACAAACACGACCACATACTTCAGGCAATGTATTGGTTTGGTGGCATAGTTCAGCCGCTTGGAAAATACGTCCTTCTGAAATCAGCTTCAGCCAATTAGGAATATAGTTATGAACTGGACACTTCCATTCACAATATGGATTACCACAACCTAAACAACGGTGCGTTTGATTTTGTGCTGTCTCTTTACTATAAGGTTGATAAATTTCTACAAATTCTGCTTTACGAACATCAATTTCTTTTTTTTCAGGGTCTTGGCGTGCCACATCCAGAAACTGAAAGTCATTACTAAGGCGCTCTGCCATATCGTTCTCCATGGGGTCAGTGAAGATCAGATGGGTATGATCTTCACCTGCCTGGTCATTTAAGTCTCAAGTTATTGTGGGTCAGCTTGTGTGGTTTTTAATAAGGTCAATAAGTTTGCAGCCTTCGGTTTAACCAACCAAAATTTACGGCTGTAGAAATCAAACTCATGACGTATTTTATAAGCCCATGCACTACCAGTTTCTTTAATATGTTCATCAAGAATTTGCAATAAATGCGTTTGATGCTCATCCATTGATTCTGTTGAGATTCGAGTTAAATCAATCAGTTCATGGTTATATTTATCCACGAACTCATTGTCTAAGTCGAGCACATAGGCAAAACCACCCGTCATGCCTGCACCAAAGTTATAACCCACTTTACCTAAAATGGTGACCACACCACCTGTCATGTATTCACAACAGTGATCGCCTGCACCTTCAATCACAGCAAAAGCACCTGAGTTACGGACCGCAAAACGCTCGCCTGCTGTACCTGCAGCATATAAACGTCCACCTGTTGCGCCATATAAACAGGTATTACCAATGATTGCAGTGACTTGTGTTTGGAATGGTGAACCTTGTGGTGGGAAGATCGAAATACGCCCCCCGGCCATGCCTTTACCAACATAGTCATTGGCATCGCCTTCAAGACGTAAATGCAAACCGCCTGCATTCCACACGCCTAAAGATTGCCCTGCTGTCCCTGTTAAATAGACTGTTACAGGATCATTCTGCATGCCTAAATTACCATGCACTCGTGCAATTTCACCAGATAACCGTGCGCCAATGGAACGATCACAGTTACAAATGGTAAAGTGATAATCTCCGCGTGTTTTTGCTTGAATCGCAGGCAAAATATCCGCAACCATTTGCTCGGCCAAAAGCCCTTTATCGAATGGTGCATTGCCTTCTTGCTGACAGTATTGTGCCTTACCTTCTGCCGAAGGATGTGACTGTAATAATGCAGATAGATCAAGATGCTGATGCTTCTCTGTGTCGCCTGGCAACACACTTAAAAGATCGACACGACCAATTAACTCTTTGAGTGATTTCACACCAACAGCTGCCAACCATTCACGGGTTTCTTCTGCAATAAACTTAAAGAAGTTAATTAGCATTTCAGGCTCACCAATATAGTGTTCCTTACGTAAATGATCTTGCTGTGTGGCTACACCCGTTGCACAGTTATTTAGATGACAAATTCTTAAATATTTACAACCAAGTGCAATCATTGGCGTTGAACCAAAACCAAAGCTTTCAGCACCAAGTATGGCCGCTTTTACCACATCTAGGCCTGTTTTCAATCCACCATCGGTTTGCACACGAACTTTTCCGCGTAAATCATTGATTCTTAAAGCTTGATGCGCTTCTGCCAAACCAAGTTCCCACGGTGAACCAGCATGATGGATTGATGATAATGGCGATGCTGCTGTACCACCGTCATAACCTGAAATGGTAATAAAGTCAGCATATGCTTTCGCGACACCAGCAGCAATGGTTCCGACACCAGGCTCAGAGACCAATTTTACAGATACCATGGCTTTTGGATTAACTTGCTTTAAATCAAAAATAAGCTGCGATAGATCTTCAATAGAATAGATATCATGATGTGGCGGTGGAGAAATTAAAGTGACTCCAGGCACAGCATAACGCAATCTAGCAATTAGACTATTGACTTTACCACCTGGCAATTGACCACCTTCACCAGGTTTTGCACCCTGCGCCACTTTAATTTGCAATACTTCTGCTGAAATTAAATACTCTGGAGTGACACCAAAACGGCCAGATGCAATTTGCTTAATTTTCGAGTTTTTCAACGTCCCATAACGCGCAGGATCTTCACCACCCTCACCTGAATTTGAACGGCCACCCATGGTATTCATGGCAATGGCAATCGCTTCATGGGCTTCTGGTGATAATGCACCAATTGACATCCCTGCAGAGTCAAAGCGCGGTAAAATGGTATCAATCGGTTCAACTTGATCTAAATCAATCGAGTTTGATGTATTAAGGGCAAATAAATCACGAATGGTTGCTATTGGACGTTGATTAACAAGTTCCGCATAAGCTTTAAAGTCTTGATACTGTCCTGAACGCACAGCAGTATGAAGTGTGTTAATCACATCTGGATTAAATGCATGGTATTCTTTACCAAACACAAACTTCAGCATACCACCTTGGTCAATTGGTGTACGGTGTTTCCATGCCAAATCTGCAAGTTTTTGTTGGTCTTTTTCTAAGTCTGCAAATGTTGCACCTTGAATACGGCTTGGAACGCCTTTAAAGCATAGGTCAACCACTTCACTCGATAAGCCAACTGCCTCAAAAAGCTGTCCACCACGGTAAGATGCAACAGTTGAAATACCCATTTTAGACAAGACTTTCAGTAAGCCTTTGTCAATGCCTTTACGGAAGTTCGTCTGTGCTTGAACAGGGTCGCCAAGCAACTCTCCTTTCGCAACCAAATCATTAATTACATCATAAGCAAGATAAGGGTAAATGGCTGTTGCGCCAAAACCTAAAATCACAGCAAACTGATGTGCATCACGTGCCAATGCAGTTTCGACCACAATATTGGCATCTGTACGTAATCCTTGTTGGATTAAATGATGATGAATTGCACCCGTTGCCATCAATGCATTAGCAGGTAAATATCCTTCACGAATTTTTTTATCTGAAATGATTAAAACTGTTTTGCCATCACGAATCGCTTGAGCAGATTCTTCACAAATGCGTTGAATTGCAGCATGTAAGCCTTCTGAAGCCACATAGTTTAAGTCAATATCTGCAATTTCATAACCTTTACGTCCAAGTGTACGCAATTGATGCATTTTTGAATTCGATAAAACGGGACTAGCAATAATCAAACGATCTGCATGTTCAGGTCCTTGCTCAAAGACATTTTGCTCACGTCCCATACATGTTTCTAATGACATGACGATTGATTCACGTAATGGGTCAATCGGTGGATTGGTCACTTGGGCAAATTGTTGTCTAAAATAGTCAGACACATGGCGAACTTGTTTAGACAAGACGGCCATTGGCGTATCATCTCCCATCGAGCCTACAGCTTCTTGCGCATTTTCAGCAATTGGACGTAAGATCTGATCACGCTCTTCAAAGGTGACCATAAACATTTTTTGTGCAGCTTTTAATTGATCACCCGTTAAGCCTTTATCAATCAAATGTTCTTCTAATTGTGGGCTTACTTTTAGACGGAATGCATTTTCACGTAACCATTCACGATATGGACGCATTCTTTTTAAATGATTACTGATTTCTTCTGTGCTGAGCAATTTACCGGTTAAGGTATCTACCACTAAAATTTGCCCGGGTCCAACACGGCCTTTGGCGACCACATCTTCAGGTTGGTAACCCCATACCCCAATTTCAGATGCTAAGGTGATATAGTCATTTTTAGTGATAACCCAACGTGCAGGACGCAATCCATTACGGTCTAACATACAAATGGCATGACGACCATCTTGAATCACAAGACCTGCAGGACCATCCCATGCTTCCATATGCTTTGAGTTAAACTCATAAAAAGCACGTAAATCAGCATCTAAGTTTTCAACATTTTGCCATGCAGGTGGAACAAGCATACGTAGTGCACGGAATAAATCCATACCACCACCAATTAGAATTTCCAACATATTGTCTAGGCTTGAAGAGTCTGAACCTGTGCGGTTTATAATCGGATCAAGTTTCGATAAACCTGGTAATAACGGATTTTCAAATTTTGGCGTACGTGCAGCGGCCCAATTGCGATTGGCCGTAATGGTATTGATTTCACCATTATGTGCTAAATAGCGAAACGGCTGTGCAAGTGGCCAACGCGGTAATGTATTGGTTGAAAAACGCTGATGGAATACCACAATATGTGATTCTAAATCTTCATTGGCCAAATCTGTATAAAAGTCAGCAATGGCCGCTGGCATCATTAAGCCTTTATAGCTAATGACTGTAGAGCATAATGTAGTGACATAAAATTCAGGGTCATCTTTTAATAATTGCTCTGCACGACGTCGCGCCAAAAATAATTTGCGATTAAATTCTGGCTCGGTCAATCCCATTGGGCAATTCACAAATATTTGTTCGAAATGAGGTAAAGACTGCATTGCAATCTCGCCCAATACATCATTATTTGTAGGTACCACACGCCATCCAATGACACGGAGGCCATCTGCTTCAATTTCTTTGGTTAAAATACGCTTTGCATGTGCTGCAGTTTCTGTATTTAAACTTAAAAACACTGACCCAACGGCAAAAATTTCACTCAGTGTAATGTCACTGATTTTTTTTGCTTCATTACGGAAAAAGCGTTTTGGCATGGCTAAAAGCAAACCACAACCATCTCCTGTTTTACCATCTGCGGCAATACCACCACGATGGGTCATACAACTGAGACTATGTATGGCTGTTTTAACAAGATCATGACTTTCATTGCCTTTCATATGGGCAATTAAACCAAAACCACAATTATCCTTAAACTCATCAGGTTGATATAAACCTTGAGCGGGGGCTACAGTTTTTAGCGATGGCATGTGCATAGCGTACCCTTCTATCTATCTATGCTCATAAGAGCAACACATTTGGAGGTTTATTGGAGACAAACCAATGCAGAATAAAGTAATGACTTGGCTTGTCTTTCAACACAGTGCAATTGGCTTGCTTAAGCAATCTTAAAGCAATACTGCAAATGACAATAACAGCATTTTGCAGTCGAACCGTTTGGCACGTTCACTTCATTCACTTGCACAAAGTATACGCAAGTGAGTCGCATAAAAACAAATGTATGCACCAATTGCATGCAATATAAATGCCAAGCAGTAATTTTAATATTTAATGATTAATTAACAGTACCTTAGGTAACTTTATAATCTATATTTATTCTTATAAAGATTCAAAATGGTGCAATAACATCAAATTTAACGTTTATTGTTTTATGATGGTGCATAAAATACACACAAATACTACTTTAGTATAAGGCATTTAAAGCTTTCAATTTAAGGTGTTGCTGTGGTGGTGTTGTCTGCATGGCTTTTAGATTGCTCAACATGAACAACCTGACCTTTTTGGTCTTTTTGTGTCACAACAATTTGTGTAGTTACCGGTTGTTTTGGTTCTTCTTGATTAAATACATCAGTTGAGTTTTGCACTGGGTTTGGTAATGCTGCACGCGGTACAGGTGCATTACTAAGCTTCACATCATACACAGGTTGGCCAGATGAAAACTCATCTGTTCCTAAATCATTCACTTCTTTAGCATATTGCTCAAATGCCATCACTTTAGGTTTTATTGACGCTGGCAAATTTAACTGAAGCCGTGCCAACATTGCTTGTGCGTCACGTGCAGTACGGTATACACCATAAAGCAACACATAACGTTCTGGCTGATTCACTGAAGATAAGCGTAAATAAACAAATTGCTGTCGGTCATTTCGTTGTGCTAAAAAATCTTTTAAAATGTTTTCTTTGCTGACCTGTAATAATTCAATACTGTAATTCTTTTTAACAGATTCGACATATTTTGTACCGCGAAACTCAGGAGCATGAACACCTGTAGTCACCACACGAGTAGTTTGTTGTAACGGGCGAACTTGTTCAGTTAACACCCCTAAACTTGGTACTGCAGCAACTTGCTCTGATTGAAATTGAGGATGAATGTCCTCTTCAGCTGTCGCTTCTTTTTTTTCAATCGCCTTGGTCATCAAGTTAAAAATGCAAGCAGCAATCAAACATAAAATCCCTGTCACAAACAATAGACGATATTTAACTTTATTTGGTTGAGATTGCTGCTGCATATTCTTATTCCTTTAATTGATTATTCACAATTGCTTGTTTCATTGCCTCAAGATTAAATTCTTTGGTAATAACAGCTTGTCCTACACCTTTCATTAAAATCAAACGTAACTGACCGTTTAACACTTTTTTATCATGTACCATATATTCCAAAAATTGTTCTAATGGAATTGGTGGACAGGCAATAGGTAATTGTGCACGCTGAAAAATCACTTTGGTACGGATGAGATCTGCCTCTGAAATCCAGCCCATTTGGCATGATAAATCAGCAGCCATAACCATACCTGTGGCAATTGCTTCACCATGCAGCCAAACACCATACCCTAAATAGGATTCAATGGCGTGGCCAAATGTATGACCTAAATTTAACAACGCGCGTTCACCATGTTCTTTTTCATCATTAGCCACAATACGGGCTTTATGTGCACATGAGCGATATACTGCTTCGGCCAATAATGCTTCATCACCTTGTATTAAACCATCCATATGCATTTCTAACCAAGCAAGAAACTCGATATCTCCAAGGAGTGCATATTTAATAATTTCAGCTAAACCTGCTGAGAGCTCACGTGGTGGTAAAGATTTTAGCTGTGCCATATCTGCAAATACCACAGACGGCTGTTTAAATGCACCAATCATGTTTTTGCCAAGCGGGTGATTTATTCCAGTTTTTCCACCGACACTTGAATCGACTTGAGATAACAATGTGGTTGGTACTTGGATAAAGTTAACCCCGCGTTGAAAACTTGCAGCAGCAAAACCTGCCATATCGCCAATGACACCACCGCCTAAAGCCAGTACCGTGCAATCTCGATTAAAGCCTGCTTGTAATAATGCATCAAAAATTAAATTTAAATTTTCTAAATTTTTATATTTTTCACCATCACGCAGCACACATAACTTGACTGTTTTACCAAGTGCTTGTAAAGCCTGTTGATAGGTATTGGCATATAATTTTTCTACTGTGTCATTGGTGACAATCATCACTTGATGACCTGTTATATAAGGCAACAACAGTTCATTTATATTTAAATGACTACCAATAAAAATTGGGTAACGTCGATCACCGAGTTCTACATGTAAAGTTTGCATAGTTGAAACCATTTATCCATTAAATATGCTAAAAGCTAGAAAATATCTTCTAATATTTGATAAGCAAGGTCACGAGCAGCACCTGAATGTGTATTAATAATATGGTGTGCAATTTCTCGATATAAGGGATCACGAATACTCAGTAAATCATGTAAACGTTGTTCAGGATTTTCAACCTGTAATAAAGGTCGATTTTTATCACGATGTGTTCGCTGTAACTGAACTTCGACAGGTGCAAATAAGTAAACCACAATACCGCGACTTTTTAAATGAAGTCTATTTTTATTTTGAGTCACAACACCACCACCTGTGGCAAGCACGAGGTTGGATTGCTGCGTTAATTCATCAATAACAGCTTGCTCGCGCTGTCTAAATCCAATTTCACCTTCTTTTTCAAAAATCCATGGAATTGACGCGCCAGTTTTTTTTTCGATTTCATGATCGCTGTCTATAAATTCACGACCAAGAATCTCTGCAAGATGACGACCGACTGTGGTTTTACCAGCCCCCATAGGCCCTACCAAGTAAATGTTTGGTAGGGAGTCTATAGCTTGTTTTGGCACGAGGCCACCTATTTTATTACATCGATTAAGCTTATATTAATGATTTCTTTAAAAGGTGTCATTAACAATTCGTGGTGTAATAAAAATCAGCAGCTCTCTTTTTGCTTCAGTTCGGGTTTTATTTTTAAATAAATTACCCACCACTGGAATATCACCTAATACAGGGACTTTATTGGTTCCATTCGAAGTTGTGTTCTCATAGAGACCGCCCAGTACAACCGTTTCACCATCACCAACCAATACATTGGTTTGTAACATATTGGTATCAATTGCATAACCTGCTTCAGTTAATATCCCAAGAGTATCTTTTGTGATATTTAACTTCATTTGTATACTGCCATCAGGTGTAATACTCGGTGTCACTTTAAGCTCTAATACAGCATCTTGGAAAGTGGTGGTTGTACCATTATTCGCACTTGACGTCGTATAAGGTACTTTAGCACCTGAACGAATGACTGCTTCTTGCTTATCACCAGTCATGACTTTTGGTGTTGATAATACTTCACCTAAACCATCTGACTGTAAAGCAGAGAGCTCTAAATTCAAGATCGAATTCGCTGTATTTAATAAACCAAATGCAATACTTGATGAGCCAGCCAAAGTTGAACCTAAGTCAACGTTCAAATTATTATCTGTTGTTGTACCATTATTTCGAAGACCGACTACATTATTAATCGTACTGCCATATAATGTACCGCCACCATTTTCACTACTACGGCCTGAATAACCCCACTTAATCCCCATTGAGCGTGAAAAGTCAGTTGATGCACGAACAATACGAGCTTCAACCATGACTTGTTTTACCGCGCTATCAAGCTTTTTAATGAGTTTTTGAATTTGTTCAATTTTTTGCGGTGTTTCATTAATAATAATGGTATTTGTACGTTCATCTGCTACAACACTGCCACGGGAACTAATTAAGAATTGATTTTCACTTTCTTTGGCTGCCGAATTCTTTTCAACTTGTTCCTGTGTTTTCAATTCATTTTTGTCGGTTTGAGATGCATTATTTTTCTCTGAATTTTTAAGTAACTTAAAAATTTCTGAGGCTTTTGCATAATTCAATTGAATATATTCGGTCACCAGCGGGACTAATGTAGCTGATTGCATATAACGTTTCGCTTGGTCTTCGTCATACTTAATCATTTCAGTAATAGGACTGATCCAAACCACATTGCCAGTTTGTTTTTTTGCTAAATTCTTTGCATTTAAAATGACATCAAGCGCTTGATCATAAGGCACATCTTTTAAACGTAATGTGATGTTCCCTTGTACACTGTCAGCTGCAATGATATTAACACCTGAAAAATCAGCCAAAAGCTGCAAAACACGACGCACTTCAATATCTTGAAAATCTAAAGAGACCTTTTTACCTGTATATTTCGATTCATTAATACTGGTAGATTGCTGACTGATTTTAGGCGATACATTAATGATGAGCTTATTTTCAGTCTGGTAAGCCATATAATCAAAGCTACCGTTATTTTGAATTTCAATGACACCATTGCTGCCATCATTAAAGCTATTAATCCCTGATACTAATGTCGCGAAATCATTGACATTTAAACGGCGTACCAAATCAAGTGGTATTTTTGCACCCACTAAACGTACAATAATTTTGCCATTTTTTTGTTGCACATCCACAGGGGTGTTTGAATCTAAAAGTCCAATCAGAACCTGACCATCACCTTTGCTGCTACGCTGAAAATCAATTTTTGATACGCCTTGTGTCGGCTTAGCTACTTGTAATGCTTGTGGCTTTTCAACAGCAGCAACTGCTTGTATTGGTAATTTACCAACAGATGCAGGTGTCACAGCAGGTGAAATCTTTAATACATAATTATTGCCATCTGATTTCGCAGAAAACTTTGCTTCTGATTTCAAATCAATAGTTAATCTGGTTTTATCTGTATCTGCCACCACATTAAATTGTTTAACCAATTTGCTATTCGCAATGGCAATATCTTTTAACCCTGAAACACTTTGTGTTTTTGGAAAATCCAAAATCAATCTGGCTGGTTTTTCCAGTTGATAAGCCGTTGGCTGAGATGGCAAATTATTAAAAGCCACACGCAACTCTGTTGTATCAAGTGTCTGAATTGGTGTAATACTTGTGATGGTTAGACCACTTGCTTGTACTGTTGATATTGATGCTGTAATTACAATACCACCAAGTAAACTTCGGTAAGTTCCTAGATACATAATCAGTTTATTCCCCAAAATATTTAATAAATGTCACACTATCTTTAGCCAATATGGGCTTAGGAAATTTGTCCAATTAAGATAAGTGATCGTGGTCTTTCTACATATCCATCTTGGCCATCCGAAACGATTTCTAAGATTTGGAGACCTTCTGAATTTAAGCCAACAATTCGACCTTGGTTTAAACCCAAATGACTCCCAACTTCTACACGATACACTTGCTTGGTTGGCGCTTGGATTAAAGCAATCAATTGACCCTTTGCATTTTTCATTGTTCCACGCATCAACAATGATTCAAGTGGAAATGACTCTAATGGTTCTGCTTGACGAGATAAATTTGGATACACTCGTTTGCCTGCATTTAAACTCAGCTCTCTATAAAGTGAGCTTGGTAAAAATGGGCTTCTCAAGTTTTGTGCAGCATATTGAAAACTTGGTACGGTATCAAATTTTGGTGGTTCATCTGCTTTTAGCGGTGGCTGCTTTTTAATTTCTGCAATTTGATTCTCAACATCTTCTATACGAGAACTACACCCCGTTACTAAACTAACAAGACAAGCAACATAAATCAAACGCTGTAACATTTCTATGGCCCCTTCTTCACAGGTGAACTACCTGTAGCATTAACTTCTTTATCTTCCCCGTCTTTATCATGACTATCACCTAAATAACGATAAGTCTTAGCTTTAATCATGTAAGTCAGTTCAGGTACATCTGTTTTTTGATTGCTACTTGGTGATGCAGTCACGGTAAAGTCATGCAGTGTCACAATACGAGGCAGCACAGCTAAGTCACTGGTAAATTGAGCAAAAGCATGATAGTCACCCGTTGCCTCAATAAAAATAGGTTGTTCAACAAAAAAATCTTGTTCAATCTCTTTTTCTAAACGAATATTTTTCAGTTTCAGTCCTGCTTTTACGCCAGTTCTATTGATATCTTCAACTAAGCCCGGAATTTCAGATTCTTTAGGTAGTTGCTGTAGTTGTTTATTAAAACTCAGTCGCATCGAATCAAGCTGTGTTTGATAGCGCTCTAAATTACGTAACTTGGATTCTTTATCACGATATTCATTTAAAAGCACTGTTTCTTTCGCAGCTTCTAGTGAGCCTTCTTCAATTACACTACTAATAAAAGTGAAATAACCCAAAGCACCAATGAACGCGACAATAAAAACCCAACAGGTGATCTTGACTGACTTGGGCCAGCTGCCATAATTATTTGGGTCTAATGCATTAAATTGATCTAAAAACTGTTGTACAGACAACCCTTTTTTTGCACCATCTGCATCTATCGAAGGATTTTTTTTACTCATTGCGCACTCCCCCCTTGCACTGATGCTTCAACTGACTCATCAACATTTTTTTGTGCAATTTTATCTAAATTCGCAGTCACCATAAAAGTGCCATACTTTTCTTCTTCTCTTGGAAGTATTGACATCTTTTGTGCGGTTTGTTGGTTATCTTTCTCTGTAGATGTGATGAACGAGCTCATAAATACATTACGAAACCATAATGAGTTTTCCATTGATCGCATCATTTCAGCCACTGCATCTGGATTTTCAGCTTTGCCATCTAAGACAAACATATCACCATCGCGAGATAATTTTTGTAGGAAAACATGTTTTGGTATGACATGAACCAGCTCATCCACAATTCGTACAGTCACAGGACGCTGACCCTGTAAATCTTGAATTAGCCCCATACGTGCAACAATCGCTTTCTTTTGTTCTTGTAAACCGTCTAAAGCTTTCAGTTTTGCATCAACTTGAGTGTTGTTATCAATAATCAATTGGTTAGCTTTAAGCTGGTCAGTCAATGCATGATCAAAGTAAGACCACACCCCAGCCGTGAGTACGATACCAACAACGGCAACTGCTGATGAAATCAGCACAAATGATTTTTTTCGTGTTTCACGAAGCTCTTCACGCCATGGCAATAAATTAATTTTTGACATTAACTAAAGCTCCTTAAAGCAACACCACAGGCAACCATCAATGCAGGTGCATCTTCTTTAATTTTTTGCAAATTAACCTGTGGTGAAAAAGACATTTGCAAAAATGGATTGGCTGTAGTGACACGATAATTCAAATCATCTTGTAGATATTTAGCAAGTCCCTTTAAATTTGCACTTCCACCCGCCAATAGCACATGATCAATTTCTGTATATTGAGACGTTGAGAAAAACAATTGTAAAGAGCGTCGTACTTGCTGAGCAATTGTTGCCATAAATGGCTCTAATACAGCGAAATAATAATCTTCAGCCAACGTATTATTTCGTTTTGCTTGTTCTGCATCAGGATAAGACAATCCATAATGACTTTGAATATCTAGTGTCAACTGCTTACCACCAAACATTTGCTCTTTGGTATAGACTGTTTCACCATTATTTAGGACGGTAATGGTCATCATCGATTCGCCAATATCAATGACAACAACAGTCTTAGCAGAGATCGGTAACATGTCAGAAAATGTTTCATAAGCACGTTCTAATGCCAAATTCTCAACATCAGCGACTTTTGGTGTTAAGCCAGCATAAATGAGAACTTCATTACGGGTATCTACATTTTCTGTACGTGTTGCCACTAATCGAGTCTTCACTCGATCTGTACGTCCAAGCTCATCTGCCAATACTTCAAAATCCAAACTGACTTCATCAAGTGGAAACGGAATGTACTGTTCTGCATCCAAACGAATTTGTATTTCTCGCTCGTCATCAGTCATATTACGATCCATATCAATCGTTTTATAAATGACATGTGTCGTTGGTAATGCAAACACAGCCAAGTCTGATGCTGGATTTGCTTCTTGAATTGCAGCTTCAATGGCCTCAGTCACCGCTTCTGCATTTACAATGTTACGATCTACAACAGAGCCTTCTGCCAGTGGTACAGATGCATAGCTATTTACGACATAGCGACCATTTTTCACTGACAACTCAAGCAATTTTACAGAGGAGGAACTGATGTCCACTCCCACTAACCCCTTTTTTGGTTTACGATTGAACCTAAACACGATAATATCCCCAAGAAACTTTTATAAGCAAAATGCTTGTTTACAATATACCACTTGCAATATTATCCGTACTATAACCTATATAATGACCAAGAGGCGACACTTACTCACCAGACTTTTGTTTCAAGCCCTAAATCATGCCCTAAAAATTAATACTTATTATGACAAAATCTTCTTCAGCTGGTCGAATCTATCCGTTTTTTCTTCTTATTCTGATTCTTCTCATGACGATTCCGATTGGATTTTATGGCATGTATTTATACATTGCACCGTCATTACCAGATATGAGTAATATGAAAAAGGCGCCCTTACTCAAGCCTATTCAGATTTATACCTCAGATCACCAGCTGATTGGAGAGTACGGCGGAAAACTATCAATTCCTGTTGAATATCAACAAATACCGCCACAGTTTATTCATGCATTTTTGGCCGCAGAAGATTCTTCTTTCTTTGAGCACAGTGGTATTAGTTTTAAAGGGCTTGGACGAGCAATCAGTGAAAGTGTCACAGGTTCTGATGTTCAAACCGGTGGCTCGACCATCACCATGCAAGTGGCAAAAAACTATTACCTCACGCCAGAGCGCACATTAAAAAGAAAATTAACTGAAGTTTTTTTAGCACGAAAATTAGAAGAAAATTTAAGTAAAGAAGATATTTTAATGTTGTATGTCAATAAAATTTTCTTAGGGAAAAATGCATATGGCATCGCAGCAGCTGCAAAAATTTATTATAACAAAAGCATCGATCAGCTCAGCATTGCACAAATGGCAATGATTGCTGGACTCCCTAAAGCACCTTCTCGTTATAACCCTGTGGCTGATCCAGAGCGAGCTTTAGAACGCCGAAATTGGATTCTAGGGCGCATGTTACAGCTTGGATATCTTGATCAAAAACAATACCAAACAGCAATTGCTGAATCTATTAATTTAGATATGCCCGATCGTGGCGTAATGACTCGTTTTCCGTATATCGGTGAAATGGTACGTGCTGAAATTGTCAATAAATTTGGTGAGCATGCGGTCGATTCTGGCTTTAAAATTTATACCACCATCAATAGTAAACGCCAAGCGTATGCTGAATCTGCTGTACAGTCAGGTTTAGAAGAATATGACCGCCGACATGGCTGGCGCGGTGCTGAAGCAAATGATAAACCGCTAAGTCGTTATTATGCATTTGCTGATATTTATCCTGCCAAAGTAATTAAAGTTACAAGCAGTACCTTTGAGGCTGAATTTAAAGATGGGAGTAAAACCACTGTTCCTTGGTCAGGTATGGCATGGGCAAGACCATATCGAAGTGCCAATAGTGTTGGTCTTGCACCAACACAAGCATCACAAATTGTAAAAATCAACGATATTGTTCGTTTAAGACCAAATGCCAATAAAACATTATGGTCGTTGATACAAATTCCAAGGGTTCAAGGACAGCTCATTGCACTTGATCCAAACAACGGCGCCATCGAAGCGGTCGTTGGTGGTTATAATTATTATCAATCGACATTTAATCGCTCAATGCAAGGCTGGCGTCAGCCTGGTTCAACCATCAAGCCATTTATTTATGCCTTAGCGTTAGAACGTGGTATGACACCTTTTACCATCGTGAATGATGATCCGATTACCATTGGCAAATGGTCACCAAAAAACTCAGATGGTCGATACTTAGGTGCAATCCCACTTAGACGTGCCTTATATTTATCTCGAAATACAGTATCCGTTCGCCTATTACAAGAAGTGGGTATTGAACGCGCACGTCAATTGCTGATGGACTTTGGATTACAAGAAAATCAAATTCCACGAAATTATACCATTGCACTAGGTACACCGCAGGTCTTACCTGTACAAATGGCAACAGGCTATGCTGCATTTGCCAATGGTGGTTACCGTGTTGAACCTTATTTCATTGACCGAATTGAAGATGCTTATGGCAAAACCATTTATAAAGCCAATCCTGAATATGCATGTATTTCATGTATAGATCAAAATAACTCTACGGCACAAAATACTATGGCCACCCCTGATGATGAAGCTTTTCAACACCATATGGACTCAGCCAACCATGCCTCTCAAGGCAAAGCCACTGACACCAATAAAAGCGATTATCGTCAAGCTCAGCGTGTGATTAAATCAAGTTCAGCCTATGACATGGCCAATATTTTACGTGATGTAATTCAGGTCGGTACTGGACGAGCAGCGCTTGCGATTGGGCGTGATGACTTAGGTGGAAAGACAGGAACAACCAATGATGCACGTGATGCATGGTTTGCAGGCTTTAATGGCCGATTAGTGACCATTACTTGGGTTGGCTTTGATCAACCTACAACATTGGGACGACGTGAATATGGTGGCATTGCAGCACTGCCTATTTGGGCTGATTTCATGAAGAATGCTTTGGCAGGTACACCTTATGCTTGGGTTAACTTAGATAAAAATGCAGCAGATCCAAGTTTACATGCCAGTGTATCTACCATCTCTCATCGTGAAAATGGTATTGCACCGCCTATGGCTCGACCTATTTATAAACCAGCACCAGTCGTTCAAGCACCACAAAATAATGACTTTGCAGACTTAAATACCGACAATGAGTTACCAAATACTCAACCACAACCCGTTAAAAAGCCAGAACCTAGAGATGATCTTGAAGATCTGATTAACCAAGTACAATAAAAGAAAAAAGCCGTTTTATACGGCTTTTTTCTTGAATAGGTAAATCTGAAAACTGGCATTTACAACAAAAGCTTGCTGTTGTTCGAGCTGTACGCGTTTTTCTAATTTTGCTTTATAAGCATATGGTGTCATAGCAATAAGATGTTTTAAATCAGCTTGTGACAATGTCATGGGATAGGTTAATTTTTCCTGCTCAATCAAGTCAAAATGTTCAGAAAATTGTGTCGAAAACTTAGATGGATCATGTAAATTGACCTGATCAAATAATGCATCACGCATGGCATATAAATGATCCTCAGCTGGCGTCACAATCAGCATATAGCCATTGGCTGTTAAAACACGTTGTATTTCAGATAAAGGGAGTGGACTAAATAAGCTAGTGCATAAATCGATTTGTGCTGATAGAACAGGTAAAATAGTACCTGTACCCACCACCCAAGTGACATTGCTATTTAATTTGGCTGCACGTTGTACCGCAGTTTTCGCAATATCTAAGCCAATAACATGCTCAGCATGCTGCTGCATTGCATGAGTATAATAACCTTCGCCACATCCAATATCTAACACAGATTGAATATGATATTTTGCAATGAGTTGAGTCATGGTCTGTTGCAATGGGGCATAAAAACCAGCTGACAAAAACTCGCGCCGTGCTGTAACTGACACGGTGGTATCACCTGGTGTTTTACTGTGTTTATGCTGTACCACATGTAAATTCACATAGCCTTGCTTAGCAATATCAAAACTATGGTTGGTATCACATTGCCATGTACGCTCAAATAAATATAACGGTGTACGACATATTGGACACATCAAAGGTACAGATGATTGTTGCTTACTCATTGGTTCTCCCCATAAAAAAACTGGCCGCAGCCAGCTTTTAATTTCAGATTGCTTAACGCAATTTTAATGTCATTAACCCAACAACCACCAAGAAAATTGTAATAATCCAAAAACGGATGACAACTTGTGTTTCTTTCCAGCCTTGTTTTTCATAATGATGATGTAATGGTGCCATCAAAAACACGCGTTTATTACGCATTCTTAATGAACCAATTTGTAAAAATACAGAAATTGCTTCCATCACAAATACACCGCCCATAATAGCAAATACAATTTCTTGACGTACCATGACAGCAATGGTTCCTAGCATGGCTCCAAGTGCTAAAGCGCCGACATCACCCATAAAAATTTGCGCAGGATGTGCGTTATACCATAAAAATGCAAGGCCAGAACCCACCATTGCTGAGCAAATTACCACAAGTTCAGATGTATATTTTATATACGGAATATGTAAATAATTGGCAAATCTTACATCACCTGATAAATAGGCAAAAACCCCTAAGCCTGCTGCAACCAAGACCACAGGCATAATAGCTAAACCATCTAACCCATCTGTTAAGTTAACTGCATTTGATGCGCCATTAATTACCAAATAAGTGAATGCAATAAATGCTAAGCCGTAAGGCACCATTGACAATGGAATATGTAAGTTCTTAAAAAACGGAATTAACAGGTCTAACATGTTGTGTGTTGTGACCGGATGGGCTTGCGATTGTGCAATATAATAAAGCGCAATCCCTGCACCTAATGAGGCGATAGACGTCCATAAAAACTTTTTACGTGCAGGTAATCCTGCATTGTCTTTATAGCGAATTTTAATCCAATCATCAGCCCAACCCACAGCACCAAAAATCACCATCACACCAAGTACAATCCACACATACGGATTCGATAAATCGGCCCACAGTAAGGTACTGATTCCAATGGACATCAGCACCAATACACCACCCATGGTAGGTGTACCCATTTTTTGCGCATGGCCTTCAGGAGCAAAAGAACTGACAGCTTGACCATATTTCAATTCACGTAATTTACGAATCATGATTGGACCTAAAAAGAGTCCAATAATTAATGCCGTCATGACACTGAGCAAGGTTCGTAATGTGAGATAACGTACCACAAGAAAAGTACTGTCGTACCCACCTAATAATTCAAACAACCATAACAGCATTTAAAGTGTCTCCATCAATTCAGCCATCAACGTTTCCATGTGAGTAAAGCGAGATCCTTTAAATAAAAAATTCATGGTCTGAGGTTGATGTGTTTTAATTAAATTAACCAAATAAGGCAATGCCTGTGCTTGCGTATCAAAAGCAACCACAGATGCAATCTCTCCCGCCCCTGTTCTCACAGCCGCTGCATAATCTCCAACCGCGATCAAATAATCAATAGGTAATGTCGATAATTTCTGCCCAAGCAGACGATGTTCATCAAATGCTGCTTCACCAAGCTCACCAATATCGCCCATGACCATGACATGAATGCCATCTTGCTGCAAAAGAACATGCGCAGCTGCCAACATTGAAGTTGGATTGGCATTATAAGTATCATCAATAAATAAATGCTGTTTGTGCTTTATAAAATTCAAGCGTCCTTTGGCTGCCACAGCATGTGATAACCCAAGGGCAATATCGTCTAGAGCAACATCTAACGCCAAAGCAAAGGCAACAGCAGCTAAAGCGTTTTGAATATTATGTGCACCTGCAAAAGGCAATTGAATTGTGGTTTCACCTGATGGTGTATGCACCTGAAATGTTGAATAGGTTGCATACAGCTGAATATTTGTTGCAAAAACATCGCCACCTTGCCCAAAACTGATTCGTCGCTGATGTGTTGTTACGCTTGCAATCTGATCTGCGTAATCATCATCACTTGGAACTATGGCATAACCGTTCGGTTGAATATGCTGATATATTTCTGATTTTGCAGTACAAATGCCATCACGACCACCAAATTCACCTAGATGTGCTGTACCAATATTTAAAATGCCTGCAACATCAGGCAAAACGAGACTAGATGTATAGTCAATTTCACCTTGATGGTTTGCACCCAATTCCATGATGGCATAGCGATGTGCATGCGTCAGTTCAAGCAACATCATTGGTACGCCCAAGTCATTATTTAAATTGCCACGTGTTACCAAAGTTGGTGCCAAACGCGCAAAAATACTGCCTAGCATTTCTTTAGTCGTGGTCTTACCACTACTGCCTGTTAAGGCAATGACTTTTAAATCAGTACAATGCTTACGGCGATAAGCACCAAGATGACCAAGTGCCAAACGAGGATTAGCAACAACCAATTGGTATAAATCAAGGTCTTCTCGTGCTTGGCTTACAATTGCAACCTGTACCCCTTGTGCAAACACTTGATCTAAAAACTGATGTGCATCAAAACGCTCACCCTTTAAGGCAAGGAATGCATCACCTGCGACAGCGTCGCGTGAATTGGTAACAATACGCTGAATGTGGTCGGCTGGCTGCTTACCCTGATACCATGTACCCTGCGTCACATCTGCCAATTCATCGGCAGACCAAGGCATCAGGGGATTTGTACTTGTTGTTGATGTATGCATCATGTTCACCACTTAATTTGCAGCATCAGGCATATGCCCTAATGCCAATTTCACTTCGACGACATCATCAAACCAATGTCTTACACCATCAATCTCTTGGTAATTTTCATGCCCTTTACCCGCGATCACAATAATATCCCCAGCTTGAGCATGCTGTACCGCATAACGTATTGCATCACGGCGATCTTGGATGTTTTGACATGTTGCTGTAGACAGATCCACTCCCTCTATCATATCTGCAAAAATTTGTGCTTTAGGCTCAGTTCTTGGATTGTCAGAGGTCAATACCACTTGATCTGCATGTGTTAAAGCCGCTTGAGTCATTAACGGTCTTTTGCCTCGATCACGGTCACCACCACAACCAAAGATGGCCCACAATTGATGATCTACATGACGTTTTAAACTGATTAATACTTGTGACAGTGCATCGGGTGTATGCGCATAATCCACAATAAATAACCGCTGATTGTCTTCGATCACTTGCATGCGTCCTGGCGCACCGACAAGTTGATGTAATTTAGGCGCAAGCGGATGCAAATCTACACCAACTGCACTGACTGCAGCCAAACTGGCCACTAGATTTTCAATATTAAATTGGCCCAATAATGGACTGCTTATTTCAATCAAGCCTTTTGGCGTA
The DNA here is from genome assembly GCF_900197575.1 of Acinetobacter apis. GTDB lineage: Bacteria > Pseudomonadota > Gammaproteobacteria > Pseudomonadales > Moraxellaceae > Acinetobacter > Acinetobacter apis. The sequence continues at coordinate 100,197 of NZ_FZLN01000003.1, read as the reverse complement.
TGTAATTTAAACTGCGCACCTTTTAAATTAAACTCAATCTGATCAACAAAAAAATCAGCATTTGATGCTTGTCTTGAATAGGTCAAAATTTTAGGTTGAGCAGGGTTTTGACGCGCAGTCGTTAACATTAACTCGGCATAGTCATCATCTAAATTAATCACTACAGTTTTTAACGAAGGTAAAGCAAATAACTGAGCTTTTGCTGTCGCATAAGCATCAAGCGTATGATGAAAATCTAAATGATCACGGCTTAAATTACTATACACAGCCACTTGAATATCACAACCGACCAAACGCCCTTGCACTAAACCATGTGAACTGGCCTCAAGTGCCACAAAATGAGCACCGTCTTGTGCATATTCAAACAGCATGTCTTGCAATGTAAGTGCATCTGCTGTGGTATGTGTTGCAGGTACTAAATGAGGAAGTATTCCATTGCCTGTGGTTCCCATCACTGCACAACATAAATGATTTAAAGTTAATAATTCAGCCATTAAGCGAGCAATGGTGGTTTTTCCATTGGTCCCTGTCACTGCCAATACAGGTGGTGGATCAATGGCATATTTTTGTTGTAAATAATGTTTTTGCCAAAGCCCCATTTGCTGCCGAACCTCTGGACAAACCACACACGGTATAAGGTCAAGTGGGACTTCAGAAATAATTGCCAAAGCACCTTTATTTAAAGCAGCTTGGGCAAATTCAATGGTTTTTTCAGGTCGGGTATAACTGTTTAAAGCAATAAAAATTTGTTTGGGACGCACATAACGGCTGTCTAGACAAAACCCTTCAAAAGCCTCGTTTGCCCATGCTTCTGAATATGTAGTGCCGCAAATTGTGTTTAAAGTCATCGACATTCTCTCTATCGCCGAGGGTTTGTAGGCTGTAAGGGTTTATCAAGTGGTACATTCAATAAGCGCAATGACTCTTGCATCATGCGAGAAAATACAGGTGCTGCCACCAAGCCACCATAGTAGGCACCTTGTGGGTTTTCCACCACCACAATCATGGCAATACGTGGGTCACTGATCGGTGCAATCCCTGCAAACAATGCACGATATTGTGTTTTTGAATAACCTTTACGATCAGGATTTAATTTATGTGCCGTACCTGTTTTACCACCTACACGATAACCAGGAATTTGGGCTTGTCTTGCGGTACCGCCGGGCAATGTGACTTGTTCAAGCATACTCACAATTTCATCGGCAATTTTAGGCTCTAAGACTTGTTTGGCCTCAGCAGGCTTGTCACGCTTATACAATGACAATGGAATTTCTTTACCATGATTCGCAAGCATGGCATAGCCTTGAGCCAACTGTAACACCGTGGCATTAAGGCCATAACCATAGGCCATGGTGCCAATTTCAGAAACATTTAAATACTTTTGCGGCAAGATTAAACCTGCACTTTCACCAGGAAAACGCACAGCCGATTTAGAGCCAAAACCAAAACGTCTGAATGTTGTTGGCAAGGTGGTTGAAGGTAGCGATAATGCAATCTTCGCAGAACCGACGTTAGATGATTTGATAATCACACCAGCTAGAGTTAATACACCATGGTCATGGGTATCACGAATGGTATGCCAACCAATTCGCATAGAACCTGGATGTGTATCTATAATCGACGATGTGCTGTATTTACCACTTTCTAATGCAGCAGCAATGGTAAATGGTTTCATGGTTGAGCCTGGCTCAAACATATCAATTGCACCCCGGTTACGCATCGCATCTTTATTGCTTAAATCATTTTTATCATTTGGATTATAAGATGGCCAACTGGTCATCGCCAAAATTTCACCTGTTTTTACATCCACTGCAATCGCTGTTGCTGAACGTGCGTTATTCGCAACACCTGCTGCTGTCAACTCACGATACATGACATATTGAATGCGAGAATCAATACTTAAAGTAAAGTTTTTACCATTTTCAACCGGTCGAACCACTTCAGGATCACGCACACGATTACCAAACTTATCGCGAATATTGGTTTGTAACCCAGCTTCACCTGTGAGCTCTTTATTCAGCTTCATTTCTAAGCCTTCCACCCCTTTGCTGTCATTATTGGTTAGACCAATAATTTGTGCATTCGGCTGAGGCTGTGGATAATAACGTTTATATGATTTTTCAGTATAAACACCTTGGAAATTACGCTGTAAAATAACATCTGCTTCTGGTGGCGGCACTTCTGTTTTCAACACCAAATAACGAGAACGTGGATGCGCAAGCATTTTTTGTTTAAGCTCTTCACGGTTCATCCCTACAGCATCGGCCAACTCATCCAAATTAAAATCTTTATCTGGCAATTTTTGTTTTGGTTTTTTTCTTTTTCCATCTGTCGATGGTGCTGTCATTTCATCATAGAGCTTTTTATTTTCAAAATAGTCACGTGGGTCCATGACAATTTTCATAATGGGTGAGCTGATCGCCAAAGGCACACCATTTCGATCACTAATCACACCACGCATAGGCGCTATTTTTTGATCTCGCTGAATTAATGCATTGGCTTTAGTTTGTAAAAAGGCTTTATCAATGACTTGAACATAAAAAGCTCGTGCAATTAATGCAAAAAAGCACAACAGGACAATGCCCCACATCAGATAAAAACGCCATTTATCAAATGCAACTGTTGGTTTCTCAGTGACTGAGTGTTTTATTTTACGCGTGTTCTTCATGTGTTTTTCAGCCATAGAGCAAATCCTATTTATTTTGCTCTAGTGATGGTAAAGAGATAACAATGGTGTCAGAGGTTGGAGGTGAAAACATCCGCAATTGTGTCACTGCTCTTGTACCAATCTGAGAGGTCGAACCAAAGGTTTGCTGCTCAATTAAAAGCCGTCCCCATTCTGCATTTAAATCATCTTGCTCACGTAAATACGTGGTCATTTGACGATAATCATGTCGATACTCATAAACTTCAAATACCACCATAGTGGCACTAATGAAAATGAGTACAACCATAATTAAATATGTAATCAGTTTTTTATGTACGACCGACAATCCGCGAGGTTTGTCTTCTTCAACTAAGACGTCTTTATTCATGATGTGCCTATATTTCGCCAAGCCCTTCTGCCACACGCAACCATGCACTTCGAGAGCGAGGATTTCCTTTAACTTCATCTGCACTTGCAGATACACGTGCTATTTTTTTTAATCGTCTTGAGTCAACTTGTTGTTGTGGTAATCCCCACCCTGAATCTTCAGGTAAGGTTGATTCTTTTTGAATAAACTGTTTAATCATTCGATCTTCTAAAGAGTGAAAACTAATCACAGCCAATCGCCCTTTGGGTTTCAATAAAGAAACCGCCTGCGGTAAAAAAGCTTCAATATCGTCAAGTTCTTTATTGATTGCAATTCGAATGGCTTGGAATGTCCGCGTGGCTGCATGCTTATTTTTTTCCCATTTTGGGTGTGCTCGTTTAACCAGCTCTGCCAATTCCGCAGTTGTTTCGATATCGCCTGCCATTTTAATTGCTTTTGCAATTCGACGACTATAACGCTCTTCACCATATTTAAAAATAATATTGGCCAAAGCTTCTTCTTCTATGCTTAGCAACCATTCACGTGCAGTTGGACCACTTGAGTTGTCCATACGCATATCAAGCGGCCCATTGTTCATAAAACTAAAACCGCGCTCTGCTTGGTCAAGTTGTGGGGAAGATACGCCTAAATCCGCCATAATGCCATCAACTTGTGTAATTCCAAGTGCAGCAAGCGAGGTTGCTAAATCAGCAAAACTTGCATGAATAATGTGAAAACGTGAATCTTCTTTGGCTAAATCTTGTGCTACAGCAAGTGCTTGTGGATCTTTATCAAATGCATATAAACGGCTATTTTGGTCTAATTGTGCTAACAGTGCTTTGCTATGACCGCCTCGGCCAAATGTTGCATCAACATATATTCCTGTGTTTTGGTGAGCCAATAATGCATCGATCGTTTCATTAAGCAGTACAGAAATATGGGACATAAAACACAACATCAAAGAATGAGAATCTAATTGCATATTATCTCTAGCTTTATAGCAAGTGCCAAATGGCTTTTTGTAGGAAAATATTAATTTTTAGCGCTTATTATCATTTTTTTCTAAAGACCAACATGTTTTACAGTTTTTTGCGTCTATTTACACAATGGACAGACATGTTCATTTTTAATACACATTGATTTGTTATAAGACATTAATAGAATGTAACAATAGCCACTGTACACATTTTGTAAAACAAATACGTATTCATTTATCAAATTTTGGGGTAAGCTGCACGCCAGCCGATAACCTGCATTATGTAAATGATGGTGTGGCTGTATTGATTGTTTGAAAAGGTTAAAGTGAGATGACATTGATCCGTTTGGTTATGGTTAGCTTGTGTTTAAGTGCACCGATCTCTCAAAGTTATGCAAGTAATATTGATAAGTTGGATAAAGCACCTGTTTTACCCACGACTACAATGCCATTGCTCATCAAAAAAGATATCTCACATAAAAATACATCTTTTATTGAGCAAGCGCTTAATAAACAAAAACAAAGTTTAAATGAGCCTAATTTAAACAATGATGATATTAAAATCATCACCACGATTCGCTCACAGAACTTTTTTGCTGCGCAACATCAGAGTTTTTCACGCTTCATTCAAAACTTTTTCTCTCCACATGAATCATAGCGTATTCATGAAAAAACGATGTGTTTACATGTCGTTAATCATCGCGTTCTGCTGTTTTTTTTCGCTATAATAGATTTAATTTAGACTTAAATTAGAATTTATTATGACTGTCCGTACCCGTATTGCCCCATCCCCTACAGGCTTTCCACACGTTGGAACGGCATATATTGCCTTGTTTAATTTATGCTTTGCTAAACAACACCAAGGCGAATTTATTTTACGTATTGAAGACACTGACCAACAGCGATCTACTCCTGAATCAGAAAAAATGATTTTAGACTCACTGCGTTGGCTTGGCATTGAATGGTCAGAAGGTCCTGATATTGGCGGACAACATGCACCATACCGCCAATCTGAGCGTATGGGGATTTATAAGCAATATGCACTTGACTTAGTTGAAAAAGGTCATGCTTTTTACTGTTTCGCAACCCCAGAAGAATTAGATCAAATGCGCGCTGAACAGCAAGCGCGTGGTGAAACACCAAAATATGATGGCCGTGGCTTGGCACTGTCAGATGAAGAAGTACAACGTCGCTTGGCTGCAGGCGAACCACATGTAATTCGCATGAAAGTCCCAGCGAATGGAACCTGTCAATTCAATGACTTGTTACGTGGTGAAGTTGAAATTCCATGGGCTCAAGTAGATATGCAAATTCTGTTAAAAACAGATGGCTTACCAACATATCATTTAGCCAATGTGGTAGATGACCATTTGATGGAAATTACGCATGTTATTCGTGGTGAAGAATGGTTACCATCCGCACCAAAACATCAATTGCTATATCAATATTTTGGCTGGGATATGCCAACGCTCTGTCATATGCCATTGCTTAGAAATCCTGATAAATCAAAATTATCTAAGCGTAAGAACCCAACTTCAATCAATTACTACAAAGATATTGGGGTACTGCCAGAAGCTCTTTTAAACTATTTAGGTCGTATGGGCTGGTCAATGCCAGATGAGCAAGAAGTTTTCACCTTGGCTGACATGATTGCGAATTTTAATATTGAACGTGTTTCATTAGGTGGACCCGTGTTTGATGTGGAAAAACTCAATTGGTTAAATAGCCAATGGATCAAATCATTGACCCCAACAGAACTGTTACAGCGTATTTTAAATTGGCAAAATAACACGCAAAAACTAGAAGACATTGCGCAAGCAATTCAACCACGTATCCATTTATTGTCTGAAGCTGTGCAATGGTCAACGTTATATTTCAATCATAAACCGAATCTAACGGCTGAAATGTTTGAACATAAAAAATTGACTCCTGAGCAAGTTCGTCAAAGTTTACAATTTGCCATTTGGCGTTTAGAAAAAACATTTACATGGAATAACGAAACTGTTAGCCAAATTTTGATGGACTTAGCCAATCAAATGGAGATCAAACTACGTGATTTCATGCCAACCTTCTTTATTGCAATTGCAGGCTCAACCAGTGCGACCCCAATTATGCAAGCAATGGTCACCATTGGTCCTGATTTAACATACGCGCGCTTACGCCATGCTTTAGATGTGGTGGGTGCACCAAGCAAAAAAGAAGTTAAAGTATGGGAAAAACTCAATGAATCAATCCAATTGCCGAAAAATGATGCAATTGATTCATAAATTTATATTTTCTCTTGACGCGGTAAAGTGATCACCCTATTATAGCGCTCACACGGCCACTGGGGTCATAGCTCAGTTGGTAGAGCGCTACAATGGCATTGTAGAGGTCAGCAGTTCGATCCTGCTTGGCTCCACCAAGTCGCTAAATGTGTATTATATGTCCCTATCGTCTAGAGGCCTAGGACATCGCCCTTTCACGGCGGTAACCGGGGTTCGAATCCCCGTAGGGACGCCAAATTCTAAAAAAGCCACTATATTGCATAGTGGCTTTTTTTATAACTCAATAAAAATATATTCAATCATTAATGGTATAAAAAATTAAAAAAGGTACAAATAATGCACCTTTATATTATGACTAAAAATCAAATGAGGTCTGTAAAAAGATAGTTCTTGGTTGTCCTTGAAACTTACCACCATTTGCATCAGAGGAACGAGTAAAATAGTTTTTATCAAACATATTTTTAATACCTGCTGCAACTTTAAAACCATTTAAATATCGACTTAAATCATAACCTACGCGCACAGCCATTGTTGCATAGCCAGGAATAGAGCCATACATAGCAGCAGAATCCTCAACTACTAAATCATCTTTATTGGGTGCGACTTGTTTTGATTGAGCAAACACATCGGTATTAATCGACCACTGTTCATACTTATACCCTAAACCAATATTAGCGACCCAACGCGAAGAAAATGAAAGATCCTTTCCTTTTCTAATGCCAGCTGCTGCTGTAGCATGGGTATAAGTTAAATTAGTATATGTACTTAAACCTGTTAGTGCATCATTTAGCTGACCAAAATCATAACGAGCACCAAACTCAAAGCCCATATGTTTAGTCGCACCCAAATTAGTCCAGCCTTCTGTACCACCTAAATTATAACGTAATAATTCTTGATCAAAATCAATATAAAATACAGTAAATTCAGCTGTGAGTGCATCACCTAAATAATGTGTTCCTATTTCATAATTTTTTGCTTTTTCTGGGTTTAAACCATCTGTTTGTGATACCGCAAGTTTACTGGTGTCATCAATTTTTGCCATCTGGCTATATTGCTGTGGACCAAATGAAATCCCATAATTTGCGAATACATTCCACTGGTCATTTACTTTATAAAGTACAGATAAGTTAGGCAAAACTTCATTAGATTTCACATGTGTACTGACTTCATTTTTAATACTATTATTGGCATTTAATTTGTAGTAATTTTCTCTTGTTTTGATCGATTCAAAACGAACGCCTGGCGTAATTGACCATGCTCCTAAATCTATACGATTGTCCAAATATACCGCATGTGCAATTGTTTTACCTGCGGCCGCACTATAACCATCTACAGATAAAGGTGTTGTACCATTTTTATACCAAGCACTACGCCCAATATACTCTTTACTGTCTTCATTCAAATAACGGTAGCCTATCGATATTTCATTGGCTGTATTACCTAATACGTAAGCATGTGAATAACGTGGTTCAAATGCAGTCACTTGATATGTTCTTGGTGCATTACGTAATTGCTTTTTATTTTTATCTGTATCGTTTATTTTTTCCATTACAGCATTACGATACGTATCTGTATGGTATGCCAGTAGCTCAAATGTATTAGCATCATCTTTATGTGTATACTTTAAAGCGCCATCTGTACGATGCCCTTCAAAATAGTCGTACGGTCGAGTAGATTGATTTGAGTCAGCTTTATACTCTTGAGTCGTTAACCCTCCGGGCATATCTGCTTTACCATCATAACGATGAAGATTAAATTCTATTTGATCCTGATCTGTAAATGCATACGCGGTTTTAAAAATGACATCATTAATATTATTATGGTCATTACTGTCACGATACCCATTACCTTGAGTTCCTGAATAAAGTAGCGCAAGGCCTAATCCGTTATCGAGCGTTGTACCTAAAAAAAGATTAGGGCTTAACTTTACATTACCATTTCGTGCAATTTCAGTCGTCATAGCAATATTGCCTTGAAACTGCTTTGGTATAGACCGCGTATTAAAGTTAATAATTCCGCCCACATTTTGAGGCCCAAAACGTACAGAACCTGCGCCACGAATCACATCAATTGATTCAATATTACCTAAACTAGTCGGTGCTAAAGATAATTGTGGCTGGCCATAAGGTGCAAATGCCAACGGTACCCCATCCATCAATACAGTTGAACGTGGTGAAAAACGCGATGTTAATCCGCGCACTCCAAAACTAAGTGATAAATCACTACCTGCTGTTCCGGCATTATCTTGAACTTGTACACCAGGAACTTGTTTAAGTGCATCCTTGATTGTAACTGATGCTGTCTCATCTAGTCGTTTACGATCTATAATTGTACGTGCACCTGCATGTTCAAATACTTTTTTAGCAGTTACATCATCCAACCAATTTCCTTGTGCTTGCAGTTGAATTGTTTCTAACACAGCCGCTTTACTGTTGTTATTTTCAGCATGAGCATATGTTAGCGTTCCAACCGCAATTAAAACAGCTAGAGCGCATTGGGTATATCTTAACTTTGAGACTAAAATGCATTTGTTTTTCATAAAAATGAATAAATGTAATATTGACTTTAAATACTAACAAAAAATTAAATTAATACAACTATCATTCTCATTTGCACTAATAAATAAGATTTTAATCACGATTTTAAATCTAAGTATAAAAAATAGCCATTACCTAAGCTACCTATGCGGCAGTGAACAATTAGTTAAACATGATAATTATGTTACTTGGTTTCTAAGCTGCCTATGCGGCAGTGAACGCCATATTGTCAAAGTCGTACCATCGGCTATTTTTCTAAGCTGGCTATGCGGCAGTGAACCTGTAAGTCGTTATATGCATTGTATGCTGATATTTCTAAGCTGCCTATGCGGCAGTAAACTTCAAGGCGCGTTAAAGATTGGCGGTTTCGTTTTTCTAAGCTGCCTATGCGGCAGTAAACAATGCCACTGTGAATAATGTGATCTTCTATCATTTCTAAGCTGCCTATGCGGCAGTAAACTTAGGACCATTACTGATGACACTTATGGCATGTTTCTAAGCTGCCTATGCGGCAGTAAACGGAAACTTTCACGGTCAGGGTATTTCCCTTTATTTCTAAGCTGCCTATGCGGCAGTAAACTTAAGGATTCTTATGATGCAGCTGTTAAGGCTTTTCTAAGCTGCCTATGCGGCAGTAAACCTAATCCATTCTGAAATATCAGAGGCAATGGATTTCTAAGCTGCCTATGCGGCAGTGAACTCTTCTTAGTGATTACATTAGCGAAGATGAATTTTCTAAGCTGCCTATGCGGCAGTGAACTTTGATAAGACGATGTAACAAGCTTTTGATCATTTCTAAGCTGCCTATGCGGCAGTGAACCTAAATCTGTTAAAGCAGATGCCGAAGATACATTTCTAAGCTGCCTATGCGGCAGTGAACGTGGTCGTCAAAACTATTCACCATTGCCTGAATTTCTAAGCTGCCTATGCGGCAGTGAACATTTTGAAACAATTGCTAGATAATCGTATTTATTTCTAAGCTGCCTATGCGGCAGTGAACGCTAGTTACCTGTCAAAAATGTAGTTAAATATTTTCTAAGCTGCCTATGCGGCAGTGAACTTTCGGTTCAATCATTTGCATGCTCCTAAAACTTTCTAAGCTGCCTATGCGGCAGTGAACGACATCGTAGAAGTTTTTACACGGCATGGATTTTTCTAAGCTGCCTATGCGGCAGTGAACTAATGGATATTCAAACAGCAAGAGATAGTATCTTTCTAAGCTGCCTATGCGGCAGTGAACCCGAAATGCAACAAGTATATGAATGGATTACATTTCTAAGCTGCCTATGCGGCAGTGAACAAATAAAGACCGAGTAAACATCAATTCCCAATTTTCTAAGCTGCCTATGCGGCAGTGAACACTGAGGAACAAGGATGTATTCATTTTGACTATTTCTAAGCTGCCTATGCGGCAGTGAACGCATCAAGCCTTTGTACTTCTGTGTATCAATTTTTCTAAGCTGCCTATGCGGCAGTGAACTGATTATTACTACTCTACAGCACAAGCTAAATTTTCTAAGCTGCCTATGCGGCAGTGAACGATACAAAGAATCTATTGTTGATATTGCTAGATTTCTAAGCTGCCTATGCGGCAGTGAACATGGTGAATTTGATGAACATAAACTTGTTATCTTTCTAAGCTGCCTATGCGGCAGTGAACAGCCTTTGCTCTCTCAAGTGCATTCATCATAATTTCTAAGCTGCCTATGCGGCAGTGAACTATTGCTAACTTAACAGGTGTTGTCGATGTATTTTCTAAGCTGCCTATGCGGCAGTGAACCATAACCAATGCGTATCGTGTTAATTACGATTTTTCTAAGCTGCCTATGCGGCAGTGAACGTTTTCGCTACTTTAAAAGATGGCGGGAATTTTTTCTAAGCTGCCTATGCGGCAGTGAACCATCTAATTCGTTGATCATTCTACTAACAGTATTTCTAAGCTGCCTATGCGGCAGTGAACTTATACACCTACATGTCTTGGCGGTAATGTATTTTCTAAGCTGCCTATGCGGCAGTGAACTACCGTTGATGTTGTTGGCCATAGTTAAAGTGTTTCTAAGCTGCCTATGCGGCAGTGAACTTACGCGACCATGAAGACCATAAATCAAGATTTTTCTAAGCTGCCTATGCGGCAGTGAACACCGAAGGGTGCTTTTTTTATGTCTAAAATTTTTTCTAAGCTGCCTATGCGGCAGTGAACTTGTTTGCGATACGCCATTTACACCATTTAGTTTTCTAAGCTGCCTATGCGGCAGTGAACTACTGCCCTTTTTCATGCAACCGCTAAAGACATTTCTAAGCTGCCTATGCGGCAGTGAACAAAAAGATTTAGATGAAAAATATTGTGAAACATTTCTAAGCTGCCTATGCGGCAGTGAACCCAAAACCTACCTAAATCTACACTATGGGCATTTTCTAAGCTGCCTATGCGGCAGTGAACAATAAAAATAACACAAAAAATATAGTTATAACAATAAGTTAAGTATTGAATTTGCATAAACACCAATATTTATACTTAAAGTTATAACTTATTCATTTCATTAAGATTTTAAAGAGTGAAAAATTAATTGGGTTAAAACTCAGGTACTGCACTCACTGAACTCAATCCATAACAGCTAAAAACTTCGCTTTGAGTTACTGCTTCTATCGACTCCTTTTCAATAAATAATTTAAAACTTTTCTTCTCTTGCTCATTTGAAGTACTCAAACTAAGCAACTGAACATAAGGCAAATTAGTCGTCTTAACAACTTGATTATAACGAGCTAAAGCCTCTTCATATGTAATATCACCGCGTTTCACTCGACGCCGAGCTAAACGTGGTGCACCCGTTTTCAACTGCTTTCTTTTATAAAAAGCATACCCTTTAACGTTTTGAGGAACTTCACGAACAGAAGTCAAATGTACATAATCTGTCAAGTGCTCTAACCATCGAGTAAGATTAAGCTGTTCTAGCTGATCTTTTGTTTGAGCAAAAACACGAATTTTAGTACCTAAAGAACCTATATTTTTTTGTTGATTATATTGATACTGTGGAAATGAAACGCCAAAAAATACTTTTTGTTGCTCATCTTTATGTTCAACAAAAGCAATATGTAACTGTAGATAAACCTTTGACCACAGCTCAAAGCACATGAGGTCGGGCTGATCAAGTAAAGTTAATTCTATGTAATAATTCATAGTCTTCCTTTATCGTAAATGCATTGCGGACACATAAGCTAAGCCTTTCTTTCCTAAATAAAAGCTTGATACGCCTGCATCATCTATCATTCTTTTTAACTCTTTAGCTGTATCTGTTGAAATATCTAAAGTAATCTCAAGTTGACCACTGGCTTTAGTTAAATAATGTTTCACCTTACCTTCACCTTTAATATACTGTTCATGAAGGTATGGACTACCATAAATCAGTTTTTTCGCACCCGTTGTATACTTGTCCATAAAATCTTTTGAAGTAAAGCCATTATTTGAAATACCACTAATTCCACCCATTTTAGATTTAGCAGTTGCCATGTTGTATTTTTTTTCCAACTGATTTAACTGTAAATACAGTGCCGAACAATACATAGGTAAAATAAGCTGTAGCCCCTTGGTATTCAGTGGCTTATATTTATCAAACAACTGTTCCAACTTCTCTGATGCTTGCTTTATCCGAGGTTCAGCAACAATAGGTTTCATTTTACCAATATCACTTAAACGATTTAAGATAGAGACAGGATCAAGAAGCGCTGAATACGTAATGTCTAGATCATTTACACACACGTCATCTAGAATAAAGTCACATAGCTGCTCTAAACTCAGCGACAATATGCCCCAAAACTCCTTTGAATAGTCAGACAAAAATACAGGGTCATTAACATTAATCATTCCTGTAAATGAATTTTGATCTGTGCTTCCTTTCATATTACGAAGATAAGTCATTTCATGGTTAATAACATGTGGTTTATCTTGAAAAGTAATAACCTGCTCTTTATCTGCAAAATAATAATATTCACTTTGACGTGCGCTATACAACTTACGTTGGTCTCCAATAAGGCGACTTAATATGCCCATAACAGTATTTTTATTGACAGCTCTAGGATAAAAATTTTCAGGTTTTTTGAGTTCAGTCATAGAAGCAATAAAATTACGCCCTTTTTTAGGTAAAGGTTCATCATTACTTCCATCTAAAAATGAATTTCGCCAAGAGGACTCATAGTCAATGATTATTCTCATATGATCCTCAATTTATTTTGCTGAAAAATAAACAGCATAGTCAGTTTTAGCATCAGATGATATTTCATGAGGACTACGTTTTATTCTCATCATTTTATTACTATCATTATAATCTACCTCCACACTATCAACGTACATGTAACCCTTCGCTTGACGGATGGATAGTTCAGAAATGAGCTCCAACGTTGCCTTAACTAAAATATCAACTGCCTCTTGATCGAGTAATATTCCAACTTCACCTTCTTGATAAATTGTACCTTTACGCACGTAATTTGTATGGAAAATAGCCTTAGGATGACGTTCTGGCGCAAGCGATTGGATAAAACCTTGTATGGTTTGAGCGATTTTTTGACCTTGATTATCTTTAATAATCATTGCAGCACGATCAAATTTATTATCTAAAGAAATAAACGCCAGTTGCTCTATACTGATAGATCCGTGAGAAATATATTCAGTATCTCCAAACGTTGTTTTAGAAAAAAAAGATGAGCTATCACGTTCACCAGCTTGTCCAAATTGTTCAAAATTACCGTTATGTAATTGGTCAACAAAATCTTCAAGTAATAAAGGACTGGTACGTTTACATTGACTAGATGGCACAACATAACCGCGAATGAGCCCAGTAAATGATGCCAAGACTTGCTCTAAACTTTTTTCTGCAGCAAAGTGTAAATCAAAAGCTTGATCCCGAAATAAATGATGGCGAATACAGTTTTGACTAATATATAAAGGTGTTTCTTTAAAGTTAATATCTGCTGCTTCTTTTTTATACTTATATCCTGTGTCTTCTTTTATTTTTCCTGTAAGGTTTGTATAACCACGTAATTTAGGAAGTGTGTGATTATCTACAGTACGTCCTTCATTACTTAATGTCGTTGGTCCATTCCAGTTAACAACGCCATGACCAAACGCACGAATTTTAAAATCAACACTTTTAATGCCTGTTACTTTTTCCATTGTTATGATTCCAGTATTATTTCTATAAAATTATTTAATCATATGTTGTAAAGTTACATTTCCTGCTGCATAAGCAACAATATTGAAAAACTCATGCCTCAATAGATTGAGGTTGAATCAGCTTATCAATGCTCATCATACCCACAGGCTGCTTAATGGTTTTGACATAGTAAATTGCATAATTATGTCTGACCTGCTCGCCTCCTACAGATTCTAAATCCAATGGAATATAGCTTAAATAAATCGGATACTCAGGAGAGCGAGCCAATTTAAGTAACTCCCAATCTCGATATGTTTTTTTATATTCAATCTCTGATTGTTTAGCTTTAATAATGTTATGGTGCTTTGCATGCATAAAAGCCAATAGATTTTTATTGCTATCTCTCATTTCGAAGCGACCACCCTGTATGCGATCGACCGATTCTGTTAAACCTATACTGCTGCTTGTATGATCATGTTGCTCAGAATAAGCATACTCATTTACAAATGTATATTCTAGGCAATGATTTACTTCGCATACAGCCATCTGTACAAAACGACTATCTCCACGAAGTGATCCATTTGCAATTTTAGCAATACCGTTTTTATTATTTTTATTTCGGCTTGGCATACTGATGGGATCCATCACTTTATGCTGGATTAACTGAACACTTTCTCGTAAAGATTTTTCTAAATCTTTTACAATATATTTTCGACTTGAACTATCAGCATAAAATTTTTGGTAGATGATATATAAATCATGAATTTTAATGACTGACTCACTCTCTATATTGCTTTGTAAAAAGCGTAACCAAGCTAATGTACTTTGCCAAACATTCATATTAGCTAAAAATTTTGCTTTTTGGCTCGTTTGCTTGGCTTGCTCAATAGATTTTGGAAAAACAGTCGTATATACATTAATGGAATGATTACTATCAAAACGATCTAGCCTGCCTAGTCTCTGCAACCAGTTTTCAGCGCTCGTTAAATCAGTATACATACGCTCACAACTAATATTGAGTGAAGCCTGTACAATTGGGCCACTTCTTAAAATTTGATAACGTTGCTCTCCATTTCTGCTAAAACTTTCAAACACTCGATTAAACCATGTTGATTTATCTGTTTTGGTATATTTTGAATGCAGTAAAATACTATTTTCTTGATGTTGATGAAGTAGAAAACCAAGTTGGGCATCTTGTGCAGTATTGGTAATCACAAATGTAGTCTGATCTTGGTTCATAGTTGTTGTAATGAGCGGACTAGATTCACTTGTTTCATCATAGCTCACAAACTCAATTTTATAGTTAGCTTGGTTAAAACTTGGTACATGTACAATATAATTTGGGTCTATCTTTAAAATATGTTCTATATAAAAATCATGAGGTGTTGCAGAAACTAATAATGTATTTGCTTCATGTTTTTTAAATTTTTTTGCTTCAATCAACTCTGCAAAAAACAAATTAAATGCTGGCATAACAATCAATTCATGAAACTCATCAAATACAACATGTGCTTGCATAAAATCCATCATACCTCCAATTTTCTGATGCGAAATAACAGTATTAATGACTTGATCAATCGTAGTGATAATAATATCACCAGTAAAATATTGATCAGACTCAGTTTCAGGCGCATCATCAAAACTTATTCCGCCATGTAATATTTTTTTATATTCACCAGTCATGATTTCAATACGGCTATTCGGCAAGTAATCTTCTGCTGTTAAGTCATGTAAAATACCTAAACACACTTGAACTCTCGGACAAATCCAAATAATTTTCTGCACTTTAGTTTTTAAAGCCCATTCAAGTGCAATCTTGGTTTTACCACAACCTGCTGGGCCTTGAAGAACAGTTACATTTGATCCACCGTCAAATTCTGCATCTTCTTGTAGTTCGGCAAGTTTAGATGACGCCTGATCTTGTACAAGATTACGCTCACTATTTGGGTACTTTTGATTAAATTGATCAATACAACGTTGAATTTGTTGAGACAAATCGGTGCTATCTTGCCAGATATCATCAAGTGCATGAATCAAAGTGCCTTCGGCTAAGTATTCTGTTAAATCTTCAGGAGTCATTTTAGATACAATACGATCTGCACTAATCACTGCCATACGTACTAAATTATTAAGTGCATTTGGTTGAATATCTTGAACAAATTCATCTATTTTTTCAGATAACTCATTATAATTTTTATAATTAGGAATACTGTTTTTTGTAAGTTGATAACTATATGACCATTTTGGTATTAAATTATCAATATCAAAATGCTCAGTTTTAAAATGAAATCCTATTTGATGAATATCTTTTAAAATAGCAATAATCTGCTCTGTTAACTTTTCAATGCTCATTTCAGTAAAAGAGTTTTTAAATTTTTTATCAATTCCTTCTGCTTTATTAAAAAATGTATCATCTTTACGAAAAGGGCGTGTATGGTGCCAATAAATAGTATGAAGAATTTGATGACATTGTGAGGTGTTAAGTTGTGTATTATTTAATAATGATTCAGCCAATAACCAAGAAATTTCATTGTGCCTTGGATGATGTTCAAAAGAAAAATCTTTAAATCCTCGAATGGTCGTATCAATATGTACACCATCCTCTGGAATGAAAATGTCATCAGATGGGCTAATCTTTTTAACTAACCATTGTTGGAATTGTGGATCTAGTTTTCCAATATCATGCAAGATTCCAGCTAAAAATGCAGCCTGTGCCAAATTTTTATGATTAATATTCAATTTTTCAATAATTTGGTGTGCTAAATAACCCACTGCAAATAGATGTTGGCTTAAAGATTGTCCAGATGTATTTGCTAAAATTGTTTTTGTTTCTATAGGCAAATCCATAAATAACTCCTTTGCTGTATAATTTACAGGCACTACGCCGTGGATATTAAATTTACTTCTATTTCCAACGATCCAAACTAATGTTGTTGTTCTGCGAGTAGTGATTCGATGACATGCTACAGCTGTATTTTTACTTACAGTGCTTAATAACAATCTCTTGACTGCATTTAATCCCTCTTCTGTAATCACAGTCTGCCATGTATAACTGCCTATTCGATCTGCAAATGCATCTAAAACTTGGCGTGTTCTGGGGATCGACTTTTTTTCACACTCACTAATGAAAGTCACGATCATATTTCACCTGCAGTCTTATCAAATGTTTTACAAGCTTGTAATTTAACTTGATCAAACATAAAGTCTAAACATTGATGCTCTGTCATTTTTTGCAATAAATACTGACGAAACTCTTGTTGTGTCATTTTTTCTTTAGCACAAATAAAAGCATAAGGTAGAACTACTGCATCTTTGACTAAATCTGCAACATCAAATACCAATGCTCCACGGCGTGTTTTGCCATGCATGACCGCAAAACTGTGTGAAATACCAAGCACCCACAAGGTTGTTGCTGCCAACCCGTAAGCCAAATAGTTACCGTGATTTAAAAAATCATTTGCAAGATCACCTTCTTGTGGGTCACGAATAAATGATTTTTGCCCACAGCGTGTGATAGCAACTTTATAAAGTTGTTTTGTAGTTTGTGCTTCTGCTAATAATAAATCTCCAACACGTTTAACCTCGACAATTTTTTGGCAAAATCCTTTAATCGCTAAAGCAATGTCATCGTCATCAATACAAAAACCATACTCTTTTAAATCTTTATCTTTTGCCC
This sequence comes from Acinetobacter apis, assembly GCF_900197575.1. Classification (GTDB taxonomy): domain Bacteria; phylum Pseudomonadota; class Gammaproteobacteria; order Pseudomonadales; family Moraxellaceae; genus Acinetobacter; species Acinetobacter apis. The sequence continues at coordinate 82,580 of NZ_FZLN01000003.1, read as the reverse complement.
AAACTTTTCGAATAAAATCAATACGAGCATATTGAAACTGTTTTGCTGCATATAAACGTTTTTGCTCATCAAACCAAAAACCCATCCAACCTTGCATATATTCTGTAGGACGATATTCGCTTTGTGGAGTGAGCCATTCAATTTCACTCCCCATAAATAATGGTGTTGCACCACTGCCAGAAAATCCAACAAGTACACCTGCAGTTGCCAACATACGCATAGCAGCTTGAGTAATTGATGTTCCAATTCCTAAAATAATGACAGTCGTATTAGCAATTGGAATATTCCAATAGTTATTTTCATTTTTAGATTCTGCTAGATATAAAACACGACCATCTTTTTGCAAAACACGGCAATATTCTAAGTAATATATATTCGCTCTTTTTGAGTGTAAAATAGCTTTCAAGTCTGTGAGCTGTTGCATTTTTGATACACTTAATAATTGACCAAAAGTTAAACATATCTAGTTTTAATTTCTATAGCAAGTTGTATACCCTATTACTACGACAACTACTGTCTTTTTATTTTCAGGACTAGTAAGTTTTCTTCAGTCCAATGCTTTGAGATGTTTCAATGATCAGAAGGTATAAAAAATATTACAACTGGAGAATTCTACTCATTCAGTTAAAATTAGCTTATTTAAATAGTACAATTTAATTTGGAGTTTTTATGCAATACCGCTGCCCACAATGTCAAAGCGTAAAAATTATGCCTGTTCCTCAAAGTGGTCAAGCCACTCGTCCAGATGTACCTAAAAGTTTAGTCATTTTAGTCTTTTCTATTTTTTTATTACTTTTGCTTGTGATCTCAAGCATTGTGTTGTGGATCTTTAGCAATGGTGCAGGTACAAACTTACAAGTAGCAACCATTATCGTATTCTTTATTACTTTAATTGCAGGCTTTTTATTTTGGCGTGACCTGCCAAGTTTTAAAATTTCAATGCAAGCATTCATGCAATCACAAAAAATTTGGAAATGTCGTGACTGTAGCCACCAATGGCAACGTTAATTTAAAGAAGATGGGTATGATCAGCATACCCATCGATTACATAATTCATATAATGATCAATAATAATTCTCCTTATACTTTTTTAATCCATTAATTGTTTTTAAAAAATCAAAAATAGTTTTTGTGAATACAATTAAAAATCATTACTATTTAAGTCAATCCTTTTTCGAGTCTCCCATGAAAAAACTTATTGTTTTGTCTTCTATTTTATTTGCAGCACACAGTTATGCACATCAACCATATGTGTCTACCTTGGTGCCAACAACAGAAAATTCAAGAACACCAATTATCGCAGGCTATGCAGAAGAAACGCTAAATAGCGAAGCTGCATTAAAAAAAGCGGTGTTTACTATTGTTGATCCGGACGCAAAAAGCAGCCAAATCACACCAGAGAGTCAATTAAAATCTGCGACTGTATTTGATCTTGATTTGCCAAAAGATGGTACATATAAAATCACATCAAGCCTTGGCTATCCGATTAAATATGCGCTGTATAACAAGGAATGGCATATGTATTTAGACATGCCTGCAGACAAAGCGCCAAAACAGTCTGCACGTGAATACGTCATTCCAAGTGACTTTAAAAAAGCACCTAGCTTGGTTGAAGTACAACGAGAATGGACTATTCAAAGTTATATTACCAAAAAACACACCACTGAAATTAAAGAAACAGAAGTGGCACCTCGTGATGTGACCTTTAGTGTTCACCCAAATCAAATTAAAGTGAACCAAGATGTGACCGTACATGTACATGATCATGCCAAGAACGAACATATTGAGCATGCCATTGTGTCTATTACGCCAATTGGTGAGTCAGATGACAAAGCTAAATCTGTAACCACCAATGCTGAAGGTGAAGCTGTTGTTCGTTTTGATCGTCCAGGTCAATACCTTTTGGTTGCATCACAAAAATTTAATCCAAAAGTAAAGCCAACAACACAGTACTACACCATTGTTAGTCTACATATTGCCAATTAATCAAAAAGAACCAGCTCATTGAGCTGGTTCTTTTATGCAGATAGCTAAAACTTATCCACCAATTTTTCTGTATTTTGCACGTGTAGGACGCGCATCATCCCCTAACTTTTTCTTACGGAATGCTTCATATTCGGTATAGTTACCGTCAAAGAATTCAGGACCTTCATCTTCAAATGCCAAGATGTGTGTTGCAATGCGGTCTAAGAACCAACGGTCATGCGATACCACCATTACTGTGCCTGGGAAGACTAAAATTGCATCTTCAAGCGCACGTAAGGTTTCAACATCCAAATCGTTTGATGGTTCATCGAGTAAAATGACATTGGCACCTTGCTGAAGAATTTTAGCAAGTTGTAAACGGTTACGCTCACCACCTGATAAATCACCAACACGCTTTTGCTGATCCGAGCCTTTAAAGTTAAAACGTCCAATATAAGCACGAGATGGGATTTCATAATCACCCACTCTTAAAATATCTAGGCCACCAGACACTTCTTCCCAAACGGTTTTGCTGTCGTCTAACGCTTCTCTAATTTGTCCAACATAAGCAACTTTTACTGATTCACCAACTGTAACAGTTCCTGTATTTGGCGCTTGCTCACCGGTCATCATACGAAAGAGCGTGGTTTTACCTGCACCATTTGGACCAACGATCCCAACAATAGATGCTGGTGGTACAGAGAAACTTAAGTTTTCATACAGTAAACGATCACCGAATGACTTACTGATATTTTCAACTTCGACCACTTTATTGCCTAAACGCGGGCCAGGTGGAATGTAAATTTCAGATGTTTCATTACGCTCTTGGAATTCTTTTGAGTTTAACTCCTCAAAACGTTCCATACGGGCTTTGTTTTTCTTTTGCTGGCCTTTGGCATTGGTACGAACCCATTCAAGTTCTTTTTTCAATGCTTTTGCAAAAGATTCTTCCTGTTTATTTTCTTGCTCTAAACGGGCATTTTTCTGTTCAAGCCAATTGGTATAATTGCCTTGATATGGAATACCATGTCCACGGTCAAGCTCTAAAATCCACTCAGCAACATTGTCTAAGAAGTAGCGGTCATGGGTAATTGCAACGATGGTGCCTGCGAAATCTTTTAAGAAACGCTCAAGCCAAGATACAGATTCTGCATCTAAATGGTTGGTCGGTTCATCTAATAAAAGCATATCTGGTTTAGACAAAAGCAAACGACACAATGCAACACGGCGACGTTCACCACCTGAGAGTTTATTAACATCTGCATCCCAAGCCGGTAAACGCAAAGCGTCTGCTGCTTGTTCCATTTGATTGCTTAAATTATGTGCATCCCATGCATGGATAATGCCTTCTAATTTTTCTTGTTCTTTTGCAAGGGCATCAAAATCCGCATCTTCTGCTGCATATTCAGCAAACACTTCATCAAGACGTGCAAGCGCATCTAATGGTTCACGTAAACCGTCTTCCACATTCCCACGCACATCTTTATTTGGATCAAGCGGTGGTTCTTGCTCTAAATAACCAATTTTAATCCCTGGTTGAGCACGTGCTTCGCCTGAGTAATCTTTATCTACACCTGCCATAATACGAAGCAATGTTGATTTACCTGCACCGTTTAAGCCAAGCACACCAATTTTGGCACCTGGAAAAAATGATAAAGAGATATCTTTTAAGATTTCGCGCTTAGGCGGAACCATTTTAGATACTCGATTCATTGTATAGATATATTGGGCCACGCGGACTCCTCAATTAAAATGTAAGTAGCACAAAAACGTTTTGACGTAGTATACCTGAAAGTGGTTAAAAAATAAGGCTTCTGAGATTTTAAAGCAGCAGATGAAATGAATTACCCGCAACTGTCATTCAATATCGGCTATACTGTTGGGCTGTAGGAATATGTTAATTTTCATTTACCTATAAATCATTGCTCTTCTGAAATGAATAAATTCAATATTTATTTTAAAAGTGCATTTTTTTACGTGTATTTTTTGTTATATTCCTCTCCCATTTTCAACGTGTTTGCCATTAAATGGGGTCTCTATTTAATGCACACTGATCTAGATAATATGAGCCTAGGTATCTTCTCGTGAAAAAAAAGTTTGAGCATATTTTTCAAGAAAAAGTTCAAGGAAAAGTTGCACTGATTACAGGTGCATCAAGCGGAATTGGCTTAACCATTGCCAAACGCCTCGCTCATGCAGGTGCGCATGTTCTACTTGTCTCACGTACAGAAGAGACATTACTCTCAATCAAAGCTGAAATTGAACAAGCAGGTGGTCAAGCATCTGTGTTTCCATGTGATTTAAATGATATGGAACAAATTGATCGTTGCTCAAAAGCAATTCTAGACTCGGTTGATCGGGTTGATATCCTGATTAATAATGCAGGTCGTTCAATCCGTCGTGCTGTTGAGGAATCACTTGACCGCTTTCATGATTTTGAACGTACCATGCAACTGAATTATTTTGGTGCTGTACGGTTGGTGCTTAATCTATTGCCGCACCTCATTAAATCAAAGCATGGGCATATTATTAATATCAGTTCTATTGGTGTGTTGGTCAATGCAACGCGTTTTTCTGCTTATGTAGCCTCTAAAGCTGCGCTTGATGCTTTTAGCCGTTGTTTGGCTGCTGAAGTACACCGCCATAAAATTGCAATTACGTCTGTATATATGCCACTTGTTCGTACACCCATGATTGCACCGACTAAAATCTATAAATATGTGCCAACACTCTCAACTGAACAAGCAGCCGATTTAATTGCGAAAGCGATTGTCACACGACAAAAAAATGTAGCTACGCATTTAGGTCGTTTTGCATCACTAACCTACGCAGTATTGCCTGAACTCAATAATAAATTAATGTCCATTGGTTTTCATTTGATCCCAAGCTCAACAGCAACTGCAGAACCTGAGCAAAAGCTGACGTTGATCCAAAAAGCATATGCCAAACTGTTTCCAGAAGATAAAAAATAAAGCATAAAAAACCTCTCACTTAGAGAGGTTTTTTATGCTTAGGCTCGATTATTTCGAACCTTTAATTCCAGCTTGTAACAACAAAGCACCTAAACCACCAATTTTTTGCTCTTGTGGTTTCGCAGGCTTTTGCTGTTTGTTACGCTCAGGCTGATCTTTACGTGCTGCAGGGCGTTTCGCTTGTGGCTTTTCGTCCGCAGGTTTATCACGACGTGGAGCACGTGCAGGTTTCGCTGCAGGCTGACTATTTTCAGGACGCATACTCAAATTGATACGCTTACGCTCAGCATCAACTTGAATCACACGGACTTGAACAATTTGTCCAGGCTTCACAATTTTTTGTGGATCAGAAACAAACTCATTTGCAAGCTCTGAAATGTGGATTAATCCATCTTGATGAACACCCACATCAACAAAAGCACCGAAATTCGTCACATTGGTAATCACGCCTTCAAGTTCCATACCCAGCTGTAAATCTGTCACTTCTTTGACATCATCACGGAATTTAGCTGTACGGAATGCTGGACGTGGGTCACGGCCTGGTTTTTCTAATTCAGCCAAAACATCGACAACAGTCGGTAAACCAAATTCATCGTTAATGAAATCTTCTGCTTTCACTTGACGAATAATTTCGCTTTGACCAATTAAATCCTCTACTGTTTTTTCGTGTGCTTTTGCAATACGTTCAACCAGTGCATAGCTTTCAGGATGTACCGAAGAGGTATCTAAAATTTGATCGCCTTGATGTACACGCAAGAAGCCTGCTGCTTGCTCAAAAGTACGCTCACCTAAACGAGGTACATTTTTAAGCACTTGACGGTTTTCAAAACGTCCATGCTGCTTACGGTATTCAACAATTTGCTGTGCAATGGCTTTATTTAAACCTGCGATATACCCTAAAATTGCAGGCGATGCTGTGTTTACATCAACACCAACCGCATTAACACAGTCTTCAACCACAGCATCAAGTGCAGCAGCTAAACCGGTTTGGTTAACATCATGCTGATATTGACCCACACCAATTGATTTAGGATCAATTTTAACAAGTTCCGCCAACGGATCTTGCAAACGACGTGCAATAGACACCGCACCGCGAATTGCAACATCAAGCTCAGGCAATTCTTGAGTTGCCAATTCGCTTGCAGAATAAACAGATGCACCTGCTTCACTTACTGTAACGCGGGTTAAAGATAAATCTGGATGCTCTGCCATCATTTCAGTGATCACAGCTTCTGTCTCACGACTGGCTGTACCATTGCCAATGGCTACAAGGTCAACAGAAAACTCACGGCATAAACGCGCAAGCTCTTCTTTTGCCCCTGTTACATCTTCTTTTGGTGCAAATGGGTAAACTGTACTGTGTGCAACTACATCGCCTGATGCATTCACAACAGCCAACTTCACACCAGTCCGTACACCTGGGTCCACACCTAATGTGGTACGACCGCCAGCTGGCGCAGACAATAAAAGATGGCGCAAGTTTTCAGAAAATACTTGTACTGCTTCCGCTTCAGCCGAAAGACGTTTTTCTGTTAATAATGAATGTTCAATTTGTGGGCGTAACTTTGCTGACCAAAATTGCTTTGCCGTTTCTTGTAAGAATGATTGGCGAGTTTCTGGCTGCACAGTAGTTAATTGATATGCATCAACAATACGCGCTAAAGGCGCATCATTTTCTCCATCAACTTTTAAGCCCAACACGTTTTCTTGACGGCCACGAAGCATTGCCAATAAACGATGAGACGGTAATTTATTTAAGTTTTCTTTGAAATCAAAGTAATCTCTAAATTTCTTACCAACTTCTTTTTTCTCGTCTGATGCCACTGTACTTTTTAATACGGCTGTTTTTGCAAAAGTTGCTTTTAATTCAGCAGACAATGCAATATTTTGCGCCCATGTATCAATAATAATATGCTGTACTGCATCTAATTGAGTGGCTTCATCTGGATAATCTGCATGCTCAAAACCAGCCAATGCTGCTTTTGGATCAAGATCTTCAGTTAATATTTTGTCTGCAATTGGGCCAAGACCTGCTTCTTTTGCTTTAAATGATTTACTGGTGCGCTTTGGACGATATGGCGCGTAAATTTCTTCTAATGCATTTTTAGTTGCAGCCCCATTGATGCGTGCCAACAGATCATCACTTAGCTTATCTTGCTCAGTTAATGACTGGATCGCTTTTTCACGGCGCTCGTTAAGATCACGTAAATAGCTTAACCGCGTGTTGAGCAGGCGAAGTTGTACATCGTCTAACCCTTCTGTCGCCTCTTTACGGTAACGTGCAATAAACGGCACGCTAGCGCCTTCATCAATTAAACGAATTGCAGCTTCTACTTGGTTCGGACGTGCGGCAAGCTCACTTGCCAACTGCTGAACGAGGTCAGTCATCGTGTGAAAATCCTATTTAAGGAACATACTAAAAACAGAGATTATAAAGACCATGCTTGTAAAATCTACAGTTAAAACAACAAAATTTATGATTTACTTGACTCAACAGGGTTGAATTTCGTGAAAATACATATATATGTCATTATTTTATTTAATCTGATTAAATATTAACACACTTTAAAAAAAATAGATAAAAACAAAAAAATTGCCTATATATCTGTATATATTTGTAAAATTGAACGCATTAATCCATAGCCTTTGCATGCTTTAAGGCATTATACTCAAGCTATCTAATACAAAATTAACAAATAAAAAGGGAGCACTTTATGAGTTTAGTGGTACCTGCTGAAAACACAGAAAATGTGGCACATGACACTGACCGTGTTGAGCGGATTTTAGTGGTGGATGACGATGTACGCTTACGTACATTGCTACAGCGCTTTTTAGAAGATAAAGGCTTTGTGGTCAAAACAGCACATGATGCAACACAAATGGATCGTTTACTGCAGCGTGAATTGTTCTCTTTGATTGTGCTTGATTTCATGCTTCCTGTTGAAGATGGCTTAAGTATTTGTCGCCGTTTAAGACAATCTAATTTGGATACGCCAATCATCATGCTTACAGCACGTGGCAGTGATGCAGACCGTATTGCAGGCTTAGATGCTGGAGCCGATGACTACTTACCAAAACCATTTAATCCAAATGAACTCTTGGCACGAATCCGCGCTATTTTACGCCGTCAAGTACGTGAAGTACCGGGCGCACCAAGCCAGCAAATGGAAGTGGTAAGTTTTGGGACATGGTCACTTGATTTATCAACTCGTACACTCACCCGTGAGGGGCAGGTAGTTACATTAACGACAGGTGAATTTGCGGTTCTAAAAGCCTTGGTTCAACATCCTCGTGAGCCGCTTACACGTGATAAACTAATGAATCTTGCACGTGGCCGTGAATGGGGTGCGATGGAGCGCTCGATTGATGTTCAAGTGTCTCGTTTACGCCGCTTAATTGAAGATAACCCTGCACGTGCCCGTTATATCCAAACGGTTTGGGGCATTGGTTATGTATTTGTTCCAGACGGCTCTGAATAAAGATTGAGAGCCGCTTTTATCTAGGTTTAAATTGATCACTTATGACATCAGCTCCTCACAAAGCGCAAAGCGATTCTTCAGGTTATTGCGATATTAAACGTACGCCGACAGAGCGATTCTTAGATCACTTTAAGCCAAGATCAGCAGCAATGAGAACCACGGTTCTTGTTGCTTTTGTCGTATTTTTTAGCTTATTTACATCTATTTTATTTTTTTGGCGCACTTTATATTTGCCAGAAATTCAGCAGCATGCGCGTTATCTTGCTATTCAGCTTGATATTATCCACAATCCTAACTTTCATATTTATTATAAAAACCAAGATATTAATGTAGATGATTGGTTATATAAACGCATTGGGGTCGAATACATTACGGATCCTAAACAATATCCGCAAGTTCAAGACAAATTCATCGCTGATATTTTTACAGACCGAATTGAAAAACGTTTAGCCCAAGAAATTCAAGTCAACCGAGATCAGGTTACGGTTTACTTTAAATTTAAACCTACACCAACCATTTGGATTCAAACTCCAGATATGCATGGCAATTGGTTAAAAGAACCTATCAACACGTATGCAGATTATAGTGTTGAATTGATTGCAGCATGGCTCATTGGTATTCCATTATTTTCATGTTTAATTATTTTAACATTGGTTCGGCAGCTCAACCGCCCGCTTAAACGGTTACAAAATGCAGCTCGCTCTTATAGCCAAACAGGTGGTGCGCCTTATTTAACCACCAATCATGGTCCGCTTGAAATTCGACAAGTTAATCAAGCGTTTAACCATATGATTTATACTCTTGAACAGACAGAAAAAGACCGTAAAATCATGTTGGCCGGTATTTCACATGATTTAAGAACCCCACTCACCCGTATCCGTTTAACTGCAGAAATGTTGCCTGATGAGTTTTTAAAAGAAGGTTTGATTTATGATGTCGATGATATGGATGCTATTTTAAATCAGTTCATCTCATACATGCGTGATGGCTCAGATGAAGAGCCGTCTGAAACTCAAATCAATCAGTTGCTACAAGAGCTAATTGTTCAATTTCAACCGCTTAACATTCAATTTGAACCACAAGATATTCCTATCATCTTTGCACGTAGCTTATCATTAAAACGTTTAATTGGTAATTTGATTAATAATGCCAAACGCTATGGCGCAGAACCGATCCATGTTGCCACTTATGTCGAAGGTCAACACATCAAAATTAGCATTTCTGACCAAGGTGAAGGCGTTCCTGAAGAACAAATACAAGATTTAATGCAACCTTTCGTTCGTGGTAATGCAGCACGTACCATTCAAGGCAGTGGTTTAGGACTTGCAATTGTAAAGCGGATTGTTGACTTACACCAAGGCGAAATCATTTTACGTAATTTAGAAGAAGGCGGCTTTCAAGCCATTATTGCATTACCCATCGCGCTGAACCAAAAAACCGAAAATAAATGATTTTTTTGAATATCTTATAAGATATTTACTATACCTTAGCCTAATAAGCATCCTAAAAAAGCCATACAACGTTAGAATTCATGTTGTATAGGGTTTAAATAATTTTGATCGAGAAATAAGTATGTCATTAGAACGGATTGGCCTGACACAATTAAAGGATAAAGTCATTTCAGCACAAGATGCAGCACGTTTAATTCAAAACAATATGATTATTGGCATGAGTGGTTTCACACGTGCTGGAGAAGCAAAAGCCATACCGCTTGCGCTAATTGACCAAGCAGCACAGCATCCTTTAAAAATCACTTTAGTCACAGGTGCAAGTTTAGGCAATGACCTCGATAAAAAACTCACTGAGCAAGGTGTATTAGCACGTCGAATTCCCTTTCAGGTCGACAGCACGCTTCGTAAAGCAATTAATCAGGGTCAGGTGATGTTTATTGATCAACATCTATCAGAAACTGTTGAACAAATGCGCCATCAAACCCTAGAAAAGCCTGATTTAGCGATTATTGAAGCTGTTGCAATTACTGATGATGGTTTGATTATTCCAACAACCTCTGTGGGTAACTCTGCAAGCTTTATTGAGTTTGCCGAAAAAATTCTGATTGAAATTAATACCTCAGTCAGTACCGATTTTGAAGGCATTCATGATATTTATATTCCATCACAACGCCCATCTAGAGCCCCTATCCCACTGACTGATATTCAACAGCGGATTGGTACACGCGGTATTCCTTTTGATGCAGATAAAGTAGTTGGTATTGTTTTTAACCATACATCAGATTCTCCATCAAACATTACTGAGCCAGATGCAGATACACAAGCGATTGCAGATCATCTGATTCATTTTTTTAAAGATGAAGTCCGTGCAGGCAGACTGCCAGAAGATCTTGGACCATTACAAGCAGGGATTGGTTCAATTGCCAATGCAGTATTGTCTGGTTTCAAAACATCAGGTTTTCACGATCTCAAAATGTATTCCGAAGTACTACAAGACTCTGCATTTGAGCTTATTGATGCAGGGGTAATGACATTTGCATCAGGCTGTTCAATGACATTGTCTAAAGCCTGTGGTGAGCGTGTATTTAATCATTTAGACAACTATAAGGATAAGTTTGTTTTACGTCCGCAAGAGATTTCCAATCACCCTGAGATCATTCGACGCTTAGGTATCATCAGCATCAATACAGCGCTTGAATTTGACATTTATGGCAATGTGAATTCAACCCATGTGGGTGGCACCAAAATGATGAATGGCATTGGTGGATCAGGCGATTTTGCACGTAATGCACACCTTGCTATTTTTGTGACCAAATCGATTGCAAAGCAAGGCAATATTTCATCAGTAGTGCCTATGGTAAGTCATGTGGACCATACAGAACATGACACTGATATATTTGTTACTGAGCAAGGCTTAGCAGACTTAAGAGGACTTGCGCCACGAGAGCGTGCAGCCGTCATTATTCAGCACTGTGTTCATCCCGACTATCAGGCAAGCATATTCGATTATTTTACACGAGCATGTGAAAAAGGTGGTCATACTCCACACCTGTTGCAAGAAGCGATTGATTGGCATATTAATTTTGAAAAATATGGCAGCATGAAAATATAGAATTAAGGCGGCAGGTCATCATTGAAGACCTGCCATTTTGGTGGTGATTTATGTTTATTATCAGACCTATAGAAAATAAAGATGTTGATACAGTCGTTGAGCTTTGGGAAACCTGTCATTTGACTCGCCCATGGAATCACCCTGAAATTGATATTTTTAGAAAAATTCAGCAAAAAGATGATTTGTTTTTAGTTGCTGAAAAAGACCATATGGTCATTGCAACGTTAATGGGTGGTTATGATGGCCATCGCGGTTGGATCCATTACTTGGCTGTTCAACCCAAATACCAACGTCTTGGTATTGCAACAGCACTGATTCAAAATATTGAAAAACGGCTTATTGCTATGGGTTGTCCTAAAGTACAACTGATGGTACGAGCAGAAAATCATGCCGTCATTCAATTTTACGAACAGCTCGACTTTACAGACAACAAGGTTACTTGCTTGGGCAAGCGTTTAATTCCAGACTAAAGCTAAGCAAAAATCTTGTGTGCAACTTCAATAATCAGCTGAATATTTAAAATCACCAATGCTGTAGTCGATAAACATGCAAGTGTAATTAACCATTTAGAATTGGCAAATTCCCCCATCCATTTTTTTCTTGATGTAATCCATACCAGCGGAATCATTGATACAGGCAATGCAATACTTAAAAAAACTTGTGAGTAAATCAATAACCCTTCAATAACATCTTCTCGCTCACCCCAAACATAAATAGCCACCAAAATTGGCAATGTTGCCAAGGCACGTGTAATAAAACGGCGTAACCAAGGTGGCAATTTCAACTCAATAAAGCCTTCCATGACAATTTGCCCAGTCAAGGTCCCTGTAATGGTTGAATTCTGCCCTGATGCCAATAGTGCCACCGCAAATAATGTGGCAAGCGTAGCACTGGCAATATGCCCCACGATATTCGGATTTTCTAACGCGGCATAGAGTTGTGAAAACCGTCCAAGTTGTTCAGGATCATGACCAAAAAATAAAGCAGCGCCTAAAATAAGTAATAAGCAATTAATGACAAAAGAAAAGCTTAATTGAACATTCGAATCTAAAATTGAAAAGCGAATAGCCTCTTTCATGCCTTCAGGATCACGGCGATATTGCCTCGACTGCACCAAAGAGGAATGTAAATATAAATTGTGCGGCATCACTGTTGCCCCCACAATTCCAAGCGCAATGAGTAAAGCTGAGTCCTGCCCAGTTAAGGTTGCAGTAAAAATTTCTTTTTGTGGAATAAAGCCTTGTAAAATATCACTCATCTGTGGTGAAGCAAGCATCACTTCATAAGCAAAAATCAAAAATACAGTTAGAATTAAAGTAAAAACAAAAGCTTCTATTTTACGAATGCCCAAAGACAAAAATAGCAATAATAGAAACACATCCAATAAGGTGATGATGACACCCATCATCAGTGGAATACCAAATAACAGGTTTAAAGCGATTGCTGTTCCAATTACCTCAGCCACATCTGTGGCCATAATTGCGAGTTCAGCAACAATCCAAAGCACAAAAGACCAGCGACGGCCTGCGAGTTTTCGTGTGGCTTGTGCTAAATCAAGTCCAGTGACAATGCCTAACTTGCTACACATGGCTTGCAACAGCATGGCAATTAAACTTGAGAGTAAAATGACTGACAATAATAAATAGCCATACAATGCCCCACCCTGAATTGACGTAATCCAATTACCTGGGTCCATATACCCCACAGCAACCAATGCACCTGGACCAGAAAACGCTAAGAATTTACGGAAGAACGAAGCACCTGGCGGGATTGGCACCGTATGATGGACACCATCTAAACTGAGTGGTTGTTTTTGTTTCATATTAAGATCACTACTGTTCAATCGCGAACCCACAAATAAGAATGATTATTATTTATAATAATAGATCTTCCCTTAAATTACATCCCATACCAACGATAGACATTGCTCATCTACCCGCAATAGTGCTTGGTATGATATTGATCCATCTATTTTAATTATTTGATGAATCCATCTGTGTATTACTTATACAGTGATTTATAGATTTAACAAGTAAGATCATGTGACGTATTAAAAAAGCCCTAAATCAATTAAGATTTAGGGCTTTGAATATGGTGGCGTGAGGCAGGATCGAACTGCCGACACACGGATTTTCAATCCGTTGCTCTACCTACTGAGCTATCGCGCCAATACGGGCTATTAAGCCTGAGTTACACTAAAGAGTCAACCAAAACTATAAAAATTTCAAATGATTGAACAATCTTTAGGCAAAAAAAACCCTGATGGGATCAGGGAATAAAAACAACAAATTTGATGGTGGCGTGAGGCAGGATCGAACTGCCGACACACGGATTTTCAATCCGTTGCTCTACCTACTGAGCTATCGCGCCAACTTGGAGCGTATTAAACACTTAAAATAAAATATCGTCAACAGTTAATCTTAAAATTATCAAGCTTTAGTACTGTTTGATGCTTAAATATTCACATTTGGTTTAATTTTAGTCAAAATACGCTGAATTACAGGACATCCTGTAATAAACTCAGCAGATGGTACTGCTAAAGATTCGAAACGACAAACTTCTGAGACCAACCGATCTGCTACACCACGGCCTCGGTACAGCGGATCAACCACAACATAATGTAATTTAAATGATCGCGAATGACGAGTACACCAAATCACAGCGACAACTTGGTCATTAAATTTTGCAATATAGAGTGTTGTAGTCAGTAATAGCGCATCTTTCAACTGTTTCAGTGCATGCTCTCCAGAACAAAACTCATGACTCGTTTGGTAAAGCTGCTCTATTTGTCGGGCCAAGTCTTGATTTTCTAAAGAAGTGCACGCATGTACTGTAATGGGCATTGATAAACCCTCCTTTGCCATCTAATATGAGCGACATTAAATCATTTTTTAACTTTTAAACAGCCATTTTAAGGAATGTGTGCATGACACAGCGTATCAGTGAAGTAGTGAGAAACACCAACGAAACCAAAATTCAGGCACGTGTCAATCTCGATGGTACTGGTCAAGGCACATTAAATACAGGCGTTCCATTTTTAGATCACATGATTGATCAAATTAAACGACATGGTCTGTTTGATATTGACCTGCATTGTGATGGTGATTTAGAAATTGATGATCATCATACTGTTGAAGATTGCGGCATTACATTAGGTCAAGCATTTGCAAAAGCGTTAGGTGATAAAAAAGGCATCCGCCGCTATGGTCATTTTTATGCACCGCTTGACGAATCTTTATCACGTGTTGTCGTTGATTTATCAGGGCGTCCTGGACTATTTATGGATATTCCTTTTACACGTGAACGTATCGGGACATTTGATGTCGATCTATTCTCAGAATTTTTTCAAGGCTTTGTGAATCATGCGTTAGTCACGTTACATATTGACAATCTAAAAGGCAAAAATAGCCATCACCAAATCGAAAGCACATTCAAAGCCTTTGCACGCGCACTTCGTATGGCATGTGAGTCAGATCCTCGTGCTGAAAATACCATTGCTTCAACCAAAGGGAGCTTATAATGACACGTATTGCACTATTAGATTATGGCATGGGTAACCTCCACTCTGCTGCCAAAGCCCTTGAACATGTGGGCGCAACAGTTGATATTACCAATGATCCCAAATTAGTGGCTCAAGCAGACAAAATCGTGTTCCCTGGCGTTGGCGCTATGCGAGATTGTATTCAAGGCATGCAAGATGCTGGTATTGATGAAGTCGTTCGTCAGGCTGTATTGAATAAGCCTGTGCTTGCAATCTGTGTAGGTATGCAAGCATTAATGCATCATTCCGAAGAAAATGGTGGCAGTCCTGCATTAAACATTTTTGATGGTGTCGTGAAACGCTTTCCTGAAATACAAGACTTGAAAGTACCGCATATGGGGTGGAATCAAGTAAAACAAAGTGATCCATCACATCCAATGTGGACTGACATTGAACAAGATACACGATTTTATTTTGTACACAGTTATTATGTCGAGCCGACAAATTCAAACTTAGTTGCTGCTACATGTGATTATGGTATTGATTTTTGTGCAGCACTACATCAAGAAAACTTATTTGCAACCCAATTTCACCCAGAAAAAAGCCATACAGCAGGATTACAGCTACTGCAAAACTTTGTGAATTGGAAGATTTAATTTCCATCATCAGCTAAACACCGAAAAAGAGGATAATTTTTAATTATCCTCTTTTTTTTAACTTACAAATAATGCATACTAGTTTACATATTAACAACTTTAAGTTACATGATGAACATATTTAATCAATTTAGAATACAGCATCAAGGCATTATGAGTACACAAGGTCGTATTGGACGATTTACTTATTGTGCATGGACATTTGTTATCTTACTACTCGTTTCAATTTTTTGGATCGGTATATTAAAATGCATGGAACATGGACTTATTCAGCGAGAGTACTTGGTCAACATGCAGTTGACATTGATGGTAATAACCCTGATTTTTGTTCAGGGATTTCAAATGATTATTAGTATAAAACGTTTACATGACCGTAATTTAAGTGGTTGGTATTGGCTATTTAATTTTGTTCCTTTTGCAAATCTATGGTTATTCATTAACCTAACATTCCTTCCAGGAATCTCTAATGAAAATAAATATGGTCCACAAAGAGCTACCACGAACTTTGAAACGATCATGGCTTGGCTATCCATTATTATCTACTCATCAATAATACTATTTGCCGTGATCATGCTTTCAAAGCGATAAACTGCATATAAAACATATACAAGATATCATTTTGTTTTAAATTTTCTATAAAATAAATTGATCAAAGCGCTGAAGCAACTTTTACTAAAATATCGTCTAATTGTTTGTTAATATCACAGCATCTATTCATTCTTGTTTTAAAGGAAAGAAAACGTGCTAATTATCCCTGCAATTGACCTTAAAGATGGAAAATGTGTTCGACTCAAACAAGGTCGTATGGAAGATGATACTATTTTTTCAGACGACCCTGTTGCAACAGCAACCCAATGGGTCAATCAGGGTGCACGTCGTTTGCATTTAGTCGACTTAAATGGTGCATTTGCGGGAACACCCATCCATAAAGATGTTGTAGAAGCGATTGCAAAAGCGCACCCAACATTACCAATCCAAATTGGTGGTGGTATTCGCTCTTTAGATACCATTGGTCATTATTTAGAAGCTGGTGTTTCTTATGTCATTATTGGTACTAAAGCCGCAAAAGAACCTGAATTTGTAGAAGAAGCATGTAAAGCATTTGATGGTCGAATTATTGTGGGTATTGATGCTAAAGACGGTTATGTAGCAACAGACGGCTGGGCAAACGTACTTGATGTGAAAGCCACTGATTTAGCAAAGCGTTTTGCAGATGCAGGCGTATCTAGCATTGTATATACCGATATTGCCCGTGACGGGATGATGCAAGGTGTAAATATTGAGCAAACAGTTGCTTTAGCAGCATACAGTGGATTACCCATTATTGCATCTGGTGGTGTTACTGACTTAAATGATGTTCGTTTATTAAAAGGGCAGCCTGGAATTCTAGGGGCAATCACAGGTCGTGCAATTTATGAAGGGTCGCTCAATTTAAGCGAGGCCCAAGCACTATTAGACCAAGCTTAATTTTAAAAAATGATAAAACTAAAAAGGCTATATCCTCTTTGGTTTTATCATTCATATTTAAATTAAAAAGATAAAATTTTTCCAGGTTGAATCGCAGCTTGGATGGTTAACAAGCATTTTGCCATTGGAATAGCAACAGGAGCAAATGTTCGCCCAAATGGAATATTGGTGTGTTGAATTTGCGTCAACATACTAAAATCAGCAGTATTTTTACCAACAAAATCCTCAGCGATTGCTTTACCAATCCGAACCGTTTGTGCCACACCGTGACCACTCCACCCATGTACTGCATAGATTGGAAATTGATCGCCTGATTTGCGATTATCTGTCGCGCCATTTACAGTTAAATCCGTAGTTCCACTCCATGCAAAATCCATACTCAAATTTTGAATTTGTGGAAATACATGTCCAATACGATCTTGTAAATAACTTAAAATCTGATCTTTACCCCAACAGGTTCCTGTACCTTGTCCACCAAATAGTAGTCGGTTTTTAGAAACACTGCGGTAATAGTCGATCTGCAATTGCGTATCATATACAGGATGGTCGTATGGTAAGAGTTCTTTTGTATCGATGTCTAAAGGTGCAGTCACCCCAACGTAAGTATAAAATGGAATTGTAGTTTGGCGATTCTCTTTTAATAATTCAAACGTTGAACTATGTACAGCAAGTACCACACCTTTTTTTGCTTTAATCACACCCTGTTCTGTTTTGATATATACCCCATCAGCCTGTTCATCAACACTTAATGCACACGTATTTTCAAAAATACGGCCACCATGTGTTAAAAAGCCATAGGCCAATCCACGTGTTAATGCCAGTGGGTGAACATGTCCGCCTAAATGATCAATTACACCACCAAAATAATTATCGGATTTGATATAGTCATAAAGCTCATGCTTTCCAACCAATTGAGTATGATCTTCACCTAAATATTTCCGTGCATCAGACCCTTCACCCAAACCAAGCATATGACCTGCATGCACAGCAGCTGTAATATGACCCTGCTTGCGGTCAATATTTAAAGCATAGCGACTTGCAAGATCATCAATCAATTGCATCGATTCAACAGACGTAAAGTGCCATAGTTTTTTGGCTTCTTCATAACTAAACTGTTTAATCATGTCGGCAGCTTCCCAACGCGCTAGACCAGGTGTTAATTGTCCACCGTTACGTCCAGAAGCTGCACTGCCCACACGATCTTTATCAATTAAAATAGTGTCTACACCATGTTCAGCCAAATGTAAGGCTGTTGATGTACCCAATAATCCAGCACCGATCACCACAACATCACATTCCAAATCTGTTTCTACCGAACCAAAGGTGTGCCATGGCGCTAAAGAACTTTCATAATAGTTTGCAGGAACTTCATTCGGGTCAATTTCAGGTGAACTGACCCAATTCCAGTCTTTACTATTTAGACTATTGTCACTGGTTTTAAACTCAACATCGCCCAATAACTCAGGCCTCAGAAAATTATTACTCATATTCAAATCCTCTTATTCATAGCTGCTACTATTAATATTCATTTGTTGGCGGGTCATTTTTTTATACAGAAAAAAAGCACACCCTACACCTAACCATGCAAAGCCAAACCAAAGCGCAGACGCTTCTAAGTTGAACCAAAGCGCTGCAATTGCAATCACAGAAATCATTGGTAAAACAAGGTTCAGTAATTTATTGCGATAACCTTGTTGATGACCATCTCGGATATAAAATTTCATAAAGACAGAAAAATTCACTGCTGTAAAAGCAACCAGTGCCCCAAAGCTAATTAAGCTAACCACTTGTGCTAACTCCAAAAACATTGCGGTTAAAGAAATTACACCGACAAAAAGTGTGGCAAAAAGTGGTGTACCTAGCTTAGAACTCAATTGGCCAAACGTTTTTTGATGAAAAATTCCATCTTTCCCCATGATGTACATTAAACGTGAAGCACTAGCATGACTTGCTAAACCAGATGCAATGGTATTCATCACCTGACCTGTTAAAAACACAGATTGGAACAAAGCACCACCAACAATAAATACAATTTCTGGCAATGCTTCATCAGGATTTGTGAACATCTGATTTGTTGGAAAATACAATTGAATAAACCAAGAGGCAGTAAAGAAAATAAAACCACCAATTAAAGTTGTTAACATCACAGCAATAGGAATATTTCGCTTAGGATTTTTAGTTTCGCGTGACAATGTAGTTACCGCATCAAAACCTAAAAAGGAAAAACATAAAATGGATGCACCTGCAATTAAAGGCAATAAATGTGTTTGTCCATTTAATAATGGTGCAATCGTCATGACAGCATCTGCACCACGTTGATCCCCTACCCCTTGAATCACTAAATACACAAACACAAACATTAATAAAACAGGCGCTAACACAAAAATCAGACTAAGGTTTGCGAGAAACTTGAGTCGAAAACAATTAATTAAAGTCACTATCCCCGCAGTAATACATACCCAAACCCAATACGGAACACTTGGAACCAAGGCAGATAAATAAATACCGCACAACAAAACATTAATCAGTGGCAACAACAGATAGTCCAATAACGTACACCAGCCAATAAAGAATCCAGTTGATTGTCCACAACTATCAGCAGTATAAGTATAGGCTGAACCGGGCTTATCTGAAACGCGACTGAAACGGGCATAACTAAATGCCGTTAAGAGCATGGCAACCAAAGCCAATAAATACGCAAGTGGTACATGCCCATTTGTCGCACTTGAAACAATACCGAATGTGTCAAAAACGGTCATAGGTGTCATATAAGCCACACCAACCACCACAACCTGCCATAAAGACAGGCCAGAGGACATACTAGATGGCGCTATATTTGTATCATCTTTGGTGCGATGCGGTTGCTCATTCATAGTCTTACATCTTCATTATTCAAACCATATTGTCTGGTGTGCATAATCCGTGCCATATAATATAATGGATATTATTATTTATAGGAAGTATTTAATGCCTAGGTATAGCATTGAAATAAAAAAAGCTGCAATTGCTGAATACAAAAAAACAGATTATAAAGTGATGGTCTGTAAAAAATATAATATTTCTAGAATGACTTTAGACAATTGGATTAAGCTTGAAGAAGAAACAGGAAGCTTAGAGTTCAAGCCTACAAATAAACGTGGTGCACCAACACACATCAAAGATTGGCCTGCATTTGAAGCATTTGTAAAGAATGAAAAATTTCAAAATATTAGTGACTTAATTCCTATATTTGAGCTACATTTTGGTTATAGCGTATCTTATGCTGTACTTGTACGAGCAATTCATACCTTGGGCCTAAAACGCCGTAAGGGACGCTTTTATGCTTAATTGCTTGACTAGAATCAAAGTCTATAATGTCTAATTAATTTATTTAAAAGGTGTATTTTTTAATATAAAAATGTCTATTTATTTTATTTAAAAAGTAAATTAAATTATATTAAAATGTCTCTTATTTTATTTAAAAATGTATTTTTATTAAAATAAAAATGTCTATTTATTTTATTTAAAAAGTAAATTAAATTATATTAAAATGTCTATTTAATTTTATGCCTATAAAGACAAAAAAGAAGGAGGTTTGAATGGTGAGTTTGCTTAAAATTATCAATGCATTGAAATAGCTCATAAAAATGCACCAATATTAAGCAGACATAAAAAAAGAGGCTTTAGTTGCCTCTTTTATCGATGCTTTAGTACTTTAAATGGCTCGATTCTCATTTAAAACAATTAAGCCTTTGACTGCACGATAAATGATCCATACCCAAGAGACTAAGATAATTGTAATCCATAGCATCAAAGTTAAAGAAGTTAAGCTCAGCGCTGTATTTTCACTATAATTCATGTTACTTGCCATGAATAAAGAGACCACCAACGGTATACCGCCTAAAATATTCCATAGCAGATACCACCACACTGTACTGATTTGCCAATTAAAATGGCTTTCAAAAATTGTACCTTGTACTGAATCACGTTTTGCATAATTAATAATTAATGCAATCAAAGCCAATATACCGGCTGAAAAAATGGCTGCAATATAAAGTATATAGAGAATAAAGGTCAGTGTTTTATCAGATTTGAATTGTGAATCTGTCATTGATTGTTCCTTGTTTGAAAATGTTATGGTTCAGTCGACCCGCTTTCCGTGGAGTCGACCATTTATTGAACAGCCGTATTCTACACAAAGGTATTTTATTCAATGGTTGATTTTAGTAACGATGTTTAATCCTCGTTTACATTTCAAAGAAAGTATTTACATGCATTTAAAGCAAAAAAAGAGGCGTATATCGCCTCTTTTTTACTTGCTTTGATTAAATCGCTCGATTCTCATTTAGCACAATCAGCCCTTTAATTCCTCGATATATAATCCAAATAAACGAGACCACGACAACAGCACCCCAAGTGGTTAAGCCAAGAGATGCCAATGCAATTGCCATATCATCTGTATAAGTAAAACTGTCTACTGTGGCTAAATATGCAAAAAGCGGAATACACGCCAAAATATTCCATAATACATACCACCACACGGTACGAATCTGCCAAGCAAAATGCGTTTCAAAAATTGTACCGCGCACTGAGCTGCGTTTTGCATAGTTAATGATTAATGCAATCAGTGCCAAAATGCCCGCAGAGAAAATCGCTGCGATATACATGACATACAGTACAAATGTAAGCGTTTTATTTGATTGATACTGCTGATCAACATTCATGTGACACCTCAATTCGGTCTTATCTGACATCAAAATGGATAAGTTGCACCTACAATCCATAAAGTGCATAGGATATTAAGCGCTATAGTACCGATATATAGTGTTTTAAATGGTTGACTTTGTGTATTAAGTCGCAGTTTATTTTGCATCAAAACAAGAATTGGCCAGCCACCAAATACTGAAAAAACAAAGATAAATATCGATCTTGGGGACAATGACCACACAGGATGCTGAACCAATGGCTTAGATAAAAAATATATTACAATCTGTGCCATAAATAATATGCTAAACCAAATATTCGGTAACTGCCCCATGCTGTTGAGCACCAAAATTACAATCCAATAAATAATTATTGCAATCGTAGACGGTGCTAAACGTGAAGAAGATGTATTTTGCTGTTTTGCTGCACGATAAAGATGTGTTCTTTGATGAGCTGTAGACTGTTTGGCAGTCAAATACATCACATCACTCGCCCGAAAACGTCCTTTTTCGTCAATTCTCACTTGATAATCTAGTGCACAGCCAACAATGGGACGTGGACCGCGTTTGGCAAAATCTTTAAGACTTAAATAAACAGGTTGTTTTGATGAGTCATTTGGCTGAATAAGACCAGACTGCTCATCCTCTACCCATTGAATTAGTCGTCCTTGATCACGCATGGCTTAAATAGAAACCACATGAGTAAGACGCTGTTTTAGCATCGCACGCATTTCATTTGGGTCTTTTTGAAATACATCTGCCCCACCACGCCCATTTAAGCGGTTTAACCGTGCAACATTTAACCGTAGCAACCAAAAGCGACAAGCAACAATCGCCAAATACATGTTTAAACACGCATGTTCATCGGTGGTGAGTGGACGAATGGCTTGATAGGCTGATAAATAGGCTGCAACGCGCTGTTGGTCTAATGTGACTTGTGGGTATTGAGTACAAAAGTCATTAATAGTAATGGCAATATCAAATAAAAACTCATCAAAATTCAGTTCAAAGAAATCTAGAATACCTTGTAACTGATCCCCTTCAAACAATGTATTGTCACGGAATAAATCAGAGTGAATCCAGCCCGATGGACGGTTCGGATAACGTGCTTGATATGCTGCAAAAATTTGATAAACCTGATCAAAGAGTTCGGCATCTTCAGCTTGCATTTCTTCTTTTTTTAAAAAGTGACCAATATCTGTCCAATACGCATGCCCACGACTATGGCTCCTAGTCAGTGGAAAGTCTTGTAATGCCACATGTAATTGAGCTTGTGCTGTTGCAATGGCTGTCACTTGTGCTGCTGTAGTGGTCTCAGGATGTGACCCCCAGACACGTGGTGCAATTTGTGCTGGCTTACCGACCAAATAATGAATTGCACGCCCTGAGTGAATCAATGGTGTTGCCACAGGCACACCATGTTGTGCTAAACATTGTAATGCAGGAATAAGCTCTCCTGCACTTTGTTCAGTTTCATTTTCGAAAACGGTCAATACATATTGCGTCTGATCATCACAAATTATAAAGTAATTGGTGTTTTGAATACCGCCTTGAATTGGTACAAGTGCAATAACATTTAAGCCATAAGCCAAAGCAAATGGTTGAACTTCTTCTAAATTCAAAGGCGTATAAACAGACATAGAAAACCTGCGTGGAACAAAATAATTTTGCTAGAATACAGCAAGTTTACCAAGTTTGTAGCCCTTTACGGGAACTTTATTTTATAAATCACTGGATACCTTTTATGCTTGCGAAACGCATCATCCCATGCTTAGACATTGATAATGGCCGTGTTGTAAAAGGCGTACAATTTTTAGATGTTCGTGATGCAGGTGATCCTGTTGAAGTTGCACGTCGTTATAATGATCAAGGCGCAGATGAAATTACTTTTCTTGATATCACTGCAACCCATCATGGTCGTGATACAACATACCGTACAGTGGAAAGAATGGCACAATCTGTTTTTGTTCCGCTGACCGTGGGCGGAGGTGTAAGTAAAGTCGAACACATTCGTTTACTGTTAAATGCTGGCGCAGATAAAGTGAGCATTAACTCTGCTGCAATCACTCATCCAGAGCTCATACAAGATGCATCACAACGTTTTGGTGCACAATGTATTGTTGCAGCAATTGACGCTAAAAAAATAGCCCATGACAAATGGGAGATATTTACCCATGGTGGCCGTAAACCAACAGGTATTGATGCCATAGAGTGGGCTGTTAAAATGGCTCATTTGGGCGCAGGTGAGCTATTAATTACCAGTATGGATGCAGATGGTACAAAAGCAGGTTATGACATTGAGCTAATGCGTAAAATTAATGACTTAGTGCCTATACCCACTGTTGCCTCAGGTGGCGTCGGAAATTTACAACATTTAGCCGATGGTATTTTACAAGGTGGCGCAGATGCTGTGCTTGCTGCAAGTATTTTTCACTTTGGTCAGCACACAATTCCTGAGGCTAAACAGTTTTTAGCTAGTCAAGGTATTGAAATGCGTCTTTAAACTATAAAAAGCACCAAAGTCCCATTGTACTTTGGTGCTTAATAAAATATTTACTTGTTAATCAAGCAATAGGTATCTTGAATTTCTTCAATCGAACCAAAGTTCCATTCGAGTAGATTAATTTCTGTTGCCAATAAAATAATATCACCATCTTCAGCAGATACCATGGCTAAACCATAATTTGATAACTCTGTGTGATTTTCTAGGGTATATGCTTTTAATTGCTGAAACGGCTGAACTGAGTTTAAATCTGCTAATTTAATTTTTTGCGCAATATAGGTATGACCAAATATTTTCTCTGGCAATGTTGTCCATGCAGAGCCAATATGGTTACGATAACGATTGATTAGTGCATAAACCGTTGTATTTAAGCAAGATGAGTGAATATGCAATTGGTCTTGTGTGCGCCCATAAAATGAGTTGACTGAAAAAGATAAATATTTGGGGTCAATCACTCTTCGATTTTCTTGATTTAAAATAGCGCGATTTGCCCATGCATCCGCAAAATAATTTTTCGCAGATGGATCTAATAATTCAGGATCTTCGATGCCTGTGATTTTTGCAGTTGGAATTAATAACGTTTGTACAGGACCATTTAAATCCCTTAATACCACAAAGCCGGCTTTACGGTTCACCACTAAACAGCTGTGGCTTTGATCTAAGCTTGTACCACAGCGCTCATTCACAATGCGCCACAACACATCGCGATGAGATAAAATATGGTGTAGCACAATGATCAGACCAATAATAATAGCTGCTGCTACACCATATTTCGTTTTCATCTTTACAATCCAGTGTTCAATTACTCTTTGGCAGGATTGACCGTTTTATACTGCTGATTAATATCTAAATCATAGGCGTAAGGACTCAACCACAACTGTTGATATAACTGCTTGACACGTTGTGTAAATTGACCATCATTTAAGACAATTTCTAAGTTGCGAGAATGGTCAAAATATCCGCCTGTCCAGTTCGAAGTACCAATCCAAGTTGTTGATTCATCAATGGTCATATACTTACTATGTATAACACGAGCAAATGGAATAAAGCCATCTTTACTCTTCGGAATCGTCACCAATTTAATTTTAATATTTGGCACTAACGCTAAACTTTTTAACCAAGCAATATCAGGCTGCTTTAAATTCCAATCTGAAACTAAAAGCTCAACTGCAACCCCGCGTGCAGCGGCAGCGCGTAAACTGTTATCAATCAGTGGATAAAAGTTTCTTTTGCCCTTGCCTTCAGCATAACCGAGAGGTGCATATTGCATCACTTGAATAGAAATTTTAGATTGTGCTGTAGCAATCAGTTGAGGAAATGCGTCCTCGGTAACATAGATATTTTCAGGGGTCACTTGAGCTGGACTGGCTAATAAATAATAGCCGTGCAGTGGCTTAGTCAGCACTTTATGTTTTTGGTACTGAATCAATTTTTTGTTGGTGACAAGATTGTGTTGATTCGACCAATCTGTATTGAAGATACTTAAAATTTGCTTGACGATGGTGCTATCGTCAATTTTAAGTCCTGTTTCATGAATGTGTGTAAGTGCACGCCAATCAAAGTTTTGGCTGCCAACAAATGCTGTTTTTTGGTCAACTAGAATATATTTGGCGTGGATAATACCATTTTCTATTTTAGAAAAATCCATCACTCGAAACTCTAAGTTGGGAATACTTTGAATTTCTTTTATGGTGTCTGGATTAGAGATCCCGACCCCTTTTTGATCAAGTAAAAAACGGATTTTTACTCCACGTGTTCCTGCTTGCTTTAATGCTGCCAATACCGTGTCTAAATTCGACTTTGGCTGGTTATATACATAAAACTGTGCAATATCGATTTGATGCTGTGCATGATTGAACATATCCACCCAAACCGCTGTCGCATCTCTTAAATCTTGATTTGGAAGCTGTGTTTCAATTGGTGTATTCACCACCAACTCAAAACCGTTTGACTGCATACTTGCATTACCTACTGAAATAGTTAAACACATAAACAAGCTAAGGCGACTAAAAAGTCGCCCCACTTGGTTTACTGCGTTATGCAAAGGTTTTTTTGTCAGTTGCTTCAGTTTTCCATTCTTTTGCATGACTTTTCTTACTTTTCCCAGCACGGATTAAAAGGATTTTAGAGACTTCGCCAATACGTTCCATACGGCTGCCTAAAAAGTTATTCATGATTAAAGCGATGAGCGCAATACCAATCCCAAGCCCTGTGGCATATAACGCTGTTCCCATACCACCCGATACTTTACTTGCATCAGATGTACCTGATGCTGCTAAAGCTTGGAAGGTATCAACAATACCAAGTACTGTGCCTAATAGACCCAATAATGGTGCAGCAGCAACAATCGTTTCAACAATCCAAATTCCTCTGTTGAGCGCTGTCTTACTGCCAATATATTGTTGTTCAACCACATCTGCACGCTCATTTTCAGTCATATGCGTTGCAAGCAACGGCTCAACCAAAATATAAGCTGGATTTTTGTCTTTTTTCTCAACTTGATTCTCATCAATTGTTTGATGTTGCGTTAATTGATGATCAAGCTTTAGTGTTTGTTTTAATGTCCATGAGAAATAAATCACACGCTCAATGAAAATTACAACCAGTAAAGCCAAAGATGCATACATGATATAAAAAATAATATTATGGATAAGATCAGCACTCATATTTTGTTACCTATTACATTTTTGCAGAAAGTGAAATAACGAATGTTCTTTCTTCACCTATTGCATAAGCAGGTGCCGAACCAGTCGCTACACCAGTTGTTTTCGAGTTAATTTGAATGGTACGTGCGATATCTAGATATTCTTTATCAAAGATATTGTTCACACCAAAGCTAAGTTTTGCTTCTTTAATGAACTTCTTATCAACTGGCAAATTTACGCCTGCAGAGAAGTCAAATGTGGTACGACCTGCGATTTTTTCATCATTGGTCATATCACCATAGAAGGGACCTGTGTAATTGCCTTTAAAGTTCCATGACCACATGTTGTCATCATAACCGACACTTGCAGTTAACAAGTTTTTCGAGGTATTTGGAATTTCTTTACCTTTAGTTGGTAATTCAACACCGCGAGATGTGACGTTATTTTTTTGCTCAGTATCAATGTAACTATACGATAAGTAGTAGTTAAAGTTCTTCGCAAAATTACCACCCCACTCAAGCTCCAAGCCACGGCTATTTACCTTACCAGCATTAATCATAATGCTGTCATTGCTTGCATCTTGGCTTGAAATTTGACGGTTTTTATAACCCATGTTGAAAAGTGTTGCACTTAACAACATTTTTTCAGTTTGGTAACGCCAGCCCAATTCATTATTCAAGCTTAATTCAGGATCTAAACTGAGTGAGTCGCCTGAGTTATACAACACATAGTTTTGTGGTGTACGCATATTTCTTGAAATATTGTAAAACACTTGATGATTTTGATTGATTTGATATTTCGCGCTAAAGTTTGGTAGTAGCTCGTTATATTTTGCTTCTTTTTGAGAAGCAACAGTTGATAAGCTGCCACGGTTTTCACCTTGACGCTTAACACTTTCCCAAGCCAAACCACCAGATAAAGTCACTTGTGGAGATACAAACCAAGTGTCTTGGATCCATACACGTTGCGCTGGCGTGGTTGTAAATTGGTTACGACCTTGAACAATTTTGCCATTTGCATCAGTAAACTGATTTGAGTCAGCCCAACGGTCTGCAGGCCCTGTCACATTATTTGTTGTAATGTACGGCTGTGTTTGACGTTGTCTTGCACGCTCATACCAATAGCCTGCAGATAAACTGTGCTGCTCGTTAATGTCCCATTTTACTTTTGCTGTCACACCTGGACGCCATGTTGCTGTCATTGATGGACGATAAAATGCGGTTGTACCTGCAAGGTTACTTAAATCATAAATACCTGAACGGCTTGATGATCTAGATAAATTGCTGGTTCCACCTGAACCACCACCGTTACCCCAATAGTAATATGGCTGAATACTTGCGCTGACTGTATCGCTTAACAACAATGTTTGCGTAAACGAGATATTCAAGTTTTCAAATGGATTCAAGGCATTTTTATAACGTGGATCATCATAATCTGCACGATGCCCTGTTGTACCAGCTGCGTTCTCTGCAGCATCATAGTTGGCTTTGGTAACATTATTATATTGATAGTTATTTTGCTTATTGTACTTAATAATTAAGTTACTGGTATTGCCATTGTCTGCTTGGTAAAACATGCTGCTTTCAATACGGGTTGATTCAAGTGAACCAAAACCACGCCACTTATCAGCCTCTGTGTTCGATGCAGAAAGCCAAGCGCTGAAATTACCAATTTTACCTGTTTCTATACGAGCAAAGCTTTTACGTAAGCTGTTACTACCAAACTTTTGCTCAACAAATAAACCCGCATCTTTATCAGGGCGTTTGGTTGATAAACCAATATTACCGCCACTAGAACCAATATGAGGACCATCCGCTTCTGATGAGCCTTGTGTTACAAACACTTGCCCGATATTTTCAGAATCGCCCAATAAGTTTGGATACACTGCATAGTTACCAGAGTCATTTAAAGGTACGCCATCTGCTGACAAACCAATTTGATCTGCACTCATACCACGCATGGTATAAGCTAAACCGCTGATTCCTGATGAATCGTTACTGCTTAGTTGTAAACCTGGGACATTCTTAATTTTGTCTAAAGCATTACCTGCACCTGGATTTTTTTCAAGTGCATCTGCTGTAACAACAGAACGTGCTTTAGGCGTATCTTCTTGTACCATCAGACCGCCACCAAGTGCTTGGCCTTGGACACTTACTGTACCGACATGGACAGTAGACTCTTCAGCAGATACGGTACCTGACAAAAGAATGGATAAAACAGATAATGTTAATATCTTTTTTTCAAACACTTTCATTCACTTTCCCCTGTAGGCGATGCTACGGTGCTGTATAGTTTAATGTTGCAACAAATCGTTTTTGACTTTCTCCTGCAAACGCATCTGCAGGAAATGGCTCAACTTGTTTAATGTTTTTCAAGCTTGATAAAGCTGCTCGGTTCAACAACATGCTCTTTGACTTTGATAACACCCCAGCGTCAATAACACGTCCAGAACGATCAACTTCAAGCCAAACTTCAACATTACCTTCTGGGCGTTCAAGCGATGCTTCTCTACCCGTCGGATACCTTTTTTGCTGTTCCACAGCAGATCGAACAGTTTGTAAGTAGCGTGCTTCTGCCGAAGCATTGCCACCTGATGATGCAGGTTTTGGTGGCTCAGCAGGTTTATGCTCTGCCACAGGTTTTGGCTTTTCAGCAGCTACTGGTTTTTCTTCAGCAGCTTTTTCATGTTTGGTTTCAACATGTGGCGTTGGTTCAGCAGGCTTAGTTTGCTCAACTGGTTTTTCAACCTTTTTCTCTTCCACAGGTTTTTGCTTCGGCTCAACTTTTGGCTTGATTTCAGGCTCAACTTTTGGCTTTACTTCAGGTTTGACTTTTGGTTTCGGTTTAACCTGCTCAATAGCATCTGCTACAGGTACTTCAGGTTCTGGTGCTGGTGGCACTACAGGTGGTGGTGCTGTAACTTGAGGTACAGGCGGATTGACTACAGGCTCAGGTTCTGGCTCTGCCAATACAATCTCAATAGGTTTTTCATCATATTTTGGCTCAATTTTCAGCTCTTCAGGCTGCGCCAAAAAGATGAAATACGCACCAACCAAAATTGCAGGACACCAACTTAGAATATGTCGATTACGGTATACTAAGTATGAACTCATGCTTAAGGTTTCCGAGCGGCAAGCGATACAGAGGTAAATCCATCTGTACGTAAACGATCCATCACATTAACAAGCTGTTCTACAGCCACTGCTTTATCACTGTTAATAATGACAGCGACAGGCTTGCCATCTTGCTGTTTAGACTTTAATGTTTGCGTCAACTGATCGAGCGTTGTTGCTTGGCCATCCAATTGAATTTGATCTGCCATTAATGTGACAATTGCTTTCGTTTGCGGTTTAAGTTCTTGTGACGTGGTCGCAGATGGCAATTGGGTTTTTAATCCCTGAGATGGAATTACGTTTAAACTGATCAAGACAAAGAAGACCAATAGAAACATCATTACATCAATCATTGGAACTAACTCAATGTGCGGCTTTGCTTTTTTCGTCTCACTCCAGCTACGCATAATCGAAACCATTTAAGTTAATTAATTCACGAAAGGGTACATTTCATTTATTACAGAAATTTGAATGAAATATTACATTTTTATTAATTGTTAATTTTTTAAGGTAAATTTAAGTTATTAAAAATATTTTAAAAATATTTGTTTTTATAAAAAAATTTCATGAGTAAACGTTAATTTAAGCGTGAACAACAACCTATCAAAATATAATACAACTCGTTCTATCTGTTTATTTGAATTTTTTGCTTGACCCCAAGAAAATTATATATATAATTGCCTCCACGTTGCCGACATAGCTCAGTTGGTAGAGCAACTGACTTGTAATCAGTAGGTCCTCAGTTCGAATCCGAGTGTCGGCACCAGCCAAATATTTAAAAAGCCATCAAATTTAATTTGATGGCTTTTTTTATGCATTAATCTTCAAGTTTTAATGCGTTTGCAATGTCAGTCCATGGAATGTATTTAAAGTTTTGGTGGTCTTCTGGCATCACTTTATGTCCATCTTGAACCACAAGCATTCCCTTCTTCCATGCTCCACCTAAATTTTGGCTGGTCACATCTAAGCCATCGGTTTCTGTGACTGCATCAATGTCTTGTGCAACATTAATACCAATTTTAAAGCGACCACGATATTGATAAGGTGCTTGAGCATCTACTACCACATAACTGTCATTGCCTTGGCTTGAAATCACAAGATAGTCTTTGGTTTTACCATGATAAAGTGCCATACCTTCAATATCATCTTTCAGACCATGTTCACCTACACGAATGACAGCTTGCATCTCTGCTTTTTGCTTTGGATCTAAACTCAATTGCCATACGGCATGATCTTCTTCACCTAAGAAAATTTGCTCATGTGCATCATCGACTACACAACCTTCTGGCTGAGTTTTTACTGCAAAGCGTTTGACTTCTGTGGCTTTTAGTGTGGATTGACCTTGAATATGGTATTGAATAAAAGTCCCATCTTTATCATTTGGAATGGCATAAATTTCACCTTGGCGATCTTTATACATACAAAAACCATAAATATCTTTTAACGAAGTTGGCAACTGACCAATTTCACTGACTACGCCTGTTTTTTTCTGAATTGCAAATAAATGTAGGCTGTTTGCATCACGATTGGTGGCAATAGCCAAATCAATCATCTTACCTTTCCAATTAAAGTCTGGACGTACATCCACATTATTTAAACGGCCAACAGCCAAATACTGTGTTTGCTTACCTTTTAAATCATAAACTTGTAATCCACCTTGTTTATCTGTACCTAAAATACGAGATTGTTCAGGGTTTGCGCGATTATGCCAAATGGCTGGATCATCTGCGGCATCTCCTGCACTCGGCACAGGTACGGTTTGTACTGTCGGTTGAACTATAACGACATCACTTGCAGGAACTGAGGGTTGTGCTTGAGGTGGAGTTTGATCAATCAATGCATGCTTTAATTGATGGTTATCATTCACTAGTGCAATCACTTTATTACTTTCAACTTTCAAACCCATTTGTTCAGGTTTTACCAAATTGGTTTCAATCTGTTTATTTTGCTTCCAAAGCTTTCCATCATATTGATATTGATATTGATAAATATAAGGTGACTTGCCATCGACAATCCACAATGAACGCCCCAATTGAACAATTGCATGTGGCGTGCCTTGAATCGTGCCATAGGGTTGTACTAAGTCTACAATATGACGAGAAAAAGGCGCTTCAGGCTCTGCTGAATATTGCCATACCCCAACATTTTCTTCATTTACGAATAAAGCATGTTGTTGATCTTCAACAAAACAAAACTTACTATTCACAGGGAAATTTAAGCTACGCATACGCTTTGGTGTCAACATTGGCTTTAAATTTTGCCCAATTAACCATTGCTCACCTTTACCTTGTTCACCCACTAAAAATGAAAAAAGTTGCTTTTGATCATCTTGAAATAAACATACATTCTCAATTTTAAAACTGGTTTTTGGCAAATAAATGGTGTTGTCCCATTTACGCTGGTTTAAATTAAAACTGAGAGTCACTGCTTGTTGACGAACAAGATCTACCGTGTGAACAATTAAGTGTGTTGGAGTTAAACGATAATCTAACGCACCAAAACGCCCCTCTACTTTTTGTAATATACGCTGCTGTGCATCAAGAATTTGTAAACCATCTTTTTTGCTGGTTTGAATTAAGCTTGCTTGTGGCCAATTGGAAATGCTCAGCCATTTAGCATCTTCAACCTTAGTTTGTTGCTGCCCCTGTACATCAAAAGTGACCTGAGATGTCACTGGTGTTTGCGCGAAAGCCCCTAGACTGGTCAGTAAGCTGACTGCCAAAAGAGATGTTTTAAATCGATGTAAATTCATGATAAATCACTCTTAAACGGCTTAACTTGTGGTTAAACCGTTTAATATATTGTTCAAGTAAATGGATTAGAAATGTGTCAATGTCAGTGCTAACTTATACGTCGGGCCATATTTTTCATATTGTGAATTTAAAGCACGCTCACTTGTATAGGCGTAATATTTCTCATTACTTAAATTAGCAACATCAAATTTAAGCTTTAAGTTTTTATTGATATTGTAATAAGTGCTTAAATCAACAAATGTTTGACGATCATTATAAATATCTTGATCAGGTTGGCTTACATCAGCAATTTCATATAAGGCACGTGACTTGTAATTGGCCGATACTTTGACACCAAATAAAGCGCTTTCCCAACCAAGCATGACATTACCAATGACTTTAGAGTGGCTTGGAAAATCAATTTTACGTGTGGTTTGAGCATCTTTAATTGTTGCATCTGAGTGGCTTAATGTAGTATTTACCCCCCAAACTAAACCATTCCATGGTGCAGGTAAGCGATCCATTTTTTGTGAATATGACAATTCAATACCATAAATTGTTGCGCTGCTGCCATTTTGATATGTTTTTGCCTCATCAAAATCTGCCCACTGCCCTGAACCTGCTAAATCTGTATTATAAATGAAGTTATTAATGTCTTTATAAAACGCACTGGCTGATAACACCCCTGCATCACCAAAGTATTTTTCTAAATTTAAATCAAAGTTTCTCGATTTTAATGCTTTTAACTCGGGGTTACCAAACTCAGCATCTAGACCATCAATATTCACACCTGGAGATGACTGTGCAAAGGTTGGACGAACCACTGCCGTTGTAAATGCTGTGCGTAACAATGTATTTTGATCTAACTCATAGCGTAAGCTAATGCTTGGTAGCCAATGATGGTAGTTTTGTTTGGCTGTGGTTTCAGTGATAACACCATCATTATATTGCTGACCTGTTGCTGATTTACGTGTGTCTTCATAACGTAAGCCTGCAATGATTTTTAAACGGTCAATGTCTGTGCTATTCATTAAATACAATGAATTGATATTTTCACGGCTTACAAAATCATTGGCTGCTGAAAGTTGCTCATCCAAATAATCATTCGGATTTAAACCATTCAAATGACTTAAAACACGATTCGGGTCAATCAATGGTCCAAAACGTCCTAAGCTATAATCTGCATCACCATAAAAATCATTGCTGTTGGCTAAACCTTCATATAACAAAACATTTTCGTCATTGGTCTTTTCACGGCGACTGATTTTACCACCAAATTTAATTTGATGATTGTATGACCATAAATTGTAATCACGACTTAAATCGAGTTTGATAT
The DNA here is from genome assembly GCF_900197575.1 of Acinetobacter apis. GTDB lineage: Bacteria > Pseudomonadota > Gammaproteobacteria > Pseudomonadales > Moraxellaceae > Acinetobacter > Acinetobacter apis. The sequence goes on along the minus strand of NZ_FZLN01000003.1, from coordinate 48,486 downwards.
TTTTTTCAGTATCACGTGTAAATGATTGCTGACGTTCAATACTATTTAAGGTATAGCTACTTGGGTTATATAAAGCATCGCCTGCAACAAAAACAGGTTGTTTGCTGTTGCTATAGCTTAAATTTTTAAACTTAGCGCTGTATTCTGCCGCAGAAATACCGTATGGGTTTTTTTCTTGTGCACGGCTATATCCTGCCTGTGCATCCACCATCCACATGCCGAATTGTTGTTTGCCGCCCAAAACATACGATTGAATATCTTGTGTTTCTTTTCGAGTTTTTAATGCACGAGTGACTTTACCGCTACACACCTGATCAACAAAACATGGTGTTGTATATTTTACCTTCATGGCATTACGAGATTCAGTATCGACAAATTTGCTATATAAAGTTTTTAAATAGTATTCGCCTGAATCTGTTCTAAAGTCGAAATTTAGTCCTGCACCTAAACGCTCACGCTCAATGTCGTAATAACGCATAGCCACTTTATCAACACCTTGACCTGTCCATTCACCGCCCGTTTCTACGTTATCTGAACCAAATTTACGATTTTGATAACTGACTGCAGCGGCTACCCCAAAGTTGTCTTCACCACCCAAAATGCTAAAACGGTTACTAATCGCACCTGAGAACTTAGGGCTATATTTATCTCTTAAATCGTTATAACTGCCTTCAGCTGTCCCGGTATAAAATAGCCCTTTATGATCAAAAGCAGATAGACTGTTCACTTGAACTGTACCACCTAATGAGTTTGCATCCATATCAGGTGTGAGTGTTTTCACCACAGCCAATGACTGAACCAATTCAGAAGGCAACACATCAAGTGCAACGCCACGGCGATTACTTTCAGGTGCAGGAACGAGTGTACCGTTAATTGTTACCGCATTTAAATCTGTACCTAAACCACGTACAGTCACAAAACGGCCTTCACCCTGATCACGCTCAAGTGCAACACCGGGTAAGCGTTGTAAAGCCTCTGCTGCATTGGCATCAGGTAGTTGCCCAATACCATCAGCATGTACAACGCTGCTGATTGAGTCAGAAGAACGCTGTTCTCTTAATGCCGCATTTATACTAGCAGCTTGTCCAACACCAAGGACTTGAATCGTACCCACAGATACAGGATCGGTATCTGCATGTGCGGTGTGCAATGTCATCATTGCAACAAATAAGGTGGTCAATTGAAACGGATGAGTCGATGTCTTTTTATGTGCAAGGCTAAGCATGTTGTATCTCAGACGGATGAATTTTCTGCAATGCACATTAAATTCCTCTGATTAAAGATTTGTTACAGTCATTTTTTTCTATTTATTTTTAAGTCGTTTTTTCTACATTTTTGGCTCTTAATGAGCTGATTTGACTTTGGAATAGAAAATTTTAGATTCTCTTTTTATGCTGAATAATCACTATATGAGATCGCACTATATTTTTTATACCTTCTAATCAAATACAATGAGCTTATTTGACATTCATCATTGCCATCAAAGTGTCATCTAAACCTGCTTATCTAGTGCAAAATATTATATTGCTTTAAACATGGAACGTCTTTCTACGCATTATTATGTCACATGGGTTGCCATTACTGTGTGGTGTATTCTGACAACCACATTATTTGTCATCTATGGTACACCTAAGCCCTTTGCTCATTGGAATTGGGTGGATATTTTGGGTGAAGGTGGCGTCACTATTTTTGTGTGTATTTGGCTAATTTTAATTTTAAAAAGCCGTCCTGATGGTCGTGTGACTGCATATATCATTTATGGCTTATGTTTTATATTTTTTCATTTATGGGCAGATACGCTCGATGAATTTATTCGTTTACCAAAGTCTATTTCATGGAATAATTGGCTAGAGTCGGTGCCTTTTCCGATTGGGATTGCCTGTTTAACCCTTGGTATTTATTATTGGCATCAAGAACAAATTGCAATTTCAAAGCATCTCTTAAAACGTGAACGCCATGTGCGAGACCATCGTTTATTTGATGCATTAACACCACTTGCAGATGCCAATTACTTTAAAATACAGCTTGATGACATCATCCAAAAATTTCCTCAGCAAGAACACTGTGTCATTTTGCTTGATATGAAACAATTTGCTCAGATTAACCAGCACCATGGCTTTAAAGAAGGCTCTTTGGTTCTACAGTATGTCTCTCAAGTTTTAACATTAAATATTAAACCTAATGATTTGGTTTGTCGTTTGGCAGGTGATCGCTTTGTAATTTTATTGCCAAATACCCCACTTTATCGCGCAGAACATATGCAATATCAACTTAGCCAAGTTATTGAACTGAGTCATTATTATAGTGAAAGCAATTCAGTGCGTATTCCACTTGCTGTTTCAAGCGCCTGTATTTTAGTTCAACAACCCACAGCGAAAGATGTATTAAAAACGCTTAATCAAACTTTACATCGCAATAAAAATAATTTAGCAAAGGCCCATGTCATCTATGAGTTATGATCATGATTATCCGTTTATACCGGCACACCACCAACTCTCGTTATTAATTGATTTAGCAGAGCAATATGGTGTTGATCATCACTTGCTGTTGAGTGGAAGTGGCATTTTTTTACAAGATATTTTACAAGGGCAGAAACTGATTTCTTATCATCAGTTTCAGTATATTTTAACGCGAGCCAATAGCTTGTTTAAAGGTGAAGATTTACGTTTTTTATTTGGTGAGCGCTGCTTAACCACACCATTTAATGATGCATTTCAATCCATGCTGTATGCCAAAACTTTAAAAGATGTTTTTACACGTTATATTGAATTTCATGCGTTGATCTGTCCTTGGCTCATTCCAAGAGTAATGTATAGCCATGAAGACATGATCATTTATTGGTTAAATGCCCAAGCACCTGAAAAACTGCACTTGGTTGAAATGACAATGAGTGCTGTAAAAGCCATGAGCCGAGCAATTTATCAGAACAAACTTGAATGGACATTTGAGTTTAATTGCCAAGAGCCCGAATATATTGAGCAATATTGGACGCACTTGGGCGATAATTTAAAGTTTAATCAACCCATTCATTGTATGCGACTCCCTTTGGCTTATTTATCGGAACGTCTGCCACAACATGCTTTAACCATGTCGTCAGTGAGCTATTTAAAAGCACAGCAATCGCTGCATCAGCAACAGCTAACTATGAGTTTTTTAGAGCAAATTGACCAATATATTATGCAAAATATTCAGCATGCTGTGACATTAGAACAAGTCGCAACCTATTTTGATATTAGCCCTGCCACCCTAAAACGGCGGCTTAAAAAACACAATACGCATTTTCAAGCCCAACTTGATCAATGTCGTTTGCATACAGCCGTCATTTTACATCGTGTTCATGGATTTAAAACTGAGCAAATCGCTCAACACTTGGCTATTTCAGATTTAACTAACTTCAAACGAGCATTAAAACGTTGGTGTGGGCAGTCTAATATGCTGATGGTGTGAATAACTTGAAAGTTATTCACAGGCTAGCCTTTTTTGCGCATACCTGTACATAATCAATTAAACCGTCTTGTGCTAACTTTTGGCACAATTTGGCGGTCATTTTAATTTTCAATGTATCTAGACTTTTTAAATGTTGGCCAGGCAATTTACGCTGCACATAATGAGAAAAGCCAGCAAAAACATCTTGGCTTAAATCATCAATGGTAATATCTTCATAACCCAATGCATGCATTTGTGCTTGAAATGCAGTGGCCGTGTATAAATGCTGAATATTAATGTCTGCTGCTTTGAGCAAATATTGATATTTCATTTTTTGATAGGTGGTTAAAGTCTCAAAGCGTGGATTAAGCATTAGATAATGAAATCCAATCCGACCTGAAGGCGCAATATATGGCTGAACATGCGATAAAAACTGCATTGCATCATGATGATAAAGTGCATCTATACACATCACTACATCATACTGTTTTAAGTGAAAAGCATCTAAAGCCAAAAAAGAGCCTTGATGAAGTTGAATGGATTGTGCCCAAGGCTGATGCTGAATTTTTTCCACACATTTTGCTTGTAACTCAACAGCAGTAATGTCTGTAACAGCATGATACTGCTGCCAAAACAGCAAGCTTGCGCCTTGTCCGCAGCCTAAATCGAGCACACGATCCATAGCACGTAATCGCAAGCGTCCAGCCAAGTGATTGGCTAAGTACTGACAGGCTGCAACATAGCTACATGTATTTCGCCATAGCCCTAAATTGGTCCATGGACATACTGCATCATCTCCCAACAATGTTGCATGAATTGCATATTTATGTTGGGAGAGTGCTGATGGAGTTTTGCCAAAAGGCATCTTGGCAAAGGATTTCATATTTAATCTCAATAACCAAGTTCAGGGGCAATTTCGACTTTTGGTTTTAAGCCAACAAATGGTAATGGCGCACCTAAATTTTTAGCAATTTGCATGGCAGAAGTCACTGCAGATTCTAAAATAGGTAAGCCATCGCATGACCATGAACCACAGAAATACACTTTACGGTCAACTGCTTTTTGACGTTGCTGTAATTCTGTATTGAGTTGAACTGTTTGTCCGTTAACAACAGCACGACTTAGCTTCACAGTCGAAACTATTTTCTTTGGATCAATGGGTGTCACAGGACGCCATGTTTGAAAAACGGCCTCTTTACCCACCAAACTTGGCTCAACAGAGTTCATCCATACAGTAAATTGTTGCTTAGTAAATTTGCGGTCCATCATATAGCTTAAAACCGACCAATCTTTACGCTGTGGCGGCATCACGCTTGAGTCAGTGTGAATAACCAAGTCACCTTGCTCAAATTTAAACTGTTTAAGGAGTTCTAAATCTTCAGCAAATTGTTCTTTATTTAAAAAGTCTTCCAATTTATTGGTTGGTGTTGCAACAATTGTGCGATCAAAGTGCTGTTGATAACCTGCTTGGTTTTCCACAAATACTTTTTCACCTTGTATTTCAACTTTACTAACAGGTGATCCACTTTGGATCTCAATACCATCAATCAATTTACTCACAAATGCAGGCGTACCGCCTTGTAAGCGTAACAGTTGATCGCCATTGGTGAGTTGTTGTAAAAACACCAACAATGGTTTTGCAGGCCATTCGCCAATGGTTTGTGGGTTACAAGTACATACTGTATAAAGCACAGGCATAACTGCACCATACCAAAACACTTCTTCAATATCATTTTTATTGATAAATTCAGACAAAGTAATGTCTTGGCGTTTTGATTTAAAGAAACGATATAAAGCACTTTTTAACTGCAACATACCTTTGACTAAACGAACACCATATTGCTGTAACCCTTTACGGTTATTAATAATTGGAAAGTTTCCAATGGGTGCACGAGATGTGGTGAGCCATGTTTCAATTTTTTCTTCAAACAACCAACTGCATGACATATATGTCCGTACAGGATATGTTTTAATGCCCAAATGTGTGGCCAGGCTCAATGTATTACGCCATAAATAGGGGTTCATGACACGTAATGGCACATCAATTATACCGCCATCAAATTCAAGTGTATGGCTATCCATACCTCGCCCAGGCAATGCTTCAAACACGGTGACTGCATGACCTGCATCTTTTAAAATTCGTGCTGCTGCAAGGCCAGCCATACCACTACCAATGACTGCAATATCCAATGTATTAACCTATTTAAATATTCACTTTAGACATTATGCGTGATAGTTCAGCAAAAAACTGTGTTAAAAAATACCATTCTCTGTCCATTTGCTGTACGTTCACGCCCATTAAAATCGCTTTAATTCACAGATTTTATTAATTCAACTTATAAAAACTGATGCTATAACGTTTAACCTTCTGTACCCCATACTTCAGCCACAATATCGTGAATCAGATCAATTTTTTTCCATTGTGCCTCTTCTGCTACGCTGTTGCCTTCTTCTGTAGAAGAAAAACCACATTGTGGGCTGAGTGCCAATTGAGACAATGGCAAATATTCAGCAGCAGCATGAATACGCTCAATAATTTCTGATTCACTTTCAAGGGTTTCCACTTTTGATGTGACCAAACCAAGCACCACTTCGGCTGTTGTATCTTTTAACTTTGCCAATGGTTCAAAACCACCTGAACGATGATTGTCATATTCTAGAAAGTAACGGTCAATATTGTTTAAGTTTTTAAAGATATAATCTTCAATACCATCATATCCACCTTCATAGATCCAAGCAGACACAAAATTACCTCGACAGATATGCATTGCGATCACTAAATCATCAGGTTTATCTGCCAAAGCAAGGTTTAAACTTTTCACACATGCCGCAGCCAATGTCTGTGTAGATTCACCAAACTCTTTCTCTTCATCAACGCGTTGTTGTGACACCAAAAATGCCCAATACACATCATCTAGTTGTAAATAACGGCAGCCTAAATCATAAAATGCTTGAATGGCTTTTTTATAGGCCTGTCCTAAATCTGTTACATAACGGTCTAAATCATTGGCATAAATATCTGAAGAAAAGCGGATTTTACGGTGTAAAAACATGTTTGGACTAGGAATGGTCATTTTCGCAATATGTTTATCATTCTGACCAACAGCATCATGCAAAAACTTATAATCTGCTAAATGTGGGTGTTCAGGATTAAAATCAATTTGACCTGTAATTCGTACTTGGTGCGGTTTGGTTTCAACACCATTAAATTGATAACCTTTTTGCTCATCAAACCCTTCGACTCCTAGTAAGTTTTCCATGAAGTCAAAATGCCACCAAGCACGGCGTAATTCACCATCGGTAATGGCATGTACGCCATGGGCTTTTTGTTGTGCAACTAAGTTTAAAATTTCATCATCTTCTATCTTTCGAAGTGCTTCAAGACCAAGCTCTCCAAGCGTGACTGCTTTGCGCGCGTTTTTTAAACGTTGCGGACGTAAAAAACTGCCCACATGGTCAGCTTTATATCCTGCATATTTTTGTTTTGCTTCGGCTGTTGTATTACTACCCATAATCACACCCTTGTTCTATCGTTATACTTTGATTCATTAAATCGTAACTTTGATCTTTTGTCTAACACCCATAAAAAACATTTATCTCAAAATATAGGTTACGCTAAAAATCAAAAATATCACATATAAAACAATAATTGTGATTTATTTAACATTAAAAGCATGCTTATTGTATGGCATGCTTTTAATCTAAAGATAGAAATAACTCAAGTTACAACAATTAAAAACGGTAGTTGGCTGTTAAAAATACTTCGCGTGAATTGCCCGGAGTGACCCATAGGTCTTTTAAGCTTGAGGTATAATAGGTTTTATCAAATGCATTATTTAATGTTAGCTGAAGGCTTAAATCACGATTAATGTCATAATAGGCATTCATGTTAAAGACAGTATATGATGGTAAATCAAAGCCGTTATCTAGCTCATTTCCAGCACGTGCTGCAACATATTGCACATTGCCGCCTAAGCCAATTTTTTGTTCGCCCGATTGCCATAAATCATATCTAACCAAAAGATTTGCCATGTGTTTTGGACTGTTAAGCAAACGCGCACCTGCATTGTCGCCTTTTTTTACTTCTGCATCGGTGTAAGTATAGACAAATTTTAGGTTTAAGCCATCTATTGGCTCTGCTGTCAAATCAAACTCTACACCTCGGCTTTGCATTTCGCCTGTGGCAACCATATAGGCACTGTCAGATAAATCTGTAGTCAATACATTTTCTTTATTTACATGAAACAGCGTCAGATTTGAGGTGACAGCACCATCTAGCCATTTGCTTTTCGCACCAAGTTCATAGGTCCATGCTTTTTCAGGATCAAAGGCTTGGTTTTGACGACTTAAACCTGAATTTAAGTGGAATGATTGACCAACGCTCGCATAGGCTGACCAATGATCATTAAAGACATAGTTTACTGCTGCACGTGGGCTAAAGTGAGTGAAATTTTGTTTTCCTGATGTTTGCGATACAGGGTCTTTATAGTTTTGCTGATAATAATCAACACGTCCACCCAATAATACTGACCAGTTGTTGTCAATTTCAATGAAGTCACTCAGTGTCAACCCTGCATTTAACTGCGTTTCATCAATATGAAACACAGGCCGCAATTGTTGGGGTAAAGCAACGCCATAAATTGGTTGATAAATGTTGATTTGGTCTTGAGATGTTGCACCGCGTACGCGGTAGCGGTTTAATGCATTATCAATATTTAAATGGCTAAATGTAGTTCCAATCACAACTTTATGCTGTAACTCGCCTGTGGCAAACTCTCCTAACAGATCATGATTGACCAAGTAACTTGTGGTTTCATAATCACGATAACGGCGTTCACGGTTTAGATCTCCTCGAGCATTCAGCAATTGAAATGCTTCAGAAGAATAACCATGCCACGTGTTATTTTTATAATTGAATGCGGCTTTACTTGTCCAAGTATCATTCCAGCGATGTGTTAACCGAAGCTGTTGTAACATATCATTCATGGTCATTAAGCCATCTGCTTTTTCACCTAAAAAGCGATCACGAGGAATCACCCCCAATTGTTGGTTCACAGCAGCAACACCACGGTCAAAACGGCTGTGAATACGTGAATATTCACTGTCATAATCGATTTGTGTTGCATCATTTGGTTGCCATTTTAATTGTGGTGCGATAAATAAGCGATCATTTTTAACATCTTGGCGAAAGCTATGGTTATTTTCATAAGCGATGCCTAAGCGGTAAGCCACGGTGTCTGTCAATGCATTGGTGGTATCTAGCGATGCACGATATTGGTCATGCGACCCTGCACGTAAACTAAGCTCATTTTTTGCAGTAAATTCAGGCTTTTTGGTGACAACATTTAATGTGCCGCCCGGATCACCTGCCCCATACATTGCTGCTTCAGGGCCTTTTAAAAATTCTACTTGGGCCACGTTGACCAAATCTCGTGATGCACTTAAGCCTAAATTTGAAACAATGCCATTTCTTAAACTTACAGCGCCAATGGTTTGGTCTGTATTGAAACCACGCACTGAGTAGTTATCCCAAAAACCACCCATTGGGTTCAATGCAGATACCCCACTGACCATTGCCAATGTATCACTCACACGTTGTGCATTGGTGTCTTTTAGTACTTTCGATGTCACCACTTGAACATTTTTAGGCGAACGCATTGGATCAATTGTAAACTTTGTTCCTGCATCTGATGGTTTTGCAGCGTATGAGTCCTTTGATGCACTTGATTTAAAAGATAAAGTTTCAAGCACTTCAACCGATGCATCTTCAGCAAAACTAAATGGGCTTGCACATAAAACAGTAAAAGAAATCAGGCTTAAACGAAAATGTTTCATACAGTTAAATTAGGCTATAAGTGTTATGTTATAACATTTAATAACAAATCATGAACAATTTCAATGCTTTTTTTTAATCAGAATTTCAGTCTATATAAAAAAGACCACACGCGGTGGTCAAGATTAATCCGCTCAATGGTTGAGTTTAAGCGGATGGTGATGAAATTACACAACGTTTAAACTTTAACTGCACACACAAACCAGATAATAACAATGAAGATGAGAAATTAAGTTCACCATCAATTAATTTCAATGCTGCATCAACAATTGATAGACCTAAACCACTCCCAACAACTTGATGTTGTGTTTGCTCTAAGCGTACAAAACGCTGACGAATATTTTTGATATCAGGCTGCTGAATACCCGGACCGCTATCGTGAATTTCAATGGTGACTTCTGAACCTTGTAAATAGACCTTAATTAAAATCTCACTTAAACTTGGACTGTATTTAATTGCATTGTCTAGAATATTTAACAAAATACTTTCAATTGCTTCTGTGGTGGCCATGATATATAAATCATGTGCTTCAGCTTGAATATCAACACGAACCTGCATGTCTTTTGCATAACTTGCAGCATGAAGCTGATTCATTGCAACACGAATTGCATCAAGTACACTTAATGCTTCTAGTTGTGATCCTGCCATTTCATCTTGTTTTGCCAATGCCATCAATTGGTCGACCAAACGCATCATTCGCTGTGAACTTAATCTTAAATCATTTAAATTATCTTGATACACTGCGGCATTTTGATCAATTTTACTGAGTAATTTAATCTGCAAATTAATGGCAGTTAATGGCGTTCTAAGCTCATGTGCTGCATTGGCAACAAAAAATTGTTGCTGTTTTTGAGCTGACGCCATCCGCTTAAATAAATAATTTAATTCATTAATTGCAGGCGTGATTTCTGCAGGCATTCTGTCTATATGAATGTCTGATAAATCAAGTGGGTCACGTTTAGAAAACACCTGTTCTAGCTCATTAATTGGTTTTAAATGTCGCCGAATTAAGCGATAGATCCCATAAATACCAATAGGCACAAAAAACAAATATGGCATTAACATATTAATTGCCAACTCTTTGGCCAACTCGACACGGACATGAACTTGCTGACTCACTTGAATTTGCCGATGACCACTTGGACGGACGTAAATTTGTAAATCGCCACGTGATGTTTTGTGCCTTGAAAAATATGGTGTTGTGGTTGCAGGCAACAAATAACCATGGGTCAGCCCTGTGGGCTGTAATTCAGACTGATCAATCACATCAATAAATACATCTGTTTCGTCATACCGATGCAACGGATCAAAAGCAGAACTTCTAAATTTTTGATTATGCACTTCTAAAAAATTAGCCATTTCTTGCATTTGACGATCAATCATTTCTTCAGATTCTTCTAAAGCAATCCGATATGCAGAAACACCAATCAAAACCAATAAAATCAAGCTAAATACGGAAATGGTTAATGACATTCTCGTACTGAGTGAATAGGTTTGGTACTGACCATATAATGTTTTAAACCATTTCATTTTTTTCAGCATGATGTTATCAATTTGGCTTAGGTGTATCTAAACAATAGCCGAGTCCGCGTACAGTACGAATTCGACTTTTGCCAAGTTTGGCACGTAAATTATGAATATGAACTTCAATGGTATTGCTTTGAATATCATCGTTCCAATCATAAAGTTTTTGTTCGAGTGATTCACGTGAGAAAATTTGATTGGGATACATCATCATGGGTTCAAGAATAGTCCACTCTTTATTTGATAACACCACCAATTTACCTGCATCCAATAGGCGGTGTGTACTTGGAAACATCTCCAAGTCACCCACTGAAAATGAAATCTCTTGATCGCTATAGGCCGAGCTACGACGAATCACCACTTCCATACGTGCCAATAATTCATCAAAATCAAAAGGCTTGACCAAATAATCATCAGCACCAATTTTTAAGCCCAGTACTTTATCTTTGATTTGGTCTCTAGCACTAAGAATAATCACCCCAGTTTTATTAAATTCAGCTTTTTTACGGATATGTTTTAAAATATCCATGCCTTCAATTTCAGGTAAGCCCAAATCAAGCAAAATAAGGTGGTAGACATCATTAAATAAATAATCAAGAGCCTCTAAGCCCGTTTTTGCCCAATCAACATGATATTTTTCATGCTGTAATAATTGGAATGTGGTCTTTCCAATCATCAAATCATCTTCAATAAATAAAACTTTCAGCATTTAAATGCCCTGACAATGGTTTAATAAATCAAGCTTTGGATTAAGTACTTGAGTTTGGATTTGTAATAAACTGAGCATGGTTGGAAATAAATGATCATGGCTGATGGCATCATTGGCTTGTTGCTGTAAACATGCCACATATTGACTTTTTTTCGGCCACTGATCTGAAAACCACATGACCATTGGCACATGTGTTTGCTCTTTTGGTGCAATTAAATAAGGCGCGCCATGTAAATACATGCCACTCTCACCTGTTGATTCCCCATGATCAGAAACATAATACAAACTTGATGCAATATCGAGCTTTTTTAAACGTTGAATGGTCGATGCCACAATATGATCAGTATATAAAACCGTATTATCATAGGTGTTAATCAACTGATCATGATTACAATCTTGAATATTATTGGTTTGGCATACCGGCTTAAACTGCTCATATGCTTTTGGATAACGCTTATAGTAAGCAGGACCATGGCTGCCAATTTGATGTAATACAATCAATTGATCTTGCTTTAAGTTTTTTATATCCAATTGATCGAAATATGTATTCAAGGCATCAAGCAAAACTTCATCATAACATTCACCATTTACACAAGATGTTTTATAGGCAGGATCATCTTTCGGTGATATGTATGATTTTATGCGGTCACACGCCCCTTTACATCCCGAGTTGTTATCAATCCATGTCACTTGATAGCCTGCACGTTGTGCAATGTCTAACAAGCCTTCTCGATGAGATGCTAAATCTTCATCATAGCTTTTACGGGGCATCCCTGAAAACATACATGGAACAGATACAGAGGTTTGTGTACCACAGGAAGATACTTGTTTGAAGTTAATCACATTTAAAGCACTGAGTTCAGGCGTGGTATTTCGTGCATATCCGTTTAAGCCAAAATTTTGTGCGCGTGTGGTTTCACCAACAATCAATAAGACCACTTTAGGTGTGTGTGTACCGATGCGATGGGCATCTGTACCAAAAGGGACTAAAGGTTGTTTGCCTCGTTTAAACTGCCCTGTAACATAGCCAATTCCATTTGAAATTACATTAAATGGTGAGATTTGTCCTTTTAGTTCACGATGTTCGCGAAAGATAGGTGCATATTGGCCATAAAATGAGAAAAGCCCAACACCAATTAAAAATAATGCGGTAATTATGGTTAAGAGTTTTTGATATAAAATGGATTTCAAAGGCTTTGCCTTAATATCTATCATCAACACAACAACAGCAGGAATAACTAAAAACTGCAATAAATGAATGAAAAGCGGTACAGATAATAAATCCATCGCTTCATTCACATCTGTTTGTGCCACATTTTGGATTTGCTCTTTTGTAATATCAATTCCCAATTGATTGACAAAATAAGAGCACCCTGCGGTTAGGACAATAAAAAAAATCGCTACAAATTTTGCTGTTCTCTGCCAAGAAAAAAGCTGCAAAACCAGTAAATACAACCCACCAATGATGAAAAAAGTCACCAATAAAAATAAAAACTGAGCCAAACCTTGGTAAGAACCAAATTGAGCAACTTGCTCATAAAAACGAAAATTGACTCCCCCAGCCATCCACAATGCAAGCAATAAATTAAACATAAACAATGTCATGTGTAATTTTTTCAATTTAAAAATTTGAGACATAACAAAAAACTAATCAGTGAATGAACAATATATGCCATTAGAAAGTATAAAAATTAAGGGAATGTTAGTTCTCTATACTATTTTTCTGTGTCCAATACACGCTAAATGCCTTGTAGATGACAAAATCTATGCACCATGACCACCAAAACGACCATAAATTATGACTTAAAAAATGTGCACCACGGATCATTTGAATTAAACTCATCATTGCGCCTAAACATAAGGCAAATACAAGACCATAAATGGCATAACGTGGAAAATCTTGGCGATATGCAAAAAATAAAGTTAATAACGCAAACCCACCTGAGGCATGTCCACCGGGCAAGCATTTGCCTTGACCTCTTAAAACCCGCCCCCAATCCACCATTCCATTGACTTGCTCTACCATAGACCATGGGCATGCATGTGGTGATGTTGCTTTTAATACAGCAATTATTGATACTGAGCAAATCATTGATACTAAAACAAAAATACAGATACGTTGTATATGATGATGACTATTGGATATTTTGAAATAAATCAGCAACATTAAATGAATAACAGCAATCATAATGACTAAATACTTCAAACCTTGGTGTCCAATATGGACCAAATACCAATTGTCTTCATAGGCATATTGCCCATTTAAACCAATCCAGGGTCGTGATAAATATTGGTCAATTTCTCCTGCGACAGGAAAAAAGAGATAAATAATGACGGCACAAAGTACAAGCATCAGAATATTAATACGATCAAAACGATAAAGTTTAAACTGATGCAATGGATCACCCCTTTAAAAATAAAGAGCAGTATAAAAATACAAAAATGAGCTTTAGCTTAGGAATTAGAAATAAATTTTCATAAAAATATGTTGGTACTTATTCACAAGCGAATGACTCAACAAATGGCACTTTTTCTAGCCCAAGTTACAACACAGTAGGACAATAGCAACGGCAATTGTCAGAAAAAACGTACAAGAATATTCGATCATTTCGTCTGTAAAGCCAATGACTGATTCAATAGGATGAGTTTATCGCACAGGGATTGACCGAACATAAAAAAATAATGCTAAGTTCATCATCAGGATGCGAGGTAAAACAGGATGTTATACCCTCGGTGAAGAGTTAATAAAAAAGCCTAACAGGATGTTAGGCTTTTTTATATTTAAACTTTTGATCAACGTAGCCTGCGCATACGTTGATCAAGGCAACCATGAATTATAAAAATTCAACCTTACCTGTTTTAACATCATAAATCGCGCCAACAATACCAATCTCACCGCGATCAACCATGTCACGTAACACATCGCTTTGTTTTAAAATGTAGCTAATGTTGTTTTTCACATTCACACGAGTTACTTCTTCAACAAAATTGTGTGTTGATAATTTATGATCAACCGATTGTGCTTTAACTGTATCAATCGCTGTAATAATCGGTTTCAATACATAATGAATATGTGGCATTTCTTTCGATTGAGTCATATCAATCTTTTGCTCATGCACTTGGCATGCTGAAGTAATTGCGCCACAGTCGGTATGACCTAATACCACAATCAGCTTTGAACCTTTTGCTTGACATGCAAACTCAAGTGAACCAAGTACTTTTTGTCCTGCAATATTTCCTGCAATACGTAAGCTGAACAAATCACCCACACCCACATCAAACAACATTTCAATCGGTGCACGAGAATCCATACATCCAAGCACTGCTGCAATTGGGTGTTGGCCTTCATCTGATGTCACTTGAATCTGACGGCTAATGTTGTGGTGCAAACGTTCATGGTTTGCAAAACGCGAGTTACCTTCTTTAAGTTTTTGCAATACATCTTCTGGACGAAGCTGATCTTGAAACGATTTAGTACTCACATCAATGTCTAAAGTATGTTCTTCTACTTCAGGGTAATGCACTTTTAAGCCAACAAATTTCACTGAAATTTGGTGTTTAACTGCAATTTCCTTTTGGAAGTCTTCAATCACTGAATATAAATCTGGATCGATATAATCTGTTTGTGATGCATCAATAACGACAGTCTCACCATCTTTGATGTGTGATAGTGCTGAAACCAATGCTGCACGGTTCAAGAAGCTTACATTTTGCGACAACTCAATACGTGTAATTACCCCATGTACATGTGTTTCACGTACAGTGCGGATACCACGGTGTAAGTTATTGTGCAAAATAAAGATAATGCTAACAAATAAACCAATTAAAATACCAAGCAACAAGTCAGTTGCAATAATAGCAACAACAGTAACGATAAACGGTAGGAACTGCTTCCAACCCTTTTTAAAGAACTGAACAAACAATTTTGGACTAGCAAGTTTATAACCTGTTAATAACAAAATTGCAGCAAGTGCAGACAATGGCACATAGTTTAATAATGGTGTTAAAAACAATACCGCAACAATCAGTAAGATACCGTGGAAAATAGCAGAAAACAGTAAGATACCGTGGAAAATAGCAGAAAACTTTGTTTTTGCACCACTGTTGGCATTGACCGAGCTTCGTACAATTACAGAAGTAATTGGCATACCACCAACAAAACCTGCGAATGTATTACCTACACCTTGTGCAAATAATTCACGGTTTGGTGGAGAATGACGCTTATGCGGATCCATTTTATCGGCAGCTTCTAAGTTCAGTAGCGTCTCAAGTGATGCCACCAATGCCAATGTCACAGCACCAATATAAATTTGTGTGTGACTTAAAAATGAAAAGTCAGGGAAATAAAATAACTGTTCTGTGCTGCCTAAAATTTTAGGTAACTGAATTAAGTTTTGCTCAGTAACCGCAAAGCTTGACCCTGTTTTAACCAAAATATAGTTTAAAACACCCGCAAAAATCACTGCAATCAAAATCGATGGCAATGGAAATTTCTTCAGCTTTGTTGCATCCCAAGACAAGATTAACAATAAACTCAATACACCGACTAAAGTGGCGCCAGCGTCAATAAATGAAAAGACCTGCTGTGGATTCTGCCAGAAATTGCTCATGGCACTGACATCAATACCAAATAAACGCGGTACTTGACCAATGATTAAGATTAAACCAATGGCAGCAAGTAGACCCACAATAACGTTATTTGGAATAAAACTTGAAAATGAACCTAATTTTAAGGCACCAAATACGATTTGCAGTAAGCCTGCAAGAATCATAGAAACTAAAAATGCCTGATAGTTACCACCTAAGGCATCAAGCTGTGTAATCACAACTGCTGTTAGTCCTGCTGCAGGACCTGATACACTAATGTGTGAACCACTGAGTGCACCCACAACAATACCACCAATAACTCCAGCAATAATACCTGAAAGTAATGGTGCACCTGACGCTAGCGCAATACCTAAACAGAGTGGTAATGCAACTAGGAAAACCACCAAACCAGACATTAAATCGTCGGAATAGATAGTCTTACCTAAAACTTGAAATTTCATAAATTTTATTACTATCCTGACTTAAATAGGGGGGAGATGACCAATGCAAGATTGATTCATGAACTTAACAAAATGGAAAATACGTAAAATTAATCGTTATTTATATGTCGAATATCAAAATGTAACAAATCCACTATAGAATTAAAAATTTTATTTTTTAAAGTATACTCGTCAAATATAGCACAAAACCAAATTTTATTATTTAAAAACATAGATTTATATTGAATATAATAAATTAAACACCTAAAATATAGTTACAAAAAACAAACATTATACAATGCTGTAAATTAATTTTTTTAAGTAAGAATTAATAAATACATTTTTATGGATTTTATTGCTGTTTTAATCAATCAATTTTTTGGATATTAAAACATCGATTTTTGTATTCCATTTCGACAAAGTTACGCACTCTGAACCCACAGATTGTATAGTTATGATTCAAGACAAGCGTTGAGTAAATATACAGCTTGATCATAATGGAATTTCTGTTCTTTTAGCTAGAGAAGTTTGATGTCAAAAATAAGGATTTTGTTGATCAATTGTTAAACAAAAAAAGCCAATCAATTGGCTTTTACAGTTTTTATCATTTAAGTTAAATTATAGCTATGGTTGTTTTAAGAAAGGCCATGCTGCACGTAAATAAATAACCATCGACCATAATGTTAGAATCACAGCAGTATATAGTAGTAAATAAGCAATGAAGTCTAGCGGTTGCCAATTCAATAAAAATACACTAATGGCAATCATTTGAAATGCAGTTTTATATTTACCCACAGTTGATACCGCCACATTGGTTCGCGCGCCTAGCTCAGCCATCCACTCTCGAAGTGCAGAGACTGTAATTTCACGTGAGATAATGACGATTGCAGCGAATGCCATCATAATACTTGGTTTCCACTGCACCAATAAGATTAATGCCGCAACCACCATGAGTTTGTCTGCAACCGGATCTAAAAATCGTCCAAAGGCAGACGTCTGGTTTAATACACGTGCAAGATACCCATCAAACCAATCGGTTAATGCAGCAAGAATAAATAATGACGTTAACAGCGCATGTCTAAATACAATTTGCTTTTCACTGTCCCCCGCACCTACAGCAGGAGGCCAATACGCAATTAATAAAAAAACAGGGATTAATACAATCCGTGCAATGGTCAAAATATTAGGAATATTCAGGATTTTCCCTGCACTCATATCAGTCCGCCAACTCACTCTAATCGATTGTATCCACAATACGCCTATAAGATATTTTTATTGTATCTAAATATGATGACACTTTATACGAAATCCCCTGTGGTGTCGACTGCATAAATTATAAAGTTCGCTGGCCTGATGAGTTAGGTGAATTTCACTTATTCATGCAACACTTTATAGATGACTTTTGCCATAGATGCACCAATGCCAAGCACTTGAGTCAATTCTTTTTCGGATGCCTTCAATACGCCTTGAATTCCACCAAAATGTGTCAGTAAGTCTCGGCGGCGTTTCGGACCCAATCCTGGAATCACTTCAAGTACAGAACCTGCACGACGTTTATCACGCTTAGCACGATGCTTGGTAATAGCAAAGCGATGTGCTTCATCTCGTACCTGCTGAATCAAATGCAATGCTTTATTGTCTTCTGGCAATTGAATTTTATCGCCATTGGTAAAATGTAGCGTTTCAAGCCCGGGCTTTCTGCCCTCACCTTTTGACACACCCACCATAAAAGGGTCTAAACCTAAGTCTTTCATGACTTCAATCGCCATATTAAGTTGTCCCTTACCGCCATCAATCAACAATAAATCAGGCAACATGGCTTTTTTATAACGGCGAGTCAATGCTTGTCTCATGGCTGCATAATCATCACCGGGTTCAATATCTTCAATTGCAAACTGTCGATAATCTCTTTTACGCATACCACCTTGGTCAAACACAACACATGAAGCAATCGTTGCCTCACCCATGGTATGACTAATATCAAAGCACTCTATACGGTCAATCGGTTGCTTTAAAATATCTTGTAATTGATGGAAACGTTCCATAATTTCTAGATGATTATTAAGCTGACCCTTAATGGCATGCTGTACATTCATTTTTGCAAGCTGCAACCATTCTGCCCGTGTTTCTCTTACTTGGCTTTTAATCACAATTTTTTTGTTAAATGCTTGGAATAAGGCTTGTTCTACATCTTTTTGATCTGGCAAAGCATGACTAATGATTAGCTCTTGAGGAATTTCATCAGCCACTTGGAAGTAAAAGTTTGCCATAAATTGGCTTAACATCTGACCAAGATCATCAAATAACATATCTGGAAAATAGCTTTTCCCACCAAGCATCCGACCATTTCGCACATGCATAATTTGAATACAAGTCACGCCTGCCAAATAAGCAATGGCTAAAATATCTGCCTCACCTTTAACTTTATACACCGCTTGCTGGGCAGATATTTCACGTAATAAGCCCAAACGATCACGGTAAAAAACTGCTTTTTCAAACTCAAGCTGTTCGGCCGCCTGCTCCATTTGTTGGATCAATTCTTGGTTCAGCTCTTGTGTATTGCCTTGTAAAAATTTTAATGAGTTATCAACATCTTTTTTATAATCTTCAGGCGAAATGAGCCCAACACAAGGCGCTGTACAGCGCTTAATTTGATATTGTAAGCATGGGCGTTTACGCTGAGCATAATAGCTATTTTCACACTGACGTACATTAAATAACTTTTGTAGTGTCAACAGCATATCGCGTGCAGCTTGTGCACTTGGGTAAGGACCAAAAAAACGACCTGCTTGATGTTTGCCTTTACCGCGCCCACTGCTGATGCGTGGGTATGGCTTATCAGCAGAAATAAAAATATATACATAAGACTTATCATCACGCAGCATAATATTATAAGGCGGTCGATGCAGCTTAATTAAATTTTGTTCAAGCAATAATGCTTCAGTTTCAGATCGAACAATTAACGTTTCAATGTCATGAATTCTAGCAACCAAAGCTCTTGTTTTTGGGTGTTCAATGGTTTTGGCAAAGTAATTGGAGACACGATTTTTTAAGTTCTTTGCTTTACCAACATACAATAGCTCACCTTGTTGACCAAGCATTTTATACACGCCTGGCAATTGGGTCATATGGGCTAATATCTTTTGGATATGCGGGTCAACACGTGAATTCAAAATCATTCTTCTATCAGGACTATTCATAATTATGTGACGTTATTTTATTTATTTTCAAGGTCATTTAAACGTCTGTTAAAACTTGTCTAAGTCCACGTTCTTGTTTATAAAACAACCTGAGCATTCAAAAAACTAAAAATACAGGAAATTGATACAACAGATTAACTTATTTTCATATCAAGTTATCGTAGAATACGTAACAATATTGATCTATGAAAGATATAAAATAATTTTTTCCGTCACATTTCTGCAAAAAAGGAGATCATGACATGATCCATCACGGACATGCCATTACTGTTCAGATGCTAGAGGGCGGAATTGCAGAGTGTTGTTTTCATCTTCAGCATGCCATATTGCATGAGTTAAATGACATTCAAGCCGCACTTGCCGCAATAAAAGCGAATACATCCATTCAAGGGCTGGTCGTCTCGTTTCAACCGCACTCGTCTGAGACCAATGATAACAATAAGCCGTATGATGAATTATTACAGCAAGAAAAAACAGATTTAAGCACTTGGCTCGAACAAGCCAACCAAGTCTTTAATCAACTTGAAGATTTAACTGTGCCTAAAGTTGCG
Organism: Acinetobacter apis; assembly: GCF_900197575.1. Classification (GTDB taxonomy): domain Bacteria; phylum Pseudomonadota; class Gammaproteobacteria; order Pseudomonadales; family Moraxellaceae; genus Acinetobacter; species Acinetobacter apis. The sequence continues at coordinate 28,216 of NZ_FZLN01000003.1, read as the reverse complement.
ATTTTGCAACAATCCACTTTTGATATTGCCTTAGAAATTGCACTGTGTTGTGAATACCGCGTTATGGATCAGCACAGCACATTAAGGTTGACCCAACATCAACATGGCATTATGCCGTACCTTGGCGGCATGATCCGATTACCCCGCATCATCGGCTTAGACCATGCGATTGATGCTCTAATTTATACAAATAGCTATACAGCAACTGACGCGTTAGATATCGGGCTTATTGATGCCAAAGTTGCACATGATGATGTCTTCCCTGCTGCACTCAAACTGATGCAGTGGGCAATTGGTGATTCAAGCTGGTCAAATAAACAAAATAATAAAAAACATGCACTCGCATTCCGCCCTGTTGAAAAAGCCATGCTGCTTTACGCAAGAAAAGAACAAATATTGGCAGATTTTCCAATTCAGCACATGCCAACTGGCAAAATCTTGCTTGATGCATTGTTAGATACCATTGATCTTGACCGCACTGAAGCATATGACGTCATTCAAAATGCCATGCTTCATGTTCTAGACAGTCCAACACGACATGCAGTGCACGGACTCTCAGAAGCCAAATCAATATATCAACAGCACTTACCCTCTACACGACCATTTCAAACCCTTGCTTGGCTTGGTGAGGGTTATAATCACTATTTAGAGCACTTGTTTGTGCAACAACCACAATTGAATTTAATCATTCAAGCACCATCTGCACAAATTAAACTGCGCTACGCTGAATTTGCAGCACAATGGGCACAGCAATATTCAATAGAAGAATTAACAACTAGATTACAACGCATTGATATTGCTAATGATCATGCCTCAATTGCCCATGCAGACGTTATTTTTGACACAGATGTCAGTGACTTACCAAGTAAATTGTCTGTTTTATATGGGCTTGATAAAGCAGCAACACCAACTTATATCGTTACCTTACATGCACATCAGTCTATCAATGCGCTTGCGTCAGCTTCACATCACCCTATTCATTTAATAGGCACATACTTTTTTCATGATTTTTACCATCCACAATTGGTGGAGGTGGTCTGTCATGACAAAACATCGGCACAAACCCTTGAAGATGCATTACAGTTTATTCAGCAATTAGGGCACACACCACTGATTGTGAAAGATCGAAAAGGTCGTTTTATTCACCGCGTTTTATCCGCTTATTTCTTCGCTTTTAATCAGCTTATTGATGAAGGAATCAGTGCACCATACATCGATCAGCTTTTAGAAGATTTTGGATGGACACAAGGACCTGCGGCATTGGCAGATCAGATTGGTATTGAAACCTGTTTGACATTTCAAGAGCAATTACAAGCGAAACATACAGAACAGGTGTCATGTTTTAAAACATTATATGATGCAGATCGCCTAGGTCAAAATAACTTGAAAGGGTTCTATGCATATCAATCTACAAATCAAGGATCATTCATACGCAGCAAGGATTCAGAAGTAGCAGATTTATTGCCGCAAGCAGAATCAAATGCTCAAATCTCAGCACAAAGTATCATTGATCGTTTAATGATTGCACTTTGCAATGAAGTATTACACAGTGTGTCAGATCAAACGGTATCGTATGCTACAGATGCAGACTTAGCAGCAGTATTGGCATTTGGTTTTCCAAAACATCTGGGTGGTCCATGTCGTTATGTAGAGCATTATGGATTACGTGAATATATTGCATTGTGCAATACCTATGCACATTTGGGCGCACATTATCATGCCCCCAACTGGTTGCATGATGTGGTTGAAGCACAAACCTCATTGTTTCAGGAGCATGTGCTATGAGCAAACTTCATCCACGTGACACAGTGATTATTGATGCCGTTCGAACCGCTATTGGGCAACCGCAAGGTGTTTTACAGCATTTAAATGCTGAACAGCTTTCTGCTGCAACCTTACAGCAATTAATACAGCGCCATGAATTTGATTTAAATGAAATAGAAGACTTCATTTGGGGTTCAGCTGATGTCATTTCAGCACGGCGAATTGCTTTAGCTGCACAACTGCCTGTAACCGTCACAGGTCAAGTGATTCAGCATTTACAAGGCTCATCCATGCAGGCACTCCATGCAGCCGCTGCACAAATAGCCACTGAACAAGGTCATATTTTTATCGTGGGTGGTGTTGGCGTCACACCTTCTCAAGTCATGCCATCCGCACCAATTGCAGGTTATGCTCATGCTTCATTTAATCCGCTATACAGCGATGAATTTTTAGCACACCTCAATCAAATCAGCCGTGAAGCACAAGATCAGTTGGCATTACAATCACAACAAAAAGCATGGCTTGCACAGCAGCGCGGTCATTTTCAGGCTGAAATTGTACCTATTCAAGGACTGAGCAATCATGGTTTGATGACGACATGTCACACAGATGAGTTGATTACCCAAGATTTAACTTTTGCCGCACTCAAAACCTTACCCACAATACATCAGCAACATCATGCAACACTCACCATAGGCAACACTGCAAGTCAAGGTATTGGTGCATCAGCGCTTTTACTGATGTCCGCTGAACATGCTCAAAGCTTAGGTCTTCAACCCAAAGCCGTGATTCGTGCCATGGCTGTAGCGGCATGTGACCCTGCCATTGCAAGCTATGCAACTGTTCCTGCCATTCAAAAAGCCCTTAAACGTGCAGGGCGCACCATTGAAGAGATTCATACTTTTGAACTCGATGAACACTCTGCTGCAGCCCATTTAAGCATTGTGAAAAACTTAAACCTGACTCAACGTCAAGACCGTATTAATATGTATGGTGGTGCTATTGCACTGGGACAAGTTATGGGTTCATCTGGCACACAAATGCTGACCACCCTCTTGCATATCATGGAGCACAAAAATACCACTCTAGGGCTTGCAGCATTATCAATGGATTTAGGACAAGGCATTGCCACCGTGATTGAACGGATTTAACTTATTTAAAGTATTTTTTACAGTCTGACTTGCCTTTTTGAAAAAGGGCGTCATGTAAATGCCCAAGCTTATACACAGAATGATGAGGAAGAAAAATGCGCGTTGATATTTGGTCGGATGTGGTTTGTCCTTTTTGCTACATTGGCAAAAAACGTTTAGAGCGTGTGGCACAGGCCATGAATTTTGAGCTTGATGTTCATTGGCATAGTTTCCAACTTGATGCTGATGCACCTGCGTCACATGACACCTCAAACACCGTACGTTTAGCGCATAAATATGGTCGCAGCATTGAAGACATGACACAAATGCAAGAGAATATTGCACAGATTGCACAAACAGAAGGCATTGACTTTCAATGGCAACAGGCAAAATCTGGCAACAGCTTCAATGCGCATCGAATTATTCATTTGGCGCAAAGTAAAGGACTAGGCAATCAAGCCAAAGAAGCCTTCTTTTATGCCTATATGACAGAGGGTCTTGCTATTGGCGAGCGCGAAGTACTCGATGAAATTGCTTCACGCATTGGACTAGACCATGGTGAGGTTGAAGATGTGCTCAACAGCGATGGTTTTAAAGAGTTTGTCGAATATGACGAAAAGCTTGCACGTGAAAAGTTAAACATTAGCGCTGTCCCGTTCTTTGTCTTTGATCAGCGCGTGGCTTTGGCTGGTGCACAACCTGATGAAGTCTTTAAAGAAGTACTGCAAAAAGTATTAGACAGTGAACAAAATGCCTCAGATGAAGCAGACACTGAGTAAAAGAACATGGCTGTCTTTCAATAAAATTTAAAGACAGCCATATACCATGAAACAACAACGTTATATCTCATCTTTAAGACTAGTTTAACGCACATCGTTACAATCATTGCCATAACGATATTTTGATAAAGAATCACTGTGATTAAATCTTTATATGTTGGTCTATTGATGATAGTGGTATTCAGCTTCACTGAAACCAACATCACAACTGCATTTCATCTATTTGATCAAGTGCCTCAAATGAATGCTTTATTCTCAGCGCACCTGCCTGCACATTTTCGTATTAAACACCATTTATGTGAAGCCAAACCTATTCAAAATACCAAAAGCACAGTGCCTGCTTTATTACCCCCACTTACTGTGGAGTCAGTTGAAGAAAAACCACTTGATTTTGATCCTTATTCTGCCGCTTTTGCCAATCAATTGATGAGCATTTTTGGCACAGATTCACTTGCTTATCGCTTAGCCAACAATGAAAAAAAGACTGTACATATCCGCACCTTTGGCACGCATAAAAAAAATAATCATAAAAATAAAGCGAAAGAAAAGCATTGGATTAATGAAGTAATGAGCGAAGTCTCTAAAATTCTTCCTTTTCAAAATGACATCAATTTAGGCTCAAATTCAAATACAGATGTTTATGTTGAACTGAGTGCTGAAAAAAATTGGAATGTTTTTTCTGACTGGAGCTTAGATACAACACAAACATTTCGCTATGGAGCGCAAAGTAAAAACTATTCAGAAACTGATTTTAACTTTTCACAAAAAAGAAATGGTGAAGACTTGGCTGCTAACCGTTTTTCAATCATTAAAACCTATGAAGCAGAAATTACATGGAATGATAAGCTGTTTATGAAACAACAGTTTTTAAATGAGCATCAGCTAACGTATGGTATTTACACAGGTGGGGTGTATAACGAAGAAAAGAAAGATTTAGAGTTGCAAAGTTGGGGGCCGTATCTAGGCTGGCGAATTCCGTTATGGAAAAAATGGATTTACTTAGATAACGACATCTCCTATTACAAAGACATAACAGCCACAGATGGTTATTCTTTCAGTGCCAATTTACAACTTGAAGCTTTCTTCTAAAAGCAAGATGCGCTGATCAATCAGCGCATCTTGAATAGAGTTACTTGATCAATAAACTATTGATACGTTTGACATAAGCAGCTGGATCTTCAGGTAAACCACCTTCAGCAATCACAGCTTGATCAAAAATGATATTGGCTAGATCATCAAACTGACCTGTTTCTTCAAGTTTCTTCACAAGCGGATGTTCTGGGTTAATTTCTAATGTTGGTTTTACATCAGGAATTGCTTGACCTGCTTGTTTTAGCATACGCACCAATTGCGGTGACAATTCGCCTTCACTGGTGACCAAACATGCTGGCGAGTCCACCAAACGTGTTGTCACACGTACATCTTTGGTTTTATCTTTCAAAGCATCTGTTAGCTTTTCAATGATTGGCTTAAATTGTTCTTGTGCTTGTTCTAATGCTTTTTTCTCGTCAGCATCTTGCAAGTCACCTAAATCAACTGCACCTTTGGCAATGCTTTGCATTGCTATACCGTCAAACTCATGCACAAAGTTCATTGCCCACTCATCCACACGGTCTGCCATTAGAATAACTTCAATCCCTTTCTTCTTAAAGAGTTCAAGTTGAGGCGAGTTTTTAGCAGCATTTAAACTATCTGCGGTCACATAATAAATGGCTTTTTGACCTTCTTTCATGCGCTCTTTATAAGCTGCAAGTGAGGTGCTGATTTCATCGTTTGTTGATGTTGCAAAGCGTAATAATTTTAAAATACGCTCTTTATTGGCCGCATCTTCGCCTAAACCTTCTTTTAATACACTACCGAATTCAGCAAAGAACTGTTTAAATTTAGCTTGATCTTTTTCATCTTCAGATTTAGCCAAGCCATCTAATACAGTCAGTACACGGCGTGCATTACCTTCACGAATCAGCTTCACGTCACGGCTTTCTTGTAGTAATTCACGGCTGACATTCAGAGGTAAGTCTGCGCTGTCTACAACACCTTGTACAAAGCGTAAGTAATTTGGAATGAGGTTATCCGCATCATCCATAATAAATACGCGTTTCACATAAAGTTTAATACCTGCTTTGGCATCACGCGTGAAAATATCTTGTGGTGCCTTACTTGGGATATAAAGCAGCTGTGTATATTCGGTATTTCCTTCAACACGGTTATGTGACCATACCAATGGTTCATCAAAAGCATGTGTTAAGTTTTTATAAAACTCTACATACTGCTCATCTGTCACATCACTTTTGCTTCGTGTCCATAATGCACTGGCTGAGTTAATGGATTCCCACTCATCCGTTTTTACATACTGACCGCCTTTTGGTTCTTCACCTTCAGCCACTTCCTCTTCTTGCCATACTTCTTTTTGCATTTGAATTGGCAAGCTAATGTGGTCTGAATACTTATTCACAATTTGTTTTACTTTATATGATGCCAAGTAATCGCTTGCATCTTCACGTAAATGTAAAATAATGTCTGTACCACGTGATGCTTTAGTGATTTCTTGAACTTCAAAATCACCTGTACCACCACTAATCCAACGTACGGCTTGATCTTCACTCACACCTGCACGACGTGATTCCACCACAATTTTATCTGCAACAATGAAACCTGAATAGAAGCCTACACCAAACTGACCAATGAGGTGCGCATCTGACTTTTGATCGCCTGTGAGTTTTGACATAAAGTCTTTGGTACCTGACTTCGCAATAGTACCTAAGTTATCAATGGCTTCTTGTGCTGTTAAACCAATGCCATTGTCGGAAATAGTAATAGTGCGGTTATCTTGATCGAGAATCAGACGAACTCGTAAATCTGGGTCGTTTTCATAAAATTCAGGATGATTAATACCTTCAAAACGTAACTTGTCACATGCATCAGATGCATTCGATACAAGCTCACGCAAAAATATTTCTGGATTTGAATATAAAGAATGGGTCACTAAATGTAATAGCTGTGCAACTTCAGCTTGGAAACTATAATTTTTTGAAGATGTTTGTTCGCTCATCATGGTTCCTTAATTTTCATTCACTTATTACATGAGATACTTCTATGAATGGTGTACCTCCGCTTTTTTTCAAGTCTAAAATTACTTTTTTTTGAACATGATGACGTTGCTTCATTAAAATGCTGTAGATTTTTTTAAATGATAATAATAAAAGTAAATAATTTATTGATAACTTGAGATGGCTAGAATCACACCACATAACAGTGCCAATACTTTTAAATATTTCATTCTATTCCCCCATAACAAAGCCAATATGAGCGCTCATATTGGCTTTTAAATTACAGTTTTTACAAACATCTTTTATCAGGGTCTACAAAAAAATTTCAATATCTTAATCAAAACTACACCTAGAAAAAGTAGCTAAAATCATTCAACCTTAGATTTTTGACTTGAACCCGCATGATATTGCTTAAAATACAATCAAGTAGATACATAAATTCATATTCATCTCATACTTCAAAGCAAATTGTATTTAATTTAATTTAATAGTTTTAATTTTATTATCATAAATATCTTTATATCTTAATATCTTACCTTTTACCTCAAACCAATTTCCTAATTGTACTATATGTAAGTCATTACGAAGCCTAATAAAATCATAATAATTTACTGTTTTACCACTATCCAAATCTATAGTGTTGCTTGCAATAGCATATAAATCTCCATCAAGATTCATAAAAATAAATTTATCATAATGCTCATTAGCACTTATTAACTGAGGAACTAGCTCTAGAGCTAATTGTCTGTTATAGACGATTTTTTTTATATCAGTTTGTTTTTTACAGGTATTTAAAGAGGTATTCTCTATACATTTCGACTCAAGGTTCTTATTTATGAAATTAATTTTTTCATAGCTTATTCTACTCTTTTGGGCTGCGATTAACTTCTCACCTTTATTTTCGTAAAACATTATAGGAAAGGGTATACTGTTATTAATATCTTTTTCAACAGTTTTGTTATCAACATCGATTACTGATTGTGTCTTCTGCTTTTTTTCTCCAAATGAGTTTGATACACATATTTTTAACATCAACTCTTTTTTATTTTTATCTAATACTGTTAAAAATGATTGAGCACCAAGATTTTCTTCTGGTACAGTTATTCTATAAAAATATGAGCTATTTTTAAAACCAAAAATGGTATTATTAGAACTATCTAACCACCTTAGTAAAGGCTCTCCTTTAGTGAACTCTTTAGTCATTTCCAAGTTATTAATATCGGTACCAATACGATAAGATGCTTGATCTTTTTCTTTATTATAACAAATAGAAATATTTCTTTTTTTTGACTCATTAAGCTGACATGCCATAATCTCAGTTTCTTTTGAAAAACATAAATTTTTAGCTAATGCGCTATACATAAACAAAAAACTAGTGCTCAATACAAATAATTTTATTACATTTTTCATTTAAAAATTTCCTCGGCTTCTTTATATGCATTTTGTCTATGTAATAATCCAGTATTCCCACCATTCACTCTTAATGTTACTGCTACAACATCACTATACCCATGATTTGCATCAGCTTTTTCAAAAACTCTCCTACCAACAGACCAAAACCACATTGCACTTCGAATTGCATACTGTACTTTATTTATTTCATCAGGATACTCCACAAAATCTGGGGGAATATCTTTCCAATAATTTGTATATGCTTTCTGAAAACTACTGTAATTATCATAGCCTGTTAATTGAATAAGTCCTCTTCCCCGTAACTTATAGCCATCAGTTGGGAACTCTTTTCGATTTCCATTCTTTTTTTGAAAATGCTTTGCACTAATTGCTTCTACATTTGCTTGTCGAGAAAAACGTGGGCCTTTTTTAGTTTTTCTCCAAGTAGGATGCTCTAAATAACCATCTTTCTCTGCTTCATCAGGATGAGTTCTGTAATATTTACTAAATCCTTTTAGTGCAGTTGGAGAATATGTCCAATTTTCTACCTTTCCTTTTAAATCACTGCCAACCTCACCTTTGATTTGTGCAAAAAAGTGACGCTGACGTATGTGGGTATCTAACTTAAATTCTTTTATTTTATCATTTACTTCATTTACCACAATATTTATATCTGATTGATTAGCATCAGGAAACAATTTAATTAATTGCGTAGCATTAATTAAAATAGCGTTATCAGATTTATGTTTCTGTGTGATTTTTTGAAACCCAAAACCACTGCATTGAATTAAATTATTTAATCCTTTCTCTTTAGCTAATTCTACTAAATTCTGCCCATTTAATTCTTCTAGATTTTTAGCAAAAAGCTTATTTAATTTATATTCGCTATCATACTCTCTAACATCCATATGAATCCAAGAATCTGAACCATCGATATTACGCTCTAAACCAAATTTATTTTTCATCCAACCAAACCAAGCTTTTTGATTTTTCATTAACCACTTCTTTCTAATAACCTCTTCAAGTTCTATACCAACAATTTTTTGTCCAGCTTTGTTATACACATGAAAATCTATCGCACATCCCATATGATTTGAAGATGTTCTATGGTGCTTAATATTATTTTCAATACACCGATATCCTGATTCGATATGATGTACATAATATCCTTCAGGATTTTCAAGCTTTTTAAAATAAAAGTTAATTGCCTTATAAGCCCAAATTAAAGAACGATGAATACCTGGAAACTCTACTCCATTTACTATTTTGGTCATATTTTTGACAGTTACTGAGTATTGTCCTTTCTTATTGCTACCATACCCCTCGCATTTTTTACAAGGACATTTAACTTTATGTTTAGGTAGCATAAAAATATCTTCATTAAAATCCATGCTAAATTTGTCTAAAGCCACCAATAAAGAACCACAAATCTTACCTGTTTCAGCCACACCCATATAATCACGCTGAAATTGCTTAATACAACTGGCTGTTAAATCTGTAAATTGATCTGTCGGTAATGCTCCACCAAATCCAGCTAAGCGGATATTAATTTCGCGAATAAGTTCTCCATTGCCACTTACAATACATTGTGGTTGTATTTGGCAAGGGGGCGCTACATCTGTTTTAGGTGTACCTGTAGCTTCACTTCGGTTAGGCATAGTTTCTATAGGTATTCTATTAACTTGATTTTCTTGCTTAATTTTTTGATTTTGCCATTCTTCCGCTTTTTTCTTCGCCTCTGTAGTTGAAATTGGCTGTGGTGGTGGCATTTTTAATAAAGATTTATCAGCTTTTGTAAATGCTTGTGGCTTATTTTCTAGTTTTAATTTTTCTCCTGTTTTAGGCTTTTCTTCATAGTGATTATTTCCTTTTGCAGGTATTTCTACAGGTAGTTTTATCACCTGACCAACACTCAATTTATTTTCATCTTTTAGATGATTCAGTTGGGCTAAAGCACGAACCGTGACATGATTTTCTTTAGCAATTTTTCCTAAAGTGTCACCTGTTTTTACTTTATGCGTTTTTCTTTTATACGTCTGAGTTACACCTTCATATAGCATAGTAAGCGCGTCAATCATTACTTTAGGGCTACGTATTATTGCTACCATACGATCCTTATCTAATGTAATGCTACCTAACTTTTTAAACTGCATGGTAAACATATTACGAATATAAATATCTAGAATCGTTCCTTTATCGCGGCTAATTGGAACAATATCTCCTTTTGTTGTTGTACCACCTGTTGCAACTACTTTACCTGTTTTTTGGTCTTTGACTTCATATACAGCTCCATGAATAGGATGACCAAATAAATCTAAAACCTTCATACATATTACTGATTTTTCTTTATTCATTTCTTTTACTCAAAATTTCGAATCTTTTAACTAAACATGGAGTTATTACATAAAATCTTCTTTATCTTTACCTTCAACATGAATACCCCAATCATCATCAGTTCCAACAAGTACTTTTACTTTTGAAGAGCTTCCTGTAGTAATTTTTCCTGTGCGCCCATGTTCATCAATAGAGCCTGCTAAATGATGTCCAGTTTCAGGAATCAATGCTTGATATTTGAGTTTTTTAAAGTCGGACTGCCAAAATAAATGGTATAAATCTATTCGATTACTGTACTGTGGTGTATTTGGTAATTGAGGAAGTTCATACGTTATTTTCTCTCCCTGTTTAAACTGATGCTGTGTTGCGTAGTAAGAAATACCTTGTGATGTTTTAAGCGTGATACCATCTGGAGAAATGAGGACTTCTGAACCGCCTGATTTTAAAGATATTCCTTTTGGACTAATCATTTCCAAAATATCTTCAGTTGAAATTATCTTAAGCATTTTTCGTGCAATAAGCTCAATCATGTCATCTTGTGCATGAATATCAATTTTGCCTTTTGCAGCTTTTGCACTAATACCTTTTGTAGCTGCAAACACACTTATTTTGTTTTGTGCTTGAGCAATTAAATTATTTTGCGTGCTCATGTTGATGCTATCACCAGCAATTTGACTAATTTTGGCACTTGCAGATAAATGGATATCCTGTGCTGTACTTAGTCCAATACCATCGGGGGAACTAAGTACCAATAATGCCTTATTAAATTTTGCAATATCTTTTTCAATCTGTTCTGCAAATGCTTTTAACTGATCAATCGTTTCAATCTCATCAGTTTGTTGTTTTTTGGCGACTTCACTTAGTGCTTCACTACTTTCTTTATTTTGCTGAAATTGTTGCCGAGCTACTTGAGCATCAAGATGGTCATCGGTGTCAAGTTGTTTATAGGTAGAAATTAAAAGACCTTCACCCGCTCGTACAGCGCCCCATTGATCTGTTCTGAGCTCAAAACCCTCACCGCGATCTTTACTTTCAGATTCTTGTTTTGGTTGACTGAGTTTTCCAAGATTAAGTTGACTTGAACCATAACTACTTTGCAATTGCGCACTAATTTGTCCGTTAGTATCATCGAAACGAAGTTGGTTATAACCTGACCCTTTGATCTCTTGTGAACGTATCCCACTTAAGCTTTTAGTTTCAGGGAGTTGCCCTATCTGATCAAATTGTGTCGGGTGACGTTCTGCCTCATGCAAACGGCCTGTAACAAATGGACGGTCAACATTGCCATCAAAAAAGTCAATTACAACCATTTCACCTACACGTGGTAAGAATCTTGCTCCATATCCTTCGCCTGCCCAAGGAGTGAGCACATCGACCCATGCAGAATCAGTATCACTCAAGTTACTTCCTGCACCACCGTCATGATGATTATCTTCTTCGCGACTAAATAAGAAACGAACTTTGATTCGTCCCCACTGATCAACATGAATTTCTTCCCCTTCAACACCCACCACTTGCGCACGTTGAACATGGACGATCGGTTTATGCTGCTCAGGATAGTATTCTGGAACTATTGTAATATTGCGTCTGACCAGAGTTAGAGTATTACCTTGACGCTGCTCATCTTCTTGAATATTTTTATGATGCCAACGACTTGATGTGAATAACTCTTCTGCCTGTTTTTGAATATCTTTCGGTAAATTATTTTGGTTATAAAAGTGTTTACTTAAAATGAGAAAATCTTGATCTGAACCTGTGTGTAAGTCTATTTCAGGATGACCCTTTAACTTAAACCAATAGCCAACTTGAGCATCACGTACTGTACTATGTGCTGTAAAGTATTTTGACTTTAAGCTGTTTTGATCAGATAGATGACGATTTAACATTTCAACTTGTTGGTGACTTGACGGCGTTGTGCCATCTTCTTGATTTAAATCCCCAACCCATGCTGGGCTAATATGCCAAGCATCTTCTAAGCTTAGTATCTCACTATCATATTGACCACTCTGCTGATCAAAAGAGAGAACTGAACCCGCACCATCTTCTTGTTCTAAATATTGGGGTTGCCATCTTTGCACATGTACTGCACTTGATTGAAGCTGACGACATGCAGTAAAACTGGTGATGGTATCTAATCTTTCTGTGGCATCACTGCGATGAAAACGAATCAGTTGACGATCTAATGCTTTAAACTGAGCGTTTTCATCAATTAAGCGTAACTTCTGTGCTTGGATTTGGTCTTTATTATGCAAAACAAAGCTTTGACTTTCATCAATAAGCCAATTAATTCCTTCACTACGCCATAGCCGTGTCAGAAACTCATATTCTGTTTCTGCAGATGTTTGCATAGTAAATGGTCGTACATCATATGTTTTACTCAAGCCATTCAGATCAAGGATTAAGCTTGCTGCAAATAATGGGCTCTTGTCTTGCCACTCTTTAAAGAGGATCTGTGTGATATCTAACACAGATTTATTCATAAATACCCGACTATTACGGCGCTTATGCCAAAGCGAGGTTGCATCTTGAACTTTAAGTTTGTAAACACTTAATGAACCATCGTGCTGTCCTTGTGAGGCTTCTATAACTATCCCTGTTATTCTAAATAATTGACCCAAATCTGTAATTTGGTCGACTGCGACTTGGCACCCGATAAAGTCTTTCAATGCAATTGCAGGATTGGCTGACAAACAAATAAGCTCACAACTCACGCCCTTATTAATTTCATGATTGCCATCAATTCGTTGGATAAAAAGTTGTGGATTTAGAATTGGATCTGAAAATTGAGCATGTATTGCTCTTTTTTGATAACCAAACCCCATTTTTTCTAATAAATTATAAATATTAACCATAATAAGTAAATTTAGTTAATTAAAATACATATTATATAGATATTGCACGAAATAGCATATAGTGAATTATAAAAATTAGAACAAACCAAAGTAAGAACGTTTTAATGCCAGAACCAGATCAATGAGCCCATTTGTAGACGATGTCTAATTTTGATAGCAAACACAGACCATTAGATATGCTTTAGCATATCCATATAAACATTGATGTTATTTTCAGTTAGTCTAAATTGCTTTGCTTTAAATAGTGTAGATTACACCTTCAATCTTTAAATTTTCAGCAAAACAAGCTTTCATTTAATTTAGAAAAATTTTTACTTTAAAAGAGAAGTTAAACAAGATAAAGAAAGCATATGAGATTTTACGATTTGGCAGCACTAAAATCCGTTCAAAATATAAACAGCTAAATAATTGTCTTTAATCTATTGAAATAAAAACATTAAATTAGAGCTTAAGTTTTACTTTCTCCTAATTTCTATCCAAATCATTAAGCAACATTTTAGATAAGTAGAAGATAATTTTATAAAAACAAAAAAATACTCTCATTTGTTTAGAATGAGAGCCGCTAATAAAATTAAAACAGTTATTATGATTATTATTTAAATCAAAACCAACATAAATAACATGATTTAAAGGCGATTTATTTTCAACCTCAAAATAATATTATGCATATATATATTAAAATGCAACTCTATTTTAGTACAACCATATAAGTAATTGATAATAATAAATATAATTAAAATTTTATATTCCTAATAAGAAAATATTAATATAATACTTGACTGTTTTAGTCGGTTTAAATTATCTAAAATAGATATTAATCATATTAAATAATAATCATAAAATAATACCTGACTATTTTAATATGATTAATACGATACTGATAAATAACAATAGATTAAAACTCAAAACTATTTTTAAATCATTTAATTGATTATTTAAAAGTGAAGCAATTGCAACATAGTAATATTTAATCGCTATAACAAGATGATCAATTGTTTTTTAATCTACTCTAGACTCAAATACTGTCTTCTATACAATATGCGCCACGAGTTGGAGTATATCATGTCACAAACGTCATCTTTAAAACGTGGATTAAACACACGACACATACGTTTTCTTGCTTTGGGATCTGCCATTGGCACAGGACTATTTTATGGTTCTGCTTCAGCAATTAAACTTGCAGGGCCTTCTGTATTGTTGGCTTATATCATTTCAGGGATTGCAATTTATATTGTTATGCGTGCACTTGGTGAAATGGCAGTCCATCACCCTGTATCGGACTCTTTTAGTCGTTATGCATCTGACTATATTGGTCCATTTGCAGGATTCACCACAGGTTGGACGTATGTCTTTGAAATGGTGATTGTTGCTTTAGCTGATGTGACTGCATTCGGTATTTATATGGGTTTTTGGTTTCCCGATGTACCACGCTGGATTTGGATTTTATCGCTCATTTTCTTTTTAGGCGCTATCAATCTGATTCATGTCAAAGTTTTTGGTGAGCTTGAGTTCTGGTTTTCAATTATCAAAATCTCTGCAATTGTAGCTATGATTTTTGGTGGTTTTGCCATTATGCTATATGGCTTTCATATGCCAAACAGTGATTTCACACCTGGAATTGCTAACCTTTGGCAACATGGCGGCTTTATGCCAAATGGGTTTATCGGTTTTATTGCCTGTTTTTCTGTCGTTGTTTTCGCTTTTGGTGGCATTGAGGTTATTGGGGTCACGGCAGGAGAAACTGAAAATCCAAAAAAATCGATCCCACAAGCGATTAATGCTGTTCCAATCCGTATTATTTTGTTTTATGTGCTGACTATTTTTATTTTGATGTCTATTTTCCCTTGGAATCAAATCGGTAGTCAAGGCAGTCCTTTTGTGCAGATTTTTGAAGGACTGGGTTTAAAATCTGCAGCAGCTGTACTCAATATTGTTGTGATTACCGCAGCTATCTCTGCCATTAACAGTGATGTATTTGGGGCTGGTAGAATGATGTATGGCATGGCACAAAAAGGTCAAGCACCACAGAGTTTCAGTAAAACATCAAAACATGGCGTACCATGGCTTACAGTGGTTGCAATGGTCATTATTTTGTTGTCAGGTGTCATCCTAAACTATCTCATTCCTGAAAATGTTTTTGAAATTATTGCCTCTATTGCAACTTTTGCCACAGTCTATGTTTGGCTCATGATTTTACTTGCACATTTTGGAATGCGAAAAAAATTAACAACTGATGAAATCAAAGCACTCAGTTTTCCAATGATTGCTTGGCCTGTTGCCCCTATAATCGCAACGCTATTTATGCTGTTTGTGATTGGTCTGATTGGTTATTTTCCTGCTACACGTCCTGCACTTTATGTTGGCCTAGCTTGGCTTGCATTATTATTTGTCATGTACCAACTTTATGTGAAAAACAAAATTAAAAACAGCTAACAGCAAATACTAAAAAAGCGCATTTCAATGCGCTTTTTTAATTCAAAATTTATGGCTTTACCATAATAAAAAAGCACCCGAAGGTGCTTTTTTAATTGAAATTGATTAGAACTGTTCTTCGTTTAAAGCTTGGCTGAATGCCTGATCTACATCGCTAAAGTCATTTTGTAACTCAAACTCTGCAGCATCTGCTTTTTGACGACGACGTTCTAAGTGGTAAGCCAAACCTGTACCTGCTGGAATCAAGCGACCAACAACCACGTTTTCTTTAAGACCACGTAAATCATCTTCTTTACCTGTCACTGCAGCTTCGGTTAAGACACGTGTTGTCTCTTGGAACGATGCAGCTGAGATAAATGAATCTGTCGATAACGATGCTTTCGTAATACCCATCAATTGACGATCAAACTTAGCAGGGAACTTATCTTGCGCAAGCGCAGCTTGGTTCTCTTGAACGACACGGATGTAATCCACTTGTTCGCCTTTGATGAAGCTGGTATCACCACCATCAACAACATCCACTTTACGAAGCATTTGACGTACAATCACTTCAATATGCTTATCATTGATTTTTACACCTTGTAAACGGTATACGTCTTGTACTTCGTTCACGATGTAGTTGGTTAATGCCACTTCGCCTTTTAAGCGTAAGATGTCATGTGGGTTTTGTGGGCCATCAGAAATGGTCTCACCACGGTTCACACTCTCGCCTTCAAAGACGTTGATTTGACGCCATTTAGGAATCAATTCTTCGTAGATTTCACTGCCGTCATCTGGCGTGATCACTAAACGATATTTACCTTTAGTTTCTTTACCGAAGCTCACAACACCTGTGATTTCAGCCAAGATCGCATGCTCTTTTGGTTTACGTGCTTCAAACAAGTCAGCAACACGCGGTAGACCACCGGTAATATCACGTGTACGTGATGATTCTTGTGGTACACGACCAATAACATCACCCACACCAATAGTTTCGCCATCACGGACGGTCACAATCGTGTTTTGTGGTAAGAAGTAGAACTGCTCACCTTCTGCTGTATCAAGTGCAATTGCAGGACGTAAATCTTTACCTGATGCAGGACGTGCTGTCACAGGAAGAATTTCAACCGTGGTCATGCCTGTTGTATCATCAGTTTTTGATGTCGCTGTTGAACCATCAACAATTTGTGAGAAACGTGCTTTACCAGCAAACTCTGTTACAAGTGGATGCGTATGCGGATCCCATGTTGCAACAATACCGCCGCCTTCTACAGCTTCGCCATCTTTTAATAAGATGCTTGCACCGTAAGGTAGTTTATAACGTTCTCTCTCACGACCAAGCTCATCCGCAATACCGATTTCACCTGAACGCGATACAGATACTAAATGTCCTTTAGGATGCTGTACTGTTTTCACATTGTGGAAACGTACTGTACCTTTGTTACGCACTTGTACACTATTTGCAGCAGATGTTCTGCTTGCAGCACCACCCACGTGGAATGTACGCATGGTTAACTGAGTACCCGGCTCACCAATTGATTGAGCAGCCATAACACCGACTGATTCACCTGGGTTCACCATGTGACCACGTGCCAAATCACGACCATAACATGCAGCACATACACCAAATGTTGACTGACAGCTTACAACTGAACGAACTTTAACTTCATCCACACCTGCCTCTTCGAGGTAGGCTGCAATCTTTTCATCAATCAGTGTGCCTTTTGCAAGAACCACTTCATCATCAGATGCACGTTTAACATCTTCAGCAGTTACACGACCCAGTACACGATCACGTAATGCTTCAATCACATCACCACCTTGAATGAATGGTGTCATGACTAGACCTGATGTCGTACCACAATCTGGTTCAGTAATTACAAGATCTTGTGCAACATCGACTAAACGACGAGTCAAGTAACCTGAGTTCGCAGTTTTTAATGCTGTATCGGCCAAACCTTTACGCGCACCGTGTGTAGAAATAAAGTACTGAAGTACTGTCAAACCTTCACGGAAGTTCGCTTTAATCGGTGTTTCAATGATCGAGCCATCTGGTTTTGCCATCAAGCCACGCATACCTGCGAGCTGACGAATCTGCGCTGCACTACCACGCGCACCAGAGTCAGACATCATATAAATACTGTTAAACGATTTTTGCTTCTCATCTTCACCTTGCTTATTTTTCACAAGTGTTGAAGACAAGTTGTCCATCATCGCTTTTGCAACTTGGTCATTGGTACGTGCCCAAATATCGACCACTTTGTTATAACGTTCACCCGCTGTAACAAAGCCTTGCTCAAATTGATCTTCAATTTCACGAACTTCAGCTTCAGCTTTATCAATAATCGCTTGCTTGGTCGGTGGAATCACCATGTCTTCCATACCTACAGACACACCTGAGCGTGTTGCTTGACGGAAACCAAGGTACATCAATTGGTCAGCAAAAATTACTGAATCTTTTAAGCCCAATTTACGGTAGCACGTGTTAATCAACTTCGAGATGTTTTTCTTGGTCATCTCAAGGTTAATCATGTCAAAGCTTAAACCTGCAGGAACAACTTCCCACAATAAGCAACGACCTGGTGTTGTATCAACAATAATGGTTTGCTTATCGCGATTGCCATTTTCATCAATAATCGTTTGATGTACACGTACTTTCACACGCGCATGCATCGCCACTTGATTGGTTGCTAAAGCACGGTTTACTTCATGTGTATCCGCAAACACCATGCCTTCGCCTTTCGCATTTACCGCATCACGTGTGATGTAGTAAAGACCCAATACCACGTCCTGTGAAGGAACGATAATTGGTTCACCATTGGCAGGCGATAGAATGTTGTTGGTTGACATCATGAGTGCACGCGCTTCAAGCTGTGCTTCAATGGTCAATGGTACGTGAACCGCCATTTGGTCACCGTCAAAGTCGGCGTTAAATGCCGCACAGACAAGTGGGTGTAAACGGATCGCTTTACCTTCAATCAATACCGGCTCAAACGCTTGTAAACCTAGACGGTGAAGTGTTGGCGCACGGTTTAACATCACAGGGTGCTGACGAATAACATTCGCAAGTACATCCCATACTTCAGGTGTTTCACGCTCAACCATTTTCTTCGCAGCTTTAATGGTTGTTGCTTGGCCTGATGCTTGTAGTTTTGCAAAAATAAATGGTTTGAATAACTCAAGCGCCATTTTCTTTGGTAAACCACACTGATGTAAACGTAATGTTGGTCCAACGGTAATTACCGAACGACCAGAATAGTCCACACGCTTACCAAGTAAGTTTTGACGGAAACGGCCTTGCTTACCTTTGATCATGTCAGCCAAAGATTTCAGTGGACGTTTGTTTGAACCAGTAATCGCACGACCGCGACGACCATTATCAAGCAATGCATCAACAGACTCTTGTAGCATTCGTTTTTCGTTACGAACAATAATATCTGGCGCAGATAACTCTAACAGGCGTTTTAAACGGTTGTTACGGTTAATTACACGACGATATAAGTCGTTTAGATCAGACGTTGCAAAACGACCGCCTTCAAGCGGTACAAGTGGACGCAAGTCAGGTGGTAATACAGGTAATACATTCATTACCATCCACTCAGGCTTGTTATTCGACTCACTGAATGCTTCCATCAACTTCAAACGTTTTGATGCTTTTTTCAGTTTTGTTTCAGACGTTGTTTGTGGAATTTCTTCACGTAAACGAGCAATTTCAGCTTCAAGATCAATATCTTTCAATAAGTCTTGAACAGCTTCAGCACCCATTTTCGCTGTAAATTCATCGCCATGCTCTTCAAGCGCTGTATAGTATTCTTCATCATTAAGAAGTTGATACTTTTCAAGCGTTGTCAAACCTGGGTCTGTCACAATGTATGATTCAAAATACAATACGCGCTCAATATCACGTAACGTCATATCAAGCAACAAACCAATACGGCTTGGTAATGATTTTAAGAACCAGATGTGCGCAGTTGGTGATGCAAGGTCAATATGACCCATACGCTCACGACGGACTTTAGCCGTTGTGACTTCAACACCACACTTCTCACAAATCACGCCTTTGTATTTCATACGCTTGTATTTACCACACAAGCATTCGTAATCTTTTACAGGGCCAAAAATTTTCGCACAGAACAAACCATCACGTTCTGGCTTAAATGTACGGTAGTTAATCGTTTCAGGCTTTTTAACTTCACCATGAGACCATGACTTAATCATTTCTGGTGATGCAAGACCAATACGGATGCGGTCAAACTCAATTGGAGTATGGCCGTCTGATTCCGTTTTCTTACGCATGATATCGAGTAAGTCTTTCAATTCTTTTCTCCGTGAGCCGAGGGAGCGATCACTCACTCGGCAGGGTCACAAATATTGTTTTATTCTGAATAATGGGCTAAGCAATCGCTTAGTCACCATTTTTCAGTTCAATGTTGATACCTAAAGAACGGATCTCTTTGGTCAATACATTAAATGACTCAGGCATACCAGGATCCATATAATGGTTGCCATCTACGATGTTCTTGTAGATTCGTGTACGACCTTCAACATCATCTGATTTCACAGTTAGCATCTCTTGAAGCGTGTATGCTGCACCGTATGCTTCTAATGCCCAGACTTCCATCTCACCGAAACGCTGACCACCAAACTGTGCTTTACCACCTAATGGCTGCTGCGTAACTAATGAGTATGAACCTGTTGAACGCGCATGCATTTTGTCATCCACCAAGTGGTTGAGTTTAAGCATGTACATATAACCAACAGTCACAGGGCGATCAAATGCTTCACCTGTACGTCCATCATAAAGTGTTTGCTGTCCTGTACGTGGCAATTCAGCAAGTTCAAGCAATTCTTTAATTTGCTCTTCTTCAGCACCATCGAATACAGGTGTTGCAAGTGGTACACCTTGACGAAGGTTACCAGCAAGACGTAATACTTCTTCATCAGTCAAAGTATCAAGCTGTTCTTGCTCACCACCCACTTTATTGTAGATCTTGTCTAAGAATGCACGTAGTTCAGTGATTGCACGTTGTTGTTTAAGCATTTTATCAATTTGCTCACCCAATCCACGCGCAGCTAAACCAAGATGCGTCTCTAGAATCTGACCCACGTTCATACGTGATGGAACACCTAACGGGTTCAATACGATGTCAACAGGAACACCATTGGCATCATGCGGCATGTCTTCAACAGGTAGGATGTTTGATACAACACCTTTGTTACCATGACGACCCGCCATTTTATCACCAGGCTGAATACGACGTTTAACAGCCAAGTACACTTTAACAACTTTCAAGACACCTGTTGTTAATTCGTCACCTGTTGAGAGTTTGCGTTTTTTCTCTGCAAATTTCTCATCAATATCAATGCTCTTCTCTTTCAAGTAAGCTTGAATTTGTGTTAAACGTTCAGCAATCGCTTCATCAGCAGGTTGAATTTCTAATAAGTCAACAAGCTCTAAGCGTGATAAAACGTCATCAGTCAGTTGATCACCACGTTTGGTTGTACCGCCACCATGTGACACTTGGTCTTTAAGTAGGCGAACAATACGTTCACGCGCTGCTTCTTCAAAGATACGATATTCTTCTTTCAAGTCTTTGCGATAAGCATTTAATTGTGCTTTTTCAATCGCAAGTGCACGATCATCTTTCTCTAAACCATCACGAGTAAAGACTTGAACGTCAATCACTGTACCTTTAGTGCCTGATGGTACGCGTAATGATGAATCTTTCACATCAGCCGCTTTTTCACCAAAAATTGCACGAAGAAGTTTTTCTTCTGGTGTCAGTTGGGTTTCACCTTTTGGTGTCACTTTACCAACTAAGATATCGCCAGCTGTTACTTCTGCACCGATGTAAACAATGCCTGATTCATCAAGTTTTGATAAAGCCGCTTCACCCACATTTGGAATATCAGCTGTAATTTCTTCAGCACCAAGTTTTGTATCACGTGCAACACATGACAACTCTTGGATATGAATTGATGTTAAACGGTCTTCTTGAAGTACACGTTCTGACAATAGAATCGAGTCTTCATAGTTATAACCATTCCACGTCATAAACGCGACGCGCATGTTTTGACCGAGTGCAAGCTCACCGCCATCTGTTGATGGACCATCAGCAAGTACATCACCACGACCCACTTTATCACCTAAATTAACCAATACTTTTTGGTTAATACATGTGTTTTGGTTTGAACGGGTGTATTTGATCAGGTTGTAAATATCAACACCTGCTTCACCTGCGATCATTTCGTCTTCATTGACACGAATCACAACACGTGATGCATCAACAAATTCAATCACACCGCCACGTCCAGCAATCACACATACACCTGAGTCACGTGCTACATGCGCTTCCATCCCTGTACCTACAAGCGGTTTGTCCGCAAGTAATGTTGGCACAGCCTGACGTTGCATGTTAGAGCCCATGAGTGCACGGTTTGCGTCATCGTGTTCAAGGAACGGAATCAATGATGCAGCAACAGAAACAACCTGTTGTGCAGAAACATCCATATGTGTCACACGCTCAGGCGGTGTACGAACTGTTTCACCTTGATGACGTACAGTCACCATTTCATCAATCAAGTGACCATCTGCATCAACTGCAGAGTCAGCTTGTGCAATCACTGTACCGACTTCTTCAATAGCAGAAAGATATTCTGTCTCTTCAGTCACACGACCATCAACCACTTTACGGTATGGTGTTTCTAAGAAACCAAAATGGTTTGCTTTCGCATACACAGACAGTGAGTTGATCAAACCAATGTTTGGTCCTTCAGGCGTTTCAATCGGACACACACGACCATAATGTGTATGGTGTACGTCACGTACTTCAAAGCCTGCGCGTTCACGCGTTAAACCACCTGGGCCTAATGCTGATACACGACGCTTGTGCGTAATTTCAGACAATGGATTGTTTTGATCCATAAACTGAGACAATTGGCTTGAACCAAAGAATTCTTTGATTGCAGCAGCAACTGGTTTCGCATTGATTAAGTCTTGTGGTGATAAATTATCTGTTTCTGCTTGGCTTAAACGATCTTTAACAGCACGTTCAACACGTACCAAACCAACACGGAATTGGTTTTCTGTCATCTCACCGACAGAACGCACACGACGGTTACCTAAGTGGTCAATATCATCCACTTCGCCTTTACCGTTACGGATTTCAATCAACGTACGCATCACATCTGTAATGTCTTCGTTCGAGAGAATACCTTCGATTGCACGCGTTTTTTGGTCTTCAGCCACTTCGTATGGACGATCTAAACGACGGTTGAACTTCATACGTCCAACAGCAGATAAATCATAACGCTCAGCAGAGAAGAATAAATTGTTAAATAGATTCTCAGCTGCTTCTTTGGTTGGTGGCTCACCTGGACGCATTACTTTGTAGATTTCAACAAGCGCTTCATCGCGACCATGTGTCGTGTCTGCACGTAGTGAATCTGCTAAGTATGAACCACGATCAATATCATTCGTAAATAGAATATTGAACTGTTTCACGCCGCCTTCAGCCAACTTCACCATCACTTCATGACTAAGTAACGTGTTTGCAGGGATGATTTCACCACCATGCAATTCAATGTTTTCTGCTGTGATGTGCTCATACAAGTACTCATCAGGTACAGCAAGCTTGGTTAAGCCTGCAGCTTCCATTTGACGTACATGACGTGCATTAATACGCTTGCCTTGTTCAACAATCACTTTACCGCTGTTATCTACGATATCGAATTGTGCCATTTCGCCACGTAAGCGCTCTGGAACAAGCTCAATTTGGTAGCTGCCTAGGTCAAGATAAACAGGGACTTTTTCATAGAACAAATCTAAAATTTGTTCATCGTTATAATTTAAAGCACGTAGAATAACAGTCGCTAGTAATTTACGACGACGATCAATACGGACATAAAGCAAATCTTTTGCATCGAATTCGAAATCTAACCATGAACCACGGTAAGGAATGATTCGAGCTGAATAAAGGGTTTTATTAGAATGTGTTTTGCCTTTATCACTGTCAAAGAATACACCCGGTGAACGGTGAAGCTGTGACACAATCACACGCTCTGTACCGTTAATCACAAATGTACCATTGTCAGTCATCAAAGGCATTTCGCCCATGTAAACTTCTTGTTCACGGACGTCTTTGATTGATTTGGTATCGCGATCTTTAATGATCAGGCGAATTTTAACGCGCATTGGTGCAGCATAAGTTGAGCCACGTAAAATACATTCACGCACGTCAAACTCAGGCTTACCTAAAGTATACTCAACAAATTCTAAAGCAGCATTACCGGAATAACTTTCAATTGGAAAAACTGAACGAAATGCGGCTTGGAGACCAATATCTTCTCGGTTTTTTGATAATGTTCCATCTTGTAAAAACGTTCTGTACGAGTCAACTTGAATTGACAATAGGTACGGTACGTCCATCACTTGGGGCAATTTACCAAAATTCTTACGGATCCGTTTTTTTTCGGTATATGAGTATGCCATTTGGAGTCCTCGGAAAGTACTAAACTAAATCCGCCTGCAGTTCGGATTTAGAAGGATTACGCAGGCCGATATGGCCACCACTACTTACAAATGCTGCAAATTAGAGTGGTAATAAAACGCTTAACAATATTTTTAAGCTTAAAAAATATTGTTAAGCGTTTGAAATTTCGCCGTTTTCATTGTCATTTGATAGAATGTTCAAATTTCAATAAAAACCGAGCCGATTATTGTAACGCAAAAAGGCTGACGACCCAAGAGCCACCAGCCATTTTTGGAGCCAATTTTTTTAATTACCGACTCCCAAAACAGATTACTTAAGTGTAACTGTAGCACCAGCTGCTTCAAGTTTCTTCTTAAGTTCTTCACCGTCTTCTTTGCTCACGCCTTCTTTAAGAACTTGTGGAGCGCCTTCAACTAGGTCTTTAGCTTCTTTCAAGCCAAGGCCAGTTGCTTCACGAACTGCTTTAATTACAGCTACTTTGTTTGCGCCAAAGCTTGTTAATTCAACATTGAATTCAGTTTGCTCTTCAACAGCAGCCGCGCCAGGAGCAGCAGCAACTGCTACAGCAGCAGCAGATACGTTGAATTTTTCTTCAAATGCAGAAATTAATTCTACTAATTCAAGAACTGTTTTTTCAGCAACTGCGTTAAGGATTTCTTCGTTAGATAAAGCCATGAGAATAACTCCAAATGGATATAAATGGTGGTAAGGTAATGAGTTTAAGCAGCTTCTTGCTCGTCTTTCTCTTTAAGGGCAGTAAGTAAACGACCCAATTTAGAGATAGGAGCTTGAAGAACGCTAGCAAGCATAGTAAGCGCTTTTTCTTGGTTCGGAAGATTTGCAATAACGCTAACTTCTTCACCAACATAAAGCTTGCCTTCAAACGCTGCAGCTTTTAACTCGAATGCTTTGTTTGTTTTCGCAAATTCTTCGAAAATACGTGCCGCAGCACCCATGTCATCTTCAGAATTTGAAAAACCAAGAATTGTTGGACCAACAAGGTTGTCACCTAAGATCTCAAATTGAGTACCTTCAAGTGCACGTTTTGCAAGCGTGTTACGCACGATACGAGTTGAAACACCAAGCTTACGCGCTTCAACACGAAGTTGTGTTAACTTCTCGACATTTAAACCTTGATAGTCAGCAACAACAGCAGAGAAAGCTTTGCTCGCAGTTTCATTCACTTGAGCAACGATTTCTTTTTTGTTCTCTAATAGTAGAGCCACTGTAAAACCTCCTAAGGTGATTTATGCATCCTTTTGAATGCACTCCCAATTCGTAAGT
Source organism: Acinetobacter apis (assembly GCF_900197575.1). Taxonomy (GTDB): domain Bacteria; phylum Pseudomonadota; class Gammaproteobacteria; order Pseudomonadales; family Moraxellaceae; genus Acinetobacter; species Acinetobacter apis. Next base: position 2,727 of record NZ_FZLN01000003.1, on the reverse strand, counting down.
CCTAAGACTTACACGCGGAGGATGAATAAATCACACCACCGCGTCTACGCAGGCTGGGTTATTAAGAAAAGCAAGCTTCTCGCCTGAGGTCTTTGACGCCAATAGAATCAAGTTCTATCAATTCAAAGTCCAACCCCAAAAGCAAAAGATCTTTGCTTTTAGAGATTAAAAATTCTGTCTAACGATTAGTTAGAAATGCTGTTTACATCAACGCTTAAACCAGGACCCATTGTCGAGCTTAGCGTAATTTTTTTGATGTAAATCCCTTTAGATGTCGCAGGCTTAGCTTTTTTCAAGTCATTCACAAGCGCTTCTAAGTTTTGACGTACTGCATCGATTTCAAAACCAACTTGACCGATACCTGCATGAATAATACCGCCTTTGTCTACACGGTAGCGTGCTTGACCAGCTTTAGCATTTTTTACAGCATTTGCAACGTCAGGTGTTACTGTACCTACTTTAGGGTTTGGCATTAAACCACGTGGACCTAAAATTGTACCTAACTTACCTACAACGCGCATTGCGTCAGGTGCTGCAATTACAACGTCAAAATCTAGATTACCTTGTTGAATGCTTTCAGCAAGATCATCAAAACCAACGATATCTGCGCCTTCAGCTTTTGCAGCTTCTGCAGCAGCGCCTTGAGCAAATACTGCAACACGTACAGTTTTACCTGTACCTGCAGGTAGTGTTGTTGCACCACGTACGACTTGGTCAGATTTACGTGGGTCTACACCAAGGTTCACAGATACGTCTAATGACTCTTTGAACTTTGCAGCAGGAAACGCGTTGATTAACTGTAAAGCTTCTTCTAAAGAATACACTTTGTTTGAGTCAATCGCTGCAATGGCTTTTTTACGTTTAGTTAACTTTGCCATATCTTATAGCTCCACATCCAAGCCCATAGAACGTGCAGAACCCGCAATGGTACGTACACGCGCATCTAAATCTGCACCTGTTAAATCAGGCTCTTTAGTTGTTGCAATTTCTTCTAATTGAGCGCGAGTTAAAGTACCCACTTTGGTTTTATGCGGCTCAGGAGAACCCTTTTGAATCCCAGCAGCTTTCTTTAAAAGAATAGATGCAGGTGGTGTTTTCATGATAAATGTGAATGATTTATCATTGTACACAGTGATTACAACAGGAATCGGAAGACCTGGCTCAACTTTTTGAGTTGCAGCATTGAATTCTTTACAGAATGCCATGATGTTTACACCACGTTGACCTAATGCAGGACCAATCGGTGGTGATGGATTCGCTTTACCAGCTGGAACTTGCAGCTTGATATAGCCGTCAATCTTTTTAGCCATTTTAAAATACCTCTGGGTATAACGCTTATTCAGCTTCCCAATATGTGAACTATCTTTCTTGTTGCACTAAAGTGCGACCGCAAGTTGAAATTAATCAGCTTTCTCAACTTGGCGGAATTCCAATTCGACTTGTGTTGGGCGATTAAAAACGTTAATCGTCAACGTCAAACGAGATTTTTCATATAGGACTTCTTCCACAACACCTTTAAAGTCTGTGAAAGGTCCATCAACGACCAATAATTCTTCGCCAGGCTCAAACATCGTTTTAGGACGAGGTGCTTCACCTTTATTGCGTACACGAGCAAGAATTGCATCAGCTTCTTTTTGAGTAATTGGCGCAGGTTTTTCAGGTGTTCCACCGATAAAACCTAAGACTTTTGGACATTCTTTTACGATATGCCAAGTGTCATCATTCATTTCCATTTCAACCAAGACATAGCCTGGAAAAAACTTACGTTCTGACTTACGCTTCTTACCATCTTTCATTTCCACTACTTCTTCAGTAGGGACAAGAATTTCACCAAAGCTTTCAACAACAGCACTACGCTGGATTCGCTCATTGAGCGAACGCATCACTTGTTTTTCATAGCCTGAATAGGCATGAATAATATACCAACGTTTCATCGCTTTCTACCCGATTATTAGCTTGACTAACCAACTGAGTGCGTAATCAAAGCACCATAATAAGATTGCAGCAACCACGACAACTAAAATAACTTGCCATGAGTTGGTCACCGTTTCTTTTTTGGTTGGCCAAGTTACTCTACGTAGCTCTATGCGTGCATCCACAAGCAAGCGAACGAATCCCTTGCCTTGATGGGTGGCATATAATAAACCCAAAGCCACAATGATACAAGCCAAAACCACACCGATTTGCACCCAAACGTTACTCGCAGGTGCCCAATATGCAGGAAGATATTGATTTGTAAGAGAAGCTCCAATCAATAAAATAATTGCAAGAACCCATAAAACAATATCTAAAGGCGAACTGGTACGGACAACTTCGGTTGCATCATTTTTCTGAGGAACTGGCGCGTCGCTTAATGCGTCACGCGATTTATCATTCGACATCTTTTTACTCGTCGTAAAATTCGCGAATCCATTATAAGGACAAAATAGTCAGCATCAAGCTTAAACTTTAAAATATATGGCAGGCCAGGAGGGACTCGAACCCCCAACATTCGGTTTTGGAGACCGACGCTCTACCAATTGAACTACTAGCCTATTAAGTAAATCGAGAGCTTACGCTCCCGATTTAAGGTATTTATTATGCAATAACTTTAGCAACAACACCAGCGCCTACAGTACGACCGCCTTCACGAATCGCAAAACGTAGACCAGCATCCATCGCAATCGGGTGGATCAATTCTACTGACATTTCAACGTTGTCACCTGGCATAACCATTTCAACGCCTTC
>NZ_FZLN01000004.1 GCF_900197575.1 Acinetobacter apis | reverse complement strand
AGTTAGTGTTGTTTTACCATGGTCGACGTGACCAATTGTTCCCACGTTTACGTGTGGCTTATTACGTTCAAACTTAGCTTTAGCCATGATGACTTCCTCGTTCACATTGAACAAAAAACTGATGAATTCAGCATATCGACATGTTTGTAAAAACACAAACACCCAATACTTTAAAAGCAGACTAATAAGCCTGCTTTTTTAAAAACTGTGATTAAATCACTTAAACTATTTTTTCTAGAATCTGGAGCTCTTATCGAGATTTGAACTCGAGACCTCTCCCTTACCAAGGGAGTGCTCTACCACTGAGCTATAAGAGCGATAGCTTCGATGGAGCGGGAGACGAGGGTCGAACTCGCGACATGCAGCTTGGAAGGCTGCCGCTCTACCAACTGAGCTACTCCCGCATATTGGTTTTAAACCAACCACTTCATCCGAAGTATATATGGTGGTGAGGGAAGGATTCGAACCTTCGAAACTTTCGTAGCGGAGTTACAGTCCGCCCCCTTTGACCGCTCGGGAACCTCACCATATCGCACTGCATTGGTAGTGCAGTTCCTTTTAAAACATCATGAAACATATGATTGGTGCCGACACTCGGATTCGAACTGAGGACCTACTGATTACAAGTCAGTTGCTCTACCAACTGAGCTATGTCGGCGTTTCATATTGTTTCGTACGTTTCGTATCGGAACGGTGTGCAGTTTAGCAAAACTTGCAAATGTTGCAAGTGATTTTTCCATATATTTTAAAAAAAACTTATAAAATCAGCCCAGTTGATGATAATTCAACCGCCTTGATCACTGCGCGAGCTTTTATTTGGGTTTCATTCCATTCTGAATCAGGATTTGAGTCAGCAACAAGACCTGCACCTGCTTGCACAAAGAACTGTTGTTCACGAATAACGCCTGTTCGAATAGCAATAGACATGTCCATTTTACCATCCCAACCTAAATATCCCACTGCGCCACCAAATACACCACGCTTCACAGGCTCGATTTCATCAATAATTTCCATTGCACGAATTTTTGGTGCACCTGATAACGTACCAGCGGGGAAAGTGGCTTTGAATACATCTAAAGCATCAACCCCCTCTTTCACCTCACCCTCAACATTTGACACAATGTGCATCACATGAGAATAACGTTCAATGACCATCTTATCCGTCACTTTGACCTTTCCAACCTTTGATACACGACCCACATCATTACGGCCAAGGTCGATCAACATTAAGTGTTCAGCAATTTCTTTTTCATCTGAGAGCAAATCTTGTTCTAATGCCAAGTCTTCTGCTTTACTTTGACCACGTGGGCGTGTTCCTGCCAATGGTCTGACAGTTGCAATGCCGTTTTCAAGCCGTGATAAAATTTCAGGTGATGAACCTACTATTTGGAAAGGTTTATTATTCTCTAAAGTGTACCCTTGAACTAAAAACAAATAAGGTGATGGGTTTAAATGTCTTAATGCACGATATACTTGTAATGCATTACCGTCAAAATAAGACACCATTCGATGGCCTGGGACCACCTGCATGACATCCCCTGCACGAATATATTCTTTGACAACTTCAATAGATGCTTTATAGGCATCTTCACCCGTCAGAGAAGTAAATTGAGGTGCAGTGTGCGGCTTGGCTGTTAATACTGCAGGTCGGCTTAGATAAGCTTCGATTTCATCAAGCTTTTGCTGTGCCGAGTCATAGTCATCACCAGCTTGTATATCCGCATGTACAACAAGGTAGAGCGTATCTTTTAAATTATCAAATACAATGACGGTTTTTGATAGCATCATCCAAATATCAGGCAAGCCCACCGGATCATCTGTTGGTATATTTTGAAGCTTAGGCTCTATATAACGTACTGCATCATAGCCAAAATAACCAACTAGCCCGCCTGTAAAGTGTGGAAGCCCTTCAATTTCTTCATGGTTTGGTACATGAAATTGTGCTTGAAATTGACGGATATAATCAAAAGGGTCTACACCTTCTTCATGGTGAATATGACCTTGTGGGTCTTTTACCGTCAAAACGCCTGCATTGAAAGAAAAAATGGTCGACTCACCCAAACCAATCATGGAATAGCGCGCCCAATTTTCTCCGCCTTCAACAGATTCAAACAAATAAGAAGGCACAGATTCATCATCTAATCTGGCATATACGGATAAAGGGGTTTCTGTGTCCGCCAAACGTTGGCGATAAACTGGAATGGTGTTGTAGCCTTGCTCAACTAATTTTTCAAAGTTTGTACGTTGCATGATGTAGAGATCTCATAAATTTAATTAAATGAATTAAGTGAATTTATGAGTGACGCCATCGAAGAATTCTATGTAGTTGCATGCTCTACCCATCCAATTGATCAACAAATTTACTTGTAAGAACACTATGATTTAGCCAGTGCTAATTAACAAAATTGATTCTTGTGATCTAAGATAGCAAATCATATTCAAGAACACCACGCTATTTCACCGCATAAATGGGCTGTTTCATACTGAGTTGCCTCTTTTTAGGCATAAAAAAAGTATGCCTCAGCATACTTTTTTACATCACTTAAATTACTTACTCATAGACCAGACCACAAAAGCAATAATAATAGCAACAACAAATATTACTATACCAACCATACGGGAAGACTGTTGCGGGGCTTTGGAAGGCGTTTCTTGCACTTCAGTTGCATGATCTTTCACAACAGATTGTTTCTGCTCTACAGATGCATCGTTCGACTGTGCAGGCTGTTGATGTGTTGACTCATGAGCTACATCATTGACGTCTGCATTTTGTGTGTCTTCGTTAGCATACGTTGTAGATTCATTGGATGCCAATACACGAAACTGCAAATCAGCAAATTGAATGACATCATCAGATTCAAGCTGTGTAGGTCTGTCAATTTGAATCTCATTGATAAAAGTACCATTAGATGATTGCAAATCTTCTAGCCACAATTGTTGGTCTTTAATATGAAACGCTGCATGCTTACGTGAAATTTTCGATGACTGCAAAACCAAGTTACAGTTCTGATGTCGACCAACTAGAACAGTGCTGTCTATAATCTCGAAGTTTTGATTGTCTAGCTCACTCGAAATAGCTTGTAATGTCCACTTCATATTTATTTCACTCATTTTTCTAAAAAGCCAAAACAATGTTCAGTATTATTAAATTGGTTTTATTTAAATCAAACACCAACCACCCCAATAATAAAAAATAAAACTACATTAACCTTATAAACGTACAGATCTGTATTATCATAACTATTTATATGCGTACTGGTCTGTACAGTTTATAATAATTGCGCTGATTTTAATCAAAGCCTTTAAAATAATAAATGAACATTTTTGCAGATTAATTAAATTATAAAGTCTTCCAATTGAGCGCCTTTTTTTAACTCTGCAACTAACCAACGCGGTTGTTTACCACGACCAGTCCAAGTTTCTTCTGGGTTGTTGATGTTGCGGTATCTTGGCTCAACCGCTTTACGTGTCGTGGTTTTACGCTTTTGTGAACCATATTCTAAAAGTTCTTCAATAGATAGCTCTAATGACGCTGCGATTTCCATGACCTTATGATAGGCATCATAAATAGCCTTTTCTTTTTTAGAACTGATTAATGCTTCAGCTTCTTGTTGTAAACGTTTTAATTCATCGACCGTTAGTTCATTAATACTAATATCTTTCATATAATCCACCCAATTAAAAAATTAAAAATTAAATTTCACTCATCATAATAAATAATTATTAATAAGTATATCAGTTTGTATTTAATTTAAAGATCAAGTTAATTCAAAAAACAAATCCACTTATTAATTTGATTGATTTTATCTTATATAAACTGAATCTTTATTTGATTAATAATAACCATTTAGGCTGTGATATTAGTTATTATATTTATAATACTTTGTAAGCTATTTCGTACATTTGTAGTAGTTTTATTTAAATTAATTTATTTTAAAAAAATATTAATACTAAATATTAATTTTTAGAAACTTAGTATCTGTTTCGAATATTTGATTGAGCTGTTCAACTAAATGATTATCATTTTTTATATTGGCTTTGATTCTTAGATAATTCATGAGGACGTGGTTAGGAAATTCTTTTAAAATGCTGTTTGCATCATTAATTCGTCCTGTTGCCTCATATACACAGTACTTGGTGAAGCTAAATACCGGCATTGGCATATAACGATCTTGCCAAATTTCAATTTGTTGCTCTATATCCGCATAATTTGGATGTTCACAAAGTATTTTTTGCTCAAACCACATAAAAAAGACATCTTGATCAAAACGGTCTTCTAATAAATGGGTGACTAATAATTCATGTTCGATCGCCAATTCAGGAAAACGAGCTAGAATTTTTAGCCACAATACTTTATTTGAATACACCGCTTCCGCCATCTGCTGTTCTAAACCAAGATAACGTGCTTTTAACTGATCCCTTTCTTCAGTTGATGCATGATCAAAAGTTTGTAAAATGGTGATTAACCATTGATGATTATCTTCTGGCGTTAAATTTCCATAGGTTGTTGCATTCAAGTATGCCCAAGGAAATTGTATGGCAAATTGTCCCCACAACTTTGCAATATACTGCGTATAACCATGCTGTAAGCTTAGTAGCCATGATGCAGGTTGGTGATTAGACAGTTTTTCTAAACGCAAAAGTGCCTGATCTTGCTGATGGTCTAAGATAAGCGTTTCAATATAATGCAACTCAGCAAGCTCATAAGCTGCAGGAGGCGTTTGTTCGAGCAAAGGATATACGGCGTCATACTCACCTTTTTTGCGTAAAAAAGATGCTTTAATTAAGGTATCTAGTAATGCAGATTGAGAAAAAATATCTTGAATCATTTGTTCTTTTTCAATATCAGCATCAAGTAACCAAAGTACTGCTAATTTCTCATAAGGATGCAATGTCTCAAATGAAATGACTTGCTGTGTTCTGCGATGACGACGTGACAAATAACGTTTAGCCAAATACCACACCACTTGAAATAACAGACTTGCTGTACATAATAAAATGACCAATACCAAGACATTGGTCTGCAATTCCCAGCCTCGAAAAAACAAATAGACATACCCAAGTCCACTGCCATAACTAAACAGTAAACATGTCAGAACCAATGTGGTTAAGACCAATGCATATGCACTTAAGATTTTTTTCATAACAATAACTATTTCAGTAATGCAAAAGTATGGAGTTTTGGTGGGTCATACAAAGGAATATTCTTTGCTTGCTGAATTAAAGCGAGTACTTCTTTTTTATTTAACATCGGTGATTGATGGCACAACGCTAAAATATCATCTAAGGCATAGCGGTATTCACTGTATTGCCCTGCATCAATCATTTGCTTGGCAATGATCAATCTTAATTGCGCCTCTTTAATCACAATAGACTGCCCCATTAAATTGGTTTTAGCTTGACTGCTTGGCTGTAAACTAAACCAACTAAAGCCGCTGTGCTTATGATCATCATTAGGTGAATAACTTAATGTGTTTTTCTTCATGAGCTGATTTAATAATTGGTCGAGTGAACGCAAAGTACGGTAAGCATGTTTAACTTGAATGCTATGCTGTAGATTAAATTGACTGATATTTTGTTGGTCTTGCAGCAACGAGGTATAAACACTTTCTCTTAATGCAGGTGCAAAGTCATAATTTAAAACTTTTTCTGATAAAAGCTGTAATCGCTCTAAAGCATAGACCGTTTGCTTTTGCTGTAATGCAAATTGAATTAAGTCGAGTTGTTGCTGAATTAAAACAATTGGATTAATGGCCATATGCTGGTCAGAAATAAGATGTTGTTCAGCTTGTGAAGGCACAGCTAAATTCATTTGTCCTTGATCTGCTTGCTGAGTGAGCGGCTGTACTTTCCGCTGAAAAGCAATCAATTGATCATTGATATTATCTGCATTTTGTTCAACTTTGGTGGCTTGGCGCTCCAAGACATCAAGCCGCTGGGTATACTGTTGCTGATCATAGGTTAACTTAGCAATCCAGAGTATTGATAAACATAAAAGTCCAATCCATAACTTTTTCATACGCGCTTCTGACCCTTGACCATGACCTGACTGATTGTTGTTGCATGCAAGTTTTCAATTTCATAAACATGCGTTGGATCAACTTCTGCCATCAGTAGCGTGGTCAAACGTGCTCCAAGCGCTACATAATAGCAGTCTTGTATGAACGAGAGATGATGATGACAGATTGATTTCCAATTTAACCAGCTTGCTTCACTGCTAATACAGACATAGATATTAGGCTGATACATTTGAATTTCAGCATAGTTTTGTAGTAGTTTTTGTTGCGTCGATACAGGTAAAGCACGTTGATATAATAAAAAGTTACTAATTTGTAACCCTTTTGATGCCAAATGTTGCATCATAAATTGTCGCCCACCTATCCCGCGCCAAAATGCCACATGATGAGTAGCATGTTGTTGCAGCACAGGTATATCTAGCATGCCTTCAGAAGTTTCAACTTCAGGCACATAGGGATTGAGCCCCGCTTTCTTTAACACCGCTGCTGTTTTTTCACCTACAGCAATCCAATGAATATGACTAAGCAAAGACAATGAAATATGGCATGCTTTTAAATATGCAAGTCCAATATCAGCTGCGGTTGGGCTAACCACCACAATCACCTCTGCACTCGGCAATGATAAAAACAGTTTTATCAATGCCTCATCTAAAGGCAATGTAGACAATTCAAGAAGCGGTAGATCAAGCACTTGAATGCCTGTTTCTTTTAACTTGGTGGTTAATTGCTGCGCCCGATCACTTGGGCGCGTATTAATAAACAACATCTATGAATGCAGTGCGTCAAGCAAAGGCTGAGCACCAAGCTCAAGTAAGTCTTGTGCCAACTGCTCACCAAGTTGGGTTGCATGTTCAGAGACATCAATGCGTTCAGCTTTAAGTAATGTTTGACCGTCTGTACTACCGACACGACCTTGCATAGTTAACTGATGGCCTTGTAATGTGGCATAACCTGCGATAGGAATTTGGCAACCACCCTCTAAATAAGCATTAAAAGCACGTTCAGCACGGACACATACTTCGGTTTCAAAATGACGTAATGGTTCAATTAATGCTAAAACATGTGCATCATCTGATCGGCACTCTAAACCCAATGCACCTTGTCCAACTGCAGGCAAACTAATCACAGGGTCAATAGAATGACGAATTCGCTCAGCTAAACCTAAGCGCTCTAGTCCTGCACAAGCCAAAACAATACCATCATATTCGCCTGCATCCAGTTTACCCAAACGCGTTCCCACATTGCCACGTAAGTCTTTAATAACAAGGTCAGGGCGGTAATGCAAAATTTGGCTTTTACGGCGTAAGCTTGATGTGCCAATCACAGCGCCTTGTGGCAAATCGATAAAGCTTTCATGGTTATTTGAAACAAATGCATCAAATGGATTTTCTCGTTCACAGATAATCGGTAAATCTAATCCTTCAGGTAAACGCATAGGTACATCTTTCATTGAGTGAACAGCCAAATCGGCTCTGCCATCCAATAACGCATTTTCAAGCTCTTTTACAAAGAGCCCTTTCCCACCAATTTTTGCCAATGGCGTATCTAAGATTTTATCCCCTTGTGTGACAAAGGTCACTAGCTCAACTTTTAGCCCAGCATGCAAGGTTTCAAGTTTTGCTTTGATATGTTCAGCTTGCCATAACGCCAATGGGCTTTTACGTGTTGCAATTTTTAATGTACTCATAAATTCTCAAAGCCACTCTTTCTTGATGCTTTAAACTAAACATCTTATAAAAAATTGCAAGCAGGATTTTTTAACTTGCCTCAAATTTGATATGAACTATATTTTTGTATGGGTTTTATTCCGCATACAGCTTGCCATAAGTGTGTAGTATAACGCAGAAATAAAACTTGATAAGAATGACTATGGTGCTTATAAATTATACATATCACTGAATAATACAAGTTTTCACCTTTAGATACGACATAGATATGCTTTCTAGGTATGAGTAGAAAACATAAATCTGCTAAAATGATTTGACCCATTCAAAATACTACAAGCCTACTGTTTTTAAAGATCATTCAGCATTTACATGACAACAATACGGAGTAACTATGGCCACATCTTCAAATATTCCAGATTCGCAATCTCAAACCTCTGGCATGTGGGGTGGACGTTTTACCGAAGCAACGGATGCATTCGTCGCTGAATTTACAGCATCTGTTCAATTTGACCAACGCTTTTATAAGCAAGATATTGCAGGCTCGATTGCACATGCCACAATGCTATGTAAAGTAGGCGTGTTAACAGAAATTGAACGTGACCAGATTATTCAAGGTTTAACAACTATTCAAGCGGAAATTGAAGCAGGTCAATTTGTATGGCGTGTTGAACTCGAAGATGTTCATATGAATATCGAATCAAGTTTGACAGAACGCATCGGAATTACCGGCAAAAAGCTGCATACTGGACGTAGCCGAAATGACCAAGTTGCCACAGATATTCGTTTATATTTACGTGATGAAATTGATGACATCTTAACAATTTTAAAAAAACTACAACTGGGTTTACTCAGTTTAGCTGCTCAGCATACTGACACCATTATGCCTGGCTTCACCCACTTACAAACTGCTCAGCCTGTCACTTTTGGTCATCACTTATTGGCTTGGTTTGAAATGCTCGTTCGTGACACTGAACGTTTAAAAGATTGCCGTAAACGTGTAAATCGCTTACCGCTTGGTTCTGCTGCCCTTGCAGGCACCACATATCCAATTGATCGACACTACACAGCCGAGCTGCTTGGCTTTGATGAAGTGACTGAAAACTCATTAGATGGCGTATCAGATCGTGATTTTGCAATTGAGTTCAATGCTGCTGCTGCATTAATTATGATGCATTTATCACGTATGTCGGAAGAATTGATTTTATGGACATCTGCACAATTTAAATTTGTACAAATTCCTGATCGCTTTTGCACAGGCTCATCTATTATGCCGCAAAAGAAAAACCCTGATGTTCCTGAATTGGTACGTGGTAAGTCAGGCCGTGTCTTTGGTGATTTAATGAGCCTATTGACGCTGATGAAGGGCCAACCTTTGGCTTACAATAAAGACAATCAAGAAGATAAAGAGCCTTTATTTGATGCCATCGATACCGTTCGTGGCAGCTTAATGGCATTTGCAGACATGGTTCCTGCATTGGTTCCTCATCAAGAAATCATGCGTGAAGCTGCATTACGTGGCTTCTCAACTGCAACAGATCTTGCAGACTACTTGGTTAAAAAAGGAACTGCTTTTCGTGATGCACATGAAATTGTTGGTAAAGCTGTGGCATTGGCCGTCAATGAAGATAAAGACTTGTCTGAACTCAGCTTAGAGCAATTACAACAATTCTCGGATTTAATTGGCCAAGATGTATTTGATCAAGCATTAACTCTTGAAGCATCTGTTCACGCCCGTAACCATATTGGTGGCACTGCACCGGCTCAAGTACAAGCTGCAATTGAACGTGCACACCAACGTATCAATGCACTTTATGCCTAACCCAAAGGAATTTAATATGTCAAACCAAGTATTTTGCCGAAAGTATCAACAAAATATGGATGCTTTAGATTTCCCTCCTTTTCCCGGCATTAAAGGACAAGAGTATTTACAAAGCGTGTCAAAACAAGCATGGCAAGAGTGGTTACAGTATCAAACAACATTGATTAATGAAAAAAGATTGAATGTTTTTGAGCCTGAAGCAAAGCAATTTTTGGAAGAACAGCGTGAAAAATTCTTCTCAAATGACCACTCTATTGAAAAAGCAGAAGGTTGGAAGCCAGAATAGTCTAGAAAAATGAATTGTTAGGTCGTATAATTTCCATATTACCTAACATTTTTTGACCGAAATAACCTAATATTACAAACTTGTAATAGAAACACACAACCTTTTACAAGACTTGTCATGACTTAAGTCAATTCACGCATTATTATGTACACATAGAGAAGCAGATTGCACTTCCTGAAATTATAACAATAACAAAAAGCAATCATCTATATTAATCCCAAATCTCCCCCAAGGTTTGGGATCTTTTTTTGTCTAAAGAAAAGTATATCAATGATCTTTAAACATAAGATGATTGCTTTTTAACTGGTGATGACCTTAATCAATACGGTGAATTTTTTGTTCAACTTCATCAATACTGGTATGTCTTACATCAAAACCTTTCACAATATAAATCACTTGCTCTGCAATATTGCGAGCATGATCCCCAATGCGCTCTAAAGAACGAAGTACCCAAAGTACTTGAATCACTTGTGATATTTTTCTTGGATCTTCTATCATATAAGTCATTAAAGTACGTGTTGCAGACTGATATTCTCGGTCGGTATCGGCATCTGCACGTAACACTCTTAACGCTTGCTCTGCATCTAAACGTGCAAAAGCATCTAATGCTTCATGTAACATGACTCGGACTTGATTACCAATATGGCGTGCTTCCATAAATCCGCGTGTGCTGCCATCTGCTTCACACAGCTCTTTAGCAATGCTTGCAATTTTGTTTGATTCATCCCCAATTCGCTCTAAGTCTGTATTGGCTTTACTCATGGCAATCACCATACGTAAATCAATTGCTGCAGGATGACGACGCGCTAAAATAATTGTTAAACTTTCATCAATTTCTGTTTCAAAGCGGTTAACAATATTTTCTTTTTCTTGAACTTCTAAAGCCAATGTAATGTTGGCATCAAGTAAGGCATGAATTGCATCCGCCACTTGCTGCTCTAACAACCCACCAAGCGACATAAACTTAGTATTTACTTCTTGTAGGTCTTCATTAAACTGCGATGATATATGATGAGCTAACATCGGATTTTTCAAGCTCAAGGTGATCTCCAAAATATTGAGATGTATGATGCAGCAGAGAGATTTAACCATTTTGTTTTGACAAAATTATGACATAAATATCTGCCTAGATTTGCGCTCAATATAACAAAGCTGTAGGTATGTAGAATATAGGAGTTTTATTACCAATTGAGTGAAATGTAAATTCGTGTTGATTCTCTTAACTAAAAGTCGTCATTCCTTTACAGTCTAAAATAATAAAGGCATGCATAATGAGTATATATCCATTAAGTACATCAATTGACTGGAATATATGACGCATCGCTATATGAAAAGCAAGGTCATTATTTTATCTGTGGTCATCGGTTTATTTTCGACAAGCTGTTATAAATTGCCTTTGCCTATAGATCGAAATGATCAACATTCTGAACATATTTTGCCTTTAGCAAAAGACACATGTGATTCATTAAGAGATCAGATTCAGCAAATCAATAGTCATAGTACAGTTGTCATGCTTGATCAGATTAATTTTCATATCACACAGTGTTTACCGCATTTGGCCATGGATGACCGTGTCTTATTACTTTATGCATCAACTGCCATGTATCAGCGCTTTTTGTCTGCAGATATGAATCGAACTTCTGAGCAAGAAGCCAATTTTCAAAAGCTCTTATCCAATACTGATATTTACTCACCAACCCGTATTCAACAGGCTGCTAGAACCAGTTTAAGAGATCAGTACTTATTAAAGTATCAAGGTCAATCGTATTATGAAATTTATAATGCAGGTGGGCATGAATGGACTTATCGCCGCAAACCTGACTACCTAAAAGATATATTTGCGCCGTTTTTACCTAAAGCAGAGCAAATTTTTATCACGCATTTGGCGGAACAAAATCAGCAGCCGGCTGTTTCAGATAATACATTTAACTTATCTTGGTCAGAAATTGCAGATCGTGCTCAATTTTGGGAAAACTATACCTCAACATACCCAAACAGTATGTTTATTGAAGATGCACGTCGCTTGCAATTGGCATATGCTGGATTTTTATTTCATGGCTTGGCCAACATGCCAATCTCAACCAACTATGAAAATGAAGACAGTATTCACCCAGAAGCCTTACAAGAAATTAAAGCCATTGCTGCCAATCAAAGTCAAAGTGTTTTGACGCAGCAAGCGATTAAATTTTTAAAATTTATTCACTTACCACTGAGTGAAAGAAATCAAAATATTCCTGTTACGCTCAGTCCCGTTGAAACACGTGCTAAAAGTCAACAGAATATTAAAAATATGCGTCAGCTAGACCAATATATCGGTTTATATGACCCGCTTGCACTTGATAGCACCCACATTAATCGTGATTGTTTTAGTGATTCTATTTGTGTGACCCATATTGGTGGCGTGACCTCGGTGTCTCCACAAAAATAATATTTCTGCTTTAACATTTTGAAATAAAACATGCTACTCTTGGGCTAGAGCTTGACGGAGCGCGAGTAATAACTCGCTGAGATCACCTGAGTTTATCTTAAGGGTGAGTACCGTTGAACCTGATCAGGTTAACACCTGCGTAGGAATCAAGCCACCCTCAAACTGCGGTCTGCCTTTATGTCATGTGACATAAAAGTCTTTGTTTTTGGTTGTGCTTGATTCGTTGATTATCATTAGGATCACAGTCATGAACCAATTAACGAATCACTCAAAAATACAATTCCAGCATGAACAAGATGCAAAAGATTTAACACGTATATTACCTGCATCTCACAAAGTCTATATTCAAGGCTCACGTCCTGATATTCGTGTTCCAATGCGTCAAATTGCCCTTTCTGACACTCCAGAAGGTCTAGGTGGCGGGGAAAATGCTGCTATTTTGGTCTATGACACATCAGGCGTTTATACTGACCCAACTGTAACTATCGATTTAAATCAAGGCTTGCCTTCTTGTCGTAGTGCATGGATTGCTGAACGCCAAGATACAGAACAGCTTGACGGTTTAAGTTCAATTTTTGGTCAGCAACGTGCCAAAGATATCCGTACTGAAGATATTCGTTTTCAGCATATTGTTAAACCAAGACGTGCAAAATTAGGCAGTAATGTCACGCAAATGCATTATGCAAAGCAAGGCATGATTACTCAAGAAATGGAATTCATTGCCATTCGCGAAAACCAACGCCAACAGCATGAAATGAATCAACACCAACATCAAGGTCAAAATTTTAGTCGTCATCGCCCTGCTGAAATTACCCCCGAATTTGTTCGCCAAGAAGTGGCTGCAGGTCGTGCCATTATTCCTGCCAACATTAATCACCCTGAAAGTGAACCCATGATTATTGGACGTAATTTCTTGGTAAAAATTAATGCCAACATTGGTAACTCAGCACTCAGTTCTTCTATTGATGATGAAGTAGCAAAAATGACTTGGGCAACACGCTGGGGGGCAGATACCATTATGGATTTGTCAACAGGTAAAAATATTCATGAGACCCGTGAATGGGTTATTCGTAATTCACCTGTGCCAATTGGAACAGTACCTATTTATCAAGCACTTGAAAAGGTCAATGGTATTGCTGAAGATCTCAATTGGGAAATCTTTAAAGACACTTTAATCGAACAAGCAGAACAAGGCGTAGATTACTTCACTATTCATGCTGGAGTATTACGTGATTATATTCCGCTCACTGCAAATCGTTTGACAGGCATTGTCTCTCGTGGTGGTTCAATTATGGCGCAGTGGTGTTTAAGCCATCAATGTGAAAACTTCCTATATACTCATTTTGATGACATTTGCGAAATCATGAAAGCTTATGACATCAGTTTTAGTTTAGGCGATGGCTTACGACCGGGCTGCATTCAAGATGCCAATGATGCTGCACAGTTTAGTGAACTAAAAACATTGGGCGAACTTACACATCGGGCATGGGCACATGATGTACAAGTGATGATTGAAGGACCGGGTCATGTACCCATGCATATGATTAAAGAAAATATGGATTTACAACTTGAAGTATGTCAAGAAGCTCCATTTTATACACTCGGACCTCTCACTACAGATATTGCACCGGGTTATGATCATATTACCTCAGCCATTGGTGCTGCCATGATCGGTTGGTATGGCACAGCAATGCTCTGTTATGTGACCCCAAAAGAACATTTGGGTTTACCCAATAAAAAAGATGTCAAAGATGGCATTATTGCCTATAAAATTGCAGCACATGCAGCAGATTTGGCCAAAGGACATCCGGGTGCTCAAGTCCGTGATAATGCATTATCAAAAGCACGCTTTGAATTTCGTTGGGATGATCAGTTTAATTTAAGCTTAGACCCTGACACTGCGCGTGCAATGCATGATGAAACATTGCCTAAAGATGCACATAAATCAGCACATTTTTGCTCAATGTGTGGTCCACAATTTTGCTCTATGAAAATCAGCCATCATGTTCGACAAATTGCTCATGAAGACATGAATTAACCTGCATTTTGTCTATCACAACAGATGACTTGGAAAACAAGTCATCTTTTTTTGTCTTAAGACCAAGCTCTATAAAATTATATTTTGTACCATTTAATAATAAAATTTTTTTATGTGAGAACTATCACATAAGTCTATAAATTAAATATTTATTAACCAACTTAACTCAGATAGCATAATCTCATCTGCTTAAACAACCACCGAAAAGTAATGGTTAAAAAACGTTATACGCATGAAGATATTGAAATTTTAAAACGGGAAACACTCTATAAAGGGTTTGTTCATCTTGAAAAAGTACAACTCAAGTACCGTTTATTTGATGGGGATCAATATTCAGCCGTTGTTGACCGAGAAATTGTTTTACGTAAACAAGCAGCTGGGGTCTTGGTATATAACGATGAAGAACAACGTTTTTTACTGATCGAACAATTTCGTGTGGGTGCAGTGGATTATCTTTCACAAACTCCTTGGCATTTAGAAGTTGTGGCAGGCTTATTAGATGGGGATGAATCTCCAGAAGCATGTTTATACCGAGAAAGTGTAGAAGAAACAGGCTGTGAAATTCGAGATTTAAAACACCTGTTTACTTTTTTCCCGTCAGCTGGCGGTTCAAATGAAATTTTTCATCTTTACACAGCACAAGCTGAACTTCCAAAAGATGGCAGTATTTTTGGTTTAGAAGATGAAGGGGAAAATATTAAAGTACATCTATTTCACTATCACGAACTAGATGATCTATTTACACAACATGCGCTTACAAATGCTCCTGTTATTATTGCTTTGCAATGGTTACAACAACATATAAAACAGCTTCATGCCAAGTGATTTCTCTATTTAAAAGAGTTAGATCTTATGAAAACGATTGTTCAAATTAGTGATACTCACCTGATGGATCTGCCTGATAAGAATTTTATTGAACTCAATCCTGAACGTACGTTCCATCAAATTATTGATGAAATTTTGTCACGCCACCAACATATTGATACGATTTTACATACTGGGGATGTTGCACAAGTTCCAAAACCTGTCACTTATCAGCGCTATTTAAACTATATGGGCAGCTTAAATATTCCCTTTTATCAAACTCCGGGGAATCATGATGATCCAAGCTGTTTTCCTTACCCACAAAAAAGTAAGTTGTCAGTCATTTCTCTTGACCGTTGGTGTGTCATTTTATTAGACAGCGCAGTGGTTGGAAAAGTAGATGGATTAATTGATGAAGAACAATTAAATCATTTAGAACAAGCACTCAAACAACATCAAGATCAACATATCTTAATTGGTTGTCACCATCATCCTTTAGAAATGAAATCAGCATGGATTGATCAACACTGCTTAAAAAATACTGATCAATTGATGAATATTTTGTGTAAATATCCGAATGTGAAAGCTGTAATTCATGGTCATGTACATCAAGAAGCAGAGATTTATTTCAAGCATATTCCGATTTTTTCTGTACCTTCAACGTGTGTGCAATTTAAACCATTAAGTCAAGATTTCGCTTTAGATGAAGATACACCGGGCTATCGACTCCTCAATTTATATGATGATGGGCGCTTAGAAACTGAAATTTTTCGAGTTGAATCTATGATAGAAAAAATAAATTTGAATATTTGTGGCTATTAACTTTTAATTTTTATCTATTTATATTAATTTAATTCGCCATATATATGGAGTTAGTCCATATTATTCACATAAAGACTATCCAACTTGACAAAAAGTCTTTATGATGACGAGCCCTTGCAGGTGGTTGCATTTCAAGGGTACATAATAAAAAACCTGCATATCACCGTAATACATACGTAGCTTTGACGTATATGATGAGGAATGCCCTGTATGGCGAATGATACTCTAAACCAAGTCTTAGATGAACAAACCAATAGTCCTGACGGCGAAGCACCGAAACGTGGTCGCAAGACAAAGCCTAAAACGATTGATAATCCTGGCTCAACAGCAAGTCTTTTTGGTTTTGCGCCGTATGAACCAAAGAAAAATGAAGAGTACATGTCTGATGAGCAGCTTGAACACTTCAGAAAAATTCTTGTGGCTTGGAAAAATGACTTAATGTCTGAAGTTGATCGTACGCTCAGCACCATGCAAGATGAGTCAAGTGCATTACCTGATGTAAACGATCGGGCGACGCAAGAAGAAGAATTTGCAATTGAACTGAGAACACGTGACCGTGAACGCCGTCTGATTCGCAAAATCGAACAGTCATTAGAAGCAATTAAAAATGTGGATTATGGCTTTTGTGAAACATGTGGTATTGATATCGGTTTACGCCGTTTAGAAGCACGTCCAACAGCAACGTTATGTATTGATTGCAAAACATTGGCTGAAATTAAAGAAAAACAAAATAAAGGTTAATCGATGGGTGAACCCTTTTCACCATCGTCACAGTATATCGGTCGGTTCGCGCCCTCGCCAACCGGCCCTTTGCATTTTGGCTCACTGATCACAGCAGTTGCAAGTTACTGTGAAGCAAAGTCTCAGCATGGCCAATGGTTAGTTCGGATTGAAGATACAGATATTCCTCGTATTTATCCCAACAGCGAATGCCATATTCTTGATTGTCTTGATGCTTTTGAATTTGAAATTGATGGTGACATTCTATTTCAAAAAGACCGCCTTGATATTTACCATCAAGTCATCCATACGTTACAGCAGCAAGGCTTGGTCTATGCCTGTCAATGCACGCGAAAAATGTTAGGTTCAAATGCCATCTATGCAGGTCACTGTCGCCATCTCAACCTTGGCTTTGCAAATCAAGCAATTCGTTTGAAAGTCGAAGATCAACTGATTTGTTTTCATGACCAATTACAAGGTCTTCAATGCAGCAACTTACAGCATGATTTGGGTGATTTTGTCTTGCTCAGACGCGATGGCATTATCAATTATCAGCTTGCTGTAGTGGTAGATGATTACTTACAAGGCATTACCCATGTGGTCCGAGGTGCAGATTTGCTGGATAACACGCAGCGACAAATTTGGCTTGGGCAATGCTTAAAATATCCGCAATTAAATTATATGCACTTGCCGCTTGCAATGAATGAGCATGGTCAAAAGCTTTCAAAACAGAATATGGCTGAAGCACTTGATGTCAAACAAGCCCCTCAGCTTTTAGCTCATGCTCTGTCTGCCTTAGGTCAACCGTCTATTGAGCTGAACTCACCACACTTGATGCTTAAGCAAGCCGTTGCAGCATGGGATTTTAAAGCCATTCCGCAGCAGCTCACATTAGATGCAATTTACCGCTAAAAGTTAGACAATTCTTGATCAGGGTTTTCTGCTTTGGTTGAAGCATCAACCTTTAATACCAATGTAATCATCACTGCACACATCATCAGTGATGATCCACCATAACTGATAAAAGGCAAAGTCAAACCTTTGGTGGGTAACATCCCCATGTTCATTCCGGCATTGACCAAAATTTGCATTAAAAAGATAAAACTGATGCCATATGCTAAATAACCTGCTCTTAAATAGTTATTTTTTAAAGCACGATAGCCAATTTTAATACAGCATGCCAACATCATAAACTCAAGGCTCAGCACAGTGACAATACCAAAAAAACCAAACTCCTCACCTAAAATAGCAAGCATGAAGTCGGTATGTGCTTCAGGTAAATAAGACATTTTTTGCATGCTATGCCCCAAGCCCACACCAAACCACTCCCCTTGTCCAAATGCCATCAATGCATTCGACAATTGGTAGCCTGTACCCAATGGGTCTGCCCACGGATTGGCAAAAGAGGTTAACCGCTCTAAACGGTAAGGCTCAAAAACAATCAATGAAACCAATGCCATGGCAATCACACCGCCCATCACAATGAACTGCTTAATGGGTGCGCCTGCCAAGAAAAACACACCTACCATCATCATGACAATCACGGCTGTAGACCCAAAGTCAGGCTCTAAAATAATAAGAATAATAGATACAAACATAACCAAGGCTAAACGTGACAACCCAACCCAACCGCTTTGGCGGACTTCACTTGCACGTCTCACCACATAGTCTGCTGTAAAAATAGCCATCACCATTTTTGCAACTTCTGCAGGCTGTAACGTAAAAAATGCAAGCCGTATCCATCGCCTTGCGCCATTGACTTCTGTACCTATTACAAGCGTAAGAAGTAATAAACCAATGGTAAAAATCCAAAATAAGAAAATATTTTTAAACCATATTTCTAAAGCAAACTTTGACACTACAAAAGCTGCAATCATTGCGACAACAATTGAAATGGCATGTCGTTCAATGAAATAAAATGGATCATTTTGCATGGTTGCAGCATAAGGCATGGAAGCAGATGCCACCATGACTGAGCCAATAATTAACAGTGCAAAGACGCAAAACACCAACACATTTCTTGCTGTAATTTCTGCAGGCAAGCTGTTTGCAATCTTGTCATACACTGCATTGATTTTAGAGATT
Organism: Acinetobacter apis; assembly: GCF_900197575.1. GTDB lineage: Bacteria > Pseudomonadota > Gammaproteobacteria > Pseudomonadales > Moraxellaceae > Acinetobacter > Acinetobacter apis. The sequence continues at coordinate 137,887 of NZ_FZLN01000004.1, read as the reverse complement.
GAATCAGTTTTATTGGCGACTATGGCACCATTTTTTTTATTGATCATCGTTATAATTTCTCTACACAAGCAACAAATTGTTGCCCGCGATCTTCATAGCCTTTAAACATATCAAAACTTGCACATGCAGGTGATAAAAGCACCACATCATTTGCTTCAGTTGCAGCTTGGCAGGCAGTAACCGCATGTTGCAATGTTTCAGCATATTGAATGTCTGCACAACCTTCAATGGCTGCGGCAATCAGTGTAGCATCTTGCCCAATCAATACCACAGTACGTACATATTGCTCTATTGCTTGGCGTAATAGCTTAAAGTCTTGTCCTTTGCCTTGACCACCCAAAATCAATACCACTTGACCTTGTTGATGCTGAATAGCTTGTCCAAGCCCTAAAATTGCAGCAATCGATGCGCCAATATTGGTCCCTTTTGAGTCATTATAATAGCGAATATTGGCCTTGGTTGTGACATATTCACAGCGATGGGCCAAACCTTTAAATTGTTTTAAAGTTGCTAACATGCTCTCTTTTGCTATACCAATAAATTCGCCTATCGCTAAGCATGCTAAAGCATTCGCGACATTGTGCGTACCTTGAATATATAAATCTGCACTTTTAATCAAACGCTCTCGACCGCGTGCTAGCCAAATGGTGCCGTCTAAATCTGTTAAAACACCATATTGGTTCATGTCTGGTGCATTCAAACCAAAGCTTTTCATTGGCGTTGCATCCGGGACAAATGGACGTGTCAAACTGTCATCACGGTTATACACCACATGCTTCACACCTTGAAAAATACGGTGCTTGGCTTGGTGATAGTTCATCATATTACCATGTCGATCTAAATGATCTTCACTCATGTTCAAGACCACAGCAACATGTGCATGTAAGTTTGATGTCGTTTCAAGTTGAAAACTCGACAACTCAAGTACAATCAACTCAGGTTGGTCTTTAAGTAAATCAAGTGCAGGACGTCCTAAATTACCACCAACTGCAACTTGCTTACCCGCCTGCTGTAGCATTTCATCAACCAGTGTGGTGACTGTACTTTTGGCATTTGAACCTGTGATGGCAATTATTGGAAGATCTGTAGCACGGCGTAATAATTGAATATCACCAATCACAGGAATTCCTTGCTGAGCAGCAGCATGGATTTCTGGTGTATTAGGTGATAAACCTGGGCTTAAAATAATTTCTTCAGCACGAAGTAATAAAGCCTGATTAAATGCACCAAAATGGGTTTCAACGTCTGGTGGAATTTGATCATGTCCTGGTGGCACTGCTCTTGAATCGGTCACAGCCACACGGTAGCCTTTTTCAAGTAAAAACTGAACAACAGATACGCCAGATACCCCAAGCCCTGCGACAACTTTTAATCCACCACGTTGTATTAACATCGATATATGCCCCAATCACCAACTGATTATTTTTCGTGGTTGATGTTAGCATTTTGTTTTTCGGATTACTTTTATAAGATGACAGTCGGCTTTATTTTTTTGTGTTATTCACGTAAAAGCCGCCTTTTCAGGCGGCTTTTACGTGAACGTTTTATGGTTTATTTCCACTTCACTGCTTTCACCACATCGGATGAAGCAGGTGACTCTGATTTTTTTGTTGATGCACTCGGCCCACAACCACAGCCACCGCCACAGCCTGCTGCTGCAACAGGGCGCAATTTAACAGCCAACTTTTGAAATCCGCGTTGCTCTGCAAATTGTGCCAGTGCTGTAAATACACGTGCTGAAGATTTTGGAAATACATTTTTGAATGTATACAATGCACTCCAAATGACCAATGCTGCAATAATAATCACTTCGATCATTTTAGCCTCCTTCATTTAGCCAAAATAATGTGAGGCAATTTGATAAGTTAAGAAGGCTGAAAAATACGCCAATCCAAACAAATAAATTGTCATAAAGGCAACCATTTTCCATGAACCTGTTTCACGGCGAACAGTTGCTAATGTCGAGATACAGTGTGGTGCATAAATAAACCATACCAAAAGCGAGAGCCCTGTTGCAACAGACCACCCAGACCCTGGCGAGCTAATTAAATGCGTTAAGCCTTGCGCCACTGCATCATCGTCAGCACCTGATAAGGCATACACTGTTCCAAGTGCTGCCACCACCACTTCACGTGCTGCCATGGCAGGAATTAATGCAACACAGATCTGCCAAGTAAAACCAATGGGCGCAAACAGAGGTTGAATAAAGTGCCCCAATTGCCCGGCAAAACTATAGTCAATTGCCGGCATGGTCGCATTTTCCGGTGGCTGCGGAAATGTACTTAAAAACCACAGCAAAATAGATAGCGCAAAAATAATTCCGCCCACACGCTTTAAGAAAATTTTACCGCGGTCTAATAAACCAATCGCTACACTTTTTAAATTAGGTAAGCGATAACTTGGTAATTCCATGAGTAATGAATATTGCGATTTATCTTTACGAAACAATTTGATAATAGACGCAACAATAAGTGCACTCACAATCCCTGCCATATACAGCGCAAGTAACACCAAACCTTGTAAACTTAAAAATCCAAATACTTGATGGTTTGGAATAAATGCTGAAATTAATAATGCATATACAGGTAACCGCGCTGAACATGTCATGAGAGGAGCAACCAAAATCGTTGCTAAGCGGTCTCTTGAGTCACTAATACTTCGGGTGGCCATAATACCGGGTACAGCACAGGCAAAGCTGGATAACAGCGGAATAAATGCACGACCACTTAATCCCGCTTTATACATGAGCTTATCAAGCAAGAATGCTGCACGGGGTAAATATCCAGTTTCTTCTAAAATCAAAATAAAAAAGAATAGAATCAAAATCTGTGGCAAAAATACCACCACACTGCCTGCACCAGTAATAATACCGTCGACTACTAGGCTATGCAGCATTGGATGAGTAATGAATGCACCAGCTTGACCACCTACCCATTCAAATACCCCTTCAATCACCGCTTTAAAGGGTTCTGCCCAAGTAAATACAGCTTGGAAAACCACAAACATTAACAAGGTCAGCGTGATTAAACCCAATACAGGATGAAGAAAAATTCGATCTAGGACTTCAGTACGTTTATCTTCTTGATCTGCATAAATCACAACATCATTGACAATCGACTGTACATGTTGATGTGATGCTGTAGAGCGTGTTGAATCTGCCACTGAAAAGCGTTTTTGTTCCAGTGCTTTAACAAGCGTTTCAACACCTGCTGTATTTTTTGCTACGCTTTCAATCACAGTGACGCCCAAACGCTCAGAGAGCTTTTGTGCATTGATTTGAATACCACGGCGGCGTGCTTCATCCATCATATTCAATACAAGTAAAATAGGGCGTCCAAGCTGAATCACTTCAAGCACTAGGCCCAAATGTAAACTTAAATTGGTCGCATCAACAATACATAAAAATGCATCTTGCTGTGCTTCTTCTTCAATTTTTCCCAAGCATACGTCACGGGTCACCGCTTCATCTAAGCTGGTGGCATTTAAACTATAGGTTCCTGGTAAATCTAAAACACGAACACGATCACCCGAAGGTAAATTAAAAAAGCCAACTTTACGTTCAACGGTTACCCCAGCATAGTTACCTACTTTTTGCCGTGTTCCTGTCAATTGGTTAAATACAGAGGTCTTACCACAGTTCGGATTGCCGATGAGTGCAATACGTAATTCACCACTCATGCAATTGATCCTTGTTCAAGCATAATCTCAATCTTTTCAGATTCCGCTTTTCTCAGTGCAAAACGAGTAAATCCTATTTGAATCAACATCGGATCGCCCCCAAAAATACCGCGCGCAATCACTTTGACTGTTGCGCCAGGAATAAAACCTAAAGTCTCGAGTCGGCTTGCAATCAAATCACTTTGTGTTTCAGCCGAAGACTGACTATTAACTTTTTTAATAACAGCAGCTTGCTTGACTTTTAACTCTGATAATAGCACTGTATCAATCCCTAAAACGTTTCCTTGATTATAAACATAAATGATAATAATTTACACAATCGAAATGTATGTAAAAGTGAATCCTTGTTCGACTTTTGCTGAATAATCTATTAAATTCATTCTTATTTATCTCGTTTAATATGATGAATAACAAAAAACCGCGTATTCCTGCACCTATCAATATTCCAAAGCAATATACATTTTTAATTGCTTATCGTGATTATTTAATCTCTCAAACCGTCAGTGCACATACACGAAATGCCTATTTATCAGATTTAATTCAATGTGCACAACTACAGCATGACCCTCTGCCGTCATGGAACAAAGAGCATATCTCTGACATACTGATTAAATTGAATCAGCAAGAAAAAAGCCCGCGCTCAATTGCACGAATGATGTCAGCACTGCGTTCTTTTTTTAAATTTCTCCGTGAACAAAAATTAAGAACCGATAATCCACTTGCTTCTTATAAAACCCCCAAACTCGGACGAAACCTCCCCAAAGATTTAAGTGAAGCTGATGTTGTCGCCTTAATTCATGCACCTGACCTGACCACCCCACTTGGTTTACGAGATCGAGCCATGTTAGAGGTTTTATATGCCTGTGGACTTCGCGTGACAGAACTGATTCAACTGCGAATTGAGCTTTTAAATTTAAAACAAGGTTATTTACGTATTTTAGGCAAAGGCAATAAAGAACGTTTAGTGCCATTGGGACAAACGTCGATTATGTGGCTTGAGAAATACTTAAATGAAGCAAGACCACATTTATATCGTTCAACCATTGATTATGTATTTTTAACGCAACATGGCGGATTGATGAGCCGACAAAATTTTTGGTATGCCATCAAAAAATATGCACTTCAAGCCAATATTACCGCAGAACTGTCGCCACATACCCTTCGTCATGCCTTTGCAACACATTTAATTAATCATGGTGCAGATTTAAGGGTGGTACAAATGTTACTTGGACACAGTGATTTGTCTACCACACAAATTTATACTCATGTAGCACAAATTCGATTACAGCAATTACATGCGCAATTTCACCCAAGAGGCTAAGCTGGCTTGATGCTGTTTGCAGAGTTACACATGAAATTCAACACGGCTTGATGCATTTTTTGTTATGCTAACATCCATTATTTCCCGATCACTCATTCGTTAAGGGGTTTTTATGGCCTTTTCTTCTCACAAAACAGTACTTGTTTGTGCACTTTCTATGGCTGCTTTATTTTCTGGCTGTTCGAAAGAAAAATCAGAACAACAAAAAAATGCTGCACTTACCGCCACAACACCTGCAACTGGCGAAGCGTCTCCAATTTTAGAGCGCAACGAAAAGCAACGTTTAATGACAACGTTCCAAGAACAGCTGCAAAAAGCCAATATTAATATTAAAGTCACGGATATTAAAAAAACCGAAGTTCCCAATATTTATTGGGTGAATTTACAAGGTATGCCTTCAATTTATGCCACTGCTGATGGCAAATATGTATTCCAAGGCGATATTTTACGTTTAGGCGACAAACAGCTATATAACGTTGGTGAAAACTTACAAGCTGCCGAAAACAAAAAACATTTTGCAGCACTGAATGTCAAAGATCTGATTGTTTATCCTGCAGTGGGTAAAACACAACACGTCATTTATGTGTTTACTGATGCCAGTTGCCCATACTGCCATAAATTGCATGAATCAATTCCTGAAATTAATGCCCAAGGCATTGAAGTTCGTTATATCGCATGGCCACGTGGCGAACAATTCATGCCAACCATGGAAAGCATATGGTGTAGCAAAGACCGTAAAGCTGCATTTGCCGCTGCGGTTAAAGGCGATGCAATTGCACCTGCACAATGTCAAAACCCAGTTAAAGACCAATATTTATTGGGTATTAACGTTGGTGTAAATGGTACGCCTGCCATCTACAATCAAGATGGACAATACTTAGGTGGCTACTTACCAGTGGGCGATATTGTCAAACGCTTAGCAAAATAATTCAAAAATAGGTGAAGATTGCACGATCTTCACCTACACCTCTGCTCTTTTTTTAGCTATGATCTAGAATCAATCGTTAGATTAATTTTGGAGCGTAACGTGAAACCTGTTCGTTTGGCCATTCTTGGCCTTGGTACTGTTGGTGGTGGAGTACTTCAATTATTACAAGAAAATGCCACAGAAATAAAACGCCGCACAGGTCGAGAAATTCAAATTACCCACGTCGGAACACGCCGTCCACGCCCTGATTTAAATTTAGAAGGTATTCAGCAAAGCGATAATTTATTAGAAATCGTTCGTCAACCTGATGTTGATATTGTGGTTGAACTGATCGGTGGGCTACATCCTGCAAAAGATATTATTATTGAAGCCATTAAGCATGGCAAACAAGTGGTTACGGCAAACAAAGCCCTACTCGCTGAACACGGCAATGAACTGTTTACTCTAGCAGATCAACATGTTGTACAAATTGCATATGAAGCTGCTGTGGCAGGTGGTATTCCAATTATTAAAGTAATGCGTGAAGGTTTGGCTGCTAACCGTATTAATTGGTTAGCCGGCATTATTAATGGCACAGGCAATTTTATTTTAACTGAAATGCGTGAAAAAGGCCGTCCATTTGAAGATGTGCTCAAAGAAGCGCAAGAACTGGGCTATGCTGAAGCAGACCCAACATTTGATGTTGAAGGCATTGATGCTGCACATAAGCTCACCCTCTTAGCTTCAATTGCTTTTGGTATTCCACTGCAATTTGATAAAGTTTATACCGAAGGGATTAGTAAAATTACTGCACAAGATGTGCAATATGCAGAAGAACTTGGCTTTCGTATTAAACACTTAGGTATTGCTCGTCGTGCTGAAAAAGGCATTGAACTTCGTGTTCATCCAACTTTAATTCCAAAAGAGCAACCACTTGCTAATGTGAATGGCGTACAAAATGCGATTGCTGTTAATGCAAGTGCTGTTGGTCAAACCATGTATTATGGTCCAGGTGCAGGCGGTGGTCCAACAGCATCTGCAGCAGTTGCCGATATCATTGATTTAGTGCGTGATATTTCATATACCGAAGATGGTTCAGGTACTATTCCTCAGCTTGCATTTGAATCACTCAAAGATATTCCAATTTTACCGCGTCAAGAAATTACTAGCGGTTATTATTTACGTATCAATGTCGAAGACTTAACGGGTGTACTTGCAGATGTCACCACGATTTTAAGCCATTTAGGGATTAGTATCGATGCCATCTTGCAGCAACCGCGCTTGAAAAACCGCATTCCTATTGTGATCATGACTGATCCAATTGTTGAATCAAAAATGGATGAAGCCATTGCAAAAATTCAAGCTTTGCCTGCAACACATGGCGAAGTGATTCGAATTCGTTTAGAATCGCTTGAACACTAATCAGTTTATCAGCGAGGAGCCCTCTCCTCGCCAGTTTTAATACAATCTATTGGAACATATCATGTCTAATGCCAACCGCTACACTGGTCTTGTAGATCGTTATCGTGATCGTTTACCTGTATCTGCATCTACTCGTGCAATTTCTTTAGGCGAAGGTAATACGCCACTGATTAAGCTTGAGAATATTCCGCGTATTATTGGTAAAGATGTCGAAATTTATGTCAAATATGAAGGCTTAAACCCAACAGGCTCATTTAAAGACCGTGGTATGACCATGGCTGTAACAAAAGCAGTTGAAGAAGGTTCAAAAGCAATTATTTGTGCATCTACAGGCAATACATCAGCGGCAGCAGCAGCCTATGCAGCACGTGCTGGCATTAAAGCATTTGTATTAATTCCTGAAGGAAAAATTGCAATGGGCAAACTTGCTCAAGCAATGATGTATGGTGCAATCACTATGCAAATCCGTGGTAATTTTGATGATGGCATGCGCTTGGTGAAGAACATTGCAAGTGAAGCACCTGTGACCATTGTAAACTCGATTAATCCATATCGTTTACAAGGTCAAAAGACCATTGCATATGAAATTGTTGAAGCACTTGGTCGTGCGCCAGATTATCACTGTTTACCTGTTGGGAATGCAGGCAATATTACAGCGCATTGGATGGGCTACACTGAAGCAGTTGCAAACCAACCTGCGGATGAATTTCAACAAGTTGTTTATGATGCGGCAACAGACCGTTTTACAGGTCCATCACCTGATGGTCGTCCAAAAATGGTCGGTTACCAAGCATCTGGCGCAGCGCCGTTTTTAAGAGGTGCGCCAGTTGCGAAGCCTGAAACTGTGGCAACAGCCATTCGTATCGGTCACCCACAAAGTTGGGACCATGCAAAAGCTGTGGTACGTGATTCAAATGGTTGGTTTGATGAGCTACATGACAGTGAAATCTTAGATGCTCAGCGTATGCTTGCAATGTATGAAGGCGTATTTGTTGAGCCTGCTTCTGCAGCATCACTTGGCGGTGCAATTCGTGACATCAAAGCAGGTAAAATTGCTGAAGGTTCAGTCATTGTATGTACCGTCACTGGCAATGGCTTAAAAGATCCAGATACAGCGATTCAACAATGTGCTGATGCTGTCATGCTGACGATTGATGCCACCATGAACGATGTGAAACACTCAATTTTATCCAATATGGATTAATTGAACCACGCATAAAAAAAGCCCTGAAACAGGGCTTTTTTTATGCGTTGCAAATGTATGTTAACGTCTTTTTAGCTTAAATGTCTTGTGGTAAACCGCTTAGCCAAGTCAATAAATCTGTTGCATCAGCATTACGTGCTTGTGTTGATGGTTCTCCCATTAAAACCACCACAGCAGGACGTGAATTCACCGTTGTATGCATCACAACACAACGACCTGCTTCATTAATATAGCCTGTTTTAGACAAATTAATATTCCACTCGCCATTACGTACCAATGCATTGGTATTACTCGCATTTAACATACGATAGCCAAGGTTAAAGTCATAATGTGGTGTAGATGAAAACTGACGAATCACGCCATATTTATATGCTTCCGTCACTAAAATTGCTAAATCACGTGCTGAAGAGACATTACGTGCATCTAAACCTGTCGATTCATAATAACGTGTTGATGTCATACCCAATTGGTGCGATTTTGCATTCATGGCAGCAATAAACGCAGGTTTACCGCCTGGATATGTACGCGCTAAAGCAGCTGCTGCAGGGTTCTCTGATTTCATGAGTGCCATTAACAGTACTTCGGCACGGTTCATGGTATCCCCTGCACGTAAACGGGTACTCGCTTGTTTTGGACCGACAAAGTCAATCGGATCAAGCGTAATCTCTTCTGACATATTTAAATGTGCATCTGCTGTAATAATTGCAGTCATTAGCTTGGTAATAGATGCCATTGGACGCGAAAAATTGCTATTCTTACTGAATAAGACTTCGCCAGTTTTTGCATCCATCACTAAAGCAGAACCTGCTTGAACAGATGGTCCAAGGTTATTAGAATAGCGTGTATCTGAAACAGCAGTAGGTGCGCGCCCAAGTCGTAATGTGGTTGAAGATGTCGTACTGCCTTGAGGGGTTAAATCAATGCCTTCTGCATCTTCAGACAATAATAATTCTTTTGCTTCGTTGGTTGACCAACTAATTGGTCTTTTTTGTGAAGTAACAGGGTTACTATTTAAAGTCAGGTCTGCAAAGCTTGAAACACTCAGACCCATTAAAAGAGACATGCCTAGCATGTATTTAAACGTTTTTTTAAAAGTTTTCACAGACTCAACTCGACTCAAAGTGCGATAAGATACATTTGCTTATTTATACCAAGATGACTTACATTGGGATCAAATGACATTTGATGTAAGTTAGGTAACAATCCACAACTTTTAAGTTGCATTTTAGGATAGCATTGCGAATTTTATAGTTCTATTGCAAGTTTAATTTGCTTTTATTTGCTTTTAGTAACAAAAAAGTTAACCCATGAGGTAAAAACCGTGATTTCAGTTCTAGTTGTAGATGATCATGAGCTTGTTCGTACAGGGATTTGTCGTATGCTTGCAGATCAAGTCGATATAAACGTGATTGGTCAAGCTGAATCTGGTGAAGAGGCGCTTACGCTTGCTCGAGAGCATCACCCGAATATTATTTTACTTGATGTAAACATGCCAGGGATTGGTGGTATTGAAACAACAAGACGCCTTGTACAGAGCATTCCTGAAACACGTGTGATTGCTGTGAGTGGGCTAGCAGAAGAACCTTACCCATCTTTAGTACTCAAAGCCGGCGCTAAAGGTTATATTACAAAAGGTGCGCCAATTACTGAAATGGTGCGTGCCATTAAAAAAGTGATTCAAGGTGGTAAATATTTTAGTGCTGATATTGCAGAACAATTGGCAAGCTCGTATTTATCCGACACACAAATGTCACCGTTTGACCAACTGTCAGAGCGTGAAATACAAGTTGCAATGATGGTGGTGAATTGTCATAACGCACAATCCATTGCAGATAAGTTGTTTGTGAGTGTGAAAACCGTCAACACTTACCGCTATCGTATTTTTGAAAAACTAAATATTGATAGTGATGTAAAATTGACTCATCTTGCAATTCGCTACAATCTTATTCAGCCTTAATTATGCAAATTACAATATCAAACGCTTTTAAAAGATTTTATCGGCTAGGCGTTTGGTATGGAATTTATCGTTTACTGATTGCTTGTGCCTTACTTGCAATCTTTTTTTTAACGCTGAGTCAGGCAGAAACACGTTACCTTGATTTTTATTTGTTGGTGGTATTTTTCTATACCCTCATTAATATTTTTCAGCTTATTGCTTTGATTCTGCGTCCAAGAACTCTGCGCTATATTATTATCTCTTTCATTAGTATAGATATTTTAGCTTTTAGTTTAATCAGTTTTATTGTTGGCAGCACCAACTTGCATATTAGCTTGTTGTTTGTCACAAGTATCTTTATTAGCAACTTGCTAATACGCAAAAAAACAGCACTCACCATTACATTAATTGCTATTATTTCAGTCACCTATGCTCCTTTTGTTGGCTCATGGTTTAGGTTTGCAACACTCGACAACTTAACCAACAGCATGATTTTAACGGCGATTTTTCTTGCAGTGTATAGCATCTCGCAATTTGTAGTGAAACACTTCCAAGTCTTACAACAAGTTAATAAATATCAGTCTCTTGAACTGACTCAACTGCAAGACTTAAACCGTTATATTTTAGAACAAACTGACATGGGGTATTTAATTTTAAATGAAAATCGATCGATTATTTTAATTAACCCTGCAGCACAGTCTTTACTGAACATTCCAACCACAGTGCTTACCCAACGACAGCCACTGTCTTTAATTCATGAATCTTTAAATTTTAAATTACAACAAAAAAACTTTTTTGAAGGTGAACGTTTTCTGTTTGAACAACAGATTCCCGAAGGCCAAGTCAATATTGACATTCGCGTGCAAAAACTGACAGTACCACGTCAACAATTGACTTTGCTTATTATGCAAGATGCAAAGCGATTAAATCAGCATGTTCAACAACTTAAACTTGCCGCTTTAGGACAACTGTCTGCCAGTATTGCACATGAAATTCGTAATCCGCTATCAAGTATTGTACAAGCCAACGAACTCACGTTAGGTTCAGATTATGAACAGCAACAAATGTTGCAACAAATGATTGAAAAACAAAGTCAACGCATCAATAAAATCATTCAATCTACGTTAGATATGGCTCGTCACACAGCACCTGAGCCTACCCATATTCATTTAAAAACTTTTATTAACACATTGTTAAAAGAAGATTTATCTGACATTCAAGATCAGATTTTGTTAGATTTAGACACTGAGATTGCCATTTACTTTGATGAATTGCATTTACGGCAAATTCTTATTAATTTACTGCGTAATGCCATTCGTCATAATGCAAAAAATCATCGTTATATTAAACTTCAAGCATCTATCAAGCATAATAGTGCTATGATTGATGTACTTGATTTTGGGGTCGGAATTTCTGCGTTACATGCAGCAAGTTTATTTGATCCTTTTTTTACAACCGAGCCTAAGGGTACTGGCCTAGGGCTTTATTTATCTCGCAGTTTGTGTGAAGCCAACCAAGCAACATTGAGTTATAGCAGACAGGATAACACCACCTGCTTTCGCATTGAATGTCCGCTTGCAGAGATAAATATTTAAATACAGTGGGGCATTATGAAAAACAACTTACCCATCGTCCTTCTTATTGACGATGAAGTCGATTTATGTATGCTGATTCAAATGAGTTTAAAACGCTTAGGCATACGTTCTGAAGTGGCGCACACCATTAGCCAAGCAAAACTCAAGTTAAAAAAACAAAGTTATGATGCATGTATTACCGATATTCACTTGCCTGATGGCAGTGGTCTTGAGTTGGTACATCATGTGGTCCAAAATTATGATCATTTACCCATTGCTGTACTAACAGCTCATGGCAACATGGATCTTGCTATTGATGCCTTAAAAGCAGGCGCTTTTGATTTTATCAATAAACCGATTGATACCGATGCACTCAAAAAATTACTCAATAAAGTCATTCAATACCAAAACTTACAAACGGATGGTCAAAACGATTCATTTGATGCGAGCCAAACATTAATTGGTACGTCCCCTGTCATTCAAAAACTGCGTTCTGATTTAAAAAAAATGGCGCAAACACAAGCCCCTGTGTTTATTACAGGTGAGTCAGGCACAGGAAAAGAAGTTGCAGCTCGCCTTATTCATCAACATAGCCCGCGCAAAGACAGCCCTTTTGTTGCAATTAACTGTGGTGCTATTCCAAGTGAATTGATGGAAAGCGAGTTTTTTGGTTATGCCAAAGGCAGTTTTACAGGCGCACATCAAAATAAAGTTGGTTTAATTTTAGCGGCAGATGGCGGCACACTATTTTTAGATGAAATTGCTGAACTGCCGTTGAATATGCAAGTCAAACTTTTACGTGCTGTTCAAGAAAAGAAAATACGTCCTTTAGGAACAGATACAGAAATTCCTGTAGACTTTCGCATTATCAGTGCCACCCATCAAAATTTAGAACAATTGGTACATCAAGGTCGTTTTAGACAAGATTTATTCTTCCGTTTACATGTCATGGACATTTATTTACCTCCACTGCGTGAACGTGGTGAAGACATCATGTTATTGGCGGAACATTTTATAGCTGAAATTTGCCAAGAATGGCAAGAAACAAAAAAAGAGCTCACCACTGATGCCAAAGCATGGCTAAATCAGCAGCCATATCATGGCAATATTCGTGAGTTAAGGAATGTGTTAGAAAAAGCGATTACGTTATGTGATGGGGTCGCAATTGATTTAATCCACCTTCCTATTCAAACCAAAGTGATCGCAGCGCCACAGAGCTCGCCTGAGCCACAGCAAGTATCCTACAAGGCTGTTTCTGCACCAATTGATGTGCCACAAGCCAATCTGCTTGAAGACGGGCTTGAAGCCTACCTTGAATCGATTGAAAAAAGCATTTTAATTGACACGCTTAACCAAACCTATTGGAATCGCACGCAGGCTGCAAAAAAACTTAATATGTCCTTTCGTTCCCTACGTTATCGTTTAAAAAAGTTTGGCTTAGACGATGCGAAAGAATACTAATAACAGCTTGCATTAACCGATGTAATGCAAATAAAAATACAAGCTAAAGTGTCTGTTTTTGCAGTTAAACTTTAGCTTGTTGCCATAAATGATCACTTCCCTAAAGTATTTCAAACACACCGCAATTCATGTGTTGATGGTTTGCGTTTAATTGGATTAATAAATTTTATTTTTCTCAATTTTTAATATCAAATACCAACCGTCCTGCTTATTTCCTGAAATACTGAGGAGATTCATTCAAGTGTTTTTTAAACATGGCACTAAAAGCACTGCTACTACAATAGCCCAAAGATGATGCAATTTGTGAAATAGATTCACCACGTGATAATTTTCCTAAAGCAAGCGCAATATGCATTTGCTGAATCCAAGCACGATAATTTAGTCCTGTTTCTTTTTGAAATAAGCGAATTAATGTTCGACTACTTGTACCAATCTGATCTGCCCAAAAGGTTAAGTTTTTATAGGTGTTGGGATGTTGCATCAGCTCTTCACAAATTCGAATTAAACGCGCATCTTTTGGCCAAGGAATGGTCATGGGAACGGTGAAAGCGTGTTTAATTTCATCGAAAATTAGGATTTGTAAAGATTTTTCAATGGCTTCATCTTGCTCGTTTTTGTTTAAGTCTAAACGGTTTGGCTGGTTAAGACGTAAAATTAACTCACGTAACAAGTGACTGACCCGAACAATAAAACATGTTTGACCGAGTAAATTGGCAGCTTTTTTCTCAACTAAAACGGTACTTAAACAAACATTGCTTAGAGAGACTACGCGATGTTCAATATTTGCAGGAATCCATAAAGCGTACTGAGGAGGAATCACCCAAACATTATCTGGAGTATAAACGCGGATAATACCTTCAGAAGCATACAAGAGTTGTGCTTGATTGTGTGTATGTGGTGCAATAACACTCTGATAAGCATATTGAGAACCGAGTCCAACCATAAGCTTTTCGGAAGATATAATAGATTGACTCACAAAGGCCTCAAATTAAACATTTAAAATGTCACTTATGCGATGATTATTGGAACTTAAGCATACAGATGACAAATTAAAATACCATATTCATCAACCAAGGGAATGATATGTAATGCAAGGATCTGCTCAAAAGGCTTTGAAGATAGAAAATACACAAAAACAAAAAATGGTTGTTTCCATCATTTGTGCGATTGCATCTGCACATTTTCTCAATGATTTAATTCAAGCGATACTGCCTGCAATCTATCCATTATTAAAAGAAAATTTTTCGCTGAGTTTTACACAAGTGGGGCTAATCACGCTTGTTTATCAAATTACAGCCTCATTACTACAGCCATGGATCGGCCTGTATACAGATAAAAATCCTAAACCCTATTTATTACCAATAGGAATGGTGATTACCTTGATTGGAATTGGATTATTGGCAATTGCGCCAAGTTTTGTCGTTGTATTAATCTCAGCTATTTTTATTGGCATAGGCTCATCAGCTTTTCATCCAGAAGCATCTCGTGTCGCACGATTGGCATCAGGTGGCCGATTTGGTACAGCACAATCAGCATTTCAAGTAGGTGGCAATTCAGGCTCTGCCATCGGTCCATTGTTAGCTGCTATCATTATTGTGCCGAATGGACAAATCGCAACTGCTTGGTTTATAGGGTTTGTAATTCTTGCAATATTTATCTTATTTAAAGTGAGTCAGTGGACTGTTCAATATACACAGAAAATGTTAACCCGCGCAGTAGCTACGCCTTATAAACTACAAGGGAACATATTCATACGTGCTTTGGCGATTATGTCATTGTTGATGTTTGCAAAGTTCACATATATTGCAAGTCTAAGTAATTATTATACTTTTTATTTGATAGATAAATTTCATATCTCCTTACAGCATGCACAACTGTATTTGTTTGCATTTTTAGCAGCCAGTGCAGTTGGAACTTTTGCTGGTGGACCCATTGGGGATAAAGTTGGACGTAAAGCTGTAATTTGGATCTCGTTTTTAGGCATGATCCCATTTGCGATCTTATTACCTTATGCAAATTTATTTTGGACGGTTATTTTTGCAATGGTTGCAGGACTTATTCTGTCTTCTGCTTTTTCAGCAATGGTGGTTTATGCACAAGAAGCAGTTCCTGGACGCGTAGGCATGGTTGCAGGAGTCATGTTTGGTTTTATGTTCGGAATAAGTGGGATCGCAGCAGCTGGAATAGGTATGTTTGCAGACCAATATGGGATTGAATGGGTATTTAAAGTGTGCTCATTTATCCCGTTACTTGGATTAGCAACCTTTTTCCTCCCTAAAACCAATGCATAAACTTAAAAACCTCAAAAATAAATGAATATCAATTATTTAAACACTATTCGTTTGGCGTTTGGTGTTTAAGTAAACTTTCGGTCACATTATCAATATATTGGCTGTCTTTCACATCGGCAGCCAATGGTATTTTTTCATTCGGCTCAATACCAATACCATCAATCATGCTGCCATTGGGGGTAAAATAATGTGAAACCGTCATTTGAATGGCTGCGCCATTGGGCAAAGGAAATAATTTTTGCACTACACCTTTGCCATAGCTTTTTTCACCCATCACCCAAGCCCGTGAATGGTCTTTTAAAGCAGCTGTAAAGACTTCCGCTGCAGATGCAGAACGATGATTAATCAAAATACCTAAT
Source organism: Acinetobacter apis (assembly GCF_900197575.1). Taxonomy (GTDB): domain Bacteria; phylum Pseudomonadota; class Gammaproteobacteria; order Pseudomonadales; family Moraxellaceae; genus Acinetobacter; species Acinetobacter apis. The sequence continues at coordinate 121,734 of NZ_FZLN01000004.1, read as the reverse complement.
TTTAAATCTTTAAACTCTTTATTGGGTAAAGCTTGAAAGGTTTGACTGCCTTCTGAACGGCTTTTGGTACTGACAATAACACCATTATTTAAAAACAAATCTGCTGTTTCGACTGCTGCTGAAAGCAAACCGCCAGGGTTATTTCGCAAATCAAACAACACCACATTAATTTTTTGCTTGTTTCGTGCATATTCTTCTAAGATATTTTTAATTTCATTGGCTGTTTCTTGTTGAAACACAGGTACTTTAATCACTAGAACCTGATTTTTTAATAAAGTTTGGCTAATTTCTATTTCAATTTTTTTGTTTCGAACTACAGTAATTGCGGGGCTTGATGGTGATGTTTGCACATTAAGCACAGTACCTACAGAGCCATATAAAATATTACGGACCTGTTCTGGATTAAGCCCTTTTAACTCTTGATTATCTAGCTTATAGACCAACATGCCATTGGCTAAGCCCAATTTCAAAGAATCTGCCGAACCACGTAAACCTTGGATATACCATTGATGACGTGATTTATCGTATTGCAAATCAAAATCGACTGATGCTAAATCGCCTTCGGTATATTGTAATAATTGCTTATAATCTTCTGCAGATAAATATCGTGAATACTTGTCTAATCCGCCGACCAAGCCACGAATTGCTTGCTCAAAGAGCTGATCATCTGGTTTTTCATCGACATAATTTTCTTTAACTAGCGCATAAATTTGCACAAAACGCTGAATCGACTCTACAGGTATTTCTTGTGTTAACAATAGGTTATCTGTATTGTCTTCATCTGTTGCAGCAGCTTGCTGCGCAAGCACGGGCTCAGCAGCAAGCGAATAACTTGAGCAACCCATTAAGCTGATCCATAGGCAGAGGGCTTTGAGTTGCTGAGTCATTCATCATCCTTTTGTACTTACGTTGTCAAAGTAATCAGATTACGTCCTTCCATTTCTTTAGGAATCGGCAATTTCATTAAACTTAACAACGTTGGGGCAACATCTGCCAAAATCCCGCCACTTGCAATCGTTGCTTGCGTTGGGCCAACATAAATAAACGGTACAGGCTCTGTGGTATGTTGTGTATGCAACTGACCACTTTCATAATCCTGCATTTGCTCTACATTACCATGATCTGCTGTAACAATCATGTGTCCTTTCTTTGCAGTTACTGCATCATAAACACGGCCAACACATGTATCTACCGTTTCTACTGCTTTAACTGCTGCATCAAAGACACCTGTATGCCCAACCATATCACCATTTGCATAGTTAATGACGATAAGATCAAATGCTTCAGATTCAATCGCCTCAACCACTTTGTCTGTGACTTCAAATGCGCTCATTTCAGGTTTTAAGTCATATGTTGCTACATTCGGTGATGGTACTAAAATCCGTGTTTCACCTGGATATTCATCTTCTCGGCCACCGCTAAAGAAGAATGTTACATGAGCATACTTTTCAGTTTCAGCAATTCGAAGCTGGGTTTTACCCAAGTTTGATAAATACTCACCTAAACTGTTGTGTAACTCGCCCGGCATATAAGCAACAGGTGCATGAATAGTCGCTTGGTAACGCGTTAACATGACAAATTCAGATAATTTTGGCTGTACTTTACGTTCAAAGCCTGTAAAACCATCTTCAACAAATGCACGCGTCAATTCTCGAGCACGGTCTGCACGGAAGTTCATAAACACGACGCTATCGCCATCTTGAATCGGTGTTTTATCGCCAATTCGAGTCGCTTTAACAAATTCATCGGTTTCATCTGCTGCATAGGCTTGTGCTAAACCGTCTTCAGGCGTTGTAGCTGTACGTAATGCCTCACCTTCTGTTAACAAGCGATATGCTTGTTCCACGCGATCCCAACGATTATCACGATCCATTGCAAAGTAGCGACCAATCATCGTGACAATGCGGCCTTTATGTTCATAACTTGCAAACAAATCATTGAGTTTTTTAAGCGAAGATTCAGCACTTTTTGGTGGCGTATCACGTCCATCTAAAAACGCATGTAAATACACGGTTGCTGAACGTTCTAGTGCAAGTTTACACATGGCAACAATATGGTCTTCATGCGCATGAACACCGCCTGCAGAAAGCAAGCCAATGATATGCACGGCGCCTTGAGCTGCTTTTGCTTTTTCAACCGCATTCACCAATACTTGGTTTTCAAAGAAATCACCAGTACGAATATCTTTGGTAATGCGTGTGAAATCTTGATAAAGCACACGGCCTGCACCAAGATTCATATGTCCAACTTCCGAGTTCCCCATTTGCCCATCAGGCAAGCCGACATCTTCACCAGAACCAGAAATTAAACCATGCGGATGTTTTTGTTTCAATGCGGTCAAATTAGGTGTTTTTGCTGCCAAAAAAGCGTTGTCTTCAACGGCTTCACGGTGACCTACTCCATCCATAATAACCAAGATATGCGGGATCTTGCCAACCTTAGCGTCCGTCATCGTATATTCTCTTCGTTGTCTACTGAAATTTTTATATTACCTAAGTTTTTGGCAAGAAACTATGTTACCAAGGTGGTAGGCTACAAAGAATGTACACGTATATTACGGACTATTTTGCGCGATTTAACAAATAGCCACCCGCCACTAAAATTAAGACAATTGGGCCAAAAACAAACCACGCAGGTGATGGTAAATAAACCAAACTCGCATAACCCAAGAAGTCTTGAATATAATAAAAACCGAGCCCAACAAAGAGTGCAATCACCAGTCGAAAACCCATAGATTGCTGACGCAATGGACCAAATATAAATGAACAAGCCACCACCACGAGCGCAATCAAAGAAAATGGCATGCCCACTTTTTTCCAAAATGCCAATTGATACGCTTTCGGTACTTGGCTATATTCAGATAAATAATGAATAAATGAAACCAATTGGCTTGGGGACAAATCTTCAGGATCTATTGTCACCATGTGGACATAACGTGGTTGTAATGCAAATGGAAAAGCTGTTTGGGTTTGCTGATCTAAAATTGCATTTCCAGTTTGCTGAATTTTCACTTGATTGACTTGATTTAAAGTCCACTGCCCATCTGATTTAAACTGCCCTGTTTTTGCATTGACTAAAGTGTTTAAGCGGTATTGGTCATCAAAATCGAGTACTTGAATATTGCGTAATGCTCCTTCAGCATTGGCGTAATCAATATAAATAAAGCGCTGTCCTTCACGTGTCCAATAGCCTTTAACTTCACCTAAGGAGGCAACAGTTTGATGCCGTTTCAAACCATCTGCACGTTCATTACTATAAGGAATAACCCACTCACTCAATGCAAATGAAAGAATCACTAAAATCATGGCTGAACGAATGACCCAGCCCACAATACGCCACAAACTCACCCCAATCGAGCGCATCACTACAAGTTCACTATTCGATGCGAGTGTCCCTAAACCAATCACCGACCCAATTAATGCTGAAATAGGTAAAATTTGATATAAATAACGCGGTGTATTCCAAAAGACATACTGCAATGCTTGTACCGCGTTATAGCCATGTTTAAGTTGGCTTAACTCGGATAAATAAGTAAATAATGCTTGTAATAAAGTTAAAACAGCAGTAGCCCCTAACATCGCTAGTGCGGTCGTACCTGTCACATGTTTTGCAATAATACGGCGTGCGAACATTGATAAGACCTCACTTGCTCGATGTAGAAATTGTTTTTGGTGAACGTTTAGGTGTTCTCAAAAACCAATAGGTAACCAGCGCATACACGGCAAGAACAGTTGGATATGCCCATATGCCTAGCTCATCACGAGTAATTCGTGTTTTGACCGCCATTAAAGCCACAATTAAGCTGGCAAAAATTAAAATGCCTGGTAATAAACGGTAATAACGCCCTTGACGCGGATTCACTTCAGATAAAATGGTAGCGAGCATCAGCGCAATTACAATAATAAACGGTCCAAATACGCGCCATCCCAATTCACTTTGAATAACAGGATCATTGCGTTTATCCCATAAATTTAATAAAGGCATCGCTTCTGCTTCATCTCCTGATGCCGCTTCTGCACTATTATTTTCTATTCTTAACCGATAACTCTTAAATTCAGCTTGAGAATATTTTGGTTGTCCAGGATATAGCTCATAACGGCGCCCTTCAATCAAGTCAACGACATTGGCAGGATCGTTTGGAATTTCAACGCGTTTGGCTTCTTTGGCCAAAATAACAATATCTGGTTTGTTTTCACTTTGAGCACGCTGGTAAAAGACCACATTTTTTAAATTTTTTCGGTCTTCAGACAAATCACTTGCGTAAATGGTATAAGGCCCTGATGAAACGAACTCTTTTGGACGGACCAAATCAAACCCTGTACGAACAGCTTGTGCACTGGTCAATGCCTCAAACTTACGAATACCCCAAGGTGAAATCCAAGCCATTAAAGCTATTTGCACAATTAAAAAGACAGTGGTTAATGGAATCAGTAAACGTGCCAAACGATTACGGCTAATACCGCTGGCATTAAATACCGCCATTTCGCTGTCAGTATATAAACGTCCAAATACCAGCATTAAACCAATAAAAAAGCCAAGTGGCATAATGAGGGTGAGAAATTCAGGCAAACGATAGCCAATAATACTAAACAGCACACCTGTATCTAAACGGCCTTGCGCAGCAACCCCAAAATATTTAATGAGACGACCGCCCATCATAATCAAGGTCAGTAAAGCAATGACAACAATTGATGTTGATACAACCTGCTTAACAAGATAACGTCTAATAATCAAAAGGCTTGTCCATTAAATCAAAATTTGATGTCGCGTTAGTTTAACCGAATATAATGAAGAAAAAACCTATCTTCTTTTGCTTTCATCCACATAGATGCAGAATAAAGTGATGTTCCATCATAAAAGACTTGAATCAGCAACATTTAATGCGATTTAATGAATGTATCCAATAAGTCGTTTCTTCTTATTTTCAGTATCTATTTCATGGTATGAGATCATTGATTAATCACCATGTATGATATTTTACACGAAGGTTTATAAAAACATATGAAATTAACCATCACCGCGCCACAAAACCAACCTGCTGTTGTGTTTTCTTTGGTTGATCAGTCTGCTTTAGAACAGCTCATTGCCAATAAAAGCATTGAAACACTCAGTGATGTTGTCACTGCAACCCAATTTAAAGCCCAATTTTCTGAACAGCTACCACTCGTTGGTCTGAGCACAGAAACGCCATTTCTCACGCTCCTTGGTTTAGGTGACACTGAGCAATTGGCACAAAAAAAATTGGCAACGCTTGCACAACACATTATTACCGTTGCACAAAAAAAACATGCTGCAATTGAAATTAATGTCGCAGCATTGCCAGCAAAATTTCAATATATTTTTGCACTACAGCTGACCCAAGCCAACTATACTTTTGATGAGTTTAAATCGACTAAACACCAACAAGTGCTTGAGCAAGTCTATTTCTCCAATAGCCAATTAACAGCTCAACAGATTGAATTGTTAAATGCATTACAATCAGGTCAAAATCTTGCACGTGATTTAGGCAACAAACCGGGCAATACCTGCTATCCAGAATACTTAGTGACCGTAGCTGAAGAACTGGTTAAAGCATATCCAAACCATTTAAAATTAACAGTCCTTGATGAACAACAGATTGCAGACCTTGGTATGGGCGCATTTTTAGCGGTGAGCCAAGGTTCTGACCGCCCAGGTCGTATTATCACACTAGAATATAATTCTGATCGTGAAGAAGCGCCTGTGGTCTTGGTGGGTAAAGCAATTACCTTTGATACAGGTGGTATTTCATTGAAGCCTGGTGCTGGCATGGATGAAATGAAGTTTGATATGGGCGGTGGCGCTTCTGTATTTGGTACGTTGCGTGCCATCTGTGAAGCTAACCTCCCAATTCATGTGGTCGGTTTAATTGCAGCAGCAGAAAATATGCCGTCAGCAAAAGCGACTCGTCCAGGTGACATTGTGAAAACCATGAGCGGACAAACAGTAGAAATTTTAAACACCGATGCAGAAGGCCGTTTGGTACTATGCGATGCATTAACCTATGTCAAACGTTTTAATCCTGCTGTTGTGATTGATATTGCGACATTAACAGGTGCGTGTGTCGTGGCTTTAGGTAAAATTTTGACAGGTGCATTCTCACCTGATGATGAACTGATTCATGAACTAGAAACAGCGGGTGAAACTTCATTTGACCGTGTGTGGCGTTTACCTGTCATTGATGATTATCAAGATGGTTTAGACTCACCATTTGCAGACATTGCCAACATTACGGGCCCTGTTGGTGGCGGCGCAATTTCAGCGGCATGTTTCTTACAGCGTTTTACACGTGAATATCGCTGGGCACACCTTGATGTTGCAGGTACTGCATGGGTATCAGGTGCTGCAAAAGGATCATCTGGTCGCCCAGTACCTTTACTGACTCAATTTATTGCCAATCGCGTTAAATAATGACTCAAGTTAGTTTTTATTTATTTGAAAAAAGTACCGAACCGCAAGCACATAGTGCTTGCCGTTTGGCACGTAAAATTTTAAAGCAAGCTGCAAAACTGTGGTGGTACTGCCCTGATGCTGCACTCCAAACGGTATTGGATGACACCTTATGGGGCTTTGATGACACAAGTTTCATTCCACATGGTATCCATGATACTGATGGACAGGTATGCATTTCAGCGACCTTACCCACAGAAGGAGCTTGGATTGTGTTTAATTTCAGTTCAACTGCAATATCAATACAAGATACGTTTCAACACATTATTGAAATTATAGAAAATAAAGAACAGACTAAAATAATAGGCCGAGAGAAATTTAAACATTATCGGCAACTTGGGATTTCACCCCGCACATTTAAATTGTAATTTTCGCTATTTGGAGCATAACGGCTGTGGCATTGAATGTTGGTGCAGATTTTAAAACACGTTGGCTAAAAACCCCAGTCGATGTCAGACAAACTTATTTAGACGAGCTTAACCATGTCTGTGATTTGCTGTCATTTGATACCGACTTCCCAACATGGCAAAAAAACGATCAAGAATTACAAATACAATCTCAAGCACGGATTGAAACCGCTTATGCTGCATACAAAGCTGAACTGATTGAAGCGGCTCGAATTCGAGAGCAACATGCTTTAGAACAATCCTTACACATGCAGCGCCAATCTCAACAGGCTTACATTGATGCATTGATTCAACATGAAACAGCAAAGCATAAGGCACAACAACAAGCAGGATATGACTTACAAGCAGCGCTGCATCAAGAATATAGCCAACAAGCTGCTCGTTATCAAAAAGTAAGCTTAGCCATGCCTGTATCTACAACAAAAAATAATAAAAATAAAGTGTTACAGCCTGAAATACAGCAAGTCATCGAGAACATTCAAATTCGACTAGAACTTGAAGCTGAAGGACTTATGCAACAGATTCAACAAGCTGTCAGCCAATTAAACCATCAACTACAAGATGCTGCTGAAGAAGAATTAGACATTGCTTTGAATCAAAATAAAGCTTCAGCCAAATAAAGTTTATTTTAAAAAGCCATGTTCTGCTAAAAATGACATGCTAACTTTCGATGCTGGAGCCACTTCTGCTGCACGGTCGCCAAGCAATAAACGTTCAATATAGCGTGCTAAAATATCTACTTCTAAGTTTACTTGACGTCCGATTGTCCATGTTGAAATATTGGTTCGTTCAGCAGTATGTGGAATCAAATTTAAACTGATGATAGCACCATTTAAATGATTAATGGTTAAACTCATGCCATCTACAGTGACAGAACCTTTTTCTGCCAAATATTTTGCAATGCTTTGTGGTGCCGCAATTTCAAAATACAATGAACGAGCATCCTGACGTTTTGCAATGATTTCTCCAACCACATCAACATGTCCACTCACAATATGACCGCCAAAACGAGTGGTGGGTAACATGGCTTTTTCTACATTCACAATTTGACCTAAAGTCCAATCATTTAATGTGGTTCGATGTAAGCTTTCACGCGAAACATCAGCTGCATACCAATTTTCACCCCATGCCACAACGGTTAAACAAATACCATTGGTCGCAATTGAGTCACCCAACTGAACATCTGATAAATCTAAACTGGTTTGAATGGTTATACGAACATCGCCTTGCATGCTTTGAATGCTTTTCACTTGACCTGTGCGTTCAACAATACCTGTAAACATTTTGATTTCCTTTATAATTTACCAAAGCGCCAATTGTGAACTGACACTTGATGTATCCACACCACCGAGTTCAGCATAATGGTATAGCTGTCCCAACAATTGACCAAGTGCAGGGCCTGATTTGGCGTGTGTATCTGTAATCACGATAAACTCAAGCACACGAGCACGTTCAGATTGACGCTGTTTACTGACTCGATAACGAGGCACATCTTGTGTAACCAACATCACTTTACCACGTGTCAAATTGGCTTTTAATAAGTCAGTAGCAGAAATATTTCCATCGGTAGAATAGCTGGTCAGGATATAGCGTGCATTGACTGTTGCAAGCAACTTTTCATAAGCTTCTTTGGCATATTTCGATGAATTATATAAACTCGGACGCTCTTTGCGCCATGCACGATCAATCCCGCTTTTATAGCCTTTGGTATCTGGTGATGGTAAGTTTAATTGATCCCATAGCGTCAATGAATTGAGTACATGATAATTGCTGCTATAAGCATGTTGATTATAAGGTGGATCTAAATAGGCTACATCGACTTCAAAGTGCGCCATTTGATTGGCCAAGTGTTGTGCATCTACACACCACATTTCTGCAGCGGGCTGATTCACTACACCTTGATCACAGAATCGGCTAGGGGCAAGCCAAAGTAAGGATTCAATGCGCTCCAATGCCGTTTGTGTTTTTCCGCCCCAACCATGGTGAAAGCTTTTAAATACACCACTCGTGTTGCTGACAAAACTGGCTGAATACAATAAAGGAGCCAATAATGCGCTCATCTCAACATGATCAATCGCGCCTTCCGCCTGCCAAGCTGCAATTTGCTGACGTATCGCATCAATTCGCATGCCATTTTTTCGTTTGAAGAACAAGCGATCTGTGATTGGGTCATAGTGTTCATCATCTTTTGGGCATAAATGCTGAGTTACCCATCCATTCACTAAAGGCAAATGATTTAAATGATCAATCGCCTGCTGATAACCACCTAGTTGTTTAAATGCTGGAGCTTCAACACATGACAACACCGCATTATTTAAAGCATGACTATATGGTTCCCAATCATTGGCAATCACACGATACCCATTTTGCCGTGCCAAACGAGAAACCACGCCACTGCCTGCAAAAAAGTCTGCAAAAATAGGTGCAGGTGCAGTTTTATTTTCGGTGGTCATGGTGCCTGTCATCTCTAATGCTTCAAGGATTAAATGTAACAGACGGCGTTTGTTGCCTAAATAAGGCACCAACTGATGAAATAAATACTCATCTGTGGTTCGGGCGGCATGTCGGCGTTTATGATATACCGTGCTTTCTACAGTCATAGATCCCCATTGGTCGGCACTAAACGCAATCTTAAATCATGCCCTAGTTGCACTGATTCTAGCAATTGAAAACGGTGTTGCTGTGCAAGCGTTGAAAAGTCCGCTTGGAACATGGGACGTGCTAATTGTCCTAACAATGTCGGTGCGATGTAATGAATCATCTCATCGACCAAACCTGCTTGTAAAAATGCAGTCGCTAAGGTTGCTCCAGCTTCGACCAAAATATCGTAAATATGGTGGTCTGCTGCCAAAGTTGTTAATAAAGTATCTAAGGGCTGTACCGGCAACTGTGTCACGCCCAATTGTTTTAAATCTTCACGTTCAGGCGTCATTACAATCACCTGATCAGGCTGTTGTAAAATCTTTGCTGTTAAAGGCAGCCGCCCTTGACGGTCTAAAATGATACGTTTAGGTTGGACAACGGTTGTAATATCTATATTTGGTAATTGTCTTACATTCAATTGGCAGTCATCTGCAAGTACTGTCGCAATTCCTGTCATCACAGCGCCCGAAATGGCTCTAAAATGTTGTACATCTTGGCGTGCATTTGGGCCTGTAATCCATTTTGACTCACCTGAAGCCATTGCGGTTCGACCATCTAAACTTGATGCGACTTTTAACCGTACATAGGGTTGCCCTGTGGCCATTTTTTTGAGAAAGCCTTGATTCAGCACAGATGCTTGTTCAGCACATAAGCCTGTTTCAACCACAATACCTGCCGCTTCCAATAAAGCAACCCCTTTACCGCCTACCAAAGGATTAGGATCTGAATTGGCAACAATGACTTTTTCCACTTTGGCACGAACCAATGCATGAGCACAGGGTGGTGTTTTACCATAGTGTGCGCAAGGCTCTAAAGTGACATATGCTGTTGCACCTTCGGCATGTTCACCTGCCATCTGTAATGCAAATACTTCAGCATGAGGCTGCCCTGCCCGTGGATGAAAGCCTGTTCCAATCACCTGCCCATCTTTTACAATCACACAGCCGACATTCGGATTAGGTTTGGTGCTATAAATTCCTTTTTTTGCCAACTCAATGGCGTCCAACATAAAACGCTGATCTTGTTGTGTAAATTTTTGATTCATTTTGGACTCGTATTTTGCATTTGTTCGATTTGTTTTCTAAATGCTTCAACATCCTGAAAATCTTGATATACCGATGCGAAGCGTACATAAGCCACATGGTCTAATAAAAATAATGCTTGCATGACAATCTCACCAATTTTTAACGAGCTTACATCTCGTTCTCCTAAACGGCGAATTGTTTGTTGAATATCATGTAATACTGCTTCAATTTGTTCTTGCATCACAGGACGCTTTTGTAAGGCATGCATTAATGAACGTTTGAGCTTTGCTTCATCAAAAGGTTCATTTTTTCCATTGGACTTGATGACGCGTGGCATCACCACTTCATAGGTTTCAAATGTTGTGAAACGCTCACCACAGCTTGTGCACTCACGGCGCCTACGTATTTGGCTGCCTGCTGCTGCCAATCTTGAATCAATAACTTTACTGTCGGGCACATTACAAAATGGACAATGCATGATGAATTCAATCAGCTCATTTATTTTTTTGTAGTGTATCAAAAAAGCATAAGATACTAAATGTTGTGTTTAAAATAAAAAAAGCCCCAAATATGGGGCTTTTAATAAACAATATTATTCGATTTTTTCGCCATGCTGACTTAAATCAAGCCCCATGCGCTCTTCATCTTGACTTACACGAATGCCAATCACAACATCAATAATTTTTAAGATGATAAATGTACATACAGCGCTATATGCAATCGTTGCTAACACACCTTCGACTTGAATCCATAACTGATGAACCATATCTGTTGGTGCTTTATCACCCATAATAAATGAGCTTGCAAATAGACCGGTGAGTACCGCTCCTGCAATACCGCCGACTGCATGTAAGCCAAAAGCATCTAATGAATCATCTGCTTTAAGCATGCGTTTTAATGTGCTAGTACCCCAGAAACAAACTACACCACCAATAAGCCCCATGATTAATGAACCGCCTACGGTCACAAAGCCCGCAGCTGGTGTAATAACCACTAAACCTGCAACTGCACCTGATGCAATACCTAAGATTGATGTTTTACCACGTGCAACTTTTTCTACCATTGCCCAAGAAATTGCAGCAGCAGCAGCAGCCACTTGTGTCGTAACTAAAGCATAGCCTGCAGCGCCATTTGCACCTAAAGCTGAACCACCATTAAAACCAAACCAGCCTACCCACAGTAAACTTGCGCCAATCACTGTTAGCGTTAAGTTATGTGGTGCCATAGATTCTTTGCCCAAACCTACGCGTTTACCTAACATATATGCTGCAACTAAACCTGCAACACCTGAGTTAATGTGAACAACTGTACCACCTGCGAAATCAAGTGCGCCGTCTTTACCTAACCAGCCGCCACCCCATACCCAGTGTGTAATCGGTGCATAAACGACAATCACCCAAATACTAATGAAGGCAACAAATGCACCAAATTTCATACGTTCAGCAATTGAACCACTGATAATTGCAACTGTAATGATTGCAAAAGTCATTTGGAAAATTACAAATAAAATTTCAGGAATTGTACCTTGCAATGTATCAAGACCAATGCCTGAAAGCATGACTTTACTAAAGCCACCAATAAATGCATTGCCACTATCAAATGCTAAAGTATAACCAACAGTGACCCAAACAATGCTGACAATTGCTGTTGCAATTAAGCTATGCCCCATGGTTGCAAGCACATTTTTCTTACGTACCATACCGCCGTAAAATAATGCTAAACCGGGAATGGTCATCATCAAAACCAATGCCGTTGAAATAAGGACCCAGGCAGTGTCGCCTGTGTCTAATTTTGCTGTTGCAGCAGCAGGTGCAACAGGTACTTCGGCAACAACAACAGCTGTTGTGGGTGCGCTAGATACCGTTTCGGTGACACTGACGGCAGCGGTAGATTCAGCCGTTGAGCTCGCTGTATTTTCTGCCCAAACAGATGTTCCGCCTAACAACGCACTGGCTAATCCCAGCGCCATGATGACTTTTTTCATGACTTCCCAACCCATGTATTTTGCAAGTTAATCAGGTTATAGCAAGGTTTATGCCAAGCTTATACAGCATCAGGTCCAGTTTCACCTGTACGGATACGAATAACTTGCTCAAGGCTTGTCACAAAAATTTTACCATCACCAATTTTACCTGTGCTAGCAACACGTGTAATGGATTCAATGACTGCATCTAGCATTTCAGAGCTAATGGCAATTTCAATTTTTACTTTAGGCAAAAAATCCACAACATATTCAGCGCCACGATAAAGCTCTGTATGACCTTTTTGTCGTCCAAATCCCTTAACTTCAGTGACTGTGATCCCTTGCACACCGATTTCAGACAATGCTTCACGTACATCATCTAATTTAAATGGTTTTACAATTGCAGTTACGAGTTTCATATTTTATTTCCTTCGGCCAATTGCTTCACTATCATTGTTTTATGTTCAAATTCCGTGCCAAAACATAGATTTTACGCAGAAGACGTTCTTAAGCTGTCATTGATCATATGTATCAACATGATGGTTTTACAGCAAATAGTCTGATCTATCATTTCATCTAATTTTAAAAATATCATGATAACATGTGAAAAAACTAGCAAAGCTTTAGATATTTGTGACTTGGCATCTTGCATAAAAGCAACTCAATTTGATCATTGGTAGGATTCAAATCATCATTGATGTTAAATTTAAAAACTGCATGTTTAGGTTTTAACATGCGGTTAAACTCGCTTCACTGATTTAAATCACACCATACTGACACTTTAAATTGTTGCAGAATAAAAAACGCCCATATCGCAATACCTTACGCTAAGCCAGTTTGAATTCATCTTCATGCCTCATAAAGAGGCATGCTCTGCCAAATGCACTAAAATGGGGTTATTGTGTCAGTTTCAACCGTTTACACACGTGGTATTTCTGGACTAGATGCGCCTTTAATTGAAGTCGAAGTTCATTTAAGTCAAGGCTTACCTGCCTTAACCATTGTGGGTCTGGCTGAAACGGCAGTAAGAGAAAGTAAAGATCGTGTTCGATCTGCCATTATTAATAGTGGTTTTCAATTTCCAACCAAACGTATGACCATCAACTTGGCACCCGCAAATCTGCCCAAAGAAGGGACACGGCTTGATCTGCCAATTGCTATTGGTATTTTATTGGCATCAAAACAAATTCCTGCGTTTGACACCAAAGCCTATGAGTTTATAGGTGAGCTGTCTTTAGATGGTCGCTTACGCCAAGTCAGTCATACGCTTACTATTGGTCTTGCTTGTGAAGCAGCTCAGCACACCTTACTGCTTCCTGAAGAAAACAGCCAAGATGTACTGCCTTTATCTCAATTGAATGTCTATGGCGTCAATCATTTAAGCCAAATATATGATCATTTTGCAGGTAAACACACACTTCAAAAGCAACAACAACATCGAATTCAACCAAAGCCATCACAACCACAATTAGATTTGGCAGATATTAAAGGTCAGCTGCATGCCAAACGTGCTTTAGAAATTGCTGCTGCTGGCGGTCATTCTGTGCTTTTTCGCGGGCCACCTGGTACAGGGAAAACTTTATTATCATCACGATTACCAAGTATTCTTCCCCCTATCTGCCGTGATGAGAGTTTAGAGGTTGCCAATATTTACTCCATTGCCAACCAACCATATATTCTTGGCACACGTCCCTTTCGTGCGCCACATCACACCGCATCGGCTGTTGCATTGGTAGGAGGAGGCTGTCATTTACAAAAATAAAAGCTAGTTTACAAAAATAGAAGCTAGTCAAATATTAAAAAATAGACTATTAATAACTCATATTTACTTATTTTTAAAACAACCTTTATAAAGGTGTACTTTGATATGACATCTATTGACTCATTTCCTGATGATGAAATCGAACGAGTTGTCTACCTATATAGTTGCTTAAAGTTAAATACGAGTTCTGAATCTGACAATATATTAATTGAAGTTCTACTTGTTGAGCTTGATGCAGCGAACCCTAATCGTTTAAATGTATCTGAAAATTCTTACAATAAATATGATGTCACTTTTCGAGATTTGGACACAGTACAAATTGGCTCAGTATGGAAAGGACAAACACGAATAGAAGGAAGAAAATTCTCTTTTAATAACTGTCTTAAAACTGTTAATTTTGAGTTTGATTTTTCCATTAATAAACCAAAGATCATTAGATTTGATGCTAAAATCCCTGATTCAGATTCAAACGAATACTATTTATATAATGAAAAAATATTCATTCCTAAAAATAAATATAATGCAAATGTACCTTTTATATATTATCCATTTTTAATGAGTAAATATTGTATTTTAAAGTCAAATGATAATATCGAAGTAATTATAAGCTGTATTCATTCACTCCATGCTTTTTATATCCCTGCAAGAAAGGATATTAGAGGTCATATAATCAATGAAAATTATAGTATTTCACATATAGTTGATTTATTTCTAGATAAATATGAAATTCAGCATAATGAAAATGGTGATATATTATCAGTTGTGATGAAAAAAAATATTGTTAAAACCATTGGAAAAGCAGCGATCACATTATTAGCGAATCTAGCATTAAATAAAAACACCCAAGAAAAAGTGCTAAATATACGAAATTCGTTAAATGACATAAAACTCGATAAAACTGGAAAGCCATATCCATCTAGATTTCCTAGTGTAATTCCGCCACATTCAACAACAATGCGCTTAACTGCCGAAGGTATTTGGCTTGAAAATGGGAAACGATTTTTAATTACACACGTATTTATAGTTTCTCCTATTGCTGATTTTCCTATAGTGGCTCGTGCACCTATTACTCAATCAGATGAACAGGTGGAAACCATTGATAATGAAAAAATTCATCGAAAAGGTCGGAACAAAAAGAAGCGCAACAATACTCGTATCAACACCCAAGAAGACCCCTCTCATGAAAGAGGTGAAAATAGAAAACAGACTGATATTTTAGTGGACTTTACTGGCTTCGATATTGAGATCATTGAAGAAGTAATTGAAACTGAATCAAATACTCAATATATTGAAAGTAAAGAGAAAAATAAGAATAAAGATGAAGAATCATCGGGCAATCGTCATGGCAACAAAAAGAATAAGCCACAAAAATCTGAAAATTCAGAAAAAAAACCGAATAAACTAGATGTAGATGATCTTGCTCTTATATTTAGTAGTTTAAAAAGCATTGAAGCTGAAAAAGATTCTACTAAATTAACTAAAGTATCTTGCGTTGATGAAAAAGGAAATCTTTCAGACACCTTTTCACTTTTACAGATAAAACCAATCGTTAAATCCCCTATTCACAATACTTGGATTAATGATGACGTTGGAAGATCGCTCTTGTTTTTAAAGTTAGAGTTAGCAGATTTTCATGATCATCTTTACCTTATTGATATTAAGAAAAATAACAAAAATAATGAAGCATTTTGTTTTTTTCTATTTATGACCAAAGAGATGCTTAATGAAAAAAATATAACAATGATTTGTGAAGCAATAGAGGGAAAAAAAGGAACAAAAAAATGGTTTGATATTTGCAAGACCAACTTCAATCAAAAAAGAGCAATGAAGCACATGTATACTGTTCAATCTGATTGGATTGATAGTTTTAATAAAATATTCAATACTTTAATAAAAAAGAAAAAGTTGTAGATGAAATTTATACTCTTCATAATCCCCCTTTTGGAGCACATACGAATCCTTCACTAAATTAGTAGAGTTTTTAATCAAGCTAAATTTTTCAATACACCGCATTTATCAACTGTACATAGTCCATCACAGGTTTTTCTTATGTCTAACAATTGCTCTATAAGCCTTTGCTGATTTTTGATACTTTCTTGTACATCTTTGATATGAATATCAATTAACTCATTTATTTCTGAGCAGTTTTGATTAGGTATGTCTTTATAAGATAGTAATTTTTTAATTTCATTTAGATTCATATTTAATGAACGGCAATTAACAATAAATTTTAATCTATCAATATATTCTTCTGAATACATTCGATAATTTCCCTCAGTCCTTTCAGGCTGAGGAATTAGACCTTCTTTCTCATAAAATCTTATAGTTAATACAGAACAAGAAGTTCTCTCAGATAATTCACCAATTTTTAGAAACATTGAATTCAACCGGATATAGCTTGACTCTATAGTAGCTATAGGGATTTTAATATGCAATAAGTAAAAAAAGACAATAGGCACATCTATGAGTGGTTGCGGTTGTAACAAAGAAAGCTCATGCAATGGTACAAATTTAGAGTCTGATAAAGACTCTGAAACTAAATCTTGCACTGAATCAGATCAATCTGTAAAAAATGACAAAAAGTCTTGTTGCGGAAATGATACAGAGATTAAACCCAAAAATGCTACCGAAGTAGACACTTGTGGTAGCAACCAATCTTGTTCAACAAAACAACAAAATTGTTGTGATTCTGATACAAATGTTAGTTCAGAAAATCCTATTAAAAATAAAGATAATACGATATTTATAAGTGATTACATCATCCCTAAAATGGATTGTTCCGCAGAAGAACAGATGGTGAAAATGTCACTTGCTTCAGTGGGAAGTGTTACCAATTTAGTCTTTGATTTACCAAATCGTAACCTCAAGGTATTTCATGAAGGTAATGCTGATTTAATTACTTCAAAACTTGAAACACTTGGTTTTGGGGCAAAATTAAATTCTACAGCCCCCTATATTGATAATAACAGTGCAAAACATACTAGTACCTATACCATTCCTAAAATGGACTGTTCCGCAGAAGAACAAATGGTTCGGATGGCATTAGCACCGATAAGTGCAGTTAAAGCTTTATCTTTTGATCTTCCAAACAGAAAGTTACAAGTATTTCATACAGATGAACTTACAGAAATCACATCAAAGCTAGAAGCATTAGGTTTTGGAGCAAAACTGGAAAATACCATTGAAGCGACTGGTGCATTGCCTGATTCCCCTGATCCAACTAAACAAGCAAAAGTCTTAAAAATTCTTCTTGCCATCAATGCAGTGCTTTTCTTCATTGAATTTATTAGTGGAATTATTGCAGCTTCAACAGGGTTAATTGCAGATTCACTTGATATGTTTGCTGATGCTGCTGTTTACGGAATTGCGCTTTATGCTGTAGGTAAAGCAGCCAAGTATCAAGTAAAAGCAGCTCACTTCGCAGGTTGGATTCAGTTATTACTCGCTATAATTGTTATTGTTGACGTAATTAGACGTTTTGTTCTTGGCAGTGAACCTGAATCAAACCTAATGATTATTATAGGTTTTCTTGCTTTAATTGCTAATGTAACTTGCTTGTATCTGATCTCTGGGCACAAAGATGGTGGTGCTCACATGAAGGCAAGTTGGATTTTTTCAGCGAATGATGTAATTGTTAACATGGGAGTTATTCTTGCAGGTGTGCTTGTTGCTTGGACAGGCTCAGCTTACCCTGATTTAGTCATTGGTATCATCGTTTCACTATTCGTGCTTAACGGTGCTCGAAAAATTTTGGCTTTGAAATAGGATTATTAAATATGAACTTATTTCACGTAAAGCAAAATCAGTTTGTAAAAATTATTGATCTAAAAAATGGAGATCAATATGTTGACCGCAAAGACCCTGTACTAGAAAGGCTTGAATTATTGGGTTTTCGAGTAGGTGAATCTCTACAAGTCCTTGAAAAAGGACTATTCGGTGGTGATCCAATATTAGTTCAAATCGAAACGTCACGTTTTGCATTAAGAAAAAATGAAGCTGAACGAATTTTTGTAGAGATCACCAATGAACACTAAAAATATTGCACTAATTGGTAATCCAAATTGTGGTAAAACATCACTTTTTAATACACTGACAGGGACACGTCAAAAGGTTGCTAACTATGCAGGCGTAACCGTTGAACGAAAAGAAGGTTTTTTCAAATTGCCGTCAGGAGATTCAGTCAGAGTACTGGATTTGCCGGGGACTTATAGTTTAAAACCAAGCAGTTTAGATGAAGAAGTAACTAGAGCTGTTTGCTTTGGAGAGCTGAAAGGCGAAGTATTACCTGATATTTTTGTTTGTGTAGTTGATGCGACAAATCTTCAACTACATTTAAGCCTTGTACTAGAAGTCAGGGCTTTAAACAGACCTATGTTGCTCGTCTTAAATATGATGGATGAAGTTAAAAAGCGTGGTATTTCAATAGATGTTGCAAAATTATCTCAACTTTTAGGCGTTCCTGTTGTTGAATCTGTAGCTGTAAAAACAAAAGGAATTCAACAACTCTTAATTGAGTTGGATCAGAAAAATTTATTTGTTGCACCTTATCATTCAGAGCTTAGTCATTTTGATCAAATAAAATTTATTACCAAACAAGTTATTTTAAATAATGACAATGGTGATAAACGGACTGCATTTTTAGACAAAATATTTTTACATCCATTTTTTGGATTAGTAATTTTAACACTAACTATGTTCGTCATGTTTCAAGCCGTGTTCATTTGGGCGCAACCATTCATAGCATTTATTGAAGATTCTATTGCTTGGCTAGGTGGTGCAGTAGGACCTCTAATTTCTCACCCATTATTAAGAAGTTTAATCGTTGATGGAGTAATTGCAGGTGCAGGTAGTGTTCTCGCTTATATGCCTCAAATTCTGATTCTTTTCTTCTTTATTTTAATTTTAGAAGAATCAGGATATTTACCAAGAGCAGCGTTCTTGTTAGATAAACTGATGTCTAAAGCAGGTTTAAGTGGTCGTTCATTCATCCCTTTACTCTCAAGCTTTGCCTGTGCAATCCCTGGAATAATGGCAACGAGAAGCATAAGCTCGGAAAGAGATCGCTTAGCAACGATCATGATTGCACCATTAATGACGTGTTCTGCACGACTCCCTGTATATGCGCTACTAATAGCTGCATTTATACCGAATAAATTAGTATATGGATGGCTCAGCTTACAAGGTCTAGTCCTGTTTGGACTTTACATGTCGGGAATTGTTTCAGCACTATTAGTCTCATTATTTTTAAAATTAGTTCGAAAAGATAAAACTGAAAGTATTTTTATTTTTGAGTTACCGACTTATCGATTACCTGATATTAGAAATGTGGCTTTGGGTTTATATGATAGAGCAACTATTTTCTTGAAGAGAGTTGGTGGAATTATTGTTGCTTTATCAGTACTGTTATGGGTACTTGTGACATTTCCTCAACCGCCTGATCATGCGACTATGCCAGCCATTAATTATAGCCTTGCAGGGCAGTTAGGACATATTATCCATCCAATTTTTGCACCTATTGGTTTTACATGGGAAATATGCATTGCATTGATTCCTGCGATGGCAGCTAGAGAGGTTGTGATTGCAGCATTAGGTGTAATCTATGCCATGTCAGGTGATGAAGATACTGTTACACAAAGTTTACTCAGCCAAATTTCTGGTTCAGATGGTTGGGGGCTTGCTACAGGCTTATCACTATTGGTTTGGTTTATTTTTGCTCCACATTGCCTTGCAACACTAGCTACGATTAGAAGAGAAACTGGTAGTTGGAAACAACCAATGATAATGACAGTTTATCTTTTTTCATTGGCTTACCTTTTTGCTTTTATGACCTATCAAATAGTAAGTCGTTTAACTACTAATTAACGATGAGAAAGATTGAAATTAACATCATAAACAATGTCGAAGTGAGCAATGATGCCTAATATTTTGCAAATAAATTCAACCCAAAAAGATTTGTTTAAGTTTCATCCTCATAACCTACTTTGGCTTGGACTTTCCATTGTTGCCATTATTTTGGATCAATGGACTAAATGGATTGCTTTAACAAAAATCCATCATTTAGATTTACCTTGTCAAAATGGCATTGGAAAAATTTGTGCATATTCAAATTCTATTGAGGTCATTCCACATTTTTTAGATTGGACATTGGCATATAATCATGGCGCAGCTTTTAGCTTCTTATCTGATGCAAGTGGGTGGCAACGCTATTTTTTTATAGGTTTGGCAAGCATTGTTTCTTTGATTTTTATTTTTTGGTTAATGCGTTTGCCGAAGAAGTTAATCATTCTACCTATTGCTATTTCGCTAATTTTAGGTGGTGCGATTAGTAATTTAATTAATCGAATATTTTTTGGATATGTAATTGATTTCATAAATATTCACTATCATCTTTGGAGTTTTCCGATATTTAATTTAGCTGATGTATCAATTACTTTAGGGGCATTGTTTTTATTGATAGATACTTTTTTTCTTGGAAAGAAACATAGCACAACCATATAAATCTTGGGTGGTGTTCTAAAAAGTATACTCAGTTAAAAAGGTGGCATCGAGGTGCAAGTTGGTCTAGTCGTGTTGGTGTAGCTATCAGCCTATTTGGTATTATTTTTCTTTTTACAGATGGCTATGTTCTTGCCTTGCTTGGTTCAGCTTTGTATGGCGCAGGTAATGGTATTTTAACCATTATTCGAGGGACATTACCTTTAGCCTTATTCGGGCAAATTGGCTATGCCACTCGAATGGGCTTAATTGGCAGACCTGTCATGATTGCTCTTGCTTTTGGACCATTGATCTCAGCATATATACTTGAAAAGTGGGGAATCAATGTTTTATTGATCACGCTAATTTCTATGGCGATTATTGCTCTATTTGGCACATTAAAACTTCCCACTTATCAAGTTAAATGAAACTACTTCACTCGTTGAAGATTTTCATCAATGATCACTTCACCATCTTCTTTAGCAAAAGGGTTTAGTTGTGGTGTCGCAAGTATGTCTAGAACAATTTCCGAAGGTCTACATAGTTTCACACCCAACTCTGTAACAACAAATGGGCGATTGATCAAAATTGGATATTCAATCATAAAATCAAGTAATTGATCATCATTCCAATGGGTTTGTTCTAACTGTAAATTCTCGTATGGTTCTACATTCTTACGAATAGCTTCTCTTACTGATAATCCTGATTTATTAATTAAATCAATTAGTTCATTTTTACTAGGTGGGTTTTTTAGATATTCAATCACTTCAGGTTCTTGTCCTGAATTTTGAATTAATGCCAAAGTATTTCTTGAAGTCCCACAAGCAGGGTTGTGATAAATCTTAGTTTTTTGTGACATGAGATTTCTCTAAAGAAAAGGATATTGCATTTATATATGGATATGCGTATATTCGCAATAGTAAATATGTAGAGTATAAAAAATGGATCAAACAGATTTCTTTAAATGTCTTTCTGACCAAACTCGTTTAGACATTTTGAAGCTTGTTATTGAAAAACAGAACGTATGTGTCTGTGAACTCACTGAACAACTTGAACTTAGCCAACCTAAGATTTCTCGACATCTCGCACTGCTTAGAAATCTTTCAATTTTGCTTGATCAAAGACAAGGACAATGGGTGTATTACCGTTTGAATCCTAATCTTCCTGAATGGGCAAACTCTGTTTTAAATATCATCTCAAAACAAAATGACGAAATCATTAACGCAAAAGATGTTAATTCGTCAATCTCAATTCATTGTGAGTAATACCCATGAAATTCTTATTTTTATGTACAGGAAATAGCTGTCGTAGCATTCTTTCGGAAGTGCTATTCAATAGTCGTGCGCCCGAAGGTTGGAAAGCTTATAGCGCAGGGAGTAAACCAACAGGAACGGTTCACCCTTTAACGATAAAGACATTAGAAAATTTAGGTCTTTCAACAGAAGGACTTTCAAGTAAGACAGTTGATGATTGTGAACAATACAAACCTGATGTTGTTATTACTGTCTGTGATCAAGCTGCTCAGGAAGCTTGTCCATTGTATTTAGGTGGTGCAATTAAAGCGCATTGGGGGCTTGCTGACCCATCTCATTTAGATTTACCTGAAGATGAAAAGTTAAAAGCTTTCTTAGTGACTGTAGATCATATCAATAAGCGTTTGGATGCTTTATTTGCATTAGATGTAAATAAACTCACTCGTCCTGAACTTATTGCTGAAATCAATAAAATTTCAAATATCGAGTAAGCTCATGGCTTCAAAACTTTCGTTTTTAGATCGTAACCTAACGCTATGGATTTTTATTGCTATGGCTTTAGGTGTTGGGATAGGTGTATTCATCCCTCAAACATCTGTCACTTTGAATAAGTTAAGTATTGGTTCAGTAAATATTCCTATTGCCATAGGTTTAATTCTGATGATGTATCCACCACTTGCCAAAGTGAATTATGCAACCTTGCCACAAGTATTCAAAGATAAAAGAACGTTGATGCTATCTTTGGTTCAAAATTGGCTCATTGCACCATGTTTAATGTTTGTATTGGCAATTATTTTTCTACATTCATATCCTGAATACATGACTGGACTAATTCTGATTGGTCTAGCTCGATGTATTGCAATGGTATTGGTATGGAATGGATTGGCATGTGGTGACAACCAATATGTTGCAGCATTGGTTGCATTTAACAGTATTTTCCAAATTCTTTTCTTCAGTACCTATGCATGGCTATTCCTGACCTATTTACCTCCGTTTTTTGGGGTTGAAGCCCATGTTGTAAATGTGAGTTTTTGGACAATTACCCATGCTGTTCTTGTCTATTTGGGTATTCCTTTCTTACTCGGCTTCTTAACTCGATTTATTTTGGTGAAACAAAAAGGTTTGGATTGGTATCAAACAAAGTTCCTCCCAAAGATCAGCCCAATTAGCCTTATTGCGCTCTTATTTACGATTGTAGCGATGTTTAGCCTGAAAGGTGGTGAAGTAGTCAGTCTACCCTTAGATGTACTTAAAATCGCAATTCCTTTGATTATTTACTTTGTTGTGATGTTCTTCATCAGTTTCTTTATGAGCAAATGGATGGGGAATGATTATCCTAAGACTACGGCTATTTCATTTACCGCAGCAGGTAATAACTTTGAACTTGCTCTTGCTGTTGCAATCGCAACTTTTGGTTTAGCTTCACCTGTGGCTTTTACAACAGTGATTGGACCATTAGTTGAAGTACCTGTACTCATTAGCTTAGTTAGTGTTTCTCTATGGTTGAGAAAGAAATATTTTTAAAGGTGTAAATTCAAATGACTCTCCCAAATGTAGATTTAAATCTTCTTGAACAACCGACTTTAGAAAAAGTCCAAGCGAAAGAAATTGAACATGCGCCACGAATTTTACTGCTTTATGGTTCAAATCGTGAGCGTTCTTTCAGTCGGTTAGCTGTTCAGGAAGCAGGTCGAATTTTGGAGCACTTTGGCGCAGAGGTGAAAATCTTTCATCCGAAAGGTTTACCTCTTCCCGAAGATGCCGATATGGAACATCCAAAGGTTAAAGAACTTCATGAATTACTTGCATGGTCTGAAGGCATGGTGTGGTGTTCACCTGAACGTCATGGTTCGATGAGTTCAATTTTTAAATCTCAAATTGATTGGATTCCTTTAGCGGCAGGTGCAATTCGTGCTACGCAAGGTAAAACCCTTGCTGTTATGCAGGTATGTGGCGGTTCTCAATCATTCAATACAGTCAATCAACTCCGCATTCTTGGGCGATGGATGCGCATGATCACCATTCCAAACCAATCTTCAATTCCAAAAGCATTTTTAGAATTTGATGAAAATGATCGTATGAAGCCATCTTCTTACTACACCCGTATTGTTGATGTGATGGAAGAACTGTATAAATTCACGTTGTTGACTAGAGGGCAATCAACATATTTAACTGATCGTTATTCTGAGCGTGTGGAAAGTGCCGAAGAACTGTCAAAACGTGTAAATCAAAAATCTATTTAAAGTGAAAAATCAGGTACATTGAGAAACGTGTACCTGATCTTCAATTCCACTATTCACTAGGTTTCTCATCTTCTTTTTTCTTAACCAAATCCCAAATTGAAAAATCAGGCTTAGCTTTATCAGAATGTTCAGCAGGGTTTACTTTAAATGCTTCAAGATTGATTTCTAAAAGTTTTAATTTAAGCTCCTCTGAACCAGTAACTCCTAACTTTTCAAGCTCTTGAATTTCTGTTTTGTACCGCTCATAAGATTTAGCCAATGCTTCTTTATGAGAATATTCTTGCTCTAATTTAGAAAAACGATTTAAATTTATATTCGCAATTGTTGCAATCCAAATCAAAGGTGCATTGATCAATAATTTGAATAAGAACGTATCCCACTTCATATTCAAAAAATCTGATTTATCAAACAAATAAAAATTAAATCCAAAAATTGCTAATACAACTAATACAAATACAATAATACTGATGAATTGTCCTTTTTTGGCTTCTTTTCCTTTTATAACAAAACCACCTGCAAGCCCTGCTTCACTTGATAATCCAATAACAGATTTTGCTCGCTCCTCAACATTTTTTAAATTTTCTAACCTTTTATCCAAATCTTCACTTAACGCAGTAATGTTTTTTTCTTCATTACCATAAATTTTGTCATAAAAATTTTGAACTCTCGATAACTGAAAATTTATCTGCTCATTTTTACTTTTATTATCAGGATCATCAGAAATAAATAAATCATCATAGTATGCAACTAACTCATTAATTTTTCTTTCGTATTCTTTAACTTTCGTTTCATCATTATCATTTAGTTCATCAAACAATTTATCATATTGATCTAAAATTTTATCAATTACATAATTTACTCGATCAACTTTAGAAGTATCCTCACCATTTCGATCAAATAATTGACTGTAAGCTGTGTGGATTTTTTCGGACTCAACTTCCAAAATATCTAAATTATCTTCATTGGTTACGTCTAATATACGAGAATAAATAGAACTACCATTTTCATCATTAGCTAAAACAGATTGAATTTTTTCAATAGCAATTAGAGACTCATCTAATTTGGCTTTTAGTTGAGATAACTCATTTGTTTTATTAATTAAACTTTGTTGGTGAGCTTTAATCTTATCCAATTCACCTTGTAAAAGTGAACTCACAGTATGCCGATTATCTGTTAAATCTCTTAAGTCAGACCTCAAAGAATACGTGGATGATAAATGATCGTTTAAAGCTCTAAGTTGCGCTAATCCTTCACGTAGTTTTTTTTCATCACTTTCTTTCAGACCAAGTAAATCCTTTAAGCCCATAATTTTTTCTTTATTAATGAATTATCAACATAATAAACCAAATGATATATCGAAGTATTTAAACTTTAGACTTACTGTTTAAAAAATGGATCGATGTTCTTAGGCAACCAATAATTTTGGTTATTGTACAAAACATTATAGCCATCTTTTATTTCAACAATCATTTCCAACTTGATCTTCAATGAATCTTGATAACTCATATCATGAAAAAGTTGTAAACCATTTTTCACCCATACCATGATATTGAAATCAGTATTTGGATTTAGCATCGAGATCAATTCTTTTTCTAATTTCCTCTTACTTGCTTCTTTCATAAAGTTAGAGTGCTTTAAGGAAATATAATCAATTTTTGTATCATATTGATCGTTTAAAAAATTAATAAATCCTGTTAATGCAGCAGCTTGACCTGAATATTCACTTAAATAAACTTTTACTTTTACCAAATCTGGAAGTAATTGCTTATCCTGAATAGATAACATCAATGCAACAGCAGGCTTAATTGCAAGCCTTACAGATCGAGTAGATGTTTTACCTTGATGCATTTTTTCATCTAGTTTTTGCTTATAAGCAAAAACAACATCAAAAGCTAATGAGGGTTGAGGCAACTGTTCAATCAACTTATTGGCTTGATCTATCTCAGAACATTCATTTTTATGTACAGATGAAATTTTTATACTATGTATTTGATCAAGCCACTGTGTTACTAATTCAAACTTTCTAAGCCCACTCGCTCGTAAAACCAGCAATAATTGGTCTGCATCAGGAATATCATTCTTCCATAACATTTCTGTTTTAATAAAAAAATGAGTATGTTTATTCAAATACAAAGCTGCTTGATGTGCTCCAACTAAATCGACCAACCAAAGCACGTAGTTTTCATATTGTTTTTTTAAAAATGATGACTCGAACAAATAAATATTTTGATGGAACTTTGACCATAGATTTTTAATCCAGTAGCAATCATCACATAGATCACCGCATCCTGCTGAGATCATCGTTTTACATTCAATACAAGGTTTATTCGGCTGAGTTCTACATTTTTTACAAACTTTATTTCCTTTTTCATCCAACTCTAACAAGCGATATTTATGACATGAAGGACATGTTTCATAATCCCTTGTTGAACATTTCGGGCAAACTCTGAGGTCATCATTAAAACGTGATATTTTCGTTAATTTTTGCGATAAAACATTGCATCGCTCACATCGTTCAACCTCTCTAAAATAAACAGAACAACTATTACAAACGACCCCATACTCTGTAAGCTTTCCTATCGGTCTGTTAAATTGATTGCATCTTATACAAGGTTGTTTTTTAATACATTCATTACAAATCGCTTGATCATCATTTTTAGGTAATCGAGCAGATAACCCACATTTTGGGCAAAGACATTTTTTAAAAATTCGAGCATAACAAGTTGAGCAATATTTTTTCCCTTTATATCTTTTTTTTATTTGGGTAACGGATTTTTCACACCCATTACATAACTGCTCAATATTAACCTCAGTCAAGCTTATTACTCCGTTCCTTCCTTGATTTCCTTAACAAATTAAGCCACTTACGTTGCACGGTTTTTTTTGCTTTTGGTTGTACATTATGAGAACTCACACGTTGTAAAGCATATACTCTTATAGGCTTGATCATTGCTGATTTCATTTGTTGAAGTTGAATCGGTAGTTTTTTACGCTTATCCCAAAAATTAGCACTACTAATTCCATACTCTAAAGACCTATTAATAATCAGCTCACATGGAATTTTCATAATTTCATTCAACAGAGAAAGTATAATTATACGTTCGTTTGTATTTAAATATTCGAAAGCAATTGGTGTGAAAGGAGTTATGGTATTTAAATTTATGCCAAAGCTCTTAAACATTTCAATAAGTTGAATATTTTTGGTTTCAACTAGATACCTGATTTCACTGATCCATGCACGTGCAATCTCAAACCATTCGATAGCTGAAATATTTTGATTATTATATAAACCTGAGCCTTGTTTTAACACATTATCTGCAATTTTTTGAAAATCTAAAATTTGAATATTGCTAGGTTGTGGCTGATATAAAGTCAAATTAAAATGGCATGAAGAACATACTGCTAACGATCCGTGCTCTAAATCTATTTTAAATGGCTGAATGACTACACCGCAATTCGGACAATGATCAATTAAATTTATTAAATGTTTTTCACAACAACAATGCCATCCCATTCGCCACATTAACCGTAAATAAGCTGACCTACCATCACTTTCAAAACATTGAGTACATACCTGCCGACCTGAAAAATTTGATCTACTACGCTGACCTAAACTTAAAATCCATCCACTATTTGAACTCTTAACGAGATAGGGAGCTACATTACTTAGCATTGTTTGCAAAATTTTTTGTTTATCTTCAAAAGAATGTACAAATAATAATTCAAGCCGATCTTCCGTCACACCTCGATCAAGATCAATCGTTAATGCTCTCCACTTGCCCCACAATGCTTCTATAAGAGTTAAAGGGGAACATCCCATATCTAAGGCTGAACGAATGAGCCATGATGATAATACTTCACCTTGTTCAATGGGGGTATGTATAAACCAATTTCGAGGATAATTAGGCATATTCCCCCCTCAATAATTCTAAATAGAATTAAGCTGAATAGTACGAATATTACGAGCACCTTCTGTTGGTTTAAGCCACTTGAATTTTTTAACAATTTCAAGGGTAATTTCTTCTGTGCCTGTCAATATTGCTTCTTTTGAACATTCAACCAATAAACGATTTAAATCACCAAAATTACCGCCTGAAATTTCATAAAGTGAAGTTGCTATTTCTTGTGATGCCAAGTTTGATAATTTTTTTAGTGGAAGTAAGCGAACATAGCTTAAAAGAAGTCTTAAAAAATCCGCATCCAATTTCCATAAAGGCAAATCTATAACTTCAAAGCGACTGGCATACTGAGTATCCGTATGAAGAATAAGAGATGCATCACGAGTACCCACACCAATTATATTAATACTAAGTTCATTGCTTAGCGTTTTAAGTGTATTCATCATTTCTTGCCGTTGCCTAGCACTCCCACTTAAACAATTATGCAACTCATCAATAATCAACATTTTGGTTTCATATTTACGCAGTAGATGGGTTGCTTGATACCTTAATTTGCTTTCAGGATCAGTGACACGAAAAGGAACAAAAAAATGATCTAAGATATTAATATATAAATCTTTTACATTTGCCTTAGCAGGGGCTTGAATAGGAATGACTGGTTTAGTTAATGACATAAGCTGCATGTCCATATCATCAACTCTATTAGTATAATATTCTTTTGCAAATTCATGAATAATAGTAGTTTTTCCCATATTTGAATCACCCACAATTAAAAGACATTCTGGTCTTAATTTTCTAGGTCTTTTCAGAATGTCAGTCAGCGTATTCAAAACTGCAATTGCTTTCTGATACCCAATCCACCGATCCTCATAAAGAATATTGATTCGTTCAGCATCACTAAGAACTATAGATTCAAGGACATGCTCAGCAAGGTGATCATATTGTTTCATGGTCTTACCTCAAATCGTCAAAAGCAGTTAAATTTTGATCCCATAAACTATTTTGAGACTTTGGAGCATCTACATTAGTATGGGTAACTGAATTATTTTTATTTTCATGATGTAGTTCAGCAACCATTTTACCATTCTCTTTTCTTCTTTGATTCATTCGGCGTTGCTTTTTAGTTAAAGTCACGGCTTGATCTACTTTTTCACGGAGGTAAATAATTGCTCTGTAGATAGCATCTTGATCAACTGTATCTAATCGCTCACTATTAAGATATGCTTGGACTTGTCTATATTCATGCAATCCGATTGATGGAATTTCACGTTTGGCTGTAGGTACTTTAAAATATGTATTTGTATTCGGTTCATAAAACCAAATCATTGAAATATCACGAGGGTCTCTTTTAAAAATAAACTTTCTTTTACGCTTTTTCTCATCATCAGTTGAATCAATCGCATTGATCCAAGGTCTTAAACAATCAGCAAAATAAAAAAGTTTATCTTTTTTTACGCCCGTTCTTTGAATGGTTGATTCAAATTCAGGGGCGAAATCCAAAAATAGTGTTGCTTCATCCGCAACCCTTTCCTTTAAACCAGTACCAACTTTAAATTTTGTTCCCCAAATACCTTCTTCCCACATTTGTTGTGGCGGAACCTCAAGTATTGAATGCTTACTTTTATGATAAACATTTACAATCCAATAGACGATGTAATGTTCCAATTCACGAAGTATTAGGCAAGCATTCTTAGCGGAATCATAAGTTCCTTTTTCAAAAATATTAGATTTAGTCGTTCCATCTAAAACATGCATTTCAAGATTTACGATTCCAAGTAAACGCTCAATATGCCCACCATATTTTGCACCACCAATAGGTCGATACTCCCAATTAATATCGTACTTTAGACATGCTTTATGCAGATGGTTTGTTCTAAAATCAGAACCATTATCAGAATGGACTGAATCCATAATACCTTCAATATCCCACTCACCATCCACATCTAACTCAAGCAGTTTTCTTTTCTTTGAAATAATGGCTGATGAAATACACATTGCTACCGATGTTGCACTTGGAGCTTCTAAAGAAAGGTAATAACCAACAATCATTCTACTAAAAACATCAATGGCTAATGTCAAATATGCCTTGCCTATTGTTTCACGGTATTGTTCATCAACGATTTCTATATCTAAAGGAGTGTGATCAATCTGCACATACGCCAAAGGATAGTCTGCATTCGGAAAAGTCCCTGCTGATGCTTCATACTTATCTTTAGCAGCCTTTTTTCCGTATCTTGCCTTAGTCACTTCATAGCCATTAAGGGCTTCAATTCTATAGCGAATCGTATTGTCATGAGGTGGTTCAATTTTTCTTTTGAAACACTCAAGCTTCACTTCCAAAATTGTTTTGGCAATACTTGGCTTTAAACTAGTTAAATACTTAGTATGGATCGCTTGTTGAATAATATTGTTTAATTCAGGCGACAACCTTGTTTTTTCTGTTGTCCAACCACGTTTTTTTGGGATTAAAGCTAAGATAGACTTGTTTTCTCGGTAAGCTTTAAGCCACTTCCAAATAGTATTTACATGAAGATTATGTTCACTTGCAGTCTTCTTAACCGCCTCAACTGTGGAGTGGTCAATGAGTTGCCTAATAATTTCATAACGATCTAAAGCGATTTGCCATGACTCAGCAGAAATATCCTCACCTTGGTTAAGCTTAGAATCATCTTCACTTAAAACAGATAACTCCCTTATGCTTACTTGTAAACTTCGAGCAGATTCTAAATTTGCAATCACGACATCTTTTGTATTTAAGATATTGATAATTCTATATTTATTACCTTTATAACCAACAATTGCATTTGGTTTAATAATTAGGCGTTTTCTATCAATCTTTACTGAATCATCCTGTATCATTTAAATAACCCCTTGTGCTTTAAAGCCATCATTTACCCAAATAACAGTTTCAGCAGTAAAAGGGCTATATAAATCGCAAGCAAGTATATTTTTTGAAATTAAAACCCATATTTGGTGAATAGCCTTTAATACATTTTTTTCATCTTTAAAAATATAAGCAGGCAATTGATTAACTGTTGAAAAGCCTAGTTTTGATAAAGTTTCAATTAATACTCTCTGATCTACCTCATCAACATGAGAACGTCTGAATCTTTTTAAAAAATTGATATTTTCCCAATATTGATCATACAAACGAGACTCATCAATAATTTTGAATTTCCATGCCTTTTCAGAAGCTAAAGCATAAGCTGCCTTAAATTTTGGTCTAAGTGTTTTCCAATCTTCTTTTAATTTTTTTCTAGGCTTAATTTCGATCAATAATGGTGCAGGAAACTTATCAATATCATTATAAATTGCACTTGAAAATTGCACCAAATAATCAGGGGTATATACCGATTCATTACCTAATTCAGTTATATAAGGAATGGATATAGGCTGCTCAACCACATCAATAACATTGCTGTTAGATTCTTGCTTAAATAGAAAATCACGCTCTAAGGTTGATTCAAACCAAATCGTTTTTTCGCCCCTAAAAGAGTAATAACCCGAAATACTTCCGTAAACAGTTTGGGCTTTTCTAACAGGACTATATTCATCACTTATTCTTTTCATATCTGACCTCAATAGTAATCCACTAGCCCTTATTATTGTAGTTTTGTAATCCACTAGCCCTTATTATTGTAAAAACTAGCTTTTATTTCTATACAAAACAACATGCAACTAGCTGAATTCATATCATGCCACTAGCTTCTATTATTGTAAATGACAGAGGCTCTCAGCCCAAACCTGGTGAAGTGAGTCTTGCTCATCATGGGGTATTGTTCTTAGATGAGTTGCCCGAATTTCAACGTAAAGTACTCGAGGTCTTACGCCAACCGCTCGAAAGTCAACACATTACCATCTCTCGGGCAGCTCAGCAGCAAACCTTTCCTGCCCAATTTCAGTTAATTGCAGCGATGAATCCATGCCCGTGTGGCTATGCATTTAATCAAGATACTCGCTGTACCTGCTCAGCAGAAACCATTCGGCGTTATCAAAGTAAAATTTCTGGTCCTTTATTGGATCGTATTGATTTACATGTTGAGATGCCACCTTTAACTGCACACGAACTGCAAGATCAGCATATACCTGAAACATCTGCACAAGTACAATCACGCGTCATTTTGGCACATCAGTTACAACTCAAGCGACAGCAAAAAACCAACCAAGCACTCTCAACTCAAGCACTTGAACGCCATGCACAACTTGATAACGCCTGTAAACATATTTTCAGTTTGGCACAGCAACGGCTCAACCTTTCTGCTCGAGGCTACCATCGGATTTTAAAAGTCGCACGTACAATCGCTGATCTAGATCAATCTAAAGACATTCATGTTCAACATTTAACAGAAGCTTTATCCTTTCGTAGTCCTTTTGACCATTAAATATTAGACGTAAAAAAACCCTCAATGACAAATCATTAAGGGTTTCATCTACAACGAATGATATATCGTTAAAAGGTTTTTGTTAGACTAAATAAAGCACCTGTTTTCACAGCACGATCAGCAGCACCTGTAAAACCTTCAATATTGGTTCCAACCACATCAAGCTCTGCAGTTAAGCCAGCAACAGATTTGACGTTATAAGTGACGCCTGCTTTCCAATCAATAAAGTGATCATCATTGCCATAAATCACTTGATTGGCTTTGGTATATCCAACACTTGCTACACCACCAAATCCAGTATCAGCAAATGGAACACTGTAAAGTAAATTAAAGTTCCAATTATCGACTTTACCACCTACTGTATCGCTAATTGCATTACCACCATAATCATTGGTGTAAGCGATGCTTGGGGTTAAAAGATCACCCTCAATCATGGCATTGGCAAAGCCAAGTCTTAAAAACACTTCTAAATAGTTCAGTTCCCCTGCACTGACATAATTATAGTATGCAAGACCAACATCTAAGTTTGGTTTAAATGCGCCAAAATCTAACTGTTTGGTAAATCCAATGGTTGGATCTAATTCTAAATTTGCAGATTTACCATTACTTAGTGGTAAATCTACACTTGATGCAAATGCATTAAAATAAAGCCCCGTTGTATGTGCAATAGTAAATGTACCTTGAATGGCAGGATCATTCTCCCCTTGTGACTGTCCACGCCATCTGTAGTCTGAAGCAAGTGTTGCAGCGCCTGTAACTGTCAAGCCAGACTGTTGCAATATATTATTTTCTGCGTAGCTTATTCCTGAAATAGCAGCTACTGCGAGTAATACAAGCGTCTTTTGAATCATTTATTGCTTCCTTATACCCATTAAAAATAAAAATGACAGTATCATTGATGACAAATCAAGCAATTACTAAGCCAAAAAAGATCGAAGTGTAAAAAATTGTACTATTTTTTTTAATTTCGATCAAATTGGTATGAATATTGATTACTACTTCACATACTTAAAAAATCTTGGTTACGAAAAAAATATTCATTAAATTCATAATTTAATTATGATGAACAGTAAATAAATTTGCATATCAAGTTTTTTTTAAGATAGATTAGTTGAGTTTCTGTTACATTGCATTATGATGACACGCTCAAGCTTCAAAAAACCTTCGGGAAAAATACACATGCCAGAATTACATAAAAGACTCACTCTTGCACTGCTCGTGAATGCCGTTTTATTCTCTTCAGCCTATGCTGCTGAAGACAGCAGACCTGCTCAACCAGCACAACAAACCGTGAATCCATATAATGCGATTAAACCTAAAATCAATGATGTAGATACAAAGCGTATTACTGAACAAGGTGAGGCAAAAGGCTTTCTCGAAGGTGCTAAAGGCTCTGTATTGCTTCGTAATGGCTGGATTTATCGTGACCGTTCTGAAGGGCGTAAAGATTTAAGTTCATGGGGACAAACTGCAATTGGTAAGTTTGAAACTGGTTTTACCAAAGGTTTAATTGGCTTTAGTGTTGGCGCAGTAGGTGATTTTTCATTCAAATTGGGTGAAAATAAAAATGCAGGCAACCAAGTATTATATGCTAATGGTCAAAAACGAGACTATTGGACTCGTGGTGGTGCAAATGTTAAAGCACGTGTTTCTAATACCACAGTTGTTTATGGTACACAGTTTTTAGAGCTTCCTGTACTGGCAAGTAACGACTTTCGTTTAACCCCTGAATACTTCACAGGGACATTAGTGACAAGCCATGAAATCAAAGATTTAGAATTGATTTATGGTCACTTTACCAAAGACCAATATTCAGATGAAATTGCAACTGACCGTGTGCTTGGGACAAACTTAAAGCAAGCTGATATTTGGGGCATTAACTATAAATTTAACAGCAAACTTAAAGCTGCCTATTATGGTGCAAACTTTGAAGACAAGTTACAACGTCACTTTATCGATATTAACTACTTGTGGACAATGGGTGAAAACCGCTCATTGGTTCTAGATTTTAGTGGTTATCACACGAAATATGACGAAAAAATCTATAACAGCTTGTCATTCCCAACAGGCGAAGCCAATACAGATAAAACCAACAACATTTGGGCAGCGTCAGCAACTTATAACCAAGGCCCGCATACAGCCATGCTAACGTACCAACAAAGTACAGGTAATGTGGGTTATGACTACAACATTATTGGTGATGGTGGTGCATCAATTGCTTTACCAAACTCATATTTATCTGATTACAACGCCAATGGCGAAAAATCAATCCAAGCAATGTATTCTGTAGACTTCGGTGCTTACGGTGTTCCTGGCTTAAAATGGACCACGGCTTACCTATATGGTTGGGATATTCGTGTTGCGAATGTGACAGACAATGCCAAAGAACATGAATTCTTTAACCAAGTTAAATATACTGTACAAAATGGTTTTGCTAAAGATTTAAGCTTTAAAGTCCGTAATTCAAGCTACCATGCAGGTCAAGATTATAACGGTTACCTAGGTAGCACGAGCGAATGGCGTTTATACTTAGAATATCCAATTAATTTTTAATGAATTAAAAATAAAAAAACCTACATTCAATGTAGGTTTTTTTATTGCTCACAAGGTATTATTTTGCAGCATCAATGGCTTTTAAAATTTCTTCTTTTGCCACATCAGCACCTTCCCAACCTGAAATTTTTACCCATTTGCCTGGCTCTAAATCTTTGTAATGCGCAAAGAAATGTTCAATTTGGCTGATAAGTAATTTTGGTAAGTCAGTATATTCTTTCACATCGTTATATAACGGTGATAATTTTTCATGCGGTACAGCAATCAATTTTGCATCAATACCACCATCATCTTCCATTTTCAGTTTACCCACTGGACGGCAACGAATCACAGAACCTGGTGCAACTGGATGTGGTGTAACCACTAAAACATCAAGCGGGTCACCATCTTCAGACAATGTGTTTGGAATATAGCCATAGTTTGCTGGATAAAACATTGCTGTACCCATGAAACGGTCTACAAACAAAGCATCTGAATCTTTATCGATTTCATATTTAATTGGTGCAGCATTCGCAGGAATTTCAATTACAACATAAATGTCATTTGGTGCATCTTTGCCTGCAGGAATATTGTTGTAGCTCATTTTAAATACTCTATACCACTTGAATTAATTTTTAGCATCATTTTTTGGCAGTCATTTGCCAAAGCAAGATTATGTTTTATCTTATCATTGTAAAAATATAAACTTAAATACAAAGTTGATATTATTTTGTCGTTTAAGTTAAACGAATGACCAAAATCAATAAAAATACAGGACATGCCATTGAAAGCAGCCATACGATGGATCTTAAAGTACTCCAATTGGCCAAATAACAAATGGCATAAATGACTCGTAAAAATAAATAAGCCACACCCAAAGTCATAATGGTTCGCTGATCGATCACCATATACTCTGCCATGAGAATTGATGCTACAAACAAAGGTAAGCTTTCAAAACTGTTTTGTTGAATGGCATGTGCACGTGCAGCAATACCTTTGGCATTGGCTAAAAACTCACGTGGATTATCATTATTTTTTGATTGGAAACCACCGGTCATTTTTGCGAAAATCGTAAATACATAAGGCATTAAGCAAGCGATGAGAAGCAAATAAACAATACCACTTATGCTATGCATGACAGATAATCTCAACTTAGAATTAGAATGAATGCGTTATGATAACATGGCTTTTTCAGTCATTTTTCGCTTAAATATAAAGTTTTGTATTTGACATATCAGGGTAATCTTATGAGCAATCAAGATCAGTACGCCTTACTTCAGGCTTTAGAGCAACAAAAGATCGTACAAAAAAAGCTAGATCGGATTTTATATATTGTTTTACCCATTATGGCATTTTTAATCAGTATGATTTGTGCCAATCTCAATTGGCAGTCGACCATTGGCACTTTTGTCATGCTTACCATTGCATTAATTGCAGTTGGCATTCAAAGATGGTCTGTGTTCATTTGGATTTTCATTTTAGTGGTGTATTGCTTAATTGATAACTTTTTAAGCTATGGTACATTTGCAGCCCAACCTCTCAAAATGCAGTTGGGCACAATGTTGCTTTTCACCATCATCACGCATTTGGCACGCCCTTATTTAAACAATTTAATGCAAAGAAGCCATGCCAAATAACTGTCAAATTAGCCTTGTTTACGCAGTTCTTTACGTAAAATTTTACCCACATTTGATTTCGGCAATTCAGGCATAAACTCGACATAACGTGGACGCTTATAGCCTGTTAAATTTTCTTTCGCGTAAGCCAAAATCTCTTCTGTGGTTAAAGAATCATCTTTTTTGACCACAAATATCTTCGGTACTTCACCTGACTTTTCATCAGTGATCCCAACAGCAGCCACTTCTAACACTTTGGGATGTGTAGCAATCACTTCTTCAATTTCATTTGGATAAACATTAAATCCTGAAACCAAAATCATGTCTTTTTTGCGGTCAACAATTTTAATATAGCCGCGCTCATCCATAACCCCAATATCACCTGTACGGAAGAAACCATCAGCTGTCATAACTTCCTTGGTTTCTTCAGGACGGTTCCAATAGCCTTTCATGACTTGTGGACCACGAATACAAATTTCGCCTTGCTCTCCAATCTGAACTGCTTTGCCATCATCATCCAAAAGCGCAGCATCAGTACTTGGAATAGGAATACCAATACAGCCACTAAATTCAGTGGTCACAGGTGGATTAAATATCACAGCTGGTGATGTTTCAGACAGACCATAGCCTTCGTGAATAATAATGCCTGTATACTTTTTCCATGCCGCAGCTGTCGATGGCAATACAGCCATACCGCCACCAACCGCAATCAGCATATTGCTATGATCTAATTGTTTAAATTCCTCATTATGAATAAGTGCATTAAACAAGGTATTCACTGCAGGGAATAAAGTTGGCTTAAACTTACCTACTTCTTTCACTAGGGCAGGTAAATCTCGCGGATTTGGGATTAATAAATTGGTGGCACCTTGGCACAAGGCATATAGCTCACACAACGTAAATGCAAAAATATGATATAGCGGCAAAGCAGCAACAAAACGATATTCAACACGTTCAATGGTTTTAAACTTACTGTCAAATAAATTACGGATTTGCAGCATGTTGGCAACAAGGTTTCGGTGTGTGAGTTCAGCACCTTTTGCAACCCCTGTTGTCCCGCCTGTATATTGTAAAACTGCGGTATCATCTAAGGTCAATACAGGACGTTTATATTGTTTGGCATCAACACGGCTTTGTAGATCATTAAATGATACTGCACCAGGAATATTCCACTTTGGAATTTGCTTACGAATTTTGCGTAAAACAAAATTGACAATGGTGCCTTTAATCAAGCCAAGCATGTCCCCTACTGAGGCGACTACAACATGTTTGACTGGTGTTTTACCTAATATTTTTTCATATACAGAGGCAAAGTTTTCAATAATTACTAAAGTTTCTACGCCTGCATCATTGAGTTGATGCTCAAGCTCACGTGCAGTATACAGCGGGTTAACATTCACTAAAATACAACCTGCTCGAATAACCCCTAAGCTCACTACAGGGTACTGCAAAACATTGGGCATCATAATGGCAACTCGTGCCCCTTTTTGGATGCCTAGGCTTTGTAAGTAACACGCAAATTTACGACTTTCAAGCTCAAGTTCAGTATATGTGATGGATTGATCCATGAAGATAAATGCATCTCGAGATCCATACTTTTGAAAGCTGCTTTCAAACAAATCAATCAAAGATGTATTTTCAGGAGGTAATGTAATCTCATTTTGAATACCTGTTTTTTTGTATTCATCAAACCATATTCTATCCATCACACGTCCTAACTAAATTTTCAACAATCAATGCGTTACCGTTAAACAGTAACGCGTGAACTTTATTTCATATCTCATTGACACATTATTTCATTCAAAGATGACAATATCATATCTATGCAGTAACTCAGCAGAGTATGAATGTCACTTTGCATTATACAACAATCAGTTGACTGGCTTTTTGATAACCTCGTGGTAACGCTTGCCCTTTACTGCTGCGTTTGCCCACATATTTCTCTAAATCTCCATTTTTCAACTTCAATCGTTGCTGTCCAGCAACCACTTCTAAAGTATTGGATAAATGAAGTAACTGTAAAGAAATAATCTGATCTTCTCCATCCATTGCCATCAACTTATTGCCTTTACCTTTGTTGAGTTTTGGCAACTCAACCAAATCCATGACCAATAAACGACCTGCCGAACTTAAAATGGCCAAATGTGTCTCTGTTGTCACAGGCAACAGCGGCAACATGCTTGCCCCTTCAGGTACAGTTAAAAAGGCTTTACCGGCTTTAGTATTGGTATCTAAAGCAATCGCTGTAGTTGCAAACGCAAATCCAGCTGAGCTTGCCACAATAATATGTTGTGTTGGCTCCGCAATATACAATTGCGTAAAATTCACGCCTTGCGCAGGGCTTAACTTCGAGCTCAATGGCTCACCCAAACCACGTGCTGATGGCAACGCTGAAATAGGCAAAGCATAACTGCGACCTGTTTCATCGAGCACATATACACGTTGGTTGGTTTTCCCTGTGGCATGGCTTAAATATTGATCCCCTGCTCTGTAGTTGAGCTTTTCAGGATCGACTATTCCTTTTGCAGCACGGACCCAACCTGCTTGTGACAACACCACAGTGACAGGGTCAGCAGGTACGATATCATGCTCTTTTAATGGTACAGCGACTTCGCGCTCAACCATAGGTGAACGACGATCATCACCAAATTTTTTCATATCTGCTTTAAGTTCATCTATCATTAAGCGCTTTAATGACTCAGGATTGCTTAATTGCTCTTGAATCACACTTGCACGTGCAGACAATTCATCTTGTTCTTGACGAATTTCGACCTCTTCAAGCTTAGCCAAATGACGTAGCTTGAGCTCAAGTATAGCTTCTGCTTGAATTGCATCAATGTTAAAATGTGACATTAGCACGCTTTTTGGCTGATCTTCATCACGAATAATTTGAATGACTGTATCAATATCAAGA
Organism: Acinetobacter apis; assembly: GCF_900197575.1. Classification (GTDB taxonomy): domain Bacteria; phylum Pseudomonadota; class Gammaproteobacteria; order Pseudomonadales; family Moraxellaceae; genus Acinetobacter; species Acinetobacter apis. The sequence continues at coordinate 82,153 of NZ_FZLN01000004.1, read as the reverse complement.
TATGCAATTAACAGCCCAGCTAAAATATGAAGTCTTTTTTCAATTTTATTTAAATGAAATTCTAAGCGTCGAGTGACTGTGTTTTTTCGAATTTCAATCCATTCAAGCAAAATCTGTCGAATCGATTTCACTTGTGGACGGCGATCCGCCCCAATCATATTTAAGTTAACGCGGTAACTGCTTTCTAAATCTGTTGTGGCAAATAAATGCCCCATGACAGCAGCAAAATCTACTCGATTCGACCGTAAGACCACCACAATCCGCGTAGGATTCTTATGGTCAGACTCATCACGAATATCTAACACCCAAGGCAACTTTTTGTTTTGCATCTGATCTGCAATTTGGGTAATTACTTTAGAACCTGAAACTTGATATGGCAGGTCTGTAATAACAATTTCGTTTTTTTCAATTTTGTAGACCGCACGCATACGATAACTACCACGACCTGAGATTTGCATTTTTAACAATTCATCTTTAGGCGTGATAATTTCTGCATTGGTGGGTAAATCTGGGCCTGGAATAAATTCAGCCACTTTCACATCAGTCAGGTTTGGATTACGGATTAAAGCAATTGTGCCTTTAATCACTTCACGTAAATTATGTGGTGGAATATCCGTTGCCATACCTACAGCAATACCAGTTGTGCCGTTTAATAGGATGTTCGGCACGCGAGCGGGTAAATTAATCGGCTCTTTGAGTGAGTTATCGAAATTATCTTGCCAATCTGATGTACCTTGCGCCAACTCAGACAGCATAAGCTCACTGTATTGTGACAGTTTGGCTTCGGTATAACGCATGGCAGCGAATGACTTAGGATCATCTGGCGAACCCCAATTGCCTTGTCCTTCAACAAAAGGATAACGATAGCTAAAAGGCTGAGCCATTAAAACCATCGCCTCATAACAGGCTGAGTCGCCATGAGGATGATATTTACCCAAGACATCGCCCACAGTACGTGCGGACTTTTTCGGTTTGCCACTGTTTTTGAGCCCAAGCTCACTCATGGCATATACAATACGACGTTGGACTGGTTTTAAACCATCACTAATATGTGGCAATGCACGATCCATGATCACATACATTGCATAGTTTAAATATGCTTTTTCCGTGAACTCTGCGACAGAACGGTTTTCAGTGATATGATGAGCAAGGTTAGACATAAATATAAACGGCCAATTCTTTCGTTGTAATCTATGGTCTATGCTAGTCTGTGAGCCTCATAAGAACAAGCTTTTATCTGTGTTTTCATCACTTGAAAACAAATCTTATAATCAGTCGATTTTAAGGTGCAACACGCTTTGATTTATACAATAAAAAGCCCATTAAGAGTACAGCAGATAAAACAATCAATCCTGCTACACCATATAAATGTTGCATACCAATGAGTGGGATGAGTAATCCAGCCAACGGTCCAATGAACATCAGTGCAATATCTAAAAACGAGTTATATACACCCAAGGCTGAACCACGGTTTTCAACTTCAACTTGTTTTACCGCTTCAACACCAAGTGATGGAAACACCAAAGAAAAGCCTGCACCCACTAAAAAAGCGCCTAAGTACACAAAAGCAATGTGATCACTGCCCCAAATCAAAAATAAGCCCAATGCTTCAACAGCAAAAGAGAATAAAGAAACTTTGATGCCACCAAATTTTGGTATGACTTGTCCTAATAACAAGCGAATAAACACAAAACCAATACTAAAGATACTGAGTGCAAAAGCAGCATTGGCCCAATGCTTCTCAGCAAAATAGAGTGTAATAAAGGTAGAAATTACCCCAAATCCGACTGTACCTAAAGCCAATCCTACACCAAAAATCCATACCTTTGATGCCACTTTCAAAAAGGCAATTTTAGTATCGACTTTGACTCGAATGGTTGGTTTTCGATAAGCCAAAATAAAGCCAAAGATACCAATAAGTAAGGTTACGACAGCAAATCCATAAATTGAAAAATAGCTGCCTAACATCACGCCTAAAGGGGCACCAAGTGCCATGGCAGAGAATGTTGCAACACCATTCCATGAAATCACCCGTGAGGTTTCACGGCGATCCACCAAATTCATGCCCCAAAGCGTTGAACCTGTACTGGTTAAGCTCTCACCTGTTCCCAAGAATAAACGGCCTAATATCAGCAGCGTTAAGCTTAGCACAGGTGTAGATAAAAACAAGATTGCCAACAACGAGCACAGACCGCTTGCAGCACAACAACCAAGCCCCATCAGAACGACTTGTCGTGCACCTAAGGTATCTGCCCATTGCCCTGCTTTTGGTCGGATTAAAAGTGTTGCAAGATATTGCACACTGATTACACCACCTGCCACAAAGGAGCTAAATTCAAGTTGTTCATGAATGAGCTGCGGTAGCACTGCAAGTGGCAAACCAATCGATAAATAAGCAAAGAATGTAAAGATAACAACAGATAATATGCGTTTATTGAGATCAAATTTTGATAAATTAGCGGCTGTAGTCATAATCCATGCTATATATTTTTATTCAAGGAATGATTGATTATAAATCAATCTCATGCAGAAGTTCAGGTTTAGATACAAAACTACAAGCCAATTGATTCAATCGATTTTCCTTTGGTTTCCTCACCTAAAATAAGTACAGTGAGTGCAATAGCCAACAAGACAGCAGCAAACATCATAAAGATCTGACTAAAGGCATGTTCAAAAGTCATCATATAAGTCACCACCATTGGGGCGCTAATCCCACCTATACGACCAATGGCAGAAGCCCATCCTGAACCAAAAGCACGAATATTTGTTGGATACTGCTCAGGTGTATAGGTATATAAAACACCCCATGCCCCTAAGTTAAAAAATGACATGAAACAGCCCCATAGCATAATACTTTGGTTACTTGCAGCTTGCCCAAAAAAGTAAGCACAGATTGCACAACCTGCCATTAAACCTGCAAGTGTGGCCTTTCTACCTAATTTTTCAACCAACCATGAAGCCACGACATAGCCTGGCAGTTGCGCCAAAATCATAAATAGAACGTATTCAAAGGACTTGACCACATCAAACCCTTGTTTAACCAATAAACTGGGTAACCACGTAAAAATGCCATAATACGAAAAAACAATACCAAACCAAATTAGCCAAAGCATGACTGTACGGCGTACAAATTTCTTGGACCATAGCTGAACAAATGCAGCTTTTTTCGGTTCAATCATCGGCCGTATTTGAATCTGTTGTTCAACAGGTAAGCCTGCTTGTCGCTCAAGTTTTTGAAGAATTCGATGTGCAGCTTCTGTTTTACCCTGCTGAATTAAATAAGGGATTGATTCTGGAACTTTAAACCAAATCACCACCAAATAAAAAATAGGCAAGCCACCAATTAAAAATGCCACATGCCAACTGAACTTTGGAATAATAAAATACGAGACCAACGCGGCAACCAACCAGCCCAATCCCCAAAAGCTTTCAAGAAGCACAATAAAGCGGCCTCGAACTTGAGCTGGAATATATTCACTTACTAAAGTCACAGCCACTGGCAATTGCCCGCCCAATCCAATTCCCACCACAAAACGGCACACCAAAAGCCATGTTAAATTGGGTGCAAAAGCACATGCTGCTGTTGCTAAACTATAAATTGCAAGCGTAAGCATAAACAGTGCTTTACGACCAAAACGATCTGCTAAAGCCCCTGAGGCAATTGCACCCAGTGCCATACCAACAAAGCTAATACTTACAATGAAACCACTTTGCGTTGCAGTCAATTGCCAGTCTTTTACCAGTATTGTTAAAATGAATGCAATGATTCCTGTATCCATGGCATCAAACATCCAACCTAAGCCCACCACCCATAGCAAAGTATAATGAAACTTTCCAACAGGTAACCGTTGCACACGAGCCATCAAATCCATAATTTTATCTGCTTTATTTTATTGTTTTAGACATCTTTGGATGATGCAGAGTGTTCATCATCATCTTGATAAATAAATTTTGGCATTTCTAAACCAAAACGAATTGCAATAACACGTAAACTAAATCCAAAGATTAAGGTAATGATCACTGTCCATTCAAGTAAAACACCCAACTGAATGCAGACCCAATAACAAATCACAGCCACAAACGAAATACTGGCGTACAGCTCACGCCTAAAGACAAGTGGAATATCATTACACAGAATATCTCTTAATATCCCGCCAGACACCCCTGTTAAAACACCAGCAACTGCAGAAATCACAAAACCATGCCCTAAATGAATGGCAATTTGACATCCAATAATGGTAAAGCCAATCAAACCGAGTGCATCAAGCAATAAAAACATGGCTCGCAATTGCTTCATCCAATTGGCAATTAGCATTGTAAATAATGCAGCACCACATGTGAGTACTAAATACTCAGGATGCTTTACCCACCCTAATGGATAGTGCCCAAGCAAAACATCGCGGACTGAACCACCACCTAAAGCGGTGACACATGCAATTAATATGACTCCAAACCAATCCATACTACGGCGACCTGCGGAAAGTGCACCAGTCATTGCTTCAGCTGTAATCGCAATAATATAGATAATGGTCAGCAACATTCCTTGTTCCTTAAACGAGATGAATAATCGCTATTCTACAAAATTCATCTGCAAGAAAGCAGGGTCTTCATCAATTATTTCTTGAATTATAAGTATAAAGCACAGCAATGTTTAAACTTCTTTGCCCCACCACATAAGCACGGCTGCTTTAACGTCAAGACCTGTTCAACTGTTGGGTCAATGAAATACCATTTGTTTTTGTGTTTTACAAAATAAGACTGTTCATGATGGGATGCTTGATTTGCACCTGATTGATAAAATACTTTGAATTCAACACTTGCATGGGTTTTATCAAGCTGAGGTTGAAAATCAATGATGTCTAAGTACAGCCACTCGGTTTGTTGGCTCCACTGCATTAATGCATCACGGTCTAACAGAGTTTGCTGTTTAAGTGCTGTGGTTTTAATAATATAGTCAACCTCTTGTTTTACAAAGGCACAATAACGTGAACGCATCAATTGCTGTGCATCAGCTGCATGATGGACACCTTGATGTAAAGGCTGACAACATTTTTCATATGATGCTTGCTGACCGCAAGGACACTGCTGTTCTGACATAAAAAATAGCCCTTTAAAAGGGCTATTTTAATAACATCATCTGCATTTATAAATCAATTAATGATCTTTCTTGCCGAGTGCAGCTTCATCCATCGTGATATGAACTTTTTCAATTTTGTGACCATCCATCGTAATGATCTCAAAATAATAGTCATCTGCATGGACAATATCGCCATTTTCAGGCAAGCGTCCCAAATGCATTAATAAATATCCTGACAACGTTGAGTATTCTTCGCTGTCATGTATTAAATCTTTGTCTAATAACAAAGAAAGATGACGAATATCCGTTGAACCTTCTAAAATTAAAGATCCATCGTCTAAACGTTCAGCAAGCGCTTCCATTTCATCTTCATCAGGGAATTCGCCGGCAATGGCTTCAAGAATATCAATCGGTGTGATAAGTCCTTCAATTGAACCATATTCATTCAACACAATAGCCATTTGTAATGGTGCTTGACGCAACTGTTCCATCACCATCAATACATGTGCATTTTCATGCACAATCATCGGCTCACGTAAGTTCGCATCAATATTGACCTGTCCCATTTCAACACATTCATTTAATAATTTATGTGTTAAAGCAATACCTGCCAAGTTATCAAGCTCGCCATGCGCAAAAATGATGCGTGAATGCGACATTTGCATTAAACGCTCTTGAATCACTTCAAGCGGCATGTCTAAGTCAATCCAGTCAATGTCTGGTCGAGGTGTCATAATTGACTTCACAGGACGCTTTGCTAAACCCAAAACACCTTGCACCATCACACTATGATAATTTTCATCATCAAAGATTTCATTAGCAAGTGCTTGAGCCGCCAACACATCACTGTCACCACTTGACGTATCTTGTTGGTTTTGAGTTTTTTGTAGCTTTGGTTTCCCGCCAAGCATACGCATGACGGTTGATGCTGTTTTAAAACGCAAATCTGTTGTCGTGACCAATTTCTCTTGGTTTCGACGTATAGTTTGGTTTAAAAACTCCACACAGACTGAGAAGCCAATGGCAGCATATAAATAGCCTTTTGGAATATGGAAACCTAAGCCTTCGACCAATAATGAGAAACCAATCATCATCAAAAAGCCAAGACACAGCATCACAACCGTTGGATGACGGTTAACAAAGCTCATTAACGGCTTTGATGCAATCATCATAATTGCAACCGAAATAATTACTGCAATAATCATGATGGACAGGTGTTTTACCATCCCCACCGCAGTAATCACGCTGTCTAAAGAAAAGACAGCATCTAAAACGACAATTTGTGCAATGACAACCCAAAATGCCGCATGAACAGGATTTTCTTCTTTAACATGGTTTTTACCCTCGAGTCGCTCATGCAACTCCATGGTGCCTTTAAATAGAAGGAAAATACCACCAAATATTAAGATCAAATCGCGGCCAGAAATGGCTTGGCCAAAAACATGAAATAAGGGGGCGGTTAAGGTAATCACCCATGCTATTGAGGCAAGCAATCCAATGCGCATGACAAGCGCTAAGCTTAAACCAATGAGACGTGCTTTATCTCTTTGCTCTGGCGGAAGTTTTTCCGCCAAAATAGCTATAAAAACTAAGTTATCAATCCCTAAGACAATTTCTAGGGCCACCAGTGTGAACAAACCGAGCCATGCTGACGGATCAGACATCCATTCAAAGATCATTCGTCATACTCCAGCACAACATCGGCTTGCTTGATAATTGCAAATTTAAGAAAGCAAATGGAGTCATACCCCATGCTTTGTTGAATCGTTTTTGTAAAAGATTTGTCGAGCATCGACAACCACTGTCCATATATTTAAGAATGTTGTTAAACGAATTTTTAGTATAGGAAAGATTGTTTGCAAATTCACTAAATTTTACCGCTTTTTACATATTATCTATCACAATTATTTATGATATGAACTTTGTTTTTTATGCATTCAAGCTGTTTGATCACAGTTCATTTTTTTATTTAGTATGATTTTTAATGCTTTTCCTTGTACCTCGACCAATGAACATGCTAATGCTAAGCCATGGATACCCCAGTGACCAATCAATCAGGAGAGATAACGTGAAAAGCAAAAAAACACCAACACAGCCACTTGTTGCATTGTATTGTGGGTCACGTGTTGGTAATAAAGCCATTTACCTACAAAGCGCTGTGGAGTTAGCTCGTGGTTTAGCAGAACATCGTTTTGGTTTAGTTTATGGCGGGGCAAGCATTGGGTTAATGGGACAGGTTGCAGATACCTTTGTTGAGTTTGGTGGTGATACTGTTGGTGTGATTCCACAATTCATGCTTGATTATGAAGTGGCACATCATGAATTATCTGAATTACACATTGTGCATACTATGCATGAACGTAAAGCCATGATGGCTGAACGTGCAAGTGCCTTTATTGCATTGCCCGGTGGCTTGGGAACATTTGAAGAAATTTTAGAAGTCGCCACATGGGGACAGCTTGGACAACATCAAAAGCCAATGATGCTATATAACGTCAATGGCTATTATAATGCGTTGATTGCACAACTTGACCATGCGGTTGAAGAAGGTTTCTTACCTCCGCAACACCGTGCAAAAGTCATTGTTTGCAACCAACTGAGTGAAATTTATACCGCATTAAGTGGCTTAAATGCACCATCTCATGTTGTGATTTAAAACCATTACTGCGTTTGGCCATCGTGCTGATATTTCGGTGCGCGTGGCCCATATAACAAACCTTGTCCTACACGCTGATTATTCGGTGTGAATAGCTGTAGACTTGTATTTTGCGCCAGCGGATAAGCATAGTCTTTTAAACTTGATGCAATTTGTGTGACCAATGCACTCACCATTGCACCCAATAAACCATTGTTACTGCCTTCATTGCTTGACTGTTCCAAACGTTTACTGCCTGTCCACAACGTTTCTCCTGTATGAAGGTCAATCAGCTGTGCTTTTACCGCCACAGTTGAAACGCTTTGTAAGACTTGGTATTTGGTGCCATATTCATTCACTTGTAAATATAAAGCAGCGTCTGCACCAAAAATTTCACGTAATTTTTGAGGTGAAATGGACTGTGCATCTGCACCATTGGTGACCCCATTTTCTTTAAACATGGTATCAACAACAGACAATGGGAACACATAATAACCTGCCTCAGCTACAGGCACGGTTGCTGTAGACCAATAACTGTAAGTTGCTTTGACATCAGGCGAGTTATTGATTGGCGGTAAAATTAAAATTGAATGCGGCATATGGGCTTTATATGCACTAACATCGACTTGTGGTTGCGACGGTGACATCACACAACCTGTTAATAAAGCTGCACTACTGACCAACATCGATATCAATAAATGTTTCATTGCCCTGCTCCTGTGCCTTGAATTTTGCTAATAAAGCGGTTCATGAGCACTGTCGATTCAGGATAAACTTGCTTTTCTAAATTAAAATTTTGTAAAGCTCGGTCAGTATTATTTTCCATCAAATACAACAAACCTAAATGGCTATATAAGCCTGGTGGTAAAGCCGATGATTTCGCTTTAGCTTTCACAATGTCTTCTTCTAAAATTAGAATTTGTTGACTCGGCTGCGCTTTTTCAGGTGCGCTATACATGAGATACGTTTGCTGCGGAAATGCACCCCATGCATACAATCCTTTCGGTGCCGATGCACAACCCACCAATAGCAATGGCAATGCCATTGCTAAGCAAAGAAGTTTAAAATTCATAAATGCTGGCTCTATTTCACCCAACGATTAGATTGAATATCATCGGTTAAACGATTGACAGCTTCACGAATAGCTAAATCTAAAACTTTACCATTTAAAGTAGAGTCATATGATGCATTGGTTCCAAAACCAAGGACCTCACGCTCGCCTAAAGCAAACTCGCCTGCACCTTGTGTTGAATGCACCACTTCAGAGGTTTTGACATCTACAATATTTAAATTCACTTTTGCATAAGCAATTTGTTGCTTGCCACGGCCTAAAATACCAAAGAGTTGCTGATCACCAACCTCTTTACGACCAAATTCAGTCACATCACCTGTAATCACATAACGCGCACCTTTAATGGTTTGTGTGGTGCTGCTATAGCCGACTTCCTGCTTAATTTCATCTAAATTGGTACGATTAAGCACTGTGAAATAACCAGTTTGCTGCAAATCTGTTTCTAAAATTGTTTTTGCTTGATTGCCTAAACGGTCTACATTGTCAGAAAACACGCCACGCATATAGTTTGAACGGTTATCAAACTTACCAATTGAAACAGCTGTTTTTTCACCACGATATGGCGTTTGTGCCGTCGCTGCTTTTACTTGAGGAGATTGAATTGAACGTGATGTTTCTGTCGTTGTACATGCAGTAAGTAACATTCCTGTCAGACTTGCTGTCATGACTAAAGCAAATTTTTTCATTTTTATGCTTCAAAAAATAATATGAATAAGCACTGTATTATAAAATCGAAAAGTTGTCGAAATATTATTCTATTTTATAAAATTTATATATTATTTGTTTTAACGTTTAAATCCGTTATACGAAAAATCTACATCAAAAAAAGCCCACAATATTGTGAGCTTCTTTTTAAGGCCTAACTAAAATGTTATTCCCATTCAATGGTCGCAGGTGGCTTTGATGACACATCATAAACCACGCGCGAGACATCTTTAATTTCGTTCATAATACGCGTTGAGATTTTGTCAACCAACTCATAAGGTAAATGCGCAAAACGTGCTGTCATAAAGTCAACCGTTTCTACAGCGCGTAATGCAATAACCCATGCATAACGGCGGCCATCACCAACCACACCGACTGATTTAATCGGTTGGAATACTGCAAACGCTTGTGCTGTTTTATCATACCAGCCGCTTTGACGAAGCTCTTGCATGAAAATATCATCAGCTAAACGTAAAATATCAGCATATTCTTTTTTCACTTCACCTAAAATTCGCACGCCTAAACCTGGGCCTGGGAATGGGTGACGGTAAATCATGCTATGTGGTAAGCCAAGCGCCACACCCAATTTACGCACTTCATCTTTAAATAAGTCACGTAATGGTTCAACAAGATCAAAAGCTAAATCTTCTGGTAAGCCGCCCACATTGTGATGTGATTTAATGACGTGTGCTTTACCTTGCTTGCTTGCCGCAGATTCAATAACATCTGGATAGATAGTCCCTTGTGCAAGGAATTTCACACCATCTAAATTACGCGCTTCTTCAGAGAAGACTTCAATAAATTCACGACCAATAATTTTACGCTTGGCTTCAGGGTCATTCTCACCGGCCAATGCATCTAAAAAGCGTGCTTCTGCATTGGCACGAATAACACGAATACCCATGTTTTCAGCAAACATTTGCATCACTTGCTCGCCTTCATTTAAGCGTAACAAGCCGTTATCTACAAATACACATGTTAATTGGTCGCCAATGGCTTTATGCAGTAATGCAGCCACAACAGATGAATCCACACCACCTGATAAGCCAAGCAATACTTTTTCATTACCAATTTGCTCACGCAGCTGTTCAACACGCAAATCAATAATATGCTCTGATGTCCACAAGTGACCACAGCCACAAATTTTATGCACAAAGTTTGATAATAATGCTTGGCCTTGAGCGGTATGTGTTACTTCAGGGTGAAACTGAACGCCATAAAACTGACGATTCTCATCACTCACTGCGGCAAATGGACAACTTGGTGTACTTGCTGTAACTGAAAAGCCTGCTGGAATTTGGCTGACTTTATCGCCATGGCTCATCCAAACATGCAGTTGATTATCGTGGTCTTGTAAATCACCAATAAGTTGGTCACGGACCAACACATCAACTTCTGCATAACCAAATTCATGGACTGTGCCAGGCTCAACTTTACCGCCTAACTGCGCTGACATGGTTTGCAAACCATAGCAGATCCCAAGTACAGGTACGCCTAAGTTAAATACAATTTCTGGTGCACGTGGACTGCCTTCTTCATGAACGCTTTCAGGTCCACCCGATAAAATAATACCGTTTGGATTAAAAGCGCGAATGTCTTCTTCAGACATATCATAGGCATACATTTCAGAATATACACCTGCTTCACGCACACGACGTGCAATGAGCTGGCTGTATTGTGAACCGAAATCCAAAATAAGGATACGATCTTCAGTAATTTGAGTATTGGTCGTCATGAAGTTCAACTATAGAGAGCTAAAGAAGAAAGATAGCGTGTGATTGTACCATTTGTACGGGGTTGAAGTATATCGCTACAGCGTAATCGGTATAAATGATCAATCACACAATATATTTTTGACGAATATGCTTATTTACCAAGTAATACAGACTTTCCCAAAGTGTGCTCCACTTTGTAGATAATCAAATGCTTCTGCCAATTGGTGATATGTGAATGTACGGTCAATCACGGGGTTAGCATCAATGACACCAAGTGCTTGTACATACTCTTTTTGTGCTTGACAACTGCCGACTGCAAGACCTTGTAATCGAACTTGTTTTCCTAAAATCCCCATCACGGGAATATTGGCTTCATTGCCAGAGAGCACACCAATTTGTGCAATATGACCACCAACTTTTACAGCAATCAGTGACTGATTCAGTGTGGCAGGTCCGCCCACTTCAACAACATGATCTACCCCTATCCCAAATGTCAGTTCCAGCACTTTTTCACCCCATGCTGGCGTCTCTTTATAATTAATCACATGATCTGCACCAAGTTGCTGCATTTTGGTCAATTTATCATTTGATGATGATGTCGCAATCACTCTAGCACCCATGGCTTTGGCAATTTGCAATGCTGCAATTGATACACCACCTGTACCTTGAATTAGAACATATTCTCCTGCTTTGAGTTGGCCATTGACCACCAAAGCACGCCAAGCGGTTAATCCTGAAGTTGTAATTGTGGCAGCGTCCTGAAATGTCCAACCTTGGGGAATCGCTGTAAATGCATGTTGTGAGCGCACCACATATTCTGTAGCCATCCCATCAATGCCATCACCTGGTGTATGCGCAAAATTGCCTGTTGTAGGTGTAGGCTGCCCTGCCAACCATTGTGGGAAAAAAGTAGATACGACATGATCGCCAACTTTAAATGCTGTTACATTTTCCCCAACAGCCTCAACAACTCCTGCCCCATCTGACAATAAAACACGACCACTATCTGCTTGCATAAAGCCACGTGCCACCATCAAGTCATGATAATTTAAAGAGCTTGCTTTAATGGCTACACGAATTTCTTCCGCTTTTGGCTGACCTGGGTCGTTAATCTCTTTTGCGACCACATGTGCATTGCCTGTTTGTGTATCAACCACCCATGCTTTCATTGTTATCTCCGCCATAATCATCGTTTATTTTGTTTTAAACTAACTGATTTATAGACGTGTTTGCATGACAAAGATACATTTTCAATACTATAAAATAAGCTGATTGAAGCACATTCTCCGTCTGTCATGACCATAAATTTTTGGCCTGTATTTACAACATTCGCTTTTATTTCATAACACCTGATAACCCATGCATGATCAAAGCATACCTGTAACATCATCAGTTAGGGTAAAATAGATTGATATATCTGGACTGTTGTAATTGAGCATGAATAGCTGGCTAATTATTGGCATTTTAATTGTCTACATTTTGATTTTATTTGTTTGTGCCTTCTTTGGTGAAAAGTATGCATTGCAATTAAATTCAAAACGAAGAAACATCATGTTTAGCTTAACGCTTGGCGTATATTGCTCATCATGGACATTTTATGGCGCCACTGGCGATGCTGTTCGCCAAGGATTCACCTATCTTGCCATTTATTTAGGACCGCTGCTATTCATGGCATTTGGTTATGATATTTGGCGCCGCTTAGGGCGAATACGACAACATCATGCGATTGCTTCAATTTCAGATTTTATTTCTGCACGTTACGGAAAAAGTGCCACTTTGGCATCTGTAGTGACAATATTATCTGTGATTGGCACATTGCCCTATTTGGCATTGCAATTGCGGGCGATCTCAATGAGTACAGCCGCCATTTTACCTGAAGCACATAATATTCAAATCACCACCAATATTGTTTTATGTTTAACGGCCATATTGGTCATGTTGTCTATGGTATTTGGTACTCGCCAAGTGTCGCATACAGGCCAACATGGTGGTCTCATGCTTGCTGTTGCCATTGAGTCTTTTGTGAAATTATTTGCCATTGTCTGTATTTCTTTATTTTTTATGATTGAAAATACAGACAGTGTGAAATTGGTTGCATCAGATGTGCAACAACAATATAAAGCCGTACAAAGTGAAGGATTACCCCATACTTTTTGGGTGCAAACTGTACTTGCTGGCCTTGCAATGCTGTGTTTGCCTCGTCAATTCCATGTGGGTGTGGTTGAACTAAGAAATGAACAAGAAATTAAAGGCGCACGGCGCTGGTTTTCGCTATATCTCATCATTACAGCTGTTGCTGTTTATCCAATTGCAAGTTGGGCGTTACATAGCAGTCCACAGCAACTGAATTTACCCGATCTTGCTGTCTTAATGCTGCCGCTTCATTATGACAACTTATGGTTATCCATGCTTGCATACTTAGGTGGATTTTCAGCCTCAACTGGCATGCTTTTGGTTTCATCTGTGGCCATTTCCACCATGCTCAGCAATGACTTAATTATGCCAACCATGTGGCGGCTTGGAATCATTTCACGCCATGACAAACGCTTACCTTCGGTTTTAAAAATTGCACGCCGTGCCTCGATTATATTTGTCATGCTCTTGGGTTTTGCCTTTTATCATGTATTTGATCATGTTGATCAATTATCGATATTAGGCTTACTTGCGTTTAGTGCAGTGGCACAATTTGCACCTGCTTTAATTGGTGGCTTGTATTGGCGAGGCGGTAGCAAAAAAGGTGTTTATGCGGGATTGGCAATTGGTTTTATTTTTTGGACTTATACCCTGTTATTGCCAACCATCTTAAACCATGTTTCAAGTCCAAATTTCATTTCATATCAAAGCATCGTGCATCATGGCTTATTCGGCATCAACCTATTGCGACCAGAAGCGCTGCTTGGTTTTGAATATTTATCACCTCTGACTCATGGTGTATTGTGGTCATTGGGTTTAAACATTGTTTTATATATTTGGGTATCTAAAAAATATCGTCCAAGTGTGGCAGAACAAATTCAGGCTGAAAGCTTTTTTTATTATGATCAGCGTAGCGTCTCTTCACAACAACAAGGCGACTCAATTTATACCCATGAAGATGGCTCTAAACTTAAAATTGATGACTTACTTGCATTGGCAGGTCGTATTACAGGTGAAGAACCTGCACAACGTGCATTTATGCAATTTAGCCAAGAAAACCACTTAATTTTTCAACCGCACCGTATTGCCAATAGCATGTGGTGGAGCTTTACCGAACAATATTTAGCAAGCAGCATTGGTGCAGCATCTGCCCGAACACTTTTACAAACTGCCCTTGCCCATAATGGTTTAGGTGTTGCCCAAGTGGCCAATATTTTAGACCAAGCCTCGCAGTGGCAACGCTTTAACCAAAACTTGTTGGTCACCATGATTAACCACATGACACAAGGGGTGAGCATTGTCGATGCCAACATGTGTTTAGTGGCATGGAACAATCAATACATTAAATTATTCGATTATCCGAAAGAATTAATTTATGTTGGCTGCTCTATTGCTGATTTAATTCGGTATAACGCATCACGTGGAGACTGTGGTCCAGGCTCTGTTGAAGAACATGTGAGAAAGCGTGTCCATTGGATGAAAGTTGGTAGCGCACATGAATTTGAGCGTGTAAGAAAAGATGGCAGCGTGATTCAAATTCGAGGTAATGCCATTGAAGGCGGTGGTTTTGTCACTACGTTTGCAGATATTACCCCCTTTCGTGAAAATGAAGCCGTGCTTGAAGCACGCGTCACAGAACGAACCCAACAATTAGAAGATGCACTGGCCAAGCAACAATTGGCACGCCAACAAGCAGACACAGCCAATTTATCAAAAAGTCGCTTTATTGCAGCCGCAAGTCATGACTTATTACAACCCATGCATGCTGCACGTTTATTTAGCACGGCACTTGAACAAAGTGTACACCATGCTGAAGACCAACAAACCTTACAACAACTCGATCGTGCCTTACACGGTGCTGAAAGTATGCTGTCTGCATTACTTGATATTGCACGTTTAGAAGGTGAAACCATTCAACCACAACGTCAACCTTATCCATTACATGATTTATTGCGTGATTTAGACATGCAATTTAAATTCATTGCTGCACAACGGCATATTACCTTTAAAGTCCATGATGCTAAATTTTGGATTGATACCGATCAGCAATGGATCCGGCGTATTATTCAAAACTTTGTCAGTAATGCATTACGCTATACTGCGACCGGCAAAGTTGTGGTGGGGGTACTGCGCTCTGCATCTCAAAGCAATCACATTCGAATTGGGGTATGGGATACAGGACCTGGCATTTCAGAAAGTGAACGGTTAAAACTGTTTCAAGAGTTTGAACGTGGTGGACACACATCCCCTTGGGGAGAGCAAGGCTTAGGATTAGGACTTGCAATTGTACATCGCATGACCAAAATGCTGAATTATCCTGTGACAGTATATTCAACATTACAACGTGGTTCTTGCTTTATGGTTGAAGTGCCCTTAACCACACCACCACCACGTAGTCCGCAAAAGCTCCAAAACATCCGCACTGAAAACAACACTTTTAGTATTTTATGTTTAGACAATGATGATGCGATTTTAACAGGTATGGTTACATTACTGAGCAAATGGGGTTATCAAGTCTTTAAAGCACGTGAGCCTGAAGAAGCAGAAAAAATTATTCAGCAAGAAAAGATTCAAGTTTGGCTAATTGATCAGCATTTAAACCAAAATAAACTTGGTCTTGATTTTATTGAAAAAAATCGGCGCAGTGATGTGCCTGTGGCACTCATCACTGCAGATTCAGCCCCTGAATTACCGAAAAAACTCAAAGAGCTCAACATTATGTTGCTCAAAAAACCGCTTAAACCTGCATCCATGCGTGCATGGTTATCAAGTTTAAAAATTTGAGTCCGTGTTCAGCCAAACACAGTTTGGCTGAACACTACATTTTTCGTTCATCAATTCTAAGTGCACCAATTGCAAGTACAGCTTGGGTGCGGTTTTGCACATTCAGCTTACGAAAGATTGCTGTCACATGTGCTTTGATGGTTGCCTCTGACACATCCAATTCATAAGCAATTTGTTTATTCAATAATCCTTCTGCCACCATCATCAGCACACGGAACTGCTGTGGTGTTAACGATTGAATGCGCTCAGCCAATGCAGTTTCATCGGCACTACAAATGTCTTTATGTGAATAAGGCGGTAAGTTGGCAGGTAACCAAATGTCGCCGTCAAGCACATGTTGTATGGCTTCACCAATTAAGTTTGGGTTAGCAGATTTTGGAATATAGCCCATCGCACCATGTGCAATTGCCCGTTGAATAATGGTAGTTTCTTCATGAGCTGACACCACAATCACAGGGATTGATGGATATTGTGCTCGAACATGCACCAATGCAGAAAAGCCAGAAGCACCAGGCAAGTTCAAATCAAGTAACACCAGATCAGGTTCTTCACCGCGCTCTAAATGTTCGTACAGCTCTGTAACAGTTGCTGTTTCATGAATTTGCACTTGAGGCATACAATGGCGGACAGCTTGCGTTAACGCATGCCGAAATAAAGGGTGGTCATCAACGATGAGTATATTCATAAACGTTTGGCCATGTTAATGAAGTCGCTAAGTGTGCCGCAAATGGGCTAAATTGCTTAAATATTACAGATTTTTTTAATTCTTTACTGCACTTTTATGGCGATGTTACATTTTTTTATTGCATTCATGCCTTTTTTCAGTGCAATCAGCCGAAGTTGTTTGTTATGTGGAGTAAGAGAAGCTCGTGCTTTAAAATAATAATCATTCAGAAACAGAATACATCATGAGCACACATTGATCAGATTCACAATATCGTTTACATTGATTTCAAGAATGAATTAAAAAATAACTCCATTTAGGGCACAATATTTTTATTTTTGGAACAAAACAGATATGGCAGAAGAAAAAACAAATCCTATTGCAGGTGTTGCGCAAAGCGTCAGCTCACAAACACAAGCCATCTTTGACAAAAGCAGTAAATACCACGATGCATATGTCACAATTGATAAAATTGTTGCCGGTTTTTGGGAACGTGTTCCCTATCTCTGCATTGCCATTGTTGTTTTTATTATATTTTGGCTGTTATCTAAACTCTTTAAAAGCTTTGTAGTGCGTGCCCTGTCTAACCGCTCGTATGCAAAACAGAACCTTGTGATTGTATTAAACCGTGTAGGTAGTACTTTTATTGTGTTCTTCGGCTTTTTAATTGCGCTTGTTATTGCTATCCCAGGTTTTTCACCAGGTCAGCTCATGAGTGCTTTGGGTATTGGTTCGGTCGCAATTGGTTTCGCGTTTAAAGATATTTTTCAAAATCTGTTGTCAGGTATTTTAATTTTACTTGGCGAACCGTTCCGTATTGGTGATGCCATTATTTGTAATGGACTTGAAGGTACGGTTGAAGATATTCAAATTCGCGCAACCACATTACGTTCATATGATGGACGCCGTTTAGTGATTCCAAATGCAACTGTGTATACCAGCTCAATCACGGTAGTGACTGCCTATACAGAACGTCGTTGTGAAGTTAATGTTGGTATTGGCTATAATGACAATATCCAAAAAGCAAAAGAAGTTATCCTAACAATTCTGTCAGAAAGCAAAAATGTTTTGAATCAGCCAGGAAGCATTGTCAATGTCACAGCACTTGGTGACTTTGCTATTAACATCAATATTCGTTGGTGGGTAAATACTTCTCAAATTTCAACACCAGATTCAATCAGTGAAATTCAAGAATTAATTGTGAGTTCATTTGCAGAAAATGGCATCAGCATTCCATACCCAATTCAAGAACAAATCACGCAAATTACGCATGAACATGAAACAGTAAAATCACCTTCTTAAAACTGAAAGTGACCCAATAAATATGGGATCACGGTTTCAGTACGTAAAATACGGTTGCCAAGCTGAATTGTTTGGCAACCGTTTGCTTTTAAAAGTTCAATTTCATAAGGGATAAATCCCCCCTCAGGTCCAACCACTAAATAACAGGGTTGGTTAATCGATGAAAAACGCTCAGTTGCATATGGATGCGCAACAAAAATAGGCGCTGTAACTTGTGATAAAACATCTTCGACAAAAGGTTTAAAACGGCGATATTGAACAATTTCAGGCATAATGGTATCTCCTGCTTGCTCTAAACCCAGCCGAATATAGTCATCAAGTTGGTTTAAGAACGGACTTTGCCAATAGCTTTTATCCACACGATAGCTGTGGATTAAAATGATCTTTTCCACACCCAATGTCACACTGTCCATAATTAAACGGCGTAACACTTTCGGTCGAGGCAGTGCCAATACCAACACCACAGGGTGTTTTTCAGGAACAATGTCTTCGCTCACAATAGTCACATGAATTAGCGTTTCAGTAATCTCTGTGATTGTCGTGATATAGCGCAACCCATTTTGGATACCCACTTTTAAACAATCTCCCACAGAGACCTTTAATTGTGTTCGGATATGGGTTAAATGGCGTAATTCATCAATGATTAACTCATTTGAATCTACCACTTGCGACTTTAATAAAATGATGTTCATTGAATAAGAAATTGATCGATTAACTGAATATGCAGCTTTAATGCCCCTTGGTTTTGATTTAATACACGCTGTGCATGCTGAACCAAAGATTGTCGAGATTTATCTTGGCATAAATGAACAAGCTGTTTGGCGACAGATGCGGCATCTGGCAAAATCGCAATCGCATTATGCTGTTTAAATTCATCCACAATGGTCTGAAAATTAAAATAATTTGTGCCTAGAACAGTTGCGACACGAAGCGCAATTGGTTCTAAAATATTATGCCCACCACCAGGTGTATTTAATGATCCACCAACAAAAGCGGCTTGTGCTATCGCATACCAAAGCCACAGTTCACCCATACTGTCAGCTAAATATACTTGTGTCGTTGCATCAATCGGTTGCTTTAAGCTGCGCTGGGCAAACGGTAAATTTAAATCTTGAATATCATGTAATACAGATGCAAAGCGCTCAGGATGTCTTGGTACTACAATGCATATAAGCTGTGGGTCAGCCATTAAATACGGTTTTA
This sequence comes from Acinetobacter apis, assembly GCF_900197575.1. Taxonomy (GTDB): domain Bacteria; phylum Pseudomonadota; class Gammaproteobacteria; order Pseudomonadales; family Moraxellaceae; genus Acinetobacter; species Acinetobacter apis. Next base: position 62,863 of record NZ_FZLN01000004.1, on the reverse strand, counting down.
AAGCGGTTAAAATATCCCGTTCTTCTGGGGCATGCGTACTTGCAAGAACCATAATTTTTCGCTGTTGCAATTGCCATGCATCAATAAGCTGTTCAGCATGTGATTCGACATCATGTGGCGGTTGAATATCAAACTTAATATTGCCTGTCACATTCATTTCATCGGTCGATTTTCCTAAAATTGCAAACCGTTCAAAAGCGGCTTGATCTTGTACGGCAATCCAATTGAGCTGATTTAACATGGGCTGTATTAATGACTTAAATCGCGCATATCCTTTGGCTGACTTTTCTGACAATCGTGCATTAATTAATAATTGAGGAATATCAAACGCCTTTACTGTGGCCAAAAGGTTAGGCCAAAGCTCTGTTTCCATCAGCAATAAAATGCGAGGTTGATAGTGCTTTAAAAATCGAACCACATTTTTCTTTTGGTCAACAGGCAGAAAAACAGCTTCGAATTGGGTTGGATAATTCTTTTCAAACAATGCTTTAGCACGTGCTTGTCCTGTTTTCGTAGTATTGGTCACTAAAACAGAATGCCCTTGGTTTAAATAATGTTGAATTAGAGGCTGTGCCGCATTGGTTTCTCCAACAGATACAGCATGAAACCAAATGCTGTGCTGGTTTTTAGCTGCAATAAACGGTCCGAATCGCTGAGTTAACTCAGCTTGCAACTCGGTGTCATTCGTTGCGCGTTGTCGTATACGGTAGCGATAAATCGGTTTTAATAAACTCAATATGAGCTGATACCAAAAAGGAGGCTGCAAAAGAAAATCCTACACAATATGTTTTGTCGATTGACGAATCAAGCTCGTCATTCATGATTAATTTGATTATTGAAAATATATCATACACATGCACTGAAATAAGGTTTAAAGCGACTTAATTTATGGAAAAGGCTGACGCTTTATACATTGAAGTGTAGATACCTTAAAAACAAATATAAGGTTTCGTCTGTTTAATCCCAGCTTAGATCTATAATGTGATTTATCAGGGTAAATATTAGGATTGTGTGGTTCGATTTTACCGATAAAAAATAAATTTATAAATTATTTTCACGATAAATGTAAACTTATGTGTATTGTTAAATTTATAAGATATTGAAAAATATAATTATATATAAAATGTATAAGTAAAGAGACATCCTTTTCGTGTCATCTTTAAGCACATGTAAGCATTTAGCTACATATTTTCTTTCACTTTACAATTACCATGTGCACATATTAACGAACACAACGATATAAAATTCGTTTTTATTTTTGTAATGTGGTTTTTTACTGCCAATTTTGCAATATGCTTTTTTACTGCCAATCATGTAGGAAAGCATATTGCAATATTTTTTTATTATCTAATGACTAAACACCCATCATACTGCTAACACTCAATATTATAAAACTTCAAACTCAATACGGCGGTTCTTACGACGTCCATCAAGTGTAGCATTATCTGCAACTGGATTTTGTGCACCTAAGCCTTGAGTCATTAAACGTTCAGGCGTAATTTTCTTCTCAACCAAATAACTTTTAACTGCTTCAGCACGCTCTTGGCTTAAACGTAAATTTTTCTGTGCATCGCCAGAGCTGTCTGTATAACCAGTAATTTTGACATTTTTTCCCTGCACTTTGTTTAATGCAATCACCATTTCATCAAGCACTTTTTGGCCTTCAGTTGTTAAAATAGCACTGCCTGATTTAAATTCAACAATACGTTTTTTTAAAGCGTCATCAACAATCTTTTGTTCATTTTGACTCACTGTCAAATTACTATTTATTTGATATGGTGCATGTGCAGATGCTTGTAACCCATCTTTTGTGGCTTGTAAATCGTTAGGATTTAACACTTTTCCTGAAAGCTCCACCTGAGTTCCATGAACAGCTAAGCGGCCTTGGGTCACTTTTTTTAAATTTGGTGTTACAAACTCTGTGACAGATTGCGTCCAATCCGCAGGCGCAGCCACAGGCTTTACTTGTATTTTATCGACCACTTGATTGGGTCCATAAACAGATCTAAGTTTGCTTAAAATTACTTGTTTGTCTGCATCTGTAGGTACGGCACCCTCTACAATAATTGGTGCTGCATTGGCGTAAACACTCAGCATCATTAACATTGAAAGCATGCCAAACCGAATATGCGGTAAATTCTTATAGCGCATCATGAACGTTCCCCAATAAAACTCTGTGTAAAAATTTTGACTGCTTGATTTAAGCTCATTTGACGCTCACTCAACCGTTGCTCAAGTGTGGCAAGACCTGCATTTTGTGCTAAGTAATCATCCACCCATGCTGCATTAAGCAAAGACACCCAACGTTCTGAATCCAAATTATGAGTAAAAATATCGCTTAAGGCCAAAATATTTGCACCTTGAAAACCAAAAAGCAGCAACGGTTTTTCTTGATGCAACATTCCAATTAAAAATTCGGTATTGGTTGTAGGCAAAAACTGATGTATTAAATTGACCCAAAATGCAGCAACCTCATAACAGTATTGTGTGTTATTTAAAGGCAATATTAAGACTTTATTTAACTTATCAGTGCCTTTTCGAAGTACAGGTTGCAATAAAAGCCCCAAGCCAATCATGCTTTGCACCAATTGATGAATATTCACTTTCATCAATTGTGCAAATGAATATAAAGTATGCTCAGTAAAAAAATCTTTGCTGTCTTGGTAAGCTAAAACATGAATTTTAGATTCCATTTGGGACAGCTTGGTCATTAAGGCATCTGCATCTGTAATCTGCTTGATGCTTTTATTCATTCGAAATAAATCAAAAATGACAGATTTATATACATGCGGTACATATGCTAAGTATTGATTAAGCTGCGGTACATCAAGCAAATGGCTTAATACCATTGGGAATTTACGCCCTGAACTATCCGCACTCGCAATCATATTGGCCACCAATAAAATATTTTTTTCTGGATTGGCAATAAAAAAATCTAAAGGTGGCAAGTTCGCATACATCGCATCAAAACCTGGCGCATGAATCACATGCTCAAGTGCCTCTGCAATCCATTGATCTAGCAATTGAATAAGCGCATATTGCCCTTTACTTTTTAAAAAGTCACCGCGTGCAGGACTTTTACCATAATACAGTGGTATTGACTCAATCACTGGCATAGATGACACCCTCTTCGCTCAGCATACGGTGATGGTTGAATAAAACTCACGGCTGTACACCGCGAGGTTTCGCATCGGGTACAGCTTGTGCAGCAACAATACGTGTATCTTTATTGGTCACCACATGATCAACCATACTTAACCCGACATAACCTCGGCCAGCACCGACTGTACTTGCACTGTTTCCACTGATTAAACGGAAGTTTAACTTCACAGCGAGCTCTGGATTTTTAGCATCTTTCCATGTCATCTCAAAACTGCCATCGTTTAATTGTTTGCGTGTTGCAAGATCGATTAAACGGTTAATACCATATTCGCCTGGTGCTTCAAATATCGTATGCGCTTCACCATTCAAATCAATCGCCGTAATTTTGACGCCAGGAATTGCACTTGCATTCGGCCAAATGAAATTCACCCACTGCTGCACACCATTTTCATACACCATTTTTTGACCATCAATTTCTAAGGTATAAGACAATAGTTTTTGGTTTTGTAATGGATAAAACTGAAAGTTTGACTGATTAACAGCAGCAGGTGCTGTTGGCTGGCTTAAACCACCTGTCGCCACACCTTGTGCAGGTGCTGTATAACTTTGAAATTGTGCCACAAATTTTGGATCTAAATTTAGACCTAAATCTTTCCATGTTTTTGATGACAAGGTATAACCACGTCGAATTACAAATGGATCTAATGTTTGTGTGACAAAACGAGCGACGCTACCAGTTTCACCCAATACTTGAGCAATTTCAGCACTAGTCGCTTGTATCGTAGATGATGCATTAAATGGATACTTGGTCCCTAGCGTTTGTGTAAATGGTTGATACACTTGCATGGTCCATAATTTATTAATTTCATCATTGGTTGGTAACAACAAAATTGAAAAACTCTGCGTTAATGGGCTCGCAAGTAACTGCTGCATCATATGCTGATTGCTTGCATCTAAACCAACAATAATTTTTTCATCGATGGTTTTTTGAGTCACATTAAAAATGGTGGTTTGCTCATTAATCGTCTGCTTCACCAACGTTAATGCACTTGGACCCACATCACCTGCATTTTTAAACTCATTAAACTTACTTCTCACTTGCGATAAATTGGCAAAATATTCATCTAACAGCGATTTATTTTGCTGATCATCACGTTTACGCACCAATTGATAAAATACATCAAATGCTTGAGCGATATCGCCTTGAACCTGCTGAATAGCTTTTTTGGCTGCGGCATCTTGGCTATTTTGATTGAGCACCTTCCGCTTAAACCAAGCCACAAAACCTGTTTGTGGTGCAGCCAATTCTGCTTGCACAATCGGATTATCCCAACTGGTTTCTTTTGCAATTCGATCTATTAAAGTACGAATAGGTGAGGTTTGTGGCTCGCCTAAAGTATCAATAATTTTTGCTTGTGCGGCAAAATCCTCGCCTTTGGCATAATGAATTGCCGTTAAGAATTTTTTCCATTCAACAATATATTCTTTCTTATATAACTCAGTCAGCTGTTTACGAATCTGATCTTGGCTACCACTAAAGCTAAGATCATCCGATTGGTTTACATTTAATACCCAATCTTTACTGTCTGTTGGTTTATTTGCAGCTTGATCAATCGCATCTGAGATATATTCATCCCATGCTTTTTGAGTAAAAATACCTGGCAATGCATAACCACCCAACACCACTGCTTTATGTTTTTCGCCTACAATTTGTGACACTGTCATTGCAGGGAAACGTACTGATGCACGCATTTTGATTTCATTATATACACGGTCACGGGCAGGCATACCTCGAATCACAGAGACCAAAACTTGTCGAGTTTGATCCACCAACTGTGGGTCAGAATTAAGCTTAGGAAAATGTGCTTCATGTGTTAGCGTCATAGCATAGCTCAAAATTTGCTCTGCTTTTTGAATCATATCACCACGCGGCATATCATTACGGCGAGCATCTAACCAAGAACGCCAAAAACGTGTCACTTGGTCACTTAAATGACTCGATTCGATATATTGTGCATTACCTAGCATTAAATACGCTTTTAATGCATTGTAACCATCTTGTGCATTGCTATCAGATGGCTCTGTGTATTGTGTATTGCTACGATTCGTTGCAGAAGCAGCAACAGCACTGACATTGACATGATTGGCTTTTAATGCCTCTTCATTGTTTTTCAAACGTTGTAAATATTGCGCCATATTTTGCTGAGATGGTCTAAGAACAATTGTTTCAATACCTTTTAGATACTCAGCCATTAGTTTTTCACGAATTTTATCACCCTGATACAAGCCAAAACTGAGCTTTAATGGTCGATCTTGTTGATAACCATCTAATTGCTGTAAGCGATTTTGTAAAATAAGCAGTGCATCAAACTGTGTACTCAGCTCTCCCCCTTTCACCGTCTGCATTTGCACGACTTTATCTAAATCTGCTTGTACATCAATCATCAATTGCTGATTATTGCGGTATGACCAAATCCATGTACTCAGTAATAATCCTGCAGTCAATAACGCCACAATAAATATGACATAGCGTTGTCTTTTTTTATTGAGATTAATATGCTGACGTACCAAGTTTTTATCTTTTAAAATAACATTTGAAAATAAATTCTTTAAAAAATAACCTTGGTTCTTTGTTGGATTTGAATATTGTGCAGTACTGTCACTGTCTTTTTGTAAATTAAAAGCTTGAGCAATCTGCTCAGTCATTGGACTTTCTACATGCCCTTCTTGTAGCGCACTGGTAAAATAAAAGCCGCGGAACACTGGTTTAAACTGATATGGATTATCTTCAAACAAACTGCCAATAAATGTTTTTAAAACAGGCTTTAAAGTTTTGAATTCCAAAGGAAATGTCATCATACTTGGTGACACATTTTGTGCATGACGACGGCTTAAATGTGTGGTACTCACACTTTTCAGCCCATCATATAAAGTTTGATAATGCTCATCAAACAACTCAACCGCATTTTGTGATGAGTCTGTATCGTATGGCAGCGTTGCACCCCATACTTGGTCAAACTCTTGTCCGTCATAACATTCAAAGAATTCAGTAAATCCTGCAATTAAATCCATTTTGGTAAAAATAAGATAAACAGGCGAGAAAATTTCTAACCGCTCTGTCATATCTTGAATTCGTGCTCTTAAATTCTTTGCCAACTGTAATGACTTTTCAGGGCTTTGACTTGCCAACTCAGCCACATTCACCACCACAATCAAACCATTGATTGGTGCTTTAGAACGGTTCTTTTTTAATAAACTTAAAAAGCCAAGCCACTCATCATGGTCTTCATGATAAACAGAATAACGCCCTGCTGTATCAAGCAAAACACCTTCTGTTGAAAAAAACCAATCACAATTTCGAGTACCACTCAAACTGGCAGAGACTACTTTTTGATGCGTTTCTTCAAATGGAAATTTTAAACCTGAATTATAAATGGCTGAGCTTTTACCTGCAGCGGGGTTACCAATCACCATATACCATGGCAATTCATATAATGCAGCATTGCCTTTTTTATCTCCCAATTTAGACTTACGAATTAATTGGATAGACTCTTTAATTTGCTGTTGAATGAGCTGTAGTTCTTCTTTGTTTTTACTTTTATTTTTAGCATGTTTTTCTGATGTTTTTTGCTCAATCGCATCAGCCAATTCTTCACCTTGTTCAACACTTTTTCTGCGCTGAAACAACCAATAGATGAGGTAGCCAATTAAACCGACAATATACAGCGCGACCAATCCAAAAAACCAAGGATTTGGGATCACATTATAAAATGCAATTAATGAGACAAACAAAGACAATGCAAAGACTGCCTTCGGATTAGTAATATACTGCCATAAGTAGCCTAAAATAATATACATGTTCTCGTTCGCTAAAGTCTAAAATTTAAGTAGGTGTTGATGCATTTGCATCAGCTTCAAGTTCTGAATTTGGATTTGGATCAAGCAAAATATGTATCGCGGGATCATGTACGCTATACAACAGACCATAGAGGTCATGAAAAGATACTAAGCCCAACATCAAGCCATAGAGTTTAGATAAATGCTGGGTGTGTCCTAAGCTTGGACAACTATAAATATAGTGATAGGTTTCAATTGGCGTATGTTCAAAATGTGCTGCCAATTGTTGGATGACCTTTGGCCGATCAATTTGATCTAGAATCAGGACAAAAGGCTGTTCATCTTTAAATTGTGGCAATTCATCAATCTTTTTATCTTTGAGCAGTGCCAATAAATCAGGCTGATCAAAAGCCACTGTCATGGTTTGACTGGGTTTAAGCTCTAATATTTCAACCGCTTGTGGTGCAACAATAAATGACCCTGCAAATTCTGCAGGAACATAGTCAGTACTGACCCATAATTGATTTTCTAAATGACCTTGATGAATCTCAGAATCTAAACCCAAGCAGAGATAAACTTGATCTGTTGCTGTTGCAATATGCCTAAACGTTTGCAGCATATTTGCATATCCATTTTTACTCGACCAAAACTCATATTCAATTTGAACTTGGTCGTTTAAAAACCCCATTTCAACCAACTGTGCTGCTATTAAAGCTGTTGTTGCTGCGGTGTCCCAAACTCTAAATAGATGTTCAGCCAAAATCACATAAACAACCAATTGGCTTAATCGTGGAACAGCTTCTATTTTTTCTACATCATCATCTTCATCAACGGTCTGATGTTTTGGGTCAAGCCATGCTGGATGCAAACGATATTTTTCAATTGTTTTATGATCATAAAACATTGCTGAACGTTTAAAATGATGACTAATTGTATGTAACACATCATAATTCTGTGCAATCTGTGCATGGATTAGCTGATGCATACGTTGCTGTAATACATCTAAAACCACATCCTGATTTTTTATATCTTGGTCATCATCAAGATCCGTCATACGATAAGACAAAATTGGGTTGCCTTGAGCATTATGCAATTTGCTGTCTAATTCTGGTGCTTGTAAATCAATAGTTTTAGCTAAGATTTCATCATTTTCACCCATTGCACTTTTTAAAAATGAACTATATACATGTAACTGTATTTGCTCTTTTTTCGCTTCTTCTTGCACAGGTACCTGATTTTTCTCAGCCTCTGCTTGCTCAAGACGCTGTTGCTGTTTCTCACGGCGATGCACATACAGCTTGTAAATTAAATATGGCGATAAAAGAACACAAGCCACAGCAAATGGAATGACAGCAAGATACATCAACAAATCATGTGCCGTAGGTTCAAAACCTGCATCTTTCCAATAAAAAATGACCACGGTGGCAGCAATAGCAAAAACACTGATCAATGTACTTAAAATAATTTTAATCATCGTGCCTCCGCAAATAATGCATAACAGGTTTCTCTATTTTCTAATGCCGCTTGCCCACCTAAAAATGCACCTTGTCCCAATCCACGCTGGGTGGTATGACGAAGCTGCAATGGCTCAATCGCATCAGGCAGTAAGACCAAACGAATATCTACCATGAGCGTTGGGCTACACCATGTTTGAATAATATCTTTGAGCTTTTTATGCTGTGGTTGCTCTGGTAAAAATTGGATGTAATCTTGATAACTTAACGGCCCAAGGACCAATTCAATTTTTCCATCAATTTGGGTGACTGTTTCACCACAAAATGTATTGACCCCAAGCAAACTAGGCACTGTTCCGCCAAGCACTGTTTTTTGCTGATCTTCTAATTTAAACTTTTCTTTAATGAATTCTTTGACTTCAACCTGCTGGTGAAAAATACAACTCAGCATGGTTTTTAATGCATGGACTGTATTATTTTGTCCCTGCATTAAGCCTGAAAACTCAGCAAAATAATCTTGTAATTCAGTTTGTTGATGCTGTGTCCCAATATAGCCACTTAAAGAATGCAATATATTTAAATAATGGTTTTCTTCTTCCACCTCATACCGAACAGGCAAGTTATAAGTCAGGCTTGCTTCAATATACTGAGCAATTAACTTGTTATTAAATAACCCCAAAAAAGCTTCAACTTCTGCACGTTGTTTACGTGGTGCTTGACGCATTTTATTGGTATACACATAAGGTAAAGCCCCTTGTATACCTGTTAAACCAACGATCAAGTTCTTAATTTGATAAGTATTCTCTTCAACAGAAAGCGACTCAATTTCTGATTTTGGAAAATTCAAATGCAGTGAACTTGAAAAATCAAATGCATCTGCCCATGACTGATGTTCATCTTGTACAGGCGCATGACGAAGTAAACGAACAGACTGAATAAACTCAAATGATGTTGCAGATGAGACCAACTGATGAATTACAGAAGCGTCTTTCCACCAATATTTTGTATGCATTGGTACAACTCCTGACCAGTTTTCTCGTCTAATATCATTACATCTACATAACTATTCATTTGTACTTTCAGACTAAAAATATGACTGAGTAACTGACTGAATAAATAAATGCTATGCCCCCTAAACACCCCAATATTCATTATAATTTTTACTTTAACGCCCCGAACAAACATAGGAAATGGTTTTGCTTCAACCAATTTATGGCTTGTTTCAAATTGAATATCTTTAATTGAATCAATAATTAAGTGTTTTTCTTCTGACTGCGGTAAATTATAAAGCTCAAGCAACTCTTTAACATGCGATACTGCATCGCCTTTCATTAAAGCAATGGTGTTTAATGATAAATGCGAAATAATACGCCATTGTTCTTGTTTGTTTTGCGAGAACATATACGGCATGGTCGGTCTTTTTAATACATGCGCATGACGAGCAATGGTTGAATCATTTAATGTGAGTACATTATTGCTGTGACTGAGCACATCATATGGCAACTCACCATTTGAACATAATAAAGTTGTACTAATAAAATCTGACTGTATTTCATGTGGTTGAAGATGTTTTGAAATAATTGTATAGCCAGTTTCAATCGATTGATTGTGATACTGTTTTGGATTTAAAGTATAAAAAAACTGAACATCATCTCGTTGATAATGACTCATCGCAAAAAAAGGCAATACAGGATAGCTATTGGTCTGGTTGGTGTTTTGTTTTTGACGAATAATATTCATATCCAAAATTGAATACACCTGATAAAACGCAGGATAGCGATTATCTGTAATTAAAGGATATTCTAATTGTTTATGATCTATTTTCTGTGGCTCAGACTTTTTCTTAAATAGATTAATGACAGGCGTTGTATAGAGCTTAAAATTTGCAACATTCAATTCACTGTAATTTCTCACCACAGCTTGATCGTTTAAATTTAATTTTAAATGAATTTGTAATTCAAACTCACTTTTAGGATTGGATAGATTTTTTAAAATACCTAAATCAAATAATAAATAGCTGAATTTTTCAGGAAAGCAAAAATACTCAGTTAATAAACGATATGCATGATGAGTATGCTGATCGATTGGCAATAAATGATCAGACTCATCAAACCCCATCACAGCAAATGGATTATGAATAGCATGAGATTCTTGACCTGACTTAAGCGTAAATACTGTATCTGATTTAAAAATGCCATCTAAGAGCTGCAATGGAAAATTTGAAATCGCATCTAAGTAAATAGGCAGTTTTTCTTGTTGTAAAAGCCCAATTGCTTTATTAAAACACTCAAAACGAAACGTTAAAGTTGCATTTTGGTTTAAATGAATATGTGCACTTGGATTGGTTTTAAAGGCAATATGATTCAACTGTAAAGGCAGCATTCGAACCGCTTTACTGGTTTTAAATTCACACTGCACTCCTTTATAACTGCGCGATTTCAAGCTGGTTTGTGCAGGTACAATATGAACATTAGTTAATTGCTTTTGTTTATTCACATCCTCAAAACTCACCACACTACATGCAGGAAAAGGTCTTAAGTACTGCGGAAACATGACTTCAAATAACGAACGTGAAAATAAGTCGTAACCATCGACTAATTTTTTATCAATACGTGCCGCAATTAAAGAGAATGCCTGAATCAAACGTTCAATATGTGGGTCATCAATTTGTTCTTGGTTTAATGACAAGCGCTGGGCAATTTTAGGATACTTTTTTGCAAAATCACGCGATTGCTGACCAAATTCTTGTAGTTGCTTTTCATAATAAGGTAGGAGCTCTTCTATCATTTTATTTCCTGACCTTATGCGTTGGCAGAGATAACATATTGTTGTGTCGTTGGTTTTAATAAAGCATCAAACACAACGGGCTCATATAAAGGATGTATATTTAAAAATGCTTGAATACTTAAACAAAGTGCGCCTGTATTATGGCCTTCCATTAACATTTCGACTTGGACTTGTCTTAAGCGAGGCTCATGAGATGAAATAGATTGCGCAATTGATTGGCATATTTTATCGCGATCCATTGGATTGGCTGTTGATAAACCAACAAAGTCCATAATCCCAAACTGTAAAATTGAGCTCTTTGCAGCTGGAAAATCATCAATTAAATGATCCAACTTCCCCATACGGCTATTTAATAAATCTTCTAAATCTCGCGCTACAGACTCACGCAAATCACGAATTGATAGACCTTCAGCAATATCATCTTGCTTTGGTAAAAGTCGATCAAATAAAGTCGACTGAAATCCATAGGGATATAAATGATCAAGATTCATGATAAATGCTAAAAATCGTTAAGAATAAGAAAGAAAGGGTCTGTGTTGGGCTACTGACCCCTTTCAAAGGAATCAGCAACCTGTTGGACACGAATACTAGTGATGTTAGTTTGAAACGGCTGAATCAAATTATGCTGTGTATGACGCAGTATTATTTGAAAGAGACCATTTTTTCGTAACAGCACCTTTTGATGTACCGTTAATATCTTGCTGGTTATATGTCCACTCTACAGCAGCATATTTCAGACCAAATGCTTCTGTTGGAACACCTTCTTCATTAACACTTGGAATAACACTTGATACCAATACATGCTTCAATTTGATTTGAAGGTATTTGATACGCTTATCGCCATTTGCACGATAAAAATCAATTTGTACTTCATCAAATGTATAACCTGCTGAACATGCTTCCCAAAGTTTTGGACTAGTTGCATCCAAATCTTTTACAAATACCATGTCAGAGTGTTCAACACGTTCAGCTGTATGACCACCAACACTTGAAGATGTTGCTGATTTTGGCTGACGAATGTTATGAGCCCAAGAGTTAACTTCTAACCAATTTTTATGTTCTGAGTCACGTGACTCCCCATCAACTTTGTATTTACCACGAAACTCGATATAGATATCCTTCACAGGTATTCTCCGATTTTTACGTTAAAATTAGCTGCTTACTATGAATTTGAAGACTGAGGTAACTCAGTAACAAGTCGCAAAGAAACTGACAACTCATCCAGCTGAAAATGTGGTTTCAAGAAAACCACAGAGTTATAGTGTCCAGGTTGAGCTGGGTTATCTACAACTTTCACAGAAGCTTCTCGAAGCGGAAATTGTGCTTTCGCTTCTTGAGATGCTCCATCATCTAGTAATACATATTTTGCAAGCCATTCATTTAAAAAGGCTTCAACATTGCCGGCAGAAGCAAAGCTTCCGACCTTGTCACGCATCATTGCTTTTAAGTAATGTGCAATACGTGAAACGGCCATAATGTATTGAATTTGACTTGATAATGCTGAATTTGCATTTGCCGTATCATTGTCATATTTCTTAGGTTTTTGTGTTGATTGCGCACCAAAAAAGGCTGCGTAATCGGTATTTTTACAATGTACTAATGGAATAAAGCCAAGGTCGCTTAACTCTTTTTCACGGCGATCAGTAATTGCAATTTCAGTTGGGCATTTAAATGCAACTTCACCATCGCTGGTTTTAAAGGTATGTACAGGAAGTCCTTCAACCAAACCACCGCCTTCAACACCACGAATCGCAGCACACCAACCATGAGAGTCAAATGCATTGGTTAAGCGTGTACTAAATGCGTATGCAGCATTCATCCACAGATATTCGTCATGATCTTGTCCAGATACGGTTTCAACGAAGTTAAATCCTTCTGTCTGTGTACCATCTTTTGGATGATAAGGCAGACGACCTAAAACACGTGGTAAAGTTAATGCAACATAGCGGGCATCATCACTTTCACGGAATGAACGCCATTGAATATATTCAGCTGTTTCAAAGATTTTTGAGACATCACGTGGACGATCAATATCAGTGAATGACTCAAGACCTAACATTGAAGAACTTGCTGCTGAAATAAATGGTGCATGCGCTGCTGCTGCAACATGAGAAATCTGTTCAAGCAAATACATATCAGATGGAACACGATCGAACTCAAAATCACCGATTAATGCAGCATAAGGTGCGCCACCAAATGAACCATATTCTTCTTCATATACTTTTTTGAATAAGGTACTTTGATCGAAATCAAGCGCACTTTGGAAGTCTTTAGTCAGTTCTTTCTTGGTCGTATTTAACATACGAATTTTAATTAATGGATTAGACGGCGACTCTTGGCAGAAATAGTACAAACCGCGCCATGTTGACTCTACTTTTTGAAAATCAGCATGATGCATTACTTCACTGAGTTGACGTGAAATCATTTCATCAATTTCTGCAATACGCTTATCTAATGACTGTGACATATTGTCAGAAACAACAATGGTGCCTGCCATCACTTCTTTGGCCAATTCGCCAATTAAACTTTTTGCACGGTCATGCTCATCATCATTTCGAGCAATACGGCTTTCTTCAACAATTGAATCTAACAACCCTGTGCTTTCTACAGTTGCTTGTGCATTGGCTTCAGCTTGCATATTACTCATGCTTATCTCCAGCTTCTTTAGTGAGCTGACGAACTTGCTCAGTGTTGTTTAATACTTCATCTAAAATGTCTTCTAGACGCTCACTGTTTGAGATTTTATTTCGCAGATCCGTCAATCTTTCACGGACTTCAACCAATTTACGTAATGGTTCGACTTGCTGAACAATACTTTCAGGTCGGAAATCATCCATGCCTTTAAAGGTTAAGTCGACACCGATACGACCGCCTTCTTCAGAAATTGTATTTTCAACTTGAAAAGATGCGCGTGGCGATAGTGACTCCATAACTTCATCAATATTTTCTAAATCAACATTAATGAATTTTTTATCTTTCAGCTTAGTTTTTTCAACTTCAGATGCTGCCGAAAAATCACCTAAAACACCCACAACAAATGGAAGCTCTTTCACTTCTTTTGCATCCCCAACTTCAACATCATAGGTCAGTTGAACTCGAGGTGGTCTTACCCGTTGCAATCTTTTTTGAACACTTTCTCTTTTTGACATGTTTACACCTTTCCCATAATTCTTGCGCTATAACCCTGCAAATGGATTTTTTTCATTTGTTTCTTGCTTAGCAACGGGTTGAGGACTCACCGCAGTTGCTTTAGGTTTTGGAGCTGATTTAACAACCGTTGTTTTTTTTCTAACAACAGGATGCATATGCGATTTATCAGCTTTATATGTGACTGATTGAGCTGCTTTTGCTTCTTCAATTAAAATAGATTCAGGCTTGGCAGATTCGATATCGCTGACCAATTGCTTTGCAGCTGGATACGTGTCTGCAGCATTTAAAAAGCGAACTTGTTGTGTTCGAATCTGTGCAAGTGCTAAATGAGCAATATGTGTAGCTGCTAAAAACTTAGTGTCTGTCAAGGCATTGCTATGAACTTGGTTGGCTTCTAATTGCTGAATAAGTTGCAAAGACTTTACATCTTTACCCAATGTTTGAAAGCGCTGAGCAGCTTGGGTCAAAAGCATATTTTCTTTGTCTTTATTCTCTTTATCGCAAACTTGCGAATAAATTGACAATAAAGTTTGGTCGTCTTCATCCACAACCAACGGATGTGCTTTTAAACACCGTTTCTTTAATACAATTTTCTGATCTTCAGCAGCAAATATTTGCTGTGAACATCCTCCCCCGACCATGACAGCCATAAAAAAAGCAATGATACGCTTCACAGAAACCTCTTTTAAACAATGAACTAATGATTATTTTTTAAACGATTTTAGTTTAAGAACATTAAGAGTTAAATATGCTAATCTTTAGACAAAAGTAAAACAAAGTGCCAATAAAGTCAAACTTTTTACTCATTTATTTTATTGGTATGTTTAAAATTACATTTATATGTATTTGTTTAGAATTATTTGATGCTTTTAGGTTATAGTATAAGGTTGTATTCAAATCTGTTTAATATATTACCTTTAAAAACAACTAACCACCTCAATAAAGTTAAATAAAACACATTAAATTAAAAAAATATGAATTTAAACGCATTAATGTATATATTTTACGACTAAATACAATTAAGATAAGTAGAACTAATACTTATACAGTGAAAAATGAAACAAAGCGTTTCATAAAATTTAATAAGAGAGTTTTCTCTACTTGGGATGAATGATGAATAACTTAAAAATTTTAATTACAAAGCTGTCTGCGCCAGCTCGAAATGCTTTGGAACGATCTGCTAATTTTTGTATTTCACAGCAAAATTTCGAAATTGAAATTGAACATTTACTCTATGAACTACTTAATACAGCAGAACGTAATGATATAAACGTTATTCTTGAAAAATATAAGATTTCTAAAAATGCATTATTAGACGATATATCACAAAATATTGCACAACTGCCTAAAGGAAACACGCGTACACCTATTTTCACCAAATCTATTGTTCGCTTACTTGAACAAGCATGGTTATTGGCATCTGCTGAACAAAAGCCTGTCATCCGAAGTAGTCATCTATTGGTTGCAGTATTAACTGCATCTGATTTGTATCAAATTGCAGTACGTGCATCGAGCTTATTTGAACTATTACCAATTGATACTTTAAAACACACATTTATAGATCTCTGTAAAAACAGCATTGAAAATGAAGATCCTGTTCAGAACTCAGTGAAAAATACGGATACCGAATTAAACGCAAATGAATCGCAAAATACACTCCAAACCCCAGGCCTCGACAAATACACCATCAATCTGACTGAAAAAGCCAAGAAAGGTGGTATTGACCCTGTTATTGGACGTGAGCACGAAATTCGTTTAATGCTTGATATTTTAATGCGTCGTCGTCAAAACAATCCTATTTTGACTGGTGAGCCTGGTGTCGGTAAAACAGCAGTTGTAGAAGGATTGGCTTTAAAAATTGTCAGCCAGCAAGTTCCTGATGCACTAAAAGATGTACAACTCCATGTTTTAGATATTGGTTTATTACAAGCTGGGGCAAGTGTAAAAGGTGAATTTGAAAATCGCTTAAAACAAGTTATTCACGAAGTACAACAATCTACACACCCTATTATTTTATTTATTGATGAGGCACACACACTTATTGGTGCCGGTGGACAAGCCGGGCAAAATGATGCCGCCAACCTACTTAAACCTGCTCTTGCACGTGGTGAATTGAGAACTATTGCTGCAACCACATGGGCAGAATATAAACAATACTTTGAAAAAGACGCAGCATTAAGCCGCCGTTTTCAAGTGGTAAAAGTTGAAGAACCGACAGAAGAAGTTGCGATTGATATGCTTCGCGCAATGATTCCAGTCATGGGGCAACACTTTAATTTGCAAATTGATGATGAGGCAATTACCACAGCAGTTCAAGCATCACACCGTTATATTAGCGGGCGTCAACTTCCAGATAAAGCGATTAGTGTGTTAGATACAGCTGCAGCGCGGGTGGCTTTAAGCCAAAACGCAGAGCCAGGTAAACTGACCCAACTCCAAGCACAAAAACATAATATTCAGCTTGAAATTAATATTCTTGATGCAGAAAACAAGCAAACCCAACAACACACAGAACGTTTAATTGAATTAAATAATCAGCTCAATACCCTTGAAAGCGATATTGCAAGTACAACAGAAAAATGGCAACAAGAACTTGCGTTGGTCCAAGACATAAAAGCCATTACCCAAGCAGAAACAACGGATACAAGCATCAGCAATATTCAAGAATTAAGAGCAAAACTTCATACCTTACAAGGACAACAGCCTTTAGTTTTTGACCGTGTGAATGCAAGTATTATTCATGAAATTATTTCAGATTGGACCGGTATCCCTGTTGGTTCAATGGTCACGGATGAAATCAAACAAGTTTTATCATTAGAAGCCAAACTTGAACAGCGTGTTATGGGGCAAGATTCTGCGTTATATCAACTGACTCAAGGCATTAAAACCTCAAAAGCCAAACTTGAAGATCCCAATAAACCGCAAGGCGTGTTTTTATTGGTGGGTCCAAGTGGTGTCGGTAAAACCGAAACTGCGTTGGCCTTAGCAAATGAATTGTATGGTGGAGAATCACATTTAATTACCATTAACATGTCAGAGTACCAAGAGGCACATACCGTTTCATCTTTAAAAGGCGCTCCTCCAGGCTATGTGGGATATGGGCAAGGCGGTGTACTCACTGAAGCGGTCAGAAGAAATCCTTATAGCGTGGTTTTACTTGATGAAATTGAAAAATCACATCCTGATGTTCAAGAACTTTTTTATCAAGTTTTTGACAAGGGCACATTAGAAGATGGTGAAGGCCGTATTATTGATTTTAAAAATACCACCATCTTATTGACCTCAAATACAGGGTCAAATGCAATTATGAAAGCCTGTTTGAATGAGCCTGTAGAAAATTGGCCATCTACAGAGGATGTCATTGAGCTATTAAAACCAAGTTTATACAAGCAATTTAAACCTGCATTTCTTGGTCGCATGCGTATTGTGCCTTACTTCCCATTACATGATGACTTGTTGGTCCGAATCATTCATCACAAGCTCAATAAAATCATTCAACGTTTAGAGCAACAATATCAAACACAGGTTGAATACACAGATGAGTTAATTGAACTGTTACTCAGCCGTTGTACTGAAGTCGATAGTGGTGCAAGAAATGTTGATAACATTTTGAATGCTTCTGTACTTCCTGCATTAGCGACAGAAATTTTAATTGCGCTCAGTGAAAATCGCTTACCAAAAGTCATTCGTATTGATGTGAAAGACAGCACGATTGTCTATCAAATCGATCCGAAAGCTAAACGTAAAACACGTGCAAAAGCCAAAACAGCGCCGGTTGAATTGAGTCAATAAGAGATTAAAATGACTTTTATTATTGAAGATCTGCTTCACCCAATATCTGAGCACAAACCATGTGGAGAAGATTTTTCTTTTTCAAATGAGTTTCATGATATTAAAAAAGCCAAAACACAAGATGATCTCTTGCTTGATCAAGGCGATTGGATTACAGCACCAAAACAAGCTGATTGGGTTAAAGTAAGTGATACATCACTTGCTTTACTGACCGATAAAACCAAAGATATCCGACTGTTAACATGGTTATGTGAAGCACAAGCACATTTGGCAGGTTTTGACGGCGTAGCAAAAACAATTTTACTTTCGCAGCACATGCTTGAGCAATATTGGCAAACGATTCATCCTGAAATCGAAGACGATGATTTAGATCAGCGTTTGGGCTTATTACAAGGTTTAGTCAATCAAATTCCATCTTTGGTTAAAAAAGTGCCTTTGGTGGATAAGGCACCTCATTATTGTTTTCTTGAGTATGAAGGATTACAGCACCAGCAAAATAATCGTCTCAAAAAACAAGATGATGCTGAATATGAGGAACAACCGAGCTTACTTGAGCCTTTTGAGCAAGCGTTACATAGCAGTACAGCAACCTTTCAGCAGCAAAACTATGCTTCTTTTAGCCTGTTAATTACCCAATGGGAAGCATTCAAGCAAACATTAGATACGCTATTGGGCTTAGATGCACCAAGTTTTGCTCAAATTGACTCTCAACTTGAAGGCATGCATTTGACGCTCAAAAAGCTCTATAAAATAGATGCTTGGCTTAAACAGCAAGCCCAAGCAAGCTCACAAAGCGCTTTAGTGCCTGAGCAAACTATGTCACATCAACCAATAAACGCTGAACATTCAGCCGTTGGATTAGGTTTTCAGCCTTTGGCGCAAAGTCATCAACAAAATCGTGAACATGCTATTGAAGTGCTCAAAGAAATTGCTGAATATTTTCAAAAAAATGAGCCGCATAGCCCTGTTAGTTACATGCTGCAAAGAACCATCAAATGGAGCGATATGCCATTACATGAATGGTTAGCCCAAGTCATCAAGAATGATCAACCCCTTGAGTCTATTCAGGAACTCTTAGGTGTACAACAACGCAATGAATCAGGTGAGTGGTAATTATGTTTACAGCTGAAAAAATTCTTTGGGGTGAAGGACTGTTTTTACGTCCACAACATTTCCAAGCGCAAGACCATTATCATGAACAGCATTTAAACCAAACCATCCGTTCACTGATTCCCTTTGCCTATGGCATTAAAAAAATACGTTTTGATCAAAACCAACTGAACCTCAATGTGTTGGCTTTAGAACATATTGAAATGATTTGGCAAGATGGTGATATCTATAACGCCCCTGCTTCAGATCTCTTACCTGCACCTATTATGCTCAATGACTTGCAGCTAAAAGGTGAAATGAATATTTATTTGGCTTTACCAATTGTGCAGCCGAATAAAAAAAATGTGGTGTATGATCAGCACACTCAGCCGGGTCGTTATCATTCTGTCTCACAAGAAGCACATGATTTATTTACTGATGCTGTGCCAGCTGAAATCACATTGCTTCGCAGACAAGCGCAATTTAAGTTGCTTGACCCGCACAGTCTGCCGAATGAAGAATTTGATGGCTTTTTATATGTGCCTGTTGGGAAATTAAATCGTGACAGTTCGGGATTCTTTGAGTTTGATCATCAATTTATTCCGCCAATTTTGCATATTAAGTCAAATGATGCCCTCATTCAGAACTTAAAACGCACGTTAAATATTATTAAAGCAAAAATTAAAACCATACAAAATAATAATCGTGAAAATGAGCAAAAATTAGTTGAGTTTCGCTCAGGGGATATCGTGTCTTTTTGGTTGGTCAATGCATTAAATGCATCTTATGCCACCCTTAATCATTTGTTTTTAAATGCTGAAGTTCATCCTGAACGCTTATATTGTGAATTTTTACGTTTAATTGGTTCATTACTGACCTTTACAACCGCATATGAAGTTGACCAATTGCCGACTTATCAGCATCTTCAACTAAAACAATGCTTTGGCGACCTTGATACTATTGTAAGAGACTTACTCGATACCATTATCTCTCATCGTTATATTAGCATTGCACTGAAAGAAACACGTCCATCGTATTGGGTGGGTCATTTAGAGTCAGATAAAATTACCAAAGACAGTAGACTGTATGTTGCTATTTCAAGCAGCATGATTCAAACCCATGAATTAATTCAGATTGTCCCTATTCGATTTAAAGTAGGCAGTACTGTTGATGTAGAACAACGTGTTATGGCCGCTTTACCTGCAGTACCGCTACATCATTTAATGCAAGTACCTGCTGCTATTCCTGTGCGTTCAGGCGTGAGCTATTTTGAAATTGAACCCAATGATGAGCTGTATAAAAAGATGTTGGACTCTGAAAGCATCTGTATTTATGTCCCAAGCGGATTCCAAGATGTCAGCATTGAATTGATTGCCGTTTTAAATTAAAAGGAGAGTGTCTTGAATTCAATCAATAAAGCGCCTTCCTTATTTGATGATGGTCAAATTGGTGCACTTGAAACACAAATTCCACCATCTAAAGCACAGCCATCTAACTTAATTGATTTGCTTTATGATGGTTTCTATATTGTTTTTTTACTCAAAGACCAATATGTGCCATCAAGTGCTCATCAATTTCGTGAAAAAATTATTGAGCTACTGAATGAATTTGAATTTCAAGCCAAAAAGATGCATTTTTCAGCGCCTGATATTCAAGATGCGAAATATGCTTTTTGTGCCTTGGTCGATGAAGCCATTGCAACCCAACAGCATGCGCGTTTTTTTGAATTACAAAATGTATGGGGAATTAACCCCTTACAGTTGAGCCTTTTCGGTTCACAATTGGCAGGCTATCAATTTTTTGAAAAGCTTGAAACATTACGTGCCCATGGCAAACAACGTTTAGCAGCACTTGAAGTATTTCATTACTGCTTACTCCTTGGTTTCCAAGGTAAATACCGTATTGAATCGAGTGAAATTTTAAGTAGCCTTACTGCACGAGTTGGAGATGAAATTGACTTTCTAAAAGGCAATAAAGCTGCATTTTCACCATTTTCAGCACTGCCTGATCAAATTCGTAATGTGATTCATCGTGAATTGCCTTTTATTTGGATTTTAATCTTTTTATTGTTGTTCTCTGTATTGGCATTTTCAGGGCTGTATTTCATATTGAATCAACAAAACCAACAGCGCTTTATCAACTACCAAAATGTGATTGAATCTGCACCTGCAGAACAAGCCAATATCACGATTTACTTGCCGTAACTTGAGTAATACCAGTGGCAGATCAAAAACGATCCATACGTATTCTTGACGTAACAAAGCAAAAGCCAAGTCAGCCCAAATACCGCTTTATTCGGTGGGTCGGATTGTCTTTTGCTTTGAGTACAGCGCTGTTTTTATTGTGGTATTTCAAGCTTAAAGATCCATCATTGGTGTCTTCAATTGAGTCAAGCTCATCTAGAGTCATTGCATCTGATGAAGCGAAAATACGTTCTGAAAATCCACCTACACAAATACATGCTGATTTACAGCCGATCATGACTCAAGAGACAGAACATTTGCCACCTGCAACCTCATCAGCCGTATTAGAACATACAGCAAGTCATAATCCACGTATGGACTCACCATTTGCATCATTAATCGCAAATGAAACACCGCCACCAAAACAGGCAGAGACACATCCATCTCCCAGCCCTGTATTACCCTCGTCAATGTTGAAACTACTGCCACAGCAGCCCACCCACCCACCACATCGCTCTTCAAAACAAGCAGATTAAAATGGTTATTTTTCTTGTCATTGGTTTTATTGTTTTAGCGATTACGCTCAGCATGCTGTTGTCTTATGAACTGCGCCATCAGTTAATTACATTAATTACCCAACTACCCACACGCTTGCAAAAAAAATATCAAACTGTGGCGGAAACAACACATGATATGACTGTGGCAATTTCACGAGAAAAAACACAAACCCATTGGTATGTACAACAGTGGTGGATTTTAATTTCAGGTTTTTTAATTTTATTTAGCATTGTCTTGTTTACGGTAACACGACCAATAGACCCTATTCGTGTGGAAGCAGATTATTTAAAACATGCAGATCCACAAATATATACTTTATTAAATGGTGAAGTCCTGATTCCACCACCAGAAGAAAATAAAGAGCTGATCCATGCTGCAATTGTAGAAGCGATACAAATTGAAAGAAAATACCGTGCTGATCACGGTTTAAATGAACAACGTTTTGAACTTGAAGCACTGTATCCTGACAGCAATCCAATTGATCGCAAATGGAACCGCATGAATTCAAGATATAAACAGCGCTTACTTATGGTCTTTAAAATCATGAAAGAACGCTATAATTATGATCTTGTTTTATTAGAAGGTTACCGCAGTCCTGAACGTCAAAATGGATTATCTCGTGACAGCAACACCACACATGCAAAAGCATTTCAAAGCTACCATCAATTTGGCTTGGCAGCAGATGTTGCTTTCAAAAAAGGCAATAAAATTATTATCTCTGAGCGTGACCCATGGGCATGGAAAGGCTATCAGCTCTATGGAGAAGTGGCTGAATCCGTGGGTTTAACATGGGGAGGACGATGGAAAACCATACAAGATTATGGTCATACTGAGTACCGCATGCCACACTTAAATAAAACCCCAGAAATGGCTGAAAAACTCACTTCGGAATAAATTTGGATGATTAAGAGCGCTTGGCTATGCTCAAAAAGTAAGCCAATTTCTCAGCAATATATCCACAATATGTCATATTTTTAACATAAATTGTCTATATTGTTAAACATAAGGTTTTAAAATAATGTTGACCATGAATGGGACTTTTTACCCTTCATGCGTGAGGTAAATAGACTTCATCTCAACAGATTCAAGCGCATTAACACACATCATATGAGCGAAATACTGTACAGATCTTAAACAGCTGTTAGATTAAAAATGAACTGCATGGAGGCACTTGGTCATTTTATCTAACTCATCTGTTCTGTTACACCACCATGCCAAATCATGCGCTTTGATTCACAATCATTTAAGCCAATTTAAATGATATACAACGAAAATATAGTTTATTGACTTAAGATACATCATCAAAAAATACACAATGGCTTTCATATTTCCATCAGACAGCAAAATATCCAAGCCCTTGTCATCGCTGCTTTTTTATAAGCACTTGATTATAAAAATCTCCTTATTTTGCTGTCTTTTGAGTTTTTTATGCAACATAAATCTTATTCATTGACATGGATCTTTGTCTTAGCGACCCTAACTGCATTGGGTCCATTTTCTATTGATATGTACCTCTCGGCCCTGCCAACCATGGCAAAAGACCTGTCGGTCAGTACAGCTGATATCGCAAGTACCCTGCCTGCTTATTTTCTAGGGCTTGCATTTGGACAACTCATTTATGGGCCACTGACTGATCATTTTGGACGGCGAAAACCGCTGTTTATTGGCTTATCCATCTATTTAATTGCCAGCCTTGTCTGTGCCTTAGCAACCCATTTAGATGTGTTGCTTATAGCTCGTATTGCACAAGCCTTAGGTGGGTGTGTTGGTGTTGTGGTTGCCCGATCTGCCATTCGTGACCGCTTAGAGGGCATTGAAGCAGCACAAGCTTTTTCATCTTTAATGATTGTACAAGGTTTAGCCCCTGTCCTCGCCCCTTTAGTGGGCAGCTTAGTGCTGTATTTTGTAGATTGGCGTGCTATTTTTAACTTCTTATTTTTGTTTGGTTTGATGGGCTTTGTTTTAGCGTGGTTTAAATTTCCTGAAACCTTACCTGTTGAACGTAGACAACAACATACTGTTGGTTCAGCATTCAGCAGTTATATCAGCTTACTCAAAGACCAAAGCTTTATTATTCCATCTTTGGCCAGCGGTATTTTAATGGGCATGATGTTCACCTATATTAACAGTGCGTCAGAAATCTTTATTGATCACCTTCATATCTCTGCCGGTTGGTTTTCTGTTTTATTTGCCATTAATGCCCTTGGTATTGTGTTTGTGTCTAACCTAAACCGTATCCTCATTAAAAAATACAGTGCTTTAAGTTTATTAACCTTTGGGGCATCATTACAGCTCATCGGTGCAGTGATTTTAAGTGTGGTAATTTTCACACATCATATTCATGTGATTACAGTCATGATTGGACTGTTTTTGATTGTTGCATGTGTTGGTTTTATTGGACCCAATGCCACTGTACTTGCACTTGCAAATCAAGGACGCCGTGCAGGTCAAGCAAGCGCTCTCTTAGGTGCATTACAATTCTTTTTTGGATTGGTGTCTGGCGGACTACTCTACCTCTCGCCATTGAATCTTGAAATTTCTGTGTGTTTGGTGATGCTGCTTTATAGTGTTGTAGGTACTTTGCTGATCAAACGGATTAAACAACAGCATCCGATGGCAACTAAGCTTGCGAGCTAAAAAATAGACATAGACCAAGATTTGTATCTGATCTATGTCTGTTTCAATATTAAATGCTATAGCGTTCAAGCCAATGCGCATATGGTGCAGGTAATACCCAAGATGGTTTATCTACATTTAATTGCTGCGCTAGAGTGTACGGGTAATGTGGTGATGCCAACATAGCACGACCAATCATCACCACATCCAATTGTTCATTTTTCACCACAGATGCAGCAACTTCTGCTTTTGCAAAGCCCCAAGCTGATGCCACAGGCAAGCCTGTTTCACGCCGCACACGCTCAGATACATCGGCTAAGAAGCCATCGCCCCATGGGATATTGGTTTCAGGAATAGTGAAGCCGACACTAACACTCACCAAATCAACACCATGTTGTTTAAATTGCTGAATTAATTGGATAGATTCTGCCACGGTCTCTTCGTCTTGACCATCATACTCAATCACCCCAAAACGCACGGTTAATGGTAAGTTTTCAGGCCATACTGCTTTGACTGCTTGTAATGTTTCTAACAAAAAGCGGCTGCGGTTTTCAAAGCTACCGCCATATTCATCTGTACGCTGATTGCTGTGTTTTGAGAAAAAGCTTTGTGCAAGATAACCATGTGCAAAATGAAGTTCAAGCCACTCATAACCTGCATCACGTGCACGCTCTGCCGCTTTTACAAAATCTTGCTGGGTCTTTTGAATATCGGCAATACTCATTTCTTGAGGAACTCGCGGTAAATCTTTACCAAATGCAATACCGGATGGTCCAATAGGTTGCCAAGCATTTGGTGCTGATTCAGGAATATGATCATCCCCTTCCCATGGCGTATTGGCACTCGCTTTACGACCCGCATGTGCAATTTGAATTCCTGCCACAGAACCAGCAGCTTTAATTTGGTCTGCTACTTTTTTAAGTTGTTCTGCTTGCTCGTCATTCCAAATTCCCAAACAGCGCGGTGTAATACGACCCTCTGGTGCAACAGCTGTTGCTTCTACAATCACAAGTCCAGCTCCCCCACGAGCCAGTGCGCCGTAATGGACTGTATGCCAGTCATTTGCAACACCATCTTCTGCACTATATTGGCACATCGGTGGTACTGCAATACGATTACGAAGTTCAACATGTTTTAGCTTAAAAGGAGAAAATAATTCAGGCATTTTGAGTCCTTATCTATTGTTTAATGATGTTGAATATACGATTTACATTAACTGAATCTGATGAAGCCAAGCAAAAATTTAATTGCGTAGATTTGTAAATATATTGAAGATTTTACCTAATGATATATTGTTATACATATTAAATTCATTGAATATATTATTAACTTAAAATTAAAATATTGATTTTTAAAATTAAATGAAAACAGAAAGGTATGTATTTTATATATGAGTTTGTATTTACAAGTTAATTTTCAATGATATA
Organism: Acinetobacter apis; assembly: GCF_900197575.1. GTDB lineage: Bacteria > Pseudomonadota > Gammaproteobacteria > Pseudomonadales > Moraxellaceae > Acinetobacter > Acinetobacter apis. Next base: position 36,868 of record NZ_FZLN01000004.1, on the reverse strand, counting down.
AATAACACCGTCATCTATTGCTAAGAAAAAGAATTATACGCTAACATATATACGAGTTTTGCTTACAATGGATGGTTGGCTATAAAACCATTAAATTGTTCATTTTATTCACAAAATAGAATATTTATACACAAATATGATAATACAACCAGAAAGCACCGAAGATACTCTTGCGATGTATAATGATATGGATACATTAAGAACTCCTTTTACTGGTTATAATAAAATCATTAAAAGACTTGAAGATATTATTATTTCTTCAATTATAATTTTATTAATTTCGCCAATATTGGTCATTATTGCAGTCATGATTAAAATGACCTCAAAAGGCCCTGTTTTATTTAAACAAGATCGGCATGGTTTGAACGGAAAAATTATAAAAGTATGGAAATTTAGATCCATGTCTGTCATGGAAAATAGCAACACTGTGACACAAGCAACAAAAAATGATGTCCGAGTCACCAAAGTTGGTCGCATCTTACGCCGTACATCGTTGGATGAATTACCGCAATTTTTTAATGTTTTATTCGGTAGTATGTCTATTGTAGGGCCGAGACCGCATGCCGTTTCTCATAACGAATATTATCAAACTTGTATTGAAGACTACATGCTAAGACATATGGTTAAACCTGGGATTACCGGTTTAGCACAGATTAGTGGTTGGCGTGGCGAAACCGACACATTAGACAAAATGCAACAACGTGTGAATTGTGATTTAACATATATTCGAACATGGAGTTTATGGTTAGATCTTAAAATTATTTTTTTGACCATTCTCTTTGGGTTTATCAGTAAAACAGCGTATTAACGCACTCATTCAAAATTAATTTATAAATGGTCGGACACATTAATATGGAAAACAAAATAGTTCCTGTCATCATGGCGGGTGGTAGCGGGACACGTTTATGGCCACTGTCTAGAAAACAATATCCAAAACAATTCTTACGCCTTGCTCCTTCTGGACATACCCTCTTACAATCGACCTTATTGCGCTTGAAACAATTAAATTGTGCAGCTCCAATTCTTATCTGCAATGAAGAACATCGCTTTTTAGCAGCAGAGCAAATTCGTGAAATTGGTATACAGGCAAAAATTATATTAGAGCCTGAAGGTAAAAATACAGCACCAGCAATTACATTGGCAGCGTTATACCAAGAAAGTATCGACCCAAATGCAACTTTACTTGTGCTTGCAGCAGATCATGTAATTGAAAAACAAGCAAAGTTTGAAGAAAGCGTCCGTTTGGCAACCCAACTTGCAGAACAAAATAAATTAGTTACGTTTGGTATTGTACCTACCCATCCAGAAACGGGTTATGGATATATCGAAAAAGGAACACCTGAAAGTAATGGCTTTGTGGTACAGCGTTTTGTAGAAAAACCAGATGAAGCAACTGCTATTGAGTATGTGAACAGCCAAAACTTTTTATGGAATAGTGGCATGTTTATGTTTAAAGCAAGCCGCTATCTTTTAGCTTTAAAAACGCATGCGCTAGATATTTATAACGCTTGTCAAGAAAGCTTTAAAGCACCTACAACTGACCTAGATTTTATTCGTATTGATGCAGAAGCATTTGCACAATGCCGCTCTGAGTCAATTGACTATGCCATTATGGAAAAAACAACAGATGCTGTTGTAATTCCACTTGATGCGAAATGGAGTGATGTCGGGTCTTGGTCTGCTTTATGGGACATTCAAGATAAAGATGCGCATGGTAATGTTGCACATGGTGATACCATCATTGTAGATAGCCAAAATAACTATTGTCATAGTGACAGTAAGTTAGTGTCTTTACTTGGTGTAGAAGACTTAATTGTGGTTGAAACCAAAGATGCTGTACTTGTTGCACATAAAGACAAAGTTCAAGATGTGAAAAAAGTTGTTGAACATTTAAAACAAGCTGAACGTACAGAACATCAAAATCACCGTGAAGTTTATCGCCCTTGGGGTAAATATGACAGTATTGATCGCTCTACACGATATCAAGTCAAACGCATTACGGTAAAGCCAGGCGCAAAACTTTCGATTCAAATGCATCATCATCGTTCAGAACATTGGATTGTTGTAAGTGGCACAGCAAAAATTCATAAAGGTAAAGAGTCTTTTATCCTTACAGAAAACCAATCCACCTATATACCATTAGGTGAACTGCATGCATTAGAAAACCCTGGAAAGCTTCCATTAGAGTTGATTGAGGTTCAGTCTGGCTCTTATTTAGGTGAAGATGACATTGTAAGATTTGAAGACATATACGGGCGTTGTTAAGTTTTAGAAAGAAGGGGGAAAGTTACCCTTCTATACTCTTTTGACATTGCTTATTTAATTTAAGTCTTTGATTATCATATAACCAACCCCACTTATTGAAATACTGCCAAGCACTCTTTAAATGAGCTTTTAAGAGTGTTTTACTCTTATATGATCCTTGTTCATGTAAGTGAGTCACCTTTGTTAAAGGGTAGTATACGTTTCCAAACTTTTCAGCACATCGTCTAGATAGATCTACATCCTCCATGTACATGAAAAACCGCTCATCAAAACCATTAAGTTCTAATAACACTTCTGACTTAAATAACATAAAACAGCCATGTAAATATGGTACAAAAATTGGTTTTTTTAGATCAAATGTTTTTAACAGATAATGTTCATCTAGCTCTTCTGCATGCTTAGGTGAAAAGCGTCTTAAAAATAAATTTAAAGGAGATGGTAAAAGCCTTGCGCCGTATTGATTCTCACCATTCTCATAAACAATTCTTGGTAGAAAAAGGCCTTCTGGACGAGTGGATGCAAAGCTAACTAATTTTTTAAAGTCTGAAGCTTCAAAAACAATATCAGGATTACAAATAAGAAAAAAATCACTTTTTTTAGCAAACTGCTTTATTGCCACATTATGGCCATAACCAAACCCATAATTTCCATCAGATTTCAAATAATGTATTTTTTCGTGTTGAAAATCTTTTGCCCAATCAGATGAGTCATTATCGACTAAAATAACTTTATCAATTATATCTACTGCAATTAAACTTTTAAGCGTAGGTTCTAATTCATCATAAGTATGTTTATATATAACTATTGAAGCTATTACCATAATAGAACCTAATATTTATTTGTAATCAGATAAAATTTGGAATGTTTGTTTAGCACATTTATTCCAAGAAAAGTTTTTTACATATTCGACATTATCATTTATCGTTTCTTTTGATATACCACCATTCAAAATATTAAAGATTCCTTCAGAAATGGAATTAATAGAAGTTGGTTCTATCAAAATCGCTCGGTTTTTACACAACTCTTCTATTGCTGTTGTATTACTTGTTAAAACAGGAACAGCAAACTGCATAGCTTCTAAAGGAGGTAAACCGAAACCTTCATACAAAGATGGATAACAGAAAGCTAATGTATTTTTATATAAATATTGAAGCTCTTGGTCTGATACATGGCCTGTAAATATAATATCATCTGTATCTATTTCATTTATTCCTGACTCGCCAAAAACACGACTGACTCCTTTTTTTCCTACAATTACCAATTTAATATCAGACTTTGTCTCTCTTTTATAGTCGACAAATGCGGAAATTAGTCGCGATAGATTTTTTCTAGGCTCTAAAGAACCAACACTTAGGATATAAGGTGGTAAATTACTAAATTTATTATTTGCATTAATATCAAAGTCCATATCAGAAATATCAACACCATTGTATACCACTGAAACTTTGTCATCTGGAACTTTAAAATGTTCAATAATTTTTCTTTTAGAAAATTCAGATATTGTAATGATATGTTTAACTTTATGGACTAGCTTAGGCTGTAAAAATTTATACCACCAAACAAATTTAGGATTTAACCATTCTGGGTGGTCGAAAGGAACTGTGTCATGGATCGTCAGAACCTGATTAGTATAGGATAAGGGGCCTGTATTGCTAGGACACCATAATAATTTTTTTTCCTTACAATATTTAGGTAAAACTAATTGCTCCCATAAGTGACCTTTAACGCCTGAAGCAAACTTTTCTTCTGGACTAATTTGTTGAATTAACGAACTATCCCATCCTTCAATAATTTTTTTTGTATATCGCTGAACACCTGTTGTATGCCCAACTAAATTACGACAATTTACAAACATCTGAAATACCTTTTAATTTTTTCTTAGAAGAGAACTACTATAAGCATAATAATATGCAAGAATGATAAAATTATCTGTAGTAATGAATGTTATACTAGATGTGAATATTACAATGGTCAAAACACCAAAAGTATCAATTTTAAAGATATATATAGAAAATAAAAAAAGTAAGAATCCTAGATACCCCGTTAATACTATAATTCCATTAATTCCTTGTATCGGCTCTAAGCCATTCGCAGCAAATCTAATAATATTATTTTCAACATAGTTATCCACGCATTTAAATGAATTATCGCAACCTAAAGCTAGCGAATCATAGCTGAAATGTTGAATCATGTAGGATGAAGAAAGGCGGTGTGCTATTGACTCATTTTCTTGAGCAAAAATGAATTTTGAATCATTTATATTTAAATGATTTGCAATAGAAACAAAAAGAATTGAAAATACTAATATCAATAACATTCTTGGGAATTTATTAATTAAAGGTCTAATTTTCAGTATAAAAACAAGAATGATTGCTATAGATGATTTAGATAAACTTAAAATGTAAGCCGTAATTGAAAGGTATTTATACTTTCCTTTAAATTTATTTTTATCTATTAAAATTAATATCATAACTGAAACGCAAGATGCAAAGAAACCACCTTCTCTACTTAACCCGCTCATTCTTGGTAGAAATAATGTGACATATTGATTAGCATAACCAGCTGTTCCATATTTTTCCCCCCATATATTTTGGCTCAAACCTTGACCCGCAAACTGTAAAGCTAAGCTTGGGCTAGTAAAGTATAATATAAATTGTAGAATACAAAATAGGCATGATATAAAAAAAGAAATTTTTAAATAATCAACAATTTTATCTTGCATAAGATAAAGATAAACCACTCCTAAAAAAATTGTATTTAGCTTAATAAATAATACAAGGTCCATTTTAAGAAGTGCTAATAGATTCCACATTAGCATTACTAATAAATATTTTTTATTAATATTATTTACTTTAGCAACAAACTCAAAGTCAAAAAAAACTAGGAATATCCAAAAGTAAAGTGTAACACCAAATATATATGGGTTTACTAATGTTGCAATCATAGAGAAACTGATTAAAAATCTATTCCAATGTGAAAACCTAACTAAATTAGTAGATAATTGCATATTCAAGCTACTTAATAATTAAATGTAATATACTAGGGATACGATCAAACTGTTTCCTAAAAGATCTATTTATTGCAACTCCAAACAAGGATATTCTGACAAATAAAGTATAGCTTTTATAAAATTTTTTAGAGATTAGAACTCTATTTTTAATACTACAAAAATCAGCTATTTTACTTTTTCCTTTATCTGTTGAAGCACCTTGTTCATGAAAAACTATACTTTTTGATGCTATCCCTATTTTTAGATTATTCTGTTTAATTCGATTGCAGTAATCTATTTCTTCATAATACAAAAAATAATCTTCACATAGTAAACCAACTTTTTCTAAGCAAAATCTAGAAAAAAACAGTGATGCACCTACAACAAAATCTATTTTTTCTTCCCATTCTTCTTCATTAACTATATCAGTTATGGTTAAATCTGAACCTATTTCTCTAGTAGTGCAAAACCAGGGATTAATCGTCCCGCCTAATGCTTGTACTTTATACTTAGTTTCCATTTCTACTAGACGCGAACCACAAAGCCCTATATGTGCATCGCTTAGCATTTTTTCGACTAGAGCAGTCAATGCATCTTTATCAACCTCTGTATCATTGTTTAAAACCCAAGCATATTGCATACCATCTTGCATCATTGCTAATTTTAAACCTATATTATTACCACCAGCATATCCATAATTTTCATTGTTTTTGATAAGAATTATTTTTTCATTACTAACTTTAAAAGAATCTATGTCTCTCTCATTTAAACTTATTGTTTTATCCGCATGCTCCATTTTCAGATAGTTTTCTATTTTTTGGAAAGACTCTACTTTTGAATCATTATCACAAATAACAATTCTAAATTCATTTATGCATTTTAAATTTAATAAGCTTTTAATGCACTTCACTGTATCTTGATCAGAGTTCCAATTTAGCACTACAATATAGATCATATCTGTTTACTACTATTTGATAAATATAATTGGTTATCTCTTAAATTTTAAGAGAATACTGAGTAATTTTAAAGCAACCTTATTATTCAATAAGACATTGAATAATTTAGTGTTCGAGACTAAAAATTTGGTACATGTTGTAAAAAAAAATTGAATCCTTTTACGTTCTTCTTGTATTTTAATATAGTTATCCCTAGCTGTAAAAAAGCTATGATCTATATTACCTTTGCTTTTGTGAGTTAAATGAAAATCTACAACATAACTTTTGAGGCCCAAATTTGCAGCATTCTGACATAAATCTAAGCCATACAAGTGAAAACCTTTCATTTGAGTAGAGCAGCTTAGGTTATGTTTTGTATTTATAACCATAAAATTTTCATCAACACTCATCACCTGTGATGGAAAAGGGCCTTTTGTTTGATTTGGGCCATGAGGGTCTGTAATTTTTAGTATTACTTCACCCTTTTCTGTTACACCAGCATTACCAATGATTGCCCAATTAGGGTCTAATTGCTCTAGCTCATTAATTTTGTCTATCAAAATATTTTTTGTATCAAAATTAAAAATAATATCCTGATGACAAAAAATCATATAATCAGATGTACAGTGTTTTAATGCATAATTTAGTCCACTAAAACCATCAAAATCATTAGATTTTTTATTATCAAAATAAAAAAAGTTACAAGTTTGAAATCCTATACTTTTAGCACTTTCTACCATCTCCGTATATTCAGAAAAGCGAGTAACTAAAGTATAAAAAGATATTTTCCCCATTTTTGATTGTTTTTTTATGATTTCTTGCATTATGTAGGATCCATATATGTGATGTACTATTTACAATGGAAATTATTAAATATTACGATGTATTTTAAATTCATCAATAATTGGCTTTACCACTTTATCCATGCTTAAATCAAATAAATCATCGTATTCATATATACTTGGTACTGGCGTGGAAGTATTAATTATATTTTGCAAACAATTTATATATAAGTCAGGTTCTAAATTTAATATTTCACCGCTAAATTGATATTCATTGACTAAATCTTTAGCGGCACCTACATTGTTAGCTACTAAATAATTTTTATAGAAAACAGACTCTAGGAATACTAATCCATAGCTTTCCCACAATGAAGCTGACACAAATACTTTAGCTTTTTTATAATAACTAGTTAATGTATCTCTTTCATTTATAGATCCTAAAAATAAGACTTTATCAATTTTATCGGGATTTCTTGTATAGAAATTAGTAACTTCTACATTAAAGTCACTTTCAATGGATCCAATAAAGTATAGCTTCCAATCTTTTAAATCTAAATTTTCAGCAACATTTAATAAAAAACTAGTGTTTTTTTGTTCAGTTCCAAATCTACCGACTGTAAGAATAATATTCTCTTTTATACAAGAATCAAAATCCGTAGGCTTAATTTCAAACCCATTGGAAACATATAAAATCTTTTTAACATTATAATCCCTATAATTTATTGAAACAAAATTATATACATCTCTGCTTTCCACACTCAATAAATCAACACTTTTTGCAAATTTATTTTTTAAGAATCCTTTAACTTTTCCATATACAGTCATTTTATCTTTTTGGCTAATTTGGACTGCATTAGGAATATCTAAATCTCCTTTTATGTATACAAAACCATTTTTATTTAGCTTCTTGTATAGAAAAGCTAAAAGTAGACTTAAAATTGTATAATGAAACAAAATTAAAATATTTATGTTTTTTGAATTTTTATAAACATAAAGAAGTAAAGAAATATTTTCAAATATAGAAAACTTGCTAAAAAATTTAATATATAAATTAGTAAGTTTTAGTTGGATTGTTGAGTCACTATGAATGACTTTTTTTTCTCTTGAATAAACTATGTTTAAATTGGCATCAAGTTTTTTAGCAATATATTTCGGAAATAGATAAACATCTTTGGTAAAATGATATTCTTGAATACCTTTTAATAAAAAACTGATATTCATAACTGATCCTTCAAAATTTTTTTGTAAAACTGAATACTAAAAAGAGATTTATGAATTTCTAAAAAATTAACTTTTTTAAAAAAATAATTCATAAAAGTAGCTGACAGAAATTCCACTAAAAGGATACTTAATACAGCACCTACTAATCCATATAAGTATATTGATACAAATGAAATAAATATATTAAAAAACATCAGTACATTTGTTTTTTTCATTAAAAAGCTATATGAATTATATTTTAATAAAAACTTGTCTACTACCGTTGATAAACCTGAAAACATACAAACTATTATCATAATTAATGTAATGGGCAGTGCTTCAGCATATAAATCTCCGTAAAGATTAAGTATTATCCATTTACCAAATATGCTAAAACCAATAAAAGCAAAAAAGCTGATAATAATGACAATAACATTTAGTCGTGCTACTAAAAAATTTATCTTCCTTTCATTTTTTTCATTATATATTTCTGGCATAAATGAAGTAATAATTGCTAGTAAAACGAAATAATAGCTAGTGCCAAGTGTAATAGAAACTGTATAAATCCCTAAATCATGCTTTGAGAAATACCCTAGAATTATTTGAGATGTTTTCAAAAAAATAGCAACAGAAACGCTGTACAAGACCATTTTTTTTCCTATACTAAACACAGCATTCTGATATCTATGTTTTAAATTTGAGCCAAGTAAATTTTTAGCTTTACTATGGTTATAAATTTTTCTTTTTATTAAATAGGGGATCAATGACACTACTATTATAGGAATTCCTAAATATTCAATATCAAAATTTAGTTTAACTATAATATATCTTAAAATTAACGCTATTACTAAACCAACTGAATTATATATGACATTAATATATGACATTAACAGTGCATTAAAATAAATAGAATAAACATCATGTAGTAAAAAATATCCTCCAACAGCAGTGCATATAGCATATATAAATGTTAAGTAATCTGTATAAAAATAAATAAACAGTAACGCTAAGATACTAGTTGGAACATAAATAATGTTCCTTAAATTCATCGTTAAAGCTATTATTCTTTCACCTTGAATTTTATTTCTACTTGTCTTCTGAAAAATTATGCCATCTAAACCAAACATTGCTAAGATCTGAACTATAAAGAATATTGAACTTGCATACGTTAATCTACCAAAGTTATCTGGACCAATATATTTTGCAACTAAAGACATTACAAAAATCAACCCAAACATAGAAATTATTTTTTCTAGCATCATCCATATAGAATTAATTACTGATTTATTCTTGAAAAAATTTACAATATTCATTAATTAACTCTATACAAATTCAATTTTTAAGTCACATTAATAAAAATATTATTCTGTTTTATAGCATCAGCTAGTCCAACAGAATCTTTATCTTTATCACTTACCAAAGGTGTAAGACTTTGGTCTAACGGCCACGCTATATTCAACTCTGCATCATTCCAAACAATAGAACGCTCTGATTCTTTAGAATAATAATTGGTGGTTTTATATAAAAATTGGGTGTTGTCTTCTAAAGCAACAAACCCATGCGCAAAGCCTGCAGGAATCCAAAACTGCTTATGGTTTTCGCCTGTGAGTTCAATACCAACCCACTCACCAAAAGTTTCCGATCCTTCACGAATGTCTACAGCAACATCCCATGCACGGCCTTGCACGACACGTACAAGCTTGCCTTGTGCATGTGGGTCGAGCTGATAATGCAAGCCACGTAAAACACCTTGTTGTGAAAATGAATGGTTATCTTGCACAAATTGAGGAACATCTAGCCCACGCTCAGTAAGTGCTTTTTCGAAGTTGTGCTGGTTAAAGCTTTCCATAAACCAACCTCTGTCATCACCAAATACCCGCGGTTCTAAAATCAATAATCCTTTAATTTTCGTTTCAATTACATTCATATTCATTACCCAGTGTTGTTTTACTTATTAAATTACTTACTTGCTTTGGTGTTCTTGATGCAGTTTTAGCAGGTATTGGCCATAGCCTGTCTTTTTAAAGAATTGACCACGTGCTAACAATTGGTCTGCGTTAATCCAACCATTGTTAAAAGAAATTTCTTCTAAGCTAGCAACTTTAAGCCCTTGTCTATGTTCAATGGTTTGAACAAACTGACTCGCTTCTAATAATGAGTCATGTGTACCTGTATCTAGCCATGCAAAACCGCGTCCAAGCACTTCTACATTAAGTTTCTCTTGCTGCAAGTACACATTATTAACATCGGTAATTTCTAATTCACCACGGTGTGAAGGTTGAATATTTTTCGCGATGTCTACAACGCTGTTGTCATAGAAATATAGCCCTGTTACAGCATAATTTGACTTAGGCTGCTCTGGTTTTTCTTCAATGCTTAACGCTTTACCGCTTGCATCAAAGTCAACTACGCCAAAACGCTCAGGGTCATTAACATAGTAACCAAATACAGTTGCACCACTTGTTTGATTGGCTGCACGTTTTAATTGATCGCTAAAATGCTGACCATAAAAAATGTTATCGCCTAAAATTAAACAAACGTTATCTTCACCAATAAATTCTTCACCTAAAATAAAGGCTTGTGCTAAACCATCTGGTGAAGGCTGTACTTTATACGACAATTTAATGCCAAGTGCTTCACCTGTACCCAATAGCTTCTCAAAATTCGGCAAATCTTCTGGTGTAGATATAATTAGAATTTCGTTGATTCCTGCCAACATTAACACAGACAATGGATAGTAAATCATTGGTTTGTCATAAATTGGCAACAGCTGTTTAGACGTTCCCATGGTAATTGGGTATAAACGCGTACCTGAACCACCTGCTAAAATAATGCCTTTTCGATTTACTGTTTGAGTTGTCATAGTATTTCTCCCAGCGTGTGTTCTACACCTTGCTGCCAATCTGGTAAATTTATTTTAAATGTGTTTTGAATTTTATCGGTATTAAGTCTTGAATTTAAAGGTCGCTTAGCAGGTGTTGGATAATTTTCTGTTGCAACACGCTGTACGCGTTGAATTGCCAACGGTGCACCTTTTGCTTTTGCTGTTGCAAAAATATAATTTGCATAGTCAAACCAAGATGTTTCACCTTTTGGTGCTAAATGGTAATGCCCATGTAACGCTGCTTGTTGCTGGTGATTAAGCAAGTAATAACGTAGCACTTGTGCTGTGACATCTGCAATTAAGCTGGCACTTGTTGGTGCACCAATTTGGTCATCAATAATGCTCAGCTCTTCTTTACTTTGTGCAAGTTTAAGCATGGTTTTAATGAAATTATGACCATGCGTACCATAAACCCAACTGGTTCTAAAATTTAAAAAACGAGCGCCTGACTGCTCTAATGCAAGCTCACCTGCACGTTTGGTGTGGCCATAAACATTGTTTGGTGCGGTTACATCTGTTTCAACCCATGCTTGTGTACCATGCCCTTGAAACACATAGTCGGTTGAATAATGCACAAGAAGTGCATTGTGCTGTTTTGCTTGTTCAGCAAGTACTTTCACTGCCAAATGATTAATTAAATCTGCAGCGCTTTGTTCTGTTTCTGCCCGGTCTACTGCTGTATATGCGGTTGCATTGACAACAACATCAGGCTGAACCACCTCAAATATTTTTTTGATGTGGTCAAGTTGGCTTACATCGCCAGAAACCAATAGGTCATTATTTATTTGGCGATCCAAAGCCACTACATGACCAAGTGGTTGTAGAGCACGTTGTAACTCCCAACCAACTTGTCCATTTTTTCCTAATAGCAAAATTTTCATTTTTTTCTCATTTTGAAAATTTAAAACTGTATTTTACTTATACTGTGTTTGTAACCAATTTTGATATGCACCACTTTGTACATGCTCTACCCATTGGGTGTTTTCAAGATACCATTGCACAGTTTTTCTTAGCCCAGTTTCAAAACTCTCGTTTGGTGTCCAGCCTAAATCGCGCTCTATTTTACCGGCATCAATTGCATAACGTAAGTCGTGCCCTGGACGGTCTTTCACATAGGTAATTAAGTCTTGGTATTGATTTAAACCTTCAGGCTTATTTGGCGCAAGCTCTTCAAGTAATTTACAAATTTCTTTCACGACATCTATATTTTTTTGCTCATTGTGCCCACCAATATTATAGGTTTCTCCAACTTCTGCTTCTGTAACCACTTTATAGAGTGCACGTGCATGATCTTCGACATATAACCAATCGCGAATTTGCTCACCATTGCCATATACAGGTAATGGTTTTCCTGCAAGTGCATTTAAAATAATGAGGGGAATTAATTTTTCAGGAAAATGGTATGGCCCATAGTTGTTTGAACAGTTGGTAATGACTACAGGTAAGCCATAAGTTCTGTGCCATGCACGTACCAAATGGTCAGAACTTGCTTTACTCGCAGAATATGGCGAGCTTGGCGCATAAGGCGTTGTTTCTAAAAATAAGTCGTCTGTACCTTCTAAGTCGCCATATACTTCATCTGTTGAAATATGATGAAACCTAAACGTATTTTGTGCGGTACTGTCTAAACCACCCCAATATTGACGTGCTGCTTCTAACAATTGGTATGTACCAATAATATTGGTTTCGATAAAGTCTTTTGAACCTGTAATTGAACGGTCAACATGTGACTCTGCTGCCAAATGCATTACGGCATGTGGTTTAAACTCTTGAAACAATTGGTCTAATTGCTCACGATTACAAATGTCAGTTTGTGAAAACTGATAGCGCTCGTTGTCTGCAACAGATGCTAGTGACTCTAAATTTCCTGCATAGGTTAATTTGTCTACATTTAATACATTATGTGTTGTATTTTGAATTATATGGCGGACAACAGCAGAACCAATAAAACCTGCACCACCTGTGACTAAAATATTCATTCAGCACCACGACTTAACATTAAAAAGATAAAGGGAATTTCACACGAATTGACGCACCGTGATCTCGTGCTAAATGGTCAGAATCACTGACCCAACCATTAACTTGCACAATCACACCTGTTTTTAGCTGATTGCTCCAGCCCAATTCAAGCGCTTTAAGTGTGTCATCCTGAGAGAACGCTTGGTCAGTTGGTGAGTTTGATTGATTCACTTTTGCATATAAAATACGGCCAGTGATTCTATTGATTGGATCGACTTGAATATTACCGCCTACCGAATACATTTCACTGTCGCCCCCTGTACTGTGGCCAAGTGGATAACCATACTGGTAATAACCATCTGTATATTGGTGATGGTTATAGGTATAACCCATTACTTTACCGCTGGTGCGAGTATCTGCCCACTCTGCATACACTTGATATGGCAATTGCTTATAGCTTGAGGAATAGTCTGCGCCAGCAAGGTAAGTATTTCTCGATGGTAGTTTGCCTGACTCATCTTCACCAATCATTTGTCCATATATACTAATAGGCAGCTGTAGTAATGGCTGTAAATTTAACCGTGCATCAAAACCACCAAGCTGGTTAGATGCATTTTGGTCATTTACACAACCTGCATTTGAACAGTTGTTGTCTTTTCCAACAAAGGCATTCCAATAGGCTTTTGCACTGTCTGGTTGTCCATCACCACCAATTTGAAATGTTCGGGATGCACCCAACTCTAAGTAAGGCAACGGCTGGATGGTCACTCGCATGCCTAAAAGGCGTGTGTTTGGCACAGCAGTATATTTTTGTAGTTGGCCTGCAAACAGTTGGTATTGCCAAGGGCCAAGCCACGACAGCCATTTGGTTTCAAAAGCATCTTGTTCTGCACGTTGGGCTAGAAAGCCAACCACTGGGCGTGTTGCATCACCACGGATTAAGCTGCCATCGTGCCCGGGGCCCCAATACACAGGAATAGCACCAAAGCTTACCCATTGGTTCCACAGCTTGCCTGCCACATATGAGCCATCTAAGTTAAATTTATTGCCATTGTCTATACGCTGTTTGCTTTCTGCATTGCCTTGAATATGCACATCCCATTGTTCAGCGCTTTTTTGCACAGTTAAACCCGCTTGGTATTGCGACACATCTGCTGCACCAAAATTTGCAGGTAACTGATTATTGGTGGTGCCTGCTTTTAATTGTACAGTGGCCAATTGATGGTTCGCTTCTAGCGTTTTTTGGACAGACTCTAAAACAAGGCGCTGGGCTTTGGTTTGTGGTACAGCGTGTGCAAGGGCTTTCTCTAGAGCATCTGTACTTAGCGGCCATGTAGACGTACTAACCTGAATAACACCCTGTTGGTTTAACCAAGCTAAGTCTGAACGTAAACTCTCATCATTTTGCAAAAAGGCTTGTGCAAATGTAGAAGATGACAGCACAGTAAGTAATGGTATAAACCATTTTTTTTGTAATTTCATTCTGTTCCCTCAAATTATAAAAATATGTTGCCATGTTATTTATTCTTTTGCTTTGTAGTCATAAGTATAGTTATAACTATAGCCATAACTACCATTATGATAGATGTCGTTTAATACTACACCATGAATTTGACTGTTTGAATTTAAGAAACGGTTTAATGTTAACTCTAACTCTTTTTTGTCTGTTTTAGCAAAGCGTACAATTAATAAATTTACATCACTAAATTGTGACACAATGGTTGCATCAGTTACTGCAAGCACAGGTGGTGTATCGATAATAATATGGTCATACTCGTTTTTTAGCGTTTCAAGCATTTTCTCAAAAAGGCCAGTATTTAATAATTCAGATGGCTGAGATGGGTTTTTCCCACGACCAATAAAGTGTAAATTATCAAGCTCTGTGGTTTTAACAACCTGTTGTATGGTTGCTTTTTCTGTGAGCACTTCTGACAACCCCTCTTCGTTGGCATGGCTAAAGTATTTATGTAAATAGCCACGGCGCATGTCGCCATCTATAAGCAATATACGGCTACCACTTTGTGCTAAAATGGCTGCAAGGTTAGATGAAATAAATGACTTACCCACTGCAGGTGATGCACCTGTAATCATAATGACTTTGTTGGCTGTTTTTGCAAGGGCAAAATGAATGGCTGTACGTAAGCTACGTAAGCTTTCAACTGCAATGTCATCACTGTCTTTTAAGGCAAGTACTGGCACGTGATCACGTTTTTTGAGTAGCTTATCTTTTAATAGTTGCTGGTTTGAACGGGGAATAGTGGCATATACAGGTATATCAAACTCCGCTTCAATTTCAGCAGTATCTTTAATGCCTGAGTGCATTAAATTACGTGCTAAAGCAAGTACTACACCTAAAAAAGCGCCAATAATAATAGATAAAGAAAGAATCATTAAAGAGCGTGGTTTAATCGATTTCACAGGCTCAATGGCTGTATCAATAATACGTACATTACCAATTTCACCTGCTTTTGCCACACTTAATGTTTGGTAAGTATTTAAAAGATTGGTATAAAGTTGGTTTTTAACTTCTACCTCGCGGTATAGCTGTAAGTACTGTCTTTGCGTTTCTGGTAAGCGCTTGAGACTGGCATTTAACTCTGCAATTTTACCTGTAATGGCAGCAATTTGTGCATTAACCTGTAATAGCATTGGGTGCTGTGCTGTATATTTGGCAGCAAGCTCTGCTTGTTTTTCTTTTAAAACAATGTTTTGCATTTCTAAATCAATGCTTTGCTTTAGAAATAGCTGTGCCTCTTGGTTCACATCAACCGTATTGTTTTTTTCACGAAAACGGTTAAATACTTTTTCTGCAACATCTAAGTCTTGTTTTAGCTCAGGCAATTGCTTATTTAAAAAAGATAAAGTTTGAGCTTTTTGTGCAGAATTACTTTCAATATTTTGTTGCTTGTAATTGACTAGTACTAAATTTAACGCTTCGGTAATTAATGCTTTATCCGTGCCTTGAAAAGTTAGGCCCAAAATACTAGTTTGTTTGCCTTTTTCTTGTACTGAATAACTTTCTAAAAAACGATTAGTCGCAGTATTAATAGCATATTTTGAAATATAATAACTTGTATTTAAGTTGTTGTTGGCACTGTCTATTTGTACTTCAAACGCACCGCCATTAGGGGTGTTTTTCACTTCTAATTTATTTAACTGTCCTTTTAGAAGAATATGATTACCATCAGTTAAAGTATATATATTTTGAGAAAAAGTGAGTAATAATTTTTGGTCTAAATAAGCTTGTGGTACTTTATATTTTTTAACAACAAATGAATGATTAGAATCATTCACTTGTAAGCCATTTGCAGAATACAGGTTTTCAAATGAAATTGGGCTAACTAGTTTTTTTAAAAAAGAGTTGCTCTCAGGAGTAATATCAATATCTAAATTAAGTTGCTGAATGGTTTTTCCAAGCACCAAGCGTGATTTTAGAATTTCGACTTCACCATCAGATATTTGTGAGCCACCTACTCCACCGCTCATAATACTTGATAGATCTTTACCGAGCAGTGCAGAAGAAGCTCCACTTTTATCCTCTACTTGAACCATGGCATCCACAGCATATATTTTTGGCGTTACTCTTAAATATAAAATGGCGAACACTAAACTTAATAATATGCAAACAAGGATTAGTTTCCACTGGGCGATTAAAGAAAGTACCAAACTTTTTAAATCAATTGTATCTTCTGGCTTTACTGTTGAATAGCTCATAGCATCCGCATCAATTTGTTAATTTTTTATTCCAATCTTCTACACACGCTGTAATTAAATTACAGGTCTCATCAAATACATGCTGATCTTGCTTGTAAGGGTCTGCAATGTTTTTATCTTGCCAATGACCCAAACGAAAGGTTTTTCCTTTTGCAGCAGGCCAAGTACTTTCAACATGTTTTTGCTGACGCTGGCTCATGACCAATATAATGTCTGCTTGAGACACCAAGTCTTTATTTAGTAAGCGTGCCACATGGGGCGATAAGTCAATATCAAAGCGTTGTGCTGTGGCCTTGGCTTTGTCATCCGCAGGATAACCCACCAATGCAGCAATCCCTGCAGATGACACATTCAAATGCGGACACTGCTTTTTAAGCATGTACTCACCAATGGGGCTTCGGCAGATGTTACCAATACAGACCACCAATACATTTTTAATTTGCATAATGTATTACCTCGTTCCAAGCTGGTTAATACTGGTTAAGGTGCTTGAGAATGGAACAATTTGGTTCACAATACGCTGCCAACGTGTTAAGCCGGTTGCATCCACATAAACAATGTCATTGCGCTGCATGGTGAATTGGTTTGCAATGCTGAGATCACCAATATTTGTTAAGTTCATTTGATAAATGGCTGTACCACGGCTTTGCAAATTGTTTCTGACCACATAAATTTTACTTGAATTGGCAGCATTCGGGTCTATGCCCAAGCCTTCACCCAAAACGTCAGACAAGGTCATGCCTTGGTCTCGCATTGGCATCGCCTGATTACGGCCTGCTTCGCCAATTAAGTAAATTTTATTGTCTGCTTTGGCATTTACATAAACAGTATCGTTTGGCTGAATAAGCAATTTATTGAGTGATAAACCTGAACGCTCTAAAGCCACTGTATTTAAGTTATACGTCTGACCATTACGGGTGAGGGAGATAGACGTGCTGTCACCTGTTGTGGTAACCCCACCTGCAGCACCCAGTGCAGCATATAAATTTACAGGCTGGTCGGTTAAGTAATATTGGCCACTTTTTTGCACATTGCCTTGTACTGAATAGCGGCTACCCTGATATGCAATCACGCGCACCACAACATCAGGACTTTTTAAGTAACGGCCAAACAGTTGACGCATTTCTTTGTTTGCCTGCGCTAACGTTTTGCCTTGTACTTTATAACGCCCGACTAGAGGTAATTGAATAAAGCCCTCTTGGTCAATTGGGTAGCCATATGATTGAATAGTTTGATCATTACTAGTTGCAATAGGTGGTGCAATTTCAGGGTAGTTCCATAATTGAATGGACAGTACATCGCCTGGAACTAATTTATAAATGTTTTGTTGTACATTAAAAAGCTGGGCAAATTGTGCACGTGTATTCGTCTCGGCAGGTCGAGTCGCTAAAATGGTTTCCTGATTAAGTGGAATCACATCTACAACGGTGCCTAAGTCTGTTTTAAATGTCCCTTGTGCAGGAATATTATATGTTTGAAGCCCGGAAAGTAATGCGCAACTACTAAGACTTGCAGCTAAACAACCAATTATAAAAATTTTAGAGTAATTCACTTTTATCACTTTAAGGCAGACTGTAATAAATTTTATTTGACTTATAATAGTCTAATTTTCATATATTCCAAGCGCTGTGCACTATTTAATTTGTTTTTATTAATGATTTCATGCTTTAGTTTTGATCAATTTATAAAATATACTGTAAAAAAAAGATGTAATTCATTTGATTTACCTTTAAAAACAGCTAAATAGATAATAGTCTAAATATTACAGACAATTTTGTAATTGAGGCTATTTTATTTAATTTATATTGAATTTTCCCATAAAAAACCAAATATTATAAAAGCTTAAAATATATTGGTTGTGAATAACACTGAGTTTAAACAGATTACATTTACATAATACGTTTTTGAACTTGGTTAAATAGACTCAGTGTGGTAAGTGCAAGCATAAAACCTTTAAAGAAATATATAATACTGTCGCCAATAGTATGGTAAGGGTCTGACGCCAAAGTATCTGTATTAAAAGTTTCTATTAAAAATACACATCCCACCAATAAAACAATAACGCCATTTAAAAGAATGGCATCGCGGTTAACTAAAATACTGTCTGTCCCATAACGGCGATAATAGCGTATCAGCATCAGTATAATAATTGGCAATGGAATGATCGAGCTTAACAGTTGCACTAACATATGAATTGATGTGTCTATGCCAAAAATATGTATTGGCTGTGCAAGCTGATTATAAAACAATAGCGTTCGGGCATCGGCATGGGTAAAACCATCCCAAAGTAAATGGGTAATAATTCCTAAAATAATAGCAACAACAGACATGCCCAAAAACCGCAATTTTACCTGTAAATTTGCAAGTACAATTTTATCTTGAATAGCAAATATTTTGTATAAATAGGGCCGGTACAACATGTACCACAACAATGAAAATGCAATACCGATGAATACATCTGGAAATAAAATGGAAGACCATTGATGCGATATATTACGGTCATCTCTTGCAATTAAACGAATCAGATCAGGTGTCATACACCCTATTGCAAGTGCAGCAACAGGGAGTCGATCTCGGCTTAATCGAGCAAGAGGTACAGCAAGGACAGCATGGGAAATGGTAAACGGCACGTCATCATCCTTTTTATAATTTTTATCCTTATTGCTTTAAACTGTACCTCAATTTCATCAAGCATTATATTGCAATATGTTATTTTTGTTCATGAATTACGTGAATTGGCTTATCAAAGCCATCCCCTAAAAAGCTAATTTTTACCTTGAAAGTGCAAATTCAACTGCTGTTGCAATATGAATATGTGTTGTGTCAAATAATGGTAAATCTAAAATAGATGCGTCTGGCAATAACATCCCAATCTCTGTACATCCTAAAATAATGGCTTCTGCACCTTGTTGTTTAAGCTGTTTAATGACATCAACATAATGCTGTTTTGATGCCGCTATAACCTGCCCTTGGCACAGCTCTTCATAGATTACTCGATGAATTTCAGCGCGTGATGCTGCGTCAGGTTGTTTGACAACCAAACCATGTTCTTGCAAACGAGTCGTATAGAAAGGTTGCTCCATCGTAAAGGATGTACCCAAAAGACCAACACATTGGATATCCTGCTGGCATATTGCAGCAGCTGTTGCATCAATAATATGAAGAAATGGAATAGACAAAGCATCTTCTATTTGAGGCGCCACCAAATGCATGGTATTTGTGCATAAAACAATTGCATCAGCTCCTGCATGTTGCAAGCGTAGTGCTTCGCTTTTTAACTGCTCACCGGCAACATGCCACAGGTTTTGACGTTGTAATTGCTCAATTTCAGCAAAATTGACACTGCTCAATATTATTTTTGCTGAATGAAAGCCACCGAGCCGTTGTTGTATGGCTTTATTGATATGTTGGTAATAAATGGCTGTAGACTCCCAGCTCATTCCACCAATTAAACCTAATGTTTTCATCCGATATCCTGTTCTTATTTTCAAAGTATTGCTTCATTCTAAATTTTATACATGATGTATAAACACGAGCTTTAGATTAAAGCAAAGATTTTTAATTTTTGTATTGGCTCAAACAGCATTATGGTTCTTGATGCAAATACTCTGGGTCTTTTGGAATGGCAAGGCTGCATAAAAAACAGATCATAAGCATGATGCTGACATAAATAAAAAAGATATTCTCAAACCCAACTGCTTTAAATTGTAATGCTAAAGAGGGTGCAGAACCGCCAAAAAG
Organism: Acinetobacter apis; assembly: GCF_900197575.1. Classification (GTDB taxonomy): domain Bacteria; phylum Pseudomonadota; class Gammaproteobacteria; order Pseudomonadales; family Moraxellaceae; genus Acinetobacter; species Acinetobacter apis. Next base: position 16,399 of record NZ_FZLN01000004.1, on the reverse strand, counting down.
TGCATTACCGACTGCATAAGAAAAACCAACCCCTAAAGCGCGAACGTGGGTGGGAAACATCTCGGCTTTTACAAGTCCACTAATAGAGGTATAAAAACTTAAAATTAACATCATAAAGACCAATAATATGGCCACAAGCCAAACTTGGCTTGCAAAATAAGGCATTGCAATTGCCATAACAGGGTAAATAAAAATGGCTAATAAACCGCTAAATGCAAGCATCGCTGTGCGCCGACCTAAGCGATCAGCAAATATGCCAAAAAAAGGCTGAGCAATCATAAACACCAATAAACATAAGGTCATGATATAACCCACTGTTTGATCAGCCAGCCCAAGGGTATTACTTAAATAAGTTTTTGAATATACGGTGATGGTATAAAAGGCAAGCGATCCTGCCGAAGTATACCCCACCACTAACAAAAATCGTTTCCAATGGTTTTTAAACAGCTCACGTAAAGTTCCTGAGCCCTCTTGATGACTGTCTTTTGTTGATAATGTTTCTTCTAAATGACGGCGTGCAAACAATGAAACCAATGCGGCACAACCACCAATCACAAAAGGCAAACGCCACCACCCTGCTTCTAATTGGGCTTTGGTTAAAAAAGCAAGCATAATCACGCTTAAAAGGCTAGCAAGTAGTTGCCCACCAGATAAAGTCACATACTGAAAAGATGAAAAAAAGCCTTTTCGTCCTTTGAGTCCAATTTCACTCATATACGTTGCAACAGCACCATATTCACCACCCACAGAGAGTCCTTGTAATAAGCGCACCAGCAATAGCAAAAAGGGAGCCAACAACCCCACTTGTTCATAAGTGGGTAAAAGTGCAAATAAAAAAGAGCTCACGGCCATCACGCAAATGGATACCACCATGGATTTTTTTCTGCCATGCTGGTCGGCAAGGCGTCCAAAAAACCAACTTCCAATTGGACGCATAAAAAAACTGGCGGCAAATACCCCCCATACATAAATGGACTTGGTGGTGTCATCCATATCAGGTGCAGTTAATGCATGGGTAAAGTAGACCGCAAATACGGCATAGATGTAAAAATCAAACCACTCAACAAGATTGCCTGAAGCGGCACCTACAATGCCGCTAATTCGGCTGCGCTTTTCTTGCGCACTATATTCTGTACTCATTTTACTGTCCTTGGTTTCTATTATTATCCTCGGTTGACAGACATCCTTGCCTTGTTTGTCAAAGTGAGCATGGCAGCTATACTATTTGTCTGCCATTATACATTTGTCTAAACGGTAAACTAAATATAGAAGTAGACTAAGATATGCAGATGGGTGAACTATGTATTACACATAAACAATAGGCTTAAACACTTTATTTTTATCATAAAAAAAGAGCAGAAGCCTGCTCTTTAATTTACTGCAATAATTATTGTAAAAATTGCTGAATAGCTTGATCAAAGCGCTGTAAACCATCATCAATGTCTTGTGCGGTAATGGTTAAAGCCGGTGCAAAGCGAATAACTTGAGGTCCAGCTACAAGTACCAATAAACCATGATCGCTGGCCAGGTTCATCAGCTGTCCTGCTTTACCTGCATAGTCATCATTTAATACACAGCCAATGAGTAAGCCTTGACCACGAATTTCTTTAAAAATAGCATGGCTTTCATTAAGTATATTTAACCCTGCAACAAACTGCTCATGGCTTCTTTGAACCGCTGTAAATACTTCAGGGGTGTTTACATATTCAAAGACTGCATTGGCAACTGCACATGCCAATGGATTACCACCATATGTGGTCCCATGATCACCAACAGCATATTGCTTGGCAAAATGGTCTGTGGTGAGCATGGCAGCAATTGGAAACCCACCACCCAATGCTTTGGCTGTGGTTAAAATATCTGGTGTGACACCAGTATGCATATAAGCATAAAGTTCACCTGTACGGCCTACCCCTGTTTGTACTTCATCAAAAATGAGTACGGCACCAAACTCATCACATAATGTACGTAAGCCTTGTAAAAACTCAAGATGTGCAGGAACCACACCACCCTCACCTTGAATTGGCTCCACAATGACAGCACAAGTTTGCTCTGAAATGATGGCTTTTACGGCATCTAAGTCATTGTAATTGACATGCGTAATGCCACCTGGTAGCGGAGCAAAGTCTTGTGAATATTTGCTTTGTCCACCTGCGGTAACTGTAAATAGCGTACGGCCGTGAAATGCATTATTAAACGCAATAATTTGGTTTTTATTCGGTTGTTGGCTCAGTAAGCCAATTTTACGTGCTAATTTTAATGCAGCTTCATTGGCTTCAGCACCCGAATTACAAAAAAAGACTTTATCTGCAAAGGTATGGGTCACCAAATTGCGTGCTAAACGTAATGCAGGTTCGTTGGTATAGACATTACTCACATGCCAAAGCTTTTGTGCTTGCTCAGTTAAGGCATTAACTGCAACAGGGTGTGCATGACCTAATGCGTTGACTGCAATACCACCTGCAAAATCAATATATTCTTTTTCATTTTGATCCCAAACGCGTGAGCCTTGTCCTCGAGTCAAAATAAATTCGGCTGGCGCGAAAACTGGTACCATCCAGTCATCAAAATGTTGTCTTGTGATTTGATTTTGCATGTTCACCTCGGTTGTACTTCCTGCATTGACATCTATGGATTCAATGAACCATCGTTCATTGGTAAATTTTATATGATCATTAACAATATGGGCGATCTATTGATCGCCCATATTGTGATGAAAGAGGATCGTTTAGCCTGGGAAAATTCCGCGCTCTTTACGTGCAATTAAGATTCGCTCACACGCTAAGATATATGCTGCAGTCCGTAAGCTACATGATTTTTGATCTGCCATTGCCCATACATCAGCAATTGCTTGAATCATCAGTTTATCAAGACGCTGGTTAATTTCATCTTCTGTCCAGAAATAGCTTGCCATGTCTTGTACCCATTCGAAGTAACTGACTGTGACACCACCCGCATTACAAATCACATCTGGAACAATGGTAACACCACGTTCAATCAGAATATCATCTGCAGCTGGGTAAGTTGGACCATTTGCACCTTCTAATACCAATTTAGCCGTTAAGCGTTTTGCACGTTCAACAGTAATTTGACCTTCTAATGCTGCTGGAACAAAAATGTCCATTTCAACATCCCAAAGCGCTTCGTTATCAATTGGTTCTGCACCGCTAAAGCCTGCAAGACCACGATGTTCTTCAACATATTTTTGCAGCGCTTTAATATCAATACCATTTGGATTGAAAATTGTGCCTGTATGGTCTTGTACTGCAACCACTTGAGCATTGGCTTGGTTAAATAAGTACGCAGCTTCACTGCCGACATTACCAAAACCTTGTACCACAACTTTACTGTTTTCAATGGTTAAGTTAATTTTTTTAGCAGCTTCTAAACCAGTAACAAATACGCCACGTCCAGTTGCACGAACACGTCCAAGCGAACCACCTAAATGTACAGGTTTACCTGTCACGACACCTGTGACGGTATGACCTTGTGTGGTTGAATAAGTGTCCATCATCCAACCCATAATATTTGGATTTGTACCCACATCTGGTGCTGGAATGTCTTTTTGTGGTCCAATAATTGGACTAATTTCTGTTGTAAAACGGCGTGTTAAACGTTCAAGCTCACGTGTTGAGAGTTTGCTTGGATCAACGCGTACACCACCTTTCGCCCCACCAAAAGGTAGATTTAACACAGCTGTTTTAATTGTCATCCATGCTGAAAGCGCCATCACTTCATTGAGGTCAACGCTTGGGTGATAGCGAATACCACCTTTACCTGGCCCACGTGATAAATTGTGTTGAACACGGTAACCTTCAAAATGTTGGATTGAGCCATCATCCATAACCAATGGTACATCAACAATTAATGTACGCTTTGGTCTTTTTAATGTATCTAAATAATAAGCAAGCTCACCAAGGTGAGGCGCAACACGATCAATTTGCGCTAAATAAGTTTGCCAAGCATCTGTGTTTTCATTGACATAAGAAAGGTGTGTCATATATTCCCTGACCTTTTACAGTTTTAGGTAAGGCAAATGAATCATATCACCACTCAATCAATTATAGGCTTGATTGATTGCATTGCCTGTACCCATTCATTTATAAACCACACTTGGTTTACCTTTAAATCATAACTACTTCTTGCAAACCGCGCTATGGATTCTGCATAAATATTCAAGCAGATTTTAAGCACTAAAACCGCAAAAAAAGTAAATACAAGTCATTTATTTTAAACAACTTATTTTATTATTTGTATTTATTTTAAGCCATTAATGATCTAATGATCACCACATTTACATCGACTTATTAAACAATAAAAAAAGGCGAATCAATCGCCTTTTTGAATATCAATGTCCATGGTGTTGCATTTTTGAGTCATCACTACTCATTGGCATGCTGGCCATTGGGCTGGTTTCTTGTTTATCCCCTGCCCATGTCTTGGAATATTGGTTTACATTCTTTGTATCATGCTGCATTGATAAGAATAAAAAACCTAAAAATAAAACACCAAGTACTGTTGCAATAATGACGCCTGTCCATCCTTTTGAATGTGGCTTTTTAACTTCGCTCATACTGACACCTTTTCCTAAAATTGGAACATTATTTGCCCAACACCATGCACATCCAGCTGTGTTTGATGTGACCATAATATATATTTATTTACTTTAAAGTACAAATGACCTCATGTGAGGTCATTTGTAACATGGCTTATAATGCAGTTGCAATGCAATACATGATGCCTTATTAAAATGGAATACGTTTATATTGACGATATTCTGGCGTCCAAAAATTATCCTGAATACTTTTCTCTAAAATCTCATCTGAAACTTCTGCGGCAACACCTGCTTCAATAGCCGCTTTTGCCACTTTAAAAGCAATTTTTTTAGACACAGCTTTAATATCACCCACATTTGGCAATAAATCACCTTCACTGTCATGTAAAAGTGGCGAGCAATCTGCAAGTGCATTGCTTGATGCCATGAGCATGCTGTCTGTCACACGTGTTGCACCCGATGCAATCACGCCCAAACCAATGCCTGGAAAAATATAAGAATTATTACACTGTACAATTTGATGTAATTTACCTTGATAATTGACTGGCGCAAATGGGCTGCCTGTTGCAATCAATGCACGACCTTCCGTCCACTGCATAATGTCAGCGGGTACAGCTTCTGCACGTGAAGTTGGATTAGATAATGGGAAAATAATTGGACGTTCACAATGTTGCCCCATGGTTCTGACAATTTCTTCAGTGAATAAACCAGGTTGACCTGATACGCCAATAAGCACTGTCGGCTTAACATTCTGTACCACATCTAATAAAGAGATGGTGTCTATTTCACGAGTCCACGCTGCAACTGCTGCGGTTTTTTGTGCGAGTTTTTTCTGAAAATCTAAAATATTAGGTTGGTTGTCGGTGATCAGTCCAAAACGGTCGACCATAAAGACGCGTTCACGAGCAGCTTCATCGGTTAAGCCTTCTGCAACCATTTGTGCAACAATCTGTTCTGCAATACCACACCCTGCCGAACCTGACCCTAAAAAGACAATTTTTTGGTCTTTTAATAATTTTCCGGCTGCACGGCTGGCTGCAATTAAACTGCCGACTGATACTGCTGCAGTACCTTGAATATCATCATTAAAACAACAAATTTGGTGACGGTATTTATTGAGTAAAGGCAATGCATTTTTTTGAGCAAAATCTTCAAACTGAATTAAAGCCTTTGGCCAACGGCGACGAATACCACGAATCAGCTCATCCACAAATTCATAATATTCATCTCCCGTAATACGTGGCTGACGCCAGCCCATATAAATTGGGTCATTCAGCAATTGTTGATTATTGGTTCCAACATCAATTGTGATCGGTAATGTATAGGCAGGGCTAATACCACCACATGCGGTGTATAGCGATAACTTACCAATTGGAATACCCATACCGCCAATGCCTTGGTCACCTAGGCCTAAAATACGCTCACCATCTGTAATCACAATCACTTTGACATTTTTACGATTTACATTTTGTAAGGTGTCATCAATATGATTACGGTCAGGATAAGAGATAAAAATACCGCGATGGCGACGATAAATATCAGAGAAACGTTGACATGCCTCGCCCACTGTTGGCGTGTAAATGATTGGCATCATTTCTTCAAGACGCTCTTCTAACACACGAAAAAACAAAGTTTCGTTGGTGTCTTGAATGTTTCTTAAATAGATGTGTTTATTGATGTCACTGTTAAACGCGCTATATTGTTGGTAGACACGCTGACTTTGCTCTTCAATGGTTTCAATGACGTTGGGGAGTAGACCATGCAGATTAAACCGCAGTCGCTCATCTTCACTAAACGCAGAGCCTTTATTCAATAAAGGCAGTTCAAGTAAAGTGTTTCCAGCATAAGGAATATAAAGTGGACGTTTATGGGTTTGCTCTGCATTCATTGTATTCTCACATCTTCTAGGTTCGCGACGTTAAAGGCATATCACGCGTTAAGCTTAATTGTTTTTGAAACAAATAGGTATGCCAAATCTGACCAAAAATGCATAAATCGTATGCAAAATTCCCGTTACAGTGCCTATAAGTATTGAATGAGAAATACAATGAATTTAGATCATACAATTATTTTTTCTTGGCAAAGCGGGCAAACTTACGATTGAAGTTTGCAACACGACCTTCGTTACTTGCTTGACGTACAGCACCTGTATAAAACGGATGTGATGCACTTGAAATATCTAAAGTCACATAGGGATATACCACCCCTTCATATTCTTTGGTTTGACTTGGTTTTAAGGTTGAACCAATGACAAAATACGCATCTGCATTGGTGTCATGAAACAATACTTTTTGGTAGTCGGGATGAATATTTGCTCGCATCATAATTCCTCAATCTTGCTATTGTTATGTTATAACATAATATTAAGGTAAATAAAATACAATGCAAAAGACTTAAGCTCAAGTTCTTTTGCAATTTAAACCAAAGTGCTATAAATCCCTTTCCCTAAATCGCCGTAAATTTGTTATATTTACTGTTTTATGCAACAGTTTTTTGATAGATATGAATACGGCCATCCAAGCAGCATTAGACCATGCTGTGCAAACACTTATTGCACAGGACATTCTTCCTTCAGATTGGAAAAATAGCAGTCAATTAACGCGAACCAAAGACCGCAGCCACGGTGATTTTGCGTCAAATATTGCCATGGTCGGATCAAAAGCTGCTGGTATGAAACCGCGTGATTTGGCTGAAAAAATATTAAGTCTTTTGCCAACAGTATCTGAAATTCAAAAAGCAGAAATTGCAGGCCCGGGCTTTATTAACTTCTTTTTAAATGCCGATGAACGCTATGCGGTACTTGACCAAATTCACACTCAAAAAACTGCATTTGGCCGTACAGACAAAAATAAAGACCAAAAAGTACAAGTTGAATTTGTTTCTGCCAATCCAACTTCAAGCTTACATGTAGGTCATGGTCGTGGTGCAGCCTATGGCATGACGGTTGCCAATATTTTAGAAGCGACAGGCGCAACTGTCGATCGTGAATACTATGTCAATGATGCTGGGCGTCAAATGGACATTTTAGCCACATCAACCTATTTACGTTATTTAGAATTGGCAGGTCAGTCACTGGTATTTCCTAAAAATGCCTATTTGGGTGACTATGTTAAAGACATCGCACAAGAAATTTTGAACCAAGATGGCACAGAATATGTCTTCCCTGTTGAAGATGTTTATCGTGATGTGCCTGAAGATGTGCAATATGCTGAAGAACTCGACCAAGACGGCAATAAAGTGGTTCTTTCAGGCGATAAAGAAAAACATATTGATGGCTTAATTTATAATGCACAGCAATTATTAAAATCAAACTACCGTATTTTTCACCAAGCTGCATTACATGCCATTTTAGAAGACATTAAAGACGATTTAAGCGATTTTGGCGTAACATTTAACCAATGGTTTAGTGAAGCCACTTTAGCCGATAAAATTGAAGAAGCCTTAGAAACCTTGCAAACACGTGGTTTCTTATATGAACAAGACGGCAATATTTGGTTTAAATCGACTGAATTTGGTGATGAAAAAGACCGTGTGGTTAAGCGCCGTAACGGCCAACCGACTTACTTTGCCTCAGACATTGCTTACCATTTAAATAAGCTACAACGTGGTTATACCCATTTAGTGAATATTTGGGGTTCAGATCACCATGGCTATATTGAACGCGTTAAAGCAGCCATTGATGCACTCGGTTATGACTCATCAAAACTTACAGTCTTATTGGTACAGTTTGTGAGCCTTTGGCGTGGCGGACAAATGTTGCAAATGTCATCTCGTTCTGGTCAATTTGTAACGCTGCGCGATTTACGTCAAGAAGTTGGAAATGATGCCGCACGTTTTTACTATGTTATGCGTAAAAGCGAACAACATATTGACTTTGATTTAGATTTGGCTGTTTCACAAAGTAAAGACAATGCCATTTACTATATTCAATATGCCCATGCACGAATCTGCCGTATGCTTGAAAAAGCCAAAACACAAGGCATTCAATTTGATCTTGAACAAGCTCGTGAATTTGCATCTAAACTTGAATTAGATGCTGAAACTGCGATTTTAGCCAAATTAGCGGCTTTCCCTGATGTGGTTAATCGTGCTGCAACAGCATATGAGCCACACCAAGTAGGCAATTATTTAAAAGAATTGGCCGCATTATTTCATGCTTGGTATAACGAACATAAAGTCCTGAGTGATGATGAAGCACTCACCAAAGCACGATTATTGCTTTCGGCAAACGTACAACAAGTATTACATAACGGATTAACATTGCTTGGTGTATCTGCACCACAATCAATGTAATCAGGAGAAGATCGCGTGTTTGGTAAAATTCAACGAGGTATATCTGAACGATCAAAAGAGTCTAACCCGCCTCGTTTGTCGAAATGGCTAAACACGCTATTTTTTATCCTTTTGGTGATTACAGCCACCACAGCATTTATTCTGTGGAAGCCATGGTCACCTGTAAAAGCATCCACCAATGTATTAAGCACTGATGTAAAAGATCAGCAAGAAACCAACCATGATTATCGCTTCTATGATCAGTTGCCACGTCAGCAAGTGACCCCTATTCCCGAGCAAGCAGTACCTACTCGGCAAATGGTCAATAACAGCGTGATTATTTCAGCACCGAAAGCCGCTGGTGCATCTGTCCCTGAAGATGCAGCAACTACAGTTTACTTTTTACAAGTAAAAAGTTTTACTGATCCCGATAAAGCAGATGCACGGCGCTCAGAAATTTTAATGAATAAATTACCTGCTGATGTGATTACCGTGGTAGAACGTGGTGAAACGTGGTATCGCGTGGTTTCTGGTCCATTCACTACCCAACAAATGGCATTATCTGCACAGCAAACTTTACAAAACAGTGGTATTGATTCTATCGTTATTCGAAATTAACTGGGTTTTATAACAGCTCGCGGTATTCTTTTAATAAAGAAAATCGCGTTACCCAATAGAATCAGAACAATTCCTAGCACTGCATTGCTTGACCACATATAACCTTCAAATACGGTTGAAATTGCAAGTGCCACTAACGGAAATAACAGCGTACTGTAGGCTGCATTTGCAGCACCTATTCGACCAATTAAGAAAAAATAAGCACAGAACCCAACAACAGAACCCAAGACTGCCAAATATAAAATTGCCCAAACCGATACACTGTGCATCACAGGAAATAAAGGTTTTGCGACAAATAAATTAATCACAAACATCAGCAATGCGCCATATAACATGGCATACGCTGTTGTGGTAAAAATATCTAAGCCTTTTTTCTGGTGCTTTAAACTCAACATATTGCCTAATGAAAAGCCATATGTACCTAAAAAGCATAAGGTGACACCTTTTACTGTGTCGATCTGGAACACAGTACTTTGAACATCATGCCAAAATAATGCTACAACACCTGCAAGACCAAAAGCCATTGCTGCATAAAATCGAGGTGGAATAGCCTGCTTAAAAAACAGTCGACTATTCAGGGTATTAAATAATACTGCCATTGAAAAAATAATCGACTCTAAGCCACTATTCATATAATCAATTGCGGTATAAAAACAAATGAAATTAAAACCAAATACACAACTGCCTTGTAAGCCACACCATGCATGATCAACCCATGACAACCGAGTTAATCGATTCATGAAACGCAGCACCGCAAGTAGCAACACAGCTGCAATAATAAAACGCCAAAATACAGCCACCAAAGGTGCAATATCACTATATTGTTGTAATGTAATTGCGCGCCATGTGGTTCCCCAAATAATCACGATTAGCGCATATAAGGTGATATTTAAGCCCATGAACAACTCCTTTGATCACAAAAACTGTATTATGCTCGATTACAGTATTCTTAAACTTCCATATTCTTGGCATCACTTGTCTATTCTTGCGATGTAGTGAAGCAGCTTTACTTTAATGATCAATCAATTTTAGAATGATGATTCAAAATTATCCAATCTGTCGCCCATGCACTATCAAATATTAGATCAACTGCAAGGTTTTAAAACACAACTGATCCATTCCACCCCTTTAGGGACAGGCATGCAGTTGGCGGCGTGGTATAACTGTCAAGATCAGGTCAATGTATGCAGTAACCATCATACGCTGAGCTTGTATGTACAAGGCGGCTATGAAAGCTACCAAAAAACAGCACAAGGCTGGCAAAATGGTGGCGGACCTGATCATTTTTGTCTGATGCCACAAGATGTCGCATCAAGTTGGGATATTCGCGGTGATTTATTCTTTGTACATTTATATTATACCCAACAACACATTGAACGCTTGGCCATGCAAATATGGGACAAAGAGCCAAGCCAAATCAAGTTACAAGACCATGCATTTGTGTTTGATGCCAAAGTGGCTTCGATTTATCGACAATGCTTTTTAACCCAAGCTTGGGATCAAACCGAAAACCACTTAGAAATGAGCCATGCTGCACATATGCTCTTAATCCATTTGATCAAACAATACAGTAGTGTGTCTTGGCAAGCACCCATATCCAAAGGCAAACTATCGCCTTATCAATTAAAGTATATTCAACAATGGATCGAAGACCATCTTGACCATGCGCTCACACTAAGCGATTTGGCACAAGAGCTTGGATTAAGCGAATATCATTTCGCACATCTTTTCACTGCCTCTATGCATATTTCACCCCATCAATATGTCATGCAGCAACGCTTGCAAAAAGCACATGCACAAATTGTTTCTACACGGCATGCGTTAACTGATATTGCACTCAATTGCGGTTTTAGCTCAGCAAGTCATTTTAGTATTCGGTTTAAAAAGCATTTTGGTTATTCCCCATCTGCGCTTCGTAAGCCGATGTCTTACTGAGCCAATTGGCATCAATTAACGATCCAACGTTTAGACCTCAATGAGGATTATGCGCCATGTTCGTTCAGCGCTTGCTCTTTTTTCAAAGCACGCTGATAAGCAGGACGTTCTTTAATACGCGCTAAATAGCGCTCAACATGTGGAACATCAAAAGCCTCTCGGCTCACAAGTGCAGTTAAAGGAAAACTCATTTGAATATCTGCAAAAGAAAATTCCCCTGCAACATAATCATGTGATGCCAAAAAGTGTTCTACATACGTAACATGATCACTTAAACGTGGATGAATGGCTTCTTGCTGCAAGCCTTCTACATATTTTTTAGTGATCGGTTTTACCACAAAAGGTACGCGCTTTAATGATAAATTTAAAATTAAATTAAAGACCAAAAGCGGCATAAACGAGCCTTCAGCATAATGAAGCCAAAATAAATATTGCTGTAACTCTGATTTTTGCTGTGGCTTAAAATGATTTGCTTGGTCATAAGCCGATTGTAAATACTCTAAAATAGCACCTGATTCCACCAAAACAGCTTGTTGGTCAGTCAATATTGGTGCTTTTCCGAGTGTGTGAATTTGCTTTAAAGCCTGTGGTGCAGCATATTCAGGAGTACGACGATAATATTGAATTTGATAAGGCAACCCCAATTCTTCCAATGCCCATAAAATTCGAAACGATCGTGATTTTTCTAAATGATGTACAACAATCATGCTTGCGATCCTTGCCGATAACAATAAACTTGATTTAAATTTATCATACATTGAAATTATTCGATGTATTCATTACAAATGACTGCATCAAATTGTACTTTAAACCTCTATGACCACTACACATTGAATCAAAGCAAGCAATTGCTTTCACAGTAGTTTTTATGATGTAACAGGATTGGACTTAATAATTGACACCAAAAATGGCGTGGTTAACTTTAAATAATCAGCAGATGCCAAGAGAATCGATCGATCTAATGCACATGCGTTAAATGCGATGGTGTCAAAGCGTTCAAATAAAGAGGGATCCGCAACCAATTTTAAATCATCATGAAATGAAAAAGGGGGTACAGTGCCCGGAATACATTGTGTTAAAGCATACACGTCGTCAATACTCGCCATCGAAATTTTTTTGGCGCCTACTGCCTGAGCCAATTGCTTAAAGTCCAATTGGGTATCACCTGGAACAATTGCCAACACATATTGTGGCGTAAATTTTTCTTTTACTTTACAGACCAATGCTTTTGCGCCTTGTCCGACATGAGTACCACGTATCTGTGCAACCTCTTCACTTTTACCTTCGGCAGAATGACTTAATATGGTGTATTTCACATCATGTGATGACAAATAATGAGTTAAATACGCTGTTGCATGAGAAGACATTTTTTTCATCCTTATGTATGAATACAGCACAATCTTTATATCTGTTTTTATTGACCTTACGATAAAATACATGATCTGAGCTGAATTTGACATACAATAGTCAAATTCATTATTTAAACCACACACTTATTGCAAAATTTGTCATGAGGACATGTATTGTGTCAGCACACTTTCCATTCGTTTTTAGATGTACACGAATGCTTATTTTACTACTCATGATTGTATTTGGTGCATTCCCTGTGTTTAGCACCGCCAAATCGTATAGCGTTTATGGCTTTGATGTTTCACATCATCAAGGACAAATTACTTGGTCTAAAATTCCACGTCATCAATACCAATTTGTTTATATTAAAGCCACAGAAGGTGGTGACTACGAAGACCCTAAATTTCAAGACAATTGGTTAAATGCAAGAGAACATGGGTTTCGTATAGGAGCCTATCATTTCTATCGTTTATGTACTGCAGGGCGTGTTCAAGCAGAACATTTTATGGCCACTGTGCCAAACAAAATAAACGCATTACCGCCTGTTATTGACCTTGAATATGATACAATATGCATTCAAAAATACTCACGAGCACAGCTGCTTCGTGAGATCCAAATCATGCATGATCTGTTAAAACAGCATTACCGCAAACAGCCTATTTTTTATACTTCAGAAAACTTTTATCATATTGTTCTACAAGGTCAATTCTTACATACCCCCTTGTGGATTCGACATTATCAAGCCGATGAACCTCAGCTTAAAGATCAGCGTAGCTGGTTTCTTTGGCAATACAGTAAACACGGTCGTATTCCGGGAATTTTAGGTATGGTCGATGTGAATGTTTATCGAAGCACACAAGACCATTGGCAAAGTTATCTTCAATATTTAGATCATCAGGAGTTAAATCATCCGTAAAATTATTCATATTGATATGGATTCTTTTTATGCTTCGGTCGAACTTCGGAATCGACCTGAGTTATTGCATTTGCCTGTTGTGGTGAGCTCACATCACCCACGAGCTGTTATATTAACTGCGTCTTATCCTGCACGGCAATTTGGTTTACGTTCTGCCATGCCAATGAGCAAAGCTCGGCAATTGTGTCCTCAAGTGGTGGTGGTCGAACCTCACTTTGAAATGTATCAAAGCGTGTCACAAGAGATTCACCGCATTTTTAAGCAATATACTCATATTGTTGAGCCCTTGTCTTTAGATGAAGCTTATTTGGATGTGACCACCAATTTAAAACAACTGAGTAGTGCCACAGAAGTGGCAGCCCAAATTCAAAAAGATATTTTTGAACAAACAGGGTTAACTGCCTCTGCAGGGGTTGCGCCTAATAAACTATTGGCAAAAATTGCCTCTGATTGGCATAAACCAAGTGGTTTATTTGTGATTAAGCCGAGCCAAGTCGCAAACTTTTTGCATGATTTGCCTTTGCATAAAATTCCCGGGGTTGGAAAAGTCACTCAGCAGAAACTTAAGCAGTTAGGTTTAGAAACCTTGGCTGATGTTCAGCATAGCTCAGAAGCTTTTCTGACCCATCATTTCGGAAAATATGGTAAACAACTGTTGTTATATAGCCAAGGAATAGATGACCGACCTGTTGAGTCGGAACGTCTAAGGCAACGGATCTCTAAAGAAACTACATTTGATGATAACCGTCCAATTTCAGCATGTGATTTATATTGGCTTCAGTTAAGCGAAAAAGTTTGGAATATTTTAATCGAGAAGCAATTGCAAGCTTATGGTGTATCAATCAAATTGAAAACCAGCCAATTTAGTATTATTCAGCATAGTAAACGATTTTATACTGCAATCACGTCGTTAAGCCAACTGAGGCAAGCAATTCAACTGCTATTGGCAGAGCAAGCCATATTACCTAACGCCACATTTCGTTTGATTGGAGTGGCAGTGTATCAATTGGAAAGCATTAACGGACATTTGCAACTGCCTTTAATGTAATAGACAACTTGCTCCATCACTTAAAAATGCTTACAGTAAATTAAAACGGTTATCAAAAGGAAGACCTATGACCATCCAACGTATCCATAAAACATCACGGTTTTGTGAGGCTGCGATATATAACGGTTTAATTCATTTGGCTGGGCAATTGGCAGATGATGTATCACAAGATATTCACTCCCAAACTCAGCAAACGCTGAATAATATTGATCGATTTCTTGCTGATGCTGGCAGCAATAAAAGTCATATTCTGTCTGTAACTATTTATTTAAAAGATATCGAAAAAGATTATCAAGCGATGAATGCATTGTGGGATGCATGGATTGATCCTGAGCATCCACCTGCACGAACTTGCGTTGAAGCAAAGCTTTATTCGCCTGATGTTTTAGTAGAAATGACTGCAGTTGCTGTATTACCTGAATAACTTAAAAGGGCTTCTTATGAAGCCCTTTTTTTAATCTTATGATGCATCTTCATTTAAATGTTCAAATAATACTGAAGATAAATAACGCTCACCACTATCAGGTAGAATCACAACAATGGTCTTATCTTTATTTTCTGGGCGCTCTGCAAGCTGAGCTGCTGCTGATAGTGCTGCACCACAAGAAATACCCACCAAGATACCTTCTTTTAATGCACACTCCCTTGCCCAATGAACTGCATCTGCACTACTGACTGTTACTACTTCATCAACAATATCTAAATCTAAGTTTTTAGGAATAAAGTTAGCGCCAATCCCTTGAATTTTATGCGGAGCAGGTGTGATGGATTGTCCTGCTTTAGTTTGAGTAATAATTGGGGACTCAAGCGGTTCAACTGCAACAGAATATAGCGGCTGATGTTGTATTTTTTCAAAGTAATTTGATACCCCTGTAATGGTCCCACCTGTACCAACACCTGAGACGAGAATATCTACCTGACCTTGAGTGGCTTGCCAAATCTCTGGGCCTGTGGTGTCTTCATGGATTTTAGGGTTAGCAGGGTTATCAAACTGTTGTGGTAAGAAATAAAGTGCTGGGTTCTCTGTGGCTAAACGCACAGCTTCATCTACAGCACCTTTCATACCTTTTGCAGGCTCTGTAAGCACTAAATTTGCACCAAGTGCTTTTAACACTTTACGACGCTCAAGACTCATGCTTGCTGGCATAGTCAATGTAATTGGATATCCTTTTGCTGCAGCAACATAAGCCAATGCAATTCCTGTATTGCCACTGGTTGGCTCTACAATGTGCATGCCTGCTTTTAAAGTACCTTTGGCTTCAGCATCTTGAATTAAAGCAGCACCTACACGGCATTTCACCGAAAATGCAGGGTTTCGGCCTTCAATTTTTGCAAGCACTGTCGCACCACCTGTAATAATTCGATTAATTCGAATTAATGGCGTATTCCCAATCGCTTCAGCATTGTTGTTATAGACAGCAATACCTTTATTTTCGATGGTTTCAAATTGCTTTTGACCTGTCATGATTGAAACGTCCTTATGATTTTTAAAATGATGCTGTGTTCAAGCATGCCAAAAAAAATGTTAAAAACCAAGTTTCATCTTCAATACATAGCAATTTCATGAAAACGCGCATAAAAAAAGCCCCCTCGATTGAGGGGGCTTTTAAGAATAAGATGCTGGCGATGACTTACTCTCACATGGGTAATCCCACACTACCATCAGCGCAAAGAGGTTTCACTTCTGAGTTCGGGAAGGGATCAG
>NZ_FZLN01000011.1:2184-5578 GCF_900197575.1 Acinetobacter apis | reverse complement strand
GAATAAGATGCTGGCGATGACTTACTCTCACATGGGTAATCCCACACTACCATCAGCGCAAAGAGGTTTCACTTCTGAGTTCGGGAAGGGATCAGGTGGTTCACTCTTGCTATAGTCGCCAGCATAACTGTTGATGTACTTGATCAGGTCTTATGTATATGCCTAATGTTGTACAAATGAGTTATTAACAGGTATATAGATTGATCATGTTCAAGCGTACTGAATCAAAGTTAGTACAAGACCCAACTGTTTGGGTGTTGTATAGTCAAGCCTCACGAGCAATTAGTATTGGTCAGCTTCATGTATCACTACACTTCCACATCCAACCTATCAACGTCGTAGTCTTCAACGGCTCTTTAGGTGACTAAGTCACAGGGAAATCTAATCTTGAGGTAGGCTTCCCGCTTAGATGCTTTCAGCGGTTATCCCTTCCGAACATAGCTACCCGGCGATGCGACTGGCGTCACAACCGGTACACCAGAGGTTCGTCCACTCTGGTCCTCTCGTACTAGGAGCAGATCCTCTCAAATTTCCAACGCCCATGGTAGATAGGGACCGAACTGTCTCACGACGTTCTAAACCCAGCTCGCGTACCTCTTTAAATGGCGAACAGCCATACCCTTGGGACCTGCTTCAGCCCCAGGATGAGATGAGCCGACATCGAGGTGCCAAACACCGCCGTCGATATGAACTCTTGGGCGGTATCAGCCTGTTATCCCCAGAGTACCTTTTATCCGTTGAGCGATGGCCCTTCCATACAGAACCACCGGATCACTAAGACCTACTTTCGTACCTGCTCGACTTGTTGGTCTCGCAGTTAAGCGCGCTTTTGCCTTTATACTCTACGCGTGATTTCCGACCACGCTGAGCGCACCTTCGTACTCCTCCGTTACTCTTTAGGAGGAGACCGCCCCAGTCAAACTACCCACCAGACATGGTCCTCGATCCAGATAATGGATCGGAGTTAGAACCTCAACATTACCAGGGTGGTATTTCAAGGATGGCTCCATGGTAACTGGCGTCACCACTTCAAAGCCTCCCACCTATCCTACACAAGTAAGGTCAAAGTTCAATGTCAAGCTGCAGTAAAGGTTCACGGGGTCTTTCCGTCTAGCCACGGGTACACGGCATCTTCACCGCGATTTCGATTTCACTGAGTCTCTGCTGGAGACAGCGCCGCCATCATTATGCCATTCGTGCAGGTCGGAACTTACCCGACAAGGAATTTCGCTACCTTAGGACCGTTATAGTTACGGCCGCCGTTTACTGGGGCTTCGATCAAGAGCTTCGCTTACGCTAACCCCATCAATTAACCTTCCAGCACCGGGCAGGCATCACACCCTATACGTCCACTTTCGTGTTTGCAGAGTGCTATGTTTTTAATAAACAGTTGCAGCGGCCTGGTTTCTGAGGCTGCCTTCAGCTCAAGGAGCAAGTCCTATCACCAAAAGCAGCGTACCTTCTCCCGAAGTTACGGTACCATTTTGCCTAGTTCCTTCAGCAGAGTTCTCTCAAGCGCCTTGGTCTACTCGACCTGACCACCTGTGTCGGTTTAGGGTACGATTCCTGTGTAACTGAAGCTTAGAGACTTTTCTTGGAAGTATGGTATCAGCCACTTCGCAGGTAAACCTGCTTGCTATCGACTCTCAGCATAGAGCACCCCGGATTTGCCTAAGATGCATGCCTACGGTCTTTCACCTGGACAACCAACGCCAGGCTGACTTAACCTTCTCCGTCCTCTCATCGCATTACACAGAAGTAATGGAATATTAACCATTTTCCCATCGATTACGCCTTTCGGCCTCACCTTAGGGGTCGACTCACCCAGCCCCGATTAACGTTGGACTGGAACCCTTGGTCTTTCGGCGAACGGGTTTTTCACCCGTTTTGTCGTTACTCACGTCAGCATTCGCACTTCTGATACCTCCAGCATACTTCTCAATACACCTTCATCGGCTTACAGAACGCTCCCCTACCACTTGACTTAAAGTCAAATCCGCAGCTTCGGCACATAGTTTTAGCCCCGTTACATCTTCCGCGCAGGCCGACTCGACTAGTGAGCTATTACGCTTTCTTTAAAGGATGGCTGCTTCTAAGCCAACCTCCTAGCTGTCTATGCCTTCCCACATCGTTTCCCACTTAACTATGATTTTGGGGCCTTAGCTGGCGGTCTGGATTGTTTTCCTCTTGACTACGGACGTTAGCACCCGCAGTCTGTCTCCCGGATAGTACTCATAGGTATTCGGAGTTTGCATCGGTTTGGTAAGTCGGGATGACCCCCTAGCCGAAACAGTGCTCTACCCCCTATGGTATTCGTCCGAGGCGCTACCTAAATAGCTTTCGGGGAGAACCAGCTATCACCAGGCTTGATTAGCCTTTCACCCCTATCCACAAGTCATCCCCTGGCTTTTCAACGACAGTGGGTTCGGTCCTCCAGTTAGTGTTACCCAACCTTCAACCTGCTCATGGATAGATCGCCTGGTTTCGGGTCTATACCCAGCAACTAAACGCCCTATTAAGACTCGATTTCTCTACGGCTCCCCTATACGGTTAACCTTGCTACTGAATATAAGTCGCTGACCCATTATACAAAAGGTACGCAGTCACATAATAAATATGCTCCCACTGCTTGTATGCATGCGGTTTCAGGATCTATTTCACTCCCCTCACAGGGGTTCTTTTCGCCTTTCCCTCACGGTACTGGTTCACTATCGGTCAGTCAGGAGTATTTAGCCTTGGAGGATGGTCCCCCCATATTCAGACAAGGTTTCACGTGCCTCGCCCTACTCGTTATCATGATCTAAGCCCTTTCGTGTACGGGACTATCACCCTTTATTGTTGCCCTTCCCAGAGCATTCCACTAAAACTTAAATCACTTCATGGGCTGATCCGCGTTCGCTCGCCGCTACTGACGGAATCTCAATTGATTTCTTTTCCTAAGGGTACTGAGATGTTTCACTTCCCCTCGTTCGCCTCACAAGCCTATGTATTCAGCTTATGATACCTACCTTATGGTAAGTGGGTTCCCCCATTCAGACATCTCCGGATCACAGGATATTTGCCGCCTCCCCGAAGCTTTTCGCAGGCTATCACGTCTTTCATCGCCTCTGACTGCCAAGGCATCCACCACATGCACTTAATTACTTGACTATACAACCCCAAACAGTCGCTTACGCGATTATTCAAAGGAATACAGCTTCAATCTCATACCAAAACGCTTGATTCAGTTATTTCGCTAGTTCTCATTAAATGAAGTTTACTTATCTTAAAAGATAACTAAAAATCATCATGAGTGAACAATTTATTTCAGACTCAATCTATATTCTGTTAATGATTCTCTACTTACCTCGTCAGCAAGTAGATACTGTGTAATCACAGAAATTAATAAGCTTTA
>NZ_FZLN01000011.1:0-2000 GCF_900197575.1 Acinetobacter apis | reverse complement strand
AGATGGTGGAGACTAGGAGAGTCGAACTCCTGACCTCCTGCGTGCAAAGCAGGCGCTCTACCAACTAAGCTAAGTCCCCAGCTTATCATTTGTGCACTGCATATATACGATCTAATTCCCTGTACTCATCCGCCATCAGACGCATGGTTTGGTGGGTCTGACAAGACTTGAACTTGTGACCCCACGCTTATCAAGCGTGTGCTCTAACCAACTGAGCTACAGACCCTCAGATATCATATACGCTTGAAGAACAACTTGTTGTGGATTCTTGCTGACCATCACCTTTTCGTTAAGGAGGTGATCCAGCCGCAGGTTCCCCTACGGCTACCTTGTTACGACTTCACCCCAGTCATTGGCCACACCGTGGTAAACGTCCTCCCGAGGGTTAGACTATCTACTTCTGGTGCAACAAACTCCCATGGTGTGACGGGCGGTGTGTACAAGGCCCGGGAACGTATTCACCGCGGCATTCTGATCCGCGATTACTAGCGATTCCGACTTCATGGAGTCGAGTTGCAGACTCCAATCCGGACTACGATCGGCTTTTTGAGATTAGCATCACATCGCTGTGTAGCAACCCTCTGTACCGACCATTGTAGCACGTGTGTAGCCCTGGCCGTAAGGGCCATGATGACTTGACGTCGTCCCCGCCTTCCTCCAGTTTGTCACTGGCAGTATCCTTAAAGTTCCCGACATTACTCGCTGGCAAATAAGGAAAAGGGTTGCGCTCGTTGCGGGACTTAACCCAACATCTCACGACACGAGCTGACGACAGCCATGCAGCACCTGTATCTAAGTTCCCGAAGGCACCAATCTATCTCTAGAAAGTTCTTAGTATGTCAAGGCCAGGTAAGGTTCTTCGCGTTGCATCGAATTAAACCACATGCTCCACCGCTTGTGCGGGCCCCCGTCAATTCATTTGAGTTTTAGTCTTGCGACCGTACTCCCCAGGCGGTCTACTTATCGCGTTAGCTGCGCCACTAAGCCCTCAAAGGGCCCAACGGCTAGTAGACATCGTTTACGGCATGGACTACCAGGGTATCTAATCCTGTTTGCTCCCCATGCTTTCGCACCTCAGTGTCAGTATTAGGCCAGAAGGCTGCCTTCGCCATCGGTATTCCTCCAGATCTCTACGCATTTCACCGCTACACCTGGAATTCTACCTTCCTCTCCTATACTCTAGCCACCCAGTATCGAATGCAATTCCCAAGTTAAGCTCGGGGATTTCACATTTGACTTAAATGGCCACCTACGCGCGCTTTACGCCCAGTAATTCCGATTAACGCTTGCACCCTCTGTATTACCGCGGCTGCTGGCACAGAGTTAGCCGGTGCTTATTCTGCGAGTAACGTCCACTTATCCTAGGTATTAACTAGGTAAGCCTCCTCCTCGCTTAAAGTGCTTTACAACCATAAGGCCTTCTTCACACACGCGGCATGGCTGGATCAGGCTTTCGCCCATTGTCCAATATTCCCCACTGCTGCCTCCCGTAGGAGTCTGGGCCGTGTCTCAGTCCCAGTGTGGCGGATCATCCTCTCAAACCCGCTACAGATCGTCGCCTTGGTAGGCCTTTACCCTACCAACTAGCTAATCCGACTTAGGCTCATCTATTAGCGCAAGGTCCGAAGATCCCCTGCTTTCCCCCGTAGGGCGTATGCGGTATTAGCGTCCCTTTCGAAACGTTGTCCCCCACTAATAGGCAGATTCCTAAGCATTACTCACCCGTCCGCCGCTAAGGTCAGTAGCAAGCTACTTTCCCCCGCTCGACTTGCATGTGTTAAGCCTGCCGCCAGCGTTCAATCTGAGCCATGATCAAACTCTTCAGTTAAAATCATTAGTTACTTAAGGTAACCAATCTGGCTCATCAATAACTAGCTATATATTTCGCTCAAATAAATTTTCGAGTAAATTTCTATTTCTAGTCACCAATGATTCTTATATTCATTGGTAACAATCAACAAAAATCCACACAAGTTGTTCTTCATTGCTTTTAATGATTT